>NZ_AUEA01000026.1 GCF_000425745.1 Pseudomonas cremoricolorata DSM 17059 = NBRC 16634 | reverse complement strand
CTGACCACCACCTCGGTCACCGCCTCCGGCGCGGTGATATCGGGCGCTTGGAAGGCCAGCGGAATCGACTCGTTGCCGGCGGCATCGATCAGGTGAATGTCGATGAACTCGCCATTGGCCTGGGCAGGATTGAGCGCGAGGCTGAATTGCCCATCGGCACCGACAACACCGCGACCAATCACCGCGCCGGCAGCATCGCGCACCTCTACCGACGCGCCTGGTTCGCCACTGCCGGTCAGGGTTACGCCTTCGGCCAGGGCCAGATCAGTCGGTTGCGCGGGGGCGAGCAGGTCTGGAGAGAGCACCGAGACTGTTTCGGAGACATTTCCAGCCGCATCGGTGAGGTCGACTCGAAGCGCGCTACCGTCGATCACGGCGGGGGCGAGCACTACCGAGAATGTGCCGTCCGGCGCCACTACATCGCTGGCGATCACGCGGCCCAAGGCATCGCGAACCGTGACGGTGGTGCCTGGCTCGCCGCGTCCACTCAACTGAGCACCGCCGGCGTTGATCACCAGACCGCTCGGGGCGTCTGGCGGTATGGTGTCGACGGGCGTTTCAAGGTTCGGTGCGCTGACCGAGGTCGCTGGCGAAACGTTGCCAGCCGCATCCAGCGCCGTGGCTTGCAGGCTCTGGCCCTCGGTCTGGGCGGGTACCAGCGAGAGCGCAAAGCTGCCTGCCGCGTTGACCACGGCGCTGCCCAGCTCGACGCCCCGCGCATCGGTGACACGCACGCGGCTGCCCGGCTCACCACGACCGCTGAGCACGCTGCCGTCTGCATTCACGGCCAGGTCGAACGGAGCCACCGGCGCGGTGATGTCCGGCGCCTGGAACGTCAGCGGAATCGACTCGTTGCCGGCTGCATCGACCAGGCGGACGTCGATGAACTCGCCGTTGGCCTGTGCCGGGGTCAGCTCGACACTGAACTGGCCATTGGCAGCGACAACGCCGCTGCCAATGACTGCGCCCGCCGCATTGCGCACCTGCACGCTCGCACCCGGCTCGCCGCTGCCGGTCAGGGTCACGCCTGCGGCCAAGGTCAGGTCAGTCGGTTGCGCGGGAGCGATCAGGTCTGGCGAGCGCACCGACGCCGCTTCGGAGACATTGCCCGCCGCGTCCGTCAGCGAAACTTGCAAGGCGCTGCCGTCGATCACGGCTGGGTCGAGGGAAACCGAGAACGTGCCGTCCGCAGCGACAGTGCTGGTGGCGATCAGGTTGCCCTGAGTATCACGCACGCTGACGGTAGTGCCCGCTTCGCCACGACCGCTGAGTTGGCTGCCGCCGGCATTGATCACCAGGCCCGTGGGCGCCGCAGGTGGCGTGTCGTCGACCGGGGTTTCCAGGTTCGGCGCGGTGATGGCCGCGCTGTTGGAAAGGTTGCCGGCAGCGTCCTCGGCGCTGACTTGCAGGCGCTGGCCTGCGGTCTGCGGTG
>NZ_AUEA01000025.1 GCF_000425745.1 Pseudomonas cremoricolorata DSM 17059 = NBRC 16634 | reverse complement strand
TTTTCCAACGAGCTGGATGCGTTGGTCAGACGCTTCCGCACCTGAAACGCAGCACCGCGCGCGCGCCGTTCACCCGGCGTGCGTCAACCCCGTAGTACGCGCCCCACATAATAATGATTGCTTCGCCCAGACCATCTGCCTTGCAGCACAACAAGAATCGGAGCGTAGTCATGAACATCAAGCACAAACTCACCTGGGCCTTCGCTGTCATCGCCGGCCTGCCCATCGCCCTGGTAGCCGCCATCGTGGTCTTCAACCTGCGCGATGAGGCCCGCGATGACTTCGTCGAAAGCAGCAGCCGCGAGATCAGGCAGGTGGGTAACGCCATGGGCCTGTTCTTCAAGGGCATCGACGAGAACGTAGCCTTTCTCGCCGCCCAGCCCATGTTCAACAGCCTGAGCGACAACCTCAACAAGTACATGGCCGACAAGCCCTCCTACGTGCTCACCGAGCAGTCGCAGGAAATGCTGACCTACTTCGACCGCCTGGCCAAATCCCACCCCGACTACGCCTATGTGTCCTACGGCGTGGCCGACGGCGGCTATGTGAGCTGGCCGAACAGCAACAAGCTCGACGGCTACGACCCGCGCAAGCGCCCCTGGTACCAGAAAGCCATGGCCAGCCCCGGCAAGCCTCTGCGCTCCGAGGCCTACTATTGGGCGGCCGACGATACCGTGCTGATCAGCACCGGCATCACCGTGGCCAATGCCTTCGGTGCCAATGGCGGGGTGATCAACATCGACGTTTCGCTCAACGGCCTGACCGAGATCGTCAAGAAGATCAAGCTCGGCGAAAGCGGCTACCTGATGCTGATCGAGAACAACGGCAACGTGCTGGTCGACCCGCGTGATGCCAGCCACAACTTCAAGCAGCTCGACAGCCTCGGCGGCGACTACGCCACCCTGGCCAAAGCCGGCAAAGGCCTGGTCGAAGTGCAGCTCAACGGCGAGCGCTACATGGCCAACGTGTACCCCGACGAGCAACTGGGCTGGACCTTCATCGGCCTGATCCAGCACGACGAAGTGATGCAGAGCGCAACCCGCCTGAGCTGGCTGATCGGCGGCGTCGCCGTGCTGCTGGCAGCGCTGTTCGCGGTGATCGGCGCGGCATTCGCCAAGGTCATCGTCAGCCCGATCAACAGTGTCTCCAGTGGCCTGCAAGACATCGCCCAGGGTGAAGGCGACCTGACCCGCAACCTGCAAGTGCGCGGCCGCGACGAAACCGCGCAACTGGCCAACTGGTTCAACCAGTTCCTTGGCGCCATCCGCAGCCTGATCCAGCACATCGGCCAGTCGGCCAGCAAGATCCTCAGCAGCTCGGCCAGCGCCACCCGCGTTTCCGGCGACATGGCCGACGCGGCCGGGCGCCAGCGCGAAGCGGTGGACATGGTGTCCACGGCGTTCCACGAGATGGTCGCCACCGCCAACGAGGTGGCGCGCTCGTGCAGCCAGGCCGCGCAATCGGCCGATAGCGGCCAGCAGCAGGCCCGCGAAGGGCAGGCGCAGATCGATGCCGCGGTGACCAGCGTCGATCGCCTGAGCCAGGAAATCGAGCAGTCGGCGCAGTCGATCCAGCAACTGGAGCGCGACAGCAACGCCATTCAGTCGATTCTCGGCACCATCCGCTC
>NZ_AUEA01000024.1 GCF_000425745.1 Pseudomonas cremoricolorata DSM 17059 = NBRC 16634 | reverse complement strand
GGTGAAGCCATGCTGCTGTTCGTCCACGCGGCACTCGATGGCGAGGGTGTCGCCGTCCCACAGGTAGCCGGTCAGGCCGCTGTCGGGGGTTTCGGCGCGCTTGCGCCGTATGTATTCGTTCACCAAAAACGTGCTGTGACAGATTGCTATAACTAGAGTTAATAGCCTCCCATAATCCCTGTAGCTCCGATGTCGAAAAATGACGAATTTTAATGGAACTTAACCTAAATTAGATCGCCAACAGTTTTTATTCAATCTTATCTCTTTCAACGCTTTTTTTAACATGCTCATGTCTGGCGGATTTTTTTTGAGCTTTTCGAACCTCTCCAAGCTGAGGTCTTAAGCTTTACAAGGGTAAGCCCCTCTTCAGTGAAGTCGCTTGCTCTAATCGCCACCTTTAAAAGTTTATCATTATTGTCAGTGATGGCTTTGGTTAGCAGGCCTTCATCTAGGAAGAAGCGCCGCAACGCCTCTAATGAGCGCAATATAACTTCTTGACTGAGCAGGTCTGGTACAAGATTATTTTGGGCATCAAACATCACATAGCGGTTTACTTCAGAATCAATTGTTGGCCAAATCAGTTTGTCTTTGTCCATTTTACGGCTCTCTAATTATTTCAGATAGGCCCGTGATCGGTACTAGGTCTTCTGTCTTTCTATCTCTTATGTACGTTCCGCCACTCTCTATTACCCTGACCTCCTTTTCGGTTTGAGCTCCTTTGTCTGCAGTGAGGCTTGTTATTTCGTAAGGTTTTGCCTTTCCGTCATGAATGACTACCGTGTCAACCCGGCGTCGGCTATTTGTATAACTATTGTCATAAACAGATTTGCCGTTCGAGTCTCGCAAATAACACTCGCACTGAATGGTCGCATTAGGATAATTTGCCGATAATCTTTCGTTTACTATCCGGTGTCGCCTGTCCCCCTCAATCGAATTCTTTATGCGCTCAAGTCCGAACGGGTCCAGCCACTGAATCGGATTGGGCGCATATGCATAGATATTCAGCCCACCCGCAAACCCAATCGGGTCCTTGCCAATGAAGCGCCCCACCCGCGGATGGTAATATCGATACCGGTTGTGACGTAATCCCGTCTCGGCATCACAGTACTTACTCTGAAACTGCGAACGATTTCGTCCACATATTGACAGGCTCTGTACGGAAAACTTTGATACTTTGTTATACTGCGTTGAAAACAGCTGGGTCGCCCATTCGGAGCCGCCATCGCCTTGTCTCGCTGATGTCTAAAATTTTTCGTACCGAGCCTAGCAGTGTTGCAAGTCGCGGTGATTTATCTAGCTCTAAGACCATTGCTTCAACTGATTGCACCCTGAGTCATGATGGCTTTAAGTCTACTTTGCTCGAGTATTTTTCATTTGCAAGCTTGCCCAGCGCATAAGATCTTTCCGTGCTCTCTTTAAATGTTTTATTTTTATGACAAAGCATACTTCATTGCCTCCTTCGATTTCCTTGTAATGTTTTGCATATCCCCGAACAGGGTTGTATATGACGATTCTGCAGACGTTGCCGGTCCTCTTGTTGCGCGCTGAAAAAAT
This sequence comes from Pseudomonas cremoricolorata DSM 17059 = NBRC 16634, assembly GCF_000425745.1. Classification (GTDB taxonomy): domain Bacteria; phylum Pseudomonadota; class Gammaproteobacteria; order Pseudomonadales; family Pseudomonadaceae; genus Aquipseudomonas; species Aquipseudomonas cremoricolorata. Next base: position 835 of record NZ_AUEA01000024.1, on the reverse strand, counting down.
CGGATTAGCTTCTCTTATTTTAGCCCCGTTAGCGTACCTGGTATTATAATAAGGGCTAACAAACTCATCGGGCTTGATGCACATTTTTTTAACGTAGCCTTCAAAATAGGACGAAAAAAAACTTTCAAGGCTGTCGTATGTTTCCTCATTGCACAGGAAGTCTTCAAACATCTAGTCCTCCACGAATGCCTTTCCGGCTCTAATCTCTATATCCACACGCTCGTGTCTAGTTCCATCCACCATAAAAGTCTGGTTTTTCTGAGCATATATTCCGCCGCAATTGCAGGCTCGCTCAATCCATCGCTCAGCACGGCTGAATGCGGCTTGCCTGAGCTTTAGATCTTTTTTCGACAATTTTCTTTTAAGCTCCTCCATCTTAGCTTGTGCATCCGATGCGCTTAAAGGAGAGTCCTGATCCCAACTGACCGATTCCTCAAGCTTTTTTCCTTGGGCTTGAAACCGCCCTCTATGTGCAGCCAGTCCTAACGGATCAACCCAATTCCCCGGACTCGGCGCATACTGATAAACATTAACCCCACCCGCAAACCCAATCGGGTCCTTGCCGATAAACCGTCCCACCCGCGGGTCGTAATATCGATACCGGTTGTAATGCAACCCCGTTTCGATATCGAAGTACTGCCCCTGAAAGCGTAACGCATTGTGGATGTTTTTCCGCTTGGCGGTTTCGCTGCGTTCTTCGGTGGCCAGGCCCCAGGCTTTGTAGTGCCCGCGCCAGGCCACTTGGCCGTCGCTGTCGGTCAGCTCCATCGGGGTGCCCAGTTGGTCGCACTGGTACCAGGCGAAGGTATCGACGTTCCCCGGAGTCGGTTTGTGT
>NZ_AUEA01000023.1 GCF_000425745.1 Pseudomonas cremoricolorata DSM 17059 = NBRC 16634 | reverse complement strand
TCGACCCAGTTCTTGTCACCGGTGGTCTGGCCGTAGCCCACCGAGCCGCTGGCGCCCGATCCAGGGCCGACCACCACCGTGGCGCTGAGGTCGAACTCCTCGCCTTGCACCTTACCGGTGTCGGGCAGTGAGCTGACGTTGAGGTCGCGGCCGCCTGTCGAGCAAATGTACGGGAAAAGCGGTGCCACACATGTATTTTCATACCTCGATCAAGGTATTAATCCATACCAGTTACTGTCTGTTAGAAGCTACGTGTCAACGCCTAATTCTTCAGCAATCTCCCTCAGCCGCAGTGAAAGCTCGACAATTTCATCCCTGCCAAGACCGCAATATGTCGACAAGGAGTCACTTGGAACATTCTGAACTAGAGCTAATCCGCACGAAACAAAATACTTAAGCTCTCTTGGCGTAACTTTCAAATCAATGTAACACTGCTCATCAAATGGCTCTTTCATTTTTTGGGTTACTACTATTTTATGTAATTACACCAACCGACAACAACTTGATCAGCTCCAAAGACGGTAGCTTCTGGGATAGCCAATTTCCGCCACTGACGAATCAACACATAACGTCAAGTCGACCACAATAAAACCGAATAAGATCTCCGATTCGTATGTCGCTTGGAAAAACATCATATAATTCAATCATGACTGGACCTGCAACAACTAATCGCTTTTCTGGGTCAATCACCTCAGTCAAGATCTCATGGGCAAAACTCGCATCTATCCTACCTTACTCCGTATAATAACCATTCATTCCTGCTGGCAACTTTTTAGAGGTATCGCAAGTCGTCAATAGCCACTTCTAGATGCTGCCCTTTTATAATAACTTCTCCCCAATCACCTGCTAATTTATATCCATTTTCGAGAACAACGAAGCTGTCTATGTTTCCGTAATCAATATCGCCCGATGAATCTTCATAAGCCATGAACCTCCGGCTGATCCACTCCAAAGATTCCACATTCAGAAAACGTAACAAAACCCTTATGTAGCAGTACATCTGCCCTGGCAGGGGCTTTTTGTATTTCGTGTGATTCTCACCAAGAACCAGCTCCAACTCAAAAACTAGCGAATTCTCCCTCTCATCAACCGCTAGAACATAGCTATTTTCGAGGTAGATATTTGAAAGCACAGGTATCTCATGATAGTTCATACAATTTCTTAAAGATCGAAGTCAATTGGGGTATGGTTTTCCAAACTCTTTCTAGTGACAGGATTGCCAAAAGCATCTGTTGTTTGGCCTGTTGCACTTTTGAACTCAACATGTGGGTTAGAGCTTCCTAGTGCGCGTGAACCTCCTTGTTTTATTGTTATACGAGGATTTCACTCTCATCGATGTATTTACAATGACCTCCATCAGTCTGAGTCGGTGTCCAACCTTGAGCTTCAGCATATAACTTCAACTCACTAGCCTTTAGCGTTCGACCAGTTTCAAAAATCTCCTCAATGGCTTTTGCGCCATCCCCTCAATCAACCGAGTCCTGATTCAACAGCCCCGATGCTGGCAACATCTCACCAAACCTCATGAGTCTCGGCTCTGTAATTCTTTTCAATACGCTCAACAAGCAATGGCGCACTGATAATTCCTCTTGTGGAATGCTTCAGCTCTTCCGAGCTAATCTCTCTCTCCAGCCGAAGTGGTTCGCTTCCATTCCATAGCCAAATAGAACCGCCCGGCCCGCCATTCCTGGAACGGAACGTAGGAAACACTTGTAACCTTTCGGGAACCGGAACATTTGCCACAACGGATAGAAGGCCTTGATTTACCGCACTTTGAACAACAAAAAATGCGGAAAATTGTGGTTCACCATCAACAACAACCGAAAAATCTTTTGGTTTTTCATTATGAAACCCGGGAAAAACACGTATTAAAAAACCAAATTCCGGATGCTTATGAGTAACTTGCGCATATGCGACCCCCTGCGAGGTTAACACCTGCAAAATGTCGCCCAGCTTTACCTTCTTAGCCATTTAAAATCCTTCATATTCAGCTTTTTTCAGCAGCTCGGCGCCGCGAATCAAACCCTGCTCATACTTAGTCGGGTTTTTGACAGACGATATAGAGTTAATCTTATTAATTAACGTGCCGCCATCTTTACCAAGGCCATGGTAGTCGATCAGTGTTTGCTCGACTGCCCGTCGTCAGCACGTGAAAGGCTCTGTAAACTCTCTATTCTGTCAATCGTGATGCCTTTTTCTCTGAGGTGAGCTTGACCGCGCTTAACGATTTAGTCGGTTACTCCAACATAACGAGTCACACCATCCACAACGCAGTTATTAACTGCGTCCGGGAATAAAACTGTTATGCCCAAGAACATGCTTGCCTTGCCGCCGAGCGTGAATGTTGCTGGCTACGTTGACCAGCGAGGCACCTGTGGCTTTTGGACCAAGGAATTATGCCTTCACCGGAAAAATGCTTCCCCGATCCCAGGCGACATTGTTTTCGCGAAAAACACTATCTAGCTCATCGATAAATTCCGCACAAAATTCGCTTGTGGCCTTGTTAATACCAAATTTCTTAAGCAAACTTAAACTTAAATCTGTACAACAAAGAAAAGGCTCTAGCCAATACTGCTCCCCCTCCTCTGAAAGCTCAAACGGATTAAACTCGGACAACTTCTCACAGAGTGCGCTATAGCTCTGGATCCCGTGCAGCTCCATCCACTCTACATTCCATACCCTCCAAAAGCCAACCACTAAACACCTATATATAAGGTCGACAGCATACTGCCATGACCGGGCATCTGGCGACATGCTCAACCCGCCCAATATTGCGTGAGGTGTATAGTCATCTAGCGTCAGAATGTAAATATTATTCTGGATAGAAACTGAATATTCGGTAGAGACACTACTCACCGCACCACCTCACTTCTGACGGGAAACTTAAGCTTTAGAATCTGCCCTTTACCAGCCTGATTTGCATTCAAGGCATTAAGGCTAGAGCTATTTATCTCTACCGTCGCAGTGGTTGAGGGAATTGCAGCGCTTGCCTGACCAGCTGGACGATATGTAACCCATGCACCCTCTGCAGTCTGACCCCGCCAACACCCAACACATCCGGCTATTGACTTCTTGCTGATCTGTGAGCCACCGAATACTTGACTGACAAAATTCTCCGCAGTGGCGCTTGGGTTAGGACTGGCAGGCATCTCTCTTGGCGTACCTGGGCCGCCTATGGGAGTGCCAGGCAATTTCCCTGCCTTCAAACCATCGACAGCTTGTGTATTGAGAACTGTACTCTGGGCCTTATTTGAAAGATCAGGCCCTTTAGGGTTTTGTGCAATGCGGTCTAGTGCAGCTTTCTCAGCATCAACAATCGAATTCCCCGTCGCTTTTGGACCATTAACTCACAGAGATAAGGCTCACTCCCTCACTGATCACTATTTCCACTGGGATTTCATCATAGACAAAAAGCTCATCACCTAAGTTTAAAATGGATAAGCAAAGCCCGTTATCAAACGAGAGAGCAACGCCTATCACTACGTCGTCCGCCAAGGACTGCACAAGCGATGCTGACACTAACATCCTTCCTACAACATCGGAGAAATAAGGCTCACCAGAGATACAAAAAATATCTTGCCTACCGTATTCACCTAGATCGCAGCTTGAAATCGGACTCAAGGAAAAACAGAGAGACGCACCATCAGATCCGCCATAGAGCTTCCCAATTTCAGAATTTTCAAATAGAAGGCCAATCTCTTGGGGGGCAGAATCCCTCTCGGAAGAGAAAACATGAAATAGAGCATTTACTGTCAGTAGTTTCTTCCCGAGCACTGCTAACAGCCAGGCAATCATAAGTTCAGGAAAGTTCATTACCTGACGCCTCCCTTCAATGCGCTCTGCACAGATGGATTCTGAGTTACACCATCCTTCAGGATAGTAACGAACGTTCCATCAGGCTTCGTAACAACCACATCATTACCCTTGACTCTGAAAAACACATCACCCCGTGCGCCATTTGCTCCTTGCCCAGCAAAAGTCCCGGGGATTACCTTTTCAGGGTTACTCCCAACGTCATGAATTTTATCGAGTACCATTTTACGATCTGCTGGATTAGCCGCGTTGCCGCCGAAATCTTCAACGTGCTTACCGAGCTTTTTACCCAGCTGCTTTGAATTTACCTTAAATGCTGCACCAGCACCTACGCCACTTGCAGGAATAGATGTGGCACCAGGTTTTGGAAGAAGACCGGACACCTCCCCTTTTGGACCATCCTCCCCATCAACCGAATCCTGATTCATCACCCCCGGTGCTGGCAACACTTCCACAGGTCGCGAATAGTCGCCACCTGTGCCATCGACGATCTCGCGACCGCCCGTCGACCCCGAGCTTTCAGGCCTTCCACCAGCAGCATAGCCCTCACTCGAAGGATTTTTGCCTTGGGCTTCGGCAATAGGATTCGCCAGCTTCGAGTTATCCCCATCCAGCAAGTGCACAGGGAAGGCGGTGCCAAACAGGTATTTCCAGATTTCAACCGATGTGCTGACCTGCTCCTTGGCGGATTGACCGGCTTTTGCAGTGGCTGTTGCTACCGCATTCGCCGCTTCGCGCAGCTTGTCCTGTGATTCAGGCGTAGCGAGCGCGGCGCTCAGTGCAAGCGCGACTCCTCCGGCCAATGGCACCACTGGGGCGAAGTTTGAAACATAGTTTGGCGTTTTTAGCGAGTCGATCAGGTCGAGTGTTCGTCGTGTTTCTTCCGGGTCGCTGGCACCCAGTGCCGTCAGTCGAGTAACCAATGCCTCCCCACTGCTGCCCAACTTGCCGCCCGCCATTCTTTCAAGGGCGGTCCTGATACCGACCGCGCGCTTGCCGTCATCCTGACTTCTGAGCTGTTGGGCCAATTCCGTATCACGTACGCGATTCTCCACGAGGTCGTATCTGAGACCTACGGCAGCCCCAAGCGGCAAGAGCCAGCCAGCGTCGATCAGATCTTTCAGATTCTCGGTAGCATTGCGGGTGTTCTCGCCATACAGGGCTGCACTTTTCTGCCACCGATCGCGGGTTTCCACAGGACTGAGAGCGGCCTCCGTCGAACTCTTGGTCACATACAGATCAGTCCGCCGCTCATCATCCTTGGTGACTTCATACGCCCGATCCACATCGCGGTTCAGGCCTGTGGTCGAGTCCTGGC
>NZ_AUEA01000022.1 GCF_000425745.1 Pseudomonas cremoricolorata DSM 17059 = NBRC 16634 | reverse complement strand
GCCAGGACTCGACCACAGGCCTGAACCGCGATGTGGATCGGGCGTATGAAGTCACCAAGGATGATGAGCGGCGGACTGATCTGTATGTGACCAAGTCCTCGGTGGATGCGGTCAGGCACACACCTGCAACGGTCAAGGAATGGGCCAGGCAAGTAAAGAACTACGACGAAACCGCCAAGCAGAACTACGAGCAGGCGTCCCGCAACCTGACCCGGGCGATGAACAAGCTGGAAAGCTCGCTGGGCCGCAAGCTGGACACGCAGACAACGCAGCGGATGGGCGATGATTTTGCCGAGAATACGTTGGATGGTTTGCTGCAAGCTGGCCTGAGCCCCCGCCAAGCGAAGGAACTGATGGCGGATCACGACTTCCAGAAAACAGTGGTGGAAGAGCTTGCGAACCTGAGCGGTATCGATGTGGGCCCACTTCGGGAACTGACAGAGTTGACGCCGGGTGTCATCGAGCTCGCCGAATCGCTCGTCACCCCTGAGAATTCCAAACCCCTCACGATTTCTCAGGAAACGTTGCGCTCCGTCGTTGAGCTGAACAAGTACGTTCAGGCTCATCCCGAGCAGGAAGAAACAATCGGGGTTCTGATCGCTGTGACTCAAGGCCCGAAAGGCCTGGCGCAGATGGCGGTACGCAAAGCGGTGGACCAAACGCCCTATGGCAAGAAATTCAATGAGTGGGTGGAAAAACTCAACGAAAACCTAGGCAAAAGGTTGGCCGACTATATCGAGAATAAGGACCTGGACAAGGACCTTAAATTCGATAACGAGCTGATCGGCGGCGGGAAGTTCATGACGTCGGTGTTGACTGGTGCTTTGCCGGGGCGTAAGGGTGGTGGGGAGCGTCGGGCGGTATCAGTGGAGTCGGGGCATAAAGGTGGGGGGCAGGGCGGATCTGAGAAAGGGACTGGGGCTGAAGGTACAAAAGGTATTCCAAGCATAAGCCGCAGTACCGAAATAACGGAGCTGTTTAGCTCTTCGAGTACAAGGAGTGGTATTCAAATCGGAAACCGCTCGCTCATTGAGGTTCCAAACACAGGAAATGCAAAAATATTTTCTGGTGCAACAGATGTGGAAGTTAAACAGTATTTTTCGCAGTTGACAGGCTCGACGCAGTTGCCGTCTCCTCGAAGTATTCCTGGAAAAGGGGATATATATGTTGTCAATACACCTGAGGGGAATTTCACACTTCGAAATTTTTCCTCTTCATCTGGCCAGACTGGCCCAGCCTGGACTATTGATGTGCCTAAAGCCGCAGCAGGCACAACGTATAATCCAGAAATAAAATTTCTGATTGGAAATCCTTAATGGATATTAGACTTGTTGAAGAAATAGTACGTGATTCATTTGGTCTGGGGGTATCGGCTCTTTTTAGTGCAATTGGTTCATGGAATCCTGAGCTATCGTTTTCTCAGCAAAAAAATGCTTTTTTTTCTGTAGTGGAATATCTGCTTGTTACTGGAAGAATAAAATTTATAGCGCCAAATACGGATTGCTATATCTCTTCTGATAATCCGCATCCGAAATTTTCGATTAATGATGAAGAGTCTCACTGGCGGTTGGATGCGCAACAGATCGTGTCTTTCTTGAAAGATAAGTGGCCGGAAGGCGTTGTGAGTGAAAGTGACGAAGCCCTCACAATGTATTTTTATGAAGTGCCAGGTATAATTTGGGTGGGCGAAAATGGCAATTTATTTTCTTCGTAAGTTGTTGGTGTAAAAGCAACATCGATTGAGTTATTTCCGAAAGCTACGCGAAATAGTGCAGGACAGATAGAGCCGAACATTACTCAGAGCAGCGCCATAAAGACCCTTGAGTCTAATGGTTATAAAAAGACAATGTCTCAGGATGGTTCAGTTACCGTGTTAACTAATGGAGAGAAGACCTATCGATTCTATCCATCTTCAACGTCTACAGGGCAACCTTCCGCGTCGTTGACCATAGAAGGGGTAAAAGGACCAACTGCGAAAATCAGGTTTTCAGGGGAGTAGCCATGGCTGTTTTTAAAGTTGAAGATAAAGATTTGCATTCTTTTCTTGATAGGCTTTCAGGTGTCATAAATTTTAATAAAGACTTGCCGATGAATGTTTTTATTGGTGGTGGGTATCTGTTTTGGTTTTTCGAGAGGCCATTGCTCTGTTTTTTTGAAATGTTTTCGGATTTGATATCGAATAGCGTTTCCAGCTTTAAGTCAGATGTATTTATAAAGTTTTCAGGAGGTGCGCGACTAGGTAACTCTTGTTTTTCTTTCGATGGAAGCGATTTAGAGAAAGATGTTCGTTGGCTGAGTAAGAACTTTGAAAGTTTTTTTGATGGAGCGGTTGGTTATCCAATGGTTCTATGCGATAGCGCGTACAAATGGGTTGGCTTTGAAAGCGCATATGAAGAATTTGGTGTTATTGCTGTGAAAGAAACAGAGCTTCAAAAGAGTTTTTACGAGTATTTAAACTCAAACTTTATCTCGATGGATGAGTTGGCTGAGCTGGCATCCGGTTGCACCGCGGAAGGTATCATCGCAAAAGCTTTGATTTCTTCCTATTCTAGCTAGTCGGTGCGAAAGGGAGCGAGGGGGTAGCAGCAGAAGCTAATAACGCTCTCAGTGATCTTCCTACTTCAGTGATAAGTACCTTCCCGGTTAAGGTGGCGAACTAATGAGATCTCTCCCTGTGCATGTGTGGCGTGAGCTTCAGTTGGCTGTGATGCCGCTTAGTGAAGAGTCATCGTTAAGAGATGTTCTTGGGGTTGTTCTTTTGTGGGTCAGAGGTAATTATAGATTTTTTGCTGTTGAGCCGTTTTTGAGTTATGGGTTCGATGAGTTTTCACATGTAAATGAAAGGTTAATGCCTGTTGATTATTCTTCATTTTTATCTAGTGATATAACACGCTTCAAAAAGGTCATTTTGAAATATAAGGCTAAGGACGTTGAGTCTATTGCGCGGTTTCTACGCGATACAATCGAGGTGTTAATAACTGTTGAAATCGATAAGCAATGCCCTAGGTGCGAGTCTGATGGGATGCGCGTATTTATAGGTCGGCACAACGGGCTATTGGCTTATCAATGTAACGTCTGTGGTCATTCCCATTATATAGACGGATCCAAGGTGGAAGTTGGTGGGTTGGAGTTTGTAAGTGAGGTGATATTGCGAAATGTTGGCCTGGTTTAATAGAGCAAAAGCCACTGCTACAGATCCGAAGGTCACCATCAAAGACCACTATGATCATCACTTGAATATGGTAGATGACATAATCAACTTTCATCTCAAGGATTCAGAGTCAGCGAAAAGGAAATATCATTCGGTAGCTCCTGCGGAACCGGTCGTTGCAGGTCAGATACCGTGGCTGAGGCACCTGACGGGACACTGAGAATCATTGAAGTCAAGACAGGGAATGCCGACTTGAGTATTCGGCAGTCAGAAATTTTCCCCCAAATAAAGGATGGGAGTTCAATTCCAAGAGGGAAAGTCGCCGAAAGTTTCGGCCTGACGCCAGGAGTGCAGCTAATAGATAAAGGCTATCCTAACGGAATTCTTATTGAAATAATGAATTTCCCTGGTGCGAAATAATGACCGAAAAAGATATGATCGAAATTCTGATAGAGCAGGGCTGGATCTGTGAGAAGGATGAAGTCGGGGATTGTTTTTGCGTGGCAGAAGTTGGTGGGGTTGAGGTTCAAATAACCCCATCTGTGAAAAAACGCTTGGCCCATTTTCGAGTTTCACTGATGCCGTCGGTTTCGACCAAAAAATTCTCGGAAGCTGTCGCTTTTGTGCGAGGAGAAGAGAACCGATACTCACCAATAATAGTCAGTAATGAACCCCCGGAGAAGCCGGTTAAACTTTCCAGCAGTGATGTTGCAGTGATGTCAAAAAGAGTCATATCTTGGGCATGTTCTCAAGACATTGAGTCTGGAGTGTCTTTTTACAAGCAGCTGCCTACTGACAGTAAAGGCATTTTGCCCCTTAAGCATCTGGCTGCATTGGCGATATCTGGTGATTTTGAAACGCTAAACAGTTACAGCAAAATTTTTGAGGCGGGAGATAGGCTTGGTTTTGTACCTTACATCACTGAGGGTATGATTCATCGAGCAGTGTTGAAAGCTACGTCTGAAACATAGAATTCCTTGAGTGTTACGTGCGTTTGATATCATCTCTGAGTGGATGAAGTATTCTGGATAACCTCAAAAATCATTGTCTTTCATTAGTTTAACTGAGGCGAAAAAAGTGGTTTGAAAGATATGGCTATAATGGTCAGCTGTTTGAAAAGCCATCAGCTATATATATGTTGGACATTTTTCCGGCTGCGCTAGGGATACGGATGATCGCGTTTTTTCGAAGCTCGCAGAAGTGATAGTTTTTTCGTGGAAAGCTGCATTAAAGCAGGCTTTTCCGAACATGAAGTTTATCGTCGATGTGTCCGACACTGATCAGGACTACGGTCCTGTAGTCACTTTTTACCAGGAATGAATACTGCCTGCCTGAGTAAACTAGCGCTCTTTAAAAACTTCTTTTCCAATCGGACAGCCCTGCTGGACTGTCCGATCTTCGAATTAGGCGTTAGCCTTCAATCGCCATCCGATCACATCTAATAAGTCGCATCCATCTCGCAATTGGCAGCCTAACAACCTAGCCAGATCACACCGCACAATCGCATCTTTGGTGATTTGCTCGGACTCTGCAAAACGCTCTAGGCATTCAGTCACCATCCGAATCCGATACATAGCTGCGTCGTGAAGCACGTCGAGGGGCGCTTGGGTATCGATGAGTAAGGTTGGAACGTTTGAATCATGTCCGGTGAGGGGTAGATATCGGTTCATCGTGGGGTTCTCTACTTAACGGGTTAAAACCGTCACTCGACGTCGCCAAACGATTGGGTGACAGCTGTACGCAGGTTGGCGAACCGGCAGTAGAGAAGACCGGCAGACCCGAAGGTCTCCCACGCACAGCCGTCATTGAACGGCGCTGCGGGCGCGCAGGGGGCTGCAAATAAGCTGTGAGCCTGCGCATCTCTCTACTGTCAGGTCGCCAAACCTGAATCGCCATGTGGGCGACCGCGGCACTATAAGGCGTTGTTGCGAAGCGGCGCAACGCGCAGAGACGACGCAGGCCGCGTCGGCCGCGACCTCAACGTCAGCTCGCTACCCGACACCGGCAAGGTGCAAGGCAAGGAGTTCGACCTCAGCGCCACGGTGGTGGTCGGCCCCGGATCGGGCGCCAGCGGCTCGGTGGGCTACGGCCAGACCACCGGTGACAAGAACTGGGTCGAGAAACAGACCAGCATCACCGCCCAGGACAAGCT
>NZ_AUEA01000021.1 GCF_000425745.1 Pseudomonas cremoricolorata DSM 17059 = NBRC 16634 | reverse complement strand
AGCGTGCGCACGGTGCGCGGCTGCGGGCTGGTGGAAATCGACTCGCCGCCGATCAGCCGCTGCACGCGCAGCTCGCGCATGTGGTGGTCGTCGTAGGCGTAGTTGAGGGTGTTCTCGTAGTCGGTTTCTTTGGGGTTGATGGGGATGATGTACGTCCCTTTCTCGGCCCACAGGTTCAGCCATTGGGTGTATTCACCGTGGTCGAGCATGTCGCCTTCCTGCCAGATGAAGGCGGTCACTTCGTTGAGCAGTTGCAGGTTCATCATTGCGCCTCCACCGACATCATCTTCTTCCACTGCTGGTACGCCGCGCGCATGCCGGTTTCGGCACTCACATCCGAAATGCGTCCATCGGCGCTGTCACGCTCACCGGGCAGGCCGCGGTTGAGCATGATCCACAGCTCGTCACCGGCACTGGCGCCTTTCTGCACCCGTTCCCAGGCTTCGGAGTCGTCCGGGGTGCCGAATCCCATCGGGCCCTGGAAGTGTTCGTGCAAACGCAGGCGGTAGCGGTTGGCCGCCGCCGGGCCGCCGTCCATGGTGATCACCGAGTGGTGGATTTCCGTTTCGGTCACCGACAGCGGTTGCAGCACGCGGAAGAACGCCATCGAGCAGGCGACGTTGGGGAACAGGTTGAGGTTGAAACCGGTACCGCCGACCGCGCGGACGATGCGCCGGACTTGCTGCTCGTCGATGCCTTCTTCGCGCAGCTCGCCGGCCAGCGCTTCGAAGCGCTCCGGGATCGGCTTGTCGAGGTCGGCTTCCAGGTCCACCAGGTCGGGAATCATCACCATCACGCTGTGGCCATTACCCAGGTCTTCGACGTAGCCCGGGCCTTTGACGAAGTCGAACAGCGCCAGGGTCTGTTCATCGACCGATGACAGAAAACTCTTGTGCACCAGCGGGAAGTGATAGGCGTCGGTGGTGTTTTCCAGCTGGATCTTCCAGTTGCCGGGGAAGCGGAAGCGGTGCTCGCCCGGCACCTTGATGCCGTAGCCGGCGCCCTGTTTCATGAACAGGTCCATCCATTTTTTCGCCGGGCCGAGGAAGTCCACCAGCGGCTCGATGTCGTCCTTGAAGGTGGCGAAGATCATCCCGGCGTAGGACTCCACGCGCAGGCTGACCAGCGGCAGCTCGGATTTATCCAGGCAGTCGCCATAGCTTTCCGGGTGCGGAATGCCGCGCAGCGAACCATCGAGGGCATAGCCCCAACCGTGGTAGGGGCAGACGAAGCTGTTGGTCTTGCCCTTCTTGTGCTCGCACACCGTAGCGCCGCGGTGGCGGCAGCGGTTGAGCAGCACGTGCACGTCTTTCTTGCGGTCGCGCACGACGATCACCGGCTGCTTGCCGATGTAGGTGGTCTTGTAGCTGCCGGAGTCAGGGATTTCGCTTTCGTGGGCGACCCAGATCCAGGTGCTGGAGAAGATCTTTTCCAGCTCGGCGTCGAACAGCGCCGGGTCGGTGTAGAGGGAGGTGTGCACGCGGTCGGCCTGCACCAGATCGGCGGGATCGACGGACAGATTGACGGCGGGAATCAGGTGGTTCATCGGGCACCTCTGCAGGTTCACGTAGGTGAGTCGTCCAGCGGCGTTCCGCCGCCTCTGGGAGCGGCTGGAGCAGGGGCTGGCGGGTGTTGGCGGAATGGGCTAGTCGAGCTGCGGCAATGACCGCACGAGGCGCGGTCTGCGAACGGACGGGGGCTGCGAAGCGGGGAGTGTGCGCACGGTCATGGCAAGGCCTCTTTTGTTTTTTTGCGCCCCGGTGAGCCGGTGGCTTTATGAGCTACACGCTAAAACGCCGGGCAAGGTCACTCAATGACAGCGCCGGGCAAGTATGTTGCGTTTTGTGCAACGTGCAGTGGGCTTTGGAGGGGGCTGGGCGAGCGGATGGTCCAGCGCTGCGGTTCATTCGCGAACGATCCAGCTTATTAATTGACATTTCACGTAATATTTCTCACTCTTCAAGCCTTGCCCACCCCCGGCCAGGCGCCTTGTCGTGGCTGGCCTCAACCTGTGAAGCGCCCATGTCCCGAACCCCTGTCGGCACCGTCCTGCTGCTGGCCTCGTTGACCGCCATCGTGCCGCTGTCGATCGACATCAACCTGCCGGCCATGCCGGCCATCGCCGCCGACCTGCAGGCCAGCAGCAGTAGCGTGCAATCCACCGTCGGCACCTTTTTGCTGGGCCTGTGCCTGGGCATGCTCTGCTACGGCCCGCTGGCCGACCGCTTCGGCAGGCGGCCCTTGCTGCTGGCAGGTGGCGCGGTGTACCTGGCCGCGACCCTGGCGTGCATCTTCGCCAGCGACATCGATCAGCTGGTGCTGGCGCGCTTCTTCCAGGCCCTCGGCGGGGCGGCGGCATCGGTGCTGGGGCGCGCGGTGGTCAGTGACCGCTTCGCCCTCACCGAGGCGGCGCGGGTGCTGACCCTCATGCACCTGGTGACCATGATCGCCACGCTGCTGTCGCCGATCGTCGGCAGTGCGCTGCTGGCCCTGACCGGCTGGCGCAGCATCTTCGTCGCGCTTGGGGTGTTCGTCGCGGTGGTCATGGCCAGCACCGCCTGGCGCTTGCAGGAAAGCCTGCCGCCGAGCCGGCGCAGCGCCTCGCTGGCCTCGGCGTTTCTGGCTTACCTGGGCGTGCTGCGCGCGCCGTTGGCGCTGGCCTACATGGGCTGCATGGGCCTGGCGCTGGGCGGCATGTTCGGCTTCATGACCGGCTCGCCATTCGTCTATGCCGAACACTTTGGCCTGTCGCCCGGGCAGTACGCCTGGCTGATGGCGCTGAACTTCGTCTCGATCATCGGCCTGACCCTGATCAATGCGCGCCTGGTCAGGCGCCATGGGCCGCAGCGGATGATCGGCATCGGCGTGCTGCTGACCTTGCTCGCCTGCGCCGGGCTGTTGCACGCCGCGCTGGCCGAATCGGTCGGCCTGGTGCAACTGGTGCTGTGCGTGATGCTGTACATCGGCGCCACCGGCTTGCTCGGCGCCAACAGCATCGCTTGCCTGATGGCGCTGTTCCCCAATCGTTCGGGGGCGGCGGCGGGGCTGGCGATTTCCGCGCAGTTCGCCTTGGCTTCGCTGTGCAGTGGCATCACCGCACGGGTGGTGGGCAACGACCCGGGCCGCCTGGCGCTGGTGATGGTCTGTGCCGGGGTCGGCAGCGCTGCCTGCTATGGCCTGGTGCTGGCCTGGCGGCGACGGGCCAGGCCGGTCAGTCACTGACGTTCACAGGGCCAGGCGCATGGCCTTGGCCATCTCCTGGGCCAGGGCGCGGTCGAGCGCTTCCAGCACGCGCCCGCGGCGGGCGACGATCTGAATATCGGTGGCCTGCATGGCCGGGCAGTCGATGGCGATGGCGCGCAGCGTGCCGCCCTTGAGTTCGTCGCTGATCGGCAGCTCGGCCAGCAGCGTGGCGCCCAGCCCTGAGCGTACGTAGTCGAGCAGCACCACCAGGGAATTGGACGTCAGGCTCGGGGTGATCTCGAAATCGCGCCCACGGCAGGCGCCGTCGACCAGCTCACGCACACGAAAGCGCGGGCCGGGCAGGGCCAGCGAGGTCTGCGCCAGCTCTTCGAGGGTGACCATGCTGCGCGCGGCCAACGGATGGCTGCGGTGCACGATCAGGCGCAGCGGTTGCGCCAGGCTGAACAACCGCGTCAGCCGTCCGGTCGCGCTGGGCGAGAAGACCACGCCCAGGTGCGCCTCGTCGGCCGAGACCATGCGCTGCACCTCGAGCGAGGGCGCGCTGATGATCTCGGCCTGGTGCGCGCCGTGCTCGCGCAGAAACGCCTGCAGGGAATGAATCGCCCGCGCCCCGAGCAAACCCTCACCAATGGCCATGACCGTGGTCGCAGCCTGCTGGCTGCGCAGGCTGTCGAGGGTCTCCAGCAGTGCGGTGTGTTCGTGCAGGCGCCGCGCGTAATAGGCCACTGCCGCCTGGCCGGCGGCGGTCAGGCGAATGCGGTGGGTGCCTTGCTCGACCAGGGCGATGTCCAGTTCCTGCTCGAGGCGGGCGATCTGCCGGCTCACCGATGAGGTGGCCACGCCGAGCATTTCCGCAGCCGCACGCATCGAGCCGTGTTCGTGGCTCAGGTGCAGGTAGTGCAGGCGGTGGTCCTGCAAGGTGATGGGGCGGTGAGCAGGGGTAGCCATACAAGACCTCGTGCGCGGCGCTGTGGAATCGGCGGTCCCTGCCACTGACAGCGCCGCAAGGGGCCTGCCAACAATCCCTATCACGTGAAAAATCCATTAGTCGCCGGAGTATGTCGCGCTTTCCAAGGCGCGACAATGGGCGCTCGCAACCCTGTGCGTGAGTCGCGCGCAGCGTTTTTTTTGAAAATATTTTGATATTGAACGAGGGTTTTTTTAGAGCGTTTTGCTGGGTAAAAGTAGCCTTTTCAGGCTCTAAATATCGACCTAAAACCTTTTAAAACAATGATATAGATCAATTTTTGGCAAGGCTTCTTGGTGTTTTCGATCCAGGCGAACACGCCGATATACACGTGAACATTCAATTGACAATTCACGTAAATGCTCGCACATTCCAACCATCGGCAACCAAAACAAGAGAGACAGACCATGCCGCCTGACCTTGCTCACCTCCCTGGTGGCGGGTGCCCGTACTCGGGCCGCCACGCCTTGCCACAGCGAACGCCACGCCCCTAGGCCATTCGCTTTGCACCTCTGCCCTGATGCCTACCGTCCTTGATACGGAGAAACTCCATGGATTCGCATTGCCTGCGCGCAGCCTCCAGTGCTGCGCTCGCCTCCGGCCCGGCCTTCGACACGCTGCTCGACACCCTGCGCCAGCGTGCTCGCAGCGGTGAGTTCGACCGCCAGCGGCATATCTCGGCTGACGTGATCGACGCCTTCAAGGCCCACGGCGTGTACCGCGCCCTGGTGCCGAAACGCTTTGGTGGGCTGGAGTGCTCGCCCGGCGAGTTCTGCCAGATGGTCGAGCGGGTGTCCCATGCCGATGGCTCTGCCGGCTGGGTGGCAAGCTTCGGCATGAGCCCGGTGTACCTGGCCGCACTGCCGCTCGAGACCATCACCGCGCTGTATGGCGCCAACCCCGACACGGTGTTCGCCGGTGGCATCTTCCCGCCGCAACCGGCCGAGGTAGTGGCCGGTGGCTTCAAGGTCAATGGCCGCTGGAAATACTCCAGTGGCTCGATGGGCGCCGACATCGTCGGTGTCGGCATCGCCCCGCGCAACGGCGACAAGCTCGACCTGCCGCGCCTGGCGGTGCTGCCTCAGCGCAGCGCGCGCATCGAGGCGACCTGGGACACCGTCGGCCTGCTCGGCACCGGTAGCCACGACCTGGTGGTCGAGAACGTGGTGGTCGGCGAGGAGTGGACCTTCGTGCGGGGCGGCAAGCCCAACCTCGACGAGCCGTTCTTCCGTTACCCGTCGCTGTCGTTCGCCACCCAGGTGCTGTCGGTGGTGGGCCTGGGTGTGGCCCGCGCCGCGCTGGACGAGCTGGCCGGCATGGCCAGCGGGCGGATTTCAGTGACCGGCGCCCCGGCACTGGCCGAGCGGCCCCTGGCCCAGGTCGACGTGGCCCGCGCCGAAGCCGCATTGCGCTCGGCACGGGCGTTCTTCTACGAATCCATCGACGCTGCCTGGCAGCACGTGCTGGCGGGTGATCCGGTGCCGCCCGAGGCGGTCAACCTGCTGCGCCTGTCCTCGACCCACGCCACCCGGGTGGCGGCCGAGGTCGCGCGCAGTGCACAGATGCTCTCGGGCATGACCGGCATCTACAACGACAGTCCGCTGGCGCGCTGCGTCAACGATGCCCAGGTGGTCACCCAGCACGCCTTCATGGGCGATGTCACTTACCAGAACGCCGGAGCGATGTTCTTCGGCAAAGCGCCTCTTCCAGGCTATCTGTAACTTTCGGGGTATTACTCATGAGCGATAAAAAGACCTTGCGCGTGCTGTTCTGCATGGGCATCAACCAGAACTTCTTCGATGCCGCGCGCGATGAACAGCTGCAAGTGTGGGCCGCCTTTAGCGCGATGTGGAACGGCATCCATGACCTGGCCGGGGTCAAGGTGCTGGGCAACATGGACGACGACCAGAGCATGGTCGGCCCCTCCGATGGCTTCCCCTGGACCACCTACCTGCTGGCCGATGTGCCCGATGTCGAGACCGTCCACGCCGCCTGCAACCTGATGCGCACCACGGCAGTGGGCGAGGGGCCGTACAAGCTGTGGCGCTACGTGAAGATCGAGGCGCGCATGGGCCGCGAACTGATCATCCAGCGCAGCTGAGCCGCGCTGCCCTCGCCATCGATTGCCGATCACTGCCAGCCTGCGTAGCTGGCAAGGAGCACCCCGTGAGTAACCTGATTCCTGCCATCAACCTGGCTGTCGACCCCGCCGATCTGGTGCAGGCCGACCGCGTGCACACCTCCCTCTACACCGACCCGGCGCTGTTCGACGCCGAGCTGGAAAAGATCTTCTCCAGCACCTGGATCTGGGTCGCCCACGAAAGCGAAATCCCCGACTCCGGCAGCTACAAGACCACCTACATCGGCAAGCAGCCGGTGATCGTCGTGCGTGACCGCAAGAAAGACGTCCACGTACTGCTCAACCGCTGCCGCCACCGCGGCGCTACCGTGTGCGAGCACAAGAAGGGCAAGACCAACAGCTTCGTCTGCCCCTACCACGGCTGGGGCTATGCCCTCGATGGTTCGCTGCGCGGCATTCCGCACCCGGAAAGCTATGGCGACTGCCTCGACAAGTCCGAGCTGCCACTGGTCAGCCTGCGGGTCGAGTCCTATGCCGGGATGATTTTCGCCACCTTCAAGGACGACATCGAGCCACTGGTGGACTTCCTCGGCCCAGCGAAAAAATGGATGGACCTGTTCATGAAGCAGGGCGCCGGCTACGGCATCAAGGTGCCGGGCGAGCACCGCTTCCGCTTCCCCGGCAACTGGAAGATCCAGCTGGAAAACACCACCGACGCCTACCACTTCCCGCTGGTGCACAAGAGTTTTCTGTCATCGGTGGATGAACAGACCCTGGCGCTGTTCGACTTCGTCAAAGGCCCGGGCTACGTCGAAGACCTGGGTAATGGCCACAGCGTGATGGTGATGATTCCCGACCTGGTGGACCTTGAGGCCGACCTCGACAAGCCGATCCCGGAGCGTTTCGAAGCGCTGGCCGGCGAGCTGCGCGAAGAAGGCATCGACGAGCAGCAAGTTCGGCGCATCGTCCGCGCGGTCGGCGGCACCGGTTTCAACCTCAACCTGTTCCCCAACGTCGCCTGCTCGATGGCGTTCTTCCGCGTGCTGCAACCGCTGTCGGTGACCGAAACGGAAATCCACCACTCGGTGATCACCATGGACGGCGGCCCGGCGGCGGCCAACCGCTACCGCCTGCGTTTGCACGAACACTTCCAGGGCCCGATGGGCTTTGGTACCCCGGACGATTCCGAAGCCTGGGAACGGGTGCAGAAAGGCGCCAGTGCCGGTGACGAGCTGTGGATCATGCTCAACCGCGGCCTGCCCGGTGAGCGTGACAGCGCCGATGGACGCATTTCGGATGTGAGTGCCGAAACCGGCATGCGCGCGGCGTACCAGCAGTGGAAGAAGATGATGTCGGTGGAGGCGCAATGATGAACCTGCAACTGCTCAACGAAGTGACCGCCTTCATCTGGCAGGAAGGCGACATGCTCGACCACGGTGAATACACCCAATGGCTGAACCTGTGGGCCGAGAAAGGGACGTACATCATCCCCATCAACCCCAAGGAAACCGACTACGAGAACACCCTCAACTACGCCTACGACGACCACCACATGCGCGAGCTGCGCGTGCAGCGGCTGATCGGCGGCGAGTCGATTTCCACCAGCCCGCAGCCGCGCACCGTGCGCACGCTATCGCGCTTTCGCAT
>NZ_AUEA01000020.1 GCF_000425745.1 Pseudomonas cremoricolorata DSM 17059 = NBRC 16634 | reverse complement strand
CTCAAATGACTATGTGATTTCTCGCATGGCCACTTGTGATGCTGATAATCTATGCGACGATCAGTCCGTACTCACAAGCACCCACACGAATTGCTTGATTCAATTTGTTAAAGAGCGTTTGGTTGAGCCTTTCGTCTCAACCGAGGCGCGCATTCTACGCTTTCCTCTAAGTCTGTCAAGCGTTTATTTCGAAGTATTTTGCGAGAATCTCGTTCAACTTCAAACACTTGGCTCGCTGCGATCGCTCGTAGCGGGAGGCGAATCATACAGCGTTAAACAACGCTGTCAACCACCTTTTTCACCGCTATCGATCAGCAGATCGAAGCGCCTCCAGTACCACCTGAACAGCTAACTCATTGAATCTCAAGGAGTTTTCTGTTCCGTTTGCCCCGGAAGTGGTGCGCATTATAAGGAGATTCCGAGGGCGGTCAAGCAGTTATTTCAAGAAAGTTTCAAATAACCGAAAACCCAGCGGGGCGGCCATATAGCCGCCCCGCTGGGTCACTCGATCAGAGGCTTGGGAACGCGAACTGCGAGGCTTCGTGGCTCTTGCGCTGCGGCCAGCGCTGGGTGATTGCCTTGCGCCGGGTGTAGAAGCGCACGCCATCCGGGCCGTAAGCATGCAGGTCACCGAACAGCGAACGCTTCCAGCCACCGAAGCTGTGGTACGCCACCGGCACCGGCAGCGGCACGTTGACGCCGACCATGCCCACTTCGATCTCATCGCAGAACAACCGCGCCGCTTCACCATCGCGGGTGAAGATGCAGGTGCCGTTACCGTACTCGTGATCGTTGATCAGTTGCATGGCCTGCTCCAGGCTCTGCACGCGCACCACGCACAGCACCGGGCCGAAGATCTCTTCTTTATAGATGCTCATTTCAGCGCTGACCTGGTCGAACAGGGTGCCGCCGAGGAAATAACCCTGCTCGTGCCCTGCCACCTGCAGGCCGCGGCCATCGACCACCAGCCTGGCGCCTGCCGCAACGCCTTCTTCTATATAGCCGACGACCTTGTCGCGCGCAGCCGCCGTTACCAGCGGGCCCATGTCCAGGCCACAGGAGGTGCCAGCACCAATCTTCAGCGCCTTGATCTGCGGCTCGAGCTTGGCGATCAGGGCATCGGCCACCTGGTCACCGACACACACTGCAACCGAGATCGCCATGCAGCGCTCGCCGCACGAACCATAGGCCGCGCCCATCAAAGCGCTCACCGCGTTGTCCAGATCGGCGTCGGGCATCAGCACCGCATGGTTCTTCGCCCCACCCAGTGCCTGCACACGCTTACCGCGCTTGGTGCCTTCGGCATAGATGTACTCAGCGATCGGCGTCGAGCCGACGAAGCTCAGCGCCTTGACCTGCGGCGCCTCGATCAGTGCATCCACCGCTTCCTTGTCACCGTGCACGACGTTGAGGATGCCCTTGGGCAGTCCGGCTTCCAGCAGCAACTGGGCGATGAACAGGGTCGAGCTAGGATCACGCTCGGACGGCTTGAGGATGAAGGCATTGCCGCAGACGATCGCCAACGGGTACATCCACAGCGGCACCATGGCCGGGAAGTTGAACGGAGTGATGCCCGCGACCACACCCAGCGGCTGGAAGTCCGACCAGGCGTCGATGTTCGGCCCGACGTTGCGGGTGTATTCGCCCTTGAGAATTTCCGGGGCCGCGCAGGCGTACTCGACGTTTTCGATACCGCGCTTGAGCTCGCCAGCGGCGTCCTCAAGGGTCTTGCCGTGTTCTTCGCTGATCAGTTGCGCGATCTGCGCCTCGTTCTGCTCCAGCAACTGCTTGAAGCGGAACATCACCTGCGCGCGCTTGGCCGGGGGCGTATTGCGCCAGGCCGGATACGCGGCGGCGGCCGAGTCGATGGCCTGCTGAACGGTGGCGCGGCTGGCCAGTTGAACCTGGCGCGTGGCTTGGCCGGTGGCAGGGTTGAAGACATCGGCAGTGCGCTCGCCGCTGGACACCAGCTGGCCGTCGATCAAGTGCTGAACGGTGCTCATGCAAAACTCCGTGGAGAATAAGGAAGATGCGGGCGCCTGAAACGGCGCCCGTGTCGAAACGGCTGGATCAGTCGACCCGATTGAGGGTCTCGCCCACCGCATCGAACAGGCGGTCGAGTTCCTGCGGCTGGGTATTGAACGTTGGGCCGAACTGCAAGGTGTCGCCGCCGAAGCGCACATAGAAGCCTGCTTGCCAGAGCTTCATGGCCACCTCATAAGGACGCACGATGGCATCACCGTCGCGCGCGGCGAGCTGGATGGCGCCGGCCAGGCCGTAGTTGCGAATGTCGACGACGTTCTTGCTGCCTTTCATGCCGTGCAGCAGCGTCTCGAAATGCGGCGCCAACTCGGCCGAAGCCTGCACCAGGTTTTCCTTTTGCAGCAGATCGAGCGCAGCGATGCCCGCCGCGCAGGCCACCGGGTGCGCCGAGTAGGTATAGCCGTGTGGGAATTCCACGGCGTACTCGGGGGTCGGCTGGTTCATGAAGGTGTGGTAGATCTCGCTGCTGGCAACCACCGCGCCCATCGGAATGGCGCCGTTGGTGACCTGCTTGGCGATGCACATCAGGTCAGGGGTGACGCCGAACGCCTCGGCTCCGGTCATCGCGCCCATGCGGCCGAAGCCGGTGATGACCTCATCGAAGATCAACAGGATGTTGTGCTGGTCGCAGATTTCACGCAGACGCTTGAGGTAGCCCACCGGTGGCGGCAGTACGCCGGCCGAACCTGCCAGCGGCTCGACGATCAGTGCGGCGATGTTGGACGCATCATGCAGCTCGATCAGCTTGAGCATTTCATCGGCCAGGGCGATACCGCCTTCCTGTGGCAGACCCCTGCTGAACGCATTGACCGGCAGCACGGTGTGCGGCAGATGGTCGACATCGAGCAACTGGCCGAACATCTTGCGGTTGCCGTTGACCCCACCCAGGCTGGTGCCGGCGATGTTGACGCCATGGTAGCCACGGGCACGACCGATGATCTTGGTCTTGGTCGCCTGCCCCTTGAGGCGCCAGTAGGCGCGAACCATCTTCAGCGCAGTATCTGCGCACTCGGAGCCTGAGTTGGTGAAGAACACGTGATTGAGCTCACCCGGGGTCAACTGGGTGATTTGCTCGGCCAGCTGGAACGACAGAGGGTGGCCGAACTGGAAGGCCGGTGCGTAGTCGAGGGTCGCCAACTGGCGACTGACCGCGTCGGTGATTTCCTTGCGAGTGTGACCGGCGCCGCAGGTCCATAGCCCGGACAGTGCGTCGAACACCCGGCGGCCCTTGTCATCCACCAGATGATTGCCGTCTGCCGCCACGATCAAACGCGGATCGCGGTGGAAATTTCGGTTGGCCGTGTAGGGCATCCAGTGAGCATCCAGCTTGAGCTGGCTGGCGATGCCGGTAGGGGCGGTTTCGGGCATGTTCATCGGTGATTCCTCAGAAGACGATCAGACAACGATGCAGGTGTGGTTGCCACTAAACTGGCACGCCGATAAAGTCTGGAAAATCCTACTTTTCTAAAGCTCAGGCAGTGACAGACTAAACTTATGAGCCGACGTCCCGATCCACTGGCACAGGTCAGCGATTTCGACATCCGTTTGTTGAAGATCTACCGCAGCGTAGTCGAATGCGGCGGTTTCTCTGCGGCAGAAAACGTACTCGGAATCGGCCGTTCGGCCATCAGTCAGCAGATGAAGGACCTCGAACAGCGTCTGGGCCTGCGTTTGTGCCAGCGGGGACGGGCGGGGTTTTCCCTGACCGAGGAAGGTCGCGAGGTGTACCAGTCGGCGCTGCAGTTGCTCGGCGCTCTAGAGACGTTTCGTACCGAAGTGAACGGCCTGCACCAGCATCTGCGTGGTGAGCTGAACATCGGCCTGACCGACAACCTGGTCACCCTGCCGCACATGCGTATCACCCACGCGCTGGCACAGCTCAAGGACCGCGGCCCGGAGGTGCGCATCCAGATCCGCATGATCGCGCCCAGCCAGGTGGAGCAAGGTGTGCTCGACGGCAGCCTGCACATTGGCGTGGTGCCACAGGCCACGCCACTGCCCGGCCTCGATTACCAGCCGCTGTACAGCGAACGCTCGCTACTTTACTGCGCGGTGGGCCACCCATTGTTCTACGCCGAAGACGCGCGTATCGACGACCAACGCCTGGATAGCCAGGATGCGATTGCCCCGACCTTTCGCCTGCCGGCCGAGGTTCAGGCGTGCTATCAGGCGCTGCATTGCACGGCAAGCGCGTCGGACCGTGAAGGCATGGCTTTCCTGATTCTGACCGGGCGCTACATCGGCTACCTGCCCGACCACTACGCCAGTGTCTGGGTGCAGCAAGGCCGACTACGCGCACTCAAACCCCAGCAACGCTTTCATGACCTGAGCCTGAGCTGGGTGACGCGCAAAGGCCGGCGGCCCAACCTGGTGCTGGAAAGCTTCATCGATAGCTTGGCGACCACCCGCTAAGGGTTGTCAGGGCTGCACAGGCAGGTAATCTGTCCGACAATCCGTTTCACCCGACCTGCACGGAATCGCCCATGAGCCTTGAAGTTCCCGCCCACCGCCTCCCCGCCTCAGGCAAGCCCGCCGGCCGTATTCGTCAGAAGAACGAGCGCGCCATCATTCAGGCGGCCGAGGATGAGTTCGCCCGGCATGGCTTCAAGGGCACCAGCATGAACACCATCGCGCTCAAGGCCGACCTGCCCAAGGCCAACCTGCATTACTACTTCACCAACAAGCTGGGCCTGTATATCGCGGTGCTGAGCAACATCATCGAGCTGTGGGACAGCACCTTCAACGCCCTGAGCGTGGACGATGATCCTGCCGAGGCACTGAGCACGTACATTCGCACGAAGATGGAGTTCTCGCGGCGCAACCCGCAGGCCTCACGCATCTTCGCCATGGAAGTGATCAGTGGCGGCGAATGCCTGAGCGAGTACTTCTCTGCCGATTACCGGGTCTGGTTCCGCAGTCGCGCGGCAGTGTTCGAAGCTTGGGCCGCGGCCGGAAAGATGGACGCGGTCGACCCGGTGCACCTGATTTTCCTGCTCTGGAGCAGCACCCAGCACTACGCCGACTTCGCCACGCAGATCTGCCAGGTCACCGGTCGCAGCCGCCTGACCAAGCAAGACATGGAGCAGGCCAGCGACACCCTTATCCACATCATTCTCAAAGGCTGCGGCGTGCGCCTGCCCGCCTGACGTGATCTATGCCCTCTACCCTGCTTGAGCTGTGCGAATTTCGCGAAGAAATTCGCAAGAGCCGTTTCATCACCCTGGCTGCGCCCATCGACAGCGCAGATCAGGCCATGCAATTCATTGCCACCCATAGCGATCTGGCGGCCACGCATAACTGCTGGGCGTGGAAAATCGGCGGTCAGTACCGCAGCAATGACGATGGCGAGCCTGGCGGCACCGCCGGCCGGCCAATCCTGGCCGCGATCGAAGCGCAGGATTGCGACCAGGTAGTGGTGCTGGTGATCCGCTGGTACGGCGGCATCCAGCTGGGTACGGGTGGCCTGGCCCGGGCCTACGGTGGCGGCGCCAACAAGTGCTTGCAACAGGCCGCCAAGCGCGTGTTGGTAGCGCGCAGCGAGTTCGTCTGCAGTTGCAGCTTCAGTGAGCTGGCGTTGGTCAAGTTGCGCCTGGCCGACATCGACGGCGTACTGCTCGACGAGCGATTCACCGCCGAAGGCGTCGATTTGAACCTGGCTTTTTCCGAGCATCATTTGCCGCTCTTCCAACAGCAATTGGCTGATCTGAGCCGCGGGCGCATTCACCTCACGCCGCGTTGAGCGATTGCCCACAATCACTGTGGGCCTGACTGTGGATAACCTTGGGGTATGCGGGTGCAAGCCACGCCCGGCAAGGCTTGCAGAGAATTGATCGTTTTTTGCACAGCCCGCAGTTAGCGACTAGAAATCCACTGGTTATCAACGGGTTATCCCCTGCCAACGGGTAATTCCCCAGATTGGCGCGCGCTGTTATCCACTGCCGCCGGGTTGCACACAATGGGTGTGGAGCACTCTGTGGATAAGCCGTGCGCGCTCGGCTCCAGGCCACGTGGGAGAAGGCGTGCACAGGTTTGCGCGTTTTTTGTACAGCCCCAGGCGGATGACAGCTCGGCATGCCTGTGGATATTTCCTACATGCTGTGGGGTATGCTGCTCGGTTCACTCATCCGTCAGGAGTAACGCAATGTCCAACCCATCCGCACTCATCATCGGCGCCTCACGCGGCCTGGGGCTTGGCCTGGTCGAACGCCTGAGCGAGGCTGGCTGGCAAATTACCGCCACGGTGCGTGATCCCAGCAAGGCTGACACGCTGGCTGCGGTGCCTGGTGTCGCCGTGGAAACCCTTGAGATGAACGACGACAGCCAACTGGAAGGGCTCGCCCAACGCCTGCAGGATCGCACCTTCGACCTGCTGTTCATCAATGCCGGCGTCATGGGACCACTGCCGCAGGACCCACGCAGCGTTCAGCTCAACGACATTGGCGAGCTGTTCATGACCAACGCCGTTGCGCCGATTCGGGTCGCCCAGCGGCTGCTCGGGCTCATCCGCCAGGGCAGCGGCGTGCTGGCGTTCATGAGTTCCGGCCTGGGCAGCGTGGCCAGCCCGGACGGCGGCGAAATCTGCTTGTACAAGGCCAGCAAGGCAGCGCTCAACTCGATGATCAACAGCTTCGTAGTGCAGGCCCAACGCCCAGACCTCGCCGTGCTGGCGATGCACCCGGGCTGGGTGAAGACGGCCATGGGCGGCGACAACGCCGAGATCGACGTGCACACCAGCACCCGCGGCCTGCTCGAGCAGATCGACGCGCACCGCGGCGTGCCAGGGCTGCGCTTCGTCGACTACCGCGGTGAAACCCTCACCTGGTGAATTGAACCCTGCCCGGGGCGGCGCTAGACTTGGCGCCTCGCCCCCGCGGCGGACCTGGATCAGCAGACAGGGCAACACTGAGCTGGCTTACCTGAACCCACTTTCAGAGGAGCCGGCGCCATGCCTGCGATCCGTACCTGGTTGAAATCCCCCCTCGCCGTCTTCACCGCCAACGACGTCGATGCACGCGGCGGGCTGGTCATCGAAGATGGCCTCATCAGCGAATGCCTGGCCCTGGGCCAACAGCCCTCAACGCCTTGTCAGCAGGTGTTCGACGCCCGTGAACACGTGCTGCTGCCCGGCCTGGTCAACACCCACCACCACTTCTATCAGACGCTTACCCGCGCCTGGGCGCCGGTGGTCAACCAGCCGCTGTTTCCCTGGCTCACCACGCTGTACCCGGTGTGGGCCAGGCTGACGGCCGAGCAACTGGCCCTGGCCAGCCGGGTGGCCATGGCTGAATTGCTGCTGTCGGGCTGCACCACCGCAGCCGATCATCACTATCTGTTTCCACAGGGCCTGGACGAGGCCATCGATGTACAGGTGGAGGTGGTCCGCGAACTGGGCATGCGCGCCATGCTCACGCGCGGCTCGATGAGCCTGGGACAAGCCGAGGGTGGCCTGCCGCCGCAGCAGACGGTGCAGCAAGGCGAGGTCATTCTCGCCGACAGCCAGCGGCTGGTGCAGCGTTACCACCAGCGTGGAGCCGGGGCCCAGGTGCAGATCGCCCTGGCCCCGTGCTCGCCGTTCTCGGTCACCAGCGAGATCATGCGCGCCAGCGCCGAACTGGCTGAATCGCTGGATGTGCGGCTGCACACTCACCTTGCCGAAACACTCGACGAAGAGGCGTTCTGCCTGCGCCAGTTCGGCTTGCGCACGGTCGACTACCTCGACAGCGTCGGCTGGCTCGGTCCTCGTACCTGGCTGGCCCATGGCATTCATTTCAACGATCAGGAGATCAGCCGTCTTGGCGCGGCCGGCACCGGCATCTGCCACTGTCCGACGTCGAACATGCGCCTGGCGTCGGGTATCTGCCCGACCCTCGACCTGGAACTAGCCGGAGCGCCACTGGGGTTGGGAGTCGATGGTTCGGCGTCCAACGATGCCTCCAACCTGCTGCTGGAGGCGCGCCAGGCGCTGTACCTGCAACGCCTGCGCTATGGCGCCGAGCGGATCACCCCGCAACGCGTGCTGGGCTGGGCCACCCGCGGTTCGGCACAGCTGCTGGGGCGCGACGACATCGGCAGTCTGGATGTCGGCAAGCAGGCGGACCTTGCCCTGTATCGCCTCGATGAACTGCGTTTCTCCGGCAGTCATGATCCCTTGGCCGCCTTGCTGCTGTGCGCCGCCGAGCGTGCGGATCGGGTCATGATCGGCGGGCAGTGGCGGGTCATCGATGGGCAGATCGAGGGGCTCGACGTGCAGGGTCTGATCGCCGACCACCGCCAGGCTGCCGCGCGCCTCATAGCGGGCTGAAACGCATCGGATGTGCATCCCTTGGACGGACGGGGCGCGCCCAAGGGACGCAGGCCGGGCACAAGGAACAAATTCCAGTAGAATGGTCAAGACTGTACCCGATTGAGATGTATAACCATGTATGACTGGCTCAATGCCTTGCCCAAGGCTGAATTGCACATGCACCTCGAAGGTTCGCTGGAGCCTGAGCTGCTGTTCGCCCTGGCCGAGCGCAACAAAGTCGATTTGCCCTGGAAGGATGTAGAAGCGCTGCGCGGTGCCTACGCCTTCAATAACCTGCAGGAATTCCTCGACCTGTACTACCAAGGCGCGGGTGTGCTGCAGACCGAACAGGACTTCTACGACCTGACCTGGGCGTACCTGCTGCGCTGCAAGGCGCAGAACGTGATTCACACCGAGCCGTTCTTCGATCCACAGACCCACACAGACCGCGGCATCCCTTTCGAGGTGGTGCTCAACGGCATCAACCAGGCACTGCGCGATGGTCGCCAGCAACTTGGCGTCGGCAGTGGCTTGATCCTGAGCTTCCTGCGCCACCTCAGCGAGGAAGAGGCCGAGAAAACCCTCGACCAGGCCCTGCCGTTCCGCGATGCCTTCATCGCCGTCGGCCTGGACAGTTCCGAGCGCGGCCACCCGCCAAGCAAGTTCGAGCGCGTGTTCGCCCGTGCCCGTAGCGAAGGCCTGGTGGCCGTGGCCCACGCCGGCGAGGAAGGCCCGCCCGAGTACATCTGGGAAGCGCTCGACCTGCTGCACATCAAGCGCATCGACCACGGCGTGCGCGCCATCGAGGACGAACGCCTGATGCAGCGGATCATCGATGAGCAGATTCCTCTGACCGTTTGCCCACTGTCCAATACCAAGTTGCGCGTGTTCGACCACATGGGTCAGCACAACATCCTCGACATGCTCGAGCGCGGCGTGAAGGTGACCGTCAACTCGGACGACCCGGCCTACTTCGGCGGTTATGTCACCGAGAACTTCCACGCCTTGCACGAGCACCTGGGCATGACCCAGGACCAGGCTCACCGCCTGGCGCAGAACAGCCTGGATGCGCGGCTGGTCTGAACCTGCACAGGGCACGCGCCTGGCTAACCCACCTGCAAGGTGCTGACCCGGGCGATAGCGCCGATTTGCTGGATGCCCAGCGGGGTGGCTTGCAGGGCGCGCCCACCTTCCTGGTCGAGCACCCACTGCGATTGCAGGAACAGCTTGAACAGGGCCTGCCCGAGCACCCCGCCCAGGTGCGGGCCCTGGTCGCTCCACTGGCTGCAACGGCAGATCACCCCTGCGCGGTGCGCGTGGGGTGCCAAGGCGTCGATGTAGACGCCGAGACGCTCCAGCTCAAGGCGCCCCTGGCCATTGACCAGCAGTTGCTCGCCGCGTCGGGCAAGCCAACCGGCGTCTATCAGCCGCTGAAACAGCTCGGCCGCCAGCTCACCGCCCAGATGATCGCCACAGCGCCGTGCGCGACGCATCGCCAGGGGAATTTGCAGCGGCGCCGGTGCTGCGCCGCGCCGCGCCGCGCCGGCTTCCATCACCAGAGTCGCCAGGGCTTCGACGGCCGCGGCCACCTCTGGCGTG
Organism: Pseudomonas cremoricolorata DSM 17059 = NBRC 16634; assembly: GCF_000425745.1. Taxonomy (GTDB): domain Bacteria; phylum Pseudomonadota; class Gammaproteobacteria; order Pseudomonadales; family Pseudomonadaceae; genus Aquipseudomonas; species Aquipseudomonas cremoricolorata. The sequence continues at coordinate 7,057 of NZ_AUEA01000020.1, read as the reverse complement.
GCGAGACGGAAATAACGCTTTCGACCGCGTGACTCCAGGCTCAGCAAGCCTGCCGAGGACAGCAGCGAAAGATGGGCGCAGGCCGAAGAACAGCTCAGCCCGGCCATCATGGCCAGTTCGGCGGTGGGACGTGGGGTGCCGTCGATCAGCGCCCAGAGCATGGCGCTGCGCTTGGGGTCTGCCATGAGGCTGGCGATACGGCTGATGCTGCTCACTGCTTGCATGTCTGCGCTACTCCCTTCGAGGTGATGTCCTGAGCCGGGCGGTAGCGCGCGTGGGCCACACCACAGCGGTCGCCGAGGCCGCCCGGGCGACCTGCCAGCGCGAGTATAAGCCGCGTCTGATCGACTACTACGCGCTGTTGCGCCGTGTTCACTCGAGAAAGTACAGAGGGTCATAGCACCCAATGAGGAAGCGTCTCCTCATCCAGAATGGACGTATTGAGCCCCAATGCTTTGCGCTACAGACCTTGCGGCGCACGAGCCGGGTCAATCGCCCTGACAAACACAGGACAAAGCCCACACGTCGCTTCCACAGGTATTGCAGAAAAAACAGACTCGTCGACAACCAGGCCGTGCACCGCTAGGCGGCGGCCTGCCAGCGCCGGGCGCTCAGCGCCATCACCACGACCAGCACGCCGCACAGGCAGATCACCAGGCTCATCGGCACCGCGCTGCCGTCGGCCAGAGCGCCTACCAGTGCCGCGGCACCTGCGGCGACACTGAACTGCAGGCTGCCCAGCAACGCCGATGCGCTACCCGCACGCCCGCCCTTGCCGGCCATGGCCAGGGCCGAGGCATTGGGCGCGATGCACCCAAGGCTTGAGATGCACACGAACAACGGCACCAGCAACGGCCACAGCTGCGCCGGACGCAGCGCCGCCACAGCCAGCAACAGCGCAGCGCTGAGCAGGTAGACCCACACCGCCTTGCTCAGCAGAGCCGCAGGACCGCGCCTGGACAGCAAGCGGGCGTTGACCTGAGCCACCAGAATGAAGCCTGCCGCATTGATGCCGAACAACCAGCCGTAATGCTCGGCCGGCACTCCATACAGGCGAATGAACACGTAAGGTGAGCCGGCGATATAGGCGAACATGCCGGCGATGGCGATGCCGCCGGTCAAGGCATGGCCGATAAACACACGGTCGCGCAGCAGGCGCAGGTATTGCCCACCGGCGCCAGACAACGGCGCGCGGGCAACGTGTGCCGGCAGGCTCTCCGGCAATCCCAGCGCCACCGCCAGCAGGCAGCCGGCGCTGAACAGCCCGAGCACGAGGAAGATCGCCTGCCAACCCACAGTGTTGACCAGCAGCCCCCCAAGCATCGGCGCCAGGATCGGCGCCAGGCCCATCACCAGCATCAGTTGCGAGAACACCTTGGCCGACTGCACCGGGTCGCAGCGATCACTGACGATGGCCCGTGACAAGACCATGCCCGCACAGCCCCCCAGGGCCTGGACGAAGCGCGCCACGATCAGCGTGTCGAGGTTCGGCGCATAGGCACAGGCCAGCGAGGCCACGGTAAACAGGCCGACCCCGAACAACAGCGGTAGACGCCGGCCGAAGCGGTCTGCGACCGGCCCATAGGCCAGCTGGCCTATGGCAAGGCCAAGGAAGTAGGCAGCCAGTGTGGTTTGCACGTGTGGCTCGTCAGTGGCGAACGCCTGAGCCATGGCCGGGAATGCCGGCAAGTAGAAATCAATCGCCAAAGGCCCGAACGCACTGAGTGCGCCCAGGATGAGGACCATTCGCAGGTTCATCGGGAATCCGTAGCAAGCTAAGCAAGTGCCGCATTCTACGCGTCCCGCCAGAAGCTGGGGGAAAAACTACCCCCCGCTCGTCCCTCGATGTCAGGCGCTCTCGGCCTGGTAGCCTTCCTCGCGAATGGCCTCGAGCAGTTGCTCGGCGCTCAGTTGGCTCTGCACCTTGACCTGCTTGCCGGCCAGGTCGACTTCTACCTGCGCCGCTGCATCCTGCGCCTGCACCGCGCGGGTGACGGCCTTGACGCAGTGGCCGCAGGTCATGCCTTGCACATTGAATACTTGCATCGGGAGCTACCTCGTCTGGGTGAAGGGTGTGCAGTCTCAACCTTGCCACCAGGGCAAGGTCAAGGGCTGGACGGAATCGGGCTGGCAATCCGCGCGCGGCTCGGCCAAGCTTGAGCGCTCGACCCGCTCTGAGCAGGAGACCTTGCCATGATCACCACCGCCCTGCGCGTACTCGCGCTGCTCGGCGCCTCGCTGGCCGCGCCCTTCGCCAGCGCCGACGGCACTTCGGACTACAGCGTGCTGATCATTTCCCGCGAGCGTCTGGAAGTGGCGACCAACTGTGAAATCGGCATCTACCTCAACGATCAGCTATCGGCCCGGCTGTTCCAGGAGCAGTCCACCAGCTTCAACCTGCCGCCCGGCACTGTGGACGTGCGCCTGCGCCTGTTGCCAGGGCAAGTCGCCGGCTGCAGTGCGGGCCTGGAAAACCAGCGCAATCAACGCCTGACCCTCAGTGGCGGGCAGATCAACAAATACCGCATTGCCATGAACCAGGAGGGGCTGTACCTGACCCGTGTCGGCCTAGGCTATTGACCTTACCCGCATGGCAAGGTTGAAGCTGATGGCCTGACACAGGGAGTAGCGCCATGTCCGCATTCACCACCTATCAATTACCTATCGTCGGCATGACCTGCGCCAGTTGCGCCGGGCGGGTCGAGCGCGCGTTGGGCAAGGTTGCCGGCGCCGAGGATGTCAGCGTCAATCTGGCCACCGAGCAGGCGCGGCTGAACGCGCCCGCCGGTAGCCTGCCGGCGCTGCTCGACGCGGTGCGTACGGCCGGCTACGAGGTGCCGACGCGCAGCCTCGAACTGCAGATCGGCGGCATGACCTGCGCCTCGTGCGCAGGCCGCGTCGAGCGTGCCCTGGCCAGGCAGCCGGGAGTGCAGCAGGTCAGCGTCAACCTTGCCAGCGAGCGCGCCCACCTGCAGGTGCTGGCCAGCGTCGACGATGCCGCCTTGCTCGCCGCGGTGGACACCGCCGGCTACAGCGCCAGCCTGCCGCAGGCCCGCGGCGATGACGCCGAGCAGGCGCAACGGCGCCTGCGCAATGAACGCCTGGCCGTAGGGGCCGCGCTGCTGCTGGCGCTGCCGCTGGTGCTGCCGATGCTCGGGCAACCGTTCGGCCTGCACTGGATGCTGCCGGCCTGGGCGCAATTTCTGCTTGCCACCCCGGTGCAGTTCATTCTCGGTGCGCGCTTCTACGTGGCGGCCTGGAAAGCCGTGCGCGCTGGGGCCGGCAACATGGATTTGCTGGTGGCGTTGGGCACCAGCGCCGGCTACGGCCTGAGCCTTTATCAGTGGGCCAGTGCCGAAGCGGGTGTAGAGCCCCACCTGTATTTCGAGGCCAGCGCTGTGGTCATCGCCCTGGTGCTGCTGGGCAAGTACCTGGAGAGCCGCGCCAAACGCCAGACCGCCAGCGCCATCCGTGCCCTGGAGGCGCTGCGCCCCGAGCGCGCCCTGCGGGTGGTTGACGGTCGTGAGGAAGACGTTGCCATCAGCCAACTGCGACTGGGTGATCAGGTGCTGGTCAAACCCGGTGAACGCTTCCCGGTCGACGGCGAAATCATCGACGGCCACAGCCATGCCGATGAAGCGCTGATCAGCGGCGAAAGCCTGCCGGTGGCCAAGCAGCCGGGCGACCGGGTGACCGGCGGCGCCATCAATGGTGAGGGACGGCTATTGGTGCGCACCGAAGCGCTGGGCACCGAAACCGTGCTGGCGCGCATCATTCGCCTGGTGGAAGACGCGCAGGCCGCCAAGGCGCCGATCCAGAAGCTGGTCGACCGGGTCAGCCAGGTGTTCGTCCCGGCGGTGCTGCTGCTGGCACTGGCAACGCTGCTCGGCTGGTGGTTCAGCGGCGTGCCGCTGGAAACGGCGCTGATCAACGCGGTTTCGGTGCTGGTGATCGCCTGCCCATGTGCGCTGGGCCTGGCGACGCCTGCCGCGATCATGGCCGGCACCGGTGTCGCCGCCCGCCACGGCATCCTGATCAAGGACGCCGAGGCGCTGGAACGTGCCCACGCGGTCAACCGCGTGGTGTTCGACAAGACCGGCACGCTGACCTCCGGCACCCCACGCATCGTCCACAGCCAGACCCTCGACGCCGACCCTGCCGACGCCCTGCGCCTGGCCGGTGCCCTGCAGCGCGGCAGTGAACACCCGCTGGCCAAGGCGGTGCTCGACCAGTGCGAAGAACAGCACCTGCAAGTGCCAGCCGTGCAAGCCAGCCAGGCGCTGACCGGGCGAGGTATCGCAGGCACTGTGGAAGGTCGGCAACTGGCCCTGGGCAACCGCCGCCTGCTCGATGAAAGTGGCCTGGAACCCGGTGAACTTGCCGCCAGCGCCCAGGCCTGGGAAGCCGAGGGGCGTACGCTGTCGTGGCTGATCGAGCGCGGCGAGCGGCCACGGTTGCTGGCGCTGTTCGCCTTTGGTGACAGCCTAAAATCCGGTGCCAAACAAGCCATCGAAGCGCTGCATCAGCGCCACATCAGCAGCCACCTGCTGACCGGCGACAACCGCGGCAGCGCCAAGGTGGTGGCCGATGCCCTGGGCATCGACGACGTGCATGCCGAGGTGTTGCCCGCCGACAAGGCCGCCAGCGTCGCCCGGCTCAAGCAGGACGGGGTGGTGGCGATGGTCGGTGACGGCATCAACGATGCCCCGGCGCTGGCTGCGGCGGACATCGGCATCGCCATGGGCGGCGGCACCGATGTGGCGATGCAGGCAGCCGGCATCACCCTGATGCGCGGCGACCCGCGCCTGGTGCCGGCAGCGCTTGAGATCAGCCGCAAGACCTACGCCAAGATCCGCCAGAACCTGTTCTGGGCCTTCATCTACAACCTGGTGGGCATTCCCCTGGCCGCGCTGGGCTACCTCAATCCGGTGCTGGCCGGCGCAGCGATGGCGCTGTCCAGCGTCAGCGTGGTCAGCAACGCCCTGTGGCTGAAGACCTGGAAGCCTGATTCGCATCATTCGGAGACGCCATGAACATCGGTCAGGCTGCCCGCCGCAGCGGGCTCAGCGCGAAGATGATCCGTCACTACGAAGCCATCGGCCTGCTCGCCCCGGCGGCGCGCAGCGACAGTGGCTATCGCCTGTACCAGGCCGAAGACCTGCACCGCCTGGCCTTCATCAAGCGCTCACGGGACCTGGGCTTTTCCCTCGATGAGGTGGCGCGCCTGCTGACCCTCTGGCAAGACCGCCAGCGCGCCAGCGCTGACGTCAAGGCCCTGGCCCAGCAGCACATCGAAGCCCTCGACCTGCGCATCGCCGAGCTGGTCAGCCTGCGCGAAACCCTGGGTGAACTGGTCGCCGGCTGCCAGGGCGACGAGCGTCCCGATTGCCCGATTCTCAAGGACCTGGCCAACGGCGGTTGTCACTGAAACACCCGGCCTGCGCATAGACGCAGGTCGTTCCCAGCCAAATGCGACAGGTCCGTCGCTGCGGGCGACCGCCGGCGACGAAATCCGTCGCCCTGCCCTTCACAAAACCCCAGCGCTGCCGATGACCTGACACGGGCGTCATGTGTCTTGAACATCTGCTTTTGGAGTGGGGATGAATATCAAACAAAAACTGACCTGGGCCTTCGCGATCATTGCCGGTCTGCCGATCGCGCTGGTGGCGACGATGGTCGTGCTGAGCCTGCGCGAGGATGCGCGGGACGACTTCGTCGACAGCAGCACCCGGGAGATCCGCCAGGTCGGCAATGCCATGCAGCTGTTCTTCAAGGCCATCGACCAGAACGTCGATTTCCTCGCCCAGCAGCCGCTGATCACCGAATCGGGCAGCAACCTCAACAAGTACCTGACCGCCGACGCCTCCAACGTGCTGGGTGAGCAGGACCAACGCGTGCAGCGCCTGCTCGACCAGCTCGGCTCCACCCACCCCAACTACGCCTACATGGCCTACGCCCTGGCCGATGGCGGCTACGTCGGCTGGCCGGCCGGGCAAAAGCTCGCCAGCTACGATCCGCGCGAGCGCCCCTGGTACAAACTGGCGATGGCCAACCCCGGCAAGGTGCTGCGCACCGACGCCTACTACTGGGCTGCCGACGATGCGGTGCTGATCAGCACCGTGCGCAGCGTCACCAACCCGCTGGGCAACCCAGGCGGGGTGGTCAATATCGACGTGTCGCTGAGCGGCCTGACCGAGATCGTCAAGAACATCAAGGTCGGCGACAGCGGCTACCTGATGCTGGTCGAGCACAACGGCAACGTGCTGGTCGATCCGCGCGATGCCAGCCACAACTTCAAGCCGCTGGCGAGCTTCGAGGGGGGTTACGCCGAGCTGGCCAAGGCCGGCAAAGGCCTGGTGGAAGTCGAGCTCAATGGCGTGCCCTACATGGCCAACGTCTACACCGACGAACAACTGGGCTGGACCTTCATCGGCCTGATCCAGCATGACGAGGTGATGCAGAGCACCACCGAGCTGAGCTGGATGATCGGCGTCATCGCCGTGCTGTTGGCAGCGTTGTTCGCAGTGGTTGGCGCCGCCTTCGCCCGGGTCATCGTGCGCCCGATCAATGGCGTGACCCGTGGCCTGGAAGACATCGCCCAGGGCGAGGGCGACCTGACCCGCAATCTGGCCGTACAGGGCCGTGACGAAACCGCCCAGCTCGCCAGTTGGTTCAACCAGTTCCTCGGTGCCATCCGCAGCCTGATCCAGCACATTGGCGGCTCGGCCGGGAAGATTCTCCAAGCCTCGGCCACCGCTACCCAGGTGTCGAACGACATGGCCGATGCCGCTGGGCGCCAACGTGAGTCGGTGGACATGGTGTCCACCGCCTTCCACGAGATGGTCGCCACCGCCAACGAGGTGGCGCGCTCGTGCAGCCAGGCCGCGCAGTCGGCCGACAGCGGCCAGCAGCAGGCCCGTGAAGGTCAGGCGCAGATCGATGCCGCAGTGACCAGCGTTGACCGCCTGAGCCAGGAAATCGAGCAGTCGGCGCAGTCGATCCAGCAACTGGAGCGCGACAGCAACGCCATTCAGTCGATTCTCGGCACCATCCGCTC
>NZ_AUEA01000019.1 GCF_000425745.1 Pseudomonas cremoricolorata DSM 17059 = NBRC 16634 | reverse complement strand
TACATTAAAAACGGAAGGAAGATGAACGGCCCCAAAGTCATTCCAACTATTAGGAATAAATCAAATCGTTGTGGGGTCCAGTTTTCGACTGCAAAGATGAAAGGGTATAGTCCTGTCATTGTACTCATGATCATTGCGCAATATAGTTTTGCCATGAAAACTGAGTCAGTAACCCAAGGGTTGTGGAGGCTCAAGTTGAGGTGGGTTATGCTCGATGCCTGCCCATTTATCGCTGGTGTCTTTGTGTAGCTAGAATCTGATTTGAACATCCATACGGTTGACATATCTATCGCTCAAGACGGAAGTTTGATGTGATTTCGGTTTCAACGGCATAGCCATGATTTATTTGGTATTTAATGCCGAGGGAAGCGTATCGATAGTTTGATGCAATGCCTTTGAAGTTGAGTATCAGCCCTGCTGCTACCATATGCGTTGCAGGGGCAGTGGACGACATATCCAGTTCGTAACGCTCAAGCGGACTTGTCGATTCCACTGACCATTGACTGATACCCAGGGCAAAGGCAGGCAGTAGTACGGTAAGCTCAACTTCTGCATTGGATTTTGCGGTGCCGTAGGGCGTTATGGATTCCAAGATTGTATATGACCGATCGTTATCATCATGCCATTTGGTATCCATTGGCACTGCGCCAAGATGCCGAGCCTCGTCTGCAGACAGCAGCCTTGGCCTGTAGCTTTCGATATGCCAGGCCTTGGTCTCGGATTGCAGCGATGAAAAGCGTGGCAGTTTTCGGCTGCTGTTCAGGACAATGCCTGAACGAGACTCGCCATCATTTATCCGGTTGCCGAATATGCTTCGAGCTGCCCATAGTTCAATGGGTGTATGCAGGTACTCATTCGCTTTTGAATGCAAATACATACCACCCAAGATCACTGCCATGCCCACTGCTACCAATGCCGCAGCTGCCAATCCTGCGAATGGGACGAATACTGTAGGCCCTGCAATAGCGAGCGCGGCTTCTAGAGTGAGGACAGATCCAGCGGCTGTGGTCAAACCACCCGCTAATGTGTATCGGGCTGCGCTAGATGCGCCATTATCATGCTGACGTTTAATCTTCAATCCATCAGCGATGAGGCCAGATACAATTGCCGGGTATCCTGCTATCCGGGCAAACAGGTTGCTCCCCAAAAACTTAACAATTCCATTACCAAACGCCATGCCCGGCGCTGCCGGTCTAAACTTCAACACCACTAGTTTATGCGCAGCACGCGCACTCACAAGCGCTGCTGCTGTAGCACCGATCACCCCAAAGATCGATGCAGCAAAGCCCGCGCCTGTCTCCAGCGAACGATCGTTCTGCAAGTTTTTGTATGCAACGTTCAAAGAAATTAAGTTGAACCACAGCATTCCTGCATTCAGCGCACTACCCGCGACTGAGGTCAGCAGCGCAATGAACTTGGGCTTCACCCGTGTCGTCGTGGTAGTTTCCACGGCGACCTTTCTGCTCCCCGTTACCCGCACCTGTTTCAGCTCTTCAACCTCGGCCATACCCTTTTTCAGGAATTCCTCAACTTCCTGACTGAAGGCATCGGCTTTGATTGCCTGATCGGTGATGCGATAGCGCGCAGCCAGCAGCCCCATGATTTTTTCGGAGTTGGCTTCGGCAGCAGCGGCCAGCACCCGATTTTTCAACCCCTGGCTTTTGTCCCAGCGCGTCTTGCCCTTGAGGCGCTTGGAGATCACGGTATTGACTGCTTGTGCGGTGAGATCGGTGACTCCGGCATGGGCGGGGAAACGTCCGGCCAGGCTTGCGATCAGGCTGTCGGTCGCGCCCAGCAGGCTTCCCACGGCATCGGCCTTGTCCTTGAACGGGTTGAAGGGTGCGACGGCGGTGTACAGCGGGCTGTCGTGCTGGTCGAGCCACTGTTCCAGGCGCTTGAAGCGGCTGTCCTGCTCTTCGGTGCCGATGGCGGGTTGGCTCATGGGCAGGATCATCAGCGACAAGGTGATTTCCAGGCCCAGGGCCGAGCGCTGGTTGTCGCGGTCATAGCTGGCCAGCGCTGCTGCCAGGCTGTACGGGTTGTCGATGTAGCGTGGCTCGGCGGTGGTCAGCCACAGGTCGTGGTCACGACTGGCTTCCAGGGCCCGTGTGCGCAGGGCCGCTAACTGCGCCTCCAGTGCGTCGCGCTCATCGAGATAGGCCAGATATTTGGCCGTGTCGATGCGCAGCCCGAGGCGTGCGCCATCGGGTGAGCAGTCTTCATCGGTAAGGGCGCGGTAGCGTGCTGCGGCGGGGGAGTGCATGGGGTTGTCGTGGGTCGGTTTGAGTCTGCGGCTTGCCAGTTGCGGGGGTTGTGATTTGGGTGGGTAGAGGCTCTCCAGGGTTTTGTTGAGTAGCAGGGCGATGAGGTTTCGGTGGTGGAAGTCCTGGCTCTTTTGGCTGATGCGCTCCACATCTTGCCGATAGCACATCGGCACCTGCTCGTTCTCGGCGCTGCGCGCAGGCACGGTGTGTTCCAGCTGCTCGTTGGGTATCAGGTCGCGCAGTTGATGCTGGAAGGCTGATGCTGAGAGGCTCAGGTCCATTGCCATGCCTTCGGCATCGGTTAGTACCACTACGGCCGGCACCTTCGGGCGGGTCTAGGGGTAGGCCTTGGCCATGCCCATGAGGTTGCCGATGTGCAACGTATCGGCTGGCGCATGGCTGCTCCAGCTCAGCGGCATACGTTGATCGGCAGGTTTGAAGTCTTCCACCCAGCGCTGCAGGGTAGTGACTGGCAGCACGTGAGGCTGGCTGGAGTGATCCGGTTTGCCGTCGATCAGCTCGGCGATGTTCAACTGGCGCATGTGTCGTTTGCGCAGTGTCAGCGATTCGCTGATGCGGGCGGTGACTGCATTGGTCCACAGGTGTGGGCTGTAGCCGATCCACACCTCGCTGGCGATGTCCTTGTCGGTGTCGGCCCAGACCCAGCCCATGGCACGGCCGGGCAGGTAGCTGCTGCGCTGGTCGTAGTTTTCCAGGCCGCGGTAGCGCAATTCCTTGTAGTTGCCCTCACCGTCGTACTCGTGGACGAGCAGCTTGTTGCCTTCTGTGCCCTTCATGAAGACGTAGATGTAGCCATGGCGAAGGGCACGCAGGGTGTAGGCAGAATGCTTCAGGGATGGAAACTGTCGTTCGAGGGCAAAACCGGCCTCGGCGTAACGCACTGCGGGGGCATCGCCGCTGCGTGGAACGATGGCGTAGCGCACCGGAAGAATCGGCACGCGCACGCTGCAGGCGCGTTTGGAGGTTGCGCTGCTTACGCGGGCGTCAGTCATGTGCGAACCTTCCGTGGTGTGTGCACCGCACCGGGGTGCCCCGGCAGGCATGGGTGTTAGTCAATCCGCATCGACTGGGTACGGCCCGTACTGGCTGAAGTCCGAAGCTGTCGGGAAAATCAGATGGGGCTGGCATGAGCGCTCCTCATCGCCGGCTGAGGGTCAGGACAGACCGGACAGCTATGAATCTGCCCGGTCTGCACCTCGCTAGATCAGGCCGCAACCTCTTTGGGTTTGCGCCAGTCGTCGGCAGCTGCCGTACTCGCGACAATGTGCTCCCAATCGATGCGACGGTAGGCCAACGACACCCTGACGAATTGAGTGAAGTTCGCGTTGGCAGGGTTCTGAACGTGTGGTAGTTCCAGATCTATGCCAACGATCACGGCGTCAGTGAGCCTGGTTGTGAAGAAATGCTCCTGAATGCCCTCGATCGAGGTCCGGTACCAACTGAGCTCGACGTCATTGAGAACCTCCCCATGTGTAAGCGCGCTGTAGAGCAGGGGTACTGCCTTGTTCAACGTGCACGTGAAGGTCAGCGACTCGTGTACGCGTTGGCCGGCCGGCTGACCGCTCTGCGGGTCCGTTGGAACGGTGATCCGGTGTTTGATCTCCTGCACCAGAATCTGGTCCTCGTGCCCTTCCTGGTAGGAGTTGCCCACCGAGTCTGCGGTGAAGGCACCTTGGGTGATGTTGCCTTGGGTAGTGCCGTTGATCCTGATGTAAGCGGGTGTTGGCATGGCAGTTTCTCCTGCGTCCATGTGGATAAGCACGCGCACCGGAGGTGGCGTGGCCATCGGGAGCGATGGGCTTGTCAACGAGGCGATGGCCTCGCTAATCGGTTGAAGTCAGTCGTGGGGTGCTCGTCGCTTCACTGCAGCAAGATGCCGTTGAGCGAGCCCAGCACCTCGGTGGTGATCTGGTGCAAGCGGTGGCTGTAGCTGCCGTAGGCCAGTGCCATGACCAATGCGCAGATAACCAACGGGCTCCACCAGGGCCATCGTCGGTGCATGCGAAAGTTGCGCGGGGCAACGTTGGCATAGGGCGCACAGACCTCTTGTGGGGGCGGGCCACGACGTTCGCGAATGATCCCGTGCAGTTGGTGGATCAGGCTGTTCAGGGTTTCTTCACCCTTCGGGGCGATGGCGTACTTGCCCTTCAGGCCCAGACACAAAGCGAAGTAGGTGAACTCCAGTACGTCCTGGAAGCGCTCAGGCTCGTGCATCAGTCGGCCGAGCACGGTGAAGACCTTCTCCCCGCCCCAGGTCTCGTCGTGGAAGAGGCTCAGTAGAGGCTCCTGGCTCCAGCAACTGCTTCTGCCCCAGGGGCGCTCCATCACGGCCTCGTCGATGTGCAGGCACAGAACGTATGAGTACGCCACCAGTTGAGCAGGGTCGTAACCTTGCTGGCGCATCTCTTCGCGGATGTTGTTGATCTGCCCGATCACCTGCTGGTGTACGGCGCTGATGTTCGGCAGAGAGTCGAGGGTGCGCAGGCGCATCACCAGCCCCAGCAGGGGTAATGCGGCATCCAGCATCTTGTTGGCGTGGGTGCCTCTTAGCTGGAACTGCGGGTCGGCGGGGTAGCCGTCATCGACAGATTCGCGGGGCGATTTCTGGTCTGAACCGGTAAGGTCTATCGTGCCCCACTGAGTTTCCGTGGCTTGAGCTGTGTCTGAGGGTATCTGCGCACCGTTGCAGGCTTCCATTTCATTCACTCCTGATGGCCCAGAACTGCAGCTCAAGCCCCGGGAACTCCCCGGCGATGTGGATACCGAAGCCATTGGCCGACTTCATGCATGCCCACGACGGATCACGCCGGTTCAGTTCGAAGTAGCTGAAGCCCGCGTGGAAGGGCAGGTCGCGTGGGGCGACCGGCAGGGGCACCAGAGCGATGCCCGGCAGTTGCAGTGGCACCAGTTCGTTCAGCGATTCCAGGGAGGTGATCTTGGCTTTCTGCACGAACATCTGGCGCAAGGTGTGCGCAGGCAAGTGCGCGCGTACGGCGAGGATGAACTCCGCTTCGTCGATCAGCCGCCGGTCTTCCAGCGTGCTGGTCAGCACCCCATATTCCAGCGCCTGCAAGGGCAGCGATACGGCACGCGGTTGCAGAACCGTGCTCAGCGCTCTGCGCAGTGTGTCTTGGAGAGGTTTGAACGACTCGTGCAGGGCTGTGTGCAGATAGGCAGGGTATTCCTGCGGCAATCGGGTTTCATCGGTGAATGTCACAAGCTCACCGCAGGCCTGGCTCATGCACAGGTAGAGCTGTTCTGGATGGATCTGGGCTTGCCTGGACAGATGCAGGAAACAAGGCCACCAGCGATTCATGGCTTGCAACAGGTTGAAGTCGCGGATATCGGCGATGCCTGACTGTCCGCTAGCCCCGATGCGTGCGGCGAGGTTGCGCGCCCGCTCGCGCAGGGTGTTGGTGATTTCTTCAAGAAAACGCTGCAATGCCGGCACTGCCCGCACCGACACGCTGGCAGGATAGAACGCTTCGTCCAATCGTAGGCTGCCGTCGGGACGACGTTCGAGGATGCGTGTCAGCACCAGATGGGTGTAGGCGCTGCTGTCCTGGGCGGTGCGTTTGAGTTGCAGGTTGGGCACGGCCAGGTCGATCTTTACAAGGTCACCGTCGGCGCTGTGGGTGTCCTTGATTTCTTGCGCCTGAGCGCGATACCGGAAATTGGCCGCGTTGTCGGGCCAGCTCACTTCACGGCCGCCCTCGGTGCGCAGTGGCAGGCACAGGTAAACCGCGCTGTCCTTTGAACCGTCGTCGTGGATTTCCAGCGGTGGCGGAGGGGGCAGGTCAGCGGGAATGTCGAACACCGTTCCATCGGGCATGATGCCTCGCGCGCGAGTGATGGCAATCTTGCCGAGGCTCAGGTATTCGTCGTTCAACTGCAGTTCACTGAATCCATAGAAAGCGGCATTGAGGCTGGCGAGGCGTTGATGAAGTGCGGCCTCGCCAGACCTGAATGCATGCTGGAAGTGCTGCGGTTTGACGAACAGGCCTTCGGGCCAGAGAACAGGGTTACGAGAGCTCATGAGCGTTCCATGTCAGGGTGAGTAACGAGAGCAGCGGCACCATCAGTCTTCTTCCTTGAGCACGACTTGGGTGTCGTTGAGCAGCACCGAAAGCACGATCTGCCGACCGCGCGGCGGGATACGCAGCACCTGCTGCCAGGTGGCGTCGTCCTGATTGCGGTAATCGGCGATCACTGCGACGTAGCGTGTCTCGGCGTCGATCGCGACGAATGGGATGAACTTGAACTGGCCGGGGTGCAGCAGGTAGTCGTCATCGCGTACGTAGGTGCTGCGCAGCGTCTTGGCAGGGTCCTGGTCCAGTAGCTGATACAGGCTGTTGCGCAGCAGGGAGTCGTCGCGCAGTTGCAGGATCTTGATGGCGATCGGCGTGGCGACAGGTTGTGTGGCCACCTGGGGCGTATCCGGCAGGCTCAGCAGCACCTCGGGGTCGCCATAGCTGCCAGGCGTGCTTTCGTGCAGAGGTGAATGCGCCGGAGCATCCTCCTCAGGCAGGGGCACGGGGGACATTGCAGGGAACTGCTCCTGAAGGTACTCGAGCAGCTCCCCGACTTTCTCCGTCAGTGCGTAAGGGTCGCCGGCGGTGAGGCTGACGGCATAGGGGCTGGGCTCCAGGGCGTCGTTCGGTTCGGTCCACGACGCTGCGCTGTTCGGGTTGCCATTGAGGGTGGGGCTGGCATTGATACTGAAGGCGATTTGCGTGGGATGGTCCCCGGGCGGCCCTATGGGCAAGGAGGGGTTCATCGCCACCTGGCCCATTCTGCTCAGCGACGTGCAGGCCGAGAGAATCAGCGTCAGCGCAAACAGTGTGAGGATGGAGGCCTGCCGGTTCATGGATGCTCTCCGTCAAGCAGGCGCTCAAGGGCATCCACTGGCCAGACCTCTTGACCCTTGAGCCCATGCATAGCAGCGAGCGGGTCGCTGTCGGGGCCGGGCTCTAAGAATGCACGGAGGTCGCTGACCAGGCAGGCATGCTCTTGTGCCGGCTGGACGTGTTCAGGCCATCCGCCGATCAGCGTGTCGATGCCTCGCAGGTTAGGGTCGAACACATCGTCCAGTGCGAGCGCGGCGTTCGGCGAGCGCTGCACGCGGATTCGGTAGGCGCCGATGCGCAGTTGGTCACCCTCCGCCAAACGCATGGCCGACCAGCCATTCAGGGGGAGGGTGCTGTCGTTCAGATAGGTACGCTGGCAGCAGTCGATCACGCAGAAGCCGCCCTCGATCCAGCGAATTTCACAGTGCACAGGTGCAATGGTGTGTTCGCGATCGTCCAGCAGCCAGGTGGTGCCTGCGCTGCCGATGGTGCCGCCGATACGGCCGAAAGAGTGGCGGGCGATGGCAGTGGGCAGCAATTGATCGAGGTTGACGATGCTCAGGATCAAGTGGCTCATGAGCGCCCCCTGAATCGCACCACAGGGCGGACCGTGCCGTGCCTGTCGTCGACAAAGCTGGTCCAGCCTAGATAGGCGCTCTGGTTGCGGTGCAGGCAGAACGGCGACAGGGCGTTGTGCTTGAGGTGCAACTCCAGATCGTAGGCCAGCCCATCGCGTAGCAGAAAGTCGATCAGCGCCCGCAGGCGACCGAAATTGATACCGCTGGGCAGCAGCTCCCGCAGTTGGGTCTGGTCGAGTTCGCTGATGACGATGATGAATTTGCTGCTGCGAGTACGTGTGCGGCTGCCGATCGAGAAACTACGCCCAAGGGCACCGTTGGCCTGCCCCAGGCTTACCCGCTGCCGAGTGGCGATGGGCACCGCACGGGTTTCGAATTCGCGAATCCGCACCTGCTGCAAGTCGAAGCAATGGGCAATGATGCCGGCTACCGTGCCGGGTGCTCGGCTGCGGCTGGCGATCACACCGGCAAAGCTGAGCAGTCGACTCCAGGGCAGTTCGGTGGCGCCGCGCAGCTGTTGGTCGTTGAGTCCGAGCAGGGCAAAGATGTACTGGGAAAACCTGTCGCGGGCACCAGACTGGAAGCGGATGTAGTAGCGGTATTTACGCCAGATGCGGTGCAACAGGCTGAGCAGATAGTGGTTGAAAAAATCGAAGAAGGCCGGCCGCACGCCCAGGCCTTGGGCATGTTCATGGGCCACCTGCTCCAGATAGTAGGTGGGCAAGGGCGAATCGGTGCCGTGCAGGCCCATGAAGGTGGTGCACACGCGATAACGCTGGTGCTCACCGGGCATCGGTGCTGCCGTGTAGACATCGGTGACCGGGAAGCTCAGCCGCGGATCGCTGGCCAGGCGCACGCGCAGGCGTGTGGCGTGGTCTGGCCAGCGCGGCTCGAGGTCGTCACCGTGCAGCCCATGCAGTCGTTCCAACAACTGAAAGAAGTTGTACTGATGCGCATCGGCGAGCAGCTTGTCGGCTAGATCAGCGGTTGCTTGCCGGTCTGGAGAGGCCATGTGTAGTGCTCGTTGTTGGTGGTGTTGATCACTTCCAGTTGATGGAAGGAATTGATGCTGGCGTACAGGGCGAAGAAGTGCGCGAGCACACAGCTGAACAGGTACAGGTCGCCTTCGCAGAGGAAGGCGGATTGATCCAGCTTCAGTTGGCTGTGCAGTCCGCGAATCGGTTGCCCATTGATCAGCCAATCCAGCGGCGCTGTGTGCACGTCCTGAATACCGTCGAGGCGTTTGCGCGTGGTGCGCGCCTGTTGGATATCGTGCAGGGCGGCGAAGTCGTAGGTGCGGATGACCGCTTTGAGCGGCTCGGCTGCGAGCAGTGAGAGGTAGTTCAGCGACATGTTGGAGACCAGCGCCCACTGCAGTTGCCCGTCAAGCACCGGTCGGTAGGGGCGAGTGGGCGCGCACAGATTGGTGTAGGTCGCCAGAGGCGGTGTGGCTTCGGTGAGCTCGCTGATATCACCGATGCCCAACGCCAGGGGCAGGTCGCGGTTGCTGCAGGTGAGGTCGATGGAGGCTGTTTCCAGCTCACCGATATAGGTGTTGGCATCGCCCCGCACGAAGGCCATGCGGTGCGTGACACCCTCCTCGTTCAGCGATGCTTCGAGCATGTGTCGGTAGTAAAGGGCGGTGCGTCCCTGCACATGTTCGATCTCGTGGGCGAACGATTCGAAGGCGCGGAAGGTGCGCAGGTGTTCGCCGGTCTCGCCGTTGCCGGTGGTGCGAGTGCTGATGACCTGATCCACGCTGAAAATTTCGTAGGCCTTGCGCTGCGCGCCTTTGGGCTTGAGCTCCATCTGCGCTGCGCGCCCGGAGAGGTCGATGGGCTCGGCGCTGTGGGCGAACAGATTGACTGCCGGGGTGCAGAACAGGCTGAAATCGGCATTGCCGATTCGCAGGGTATCCGGCAACTGGCGACTGAAATGAAACTCGATGTCGAACTGGCTGGCGTGTGCGCTCGGCCAGACCTTGTCGAGTCCGGTCAGGGTGAAGAAGTGGAAGCGCTGCGGGAAAATGAAGTACTCCTGCAGAATCCTGTAGCCATCGAACACGTTCCGCGGGTAGGGCAGCAAGGCCTCATCAGGGGTGAAACCGGGGAAGGCAATGCTGCTGGCGGGCAGCCTGCGTACCTCGCCATCGATAGTGATGCTGACGTGTCTGAGGTATTGAGAAATCCACAGGTACAGTGTTCGGGCGGTACGGGTGTCGCCGCTCAGATGAAATTCCAGTGACGAGCATCCGAGGGTGTCCAGGGGTCGTTGGATCACGCTCGTCAGGGCGATGCCAACCATCGAGCTATCGAGCGTCTGGGTTGCGGTCACCGTGCTGATTTCGAACGGGTACAGATTCACCGGTGTACAGGTTCGGAACTCGCACGCCACGCCATCGACGGGCCTGGAGAACAGCCGCGAACCTTTGGCGATCTGCTGCGTTTGGCTAAGCGATTGCTGGCGTGGTGTGAAGCGGATGATCGTGGCGCTCGGCAGTGGCCGCAGGTAGTTGGGCCACAGCAGTTGCAACATCGGATGGGTCAGTTCCGGAAGGTCGTCTTCCAGTTTCAGCCGCAGCTTGGCGGTGAGAAAGGCGAAGGCCTCCATCAGCCGCTCCACGTCAGGGTCGCTGCCCTTGCTTCCGAGAAACCGTGCAAGCTGCGGGTTGTCTCGGGCGAAGTCATCGCCCAGTTCATGCAAATAGCGCAGCTCTTCGGCGAATCTTTCCTTGAGCGACATCCCTCACCTCACTCGGGTATGACGGCTATGGCCGTTGACCAGCAGATCCAGGTCGAGCTGCTCGGCTTGGTCGTTGACCTGAACCTGGCAGTCCAGCCTGAAATGCAGCTCCTGGGGCGCATGGCAATCGGGCACAGCCTTGAGCGCATTTACCTGAATGCGTGGCTCGAAGCGCTGGATCGTGCGGCGAATGTCGGCGCTGATCTGCTGCAGCAATTCGCCGCTGCTGCCGTCATGCCCGTTGAAGTCCTGCAGTCCCAGATCAGGGCTGCTCTGCGAGCACCCCTGGCGGGCATTGAGCAACGTTTCGAGATGGCGTTTGATAATGGCGAACTTGTGGCTGGCGTTTTCCTGCCGTGAGGCTTTCCGGCAGGCTGACTGATCTGCAGTCAGGCGATCGAACAATCCACTCATTGCGCGTCTAACCGCCCGACGAGAGAGATCTCGAAGTTGGCCCCCATGTACTTGAAGTGGGGACGAACGGTGAGCGACACCTGGTACCAACCTGGGTCACCGGCGACATCCGCTACCTCGACCCTGGCGGCGCGCAGTGGTCGTCGGCTGCGCACGTCGGCAGAGGGGTTTTCCTGGTCTGCAACGTACTGCTTGATCCATTTGTTGAGCTCTGACTCAAGATCGCGACGCTCCTTCCAGCTGCCGATCTGCTCGCGCTGGAGCACCTTGATGTAGTGGGCCAGGCGGTTGACGATGAAGAGGTAGGGCAGCTGTGTGCCGAGCTTGTAGTTGGTCTGCGCCTGAAAACCCTCAGGGGTCTTGGGAAAGTTTTTCGGCTTCTGTACCGAGTTGGCAGAGAAGAATGCGGCGTTGTCACTGTCCTTGCGCATGGTCAGCGCGATGAAGCCTTCTTCGGCCAGCTCGAATTCCTTGCGATCGGAAATCAACACCTCGGTGGGGATCTTGGCCTGCAACTGCCCCAGGGATTCATACAAATGCACCGGCAGGTCTTCGACGGCGCCGCCTGATTGCGGGCCGATGATGTTCGGGCACCAGCGATAGCGGGCAAAGCTGTCGTTGATGCAACTGGTCAGCAGGAAGGCCGAATTGCCCCACAGGTAGTTGTCGTGACGACCCGCGATGTCTTCCTGATAGTTGAAGCTGGTGACGGGCTGCTCCTGAGGGTGATAGGCCGAGCGCAGCATGAAACGCGGCCCGGTCAATGCCACGTGGCGTGCATCCTCGCTCTCACGGAAAGCGCGCCACTTGGCATGACGCGGCCCGGCGAAGATGTCTTTGATCTCCTTGAGGTTGGGCAGCTCTTCGAAGCTGCTCAGGTTGAAGAACTCGGGAGACGAGGCCGTCAGAAACGGCGCGTGGGACATGGCGCCTACCGACGCCATGTAGTTCAGCAGTTTGATGTCAGGCGACGAGGGGCCGAAGTCATAATTGCCCAGCATGGCGGCGACGGGTTCGCCACCGAACTGGCCATAGCCTGCGCTGTAAACATGCTTGTACATTCCGCTGCAGGTAATATCCGCAGCATTGTCGAAGTCGTCGAGAAGGTCCTCTTTGCTGACGTGCAGAAGTTCAAGCTTGATGTTTTCTCGAAAATCCGTGCGATCGACCAGAAGTTTGAGGCTGCGCCAGGAGCTCTCAAGGCGCTGAAACTCAGAATGATGCAAGATCGCATCCATTTGCTTGCCCAGCACGCGATCCACTTCGGCGATCATCTGATCGACACGATGTTTGTTTATCAGTTGATCTGGATCATCACTTTTGAGGATTTCCGAAATAAATGCCAGGACGCCCTGCCTGGCGACCTGGTATCCCTCTTGCGCCGGCACCAGTTTGGTTTCTGCCATGATTCGTTCGAGCAGGCTGGCATTGCCAATTGTGTCGATAGTGGTATCAACAGCCACGGGAATGGTGTTCTGTTCAGGCATGGGACTCTCCGTTGTCTTGATCTTCATTTGGCGCTTCTAGCGCCAGCTCCAGTTCTTCGGCGAGCTGCTTGCGCGCCTGCTCGTTGCTCAGCAGGTGCTGTAACTGTTTGCGAAAGGCGGGGGCGTTGCCCAGCGGGCCTTTGAGTGCGACCAAGGCTTCGCGCAGCTCCAGCAGCTTGTTCAGCTCGGGCACCTGACGGGCGATTCGATCGGGTCCGAAGTCGCTGATCGACCTGAATTGCAAGGCTACGGCCAGTTCCGCGCCTGGAGCGGGATTGAGCATCGAAGGCACCGACATGGCCAGACTGACCTCGGCATCGCTCAGCACGTTGTTGAACGTGTGTTTATCAATGCGCATCACCGGACGGTCTTCCAGCGCACGGTGGTCGTTGAGGCCGAAGTCGCCCAGCACCAATACCTTGTGTGGCAGCTCTATCTCGGCCTGCTCGTCGCCAGTGGCGGGTACGTATTTTATGTTTATACGTTCCTTGGGGGCGACTGAGCCTAGGTTCTTGGCCATCAAAAGTCTCTCCTTGAGCTGTAGGAAGTTTCCGCGGAAGTTATAAGTTTCCTACAATAATCTGTAGGAAATTTCTCTCGAAGTTTAGGTTCGCTAGTGTCGTCTGGTAGGGCGAATTTCTTTTTTAAAACTGCATTGGGAAGAGTTGGTTCGTCGAGAAAGAAAGTGCAACGAAATATTTATTTGTGGTCAGTTGTTTTGATGGTCTAGGATTTCGCCAGTTTGCAGGCAAGGGGTGCACTCAGTGAGGGGTGCGCAAGTCTGTGCATGGCTAAATAAGTGTAGGAAAAGGGAAGTAGTTTGCCGTGAACGCTCGGAATACATATGGCGCAGGTCTATTCCTGCTACTCAGTTGTCTGCCGCTATCCGCATACGCTGTTCAAGACTGTGCAAACATCGTGTCGAACCTTGAGCGTCTGGCATGTTTCGACAAGTCTGCCGGCACCCCGGCTCGCCTGGACCGAATGAAATGGTCCGCGCCAGAGCAGGACTCTCCTACCTGGCGTCGGGTGATGGCTCATGAGGCCCGTCGAAAGGCAGATGACCTCACCTTTCATCTCAGCGCCGAGCCAGAGGGCTTGCTGATATCCGCGCCCGCTATCGCAACGCCCTCTGCGTACCTGGTCATCAGCTGTGTGCAGAACATTTCCAGACTGCAGTTGGTCCTTGGTCAGCCCCTCGATGTCGGGCGGGTCGTGGTGCGCCTGCAGAGTGAGCGCCGGGCCACCCACCCAACGCCATGGCAGGTCATGGAGAACGGCCAGGTACTCGATGGCGGTCGCGGTTTGCCAGGTATCGAGCAAATCAGGCAACTGATCGGTGCTCACCGGATCCAGGTGGAGGGCGATCACCCCAGCGTCGAGGGCTTGGTGTTCGACGCACAAGGGCTTGACCCGCTCATCGACCAGGCGCGCAAGACATGTCGCTGGTAGCGCCGGGCGCAGGGGAGGAGCTGGTTCGATTGCTGGCGCCTGTCGATCCCCTGGCACCGGCTGGCCTGTTCGATGTAGAGGATGAGACCTACCAGGCGATCGACCAGGAGATGGTCAAGCTGGGCGGGTTGCAGGAAGCGTCGATCGACTGGGCCTACATCGAAGAAGCCTCCTGCCAGTACCTGGTTCATCAGTGCAAGCATCTGCGCATCGTCGCTCATTTGAGTGCTGCGTGGCTGCGTAGCGGCTGCTGGCAGCATTGGGGGCTCACACTGGCGTTGCTTGCCGGTGTCGTCGAGCGCTATTGGGAAACGGCGTATCCAAAACCGGGCCCTACCGGTTTTCTGGGCAAGCGCAAACTGGTCGGCATGGTGCTCACCCGTTTGATCGACGCGATGCCACGGCTGGACCGCTTCACCTACAACGTCACCCACCTCGCCACGGCTCAGGATGGGCTGAGGTGCCTGCAGTCCCAGCAAGACACCGCTCAGTTGAATGCAACGGTTCTGGCCGACCTGGAGCGTCTGCTGGGTCAGCATTCGGCGCTTGTCAGCGGCGCCGTTGAACCTGCCCCTTCCAGCCTTCGTGCCCCAACCAGCAAGCCGACTGCACCGCTCGAGACGATTGCCGCCCCGATGCCGCAGATTTCCCTGGGCAACGAACGAGAAACCCGTCGCGCCGTACTGGGCATGGCTGAATTCATCAATCGACAAGACCCCTACGACCCAACGGGCTACCAGCTCCGTCGCTTTGGGCTGTGGGCACATATTCAGACGGCCCCACAAGCCAGGCAGGACAGCCGAACCGAACTGATGGCCGTGCCGCAGGACATTGTCGGTGACTACGAAGAGGCTATCGCCGGTACGACGGTCGACGCAGCATTGCTGCTGCGCATCGAAAAAAGCGTCACCGCCTGCCCGTATTGGATTCGCGGCAACTATCTTGCTGCCGCTGCCGCAACGCGGCTGGCAATGGGCGAGGTGGCTGAGGCCATCCGCTGCGCGACGGGCAGGTTCGTATTGCGCGTACCGGCACTGCAAGCGCTGTGTTTCAGCGACGGCAGCGTGTTCGTGGATGACCAGTGTCTGGCCTGGCTAAAGGCATCACAGACGGCGTGCGAGCAGGACCCAGGTACCCAGGAATTCGCAAGCCTGCGCGAGGAGATGGTCGCTCAGCTGGAAAGCGCTGGCGTCGAGCCGGTGCTGCTCAAACTACAAGGCTTGCAGAGCGAGCTTCGAACGCCCCGAGAGCGCTGCCACACCACGCTGATTGCCGCCGACCTGCTGGCTGCGCGCGGCGTGTCGTGGCTGGCTCAGGATCTGTTCGCAAACGTCGCACACCTCATGCAGCACACCACTGCCAGTGCCTGGGAACCTGAAGTATTCCGGCGGCTTCAGCAGTCTGCCACCCCCCTAATGCTGGCCGATCGGCACAAGGAGTCTCGATGAATCAACTGTGGAAGCCACTCAAACGCTGGGGCCTGCCGCTGCTCACGCGTATCGGTCTGGCGATGCCGCTTCTGCTCGTGCTCGGCGCTTTGCTGATGCTCGTCGCCATCTGGTGGCTCGGCCCGCTGTGGACCTGGCGCGGGCAGCAACCGTTGGCCAGCATGGCCCATCGCAGCCTGGCGAGTCTGTTGCTGATACTGGTGCCTCTGCTGGGCTGGCTGGTAGTGCTCGGCACGCGCTTTCGCCGGTTGCAGGCGCAGAGCCAGCAGGCGAGCGCCGCTGAGCTTGACCAGGCGCTGCCCCTGATCGACGCGCAACAGACAGCGCTCGATCAGGGGTTGGCACATTACCTGGACAACGCCGGAGGTCGCCGCGCGTTGTACCGGTTGCCCTGGTATTTGTTGGTCGGTGACGAGGGCGCCGGAAAAAGCATGTTCATCGATCACAGCGATCAGAACTTTTCCTTGACGCGCATCGACAAGGCCCAAAAACGGGGTAAGCACGCCCAGGCGCTGCCCTATCCAGTGGGCTGGTGGATCAGCGATAACGCAGTGATTATCGATCCGCCCGGTGCCTTCATTCGTCAGGAGGGGCTCGTCGAGCAGCGCGGCGCAGAGGAGTCGACGCTACCGCCAACGACCACGGCAAGATTGTGGCAGCACCTGTTGGGCTGGTTGCTGAGCAACCGTAGCCAGCGTGCGCTCAATGGCCTGTTGCTGACCATCGACCTACCGGCACTGCTGCATGGCGGTCCTGAGCAACGGGTGGCACTGGCGCACGTCCTGCGCGCGCGGCTGCATGAGGTCAGTAGCCGGTTGGGTTCGCGCCTGCCGCTGTATGTGGTGTTGACCAAGTTCGACCTTCTGGAGGGTTTCGACCAGTTGTACGGCAGTCTTACGCCAGCCAGGCGAGAGGACATGCTGGGTTTCACCTTCAAGCTCGACGCAGGCGGCAGCTTCGACGCCTGGCTGGACGAGTATGACGCTCACTACGAGCGGTTGATCAGCCAATTGTTCGAGCAGGTGCTGGACCGAATCGACGCACTTGGCAGTGCAGCGGCGCGCACGCGCCTGTTCTCGTTGCACGCCCAACTGGCCGGTCTGCGTCCCATATTGAAGGGCTTTCTGGGTGAAACGCTGGCCAGCGACCGTTTCACCACGCCCGCCCTGGTGCGTGGCGTGTACTGGTCCTCGGTGGCACAGCAGGGCGATGTGCTCAATGCGTTCGTTCGCGAGGCCGCGCAGCCCTACAAGACCAAACGCCCCCTGCGCGAAGGCAAGGCTTCGGCCAAGCCACTGGCCTATTTCATCCAGCATGCCTTCAGACGCGTCATTCTCCAGGAAGCCGGCCTGGCGGGAGACAACGTCAAGGTCGCCCGGCGCAAGCGCCAGTTGCTCTGGCTCAGCGCGGGTGTCGGCGGGCTGGCGGTCTGCGTGGTCATCGCCAGCTGGCAGCACTACTTTGCTATCAATGCGGCCAAGGCCGCCAGCGTGCTCGCCAAGAGCCGTGAGTACAGCCACTACCAGGTCGACCAGAAGATCGACCCCACCGGACGCAACCTGCTCGAGCCACTGGATCAGATCCGCGATGCCGTCGCAGTGTTCGGTGATTACCGTGCCGCCTGGCCGGCCGTCGCTGATCTGGGCCTGTACCAGGGCCACGCCATCGGCCCGCGTGTCGATGAGGCCTATCTGAGTCTGCTCTCGCGGCGGTTTCTACCGGCCTTGGCCAGCGGCGTGATCGACGCCATGAATGCCGCACCGCCGGGTAGTGAGCAGCAGATGGCGGCGTTGAGGGTCTACCGGATGCTGGAGGATCGGCGCAACCGGCGCCCCGAGTGGGTCCAGGACTGGATGGCCCGCCAGTGGCAGCAGGCGTTTCCCGGCCAGGGTCAGCTGCAGCGCGATCTCATGCAGCACCTGCAATATGCCTTGGCCTACGCCGATACCGACCTGTCGCACTACCGCGAACGGGTCGTGCAGGTGCAGCAGGCGTTGCGCCAGGTGCCGCTGCCTCAACGGGTCTACGCAGGCCTCAAGCAACAGGCCCAGGAGCAACTGCAAAGGGGCCTGGACCTGCGTCAGCAAGTCGGGCCGGCATTCGATGTGGTGTACCAGCCGGCTTCTCCATCAGTGCGGATGGAGGAGGGTGTCCTACTCGCCCCAATGCTCACGGCCAAAGGTTTCAGGGAGTATTTCGAGCCGCGCAGCCGACAGTTCGCGGAGATGGCCATGGTCGATCAGTGGGCGTTGGGTGAGCGCGCGCAACTGGATTACTCAACGGCTGACCGCCAGGCGCTCAGCGAACGGCTGCGTAGCCTGTACAGTGCCGACTACATCGACAGCTGGCGGCGGGGCTTGAACGCGTTCGCCATCGCTGATTTTCACGACCTTGACCAGGCTGTGGCGATTCTCCAGCAACTGACCGGGCCGGCGGCGCCGTTGCAACGTTTGCTGGAGACAGTGCAGGAAAACACTTCGCTGTCGGCGCCCGCACCGGCACTGGCGGGCGCGACCGAGAGGCAGCCGGCCAGCGGTGACGTCGAGCAGCAACTGGCGTCGACGATTGAGCGCGCGTTTGCAGGGCTCAGTGGGTTGTTGCAATCATCCGCTGAAAAGCCGAGCTACTACGATGAGACGGTCGGTGCCATCAGCGCCGTTCACGACTACGCCAAGGCCGTGCAGACCAGTCCCGACCGCGGCAAGGCAGCGCTGCAGGCGGTGCATCAGCGCTTTTCGATGACCGGCAGCGATCCGCTCAGCACGTTGCAGCGAGTGGCGACAGGGCTGCCTGAACCTATCAACCATCAGGTCAGGAAAGTCGCCGAGCAAACTGCGCGCGTACTGAATGTCGAAGCCCTGCGCGAGCTCGAGCGGCGTTGGGACAGCGAGGTGTACAGCTTCTTCCAGCAGCGCCTGGCCGAGCGCTATCCCTTCACGGCCAGGGCGCCCGATGCCTCGCTGGATGACTTCGAAGCGTTCTTCGGGCCCAAAGGCCGGCTGCAGCAGTTCCATCAGCAGTATTTGAAGCTCTTCCTCGAGGACAACCTGGAAGCGTTGCAGTCCGGGCAGCAGGGGCAGTCGCTGATCCGCAGCGATGTCATAGAACAGTTGGCGCTGGCCGAACGCATCCGCGAAACCTTCTTCGATCAGCGCGGCAACCTGAGCGTGCAGTTGAGTATCGAGCCGTTGGGCTTGAGCGCGAATCAGCGCACCAGCCTGCTCGACCTGGATGGCCAGCTGATTGCCTACACCCACGGGCCTGGGCAGATTACCGGTATCGTCTGGCCCAATACGCTGGGCCAACAGGTGCGCAGCAACCTCACGCTGCTCAGGCAGAACGGCAACAGCAGTAGCCTTGAATACCGCGGTCCGTGGTCAATGTTTCGCCTGCTCAGTCGTGGTTCGCTCAATGGGAGGACCGCGACCAGCGTGGACTTGAGCTTCAAGACCGGGGATGGGGTCATGCGCTACCGGGTCAACGCGCAAAAGGCTTTCAACCCAATCACTCAACAGCCGTTCAAGCACTTCCGCTTGCCGAGGGGGCTGTTGCAACTCAGCGCGGATGTGGCTCAGGCCTCAGGTGCGGGCAGTTCAGCGCTGTAGGCGAGGGGAGTGGAGGGTGCGCTGAGCAAGGCCTGCGCACGTCCACTTTGAGCAAAGCCACGTCTTGCTCGAACGATCGGGTGCGTCGGTGACCGTCGATAATTCTCCCGACGGTTCATCGCGCGCCCTGGCGAGCCGTCACTTGCTTCGCGAGTCAGCAGCCTCGTCTCACAATTCCAACGCTGCGGCGCCCCAGCACCGGTAATCCGGTCGCACCCCCAAAACCAGAAAACGCCATTCAAAGCCATTGCCGCGCTGCGCCTGCGCGGCCTGCGCTCGCACCTTCTTTGAGACGACTGCCATGCTCGCCACTTCTGTTTCTTCTGCCGGAGTCTGTTCCGGTCAGCGTAATGCCTTGTTCGCCGCGCACTTCGCTGCGCTGCTGTTCGGCGTCACCGGCCTGCTCGGTGCGCTGATCCTGGCCGATGCCAGCATCATCACCTTTGGGCGAGCGACGTTCGCGTTCATTGCCCTGGGTTTCGTTGCCGGTCTCAAGGGCACGCGTCTGCTGGATGCCTTGAGCTGGCGCAACGCGCCGGTGCTGGCGCTGACGGGCACCTTGTTGGCGGTGCATTGGGTGACCTTCTTCATCGCCGTCAAAGTCGGTGGAGTGGCGGTGGCGACCTTGGGCTTTGCCAGCTTTCCCGCGTTCATCGCGCTGATCGACAGGCTCTGTTTCGCAGAACGCATCGGCGGTGGCGAGATACTTCTGTTGCTGTTGGTGAGCACCGGCCTGGTGTTGGTGGTGCCTTCGTTCGATACGCTCGATGACGGCACGCTGGGGCTGCTCTGGGGATTGGCCTCAGGTCTGGCGTTTGCCCTGCTGGCGGTGGTCAATCGCCGTCACACGCAGAGCATGAAGGCCCTGCAAACGGCGTTCTGGCAGAACGTGGTGGTGGCGATGCTGATGGCGCCGTTCGCCTTCAGCCATCTGCCGAGCACCCAGTTGGGGACCACAGACTGGACCAGCCTGGCGCTGTTGGGCATTTTCTGCACGGGGCTGGCACAGGTGATGTTCGTCAAAAGCCTGGACGGTCTACCGGCGCGTTCGGCCGGGATGATCATCGCGCTCGAGCCGGTGTACGCCATCATCGGCGCCTGGTGGTTGTTCGCTGAGCAGCCGTCACTGCGTATGGCGGCCGGCGCGGCGTTGGTGGTGGCCGCATCGGTGCTCAGCGCGCGGCGCAAGGTCGCCGTGCACTAGCGCCGGCGGGTTGTGGCCTCAGCGCGGCTTGCGCGCCAGGCTCTTGATGCAGCCAAAGCGCTTTTCCTTCGATGGGCTGTAGCCGAAGAACGATGCGTAGCATTTGCTGAAGTGGCTGGCGGAAACGAACCCGCAGGCCACGGCCACACCCAGCAGGGGCAGGTCGGAGTACTGCAGCAGGCGCCGGCTTTCGGTGATGCGCAACTCCATGTAGTAGCGCACCGGTGTGGTACCCAACTGGTGTTGAAACAGTCGGCCGATCTGGCGCTTGGATCGGCCGACACAGGCTGCCAACTGATCCTGATCCAGCGGCTCTTCGAGGTTGACGCTCATCAAATTGATGGCTTCGCGCAGCGGTTCGCTGATGTTGCTCTGAAGTGCAGGGGTGGTGCGCCGGTAGCGTGAGGCCTCGAAGGCCAGAATGGCGGTGATGCCATCGGTAAGCTCGGTACCACGCTGTGCACCCAACCATTCCAGCAGCATGTTGAACGCGCCCGCCGGACTGGCTGCGCTCAGACGATCTCTGTCGACCACGAAGCTTTCGCTACTGACATGACTGGTCTGGGCGATTTCCGCCACGGCGCCACGGTGTTCGGGATGCACGCTGCAGCGGTAGCCGTCGAGCAGTCCGGCCTGGCTGAGGAACCATGTGCCATTCCACAGCCCGGCCAACGCCACCCCCTTGCGCGCCAGCGCCTGCAGCCAGCCACTCAGTTCGCTCGAGGCCACCAGCGGCGTACGCAGGCCGCCACAGATCACCAGCAGATCAAGGCTGTGGGCAAGGCTTGTGCTCATCAGGGCGGCAGGGCTGATGACGATGCCCAGGTCGCTGGTCACCGATCCTTCATGCAATCCATAGGTGGTGCTCAGGCAACTGTCTGACTCGATCAGATTGGCCGTCACCAAGGTGTCCAGTGCCTGGGTAAACGCAGGCAGGGAGAAGTGTTCCAGCAAAAGAAAACCCACGCGTGTCTGCTGCCGGGTGGGCCCACCGCCAAGACGGGTGAAGCGTGAGTTGTGCCCATTCAGAGCACTGCTGAAGCTGCGAGTTGGTTGCACGGCTGGTTTCTCGAGGGTCGGGCAAAGGAAAGAACAGCAGGGTCGTTGCGGCAGGTTGGTCAGCATCAGAAAGGACGAAGCCACGCTGCGAAGATCAATGTATACATTATGTATACATAAATCCATGGGTGTGCTGCCGCGGCTGAGGACAAGTCCATCGGCATGCACAAGCCGCCTTTGAGGGGCGCTTCAAGTCGCTTACAGGCATGCGTTCGTCGCTCTCAGAACGCTCTTAGCGCCGGGCTGGAACTGGGCCGCACGCGGCCTGAAAAATCTGTAGACACACTGTCTAACGATACCTATATTCATTATACAAACTGTAGACAGAGGTCGTTTGCATCGAGTGGGTGGGCTGTCGGCGAGGCTGACGACGCACACCGCTCGACTCGCTGCAATCGGGGCCTCGCCAGGTACGCTCACCGCGCTGCCATGACCCGCCCACAGGCGCGGTGAAGCAGGGCGTGATGAGCAACAGATGCTAACAACAACACCTCTGGTTCCTGACATGACAAAGATGACTTCGCTGCCCGCTGACGACAGCACCTGCGGCTGGTATCACCTGAGCAAGGGGCGGCAGATCAAAGCGCCGCATAGTGGCCACAGCAGTGCCCGCTGGGTGGTAGTCGGAGCAGGTTTCACCGGTCTTGCGGCCGCGCGGCAACTGGCAGAGCATTTTCCCGACGATCAGATCGTGCTGATCGAAGCGCAGGAAGTGGGCTTTGGCTCGTCCGGGCGCAATGCCGGTTTTGCCATCGATCTGCCCCATGACATTGGCGCGGAAGACTACATCGGCGACATCGCCATCGCCCGCTCCACCCTCAAGCTCAACCTCAGTGGCCAGGCGCTGCTCAAACAGTTGGTCGAGCGCTACCAGATCGATTGTCAGATGAAGCACTGCGGCAAGTACCAGGCGGCGGTCGAGCCGCGTGGCATCGCCGTGCTCGAAGCCTATCGGCGCGGTCTGGACAAGCTCGATCAGCCTTACCAGATGATCGACGCCGAGGCGTTGCCCGAGCACATCGGCACCCACTTTTACCGCAAAGCGCTGTTCACCCCGGGGACTTCGCTGGTGCAGCCCTCGGCGCTGGTCAAGGGACTGGCCGACAATCTGCCGGCCAACGTCACCCTGTACGAGCGCACGCCCATCAGCGAGGTCGTCTACGGCGCCAAGTCGGTGCTCAAGCACGCCCATGGCTCGATCACCGCCGACAATCTAGTACTGACCACCAACGCCTTCGGCATGAGCTTCGGCTTCCTTAAAGGCCGGATGCTGCCGGTGTTCACCTACGCCAGCCTGACCCGGCCGATGACCGAGCAGGAGCAGGCGCGGCTTGGCGGCAAGCCCTACTGGGGGCTGATTCCCGCCGACCCGTTCGGCACCACGGTGCGGCGCACGCCAGACAACCGTTTGCTGATTCGCAACAGCTTCAGCTTCAACCCCGATGGCCGCGCCAACCGCAAGTACCTGGAGCGCTTCGCCGTGCGCCATCGCGAGGCGTTTCAACGGCGCTTCCCCATGCTTCCCGATTTGCCGTTCGAATACACCTGGGGCGGCGCGCTGGCGATGTCGCGCAACCACATGGGCTATTTCGGTGAACTGGCGCCACACGTCTATGGCGCGCTGTGCTGCAACGGGCTGGGCGTTACCCGCGGTACGGCCACCGGTACGTTGCTGGCCGACTGGCTCGCGGGCGAGCGCAGCGAGCTGATCGACTTCGTCCGCCAGACCCCAGGGCCGTGCGCGAATCCGCCGGCGCCGCTGATGGCGTTGGGTCTGAACATGAACCTGAGATGGGGGCAGTACCGCGCCGGCAAGGAAAGCTGAGCCTGGTGCTGAGCGAAGCGCCGAATCGCTTCGACCCACGAACAACCCATGAGAGTCGCCGAGTGATCGCCTGTCTCGTCTGCACGGTTTGCCCGCGGGCTGCGTGCGGTCGGGAGCAACGAAGGTGATGCACTGCGCTCAGCGCGACTCTCGCGTCTGGAACCTGGCAGTACGGTGGTAGCAGGAGAAAATAATGACAAACTCTAATGTATCGATCGAAGACGTCCCGATTAACCGCTTTCATCAGTTGCTCACGGTCCGCTCCGGCGGTGGCTCGTTCGTTGATGGCTATGTGCTGAGCATCGTCGGTGTGGCCATGGCGCAGATGTCCGTTGGCCTTGGCCTGACCAGCTTCTGGCAGGGCATGATCGCCGCCTCGGCACTGATCGGCATCTTTTTTGGCGGCTTCTGCGGCGGTTGGCTGACCGACCGCTTCGGTCGCAAACGGGTGTTCTTCGTCGGCCCGACCCTGTTCATTCTCGCCTCCCTGGCGCAGCTATGGGTCGACTCGGCCCTGGCGCTGTTCCTGTTGCGCTTTTCTATCGGCATCGCGGTCGGCATCGAGTACCCGGTGGCCACCTCGTTGCTGGTGGAGTTCCTGCCGAAGAAAAGCCGCGGCCCGCGCCTGGCCACCTTGACCGTGCTGTGGTTCGCCGGCGCGGCCACTGCCTACATGATCGGCGAGGCGATTCTGCACCACGGCGGCGATGACGCCTGGCGCCTGGTACTGGCCAGTGCTGCAGTGGTCGGCGCGCTGTTGTTCGCCTTGCGCCTGGGCACTCCGGAATCGCCGCGCTGGCTGCTCAGCAAGGGCCGCAAGCAAGAGGCCGAACAGGTCATTGCCCAGGTGTATGGCGCGGGCTTCTCGCTGGCCAACCTGCCGGAAGAACCCAAGACCCGCAGGCTGTCGTTCCTCAGCCTGCTGCATTCCGGCTATGGCAAGCGCATGTTGTTCGTGACCATGTTCTGGACCTGCTCGGTGATTCCGGTGTTCGCCGTGTACGCCTTCGCGCCGAAGGTGCTGGGCGCGCTGAACCTCAAGGGCGAGTGGGCGTCGATCGGCTCGGTGGCCATCACCAGCCTGTTCGTGGTCGGCTGCATCATCGCCACGCGCCTGCTCAACACCCTCGGCCGGCGCACGACGCTTTTGCACAGCTTCTTCTGGTCGGGGCTGGCCTTGCTTGGCCTGGGCCTGTTCAGCGGCGCGTCGGAGCTGGTGATTCTTCTGTTGTTCGGCGCCTACGCGCTGCTCATCGGCGGTGCCCAGGTGCTGCAACTGGTGTACCCCAACGAGCTGTTCCCTACCGAAATTCGCGCAGGCGCGGTGGGCGTGGGCACTTCACTGTCGCGGGTCGGTGCTGCCGTCGGCACCTGGCTGGTGCCGATCGGCCTGGACACCTATGGCATTGGCGCAACCATGTACGCCGCCGCCGCAGTCACCTTCGTCGGCCTTGCGTTCTCTTACCTGCTGGCCCCGGAAACCCGTTCGCTGAACCTGCAACAGGCGGCCTCGCTGGCCTGATCTGGCTGACCCTGCGCGACGTCGCGGCGTCGCGCGCTTTCCCACGTTCAATAGTCTGGAGATCCAACGTGAAATTCGAAGGCATCTATACCCCGGCAATCACCCCCCTGGCCGCCGATGGCAGCATCGACACGGCGGCCTTCGCCAACGTCCTCGAGTACCTGGTCGAATCCGGGGTCCACGGCATCATCATCGGTGGCTCCACCGGTGAGTATTACGCCCACACCAGCCAGGAGCGCATCGACCTGGCCGCGCAGGCCAAGGACGTGCTCAACGGTCGTCTGCCGCTGATCGTCGGCACTGGCGGCATTCGCACCGAAGATGCTGTTGCGTTCGCTCAGCACGCCAAGGAAATCAAGGCCGATGCCCTGCTGGTCGGTACCCCGCCGTATGCGCTGCCGACCCAGCAGGAAATCGCTGATCACGTCAAAGCGGTCAACGCTGCCGCTGGCCTGCCGATCATGCTCTACAACTACCCAGGGCGCATGAGCGTGAGCATGGGCGAGGCGTTCTTCGACGCCGTTGCCGACGTCAAGAATGTGGTCGCCATCAAGGAAAGTTCGGGGGATATGGCCCAGCTGCACCGCCTGGCGATCCATCGCCCGAACATCCAGCTGTCGTGCGGCTGGGACGACCAGGCCCTGGAATTCTTCGCCTGGGGCGCGAAAAGCTGGGTCTGCGCCGGTTCCAACTTCATTCCACGCGAACACGTCGCACTGTATGAAGCCTGCGTGATCGAGAAGGACTTCGATAAAGGCCGCAAGATCATGGCCGCGATGATGCCGCTGATGGATTTCCTCGAAGGTGGCAAGTTCGTCCAGGCGATCAAGAACGGTGTGGCCCTCAACGGCCTGAAGACCGGTGGCGTACGCAAGCCACTGTCCGACCTCACCGAGGGCGAGAAACAGGCACTCAAGCAGGTCGTCAGTGAGCTCAAGGCCACCATCGCACAGATCAAATAAGGAGCCCGAACCATGGCTGAATTGCTGAGCAAGGCTCAATACGCGGCCATCGCCGCCGACCTGCAACTGCGTCACCAGGCGTTCATCGACGGTGAATTTCGCGATGCCATTTCTGGCCGCACCTTCGTCACCACCAACCCGGCGACCGGCAAGCAGCTGGCTGAAGTCGCTGCGTGCGACGTCGACGACGTCAATGTGGCGGTCGCCGCAGCCAAGCGCGTGTTCGAGCAGGGCGCCTGGTCGAAACTGCAGCCCGGCGAGCGCAAGCAGGTACTGCTGAAGTTCGCCCAACTGCTGGAAGACCACGCCCACGAGCTGGCCGTGCTGGAAAGCCTGGACAGCGGCAAGCCGGTCAGCGAGTGCCAGAACGTCGATGTGCCGGAAACCATCCACACCATTCGCTGGCACGCCGAGCTGATCGACAAGATCTACGATGCCACCGCGCCGACCGGCAATGCGGCGGTGACCATGGTGGTGCGTGAAGCCATCGGTGTGGTCGGCCTGGTCCTGCCGTGGAACTTCCCGCTGCTGATGCTGGCCTGGAAGATCGCGCCGTCACTGGCCGCCGGCTGTTCGATCGTGGTCAAGCCCGCCAAGGAAACCACGCTGAGCGCGCTGCGTGTGGCCGAGCTGGCGCACCAGGCCGGGGTTCCGGCTGGCGTGTTCAACCTGGTCCCCGGTGGCGGGCGGGAAGTGGGCGAGGCCATCGGCCGGCACATGGACATCCCCATGGTCAGCTTCACCGGTTCCACCGACACCGGCCGCCTGTTCCTCAAGTACGCCGCCGAGTCCAACCTCAAGCGCATCGTGCTCGAGCTGGGCGGGAAGAACCCTGCGGTGGTCATGAACGATTGCGAAGACCTCGACGAAGTGGCGCAGTTCGTCACCGCAGGCGCGTTCTGGAACATGGGCGAGAACTGCTCGGCGTCGTCGCGCTTGATCGTGCATGAAGACGTCAAGGACCCGTTGCTGGCGCTGATCGGCAAGCACCTGAAGGATTGGCAACTGGGTGACCCGCTAGACCCCGACAACCGCCTTGGCGCGATGGTCAGCACGTCGCACTTCGAGAAGGTCAAGTCGTATCTGGACCACGCTGCCGAGCAGAAACTGAGCATCGTACAGGGCGGGCAAACCGAGCACGGGGTGTACGTGCAGCCGACCATCGTCGATGGCGTCGCGCGCGACGACAAACTGTTCGTCGAAGAGATTTTCGGCCCGGTGCTGAGCGTGACCAGCTTCACCACCTTGGATGAAGCCATCGAGCTTGCCAACGACACGGTCTACGGCCTGGCCGCATCGGCCTACACCGGCAGCCTGCGTAACGCGCTGCGCTTGTCCCGTGAGATTCGTGCGGGGGTGGTGACGGTCAACTGCTTCGGCGAGGGCGATGCCTCGACGCCGTTCGGTGGCTACAAGGAGTCAGGTTTTGGCGGGCGCGACAAGTCGATCTGGGCCCACGATCAATACACGGAGCTCAAGACCATCTGGATCAACGCTTCGTGAGCCGAGCGGTAACGGTGCTGTTCTGACGGAGTTCGGCACCGCGCTGACCACTGCCTCGCGAGGGGCAGTGGTTTTTTTGTCTGAGCGGCCAGCGCGGCTGCACATCGCGCACGCTTGCCTGCGGCCAAGGCCGTCAACGGCTTTCGATCACCTTGCCCGGATTGAGAATGTTGTGCGGGTCCAGCGCCCCCTTGAGGGTGCGCATCAGCGCCAGTTCGCCTGGGCTGCGCGAGTAGTGCAGGTAGGCTTTCTTGGCCAGGCCGATGCCGTGCTCGGCGGAAATCGAGCCACCAAGCTCGGCGATGATGCGGTACACGCAGCGCTTGAGGTCGTCCTTGCGCGCCGCGCTCGGCAGGCCTGTGGTGACGTGCACGTTGCCATCGCCCAAATGCGCCAGCACGTGCAGGCCGAGGTTTTCCGGAAACTGCAGGGCCAAGGCTTCACGCACCTGATCGGCGAAGTGCTCGATGCGCGGTAGCGGCAGCGACACGTCGAAATCGATCAGCGTGCTGAACAGCTGAATTTCATCTTCGAATTCTTCACGAATGCGCCACAGCTCGGCGCGCTGGCGCTCGGAATTGGCGATCACCGCATCGACCACACTGCCGCTGTCGAACAGGTCGCTGATCAGGGTCTGGAAGTGCTCGCCGTCGTGCTCGCCGGTGAACCCTTCGACCTCGCACAGCGCGTAGTACGGATAGCTGGCGTCCAGCGGCGCGCGGCCTTGCAGTAACGCGTCGACGTTGAACTGAAAAAACTCCTGCCACATCAACTCGAACGCTGACAGCGTACCGTTGAGCGAGCGGCGCAGGGCAGTCAGGGTGGCGATGACCTGTTCGAAGCTGGCGAAGGCGAGCAGGGCGGTGTTGCAGGAGGTGGGCTTGGGCTGCAGCTTGAGCACCGCCTTGGTGATCACCCCCAAGGTGCCTTCCGAACCGATGAACAGGTGCTTGAGGTCGTAGCCGGTGTTGTCCTTGGCGTAGCTGCTCAGGTGGCTGAGCACGGTGCCGTCGGCCAGCACGCATTCCAGGCCCAGCACCTGGTCGCGGGCTACCCCGTAGCGCAGTGCCTGAAAGCCTCCGGCGTTGGTCGACAACGCGCCGCCGATGCTGGCGCTGCCACGGGCGCCGAAGTCCAGCCCCAGGCGCAGGTCGGCCGCCGCGCACACTTGTTGCACGTGCTCCAGGACCGCCCCGGCACCGACCTCCAGGGTCATGGCGCCGGCATCAGGCCTGCCAATGGCGTTGAGGCGTTCCAGCGACACCAGCAGCGTCTGCGCATCGCCCAGGGTGGCGCTGACCAGGTTGGTACGTCCGCCTTCGATGATCAGCGGCTGGCGCGCCTCGTTGCACAGCGCCAACAGCGCCGACAGCGCCTCGGTGCTGGCCGGGCGCGCCAGGCCCAGGGCCAGGGTCGGTGTGGCGTTCCAGAAGTCCACCGGCCGCTGGCGCAGCTCGGCGGCGTCGATCCAGCCGTTGGCGCCGACGATGGCTTTGATGCGTTCGCAGAGGTTCATGGGCAGGGTGCTCCTGATGGCAGTTCGGCCAGTTGGCGGGCCTGTGCCTGGCCAGCCTGGGTGATGAAGCCGATGTCCGAACCGAGGGTGAACAGGCTAAAGCCCATGGCTTGCAGTGCCGGCAGCTCGGCCGCCGAAGGCACATCGATGCCCAGCGTCTTGCCGGCCGCCCGGCCCACGGCGCAGACCCGCTGCAAGGCCGCCAGCAGCGCCGGGCGAAAGGGCCCTGGCGCCAGGCCTAACGACTGCGCCAGGTCGCTAGGGCCGACGTAGAGCACATCGATGCTGGGCACCGCGGCAATCGCCTCGAGGTTGTCCAGGCCCAGGCGGCTTTCGATTTGCACGATCAGCAGCGTGCGGGCATTGGCCTGTTGCAGGTAGTCGGTGAAGTGCTGGTAGTAGCCCGACGCGCGCCACGGGCCGATGCCGCGGGTACCGAGCGGGGCGTAACGGCTGGCGTCGACGATGGCGGCGGCCTGTGCGGCGGTCTCGACCATCGGCAGCATCAGCCCGGCGACGCCGGCATCCAGCGCCTGCTTGATGTGCTCCGGGGCATGCGAGGGCACGCGGTACAGCACCGGCTTGTGATAGCGCTCGGCACACGGCAGCAGGCCGCGCAGGGCGGTGGGCGGAATCGGCGTGTGTTCACCGTCGAGCAGCAGGAAGTCGTTGTCCAGGGCGGCCATCAGCTCGACCACCGTGGGGTCGGGGATGCCCACCCACGGGCCGATCAGGCGCGCGCCGTCGGCCAGCGCAGCGGGGAGGTGCGGTGCAGGGTTCATGCGCTCGTTCTCGTGTCGGGGCCACGCGCAGGCGTTGCGTGCCAGTGCACGCAAGCGGCGGCGGGGCGCAGTTGCATCAACAGGGGGGAGCCGCCGCGGCGGCCCGGGCGACTAGCGCAGCGGCGTGCCGTCGACGCGGGTCACCCCTTGCAGCCAGGTGTCGCGGCGCTGCGGATGCTTGGCCAGCCACTGCGCGGCCACCTGCTCGGCCGGGGCGCGGTCCATGATGGGGATCATCATTTCGCTCTCTTCCTCGGCGGTGAAGGTGAGGTTTTCCAGCAGGCGCTGAACGTTCGGGCACTGCGCCTTGTAGTCGGGCGCGGTCAGGGTGCTGACGGTGGCCTTGCCGTCGTTGGGGGCGAACACGTCGTCGCTGCCGCTGAGGAACGAGATATCGAAGTTGACGTTCATCGGGTGCGGGGTCCAGCCGAAGAACACCACGTCGTCCTTGCGCGCCACGGCGCGCTTGAGGGTCGAGACGATGCCGATCTCACCCGATTCGATCAGGCGGAAATCCTTCAGCCCGAACTTATCGTCGGCGATCATCTGCTTGATGATCTGGTTGGAGCCGACACCCGCCTCCAGCCCGTAGATCTTGCCGCCCAGGCTCTTCTGGAAACGGGCGATGTCGCTGAAGCTCTTCAGGCCCTTGTCGTACAGGTAGGTCGGCACCGCCAGGGTGGTGCGTGCATCGCGCAGGCTCGGTTGCGGCAGCTGGGTGGCCTGGCCTGCGTCGAGGAACGGCTGCACCACTGGGGTCATCAACGGCTGCCAGTAACCCAGGTAGATATCCAGGCGCTTGTCACGGATGCCGGCCATGATGATCTGCTGCGAGGCGGTGGTTTGCTTGACCTCGTAGCCGAGCTCTTCGAGCAAGTGCTTGGCGATGGCGCTGGTGGCGATCACGTCGGTCCAGCTCACCAGGCCCATGCGCACGGTCTTGCAGCTCTCGGCCTCGGCCGCCTGAAGCGAGGCCAGCGGCGTGGCGGCGAGGGCGCCCAGCAGTAGCCAGCGGCCCAGCGAACGGGCTGACGTCGATGATGGGAATCGGGGTGTCTTCATGCTCTTGTCATCCTGCGCACGTGATGAAATCCATAAGCCGGTCGGGCAGGCGTCACTGCCTGCTGGTGGATGCAAAGCTACGGCAGTGGGCGTAGCAAGGAGCGGACTTTTCCGACGTATTCAGGTACTTTTCCGACTTCTTTACTTGCCACTTGCCATCAGCGAGCCGGGCGCTGGGCGGGTCATGGAGGGTGTTATGCCACGGGATTTCCGCTTCCTGCTGTTGCCGGGCTTTCCGCCCTCGGCCTTCGTCAACGCGGTGGAAGTGCTGCGCATCGCCAACCGCTTTCAGCCAGACTACTACCGTTGGCGCATCCTCAGCCTCGATGGCGCAGCGGTGCAGTCGTGCAGCGGCATGAGCATCGCTGCCGACCAGGCCCTGGGGCCGGTGCCGCTCGACTGCATGGTGATCGTGGTGGCCGGCTACGAGCCGCTTGCCTGCTACAGCGACGCGCTGCAAGCCTGGCTGCGCCAGCTGGCCGCGGCGCGGGTGGCGCTGGGCGCGGTGGATACCGGGGTGTTTCCGCTGGCCCGCGCCGGGGTGCTCAACGGTTACAAGGTGACCGTGCACTGGGAAGCGCTGGAGGCATTTCGCGAGTCGTTTCCGGGCATTCCCACCAGCCTGGAATCGTTCGAGATCGACCGCGATCGCATCAGCTGTGCCGGCGGCGCCGCGACCCTCGACATGATGCTGCACCTGATCAGCCTGCAGCATGGCTCGCAACTGGCGGTGCGGGTGTCCGAACAACTGGTGATGGGCTCGGTGAGACTGGCGCAGTTTCCCCAGCGTACGCACATCGTCGGCCGCTATGGCACCAGCAACAAGAAGCTGGTCAACGTGATTCGGCTGATGAACGAGCGCATGGAGCATCCACTGAGCACCGAGGCGCTGGCGAGCATGGTGTCGATCACCGCGCGGCAACTGGAACGGCTGTTTCGTCTGCACCTGAGCAGTACACCGAAACGTTTCTACCTCGACCTGCGCCTGGACAAGGCCCGTCAGTTGCTACGCCAGACCGAACTGAGCATCACCGAGGTGAGTCTTGCCTGCGGCTTCGAGTCGGCCTCGTATCTGGCCCGGCGCTACAGCGCGCGGTTCGCCTGCACGCCGCGCCAGGACCGCGCATTTCCCACCCAGGTCAACACTCACCTGCACTGAGCGCCGGGCCTGCGCGGCAGCTCAGTACGCCAGCGCCACCTCGACGCCGCTGGGCGCGGTGTACTCGGCCATGCGCCGGCGCGACAGTTCCCAGTGCGCCTGGACGATTTCGGTGGCGCCCTGGGGGTCGCGCCGCTCGATGGCGGCGATCATCTGGTCGTGCTGGTCGCAGGCCAGCTCCAGGTCGCGCTGCATGTCGTCGGTGGTGGGGTGGCGATAGAAGATACGTCCCAGTCGGGCGTGGTCGATGAGCAGGCGGCGCAGGCTCGGCATGAGGTAGTCGTTGTGCGCCATCTTGCCGATTTCCAGGTGGAAGGCATCGTTGTGGATGACGCGGTTCTCCACGTCCTTGTCTTCGATGGCCTGGCGAAACTGCGCCTGGATGCGCTTGAGCTGTTCGATTTCGCTGGGGCTGGCATGTAGCGCGGCCAGTTGCGTGGTGGCGATGTAGATCAGCGGCGCGGCGAGGAAGAAACTGCGCAGCGAGTCGTGGTTCATCGCCGCCACCCGCGGTGCGCGGTTGGTTTCAAGCTCGA
The DNA here is from genome assembly GCF_000425745.1 of Pseudomonas cremoricolorata DSM 17059 = NBRC 16634. Taxonomy (GTDB): domain Bacteria; phylum Pseudomonadota; class Gammaproteobacteria; order Pseudomonadales; family Pseudomonadaceae; genus Aquipseudomonas; species Aquipseudomonas cremoricolorata. Next base: position 19,910 of record NZ_AUEA01000019.1, on the reverse strand, counting down.
TGTAGCCTTCGGCGGCGACCTGGCGAAGCAGCTCGCGCACCGGTGGCCGCGACAGGCCGAACTCGTTGCCCAGGGCAATTTCGTCGACCACCGCGCCCGGTGCCAGCTCCATGCTCAGGATGCGCCGGCGCAGGGCATCGCCCAGCACCACCTTGCGGTCGATGGGAATGGCCGTGCCGGTCTCGGTGGGCGCCGCTGCGGGGGATTTCTTGCTGGGCATGGATGGGGTCTACCGTTGCCTAATGACTATGAAATCCAGGTAGACAACAGGTCTACAGACTTTCATCGAGGAATGTGTGGGCCGTAGTGTACCGCGATGGTGCAGCGAAACAATCCGTCCTTCCGAGCCCATCGCGCCACCGGTCCCAGACCTGCAACGACGCGTTTGCCAGGGCCCGGTGCCTGCTCACCGAGCACCCCTGCAAGGCCAGCGCTAACACGCATGTTCAGCCGTAACGCTGTTCCATTGACGACAAAACCCTGCCCGATAGCGACGCATATTTCCTTGACCGACCCCATAGCTAATCGCCTGCAGCTCAGGCGCAGTAACGCTTTGCGCCCTGAAACTATGAATTCTTTATGTATACATACTGAATTCAATGAGTATTGACCCGCATTTTCGGCCATGCGAGTCTCGCCCCAGGCGCCACGGCTTCACCACCGGCGGGCAACCCTGCGGCATGGCGCCCAACAGCTCAGGGGCGGCACTGATAACTCCACAAAAAAAGGTACGAGCCAATGCATTACATGAAGAAGGCGCTCTGTGCGCTGGCGATGGTGGGCGCAGCGGTATTCAACGTTCAGGCAGAAGAAAAAGTCATCCAGATGGGCACGTTGTCGTGGGAGGACCTCACGCCCATCACCGGTATCACCAAGAAAGTCCTGGAAGACTCCGGCTACACGGTCAAGGTCACTTCGTTCTCGGAATGGGGCATCACCTACGCCGCGCTGAGCAAAGGCGACATCCAGATACTCGCCTCGCAGATCGATTACGTGGCCCAGGACTACTGGAACCGCAACAAGAACCGTCTGGAAAAACTCTCGCCGGTTTCCCACGGCCTGTACCAGGGCATCGCCGTGCCTAAGTACGTCGACATCGACTCGCTCGAGCAACTCAACGATCAGGCGGCCAAGTTCAACAACAAGATCATCGGCATCGAGCCAGGTTCGGGGCTGATGAGCGATGCGGCCAAGGCAGTCAGCGAGTACGGCATCAAGCTCAACCTGCTCGAAGGCAGCTCCGCCGCCATGACCGCAGCGCTGAAGTCGGCGATCGACCGCAAGGAGTGGGTGGCGGTCACCATCTGGGAACCGTCGTGGATGACGCAGAAATACGACCTCAAGTTCCTCAAGGACCCGAAGGGGGTGTTCCCGCCGCCACAAGGCTACTACTGGATCGGCCAGAAGGGCTTCTCGGAAAAGAACCCGCATGCGCGTGAAGTGCTGGCCGGCGTTTACGTCCCGCTCAGCGATATCACCGCCATCAACGGCGAAGTCAAGGACGGCAAGACCATGGACCAGGCCGTTGCCGACTGGACCGGCCGCAACGCCGAACTGATCAAACGCTGGGAAAACATCAAGAAGCCTTGATCTGCAGTGCGGCTGTGCCCATTGGCGCAGCCGCCAAGTTACGAGCTAGCAACAACACTGCCGTACTGATTCAAACAATAAAACCAGAGTTTTTTAGGTCGACGGGTGTGAGATGAATAGTTCAGTTGCTTGCGCTGATGAAGTGCTGGTCAGTTGCCGTGGTGTGTGGAAAGTCTTTGGCAAACACGTGGACGAAGCCATCGAGGCCAGTCGTGATCGGGGTGTTTCGAAGAAACAGATATTGCACGACCACGGCTGTGTCATCGGCGTTTCCGATGTCAGCCTGGAGGTCAAACGGGGCGAAATCTTCTGCATCATGGGCCTGTCCGGCAGCGGTAAGTCGACGCTGATACGCCTGCTCAACAAATTGATCGTGCCCAGCGCCGGACAGGTGCTGGTCAAGGGCCAGGATCTTGCCACGCTCGATGGCGCGGCGCTGCGCAAGGTACGTTCGCAGCATATCGGCATGGTGTTCCAGAGCGTCGCGCTGCTGCCGCATCGCTCGGTGCTGGAGAACGTCGCCTTTGGCCTGGAAGTGCAGGGTGTGAGCAAGCACGAACGGCACGCCGCAGCGCAGCAGTCACTGGAAAAGGTCGGGCTGAGCGACTGGGCCACGCGTTTTCCCGGCGAGCTCTCCGGTGGCATGCAGCAACGTGTCGGCCTGGCCCGGGTGCTGACCTGCGACCCCGAGATCATCCTCATGGATGAACCGTTCAGCGCCCTCGACCCGCTGATTCGCCGGCAACTGCAGGATGAATTCCGCGGCCTGACCAAGTCCCTTGGCAAGTCAGCGGTGTTCATCACCCATGACCTGGAAGAGGCCATTCGTCTCGGCGATCGTATCGCGATCATGAAGGACGGGGTGATCATCCAGGTCGGCAGCGCCGAGGACATCGTGCTCAAGCCAGCCGACGCCTATGTCGCGGACTTCGTTGCGGGAATCTCGCGCCTGCATCTGGTCAGGGCGCACTCGGTGATGTCGCAACACGCCCAATGGGCTGCCCGCCATCCCCACATCGACCTTGCAGCGCTGCCAGTGGCAGGGCCGCAGGCCGACCTCGACGAGTTGATCAACCTGCTGATTCAGTCGGGAGCCGAGGCGCTGCTGATCGTCGAGGGTGGCCAGCCTGTGGGCGTGGTCACGCCGACCGACCTGCTGCGTGGCGTGCAGGGCAGCGAGTCGGAGGAGGGCGCAGCGGTGGTCGCGCCTGAGGTGCAGGCATGAATCCGAGCACCTTTCCCAGCGACTTCGATGCAGCGGTGGACGCGGGCCTGGAATGGCTCACCGACAGCAGCGCACACGTGTTCGACTTCATCAACGAGGTGCTCACGGGTCTGGTCCAGGCACTGAACTGGTTGCTGAACCTGGCGCCGTTCTATGTCGTCGCCGTGCTCATCGGCGCCCTGGCCTGGCGGCTGTCCGGGCACTGGCGCTCGGCGCTGCTGACCATCACGGGCCTCTTGGTGTGCGCCTACATCGGCTTGTGGAGCGAAACCATGAGCACCCTGGCGCTGGTGCTTGCCGCAACCACGCTGGCGCTGCTGGTGGGCATTCCCTGCGGTGTGCTCGGCGGGCTCTGGCCAAAACTCGATGGGGTCGTACAGCCTGTGCTCGACCTGTTGCAGACCCTGCCGCCCTACATCTACCTGCTACCGGCCATTGCCCTGCTCGGTTACGGCTCGGCCACAGCGCTGGTGGCAACGTTCATCGTCGCCATCCCGCCCGTGCTGCGGCTCACCGCACTGGGTATTCGCATGACCCCACGCTCGTTCATCGAACTGGGTGAGGCCAGCGGCACCAGCCCTGCGCAGTTGTTCTTCAAGATCCGCCTGCCGTTCGCCATGCCGAGCATCATGACGGGCATAAACCAGAGCCTGATGATGGCCTTCGGCATGGTGGTGATCGCCGGTATCGTTGGTTCTGGCGGCCTGGGTGAAGCCATCTATGGCGCCATTCGCACGCTGGACATCGCGCGTTCGATCGATGCCGCCCTGGCGATCGTCATTCTGACGCTGATCCTCGACCGACTGGCGCAGAACGCCACCCCTTCGCAGCGCGAGGCTCAGCATGAATCCCACTGAAATGCGCGTTTCTCCTGGCGCCTGGCTGGCACCTGCGATCGACTGGCTCAATGCCAATTTCCACCCGCTGTTCGCGTTCATCAGCCGCGTGGTCGACACCGTGCTGGGCGCCTTCGAAACGGTGCTGCTGGCCTTGCCGGGCTGGGGCGTGATTGCCCTGGTGACGCTTCTTGCACTGTTGCTGATCAATCTGCGGACCGCGGTGCTGGCGGCGGCGATGCTCGGTTTCTGCTGGCTGTCGGGACTCTGGACGGCGTCGATGCAGACCCTCGCGCTGGTGTCGGTGTCGGTGCTGCTGTCGGTGCTGATCGCTTTCCCGCTGGGCATTCTCGCCGCACGGGTCAAGCGCTTCGAGCAGATGTCCAGCCCGGTGCTGAACATCATGCAAACCGTACCCCCGTGGGTCTACCTGATTCCGGCGGTGATGATCTTCAGCCTCGGCAAGGTGCCGGCGATCATGGCAACGGTCATCTACGGCGTCGCGCCGATGATGCGCCTGACCACCCTGGCGTTCCGCCAGGTACCGCGCAACCTGCTGGAGCTGGGCCAGGCCTTGGGCGCTACGCCTCGGGTGATTCTGCTGAAGATCGAAATTCCCGCGGCCGTGCCAACGCTGCTGGTTGGCCTCAACCAATGCATCCTGCTGTCACTGGCGATGGTCGTGCTGGCGGGTCTGGTCGGTGCCGGCGGTCTGGGTGCCGAGGTGACGCGCGGTCTGACGCGTATGGAAATGGGCCTGGGCCTGCGCGCGGGGCTGGCCATCGTGGCGGTGGCCTTGTTGCTCGATCGCCTGTCGCGGGGCTTGTTGCAACGCAAACCGATCCAACAATCCTAGGGAGCCGGGCATGAACAAGACATTCTTCTGCATCGACGCACACGCCTGTGGCAATCCGGTTCGAGTGGTTGCCGGCGGGGCACCGCTGCTGCCCCACGTGGGCATGGCCGAGCGCCGCGCGCTGTTCGTGCGCGATCACGACTGGATGCGCCGGGCGCTGATGTTCGAGCCGCGTGGTCACGATGTGATGTCCGGGGCGATGATCTACCCCAGCGTGCGTGACGACTGCGATTTCGCGGTGTTGTTCATCGAAGTCAGCGGCTGCCTGCCGATGTGCGGCGCCGGCACCATCGGCTTGAGCACGGTGGTCATCGAGCATGGCTTGGTCAGCCCGCGCACGCCTGGGCGGCTGGCCATCGAAACGCCGGCCGGCAAGGTCGAGGTCGCCTACACCCTGGAGGCGGGCAAGGTCAGCGCGGTGCGCCTGATCAACGTGCCGAGCTACCTGCACCAGGCCGACCTCGAGGTGCAGGTGCCAGGCCTGGGCAGCCTGCGGGTCGACATTGCCTATGGTGGCAACTTTTACGCCGTGGTCGAGCCGCAGCCGAATTGGGCTGGCCTTGATGGCCTATCGGCAGCGCAGATCGTCGAGCACAGTCGCCAGTTGCGCACCGCGCTGGCGCCGCTGTGCGACCCGCAGCATCCCGAGCACGCCGACATTCGCGGTGTGCACCATGTGATCTGGTGCGATGCGCCGCGCGATCCGCAGGCTGACGGGCGTGGGGTGGTGTTCTACGGTGACAGCGCGCTGGACCGCTCGCCCGGTGGCACCGGCACCTCGGCGCGGCTGGCTCAGTTGTACGGCAAGGGCCGGCTCAAGGTCGGTGAGGCGTACCGCAGTGAAAGCCTGATCGGCACTACGTATCTGGGCGTGGTCGAGTCTGCGTGTCGGGTGGGTGAGTACCCAGGTATCGTGCCCAGCGTTAGCGGCTGGGCACAGGTGACCGGGCTGAACACGATCTTCGTCGACGAGCGCGATCCGCTGGCGAACGGTTTCCAAGTGGTGTGAGCTGTCAATGCCTTAGCAAATGCAAATCGTTTGTATTGATTACGCTGCCGCTGTATTGTCGCGCCGTTTGAAAAACCGGTGCGCCGCCCATTCGCTGGGCGTGGCGTGAACCCGCCTGCCAAGGGCAGGCAACGAACGATTGGGACATTCATGAAGGCTGTCAGCAAAGCCCGCAATGGTTTGGTGTCGCCCGCCCTGTGCGTGGCGTTAGCGACAACGGCGAGTATTTCCTGGGCGGCCACGCCGCCTGTTTCCGATGACCCCCAGGCCGCGGGCTCGCTGGTATTGCCCAGCAGCACCATCGAGGGCGTGAGCGACGCCAGTAGCGACAGCGAAACCTTTAGCGGCGCGCCGCCGCAGGTCGGCAAGAGCAACCTGCCGCTCGCCGAAACGCCCCGCAGCGTCAAGGTGGTGTCACGGGCGGTGATGGACAGCCAGCAGTCGCAGAGCCTGGCCGACGTGCTCGGCAACGTTCCCGGGGTGACCGCCGGGCAGTATGGCCGACGCGGCTGGGACGACCTGATCATCCGCGGCCAGGTCGCTTCCGATTCGCTGTTCCTCGACGGCCTGCGCACCAGCGCCTCGAACCGGGTGGCCGAGCAGATCTTCGGCCTCGAGCAGGTCGAAGTGCTCAAGGGCCCGGCCTCGATGGAATACGGCTTGGTCATGCCCGGTGGCGTGGTCAACATGGTCAGCAAGCGGCCCAAGGCCGATCCGTTCGCCACCGTCGGCCTGAGCTACGGCACCGATGATTTTCGCCAGGGCACCTTCGATGTCGGCACGCCGTTGTCGGAAAACGGCAAGGCGGCGCTGCGGGTCAACGGCTTGCTTTCGGACAGCAACGACGCCACCAACCATGTCGGCTTTCGCAACAACTATCTCGCGCCGTCGCTGAGCCTGGACCTGGGCCCGGACACCGACCTGACCCTGCTCGCCAGCCATCAGGACCGCCAATATACCCGCCAGCAGGGCCTGCCGTTGTCTGGCTCGATCAACGCCAACCCCAACGGCGACATTCCCCGTCATCGCTTCACCGGCGAGCCGGGGCAAGACCCTTACCACGGTGTCGCCAACCGCGTCGGCTACAGCCTCACTCACCGTTTCGGCAACGACTGGACCTTCAACCAGAACCTGCGCTGGCAGACCTTCCGCCTCGATGGCCAGTTGATCTCCAGCGGCAACATGGGTGCCGACAACCGCACCCTGGCCCGCAGTGCGCAACAGCAGCATTTCGATGGCGATACCCTGAGCCTGGACAACAACCTCCAGCACCTGTTCGACACCCCCTACGGCAGTCACGACCTGACGGTGGGTGTCGACTACCTGCGCTCGCGGGAAAGCACCCGGCATTACGCCTGTCGAGTGGCGGCTCTGGATGTCTACCAGCCGGTGTACGGCGCCAGCATCAACTGCCCGGACACCCCGCGTGAATGGCAGGACAGCACCGTGCGCATGATCGGCGCCTACGTGCGCGACAACTACCGCATCACCGACCGCTGGCTGGTCACCGCCGGCCTGCGCCATGACATCAGCGATACCTACGGCACCGACAAGCTCACCGGCGCGCGCAACGCAAGCCCGGCCGACAAGACCACCGGCGCCGTGGCGGTGATGTATGAACTGCTGCCCAACGTGCGGCCCTACCTGAGCTATGCCACCTCGTTCTACCCCAACACCGGCATGGACTTCGACGGCAATACCTTCAAGCCCGAAGAGGGCGAGCAGTGGGAAGCAGGGGTGAAATTCGACCTGGTGCCGGGGCGCACTTTGCTCAGCATGGCGCTGTTCGACCTGCGCCGGCAGAACGTGCTGCAGCAGGACCCGCGCAACAACGGCTCACAGATCGCCATCGGCGAGCAGCGCAGCCAGGGCGCGGAGATCGACCTGACCGCCGACATTTCCGACCGCCTCAGCGTCAACGCCGGCTACGCCTACACCTGGGCCACGGTCACCGACGATGGCGGGCAGACCGCAGCCACCGCCATCAGCGTCGGTGATCGTCTGAACAACGTGCCGCGCCACACCGCCAATGTGTTCGCCCGCTACCGCTTCAACGGCAGCCCACGCGGCTGGGAAGTCAATGGCGGGCTCAACGCCATGAGCGAGCGCTACACCAGCGGCTATTACCTGCCAGGCTATGCCGTGGCCAACGTTGGCGTGGCCTATGGCGCCGAACACTGGCGCGCGGCGCTGAACGTCAACAACCTGTTCGACCGCCAGTACTACGCCGGCGGCCTGCGCCAGGCGGTGGCACTGGGCAACGACCGTACCGCGATCATGTCGGTCAGCTACAGCTACTGAGCCGACTGCGCCAGCCAGGTGATGCAGCGTTGCACCAGCGGGCTGACATCACCGCTGCGCACACTGATGACGATGGGGCTCACCGCGCTGTCGTCGAGCAGTTCGGCGTAGTCGACGTCGGTGCGGTGCTGCTGCTGCACCGAGGCCGGCACCAGGGTCACGCCCAGCCCCGCGGCGACCAGGCCGATGGCAGTCTGCATTTCGTTGGCCCACTGGCTGACCTTGAGGCTGATGCCCTGGGCGGCGAACAGCCCCAGCACATGATCGGCATAGCTCGGCCGGGGTTGCGCCGGATACAGCACGAACGGCTCGCTGCCCAGTTGCTCCAGGCGCAGCGGCTGTCCGGCCAGCGGGTGGCCGCTGGGCAGCGCGGCGACCAGGCGATCCTGGCTCAGCACGCGCTGGACGATGGCCGAGTCCTCCACCTGCAAACGTCCGAAGGCGATGTCGATGCGCCCGCTCTTGAGCGCCTCGATCTGCTCCAGGGTGGTCATTTCCCGCAGCCCCAGTTCCAGCTCGCTGTCGCCGCGCAGGCTGCGGATCAGGTCGGGCAGGGCGCCGTAAAGCGTCGAGGGGGCGAAGCCGATGCCCAGCCAGCGCCGTTGCCCTTGGCCGATGCGCCGGGTGTTGTCGCTGATGCCCTCCAGCTGCTCGAGCAGCACGCACACCTGTTTATGGAAATAGTGCCCGGCCTCGGTCAGGCGCAGCGGGCGGTCGCGCAGCACCAGCTGGGTGCCGAGCTGCTCTTCGAGCTGGATGATCTGCCGGCTCAGCGGCGGCTGGGCGATGTGCAGCAGCTGCGCAGCCTTGGTGAAATTCAGGGTTTCAGCCAGGACCTTGAAGTAGCGCAGGTGACGAAGCTCCATCAGACCTCCAGGGTATGGTCGCAGATGCAATCGGTATTGGACGCCCCAAGCGTGTCGCGCAATGCTTGAACAATCAAGTAAATCCTCCGGCCCGGACCCCCGTGCTGGCGCGACGAGAAGCCCTGGCAATGAGCAATCCTGTAATCCAACGCATCGACACCCTGATCGTCGATCTGCCGACCATCCGCCCGCACAAGCTGGCGATGCACACGATGCAGCAACAGACCCTGGTGATCATCCGCCTGCACTGCAGCGATGGCGTCGAGGGCATCGGCGAGGCCACCACCATCGGCGGCCTGGCCTACGGCTATGAAAGCCCGGAAGGGATCAAGGCCAACATCGACCGCTACCTGGCCCCGGCCCTGATCGGTTTGCCGGCAGGCAACATCAACGCCGCCATGCTGCGCCTGGACCTCATCGCCAAGGGTAATACCTTCGCCAAGTCGGGCCTGGAAAGCGCCTTGCTCGATGCCCAGGGCAAGCGCCTGGGCCTGGCGGTCAGTGAGCTGCTCGGCGGGCGCGTGCGCGACAGCCTGGAAGTGGCCTGGACGCTCGCCAGCGGCGATACCGCACGGGACATCGCCGAAGCCGAGCACATGCTCGAGATTCGCCGTCACCGCCTGTTCAAGCTCAAGATCGGCGCCAACCCGCTGCAACAGGACCTCGACCACGTCATCGCCATCAAGCGCGAACTGGGCGATCGCGCCAGCGTGCGCGTCGACGTCAACCAGTACTGGGACGAGTCGCAGGCGATCCGTGCCTGCCAGGTGCTGGGTGACCACGGCGTCGACCTGATCGAACAGCCGATTTCACGCATCAACCGCGCAGGCCAGGTGCGCCTGAACCAGCGCAGCCCGGCGCCGATCATGGCCGATGAGTCGATCGAAAGCGTCGACGACGCCTTGCAACTGGCGGCCACCGGTGCTGCCAGCGTGTTCGCCCTGAAGATCGCCAAGAACGGTGGGCCGCGGGCCGTGCTGCGCACCGCGCAGATCGCCGAAGCGGCAGGCATCGCGCTGTACGGCGGCACTATGCTGGAAGGCTCGGTCGGCACCCTGGCCTCTGCCCATGCGTTCTTGACCCTGCGCCAGCTGACCTGGGGCACCGAGCTGTTCGGGCCGCTGCTGCTCACCGAAGAAATCGTCAACGAGGCGCCGCAGTACCGCGATTTCGCCCTCCACGTGCCCGCCACCCCAGGCCTGGGGCTGACCCTCGATGAAACCCGCCTGGCGCGCTTCGCCCGCCGTTAGGCTGTTTGCCACAAGGAGATTGCCATGCTGTTCCACGTGAAGATGACCGTGAAGCTGCCGCTCGACATGGACCCGGCCAAGGCCGCCCAGCTCAAGGCCGAGGAAAAGGCCCTGGCCCAGCGCCTGCAACAGGAGGGCACCTGGCGCCACCTGTGGCGCATCGCCGGGCACTACGCCAACTACAGCGTGTTCGATGTCGCCGACGTCGAAACCCTGCACGACACCCTGATGCAACTGCCGCTGTTCCCGTACATGGAGATCGACATCGACGGCCTCTGTCGTCACCCCTCATCGATCCATGCCGACGACCGCTGAGCGCCACCCGCCACCCCTGTATGCCTGACAAGAACAATTCGAGGTAACGAGCCATGACCGTGAAAATCTCCCACACCGCCGAGGTGCAAGCCTTCTTCGAAACCGTCGCCGGCCTTGGCAACGAGCAGGGCAGCCCGCGCTTCAAGCAGATCATGCTGCGCCTGCTGCAAGACGTCGCGCGGCTGATCGAAGACCTGGAGATCACTGACAACGAATTCTGGAAGGCGGTGGACTACCTCAACCGCCTGGGCGGGCAGAACGAGGCCGGGCTGGCCGCAGCGGGCTTGGGTATCGAGCACTTCCTCGACCTGCTGCAGGACGCCAAGGACCAGCAGGCCGGCCTCACCGGCGGTACCCCGCGCACCATCGAAGGCCCGCTGTACGTGGCCGGGGCGCCGCTGTCCGAAGGTGAAGCGCGCATGGACGATGGCCAGGACCCAGGCACGGTGCTGTTCATCCACGGCCAGGTGTTCGACCCAGCAGGCCAGCCGCTGGCCGGTGCCGTGGTCGATCTGTGGCACGCCAACACCCAGGGCACCTATTCCTATTTCGACAGCCGTCAGTCGGACTACAACCTGCGCCGGCGCATCGTCACCGACGCCCAAGGCCGCTACCGCGCCCGCAGCATCGTGCCGTCCGGCTACGGCTGCAACCCGCAGGGCCCGACCCAGGAATGCCTGAATCTGCTCGGTCGCCACGGCCAGCGCCCGGCGCACGTGCACTTCTTCATTTCCGCACCGGGCTGCCGCCACCTGACCACGCAGATCAACTTCGAGGGCGACCAGTACCTGTGGGACGACTTCGCCTACGCCACCCGCGACGGCCTGATCGGTGCGCTGCAGTTCGTCACCGATCCGGCCGAGGCCCGCGACCGTGGCGTCGAGGGCGACACCTTCGCCGACCTTGCCTTCGACTTCCACCTGCAAGCCGCCCACGCGCCCGCCGCAGAAGAACGCAGCGAGCGTCCGCGGGCCTTGCAGGACGCCTGAACCCAGGCAGCGCATCGTTTTACCCCGGCGATCACCGGCAGGTGATCGCCGCACCCCAAGCCCTTGCACCCGACGCTTCGCCATTCCTATAACAACAAAGGCTTCGCCATGACCCCGCATACCCCCGCCAGACCTTCGCCGTCTGCCTGTTACTGACAGGTTTCTGCCTTTAGCACACCTCTGCTTGCCGCCGGCTGGCCTTTGCCGGCTGCGCGCCAGGCAGAGCAACCCGGGCTGTCCTCACTCAGGAATTCAGACAGATGAACACCCCCGCCAACGCTTCGCCCACCGGGCAGCGCCATAAACGCTACGTCTACGAATGGTACGTAGTGGTGCTGTGCATGATCGCCTACATCTTCTCGTTCGTTGACCGGCAGATCCTGGCGCTGATGATCGAGCCGATCAAAGCCGACCTCAACCTCAGCGACACCCAGTTCAGCCTGCTCCACGGCCTGGCCTTCTCCTTGTTCTACGCCTTCATGGGCATGCCCATCGCCTATCTGGCCGACCGCTTCTCGCGGCCGAAGATCATCGCCCTGGGCGTGGTGTTCTGGAGCCTGGCCACCGCCGCCTGCGGGCTGAGCAAGAACTTCCTGCAGATGTTCCTCGCCCGTATTGGCGTCGGTGTGGGCGAGGCGGCGTTGTCGCCGTCGGCCTACTCGATGTTCAGCGACCTGTTCCCCAAGGACAAACTCGGCCGCGCGGTGGGCATCTATTCCATCGGCTCGTTCGTCGGTGGCGGCGTGGCGTTTCTGGTCGGTGCCTACGTCATCGCCTTGCTGAAGAACGCCGACACCATTGAGGTGGCGGTGCTTGGCGCGATGAAGGCCTGGCAACTGGCGTTCATTCTGGTTGGCCTGCCGGGGGTGGTGGTGGGGCTGTTGATCTGGCTGACCGTGCGCGACCCGCAGCGCAAGGGCGCGCAGCTCGATGAGCATGGCCAACCGCGCAAGCTCAGGCTCACCGACGGCCTGCGCTTCATCGGCCGCCACCGCGCCACCTTCAGTTGCCACTACCTGGGTTTCTCGTTCTACGCCATGGCGCTGTTCTGCATGATGAGCTGGACGCCGGCACTGTACATCCGCAAGTTCGGCATGAGCCCGCAGGACGCCGGCTTCATGCTCGGCACCATCCTCCTGCTGGCCAACACCAGTGGGGTGTTCTTCGGCGGCTGGCTGACCGACTACCTGAGCAAGCGCGGCTACAGCGACGGCGCCATGCGCACCGGGGTGATCGGCGCGCTGGGCATGCTGGTGCCGGCAACCCTGTATTCGCAGGTCGACAGCCTGTGGCTGTCGGTGACCCTGCTGGTGCCGGCGATGTTTTTCGCCTCGTTCCCGATGCCGGCCTCCACCGCAGCGATGCAGATTCTTTCGCCCAACCAGGTGCGCGCCCAGGTTTCGGCGGTGTTCCTGCTGATCAGCAACCTGCTGGCGCTGGGCCTGGGCACCACCCTGGTGGCGCTGCTCACCGACCGCTATTTCGGCTCGCCGCTGGCGGTCGGGCAGTCGATGGCAATCGTCAGCTGCATCGCCTCGCTGCTGGCCATCGCGCTGCTGTACCTGGGCTGCCGACACTTCCGCCGCAGCTTGCAACGTGAATACCCGCAGTGAACCCGACCTACGCCGCCGACGCTGCTCGGCGGCCGCACCCAGGAGAACGCCGATGATCGTGACAGTGCTGGGCGGTGGCCATGGCTGCTATGCCGCCGCCGTAGAAATGGCCGAACGTGGCCACACCACCCGTTTATGGCGCCGCGACGGCGCCGCGTTGCAGGCGCTGGCCGCTTGCGGCCACCTGCAGGTGACCGACTACCGCGGCAGCCGCCAGGTCAGCGTCGGCGGCGAACACGCCCAGGTGCAATTGCACAACGACCTCGCCCAGGCGGTGCACGGCGCCGAGCTGATCCTGATACCGCTGCCGGCGACCAGTCATGAGGCGCTGGCGGCTCAGCTTGCGCCCTTGCTGGAAGACGGCCAGGTGGTCTTCCTGCCGCCTGGCACCTTTGGCAGTTACTTGTTCGCCAACGCCCTGCGCGACAGCGCCAACCCGGCCGAGGTGGCCTTCGCCGAGACCGGCACACTGCCGTACCTGGTGCGCAAGCACGGCGTCAATCAGTTGGTGATCAGCGCCTACGCCACGCGCCTGCCCACGGGCGTGCTGCCGGCCAGGCTGGCGCCGCAGGCCATGCAGGTGCTCAAGCAGGCGTATCCCAGCGTCGAGCTTTGCGCCGATGCCTTGAGCGCTGCGCTGATGAACGCAGGGCCGATCATTCACCCGCCGCTGATCCTGATGAACGCCGGGCCGCTCGAACACTTCGAGGCCTGGGACATTCACCATGAAGGTACGCAGCCAGCGATCCGCCGCGTCACCAGCGCCCTGGATGCCGAACGCATGGCGCTGCGCGAGGCGCTGGGCTATGGCGCGCCGCACTTTCCCCTGGCCGACCACTACAGCGAGCAGGGCGAGCCGTGGATGTATGGCCATGGCGCCCACGGCAAGCTGACCGACAGCGGTGACTGGCGCGAGAAGATCGACCTGCACAACCACCGCTACATGCTTGAGGACACCCGCCTGGGGCTGTCGCTGCTGGTCTCGCTCGGGCGCTGGATCGGCCTGCCGACGCCGCTGGCCTCAGGCTTGCTGGCGCTGGCCAGTGCCGTCACCGGCACCGACCTCTACGCCCAGGGCCGCACCCTGGAACGCCTCGGCCTGGACGCGCTCGACCGCGAGCAGATGCAGGCGCTGCTTACCCAGGGGCCACGGCCGTGAGCCGCGCAGAGGTGATTGCCGTCGCCGGCGCCGGGCGCATGGGAGAGGGCATTGCCCTGGCCTTCGCCCTGGCCGGGCACGCGGTGGCGTTGCTTGACCTCAAACCCCGCGACACGCAGGCCCAGGCGGCGTTGTGGCAACAGGCGCGCCGCAGCTTGGCCGAGCAACTGAGTTGTCTTGAGGCTGCGCAGTTGCTGGATGCCGAGCAGTCTCGGGCGGTGCTCGAGCGCATCGAGCAGGTTGCCTATCAGCACAGCGGCGCAGCGCTGGCGGCCAGCAGCGTGGTGTTCGAGGCGGTGCCGGAAGTCATTCAAATCAAGCACCAGGCGCTGGGCTGGATCAGCCAGCATGCCCCCGCTGAGGCGATCATCGCCTCGACGACCTCGACCTTTCTGCTCAGCGAACTGATGCCCATGGTCAGCGCGCCGCAGCGGCTGCTCAACGCCCACTGGCTCAATCCGGCGCATCTCATGCCGCTGGTGGAAATCAGCCATGATCCGCTGGTCGATCCGGCGCTGTTGCAGCGCTTCGAACGACTGCTGCAGGCGCTGGGCAAGGTCCCGGTGCGCTGCGCCATCGTCCCGGGGTATATCGTTCCGCGCTTGCAAGCGCTGGTAATGAACGAGGCCGCGCGCATGGTCGCCGAAGGTGTGGCAAGTGCCCAGGCCATCGACACCGCCGTGCGCACCGGCCTGGGCCTGCGCTTCTCGGTGCTGGGCCCGCTGGAGTTCATTGACTGGGGCGGCAACGACACCTTGGTGCACGCCTCGCGTTACCTCACCGAGCACCTGGGCGAACGCTTCGCCGCCGCCCCCCAGGTGCTCAGCAACGCCGCCCACAAGCGCGACGGCCTGCGCGATGGCGTGGGTTTCTACGACTACCGCGAGCAAGACATCAGCGCCTACCGCGCACAGCGCATGCAGCACTTCATCGAGCGTTTGAGGCAGGGTGGGTTGTTGCCGCGGATTGGGTGATCTACACGTTTCATCACGGGGGTGAACGAAGGTAGCCCCGGTGGGGCGACGTCCATGGTTCCTACTCAAGGTCTGTTAGCGAATTTCCCTCCAGGCATCTCGTCACCGCTCTCCTGGCACCGTCTACTGCAACGGCGAAAACCCCGCCGGCAGATACACCACCGAATTCATCTTCTGCAATTGCGGCGCGGAGTTTTCCGGGGGCCAGACGCCGTCGTGGACGGCGCGGGTGCGCACCTCGAGGCGTTGTTCGAGGGTTGCGTAGGGCCAGATGTGCAGGTAACGCGGCACCCGGCCGCTGGTGGCGTAGAAGGCGGCGAACACCGCGGAGTAGCCGGGGGCGGTGCGTGGGCCGACCGCCTTGCGCCAGCCGGCCAGGGTCGGCGCAAGGCCCGAGGGCACCAGGTCGTACTCGCGCAGTTCGTAGAACGGGCCGTGTGCGCCGGGGGCCAGCGGTTCGAGGAAGGGGAACAGGCGGTAGTCGTCGATGTGCTGCTCGAGAATCCACTCGCCAATGCCGAAGGCATCTGCCGCTTCCAGCACCCGGCTGCGCTCGGCAGCCTTGATGGCCGGGCTGGCGAAGCGGCGCAGCAGCGCCACAGTGTTCTGCGGGCCGATCTCCGAGAGCCAGCAACCGATCAGCTCGACGCCTTGCCGTGCCTCGGCCAGGGCCTGTTGCAGCCGGGGCAAGGCCTGCGCCGGGGTGCGCACGCGCAGGGTGAAGCGGATCAGTTCGTAGTCGTGTGACATGCTCAGGGTTTCCTTGATGGGCGATTTCTTTCGAGCGGTTTCTTCTATAGGAGCGGCGGCTTTAGCCGCGATGGGCCGCAAAGCGGCCCCAATCCCACGTATGCACTATCCCGGTGTCTACGCGCTCTCTGAATTGGGCCTGCTGCGCAGGCCATCGCGGCTAAAGCCGTTCCCACAGTCGATCAGGACAGGTGCTCACCCGGCTTGATGGTCAGCAGGGTGAGGGTGGTGATGGCGCCCATGACGATCAGCATCACCGCCACCGGCCAGGCATCCTGGTACAGGCTGAACAGCGCGGTGGCAGCCAGTGGCGCGAGGCCGCCGGAGAAGATCGAGGCCACCTCATGCCCCATAGCCATGCCGGTGTAGCGCACCTTGGCCGGGAACAGCTCGCCCATCAGCGCCGGCTGGGTGCCGATCATCGCGCCATGACAGAACGCCATGCCCAGCAGCGCCGCCAAGTACACCCAGAAGGTCGAATGGGTATCGAGCATCCAGAAGAACGGGAAGGCCAGCAGCATCAACCCCACCGAACCGATGGCATACACCGTGCGCCGGCCGATGCGATCGGACAGCCAGCCCCAGAAGACGATGGTGAACGCCTCGACGATCATCGCCAGCATCACGCTGGCCAGCACCAGTTGCGTGTCCAGCCCGGTGAACTTGGCGTAGGCGATGGTGAAGGCCAGGAACAGGTACGCACTGCCGTTCTCGGCGATACGAATGCCCATGGCTTGCAGCACTGCCTTGGGATGCTCACGCAATACCTGCATGGCCGGCAGGTGCTTGGGGGCATCCTGCTGCGCCTGCTCCTGGACGAAGGCCTTGCTCTCGGGCAACTGCCGGCGGATGTACACGCCGACGCCGAAGATCAGGATGCTGGCCAGGAACGGAATGCGCCAACCCCAGCTCATCATGTCTTCGTGGGGCAGCATCTGCACCAGGTAGAACGCGGCTGCCGACAGCACGAAACCGCCGGACACACCCAACTGGCTCCAGGCGGCGAAAAAGCCGACCCGGCCCTTGGGCGCGTTTTCGCTGAGCATCAGCACGCCGCCACCCCATTCACCGCCCGAGGCCACCCCTTGGAGGATGCGCAGCAGTACCAGGCAGATCGGCGCCAGGTAGCCGGCCTGTTCGAAGGTCGGCAGCAGGCCCATGGCGAAGGTCGCCGCGCCCATGATGCCCAGGGTCATCACCAGGGCGGTCTTGCGTCCGGCCTTGTCGCCGATGTGGCCGAAGATCAGCCCACCCAGCGGGCGGGCCAGAAAGCCTACGGCGAACCCTGCGAAGGCGGCCATGGTGCCGAGCACCGGGTCGGTGCCGGCGGGGAAGAACAGCGGGCCGAAGATCAGCGCCGCCGCCGTGCCATACAGGAAGAAGTCGTACCACTCCAGGGCGTTGCCCAGTACCGAGGCGACGACGATGCGGCGCAGGGTGCTTGGGTCGGTATCGGTGCTGTCGGTGCTGATGTTGGTCTGTAGATTGGACATGATTGCGCTCCGCGGCCGTTACCAGAATTTCCAGGTGTAGGAGGTGATGAATCGGTACTCGTCGTAGTCGTTGCCATAGCGCGTCTGTGTGCGCAGGTTTTTCAACTCCAGGCCCAGATCCTTGAAAGGGCCGCTTTGCACCACGTACGAGAGCATGATGTCGCGCTCGTTTTCCTGGTCGCGGGACAGCCCGGCGCCGCGGTCGATATCGGTGCCTTTGATGTAGCGGGTGAACAGCTTGAGCCCGGGAATGCCGACAGCGGCGAAGTTGTAGCCGTAGCGCACCGACCAGCTGCGCTCGTCCGGGCGAATGAACGGCAGGCCTGCCCAGTTCGGCAGGTAGAACTGCGGCACGTAGCCGTTGATGGTCGGGAACACCGTGTCGCCGGTCATGCGCTGGTAGCTGGCGCCAACCATATGGCCGTTGTTTTCCAAGGTGACCAGGCCGTAGTAGGCGCGGTTGTCCACCGCGCCACCGCGTGCGGCGCCGTCCTCGCGGTTGTTGAAGTAGCCGACGTCGGTTTTCAGCAGGTAGTCGTCGGCGAAGGTCAGGCTGTGCTTGAGGCCGCCGTAGTCCTGGCGATAGATGTCGTTGAGCACGCCATGGAAGTAGCTGGCTTGCAGGCCTGGGGTCAGCGCGTAGGTGGCGCCGACGAAGTCCAGGCCATCGCTGTCCTGGCGGTCGCTGGTGCCGAAGCGGTACAGCCGCTCGTGGTTCGACGACTCACGGGTAACGATCGACCAGAAGCGCCCGCCGACCAGAGTCAGCCGGTCGATGTCGCGTGATTCGATCACCGCGCCCTGGTAGATCGTGTCGAGCTGGCGGCTGGGGTCGTTGGAGGCGATTGGGTAATTGGGCTTCTGATCGCCGATCTTCACCAAGGTCTTGGCGTATTTGAGTTTCAGCGTGGCACCGGCGCGGCCATAGTCGTCGGCAGCTTTTTGCCGCGAGCGACTGAACGGCAGCGAGCCGTCATTGCCGCTGGAGTCAAGGCGCAGGGCGTACTGACCATTGAGGTCCAGACCCACCGCGAGCGGCGTGTCGGTGTAGCCGGATTCAAATTGCAGGTCGAAGCCTTGCGACCAGTTGCCGACCTTCGACACCGGGGCGTCGGACTGGGTGAAGTTGCGGTTCAGGTACAGGTTTCTGAAGTTGAGCGACAGGTGGCTGTCGTCCACAAGATCCGCCCAGGCGCTCAGCGGGAGCAGGGCGCCGACACTCAGGCACAGGGTTTTCGCACGTAACG
The DNA here is from genome assembly GCF_000425745.1 of Pseudomonas cremoricolorata DSM 17059 = NBRC 16634. Taxonomy (GTDB): domain Bacteria; phylum Pseudomonadota; class Gammaproteobacteria; order Pseudomonadales; family Pseudomonadaceae; genus Aquipseudomonas; species Aquipseudomonas cremoricolorata. Next base: position 1,437 of record NZ_AUEA01000019.1, on the reverse strand, counting down.
GCCGTTTCGCTTGCATGGGGTAGTCCTGGAAATGTGATCGGTACAGGGCATGGGCAGGGGTTCACCGGCAGCAAAGGCGTGCAGGTCTGCGCCTGCCTGTCCGTCACGTATTGTTTTTGTTGTTTTCAGATATCCAGCACCAGGCGCGCACTGCGCGCCCGGGAACAGCACACGACGATCTGTTCGTTGCTCTGTTTCTCCTCATCGGTCAGGTAGTGGTCACGGTGGTCGGGTTCGCCCTCCAGCACATCGCACAGGCAGGTGCCGCACACGCCTTGCTCGCATGACACCTCCACGGCGATGCCGGCCTCGCGCAGCGCCGCCAGCAGCGACTGCTCGGGCGCCACTTGAAGCGTCTTGCCGCTGCGTACGGCCTGCACTTCAAAACCGGCGCCAGCGCTGTCGACCTCGACCTGGAAATATTCGTGGTGGATCTGCTCGGCGCTGAAACCCTGCGCGCGGGCACCGGCAATCACCCAGTCCATGAACCCGGCCGGGCCACAGGTGTACAGGTGCGTGCCGGGGGCGGGGTCGCCCAGCACCTGGGCCAGATCCAGGCGCTGGGCGTTGTCCTCGTCGCTGAAGTGGGTGAACACGCTGGCGGCGAACGGCGCGGCCAGCAGTTCGTCGACGAACGCGCAGCGGCTGCGCGAGCGTGCCCGGTAATGCAGCTCGAAGGCCTCGCCGCGGGCGTGCAGGGTATGGGCCATGGCGATCAGCGGGGTGATGCCGATGCCGCCGCCCAGAAGGATGCTGCGCTGCGCGTCGGCCACCAGCGGGAACAGATTGCGCGGCGCGCTGATGCGCGTGAGGGAGCCAGCCTGCAACTGCGCATGCACCGCCGCCGAGCCGCCGCGCGATTGCGCCTCACGCAATACGCCAAGCCGGTAGACATTGGCCTGCGCCGGGTCGCCGCACAGCGAGTACTGGCGCACTACACCGGGGGCCAGGTGCACATCGACGTGGGCGCCTGCGGCGAAGCGCGGCAGCGCCTGGCCGTCGAGCGCCGCCAGTTCCAGCACGGCGACATCGGCGCCCTGGACCTCGCGGGTCTGGACGATGACATCGAGCAAGGCGTCGTTCATCGTCGGCTCCTCAAAGGATGTAGCCAATGCCGGCCAGGGCATCGTCGCTGTTGATCAGGCTGATGACCTTGCGCTGAATCTTCAGCCCGCTTTCGCTGCGCAGCAGCGTGTAGGTCAGGTCGGCGCTGTAGTGCTTGAGGCTTTCCTTGCGGAACTCGCGTACGTTCTGCGCGCAGCGCACGGTGAGGGTCTGGCCGTCTTCACCGAGGATGCGAAAGCGCGACAGCGTGCGCACGGTGCGCGGCTGCGGGCTGGTGGAAATCGACTCGCCGCCGATCAGCCGCTGCACGCGCAGCTCGCGCATGTGGTGGTCGTCGTAGGCGTAGTTGAGGGTGTTCTCGTAGTCGGTTTC
>NZ_AUEA01000018.1 GCF_000425745.1 Pseudomonas cremoricolorata DSM 17059 = NBRC 16634 | reverse complement strand
GGTCGGCTCGACCATCAGGTCAAGGTGCGTGGCCACCGCATCGAACTGGGCGAAATCGAAACCGCCCTCGCCGCCCTGCCGGGTGTCGACCACGCCATCGCGGTGACCACCGGCTCACCGCTCACCCTGGCCGCCGCACTGGTGGTGCCTCGCCTGCCGGAGAATCAAGCGGCCTGGATCGCTGAGGTCAAACTGCAGTTGTCTGCCCGGCTGCCGGAGTACATGGTGCCGTCGTGCCTGAGCCTGTTGAGCACGCTGCCGTTGAGCGGCAACGGCAAGGTTGACCGCAAGCAAGTGCTACAAAGCCTCCAGGCGCAAACCACGCAGGTCACCGTTGACCATGAGCCACCCCAGGGTGAGCGGGAGCGGCGGGTCGCCGAGGTCTGGCAGCAGATCCTGCAGCGCAACGACATCAGCCGTCAGCAGAGCTTCTTCGCCTTGGGTGGCGATAGCCTGCTGGCAACGCAAGTCATCAGCCAACTCAAACGGCTTGGATGGGGCACGGCGCACGGCCTGCGCGTGCTGTTCGCTCAGCCCAGACTCGCTGATTTCGCTGCGCAGTTGCAGCCGATACAGGCGGGCGAGTCCGTGGCACCGGTACTGGCCGAACCGGCCCAGCGCCATGCGCCCTTCCCGCTGACCGAAGTACAGCGCGCTTACTGGATGGGCCAGAGCAGCGGTCTGCCGCTCAACTGCGGCACCCGGTATCTGGTGGAGCTCGACGGCCAGGATGTCGATCTATCGCGCATCGAGCAGGCATGGAACCGCTTGCTGCTGCAACACGACATGCTGCGGGCGGTGATCGACGAAGACGGTCAACAGCGAATCCTGCCGCACGTGCCTGCCGCCTCCATCGAGCTGCAACAGCTCGGTGCCGCCGATGCAGGACAACTGGCGGCGCAGGTGAACCAGGCTTGGCAACAGGCTTGCTGCCAAGCCGCGCCAATGCACCGCCTGCACGCCTTCCTTTACGGCGACCGGCGCTGTCGGCTGGCGATCATCTTCAACTACATGACCCTCGACGGGTTCAGCATCAAGCGCGTACTGGAGCAGCTGGCGCGATTGTATGCCGACCCGCAGGCAACCACAGAAGCGCCGGGCTTGACCTTCCGTGACTACGTCAATCAGGTGAGGCCCTCGGCCAGCGCGGTCAAGCGCGCCGAGGAGTACTGGCGCGCCCGCCTGGATGATCTGCCCTGCGCCGCAGCGCTGCCACTGGCCTGCGACCCGCAAAGCCTGAGCACCGTGCACTTTCGCCGGCGCCAGGTGGTACTGCCTGCCGCAGACTGGCAGGCCCTGTGCAATCGGGCGCGGCAGCACGACATCACGCCGTCGGTGCTGTTGCTCACCGCCTATGCGCAGACGCTCAGCCGCTGGAGCGGCGGCACGTCGCACACGCTGAACCTGACCCTGTTCGACCGTCAGGAGGTGCACCCTGACATTCATCAGGTGCTCGGTGACTTCACCTCGCTGGCGCCGGTGGCGTTTCATCCACATAAGGATGCGGGGCTGCTGGCGCATGCCCGGGCACTGCAACAAGGCATCGTTGACGCACTGGAGCACCGCGAGGTCTCCTCGATCTGGATTCAGCGCGAACGCAGCCGTATCGGCGATCGGGCCAGCGCCGCCCTGCCCATCGTCTTCACCAGCACGCTGGGGCTCGGTGGCGGCCTGTTCGAACGTCCGGCACCCGGTTTCCCGGAGATGGTGGCAGCGGGCATGTCCGAAACACCGCAAGTCTGGCTCGATCATCAGGTCTACGAGTACAACGGCGCGCTGGTGCTCACCTGGGACGCTGTCGATGCATTGTTCCCCGCCGGTCTGCTGGACGACATGTTCGGCGCTTATCAGGCGCTACTGGCACAGCTTCAGCACGCCACCTGGGAACAGCCGTTGAACCTGGCGCTGCCCCAGAGTCAGCGCCAGATGCGTCAACGGGTCAACGCCAGCGAAGACCCACGTCGCCTGCGCACCTTGCACGCCGACACCTTCGCCCAAGCCATGGCCCACCCGCAGCGCCCGGCGCTGATCGACGAGGCGGGAGTGATGACGTTCGGCCAATTGCGACAGGCCGCGCTGGCCGTGGCCGCCTGCCTGATCGATGCGGGTGTGCAGGCACAAATGCCGGTCGCGGTGAGCCTGCCTCGGGGTCGCCTGCAGGTCATCGCGGTGCTCGGCGTACTGGCCGCAGGCGCCTGCTATGTGCCCGTTGGCATCAAGCAACCGGCCAGCCGACGGGCGAAGATCCACCGGACAGCGGGCATCGGTCATGTGCTGTGCAGCATCGAGCAGCGCCCCGAGCTGGAAGCGGGCGACGCAGTGGCACTGATTCCAGTCGAGCAGGCGCTGACCTTCACGCCATTGCCAGGCACGGTGGATGTGCCCCACACCGCTGCCGCCTATGTGATCTTCACCTCAGGCTCGACCGGTGAGCCCAAGGGCGTGCAGATCGCGCACCATGCCGCAGCCAATACCATCGACGATCTGAACAGCCGCTACGGCATCGATCGGTCAAGCCGTGGCCTGGCCGTCTCGGCACTGGACTTCGATCTTTCCGTGTACGACCTGTTCGGCCTTTTGGGGGCCGGTGGCTCGCTGGTGCTACTCAATGAGCAGCAGCACCGCGATGCCGCGAGCTGGCTGGGATTGATCCAGCGCTACCAGGTCAACCTGTGGAACTCGGTGCCGGTGCTGCTGGACATGCTGTTGGTGGTCGCGCGGCACGAGCAGGCGGTGTTGCCGCTGCGCAACGTGATGCTGTCGGGCGACTGGATCGGCCTCGATCTACCAGCTCGCTTGCAGCTCTGCACCCAAGGTCAGGCGCGGATGATCGCCATGGGCGGCGCCACCGAGGCCTCGATCTGGTCCAACGTCTTCGACGTGCCCGCCCAGTTGCCTGCCCATTGGACCTCGATCCCGTACGGAAAACCGTTGAGCAACCAACACTACCGCGTGGTTGACGAACTGGGCCGCGACTGCCCGGACTGGGTGGCGGGCGAGCTGTGGATTGGCGGCGTGGGCGTGGCCGACGGTTATCGCGGCGCCCCGGAACTGACCGCGCAGCGTTTCGTCGCGCACAATGGCAAACGCTGGTACCGCACCGGTGATCGCGGGCGCTACTGGCCCGATGGCAATCTGGAATTTCTCGGCCGCCTCGATCATCAGGTCAAGGTGCGTGGCCACCGCATCGAACTGGGTGAGATCGAGACCGCCCTCAGCGCATTGCCTGGAGTCGATCATGCCATCGCCGTGACCACCGGCTCACCGGCGTCCCTGGCCGCGGCGCTGGTGGTCGAGCGTCGGCCGCTCGACGAACGCACCTACCTTCGGCAGCTCACCCAGCAATTGAGCGCAGCGCTGCCCGATTACATGGTGCCCAGCGCCCTGGTGCTGCTCGATGAGCTGCCGCTAAGCGCCAATGGCAAGGTGGATCGCAAGCGGGTGCTGGCCAGCCTCGCGCAGCTGGCGCAACCTGCGAGCGATGCCTTCGAGGCGCCGCAGGATGCCCGTGAGCGACAGGTCGCGGCAGTCTGGGAAGAGGTGTTGCAACAACCTCGCGTGGGTCGCCGCGACAGCTTCTTCGCCCTGGGTGGTGACAGTCTTTCGGGCACTCAGGTCATCGCCCGCCTCAAGCAATCAGGACTTGGCAGCGAGCAAGGCTTGCGTCAGTTGTTCGCCAACCCGCAACTGGCTGACTTCGCTGCGCGGCTAGGCGCGCAAACGCTGAGCGACACGCCCCGCCGGCTCACGGCCAACATCGAGGCGCGCCATGCGCCGTTCCCGCTCACCGAAGTGCAACGGGCGTACTGGATGGGTCAACACGGCGACCTGCCGTTGAGCTGCGGCAGTCATTATCTGCTGGAGCTGGACGGTGAGCAGGTCGATCTGCCGCGCCTCGAACAGGCGTGGAATCATCTGGTGCAACGTCACGACATGCTGCGCGTGGTGTTCGACGCCGACCGCACGCAACGGGTGCTGGCCCAGGTGCCGCCAGTGCGCATCGACATCGACAGCCACGCGGCCACGGATCTTGCCCAGGCCCGCGCTCGCTTGCATCAGGCCTGGCACGGTCAGCCGGTGAAGCTGGGGCACTGGCCACTGTTCGCCCTGCGCGCCGTGCGTTATGGTCAGGCACGCTGGCGGTTGGGCATTTTCCTCAACTACATGGCGCTGGACGGCTACAGCATCAAGCTGCTGCTCAATGAACTGGCGACGGTGTTCGCTCGGCCGGGCCAGGCGCTGCCCGACATCGGCATCGGCTTTCGGGACTACGTCGAGCAGGTACGTCCCGACCCCGTGGCCCTGCGCCGGGCGCAAGCCTGGTGGCGAGCGAAACTCGAGCACTTGCCCGCCGCTGCCGCCCTGCCTCTGGCCTGTGATCCGCAGACCCTCACCGACGTGCAGTTCACCCGCCGTTCGGGGCGGCTCGATCAAGCGACCTGGCAACAGCTGCGCAGCCTGGCCCGCCAACACGCGGTCACACCGAGCGTACTGGTACTGGTGGCCTACGCCCAGGTCTTGAGCCAATGGAGCGGTGGCACTGCCCACACCCTGAACATGACCTTGTTCGACCGCCAGGATGTGCATCCGGACATCCATCGTGTGCTGGGCGACTTCACCTCGCTGGCGCCGGTGGCCTATGACCCGCAAAACGGTGCCAGCCTGTTGCAGCAGGCCCAGGCAATGCAGCAGGAGATCGCCGACGCGCTGGACCACCGCGAAGTGTCCTCGATCTGGGTGCAGCGCGAGCGTGCCCGGCGTCTGGGGTCGAGCGGCGCCGCACTGCCGGTGGTGTTCACCAGCACCCTGGGGATCTCCGACAGCCTGTTCGATCAGGCACTGCCAGACGGTTTCCCGGACCTGGCCGACGGTGGCCTCTCACAGACGCCGCAAGTCTGGCTCGATCATCAAATGTACGAGCACCATGGCGAGCTGCTGTTTTCCTGGGACGTGGTCGAGGCGCTGTTCCCCGAGGGGCTGATCGACAGCATGTTCGCCGCATTCGTGGCGCGGCTGGAGGGGTTGGTGGAACACGATTGGAGCGCACCGACCTCACTGGCCCTGCCGCCCCGCGACCTCGAGGCGCGGCTGAAAGCCAACGCCACTGAACGCCCACGTCGCTTGCGCGGCCTGCATACCGATGTCTTCGCCCGCGCCCTGCACGCCCCCGAACGCACCGCGCTGATCGATGATGCAGGCGCGCTGAGCTTCGCCGAACTGACTCAACGCGCCCTCGCCGTCGCCGCCTGCCTGATCGAATCGGGCGTACAGGCGCAGATGCCGGTTGCCGTCAGCCTGCCGCGCGGGCGTCAGCAGATCATCGCGGTCCTCGGCGTGCTGGCCGCAGGCGCCTGCTATGTGCCCATTGGCATCAAGCAGCCGGCCAGCCGCCGGGCGAAGATTCACCGCACAGCGGGCATTGGCCATGTGCTGTGCAGCGCTGACCACTGCCCCGAGCTGCTCGCCGATGATCAGGTGACATTGATTGCGGTGGAACAGGCGCAAGAGTTTACCCCGCTGGCACCAGCGCTGGACGTCGATCCAGCGGGGCCGGCCTACGTGATCTTCACTTCAGGCTCGACCGGTGAACCCAAGGGCGTGCAGATCGCGCACCACGCGGCCGCCAATACCCTCGATGATCTCAACCGTCGCTACGGCATCGATCAGTCAAGCCGTGGCCTGGCCGTCTCGGCACTGGATTTCGACCTGTCGGTGTATGACCTCTTCGGCCTGCTGGGCGCCGGTGGTTCGCTGGTGCTGATCAGCGAAGAGCAGCAACGCGATGCTGCCAGCTGGCTGGCGTTGATCCAGGCTCATCAGGTCAACCTGTGGAACTCGGTGCCAGTGCTGCTGGACATGCTGTTGGTGGTCGCGCGGCACGAGCAGGCGGTGTTGCCGCTGCGCAACGTGATGCTGTCGGGCGACTGGATCGGCCTCGATCTACCGGCTCGCTTGCAGCAATGCACCAACGGCCAGGCGCGGATGATCGCCATGGGCGGTGCCACCGAGGCGTCGATCTGGTCCAACGTCTTCGACGTACCCGCCCAGTTACCTGCGCACTGGACCTCGATCCCCTATGGCAAACCGCTGGGCAACCAGCACTACCGCGTGGTCGACGATCAAGGCCGCGACTGCCCGGACTGGGTGGCGGGCGAGCTGTGGATTGGCGGTGTGGGGGTGGCCGACGGTTATCGCGGCGCGCCGGAGCTCACCGCCCAGCGCTTCGTCGAGCACGATGGCCAGCGCTGGTACCGCACCGGGGATCGCGGGCGCTACTGGCCGGACGGCAACCTGGAATTTCTGGGTCGGCTCGACCATCAGGTCAAGGTGCGTGGCCACCGCATCGAACTGGGCGAAATCGAAACCGCCCTCGCCGCTCTGCCGGGTGTCGACCACGCGATTGCGGTGACCACCGGCTCGCCGGCAACGCTGGCAGCGGCGCTGGTCATGGCCGTTGTGCCAGCCGATCCGGCACCGTGTATCGGCGCCTTCAAGCAGCGCCTGGGCGAAGTGCTGCCGGACTACATGGTGCCTGCACACCTGCTGTTACTGGCGCAACTGCCGCTCAGTGCCAACGGCAAGGTAGACCGTGCGACGGTGCTCGCGCAGCTCGCTGATGTGCACCCGCAAGCCAGCGCTCATCAAGCGCCACTGGCAGGTCTGGAAAGCGAAATCGCTGCAGTGTGGCGCGCGGTGCTGCAACGCCCGGCCGTGTCACGCCATGACGATTTCTTCGCCATTGGCGGCGACAGCCTCAGTGCCACCCGCATCGTCACCCTGCTCCAGGAGCGTCTTGGCGCCCAGGCGGTGACGTTGCGCACACTCTACGCCCAGGCACCCACAGTGGCCGCGCTGGCCGCTCATATCCAAGCCTGCGGGCGATCCCATCCATTGCGTCCTGCGCCCGTTGAACAGGCGCTCTACGAAGAGGGCATCCTGTGAATACTGCCACCCCATCCTTTCCGGCCGACGACAGCATCGCTGCAATCCTCGCCAACGCCCGCAGCCTGGGCGTGGACCTGTGGAATCAGGACGGCCAGTTGCGCTTTCGTGCCCCGCAAGGCGCGCTGACCGATGCGTTGCGCGAGCAGCTCAAACGCAACCGGGAGCAAGTTCTGGCGTGCCTGGCAGGCAGCACGCCTGGGCCTGCGGACACGCGCCAGGGCAGCATTGCAGCGGACTGGTTCAAGACCTGGCAGCCCCGCCCACACGCCACGCAACGGGTGATCTGCCTGCCCCATGCCGGGGGTTCGGCCAGCTTTTTTCGACACTGGGGTGCGGCGTTGCCCGCCCATGTCGAGCTGATCGCGGTGCAATACCCTGGCCGTGAAGAACGCATCGACGCCCCTCTGATCAGTGACCTGACGCTGCTGGTTACAGCCATTGCCGATGCCCTGCAACGAACGCCTCATCTGTTGCAGCAACCGTACCTGTTGTTCGGCCACAGCATGGGTTCGGCACTGGCGTACGAACTGCATCGCGCCTTGCAACAGCGCGGCTTGCCGCTGGCGCAGCACCTGTTGCTGTCCGCCTGCGAAGCGCCCAGCCGGCGCAAGGCCGAGGCGTTTCACCTGGCGAGCGACCAACGCTTGATGGACGAAATGTTGCGCCTGGGCGGCACGCAAGACGCCATGGCGCACTCACCTGAACTGATGGAACTGGTACTGCCAGTGACCCGCAGCGACTACCAGGCCATCGAGACGTATGTGCCCGATCCGCAACGCTTGCCAGTGTCGGTACCGATCACCGCCCTGACCGGCGACGAGTTTCACGGGCTGGACTTGGGCGATGCGTTGGCGTGGGCCGATGAAACCACGGCCGGGTTCGTTCACCGCGGCTTTCCCGGCGGGCATTTCTACTTGATGCAACAGCAGGACGGCGTGCTGGACGTGGTCAGGGCGGCGCTGGAACAACTGCCACGGCGCTGAAAAGCTCCGGATCCGGGGGGCCCACTCCCGGATCGGGTGGTCGGCACTGGCTGGCGATTCCATAGTCGGCTCCTTTGAGAACGATTCTTATTGAATCGAGTACTCCCCCTCTTGTCGGGACAGCAGCATGCACAATCAAGCAAACCACCGCCCCATCATCGTCATGGGCGGCAATGGGCGGGTCGGACGCGAAGTGGTGAGGTATCTGCTGCGGCACACCCACCACAAAATCATCATCGCCTCGCGCAGCGCGCACTCGGCATCGGCCAACGGTGCGACGCCGAACGACCCGCGCCTCGTCAGCCTGGTGCTGGACGCCAACGACCCTCAGGCGCTGAGGCAGGCGTTTGCGGACGCGGCCCTGGTGATCGCCTGCATCGGGCCTTCCGGGGTGCTCGGTGAACGGGTCGCACGCGCCTGCATCGAGGTGGACACACCCTTGATCGACGCCGGCGGCTACGACCCGTTGCTCAAGGCCTTGGAAGCACGTCAGCACCAAGAGCCAGTCGATGTGCCGTTGATCATCAGCGTCGGCCTGATGCCCGGCCTGACCGGGCTGTTTCCCAAGTACGTGATCGATTCCACTGCCCACGGACGCACCCCGCTGCGCCTGGACACCTGCTGCATTGGCCGCGATGCCTGGACCTACAACTCGGCGTGGGACATCGTCCACAGCCTCGGCGACTTTGGCCAGGACCGTGGTTTTCCGGTCATCCGTCACGGCGTGCATCGGTCAGTGGGCTTTTTCAAGGCCATGCGCAAGGTGACCTTTCCCGGGCAGATTGGCCGCGTCAGCACGATGCTGATGCCCAGCGAAGAACTGGCGCGCCTGGCCAGGCAACTGAACATCCCCGAGGCCCGCGCCTACGGCAGCAACGTCGGTCCACGGGCGGCGCTGGCCTGCCTGCGGGCCAAACTGCTCGGCCAATTCCGTACCCCCGAGAAGATCCACCGTGCGGCACAACGCCTGGCCAAGGCATCGGCGCGGGACCTGCGCAATCTACAGCCGGTGTATGGCTTGCGGGTCGATGTGACCTACGCCGATGAACAGCGCGAAAGCGCCACCTTGGTGGTCGCCGACACCTACCAGGCCACTGGCGTTGCAATCGCCATCACCGCGCGCTGCCTGCTGGAAGGTGATCCGCTGGCCAACGGCGTACAGATGCTGCACGAGGCCATCGACAGTCGCCGTTTCATGCAGCTGTTCAGGGCCGAAGGCTTGCTCGCTATCGACGGCCTGACGGCGCAGCCCCACCCCGAATGGCAAGGAGGTTTGTCATGAACGCGTTGAACAACGGCGTACCGCCCTCGAAGAACGTCATCGTGATCGGCGGCACCGGCGAAACCGGACGCCGCATTCTGCGAGCATTGCACAGGCGCTGCCCGCACGTGCGCCTGAGCTGCGCGGCACGTCGCCCGGACCGCAGCGATACCCTGCCTGCCGGAGTCTCACGGGTGGCGCTGGACATCGATGACAGCCAGAGCGCCGTGGCGGTCCTGCGTCAGTTCGACCTGGCGATCATCGCGCTGGGGCCGATGGACGCCTATGGTGCGCGTCCCCATACCCTGTGTCTGCAAGCAGGCATCGACTGCGTGGACGTCAACGACAGCCTGAGCGCCGCCGACGCCATTCAAGCCCTGAACTCCAGCGCACTGGCCCAGGGTCGCCGAGTGCTGACCGGCATGGGGCTGACGCCCGGGCTGTCCGGCATCCTGTTGATGAAACTGGTCCGCGAACAGGCGTCCGCCAGCGGCACCTACCGCAGCCGGTTTTATGCAGGCGCAGCCTACGGCGGAGGCGAAACCAGCCCCTACGTGCTGCTGGACAGTTTCAAGCCGACGCTGACGGCCTTCATCGATGGCAAACGCCAGACCCAGCCTGCGCCCTGGGGCGATGCCCACAGTCGGTTCACCTTCTCTGGCCACGCAACGCCCGCGCCCTTAATCGCCTACTCGGCACCGGAAATCGCGACCTTGGGCGCGCATGACTCCAGCCAAACGACCCACACGATCAACACCCTGGATTACCGTTACAGCATTCAATTCCTGTCGCCGCGCAGCGCCCGGTTGATGGGCCGCTTGAGCCGCTGGAAAGGCGTGCGCGAACGTCTGGCGAAGATGTTCTACAGCAGCGGCCAGTCGATGAAAAAGCGCAAGAAGGCCGACCCCGACTGCTGCCTGTGGGTCTACCCGGACAATCGCCCGGAGGACGGATGGGTGGTGCATGGCTGCATCTCTTCCTACGACTTCACCGCCCTCACCGCCTGCGCGGCCGTGCAGTGGTTATTGGCCGAGTCGGGCGAGATCGGCGCCGGGGTCTACAGCATGGAACAACTGCCGGCCAGCGCTCATCACGCGATGGAAACGATTCTGCGCCGGCACGGCATCAGCGCACGCCGGGCGAAGGACCTCGACCCCGCCATGGACCCATTGCAGTTCGGCTGGTGCCAGGTAGTCAGCGGCAGCAGCCATGAGTTGCCGCACTTCGGCCAGTGCTGGTACGACGCCGCGATGCATCCGCGCATGCCTGCCTTGCAGACCACCTACCTCACCGACTCGGCCGTGTGGGCACGCCTGCGTGAGAAAAAACCCGGGCTGGCCATGGGCGGCTTCGTGGCCAGCTTCCTGTGGCGCTGGCGGGAGCATCACCGGCGCCTCGCAAGCTTTCGCAGCCGTCACCCGACTTACGCCGCCGAATGGGCGAAGATCACCCGCGATATAAGCATGTTTACCGCAGGTTACAGCCGCGTACGCGACCTGCTGGGTCAGCAACAGGCCTATGCCTTGTACCGGGAGATGTTCCTGGCCACGGGCAAAATGGAAATGCGCTGGCTGTGGCCGGTACCTGAGGTCATCGCCGCCACGGACGACCCGTCGGGTGCGGTGCGCAGCTACTGGCAGGCCTTCATGGCGCGCTATCAGACCTTGGGGTTGCTCAGGGGCCAGCGCACTGAGAACGGCTATCGCATTGACCACTGCACCTTCGCCGAAATGTTCACCCTTCTGGGCAGCCCTGAGCTGAACACCCTGATGCGGGAAATGGAGCACGAGGCGCTGGCGTACATGGCGCGCCTGACAACGCTGGAAATCGACTGGCAATCGGCTGCCGACGGCTGTGCCACCGTCAGCTTGAACGCCCCCGCCGCCGCCGCACTGCCCGCCCACACCACTACCACGCAGGCCGCCTCGTTGTGAGGCTGGCACGCGCTTGTCGACAAGGAACACACAATGAACGCTGCGGTTGACCTCGAACGCATTTCACCGGGCCTGCAAGGCGTGCCGGAAACCATGCTGCTGACCATCTGGACTCGCTCGGCCTATTCCGACGGCCCGCACAGCCTGCTCAACGACCCGCTGCTGATGTCGCTGATGCAGCGTATCGACTACGACTTTCGCGGGCGCTTCGGCCCACCGACCCCTGTGCATGCAGTGCGCTCGCGCTACGCCGATGAACGCATCAATACCTTTCTAGCGCGGGAACCCGAAGGGTCGGTGGTGGTGTTGGGCGAAGGCCTGGAGACCCAGTTCTGGCGCGTCGCTCATCCGCGGGTACAGTGGTATTCGGTTGATCTTGCCGAGTCGATCGGCATTCGCCAGCGTCTACTGCCCGCTCACGAACGCAACCACCTGATCGCCTGCTCGGCACTGGACGATCAGTGGCTGGAACAGGTCGCGCAACAGGTCAAGGGCCCGGTGTTCATCAGCGCGGCGGGGTTGTTCATGTACTTCACCGAAGCGCAGGTGCTGGCGTTGCTGGAAAAGATCACCCGTCGTTTCGAACGCGGCGAAGTGTTCTTCGACACCATCCCGCCATGGTTCTCGCGCAAGACGCTCAGGGGCTGGAAACTGTCAACCGGCTACACCGCGCCGCCCATGCCATTTGGCATGCCGCTGGGCCGGGTCCCGTCGTTCGTGAAGCAGGTGCCAGGGCTGCGGCTGTTGTCGTGTCCGACCTTTGCCCAGCCCTACCCGCACTACATGCGCCTGTTCGCCTTGATGTCGCGTATCGGCTACCTACGCAGGCGCTTTGCGCCGGGGTTGATTCACTGCGCGTTCGGCAGCGGCAACTGAGCCACGCCGCTCAACGCAGGGGCGGCGCACCGAACAGCAGACTGTCCGGGTCCTGGCGCAGGCTGCCCGGCAGCACGCCAAACTGCTTGCGAAAGGCACTGCTGAAATGACTGACGTTGCTGTAACCGAGGATCATCGCGGTTTCAGTGACGTTGTGATGTTGCAGCAGAGCCTGCGCTTTCTTCATCCGTTCACCCTGAAAATAGGCATAGATGCTGTTGCTGAAGAGCTTCTTGAAGCCCTGTTTGAGCTTGAATTCGTTCAGCCCGACCTTCTGCGCGATCTGCGCGATGGTGGGCGGCGAACTGAGGTCCTGCAGCAGAAAATCACGCGCTTCGAGCAGTCGGCGCCGCTCGAATTGTGCCACCGGTTCATCGTCAGGTTCGCCCTTGAAGGCGTGCAGATGCCAGTACAGGTAGTCGAGCGCGGCCGAGTGGATGAGCAATTGCGGATAATCAGGGCTGCTCAGGTGGCAGAACAGTTGCGCCGCCGCAAAGCGCGCCCGGTTGCTGGCCGGGCAACTGTGGGTGAAGAATCGCCCCAGCGTGGTCGGTGTCACCAGGTGGCAATCCTCGCCAGCCAGAGACAACAACAATTGAGGATCGACCAGCAGCTCGATATTGGACAGGTCAGAGCAATGGGCCACATTGAAGTGTTCGCCATTGGCATACCCCACGTTGAGGTCACCGGGTGATAGCGAGATCTCGTGGTTTCTGACCTTCGCCTGAAAGTTGCCCTGCAACAGGCAATTGAAGTGGATGTACTCGCTGGTGTGCTGGTAGGACGTCCGCGTGACGCTGGTGTTATCGGGATTGGCGCAAGTCAGGTTGACGATGAGCCCCGGTTGAAGCTGCAGGCCCTTACTGGTGATTTGCAGTTGGGTGTGCGTCGCTTCTCGATGGTCCATAAGCATGCCCTCGAGCCTGACCGATACCGTTAATGATTCTCATTGGCGTCGATGGTAAGGCGAGGCTGCGGCGATGTAAATCGAATGTGTAGGAAATTTCCACATGGACTACGCTCCCCCTTGAACGCAGGAAGAGCCCAAATTACCAAACAGTGCGTTCGATCCCTTGGTGAATAACTGTCCGGTGTAGCGGTCTACTTACCCCGGAGACCCTTCCAGACGAGAATGCTTGCCACAGGGAAATGCTGGATGCTCCAGCAACGCCGTACCTTTACGCATTGATTCAACCGCGAAGCTGCCTGCTGGGTGCTGAGGTGTGCGCCCTCTCCCTAGACCTGTACAAGCAAGCTGGAAAAGACGTTCAAAAGATCGCTGGCCATGCGACCGAAGGCATGACCAGACATTAAGAGGAAGGTTGAGCGTGGCTGGGTAACGGCGATATCGCCCAATAGTTTTGCGCGAGTTTTGCGCATTCTTTGCGCACACTCGCCCATAAAAAAATCCAGTCACCGCTAAGTGACTGGATTTTCTAGGGTATTTTGGTCGGGACGGAGTGATTCGAACACTCGACCCCTTGCACCCCATGCAAGTGCGCTACCGGGCTGCGCTACGCCCCGAACTGTTCTCGATATTGCCGAGAACGGGAAGAAATGTACCCTAACCTTTTGATAAATGAAAGCTTTTTCTCAAAAAACTTTCATCGATGGATCGGGCCTACTTCTTCAGCACTACCAGCACATCCTCCAACTCGACAATCATCTGTCGAATCAGCTGCTTGTACTGAGTCGTGTCTTCCTTGGCTTCATCGCTGGACAGGCGCAGCCTGGCGCCGCCGATGGTGAAGCCCTGATCGTAAAGCAGGGCGCGGATCTGGCGGATCATCAGCACGTCCTGGCGCTGATAATACCGGCGATTCCCGCGGCGCTTGACCGGGTTGAGCTGTGGAAATTCCTGTTCCCAGTACCGCAACACGTGCGGTTTTACCGCGCAAAGCTCGCTAACTTCACCGATGGTGAAGTAGCGTTTGCCCGGAATGGGGGGCAGCTCGTCGTTATGGCTTGGTTCCAGCATAGGCCTCAACCCGGGCTTTCAGTTTCTGCCCTGGACGAAAGGTGACGACTCGGCGTGCGGTGATCGGGATCTCTTCCCCAGTCTTGGGGTTGCGGCCCGGCCGCTGACGTTTGTCGCGAAGATCAAAGTTGCCGAAACCGGACAACTTGACCTGCTCGTTATCTTCAAGTGCGTGGCGAATTTCTTCGAAAAACAACTCGACCAATTCTTTGGCTTCGCGCTTGTTGAGCCCCAGCTCCTCGTACAGCCGTTCGGCCATCTCAGCTTTCGTCAGAGCACCCATACGCTATTTCCTTAACGTGGTGTTCAACCTTTGTTCGAGCGAGGTGAGAATGGTTTGCAGGGTGGCGTTCACCTCATCGTCGGTAAGAGTGCGTGATGGATGCTGCCAGGTCAAGCCGACCGCCAGGCTTTTTCTATCAGGATCAATACCTTTACCTTGATAGACATCAAACAGCCTAAGGTCCGTCAGCCATTGCCCAGCATTGTCACGAATGATGTCGAGCACCTCGTGCGCCGCCACTTCACGGCCTGCGATCAAGGCGAGGTCGCGACGGGTTTCGGGGAACTTCGACAGCTCGCTGAATGCCGGAAGTTGCCCTTCGACAACTTGCGCCAGAATCATCTCGAAAACAAATACCGGACGATCCAGATCAAGCGCTTTAGCCAGCTCGGGGTGCAATGCGCCAATGTAGCCGACTTCCTTGCCATCGCGCTCGATTCGAGCGGTTTGACCAGGATGCAGGGCTGGATGCTGCGCGGCGGTGAAGGTGAAGCTATGCAGCGCCCCGGCATACCCCAGCACCGCTTCGACATCAGCTTTGATATCGAAGAAGTCGACGCTGTCACGACCATTGGCCCAGCCTTCGGGCAGTCGGCTACCGCTGATCAAACCTGCGATCATGGGCTCTTGCTTGAGCTCGCCCAGTTGGCCAACGAAGCGAAGACCACTCTCGAACAAACGCACACGGTCTTGCTGGCGGTTCAGGTTGTGCTGCAACGCCTTGACCAAGCCTGGCCACAACGAGCCACGCATGGCCGCCATGTCGCTGGAGATAGGGTTGGCCAGTAGCAGCGGCTCGACGCCAGGATTGAACAGCTCGAACAACTTCGTATCGATGAAGCTGTAGGTGATCGCTTCCTGGTAGCCACGAGCCACCAGCAGGCGGCGCAGGGTTGGCAGCTCGCTGCGCGACTCGGGGCGCGCTTGCGGCGCCAGGCGCGCCTGCGGGTAGCGCACTGGCAGACGGTTGTAGCCGTACAGCCGGGCAAGCTCCTCGATCAGGTCGACTTCCAGGCTGACATCGAAACGATGGCTTGGCACTGTGACAGTCCACTGCCCTGCCCCATCGGCCTGAGTCGACAGGCCCAGCGCATTGAGCAACTGCTCGATTTGCGCAGGCTGCATGTCCATGCCCAGCATCTGGCTGACGCGTTCGGCGCGCAAGGTGATGGGTGCGATATGCGGCAGGTGTTCGGCACTGACACTTTCAATCACCGGGCCTGCTTCACCACCGACGATCTCGATGATCAGACGCGTGGCGCGCTCCATCGCTTCACGGGCCAATTGTGAATCCACGCCGCGCTCGAAACGATGCGATGCATCGGTATGCAGGCCGTACGAACGGGCCTTGCCGGCAACCGATACAGGCTCGAAGAATGCGCTCTCGAGGAACAGATCGCGGGTCTTCTCGGTATCGACGCCGCTGTGCTCCCCGCCCATCACCCCAGCAATGGCCAGCGGCCGCGCGTGGTCGGCAATCACCAGCGTATCGCTGCGCAATGCCACTTCCTGGCCGTCGAGCAACACAAGCTTCTCGCCCTCTTCAGCCATGCGCACACGAATGCCGCCGTTGATTTCGGCGAGGTCGAAGGCATGCATCGGCTGACCGAGCTCGAGCATCACATAGTTGGTGATGTCGACGGCAGCATCGATGCTGCGCACGTCACTGCGACGCAGACGCTCGACCATCCACAACGGGGTCGGCCTGGACAGATCGACGTTACGGATGACGCGGCCCAGGTAACGCGGGCAGGCGGCAGGCGCAGTTACCTCGACCGAGCGCACTTCATCGTGACTGGCGAGCACCGCTGGCACTTCCGGCCGTTGCACGGCAACGTCGTACAGCGCGCTGACGTCGCGCGCCAGGCCCGCGATCGACAGGCAGTCGCCGCGGTTGGGGGTCAGACCGATCTCGATGCTGGCATCGTCCAGGCTCAAATACTGACGGATGTCCTCACCGACTGGCGCGTCGCTGGCAAGCTCCAGCAAGCCGTCGTTTTCCTCACTGATCTGCAGCTCGGCTGCCGAACAGAGCATGCCAAACGACTCTACGCCGCGCAGCTTGGCCTTCTTGATCTTGAAGTCGCCGGGCAGCTCGGCACCGATCATGGCGAATGGAATCTTGATGCCTGGGCGCGCATTTGGCGCGCCGCACACGACCTGGAAAGCCTCCTTGCCGTCACTGACCTGGCAGACGCGCAGCTTGTCGGCGTCCGGGTGCTGTTCGGTGGCAAGGATTTCACCGACCACGATGCCGCTGAACTGGCCGGCGGCAGGCGTAACGCTGTCGACTTCCAGGCCGGCCATGGACAGGCGTGCGACCAGATCGTCGCGGGAGACTTGCGGGTTGACCCAACCACGCAGCCACTGTTCACTGAATTTCATGCTGCTCTCCTAAATGTGCGTCAGGTACGGGCCTAGCGGAATTGCGCGAGGAACCGCAGGTCGTTGTCGAAGAACAGACGCAAATCATTGACGCCGTAACGCAGCATCGCCAGACGCTCGGCACCCATGCCGAACGCGAAGCCCTGGAAGGTTTCCGGATCGATGCCCGACATGCGCAGCACGTTCGGATGCACCATGCCGCAGCCCATCACTTCCAGCCAGCCGGTCTGCTTGCACACCCGGCAGCCCTGGCCCGAGCACATGACGCACTGGATATCCACCTCGGCGGACGGCTCGGTGAACGGGAAGAAGGATGGACGAAAACGCACCGCCAGTTCCTTCTCGAAGAACACCCGGAGAAACTCTTCGATGGTGCCTTTGAGATCGGCAAAGTTGATGTCGCGGTCGATCAACAGGCCTTCGACCTGGTGGAACATCGGCGAATGGGTGATATCCGAGTCGCAGCGGTAGACCCGCCCTGGGCAGACGATGCGAATGGGCGGCTGGCTGGACTCCATGGTGCGCACCTGCACTGGCGAGGTGTGCGTGCGCAGCAGCATGTTGGCATTGAAATAGAAGGTGTCATGCATCGCCCGCGCCGGGTGGTGGCCGGGGATGTTGAGCGCTTCGAAGTTGTGGTAGTCGTCTTCGACCTCAGGGCCCTCGGCAATGCCGTAGCCGATATGAGTGAAGAACTGTTCGATGCGCTCAAGGGTACGGGTGATTGGGTGCAGACCACCGGTGGTCTGCCCGCGGCCCGGCAAAGTGACGTCGATACGCTCAGCCGCCAGACGGGCATTCAGCTCAGCCGCTTCGAACGCTGTCTTGCGAGCGTTGAGCACTACAGTGACGCGTTCCTTGGCGTCGTTGATCAGCGCGCCGACCTTGGGGCGCTCATCGGCAGGCAGGTTACCCAGGGTCTTCATCACCTGAGTCAGCTCGCCTTTCTTGCCGAGAAACTGGACCCGGATCTGTTCCAGGGTATTGATGTCTTCAGCGCGTTCCACGGCCTCTAAGGCTTGGGAGACCAGCGCATCCAGGTTTTCCATGTACAGACTCCAGATACAAAAATAGGGGAAGAGCTTTTGAAGGCTCTTCCCCTATCGATGACGTTCTACACCCGCCAGCGCGACGCGCCAGCGGATGATTGTCGTGGGTACTTAAGCCAGAACGGCTTTAGCTTTCTCGACAATTGCAGCAAACGCCGCTTTTTCGTTCACTGCCAGGTCAGCCAGAACCTTGCGGTCGATTTCGATCGACGCTTTTTTCAGGCCAGCGATCAAACGGCTGTACGACAGGCCGTTGGTGCGTGCACCGGCGTTGATACGAGCGATCCACAGTGCGCGGAACTGACGTTTTTTCTGGCGACGGTCACGGTAGGCATATTGACCAGCCTTGATGACAGCCTGCTTGGCAACACGGAATACGCGCGAACGAGCGCCGTAGTAGCCTTTAGCCAGTTTCAGGATTTTTTTGTGACGCTTGCGAGCGATGACGCCGCGCTTTACACGAGCCATGAGTAACTTCCTCTATCTTTGACCAGAATTAACGAACGCGCAGCATGCGCGCGACTTTTGCGACGTCAGACGGATGCAGCATGCTGCTACCGCGCAGTTGACGCTTACGCTTGGTCGACATTTTGGTCAGGATGTGGCTCTTGAAAGCGTGCTTGTGCTTGAAGCCGGTTGCCGTTTTCAGGAAACGCTTCGCAGCACCGCTCTTGGTTTTCATTTTTGGCATGTTGGAACTCCGCATTCGATAAAATTACACATAACCATCAGGCCTGCCGTGCCCGGGAGGTTACTTCTTTTTCTTGGGGGCGATGACCATCATAAGCTGGCGTCCTTCCATCTTCGGATGCTGCTCAACGGTACCGTATTCGATCAGGTCATTTTCGACCCGTTTCAACAGTTCCATGCCCAGCTCCTGGTGGGCCATCTCACGACCACGGAATCTCAGAGAGATCTTGGCCTTGTCCCCATCACTTAGGAAACGTATCAGGTTGCGTAGTTTTACCTGATAATCTCCATCCTCCGTCCCTGGACGAAACTTGATTTCTTTGATCTGGATGATCTTCTGGTTCTTCTTGGCCGCCGCCTGCTGCTTCTTTTTCTCGAACAGGCTTTTGCCGTAGTCCAAGACTTTGCAGACAGGCGGTACGGCGTCAGCAGAAATCTCTACCAGATCCAGCTTCGCTTCTTCAGCGATACGAAGCGCTTCTTCGATCGAGACGATGCCTAGCTGCTCGCCGTCAGCACCAATTAACCGAACCTCGCGTGCCGAGATATTCTCGTTGATCGGGGCCTTCGGTGCAGCTCGTTTATCGTTTCTCATATCACGCTTAATAGTCATTACTCCGATTCTTGGCGACCACGCCGGGAAACCGCTTGCGAAAGGTGGGCGGCGAACTGCGCGACCGGCATTGAGCCCAGGTCTGCGCCTTCGCGGGTGCGCACGGCAACGGTTTGCGTTTCGACTTCGCGATCCCCTATAACCAAAAGGAACGGGACCTTGAGCAAAGTATGCTCGCGGATTTTAAAGCCGATCTTTTCATTTCTCAAGTCGGACTTGGCACGGAAGCCCTCGGTGGCCAACATTTTTTCCACCTCGAGGGCGAAATCGGCCTGTTTGTCGGTGATATTCATGATCACCGCCTGGGTCGGCGCCAGCCAGGCCGGGAAGACCCCGGCGTAATGCTCGATGAGCATGCCGATGAAGCGCTCGAACGAGCCCAGGATGGCGCGGTGCAGCATGACCGGACGCTTGCGGGCGTTGTCTTCGGCAATGTAGCTGGCATCCAGACGCTCGGGCAGGTTCGGATCGTACTGCAAGGTGCCGCACTGCCAGTTCCGGCCAAGGCAGTCGCGCAGGGTGAACTCGATCTTCGGACCGTAGAAAGCGCCCTCGCCCGGCTGGTATTCCCACTCCAGACCCGATTCGTTCAAGGCGTCGGCCAACGCGGTTTCCGCGCGGTCCCACAGCTCTTCGGAACCTACCCGCTTGGCGGGACGGGTGGAGAGCTTCATGGCGATATCGGTGAAGCCGAAGTCCTTGTACACATCCAGGGTCAGCTTGATGAAGTCGGCCGCTTCCTTCTTCACCTGCTCTTCGGTGCAGAAGATATGCGCGTCGTCCTGAGTGAAGCCGCGCACGCGCATGATGCCGTGCAGCGCGCCGGAGGGTTCGTTACGGTGACAGGCGCCGAACTCGGCCAGACGCAGCGGCAGGTCGCGGTACGACTTCAGACCCTGGTTGAACACCTGCACGTGACACGGGCAGTTCATCGGCTTGACCGCATAGTCGCGGCTCTCGGACGAGGTGGTGAACATGTTTTCCGCATAGTTCGACCAGTGCCCGGAGCGCTCCCAGAGAATCCGATCGACCACTTGCGGGGTCTTGATTTCCAGATAGCCGTTGATGCGCTGCACGGTGCGCATGTACTGCTCGAGCACCTGATAGACGGTCCAGCCGTCCGGGTGCCAGAACACCATGCCCGGTGCTTCTTCCTGCAGGTGGAACAGATCGAGCTGCTTGCCGATCTTGCGGTGATCGCGCTTTTCCGCTTCTTCGATGCGCTGGATATAGGCGGCCAGCTGCTTCTTGTCAGCCCAGGCGGTGCCATACACGCGCTGCAACTGCTCGTTCTTGGCATCGCCACGCCAGTAGGCGCCCGACAGCTTGGTCAGCTTGAATGCCTTGAGGAAGCGGGTGTTCGGCACGTGTGGGCCGCGGCACATGTCCACGTACTCTTCGTGATAGTACAGACCCATGGCCTGCTCGTCGGGCATGTCTTCGACCAGACGCAGCTTGTATTCCTCGCCACGGGCGGCGAACACCTCGATGACCTCGGCGCGCGGCGTCATCTTCTTGATGACGTCGTAGTCCTTGTCGATCAGCTGATGCATGCGCTTCTCGATCGCTGCCAGGTCGTCCGGAGTGAAGGGACGCTCGTAGGCGATGTCGTAATAGAAGCCTTCGTCGATCACAGGACCGATCACCATGCGCGCGGTCGGATACAACTGCTTGACCGCATGACCGATCAGGTGGGCGCACGAGTGACGGATGATCTCCAGTCCCTCTTCGTCTTTGGGGGTGATGATTTGCAGCGTGGCATCGCGCTCGATCAGCTCGCAGGCATCGACCAGCTTGCCATCGACCTTGCCGGCCAAGGTGGCCTTGGCCAGACCTGCGCCAATGGATGCGGCAACTTGAGCCACGGTTACGGCGTCGTCGAACGAACGCTGACTGCCATCGGGAAGAGTAATGGTGGGCATGGCGCCTCCTCTCCTAGTGGTGACCCCTACCAAAGGTCACGTGGGTTGGGATGAGCCAGTACAAGATCCGACCTGCCCTCGCTGAAGCGAAGCCTGCCTCACAGTGGCAGAAGCCTTTCGGCTTGTCAGGAGCGAACCAGAGTGACTGGAAAAGAATGATGATCGGATCGCCAGCGCACCATCACTGGCGCGCTGCGAGCCGAGCATGCTAGCACGCGGGTTTGCGATGCCGCAGGATTATTTGAATGCCATCGCCGGCGGTGAACTCTTTGGGCGTGTTTCCCCTCTGACCTACTGACCCCACTATCGTTGATCAACCCAAAGGAGTTTCAAGCTATGCGACTTCAACCGCTTCTGGCCATCGTCGCTGCGACTGCGCTGTCACTGCCCCTGGCAGCCAATGCCGGCAAATTCCCCCCAGGCACCGAAAGCACGTATACCCAGACCTGCATCGAGTCGTCCACCAGCCAGGGCCTCAGCGCTCAGGCCGCCAAGCAGCACTGCGAGTGCGGCGCGAAGGTGCTGGAGAAAGAATTCAGTGACGACGAGCTCGAGAGCTTGAATGGAAAAAACCCTGAGCCGCCGCTGGTCGAACGCGCGCAAGCCGCCGTAGTCATGGCCTGTTCGAAGAAAAGCTGAGCACGACGTCGCGAGAAAATCTGCGCCGTAATTGATGTCAGTCAATGTTCAGACAAGGTAATTGGCGCTAGAAGCGAGGAAATGAACTATCATGCTCCTCGTGCACAGTAGCCTCGGCAACATTGCACTACTGAAAAAACTAATGTCTGGAGATCCACCCCATGTCCAATCGCCAAACCGGCACCGTTAAATGGTTCAATGATGAGAAAGGCTTCGGCTTCATCACCCCACAAGGCGGCGGCGACGACCTGTTCGTTCACTTCAAAGCCATCGAAAGCGACGGTTTCAAGTCTTTGAAAGAAGGCCAGACCGTTTCGTTCGTCGCTGAGCGTGGCCAGAAAGGCATGCAAGCAGCGCAGGTTCGTCCGGAATAATTCGGCTCGTCCTACAAAAAACCCGCCAGTGACGGCGGGTTTTTTGTTGACCTCGATAAGCTCGAAACACGTCATCCGCAGTTGACGCGATTGACCACACCCTGCTCGTTGACGTTGAGATTCAGGCGCTCCGAGCGATACTCCAGGGTCACCATGTCGTGCGGCTTGAGCAGCCGGGCAATCTGCGCCCCGCTCGCCTCACGCGCCTGCTCAAGCAGTGCAGGCGTACCCTGTTTGCCGATGGCGAAGTCGGCAGCACTGGACTGACAACGACCATCATTGCTCTGCGCGGAGCCTGCAGCCGGGGCTGCACCCTGGCCTGCGTCCGTGGTGCCGCCGCTGCTGCAACCGGCAAGGGCAGCCAGCACCAGTAGCGAGGCCAAACAAGCGCGAGTACCAACCATGAATCCTCCTAATCAGTAACGGAATCTGCCTAATGCGACAGGCCTGAGCTCTTTTCGTTGCAAAATCGTGCAATTCTGCCCGTTCTGAAGCGGCTGGGCGTCAAGGTAATCGTGACTGGATTTTGCACGACATGATAACTTTGCCAGTATTGAACTGATGCCTTGGTCGCAGAGCCTGCGCTGCAAGGGCATGATTCAATGCAATAAAAGCCGCCGAGCCAGCTGCTGCATGCAGTGGCCGCGCTTGAATGCCTTATCCGCGCCCGCTACGAGAGCCGCACATGAGTACCATCACCATCGATGCCGACATCAAGGTCAAACTGGCCGGCGGCCATCGCGCCTACAGCCCGGCGAGCCCAGAGGAGTTGATGCTCATCGCCGTCGACCTGCTGGTGCGTGAACTGGGCAGCGACGCCGCACGCGGTTTCATCGAGCAGGTCATCGAGCGGCATGCGCCGGCCACTCAAGATGATCCAGCCACCGCTTCGGCGACCTGACCGAAGGCTGTGCCAGCAGAGCTCGCTAACGCCTCCTCTAATCGGAAATCCGACCGCCAACTACCAGGCCGGTCGGAATTCCGAACACCCGCCCTCCAGCATTCGACCCGTTGAAGCAAAACAACGCCCTATTCGGCCCGCTGCCGTGGAAAATCCGCCGGCGTCTCGCAGCTGGTACGAAAACTGCGTGGCCGTGCAGGCGATACAGCAACCGCTATCTCAACGGAAAAGAGAGCCAACAATAATGAATGCTGCACTGAAGACTTTTGCCCCCAGCGCGCTGGCGCTGTTCTTGCTGATCCCGGCCGGTGTTTCGGCCCAGGAAGCACAAACCCAACAAAAACGCGCCAATGTGGTGATTCTTGCCACAGGCGGCACCATTGCCGGCGCTGGTGCCAGCGCTGCCAACAGCGCGACCTACCAGGCGGCTAAATTGGGCGTCGACAAACTCATCGCAGGCGTCCCGGAACTGGCCGATCTGGCCAACGTGCGCGGCGAGCAGGTCATGCAGATCGCCTCGGAAAGCATCGGCAATGACGACTTGCTCAAACTCGCCAAACGAGTCGCCGAACTGGCCGACAGCCCGGATGTGGACGGCATCGTCATCACCCATGGCACTGACACCCTCGAAGAGACCGCCTATTTCCTTAACCTGGTCGAAAAAACCGAGAAGCCAATCGTGGTGGTCGGCTCGATGCGCCCAGGCACGGCGATGTCCGCCGATGGCATGCTCAACCTGTACAACGCCGTCGCGGTGGCCGGGGACAAACAGTCCTGGGGCAAAGGCGTGCTGGTGACCATGAACGACGAGATCCAGTCGGGTCGCGATGTGAGCAAGTCGGTGAACATCAAGACCGAAGCGTTCAAGAGCGCCTGGGGCCCAATGGGCATGGTCGTGGAAGGCAAGTCGTACTGGTTCCGCCTGCCAGCCAAGCGCCACACCATCAATTCCGAGTTCGATATCAAGCAAATCACCAGCCTGCCCGCGGTAGATATCGCCTACGGCTACGGCAATGTGAGCGATACCGCCTACAAAGCCTTGGCCCAGAACGGCGCCAAAGCGCTGATCCACGCAGGCACGGGCAATGGCTCGGTGTCGTCGCGGGTGGTGCCTGCGCTGCAGGAGCTTCGTCATAACGGTGTGCAGATCATCCGTTCTTCCCACGTCAACCAAGGCGGTTTCGTACTGCGCAACGCCGAGCAGCCTGACGACAAGAACGACTGGGTCGTCGCTCACGATCTGAACCCGCAGAAAGCCCGCATTCTGGCCATGGTCGCCATGACCAAGACCCAGGACAGCAAAGAGTTGCAGCGTATTTTCTGGGAGTACTGAGTTCGCACCCCCTGCAACACTGGCTCGGCCGCTTGCTGTACGGCGGCTGCGCCACCTCCCTCTGCTACAGGCCAACACTCCACGCCATCAAATCCCTCCAGACTCCACTACGCCAAGCTTCCCGGAGCGCGGTAAACTGCGCCGCGCAGCGCTGACAAAGGCATGCGTGTGCGTGGAGCGAGACGCCACAGCGATTTCAACGGGTTTGGTAAAGGGATGTGCGCGATCATGGCAAAGTGGCTGGCGGGCGGTGGCGAGATGGCAGAGCGGATCAGACACCACGACTGGTCCGCTACACCCTTGGGGCCACTGCATGACTGGCCGCAAGTGCTCAGCACCAGCGTTGCACTGTGCCTGGCCTCGCGATTTCCCCAGGCGATTCTGTGGGGCGAGCAACTGATCACCCTGCACAACGACGCCTTTACCGAAATCCTCGGCGACAAGCCTTTGGCCATTGGTCGCCCGTTCAGTGAGGTCTGGCAGGAAGCCTGGAGTGACATCGGCCCGATGGTCAGCCATGCACTGAGTGGCGAAGCGGTGTTCATTCAGGACTTCCCCTTGCTGATCGAGCGCCAGGCACGCCCCGAACGGGCCTATTTCACCTTTTGCTACAGCCCCATCCGTGACGCCGACGGAACCATCGTGGGCATGCTCGACACGGTCGCCGAAACCACCCCTACCGTACTCGCCAACCAGCGGCTGAATTTTCTCGATAGCCTCAGCCGCGCGGTCGCCAACGCCACCGATCCTGCGCGCATTCTCGACATCAGCACGCAAATGCTCGGGCAATACCTGCAATTGAGCAGTTGCGCCTACGCGCTGATGGACGACGATCAGGACGGTTTCACCATCAGCGGCGAATGGGTCGCCGATGCCTCGACCAACCTGCTTGGCCGCTACCGCCTGAGGGATTTTGGTGAGCTGCCACTCAAGCGCCTGCGCGACGGGCTGCCGTTGGTGATCAACGATACTCTGCGCGAATTGCCCCTTGAAGCGGCCGCGACGTTCAGCGAACTCGGCGCACGCGCCACCGTGTGCATGCCGTTGATCAAGGAAGGTCGCCTGACCGCGCTGATGGCGGTCCACGACAATCAGCCACGGCGCTGGACCGGCGCCGACCAGGCCTTGATAGGCGAGGTGATCGAGCGCAGCTGGGCGCACATCCAGCGCATTCAAGCCCATCTCGAAGTGCGCGACACCATGGCCGCCATGGAGGCCCTCAACGCCACCCTCGAGCAACGTGTGCGAGAGCGCACCGACCAGCTACTGCACACCGAGGCGGTGCTGCGCCAGAGCCAGAAGCTCGAGGCGATCGGCCAGCTCACAGGCGGTGTCGCCCATGACTTCAACAACCTGCTGACGATCATTCGCTCGTCGCTGCACTTTCTGCAACGCCCGGAGCTGGAAGCAGAGCGCCGCAGCCGCTACCTCAAGACCATGGTCGACACCGTCGAGCGCGGCGCCAAACTCACCGGCCAACTGCTGGCCTTCGCCCGCCGCCAGGCCCTCAGCCCGCAGGTATTCGACGCCGGGCAACGGCTCTCGGCGATCAGTGAAATGCTCGATACCGTCACCGGTGCAAGGCTGCAGGTATTGCTCGAGCTACCGCAAACGCCCTGCTACATCTGCGCCGATCTTGGCCAATTGGAAACTGCGCTGATCAACATGGTCATCAATGGCCGTGATGCCATGTCCGGCGAAGGCACTTTGCGCCTGCGCCTGACGGCCAACCACCGGCTCGACCTGCCGGGCCAACCAAGCCCGGCGGGACCGTTCGCCGCCATCGAGGTGATCGATCAGGGCCCAGGCATCGAGCCAGAGCTGCTCGAACGCATCTTCGATCCATTCTTCACCACCAAGGCGCTGGGACAGGGCACCGGCCTGGGCTTGTCTCAGGTGTTCGGCTTCGCCCGACAATCGGGTGGCGACGTGCAGGTGAGCAGCGAGCCAGGCCAAGGTGCGACCTTCATGCTCTACCTGCCGCAGACCAGCGCCCCGCAGGCGGCACCGGCAAGCAGCCTGGCGCAGGCTCAGGCCGGCGTCGGCCAGACCTCAGCCAAACGGATACTGGTGGTGGAAGACAACCCCGACGTCGGCAACTTCACCACGCAGATCCTCAGCGAGCACGGCTTCCAGGTGAGCTGGGCCGACTGCGGCGAAGATGCTCTGGTGCAGCTGGAGCATGCGCAGGTGCCGTTCGATGCGGTATTTTCCGATGTGCTGATGCCCGGCATGGGCGGCCTGGCGATGGCACGGGAAATTCGCACGCGCTATTCCGACCTGCCAGTTATCCTCACCTCCGGCTACAGCGAGGCTGTCGCCGAAGGTGGGCATGCGGGCTTCGCCTTTCTGGCCAAGCCCTACTCCGCGCAGCAGGTGTGCACCCTGCTTGCCGAGGTGTTACGCACCTGAGGCGGCGGCGCGCGGCGTGTTGCCTGCATGGGGGCTCTCATCATGCAGAGACACGCGTGAGGTTTCCGGCAATGCCAGACCGCCCACCAGCGCCAGCAAGGCGATTACCACCAAGTAGAACGCTGGCGCCAGGCTGCTGCCGGTCTGGCTGATCAGCCAGGTTGCGACCAGCGGCGCGGTGCCGCCGAACAGCGTGTAGGCGACGTTGTACGTGATGGCCGAAGCGGTGTAGCGGCTGCGGGTGGGGAAGCTCTCCGAAAGCAAGGCAGCGGTGACGACACCACTGGTCAGTGCCCCGACGGCGAGCAGAATGACACCCACCAATGCGTAGGACAACGACCCCGAACTGGCAAGCCAATAGGCCGGGAACACGCAGGCGATGACCCAGAAGCAGGTGAACATGATGGTCCGGCGCCGACCGAATCGGTCGGACAGCGCGCCGGCCAGCGGGCAGCCGCCGGCGGCGAACAGCAAGGCCACCGTGGTCACCAACAGCGACTGCGCACGACTCAGGTTGCCGACCAGTTGCAGGTAGGTGGCGAAGTAGGTGGTGAACATGTAGAACGACAGCGCCGTCAATGAAATGAACGCACCCAGGTTGCAGATCGTGCGTCCATGGTGGCGTAGGGTGTCCTTGAGCGGTGAATGTTCATGCTGCTTGCCTTCGGCCATGGCCGCGCGAAACGCCGGGGTTTCCTCCATGCGCCAGCGCAGATACAGCCCTACCAGGCCCAGGGGTGCGGCGACCAGAAACGGTATGCGCCATCCCCAGCTGGCCATCGCTTCGGCCGACAGGCTGGCCTCCAGACCATAGGCCAGCACCGCGGCGCAGGCGAAGGCGGAAAAGGTCGAAACGGGGACGAAACTGCCGTAGAAGGCACGTTTTTCCCGAGGCGCGTGTTCCATCAGGTAAGCGCAGGCACCGGCGTATTCGCCGCCTGCGGAAAAGCCCTGAATGCAGCGCGCCAGGGTCAACAGCACGGGGGCCAGCAAGCCGATGCTGGCATAGGTGGGCAACAGCCCGATCAAGGTGGTCGAGCCGGCCATCATCAGGATGGTCATCGACAGCACGCGCTTGCGTCCAAGCCGATCACCGAGCGCGCCGAACACCACCCCGCCCAGCGGGCGCAGGGCGAAGGCCACGGCAAACACCGCGAAGGTCTTGAGCAGACCGACGCCTGGATCGGAGCTGGCGAAGAACTGGCTGGCGATCAGGGTGGCGAGAAAGCCATAAACCGCAAAGTCGAACCACTCGACGAAATTGCCTACCGCTGATGCGGCGATTACCCGGCGAAGGGTGGCTGGGGGGACCTCATGTGTGACGGACATGCGCGTGCTCTCCGGTTTCCATAGGCAGCCTGTAGGGTGTGCTGCAGATGGGCAGCGTTATCGTTGTTGTGCACCCAGTAAAGCGCCTACGAACGACCTGCACTTCTACCTGAGCGACACTGGGATATCTGTTTGAACCCAATGGTGTGCAGTTCAGGATGAATTTTCTGCGCAAGCGGATATTTCCGAAATTCTGTTCCGCCACGGCGACCAACAGAGCGAAAAAACGAAAAACCTTTGCCCTCCTCGCCCCGTAGCATGTCCCCCTCACCTGCACCTTTCACCCTGCACGGACCTGCACAGCGCCATGAACTCGCCATCGCCCCTGTATTTCGATTACGCCGCCACCACGCCCGTCGATGACCGCGTCATCGAGATGATGCTCACCTGTCTGGGTCGTCACAGTGAGTTCGGCAATCCAGCCTCCTCAGGGCATGCCTATGGCAGCGCGGCGCGGGCACGGGTCGAGCAGGCGCGGCACCAGGTGGCCAGCCGTATCAAGGCCGCGGCAGAACAGATCGTCTGGACCTCCGGCGCCACCGAGTCGAACAACCTGGCGCTCAAAGGCATCGCCGAGGCCTTCGCGCAACCGGGGCACCTGCTGACCAGCGCGCTGGAGCACAAGGCCGTACTGGACACCGCAGCGCAGCTCGAGCAGCGCGGCTGGACGGTCACGCGCCTGTTGCCCGATGCCGACGGCCTTGTTCAGCCCGAAACGGTGCGCGCCGCGCTGCGGGCCGACACCCGCCTGGTGTCGTTGATGGCGGTCAACAACGAGTTGGGCACCCTCACCGACTTCGCCGCGATTGGCGAGCTGGTGCGCGCCCACGGCGCCCTGTTGCACGTCGACGCGGCGCAGGCGGTTGGCAAACTGGAGATCGATCTTGGTCGTCAGGCGGTAGACCTGATGTCGTTCTCGGCACACAAGGTCTATGGCCCCAAAGGCATTGGCGCGCTGTATGTCGGGCCGCGGGCACAGGCGCTGCTGCGTGCGCAGATGCACGGCGGAGGTCACGAGCGTGGCATGCGCTCGGGCACGCTGGCCAGCCATCAGATCGTCGGCATGGGCTATGCCTTCGAGCTCTCCGGTGAACCCGGTGATACCGAGCATCGGCGCCTGCAACAGCTCAGCCAGCGCCTGCATGAAGGCCTGCTGGCGCTGCCCGGCACGGCTGTCAATGGCAGCATTCGTCAGCGCGTGCCGCACACCCTCAACCTGCGCATCGCCGCCGCCGGCTTCAACCCGGGGGCGCTGAGCACCGAGCTGGCCCTGTCGTCCACCTCGGCTTGCAATTCAGCCAGCAACGCCGCCTCTCATGTGCTGCTGGCGCTGGGCCTCGATGAGCAGGCGGCGCGCAGCAGCGTGCGTATCAGCCTGGGCCGCTACAGCAGCGAAGCTGAAGTCGACGCCGCCATCACGGTATTCGCCCGGGTCATCGGCGCGGCGTCCAAGGCGCTCTGGTAGGCAGGTCGGAGCCGCCCCGCCAACGCGTGAAAAACGGTAGACTGGCCGGCCTGCGCCGCCGTGCGCAGGTCAGTCAGTCCAGCCGGAGCCGTACCTGCGATGTTCATCCTCCACCGCCTCGACGGTGTGCCCCCAGAATCCTTCCAGAACCAGATTCGTCAATTGGTGATCGACCATGTTGGCGAGCTGAGCAGCGTGGCCATCAGTGCTGACAACCCGTTGTACCCGCTGTACCAGTACGGTGTCGGCCTGGAAGTGCATCAATACCTGCAGGCACTCGATGGCACCCGCGGTCTGTCGGTAACGCTGACCCTGGCGCTGGACGCCGATGCGCCCGAACGCCTGCTCGGCTTCGCCCTGGCGATTCCCGCCAGTGACGATGCTCAGGCCTGTACCCTGGCGTTCATGGCAGTCGACCCCGCCCATCGCCGGCAAGGCATCGCGCGGGCGCTGCTGGCCGATCTGCACGCTCGCTACCCGCGCCTGGAACTCAACGCGTTCGCGCACCAGGTGGCCTGGTTCGAAGCCATGGGCCTGCAGGTGGTACAGGCCAGCGGCCCGCAGGTGCTGATGAGCAGCACCGGCCAGCCCAGTGGGGCATTGATCGGTCGTCTCGACATCGCGCCGATCTACCAGACCGTCGAAGTTCGCCAGATTCATGCCTACCTGCTCAAGCAACACGGCGAGCAGGCCATGATCGCCGCTGAAGCCCAGCGCGATGAACATCTCGACCAGTTGGCCGAGCGCGCCAACGCATGCGTCAGTGAGCGGCGCAACCTGCACTGAGGCCTGGCGCAGCCTCAGTCGTAGAGGTAGTTGAGGTCGCGATTGAGCGCAGACGGCACCTGACCGAGCAGGTAGTCGCGCAATTTGTGCATCTGCCGCGCCTTGGGGCTGGCCTTGAGCCAGGTCATGTAATAGCCGTCACCGGTCGACACCGCCTGCTTGAACGGGGTGATCAGGCGCCCGGCTGCAAGGTCGGCACTGGCCAGCACCAGATCGACCACCGAGATGCCCAGGCCCTGCTGGGCGGCGGAAATGCCTTGATCGAGGGTGTCGAACACCTGCCCCTGGTCGAGGCCGATGTGCAGCGCTTCAAGGCGTGCCAGCCAGCGCCGCCAGTCGCGCCGATCCGGTGAGGGATGCAGCAGTTCGCATTGCGCCAGTATCGAAAGATCAGGCGACGGGCTGGGCAGGTAGTCCGGGTGGCAGACTGGAATCAGCCATTCATCGA
Source organism: Pseudomonas cremoricolorata DSM 17059 = NBRC 16634 (assembly GCF_000425745.1). Classification (GTDB taxonomy): domain Bacteria; phylum Pseudomonadota; class Gammaproteobacteria; order Pseudomonadales; family Pseudomonadaceae; genus Aquipseudomonas; species Aquipseudomonas cremoricolorata. The sequence goes on along the minus strand of NZ_AUEA01000018.1, from coordinate 56,057 downwards.
ACAGCTTGCAGCTTTCCACATCGGCGGCAAAGCGGCCGTTGCCCAGCAGGATGGCGCAGTCATAGGGCTCGGAGTAGAAGTCCACCGAATCAATGTCCATCCACACGCTCGACAACTGCACGCTGCAGTTGTCGTCGACTTTCTTGAAGCCATCCAGGGCCCGCAACAGCCAGCGCACCGTCAGTGTCGAAGGTGCCTTCAGGCGCAGGCCGTAGCGATCCTGGCGCAACAGCGAGCAGGCGTTTTCGATGATCTTGAAGCCGACCTTGAGTTCCTGGGCCAGCAAACGGCCGTGCTCGGTCAGGTGCAGCTTCGGTCCGCGGCGCTCGAACAGGCTGCAACCGAACAAATCCTCGAGGGTCTTGACGTGATGGCTGACCGCACCCTGAGTCAATGCCAGCTCTTGGGCGGCGCGGGTGAAGGAGCCATAGCGAGAGGCCACCTCGAATGCGCGCAGGGCATGTAGAGCTTGGATGCGTTCCGACATCGGCACCGCCTAATCATGAGTAAAACTAATAGTAGGTCATAGTTCCACCGGTTTTACAACGCCCGGACCATCTCTGAAAATGCCGTGAATACCTACTACCTCCAGCTCAGGCGCCTTCGTGGTGCCTGCGAGCAGTGGTCGACGCCCTTGAGGGAATAATGTTTACGGGTTATGGAAAATGCTATCGCCTGGATGCGCTAGAGCTTGCCGATGAACATGCGGCCGATCAACAGCACTGGACCTGCGCCGCGCTGCGCCAGTTCCGCACACGCCTTGCCGACCCGAGCTTTCCGTGTCTGTTCGGGCGCAAGGCGGTGGCCGGGCAAACCTGCCATCTGGTGTTCGCCCGGGCCGAAGCGCTGGCGGCCGATATTGCCAATGGCTTGCGCAATTACGTCGAGCTGCTGCAGCCGATCGCCCTCAAGCAGCGCATCGGCAACCCGTTGCTGGTGTTTCTGCAGACCGCGCCTGACAGCGACCTGGCCGATCAACAGTCATTGGCCTGGGACGTGCTGCAGCAGGTGCACCGCCTCGACCCTTACCCATGGCCGGATGAAGTCGCCCGCGATCCGCACGACACGCAATGGGCATTCTGTTTCAACGGCATGCCGCTGTTCATCAACATGAGCTTTCCCGGCCATGCCCTGATGAGAAGCCGCAACCTGGGCGCGCATACGGTCTTCGTCATCAATCCCAGAGAAAGCTTCGACGAAGTGGCCAGCGCCCACAGCGAAAGCGGCCGACGCATTCGCCAGCGCATTCGCCAGCGCGTCGCTGATTACAACGATGGAACCATCCCCGCGAGCCTTGGCTTCTTCGGCGCTGCGGATAACTACGAATGGCAGCAGTACCAGCTGCAGGAACCCGGATCGCTGAACCCGCAGCGCTGTCCGTTCCGCGCGCTGCATGCCGACGACACCCTCAACGAGAATGAACCGTGAATACCGCGCTGACCGCCACCTACGCCCTGACCGTCCTGCTGCTGATCGCCACGCCCGGCCCGGTGGTGGCGCTGATCGTCAACACCGCCGCCGCGTCCGGCCCACGCAAGGCGCTGTTCACCGCGCTGGGCACCAACTGGGCGTCGCTGGTGCTGATCGCTGCGGCAGCCTGGATCATCATGACCAGCGCGGCCATCGACCAGGCCTGGCTCAGCGGCATGAGCCTGCTGGGCTGCCTGTTCATCGGCTATATCGCCTTCGGCACCTTGAAAGAAGCCCTGCAGCCTCAGACGCGCAGCGCAGAGCCCGCGCCGGATGCAGCGCCGCGCCCAGGGCGCGGGGGGCTGTGGCAGGGCTTCATGGTGGGTATCTCGAACCCCAAAGACATCATCTTTTTCATTTCTTTCTTTCCGCAGTTCATCCAGATCACCGAGTCGTTCGAAAAAAGCATGGTGGTGCTGTCGCTGCTGTGGATCGCCATCGATTTCGCGGTACTGAGCCTGTACATTTTCGCCATCGGCAAGATCGCCTCGCCGCGCAGCAACCGCCTGATCACCCTGGTGTCCGGGGTCATGCTGATGCTGATCGCCGCCGTAGGCCTGGCGTACAACCTGCGCGCGCTGCTGGAATGAAGGTCGTACTGCGATGAGTCAGCCTTCGATAACCGCTGCCCACCTGGGCGCCGCCAGTGCGGCGGCGCTGGCCGAGGACTACCAGCGTTTCATCAGGCTTGGCCACAGGCGCCTGCCGCTGACCCTGTACGTGCAGGAACGTGACTACCGCTCGCCAACCCTCAACACCGACGCCCTTGGCCTGCGCTACAGCCATTGGGCCGGCAAACGGCTGTCCCTGGCCGACCGCGGCGGACTGGCGCGGGTCAACCTGCTGGTCGGCGGCTCGACCGCTCAGGGCATCGGCGCCAGCTGCGATGAACGCACCGTCGCCTCCTGCCTCTGCACCCTTACCGGCGAAGCCTGGCTGAGCCTGGCCGGATGCGGGTTGAACGCGACCCAGGAGCTGCTGCTGTTTCTCACCCACCAACACCGGCTGAGCAGGGTCGGGCACGTGGTGCTGCTCAGCGGGCTCAACACCCTGGCCCATGAAGCGCTGACCGAACTGATCGGCAGCGACCCGGCGCAGAGCGAGCTGCGCGCCTGCGAGCAGTTTCTCAGCACTTTCCACGAGGGCGTACAGGTGCCGCCACCTGTCGATTCGACCTGGCGACGCCTGCGCCACTGGTGGCGCAAGCCGTCGGCGCCGCCGCGGCCGAGCGCTGCCCCCTGCACGCCGCCCGAGCAGCGACTGATGCGCGCAGCCGACAGCATCGGTCGAACCCTGCGACAATGGCAGCAACTACTGTCTGGCAGCGACACCACCCTCACCTTCATGCTGCAGCCGTGGCTGCCCTGGTGCCGGGAAGTGCTGCCTGCCGCCGAGCAGGCCATGCTTGCCGCGCTGCAGCAGCAGGCCAAGCCGTTCGACGGGTTGCTGGTCGGAATCGGCGCCGAGCACCACGCAGGTTTCTTCCGGCGCATCAAGCGTCAGGCCGATGACGTGCCGTGCTACGACATGAACGGCATGCTCAGCAGCTCGCCGGTATTCGCCGAGCAGCTGTTCATCGACCGGCTGCATTTCAACGACCTGGGCAACAACGCGCTGGCCAAGGTCATCACCGCAAAACTGGGCCTGGCCCAGGAAAAACACCCGGCGCGCAACGCCCTGCCGGTCAAGCTCGTCTGATTCCCATGAGCCGGACTTCCGACATTACGCAAAGCGTGTCTAGAATAGGCCGCAGATCCTGTCAGGCTTGAGGCATACGTTTGTCATTCATGAATTCCCCAATCGTTGTCCTGCCACAGGCCTCCTTGCGCACTTCGCATGCAGCAGGAGCTGGCCTGTGATTCGCCGCTCGCGGGCCACGTGGCTGCTGATGCTGTGCGCTCCGCTCACGGCGCAGGCGCTCGAAGTGCAGATCGATGCCCATGCCGACCTGCTCTACCGGCAGGCGCTGCCGCTGCTCGAGCAAGCCGACGCGCAGGGCGAGGGCAATCCGCTGCTGCCGGTGCTCGACAGCGATCCGGAACTCACCCGCCAGGGTCAGGCCATGGCACGTACCCTGCCCACCGCGGTAGCCTTGCTGAAAAAATCCGTGGCCCTGGATCACCCGGTCGCCAAGTATCGCCTGGCCCTGTACTACATGACCTACCTGCCCGCGGCGCAGATCCCGGATGCCGCCTGCCCATTGCTGGAGCAAAGCCTGAGCCAGGGCTTCGCTCCGCCGGCCTCGGCCATCGCCACCTGGTGCCCGCCTTACAACGCCAGCCAGGCTTATCGCGAAGCGCTGGACGCCCTGCCCGGCATGGCCACGGTGTACGCCTCGTACTACCCGCAACCTGCCGCGGTGCTGGCCTGTAGCCGCAGTCGTCCGCAGGGTCTGCAGATGCAGTGGGGTCGCCAGCGCGATTTCCAGGCCGAGGTCTACCGCCTGCTCGGTGACCTCGACCCTGGCAGGCGCCAGGTGCTGTTGCAAAAAGCCGTGGAAATCAACGGCTGTGCCAGCGCCCAGCGCCTGCTCACCAGCCACCGTTGAAGCGCGGCTTGAGCAAGAACGTTCAAGCCAGCGTCTCGAGGGTTCAGGCATGCTGAGCGTCCTTGTCCAGTCGTTGTCCTGCCCATGAATCCTTCCGCTCTCGCCCGCCAGGCTTTTCTGCATGGTGCCATCGCTATCTTGCCGCTGAGCCTGGCCGTCGCCCCATGGGGCTTGCTGGCTGGCTCCATGGCCATCGAAGCCAACCTTAGCGCCTGGCAGGGCCAGGGTCTGTCGGCCATCGTGTTCGCCGGAGCGGCGCAACTGGTGGCTATCGGCATGCTGAAAAGCGGAGCCGGCCTGCTGTCGATCCTGCTCACCTGCCTGTTGCTGACCTCGCAGCACCTGCTGTACGGGCTGTCGATGCGCCCGCTGCTGGCGGTGCAGCCGCTGCGCTGGCGGCTGGGCCTGGGTTTTCTGCTGACCGACGAGTTTTTCGCCCTTATCAGCCAGCACGACGAACGCCAGTTCAACCGCTGGTATGCCCTGGGCGTGGGGCTGACCTTCTACATCGCCTGGAACCTGTTCACCTTCGCCGGCATCGTGCTGGGTCAGCGCATCCCCAACTTGCAGGGCCTGGGCCTGGATTTCTCCATCGTCGCCACCTTCGTCGCGCTGATCGCACCACGGGTGCGCGATGTGCCGACCGCCGTGTGTGTGCTGGTGTCGTTGTTCTGCTCAGTGCTGTTCAGCCTCTGGCACTGGGAAACCGCGCTCGTTGCGGCAGGCCTGCTGGGCATGGCGGCCGGCTTCGTGTGCCTGAAACTGCAAGGGGTACGTCGATGATCTGGCTGCTCATCGTGGCAATGGGCATCGCGGTGTTTCTCAATCGCTACGCATTTCTCGAACCGCGCCTGCCGCTGCGGCTGAGCTCCAATGCGCGGCAGTTTCTGGGCTTTGCCGTACCCGGCATGCTCACGGCGATCTGCGGGCCGATCATCTTTCTGCCCGAGCATCAGCTCAACCTGAGCCCGTTGAACCCCTATCTGCTCGGCGCCCTGGCCGCCGTGGCGCTGATGCTGTGGACCGGCCGGGTGCTGCTCAGCCTGCTGCTGAGCATGGGGCTGTTCCTGATCCTGCGCACAGGCCTGGCATGAGCGCGGCACAGAGCGAGCGCACACACCTGTGGCAGGCGCAGGCATTGGGCGATGTGGAGATGCTGCATGCCCGTTACCTGCAGCAGCGCTTCGCGCCGCACGTGCACGAAGGCTACGTGTTCACCGTGATCGAATCCGGCGCCCAGCGCTTCTGTCATCGCGGCAGTGAGCACCTGGCGCCAGTCGGCAGCATGGTGCTGATCAACCCCGACGAACTGCACACCGGTGCCAAGGCCCATGAAGCGGGCTGGGGCTATCGCGGTTTCTATCCGGATATCGAACGGGTCACCGGCGTGCTGGATGAATTGCAGGCGTCTGGCCGGGGCGTACCGCTGTTCAAGGACAGCGTCATCCATGACCCGACCCTGGCCCATGCCTTCAGCCACCTGCACCAGTTGTGCGAAGCCCAGGCCAGCGCCTTGCAGCAGCAGACTGCCTGGCGCCAGGCGGTGCTGATGCTGGTGCAGCGTCACGCCCAGGGCCCTGGCCTGAACCTCGCCGCGCCTGGCCGCGAACCGCTGGCCGTGGCGCGCGCTCGCGAGCTGCTCGACAGTCAACTGGCCAACCCGCCGTCGCTTGAGGCGCTGGCCAGTGCAGTCAACCTGTCGCCGTTTCATTTCGCCCGGGTGTTTCGCCAAGCCACCGGTCTGCCACCCCACGCCTGGCTCAAGCAGCGTCGCCTGAGCCGGGCGCGGGAGTTGCTCAGGCATGCGACGTCTGCGCTGGAGGTCTCCTGCCTGTTGGGCTTTGCCGACCAGAGCCACCTGACACGACAATTCAAGCAAGCCTATGGCGTCACCCCTGGCGCCTACCGCCTGGCCTATGGCGCTGCGCTGGCGCCCTCGGCTTGAGTAGGGTCCGCCAGCACCGATTCAATCAAGCACGTAGACACCCACACTGCGGATGCCATTGTCGTCTCGCCTGGAGTGCACGCCCTGAACCTGTGGGGCGAACTGCGGGTATTGCGCCTGCAGGGCTTCGACACCTTCCAGGTAAGCCAACAAAGCCGACGTCCAGCGCTCGCCGGGGGCGATGCACAAGGTGCCGCTGGGCAAGGCAATCACCGCTTCGGCGGCAACCCGCCCAGGGGCGTCGCTGAGGCTGACCCAGCGCGTGGCATTACCAATGAACAGTTGATTGGCGTGATACGGCGAACACACGTACGACGCCTGTTCGTCGGCACTGAACACCGCCCCTTGAAGATGCCCTAGCCCCTGTACGGCGATCAGCCCGTTGAGCCGGCTGCACAGATCGGCCAAGGTCATCGCGCCGTAGCGCGCAGCGTCCTGGCGCAACGAGGGCAGGACCTCGAGCACCTTGGTGCGCAGTTGCACGTGCTGCTCGAAAGCCACCAGGCAATCGACCAGCCGACCCAGCCCGGCCTGATCACTGAACGGCGTCACCACCAGGGTGAAGCTGTACAGTTCAGGCCGGTCGACGGTAAAGCCGTGGTCATGCAGAAACGCTACCAGCACAGCCGCAGGGATCGGTACCGCATCGCCAGCCCCGTCACTGATCAGGGTGATCTTGCACGGGTCGTGATAATGCAGGCGCGGCTCCTGCGGCAGGTCATCATCGCCACTCAGGGCGATGTATTCGCTGACCGCCGATTGCAGGTGCGGCATGGCCAGCGGCCGCAGCAGGCGGCAGCGAGCACTGACGGCAACACACAGCTCATGGGCACTGAGCAGCGCCTGTTGCCAGAGCCGCTGCCCTTCCCCTGCGGCAAACATGGCCGCGTTGATCTCCAGCGACATCAACGGTGGGCACGACAGACTCGCCGAGGCGTGTTGCGCACAGGCGCTGCTGAACACCGCGGCGCTGCAATAGCGCGGCAGGTGGCGCAAGTGGCGATCCTGCTTGTGAATCTGCGCGGCGGTGGTCAGCCCGGCCATCTGCTGATGCACCGAGTGGGTCACGATGATGCCGGGCGAGGTGTCATCCACCGGCGCTGCCAGGGGCGACAGATGCGCCAGCGGGTCGATGAACGCCTCATGCCCACCGCAGCCGGCATCGAACAGCACGTAATCACACAGATGGCCAACGCGCGCCAGCCAGGCTGCGGCGTCGAGCAGTACGCCGGTGCGCGTCACGGCCTGCACCACGGCCAGGCGGAACGGCCTGCGCCGACTGCTGCGGGCATCGCAACGGGCCGCCGCAGCCCGGCGTAAGCGCCCTTCCTGCAGGGTGCCACAGCGGTAGCCGGCAAGAATGCCCCGGGCGTCGTACATGGTGTCGAGGTACACCGGCAAGGCACCGCTTTGCAGCAATGCCCCCTGAAATACCGAGGCATGGCAGGCGCGGTCCATCAGGATCAAGTCACCTGCGCGCAGCAGCGCACTGGCGACGATACGGTTGGCGGTGGCAGCGCCGTTGAGCACGAACCAGGTTTGTTCGGCACCGAACACCTGCGCCACCAGGCGCTGGGCTTCATGCACCAGGTCAGCTTGCCAGTCCAGGGCGCAGCCCTCGACCGCACCTTGCGGCAAGTCGGCGGCAAATACCTGGCTGCCAAGCAAGCGCCTGAAGCGCGCGCCAGCCGGATGCTGATCCAGCGCCGAGCCGCCACGATGGCCTGGGCCTGCGTAGCGTTCGGTGGTGGCTGCGATCAGTCCGGCCAATGCCCGGGTCAGCGGCGGCAAGGCCTGCTGCTCGTAGGCGCGCGCCGCAGCGATGATGCGCGGATAATCGCTGGCGCGCAGCGGCAGGCTCAGCAGCACCGCGCCCGCTACCGGCTTAAGCGCAGGCTCAGCTCCGCTGACGATGAACAGCGGCAAGCCCCAGCGAGCCACCGCCTGGGCAACACCTGGATGGCGCGCGTCATCATCACCCAGCAGCAACGCCGAGGCCTCGGCCAGGCACATCGGCGCGTCGAAGACCTGCCCGGTTGCGTCACACCATTGCGGCAGCACCAAGGCGGCGCTATGCACGATCAATACACTCACGGCGAAATCCTCCTGACCAGACCACACAGGTGGGCGCCCGTCACGACGCGGCGGCCAGCGCAGGCCAGAGCACAGGCTCTGGCCTGGGTATCGGTGCTGGCAGGACGCCCTTCGCTTTCACGCTAGGAGTCGATAGCGGCATCGACAGGCCTAGCGAGGTAACAAGATGTGTACGCATCGGTCAGGCATCTTCCGCACCCACCAGGCACGCAGCTGGGCACACACGCTGTTCACCGGCGAGGCATTGAGGATGAGGCGATGAACGGAGGGGGTTGCGCCGAAAGCGTGTCAGATGACGATCAGCTCGAACAATCTGTTGTAAACGCTGGAAAGATTGTAGGAATGGTCTGATGGGAGGTTGTAACAAGCCCCTGCAGCGCCCACTACGAGCCGCCGCTCGGCCCCGCGCCCAGGGCAGCATTTGCCCAGGCCACTGCTACACTGTCTGGGCCGACCGGAGGAACTTGCCATGTCAGCCAAAGAGATCAACACCCTGCTCACCTTGATGAACCAGCGCCAGGTGCATCTGACCAGCACCTGCAAGGAAATCGCCGAGTGGATCGACCGCCAGGGCGATGTCCCCGCAGCCGGCAAGATCCGTGACAGCCTGAGGGCCCTGGAGGCCGATGAGGCGCAGCTGCGCAAGCGCTTGTCCAGCCTCAGGCAAGACCGGCCGTTGCCACGTTTTCGTAGCTAGGCGATTTTCACGCGGCGCTGCATGAACCACGGGGCCAGCGGTGTGGCCCCGTGTAGCTTGGTCAGTGCATGTTGCCGTGGTCGTGAGCGTGCTCGGGGGATTGAGCGGTCAAGCCGCGCACGGGTGCCTGAACCTTGAGGGTCTGGGTCTCACCTTCGGCGGTCTTGATGGTCAAGGTCAGCGGCACTTGCTCACCTTCCTTCACCTGCTGCTTCAGGCCCATCAGCATCACGTGGTAGCCATTGGCATCGAGGGTCACCGGCTTGCCGGCAGGCAGGGCCAGCACCTTGACCTGCTGCATGCCCATGACATCGCCATTCATGGTCATCTGGTGAATCTGCACAGTCTTGGCCACGGGCGAGGCCACGCCGACCAGCGCGCTGTCGCGCTCGGCGGTCAGCACCATGAAGGCGCCGGTGGCCTGCTGCTGCGGCACGCTGGCGCGCACCCAGGGCTCGCTGACGGTGGTGTCGGCCATGGCCGAGGCAGACAGACCCAGCAGCGCCACGGCAGCCAGACGACGGGTGAACGAATGCAGCGAAACAGCCATTAGCAGATCTCCATCAGGGTGAGCAGGTCTTCGGTGCATTCCTTGGCATTGAGCGAATGGCCCAGGCTCAGGCGCAACGTGCCGCGCGAATCATAGACGTAACTGGTGGACGAGTGAGAGATGGTGTACGTATCGCCCGCCGGTACCCTTTCGTAGAACACCTTGAATTCACGCGCCACCTGGTCGATCTCTTCCGGGGTGCCGGTGAGCGCGGTGAACGAAGGGTCGAAGGCCTTGACGTAGGTATCGAGTACTTCCGGGGTGTCGCGTTCCGGGTCGAGGGTGATGAACACCACTTGCAAGAAGCCAGCATCGCGGCCCATCAGCTTCTTGATCTGCGCGGCGCGCGCCAGCGCCGTCGGGCACACGGCCGGGCACTGGGTGAAGCCGAAGAAGATCATCGGCATGCTGCCGTAGAAGCTGGACAGAGTACGGACGTTGCCTTGCGGGTCCTTGAGACGGAACGAGCGACCGAGAATCTCGTTGCTCATGTTCTTGCCGTACTTGAATTCAAGTCCGCGCGCCGGGTTGCAGCCTGCCAGCAGGCCGAGCCCGAGGACGCCCATTCCGGCGACCACGGCGCGCCGGCTCAACAGATCAGTCATGGAACCATCCTTTACAGGGGAGGTGCCGGCCCCTCGACGGGGTCGGCCAGAAAACCGCGGGCATTCTTGCATGACGTCTCCAGCACAACCACCGGGCAATGCCGTGATCGGCCGCAAAGCCCCGTGGAATCAGGCTGCGGCCTGTTGTCGCAGTGCTTGTAAAAGTAACAGTTTGTTGCTAGTTACCGCCGGAAACGCAACGGGCCCGGAGCAGCAAGCGCCGGGCCCGTCATGTGCTACTCACTCAGTAGTAGGCGTTTTCTTTCTGGCTGTGATCGGTCACATCACGAACGCCTTTGAGCTCAGGGACGCGTTCGAGCAGGGTACGCTCGATGCCATCGCGCAGGGTCACATCGGCTTGGCCGCAACCTTGGCAACCGCCGCCGAACTGCAACACGGCAATGCCGTCTTCGACCACTTCGATCAGGCTGACCTGGCCGCCGTGGCTGGCAAGGCCCGGGTTGATCTCGGTTTGCAGGTAGTAGTTGATACGCTCGTTGATCGGGCTGTCGTCGCTGACCATCGGCACCTTGGCGTTCGGCGCCTTGATGGTCAGTTGACCGCCCATACGGTCGGTGGCGTAGTCGACCAGCGCGTCTTCGAGAAACGGCTCGCTCAGTGCATCGATGTAGGCGGTGAAACTCTTCAGGCCCACTGCGGTGTCTTCGGGTTTTTCTTCACCCGGTTTGCAGTAGGCGATGCAGGTTTCGGCGTACTGAGTACCCGGCTGGGTGATGAATACGCGGATGCCGATGCCCGGCGTGTTCTGCTTGGAAAGCAGATCGGCCAGGTAGTCATGGGCGGCGTCGGTAATGGTTATAGCGCTCATGGAAGTTCCTCACAGACTTGCCGGCAAGTGTACGCCAACCGGCTCGACGAACAAAGTCCTAGCATTCTAGTCAGGAAAGCGCCGGCTGACGGTTTTCCTCGGCTCGCGCTTCCATCATCGCCCTGCCCTTGCGGTACAGGCCGCGCTCGAGCCACTGATAGCTGGCCCACGACGCCAGGGCGATCAACGGCACGCAGAAGGCGAAGGTCAGGTACGGGTCCAGTTGCAGGCGCTGGCTGATCAGCCAGCCGCTCCACAGCACCAGCACGTGGATCAGGTACACCGAGTACGAGCAGTCGCCGAGCACCTTGAGCAGTTGATTGCCGCGAAAGTACGGTTCCAGGGCAATGAAAGCCAGCACGATCAGTGCGCTGGGCAGACCCCAGTGCAGCAACCGGCTGGAGGCATCGAGGTGGTAGATCGCGTAGCACGCGGCGGCCAGCACCGTCAGCGGCAACCACAGCCCCTCACGGATCAGGCCGCGGCGGTAGACCACACCGATAGCGATACCCAGCAGGAACTCGTAGATGATGTTGTTGCTGTAGAACGTACTGAGCACACCGAAACGTCCCAGCAGTTCGCTGGCAACCAGCAGCGCAACGCTCACCAGCACCAGCTGGTGGCGCTGACGCACGAAGAAGGCCAGAGCGAACAGCGCGTAGAAGAACATCTCGAAATTAAGCGTCCAGCCGACGTTGAGGGTCGGGTACATGCCGTAGCCTCCCGGGTTCTCGGCCGGAATGAACAGCAGCGACAGCAGCAGGTGCTGCCACTCGAACACCTGATGCGGCATCCAGCGGCTGGCGGCCAGCATTAGCAGGCCCATCAGCGCGGTGTAGAACCAGTAGGCCGGAACGATGCGCAGCAGGCGTTGCAGCATGAACTGTCGCGGCGCGATGTCTTTGTCGCGGGTGGAGAGGTAGATCACCAGCCCGCTGATGACGAAGAAGATGTCCACCCCCACCGCACCGCGTTCGGTGAACAGGCGGCCGATGGGGCCGGAGGCATGGAAGTCGAAAAAGATCTGCATGAAGTGATGGCAAACCACCACCCAGGCGGCGAACGCCCGCAGTGCCTGAAGGGAATACAGCATGCGTGTTCCTGCGTCGTTGGTGCATTGCTGCCCCGACGGGCCGGTCGCGATGACCAGGCTGTCAGGGCGATTCAGGCAATACGACCGCAACAGGCCAGGAAAGGTCAGTGCCCTCCCCGACCTTCGTCTTACAGGTTCTCGTAGCGGTTCATGTCCAGCACCCCGGCCTCGACCGGCTGGGTCTGTTCGATGTAACGGCTCAGGTCGTGGAAATAGTCCCAGAACTGCGGATGGCTGCGGCGAATGCCCCAGCGCACGACGATGGCTTCGAAGGCCTGTTTGTCGTCCCGCGCGCTCTGCAGGGCATCGACGAACGCCGGTACCTCATCGCTTGGAATATTGAACATGAAGTTGGGGTAGCTGCTGAGTACGCCCGGGTACAGCGTCAGGGTGTCCAGGCCTGGCTGGTAGCGGTACGCCTCGCCGAGCAGGAAGGCGACGTTGCTGTGCGCACGGTTGCGCAGCAGGCTGTACACCTCGCGCTGGCCGTTGGGCAGCTCGATGCGCAGCATGGTCGCTTCGGGCAACTGGCCGATAACCTTGAGCCCCGCCGCCGGCCGCGATACCAAGCGGCTGAGCGACTGCTCGGCATTGCGCAACGCCTCTGGCTGGTCGGGGCGCGAGCAATAGGCGCCGGTGCAGCGGTTGATCGGATCGGGCGCGACGTTGAGGCCGGCCGTGCGCTGCAGCAGCTTGAGGCCGAAGTCGCGGGTGGCATGGTGAGGGTCGATGCCCAAGGCACTTGCAGTGCTGGTGTCGATGTCTTCGTAGTCGAGCCACATCTTCAGCTTGCCGCTGTTCTGGTACCAGTCGCTGAGGATGTCACCGCGCTTGCTCGCCGGCAGCAGGCGCAGGAAATTGACCTCGGCGCCATTGCGAATCAGGTCGAAATACAGCCGCGTCTGCAACTGATGCGAGACATTGCCGAACACGTCGAAGTTGACCGCCAACTGGTAATAGGTGCGCTCCAGCAACGGGTAGTCGAACAGCCAGGTGGTCAGTGGCACGTCGCCGATCAGGCCCTTGGTTACCGAAGCGCTGTCGAAGTGACGGAAGATGCTCAGCAGGGCGTTGTCGTTGCCGCTCCACAAGGTTTCCCAGGTGGGCGGCGGTGTGTCGGCATAAGCGTCGCGGCGCAGCATCTCGTAGTCGTTGCGTTTGTCGCGGTAGGCACGCCACAGGCCGAGCACGCTGCCGACGTCGTCGTTCTGCCCGGGCATGGCCAGCAGTGGCGTGGCCTCGCCGCGGTAGCGGGCATCGGTGATGTACAGGTCGTGCTCAGGGTCCTGGAACAGCGCCCAGAAGTTGTCGCGAATCACATCAGTGGCGATCTGCCCGCGGCACACCGGGCCGCGAATGAACGTGCGCACGAAGTACTCGGCGTTGTCGAGCATGAACTGATAGCGCGAGCGCGCCGGAATGGCTTCGAAGGTTTCGAATGGGTTGGCCCGACGCTGCGGCCCGTAGCCGGGCAGCGACGCCACTTGCCAGTCCCCGGCATAGAACAGCTGCTTGATTCGCGCGAGCTTGTCGGGGCTTGCCGGATAGGTGATGTGGGTCTTGTGCACGATCACCCCTTGCACCGGCACCAGGCGGTAATAGAAATCGCTGCCCGGCGGATCGTTGGGCCGGCGGCTGGCGATGAGATCGACCGGCTGGCCCGACGGGGTGCGCGAACGCACCCACTGGAAGAAGTGCCCGCGCTCACCGTTCTGGAAATAGATGTGGGCCAGGAACAAATGCTCATACAACCAGCGCGCGGCCAGCGCCTCGCTGGCCCCCGGACGGTTGAGCAAAGCCTCCCAGTCGGCGATCTGCCGGGCCTCGGCGGCGCTTGGCTTGATCGCGCTGGATTCCACCGGGGCACCGGCCGCCAGCCAGCGTTGCAGGGTCTGGTGTTCCTGATCGGTCAGGCCGGTCACCGCCAGGGGCATGCCTTCCCTGGGATGGGCGCCGGCGTAGGCGTCGAATTCGATCGGCGCCGGGCACATGTTGGTGCGGTTCAGGCCCAGCACGATGTCGTCGGGAATCTTCGCGTTGGGGGTCAGCGGGGTCTTGTGCCCGAGCTCGAGCATGCGCGCCATCAGCGCCGCCTGGCCGCCCTGTTGGTCGAGCACCGAATAAAAGCCCTTCCTGCGCCAGTCCTGCTCATTGGTGGCATCGACGAACAGGCGCGTGGTCGGCACGGCGGTGCTGCGCTCGCCCTGGTACACCGGCACCTTGGAACCGCCGCGCTGCACGCCCTCAGCACTGCCCAGGTTGAGCTGGCAGGCGGCATCGTTGCAGGCATGGCAGGCAACGCACTTCTCGGTGAGGATCGGCTGGATGTCACGGGTGTAGGAAATCACCGGCGATGACTGAGGGCCGGCCGCCAGGCTCGCAGGGCTGAGCAGCACGGCCAGGGCGCAGACCAGGGCGCCGGCAAGGGAACGACAACGATGCATCATGTACGGAGAATCCTGGTTCTAGAAAGCCATCACGATTGGGAACAGTAAAGCGCTTGAATGACGTGGGTGCGTGAACATGAGCGTGTTTCATGCAAAAGCGCGGCTCGTCTAAAAACCGTGCAACTTTGCTATCATCCCGCACCTTCTGATATCCGCCCGACCAGGTAGTTTGCCATGTCCGACCGCAGCGTTCGCCTTCAAGCCCTCCAGCATGCTCTCAAGGAGCGCATCCTGATTCTTGACGGCGGCATGGGCACCATGATCCAGAGCTACCGCCTGGAAGAAAGCGACTATCGTGGCACGCGCTTCGCCGATTGGCCAAGCGATGTCAAAGGCAACAACGATTTGCTGCTGCTCAGCCAGCCGGACATCATCGCTGCGATCGAGAAAGCTTACCTGGATGCAGGTGCCGATATTCTCGAAACCAACACCTTCAACGCCACGCAGATTTCCCAGGCCGACTACGGCATGGAAAGCCTGGTGTACGAGCTGAACGTGCAAGGCGCGCGCATCGCCCGCCAGGTGGCCGACGCCAAGACCCTGGAAACCCCCGAGCGGCCGCGCTTCGTCGCCGGCGTGCTAGGCCCGACCAGCCGTACCTGCTCGATCTCACCGGACGTCAACGACCCCGGCTACCGCAACGTCACCTTCGACGAGCTGGTGGAAAACTACATCGAGGCCACCCGCGGCCTGATCGAGGGCGGCGCCGACCTGATTCTGATCGAGACGATCTTCGACACCCTCAATGCCAAGGCCGCGATCTTCGCCGTGCAGCAGGTGTTCGAAGACGACGGCGTGCAACTGCCGATCATGATCTCCGGCACCATCACCGACGCCTCCGGACGCACGCTTTCCGGGCAGACCACTGAGGCGTTCTGGAACTCGGTGCGCCACGCCAAGCCGATTTCCGTGGGCCTGAACTGCGCGCTGGGCGCCAAGGACCTGCGTCCTTACCTGGAAGAGCTGTCGAGCAAGGCCGACACCCATGTCTCGGCCCACCCCAACGCCGGCCTGCCCAACGCCTTCGGCGAATACGATGAAACCCCGGCAGAAATGGCTGCGGTGATCGAAGAATTCGCCGCCAGCGGCTTTCTCAACATCATCGGCGGTTGCTGCGGCACCACCCCTGGGCACATTCAGGCGATCGCCGAGGCGGTCGGCAAGTACGCACCACGAGCCATTCCCGACATTCCCAAGGCCTGCCGCCTGTCGGGCCTGGAGCCGTTCACCATCGATCGGCAGTCGCTGTTCGTCAACGTTGGCGAGCGCACCAACATCACCGGTTCGGCCAAGTTCGCCCGGCTGATCCGCGAGGAGAACTACACCGAAGCGCTGGAGGTGGCCCTGCAGCAGGTCGAGGCCGGGGCCCAGGTGATCGACATCAACATGGACGAAGGGATGCTCGATTCCCAGGCGGCCATGGTGCGCTTCCTCAACCTGATCGCCGGTGAGCCTGACATTTCCCGGGTGCCGATCATGATCGACTCCTCCAAGTGGGAGGTGATCGAGGCAGGCCTGAAGTGCATTCAGGGCAAGGGCATCGTCAACTCGATCTCGATGAAGGAAGGCGTCGAGCAGTTCAAGCACCACGCCCGCCTGTGCAAGCGTTATGGCGCTGCGGTGGTGGTGATGGCGTTCGATGAAGTCGGTCAGGCCGACACTGCCGCGCGCAAGCGGGAAATCTGCCAGCGCAGCTACGACATCCTGGTCGATGAAGTGGGCTTCCCAGCCGAAGACATCATCTTCGACCCGAACATCTTCGCCGTCGCCACCGGTATCGAAGAGCACAACAACTACGCCGTCGACTTCATCGAAGCCTGCGCCTACATTCGCGACCACCTGCCCTATGCGCTGACCTCGGGCGGTGTGTCCAACGTGTCGTTCTCGTTCCGCGGCAACAACCCGGTGCGCGAGGCGATTCACTCGGTGTTCCTCTTCCACGCCATCCAGAATGGCCTGACCATGGGCATCGTCAACGCCGGTCAGTTGGAGATCTACGACGAGATCCCGGCGCAACTGCGCGAAAAGGTCGAGGACGTGGTGCTCAACCGCACCCCGGAAGGCACCGACGCGCTGCTGGCCATCGCCGACGACTACAAAGGTGGCGGCGCGGTCAAGGAAGTGGAAAACGAAGCGTGGCGCTCGCTGCCGGTCGACAAACGCCTGGAGCACGCGTTGGTCAAAGGCATCACCGCGTTCATCGTCGAAGACACCGAGCAGTGCCGCCAGCAGTGCGCGCGGCCGATCGAGGTAATCGAAGGCCCGTTGATGAGTGGCATGAACGTGGTCGGCGACCTGTTCGGTGCGGGCAAGATGTTCCTGCCCCAGGTAGTCAAGTCGGCGCGGGTGATGAAGCAGGCGGTGGCTCACCTGATTCCCTTCATCGAAGCCGAAAAAGGCGACAAGCCCGAAGCCAAGGGCAAGATTCTGATGGCCACGGTGAAAGGCGACGTCCACGACATCGGCAAGAACATCGTCGGTGTGGTGCTCGGTTGCAACGGCTATGACATCGTCGACCTTGGCGTGATGGTGCCGGCCGAAAAGATCCTGCAGACCGCCCGCGAGCAGAAGTGCGACATCATCGGCCTGTCCGGGCTGATCACCCCCTCGCTGGATGAAATGGTCCACGTTGCCCGGGAAATGCAGCGCCAGGGCTTCAGCCTGCCGCTGATGATCGGCGGCGCCACCACCTCCAAGGCGCACACGGCGGTGAAGATCGAACCCAAGTACAGCAACGATGCCGTGGTGTATGTCACCGACGCCTCACGGGCCGTGGGCGTGGCTACCCAGCTGCTGTCCAAGGAGCTCAAGCCCTCGTTCGTCGACAAGACCCGCCAGGAGTACGTCGAAGTGCGTGAGCGCACCGCCAACCGCAGCGCCCGCACCGAGCGCCTGAGCTACGCCCAGGCCATCGCCGCCAAGCCGCAGTACGACTGGAACGCCTACCAGCCGGCAGTGCCCAGCTTCACCGGCGTCAAGGTCCTGGAAGACATCGACCTGCGCACTTTGAGCGAGTACATCGACTGGACGCCGTTCTTCATTTCCTGGGACCTGGCCGGCAAGTTCCCGCGCATCCTCAGCGACGAGGTGGTCGGCGAAGCGGCGACGGCGCTGTATCAGGATGCCCGCGAGATGCTCGACAAGCTGATCGACGAGAAGCTCATCAGCGCCCGCGCCGTGTTCGGCTTCTGGCCCGCCAGCCAGGTGCGCAACGACGACATCGAAGTCTATGGCGATGACGGCCAGCCGCTGGCGACCCTGCACCACCTGCGCCAGCAGACCATCAAGCCCGATGGCAAGCCGAACTGGTCGCTGGCCGACTTCGTCGCGCCGAAAGACAGCGGCGTCATCGATTACGTCGGCGGCTTCATCACTACCGCCGGCATCGGTGCCGAAGAAGTGGCCAAGGCCTACCAGGACAAGGGCGACGACTACAACTCGATCATGGTCAAGGCCCTCGCCGACCGCCTGGCCGAGGCCTGCGCCGAGTGGTTGCACGAACAGGTGCGCAAGGAGCACTGGGGCTATGCCCGCGACGAGCATCTGGACAACGAAGCGCTGATCAAGGAGCAGTACCGCGGTATCCGCCCTGCTCCCGGCTATCCGGCGTGCCCCGATCACACCGAGAAGCAAACCCTGTTCCGCCTGCTCGACGGCACCGCCATCGGCGAAACCGGCGCCAGCGGTGTTTTCCTCACCGAGCACTTCGCCATGTTCCCGGCCGCGGCGGTCAGCGGTTGGTACTTCGCCCATCCGCAGGCGCAGTATTTCGCCGTCGGCAAGGTCGACAAGGACCAGATCGACAGCTACAGCGCACGCAAAGGGCAAGAGGTCAGCCTCAGCGAGCGCTGGCTGGCGCCGAACTTGGGCTACGATCACTGACCGGTAACACCCGACGCCCCCTCAGGCGTCGGGTCTCCACTGGCTGCGGGCCCTCCGCGAGCGCCGCAGCCATGGACGATCCCAATTTTTTAAACCGCTGTCGTTCTGTCGGATGCTGCATAGCAGCCTGACGTGGTGTTGGCTCGCAGTCTGACCCTGCCTCGCAGCCCTACGCCCGCACCAGCAGCCCGCGCAACAGCAGGTCCAGCGCAGCTTTGCAGCGCTCGAGCCGCGCAACCCCCTCCTCGCCCTCGGCAATCCAGAACGCCGCTTCCGCCAGGCTGCCGTAGATCAGCGACGCCAAGGCCTGGGCATCGGCCTGGGCCACTACCTGTCGCTGCATGAGGTTGTCGATCAAGCGCTGCATCGAGTCGATGCAGTGGCGTTGCGAGTCAGGCGAGGCGCCCCCCAGCGTCGCCCGCGCATCGCGCAACACGATGCGCTGGATTTCCGGCTCCAGGGCCATCTGCAGATAGCCGTGACAGCGTTGACGAAAGCCTTCCCAAGGATCTGCGCTGCCATCGGAGATGGCCTGCAGGCGCGCATCCATTTCGCTATCGAGTTGCTCGACCACGGCGGCCAGCAAACCCTTCTTGTCACCGAAGTGGTGGTACAGCGCCCCCCGGGTCAAGCCGGCCCGGGCGGTTAGATCGTCCATGGAGGTGGCAGCGTAACCAAGCTCAGCGAAGCACTGCCGTGCGGTAGCCAGCAAGCTGGCACGTGTCTCCTCCATTTCGGCGCGAGTGCGACGAACCATTGTTCCAACTCCTTACATACGAAGCGCATGATTATTTACAAACACTGCGTATGAATATAGGCTTTTATTCATACGCCTTGTACGTATTCTTCCTGCCTCGCCCGCCCAAGGCAAGGCCTGGCTTTTTGGAGATGACATGCTCAAGCCCTATCGAGACTTGTTCGCTGCGCCCGGCACGCTGCGCTTCACCCTTGCTGGCCTGCTCGCCCGACTTGCCCTGCCGATGACCGGCATCGGCATCATCACCATGCTTGCCCAGTTACACGGCAGCTACACCCTGGCCGGGAGCGTCTGCGCGCTGTTCGTGCTCAGTTACGCCGTGTTGTCGCCACAGGTTTCCAGGCTGGTCGACCGCCTGGGGCAGCGCCGCGTGCTGCCCGGGGCTTCGGCGGTCAGCGTGCTGGGCTTCGCCATCCTGCTGACAGGCACTAGGTGGCAGGCTGCGGTCTGGCCGCTCTACCTGGGTGCCCTGCTGGCTGGCTGCATGCCCAGTGTGTCGGCGATGCTGCGCGCTCGCTGGACTGCGCTGTATCGCGACCAGCCGCGCTTGCAGACTGCCTACTCGCTGGAAACCGTGCTGGACGAGGTGACGTTCATCATCGGGCCGCCGCTGTCGGTAGGATTGTCCGTCGCTGTGCTGCCCCAGGCCGGCCCGTTGGCGGCCGCTGCCTTGCTGGTGATCGGAGTTGCGGCGCTGGTGGTACAAACGGCCAGCGCCCCAGCGGTCGAGGCGCCCCTCGATGCGCTCGACGATTGCCGATCGCTGTTGCGCCGCAGGGGTGTGCAACTACTCACGCTGCTGATGATAGCCATGGGTGTGATCGTTGGCAGCGTGGACATTGTCAGCGTGGCCTTCGCCGCGCATGTCGGCCAACCGGCTGCGGCCAGTGTCGTGCTGTCTGCGTACGCCGTGGGTTCATGTGTGGCGGGCCTGGTATTCGGCACCCTCAAGCTGCGCGTGCCTCTACCGCGCCTGCTGTTGCTCGGGGGTGTGGCGACGGCAGCCGCCACCTTGCCACTGACGATGATCGACAGCATTGGCGCGATGGCGGCAGCCGTGCTGCTGGCAGGGGTGTTCTTTGCACCCACGCTGATCGTAGCCATGTCGCTGGTCGAGCGGCTGGTGCCCGGACGCAGAATCACCGAAGGCATGACCTGGCTGCTCGCGGGGCTGAATGTCGGCGTCGCACTGGGCGCAGCGGTTGCGGGTCAGGTCGTCGATGGCAACGGTGCACAGGCCGGGTTCAGGGTTGCGGCGTGCGCAGGCGCTGCGGTGCTGCTCGCTGCACTACTGGGGTATCTGCACCTGCGCCCACAGCACCAACCGCTCGCGGACGCCGCCTAAGATCACCTGCCTGGGAACGCGGATCATGTCTATACGCCTTGCTCTACCTGCCTACCTCCATCCCGGTCAACGCTGGTTGGCCGTACTCGCCGTGGGTCTTGCGACCTTCTCGGTCGTGACCACCAAGATGCTCGAAGTGGGGGGCTGGCCTATGGCGGTGTGTCGGTCGGTCTGATGACCTGGATGATGCGCGCCGCAGGCGCTGGAAATCGTCAGCGCCCTGTATGTCGGTGTGTTCAACATCGGCATCGCTCTAGGCGCCTGGGCCGGTGGCCAGACCATGGATGGCTGGGGACTGCTGGGGTGCCTGTACCTGGCCAGTGTGCTTGGAGGCGGCGCCCTGTTGCTGGTGATGGGCACGAGCCGAGGTGCGCCGCACACGGCTGCGCGAGGCGACGCGCACCGATGACAAAACGCCCGGCTGATAGCTCAGCCGGGCGTGGGTGATGCCGGCACTGGGTGACGACACTGCTACGGGTGGCTGACCCAGTACACGGCGGTCACCACCACCAGCACGATCAGGCACAGAATCGCCCAGGTATCGACGCTGCTGTCGGGTTTGCGGACCTTGCTTGGATTACCCATCTCACGGCCTCTTATCGTTGGAATGAAGCTGTCACGGCTCAGTTAAGACCAGCCATTCCCTTCCCTCAAGCAGGGTCTTTGCCTGAGCGACCAACTGCCTGCCATCAGCCATTGGGCAACCCGACGTCACGCGCCACCGAATCGCTCACCGCCAGCAGGAAACCGTTGCTGCGATTCTCCATCACCAGCACGCGCAAACCCATTTCGATGAACGCACGCTCTTTATAAGGTGAATACGCGTTGGTCATGATCAGCCGACCGCGGTTGCGCACGAACGGCATCACCTGCTCGCGGACCTGGGTGATGAATGCCTCCTCTCGCAAGTAGACGTCACTGAAATGCCCACTCAGCAGCGCCAGATCGCCGAGGTTGCTGCGACCCTCTTCGACCCGCAACATCTGCCAGCCATCGCCTGTGCTGAACGAGGTGTGCATACCCGGTGCAGCATGCAGGTAGCTGAGGTAGTTGAGGCCGTCGAGGTTGGCCAGGCCCTTGCCCAGCATCAGAACTGAGCCAGTCCCACCGTCCTTGATGACAATCGCCATCGGCAGATCGAGGCGTCCAGTCTCGTTGATCCTTACCGCCGCGTTGTTCCTGGCGCTATTGGTCTGCATCAGATAGAAAGCGGCGGCGATATAGGCGCGCGCTTGCAACTCGCCGTTGACCGGATCGAGCAGGAAGGATGAATCAGGCGAGATCTGGATCTGGCCATCGACCACGATGAATTGGGTCTCCACCGTTGAATAGAAGTACTGGCGCACGTCCTCGCGGAAGCGCTTGACCTCGGGAGAGTTGACGAACGCCGTTGCTGCAGCAACGTCCGGGAAGGTCACGCGAAGGGTCTGCGGGTCGAACTGCGGCGGATTGCTTGCAGCCCATAGTTCGAGCAGCGTTTGCTTGATGGCCAGGATGTGCTGTTTGACCGCATCGGGCTGGCGGACGATCTCGCGCTGAGTGTGGGTGACCAGTGGATTGATGTCATTGACCAGCACCTCGCCGCGAAAACCGCAGGCGCGTACATAGTTGCTGTAGAAGCCCGAGCCAGACATCGGTTCGATCACTCTGCTGATGATCGGCGCCTCGCCCAGGCGCGCCCCGATCAGATCGGCGATCAAGGCACCGTCGATGTGCTTGACCTCGGAAGCGACGACACCAGGCATGCGGAAGAACGGCAAGGCGCTCAGATCCAGGGGCAGGCCCCATTGATGCTGGAACAGATCGACTTTGGCAGCGATGTTGTCGCTGCTGGTCGGGGCGCGGATCGCTGCCGGCGCAGCTTCCAGCCGCTGCGCGTACTGGGCCCTGAGTCGGTAAGGCCGAACGAACGGGAAGAACCGGTTCACCGCTTTGTGTGTGCCGCCTGTGACTACAAAGCGTCGTGCATGCTCCGAGCCGACCAGCCCGAGATGATGGGGCAACGGTTGCGCTTGCGGCCTGAGCCAGGGCCGCCATGGCTCGTTGCCATCGTTGTCCATGCCACCCGGCAGGGTTCTGGCCAACTGCCAAAGGCCCGCGCGCGCTTCGCGCACCCACAGCCCCCCACCGGTACCACCCTGGCGCGTGATCTCCCACTCCAGGGCGCCGGCCTCGGCTGGCTTGATGCGGTAGAAGCCGACTTGCTCGCCGCGCCAGGCGATGTAGCTGCCGCCGCCAGCACCGCTAGCGTCCTGCCTGGCGTCATCGTGGTAAACACGGGCGAATGGATCGCGTCGGTACTGCTCGTTCAGTCGCGCAAGCAGCAGGCTGCCACTGACGGGCCCATGAACCAGCGGGGCCATTTCCGGCAGGGGCTCCTGCAGGCGTCGCCATTCGCCAAACTGGCGCTGCAGCAACGGTCCTGCGCCAGCGTCGGTGCGCTGTGCGCGCCATGCATTGCCCTCGCGCTGCACGGCAATTGCCCCATGCCCCCACGGTAACCAGTACTGATCGCCTTGCGCGCCCACCCCCGTTACCTCGACCGCTGGCGCCACGACGTCCTGTAGGCACTCTGCCAGCAGCGGGTCGCCCTGCAGCGGGACACCGCCCGGGCTTACCGCAGCGTCGCCCTGCGCAGCACCTGCAGCCACGCGCTGCACGACGGCGTCGTTCAACGCCGCGGCATCGCTGATGGCAAACCCCAGCAGGTCGCGCGCTGAATCATCCAGTAGCCGCAGCAGCACCTCGCTGAGCGGTGTCGGACTGTCCGCTGCCGGTAGCACCAGATCGTTGCCGGGCAGTACCCCGGTGTAGGTATACGCCTGTGCTTCGCCCACTTGCCGCAGCAGCAGAACCTGCACAGCATCGGCGGCCCCCCAGGCAGCGATGCTTCGCCCCTCTGCCTGGATACGAATGGCCACCTGTTGCACGCCGCGTTCGGCGAACAGGCCCAGCAGGCTGCTGAAGTACAGCTGCTGGGCGGCATGGCTGAGGGTCTGCCGACCACGGCGACCGTAGCCGCCTGCCAACGCCGCCAGGTCGGCCTGATAGCGCGCCTTGGCCAGGTTTTGCAGGCTCGTCGGATGCGCCACGCTGCGCTCGCAGCGCAGGCTGATGGTACCCGCGTCGGCGCCCTGCAATTGCCCGGAAGCCACCTCGCTGGCGCCGCTCACCGTCTGCGCCAGCAAACCGCCCTCACCTGCCGGCACGCTGGCCCGGGGCCGGGCATCGTGATGAAACGCGCGTTGCAGGCGATAGCCATGCTCGCCACCGCGCAACTGCTCGACTGCGCTGTCTCGGAGCACTTGGGTCAGGCGCAACTGCTCGCTGGGCGCGACCTCGCCATGCAGCAGCGCGACGACCTTGGCGAACGGGGAGTCGAGCGTGTCCTCGCTCGACGACTGACTGCGGTAGCGCCAACGGCCATGGCGGCTAAGGCGCAGCTCGGGCAGCGCAGCGCTATCGCTGCCTGCCGGTGCCTGCTCGGGGGCGAACGCCCTGAGTGGCCTGCCCTGCTCGTCGGCCACCTCGATGCGCAGTTGCTGCGACTCGGCCAGCCACCCCAGCAGCGGCCACTCCACCGCAGGCGGCAACTGGGTGTAGCTCGGTTGCGCCAGGTGCGCCAAGGTCAGTTGCATCAGGCGCTGATCGAGCGCTTCACTGGCCGCGGCCGCCAGGCCCATGTCCAGGGCCACCTGGCCCTTCCAGAAGCGCTCCAGCCGACCTTCATCGACCCCTGCGCGCTGCATGAGTGAGGTCAATGCTGCATCGTCCAGGCTGCGCAACGCGGCCGGGAGCATCTCGCGCAGGCGCTGCGCGGCAGTGAGTGTGCGGTTCTCGGGGTCGGCCCCGACGGGCGTCTCGCCGAGCAAGCGGCTGACGGTGCCAAGTCGCGAGCGCAGCAATTTGCCGGCCTTGCGCCCCGCCTGCATCTCCAGCACGGTTTCGAAAAAGTCGAGCAGGCTTTGCCCGACGTCCTGCCATTTGGCCTGTACCGCGCTCAATGGCAGATCCACTGCCAGTTGCTTGGCGAACAAGGCCTTGAACAGCAGCGCGCGCCCGGGGAAGCGCACTTGGCCAGGTACGGCGATCAGCAGCACGTCCAGCGTGGTTGCCAGCCACTGCGTGCCGATGCGCAGCGCGTGGTCCACGGTGCTGCCTTGATTGGGTGTAAAACGCTGGGCGACCCGGCTGCTCATCAGTTGAACATGGGCTGAAGCCCAATGCTGCGCCACCGAGCTGCGGGTCAGCGGCAGCGGCGCGGTCAGGCGTACTTCGCTGGCGTAACGCTGGTAATCGGCCTGGTTGAGGTAGGCGCCATACCCGGAAACCCAGTAGGCGTCTGCCGGGTATTGGTTGGCCGCCGGCAAAGGTTGCGGCATGCGCATTGTCACGGCCTGCTGCGCGGCGGGCGACAGCAGCGACCACGACCAGCCGTTGCGCCAGCGACGGGTATTCCACAAGTTCTGGCGCAGTGCATTGCCGAACACCTGCAAAGCCGTCAGCCCCTGCTCGGCGTCGGCGATGAACAGGCGCGGCTCTGGAAAGCTGCCAACCACGATGTACACGCTGCGTTCATGGCTCAGCGCTGCGACCGGCAGTGCGTGGCCTTCCACACGCAACATGAAGTGCCCCGAAGCAGGCGCCAGACCCAAAACCGTATCGCCGGCAGGCAGGCTGCCAGGCAGCGCCAGGCCGGCACTCACGCACAGCTGGGCGTACTGCTCTGCGCTGATTCGGCCAACCTTGAGGGCGTTGAGCAACGCCCGCTCGAAACGCCCGTCGGCTTCCTGACGCATCGTGCGCACCACCTGGGGCTGCCCCGCCCAGGCCTGACATTGGTCGGTGATGAACTGGCCAATGTCCAACTGACGACCCAGCTCGATCACCGCAGCCACCGTCAGTGGCGAGCCATCGGCGCTGAGCAGCGTGTGGCCGTCGGCGCTCAGCCAGCTGTTGTCGACGAAATCGATGGCATCGCGAGTCAGGCGTGGCGCGGCCAGTTGCAGGGCAGTGCCGCGGCTCAGCCAATCCCACAGCGGCTCACTGATGGCGGGTTGCTCGAAACGGGCGGTATGGATACGCACAGCGGCAAGATCCACCTTGCGGCCCAGCAGGCTGGCCAGCCCGGCGCTGACCTGGGCCTGGGCCGACTCGACGATGGCGTGCAGCGCATCGCTGCTGGTCGAGGGCAGATCGTACAGGCTGCGCAGACGCGTGCGCTGGGTGGCATCGAGGCTGCCGAAGAACGTTTCGACGCTGGCCATGGCGGTGCTCAACAGCTCGCTGGCCTGGCGCTCGTCAGCGTTGAGCAGAATCGGCTCGGCGCCTTCGGCGTATATCGTCACGGTCGGATCGACGTCGGCGAGTGGCGCCTCTGCAGTTGGGGTTGGGGTTGGGGTTGGGGTTGGGGTTAAGGAAAGTATCGACATGGCGCGCTTGCTCTGGGAAAAGAAGCGGCCATCAGAGCAAAGCATTCCACACGTGCTGCGCTAACTAATGCTGCCCGAAGATGTGTCAGAACTGGGGCGGCTGCAGGAATGGATAGCGATAGTCCGGGGCACGCCCTTCGGCGCTGAGGGGAGCGAAACGCACGCCCAGGTCGCGCTGTTGCAGGCGCTGCAACCAACGCTGCGCGCCTGGCGCATCGATCAGTTGCAGGGCCGGCACGGTGTGCTCACGTTGTCCGTCGCGATCCACCGGCACGCCGTGGGCATCGTCATGCAGCATCACCATGGCCCAGCCTCCCACGGTCAAATGCCCACCGACCAGCACGCTCAGGCGTCCGTCGATGCGCGCCTGCAAGGCTTCGGGTGAGGCATTCACCGCGCTGAACAACACATCGCGCCCAGGCTCGCGCCCAACCTGGGCGAAAGCCTGCATGGCGCCGAAAGCCATCTCGTCGTTGGCGCACCACACCAGCCGCGCCTCGGGATAACGCTGCACCAGCACCTGGGCCTGCTCGTAGGCGCGTTGCCGGCTCCAGCCGCCGTAAACCACCTGGCGCAGGCGCACCTGCGGGTAGTCGGCCAGGGCCCGGCGCATGCCATCTTCACGCGCTTGCGAGGCCGGGGTGTTCTTCACCGCCGAGAACGCCAGCAGGTCGATCGGGCCGTTGCTGGGCGGCAGTTGCGCCAGCAGGGCATGGAGCATCTGGAAACCGGCCTGCTCGTCATTGACGGTCAAGGTGCCGAGCACAGGCGCATACACCTGTGGCTGAGCGTCGATGGTGTGGGTCTGCGCAGCGGTCAGCGGGTTGTTGACCAGGAACATCTTGACCCCGCTGTTCTGCGCCAGGCGCAGGATCTGCGGCGCCACGTACTGCTCGTTGACCATCACCAGGTAGTCGGGCTTGTTCGCCGACTCCAGCACCTGGCGTGCCTGATCGAGGGTGGTGGCGGCCTGACGGTCGCTGTACTCCACACGCAGTTGCATGCCCAGTTGGTCGGCTGCAGCCTGCATGAAGGATGCGTAGCGCACCCAGTAGTCTTCCTTGCCGTGACCCGGATTCAGGAACACCACCGACGCTCCATGGGCGGCAACCGGAAACAACACGCCAAGCCACAGGCCGAGGGCCTTGAGCATCGAGATACATTCCTGCAGGGCAAACGTCGGATTATAGACACCCTGATCAAAGACACAAATAACAGTCAGTCTCGTTTAGTTCGACTGGTTATTTGCATATGCAAAAACATCACTTTAGCGCATAAACGCAACCTGATACATTTCCCCGGCTCCGAGACGGAGTGCGCGGCCGTGCGCGCGAATAGCTGCATGCAGCCTGAGACAGGACTTTTATGTACGTATACGACGAGTACGATCAGCGGATCATCGAGGACCGCGTCAAGCAGTTCCGTGATCAGACCCGCCGCTACCTGGCCGGGGAACTGAGCGAAGAAGAATTCCGCCCTCTGCGCCTGCAGAACGGCCTGTACATCCAACGTTTCGCGCCGATGCTGCGCGTCGCTGTGCCTTACGGACAGCTGAACGCCGCCCAGGTTCGTACCCTGGCCAGGATCGCCCGCGACTACGACAAGGGCTATGCCCACATCAGTACCCGGCAGAACGTGCAGTACAACTGGCCGGCCCTTGAAGACATCCCGGACATCCTCGCCGAGCTGGCCACCGTGCAGATGCACGCCATCCAGACCAGCGGCAACTGCCTGCGCAACACCACCACCGACCAGTTCGCAGGTGTCGCTGCCGACGAGCTGGTCGACCCGCGTCCGTGGTGCGAAATCGTCCGTCAGTGGACCACCTTCCACCCCGAATTCGCCTACCTGCCGCGCAAGTTCAAGATCGCCATCAACGGTTCGAAAGACGACCGTGCCGCCATCGAAGTGCACGACATCGGTCTTGAGCCGGTGCGCAACGAGGCCGGTGAACTGGGCTTCCGCGTGCTGGTCGGTGGTGGCCTGGGCCGTACCCCGGTGGTCGGCTCGTTCATCAACGAGTTCCTGCCCTGGCAAGACCTGATCAGCTACCTCGACGCGATCCTGCGCGTGTACAACCGTTACGGTCGCCGTGACAACAAGTACAAGGCGCGGATCAAGATTCTGGTCAAGGCCCTGACCCCGCAAGTGTTCGCCGAGAAGGTCGAAGCCGAAATGGTCCACCTGCGCGGCGGCGACAGCACCCTGACCGAGGCGGAAGTCGAGCGCGTCTCGCGGCATTTCGTCGACCCGGCCTACCAGGCCCTGGAAAACGTCGACTACAGCGCCCTCGATCAGGACTTCCCAGGCTTTGCCCGCTGGCGTTCGCGCAACACCCGTGCGCACAAGCGCCCCGGTTACGTGGCCGTGACCCTGTCGCTCAAGCCCACCGGCATCGCCCCGGGCGATCTGACCGACAAGCAGCTCGATGCCGTGGCCGATCTGGCCGAGCGCTACAGCTTCGGCTTCCTGCGTACCTCGCACGAACAGAACATCATTCTTGCCGACGTCGAACAGCGCCAGTTGCACACGCTGTGGCAGGAACTGCGCGAGGGCGGCTTCGCCACGCCGAACATCGGCCTGCTGACCGACATCATCTGCTGCCCCGGCGGCGATTACTGCTCGTTGGCCAACGCCAAGTCGATCCCGATCGCAGAATCCATCCAGCGCCGCTTCGATGACCTCGACTACCTGTTCGACATCGGTGAGCTCGACCTGAACATTTCCGGCTGCATGAATGCCTGTGGTCACCACCACGTGGGGCACATCGGCATTCTTGGCGTCGACAAGAAGGGCGAAGAGTTCTACCAGGTATCGCTGGGCGGCAACGCTTCGCGCGACGCCAGCCTGGGCAAGATCCTCGGCCCCTCGTTCGCCCAGGAGCAGATGGCCGATGTGATCGGCAAACTGATCGATGTCTACGTCGAGAAACGCACCGAAGACGAACGCTTCATCGACACCTACCAGCGGATCGGTATCGACCCCTTCAAGGAGCGCGTCTATGCAGCGAATCATTAAGAACCAGCAGATCATCGACGAAACCTGGCACCTGTTGCCCAAGGACGCCTCGTTCGATGAGCTGAGCAACTGCGATGACTATATCGTGCCGTTGCAGATGTGGCGCGATC
Source organism: Pseudomonas cremoricolorata DSM 17059 = NBRC 16634 (assembly GCF_000425745.1). Lineage (GTDB taxonomy): Bacteria > Pseudomonadota > Gammaproteobacteria > Pseudomonadales > Pseudomonadaceae > Aquipseudomonas > Aquipseudomonas cremoricolorata. The sequence continues at coordinate 27,235 of NZ_AUEA01000018.1, read as the reverse complement.
ATGGTCACGCCCTCAAGGCCCGTGACGGCGGCTTGGGTGTGTGGCTGGATGCCGACGAAGAAGCCGAGGAAATCGGTGAGCACGTTGCCGATTTCCAGGTGATCGCGCTGAATTTCCCGGCCTTCACCGACGGGCGCAACTACTCCAACGCGCGCCTGCTGCGTGACCGCTACAAGTTCACTGGCGAGCTGCGCGCCATCGGCGATGTGCTGCGCGACCAACTGTTCTACATGGCCCGCTGCGGGTTCGACGCATTCGCCATTCGCGCCGACAAAGACCCGGTCGATGCTCTGGAAGGCCTCAAGGACTTCTCGGTCACCTACCAGGGCGCCACCGACCAGCCGCTGCCGCTGTTCAGACGCCGCTGATCGATAACGCTCCGCCCTCCCCGGCGGCAGCGCCGCTGCCCGACCGTTACGCCCATCCGATGCGGCAGGCGTAACGGTTCGAGCCATTCGAAACCACCCGCAGCACCCCCTTCCTCACCCCCAGCACTGTAGGCGCCAGAATCGGCGCTGAATGAACGCTGCGCGCCATCGACTCCGACCTACCTGCCGAGCCGACGTGCGCCAGCTCACCCCAGACGGCAGACGTCACCTCGCTGGCACTCGATGCACTTCCCGCAACAGCCTGGGCTGTGACCAGCACAGGCGATTCCTGTTGATGTCATCGTATGACATAGCGCAGGAAACGCCCCCTCAGCGCCCGAAAAGTTAGAAATACAGCTCCTTCAGCGCAAAAAATTCTCAACAGGCCTCTAGTCATCATCTAGGTTGTACGATAACTTACCTTCGCACTGCAGCACCTTTCACCTCAAGCGCCACAGGATCCTTACAACAATGAATCCACAAGATCTGAAATCCATCCTCTCCCACGGCCTGCTGTCTTTCCCGGTCACCGACTTCAACGCCCAGGGCGACTTCAACCAGGCGAGCTACATCAAGCGCCTGGAATGGCTCGCCCCCTATGGCGCCAGCGCGCTGTTCGCCGCAGGTGGCACCGGTGAGTTCTTCTCCCTCGCTGCCAGCGAGTACAGCCAGGTGATCAAGACCGCTGTGGATACCTGCGCCACTTCGGTGCCGATCCTGGCCGGTGTGGGTGGCGCTACGCGTCAGGCTATCGAGTACGCCCAGGAAGCAGAACGTCTGGGGGCAAAAGGCCTGTTGCTGCTGCCGCATTACCTGACCGAGGCCAGCCAGGACGGCGTGGCAGCCCACGTCGAGGCCGTGTGCAAATCGGTGAACATCGGTGTGGTGGTCTACAACCGCAATGTCTGCCGCCTCAATGCCGACCTGCTGGAGCGCCTGGCCGAGCGCTGCCCCAACCTGATCGGCTACAAGGATGGCCTGGGTGACATCGAGCTGATGGTGTCGATTCGTCGTCGCCTGGGTGACCGTTTCAGCTACCTGGGCGGTCTGCCGACGGCTGAGGTCTACGCGGCCGCCTACAAGGCCCTGGGCGTACCGGTTTATTCCTCGGCGGTGTTCAACTTCGTGCCCAAGACGGCCATGGACTTCTACCACGCCGTTGCCCGCGACGACCACGCCACGGTCGGCAAGCTGATCGACGATTTCTTCCTGCCCTACCTGGACATCCGCAACCGCAAGGCCGGCTACGCCGTGAGCATCGTCAAGGCTGGCGCCAGGATTGCCGGCCATGACGCAGGCCCGGTGCGGACTCCACTCACCGACCTCACCGCCGACGAGTACGAAATGCTCGCTGCATTGATGGACAAGATGGGGCCGCAGTAAACCCATCCCTCGGCCTCGCAGAGGCCACCCCGGAGTGGGCCTGTCACACTCCGGCTACATCCAATGACCCCGCACAACAATAACTAGTGGGAGTACAACCAGCATGCAAGCGACTAAGAAGACGCATGTGCGCTACCTGATCCTGTTCATGCTGTTTCTGGTGACCACGATCAACTACGCCGACCGCGCCACCATCGCCATCGCAGGCTCCAGCCTGCAGAAAGACCTCGGCATCGATGCCGTGACCCTCGGTTACATCTTCTCCGCGTTCGGCTGGGCCTATGTCGCAGGGCAGATTCCTGGTGGCTGGCTGCTCGATCGGTTCGGCTCCAAGAACGTCTACGCCGTGAGCATTTTCACCTGGTCGTTGTTCACCCTGTTGCAGGGTTTCGTCGGCGGCATGCCGGTGGCCTGGGCGGTCGTCACCTTGTTCACCCTGCGCTTTCTGGTCGGCTTCGCCGAAGCGCCCTCCTTCCCCGGCAATGCGCGTATCGTCGCGGCCTGGTTCCCGACCCAGGAACGGGGCACGGCATCGGCCATCTTTAACTCGGCGCAGTACTTCGCAACCGCCCTGTTCGCGCCGATCATGGGCTGGATCGTGTTCAGTTTCGGCTGGGAGCACGTCTTCGTGGTCATGGGCGCGCTGGGCATCGTCTTCTCGATGGTGTGGATGAAAACCATCTACAACCCCAAGCAGCATCCGCGCATCAGCGCCGGCGAGCTCGAGCACATCGAGCGCAACGGCGGCCTGGTGGACATGGATCACAAGCGTGGCAACGACGGCCCGAAGTGGGGCTACATCAAGCAGTTGCTCACCAGCCGCATGCTGCTGGGCGTCTACCTGGGCCAGTACTGCATCAACGCCATCACTTACTTTTTCCTGACTTGGTTCCCCGTGTACCTGGTGCAGGAACGCGGCATGACCATTCTCAAGGCGGGCTTCATCGCCTCGTTGCCGGCGATCTGCGGCTTCATCGGGGGTGTGCTAGGCGGGGTGATCTCGGACTGGCTGCTGCGTCGCGGCAACTCGCTGACCTTCTCGCGCAAGCTGCCGATCGTCTGCGGGCTGTTGCTATCGACGACCATGGTGTTCTGCAACTACGTCGACGCCGAGTGGATGGTAGTCGGCTTCATGACCCTGGCCTTCTTCGGCAAGGGCATTGGCGCGCTGGGCTGGGCGGTGGTGGCAGACACCTCGCCCAAGCAGATCGCCGGGCTTTCGGGCGGCCTGTTCAACACCTTCGGCAATATCGCCTCGATCACCACACCGATCGTCATCGGCTACATCATCAGCGCCACCGGCTCGTTCAAGTGGGCCTTGGTGTACGTGGGTGCCAACGCGCTGGTGGCGGTGTTCAGCTACCTGGTGATCGTCGGCCCGATCAAACGCATCGAACTGCGCGACGACGCCCCGAAGGCCAAGACCGAGCCTGATGCGCCCAGCGCACTGGCCAGCTCGCGCCCCTGAGTGAACACGCCCGCGGCGGCTGGTGCGCTGCGGGCAGATGTACAAAAAGCCTGAGAACCTGACAGATAGGCCCAACATGCAGTTGATCGAACACTCCGACTCACCTCACTACGTCCGCCTGCACGACGACGACAATGTCGTGGTCGTGGTCAACGACGGCGGCCTTGGCGAAGGCGCGCGTTTCGCCGACGGCCTGACCCTGGTCGAAGCCGTGCCGCAGAGCCACAAGGTCGCCACGGTGGATATTGCCAAGGGTGAGCCCGTACGCCGCTACGGGCAAATCATCGGGCATGCGCTGGCAGACCTGCGCCAGGGCAGTTGGGTGCAGGAAAGCCAACTCGCCATGCCGGCCGCACCCGCCCTCGACAGCTTGCCGCGCTGTGACGCGGTGCCGCCACCGTTGGCGCCGCTGGAGGGTTTTACCTTCGACGGCTACCGCAACGCCGACGGCACCGTCGGCACGCGCAACATCCTCGGCATCACCACCACCGTGCAGTGCGTGACCGGCGTGCTGGAGCATGCGGTCAAGCGCATCCGCGCCGAGCTGTTGCCCAACTACCCCAACGTCGATGACGTGGTCGCCCTCACCCACAGCTATGGCTGCGGCGTGGCGATCAACGCCCGCGATGCCTACATTCCGATTCGCACCGTGCGCAATCTTGCGCGCAACCCTAATCTGGGCGGCGAAGCACTGGTCATCAGCCTGGGCTGCGAAAAGCTTCAGGCCGACCAGGTCATGCACGCGGACGACCCGTCGGTCGACCTCAGCGAACCGTGGCTCTACCGCCTTCAGGACGCAAGCCTGGGCTTCGTGGAGATGATCGAGCAGATCATGGCGCTGGCCGAAACCCGCCTGAAGAAACTCGACCAGCGCCGCCGCGAACCGGTACCGGCCAGCGAACTGATTCTGGGCATGCAGTGCGGCGGCAGCGATGCCTTTTCCGGTATCACCGCGAACCCGGCGCTCGGTCATGCCGCCGACCTGCTGGTACGGGCCGGCGCCACTGTGCTGTTCTCGGAGGTTACCGAGGTGCGCGACGCCATCTACATGCTCACCTCGCGCGCGCAGGACCAGAACGTTGCCGACGCCCTGGTGCGCGAAATGGACTGGTACGACCGTTACCTGCAACAAGGCGCGGCAGATCGCAGCGCCAATACCACACCCGGCAACAAGAAGGGTGGCCTGTCGAACATCGTGGAGAAATCCCTCGGTTCGATCGTCAAGTCCGGCAGTGGCGCGATCCAGGGCGTACTCGGCCCTGGCGAGCGGGTCACACGCAAGGGCCTGATCTTCTGCGCGACGCCGGCCAGCGATTTTGTCTGCGGCACGCTGCAACTGGCCGCCGGCATGAACCTGCACGTCTTCACCACCGGCCGCGGCACGCCCTATGGCCTGGCCATGGCCCCGGTGGTCAAGGTCTGCACGCGCAGTGAACTGGCGCAGCGCTGGCCGGACCTGATCGACATCGACGCCGGGCGCATCGCCAGTGGCCGCTCGAGCATCGAAGAACTGGGCTGGGAGCTGTTCCACTACTACCTGGACGTCGCCAGCGGCCGCAAACAGACCTGGGCAGAACAGCACCGCCTGCACAACGACATCACCTTGTTCAATCCGGCACCGATTACCTGATCATCCATCCTTCCAGGAGCCCAACATGCCAGAGATCCTCGGCCACAATTTCATCGCAGGCGCCCGTAGCGCCGCGGGTTCGCAGCGCCTGCAGAGCCTCGACGCCAGCACCGGCGAGGCCTTGCCCTACCACTTCGCCCAGGCCACCGACGACGAAGTCGACCAGGCTGCGAATGCTGCCCAGGCCGCGTTCGGCGAATTTCGCCAGCTCAGCCCTGCCCGTCGCGCCGAGTTCCTCGACGCCATCGCGGCCGAACTGGACGAGCTCGACGACAGCTTCGTCGCTATCGTTTGCCGCGAAACCGCGCTGCCCAGCGCCCGTATCCAGGGTGAGCGCGGCCGCACCAGCGGGCAGATGCGCCTGTTCGCCCAGGTTCTGCGGCGTGGGGATTTCCTCGGCGCGCGCATCGACCTGGCGCTGCCCGAGCGCCAGCCGCTGCCGCGCGTAGACCTGCGGCAGATGCGCATCGGCGTCGGCCCGGTGGCGGTGTTCGGTGCCAGCAATTTCCCGCTGGCCTTCTCCACCGCAGGCGGTGATACCGCTGCCGCCTTCGCCGCCGGTTGCCCCGTGGTGTTCAAGGCCCACAGCGGGCACATGGCAACGGCCGATCTGGTCGGCGCCGCGATCATCCGCGCCGCCGAGCGCACTGGCATGCCCAAGGGCGTATTCAACATGATCTTCGGCAGCCGCGTGGGCGAGGCGCTGGTCAAGCACCCGGCGATCCAGGCCGTCGGCTTCACCGGTTCGCTCAGCGGTGGCGATGCGCTGTGCCGGATGGCCGCCGAGCGTCCGCAGCCAATCCCGGTGTTCGCCGAGATGTCCAGCATCAACCCGGTGATCCTTCTGCCGAGCGCACTGGCCAAGCGTGGCGAGGCCATCGCCCGCGAGCTGGCCGGTTCCGTGTGCATGGGCGCAGGCCAGTTCTGCACCAATCCAGGCCTGCTCATCGGTCTGCAATCGCCGCAGTTCAGCCAGCTGCTGGCCGATCTGGGCCAACACTTGGACGCTCAGGCTGGCCAGACCCTGCTCAATGCAGGCGGCCTGCGCAGCTATGTCAGCGGCCTCGAACACCTTCAAGCCCACAGCGGCATCCAGCACCTGGCCGGCCAGGTTCAGCAGGGCAATCAGGCCCGCGCGCAGCTGTTCAAGGCCCAGGCCCGCCTGCTGGAGACATCCGACCCGCTGCTGCAGGAAGAGGTGTTCGGCCCGACCACGGTGGCCGTAGAGGTGCAGGACAACGCGCAACTGCGCGCCGCCCTGCTCGGCCTGCGCGGCCAGTTGACTGCCACGCTGATCGGCGAAGCGGAGGATTTCCAGGCCTACGCCTGGCTGGTGCCGCTGCTGGAGGAAAAGGTCGGCCGTATCCTGATCAACGGCTATCCGACAGGTGTGGAAGTGTGCGACGCCATGGTTCACGGCGGGCCCTACCCGGCCACCTCCGATGCCCGCGGTACCTCGGTCGGTACACTGGCCATCGACCGCTTCCTGCGCCCGGTGTGCTACCAGAACTACCCGCAGGCGCTGCTGCCAGAGGCGCTGCGCGACAGCAACCCGCTGGGCCTGCGCCGCCTGGTCAACGGGCAATGGAGCGAAGCGCCGCTCTGACGCCTGTGGTAATGACGAAGCCCCGCATTCGCGGGGCTTCGTCGTGCTGCGCGCGAGCGTTCAGGCCTTGTGCACGTCGGCGTGTTCATGGGCCTGGCGCAAGCGCTCACGGCTATTGCTCAAGTGCATGCGCATGGCCATTTTCGCCCCTTCGCCATCGCGACGGGCAATAGCTTCGTAGATCGCTTCATGCTCGTGCATCAGCCGGCTCAGGTAATGCGCCTGATCATCGTGGGCCAGGCGCGCGGAATTGAGGCGTGTCCGCGGAATGATGCTGGTCCCGAGATGATCGAGGATATCGGCGAAATAGTGGTTGCCGCTGGCCCGGGCGATGTGCAGGTGGAATTGAAAATCCGCCGAAACAGCGTCGGTGGCATGCGCAGCCCCTTCGTTGAGCTCGTCGAGCGCCGCGCGCATGTCGGCAAGCTCCGCTTCGCTGCGTCGCTGCGCGGCCAACCCCGCCGACTCGACCTCCAGCGCGATACGCAGCTCCAGCACCGCCAGCACCTCGCGCAAGGTCACCACAGTGGCCGGGTCGATGCGCAAGCCTCCACTTGTAGCGGCGTTGAGCACGAAGGTGCCGATACCATGACGCGTCTCGACCTGCCCGGCGGCCTGCAACCGAGAAATCGCCTCACGTACCACGGTGCGGCTGACGCCTTCGGCCGCCATGATCTGCGATTCGGTCGGCAGTTTGTCACCGCGCTTGAGCTGGCCGCTGCGGATGCGTTCGGTCAGCACCGTGACCAGTTCCTGAGCCAGACTGCGCGGTTTGCGCCGGGCGCTGGCCTGTACCTGCTTCTCTGTCATGCCCTGTCGTTCACGTTGGAAAATAGCCGCCATGATAGCGCAAGCAGTTGTACGATCACATCCGCCGGGCCTCTCAGGATAGTCAGTCGATCGCAGGTTACTGCGCCTCGCCGCTCAGGTACTTGCTCAGCACCGCGTCTACCGGCTCACGCTCAAGTGCATGCAACTGCGACAGAAAAGCCTCCGGCAAGCGGCCGTCCTCGGCAAAGTCCATCTGCAGCAGCGCCGGTATATAGGCATCGAGCCCGTGACTGTCAGCAGCCGTGCTGCGCAGCGCGCGGTCCAGCTGTGCCCAGAACGTCGCGCCTTGTCGATTGGCCATTTCCAGCGCCCTGGGCCGGTCGCTTGCAAACAAGGGCTGCACGTCTGGCAATGGCAACGTGACCTCGCGCTGAGGATCGATGAAGCGCTGACTGAGCCTGGTCGCGGCCGCCTTGTCGGGCGCTACGTGGTCAAGCGCGCGCAGGCCGTAATACTGCGCCAGGCTCTCGCTGACCCAGTCAGGCAACGCCGGGTGCGGGCCGCGCCGGGCGCCTGCCAGTTGCTGGAACTGCCCGTGGGCGAGGCTTGCCAGGCTGCTGGCGAGGTTTTCGGCAGCGTGGGGCTGATCGCCAGTCGGGTAGTTGAGCAAAAGACTTCGACCGCCTGCGGTTGCACCCGTAGGGCCATGGGCCGCATCGAGGCCCAGCCAGACCACCAGCAACGCCCGCTGATCCTTCGGCACGGGCACTGCGCCATACACCACGTGGGCCAGGTACTTCAAGACCTTGCCATGGGCGTCGAGCAGGCCCAGACGCTGCACCCGTTGCAGATCATCGGCGCCATGGCGCACGTCGAAGGCGCCGATCTGACGCCGCTCAGTGCGTGCCGCGCCCATCAGGTAGAGCTCCAGGCCCGCGCTCGCTTGCGGCACCTGCCAGCCGCCCGACTGACCCGGACTGGCCCCAAGCACCGGGGTCTGCGCAGTAGCGCCGTGCAGGGTCTGCGCAGCCGGCCCGCCGTGAATCGGGCGCAGCAGTGAGGTCGGCTCTGAAAGCAGCGTCCAGTCGCCCGCAGCCAGGGCCATGCTGGCCGGCGCCGACGCACTCACGCTGCCCTCGGCGCGCAGCGGGGCGTCCACCCGCCAGCTGATGACGCGGCAACCAGGCGGGGCCAGCCAGTAGCCGTAGTCGTCCTGCTCGAGCCTGAAGCCGCCCTCGCACTGCGGCTCGCGCACCTGTGATTCGAGCCCCCAGTCCACCCCGCGGGCGTAGAACCTGCGCAGCTCCGGCAGCGCGTCCTGCGGCAGAATCAGGCTGACCCGCAAAGCGCCGCCCTCACCCGCCGGGCGCTCGACCTGATAATGGCCGTAGGCCTGGGCCAGGGTCGCGGCCAGCCACAGCGCCGGCAGCGTCAGGCGCGCCATGGCCCGTGAAGTGTTCATCGTGATCGTCCCCGCCCATCATTCAAGCCCTTGCCAGAGCCGCGACTGTAACGCGAATACCGCCCGCACGGGCGCGAAACTGCAGTCAGATCGGCCATCCAGTGGCCTGACTGCCACGTGATCCATGACGCAGCACACCACGATATGTTCCCATTGCGCTCCGCATTCCATCGAACAGGACGTTTGCATGACACCTTTCACCCATCAACACGGCCACACCCTGCTCGTCGATGACGCCCAGCTCTACTACGAGGAATCCGGCAATCCGCAAGGCCCGGTATTGCTGTTGCTGCACGGTGGGCTCGGCACCCTGGAAACCTTCAACCCGCTGCTGCCAGCGCTGGGCGAGCGTTTCCGCCTGATCGGCCTCGACAGCCGCGGGCACGGCGCCTCGACTCTGGGCAGCGCGGCGCTCAGCTATGCGCGGCTGGAGCGTGACGTGCAGGCCTTGGTCGCGCATCTGCAGGTGCCCGGTATCAGCGTGATCGGCCACAGCGACGGCGGCATCGTCGGCCTGCGCCTGGCGGCGGCAGGTGCGCTCAAGGTCGACAAGCTGGTGTGCATCGGCGCGCACTGGGCGCTGCCTAAGCACGACCCGACCCGCGCGCTGTACCAGCGCATCAGCGCCGAGGCCTGGCGCGAGATGTTCCCTGAAGAGGTGGCGCGGTACGAAGCCCTCAACCCGCAGGCGAATTTCGAACGTTTGCTCGAGGCCGTGCGCGGCATGTGGCTGGCGTCTGATGCAAGCGGCTACCCCGGCGACTCGGTGCGCCAGATCAAGGCCGAGGTGCTGGTGGTGCGCGGCGACGACGATCCCCTGGTGTCGCGCGGCAATGTGGTCGAGCTGACCGAGCGGGTTGCCGGGGCACGGCTGTTCAACCTGCCGTTCGCCGAGCATTCACTCCACGAAAGCGCCACCGCAGACCTGCTGCCAACGCTGCGACACTTCCTCGAAGCCTGACGCGCGCGCCAGCAGCGCCGCTGGCAGGCAGCGGCGCTGAATGAAGCTCAATCGCTCTTTTTCGTCGGCAACACACTGCTGAGCAGCTGTTTGGCCGTCTGCTTGATGATCCCGGCTTCGTTCGGATCGCCCTTGAGCAGGGTCGAGGTGAGTTTTTTCGCCTGTTCCAGCTTGATGTGCGGCGGTAACGGCGCAACGTTGGGGTCGGTCTTGAACTCGATCAACACCGGCACATCGCTGGCCAGCGCCTTCTCCCAGGCCGCGGCCACGTCTTCTTCGCGGTCGACGAAAATGCCCTTCAGGCCGATGGAAATGGCGAACAGGTGGTACGGCACATCGGGGATGTCCTGGGAGGCGGCGAACTTCGGATCGCCCTCCATCACCCGCTGCTCCCAGGTCACCTGATTGAGGTCTTCGTTGTTGAACACCGCGCAGATCCAGCGGCCATTGCCCCAGCGCTTCCAGTACTTGGCGACGGTGATCAGCTCGGCGAGGTTGTCCATCTGCATCGCGCCATCACCGACCAGGGCGATCACCGGCCGCTCGGGATGGGCGAACTTGGCGGCGATGGCATAGGGCACGGCAGCACCCATCGAGGCCAGGCCTCCCGACAACGAGCACATCATGCCTTCACGGATTTTCAGATCGCGGGCGAACCAGTTGGCGCACGAGCCTGAATCGCTGGTGATGATCGAGGCGTCCGGCAACTGCGCCGACAGCTCGTGCACCACGCGCTGCGGGTTGATCGGGTCAGCGCTGGTCAGCGCGCGCTTGTGCAGTTTCTTGTCCCAGGCCGCATGCCAGCGTTCGACCTTCTGCTGCCACTTGCGCTCGGCCTTGCGCTCGATCAGCGGCAGCAAGGCGCTCAAGGTGTCGGCGGCGTCACCGGCCAGGCACACCTCCATCGGGTAACGCAGGCTGAGCATGCCTGGGCTGATGTCGATCTGAACGCCTCGGGCCTGGCCTTCCTTGGGCAGGAATTCGGCATAGGGGAAGCCCGAGCCGATCATCAGCAGGGTGTCGCACTCTTCCATCAACTGGTAGCTCGGCTCGGTGCCGAGCAGGCCGATGCTGCCGGTGACCCACGGCAGGTCATCGGGCAGCACCGCCTTGCCCAGCAACGCCTTGGCCACCCCGGCTCCGAGCTTTTCGGCAATGGCGCGCACCTGCTCGCTGGCGCCCAAGGCCCCGGCACCGACCAGAATCGCCACCCGCTTGCCCTCGTTGAGCACCTGCGCGGCGCGCTCCAGGTCGTGCTCGTAGGGCACGGTTTTCGGCCGGCTGTAGCCCACCCCGGAATGCACCGTGCCGTGGGCGCGGGCGGGTTCTTCGTAGGGCAGGTCTTGCAGGTCGTTGGGCAGAATCAAAGTGGTGACGCGGCGCTCGCCGATGGCGATGCGCACCGCGCGGTCGAGCAGGTGGCGCACCTGCGACACCTCAGAGGCCTGTTGCACGAAGGCCCCGGAGACATCCTTGAACATCGACAGCAAGTCCAGCTCTTGCTGGTAATGGCCGCCGATGGCGGTGCGCGCCTGTTGCCCGGCAATCGCCAGCACCGGCATGTGGTCCATGCGCGCGTCATACAGGCCGGTGAGCAGGTGCGAGGCACCTGGCCCGGAGGTGGCGATGCACACCCCCAGCTCACCGGTGAACTTGGCATGGGCGCTGGCCATGAACGCGGCCATTTCCTCGTGTCGGCATTGCACGAACTCGATCTTGCCCGGCGCTCGGCGCATGGCGCCGAACACCCCATTGATGCCGTCGCCCGGGTAGCCAAAGATGCGCGTGACACCCCACTGGCTGAGTCGCTCGATCAGGAAGTCGCCTACGGTGGTGGTCATGGCCCAGATCCTCGGTAGCTGCGTGTGCGGTGTGTGTGTAAAACGGGTACGTGGAGGTTGTGACCGGGCATGGCGATGGGGTGTTCAGAGAAATTTCCCCAGGTTGGCGAGCCGCGGCGCCAGGCACCCGACTCGCCAACCTGCGATTGGCTCGATTGCCCAGCGCTTACGGGTACACATAGGTGAGCACGTACAGGCTCAACTCACGAAATACCGACGCCGGCACCTTGGGCATCTGCGCCTGGGCACGCGCCAGGCTGTTGCAGCAGGCCTGCACCATATGCTGGCGCTGCGCCGCCTCGATGATGCCGGCATGCACCACCTGGGCATATTGCAGGTAGCTGCACGGTGCATTGGCCTGCGGGTCGCGGCGAATCTCGAAGGACGGGTTGAGCTGCGGCAAGGTGATGAATGGCACACCCCGGTAATCGGCCTGCGGCAGCAGTTCGCTGGGGTTAAGGCAGCGGCTGTGGCACAGCGGCTGGCTCTGCAGTTCGGTGTCGAAACCGCGATGGTAGAGGGTGATCTGCGAGCCGGGCACTTGCAGGCAGGCGTTTTCGAAGGCATCGAGGATGGCCCGGGCGTTGAGCTGCGAGGCCTCGATGCTCGACAGCGGCACGAAACGCTCCAGCTCGTCACGGGCCAGGCTCTTGATGCAGCGGTCCAGGGTCGACCAATGGCTGAAGGCCTTCTGGCAGGCGATCATGTGCACCTCGAACTGATAGCCCTGCTCCACCGCAGCGGGGGGAAATTGCGCGAACAACGGGCTGTCCAACGCGCTTTCCATGATGATGTTGAAGTGGTTGTCGAAGGCATGCTGAAACACCCGCCCGCCCAGCGCCCAGACGAACGCCTCGGTGTGCTCGTAGACATGCAGCGTGCCGTGCGCCTGCATCGCTGCGTAGTGCGGGTGCAGTTCGCGGAACGCCGACAGGTACAGGCGCACGTAGTTGTCGTAGCGGCCGCTGGGCAGCAAGCTGTTCTCCAGCAGGTAGGTCTTGCCCGAGCCCTGCGCGCCGGCAACGATCAGCAGCTTGGGCGCTGGCGGGCAGGTGTCGCAGTCGGTGTCACGGGTGGTGTCGAACAGCGTGGCAGCCAAGGTTTCAAAAGCTTGGGTGACATCGCTGTCGCTGAAGGGATAGAGAGTGTCCATGTGGGATGGCTCCAGAGAAAAACGGCCGGAAGTGGCCGGCGTCACTCTAGGGAAGCCCCTCAGGCTGGACCGGGTACTTAACTAATGCCTGCGCCGGGCCCTTGCAGGAATGAGGTTCGCTCGCCACTATCGCCGCGTCCCCCAACGCCGGATCAACAGGAGTGATCGACGCCATGCCGTGCACCGACGATGTGATTGCCCATAACCGCGAAGCCTGGAACGCTTCAGCCCCGCACCACCGCGATACACCCGCCTGGCAGTGGCTGTGCGAGGCGGTGCGCAACGAGCGCTTCAACTGCTTGGACGAAACACTCAATGCCCTGCTCAGCCAGCTCGACCTGAGCGGCAAGCGGGTCATCCAGCTGGGCTGCAACAATGGCCGCGAGGTGTTGTCGCTGTTCGCGCTGGGTGCGCACGAGGTGGTGGGTGTCGATCAGTCGGCGGCATTCCTTGAGCACGCGCAGGCACTGACCGCGTTGTCACCCCATGCACCGACCTTCATCGAAGCGGATATTCACCACCTGCCGGCCCCGCTCACGCAGCACTTCGATGTGGCGTTGATCACCATCGGCGTCCTCAACTGGATGCCGGATCTGGGCGCGTTCCTGCGCCATGTCGCCAGCACCCTGGTGCCGGGCGGGCATCTGGTGATCTACGAAACCCACCCGTTCCTGGAAGTGTTCGAACCCAGCGCCGCCGACCCTTGGCAGGTGGCCCGTTCGTACTTCCAGCGCGAGCCACTGATCGAGGACGGCGCCATTGTCTACGAGGGACAAGGCCAGGCCATAGGCCTGCCCTCGTACTGGCATCTGTACACCCTCGGTGAGCTATTCAACGGGCTTGTGGCTGCGGGGCTGCACGTGCGCGGCTTCGAGGAGTACGCCCACTCCAACCGCGAGGACCTCTACGATCTGTACGAACAGGGTGGCGAACGGCAAGTGCCAATGTGCTACACCCTGGTCGCGCAGAAGGCCTGAGCCGGTTCAGACGAAACGGTCGAAGTGATATGGCGCAGGATCGATGATCGGCGTCTGCCCGGACACCAGATCTGCGGCCAGTTGCCCGGCAGCCGGTGAGGTGCCGAAGCCGTGGCCGGAGAAGCCGGTGGCCACGGTCAGCCCGGGAATTGCCGCGACCGGGCCGATCACCGGGTTGGAATCGGGGGTGATATCGATGGTGCCAGCCCAGGCCTGCTCGACTGTCGCCTGCTCGAACACCGGCCAGGCGGCGCGCAGGTTGCGCAAGGCTTCGTCGTTGAGCTTGGGGTTGGCCTGCGGGTCTTTGATGCGCACCTTCTCGAACGGCGACACCTGATCGCCCCGCCAGCGTCGCGCCAGGGCCAGGTCGGCGAACAGGTCGCGCCCCACGCCCACACGCAGGAAACTGCGCTGGGCACGCAGCGCGGGCATGTACTTGGGCGCCAGCAGGAAGTGATCGAGGGTCAGCGAGGCATCCAAAGCGCCGCGCTGGGTGACGATGAAGCCGCCATCCTTGTGCTTGCGGAAGGAAAAGTCCGGGGCACCGACAGCGATCTCGGTCGGCCCGGCCATCGGTGCTGTGCGCATCACCGAGCAGATCAGCGGCAAGGTAGGCAGGCTCACGCCTTCGTTGCCAAGAAAGCGCCGCGACCACAGACCACCGGCCAGCAGCACCTGGCTGCAGCGCACTTCACCGGCCTCGGTGAGCACGCCACTGACCTGCCCCGCCGAGCGCACCAGCGCACGCACCGCGCACTGCTCGATGATGACCGCGCCCTTGGCCATGGCCGCAGCGGCAATGGCGCTTGAGGCAAGGGTCGGTTCGGCGCGGCCGTCGGAGCCGGTGTAGATGCCGCCGACCCACGGCTCGCGGCCACCGGGCACCAGCTGTTCGATTTCGCGGCGGCTGAGCAGTCGCGAATCCAGATCGAGCCCGCCAACACTTTGCATCCAGCCCTCGTGCATGGCCATCTGCGCGCTGTTGCGGGCAACGAACATGATCCCTGCCTGGCGGTAGCCGACATCGGCGCCGACCCGCTCCGGCATGCCTGCCCACAACCGGTCGGCGGCCTGGGCCAGGGGAATGTCGTGGCTGTGGCGGCTGGTCTTGCGAATCCAGCCCAGGTTGCGCGATGACTGCTCGGCGGCGATGCGGCCTTTTTCCAGCACCACCACCGGGATACCGCGCTCGCTCAGCGCCAGGGCCGCAGTCAGCCCGATGATGCCGCCGCCGATGATCACCACCGTGGTCTCGCGCGGCAGCTGTTGGGAGGTATGTACGGGGGCGATGGTCGGGGCCATGGGCTGAACTCGATGCAGGAGAAGAAAAGACGCCGGGCCAGCCTTACTGGCCCAGGTTGATGCGGGTGATGTTGGCGCGTCCGGCACCGCGGTAGGCGGTGACTTCCAGCTCGACCTTGTACACCGTCGAACCCAGCGGCGGGCAGGTCACCGTGCTGGCCGGGTCGATGCCACGGAATTTCTCACCGACCACGCCCATCACCTGGGCCACATCGGCCGGGTTCTGGATGAACACCCGCGAACACACCACATCGGCCAGGCTGGCGTCGACTGCCGCCAGTGCCGCCTCGATATTGGCGAACACCTGGTGGGTCTGCTCGATCAGGTCGTCGGAGATTTCCTTGGTCTGCGGATCACGGCCAGCGGTATTGGACACATGAATCCAATTATCCACCGCGACCAGTCGCGAGTAACTTCCCATCTCTTCGTACTTGGAACCGGTTTTAACTTTGATGATGTCAGTCACGAAATAACTCCTTGATCAATGTCGCACTCAGCTCAGCGCCGGTACGTCCCACAAGTTCAACTTCACGCCAATGTTCTGCGCCACGGCGTTGCGATAAATGATGGTGCCCCAGGCAACATCTTCGACCGGCATGCCGCCCACCGACAGCACGATGATTTCTTCATCGTTAGTGCGCGCAGGCGCCTCACCGGCAATGATCTTGCCGAGGTCTTCGATTTGCTCGAGGCGCAACTTGCCTTCATCGATCATGTCGAGGAAACGCACCCCCAGCAGCGGCACATGCTGGTGGCCGGGTTTGGGCAGTTCTTCATGCCAGGCCTGGTACAGGCCGGTGTTGTCGACCACCTTGCGCACGTCGTCCTGCTCCATGCCCTCGTCCATGTTGGTGGCGGCGGGCATGGCCAGGAAAGCGCCGGGCTTGACCCAGGCACGTTCGATCATCGGGTACTGGCTGACGTCGCCGGTGGCGCACGAGTTGCAGAAGGTCACCAGGTCGGAATCGCGCACCACTGCCTCGATGCTGTCGACCACCGTCACCGTGGTGATCTGCGGGTAGGTCTGTTTGACCCACTCGACGAAGTTGTTCAGGTTGTGCGCGCCACGGCCCTTGATCTTCAGCGTGTCGATGTTCGGGCACACGGCCATGAACGCGGCCACGGTGGTCTTGCCCATCACCCCTGGGCCGAGCAGGCCGATGACGCGTGAGTCCTTGCGCGCCAGGTGCCGCGCGCCGACCCCTGGAATGGCGCCGGTGCGGTAGGCCGACAGCAGGTTGGCCGACATGTGCGCCAGCGGTGCGCCGGTGTCCGGGTCATTGAGGGTGAACATCAGAATCGAGCGCGGCAGGCCTTTCTCGCGGTTGGCGATGTTCGAGCCATACCACTTCACCCCGGCGGTGCAGAAGTTGCCGCCCAGGTACGCCGGCATGGCCATCATGCGCCGGTCGGCGGTGGGCTTGGGCATGTTGGGAAATGGCGAATTCTCGGGGAAGATGACCATCGCGCCGTGGGAATCGTTATTCGGCCCGGCCATGCGGTAATCACCGTGGTACAACAGGCCAAACATCTCTTCCATGGTATTGACGCAGCCGAGCATGTCGGTAACGCCGGCGCGGATCATGTCCTGTTCGGACAAGTAGATGAAGTCGATCTTAGTATTATGATTCATGCTCAGCCAGGCTCCGAACTTCGGAAAATAGAAAGGCCGTTATGGAATGAAGGCCTGTTCTTTGACGACCCGTTTCAATCGGTCGCGCCAGGCGACTTATTGAAGGACTGTGATCGATGATAAGGAGCGGGCCGATAACCAGCTATCCCGAATCGGCAACAGTGCATGGCGAGGGGTAAGAGGGGTTACTTGCAGGTCAATCGATAACGCAGGGGCGTTGATCAACGCCCCGCTTATGCTTCAGGCGTGGCGGGCGACCCTTGAATCAGTGCGCCCCAACCGCCGCGCCAAGGGTGTGCGATGGCCGCTCACCGAACAGGCGCTTGTACTGCACTGCGAAATGGCTGAGGTGGGTGAAACCCAGGTCGTTGGCGATCCGCGAGACGCTGGTGTCCGGCGCCGGCCGGTCGCGCAGGCGGCGCCGCGCTTCGTTCAGGCGCACCGCTCGCAGGTACTCCACTGGACGCATGCCGGTGGCGTCGTGAAAGGCGCTTTGCAGGGTGCGGCGGCTGACCTTCAATTGCTCGCACAGCTCAAGAATGCCCAGCGGCTCATCGGCCTGGGCCATCACCAGTTCCTGGCAACGGCGCACCAGGTACGAGCCCACCGCCTTGTTGCCGCTGCGCCGGCGGCTGATGTCGTCGGCCTGCCCCAGCACATCGAGCAAGGCCTCCAGCACCTGCTGCTCGACCCAGCGCTCATCGAGCGGGTGGTCGTGCACCTCGAGCAGGCGCTGCAAGCGCTGGGTCGCCTGCTGTAACTGCGCGGCAGGCACTTGCAGCCGGGTGCTGTGGCCCAGGCGATGCAACTGCTCGTCGCTCAATTCGAAGGCAGCCACGCGGGCAAAGCGCGCCAGGTCGACGGTGATCGCCAGCAGGCGCATGCCCGCCTCGGCCTGGACGAAAAATGTCTCGCCGCCGCGCAACAGCGCGACCTGTTCGCTGCCCAGGTTCTGCCCCTGGAACATGCCGCTGCGCTCCTGCCCCAGGGGGATGGCCAGGCACAAACGGCCCTCTGGCGCTTTGCCGCGCTGCACCACACGGGTATCGAGGGTTTCCTGAAAGAGCTGGAAGCGCTCGCCCGTGACGTGGCGCAGGAAGGTGTGCGGGTGTCCCTCGCTCAACTGATCGTAGGTCTGCTGCCAGCCAACAATGGCGCCGGCATGCAGGTGGACATCATCGAAATGGGCGCTTGAACAGTGCATGGCAAGGTACTCGATTATTAGAATTTTCCAGTGAATCAGTAGCCATATTCGTGCCACATCAGCGCACCCCGGCCGATAATGGCCACTGGCCTTCAGGCAGCCCCTTGCTAGAGCCTCTGGCGAGCAAATATCGAGGGTGGTGGGTGCGCGCGATCAGCTCAGCGTAGGACACGCCACGCGCACCGTTGCCAACTTTTGGTGACAGCGACGGCGCAGCGTTCCCGAATGCCCCGTTGCCGTGCGCTGGCCGCCCCATCAGAAGCGCATCATCACCGACTTCAGTTCGGTGTAATCGTCGATGAAGGCGCTACCGAACTCGCGCCCTACCCCCGAACCCTTGACCCCGCCGAACGGCACTGCGGGGTCGAGGAAGGTGTGCATGTTGATCCACACCGTGCCCGCCTCGATGCGCGGGATCAGGCGCATGGCCTTGCTCAGGTCGTTGGTCCAGATGCTGGCACCGAGGCCGAATGGCGAGTCGTTGATCAGCCGAACCAGCTCTTCTTCGTCATCGAACGGCTGCACGCAGACGATCGGGCCGAAGGTCTCTTCGCGCATGAACGGGTCATCCGCACCCTGGGCGATCAGCAAGGTCGGCTCGACGAAATAGCCCGGCACCGGCAGCCCATGGCCGCCGCACAATACTTGTCCACGGGCCCTGGCCTGGTCGAGCAAGGCGACGATCTTGCGGTGATGGGCCTGGTTGGCCAGTGGCCCGAACTGGGCGCGCTCATCCATCGCAGGCCCGACCTGCATCTGCCCGAGGCGCTCGGCGAGTCCTGCGCAGATCGCCTCGACCTTGCTGCGGTGAATGTACAACCGCTCAGGCGCCGCGCAGACCTGGCCCTGATGCACGTAAGCGGTCTGCACGATGCCCTGCACTGCCGCCTCGACCTCGACATCGGCGAGGAACGCCGCCGGGTTCTTGCCACCCAGCTCGAGGGTGACGCGAGTCAGGTTGGCGTCGAACGCCGCCTTGCCCACGACCACTCCGGTGGGCACGGAACCGGTGAACGAAACTTTGGCCACCTGCGGATGGGCGATCAGCTGTTGCCCAACCGCGCCGCGACCATTGACCACGTTCAGCGTACCCGGCGGGATGCCCGCCTCGATCGCCAGTTGCGCCAGGCGCAGCAACGACAGTGGGGTGAACTCGCTGGGCTTGATCACCACGCTGCAACCGCAGGTCAGCGCCGAGCCGATCTTCCAGATGCCGATCATCAGCGAGAAATTCCACGGCGTGATGCCGGCCACCACACCGACCGCCTCGCGGCGGGTGAAGGCGGCATACTGCTCGCCGTGCAACGAAGGCAGCGAAGGGGTCATGGTCTGCCCGGTGATCTTGCTCGCCCAGCCGGCGAAGTAACGCAGGAAGGCCACGCTCTGCGGCACTTCCAGTTGCCGGGTCAGGTGAATCGACTTGCCGGAACTGAGCGATTCGAGCTGCGCCAGCTCTTCGCCGTTGGCCTCGATCAAGTCGGCCAGGCGGTTGAGCAGCACGCCGCGCTGGTACGGCGTGGTGCTGCCCCAGGCGTGCTCGAAGGCCCGGCGTGCCGACAGCACGGCCTGGTCGACCAGCGCCGGGCTGGCTTCACGCAGCTCGGTCAGCGGCTCGCCGCTGGACGGGTCGACCACCGCCAGAAGCGGTTGCTCGGCTTCAATGACGGGCTGGCCGTCGACGAAGCTGCCCAACGGGCCACGCAGAAAAGTGTCGACACTGGCTAACAGGGGTACTTGGCTCATAGAGGTCCTGTGCGGGGAGAAGTCTGGCCCCGGATGAGCGGCCAGAGTAGGCAGCTCACCGCAACGCGTCTTGTCTGCCAATGCCAGCGCCTTGTATGCCCCTGACACCCCGCGCGGCGTCGCTCAATGGCTGCCCGCGCGGTAGTCGCGCGGGGTCAGGCCCATCTGTTTCTTGAAGGTTTTGGAAAAGTGCGCCGAGTCGGCGAAGCCCCAGGTGGCGCCGATGTCGGTGATCGAGCGGTGCATGCAGGCCGGGTTGCGCAGGTCTTGCGCGGCCTTGCGCAGACGCTCGCGCAGGATGTAGCGGCAGACGCTGTCGCCACGCGCTTCGAACAGCCGGTACAGCTGCCGGCTGGAGATGCCCAGCTCGTCGGCCAGCGACGCCGGGCTCAGGCGCAGGGAGTCGAGGCGCTGCTGGATCAACGCCTGCACCTCGTGCAGGTGCAGGCCGGGGGAATGCTCGCTGGCGCGGTACTGCAACACCGAGCCGAGCAAAGCCAACAAGGCATCCTGCAAGCCCGCGCCGTCCTCGCTGCAGGCCCACTGGCCAAGCTCGCCGCCCGCCACCTGACGCACCAGCGTACTGAGCAACTGGCCGCAGGCGCCGGTGCTGGAGAGCTTGCCGAACTGCTCCGGGCCAATGCCGGCCAAGCGCGCCTTGGGCAGGTGAATCGAGACATGGCCGAACAGCCCCTTGGGCATCATTTTCAGCGACGTGGCGCAGTCGAGCAGCGCCAGGTCACCCTCGCGCAGCTGCACCACGCGGTCGCCAAGTTCGATGTCCATCTCGCCGTGCTGCTGTAACACAAGGAAACAGTACGGGTCGGCCTCGGCGCCCGCCGCCTGCCGCGACTTGGCGATGAGGCTGGCGTTGCTGCGGATGTAAGCCACTTCGGTACTGCCCAGCATGACCTTGTTCAGCTCACCGATGAACAGGCTCTGGCAATGGTCATAGCGGGTTTCGAAGCGCCCGCAGACGCTGTGCACGCGCTCGTTCCAGATGTTCAACGGTGCAGCATTCATGTCTTACCTCCGCCGATGCACGCCCCATATTAGTGCGCTTTTCACGTGATTTTGGGTAACAAATACCCGACGCAAGAAGGGCCAAGCATGGAGCGGGCCAACTGCCCGGGGTACAGCCGTCAGAGCCGCGACAGCACTGCGCCTTCACCCGGCTGCTCGCGGCGCAGGATGTGCTGCGAACGCAGCACGGCCGCGCCATAGGCGGCCAGCGCCAGCACTGAACAGGCGGCCGAGAACATCAGCGCCGCCGAGTAGCCGTAGCGCTCGATCAGCAGGCCGCTGATGGCCGGGCCGAACGCCGCGCCGGCCGACAGGCACAAGGCGCCCAGGGCAACGAGTTTTCCCGAAACATCGAACTCGGCCATGATGCCGAAGGTGTAGGCCAGCACGAAGCTGATGGAGAACAGGAACAGCACCGCGCCGATCACGTAGCTGGTCAGCGAGGCGAACTGGCCGAGCATCACCAGGCCCACGCATTCGGCCAGAACGATGGCTGCCACCGGCAGGAAGCGACCGGCCTTAAGGCCAATCGACGAGGCGATGAAACCGCCGCCGGCATTGATGATGAAGCCCACCGCCAGCACTGTGCCGATGGTCTCGGAGGCAAGGCCGGTCTTCTTGCCGATCAGCTCCAGAAACGCCCAGACCGCCATGATCCCAGTAAGGAACACCAGGCTCGAGAGCAGGCTCAACCAGACGATCGGCCGGCGCAGCGCATACGCCTCGGCAGAAAATCCCGCTGCCTGCACGGGCCGCTCGCTGCGCGCCGGCACCCAGGCCAGCGGCACGATGCCCATCAGCAGCATCGACAGGGCGATGGTCAGCAGCATGCCGTGAAAGCCCCACACCGGCATCACCGCCACCGGTAGCAGCACCAGCAGCAAGGCCCCCGGCACGGTTTCGATGCCCAGTTTGAAGCCGAAGGCCCGCTCTGGCTGCGAGCTGTCACCGAAGATGGTCATCGCCAGCGCATACAACGCGCCGGTGCCCGCCCCCGCCAAGGCCATGACCAGAAACAGTGCTTCGAACGAGGGTTCCAGCACCACGTACAGCACCATGGCGATCACCAGCAGCGACGACAACGCCGAGATCACCCGCCAGCTCACTCGTCGCACCCATAGCAACGAGGCCAGACCCAGCAGGCCGAAGCCCAGGTTCATCGCCAATGCCAGGTTACCGAGCTGGTTCTCGCCCAGGGCGAACTTTTCCGCCAGCGCGCCGAACAGCAGCGGCAACACATTCAACAGCAGTGCACCTGCGCCGGAGACCAGCCCAGCGGCGATGTACACCGAGACCTTGTCAATCGGATTAGCCTTGATCGAGCTCATACGTGAATCCTGCTTTTATTATCGTGGTTGGTTCACACGCAACGGCGCCGCCCTCATCGGGCGGCCACACCGCATCCAGGCAATGACCACGCCAGGCGTGGCCATCATCACGGCATCAGTGTGCGGGGATCACCCGGCGCGGTCATGTTCGACCTTGCCGGGGATTTGGTCAGGCCTGCCAGGCGACAGGCGTGCAGCAACTCGTTTCAGCGCTGCCCAGGCACCGGCAGCGGCGCGCTGTCGTCCCAGGCCCGGGTCGGCCGGCTGAACAGGTTTTCGGTCTGGAAATGCGCGATGCGCCATTGCCCGTCTTCGACTGCGAAGCGCACGCTCAAGCGCGCAGCGTTGAGGTGCGACGCGCCGTCGGCGAAGCTGCTGGTCTGCAACATCACCCAACTGCCCTGCCCCTGCTGGCCATCGACCTCGATCACTTCGCTGGTGAGGAAATGCACGTTGAGGGCGAAGTGCGCCGGGGTCTTCATGTAGGTGGCGAACATGGCGCGGATCGCCTCGCGGCCCTGATAGCCACCAAAACTCGACGCATAGCGCGCGCCCTTGCCTTCCCAGCGGGCATCGACGGTGAACAACCCGGCCAGCTCGTCCAGCGGGGTGTCGGCATCCAGCGCATCGCAAAGCGTCATGTAGCGGTTGATGCACACGCGAATCGCCTGCTGGTCTTCGAACACTTGCAGGCGCGCCTGCACGCTTGCGAGCTCGTTCATGCCAACTCCTCCGGGCGCTGGGCGCCACACAGGTTGAGCAACAGGCGTTCGGCGACGGCCAGCAACTGCGCGTCGGCGCCCTTGGCGGCGATCAGTTGCAGCCCCACCGGCAGCCCGCAGGCACTGCCCAGCGGCACGCTCAGGGCCGGGTGGCCCGAGAGGTTGAACGGCCGCACCAGCGAGGTCATGCCGAGCACCGCGCGGGTGTCGGCGGCATCGGCCACACGCAGGGGGAAATCGGGCATGGTCGGCAGCGCCAGCACGTCGAAGCGGCTCAGGGCCTGATCGACCTGGGCGGTGAAGCGCTGGCGCACCTGCTCGGCCTCGGCCAGCGCCTGGTCGCTGGTTTCCCCGGCCGCAGCCAGACGTCCGGCAATGTCGGCACCGACGCCGTCACCGGCCAGCAGGTGGCCGCAGGCGTCGAAGGTTTCGCGGTTGATCACAACCATGCCGGCCGCGTAGGCAGACACGAAGTCGTCCAGTTGCACCTCACCCAGGCTCAGGCCACTGGCCTCGAGCGCCGCCTGTACGGTATCGGCAACCGCCGCTTCGGCAGGCACCGTGACCACGCCGATGCTCACGGCATCCGGCACGGGCGCCGGCTGGAAGGTCGGGTCGATCATGCCCATCGCGCGAATCAACATCGGCAGGCTGGCGGCCAGCGGGCCGACGCAGTCCAGGCTGCTTTGCGCCGGCATCACCCCGACGCGGCTGACCCGGCCAAAACTGGGCTTGAAGCCAAACACCCCGCAGCAGCAGGCCGGGATGCGAATCGAGCCGCCGGTGTCGGTGCCCAGGCTGAAGTCCACCAGCCCGGCGGCCACCGCCGCGGCCGAGCCGCTCGATGAGCCTCCCGGAATGCGCTCGGGGTATCGCGGGTTGCGCGGCGTTCCGGTGTAGTGGTTGATGCCGGTGGTGCCGAAGGCCAGCTCGTGCAGGCCGACCTTGGCAGTCAGGCGCGCACCGGCAGCCAGCAGGTGTTCGACCACTTCGGCATGCCGCTCGGCCGGCGCTGCGTCGCGCAAGGCGCGGCTGGAGGCCTGAGTCGGGGTGCCGGCGACGTCGATGGTGTCTTTCAGTGCGACTCGGGGGCCGTCGCCGCCCAGGGCCAGCGACTGGATGATGATTGTCATTGTTGTAATCCTTCTATGGCTCGCGAAGCGCTGCTGCAGCGCCGCACCAAGGTTGTACCAGATACGTGAAATGTCAATTGAATAGTCCTGCGCCCTTCAACCACGCGGACGCGTCATCACGGGCCTGACAGCGCAACCAGGCGGTGCTCGACCGACGCGAAACGTCTATCATGTCGCCACTCTTTCCGCACATGTGTATAGCCCTCATGACCACCCGCAAGAGCAAGAGCCCCAGCCATCACGACCCGGCCAGCGAAGACTTCCGCAAAGAGGACTTCCCCTTCTACTGGCTGGCTCGGGCGCACGGTCGCTACACCCAGAACATGGAGCGCCTGCTGAAGAAGGTCGACCTCGACGTGCCGCGCTGGCGGGTGCTGTGGATCCTCAACGAGAACGGCGAGTCGAGCATTTCGGAAATCTCCACCCACGCCATCGCCAAGCTCTCGACCATCACCAAGATCGTCTACCGCATGAAAGATGACGGCCTGGTCGACACCGCGCAGAGCGCCGAGGATGGCCGGGTCACGCAGGTGCGCATCACCGACACCGGCCTGCAAGCCATCGCGCGCATGCAGGACGTCACCCACGAGCTGTTCCAGCGCAGTTTCAAGGGCCTCACCGAAGCTCAGGTGCAGCGGCTCAACCGCATGCTCGAAACCGTCTTCCATAACCTCGAAACGCTCTGAACCGGGCCTGCTCAGCAGGCCTTGGAGGTCTCGCAGATGCGGTGGTAGGCGCGGTTGAAATACACCAGGCCATCGTCGGCGCCGCCCTGGCGGATGTCCTGAATTTCGCAGTAGAAGATGCTGTGCGACCCCACCTCATGCACCTGCACGATGCGGCAGTCGAAGTTCACCAGGGCGTCGAGCATCACCGGCGCGCCACTTTCCAGCACCGTCCAGTCGGCGCTGGCGAAGCGTTCGTCCATGCTCAGGGTGCGGTTGGCGAACGCCCCGGACAGCTCCTGATGAGTGCCGGCCAGCACGTTCACGCACAAGGCGCCATTGGCCTTGAACTGGGCGTTGGAATGCGAGGCGCGGTTCATGCACACCAGCAAGGTGGGCGGTGAGTCGGTGACGCTGCATACCGCCGAGGCGGTGAAGCCGAAGCGCCCGGCCTCGCCATCGGTGGTGATCACGGAAACGGCGCCACCGAGCATGGCCATTGCATTGCGAAAGCGAGTGGTGTCGACCATGGTCGTTCTCCTCAAATATCCAGCACGAGCTTGTTGGATTTGGCCCGCGAGCAACACACCAGAATCTGGTCGTTGGCGGCTTTTTCGTCTTCGGTCAGGTACACGTCCCGGTGGTCGGGTTCGCCTTCGAGCACCTCGCACAGGCAGGTGCCACACACCCCCTGCTCGCAAGAGATTTCGATCTTGATGCCGACCCCGGCCAGGGCGTCGAGAATGCTCTGGCCTTCGGCGACGTGGACGGTCTTGTTGCTGCGCGCGGCGACCACCTCGAAACCGGCGCCACTGTTGTCCACCTCCACCTGGAAATACTCTTTGTGGATATGCTCTTCGGCATACCCCTGCTGGCGTGCGCCCTCGATCACCCAGTCCATGAAGCCGGACGGCCCGCAGGTGTACATATGCGTGCCCGGCGCGGCGTGGCCGAGCACCTTGGCCAGGTCCAGGCGCTGCTCCAGCCCTTCATCGTCGAAATGGGTGAGCACCCGGCTGGCGAACGGTGCTTGGGCCAGCTCGGCGAGAAAGGCACTGCGCGAGCGCGAGCGGCCGCAGTAGTGCAGCTCGAACGCGGCCCCCTGCTGATGCAGCACGTGGGCCATGGCGATCATCGGCGTGATGCCGATACCGCCACCCAGAAGCACGCTGCGCTGGGCATCGGCGGCCAGCGGAAACAGATTGCGCGGCGCACTGATCTGCACTTCGCGGCCTTCCAGCAAGGCCTCGTGCACGGCCTGTGAACCGCCACGCGAGGCCGGGTCCTTGAGCACGCCGAGGCGGTAGCAGCGAACATCGCTGGGGTCGCTGCACAGCGAATACTGGCGCACCAGGCCGGGGGCTACGTGGATGTCCACGTGGGCACCGGCATCGAAGCGCGGCAGGGGCGCGCCATCGGCGCTTTCCAGGTCGAGCACGACGACATCGACCCCCTGGATGTCGCGCTTGCGCACGACGACGTTCAACAGTTGTTCATTCATGGCAGGTGTCCGGTAAATCGTTAGGGCGCCGAGGCAGCCGGCGCACGGTGGTCAACGCATGAACAGCCCACCGTTCACGTCCCAGGTCGCCCCGGTGGTGAAGTAGGCTTCGGGGCGCGCCAGTTGCACGATCAGGTCGCCAAGGAAATCGGCGTCGCCCAGGCGCTGCACGGGGATGTTGCCGAGCAGCCCGGCCATGCGCTCGGCCGGCACAGCGGCACGCACCGCAGGCGAGTCGATCGGGCCGGGGGCGATGGCATTGACCGTCACCCCGCGGCTGGCCAGCTCCTTGGCGAAAACCTTGGTCAGGGTGACGATGGCGCCCTTGCTCGCCGCGTAGTGAGCGCCGGTGGCGGTGCCGCCGTTCTGCCCGGCCAGCGAGGCCATGTTGATGATGCGCCCGTAGCCGGCCTCGGCCAGATACGCACCGAACACCTGGCACCCGAGGAACACGCTGCGCAGGTTGAGGCCGACCACGGCGTCGAATTCTTCCGGGCTGATCTGCATCAGCGGTGTGGTCTTGGTCACGGCAGCGTTGTTGACCACCACGTGCAAGGCGCCGAAGCGCTCCAGCACCTGGGCCAGCGCGGCTTCAAAATCAGCCTTGCTGGCGACATCGAGCTTCACCGCCAGGGTATTGCCGCCCTGCCCTTGCAGCTGCGCGGCAGCCGCTTGCGCAGCGTCGAGGTCGCGGTCGCTGACCACCACGTCGAAGCCTGCCGCCAGCAGCCGGCCGCAGAAGCGCAGGCCCAGACCCTGGGCAGCGCCGGTAACCAGTGCAATCTGTTTCATTTCGGCGTCCTCAGAGGATGTAGCCAATGCCGGCCAGGGCATCGTCGCTGTTGATCAGGCTGATGACCTTGCGCTGAATCTTCAGCCCGCTTTCGCTGCGCAGCAGCGTGTAGGTCAGGTCGGCGCTGTAGTGCTTGAGGCTTTCCTTGCGAAACTCGCGCACGTTCTGCGCGCAGCGCACGGTGAGGGTCTGGCCGTCTTCACCGAGGATGCGAAAGCGCGATAGCGTGCGCACGGTGCGCGGCTGCGGGCTGGTGGAAATCGACTCGCCGCCGATCAGCCGCTGCACGCGCAGCTCGCGCATGTGGTGGTCGTCGTAGGCGTAGTTGAGGGTGTTCTCGTAGTCGGTTTCCTTGGGGTTGATGGGGATGATGTACGTCCCTTTCTCGGCCCACAGGTTCAGCCATTGGGTGTATTCACCGTGGTCGAGCATGTCGCCTTCCTGCCAGATGAAGGCGGTCACTTCGTTGAGCAGTTGCAGGTTCATCATTGCGCCTCCACCGACATCATCTTCTTCCACTGCTGGTACGCCGCGCGCATGCCGGTTTCGGCACTCACGTCGGAGACCA
>NZ_AUEA01000017.1 GCF_000425745.1 Pseudomonas cremoricolorata DSM 17059 = NBRC 16634 | reverse complement strand
CCAGTGTTGAGGTGCGTAATGCTGCTGGCGCCGTCATCGGTACCGGCGTAGTCGGCGCCAACGGCGCGTTCGTCATTGCGTTGGACGGTGCAGTAGAAGCTGGCCAAGTCATCGACCTGGTGCAGACCGATGCGGCCGGCAATGCCTCGCCAGCTATCGATTTCACCATTCCCGCGACTCCTGCCCCTGCCACTCCAGCCGAGCTTGCACTGAGCGCCGACGGCTCCGAGCTGAGCGGCGTTGCAACGCCCGGAAACCGTGTCGAGGTACACGCTGCGGACGGCACTTTGCTAGGCAGCGCAATCGCCGCTCAAGACGGCTCCTTCACCCTCACCTTGGTGCCAGCACAGGCCAATGGCGAGGCGCTGGAAGTGTTCGCGGTTGATGTGGTCACCAATCAGGCCTCGATCCCCGCCAGCCTCACCGCTGCGGATATCACTCCGCCGGTGGCACCGTCTGAATTGGGCGTTAGCGCAGACGGCACTGTGCTCACAGGTCGCGGTGAGCCGGGCAGTACGGTGCGAGTCGTCGATGCCCAGGGCACTGCGCTGGGCACAGCAGTCATCAATGCGACGGGCAGCTTCGCCATCACCCTCGACCCACCGCAGACCGCAGGCCAGCGCCTGCAAGTCAGCGCCGAGGACGCTGCCGGCAACCTTTCCAACAGCGCGGCCATCACCGCGCCGAACCTGGAAGCCCCGGTCGACGACACGCCACCTGCGGCGCCCACGGGCCTGGTGATCAATGCCGGTGGCAGCCAACTCAGCGGTCGCGGCGAAGCGGGCACCAGCGTCAGCGTGCGTGATGCTCAGGGCAACCTGATCGCCAGCGCGACGGTCGCCGCCGATGGCAGTTTCTCGGTCACCCTCAGCCCTGCCGTCACCGATGGCAGCACGCTCGAGGTGCAACTGAGCGATGCGGCCGGCAATGTCTCCGAGGCCACTTCGATTACCTCACCCGACCTCATCGCGCCGGCGCAACCCACCGCGTTGACACTGCTCGACGGCGTGACGCTGACCGGCAGCGGCGAACCCGGCGCCACGGTGCAGGTGCGTGATGCCACAGGTGCGCTCATCGGCAGCGGCCAGGTCGGCGCCGGCGGCACGTTCAGCGTCACCCTCGATGCGCCGCAACGCAACGGCGAGCTGCTCGACATTCGCCTGGTCGACGCCGCCGGCAATAGCTCCACCCCGCTGCAATTCCAGGCGCCGGACACCACGGCCCCTGCGGCCGTCAGCGATGTGGTGGTCAGCGCCGACGGGCTGAGCGTGTCTGGCGATGGCGAACCAGGCGCCACGGTGCAAGTGCGTGATGCCGCGGGCAACCTGATCGGCAGCGGCACGGTCGGCGCCAATGGCAGCTTCGTGCTGGAGCTGGACAGCCCGCTCGCCGCTGGCCAGGTGATCAGCCTGGTTCAGACCGACGCGGCGGGCAATGCCTCGCCGGCCACCGACTTCAGCGTGCCGAGCACCCCAGCGCCCGCCACCCCCGGCGATCTGCTGCTCAGTGCCGATGGCAGTTCGCTCACTGGCAGCGCGACCCCCGGTACCCGCGTCGAGGTGCGCGGCGCCGACGGCACGCTGCTCGGCAGCGCCGTTGCAGGTGCCAATGGCGCGGTCGCCATCAGCCTGACGCCAGCCCAGCGCAACGGCGAGAGCCTGGAAGTGGTGGCGGTCGACCCGGCCACCGGACAGAACTCCATCCCCGCCACCCTCACAGCCCCGGACACCACCGCGCCGGACGCCCCGGCGCAACTGCTGGTCAGCGCCGATGGCAGCAGCCTCAGCGGCCGCGCCGAAGCGGGCAGCAGCATTCGTGTGACGAACGCCCAGGGCGAATTGATCGGCACCGCCCAGGCCGCCGCCAACGGCACCTTCAGCGTCACCCTCGACCCGGCGCAAACTGAAGGCCAGACCCTGCAGGTCAGCGCCGAGGATGCCGCTGGCAACGTTTCGAACAACGCCAGCATCACCGCGCCGAACCTGGAAGCGCCAACCGACGACACGCCTCCTGAAGCGCCGACGGGCCTGGTGATCAACACCGGCGGCAGCCAACTGAGCGGTCGCGGCGAAGCGGGCACCACGGTTACCGTGCGCGACGCCCAGGGCAATGTGATCGCCAGTGGCGTTGTCACTGCCGAGGGTGAGTTCAGCATCACGCTCGATCCGCCTGTGATCGACGGCAGTCGCCTGCAAGTGCTGCTCACCGATGCTGCGGGCAACGACTCCACCCCGGTGTCGTTGAGCAGCCCCGACCTGACCCCTCCGGCGCAGCCAGGCGACCTGCAACTGGTCGACGGCAGCGTGCTCAGCGGCACGGGCGAAGCCGGTGCGCAGGTGCGGGTGCGTGACGCCAACGGAATCCTCATCGGCCGCGGCCAGGTGGACGCCGATGGCCGCTTCGAGCTGGTTCTGGATGTGCCGCAGCTCAACGGCGAAACCCTGGACATCCGCCTGCTCGACGCCGCCGGCAACAGCTCGACGCCGCTGCTGTTCCAGGCCCCGGACATCAGCTCGCCCGACCCGGTCAGCGACATCGTGGTCAGTGTCGACGGCAGTCTGATCGGCGGGCGTGGCGAGCCGGGAGCGGTGGTGAGCGTGCGTGATGGCAACGGCCAGCTGCTGGGCACCGGCGTGGTTGGCATCGACGGCAACTTCGTCCTGACCCTGGACCCTGCGGTGCAGGCAGGCGCCACCCTGACGCTGGTGCAGACCGACGCGGCCGGGCTGACGTCGGACTTCGTCAACCACCTGGTGTCGGCAATCCCGGCCTTGCCGAGCCCTGGCGATCTGCTGTTGGCAGAAGACGGCAGCAGCCTCAGCGGCAGCGCGCCCGCTGGAGTGACCGTGCAGGTGCGTAACGCCAATGGCGAGACGCTGGCGAGCGTCGTGGTCGGTGCCGAGGGCACCTTCACGCTGCCGCTCAATCCGCCGATTGCCGACGGTCAGCCGTTGCATGTGGTGGCGCTGCACGCCAATGGCAGCAGCTCGCTGCCAACCCCCATTACCGCGCCCGACCTCACCGCGCCGGACGCGCCGGTCGAACTCAGCGTCAGCGCCGACGGCAGCCTGCTGATCGGCCGCGCCGAGCCTGGCAGCCAAGTGCAGGTGCGCGATGCCCAAGGCACTCTGCTCGGCTCCGGCACCGTCAATGGCACCGGTAGCTTCGTGGTGAGCCTCGAACCGGCTCAGGTCGACGGCCAGGCATTGCAGGTCAGCGCCACCGATGCGGCGGGCAATACCTCGCTCAGCGGCAGCGTCAGCGCACCGGACCTCAGCCTGCCGGTGGACATCACCCCGCCCGAAGCGCCGACCGCGCTGGCGATCAGCAACGACGGCAGCCGCGTCTCCGGGCGCGGCGAACCGGGCACCGTGGTGCGCGTGCTGGATGCCCAGGGCCAGGTGTTGGCCGAAGCGGCAGTCCCGGCCAATGGCGAATTCACCGTGCAGTTGCAGCCGCCGGTGATCGACGGCAGCCCGCTGCGCGTGACCCTCACCGATGCCGCCGGCAACAGCAGCAGTGCGCCGCTGACTGCGCCGGATTTGGTCGCGCCTGAGCCTGCCGCTGATCTGCTGCTCAGCGATGGCCAGACCCTCACCGGCAGCGCCGAAGCGGGCGCGCGGGTCGAGGTCCGCGACGCCGATGGCGAGCTGCTGGGCAGTGCCTTGGCCGATGGCGACGGACGTTTCAGCCTGACCCTGGACACGCCGCTGCGCAATGGCGAGACGCTGACCGTGCAGGTCATCGACGCCGCCGGCAATCGTTCGACCACGCTCGACTATGCAGTGCCCGATACCACGCCTCCAGCAGCCGTCAGCGAAGTGCAGATCGACCTCACCGACAGCGTGCTGGCCGGTCGCGGTGAACCCGGCGCCCTGGTGCAGGTGCGCGATGCCGACGGCGTGTTGCTGGGCAGTGCCGACGTGGCGGCCGATGGCAGCTTCCGGGTGACGCTCGATCCGCCGGTTACCGCAGGTGCGGTGCTGAGTGCGGTGCAGCAGGATGCTGCCGGTAACGTATCGACGGCGCTGGAGTTCAGCGTGCCGCCAACCGTACTGCCGGCCAGCCCCAGCGACGTGCAAGTCAGTGCCGACGGCAGCAGCGTCAGCGGCAATGCGTCAGCCGGCAGCGAGGTGCAGGTGCGTGATGCCGACGGTACGCTGATAGGCAGTGTTCAGGCCGGCGCCGATGGCCGCTTCGACATCCCCCTCGAGCCACCGCTGCGCAATGGCGAATCGCTGAGCGTGGTGGTGCTCGACGCTGCGGGCAACAGCTCGCTGCCTACCGCCACTCAAGCCCCGGACACTACTGCGCCGCTGCCAGCCAGCGACCTGCAGCTGAGCGCCGATGGCAGCACCCTGAGCGGTCGCGGCGAAGCCGGTGCCCGCGTCGAGGTGCGCAATGCTCAAGGCGAACTGCTTGGCAGCGCCAGCGTAGCCGACAACGGCAGCTTCAGCCTGACCCTGCAACCGGCGCAGATTCAGGGTCAGCAGCTGGATGTCAGCCTCACCGATGCCGCGGGCAACAGCTCGGCGCCCAGCAGCGTCACCGCGCCCGACCTGCTCGGCCCGTTGCAGCCCTCGGCCATCGTGGTCGATGCCAGCGGCAGCCTGCTCAGCGGCGTCGGCCAGGTTGGCTCGACCCTCACCGTGCGCGGAGCTGACGGCGAAGTGCTCGGCAGCACTACGGTCGGCGCCAGCGGCCGCTTCGAGATCAGCCTGGAACCTGTACAGCGCAACGGCCAGCAGCTCAGCGTCGAAGCCAGCGATGCCGCCGGCAACAGCGCTGAAGCGGTCACCATCACCGTGGCCGATACCCAACCGCCAGCGCCGGTCGAGGCGCTGCAACTGAGCGCCGATGGCCTGCAAGTCAGCGGCCAGGGCGAGCCGGGTGCCGTGGTCAGCGTGCGCGCCGCCGATGGCAGCGTGCTGGGCGCGGCGCAGGTGGATGCCGACGGCACCTTCACCGTGACCCTCGACAGCGCCCAGCGCAACGGCCAGGCGCTGACCGTGGAACAGCGCGATGCGGCGGGCAATGTCTCTGAGCAAGTGGCGTTGCAGGCGCCCGACCTCGAAGCGCCAGCGGCGCCGAGCGAACTGCGGCTGTCGGCCGATGGCACTACCCTGACCGGCCTCGGCGAACCGGGCACGAGCGTGACCGTGCGCAATGCCGAGGGCCTCGTCGGCAGCGCCGAAGTCGGCGCAGACGGCCGCTTCAGCGTGACCCTGACACCCGCCCAGCTCAATGGCCAGGCCCTATCCACCACCCTCACCGATGCTGCCGGGAACGTTTCGCCGCCCGTTGAGCTGACCGCTCCCGATCTGCAACCGCCGCTGGCTGCCGATGACCTGCAGCTCAACCCTGCCGGCACCCTGCTCAGCGGCAGCGCCGAGCCGGGCAGCCGGGTGGAGGTACGCGATAGCGCCGGCGCCCTGCTGGGCAGTGCCGTGGTCGATGACGACGGCCGCTTCAGCGTGAGCCTGCCCGCACAGACCAACGGTGAAGTGCTGGCCGTGCAGGTCATCGACGGCCAGGGCAATGCCTCGCCCAGCGCCAGCTACACCGCCGCCGACACCACCGCGCCCGATGCGCCAAGCGAACTGCAGATCAACGCCAGTGGCTCGCAGATCAGCGGCCGTGGCGAAGTCGGCAGTGTGGTCGAGGTGCGCAACGCCGCCGGCGTGCTGGTCGGCGAAGGCCTGGTACTCGAAGATGGCGCGTTCCTGATCAACCTCCAGCCTGCGCAAGACGATGGTCAGGCCTTGCAGGTGACCCTGCGCGATGCCGCCGGCAACACCTCCGAAGCAGCCGACCTGACGGCGCCCAACACCGCGCCGCCAGAGGCGCCCGCCAGCGCCACGGTAAGCCTGGACGGCAGCAGTGTGAGCGGCAGCGCTCCGGGCGCCAGCCTGGTGGTGGTGCGTGACGCGGCTGGCAATGAGCTGGCCAGCGCGCCGGTGGCGGCCGATGGCAGCTTCACTGTCACCTTGCCGAACCCACTGACCAACGGCGAAGCGCTCAACATCGTGGCGGTCGATGGCGGCGGCCTGAGCTCGGCCGAGTTGCCGGTCAATGCCCCCGACACCACCCCGCCGGCAGCGGCGCAGAATGTACTGGTCAGTGCCGATGGCAGCAGCATCAGCGGCAACGCCGAGCCTGGCAGCACGGTGATCGTGCGCAATGCCGGTGGTGATCTGGGGCAAACCACGGCGGCCAGCGATGGCAGCTTCGTGCTCACGGTAGAACCGCCGCTGCAACCCGGTGACAGCGCTGAGGTGGTGGTCATCGACCAGGCCGGTAACGAAACCCTCGAGCCGGTCGGCGTCAGCGTCCCACCTGCAGAAGTCATCGACACCCCCAGCGCCTTGCAGATCAGCCTCGACGGTTTCAGCCTCAGCGGCCAGGCCACTGCGGGTACGGTGGTCAGCGTCAGCGCCGGTGGGGTTGCCCTGGGCAGCGCCACGGTGGGCAGCGATGGCAGCTTCCTGGTGTTCCTCGAGCGTGCTCAGCTCAACGGCGAGGTGCTGCAGGTCAGCGCCCGTGCAGACAGTGGCGCGGTCTCGGAGCCTGCAAGCATCACCGCGCGTGACATCACCCCGCCGGATGCACCGCTGCAAATCGTCGTCGAGCGCGATGGCTCGGCCCTGACCGGGCGCGGCGAAGCCGGGGCGACGGCCAGCGTGCGCGACAGCGCCGGCAATCTGCTGGGCACCGGGTTGGTCGATGGCGACGGTGTGTTCCGCATCGACCTGCAACCGGCACCGGTCAACGGCGAAACCCTGCTGGTGCGCCTGAGCGATGCGGCGGGTAACGCCTCGCCAATCAGCAGCGTGCAGGCGCCGGACATCACCCCACCGCAGGCAGCCACGGCCCTGGCGCTGAATGACGCCGCCACCGTGCTCAGCGGTCGCGGCGAAGTCGGCGCCAGCGTCAGCGTGCGCGACGCCGACGGCGTGTTGCTGGCAACCGGCACGGTCAATCAGAGCGGGCAGTTCCAGATCACCTTGCCCAACGCGCAGATCAGCGGCGCGCGCTTGCAGGTCACCCTGACCGACGCTGCCGGCAATATCTCTGACCCTGCCAGCGTTGCCACCCCCGACCGTACGCCACCGGCTGCGGTCAGCCAGCTCAACCTCAGTGTCGACGGCAGCCAGCTCACCGGCACTGGCGAGCCGGGGGCCAGCGTGCGCGTGCGCAATGCCACAGGCGCGGTGGTTGGCAGTGCTACGGTCGATGCCGACGGTTACTTCAGCATCACCTTCACCCCGCCGCAGAACAGCGGCCAGCCCTTGGGTGTGACCCAGGTCGATGCTACGGGCAACGTATCCCCAGCGGTGACGCTGAGCACCCCCGACCTGCAAGCCCCTGCCGCACCGAGCAACCTGGTGCTCAACAACGATGGCCTGACCCTGCGCGGCGTGGGTGAAGCCGGCAGCCAGGTGAGCGTACGCAATGCCCAGGGCGCACTGATCGGCACTGGCCAGGTGGCCGCCAATGGCAGCTTCACCCTGACCCTGGACAGCGCCCAGCTCAACGGTGAGGCACTGAGCGTGGTGCTGACCGATGCCGCCGGCAACGTCTCCAACGCCACACCGCTGCTTGCACCCGACCTGACGCCGCCGGCGGCGCCCGATGACCTGCTGCTGGCAAGTGGCGGCCTGCAACTGTCTGGCAGTGCCGAGGCAGGCAGCACGATCACCGTGCGCACGGCCAGCGGTGACGTGCTCGGTACGGTCACGGTGGCCGGCAATGGCACCTTCCAGCTCACGCTGGACAGCGCCCAGACTAATGGCGAGCAACTGTCGATCACCGCCACCGATGGGGCGGGCAATGTCTCGCCGGTCGCCAGCCTGACTGCGGCCGATACCACGCCGCCGGCGCTGGTCACCCACCTGGCGGTGGCCGCCGACGGCAGCAGCCTGAGCGGTCATGGCGAGGTCGGCGCGACCGTCACCGTGCGCAATGCCAACGGCGAGGTGCTGGGCAGCGCCAAGGTCGATGCCGACGGCCACTTCCTCGTCACCCTCACGCCGGCAGCGGCACCGGGCACGACCCTGAGCGTGGTGCAGGCCGATGCCAGCAACAATGTGTCCCTGAGCGAAACCTTCACCCTGCCTGGCGTGCTCGCCCCCCAAGTACCTGAAGCGCTGCAACTGGCCGCCGATGGCCTGAGTGTCAGCGGCCAGGGCAGCGTCGGCAGCCGTATCGAGGTGTACGGCCCGACCGGCGTGCTGCTGGGCAGCGCCGAGGTGCGCGCCGATGGCAGCTTCACGGTGAACCTGCAACAGCCTCAGGCCAACGGCGAGCGGCTGGAGGTCAGCGCGCTCGGCGAGGACGGCACGCGCTCGCTGCCGGTGCTGCTGCAAGCGCCGGATACCACTGCACCGCAGCCGCTCAGCGAGCTGCGCCTGTCGGTCGATGGTCTGGTGGTTACGGGTCGCGGCGAAGCGGGTGCGCAGGTGAGCATCACCGGTAACGGTGGGGTCATTCTCGGCAGCGGCCAGGTGGGCGCCAATGGCCGCTTCAGCGTTACCCTCAACGGCGCGCAGATCAACGGCGAACGCCTCGATGCCAGCCAGACCGACGCCGCCGGCAATACCTCCGACAGCGTCAGCCTGCTGGCGCCCGACCTGCTGGCCCCCGAGCCTGCCGACAACCTGCAACTGAGCGCTGGCGGCAGCCTGCTGCAAGGTACCGGCGAAGCCGCCGCGCGGGTCACGGTGCTGGCCGCCGATGGCAGCGTGCTCGGCACTGGCACGGTACGCCTCGACGGCACCTTCCAGGTTGCGCTGCTGCCGCATCAGGCCAATGGCGAAACCTTCGACGTGGTGCTCACCGATGCCGCCGGCAACCGCTCGGCCGTCGCCGAGTTCACTGCCCCCGACACCACCCCGCCGGCCGCACTCAGCGAGGTCAGCGTCGCGGCTGATGGCGCCAGCCTCAGTGGCCGTGGCGAGGTCGGTGCGCGGGTGACGGTGCGCAATGCCGATGGTGAGATCCTTGGCAGCGCCACGGTCGATGCCAGCGGCAACTTCAGCCTGGTGCTCGACCCACCGCTGGGCAATGCCGAAGTGCTGAGCCTGAGCCAGGCCGATGCCGCCGGCAACGTCTCGCCGGTCATCACCCTGACCACCCCAGACTTCACTCCACCGGCGGCGCTCACCGAGGTGCGTATCAGCGCCGACGGCGCGGTGCTGACCGGCCGCGGTGAACCCGGCGCCAGCGTCACCATCAGCGACGCCGCTGGCGTGGTGATCGGGCGTGGCGTGGTGCAGGCGGACGAGACCTTCCGCGTCGAACTGACCCCCGCGCAGATCAACAACCAACAGCTCAGCGTGGTCCAGGCCGACCCACCGGGCAACCTCAGCGAGGCGGTGCTGATCATCGCCCCGGATCGCACCCCACCACTGGCGCCGCAGGAACTGCGCCTGAACGCCGCCGGCGACCTGCTCAGCGGTACTGGCGAAGCCAACACCACGGTGCGCGTCAGCGTCGCCGGGGTCGAGGTCGGTCGTGCCACGGTAGGGGCCGATGGGCGCTTCAGCGTTGCTCTGGACACGCCGCTGCGCAATGGCGAACAGCTGCAGGTGACTCTGGAAGACGCCAGCCAGAACCTGTCGCTGCCCACGCTGCTCGACGCCCCCGACCTCACCCCACCGGCGCAGGTCGTGGCCAGCCTCGACGCCGAAGGCACGCGCCTGAGCGGCAGCGGTGAAGCCGGCGCCCGGCTGACCGTGCTGAACAATTTCGGTGATCGGGTCGGGCAAGGCACGATCGACGCCGAAGGCCGCTTCGTCGTCGAGCTCACGCCAGCGCAGCGCAATGGCGAAGTGCTGAGCATCATCGCCCAGGATGCCGCGGGCAATCCGTCGCAGCCGTTGCTGCTGACCGCGCCTGACCTCACGCCACCTGCGCAACTGCAGGATCTTTCCCTCAACCCCACCGGCACCACCCTCACCGGCAGCGGCGAGGTGGGCAGCACGGTGCGCGTGCGCGGCGCCGACGGCAGCCTGCTCGGCGAGGCCGTGGTGCCCGCAGGCGGCGCCTTCGTCATCACCCTGCTGCCGCCCCAGGCCAACGGCCAGACCCTGAGCGTGAGCGCCGCCGACGCGGCGGGCAACACCTCGACGCTACAGACCGTGGTGGCCGCCGACACCACCGCACCTGACCCGGTCAGCAACCTGTCGATCAACAGCGCCTATGAGGTGCTGGTCGGTCGCGGTGAAGCCGGCGCCACGGTGCGTGTCGTGCAGGCCGGCGCCTTGCTCGGCAGCGCCGAGGTCGGTGCCGATGGCCGCTTCCAGGTCAGCCTCAGCCCGAAAGCCAACCCCGGCGTCGAGCTGGCAGTGACGCAGACCGATGCCGCCGGCAATACCTCAACGGTGGTGCCGTACACGACGCCACTGGAACCGGTGCCGGCCACACCGACCCTGGTGAGTCTCAGCGTCGATGGCCTGGTGGTCAGCGGACGCGCCGCGGCGGGCAGCGAAGTGCGCGTGGTCAACGCTGCCGGGACACTGCTGGGTTCAGCCCAGGCCAGCGCCGCCGGCACCTTCACGGTCGAACTCAACCAGGCTCAGCTCAACGGCCAGCGCCTGGACGTCAGCGCCCGCTCCAGCGGCGGCGAGTCGCAGCCCTTCGTGCTGATCGCCGCCGACGTCACTGCGCCGGCGCAACCGCTGGTCACCGCGCTCTCGGCCAATGGCCTGGTGCTCAGCGGCAGCGGTGAAGCCGGAGCCACGGTGACCGTGCGCAGCGCCAACGGCACCTTGCTCGGCACGGCAGTGGTCGGCCTGGCTGGCACCTTCAGCGTCGATCTGGCCAGCGCGCAGCTCAATGGCCAGGTGCTGAGCGTGCGCCAGACCGATGCCGCAGGTAATCCATCACCCGTGCTCAGCTATACCGTGCCGGACGTGCAGGCGCCCCTGGCACCGAGCAACCTGCAATTGCTCGACGGCGGTAGCCGCCTGAGCGGTGTCGGCGAAGCCGGCGCGCGGGTCGAGGTGACCGGTCGCGGCGGCGTGGTGCTCGGTTCGACCACCGTGGCCGCCAACGGGCAATTCAGTCTGGTGCTCAACGCGGTGCAGGCCGATGGTCAGGTGCTGACCGTGCGCCAGACCGATGCCGCCGGCAACACCTCGGCCAGCACCAGCCTGACCGCGCCCGATACCACGCCACCGGCATTGCCGAGTGCCACCTTGAATGCCGCCGGCACGCTGCTCAGCGGCAGCGGCGAAGCGGGTGCCCGGGTCATCGTGCGCAGCAATGGCAGCGTGGTCGGGCAGGCCGTGGTGGCTGCCAACGGCACCTTCGTGGTGACCTTGAGCGCCGCGCAGATCAACCACGAAACCCTCAGCGTCAGCCTCACCGATGCCGCTGGCAACGTCTCGCCGGTGCTGACCCTCACCGCGCCGGACATCACCCCACCGGCCATCGCCGGCAACCTGCTGGTCAACGCCACCGGCAGCGAGCTCAGCGGCACTGGCGAAGTCGGTGCCCGCGTCACCGTGCGCGGGGCCGATGGCAGCGTGCTGCAAAGCGGCGTGGTGATCGGCGCCGATGGCACCTTCCGCATCACCCTCAACCCCGTTCAGGACAACGGTCAGCGCCTGAGCGTGACCCTCACCGACCCGCGCGGCAATGTCTCGGGCATCGCCACGGTGGTGGCGCCGGACGTCGATGCCGACCGGCCAGTGGTGGCCAGCGACAACCTGGTCACCGCCGTGGTCAACCTGGCGCCGGTGACCAGCAAGCTGCCGACCATCAACGACAGCTACACCCTGCTGGTTGGCCTCAACACCACCAAGGCCTTCACCTGGAGCGTGGCCGCCGGCACCACCGTCAACCCGACCCTGACGCTGGCCGTGGACAATCTGGTGGGCGTGCTCAACAACCCCACCTTCACCTTGCAGGTGAAGAACGCCGCCGGCGCCTGGGTCGATGTTGCCACGGGCAGCAATTCGGCCCTGCTGACGCTGATTCTGCTGCCCGGCGTCGGTGTACGGGCCGAAATCGGGGCCCTGCGCGCCGGTGACTACCAGTTGCTGGTGACCTCGGGCGGGCTGGGCGTGGTGACCACGGTCAACACCCGGCTCGACCTCGAGGTCACCAGCCTGACCCAATTCACCGGCAGCGGCGTGGTCAAGAGCGGCAACGTCATCACCGACCCAGGCACCGATGGCACGCCGGACATTCTCGGCCCGGACGACGGCGCGGTGCTGCAAGTGCTCAAGGGCGGCGTGTACGTCAATGCCGGCGCCGCCACCAGCGTGCAAGGCCTGTACGGCACCCTGGTGATCAAGGCCGATGGCAGCTACACCTACACCCCAAGCGGCACTCCGGCCAGTGTCGGCAAGGTCGACGTGTTCAGCTATCAGCTCAGCCACCCCAACGGCAAGAGCGACACCGCCAACCTGTACGTGCGCATCGACAGCCCGCAGGCCACGGAAATCTGGAGCGACAGCAACCTCGGCGCTCCGGCCACCGTGGTCGATGCGGTGGACGATGTCGGGCGCAGCACGGTGAGCCTGACCAACAAGCTCACCCCTGGTAGCCAGGCGTTCGATCCGATCAGCCTGGCCGGCCTGGCAGGTACGCGGGTCGGCACGGTGACGCATACCGTGGCCAGCAATACCACTGCCGACCTTGAGGTCAACCTGACCACCAACAGTCTGCTCAACCTGGGCAACAGCATCACCTTGGAGCTGAGCAAGCTGGGCAGCAACGGTCGCTATACGGTGATGGAAACAGTCAGCGGTAGCCAGTTGCTCGACCTGCTCGGCAGTGGCGGCAAGAGCCACGTGTTCCGTAACCAGACGGCAGGCACTTATCAGGTGGCGATCAAGGCGGCCGTGACGCTCGGCCTGAGCGGCTCGGTGACAGCCAGCCTCAACACCACCACCAAGTCGCTCACCGAGTTCGTGGTCAATACCGCCACCACTGCCACCGGCAACCTGCTGAACGGCGACACCCTGGGTTCGAACCTCACCACCCTGAGCGTGCAAACCGCCGCCAACAGCTATGCCCTGCCCGGTTACAACGGCGTCAGCGTGGCCGGGCTGTACGGCACGCTGCTGGTGTTCGCCGATGGCAGCTACACCTACACCCTCAAACCCGGCCTCAGCGCCGCGGTGGTCGGCCAGGTGGACACCTTCAACTACGCCCTCACCCACCCCAACGGCAGCAGCGACACGGCGCAGTTGAAGATCACCATCGCTACCGGCGCTTCAGGGGCACGGATGCTCGAAGCCCAGGCCGACGAAGGTAGCGAGGCCGTGGTGCTGGCGGCCCTGGCCGATCAGCAGGACGACGGGCAAGACGCCGTCGCGTCCGCTGCTGCGACGCCGGACACGGATGATGAACCGGCGTCGGCCGCGCAAACCCTCGACGATGAGCAGTTGGCCGAGGAAACCGGCTTCGCCAGCATCGGTGCGGACAACGCCGACACCACGCTGCTGTGGCAAGGCGGCGATGCCAGCATCGACCTGGCCAGCCTGGTCGGGGAAGTGCACGACCTCGAAGTGCTCGACCTCAACGCCAGCAGCGCGGTGAGCCTGAGCCTGACCCTCGACGACGTGCTCGCCGTCACCCACGAGCAGGGCAACAACTTGCTGATCAAGGGCGACGACGCCGACACCGTGCGCTTCGGCGATGCCTGGACCCTTACCGGCCAGCAAGTCGCTGCTGGCATCGACTACAACCAGTACACGGCCGAGGAGGATCCGAGCCAACAACTGTGGGTACAGAACGGCATCCATGTGGTCTAGCGGATGCCAGCCGGGCCATCGATCGAGGGCGGCACGCTGCGCTCCGATGGCCCAGGCGAACTCAGCCCTGGCGGCACAGACTCCACACGACGCCCGCAGGAACATCGACAACGCCCATCAGCGCCGCCTGACTCCCCATCAGGGTGACAGAACGCCGACTTGCCACCTTACGCTCAGCCAAGGCGCCGGGTAGACTGCGGCACTTGGCCAGCCCTGCCTCAGCACTCGCCAAACGATCTGTAACAGGGCTGTTACCGGGCTGCCGCATGCTCACGCGCGTGCTCGCAGGCCATTGATCAACTGCCCATCCCCAAGATCAGCAGCCCCCCATCCAGCAGGAAGCGCTCATGGATAGCATCGTCGTCGCCGGAAAGAACACCGCCCAATCGTCGAACACTGCATGGGGGAACCTCACGCTGAGTCAGCCCAGCGTGGTGCAGTTGCCGGTATCGCCACAGTCTCTGGCTTCGGTCAGTCGCAGCGGGCAGGACCTGGTGCTCAACCTCAAATCCGGCGAGCGCATCACTATCGCCAAGTTCTTCGTCGTCGATCAGGACGGGCTGGGCAACGACCTGGTCTTCGCTGGCGACAATGGCACCTTCTGGAAGGCGTCCTACGATGCCGACGCCTTCAGCGGCTTCACCTTCGACGAGGTCAGCTCCCCTGACGCCCTGCTGGCAGACCCCGCCGAGTCCGGCGGTGGCCTGTCGGGCTTGGCCATCGCCGGCCTCGGCCTGCTCGGCGTCGGCGCTGCCGTGGCCGCTTCGCACAGCGGAGGCGGCGGCGGTGGTCATCATGACGAGCCCAGCGCCCCCCAGGCGCCCGCGCGGCCGACCGACCTGCTGGTGTCGGCCGATGGCCTGCGCCTGAGCGGCCGCGGTGAGGCCGGCAGCACGATCAAGGTGCGCGACGCCGCCGGTAGTCTGATCGGCAGCGGTACCGTGGCTAGCGATGGGCGCTTCGACCTGGCCCTGGACACGCCACAGGGCAAAGGCGAGGCGCTGGCCGTGGAGCTTTCCGACGCAGCCGGCAACGTTTCCGAATCGGGTACCGTCAACGCACCGGACATCACCCCGCCCACCGCTCCCACCGACCTCACCATCGATGGCGCAGGCGTGCTGCTCAGCGGCCGCGCCGAAGCGGGTTCGACGGTCCAGGTACGGGCCGCCGACGGTAGCCTGCTGGGCAGCGCCGTCAGTGCCGGCGACGGCACCTTCAGCGTGACCCTGCAACCACCGCAAACCACCGCTCAGGTGCTTCAGGTCAGCGCCACCGATGCCGCCGGCAACACCTCCGCACCCAGCACCGTCAGCGCGCCTGAGGTGGTGACTCCCCCTGACACCAGCGCACCCGATGCCCCGCTCGACCTGCTGATCAGTGCCGACGGGCGCCAGTTGAGTGGCCGCGGCGAAGCAGGCAGCAGCGTGACGGTGCGCGACGCCCAGGGCGAGGTGCTTGCAAACGCCACGGTTGCAGCCGATGGCAGCTTCTCGGTGGTGCTCGACCCGGCCGTGATCGATGGCAGCAGCGTGCAGGTCGAGCTGACGGATGCCGCAGGCAATGTCTCTGAACCGACTTCGGTGGCTTCCCCCGACTTGACTGCCCCTGGGCAGCCAAGCGGTCTCGCGCTGGCCGACGGCGTCACCCTCACAGGTAACGGCGAGGCGGGCGCGGACGTGCAGGTGCGCGACGCCTCTGGTGCCCTGATTGGCAGCGGTGTGGTCGCGGCGGATGGGCGATTCAGCGTCGAACTCGACCCGGCGCAGGCCAATCACGAAATCATCGATATCCGCCTCGCCGACGCGGCAGGCAACGTATCGCTGCCGGTGAAATTCCTGGCACCGGATATCACCCCGCCGGCTGCACCCGCAGAGCTTGCCGTCAGTGCTGACGGCGCGGTACTGACTGGGCGTGCCGAGCCGGGCAGCACGGTGCGAGTGGTCGATGCCCAGGGCACCGAACGCGGTACCGCGCTGGTCAATGCCGCGGGCAGTTTTGCCGTGCCACTCGATCCGCCGCAAACGGAAGGTCAATCTTTGCAGGTCAGCGCTGAAGACGCCGCAGGCAATGTATCGCCAGTCAGCTCGGTGATCGCGCCGAACATCGAACCGCCGATCGAACAGACCCCGCCCGAAGCCCCCACCGACCTGGTGATCAGCCTCAACGGTCGTGAGATGTCGGGCCGTGGCCAGGCCGGCACGATCGTGAGCGCGCGCGATGCCACAGGTACGCTCATTGGCGCGGAGCAGGTGGCTGCGGACGGAACGTTCAAAATGGAACTGGAACCTGCGGTGATCGACGGCAGGACCTTGAGCGTCGACGCTACCGACGACTCTGATCGTGTCTCCGAGCCTGCGACGGTGGTCGCGCACGATCTGGTTGCGCCGATAGTTGCATTGAACCTTGCCCTGGCAGACGGCGTGACGCTGACAGGCAACGCCGAGCGGGGAGCGACCGTGCAGGTGCGCGATACCGCGGGTGCACTGAT
This sequence comes from Pseudomonas cremoricolorata DSM 17059 = NBRC 16634, assembly GCF_000425745.1. GTDB lineage: Bacteria > Pseudomonadota > Gammaproteobacteria > Pseudomonadales > Pseudomonadaceae > Aquipseudomonas > Aquipseudomonas cremoricolorata. Next base: position 79,489 of record NZ_AUEA01000017.1, on the reverse strand, counting down.
CGGCAGTGGAGTGGCCGGTGCTGACGGGCGATTCAGCGTCGTACTCGACCCGATCAAGGCCAATGGCGAATACATCGACGTGGTAGTGGTCGACGCTGCCGGCAACGCGTCGGTGCCCACCGTGATCTCGGCACCAGATATCACGGCACCGGATGCCGTGACCGAGATGGTGGTCGCCGGAAACGGCCTGGCCGTTTCCGGCCGAGGCGAAATCGGCGCAACCGTCGAGCTTCGCGATGCACAAGGCTCGCTACTCGGTAGCGGGCAAGTGGAACTCAATGGCGCATTCGTGATCCGCATTGCCGACACCGTCATCACCACCGGTGACGTGCTCACGGTGATACAGACGGACCGCGCCGGCAACGTATCGCCTGCCACCGACTTCACGGTGCCAGCCACCCCGGCACCGGCAACGCCAACCGATCTGTTCCTCAAAGGTGGCACAGGTGACGAACTGACTGGCCTGGCCACGGCAGGAAATCGCATCGAAGTGCGCAGTGCCGACGGTACCCTGCTGGGCAGTGGCATCGTGGCGCAGAACGGCTCGTTTTCGGTGGCGCTGGTCCCCACGCAGCGCAACGGTGAAGTCCTGCACGTGGTGGCGGTCGACACCGCGACCGAGCAGCCGTCGATCCCCGCCCGCATCGAGGCACATGAGAGCACAGCGCCGGTCAAACCGTACGATCTGGTGGTGAGCGCCGACGGCACGTTCCTCACCGGGCGGGGTAGCCTGAATAGCAAAATTGAGGTCTACAGTGCTCATCACGACCTGCTGGGCAGTGTCTATGTGGGTGCTACCGGCAGCTTCGCGGTGAGATTCGAAGGGGGCTCACTAGTCAAAGGAGAGACGCTCCAAGTCAGGGCACAGGGCTACGAGGGCTACGGGTCACCACTCGCTTCGGTCAGTGCGCCGAACCTCGACGCGCCGCAAAGCACGACCGCGTTGCACACCCAAAACACCCTGCTGGAGACTGCCCAGGGGCAGGAGCTTGCAGAACCTCGCGAGACTGCGACCTTCACCCAGGCACAAGAAACCCAGGCCGAGGTCACTGCCGCTACGCCGCTGCTGGCCGCCGTGGTCGACCAGCAACCTGATGAGCACGCTGGCGAGACGGCGCAGAGCGAGGCACCCGGCTTCGCCAGCATAGGTGCGGACAACGCCGACACCACGCTGCTGTGGCAAGGCGGCGATGCCAGCATCGACCTGGCCAGCCTGGTCGGGGAAGTGCACGACCTCGAAGTGCTCGACCTCAACGCCAGCAGCGCGGTGAGCCTGAGCCTGACCCTCGACGACGTGCTCGCCGTCACCCAGGATCAGAGCAACACCTTGCTGATCAAGGGCGACGAGGCTGACACCGTGCGATTGGGCGATGCCTGGAGCCTCACCGGCCAGGACGTCACCGATGGCATCGTCTATAACCAGTACACGGCCGAGGAGGATCCGAGCCAGCAGCTGTGGGTACAGAACGGCGTCCATGTGGTTTAAGGACGCCCGCAAGGCCGCCGGGCCCGGCGCCCGGCGTTCAGGGATGAAACGCCAGTAAGGGAATACCGTGAAGCAAGGTTGTCTGCTGTCACCGCTGTTGCCGGGGGCCTTCGCGCTCCTGGCCTGTTTCCATCACCCGGCTGCCATGGCAGCCGAGGATGCCGACCCGGCCCTGCGCCAGATCGGCCCCTCCACCCTGCACGACCCCGCCGCCGCGCTGCCGGCACGGCCGGCGCTGGCGCAGGCCGGCGCCGATTCTGCGGGCCTGGGGCTGGCCGAAGCGGTACTGCAAGCGGTGCAATGGCATCCCAGCATCGCCCAGGCCGTGGCCGACCTTGATCGCCAGGGCGAAGGCATCACCGTCGCTCGCGCCGGTTACTACCCACAGATCTCTGGTGGCCTGCGCGGCGGCTACGACTCCGGCTACGGGGGCGACCGCAACAGCCAGGCGCTGAACCTGTCGCTCAAGCAGATGCTGTACGACTTCGGCAAGGTCGACCATGCGGTGGACGCTGCCCGCGCTGCCGCAGCGCGGGCCCAGGCCAACATCCTGCTGGTGGTCGACGAACTGGCGCGAGAAACCGCCTACGCCTGGATCGAGACCCGTCGCTACGCACAACTGATGAGCATCGCCCGCGAGCAGATCGCAGGCGTCGGCGACATCGTCGGCCTGGCCCGACAGCGCAGCGACATGGGTGCCAGCACCCGCTCCGATGTGGTTCAGGCGCAGTCGCGGGCCGATGGCGCGCAAGCGGTGTTCGAGGAGTACCAGGCGCAGCACCAGCGCTGGCGTTCGGCGCTGGCGACGTTGCTCGGGCGGGTGTCGCCGCCGGCGTTGGCCGACGAGGCACCTGCGCAACTGCAACAGGCCTGCAAGCGTCCGCTGGAAAGCGATGATCGCCTGCCGGCGGTGCTCATGGCCCTGGCGCTGCGCAGCCAGTCCCAGGCCGAGCTGGCCCAGGCCAAGGCCGAGGCCTACCCGACGGTGTCCCTGCAACCGCAGCTCAACCACTACCTGGACAACGACTACAACCGCGACAACCGCCGCCTCGACCGCACCCAGGCGGGCATCTACCTCAACGTCGAGGTGCCGATCTACCAGGGTGGCGCCATCGACGCCCGCAGCCGCGCCGCCGGGCATGCCCTGAGCGCCGCCGACTCGGCCGAAGACGCCGCACGCCTGAGCGCCCGCCGCGGCCTGGCCGAAGCCCAGGCGCAGACCGCAGGGCTCGGTCGACGCCTGCGCGCATTGCAAGCGCGGCAAAGCAGCATCCAGGAAGCACGCATGCTCTACGGCCGGCAATACCTCGATCTCGGCACGCGACCACTGCTCGACCTGCTCAACGCCGAGCAGGAAATCTATCAGTCACGCTTCGACATGGCCGGCACGCGCTCCGACCTGCTGCGGCTGAACATCGACTGCCTGTACAACAACGGCGCACTGCGCCCGGTGCTGGGCCTGGAAGGGCGCAGCCTGCAAGGGGTTGAGATCCTGCCATGAACGACACCGTCCAGATCACCCACACCCCGCCGCCGGCCGCCGAAGAGCGCGCCGACCTCACGCCGTGGCTCGAATGCATGCTGCAGGTGGCGCGCCACTACCGCCTGGATGTGTCGCCGCAGCGTATTCGCCTGGCCGCCGCCGAAGATGCACGGCCACTGGACGACATCCTCCGGCACATGGCGCGCCAGGCAGGGCTTACCCTGCGCTTCGTCGCCTTCGACGCCAAGGCCCTGCGCCAGTGGCGTACTCCTCTGTTGCTGGAGCTGGACGATGGCCAGCTGGCGGTGGTCGAAGCGGTGACCGAAGACGACCACCTGGCCCTGTCCTTCGCCGGTGACCAGGGCCTGACCAGCCGCCTGCACCGCGACCAGCTACAAGGACGCATCACCCGCGTCGCCCTGCTGCGCCCGGCTCGGCCGCTGCGCGACGTGCGCACCGATGACTACACCGCGCCCTACGACCGGCACTGGTTCGCACGCATCGTGCTACGCGACATCCGTCCATACGGCCAGGTGATGCTGGCTTCGCTGGTGGCCAACGTCCTGGCCCTGGCCGGTGTGCTGTTCTCCATGCAGGTCTACGACCGGGTGATTCCTGCTGAATCCCTGCCCACCTTGTACGTGCTGTTTGGCGGCGTAGTGCTGGCGCTGCTGTTCGACCTGACCATGCGCCTGCTGCGCCTGAAGGTCACCGACCTGCTCGGCAAGCGCGCCGATTTACGCATCTCCGATCTGGTCTACGGCCATGCCTTGCGCCTGCGCAACTCGGTGCGACCGAAATCCACCGGCTCGTTCATCTCGCAGTTGCGCGAACTGGAGCAGATCCGCGACCTGATCACCTCAAGCACGGCTACGGCATTGGCCGACCTGCCGTTCTTCCTGCTGTTCCTCTTCGTGTTCTGGCTGATCGGCGGCGTGCTGGTGGTGATTCCGCTGGTGGCGCTGGTGCTGATGGTGCTGCCGGGCATCCTCGCCCAGCGCCGCCTGGCGCGCCTGGCCAATGCTTCGATGCGCGAATCGGCGCTGCGCAACGCGATGCTGGTAGAGAGCGTGCAAGGGCTGGACGAGATCAAGGCCTTGCAGGCCGAGGCGCGCTTCGAGCGGCAGTGGAACCAGTACAACGCCGCTTGCGCGCACAACAGCCTGCGTCTGCGTACCCTGACCAACGGCCTGGTGACCTGGACGCAGAACATCCAGGGCGCGGTGTTCGCCGTGGTGGTGGTGGTCGGTGCGCCGATGGTCATTGCTGGCGATCTGACCACCGGTAGCTTGGTGGCGGCGTCGATGCTGGCCTCGCGGATGATGGCGCCGATGGCCCAGCTGACCCACGTGCTGACCCGCTGGCAGCAGGCCAAGGTAGCGCTCGAGGGTATCGACAAACTCATGCAGAGCCCGGTCGATCACCCCGAGGGCGAAGCGCGGGTGCACCTGCCGGCGATTCGTGGCGAATACCAACTGCGCCAGGCGGTGTTTCGCTACAGTGCCGAAGCCGCGCCGGCGCTGAGCATTGGCCAACTGCGCATCAGCCCTGGCGAGCGCATCGCCGTGCTGGGGCGCAACGGCGCCGGCAAGTCGACCCTGCTGCAGGCGTTGGGCGGCGCCATGGACCTGATGCAAGGCGAAGTCAGCCTCGATGGCATCGCTCTTGCGCATCTGGACCCTGCCGACCTGCGCCGCGATGTCGGCCTGTTGGCCCAGCATGCCCGGCTGTTCCACGGCACCCTGCGGGAAAACCTCAGCCTCGGCGCCGGCCAGGCCAGCGATCAGGAACTGCTGACGGCGCTCAGCGCCACCGGCGCGCTGGAGTTCGTGCGGCAACTGCCCAAGGGCCTGGAGCATCTGATTCTCGAGGGCGGCCTGGGCCTTTCCGGCGGTCAGCGCCAGGCGCTGGTGCTGTCGCGCCTGTTGCTGCGCCAGCCGCAGGTGCTGTTGCTCGATGAACCCACCGCCGCACTGGATGACGTCACCGAACGCAAGCTGCTGGATAACCTCGAGCGCTTCTGCCAGGGCCGCACGCTGATCATCGCCACCCACCGCCTGAGCGTGCTGCAACGGGTCGATCGCATCCTGGTGCTCGATGGCGGGCGCATCGTCATCGACGACCAGCGCGACGCCGCCCTGGCTCGCCTGCAACAAGGAGCCCAATCATGAGCCGCGACAGCCTGCCCGCATCCTACCTCGACGGCCAGGATGATCACGCCGTGCTGCGTGCCGGGCGGATCATCATCGTCTGCGCGCTGATGCTCGCCGCCTTCCTGGCCTGGGCGGCGTGGTTCGAGGTGGTCGAGGTGTCCACCGGCACCGGCAAGGTGATTCCCAGCTCGCGGGAACAGGTGATCCAGTCGTTCGAAGGCGGCATCATCGCGCAGATGAACGTCGCCGAGGGTGACCGCGTGCAGCGCGATCAGGTATTGGCCCAGCTCGACCCGACCAAAAGCGAATCCAACGTCGGCGAAAGCGAGGCCAAGTACCGCGCCGCTCTGGCCAGCGTCGCCCGGCTGCGCGCCGAAGTCAGCGGCAAGCCGTTGCAGTTTCCCGCCAGCCTGGCCGACTCCACCGAGCTGACCGAGGCGGAAACGGCGCTGTACAAGACCCGCCGCCAGGGCCTGGAACAGACCTTGGCCGGTATTCAGGATTCGCTGCGCCTGGTGCGCAGCGAACTGCAGATCACCGAGAACCTGGCCAAGCTCGGCGCCTCCAGCCGCGTCGAGGTGATTCGCCTGAACCGCCAGCGCTCGGAACTGGAGCTCAAGGCCACCGAAGCCCGTTCGGACTACCTGGTACGCGCCCGCGAAGAGCTGGCCAAGGCCAGCGCCGAGGCCGACAGCCTCAAGGCGGTGATCCGCGGACGCAACGACTCGCTGACCCGCCTGACCCTGCGCTCGCCGGTGCGCGGCATCGTCAAGGACATCGAGGTCAACACCCTCGGCGGCGTGGTGCAGCCGGGTGGCCAGGTGATGAAGATCGTGCCGATGGACGAACGGCTGCTGATCGAGGCGCGCATCTCGCCGCGGGACATCGCCTTCATCCACCCCGAACAAGCCGCCAAAGTGAAGATCAGCGCCTACGACTATTCGGTGTACGGCAGCCTCGACGGTCAGGTGGTGGGCATCTCGCCAGACACCTTGCAGGACGAGGTCAAGCCCGAGATCTACTACTACCGGGTGTTCATCCGCACCGAGCACGACAGCCTGCGCAACAAGGCCGGCAAGGAATTTGCCATCACCCCCGGCATGGTCGCGACGGTGGATATCCGCACCGGCGAGAAGACCATTCTCGATTACCTGATCAAACCGATGAATCGCGCGCGGGAGGCGTTGCGGGAGCGGTAGGGGGTGGTGGCGGCGATGCCGGTCATGACGAGGCTGAGCCGCTGAGCGGCGGCGACCGGGGAAACCTGAATCATTAGGCTGTTCAAAGCCATCTTAATGACTGATCGCGACAACATCGGCCAAGCGTTTTTTGTACACCAATCGCTCAGGCGACACAGACCGCGACTGTAGCCGGCCGGAGAGGAGGTGCTTGTAGGGCCGTGCGCGCAGCGCACCCGAGGCGCAGCCGAGGACGCGAGGTGTTAGGGTTGCACAGCAACCCTTGCCCGCGCTGGCCTGAAGAGTGCCGGAACGCAGGGGACCCGAAACGGAGCGCAGCGCAGTGCAGGGCCGGCTGGTGGAGCATAGGGTTTTGCCGACTTTTGCCCTCAAAAGTCGGTCGCCGCCAGGCGAAACCGGGCCGTGAGAACAACCCGACACTTTCTGGTTTTGACCATTCAGTCAACAGGTTCATGTCCCATCACCTCGGGAGCTTGGGGAATGAATTGCAGTGTCTGGCCGACCTCTCCAGGCAATCTAAATAACGCAAGGCAGGCACGACCGGACATCGCCCGCTAAAGCCCCCCGTCCTCGCGCCGATAACCAGACATTCCCTCTTTTTGCAAAGGTCGCCCGATGGCCTCCCAAACCGCCCGTGCCGACTCGCTGTCGCTGCTGTTGTTCACCCTGCGCAGCGGCAAGCTGATGGCGATCAACCTGCTCAAGGTCAGCGAAATCATTCCCTGCCCGAGCCTGACTCGGTTGCCCGAAGCCCACCCCCATGTGAAGGGCGTGGCGACCCTGCGCGGCAATCCACTGTCGGTGATCGACCTGGCCCGCGCCATCGGTGAACGGCCGCTGGAGCAGCCCGACGACGGCTGCCTGATCGTCACCGAGATCAGCCGCTCGCGCCAGGCCCTGCACGTGCAGACGGTGGTGCGCATCATTCATTGTCGGGCCACCGACATCAAACCGCCGCCCTATGCCTCGGGCAGTCGCTCGTTCATCACCGGCGTGACCCGCGTCGACGACCAACTGGTGCAGGTGCTGGACATCGAAAAGGTCATCCACGGCATCGCCCCGCCACCGCCGGCCCCGGCGCCGCAATCGCTCGACGAGGACGCCGCCAGCCTGTTCGCTGCCGCCAATATCCTGGTGGTCGACGACAGTCAGGTGGCCCTGCAGCAGTCGATCCACACCTTGCGCAACCTGGGTATCGACTGCCACACCGCGCGCAGCGCCAAGGAAGCCATCGAGTTGTTGCTGGAGCTGCAAGGCACGGCGCTGGAAATCAATATCGTGGTGTCGGACATCGAAATGTCCGAGATGGACGGTTATGCGTTCACCCGCACCCTGCGCGAGAGCCCGGATTTCAAGCACCTGTACGTGCTGCTGCACACCTCGCTGGACAGCACCATGAGCGGCGAAAAGGCCCGCCTGGCCGGGGCCAACGCGATTCTGACCAAGTTCTCCTCGCCCGAGCTGACCGAGTGTTTGCTAGTAGCGGCGCGCAGCGTGGTATTCGCCGAGCATTGAGCCTTCTGATACCTGGCGACATAACCGTGGGGTTGCTGACTGACACGGGTCGGGCATAATTCAACGTCTTCAGATGAATGAGCCGGTATCGCGTATGAAGTTTTTCTGCTCCATCCTGATCACCTGCGCCCTCGCCAGCGGCGCTGCCCATGCCTCCAGCAGCCAGGCCTGGAACGAACACCGCCAACTGATGCTCAAGAGTTGCCTGGCCGCCAGCCAGTTCAAGGATGCCCACGCCCGCGGCAAGCCAGCCGAGTTCGACGACCAGGTCGGCTACAGCGCCATGCTCATCGAAGGCGTATACCCGCAGAAATACATGAAGGGCCGCACCGGCACCGAGCTGTGCCTGTACGACCGCCGCGTGCAGAAGGCCTTCGTCAGCGAGTGGACCGCGGGCAAGTCGTGAGCGCCGCGTTGCGCTTCGCCTGCACCGGCTGTGGCAAGTGCTGCAGCGGCCACCATGTGCCGCTGACCCTCGAAGAAACCCGCCAGTGGGCCGCTCGCGGCGGCCAGGTGATCGTGCTCATCGAAGGCTTTGTCAGCGATGGGCCAGGCATGCCGGTCGAGCAGCGCGAACACGTGCTGCGCCGCTCGCTGGCGGTGCCCTGTGGGGCGGGCGAGGTGCGTGTGTCGGTGACCTTCGCCGCGTTCAACCCCGGACGCTGCCTGCACCTGGACGCTGCCGACCGCTGCGGCATCTATGAGGATCGGCCATTGGTGTGCCGCATCTACCCCATGGAAATCAACCCGCACATCCCGCTGCGTCCCGAAAACAAGGACTGCCCCAGCGAAGCCTGGGAGCAGGGCCCGCAGTTGATCCACGGGCAGATCGCCGTCGACCCGCACTTGCGCGCCTTGATCGAAGCCTCGCGTCAGGCCGACCGCGACGACATCGCAGCCAAGGTCGCGGTGTGCCAGGCCCTGGGCATGACCACCAGCGCGCTCAAGGGCAATGGATTCACCGCCTGGCTGCCAGACATGGCCGCTCTGGCCAACGCCTTGCAGCAGGACGTGCCCGCCTGCGCGCAGGCATGGCAACTGCACATCGAAGACCCGGCCATCAGCCATGACCTGGCCGCCCTGGGCGTACAGCTCACCGCACAACCCTCCGCGCATTACGCCTTCATCGGCTTCTGACACCGCCTGCGCCGCTCAACGACGCGGGTTTGCCGTCGATCGTGCGGCGAACGGGCCGGTATCTTTACCTTTTCTGCAACAGTGCTTATTCAACCTGACGCTGTTTCCGCCCCTTTCCAGGGACTACCGTAGTGGCGTTCACATAGCACTTGCCAAGCAAGAAGGTAGTTACATCATGTCCAACAGTATGGGTCTTGCCAGCGTCTTCGTTCTGTCTTCGGTGTTGTTGTCGCCCCTGGCCTTCGCCGAAGAGTCCCCGGTGTTCGCCGCGCGCAACCAAGCCGTGGCCGAACACGCCGAAGCGCTTTTCGCGCAGCAGCGCGACGTGGCAAAAGACGCGCAGCAGACCGCTTCGAAGGTTCAGGCGGACGATCACGTCGACAGCTGATCACAGCGCGCACGACACGCCGGGCAGTTTTCCTGCAACCTACGGTTGCACTGAGTCCCCCGCGTGTTAGCCTGCATGGCCGCTGCCAGACAGCGGCTTTTTCATGTTCGCGCAGGCGCAGGGAGGCGGTTATCCAGCAGGGTGAAAGCATCTTGGCGTGCTGTTCGACGTCACCTGCAAAGGAGCTCTCACCGGTGCTGTCCGCGTTCCGCTACACCCCGCTATTCGTTGCAATGGCTGCAACGATGCCTGTTCATGCCTTGGCCGACGATGCCCCCCAGGAAGGCTTCGTGGCCGGCTCTTCGCTGAACATCAAACTGCGCAATGCCTACTTCCATCGCAACCAGCTCGACGCGGGCGTGCATGACAACCGCGAGTGGGGCCAGGGTGCGGTGGCGCGCTTCGAGTCGGGCTATACCGAGGGCACGGTGGGTGTCGGTGTCGACGCCTTCGCCATGCTCGGCCTGAAGCTCGATGGCGGCGGCGGCCATGCCGGCAGCAGCATCCTGCCGCTGAACCAGCGCAGCGATGGCGAACTCGGCGCCGCGCCGCGCTCGTTCTCCACCGCCGGCGCGGCGCTCAAGCTGCGCGCCTTCGACACCGAGCTCAAGGCTGGCGATCTGTTCATCAACAACCCGGTGATCGCCGGCGGCGAAACCCGCATGCTGCCGCAGACCTTCCGCGGCGTCAGCCTGAGCAACACCTCGCTCGACGGCCTGCTGCTCGAAGCCGGCCAGGCCAGCTTCACCAAGCCCTACAACCAGAGCGGCCACCGCCGTATCGACAGCTTCTATGCGAGCCTGCCAGAGGGTCGTCACAGCGACCACCTGAACTGGGCCGGCGGCACCTGGAGCGGCACCGATGCTTTCAGTGCCAGCCTGTACAGCGCAGAGCTCAAGGACATCTGGCGCCAGCACTACCTCAACCTCGAATACACCTACGTGGTCAACGATCAGCTCAGCCTCAACCCCGGGTTGAACCTGTACCGCACCGAGGACACCGGCAAGTCGCTGCTCGGTGACATCGACAACACCACCTTCAGCCTGCACCTGATCGTCGCCGCCGGCGCGCACAGCGTCACTGCCGCCTACCAGCGGGTCAATGGCGACACGCCGTTCGACTACATCAACCAGGGCGACAGCGTGTTCCTCGACAACTCGCGGATGTACTCAGACTTCAACGGCCCCCACGAACGCTCGTGGAAACTGCAGTACGCCTACGACTTCGCCGGCCTCGGCGTGCCGGGGCTGACTTCGACCGTGTCGTACTCGCGCGGCACCCTCGACCTCACCCGAGCGAATGCCGACAGCGTTGGCTATGGCAGCTGGTACAGCGCCGATGGCAAGGATGCGCGGCACTGGGAGCGCGACCTGGATGTGAAGTACGTGGTCCAGCAAGGCGCTGCCAAGGACCTCTCGGTGTTGCTGCGCTATGCCAGCCACCGCGGTAGTCGCGGCTATTCCTCGGTCGACCGGGACAACGACGAAGTGCGGGTCATCGTCGATTATCCGATCAACGTGTTCTGAGTCATCTGCCGCCCTGGCGCAGCCGTTGCGCTTCGCCGCGGCTGGCGTCACGGCGGTTGGTGCGAGGGTGGCTCAGGCGCATTGACATCCTTGGGTCATGCTCCGGTAGTGGTTGTCCGACAATCTGCGCTTGCCTAGAATGGCGCCTTCCTTCACCGCAACCCCGCACGCTTTGCAGGGTTATAGAACCGTGAGCCTGCCGTTGCCCTCGCCTAGCGCTTTGTTCGCCGTGTTCAAGTCTCGTCCGGAGCTGTCGCTGAGCCTGGGTAGCTGCCTTGCGGTGCTGGCCATCGTCAGCATCGTCGGCTACCTGTTGGCGCGCGAGCGCGATGGCGTCGAGCAGGCGGCGATCCGCGGGTCGAACAACATCGTGCAGCTCATCGAAAGCGACATCCTGCGCAACGTCGAGCTTTACGACCAATCGCTGCGCGGGGTGATCTGGGGCGTCAAGCACCCGGAGCTGCTGCGTCTGCCGCCCGAACTGCGCCAGCAGATTCTGTTCAGCCAGGCCTTCACCACGCCAGTGCGCGGCGACATCCTCTGGCTCGATGGCAACGGCGAGGTGCGCGGCGACTCCACCAGCAGCACGCCACGCCAGGCCAATTTTGCCGACACCGCGCCGTTTCAGACGCACCAGCGCCAGCCGGGGCTCGGGCTGTTGATCAGTCCGCCGTTCAAGGCGCGCCTGGGCGATCTGGACTGGTGCATCAGTTTCACCCGGCGCATTTCCGGCGAGCATGGCGAGTTTCTCGGCATCGCTGCCGGGGCGCTGCGCCTGTCGTACTTCGACGAGCTGTTCAAGCGCCTGGACGTGGGCGAAGACAGCAGCGTCAACCTGTTCAACCTCGATGGCCAGTTGCTCGCGCGCCAACCTGTCCGCCCGGGCGACCCGCAGGTGGGCAGCAACTACGGCGCACGGCCCAACTTCCAGCGCATCATCAGCGAGCACAACGGTAGTTTCATCGCCCCTTCGGCAGAACGTAACGGCGAGCGGCGCATGTACACCTTCGCCAAGGTCGCCGACCTGCCGCTGATCGTGCTGGTGGTGCATTCAGTGGATGAAGTGTTCGCGCCCTGGCGACGCACGGCGATGCTGGTCGGGGGTGCCACAGGCGTGTTGTGCGTGGCGATCCTCTGGCTGAGCCTGCTGCTGGGCCGCGAATTGCGCCGGCGTCAGGTGGCCGAACAGAACCTCGAAGCGCTGGCGGCCACCGATGGCCTGACCGGCCTCGCCAACCGCCGACGTCTGGATCAGGTGTTACGCCAGGAATGGGCGCGCGCCCAGCGCAATGCGCAGCCGCTGGCGGTGCTGATGATCGATGTCGATGACTTCAAGGCCTTCAACCAGCGCCATGGCCATGCCGGCGGCGACCATGCCCTGCGCGAGGTGGCGCTGACCCTGCAGCGCTGCATCAGGCGACCTGCCGATCTGGCGGCGCGCTATGGCGGCGAGGAGTTTCAGGTGGTGCTGCCGGAAACCGACCTGGCCGGCGCCTATTGGCTGGCAGAGCGGATTCGCCAGGCAGTGGCGGCGCTGCCGCCGTTCGGCGGTGATAGCACTCCGGTTACGGTGAGCATCGGCATTGCCGTACACACAGCACAAACCCAGCAAGATCTGACGACCTTGCTGGGCTTGGCGGATGAAGCGCTCTACCGGGCTAAGGCTGCAGGCCGTAACCGGGTAGAGGGTGCGCTGGCTTAGGAGCGAGCGCGGGCCTGATCACGCAGGGCTTTGACCTGGTCGTGGTTACGCTGCACGCCGTCGAGTTGCTTTTGCACCAAGTGGTAAGCCCTGGTCGCGTTGGTGTCTACAGAACCGGTGGTGGCGGCGACTGGCGCAGTGGTAGTAGTACCCAGTGGCGCAGTGGTGGTACCCAGTGGCGCAGCATGGCCGGTGGCACCCAGCGGCGCTGCGTGATTGGTGCTCGCGCCGAGCTTGACCAGCTTCTCGCGGGCGTCCTTGTAAGCCTTGAGCGCATGGTCTTCACCGCGCTCGACTTCGTTCAACACCGCCTCTTCGTCCTTGCCGGTGAACAGCGACTTGAGGTTGACCCAGCCACGGTGCAGGTCGCCAGAGAAGCTGGTGGAAGTTTCGGGATCGCCGCCCAAGTGGCTGACTTCGGCCTGAAGCTCGCTGACGGCATCGCCGCATTCGATGGCGCGTTGTTCGAAGAACGCTTTGAGTTGCGGGTTCTTCACGTCATCGGCCGATTCTTTGAAACCCTTCTGACCGTCCTTGCTGTATTCGATCAGGTCGTTGAGGACGTCGATTACATCTTTGTTCGGATTGCTCATGGCTCAAACTCCTTGGCACTGGTTTAGTCCTAGGAATGGAGCAGCCTTCGTGCCAGCTTTCAGCCCCACATAAAACCCTTAAATATCAGCAAGCTATACGGAAGTGGCGTAACGCCATGCGTCGCGTTATGCATGATCGGTGTTGGGAGGTCGTGCAGTTTGCAGTATGGTCGGCGCCTTACTGTTCAGAGTGCCAGCGATGAAACCTGAAACCTTGCAACTGCTGGTCACCCGCAGCATGCCGTTCGGCAAGTACCAGGGCCGGCTGATCGCCGACCTGCCCGGGGACTACCTGGCCTGGTTCGCCCGCAAAGGCTTCCCGCCCGGTGAACTGGGCGGGTTGCTGGCGTTGATGCACGAGATCGACCACAACGGCCTGATGGAGCTGCTGACCCCATTGCGGGGCCAGCGCGGCTGACGTCGCCTCAGCCCTTGACCGGCGCCACGACCATCTCCACCGGTTCGCCCTTCTTGATCAGCGCATAGATCAGCGCCGTCACCAGGCTGCCGGCGACGATCGCCAGCAAATACAGCAAGGCATGGTTGATGGCGTTGGGAATCAGCATGACGAACAGCCCGCCGTGGGGCGCCATCAGCTTGCAGCCGAAGTACATCGATAGCGCGCCGGTCAGCGCACCACCGGCGATGCTCGCCGGAATCACCCGCAGCGGGTCCTTGGCGGCGAAGGGAATGGCGCCTTCGGAAATGAAGCACAGGCCCAGTACGAAGGCCGCCTTGCCGGCCTCACGTTCGCTCTGGGCGAACTTGCGCCGGGCGATGAAGCTGGCGATACCCAGGCCAATCGGCGGCACCATGCCCGCCGCCATGGTGGCGGCCATCGGCGCGTAGCTGGACGACGCCAGCAGACCGACCGAGAACGCATAGGCAGCCTTGTTGATCGGCCCACCGAGATCGACGCACATCATGCCGCCGAGCAGCACCCCGAGCAGAATGGCGTTGGTGGTGCCCATGCTGTCGAGGAACTGCGTCAACCCCTCGAGCATCGCCGCCACCGGTTGCCCGACCACGTAGATCATCACCAGGCCGGTGAACAGGCTGGCCAGCAGTGGAATGATCAGAATCGGCTTGAGCGCTTCGAGGCTGGTGGGCAGGCGTACCCATTGGGCAATCGCCTTGGCGCTGTAGCCGGCAAGAAAGCCCGCGACGATACCGCCAATGAAGCCGGCGCCCAGGGTACTGGCGAGAAGCCCGCCGATCATCCCCGGGGCCAAGCCGGGTCGGTCGGCAATCGACCAGGCAATGTACCCCGCCAGCAGCGGCACCATCAGTTTGAACGCGGCGTCCCCTCCGATCATCATCAACGCTGCGGGCAAGGTGCCCGGCTCTTTGTGGGCATTGATGCCGAAGACGAACGACAGCGCGATCAACAAGCCACCGGCCACCACCATCGGCAGCATGAACGACACACCGGTGAGCAAATGCTTGTACACCCCGGTCTTCTCGGCCTTGGCCGGCTCGGCGCTGGCTGCGCCGGCGCTTTCCTGCTTGCCCTCGGCCAGGGCCTTGTCCAGGGTCGCTGCGGCCTGCTTGAGGGCGATACCGGTGCCACAGCGGTAGATGCGCTTGCCGGCGAAGCGGGCCGTCGGCACTTCGATGTCGGCCGCCAGCAGCACCACATCGGCTTCAGCGATGGCCTCGGCCGGCAGTGGGTTACGCGCGCCCACCGACCCTTGGGTTTCCACGGTCAGCTGGTAGCCCTTGAAGGCCGCCGCTTGCTGCAAGGCTTCGGCGGCCATGAAGGTGTGCGCTACCCCGGTCGGGCAGGCGGTGACCGCCACCAGCTTCGGCGCTGCACTGGCCGGCGCGGCCTCGGCAGACGTGCTGGTCAGCGCGCTTTCGTCCAGCACCTGGGCATTGGCGGCAGCCTCGTCGAGGAACCGCTCACGGTCGGCCAAGGCCTGGGCCGGGGTGCTCTGGTAGACGCGCTTGCCGATGAAGCGCTGCACATCCAGCGCGCCGGTGGCGATCACCAGCACCCAGTCGGCCGCGGCGATCTGCGCTTCGCTCAGACGCTGCTCGGGGTGCTCGGGGTCGGCGACTTCGACGCTGACGCTCCAGCCGCGACGGTGCGCTTCGGCAGTCAGCAGGCGTGCGCTGAGTACGCTTGAGACCTGCCCGTTGGGGCAGGCAGTAACGATGGCGATATTCATCGGCGGGCCTCGGGTTGTTCGGTGATGTGCACGGCCGCTTGCAGACGCGCCAGTTGTTCGCGGTCGCGGATGCCGAAGCCGACCTGGGTCACCGCCTGCGCGGCGATGGCGGTGGCGCGGCGCAAGGTCTGCGCGGCCGGCTCGTCCTGCAACAGCCCATGCAGCATGCCGGCCACCAGCGAATCGCCGGCGCCGACGGTGCTCGCTACCTGCACGGCGGGCGGCTGCGCATGCAGCGTCGCGCCGTGGGAATACCAGCTCAGGCCCTCTGCGCCGTTGGACAACACCAGGTGCTCGACGCCCGCGTCCAGCAGGCGCTGCACCAACGCCTGGCGGGCAGCGGCATCGGGCACCGGCTGACCGAGCGCCTCGGCGAGCTCTTCGAAGTTGGGTTTGACCAACCATGGCGCGCAGGCAAGCCCGACGCGCAGTGCCTCGCCGCTGGTGTCGAGCACCACCTTCGCGCCCTGCCTGCGCAGTTGTTGCAGCAACTGCTCGAACCACGCGAGGGTGATGCCCCGCGGCAGGCTGCCGGCCACCACCACGGCATCGAACTCGGGCGTCAACTGCTCGAGGCGCCGCAGCAGCGCGCTCTGCGCCGCGACATCGACTTCAGGGCCTCGGCCGTTGATGTCGGTGACCCGGCCATCGGCTTCGACCAGCTTGAGGTTGCTGCGGGTCTCGCCCGGCACGCGCACGAAGTGGTCGGCAAAGCCGCGCCACTCGATCAGCGCTTCGAACGGTTGCAGATTGTCGCGGCCGAGAAAGCCCGCCACGCTGATCTCATGGCCAAGGTCGGCCAGCACCTGCGCGACATTCAGGCCCTTGCCGGCGGCATGGCTGTGCTGCGCGTGGCTGCGGTTGACCTGGCCGGGGCGCAGGCTGTCGAGGCTGACGGTGAGGTCCAGCGCCGGGTTGAGGGTCAGGGTCAGGATCTTGGCCATCAGTTGTGCTCCACCAGCGCGCGCACCGAGGCGGCGCTGTCTTGTTGCAAGGCGGCCTGTGCCAGGGCGCGGGCGGCTTGGAAATCGGTTTCACGGATCAACGCCTTGACCTCGGCGATGCTGCGCGCGGCCACGCTCAGTTCATCCACCTCGAGGCCCAGCAGAATCGCCACCGCCTGGGCATCGGCAGCCAGTTCGCCGCAGACCCCGACCCATTTGCCGTGGGCATGGGCGGCGCGCACGGTCATGTCGATCAGTTGCAGCACCGCCGGGTGCAGGCCGTCGGCCTGGGCCGACAGGCTCGGATGGCCGCGGTCGATGGCCAGGGTGTATTGGGTCAGGTCGTTGGTGCCGATGCTGAAGAAGTCCACTTCGCGGGCCAGTTGCGGCGCCAGCAGCGCGGCAGAAGGCACCTCGACCATGATCCCGACCTGCAGGTCGGCCACCGGTATCTCCAGGCGCAGGCGCTCGACCATGGCCTTGGCTTCGCGCCATTCGTGGATCTGCCCGACCATCGGGAACATGATGCGCAGCGGGCGGTTGTCGGCGGCGCGCAGCAGGGCGCGCAGTTGCTCTTCCATGATCTGCGGGCGCTGCAAGGTCAGGCGCACGCCGCGCACACCGAGGAAGGGGTTCTCTTCGGCAGCGATGGGCCAGTACGGCAGCGGCTTGTCGCCGCCCACATCGAGGGTGCGTACCACCAGCGGGCGACCGCCGAGGCCGTCGAGCACACGTCGGTAGTCGGCCTCCTGAGTGGCGGCATCCGGCGCCTGGGCGTGGCCCATGAAGATCAGCTCGGTGCGCAGCAGGCCAATGCCTTCGGCGCCTTGCTCGACGACCTTGTCGATACCCGCGGTCTCACCGACGTTGGCGAACACCTCCAGGGCATGACCGTCGCGGGTCACCGCGGGCTGATGACGGTCGACCCAGGCCGCCTGCAAGCGCTGCTCGCGGCGATCGCGCTCCGCCAGGGCCTGCTCGATTTCGGCGGCAGACGGCGCCACGCTGACCCGCCCGCGCTGGCCGTCGAGCAACAATGCCGTGCCCGCTTGCAGCGCAAGGATCGTCGCGCCCGTGCCGACCACTGCCGGAATGCCCAGCGCGCGGGCAACGATGGCGCTGTGCGCGGTGGCCCCGCCGTAGGCGGTGACGATACCGGCGACCCGCGCAGGATCGAGACGGGCGACATCGGACGGGCCGACTTCGGCCATCACCAGCACATAGGGCTGTTCCGGCTCGATGGCCTGCTGCACGCCGCACAGCTGCTGCAACACGCGCCGGCCGATGTCGCGCAGGTCGGCGGCGCGCTCGGCGAGCAAGGTGTCGTTGAGCGCTTCCTGTTGCCGGGCGGCGCTGTCGATCACCGCCATCCAGGCCGCTGGCGCGCTTTCACCCTCGGCAAGACGCTGCTGCACCTCATCGACCAAGGCCGGGTCGGCGAGCATTTCCTGGTGGGTGATGAAGATTTCGCCGATGGCCTTGTCGCTGCGTGCGATCAGCGCTTGCAGCTCGTCATCCACCGCCGCCAAGGCCTGTTCGAGGTGCAGTCGCTCTTCGCTCGGCGAGGTGCCGCGCAGCGGATAGTCGATGTCGCGCTCGACCTTCACGTGCGCCGGCCCGGTGGCGATGCCCGGTGAAGCCGACACGCCCTGAATCACGCTGCCGGCCGCCGGCGCCGTCACCTCGGCCACCACCGCAACGGGCGCAACCGCGGTATCGACCTGCGCCTCCTGCACTGGCTCGACTTCCTCGCCCAGGCCCTGCTCGATGGCCTGCAGCAGCGCCGGCAAGGCGTCGTCGGCGATCTGCGCTTCGGCCAGCAGCTCGAGGGTCTGGCCGCGGCGGGCGCCGAGGCTGAGCAGCTTGCTCAGGCTCTTCACCGAAACCGCGGCCTCGCCGCTGTCGACCACGCGCAGGCGAATCTCGCCGTCGAAGCTTTTCGCCAACTGCGCCAGCACCTTGGCCGGCCGCGCATGCAGGCCGTGGGCGTTGGCCAGGACGATGCGGGCGCTGGGCCAGTCCGGGATGACTTCACCGCCAAGCACTTCCAGTACGGTGCGGCTGCTGGTGGCCTGGTAGAGGGTCTGCCCGCGGCCTTCGATGAGCACTTCGCAGAGCCGTTCGAGCAGCGCCTGGTGCGCGGCGCCCAGGCTGGCCAGGCAGAACAGCCCACGCAGGGGTTGCTCGCGGTAGCGCAGCGGCTGCTGCGGCGTAATGAAGGCCAAGCCCGGTTGCAGCACGTGGCGCTCGCTGTGCAGCCACCACAGGCCATCGCCCAGCGGCAGCGGTTCGGCCTGTTGCAGCGCGGCGGTGAAACCCGCTTCGGCGCAGCCGGCACGGCGCAACAGGCGCGCGCCGCGCCAGCACAGTTCGTCGAAATCGTCGGCGGGCAGGTTGAGGCTGACCAGTTGCGCATCCAGCGCCAGTTCGCGCGGGGCGCCTTGCAACAGCTTGAGTAGCGCCTCGGGGGAGCTGGCGCGGCGCAGGGCCTCGGCCAGGTCGGTCTCGCCCAGGGCGCGGGTCAGCAGTTGCAGCAAGCGCAGGTGCTCGTCGGAACGCGCGGCGATGCCGATCGCCAGGTAGACGATCTGGCCGTCGCCCCAGTCGACGCCCTCGGGGAACTGCAACAGGCGCACGCCGGTGCTGAACACCAGGTCGCGGGTCTGCGGTGTGCCGTGGGGAATGGCGATGCCTTGCCCGAGGAAGGTCGAGCCCTGCGCTTCGCGGGCCTGCAGACCTTGCAGATAGCCTTCAGCGACCAGTCCATCGGCCACCAGCCGTTCGGCCAGCAGACCCAGGGCCTGGGATTTGTCAGCCGCTACCTGGCCCATCGCTATCTGCTCTTTGACGAGCTCGAGCATGACCTTCTCCTTTTGCAGCCCCGCGCCGGGGCCGAGGTATTGTTGTGGATGCATGAGTATGGATGATGGCGCAGAGCAGGCAGTGTGCCAGTCAGCAATAGGGCCGCGCGCCGTGCCATCGCGTTTCAGAAGGGCTAAAAACCTGGCAGTAATCACCCGCTGAAACGTTTAACCTGAACCGGCGGCCACGTTACTCGATAATCTGGCGGCGAAAAAGCCCCAGACTGTCGGACAATTGCGACGTTGGTCGTCTGCGCACCCTGGCGTGTCTGGGTAACACTAGCGGGCACGGCTGCGGATCCAGCCCGTTCATAAGAAGGAACCTTCGGTGAAACTCAGCGATATCGCCCGTCTGGCTGGAGTGTCAGTGACCACTGCCAGTTACGTCATCAACGGCAAGGCCGAGCAGCAGCGCATCAGCAGCAGCACGGTGGAACGGGTGCGGGCGGTGGTCCAGGCCCATGGCTTCATGCCCAATCCGCAAGCGGCCGGTTTGCGCAGCCGCCATACGCGCACCCTCGGTTTCATCCTGCCCGATCTGGAAAACCCCAGCTACGCGCGTATCGCCAAGCAACTCGAGGCCGGCGCGCGGGCTCGTGGCTATCAGCTACTGATCGCCAGCAGCGACGATCAGCCCGACAGCGAGCGGCAGTTGCAACAGCTGTTCCGCGCCCGCCGCTGCGATGCGCTGTTCGTCGCCAGTTGCCTGCCGCCGGACGATCACAGCTACCGCGAGGTGCTCGCCAACGGCCTGCCGGTGATCGGCATCGACCGCAGCCTCGACCCCGCGCAGTTCTGCTCGGTGGTCAGCGATGACCACCAGGCCAGCCTGCAACTGACCCGCAGCCTGCTCGACAGCGCCCCGCAGCGCATTGCGCTGATCGGCGCGCGCCCGGAACTGTCGGTCAGCCAGGCCCGCGCAGCCGGCTTCGACAGCGCCCTGCAAGGGTTCGATGGCGAGGTGCGCCGCTATGCGGGCGAAGCCTTCAGCCGCGCCTGTGGTCAGCGCCTGATGGACCAGTTGATCGATGAACTGGGCGGCCTGCCCGATGCGCTGGTGACCACCTCCTACGTGCTGTTGCAAGGCGTGTTCGATGCCCTGCAATGCCCTTCCGGCAGCGGACGGCATGTGCAGCTGGGCACCTTCGGCGACAACCAGTTGCTCGACTTCCTGCCGCTGCCGGTCAACGCCATGGCCCAGCAGCATGGCCTGATCGCCGCCGCTGCGCTGGAACTGGCCTTGGCCGCCATCGAAGAAAAGCGCTACGAGCCGGGCGTGCACGCGGTGCCGCGAACCTTCAAGCAACGTATCCGCAGCGCCTGAACATGCGCCTGATCGACACCCACACCCACCTCGACTTTCCCGACTTCGACAGCGATCGCGAATCGCTGTTGAGCGCGGCCAAGGCGGCGGGGGTCGAGCGGGTGATCGTGCTGGGGGTCGAGCAGGCCAACTGGCAACGGGTGTGGGATACCGTTTGCGCCCACCCGGGCTTGCATGCGGCGCTGGGCCTGCACCCGGTGTACCTTGAGGCGCATCAGAATCAGCACCTCGAGCAACTGCGCGGCTGGTTGCAGCGCCACCGGGGCGATCCACGCCTGTGCGCGGTCGGCGAGTTCGGCCTGGACTTCTACCTGCCCGAGCTCGACCGTCAGCGCCAGCAGTACTGGTTCGAAGCCCAATTGCAACTGGCGCTGGAATTCGAGCTGCCCGCGCTGCTGCATGTGCGCCGCAGCCATGCCGAGGTGATCGCCACGCTCAAGCGCCATGGGCTGCCGCGCGGCGGTATCGTGCACGCTTTCGCCGGCAGCTTCGAAGAGGCGCGTGAGTACATCAAGCTGGGGTTCAAACTGGGCCTGGGCGGCGCCGCGACCTGGCCGCAGGCGCTGCGCCTGCGGCGAACCCTGCCGCGTCTGCCGCTGGACAGCATCGTGCTGGAAACCGACGCCCCGGACATGGCCCCGGCGATGTTTCCGGCGCAACGCAACAGCCCGCTGCACCTGCCCGATATCGCCACCGCGCTGGCCGAGGTGATGGGCATCGAGCGCGAGCGCCTGGCCGAGGCCAGCAGCGCCAACGCCCGGGCGCTGTTCGGCTGGGACGATTGACCCCCCTCAGCCAAGCAACGTGCACAAGGCGAACGCCACGTACCACAGCACGGCACTGCGCAGCAGCAGGTCCCACAGGCTGTCGAGGCGCTGGTTGGCCTGATCGGCGCTGTCGTGCTCAGGAATGTCGTCTGCCACCCGGCCCAACTGCGCCACCCACGGCTCGGCGCGCAGCTGGCCGTTGAGCAGTTCATGCAGCATCACCCGGCTCACCGCAACGAAGTTGCCGACCAGAGCGAAACTGATGCCCAAGGCACGTACCGGCAGCCAATCGAGCCAGTGCCGCAGGCGCTCGGCCAGGGCCTGCACGGTCACCTGCCGGCTATGTTCGAGGGTCAGCGCCAGCAGGCGGTAGGCCAGCGCCGCAGCCGGGCCCAGCAGGAAGTACCAGAAGATCACCGCGAAGAAGCTTTGGTACGCCTGCCACAGCAGGTGCCCCTGCACCTGGCGCGACAGCTCGCCAGGCTGCTCGGCGCGCAGATCAAGGTCACGTTCGGCGACATGCAGGGCGCCCTGGTCATCGCCGCGCCGCCAGGCATCACGCAGTGGCCCCAGCGCAGCCTTGGCATCGCCTCGGCCCAGGCTGTACAGCAACACCAGCAGGTGCACCGGCAAGGCCAGCAAACCGTAGGCGACCGGCTGCAACACATGAAGCAGCAACGCCAGCAGCAGCACCGGCGCCAGCACGCAGATCGCCAGGGTCAGCCACGGCCGAGGCTGGCGCCCGCGTTCTAGGCGCAGCAGCTCGCCAACGAAGAACCCGTCGCGCTGCACGCGCCGGCGCAGGGCCGAGAACTTTTCGATCCACAGCACCAGCACCAACACCAGAAAACTCATGCTCTGCCCTCCTCTTGGGTCAACCCGGCGCGGTAGCGCGACCAGTCGAATGCCGGACCCGGATCGCTCTTGCGCTGCGGCGCGATGTCACTGTGGCCGCAGATGCGCGAGGCATCGATAGCCGGCCAGCAGGCCTGTATCTGCCGGGTCAGTCGCGCCAGTGCCTGATACTGCGCATCGCTGTAAGGCAGCACATCGGTGCCCTCGAGCTCGATGCCGATGGAAAAGTCGTTGCACCCCTCGCGGTCGGCGAAGCGAGACACCCCGGCATGCCAGGCGCGGTCGAGTAACGACACGAACTGCGTGACGCCACCGTCGCGCTCGACGAACAGATGCGCCGAGACCGTCAGGTGCTCGATGGTCTGGAAAAACGGGTGCTCGCTGGGATCGAGGCGATTCTGAAAGAACTGCTGGACTTTGCCGGTGCCGAAGCAGCCGGGTGGCAGGCTGATGTTGTGAATCACCAGCAAGGACACTGCCTCGCCCGCAGGACGGGCGTTGCAGTTGGGCGAAGGGCAATGGCTGACGCCGGAAAACCAGCCGCTGTCACGGTCCAGTTGCATGGGGGCATACCTGAAAGACGCGATGGGGCGCCCAGTATGCCGCGATGCCTTTACCCTGGGAATCATCGCCGCCGGCCATCTGCGCGGCGCTGTCAGTTCAGTGCAGCGGCCCGGCGCGCAATTGCTTGAGGGCCAGTTGCAGCGCACGTTCGAAGACTCGCCCGGTTTCCAGCAAGCGCACCTCACCTCGCTGCAGCGCCTCGAGCAGCTCAGCCCGGCGCCACTCGCGCACCTTCACCCCAGCCTGATTGGCAAATACGTAGCGGTCGCTGCCTTCTACCCGGGCCAGCAACCGGCAGCGCATGGGCGTGGCGCGCTGGCGTACTTCGATCCAGGTGCCAATGCGCAGCTGTTGCAGGCTCTTGAGCGCCGGATCATCGGCCTCCAGCAACACAGCGCCTGGCGGCGTCGGTTGCTCGGCCAGACGAATCGAGCGGCGAACGGTGATCAGGCGCAACGGGCCGTGGCTGGCGGCGGGCTGCGCGGGCGAGCGATAGGCCTGCAGGTGCAGGCGTTCGAGCTGTACGAAAAAGTCGCGCAGGCTCGAGGAATCGAGGGCGACGCTGTTCAGGCCTTCGCGCAGCGCCTTGAGCAGCGCTGGTACCTTGGCCACCAGACGCCGGCTGGCCGGTGCGTTGGGCACGACACTGGTCAGCAGGTCATCGACGGTGCGCAATGCGCTGTGCCAGGCCGGCGACGACTCGCCCTGCTTGAGCCAGGCCATCAGCAACACCTGGCTCCAGGCCTGGGCCAGCATCTCGAGTACCACGCTCGGTACCGCGCGACCGTGCAGGCGCTGGTTGAGCGCCGCCTCCACCGCCTGACGCGCGTGCTGCATGCGCAGCCTGCCCTGCTCGGCGTCGCGCGCACGCTGCTCGAGCAGATCATTGCGCCGACGCTCTTCCAGGCTCAGGGCAACAAAGGCATTGAGATGCTTCTGCACATCGGCGCCATCGTCGGCAAAGTCGTTGAGCACCCGCTGCACCGCACCGTCCAGGCGCAGGTACAAGTCGTCGGACGCCTGGTCATCGGCTTGCCAGCCAATCGCTGCGGCCGCCAGCTCATCGAGCAAGCGCCGCGCCGGATGGCTGGAACGGCTCAGCAGGCTCTTGTCGAGCAGCGCGACCTTGAGCAACGGCAAGTGCAGCCGAGCCAGCAGTGCGCGCATGCGCGGGTGCAGGTCGGCGTCGTGTTCGATGGCGGCAAAGATACGCGCCATCAGGTTGATGGTGTCTTCATCGTCATGGCTGAGCGCGCGGCGCTGACCGCTGCGCGCGGTGATCTTCAGCAGCAAGGCCTGCAACTCGTCGCCCAGGTCACTGGAAGCGGCACTGGCATGCCGTTGCAGGTGCGAGAGCATGCGCGACAGATCGTGCGCGGCTACCGCAGGCACCTGTTCGGGGGAGCGCAGGCGTGGCGTCAACTGCCCGCGCAAGGGTGCCAGCAAGGGTTGCAGATCAGCGAAAAGCGCCTCGCCAGCGGCCAGCTGCGCAGCGCTGCGCGAATCGTTCGGCATCGGCATCAACCGCCCACGCGGTTCGACGGGGGTCTGATCCGCAGCCAGCGGCAAGCTCGGCAACACCCCGGCGCCGACCAGCAGACGATTGGCTTCGGCGTAGCACGGCCCCATGCGGCGCAGCACGTGCGGCTCGAACAGCACGAGCAGTGCCTGGGTGCTCGCAGAATCGATAGCCCGCTCGGTGCATACCTCGACGAAACTGCGGCACAGCCACGCCGGGCTCAGCGGGTTACGCTGGCTGACCTCCAACGGCAATTCCAGCAGTGCCTCGAAACGCGCGTTGAGCTGCTCCAGCGCGGCGCCGTCGCGCAGCATGGCGCGCTCGATCATGGCCGCATCCGCTGCGTCGTCGCTCGCAGGCGCCGTGCCGGCGCTGCGCTGGAGCAGGGCGTCGTCGAGCAAGGCCATGCCATGGCCCTGAGTCAGTCGCGAAAAGGCCTCGTGGAACTGGTCGAGCACGCCCAGCTCGATGTGCTTGCGCTTGAAGCGCACCTCGCGCACCGCTTGCAGATAGCGAGGCTGCTCGGCTGCGTCGGCCTTGTCGACACGCTCGAGCAAGGTTTCGTCGGCGGCGTCGAACAGCGCCTGCAAGCCGTTACCCAATTGCACAGCGGCTTTGTCGCGCACTCTCAGCATCAGCAGCGGCAGGCCCGGCGCGAGCAGCGCGGCACGTCGGTCGATGGCCGAAGTCAGAGGGATAACGTTGCCTTCGTGGCGCATTTCAAGCTCCTTGCTGTTCATGGGCGGGGGTCAATCCGTGACGGCGCGCCGGCGCAGGTGTTGCTGTTTTTCAAAGACATAGAGCGACCGCTGCGGGGTTCGATACTGATTGACCGAAAAACGTTCCCGCTGCTCCCCTGGCCAGACCAAAGGTTGCCTGGCCAGCGGGTGTACACACCCGCCCCCTGCCCTATAATCGCCGCCACCTAGCCTGTGGAGCCGACCATGCCGAACCTACGCCTCGCCGACCTGACTGCCGAAATCGAAGCCAACGTGCGCCGCGCGCTGCTCGAAGACCTCGGCAGCGGCGACATCACCGCCCAGCTGATTCCCGCCGAGCGCCTGGCCAAGGCCACCATCATCACCCGTGAGGCATGCGTGATCGCCGGCAGCGCCTGGGTCGACGCCGTGTTCCGTCAGCTCGACCCGCGCGTAGCGGTGCATTGGCAGGTAGTCGACGGTCAGCGCGCCGAGGCCAATCAGGCGCTGTTCCACCTCGAAGGCCCGGCCCGCTCGCTGCTCAGCGGCGAGCGCACGGCGCTGAATTTTCTGCAGATGCTGTCGGGCGTGGCCACCCGGGCGGCCGCGCTGGCAAGCCTGGTAGAAGGCACTGGGGTGCGCCTGCTGGACACCCGCAAGACCCTGCCGGGCCTGCGCCTGGCGCAAAAGTATGCGGTGACCTGCGGCGGCTGCGACAACCATCGCATCGGCCTGTACGACGCCTTCCTGATCAAGGAAAACCACATTGCCGCCAGCGGCGGGGTTGGCGCTGCGGTCAAGGCCGCACACGGCATCGCCCCGGGCAAGCCGGTGGAAATCGAGGTGGAAAGCCTGGAAGAGCTGCGTGAAGCGCTGGCAGCGGGGGCCGATATCGTCATGCTCGACGAACTGAGCCTGGATGACATGCGCGAAGCGGTGCGTATCACTGCCGGCAAGGCCAGGCTGGAGGCCAGTGGCGGGGTCAATGAGCAAACCTTGCGGGTGATTGCCGAAACCGGGGTGGACTACATTTCCATCGGTGCCATGACCAAGGACGTCAAGGCGGTCGACCTGTCGATGCGCCTGAGCCTGTAACCCTGCCTCAAGGCACGACGGCGGTGGTCACCCGCCGTCGGCGCCCGATCAGAACGAAGCGTTGGCCAGGCCGTCGAGGTAGCGCTCGACGTCCAGCGCGGCCATGCAGCCAGCACCGGCCGAGGTGATCGCCTGACGGTAGACGTGGTCGGCCACGTCGCCTGCGGCGAACACGCCCTCGACATTGGTGGCTGTGGCATTGCCTTCACGGCCGCCATTGACCACCAGGTAGCCGTCCTTGAGGGTCAACTGACCTTCGAACAGCGAGGTGTTGGGGGTGTGGCCGATGGCGATGAACACGCCGTCGACGGTGATTTCGTCGAAGCTGCCATCGTTGTTTTTCAGTCGCGCACCGGTCACGCCCATGTTGTCACCCAGCACTTCGTCGAGGGTGGCGTTGAGCTTGAGTTCGATCTTGCCTTCGGCCACGCGGGCGTTGAGCTTGTCGATCAGGATCTTCTCGGCGCGGAAGGTATCGCGGCGGTGGACCAGGGTCACCTTGCTGGCGATGTTGGCCAGGTACAGCGCTTCTTCCACGGCGGTGTTGCCGCCACCGACCACAGCCACCGGCTTGTTGCGGTAGAAGAAGCCGTCGCAGGTGGCGCAGGCCGAAACACCCTTGCCCATGAACGCTTCTTCCGACGGCAAGCCCAGGTAACGGGCGCTGGCGCCGGTGGCGATGATCAGCGCGTCGCAGCTGTAGGTGCCGCTGTCACCGGTGAGGGTGTAGGGCTTGCTGGCCAGATCGACGGCGTTGATGTGGTCGAAGACGATCTCGGTCTCGAAGCGTTCGGCGTGTTCCTGCATGCGCTGCATCAGTGCCGGGCCGGTCAGGCCATGGGGGTCGCCCGGCCAGTTGTCGACTTCGGTGGTGGTGGTCAGCTGGCCGCCCGCCTGCAGGCCGGTGATCAGCAGCGGCTTGAGGTTGGCGCGCGCAGCGTAAACCGCAGCGCTGTAGCCGGCGGGGCCGGAACCCAGAATGATGACGCGCGAGTGACGAACTTCAGACATGACGAACTCCTGTGGAACCTGCCATCGACCGGCGGGCAAGCCGGTCAGACAGGGCTGGAATTGAAAGGGGCCTGTACAGCGCCGAAGGAAGACCTTCACCCACAGGCCCGCAAGAATGCATTGGGGCGGACTGTATCGAGGTGGCAGAGATTAAGGAAATATCCTTAGACAATCCACCTTATAGACAAGCTCTATGTACTGCTGTAGTCATTCAAAACCCTGCCAATGCTGCCTGACCCGGCCGGATCAGCCTGGGCGAACACCTTCCCCGCCTCGGCCAAACTCGGTAAGGTCAGCGCGTTTTTCCTTTCGATGGAGCCTGTCCATGTCCGCCCCCGTTCTGTCCGGCCCGCAATACCTGCGCGAAGGCCTGAGGCTGGTGCTCAGCCCCGGCCTGCGCCTGTTCGTGCTGCTGCCGCTGGCCGTCAACCTGTTGCTGTTCGGCGCCCTGGTGTACTTCGCAGGCCATCAGTTCAGCCTGTGGGTCGATACGCTGATGCCCGCCTTGCCGCAGTGGCTGAGCTTTCTCACCTATATCCTCTGGCCGCTGTTCGTGATGCTGGTGGTGTTGATGGTGTTCTTCACCTTCACCCTGGTGGCCAACATCGTCGCCGCACCGTTCAACGGTTTTCTGGCGGAAAAAGTCGAAGTGGTCGCCCGCGGCGAAGACACCTTCCCGCCATTCAGCTGGGGTGAACTGGTGGCGATGGTGCCACGCACGTTCAGCCGCGAGATGCGCAAGCTGGGCTACTTCCTGCCCCGCGCGCTGGGCCTGTTCGTGCTGTCGTTCATTCCCGTGGTGAACGTCATCGCCGCACCACTGTGGCTGATCTTCGGTATCTGGATGATGGCCATCCAGTACATCGACTACCCCGCCGACAACAACAAGATGAGCTGGCAAGACATGCTCGCCTGGCTGCGCAGCAAGCGCTGGCAGTCGCTGAGCTTTGGCGGCGTGACCTACCTGGCCCTGCTGATTCCTGGTGTCAACGTGCTGATGATGCCGGCGGCAGTGGCCGGGGCGACGTTGTTCTGGGTGCGCGAGAAAGGTGATACCCGCGTTGTCAAAACGACCGATCAGCGCCCCTGAGCCTGGCGCGCCCGCAGGAGCTTCCCATGAATCGCTTCAACCCCGCGAAACTCAAACTGTCGAAATGGACCGCGACGCAGCCGGTGAACCGTGAAAAGCACTTTCTGGTGACAGACCTCGAGCATGATGAAGCGGGCGTGCTGCTGCGCGTGGAACTGCAGGCCGTGCACAGCGGGCGCAGCGAGTGGCTCGACTGGCGGGTACTGCGCGACGCGCAGGTGTGGGCGATGGGCTGGAGATAGTGGTGGCTGAGCGCGGCTGAGACACATCTACCGCGTTGCGCGCTGGCATGCGGTTTTCAATGCGCGCCTGGCGGCACTTGCGCCGCCAGCCACCCATACAGGAAAACCACCATGACCGACGATCCACGCGACTACCTCGACCTCACCGACATTCCTGAACACCTGCAAGGGCTGCGTGTGCTGCAACACAAGGCAAGCTGGCGCCTTGACGAGAAACTCGGTGAAGCCGGTGTCACCACGCCAGCAGCGCAGATCTTCCTCAACAGCCATGACGGCAATGGCATGGTCATCGACTCGGCCTCGCTGGTGGATGTCGTGGTCAATGCCGTGCAGCACGGTGATCTGCCCACTCCGAGCGACGCATACTCGGGGCTGTTCTACGTGCAGTCGTCATTCGACGACGGCCATCGGGTCGGTGACGAACTGCCGCTCGATCAGGCCATGGACGTGGTCGCTCAGGTCCACGCCCAGTTGCAAGGCTGAACACTGTCACATCAGGCCCGCGCGCAGCGGGCCTGATGTCACTCAGCCGTTGAGCTGGTTGGAGAACTGCCCAACCGCTTCCACTACCCGCTTGGCCCCGTCCTGAATTTCCCCGATCACCCCACCGGTTTCATCTGCCAGCGACAGCCCCTGTTCAGCCTGGCGCTTGCTGGTGTCGATGATGTCCACCGCCGTTTGCGCAAGCTGCTCGTTCTGCTTCACCACGCGGGCAATCTCTTCGGTGGCGCTGCTGGTGCGTGAAGCCAGTTGCCGCACTTCATCGGCCACCACGGCAAAGCCGCGACCTTGCTCACCGGCGCGCGCCGCTTCGATGGCGGCATTGAGTGCCAGCAGGTTGGTCTGGCTGGCGATGTCGCTGATGGTCTTGATGATCGCGCCGATTACCCGCGATTGGGTGTCGAGCGCCTGAATGCCCTCTGCCGCCCGCTGCATCGACGATTCCAGGCCGCGCATGACCTCAACGCTCTGGGTCACCACGTCATTGGCCTTGTTGGCACTGGCGTCGGTGTCCAGCGAGGTCGAATAGGCGATGTCGGCGGCCTGCGCCACGGCCTGCTCGCGATTGACCTGATCGGTAACGACAGTGGCGAACTTGACCACTTTGTACAGCACGTCGTGGGCGTCGAAGATCGGGTTGTAGGACGCTTCCAGCCACACGATGTGGCCATTGGCATCGACACGTTTGAAACGATCGGCGATGTACTCACCACGACGCAGCTTTTCCCAGAACGCCTGGTAAGCGCTGGAGTTGTACTCGTGGGGTTCGCAGAAGATCTTGTGGTGGCGACCCTTGACCTGGTCGAGGCGATAGCCCATCGCATGCAGGAAGCGGTCGTTGGCGTGCAGCACCTCGCCGTCGAGGTTGAACTCGATCACCGCGGTGGAGCGCATCAACGCCTTGATCAGGCTTTCGTGCTCGCGCGAGGTCTTGATGGTGCGGGTCAGGTCGCTGGAGTGCAGGCTGAAGTGCTTGAGCCGGCCATCGGCGCAGCGCACCGGTTGCAGGATTGAGCGCAGCCAGGCTTCGTCACCATCGCCGCGCAGCAGACGGAATGCGCCGTGCAGATGCTCGCCCCGGGTCAGGGCCGAGTGCATGCGCTGGTAGAAGTCGAGTTTCTTGACATGCGCTGGCACGAACTCTTCCAGCGAGCGGCCGATCATCTGCTCGGGGCGGTAGTGCATTTCCTTGGCGAAGTTGTCGTTGACCTGCTCGATTTTCCCTTGCGGGTCGAGTTGCAACACCAGCATTTCGCTGTCAAGGCTGTCCATCACTTGCTGGACCGTGAGCAGATCCTCACGCAGCTGCTGCACCTTCTGCTTCAGTTTTGTATTGAACATCACCACACCCGCCCGAGCATCCGTCATTCGATGCCTGTTTCATCGGCAGCGCGCGCCCAGTTCTTGAGTGCTCGACGATTATATTTTCGCCATCCACGCCGCTGTTCCGACGCCCGGCGCCGCGCCAACGGTTGTCATGCAACCGCAACGCTGGAAGTGGACACTTTTTTCATGAATACAGCGCCCTTGCACATCGTTCTGGTCAGCGAAACCTTCCCGCCCGAAATCAACGGTGTGGCCAATACCCTTGGGCGCCTGAGCGAGGGCTTGCGCCAGCGTGGGCATCGGGTCGAAGTGGTGCGTCCGCGGCAAAAGGACGATGGCCCAGGCCAGCCCAACGCTGACCATCTGCTGACCCGCGGCTGGCCGCTGCCGGGCTACCCGGGGCTGCAATGGGGCGAGGTGTCGATGCACAAATTGCTGCGGCGCTGGCGGCGGCAGCGCCCGGATGTGCTGTATATCGCCACCCAGGGGCCACTGGGGCTGAGCGCCCTGCGCGCAGCACGGCGCCTGGGCATTGCCATGGTCAGCGGTTTTCACACCAACTTCCCGCAGTACTCGGGCCAGTACGGGCTCGGCCTGCTGGCGCGCTTGCTGACCTTCTACCTGCGCGCCTTCCACCGCCGTACCGCCATCACCCTGGTACCCAGTGCCAGCCAGCGCCTTGACCTGCAACGCCGCGGCTTCGAGCGACTGGCTTTGATGGCCCGCGGCGTCGATGCCGAGCTGTTCAACCCTGCCAAGCGCAGCCAGGCGCTGCGCGACACTTGGGGATTGGCCGCAGACGACATCGCCGTGCTGCAGGTTGGCCGGCTGGCGGCGGAAAAGAACCTGGGCCTGCTCGAACCGTGCATGGCGGCATTGCAGCGCGCCTACCCGCAGCGTCGCCTGCGCCTGATCGTCATAGGTGATGGACCGCAGCGCACACAACTTGAGCAACGCTTGCCCGACGCGCTGTTCTGCGGCGTACAGCGCGGTGAGCACCTGGCCGAACATTACGCCAGTGGCGACCTGTTCCTGTTTCCCAGCCTGACCGAAACCTTCGGCAACGTCGTGCTCGAAGCCATGGCCTCGGGGCTGGCCGTGGTGGCCTTCGATGAAGCAGCGGCTGTCCAGCACATCCAGCACGGGCACAGCGGCGCGCTGGCGATGCCGGGTGATAGCGCAGGCTTCGTGGAGGCCGCCTGCTGGCTGCTCGAAGAAGATGAAACCTTGCGCCGCGTGCGTCTGAACGCGCGCCAGCACGCCCGCCAGCAAGGCTGGGCGAGCATCGTCGAGCAGTTCGAAGGGTATTTGCTGGCTGCCGGCACGCAGAGCGCCAAGCAGGCTCAGCCAGCCAAACCGGTCGCCATGCGCAACAAGTCTGTCTGAATTCAGGCCAGGGCTTTCTCGATGGCCTGAATCAGCGCCGCATCGTCAGGTGCGGTGCGCGGCGCGAAGCGGCCCAGCACGCGGCCATCGCGGCCGACCAGAAACTTCTCGAAATTCCAGCTGATATCTCCGGGAAACTCAGCCCCCTCGCCCGCCAACAGGCGATACAGCGCGTGCCGCTGCGCACCGTTGACTTCGAGCTTGGCACTCATCGGAAAGCTCACGGCATATTCGCGGGTACAGAAGGCCTCGATGGCCTGCTCGCTGTCAGGCTCTTGGGCAGCGAACTGATTGCATGGCAGCCCGAGCACACTGAAGCCCTGGGCCTGGTAGCGTTCGTGGAGTGCCTGCAAAGCGGCGTACTGCGGCGTGAGCCCACATTTGGAAGCCACGTTGACCACCAGCAGCACGTGCCCTTTGAGGGCCGCAAGCGGCAGCTCGCCACCGGTCAACGCCTGTACCTTCACCTGATGAAACGCACTCATGCTCGACCCCTTTGCGGCTTGGCTGGACTCACAGCCGGCGCTGAACAGCGCCCACGAAAAAGGCGCTGGGCAAGCCGATTGGCCTTCCTGAGCGGAAGGCCCGGCTCGTCCGAGCGCCTGGCGACGTTCTGAGCGTAGCGCAGAATATCAGTGGTTGTGGCCACCTTCGCCGTGAACATGGCCATGGGCCTGTTCTTCCAGGGAGGCGTCGCGCACGTCGACGACCTTGACCTTGAAGGTCAGACGCTGACCGGCCAGCGGGTGGTTGCCGTCGACGGTCACGTCGTCGCCATCGAGGTCGCGGATGGTGACGATCTGCATCTGGCCGTCCGGCGCAGAAGCGTGGAACTGCATGCCTACTTCCAGCTCGTCGACGCCTTCGAACATGCTGCGGTTGAGGGTGCTGACCAGTTCGGCCGAGTATTCGCCATAGGCTTCTTCAGGCTCGATGGTGACGTTCAGCTCATCGCCAGCCTGCTTGCCTTCCAGGGCTTTTTCCAAGCCAGGAATGATGTTCGAGGCACCGTGCAGATAGACCAACGGCGCACCGCCGGAGGAGCTGTCGATGACCTCACCAGCGTCGTTGGTCAGGGTATAGTCGATAGAGACAGCCTTGTTGGCGGCGATCAGCATGGGGCGAGACCTTTGCAAAAGAATGTAGAACCTGGAAGTGTAACCAAGGCATCGCCTGATTGCGAACCTGCCATGGCCTCGGCACGACCCAGTGGTAGCCACAGGCGACCCGTCAGTCGGATCGAGGCTTTTCATCGTGACGAGGAAGGTCACTGGGTCGCCGAGCTGAGCTGCGGCCATACCCAGCACCTGCGCCATCAGCCGCCCTGGCAATCGCGCGCCTGGGTCATGGACGGCGCCGAGCGGCAGCGACGTATCGGCGCAGTATTCGCCTGCGGCTGGTGCGCCCAGGCCGTGGATGGCGCTACCCTTGCCGACTGATTCCTCGCAGGTTCAACCCGAGACCCTTCCATGCAGACATTCTTCATCGCGCCAACCGACTTTGGCGTCGGCCTGACCTCGATCAGCCTGGGCTTGGTCCGCACTCTGGAGCGCGCCGGGCTGAAGGTCGGCTTCTTCAAGCCCATCGCCCAGCCGCACCCAGGCGACACCGGCCCCGAGCGCTCCACCGAACTGGTGGCGCGCACCCATGGCATCCGCCCGCCCACGCCGCTGAGTCTGGGCGAGGTCGAGCGCATGCTCGGCGATGGTCAGCTGGACGAACTGCTCGAGCTGATCATCAGCCTCTACCAGCAGGCCTGCCGCGGCAAGGATGTGGTGGTGGTCGAAGGCATGGTGCCGACGCGCAATGCCAGCTACGCCGCGCGGGTCAACCTGCACCTGGCCAAGAGCCTGGATGCCGAGGTGATTCTGGTTTCGGCCGCCGAGCACGAGGTGCTCAGCGAACTGTCCGGGCGGGTCGAGTTGCAGGCGCAGATGTTTGGCGGGCCGCGCGACCCGAAAGTGCTCGGGGTGATTCTCAACAAGGTGCGCACCGACGAAAGCATGGCCGACTTCGCCCGGCGCCTGCGCGAGCATTCGCCGCTGCTGCGCGGCGATGATTTCCGCCTGCTGGGCTGCATTCCGTTCCAGGCCGAACTCAACGCGCCGCGCACCCGCGACGTCGCCGAACTGCTTGGCGCCCAGGTGCTCAATGCCGGCGACTACGAGCAGCGGCGCATGAACACCATCATTCTCTGCGCACGCACCGTGGCCAACACCGTGCCGCTGCTCAAGCCCGGCACCTTGGTAGTCACGCCGGGCGATCGCGACGACATCATCCTCGCCGTGAGCCTGGCGGCTATCAACGGCGTGCCCCTGGCCGGCCTGCTGCTGACCAGCGACAGCAAGCCCGACCCACGCATCCTCGGCCTGTGCCACGGCGCGTTGCAGGCGGGCCTGCCGATTCTGTCGGTGAGCACGGGTTCGTACGACACCGCGACCCAGCTCAATTCGCTCAACCGAGAAATTCCGGTGGACGACCGCGAGCGCGCCGAATTCATCACCGACTTCGTCGCCAGCCACCTCGACGCGGCCTGGCTGCACCAGCGCTGCGGCACGCCGCGCGAGCTGCGCCTGTCGCCTGCGGTGTTCCGCTACCAGTTGATCCAGCGTGCCCAACAGGCCAACAAGCGTATCGTTCTGCCCGAAGGCGCCGAGCCGTTGCTGGTGCAGGCCGCGGCGCTCTGCCAGGCCCGTGGCATCGCCCGTTGCGTACTGCTGGCCAGGCCAGATGAAGTCCACGCGGTGGCCCGCGCGCAAGGCATCAGCCTGCCGGCCGATCTTGAGATTCTCGACCCCGAACAGATTCGCAGCCGCTATGTCGAACCGATGGTCGAGCTGCGCAAGAGCAAGAACCTCAACGCACCGATGGCCGAACAGCAGCTCGAAGACCCTGTGGTGCTGGCGACCATGATGCTGGCCCTGGGCGAGGTCGATGGCCTGGTGTCGGGCCTGGTGCACTCCACCGCCAATACCATTCGCCCGGCGCTGCAACTGATCAAGACCGCACCCGGCTGCAGCCTGGTGTCGTCGGTGTTCTTCATGCTGTTTCCCGACCAGGTGCTGGTCTACGGCGATTGCGTGATGAACCCGCACCCCAGCGCGCCGGAACTGGCCGAGATCGCCCGGCAGAGCGCGGTGTCGGCCGATGCCTTCGGCATCGCGCCACGGGTGGCGATGATCAGCTATTCCAGCGATTCGGCCAGCGATGAGGAAGTCGGCAAGGTGCGCGAGGCCACGCACCTGGCGCAACAGGCGGTACCGCAGCTGTTGATCGACGGTCCGCTGCAGTACGACGCCGCGGCCAACCCCGACATCGCTCGGCAACTGGCGCCAGACAGCCAGGTCGCCGGGCGCGCCACGGTGTTCGTGTTCCCCGACCTCAACACCGGCAACACCACGCACAAGGCCGTGCAGCGCAGCGCCGATGGCGTCAGCCTCGGGCCGATGCTGCAAGGCTTGCGCAAGCCGGTGAACGACCTGCCACGTGGCGCCCAGGTCGACGACATCGTGCACACCATCGCCCTCACCGCCATCCAGGCAAGTCAGGTGCAATGAACGTGAAACGGGGCAGCCGGTTACCCGTGCTGCCCCGTTTGCGTCAGGCGCGATGAATCAGGGGTACTGCTGAACCTGACCCTGTTGTTGACCTTGCTGCTGGTATTGCTGGCCAGGAATCGGCTTGAGGTTGACTTCGACGCGGCGGTTCTGCGCACGGCCATTGGCATCGGCGTTGCTGGCGACCGGCTGGTCCGGGCCCAGGCCACGCACGGAAATCCGCGAGCCATCGACACCTTGCGAACTCAGGTAGGTACCCACGGCCTGAGCGCGGCGCTGCGACAGGTCCATGTTGTGCTGCCGGCTGCCGGTGCTGTCGGTGAAACCGACCACTTCGATGGTGTTCTGGTTGAACTGCTTGAACGAGCTGGCCAGGTTGTTCAGCGGCGAGTAGAAGCTTGGCGCGATGTTCGACGAATCGGTGGCGAAGGTGATGTTGCCCGGCATGATCAGCTTGATCTGATCGCCTTCACGCTGCACTTCCACACCGGTGTTGGCCATGCTTTCACGCAGGGCCTTTTCCTGGCGGTCGGCGTAGTAGCCGTAGCCGGCCGCGGCGGCACCGACAGCAGCGGCGCCGATCATCGCGCCTTTGCCACGGTGGTTATGGTCGATGGCAGCGCCGGCAACGGCACCGGCCAGAGCGCCGAGGCCGCCGTACTTGGCGGTCTTGCTCATGCCCGACGAGCCTTGCGCCTGACCTTGGTTTTCATAGGGGTTCTGGCTGGCACAGCCGGTCATCAGCGCAGCAGCGGTGGCGAGAACGATCAAAGGACGCAGGGAGAACATGGGCAAGCTCCTGGGGCAGGATGAAGAATGCAGCGGTCTGTGAGGCGACCCGTACGGGGTTTTGAGTGTACGCAGCGGGGAAAATTCCGTGGTGAGGTGAGCCCCACCACGCAGCAGAGAGGCAAGTGAGTGTTGCTCACCTCACTCGAAAGGGTTCAGCGCTGCCTCACCTGGCTCGTCGTGCACTGTGGAGCCTACGCCCAAATGCAGTTGCCTGAGCAGCACCGCTGGCAAGCGGATGGCCGCGCTGTCTTCCCATCGCTGAATCTTGATCTGCATAAGCCCCGAAGGTGGTACACGTCCAGAGCCCTGCTGCCATTGCCAGTGACGTATGGCCGCTACTCTGGCCCGCCACGACTCAGATTAAAAGCCCTGTTCGACCTTGCAGAAAGGGCCTACTCATGACACCAAAACCACCCAACCTGGGCAAAAACTCGACACAACCTACGCGCTGAAACTACGGCAGATACAACCTGAACAACCCCCCACCCAATTCCCCGCCATTGGCAATCTCGATACGCCCACGCTGCCCGCCCTGCTCGTGCAGTGCCGCGATGCGCGCAGCGAAGTACAGGCCAAGGCCGGTGCTGCCGCTGCTCTGGTCGATGCCCGGCACGTAGTCCAGTTGCTGCTCGATGAGCCGCTGCGGGTAGCCAGGGCCGTCGTCGTTGATGCAGATCACCAGCTCATTGCCTGACTCTTCGATGCTCAGCAGCAAGGCCTTGTCGGCATGGCGGATGGCATTGGTGAGCATGTTCGACACCACCGAAGCCACCAGCTCGCGGTCGAAGAAGGCCAGCGGCGCCATGGTGTCCAGGCGGCAGGTGGCGACGATGTCGCGGTGCCGGATGACTTCTTCGTGGGCCGCCAGCTGGGCCTCGAGGAAGTCGTCCAGCTCGTGATAGTCGGGGCACACCGGCAACTGGTTGACGCCCAGTTTGTACAGCCCGAGCAGTTGCACCAGCATGCCGTTGAGGTGGCTCAGCTCGTGCTCCACCACCCCCGGTTCGCTGCCGCTGCGCAGCTCTTCAGGCAGCCGCTCCAGCCATTGGTGATGGGCCTGGATCAGCGCCGACAGCGAGTTCTTCATGTCATGCACGGTGGAGGCGATCACCGTGGAAAAATCCAGCCCCTGGTCGTTCTGATTCATGCGCCGAACACTCGGATATGCAACTTGCGGTAACGGTCATAACGGCTGTCACTGGCAGGAATGCCGGCCACGCTGCCAAGGCAGTCGCGGCATTCCTGAATGACCTCCGGGGTCAGTTTCTCACCGGCCACGCGCAGCAGCGCCTGGGCGGTATTGAGCGCGATGCTGATGTTCTTGGCCTGCAAGGCCAGAGCCCTGCGGAACATGCTCAAGGCCAGTTCCAGGTGGCCTGCCTGGTAGGCACGCACACCCTGGCGGTTGAGGTCCACGGCATCGGCCACGGCGTTGAGCACATCCGGGTCTTCGGTCAACTGGCCGACCCGCTCCATCACCTTGGGGTCGTCGCCGTACGATTCCACGCAAGCCTTGAGCACCGATTTGGCCGCCGCGCCCTGACCCATGGCCTTCATTTGCGCGGCCACGGTCAGCGCCGAGTCGACCGAAAAGAACTGGTTCATCTTGCCCAGGCGCTGCATGGCCTGCTCGGTCAACTTGCCGGCCGATTCGGCGTCGCCGGCCTGCACCAGGCTCGAGGCTTTCATCATCCGCGCGCGCACTTGCAGGCCCTGGTCTTCCGGGTAGTCCTTGGCCACTTCGCCCAGGGCATTGTTGATCTCCACCCGGGTCCGCGCATCCAGCCCGCCGCTGCTGCGGCTCATCAGCGCCTGGGCCAGGCCCAGGTTGCTTTCCGGGTCCTTGTAGCGCGAGCTCTGGCCTTGGTTGACCGCATGTCGGAAGGCCTTGGCGGCGCTGTCGAAGTCTTCGTTCTCATAGGCCAGCTTGCCCAGCGTGGCCTGGCGCTTGACCGACAGCGGCGAGAGGCGCACGGCCTCTTCGAGAATGTTCTGCGCACGCTGGCTATCACCCTGGGCGATCAGCACATCGGCCATGCCGTCGTACAGGTTGGGCATGATCGGGAAGGCCTTGAGCGCCTGCTCGTAGATGCCCTGGGCCTGAACGTTGCGCCCACGCTTGTGCAGCAGCTTGCCCATGGCCGCGTAGACCCACGGCTGCGGACGGCTGGCAAGAATCGCACCGAGGTACTTTTCCAGCTCATCGAAGCGGCCCAGGTCACGCAGGGCATCGGCGCGGTAGCGCAGGCACAGCGGCGCGAAGCGCGGGTCCTGCTTGCAGATGTCGGTGCACGCCGCCAGCACTTCGGCGGGCCGGCCGCGGTCGAGCGCCTGCAGGATCGGCTTGAGCAGCGTCTTGCGCTGCACCAGCTTTTCCAGACGCTGGGCCAGGCCCATGCGGTTGAAGGGTTTGGTGATGTAGGCGTCAGGCTCGTGCTCAAGGGCGCAGAGCACGATCGACTGACTGCTCTCGGCAGTCACCATGACGAACACGCATTCGTGGCTGATCTGCTTGTCGAGAATCAGGTCCTCGAGCACCTGCTGGCCGTTCTTCTTGCCGTCGCCGAGGTGGAAATCCTGAAGGATGAAGTCGTAGCGCTTCTGCGCACACATGCGCAGCGCCTGCTCGCCACTGTCTGCGGTATCGACCTGGGTTGCGCCGAGCTCGCGAAGCATGG
This sequence comes from Pseudomonas cremoricolorata DSM 17059 = NBRC 16634, assembly GCF_000425745.1. GTDB lineage: Bacteria > Pseudomonadota > Gammaproteobacteria > Pseudomonadales > Pseudomonadaceae > Aquipseudomonas > Aquipseudomonas cremoricolorata. The sequence goes on along the minus strand of NZ_AUEA01000017.1, from coordinate 40,926 downwards.
AGCGGGTCGCCGTGCGGAAATCGGTGAAGTCGTCGACGATCAGAAAGCTTTTTTGCCCGTACTGCAGCATCAACACGACCTGTTGTAGTGAAAAGTTGAAGACATGGCGCGCGGGGACGCGTACCGCCGGTCGCTGTATCGGCCGGTGTACGGAAAAGCTGAAAGAGAAAAACCCGCCGCTGACTGATAGCTTAGAGCCATCATTGTATCGACCGTGTGTGGCTCAAGGCCAGCTGGGCGGGATGACGCGGAGCATCAAGCGAATGTCGAGCGCCCATCAGCGGGCGCTCGGCCAGATATCGAGGGACGAACCCTCAACGCACCCCATCCTGGCGCAGTGCGTTGGGCTGGAAGTCGCCCTTGCTGGCGCTGAAGCCGAAGTCGAATGCGCGGCGCTCTTCGTTCTTCATGCCCAGCGCCAGGTAGCGGCCCGACTGCAGGTCGTAGATGGCTTCGAGGGTGTACCACGGCACCTGGACGTTGTAGTACGACTGCGCATGGGCTTCGGAGACCCGCCACAGCTGCCCGCGACCGTCGTACTGATCGATCACCGCCGCCTGCCAGGTGTCTTCGTCGATGTAGAAATCACGCTTGGCATAGATGTGCCGCTGACCCGGCTTGAGGGTTGCGACCACATGCCAGACCCGGCGCAATTCGTAGCGAGTGAGGTCCTGGTTGATGTGCCCGGCCTTGACGATCTCGGCGTACTTGAGGCTCGGCGAGTCGAGCTTGAAGGCGTTGGAGGCGATGTACAGCTCCTTCTTGCCCTCCAGCTTCCAGTCGTAGCGGTCGGGCGCGCCGTTGAACATGTCCAGGTTGTCGGAGGTGCGCAGGCCATCGGCCGCCGTACCGGGCCCGTCGTAGGCCACCTGCGGGGCCTGGCGCACACGCCGTTGCCCAGCGTTGTACATCCACGCCTTGCGCGGTTCGCTGACCTGATCGAGGGTCTCGTGCACCAGCAGCACGGTGCCGGCCAGCCGCGCCGGAGCGGTGACCTTCTGCTTGAAGTAGAACAGCACGTTGCCAGGGTTGGCCGGGTCGTAGTCCTTCATGCGGTCGCGGAAGACGAACTGGTCCTGGAACGACACCGGGCTGTAGGAGCCATTCTGCTGCGGCGTCACCTGAATCACCTGACGGTTGACGCTGCCGCCGCGGTAACGGGTGATGTGGTTCCAGATCACCTCTAGCCCGTTTTGCGGAATCGGAAACGGGATGGCCGTGCGAAAGTCATTGAGGCCGTTGCCGCCCTGCACCAAGGTAGTCTTGGTGGCGTTTTCCTTGATGGCGGCGAACACCTCGTCAGGCACGGTGGCGCTGCGGTGGGTCTTGTACACCGGAATGCGGTAGGTGTCGGGGTAGCGCTTGAACATCGCCAATTGGCCCGGCGCGAGCTTGGCCTGATACTGCTGCGCGTTCTGCGCGGTGATGGTGAACAGCGGCTTCTCGCTGCCGTACGGGTCAGACAAAAAGCCCTTGGCGTCGACACTGCCGGCGGTCTTCGCCAATGGCTCCCACGGGCCGATCGAGCCGTCGGCATTGCCGGCCTTCTCGGCGCCCATCGGCGTCAGGCTGGTGCCAAGCTTGGCCGCTTCGCCGGCCGACACTGCGGCCATGACCCCGGTGCTCAGCAAAGACAGCCCCAGCACACCGACTTTCAACAGACTTGAGGTGCTCTTCATACGCGTGTCGTCCTGATCGAATGCTTAGAAGTTGACGCCGAAGCTGAGGGCGACGAAGTCGCGGTCATCCACGGTGCTGTACTTGCCGTCGAAGAAGTTGGTGTACGAAAGGCTCGCCGTGTAGGTGTTCTGGTACTCGGCGTCCACGCCCAGGCTGACCGCCTTGCGCCCTTCCTCGAAGTTGCCACCCGGGCCTGGCGAGTAGCCGGACACATCGTGCGACCAGGCCACGCTGGGCTTGAGGTTGACCCCGGCGAAGACGTCGGGGTAGTCCCAGATCACTCGGGTACGGTAGCCCCACGAAGTGCTGGTGGTGTAGCCGTCGTTCTCGCACTTGCGGCTGAGGTTGCTGGTCGAGGCGCCCGCGCCGGCGCCGCCGATGGTGCTGGCGTTGAGCGCCTGGCAGGTGTTCTGCCCGCCGGTGTCGGGCAACGGGCCTGGGCCGAACACCGGGTCGCGGCCGTAGCGGGTGTCGTGGGCACTTTCCAGACCGCCGACATGGGTGATGCCCAGCTCGCCGACCAGGGTCATGCGGCTGGCGCCCATCACCTGGTCGAAGAAGTGCGTCAGGGTGGTCTGAAACTGCGTCACTTCCTTGCGTCGGTAGCCATGCAGGTCCTGACCGGGCACGCCGTTGAGCAAGGAGGCGTTGCTCAGGGCGCCGCCCAGCGGCTTGACCCCGGAGAACAGAATATCGGTGGTGTTGAGCTGTACCGGGGCGTTGGGTCGGTAGCTGAGTTCGCCGCTCCAGGCCGTGCCGGTGGGCAAGGTGGTGGAGAAGCTCAGGCCGTACAGGCGGATATCTTCCGGGTACTCGACGAAGTACTGCGAGTTGCCAGCGACGATCAGCGGCGCCAGCGCCCGCAGCGCCGGCGGCAGGCCGGCCACGCCCTGGAACACCGAGGCCGGCGCGCCGGTGGCGCTGAAGATCGGCGCACGGCTGTGGTAGTTCATGAAGTAGGCGCCGAACTCGGTGTCCAGCGGGTCGAACATGTAGCGCAAGGCGACCCCGAACTGGCCGCTGTCGCGGGCGTCGCGGTCGCCGCCACGGGCCACGCGCACGCCCTCTTCGTTGACGTCTACACCCTGGCTGGCCAGAAACCCTTGCGCCGCCAGGGGCAGGCTGCGGCTGCTGTTGAGCACGCGCAGATTGTTGTTGCAGCCGTCGGCGATGATATCGGGCTGGGAGAAGAACGTGCCGCAGTTGTCGACCACCGTCTGGTCCCATTCCAGCTGGTAGAAGGCCTCGGCGGAGAGGTTGTCGGTCAGGCTCTGGGACACGTAGAACATGTTGACCGGAATCAGGCCTTCCTTGATTTCCGCACCAGGCCGGCGAAACGCTGCCACGTCGATCGGGTTGATAGCGTTGATGCCATTGCCGATGAAGGTGCTCTCGCCCCAGCTCACCACCTGCTTGCCGAAACGCACCGAGCCGGGTTGATCGGCGATGGAGTAATTGTGGTAGACGAAGGCGTCGAGCAGCTCGGCCCCCGAAGACTTGGCGCCTTCCTTGCGGTTCGAGTCGCTGATGTCCTTGAACTGGCGGTGTTCGTCCTTGAGTTCGAAGTCGTACCAGTACTTGCCGCGCACGAAGATGCCGGTATCGCCGTACTTGAGTTCGAGGTCGTGGATGCCTTTGAAGATTTTCGAGAAGGTTTCGCCGCGCTTGAAGTTCAGGTGACCGTCGTCGGAGGTTTGCGACAGCCCTTTGCCGCCGTTGTTGACGCCGATCAGGTTGCGGTTCGGGCTGGCGGTGGACCAGCTTGCGCCAACCGAGAGCGATGAGTCGAACTGGCCCTCGATTTCACCGATGTTGAAGCTGACGCCCAGCGCTGGACTGGCAAGGGATGCAAGGCTCACCGCCAGGGGCAACCTGGCCCGGCGCCACAAGGTGTTGGCAGATTTCATCGACCCTACTCCATGTCATTTATTGTTATGGCAGCGAAGGCCTGCGCAACGGCCCGGCGCACGCAGCGCGTGGCGCCGCCCCATCCGTTTGCGAAGATTCCCTGCCAGGACTGTGGCCGCCGAGATGACGCGGCAAAATCCTCTAACGTGTGATTGGTTTGCGACGCCAGCAAGCATGGCTGATTTGCCGGCAATGGCAAGTTGCCATCCGCGCTGCGCCACGGCTTGCCTCAGACCGACCTGGGCGCGGGATGTTCACAGGGTCGATAAAAACCCGCTGTCGCTGGCCTGCCACTGGGCAACATCGAGGCGAATACGTTTCTTGTCCAGCTTGCCGACGCTGGTCTTGGGGATTTGCGCCACCGCTGTGATCTGCCGCGGAATCGCCCAGGCATTGATCTGCCCATGCTCGACGAACGGCTGCAGATGCGCCTTGAGCGCCTGCGCATCCAGGTGCTGCCCCTCGTGCAGTACCAGCAGGGCGAAGGGCCGCTCGCCCCATTGCGCATCGGCAACCCCCACCACCGCCACCTCGCGCACCGCCGGGTGACGGCTGATCAAGTCTTCCAGAGCCAGTGACGACAGCCATTCGCCGCCACTCTTGATCACATCCTTGATGCGGTCGCGGATGTCGATGAAGCCCATGCCGTCGAGGGTGGCGACATCGCCGGTATGCAGCCAGCCGCCCTGCCACAGCTCGCGGCTTTGTTCCGGCTGGCGGTAGTAGCCGGCGCTCAGCCAGGGTGCACGCAACACCAGCTCGCCCTGGGTCTGGCCATCAGCGGCCAGGAAGCGGCCTTCGCCGTCGACGATGGCCGCCTCGACCAACGGCACCGGCACACCGGCCTTGAGACGGAAGCTGATCTGCTCATCTTCGCTGCTGGCGAGCAGCTCTTCGTTGAGGTGGGCGCAGGCGATCAATGGGCAGGTCTCGGACATGCCGTAGGCGGCCGTGAGCTGAATGCCGCGCGCGCGGGCTGCGTCATACAGTGCGCGGTTCAGCGCGCTGCCTCCGATGATGATCTTCCAGCCGTTGAAATCCTCGCCATGGGCCGCAGGGCAGTTGAGCAGCATCTGCAGAATGGTCGGCACGCAATGGGAGAACGTCACGCCCTCGTCGCGCCACAGGCGCAACAGCATCTGCGGCTCGTAGCGTCCCGGATACACCTGCTTGAGGCCGAGCAAGGTCGCCACATAGGGAATGCCCCAGGCGTGCACATGGAACATCGGCGTGATGGGCATGTACACGTCGTCGCTGCCCATCAGCCGCACGCTGTCCAGCCCGCCGAGCACCGCCGCCTCGGCCAGGGTGTGCAGCACCAGTTGGCGGTGACTGAAATACACGCCCTTGGGGCTCCCGGTGGTGCCGGTGGTGTAGAAGGTGGTGGCCACCGAGTTCTCGTCGAAGTCGGGGAAATCATAGTGCGGGCTGGCCGCAGCCAGCAGTTGCTCGTACTCGCCGAGCAGGCCTGGCAGCTCAGCCGTGGATACCTGCTCATCGCTGAGCAGCAGGGTCTTGTCGACCGTGGTCAGTTGCCCGGCAATCGCCTGATACAGCCCGACGAACTCGCTGTTGACCAGCACCAGGCGGTCTTCGGCGTGGTTCATGGTGTAGAGGATCTGCTCGGGCGACAGGCGCACGTTGATGGTGTGCACCACGGCACCGATCATCGGGATGGCGAACATGCATTCCAAATAGCGATGGCTGTCCCAGTCCATCACCGCAACGGTGTCGCCCGCCTTGACCCCGGCCTGGCTGAGCACATTGGCAAGACGCGCGATGCGTTCGATCAGTTGCGGGTAACTCAGGCGCACCTGGTCGCGGTAGACGATTTCCCGCGTGCGCTCGTAACGCCCGCCCGACAGCAACAGGCGCTTGATCAGCAATGGGTAGGCGTGGGCGCCTGGGGTGGCTTCGAGGATGCGTGTCTGCAACATGACAATCCCTTTTATGGCAGGCGATGGGTCGAGGGCTGCCCCTCACTGTAGACGCTGAGCGAGTCGCCGTGCCCGCCCCTGCCTTGACACTGCCACACCGCTTCAGGTTGATTGACAGCCCCTGCCCATTGCCTGCACCGGAGCCTTCATGTCCAGCCTGCGCCGCGTTGTCTTTCTCGACCATGCCTCCCTCGACCTGGGCGACCTCGATCTGAGCCCGCTGCACGAGGCCTTCGATGAGGTGCAGTTGCATGACGCGACAGAGCCCGCGCAGGTGGCGCAGCGGTTGCAAGGCGCAGTGGCGGTGATCAGCAACAAGGTGGTGATCGACGCCGAGATTCTTGCCGCCAACCCGCAACTTAAGCTGGTGCTGGTGGCCGCTACCGGCACTAACAACATTGACCTTGCCGCAGCCCGCGCCCAAGGGGTGACGGTATGTAACTGCCAGGGCTACGGCACCGCGTCGGTGGCCCAGCACACCCTGGCGTTGCTGCTGGCTTTGGCCACGCGCCTGTGCGATTACCAGCGCGCGGTCAGCGAAGGCCGCTGGGCCGCGGCCAAGCAGTTCTGCCTGCTGGACTTCCCCATCAGCGAACTGTCCGGCAAGACCCTCGGCGTGCTCGGTCATGGCGAGCTGGGCGGCGCCGTAGCGCGGCTGGCCGAAGCCTTTGGCATGCGCGTGCTGAGCGGGCAGATTCCCGGGCGGCCGGCGCGCGCCGAGCGCATCCCGCTGGCCGAGCTGCTGCCCCAGGTCGATGCCCTGACCCTGCACTGCCCGCTCAACGAGCACACCCGGCACATGCTCGGCGCCGCAGAGTTGGCCCAGCTCAAGCCGGGTGCGCTGGTGGTCAACACCGCCCGCGGCGGGCTGATCGATGAACAGGCCTTGGCCGATGCCCTGCGCCGCGGGCACCTGGGCGGTGCGGCGACCGACGTGCTCAGCGTCGAGCCGCCGGTCGACGGCAACCCGCTGCTGGCGGCGGACATCCCGCGGCTGATCATCACCCCACATTCGGCCTGGGGCGCAGTGGAAGCGCGCCAGCGCATCGTCGGCCAATTGGCAGAAAACGCCCGCAGTTTCTTCGCCGGGCAAGCGTTGCGGGTGGTCAGCTGATACAGGCGCCTCTGGTACACTTCGCCCCCTTTTTTTCAGGAGGCGTCGTCCATGGACCCGCGCAGTGAAGTGTTGCTCCGCCAGGCCGAGCTGTTCCGCGGCCCGTTGCTGATCGCAGGGCCGCCCCCGGATGGTCTGCTCGGGCAGTTACCAGAGGCGCATGGCTGGAGCTGGCATGCCGGCGACCAGGCGCTGCTCGACAGCCGCTTCTCCGGTCGCTGCCACTACGGCACCGAGGTGCCGGATGTCGCCTTCGACGCCGCCGTGGTCTTCCTGCCCAAATCCCGCGAGCTGGCCAACTACCTGCTGACCGCCCTGGCCTCGCGCCTGGCTGGAAAGGCGTTGTTTCTGGTCGGGGAAAAACGCGGTGGTATCGAGGGCGCGGCCAAGCAACTGAAGGCCTTGGGCCACGCGCGCAAGCTGGACAGCGCCAGGCATTGCCAACTGTGGCAGGCGAGCATCGAGCAGGCGCCGCCCGCGCCCGTGCTGACTGACTTGGCGCAGCGCTTCGAGCTGGCGCTGGAGGAAGGCCCATTGCAGGTGGTGAGCTTGCCGGGGGTGTTCAGCCACGGCCGGCTCGACCGCGGCACTGCACTGCTGTTGCAGCATCTCGATCAGTTGCCCACCGGCAAGGTGCTGGACTTTGGCTGCGGCGCCGGGGTGCTCGGCGCCATCGTCAAACGCCGTTACCCGCAGAGCGAAGTTACCCTGCTCGACGTCGACGCCTTCGCCGTGGCCAGCAGCCGCCTGACCCTGCAGGCCAATGGCCTGCAGGGCGAGGTGCTGAGCGGTGATGGCATCGATGCCGCGCCAGTTGAACTGGACGTGATTCTGAGCAACCCGCCGTTTCATACCGGCGTGCACACCGACTACCAAGCGGTGGAAAACCTGCTGGCAAAATCCCGCGAACACCTGCGAAAAGGCGGCGAAATGCGCCTGGTGGCGAACACCTTCCTACGCTACAAACCGCTTATCGAGGCGGCGTTGGGCAACTGTGAGGTGCGCGTCGAAGACCAGGGCTTCCGGATTTACCAGGCCCGGCGTCAGTGAAAAACAGGGCTTGCCGAAAGTCCAAGGGCTAGGCAGAATCCGCTCCGTCCTAGGGGAGTAGTCTCCCGCGAGCGCCACGCTCGCCCGGTACGCGTCAACATGCTTGGTCCACCGACCATGGCGCGTGCGACCCGAGGACCCGCGCAGACGGGTCCGGGGTTTGACAAGACCTATGACACGCACACCTTACCCGGGGCGGGGAGGTCGTTCGTGTCATAGCCGTGTCGACCCGCCCCTTAGGAACCCTGATGCTGGAATCCCTGCTGGTCCCCACCGCCATCGTTGCCCTCGCCGAAATCGGCGACAAGACGCAACTGCTCGCGCTCATTCTCGCTGCCCGCTTCCGCAAGCCGTGGCCGATCATCGCCGGTATCGTCGCCGCCACCCTGGCCAACCACGCCGCAGCCGGTGCGGTCGGTGCCTGGGTCAGTGGTTTCTTCACCGAGTCGGTGCTGCACTGGATTCTGGCCGCAAGCTTCACCGCCACGGCCCTGTGGACCCTGGTGCCCGACAAGATGGACGATGACGAAGCCAGCAATGCGCGGCGTTTCGGGCCGTTCCTGACCACCCTGATCGCCTTCTTCCTCGCGGAAATCGGCGACAAGACCCAGGTGGCGACGGTGATGCTGGCAGCGCAGTACCCGCACCTGATCATGGTGATCATCGGCACCACGCTGGGCATGCTGATCGCCAACGTGCCGGTAGTGCTGGCCGGCAACTTCGCCGCCGACAAACTGCCATTGGCGCTCATTCGTCGCCTGGCTGCCGCAGCGTTCATCGTGCTGGCGGTGGTGGCGGTGTACTCGGCTATGAAAACCAGCGGCTGGATCGGCTGACACCGCCGCCATTGGGAGGGGTCGCAAGCCTGCCTGGCAGGCTTGCGCGCAACACTTACTTCTTCGCAGCCTGATACAGCGGCATGACTTTCGGAATCGCCGCTTCCAGCGCGGCGATACGGCTTTGCGAGGCCGGGTGAGTGCTCATCCATTCAGGCGGCGCGCCCTCGGAAGCCTTGCTCATCTTGTTCCACAAGGTGATCGCGGCATTCGGGTCGTAACCGGCACGGGCCGACAGCTCGAGGCCCAGCAGATCGGCCTCGTTCTCGTTGGCGCGGCTGTTGGGCAGGGTCATGGCGTAGTTGACCACGGTGTCGGCCAGCGCCAGGCCGCCCTCACCCAGCCCCAGCAGCGCACCGGCGCCGTTGCGCGCCATCTGCACGCCATAGGCCTTGGACATTGCCTCACGGCCATGCTCGCGCAGGGCGTGGGCGATTTCATGGCCCATCACCGCAGCGATTTCGGCATCGGTGAGCTTGAGTTTGTCGATCAGCCCGGTGTAGACGATGATCTTGCCGCCAGGGCCGCAGTTGGCGTTGAGCTCATCGCTCTTGATGACGTTGACTTCCCATTTCCACTGCGCCGAATCGGGACGCAGCTTGGGCGCCTGGGCGATCAGGCGGTCAGCGATGGCCTGCACGCGACGGGCATCGGCACCACTCTTCTCCAGCGCACCCTTGCTCGACGCCTCGCTCAGGGTCTTCTGGTACGACTGGGCGTACATCTGGTTGACCTCGTCGGTCGACAGCATGCTGAACATGTACTGCTTACGCTGCACGCCAACCGAATCACCACTGGTGGTGTTGACGGCCTGGCAGCCGCCCAGCAGCACGCTCGCGCTGAGCAGGCTGACGATAAATTGCTTACGCATGGAAACGCTCCTTTTTACACGCCGCGTATCCTAGGCGCAGAGGCCAACGCAGCGCCAGAGGCAGATGGAAAATGGGTGTGACACGCTAATCAGGCTGGCGTGAGGCACTCCGGCGCATCCAGCTTGGGATCATTGACCAGGTTGGCGAGCACTCGTTCGCGCAGGGGCGCCGGTGGGCTGGCCAATAATTCCTGCAGGCGTGACAGAGGCGTTTGCGGGTCGAGCCAGGCCTCTTGGCCGGCGGCATCGAGAATCAGCGGCCGGCGTTGGCTCATCGCCGCCTGGGTCACCACCGCGCAACTGAGCCAGACCTGCTCCTGCACCGGGTACTCCTCCCACAGCGCTGCGAAGAACAGCGTCGCGCCCTCCCCCTGAGTCAGCCAGTACGGCCGCTTGCGGGCCGTGCCGCGCCACTCGTAGAAGCCATTGGCAGGCAGCAGGCAGCGGCGCTTGCGCAGCGGCTCACGGAACATCGGCTGCTCGGCCAAGGTTTCACTGCGGGCATGGGCGGGCGTACGCGAGAGGTCGGTGAGCCAGGCCGGGGTCAGGCCCCAGCGCGCCCGGGCCAGTTGCGTGACGCCGTCGAGGCGGCGCTGGATCAGCACCGAGGCGCCGGGCGAGATGTTCCATTGCGCGCGCTGGTCGGTCGGAAAGCCGGGCAAGGCGGCGAATGAGGGCGTCCAGCGAAACAGGGCGTAGCGTCCACACATGGGAAAAATTGGCGACCTAGCAGATGAGTGTGCCGGGATAGCTGTCCGGCTCGTCGCCCATGACGGGCTGGGCGGCATTGTACGCATCGATCAGCTGCCGTGCGTAGCCGGCCTGCTCGTCGGCCACCGCCAGGCCCAGCAGGCCATGGATCGGCAGCTCGCCGGCAGCGCCGACCAGATCGCGCCCGATCAGGAACACCTCGATGCCCTCATTGGCCAGCATGCCGACCAGCATTTGCGCTTCCATGAGGTTTTCCGGCTCGTAGATGCGCTGCATCAGGCTTCATCCTCGCGCCTGAGGTCGAGCATCCACTCCTCCCCATGCACCTGGAGAATGAACACGATCGGCTGACAGCAGACCTGACAGTCTTCGGTATAGACCTGATCGCCCGCAGACAGATCGACCAGCGTCTGTACACGCTCGCCACAGTAAGGACAATCGTACGACTCCTCTTCCAGCATCGCGGTCTCCCCTTGGAGTTGTGCGTATAATCGCCGTTCTGTTCGCAGGAGCTGCCGGTGGCCGAACCGTTTCTCGGCACCCACCCTGCCTTTATCACCTTAGCCGTTTCCAACAAGAGAGCATGATGGGCGAATTCGATGCCATCCGACCCTACGACGACGCTGAAGTACCCGCCGTTCTCGCGCGCCTGCTCAGCGACCCGGCGTTTCTGGATATCCTCACCCACTACCGTTTCCCGCGTGCCGCGAGCCTGTTCGGCTGGCTGCTCAAGCCGCTGATCGCACGCAAGCTGCGTCAGCAGTTCGCCGGGGTCAGCTGTGTGTCGACCTTGCAGGACAAGGTCGAGTACTACGTCGACCGCACCATCGACCAGGCCACCGACGGCGTCACCTACACCGGCGTCGAACAGCTCAAGTCCGGCACCCCGTACCTGTTCTTCGCCAACCACCGCGACATCGTCATGGACCCGGCCTTCGTCAACTATGCGGTGTACCACGCAGGCCTGCCGACGCCACGCATCGCCATCGGTGACAACCTGCTGCAAAAGCCCTTCGTCAGCGACATGATGCGCCTGAACAAGAGCTTCATCGTGCACCGCTCACTGACCGGTCGCCGGGAAAAGCTCGCTGCTTACCAGTTGCTGTCTGCCTACATCAACCACTCGATCCGCGAAGATGGCGCCTCGATCTGGATCGCCCAGGCCGAAGGCCGCGCCAAGGACGGTGACGACCGTACCGAATCGGCAATCCTCAAGATGTTCCACATGAGCCGCAAGGACGAGCCATTCGGTGCGGTGATTCAGAGTCTGAACCTGATTCCGGTGACCATCAGCTACGAATACGACCCGTGCGACCTGGCCAAGGCTCGCGAGTTGTACATTCGCGCCACCACCGGCAGCTATGCCAAGGCACCGGGCGAAGACGACAAGAGCATCGCCCTGGGCATTACCGGCTACAAAGGCCGCGTACACATTCACTTCGCCCCGCCGGTCACTACCTACCACGACGACACCAAGCAACTGGCCCAGGCCATCGATCAGCAGATTCTGGCCGGCTACCGCTTGTTCCCTGTGCACTACCTGGCCTACGCCATGTGGGCGGACAAGGACGACTCGCTGCAGGTGCCCAGCGCCGAGCAGGTGTTCCCGCGCGATGAACTGGACAAGGCCAGGGCGCAGTGGCAGAGCCGTCTGGACGCTTGTCCGGCCGAGCAGCGGCCGTACCTGGTGCTGCAATACGCAACACCGGTGCGCAACCAGTATCAGGTCAAGCGCCAGAGTGAAGTGCTGGGCTGAGGCGGGCGAACGCCCCGGTCGTTGCGACCGGGGTGGGTAAATTTTTGCTGTCACACGCTCGTCATTGTCAGAGGGCACGCTAGCGGCCCTTCCTCACAACGGAGTGTGACCATGCTGCATGCCCAGAATCAGGACCGTCTGTACCTGATTGCCCCAAGCGATGAACAACAGGCGCTGATCGACGGTTTCGCCATCAACGTGCAGGACCGTCAGTGGCTGGTGTATTGCGCCCTGGGCGGGCACAGCCACCGCGACCTGCCGGAAGTCGACCTGCTGACCGGCATCAGTGTGCTCGACCTGCATACCGAAGCTGCGTGAAGTCGCCGCGAACCCACTGTGGTTCGCGGCTGCGCATCGGCGTTCGACCGACGGATTACTGGCCCAGCACCTGGCCGATGCTCTGGTCCTTGAACAGTCGGGTCAGCGCATCGCTCAGCACATCGCTGACCAGCTTGTTGTTGGTTTCCTGATTGGGCGCCATGCCGAAGCGCTGGTCGAGGGACGCGCCGTAGCGGCCGCTGTAGGTACGACCGCCATTGGCCACGTCAGCACGGAAGGTAGCGCCGATGGTCGCCTCGGTGACGTACATCTTGTCCTTGGGCGACTGATACTTGAGTTCGGCCAGGGTCACGGTCAGCTTCGGCGCGTTGTAGGCGTTGCCGGTCGGGGTGAAGCCGAGCAGGCGCACCGCCGCCTCGGCCTGGGCCTGCAGCTTTGGCACCACCTCATTGCCGCTGACGCTGATGGTGCTGGTTTCAGGGTACATGCCACCACGGGTCCCCAACGAAGGCGACGGACGGCCATCGACCACTCGCACCACCACAGGCTGGCCGTGCCCGACCGGCGCCAGTTGCGCGTTGATCTTGGGCTGCGGGGTTAGCTGCTGCGGACTGTGGGCACACCCGGCAAGGCCCAGGCCCGCCACTGCGATCAAACCGAACACCAGACGTTGCAACATGCGCATTTCTCCAGAAAAAGCCGCAAAGGCGTCGAGTATACCCAGCCCTTGAATCGCCAGCCATCGGCCCGACGCGCTTGTCACATTGGTTTAACCCGGTGGGTCTAGCCTTGCTCGCAGTCACCCACCTCCAGGAACTCCGTCATGGCCTCGCTCTGGAATCTGCTGCTGCAACGCCCGCGCCACCGCACCTACGCCCGTCTGGACGGCCAGGGTCGCTGCCTGGCGTTCAAGACCTGCATTGGCCGGCCGGAAAACGGCATCTGGGTCGAGGTCAGCGAACAGCGCCTGGCCTGGCTGGGCCAGCCTCTGCCGCAAAGCGCGCGAATTCGCCGCAACACCGGCAACCGCTGGCAGGGACGCAGCGTTCCGGCCTGACCAAGGGCAGAAGAAATTCCCGCCAGGGGGGACTTTTCTCCCCGCGACCTGGCTATAATCTGGCCCCGATTATAAGGACGTCTCCTGATCGGGCCCCCGCATCCGCCGCCTCACCCCGGCACGTTCACCGCCTCGCCCACAGAGAGCCTTCCACTCAGGTCTTGCCCTGGCAGTCGCCCACCTTCACGGACGCCTGACCGCGCATGAACCTGCGGGTTGTCTGCGCACAGCCTGCTTTTGAGGTTCACGTCTCCAAAAGAGCGTGAAAAACGGGTTACTAAAACTTCACAAGAGTGTGGCGAGCAATGAACAGTCTGGCATGTGTAAATGCGACGCAAGTGTCTCCAACAGCGCCGAACGCACGGCGATCCTACCGCTCTAACGCCGGTATGAACGCCACGGCATAGCTCAATCCTGACACCTTGACCATAAGTCGAATTGCCGCAGGCAGGGCAAACAGCGTTCAATAGGCGAACGTGAAGGCTTAATGGCGGTGTCCGCGAGCGATGCACGAACTGCAAAACGTCGGACATGGCGTACCTGGGCTTCGTTGAAAACAACACCCAGGGGCTCCTGTGCTGTCAATTAGGTTGCTGTAGATTGTGGAGACGCGGTAATGGCGCAGAACGAATCGGTTGATGTAGTACTGGTAGGCGCGGGCATCATGAGTGCCACCCTGGCCGTACTGCTCAAGGAGCTCGACCCCAGCCTCAAGCTGGAGGTGGTCGAAGCGATGGACTCCGGAGCTGCGGAAAGCTCCAACCCCTGGAACAACGCAGGCACCGGCCACGCCGGCCTGTGCGAGCTGAACTACACACCGCAGGCAGCCGATGGCAGCATCGACATCAAGAAAGCCGTGCACATCAATACCCAGTTCGAGGTCTCCCGCCAGTTCTGGTCGTACCTGATCCGCAAGGGCAGCCTCGGCTCGCCGCGCGCCTTCATCAACCCGGTGCCGCACCTGAGCTATGTCGAAGGTGACAAAGGCGTTGCCTTCCTCAAGAAGCGCTTCGAGCTGCTCAAGCAGCACCACGCCTTCGCCGAGATGCAATACACCGAAGACAAGACCGTGATGCAGCAGTGGATGCCGCTGATGATGCCAGGCCGCCCGGCCGACCAGCACATCGCCGCCACCCGCGTGATGAAGGGCACCGACGTCAACTTCGGCGCACTGACCAATCAGCTGCTGGCGCTGCTCGGCAAGGTGCCGGATGCGCAGGTCAAGTACAGCAAGAAAGTCACCGGCCTGCGCCGTAACGGCAGCGGCTGGAGCGTGACCATCAAGGACGTCAACAGCGGCAACAGCCGCGACGTCGACGCACGTTTCGTCTTCCTCGGCGCCGGTGGCGCGGCACTGCCGCTGCTGCAAGCCTCGGGCATTCCGGAAAGCAAAGGCTTCGGCGGCTTCCCGGTCAGCGGCCAGTGGCTGCGTTGCGACAACCCGGAAATCGTTCGCCAGCACCAGGCCAAGGTCTACAGCCAGGCTGCGGTCGGCGCGCCGCCGATGTCGGTGCCGCACCTCGACACCCGCGTGGTCGACGGCAAGACGTCGCTGCTGTTCGGCCCCTACGCCGGGTTCACCACCAAGTTCCTCAAGCACGGCTCGTTCACCGACCTGCCGTTCTCGGTGCGCATGGGCAACATCGGCCCGATGCTCGCGGTGGCCCGCGACAACATGGACCTGACCAAATACCTGGTCAGTGAAGTGATGCAGTCGATGGAACAGCGTCTGCAGTCGCTGCGCCGCTTCTACCCCGAGGCCAAGGCCGAGGACTGGCGCCTGGAAGTGGCCGGTCAGCGCGTGCAGATCATCAAGAAAGACCCGAAGAAAGGCGGCGTGCTGCAGTTTGGCACCGAGCTGGTCGCCGCCCAGGACGGCAGCCTGGCGGCACTGCTGGGCGCCTCGCCTGGCGCTTCGGTGACCGTGTCGATCATGCTCGACCTGATCGAGCGCTGCTTCCCCGAGCAGGCCAAGGGCGCCTGGGCCGGCAAGCTGGCGGAGATCTTCCCCGCCCGTGAAAAGACCCTGGCCACCGATGCCGCGCTGTACCAGAAGATCAGCGCCGAGTGCGACGCTGCCCTGCAGATGGTCGAAACCACGCCGGCGCAGCAGTTCGCCTGAGTCTTGCGGCCACAAAAAAACGCCCTTCGGGGCGTTTTTTCATTTCAGCGAAGCGACTCAGCCGCGGGCGTTGTCGATGATCTCGATGTACTCGGGCGCGGTACGCTGATCGGCGATCTGCTCGACGAAGGTCTTGCCCTCGGCATCCTTGCCATCGAGGTCGAAGCCGGCTTCGACGAAGAAGCCGACGAAGCGCTGGAAGTCGTCGACACGCAACCCGCGATAGGCCTTGACCAGCTTGTGCAGCGATGGCGAGGTCACCCCATCGGCCGGCTCGAACAGCAGGAAAGCCTTGATGTAGTCGTCGCTGATTTCATCACCAATGATCTGCTTCTTGTCTTTGCGCATCTAAGGCTCCAGCCGCCTGGCTCGGGAAATTCGAAGGCCGGCAGTGTACCGCCCCTGCCCCGCGTGCCTCAACGCGTACGCACGGTCCCGGTGTGCAGGTCGGCCCAGATGTGGCCGTTGGCATAGGTGAGGAACTGCACGTACAGGGTTTCATTGCGCAGCAGGTCCATGATCACCCGGTAGTCGCTCACCGGGTAGGTCAGGGTCAGGCGTCGGCTGGCCTCATCGTATACCGGCTTCTTAAGGCTCTTGCCGCCCTCGGCATCGAAGCTGAGCAGCACCTGGGCGATGCTCGCACCCTTGCTCAGCGGCTTGCCCTTGAGCTTGATCTGCAGGCTCGAGGTGATAGGGATCGGTTGCTGGTCGGACTGGCGCTGGGCGCCCACGACCACGGCATAGTCGGTGACCTGCAGCAGTTGCTGGGCGGTCGGCGCTTGCTGGCGCAGGGCCTGATCGTCAGGCGGGAGGAACTGGCTGTGCAACGGGGCCGCGAACAACGGCAGGCTGACAGCCAGCAGCAGTGGGGCAAGTGCGCGCATGGGAGGCTCCTGGGCATGAAGCGGCACTCTAGCATGCCGACCCGCCGCCGCTGCCCATCAGCCCATCGTGCGCCGCAGCCATGCAGGCCTGAAGCGGCTCAGGCCAGGCTCACATGCCCTTGACGGCGAAAATGCCATTGGCATTGCGCCAGTAGCCTTTGTAGTCCATGCCGTAGCCGAAGATGTAGCGGTCGACGCAGGGCAGGCCCACGTAGTTGGCCTTGAGCTCAGGGCTGGCCTTGCGGTCGTGGTCTTTGTCGATCAGCACTGCGGTGTGCACGGCGCGGGCGCCGGAATGCGTGCAGAAATCGATGATGGCGCTGAGGGTATGACCTTCATCGAGGATGTCGTCGACGATCAACACGTCGCGGTCGATGAACGACACCTCCGGCTTGGCTTTCCAGAACAGCTCACCACCGCTGGTCTGGTTGCGGTAGCGGGTAGCGTGCAGATACGAAGCCTCCAGCGGGAACTGCAAATGGGTGAGCAGTTTGCCGGCGAAGATCAGACCGCCGTTCATCACGCAGAACACCACGGGGTTCTTGTCGTGCAGCTCCTGGCAGATCTGCTGGCCGACCTTGGCGATGGCGGCTTCGACTTCTGCTTCGCTGTACAGACAATCTGCCTCGTGCATGACTTGACGGATATGCTCGAGATCGGCGGGCATGGCGCGCTCCAGGGGCTGGGAAATGGAAAAGCGGGCAAAGGTACGCATCCGTTCCCCGCAGATCAAGCGAATATGCACTAACGTGCTGAATGACCGCACGACATGCCGAACCGAATCGATTAATCTAGCGCGGTTTTTTTGCCCGCCTTCCGGAGCCCTCTTTATATGCCCACGCGTGAAATCCGCCATCCGCTGATCCGTCACAAGCTCGGTCTGATGCGCCGTGCCGATATCAGCACCAAGAATTTTCGCGAACTGGCCCAGGAAATCGGCGCGCTGCTGACCTACGAAGCCACCCAGGACCTGGCCCTGGAAACCTATGAAATCGACGGCTGGTGCGGCAAGGTGCCGGTCGAGAAGATCGCCGGCAAGAAGATCACCGTGGTGCCGATCCTGCGCGCCGGTATCGGCATGCTCGACGGTGTGCTCAGCCTGATTCCGGGCGCCAAGGTCAGCGCCGTGGGCGTTGCGCGCAACGAAGAGACCCTCGAAGCGCACACCTACCTGGAAAAGCTGGCACCGGAAATCAACCAGCGCCTGGCGCTGATCATCGACCCGATGCTGGCCACCGGCAACTCCATGGTCGCCACCATCGACCTGCTCAAACGCGCCGGGTGCCGTGACATCCGCGCCATGGTCCTGGTGGCCGCGCCTGAAGGCATCGCGGTGGTGGAAAAAGCCCACCCGGACGTGCGCATCTTCACCGCCTCCATCGACGAAGGTTTGAACGAAGACAGCTACATCGTGCCGGGCCTGGGCGATGCCGGCGACAAGATCTTCGGCACCAAGCAGAAGGACGCCTGAGCATGCAGGACGGCTTCAACGACCCGCTCTGGCGCCAGGTCGTTTCCGGCGCGCAGATGCTCTTCGTGGCCTTCGGCGCGCTCGTGCTAATGCCGCTGATCACTGGCCTGGACCCCAATGTCGCGCTGTTCACCGCGGGCTTGGGCACCTTGTTGTTCCAACTGGTGACCGGCCGTCAGGTGCCGGTGTTCCTGGCCTCGAGCTTCGCGTTCATCACCCCGATCATCCTCGCCAAGGGGCAGTTCGGCCTGGCCGAAACCATGGGCGGGGTGATGGCCGCAGGCTTCGTCTACACCTTCATGGGCATGATGGTGAAGATCAAAGGCACCGGCTTCATCGACCGCCTGCTGCCGCCGGTGGTGATCGGTCCGGTGATCATCTCCATCGGCCTGGCGATGGCGCCGATTGCCGCCAACATGGCGATGGGCAAGGCTGGTGACGGTTCGGCGCTGATGCCATACCAGACCGCCATGCTGATCTCCATGCCGGCCCTGCTCACCACGCTGCTGGTCGCCGTGTTCGGCAAGGGCATGTTCCGCCTGGTGCCGATCATTTCCGGGGTGCTGGTGGGCTTTGCCCTGGCGTTCGCCTTCGGCGTGGTCGACACCGCGAAGATCGCCGCCGCTCCCTGGCTGGAACTGCCCAACTTCACCGCCCCGGCGTTCAACTGGCAGGCCATCCTGTTCATCGTGCCGGTCGCCCTGGCACCGGCCATCGAACACATCGGTGGCGTCATCGCCGTGGGCAGCGTGACCGGTCGCGACTACCTGAAAAAGCCCGGTCTGCACCGCACCCTGCTCGGCGACGGCCTGGCGACCACGGCTGCCGGCCTGTTCGGCGGCCCGCCCAACACCACTTACGCCGAAGTCACCGGCGCGGTGATGCTGACCAAGAACTACAACCCGAAGATCATGACCTGGGCGGCGGTGTTCGCCATCACCCTGGCCTTCATCGGCAAGTTCGGGGCCTTGCTGCAAAGCATTCCGGTGCCGGTGATGGGCGGGATTCTCTGCCTGCTGTTCGGCTCGATCGCGGCGGTGGGCATGAACACCCTGATTCGCCACCGCATCGACCTGGCCGAGGCACGCAACCTGGTGATCGTCTCGGTGACCCTGGTGTTCGGCATCGGCGGCGTGCTGATCGGCAGCGGCGACGGCCCGGACGACTGGGGCCTGAAGGGCATTGCGCTGTGCGCGGTGGTGGCGATCGCCTTGAACCTGATCCTGCCTGGCAACGACGGCTGGAAAAACAACAAGCTCGACGATCAGTTGCCGTAATTACGCTTCGCTCAGTTGAAAACGACGAACCGGCCAATGGCCGGTTCGTCGTTTTCAGGGCTCAGGCGCGCTCGCAGAGCCTTGCCAGCACCTCGGCCCAGTGCGGGTCATCGTTCAGGCACGGCACCAGCACCAGTTCCTCACCGCCCGCCTCGATGAACTGCTCGCTGCCGCGCATGCCGATTTCTTCGAGCGTCTCGATGCAGTCGGCGACGAACGCCGGGCACATCACCAGCAGCTTCTTCACCCCCGCCCTGGCCAGTTCCTCAAGACGATTTTCGGTGTAGGGCTCGATCCATTTGTCTCGGCCCAGCCGCGACTGGAACGACACCGACCATTTTCCGTCGGCAATGCCCAGGCGCTGAGCGAAGGCCTTGGCCGTGGCCTGGCACTGCCCGCGATAGCACACCGCACGCACCTCGGCACTGGCGCCTGCGCAGCACTGCGCCGCACGCAGGTCATGCCCGCTGCCCTTGGGCAACAGCTTCCTGATATGCCGCTCAGGTAGGCCGTGGAAGCTCAGCAGCAGATGGTCATAGCCTTGTTCGAGGTGCGGCCGGGCGCTGTTGGCCAATGCGTCGATGTAGCTCGGATCGTCATAGAACGGTGCAAGCACGCGCATCTGCAGCGCCAGTCGGTGTTCGGCGATGGTCTGCCGGGCCTGCTCGACCACGGTGGTCACGGTGCTGTCGGCAAACTGCGGGTACAGCGGCGCCAGTGTCACCTGGCGCACGCCCTGGGCAGCCAGGCGCGACAGCACTTCGGGCAAGGCGGGCTGGCCATAGCGCATGGCGATTTCCACCGGGCCATGGGGCCAGTAAGGCGTGATCGCCGCCTGCAAGCGACGGGTCAGCACGATCAGCGGTGAGCCGTCATCCCACCAGATCGATGAGTAGGCATGGGCCGACTGCTCCGGACGCTTGATCAGAATCAGCGACACCAACAGCCGGCGCAGCGGCCACGGCAGGTCGACCACGTAAGGGTCCATGAGGAACTGGTTGAGGTAACTGCGCACATCGGCCACCGAAGTGGAGGCCGGCGAGCCCAGGTTGACCAGCAGCAGGGCGTGATCGGTCATGCAGCATCCTATGTCAGAGAGCGCTGGACAGATCGTCCAGCGCCGATTGCAGATCGTTGAAACGGAAGGTGAAACCGGCGTCCAGCAGCCGCGCCGGGCGTGCCCGCTGACCGCCCAACAGCAACCCGGACAGCTCGCCCAGCAAGGCTTTGAGCACCAGCGCCGGCAGCGGCATGAACGCCGGACGGTGCAGCACCCGCCCCAGTTGTTGGCTGAATTCGCGGTTGCGCACCGGTTGCGGGGCGCAGGCATTATACGGACCACGTGCCTCGGGGTTTTGCAGCAGGAAATCGATCAGCGCCACCTGGTCGGCAATGTGAATCCACGGCATCCACTGCCGGCCATTGCCAATCGGCCCGCCCAGGCCCAGCTTGAACGGCACGCGCAGGCGCGCCAGCAACCCGCCCTCGGCGGACAGCACCAGACCGGTGCGCACCAGCACCACACGCAGGCCTAATGGTTCTGCACGCAGCGCCGTCTCTTCCCAGGCGATGCACAGCTGGCTGGCGAAATCTTCCTTGACCGGCGGCGAGTCCTCGTTCAGTTCGCGCTCACCGCCATCGCCATACCAGCCCACCGCTGAGCCTGAGAGCAGCACACTGGGGCGCTGGCGGCGTTGCTCCAGCCAGCTCAGCAGTTGTTCGGTGAGGGTGATGCGGCTGGCCCACAGCAGTGCCCGGCGCGCGCTGGTCCAAGGACGGTCGGCGATGGGTGCCCCCGCCAGGTTGACCACCGCGTCGACCACCTCATCCGCTGCCAGCTGATCCAGCCGGGCAATACCCCGCACACCCGGGCCGCAACGTTCTGCCACGGTTTCAGGAGATCGACTCCAGACCGTGACACGATGCCCTCGATAACTCCAAAGGTGGCAGAGCTGGCGACCTATCAGGCCTGTACCACCGGTCAGCAAGATATGCATGGCTGTGTCCTCGCGGTCTTTGGCTGTGGTCTATTTTTACGACCATGGCACTTTTTCAACGCAAACGCTCTCGGATAAACATAGGCCAAACCATGGACCTGGCGGTATAACCTTATACACAAGTTTTGCATTGTACAGGTTTGTCCAGCGGCGTAGGCTGCCTGAAAGCATGCTGCAACGAGGCCAACATGACAGTACCTATTGCCATCATCGGTGCCGGTATCGCCGGCCTGTCAGCCGCTCAGGCGCTGCAGGCCGCGGGCCAGACCGTGCAAGTCTTCGACAAGGGCCGCGGCAGCGGTGGACGCATGGCCAGCAAGCGCAGCGATGCCGGCGCGCTGGACCTCGGCGCGCAGTATTTCACCGCCCGCGACCGGCGCTTCGTCGAACAAGTGCGCCACTGGCTCGATGAAGGCTCGGTGCAGGCCTGGAAGCCGCAGCTGTACAACTACCGTGACGGCGTACTCACCCCCTCCCCGGACGAACAGACCCGCTGGGTCGGCATCCCGCGCATGAGCGCCATCACCCGCGGCATGCTCGGCGACCTCACGGTCAGCTTCGGCTGCCGCATCACCGAGGTGTTCCGTGGCCAGCAATACTGGCACCTGCAGGATGCCGATGGCTGCAATCACGGCCCCTTCAGCCGCGTGGTGATCGCGGTTCCGGCGCCGCAGGCCACGCCGTTGCTGGCCTGGGCACCGAAACTTGCAGGCATCGCGGCCGGCGTGCAGATGGAGCCAACCTGGGCCGTCGCGCTGGGCTTCGCCGAGCCATTGCAGACGCCGATGCAAGGCTGCTTCGTGCAGGACAACCCGCTCGACTGGCTGGCCCGCAACCGCAGCAAGCCCGGCCGTGACGAGCACCTGGACACCTGGGTACTGCACGCCACCTCGGACTGGAGCCGCCAGCACATCGACCTGCCCAAGGAGCAGGTCATCGAACAGCTATGGGGCGAATTCGCCGAGCTGGTCGGCTGCGTGGTCCCTGCCGCGACCTTCTCGCTGGCTCACCGCTGGCTCTACGCGCGCCCGGCCGGCAACCACGAATGGGGTTCTTTGGCCGACCCTGACCAAGGCCTGTACGCCTGTGGCGACTGGTGCCTGTCCGGGCGTGTGGAAGGCGCCTGGCTGAGCGGCCAGGATGCGGCCAAGCGCCTGCTGAGCCACCTCGACTGATCGGTCCGCGGCGAATTTTATTGAACGAGTTCGTCGTTTTGCCGGTA
Organism: Pseudomonas cremoricolorata DSM 17059 = NBRC 16634; assembly: GCF_000425745.1. GTDB lineage: Bacteria > Pseudomonadota > Gammaproteobacteria > Pseudomonadales > Pseudomonadaceae > Aquipseudomonas > Aquipseudomonas cremoricolorata. The sequence goes on along the minus strand of NZ_AUEA01000017.1, from coordinate 18,751 downwards.
TTACTTGTATAAGATTTTAACCTTGTACAAGATTTGGAGGCTGCGATGACTGGATCATCTACCACCGGCAAGTTCCGCATCGGCATCAGCGCCTGCCTGATTGGCGAAAACGTGCGCTTCAACGCCGGTCACAAACAGTCGTCGCTGTGCCACGAATTGTTCGACGAGCACTTCGACTGGGTATCGGTATGCCCTGAGGTCGCCATTGGCCTGGGCATCCCCCGCGAACCTATTCGCCTGGTCGGCGACCCTGATCACCCTCAGGTGGTCGGCACCCGCGACCCCGAGCAGGATTTCTCCATCCCCCTGCGCGACTACGGCGCCTTCATGGCCGAACAGCTGCACGATATCTGCGGCTACGTGTTCATGCAGAAATCGCCCTCTTGCGGGCTGGAGCGGGTCAAGGTGTATCAGAGCGGCGGTCGCCCGGCAGTCAAAGGCGGCCGCGGCGCCTTTGCCGAAGCCTTCACCGCGCGGCGCCCGGATTTGCCGGTGGAAGAAGAGGGCCGTCTGCACGATCCAGTGCTGCGAGAAAACTTCATCAGCCGTGTGTACGCCTACGTCGACTGGCAGCAGGTAATGGGGCAAGGCCTGACCCGCGGCGCGCTGATCGCCTTTCACTCGCGCTACAAATACCTGCTGATGGCCAACAACCCCCAGGCCTATCGCGATATAGGCCGGCTGCTGGGCACGCTCAAGCGTGACGACGATGCCAACGAAATCGGTGCACGCTATTTCAGCCGTCTGATGCAGGCCCTGCGCCGCTGCGCCAGCCGCGGCACCCACAGCAACGTACTGCAACACCTCTCTGGCTATTTGCGCGAGTCACTGGATGTCGACGACCGCCAGGAGCTTCAGCAACTGATTGAGCAGTACCACCGCGGCAGCGTGCCGCTTGTGGTACCGATGACCTTGTTCAAACACCATCTGCGCAACCACCCGGACCCTTACCTGATGCAACAGGCCTACCTGCACCCCCACCCCGCCAAACTTGGGCTGCGCAATGCAATCTGAACAGTTGCTGCCCATCCGTGAAGTGGCCCGGCTCACCGGGGTCAACCCGGTCACCCTACGTGCCTGGGAGCGCCGCCATGGGCTATTGTCGCCGCACCGGACGGCCAAGGGTCACCGGCTTTATGCGCTGGATCAGGTCCTGCGGGTGCAGGACATCCTGCACTGGCTGGCACGCGGCGCCTCGGTGGGCCAGGTGCGCGACCTGCTGGAACGCCAACCTACCGTTGCCCCGCAGGGTGATTGGCAGATGCGCTGCCAGCAACTGACCGACGCCATCACCCAGTTGTCGTCGCGGGCGCTGGACCAGCACTTCAATCAGGTCATGGCGCTCTACCCTGCCGTGACCCTGTGTGAGCACCTGCTGGTGCCGCTGCTGGCGCAGCTTGCCGAGCGCTGGCGCAACCAGTTCAACGCGCGCCTGGAGCAGGTGTTCTTCTTCACCTGGCTGCGCAGCAAGCTGGGCGCGCGGGTCTACCACGACAACCAGTCGCTGGAAGGCCAGCCGGTGTTGATCGTTCAGGAAGAAGCTGCGCCGTTCAGCGCCGATGCCTGGCTGTGCGCCTGGCTGCTGAGCAGCAGTGGGCAGCCGGTGGTGGTCCTCGAACAGCCCATTGGCCTGGCACAGTTGCGTCCTGCGGTGGCGCAGCTTCGCCCGACTGCGGTGGTGCTGTGCATGGGTGCGCAGTTCGAGCGCGCCAACCTGCTCAAGGCCCTGCACGAATCGCCAACGCCGATTCTGCTGGGCGGGCTGGCGGTCAGCATCCATGAGGCCGAACTGCTGGCACTCAACCTGCCCGCCTTGCACCTGTTCAGCAGCGCGCACGAAGCCCTGCGCCAGTTCCAGCGTCTACGCGCCGCCTGACCTTTCATCTGTCTTTCGGAAAAACTGCCATGCAATTGATCTGGCTGCGCAACGATTTGCGCATCACCGACAATACCGCCCTGACCGCCGCCTGCCAGCGCGGACCGACCCTTGCCCTGTGGATCGCCAGCCCCGAGCAATGGCTCGAGCACGACGAAGCGCCGTGCAAGGTGGATTTCTGGCTGCGCAACCTGCGCGATCTGCGCAAATCCCTCGAAGCGTTGAACATTCCCCTGCTGGTGCGCACCACGCGCACTTGGCAAGACGTGCCGCAGGCCGTGCTTGAGCTGTGCCAGAAGCACCAGGTCGAAGCGGTGCACTGGAACGACGACTACGGCGTCAATGAAACTCGCCGCGACCAGGCCACCCGCGAGGCGCTGGAGGCCGCCGAGATTGGCGTCAACAGCTACCTCGACCAATTGCTCTTCAGCCCTGGCAGCATCCTCACCCGCAGCGGCGGCTACTTCCAGGTCTTCAGTCAGTTCAAGAAGGTCTGCATGGAACGCCTGCACGTTGGTGTGCCGGGGTTGGCGGGCAAGGTCGCGGCGCAGACGCCGCTGAAGATCAGCAGCGATGCCATCCCCCGGCACATCGAGGGCTTCGAGACGCCCCCGGAAACCCTGCGCAAGCTCTGGCCCGCAGGTGAAGAAGAAGCGCAGACGCGCCTGCAACGTTTCGTCGACGAGGCCATCGACGATTACCAGGTAGCCCGAGACCTGCCCGCACGCCCCGGCACCAGCCAGCTTTCGGCGTACCTGGCTGCGGGTGTGGTCTCACCCAGGCAATGCCTGCACGCGGCGCTGTCGAGCAACCGTGGCGAATTCGACAGTGGCAGTGTCGGCGCGCAGACCTGGATCGGCGAGCTGATCTGGCGCGAGTTCTACAAGCACATTCTGGTCGGTTACCCACAGGTATCGATGCACCGCGCGTTTCGCGCGCACACCGAGAAGCTGCCCTGGCGCAATGCGCCGAAGGATCTGCAAGCCTGGCAAGAAGGCCGAACCGGTTTTCCGCTGATCGATGCCGCTATGCGACAACTGCTGGCCACCGGATGGATGCACAATCGCCTGCGCATGGTGGTTGCGATGTTCCTCAGCAAGAATCTGCTGATCGACTGGCGCGAAGGCGAGCGCTTTTTCATGCGCCACCTGATCGACGGCGACCTGGCGGCGAACAACGGCGGCTGGCAATGGAGCGCGTCCACAGGCACTGACTCGGTACCTTATTTTCGGATTTTCAATCCTGTGACGCAGTCCACACGTTTCGATCCAGAAGGCCGGTTCATCGCCCATTGGCTTCCAGAACTTGAACAACTGGACAAGAAATCGATCCACATGCCCGTGAAATCGGCAAATGAGTTTGCTACAACTAATTACGTCAAACCCATAGTCAGTCTCGATAGTAGTCGTAAGCGCGCGCTGGAGGCGTTCAAAAGCCTCCCCGGCTAACAGAATCAGAGGGGCGGCATCTTGAATAACTCACGGCGGTTCTGGGTTACCGGGAGTACTAACGGGCTAGGGACAGCTCTAGTCGAACACTTGGTGGCGCAGCAGCAGCGCGTCGCCGCCAGCGGACGCAACAATCTGCAGTTTCATGCAATGGCCAGGCGCCAGGGCAGCCGCATGCTGGCATTGCCTGGCGCACCGCAGACTGGCGGGGAGTACCTGCAACAGGCCTGGGGAGCGCTGGATACCCTGATCGTCAATGCCGGCACCTGCGATTACTTGCCCACCCAGATCACCGAGAGCCAGCTGGTGCATGCGGTGATCAAGACCAACATGCAGGCATTCGAACAATTCCTCGAGGCTGCTTTGCCGCTGCTCGAACGCGGAGAGCGCCCGCAGCTGGTGGTCATTCTCAACCTCTATACCGTTTCGCAGCTGTCTGATCCCAGCCTGCCGCCCTCGCCTTCCAACAGCCTGCCCTGTCGGCTCGAACAGCTAAGACCACAGCTGCAGGAAGCCGGCATCGACCTGACCGTTATCACACCCCATGCTCAACACGCCCCATGGGCGATCGACCCTATCCCCGAGCGCTGGACTGCGCAAACGGCGGCCACCGAGATTCTTGGCAGATTGCCCGAACGTCAGCAGGAAGTGGTGCTGGAGGCGCTGGGTCTGAGGGCGTTGTGGCCACTGATGTCGATCTAGTCAGCCAACCACAACAGCGTCAGGGCCTGCGCAGGTAGGCAGGCCCTGGCGCGGGGGATGCTTAAAGCGCCATCCGGTAGTGCACAGAATAGGCTTCCACGCCGTCGTTGGGCTGCTTGATGCCGGCGTTGGAGTAGTGAATGGCGCGCACGCCCACTTCGTGACCACCGGCGAAGCGAAGGCCGAAACCGACGCGATCTTCGAACTGGAACGAGCCACCCAGGTCGTTGCTTTCCAGTTTGGTACGGGAAAACGCCGCCACGCCGATGCCTGCCTCGATATACGGCTTCACCGACTCGCCGGCGAATTCGTAGACGAAGACCGGAGCGAACGACAGGCTGTGGTTGCTGGCGCGGTCATCGCCATCCCAGAAGGTATAGGCCCCATCCCAATACCCGGTGACGCGACCGACGCTGGTCTGCCACCAACTGGCATCCCAGTTCGACTGAACACCCAAGCGGTAGACCATGGTGGAATCACCGGTCTGCCCCACCGACAACGAGACGTCCGCCGCCTGCGCCGTCACCGCTTGCCCCAGTGTCAAAGCAGCAACCGCCGCCAAGCCGAGCAGTTTCTTCATGAGAAACATCCTTCTTACGATGCTGTTATTAGTGTATGCCTCAACAGGCCGTTGTGTAGAAAACGCCACTAGTACGATAGTTCAGCTTTCAGCACGGCTTTTCACATTTTTTTTACAAGCGAAAGCTTTGCACACTGTCGGATTTATTCCACAACAAAGGAAGAATTTTTCTCAGATTCTGCGGATCTGCGCTGGTCCAGAAATCGGTGTCGCGCGCAGGCCCCTCGGCAAGCAATCCGCGCTCGTCCAGCAAACGCTGCAGTTGCCGCGCCACCGCTGCGCCGGTGTCGATGATCGCGACATCCTGCGGCACCATCGTCGCCAACAACGGGCGCAGGAAGGGGTAATGCGTGCAGCCGAGGATCAGCGTGTCGCAGCCGGCCTCGAGCAAGGGTTGCAGGTACCCGGCAAGCAGCTCGCGCAGCGCCGGGCTGTGCAGGTCACCAGCTTCGATGCACTCGACCAGGCCCGGACACGGCTGAGTGATCACCCGCACATCACTGGCGAAGCGGTCGAGCAGCGCTGCGAACTTGGCGCTCTGCAACGTGCCAGTGGTGGCCAGCACCCCGACCACGCCGGACCGGGTGGCTGCCGCAGCCGGCTTGACCGCCGGCTCCATGCCCACCAACGGCCAGTCCGGGTACAGCGTGCGCAGATCGGCGACGGCGGCCACGGTGGCGGTGTTACAGGCCAGCACCATGGCCTTGGCGCCCTGTTCACGGAAGAACGCGGCAATCTGCCGGCAGCGCTGGCGAATGTACTCGGGGGATTTTTCGCCGTACGGCACGTGCCCGCAATCTGCCACATAGAGCAGCGACTCGCTGGGCAGCAAGCGCTGAATCTCGGCCAGGACAGACAGGCCGCCGACCCCGGAATCCATCACGCCGACCGGCGCTGCGCGGTCACTCATGGCGGCTGGCGCATACCGCACAGGCCGGATCACGCTTGACGCGCAATTCGCGCATGCGGCTGCTGCTGGCATCGATCAGCAGCAGCCGCCCCACCAGCGGTTCGCCGAAGCCTGCCAGCAGCTTCAGCGCTTCCAGGGCTTGCAGGCTGCCGACCATGCCCACCAGCGGGCCGAGCACACCGGCTTCGCTGCAGCTCAGCTCCGCCTCACTGCCATGGCCGTACAGGCAGTGGTAGCACGGGCTTGCCGCAAGGCGTGGGTCGAACACCGACAACTGCCCCTCGAGGCGAATCGCCGCCCCGCTGACCAACGGCTTGAGCGCTGCCACGCAGGCCGCGTTGACCGCTTCGCGGGTGGTGAAATTGTCGGAGCAATCAAGCACCACATCGACCGCCGCCACCGCTGCCGCCAGGGCATCACCCTCGAGCGCCTGGCGATGGGCATGCAGCACCACCTCGGGGTTGATGGCCTGCAGGCGGGCCATGGCCGAATCGACCTTGCTCATGCCGACGCTGGTGCTGTCGTGCAGCACCTGGCGTTGCAGGTTGGTCAGGTCGACGCTATCGAAATCGGCCAGGTGCAACTCACCAACGCCGGCGGCGGCCAGATAAAGCGCCGCCGGCGAGCCCAGCCCGCCCAGCCCGACCAGCAGTACCCGGCTGTTCTTGAGGCGCAACTGGCCGTCGATGTCGACCTGCGCGAGCAGAATCTGCCGGCTGTAGCGCAGCAGTTCTGCATCGCTCAGCATGGCAGCCGACCCAGCGAGACCCGGGCGTGGCCGCCCAGATCGAGACGACTCTCGACCTCGACGAAACCCTGCCGGGCAAGCAGTTCGCGCACTGCCGGCGCCTGGTCGTAACCGTGTTCGAGGAGCAGCCAGCCACCGGCCTGCAAGTGCTGCGGAGCCTGGGCAATGATCTGGCGCAGGTCTTCGAGGCCATCGGCACCGGCCACCAGGGCACTGCTGGGCTCGAAACGCACATCGCCACGCAGCAGGTGCGGATCGTGCTCGGGAATGTAGGGGGGGTTGCTCAGGATAAGTTGGAAACGCTGCCCGGCCAGATTCTCGAACCAGTTGCTGGCCAGCACGCGGACATTCTTCAGCCCCAGCCGCTGACGGTTGCGCTCGGCCAGGGCCACCGCGGCTTCGACGCGGTCCACCGCAGTGACCTGCCAGGCCGGCCGCTCGCTTGCCAGCGACAGGGCAATGGCCCCGCTGCCGGTGCCAAGATCGAGCACCTGCGCCGGAGTTGCCGAGAGCAGCTCGAGCGCGCTTTCCACCAGCACTTCGGTGTCAGGACGCGGAATCAAGGTGTCTGGCGCCACCTCCAGGTCCAGGGTCCAGAAGCCCTGGTGCCCGAGGATGTAGGCCACCGGCTCGCCGCCACGGCGCCGCTCCAGATACCCCTGAAAGCACTGCGCCGCCTCGCTGCTGACGATGCGCTCGGGCCAGGTGCGCAGGTAGCTGCGCGACTTGCCCAGGGCCGCTGCAAGCAGCAGTTCGGCATCCAGACGGGCGCTGTCCGACTCGGGCAACTGCGCGTCGCGCAGCAGGCTGGCAATGATGGTCATTCAGTCCCCCAGAGCAGCCAGTTGATCGGCCTGGTATTCGCTGAGCAGCGGCTCGATCACCGCTTCCACGCCGCCTGCGAGCACTTCGTCGAGCGAGTACAGGGTGAGGTTGATGCGGTGATCGGTGACCCGGCCCTGAGGGTAGTTGTACGTGCGAATGCGTTCGGAACGGTCGCCCGAACCGACCAGCAACTTGCGCTCGCTGGCGATGGCGTTCTGCGAGGCGCTGGTCTGCATGTCGTTGAGCTTGGCCGACAGCCACGACAGCGCGCGGGCGCGGTTCTTGTGCTGCGAACGCTCTTCCTGGCACTCGACGACGATGCCGGTGGGCAAGTGGGTGATGCGAATCGCCGAGTCGGTCTTGTTGATGTGCTGACCGCCGGCACCGGAGGCGCGGTAGGTATCGACCCGCAGATCGGCCGGGTTGATTTCGATCGCCACCTGCTCGTCAGGCTCGGGCAGCACCGCCACGGTGCAGGCCGAGGTGTGAATTCGGCCCTGGCTCTCGGTTTCCGGCACACGCTGCACGCGGTGGGCGCCGGATTCGAACTTGAGCTTGGCGTAGACGCTGTCGCCCTCGACCCGGGCGATGATTTCCTTGTAGCCGCCGTGCTCACCTTCGTTTTCAGAGAGCACTTCCAGGCGCCAGCCACGTTTTTCCGCATAGCGCGAATACATGCGGAACAGGTCGCCGGAGAAGATCGCCGCCTCGTCGCCACCGGTGCCGGCACGAATCTCGAGGAACACGTTGCGGTTGTCGTTGGGGTCCTTGGGCAGCAGCATGCGCTGCAACTGCGACTCCAGCTCGAGCAATTGCGCCTTGGCCTCACGCACCTCTTCCTGGGCCATTTCGCGCAGGTCGGGGTCGGCATCCTTGAGCAGCGCCTGGGCGCCTTCGAGGTCATCCTGCACCTTGCGCCAGGCCTGATAAGCGCCGACCACCGGCTCCACCTCGGCGTATTCGCGCGAATAGGTGCGGAAGCGGGTCTGGTCGGCGATCACTTCGCCGTCACCGAGCAAGGCGGTGAGTTCTTCGAAGCGGTCCTGGAGGGTGTCCAGTTTGTTCAGCAGCGACGCTTTCATTGCGGGGTCTTGTCCGTCGAGCCCTCATGGAGGGCGAAGAGTTCCTGAGCCATCGCCAGCGCATCGACGCGGCCTTCGGCAGAGAGCTTTTTCAATTGCACGCTGGGCGCGTGCAGCAGTTTGTTGGTCAAGCCCCGGGCCAGTTGCGCCAGTACCTCTTCCGGGTTGCCGCCATTGGCCAGCAAGCGCTGGGCCTTGTGCAGCTCTTCGTCGCGCAGGCGCTCGCTCTGCTGGCGGTAGGCACGCAGAACATCGACAGCGGCCAGCTCGCGCAGACGCAGCATGAAATCATCGGCGCCGACCGCGACCAGTTCCTCGGCGGCCTGGGCAGCGCCCTGGCGGCTCTTGAGGTTTTCCGCGACCACGTCGTGCAGGTCATCGACGGTGTACAGGTAGACATCGTCGAGTTCACCGACCTCGGGCTCGATGTCGCGCGGCACGGCGATGTCGACCATGAAAATCGGCTTGTGCCGACGCGCCTTCAGGGCACTTTCCACGGCGCCCTTGCCAAGAATCGGCAGTTGGCTGGCGGTGGAACTGATGACGATGTCACTGTTGGCCAGTTCCTGGGGAATATCGGCCAGCAGTACGGCATGGGCGCCGAACTGCTCGGCGAGAATGCTGGCCCGCTCCAGGGTGCGGTTGGCGACGACGATGCGCCGCACGCCTTGCTCGTGCAGGTGCCGGGCGACCAGGGTGATGGTTTCGCCGGCACCGATCAGCAACGCCTGGCTGCGGCCCAGGTCACTGAAGATCTGCCGCGCCAGGCTGACCGCGGCAAAGGCCACCGACACCGGGTTCTCGCCGATGGCAGTATCGGTGCGCACCTGCTTGGCGGCGCTGAAAGTGGCCTGGAACAGTCGCCCCAGCAAAGGCCCGACCGTGCCGGCCTCGCGGGCCACGGCATAGGCCGATTTCATCTGGCCGAGAATCTGCGGCTCGCCGAGCACCAGCGAGTCGAGCCCGGAGGCGACGCGCATCATGTGCTTTACTGCAGCATGTTCTTCGTGCACGTAGGCACTGGCGCGAAGCTCGTCGAGGCTCAAGCGGTGGTAATTGGCCAGCCACAGCAGTACATCGTCAGCCGAGAGGGTGTCTTGTTCCAGGTACAGTTCACTGCGGTTGCAGGTCGAGAGAATCGCCGCCTCGCGGCTGGCGGTCAGGCGACACAGCTGCTGCAGGGCATCGACCAGCTGCTCGGGCGTGAACGCCACGCGCTCGCGTACGTCGACCGAGGCAGTCTTGTGATTGATCCCGAGTGCGAGAAAGGCCATGCGCGGTCGCTGATTGTGACGTGAAGCCGATAATTGTCCTACTTCGCAGGATTCAGAACAACCACCGTTCGCTATTGTCCCTATAAAGCGCGACCATCGTCGGTGGGTTTGCCACCGCGCTTGTGTCATCATGCCCCACACCGCCGGTTAGCCCCCTTAAGCCTCCTTTATGAACAGACGCTACGCATTGCTGCTCGCCCTCGCCCTGCTCCAGGGCTGCCAGAATCTGCCGCCGCATCATGCGGCCTCCGAACCCGAGGCGCCCGAGGCTAGCGAGCAAGAGGCACCGGCCGAACCTGTGGTGTACGGCTCGTTCAAGCCCGATACGCTCTACAGCCTGCTGGTGGCCGAGCTGGCCGGTCAGCGCAACCGTTTCGACATTGCCTTGGCCAACTACGTCGATCAGGCGGAAAAAACCCAGGATTCCGGGGTTTCCGAGCGCGCCTACCGCATCGCCGAATACCTCGGCGCCGACGAGCCGGCGCTCGACACCGCGCTGCTCTGGGCGCGTAACGATGCCGACAACCTTGACGCCCAGCGCGCAGCCGCCATCCAGCTGGCCCGCGCCGGACGCTACGACGAATCCATGACGTACATGGAAAAGGTCTTGCAGGCCAAGGGCGATACCCATTTCGACTTCCTCGCCCTGTCGGCTGCCGAAACCGACCAGAGCACCCGCGACGGCCTGCTGCAGAGCTTCGACCGCCTGCTGGTCAAGCACCCGGCCAACAGCCAGCTGCTGTTCGGCAAGGCTTTGCTGCTGAATCAGGATGGCAAGAGCGAGCAAGCCCTGGAGCTGCTCGAATCGCACCCGGTGCAGGATGGCGAGATCGCGCCGATCCTTCTGCGCGCCCGCCTGCTGCAGGCTCTGGAGCGTGGCGACGAAGCTCTGCCATTGCTGCGCAGCGCCATCCGCGAAAACCCTGACGACAAGCGCCTGCGGCTGACTTACGCGCGCACGCTGGTCGAGCTCGATCGTATCCCCGAGGCCAAGAGCGAATTCGTCAGCCTGGTCCAGCAATACCCGGAAGACGACGAACTGCGCTATTCCCTGGCGCTGATCAGCCTGGAAAACAAGGATTGGGACGAGGCCGAGGGCTACCTGCAAGAGCTGGTCGAGCGCGACGCCAACGCCGATGCCGCGCACCTGAACCTGGGCCGCATCCGCGAAGAGCGCAACGACCCACAGGCCGCGTTGCGCGAGTACGCCCTGGTAGGCCCAGGCCCCGACTACCTGGCCGCGCAGTTGCGTCAGGCCGACATCCTCATCGCCAACGGCCGCGCCAGCGAAGCCTCACGATTGCTGGCCGAGGCCCGCGAAGCCCAGCCGGACTACGCCATCCAGCTGTACCTGATCGAATCGGAAAGCTACAGCAACAACGACAAGGACGCCGAAGCCGACCAGGTACTGCGCCAGGCCACCCAGCGCTTCCCCGACGACCTCAACCTGCTCTACAGCCGGGCCATGCTCGCCGAGAAACGCAACGATCTGGCGCAGATGGAAAAAGACCTGCGCGCCATTCTCGAGCGCGAGCCGGAAAACGCCATGGCCCTCAACGCCCTGGGCTACACCCTGGCCGACCGCACCACCCGCTTCGAAGAAGCCCAGCGCCTGATCGAAAAAGCCCTGTCGCTGACCCCGGACGATCCGGCGGTGCTCGACAGCCTGGGTTGGGTCAACTACCGCCAGGGCAACCTCGATGAAGCCGAGCGCTATCTGCGCCAGGCCTTCGAGCGCCTGCCCGACCCGGAAGTCGCAGCCCACTTGGGCGAAGTGTTGTGGGCCAATGGCAAACGCCGCGAGGCGCGCCAGGTCTGGAGCAAAGCCCTGGCCAACCAACCCGACAGCGAAGTCCTGCGCAAGACCATCCTGCGCCTGACCGGATCCGAGGCTCTATAAGACATGTTCATGCGTCAACTCATCACCTTCAGCCTGATCGCCCTGCTCGCCGGCTGCGCCGGCATAGGTTCCCGCGAAGCCTTGCAAGGGCAAGGCAATTCCCAGCAATGGCGTGAGCACAAGGCTCAACTCAGCAGCCTCGACGGCTGGCAGATCAACGGTAAGGTCGGCATCCGCGCGCCGCAGGACTCGGGCAGCGGCACGTTGTTCTGGCTGCAGCGCCAAGACTACTACGACATCCGCCTGGCGGGCCCGCTGGGCCGTGGCGCCGCACGCCTGACCGGGCGTCCCGGCGCAGTGGCGCTGGAAGTTGCCAACCAGGGCCGCTATGAAGCGGCCGACCCTGAAGCACTGCTGCAAGAACAGCTGGGCTGGCGCCTGCCGGTGTCGCACCTGGTGTGGTGGGTGCGTGGCCTGCCGGCGCCCGACAGCAAGAGTCAGCTGACCCTCGACGGCGACAGCCGCCTGGCCAGCCTGAAGCAGGATGGCTGGCAGGTCGAATACCTCAGCTATGCCGAGCAGAACGGCTACTGGCTGCCTGAGCGACTCAAGCTGCACGGCGAAAATATCGACGTCACCCTGGTGGTCAAGGACTGGCAGCCGCGCCAGCTGGGACACTGATCCGTGCTGACCCTGCCCGCTCCCGCCAAGCTCAACCTGTGGTTGCACATTCTGGGTCGCCGCGACGATGGCTACCACCTGCTGGAAACCGTGTTCCAGTTTCTCGACCACGGCGACACCCTGCGCTTCTCGCTGCGTGAAGATGGCGAAATCCGCCTGCACGACGCACTTGAATCAGTGCCGCACGACAGCAACCTGATCGTGCGTGCCGCGCGTCAATTGCAACGCCTCGCCGGCTGCCCGCTGGGCGCCGACATCTGGCTCGACAAACTGCTGCCCATGGGCGGCGGCATCGGTGGCGGCAGTTCGGATGCCGCCACCACACTGCTCGGGCTCAATCATCTGTGGCAACTCGGCTGGGACCTCGATCGCCTGGCGCAGCTGGGCCTGGGCCTGGGCGCCGACGTGCCGGTGTTCGTACGCGGTCATGCAGCGTTCGCCCAGGGCGTCGGCGAACAGCTGACACCGGTCGCTCCACAAGAGCCCTGGTACGTCGTACTGGTGCCGCAAGTGTCTGTCAGCACAGCGGAAATTTTTTCACATCCGCAGTTGACACGTGATTCCCTCCCCCTTAAGATGCGCCCCGTTCCCGAGGGAAACAGTCGTAATGACTGCCAACCGGTGGTAGAGCAACGTTATCCAGAAGTTCGCAACGCGCTGATTTCATTGGGTAAATATACGGACGCTCGATTAACCGGTACTGGAAGTTGCGTGTTTGGGGCCTTCCCAAGCAAAGTCGAAGCTGATAAAGTTCTGGCCCTTCTTTCAGAGACCCAAACAGGGTTTGTCGCTAAAGGTTGCAATGTATCGATATTGCACCGCACGCTTCAAGGCCTGCTCTAGAAGTCGAATACACAGTATTCGCAGCAACAGATACAGGGGCGTCGCCAAGCGGTAAGGCAGCAGGTTTTGATCCTGCCATGCGTTGGTTCGAATCCAGCCGCCCCTGCCATTTTCCTATTCTCATCCAGGTTACCCTCAGCCTTCAGGTACTGCGCGTGTCCAAGATGATGGTCTTCACGGGGAATGCCAACCCCGATCTGGCTCGGCGTGTCGTACGTCAGCTGCATATCCCACTGGGTGATGTTTCTGTCGGTAAGTTCTCCGACGGCGAGATCAGCACTGAGATCAATGAAAACGTTCGCGGCAAAGACGTCTTCATCATTCAGCCGACGTGTGCCCCGACCAACGATAATCTGATGGAACTGGTAGTGATGGCCGACGCCTTCCGCCGCTCCTCAGCCTCCCGAATCACCGCCGTGATTCCCTACTTCGGATACGCCCGCCAGGATCGCCGTCCGCGTTCGGCACGTGTAGCCATCAGCGCCAAAGTCGTCGCTGACATGCTCACTGTCGTCGGCATCGACCGTGTACTCACCGTCGACCTGCACGCAGACCAGATCCAGGGCTTCTTCGATATCCCCGTCGACAACATCTACGGCTCGCCCGTACTGGTCGACGACATCGAAGACCAGCGTTTCGACAACCTGATGATCGTCTCCCCGGACATCGGCGGTGTGGTGCGTGCTCGCGCCGTCGCCAAGTCCCTGGGCGTCGACCTCGGGATCATCGACAAACGCCGTGAAAAGGCCAATCACTCCGAAGTGATGCACATCATCGGCGACGTCGAAGGACGCACCTGCATCCTGGTAGACGACATGGTCGACACCGCCGGCACCCTGTGCCATGCGGCCAAGGCATTGAAAGAACACGGCGCTGCCAAGGTTTACGCCTACTGCACGCACCCTGTCCTTTCCGGCCGGGCGATCGAGAACATCGAGAAGTCGGTACTCGACGAGCTGGTGGTGACCAACACCATCCCGCTGTCGGCCGCTGCTCAAGCCTGTGACCGTATCCGCCAACTGGATATCGCACCGGTCGTTGCCGAAGCGGTTCGCCGTATCAGCAACGAAGAATCGATCAGCGCGATGTTCCGCTAGGGCCTGCCCTGCCGCTAAACGTCCGTTGATGAAGCGCCCCGCCCCAACACCTTCGTTGGGGCGGGGCTTTTTTGCCCACCCCGCCTTGGCACTGGTCGCAAGTGTCACTCGGGGCTGGCTACTTTGGAGAAGTAAAATGAACGAATTCACCCTGAACGCCCAAGCGCGTACTGACCTGGGGAAAGGTGCGAGCCGCCGCCTGCGTCACTCCGCCAGCATCCCTGCCGTCGTTTACGGCGGTAACCAGGAAGCACAATCCCTGACCATCGTGGCCAAGGAAATCGCCAAACTGTTCGAGAACGAAGCTGCCTACAGCCACGTTCTGGAACTGAACGTCGACGGCGCCAAGCAGAACGTCATCGTCAAGGCCATGCAGCGTCACCCGTCCAAAGGCTTCATCATGCACGCCGACTTCGTTCGCGTCGTTGCTGGCCAGAAGCTGACCGCCAAGGTTCCGGTTCACTTCGTCAACGAAGAAACCACCCTGAAGAACGGCGGCGAGATCTCGCACACCGAAACCGAGATCGAAGTGTCCTGCGAAGCCAAGGACCTGCCTGAGTTCATCGAAGTCAACCTCGACGGCGCTGAAATCGGCACCATCATTCACCTGTCCGACCTCAAGGCTCCGAAAGGCGTCGAGTTCGTGGCCCTGGCCCACGGCGACGACAAAGCCGTTGCCAACGTTCACGCGCCACGCATCGTTGCTGAAGAAGAAGGTGAAGAAGGCGCTGCCGAGTAATCACTCGCACGCCGGTGTTGCTCAGGGTACAGTGCCGCGCACCGTACCCTGACTACCCCAAGGAAGAGCCCCTGACGTGACCGCCATCCAGTTGATCGTCGGCCTGGGAAACCCAGGCCCCGAATACGAACAGACCCGGCATAACGCAGGGGCTCTTTTCGTTGAACGCATCGCCAGCGCCCAGCGTGTTTCACTCAGCGCTGACCGCAAGTATTTTGGTCTGACGGCGAAATTCAGCCATCAGGGCCGTGATGTTCGTCTGTTGATCCCCACCACCTACATGAACCGCAGCGGCCAGTCCGTGGCGGCATTGGCCAATTTCTTCCGCATCGCGCCGGAAGCGATCCTGGTGGCCCACGACGAACTCGACCTGCCTCCGGGCGTCGCCAAGCTCAAGAAGGGCGGCGGCCACGGTGGCCATAACGGTCTGCGCGACATCATCGCGCAACTCGGCAACCAGAACGATTTCCATCGCCTGAGGCTTGGCATCGGCCACCCAGGTGACGCCAAGCTGGTGTCCAACTTCGTCCTTGGCCGCGCCCCGCGCGCCGAGCAGGACAAACTCGACACCAGTATCGATTACGCCCTCGGCGTGCTGCCGGATGTCCTCGCTGGCGACTTCGCCAAGGCGATGCGCGAGCTGCACGGCCAAAAGGCCTGACTTCCTAGAGAGGGGAATTCCCATGGGTTTGAATTGCGGCATCGTCGGTCTGCCCAACGTTGGCAAGTCCACCCTGTTCAACGCGCTGACCAAGTCGGGCATCGCCGCTGAGAACTTCCCCTTCTGCACCATCGAGCCAAACAGCGGCATCGTGCCCATGCCCGATGCACGCCTCGCGGCACTGGCAGAAATCGTCAAGCCCAACCGCATCCTGCCCACCACCATGGAATTCGTCGACATCGCCGGCCTGGTCGCGGGCGCCTCGAAAGGTGAAGGCCTGGGCAACAAGTTCCTCGCCAACATTCGCGAGACCGATGCCATCGCCCACGTGGTGCGCTGCTTCGAAGACGAGAACGTGATTCACGTCTCCAACAGCGTCGACCCCAAGCGCGACATCGAGATCATCGACCTGGAACTGATCTTCGCCGACCTCGACAGCTGCGAGAAGCAACTGCAGAAGGTTGCACGCAACGCCAAGGGCGGCGACAAGGAAGCCTTGGCGCAGAAGGCCATCCTCGAACAACTGATTCCACACTTCACCGAAGGCAAGCCGGCTCGCAGCCTGATGAAGCGCATGAGCGCCGACGAGAAGGCCGTGGTGCGCAACTTCCACCTGCTGACCAGCAAGCCGGTGATGTACATCGCCAACGTCGCCGAAGACGGCTTCGACAACAACCCGCACCTGGACGTGGTCAAGGCCATCGCTGAAGAAGAAGGCGCGGTGGTGGTGCCGGTGTGCAACAAGATCGAAGCGGAAATCGCCGAGTTGGACGACGGCGAAGAGAAAGACATGTTCCTCGAAGCCCTGGGCCTCGAAGAACCTGGCCTGAACCGCGTGATCCGCGCCGGGTACGAACTGCTCAACCTGCAGACCTACTTCACTGCCGGCGTGCAAGAAGTACGTGCCTGGACCGTGCGGGTCGGCGCCACCGCCCCGCAGGCCGCTGGCGTGATCCATACCGACTTCGAGAAAGGCTTCATCCGTGCCGAAGTGGTGGCCTACGACGACTTCATCCAGTTCAAGGGTGAAAGCGGCGCCAAGGAAGCCGGCAAATGGCGTCTGGAAGGCAAGGAATACATCGTCAAGGACGGTGACGTGATGCACTTCCGCTTCAACGTCTGACGTTCCCTTCAGCGTTCGGCAACGTTCGCTGGAATCGGCAGGCCCTTTGCCCAGGGGTCTGCCGCACCCGCCGCTCCGCCGACCCCGCCGTACTGCCAGCAATAGCTGCCCCCGCTACGCCCCCTTCCTCTGATGCGCCCTGTCAGCGCTTTTCAAGTGGGCACTCTCTCCTGCTGCAACCACTCACAACGCGCTTTTCCAGGCACGCCTCGAGCCTTACAACGAGAAAAGGACGCTTCCTGCACGATCCTCAGACCGTTCTCAATTCCCAACCTCGGATGATGCTTCTAAAAAGAGTGACCGCCACTTGACGCCAGAGACGGCCATTCAAGTTCGTCCTCACCGGGAGCTCACCATGACGATTTCATCTTTCATCACCCGCTGGATAGCTGACGCTCGCCACAGGATCGCTGCCTGCAGGGGAGCTGCCTGATGAACGCAACGTCCGAGTTTCCCGACTATTCGCGCCAAGTGGTCAAGGCATCTCCCACACCGGACTGGGCCACACTGCAACAAAGCGCTCGGGCGTGGGTCTGGCTGAACGGCGCACTGAGCCCGACCCTCCAGGATGAACTCAAGCAGCTCGACCGATTCTTCAGCGGTCGCTGGCTGTGGTACGGCACACCGTGGGCGTTCACCCCACCGGGCTATCGTTCAGGGCCGCTGCTGGTGACGCTCGATGAGTCGATCTTCAACCACGCGCTCGCTCACTGGCTGCCCCAGCAGATCGGCTTGATTGTGCTGGCGCCGGACGATGAAGACAGCCTCGTGGCCCACCTCGAGCATCTGCAACAGCTGACAGGTGCCAACGGTCAAGCGCTGTCGTTCGGCCTCGGTGCCTTTCGCGCCCTCGAAGAACTCTGCGAAGCCTTGCCAGCCGAGCGGCTGGCGCAACTGCTCGGCCCTATTCAACGCCTTGTCTGGTACGCCGGCGACCAATACTCGGGCGAGTGGTTATCGGTCGATGCGCCCGTGACCGGCGCGGCGCCGACCATCGCGCAATGGCCCTTCGAGCTGAGCACCTACGATGAGGCGGCGCTGAACCCGGCCACCCGGGCCTGGTTCATGCGCGATTGCGCCCGTGAGTTTCGCAGGCGCTTCCCGGTTTACGACGCTGCAGACGCTCAGGCCGAGCTCTGGCGCCGGCTGAACGCCTTCGCCCTTGAAGCCAGCGAATTGACGCTACGCACGGAGCGCGACGTGCGCCACTTCATGGAGCTGCGGTTGCGGTATCCGCAGCGCTTCTTCGACCACGACCGGATGCTTCGCGAAATCATGCTGCGGCGCGCGGTCGAGGGAAAACAGCGGCTGATCGATGCAGAAGCACGGCTCGCGCAATTGGCAGCGCAGGATGTGACCGGAGAAACGCCATGACCCGCACGTACAAGATCGCCCTCGGCACCAACCGGCCCAATCAGAAGGAAGTCGGCATCGGTATCATGCACCCGCCGTGCGAACCCAGCATCCCGATCTACCCGTTGCGCTACGGCATCGTCGACACGCCGCTCGAACCCAGTATCTTCCCCACCCTCTGCACCGACGGCTATCCCGCCCTTGGCTCAGGTAAAGCCTATGGCCTGCGCTTATTGCGCCCTGGCAGCTACGTCTACCTGTGCTACTTCAAGGACGGGCGGATGTGGACTCAGCACTATCAGGTCACCGAGGACATCCGCTTCGCGCGCATCTGGTGGGACCGCTGCGACGAAGTCGACGCCACCCCAGGTCGCCAGGGCGTGCCCGAAGTCCAGCAAGCCAGGCCCTACCTGCAAGCCCCGGAAAGCCATATCGCCGAGCAGGTGTACGTGATGATCAGCGACACGCTGCTCAGCCACCGTGCGCTATGGGCCATCGAAACCAATCAGGATGGCTTGCGCGACACCCTCGCCGTCAGGCTCGACCCCGCGGCCGGGCCTGAGCAGCCCCATGCCTTCAATGCCGTGCTGGTCGGCAATGCCACCCCGGAACTGATTCCCAGGGGCTACAGCACGCCCAGGCACTTCGAGTGGAGCGAGATCCAGTTTCCCAACAGCGCACCTGACTACAACGCCATCATCCAGGGCCTCCATGCCGGACTCTACGGACGCCGCGATATCACGCCGCTGGCCGTTGCCCTGCCCGACCCCATCGGCATTGCCAGCGAGTTGCACTACCTGGTCAGCAGCGCGGTGGAGCGCAAGACGAAGTATGCCGGCCAGAATGCCCACGCATTGCAGAGCGCGACGCTCATCAGCAACTACTTCGAGGCCATGCACAAGCAGGCTGCGTATTCCGAAGAGGGGGCCGATGCGCTGATCCGGCAGAAAAAGCTCGTCAAATACACTG
>NZ_AUEA01000016.1 GCF_000425745.1 Pseudomonas cremoricolorata DSM 17059 = NBRC 16634 | reverse complement strand
TTTGTTAAAGAGCGTTTGGTTGAGCCTTTCGTCTCAACCGAGGCGCGCATTCTACGCTTTCCTCTAAGTCTGTCAAGCGTTTATTTCGAAGTATTTTGCGAGAATCTCGTTCAACTTCAAACACTTGGCTCGCTGCGATCGCTCGTAGCGGGAGGCGAATCATACAGCGTTAAACAACGCTGTCAACCACCTTTTTCACCGCTATCGATCAGCAGATCGAAGCACTTTCAGCACCACCTGAACAGCTAACTCGTTGAAACTCAAGGAGTTTTCCGTTCCGTTTGCCCCGGAAGTGGTGCGCAGTATAAAGAGATTCCGAGGGCGGTCAAGCACTTATTTCAAATCATGCTTATGCATAGCGCGTCTTGCTATCAATAGTCGGGCCCCCTTGAGCGCCGCCTGAACATTGCGCACTATAATGCGCACTCATTTCCCATGGACCGCCCACCTGCGATGAATACCAACACTCGCAACCTGACCGGCACGCTGTTCCCGGTAGGTTTGCTATTGATAGCGATGATCTCGATTCAGTCAGGCGCTTCACTGGCAAAAAGTCTGTTTCCGCTGGTGGGCGCCCAAGGCACCACCGCGCTTCGACTGATCTTCGCCAGCGTGATAATGGTGGCTTTATTGAGGCCCTGGCGAGCGCGACTGGACCGCGCCGCCCTGCGCAGCATCATCATCTATGGGATGGCACTGGGCGGCATGAACCTGATGTTCTATATGTCAGTACGAACGGTTCCGCTCGGCATCGCGGTAGCGCTGGAGTTCACCGGCCCCCTGGCGGTTGCCTTGCTTGGATCACGCCGCGCCCTGGACTTCGTCTGGATCGCGCTGGCGATCATCGGGCTACTGCTGCTGGTGCCATTGGGCAACTCAACGGCTGCAGTCGATCCTGTGGGGGCTTGTTACGCACTGGGTGCCGGCGCCTGCTGGGCACTCTATATATTGTATGGGCAGAAAGCCGGAGCAGAGCATGGGGTACAGAGTGCTGCCCTGGGCGTGGTCATTGCCGCGCTGTTCATCGCACCCGTCGGAATCGTTCATGCCGGCAGCGCGCTGCTGAACCCGGTACTGATTCCGGTGGCTCTAGGTATTGCCATTCTCTCCACCGCCCTGCCCTACAGCCTCGAGATGATCGCACTGACGCGTTTGCCTGCGCGCACATTCGGGACGCTCATGAGCATGGAGCCTGTCATTGCAGCGCTATCCGGATTGATTTTTTTGAGCGAGATGTTGACCAACATCCAATGGCTGGCAATCCTGGCGATCATCACCGCATCGGTGGGTGCCACTTTGACGATGAGGCGCCAGGTGCCGGCCCCCATCGCAGCGGACTAAGATGAGAATCGTTTACTTCTGAAACAAAATCCTTTGTTTCAGTCATGAGCCTGTCTTAAGCTGTCTGCGACTTTAACCACCTCAGGCTGTAAGGACCGCGGCCTAAGTTGCAGCTCGGACATGCGTGCTGTAATCACGATAACCTGGGCCGATGTGCGGTCAGTATTAAGGACAGGAATGAAACGTCTTATACTCATCCTGGCCATCCTGGCGCTAGCTGGGTGTGCCGCCACTGCAAAAACCGAAGTGAAAAGGGGCAAGAAGGGACTGCATATCAACTGTTCTGGCCTTTCTTCTTCCTGGGACAGGTGCTACGACAGGGCGCAAAGCGCTTGCAGCAGCAAAGGGTATAGAGTCGTGGCGCGCTCGGGAGAAGCCGACGGCGAACCGGGTGATTATCTCTTCGGCATCAATCCCGCCGGCTATACCAGCCGCAGCATGATCGTGATCTGCAAGTGATCGGTGACGGGGCAGCGACACGCTGCCCCGCCCGCCTCTAGATTTGCTGCGTGTTTCGTTCAAGCCAAACCAGCGCGTCGCGCTCGAGCAGCGGAGCGAGACGCTCGAATACCCTTCGGTGGTACTCGTTCAGCCAGGCCTTTTCCCGAGCATCGAGCATGTCGATCATCAGGCAGCGGATATCGATCGGGCACAGGGTCAACGTTTCGAAATCAAGGAATGTTCCAAAGTCGCCCGCACCTACGTTTCGCGTCGCGACCAGGTTCTCGATTCTCACGCCCCATCTTCCAGGGCGGTAGGTGCCGGGCTCGATCGAGGTGATCATCCCGGGGCGCATCACGGTCTGCTCGCTGGCATTCGCCCGAAAAGCGATACTCTGCGGACCCTCATGAACATTGAGAAAGTAACCTACCCCGTGTCCGGTACCGTGACCGTAGTCGACCATTTCCGACCATAACGGCGCCCGTGCGATCGCATCGAGCATCGGCGCGCGAATACCTCTGGGAAAGCGCGCCCGTGACAATGCGATCAAGCCCTTCAATACTCGCGTGCAGTCTTGCTTCTGCTCGATGCCCGGCGTGCCGATGGCCACCATTCGGGTGATATCAGTCGTGCCGCCCAGGTATTGGCCACCGGAATCCACCAACAACAAGCCATCGCCTTCGATGACCGCATGAGACTCTTGCGTAGCGCGATAGTGAGGCATCGCGCCATTACTATTGAACGCCGCGATGGTTGCGAAGCTCGGCGATACGAATCCCTCACGCCTTGCCCGGGCGGCAGTGATCTGCTCGTCGATGGTCAGTTCAGTGATCGTGCATTTGCCCTGATGTGATTCGAGCCAGGCAAAGAACTCACACAGCGCAGCGCCATCCTGCTCCATGAAGTGACGCACATGCTTGATGTCCTGCTCAGGCTTGCAGGCCTTGCTTAGTTCTATAGGGCTGACGCCCTTGACCTGCACCACCCCGCTGGGCAGGTGGTCGATCAGTCCGATGGTGACACGACGTGGGTCGATCAACAGGCGAGTGCCTGTCGGGAGCTGCCCGAGCCCTTGAGAAACACTTGCGTAGTCGCGCAACTCCACGCCATCGGCTTCCAGCGAGCGGCGCAGGGGCTCAGCAATCTTGCTTCTATCGACGAACAATGTCGCGGTGTGCTGCTCAATCAACAAGAAGGCCAGGAACAGCGGATTATAGGCAATGTCACTACCGCGCAGATTCAGTAGCCAGGCGATATCGTCGAGTGCAGCGATCAGATGCGCGTCGCTGTTCATGTCACCCAGGCTCTCACGCAATTGTCCGAGCTTCTGATTGCGCTTGAGGCTCACATAGGACTCTGGATGCTCATACACAGGGGCTGCGGGCAGAGCGGGCCGGTCGGACCAAACCTCGGTAAAGAGGTCAGCTTGGGTCGACAACGTGACATCGCGCTTGTGCAACTGTGGCTCGAGCCACTGGGCGGTGGTCAGCGCCAATACCTCGCCATCGACACCCACCACCCCGCCTTGCGGCGTGTGCTCGACCAGCCACTGCGTCGCATCCGGCTGATCAGGTCCGGCCTTGACCAACTGAATGCCGCTGCCATCGAGTTCCGTGGCAGCCTGCTCCCAATAGCGGCTGTCGACCCAGAGACCGGCATAATCCGCTGTCACCACCAGCGTCCCGACAGACCCCTGAAAACCTGATAACCACTGACGAGCCTGCCAGTGTCCAGGCAGATACTCAGAGAGATGAGGGTCGGCGGAAGGCACCAGCAGCGCGTCGATCTTTTCCCGCTGCATGACGCTACGCATCCGCTGGAGACGCTGAGGCACCGTTGACAAAACAGGCGACTGATTGTTCATGCACACTCCGACTGCGATTTGATCAAGCGCCCTACTCTAGCAGCGCTGAGCTCGAGGATTTCCAGTAGCGGGTGGCCAAGCGCTAATAAGGCAGATTCAACAACACTTAGCGTCTTTTCCTACAAAAGCACATCACCTTGTAAAAGGAAGGCACACCCGCTGACCTGCATCTCAGATCACCACATTGCGCACGAACCGCACCAGCGATGACTCATCGTTTCGATAGCTGTAGCGGCAGTTGCTGGCGAAGACGTGAAACTCTCCAGCATGCACACGCCGCTCGACGTCCTCGATGACCAAGGTCAGGCACCCTTCGGCGACATAGATCTGCTCGCTCCAACCCTCGGCATCCGCCTCGCTGAAATAACATTCACCCGGTTCCAGTCGCCACTCCCACAGTTCGACTTCCCGCGTGGCCTGGCTGGCACCCAGCAGCAGCGCCTTGCTGCCAGCCGATCGGCCGGCCCACGCCAGCTCATTGATACGGCTCAGATCTCGCTGGTCGGGCGCCTGCACCAGTCTGCTGAAAGGCACAGCGAGGGCCGCCGCGATCAAATCCAGCGTGGCGAGGCTGACGTTCTTTTCACCGGCTTCGATCGCGACCAGCATGCGCCGACTGACCCCCGAGCGCTCGGACAAGGCCGATTGGCTGAATCCTGAGTCGACACGCAGTTGGCGGATATTCTGGCTGACGTGCTGGAGCACGGAGCCTGGTCGCTCGGAATGTGTGTGCATCGAATCACCCATCAACTGATAGTGCGCAGTATACTGCGCATCTCGCGGCGAGTGTGCGCCGCCCATTTCGAGCGTGCAACACCATGATTGGCAATACCAACTCCAGCCGCCTCAACGTGACGCTCAGGGTCAGCAAAGCGGAGTGCGTGCTGCTGTTCATTACCATGCTGTGGGGCGGAACGTTTCTGCTGGTGCACAACGTCATGAAGGCCAGTGGACCCATGTTCTTCGTAGGCCTGAGGTTCGCCGCTGCGGCGCTGTTCGTCAGTCTGCTGTGCATGCGCAGTTTGCCGCGACTGACGATGACAGAGCTCAAGGCGGGCATATTGATCGGTGTCACCATCATGCTCGGTTACGGTCTGCAGACCATGGGGCTGCAGACGATCAGCAGCAGTCAGTCGGCGTTCATCACCGCGCTGTACGTGCCATTCGTACCGCTTCTGCAATGGTTCGTGCTGGGACGCCGTCCCGGCCTCATGCCCAGCCTGGGGATCGCACTGGCGTTCGTTGGGCTGATGCTGCTGGCGGGCCCTGAGGGCGGCATGCTCAAGCTCAATGAGGGCGAAGTGGTGACGCTGATCAGCGCGGTCGCGATCGCTGCCGAGATCATTCTGATCAGCCGCTACGCCGGACGCGTCGACGTACGCCGCGTGACGGTGGTGCAACTGGCCACTGCCTCGCTACTGTCCTTTCTGATGATGCTGCCAACCCAGGAGTCGGTGCCCCAGTGGTCGACGCTGCTGGTGGCCAGCGCCCTGGGCCTGGGGGCCATGAGCGCGATCATTCAGGTGGCGATGAACTGGGCACAGCGCTCGGTATCACCGACACGCGCTACGCTGATCTACGCGGGAGAGCCGGTATGGGCGGGTATCGTCGGTCGCCTCGCTGGTGAGCGTCTGCCGGGGGTTGCCTTGATTGGAGCACTACTGATCGTACTGGCGGTGATCGTCAGCGAACTGAAATTCAGCCGACGCGACACAGCGGCCAAATGCATTGAACCCGGTCAGCTCGATGGTGACAAAACGTAGCAACGATCCCACCGCAGCGCTGCCTCTACGTAAAGAAATGTCATAAAAAATCATTGGGTTGCCGCTGTTTTGTAGGATTCTGCGACAGCTTACGTGTTGGTTCTCAACAATCCGGCACGTATTATCCCCTGCAAACTCCTGCCGATTGGAACGCTATGTCTTTGATAGTGCTATTGCTTCTGCCCTTCATGGGCAGTTGCCTGGCGGCTGTCCTGCCGCACAACGCGCGCAACGCCGAGTCCATTCTTGCGGGGCTCGTTGCCTTGGTCGGTACCGTCCAGGTGGCGCTCATGTATCCGCAGATCGCCGATGGTGGCGTCATTCGGGAGGAGTTTCTGTGGCTGCCGAGCCTGGGCCTGAACCTGGTCTTGCGCATGGATGGCTTCGCCTGGCTGTTCAGCCTCCTGGTGCTGGGCATCGGTACCCTGGTATCGCTGTACGCGCGCTACTACATGTCGCCGCAAGACCCGGTGCCGCGATTCTTCGCCTTCTTCCTGGCCTTCATGGGCGCCATGCTTGGCGTGGTGATCTCCGGCAACCTCATTCAGCTGGTGTTCTTCTGGGAACTGACCAGCCTGTTCTCTTTCCTGCTTATCGGCTACTGGCACCACCGTGGCGATGCTCGGCGCGGTGCGTACATGGCACTGATGGTGACCGGCGCCGGGGGCTTGTGTCTGCTGATCGGTGCTCTGCTGCTGGGTCATGTGGTCGGCAGTTATGACCTTGGCGATGTGCTCGCAGCGGGCGATGTGATTCGCCAGCACGCGCTTTATCCGGTGCTGCTGCCACTGATTCTGATCGGCGCGTTGAGCAAGAGCGCGCAATTCCCGTTTCATTTCTGGCTGCCCCATGCCATGGCGGCGCCGACACCGGTGTCGGCTTATCTGCACTCGGCGACGATGGTCAAGGCTGGGGTGTTTCTGCTGGCGCGGCTGTGGCCTGTGCTGTCAGGCAGTGAAGAGTGGTTCTGGATCGTCGGCGGTGCAGGCGCGTGCACCCTGCTGCTGGGCGCCTTCGCCGCGATGTTCCAGAACGATCTGAAAGGACTCTTGGCCTATTCGACCATCAGTCACCTGGGTCTGATCACCTTGCTTTTGGGTCTTAACAGCCCGCTGGCGGCGGTCGCCGCGGTTTTCCACATTCTCAATCACGCCACCTTCAAGGCGTCGCTGTTCATGGCGGCTGGGATCATCGACCATGAAAGCGGCACCCGTGACATACGGCGCCTAAGCGGCCTGATTCGCCTGGTGCCCTACACCGCCACGCTGGCGATGGTCGCCAGTGCCTCGATGGCCGGTGTGCCGTTGATGAACGGTTTCCTCTCCAAGGAAATGTTCTTCGCTGAAACGGTGTTCATCACCTCCAGTGCCTGGGTCGAAATTGCCCTGCCAGTGATCGCCACACTGGCCGGCACGTTCAGTGTGGCCTACGCCCTTCGCTTCACGGTCGACGTGTTCTTCGGGCCGCCCGCCCAGGATCTGCCACATACGCCACACGAGCCGCCGCGCTGGATGCGCGCGCCGGTGGAACTGCTGGTGCTCACCTGCCTGGTAGTGGGCATATTCCCAGCGCAATCGGTCGGCCCTTTGCTCGCCGCCGCTGCGCTGCCGGTTGTCGGCGGTACATTGCCCGAATACAGCCTGGCTATCTGGCACGGCTGGAACGCACCCATGGTCATGAGTCTGGTGGCGATGTCGGGCGGCGTAGTGCTGTACCTACTATTACGCAAGCAATTGCGACGTGGCCGCTTCCCCTGCCCACCTTTGATCGGACGTCTCGACGGCAAGCGCATGTTCGAGCACGGCCAGGTGCGCCTGATGCTGCTGGCACGGCGTACCGAAGAACTGATGACCAGCCGACGTTTGCAGACGCAGTTGTTCATGCTGGTGGTAGCCGCCTTCCTCGCAGGCCTGGCGCCCATGCTCTACAGCGGCCTGAGCTGGGGTGAGCGACCGAAAATTCCTGGCTCCGGCGTGTTCGTCGCGTTGTGGCTGATCGCCATTGCCTGCGCCATTGGCGCCGCCTGGCAGGCCAAGTATCACCGCTTGGCAGCCCTGATCATGGTCAGTGTCTGCGGACTGATGACCTGCATAACCTTCGTCTGGTTCTCTGCACCGGATCTTGCCCTGACCCAACTGGTGGTCGAGGTGGTCACCACGGTGCTGATTCTGCTCGGCCTGCGCTGGTTGCCTCGACGCCTGGAAGGGGTTTCGCCGCTGCCCGGCAGCCTGGACAAGGCGCGCATGCGCCGCTTGCGCGACCTGGTGCTGGCCATTCTGGTCGGCGGCGGCATGGCGGTGCTGTCGTACGCCATGCTCACGCGGCCGACGCCGAACGTGATTTCCTCGTTCTATCTCAGCCGTGCACTGCCTGAAGGCGGCGGCACCAATGTGGTCAACGTGATGCTGGTGGACTTCCGCGGCTTCGATACGCTTGGGGAAATCACCGTGCTGGTGGCCGTGGCGCTGACCGTATTCGCCCTGTTGCGTCGTTTCCGCCCGCCCAAGGAGAGCATGCAGCCGCCTTCGCAGCAGCGCAGGCTGGCGCCGGATGTCATCACCGACCTGGTCAACCCGCGCCACGCTGCCGATACGGCGCTGGGCTTCATGATGGTGCCGGCGGCGCTGGTTCGTCTGTTGCTGCCGATGGCACTGCTGGTGTCCATGTACCTGTTCATGCGCGGTCACAATCAGCCAGGCGGTGGTTTCGTCGCCGGCCTGGTGATGTCGGTGGCGTTCATCCTGCAGTACATGGTGGCTGGCACGCAGTGGGTCGAAGCGCAGATGAGCCTGCGTCCCTTGCGCTGGATGGGTACCGGCTTGCTGTTCGCCACCCTCACCGGGGTGGGTGCGATGGTCATGGGCTACCCGTTCCTGACCACCCATACGGCGCACCTGCACTTGCCGGTGCTGGGCGATATGCATGTGGCCAGTGCCCTGTTGTTCGACGTCGGCGTATTCAGTGTGGTGGTGGGGTCGACCCTGCTGATTCTTACCGCACTGGCCCACCAGTCGGTGCGCGCCTATCGCCCCGGCGGCCCCGCCAAAACCAGCCAAGCAGGAGCCGCCTGATGGAAGAAGTGATTGCAGTTGCTATCGGCGTGCTTGCCGCATCGGGGGTGTGGTTGATTCTGCGCCCCCGCACCTACCAGGTGATCATGGGTTTGTGCCTGCTGTCGTACGGCGTCAACCTGTTCATCTTCAGCATGGGCAGCCTGTTCATCGGCAAGGAGCCGATCATCAAGGATGGCGTTCCACAAGACTTGCTCAACTACACCGACCCGCTGCCGCAGGCCCTGGTACTCACCGCCATTGTCATCAGTTTCGCCATGACCGCGTTGTTTCTGGTGGTCATGCTGGCTTCACGCGGCCTGACCGGCACCGACCATGTCGATGGCCGGGAGCGTGACGAATGAGCGCCATGAACCAGATGATCGTCCTGCCGATTCTGTTGCCGCTGCTGACTGCGGCGCTGATGCTGATGCTCGGCGAGAAACACCGCCAGCTCAAGGCGCGCCTCAACCTGCTCTCCAGCACCCTGGGCCTGGGCATCGCCGTCACGCTGCTGCTGTGGGTGAGAAACCAGGGCGCTGCCGAGTCCATCGGCGTCTATCTTCCCGGCAACTGGCCGGCGCCCTTCGGTATCGTGCTGGTACTGGATCACTTGTCAGCGCTGATGTTGACCCTGACCGGGGTGATCGGGGTCAGCGCACTGCTGTTCGCGCGGGCGCGCTGGGCCAATGCTGGCGCCAGCTTCCATGCCCTGTTCCAGGTGCAATTGATGGGCTTGTACGGTGCCTTCCTGACCGCCGACCTGTTCAATCTGTTCGTATTCTTCGAGGTGCTGTTGGCCGCGTCCTACGGCCTGTTGCTGCATGGTTCGGGGCGTGCCCGGGTGCGGGCGGGCCTGCACTACATCGCCATCAACCTGTTCGCCTCGTCGCTGTTTCTGATCGGTGCGGCCATGCTCTATGGCGTTACGGGCACACTGAACATGGCCGATCTGGCACTGAAGATTCCGCTGGTGCCGGAGGCCGACCGTGGCCTGCTGCATGCGGGTGCGGCCATTCTGGCCATGGCGTTCCTGGCCAAGGCGGGCATCTGGCCGCTGAACTTCTGGCTGGTCCCAGCCTATGCCTCGGCCAGCGCGCCGGTAGCAGCGCTGTTCGCCATCATGACCAAAGTGGGCTTCTACGCGACACTGCGTCTGTGGACCCTGCTGTTCTCGGGTCAGGCCGGCGCATCGGCGCACTTCGGTGGGCAGTGGCTGATCTACGGGGGGCTGGCGACACTGGCCGTGGCTGCCGTGTCGATCCTCGCCGCGCAACGTCTCGAGCGCATGGCTGCGCTGAGCATTCTGGTCTCGGCCGGCACCCTGCTGGCGGCCATCGGTTTCGGCCAGCCGATTCTCACTGGCAGCGCGCTGTTCTATCTGGTCAGCTCGACCCTGGCGCTCAGCGCACTGTTCCTGCTCGCCGAACTCATCGAGCGCTCGCGCTCCGCCAATGAACAGCCTCTGTACGAAGAGGAAGACGCACTTCCTTCACCACTGGAATCACTGCATCCGCCCAAAGGCATCAACTTGGACGATCAGCAAAAGGTCGTGGTCGGTCAGATCATCCCCTGGACCATGGCCTTCCTTGGCCTGAGCTTCATTGCCTGCGCGCTGTTGATCATCGGTATGCCGCCGCTTTCCGGCTTCATCGGCAAGCTCGGCCTGATCAGCGCCCTGTTCAACCCGCTGGGCCTGGGTGTCGAACCTGAGCAACCGCTGTCGCCTGCCGGCTGGACGCTGGCCACGCTGCTGATTCTTTCCGGCATGGCGTCGCTGATCGCGTTCGGGCGAGTGGGTATTCAGCGCTTTTGGAAACCGGAAGAGCGCCCTTCACCGGTGCTGCGTCGCTACGAATGCCTGCCCATCGTCATTCTGCTGGGGCTGTGCCTGATCCTCAGCGTCAAGGCAGAGCCGCTGCTGCGCTATACCCAGGACACGGCGGCGAGCCTGCAAACGCCTGAGCGCTACATCAATGCCGTGCTGTCCAGCCGTCCGCTGCCAGGCCCGACCACACAGAATGCCGAGGTGCAGCCATGAGCCGAGTGTTCCCCGCCCCGCTGCTGTCGCTGGCGCTGTTCGTCTTATGGTTGCTGCTCAACTTGTCAGTGAGTGCCGGCAACATCCTGCTGGCAGCCATCCTGGCGATCTTCGCGCCCTTGCTGATGGCGCCGCTGCGTCCGCAACATGCCCATGTGCGGCGGCCTTGGGTGGTGATCAAACTGGTTTGCCGGGTTGGTCTGGATGTGCTGCGCTCCAACCTGCAGGTGGCCATCGGCGTGCTGCGCTGCGGCATTCGCCCTCCGCACTCTGCCTTCGTGCACATTCCGCTCGACCTGCGTGACGCCCATGGGCTGGCGGCGCTTTCGATGATCACCACTGTGGTGCCAGGCACCGTCTGGTCGGAACTGGCGCTGGACCGCAGCACTCTGCTGCTGCATGTCTTCGATCTGGACGACCAGGACGCCTTCATCGAGCACTTCAAACGGGTCTATGAGCGTCCACTGATGGAGATTTTCGAATGACCGGGCTGCTTGCCAACGCCGTACTCGCCAGTCTGTTCATCCTCATCATCGCGATGGCCCTGGCGCTGGTGCGGCTGTTCCGCGGACCCTCAGCGCAGGATCGGGTGCTTGCGCTCGACTACCTGTACATTCTGGGCATGTTGATGATGCTGGTGCTGGGCATCCGCTACGCCAGTGACACCTATTTCGAAGGCGCTCTGCTGATTGCCTTGTTCGGCTTCGTCGGGTCGTTTGCCCTGGCCAAATTCCTCTTGCGCGGCGAGGTGATCGAATGACCCAGACCCTACCCTTCTGGCTGGAACTGACCACCGCCGGCCTGCTTCTGGCCGGCAGCCTCTTCGCCATGCTGGGCGCGCTGGGGCTGGTGCGTCTGAAGGATTACTTCCAGCGCATGCACCCGCCTGCGCTGGCCTCCACCCTCGGCGCCTGGTGCGTGGCGCTGGCCTCGATCCTGTATTTCTCCGGGCTCAAGCAAAGCCCTGTGCTGCACGCCTGGCTGATTCCGATTCTGCTGTCGATCACCGTTCCGGTCACCACCCTGCTGCTGGCCCGGGCGGCGCTGTTTCGCAAACGGGCTGCCGGGGAAGATGTGCCGGAAGAGGTCAGTGGCCGCGACGGCGGCAATTAATCCTGGCGCTCAGCCAGACGTTGCAGCTCACGTCGGACCATGGCCGCATAGGCCGCAGGGGTCAGTTGGTACAACTGACCCGCTACCCAGTTCAACCAGCCCCCCTGCAAGTCGCTCCGGCGTGCCCACCATCGCTCAGCCAGCGCAGTCGCCTGGCGCTGGTGCTCGAGGTGAAACGCAGCGCGCCCTGAAGGGCCGCCTGCAGGGTCGCTCATTCGCTGGCCTTGAAGGTGGTCAGCTCACCCTTGCGCCATTTGGCGACCTTGCCGGTCACTGCCTTGAGCTGCTTGCCCATGCCCTCGGTAATCTGCTGCTGGGCCGCGAATATCAGCATCACCGTATGGCCTTCACGCAGCACCACGCCGTCGCCTTCTGCAGTCGAGACGAACGCATAGTCGCCAATGTCGTAGATGGTGAACTTGAGGTCACGGAAGCGCACTTCCAGTTTGCCGCCTTCGCGGCTGGGCAATACGGCGGCGCGGAAATGATCACCGACCTTGAGCTCCAGGTGCTGTTTGTCGTCTACCACGAGCGCACTTTGCAGATCGATTTCGGCCATGTACAGGCCCTCAGGGTTTTGCTCTGTCACATACACGAAGCGTCCCTGAAACAACCTGACCATCCTGGCCCGTACATCGCCCAGAACAAACAGCGCATGGGTATCCAAACTACTGACTGCCAATGAAGGAATCCTCGAGACGGTTACAACCACTCCTGACGGTGCGCCAATGCACTCGCCAAGCGGCCGAACTTCAAAATGAAGTGGAAGACTACTGATCCCTGTCTATAGCGTCTGTCGAAGTCGACGACGCACTTCGCAAGAATGATTACATCCTCACGCAGGCTTCTTCCTCAAATAGGCGCTTGGCATTTTCTATTGGGAAGAAGCGCAATGTCTGACAACACGTTGGTCAGGAAAGATGCGATAGATGTGCCCCGCTTCAGGCTGGAACCGCCCGGGGCATTCATTCATCCGTTGCAGGGGAACGAATATGCACGAAAACAGCGAAAGTCGTCGAGAGTTTCGACACTTTTCTTACTGCCAAAATGAAAAAGCCCTACCGCGATTCGTGGTAGTTCCTGCCGGTATCGAGTTCTTCCACATCACCGAACAGGCCACTGGACGGGTCAGAGGCTTCCGCCGTCGACATCTCGATGCCTGCCTGTTAGCGCGCTCGCTGGAACGCTGAACAGCCACAAGCCCCTGCACGAACGGCAGGCATGTAAACGACAAAAGCCCCCGCAGATCGCATCTGCGGGGCTTTTGTACTGAAACGCGCTTCAGACTTGACGCAGGTGGCGATCAAGCTGTTCGTGGCGCTCCTGTGCTTCGATGCAGTACTTGGTGGTCGGGCTGATCAGCAGGCGCTGCAGGCCGATAGGCTCGCCGCTGTCATCACACCAGCCGAAGCTTTCATCGCCAATTCGGCCCAAGGCCATTTCCAGCTGCGGCAGCAGGCGCTGATCGCGCTCGATGGCGTTGACCAGCCAGTGCCGCTCTTCCTCGACCGATGCGACGTCGGCAGGGTCGGAGGGGGTATCGAGGCTCTCGATGGTGTCGCGGCTGAGTTGGATGCGCTCGTGGGTCTCAACTTTCATCGCTTGCAGCAGCGACGTGAAGAATGCGAGCTGATCGGCATTCATGTAGTCATCGGCCGACATGGCCAGTAACTGTTCCTTGGTCATCGACTTCTCTATGAAAAAAGGTGCATTTGGGCGATTCGGATGTCGCGGGCGACGGGCACCGGCAACGGAATTCTTCAAGCGCCAATCAGGCACTCTTTTACAGGGGGCGGCAGTCTAAGGTGCCACGTCGCGGTGGGCAACCTAAATGAACGCCAATTGGCCGATTTCCGCAGGACAGCGGCCGAGCGGTCCGCGAGTTCAACTCAGTAGCTGACTGAGCACGGCGCGCAACTTGCCGGGCTTGACCGGTTTGTTGAGCAACGGTGCCTCAAGCGCCTGAATCGCGCGTTGGCTCTGTTCGCTGCGATCGGCGGTAATCATCACGGCGGGGATATGACAGGCGAAATGGCCGCGCAGTTCACGCACCACGTCACAGCCCGTGCGCCCGAGGTCGAGATGGTAATCGGCGAGCACCAGTTCCGGCGCCCGGCCTTCGAGCACCTCGAGCGCTTCCTCGAGGTCGGTGGCGGTCAGCACCTGGCAGCCCCACTGCGCGAGCAACGTGGCCATGCTCAGGCGAATGCTCAGTTCGTTGTCCAGTACCAGCAGGCGCCTCCCCGGCAGCGGATCACCCAGCAGCGGCGCCGGCAGCAGGTTCAAACGTGGCGCCGGTGACTCGCTGGACAGCGCAATGTCTATGGCGAACACCGAGCCGTGCCCTGGCCACGAGCGCACCGTCACCGGGCAACGCAGGATACGCGCGATGCGCTCGACGATGGCCAGGCCCAGCCCTACCCCTTTGCGATCTGCCGCGCGCCCGACATCCAGCTGGTTGAACTCAAGGAAGATCGCCTGCAAGCGGTTGCGGGCAATGCCCCGGCCGCTGTCCCAGACCTCGATACGCAAGTGCGCACCGCGGCGGCGCCAGCCCAGCAGCACGCCGCCGCGCTCGGTATAGCGGCAGGCGTTGCTGAGAAAATTGCGCAGAATCCGTGTCAGCAGGCGCAGATCGGTGTGCAGCACCGCAGTTCCGCCCCTGACCCGCAGGCCCAACCCGGCCGCTTCGGCCACCGGCTGGAACTCGGACGCCAGCGGCAGCAGCACCTCATCGAGCCGATACAGGTCGAGGTCGGGGGTGATGTTGGCCTGATCCAGGCGAGAAATATCCAGCAGGTCGGTCAGCAGGTCTTCGGCCCCCTCAAGGGCCTGGTGAGCACGCTCCACCAACAGTTGCTCGGCCGTTGCCAACGGCCGCTCACGCAAGGTCGAAATCAACAAGCGCGCGGCATTGAGCGGTTGCAGCAGGTCATGGCTGGCAGCGGCCAGGTATTTGTCCTTGCTCAGATTGGCCGCCTGCGCGGCATCGCGCGCCTCGATCAGCTCGTTGGTGCGCTCGGCCACGCGCTGCTCCAGCTGGTCATTGAGCTGCTCCAGGCGCGACTGGGCCTGCTTGCGCTCGGTGATGTCGGCGACAAAGCCCTCGACCACACCCGGTTCGTCCGGGCGCATCAACAGGTTCATCAACACATCCAGGCAACTGCCATCGCGTCGGCGCAGGCGCGTTTCATAGCCGAGCAAGGCTTGCTCTCGCTGCAACACCTCGACGATGGCCAGCAGTTCGCTGGAGCCACCTTCGAACAGCCGGCCGGCAAGCTCGGTACGGGAAAACATCACCGCCAGCGGATCGGCGTAGCCCAGCATGCGCGCCAAGGCCGGATTGGCAGCGCGCATGCCTTCGGCGACGCTGGCCTGGAAAATGCCATGCACCGCGTGTTCGAACAGCCATTTGTAGCGATTGCGTTCGGCCTCGAGCTCCTCCAGGCGCACCGCGAGCTCGGGGTAATGACTCTTGCGCACGGTGTGGTTGGACAGCCCGAGCAACCCAGCCAAGGCATCGGCGCTGGGCTCAGAGGGCCTCGCCATAGACCACCTCGACATCACGCAGACTCGAGCTGCGCGGATTGGTGAGGATGCACGGATCGCCCATGGCATGGCGCGACAAGAACGGAATATCGCTGCTGCCCACCCCATGCAGGCCCAGGGTTTCGTGGAAACCCACGGCGCGCTTCAAGGCGATCAGGTGTTCGACCAGGCGCTGGCGCACCTGGTTGTGGGTCAGGCCGCGGCAATCGATGCCCAGGGTCTGGGCGATCAGCTTGAAGCGATCAGGCGCGGCGCTGTAGTTGAAGGCCACCACGTGCTCGACCAGCACCGCGTTGCACAGGCCGTGGGGCAAGTCGAGAAAACCACCCAGGCTATGGGACATGGCGTGCACCGCGCCAAGGATGGCATTGGAAAAGGCCAAGCCGGCCTGCATGCTGCCCAGCATGACTTTCTCGCGCAGGCCAATGTCAGCCGGGTTGGCGATCATTTCCACCAGGTTGCCGTTGATCAGGCGCATGGCTTCAAGGGCATGGGGGTCAGTCAGCGGCCCGTGGCCGGTGGACACGAACGCCTCGATGGCATGCACCAGGGCATCGATGCCGGTACAGGCCGAGAGGAACGGGTCCATGCTCAAGGTGGTTTCCGGGTCGATCAGCGAGACATCAGGCACCACGGCCTTGCTGACAATGGAAAACTTCATGCGCTCCTGTTGATTGGAGAGGATGACGAACTGCGAGACGTCGGCCGAGGTACCGGCGGTGGTGGGAATCAGGATCAGCGGTGGGCTCGGCACGCGAATGGTGTCGACGCCTTCGAACTCGAGAATGTGCCGGCCATGGGCGACCACGATGCCGATGCCCTTGGCGCAGTCCATGGGGCTGCCGCCGCCGACCGCGACGATGACATCGCACTGCTCGCTGCGATAGCGCTCGGCCCCGGCCATGACTTCCTCGATGCGCGGGTTGGGCGAGACATCGCTGTACAGGCAGTAGTCGATGCCTTGGCCCTGCAGGCTGCGTTCGACATCCGCCACCCAACCGGCAGCCGTCACGCCAGGGTCGCTGACCAGCAACACCTTGCGCGCGCCGAAGGTGCGGGCATAGTTGGCGACATGGTGCCGGCAGCCGGCGCCAAAGATGATTTCCGGTGAAACGAACTTGCGCAGCTGACTCAGATTCGCGCTCATGAAACGCCTTTTATTGTTGTTCTGTCCTTGTGAGCGTGAGCCTAATTCATCTGCGGCGCTTTGCAATCAGACCTTAGCGGGGGCGAACCTTTCACCGGCTCGCCCACACGCCGCGTTCAACGGTTGGCGAAGTACATGGTCACTTCAAAGCCGATACGCAAATCGGTGAATGCCGGTTTTTTCCACATGGTTCGATCCTCTGGCTGGTACCGCGACACTGCGGTACCAGCAGTGATACACCCTCGATGCACGTCTGGCTTTGCTACTTTGGCACTGCTGTAGCGTTCGTGCTTGGCTCAGAACGACAACCAGACGATGAACTGCAAGTACACGTTGGTATCGGCGCTACCGCTCTGCACACCGCCGTTGCCCTGCCATTTGTCGGGCTTGTAGAAGCCCACCAGCGGCGACAGGGTGACGTGGTCGGTCACTTGCCAGTCGAGGAACAGGTCGATCTCGCGGGCGCTGAAGTCCAGCTCATCACGGCGTGACATCTGCTTGAAATCGAAAGCCATGGCGTTGAGGGTCAGGCGCTCGGTGGGTTTGAGTTGCAGCAGCACGTCGTTGATTTCCATGTTGGCCGTCACCGAACCGCCATAGTTGACCGCCACCTCGCCCTGGTAACGGCCGCGGTAGCCGCCCTGGAAAAAGAAGTCCCAACCTTCGGAATAGCGCGAGTAGCGGTAGCTCACGGTGGGTTGCCAGGGCGCATCGACGAAGGTGTAGCCGGCATCGAAGAACATGCCGCGCTGCGAGCCGGAGCGTTTCTCCTGGCGCGCCACTTCGAAGGCGAAATCGGCGTTGTCGATGCCGGCGTTACCCTGCCCGCGAATGCTGTAGATGTTCATGCCCTTGCGCTCGCCGCGGTCGCCGAACACGTAGCGTTGGTCGACATCCAGCCCGCGCACGTAGGTCGAGCCGAGCGAGCCGATCGGTGTGCTGTAGTCGACCGTGGCCACGGCCATCTCGGTCTTCGACTGCCCGGGGTTGTCCGACTTCAGCCAGATCAAACTGCCATGCAAGCCTTCAGTGCCGCCAAGCTTGAGCACCGCCGTATTGCCAAAGGCCAGGCGCTGGCCGAGGTAGAACGCGCCGCCGCGGTCGAAGCGCCCGTCGCTGACACCCGGAATCGGGCTGAAGGCCTTGCCGGTGTTGAAGCCATCGTCTGTGATCAGAAAGCCGTCCACCGTGACCAGTTGCCGGCCAAAGGAGAAGTCCACACCGTCCTGCCCGAGCCAGGCAATCGCATCCCCAGAACGCCAGCCCAGAAAGGCATCTTCCAGGGCGCTGGTGCGCTCGGTGCCGGCGGTGATTGCGCCGATATCACCGTCGCCCCAGGTGCCCGAGCTGAGCATGCTCACCCCGCCATACACCGAGCCCGCCCCGAGCTTGTCGGTGCTGCCGGTCAGGCCGTACTTGGCATAACCCTCCTGCCAGTGCATGCGCCCCGGATAGTGCTCCGGGTCGCCGCGGTAATTGCGCGAGGCGCTGTACCAGCCAAAGCCTGCGCCGAGTTCTGCGTTGAGCACCGTGGCGCCGTCGTTTTCGTTGTACAGCTCGTACGCCTGGGTCGGCGGCGTCAGCGCACAGAGTGCGAGCAACGGCAATAACGACGGACGGCGGGAAATGCGCATGACGTCTCTCCTGTTCTTATTGTTGTGAGGCGAGCGCTGAGTGTTCGACCTGGCGCGGGCGAGCGTTAACCCAAATCAGCACATGCAGGCCTTGCTAGGCCAGCGCCATGCCCATCGGCAGCAGTTGCCGTTTTCGGATACGGCCAGGTGCCGGGCTGGTCGTAGGCTGGGCGCATAAGAACGTATAAGAACCGAGGCGCTCGCCATGAAACCGATGTCATCCCTGCGCAAGGGCCTGGGCTTGCTGGCCCTGGTCACCTGCATCGCGCTGCCCGCCGTTGCCACGGCGCACCACTCCTTCGCCATTTTCGACCAGACCAAGACCATCACCGTCAAAGGCGTGGTCGCCCGCTTCGTGTGGAGCAACCCGCATATCTCGATCTATTTCGATGTGCCTGGCCCGCCCGAACAGCAGCTGAAAATCGAGACCGGCAGCGTCAACGCCATGAGCCGCGCCGGCTGGAAAGCCGGCTCGATCAAGGCAGGCGATGCCGCCGAGCTGACCTTCAAGCCGCTGAAGAACGGTGACCCCGGCGGGCTGCTGGTAGAGATCAAGACCGCTGAGGTGACGCTGTCTGGCGGTGGCTGA
This sequence comes from Pseudomonas cremoricolorata DSM 17059 = NBRC 16634, assembly GCF_000425745.1. GTDB lineage: Bacteria > Pseudomonadota > Gammaproteobacteria > Pseudomonadales > Pseudomonadaceae > Aquipseudomonas > Aquipseudomonas cremoricolorata. The sequence continues at coordinate 79,244 of NZ_AUEA01000016.1, read as the reverse complement.
GGCCGCCCCTTCCTGCGCGTGAACATTCCCCTGGCTGGAGACGCTGGCAATGAAATCGACCCACCGCAACGCCCTGGCCTGCACGGCCCTGGGCCTGATCCTCAGCACCCTGAGCACCCTCAGCGGTGCAGCGCCCGACGCGGCAAAAGCAAGCCCGCGCGCCGACATCAGCGGCACCTGGGAGCGCACCCCGGACGACTGGTTCGGCGAGGACCCGGACGACCCGGTACACCCCGGCGGCCCGATGCCGCTCAAGCCGGCCTATGCCCGTGAATACGCCGAGCTGAAAAAGCGCCAGGCTGCCGCCAACCAAGCCGGCACACCGCTGGTCACCACCAGCTCGCGCTGCCTGCCCGAAGGCATGCCGGTGATGATGGCGGCGCTGTTTCCCATCGAGATCATTCACGACGACAAGCAAGTGATCGTGCTTGGCGAATACCTGCAGCAGGTGCGGCGCATCGTCCTCAACGAGCCGATGCCGCCGCTCAAGGATCTGGACCCCAGCTACCAGGGTTATTCGCGCGGTCACTGGGAAGGCGACACCCTGGTGGTGCAGACCCGCGGCGTGCGCACCGACGATGTGATGTTCTACGACGTGCCCCACGGCAGCGAGATGACCATCACCGAGCGCCTGCGCCTGAAAAGCCCCGACCTGCTGGAGAACCGGGTGCAGATCGACGACCCGCAGGTGCTCACCGGGCCTTATCGCTTCACCTTCGACTACAAGCGCTCGGACTACCGCATTCACGAATACGTCTGCGAGAACAACCAGCTGGAAGTCGACAGCGACGGCAAGACCCACCTCAAGCGCGACTGACGCTACCGCCCACCGACCCATTCAAGGAGGTTGCCGATGCCACCCCTGATGCCCTGTGCCCGCACTCGCCTGTTGCCTGGCGCCCTGCTCGCGCTGCTGCTGAGCAGCCCTGCCTTCGCTGAAGTCCCGCGCATGCCCAGCGTCAGCGCGGTGCCGCCATCAGGCCAGTTGCCGCTGTCGTCGGCCAAGCGCCAGGGCACCGAGTACAGCGATCTTGCGCACTACGGCTACGTCGAAGAAGAGTACTACCTGCAAGGCACCGCCCCGGCCATCACCGCCGCCGGCAAGGTTCTGCTCCAAGCGCCGTACACCACGCGGATACTGGTGCGCAAACCGGCCGATCCGGCACGCTTCAACGGCACCGTGGTGATCGAGCCGTTCAGCTGGTTCGGTGAGCGCGCTGCCGGCTGGATTCTGACCCGTGATTACCTGCTGCGCCGCGGCTATGCCTATGTCGGCTACACCCTGAACATCAACAAGCCCGAGGTCGACCCCAAGTTCATCGCCGCCACGCCCGAAGACACCGCCGCGCAGATCGCCCAGTACGGGCGCATCGTCAACTTCGACTTCATGCGCCGCTTCGACTACGCCCGTTATGCGCCGCTTGCCAGCTACTACGACCCGCAGCGGTTCCAGCGTGGCGATGGCCCCGACCCCTTCGCGCCGCAATCCCAGGGCATCGGCGCGCAGTTGGCGCTGCTGCTCAAGAGCAACGAGGCCCACGGCCCGCTGGCCGGACTCAAGGTCGAGCGGGTGTATGTCGACAGTTGGGCCGTCACCGCGCAGGTGTGGATGGACTACCTCGACCAGGGCCGTCACCAACAGTGGCGCATGCCCGACGGCAGGCCGCTGATCGACGCCTACATGACCGGGCGCATGGCCTACGGCGAAGTCGGCGGCGAGGTGCTTCGGGTGCCGCGACAGATGCCGGATGACGTGCCCTTCGTCACCGTCTACAGCCAGTCGGAACTGATGCACGACGTACTCGAAGGCATCGCCCTGCCCGCCGACAGCGACCAACCCAAGCTGCGCTACTTCGAGGTGACCGGCATGCCGCACCTGCGCCTGGCCGACCTGGGCACCGAGCACACCGAACAGGTGGCCGCCGACATCGGCAAGGGCGACGACCCGCAATGCCGCACGCTGTCTGACGAGCCGGTGCAACTGGTGGTCGCAGCGCTGCTCGACGGCATGGACCGCTGGGTTCGCGAGGGCACGCCGATGCCCAAGGCGCCACGGGTACTGCGCGAGGGCAAGACGGTGGTGCGCGATGCGGCCACCGGCAATATGCAAGGCGGTGTACGCCCGCCCTGGGTGCAGGTGCCCAGCGCCACCTACCTGACCGACCAGGAAAGCGGCTGCGGGCTGATCTACGACACCAAGGTGCCCTACTCGGCGCAGCGACTGCGCCAGCGCTACGGCAGCTTCAGCCAGTACCAACAGGCCTTCGACGACGCCAAACGCGCCTCGGTCGAGCAAGGCTACCTGCTGCCCGAAGATGCCGCGGGCCTGCGCCCGATCGCGGCACCCGAGGATTTCTAACCCCGTTCGCTGCGAGAGAACGCCCCATGTCATCCCTACCGATCGTCGACTGGCTGTACGCCACGCCCGTGAGCAGTGCCATCCGTGACCTGCTCTGGGTGGTGCCCAGCGTACAGAGCCTGCACATCATCGCCATCGCCGTGATCTTCGCCAGCGCGGTGCTTTCCGACCTGCGCCTGGCCGGCCTGTTCGCCCGCGACCTGCCCACCGCCCAGGTGATTCGCCGCTATTACCCGTGGATGCGCGGCGCGCTGCTGGTGCTGCTGGCAAGCGGGCTGGTGATGGCCATCGGCGAGCCGGACCGGGTTCTGGTCAACAGCGTGTTCTGGCTGAAGATGGCTCTGGTAGTGGTGGCCTTCATGCTCGCCTGGCAAGTGCGCCGGCCCTTTCTGCGCAGCCGCCAGGGGCCTGGCAACGACATCGAGCGCCCCGGCCTGGCGCCGCTGGCCTGGCTGTCGATGGGCCTGTGGTGCGTGGTGATCTTCTGCGGCCGCTGGATCGCCTACGCGATCTGAGCACCTTCACTCTGACCTCAACCGGGTACTTTCCATGGACCTTCAAGCCTTGCTGCAAAGCCTCGAGTCCACCGCACTCGCCACCACCATTCGCGAGTCGGCCAACGCCTTCCCGGCCCTGGAGTCGGTGCATGTGATCGGTATCGCCCTGGTGTTCGGCACCATCACCGTGGTCGACCTGCGCCTGCTGGGCCTGGCCGCGCATCGGCGCAGTGCGCAGCGCCTGATCGCCGAACTGCTGCCCTTCACCTGGGTAGCGTTCGTGGCCTGTGTGCTCACCGGCTCGCTGATGTTCATCGCCAACGCCAGCACCTACGCACAGAACCCGATGTTCCTCGGCAAGCTGGCGCTGCTGGCACTGGCCGGGCTGAACATGGCGGTGTTTCACCTTGGCGCGTTCCGCCGCATCAGCGAGTGGGACACCACCCTGCCGCCGCCACGCCCGGCGCGTCTGGCCGGGTTCGGCTCGATGGCGCTGTGGGCCGGGGTGATCTTCCTCGGGCGCTGGATTGCCTTCGTCTGATGAACACGCCCAACCCGCCCACCCTCACCCGTATCCGACCCCGTTCGGGGCGTGGCGAAACGCTGATGCTGCTGATGGTCACCCTGGCGGTGCTGCTCAGCGTCGCCGGCTACCTGGCGTGGCGGCCCGAGCGCGGCGGCCCGCCAACGCCGCTGAGCTGGCAGGTGCGTTCCTTCGACGGCCTGGGGCCGGTCGATCAGGCGATTCACAGCGCGCTACTGCCGGCTGGCGAAGAGATCATCTGGAACAACGACGACACCGGCGAGTGGATCAGCCTGGAGCGCGCCCAGAAGATGCTGCTGCCGCCGTTCTACCGCGACGGCTTCTGGCGCAGCAACGGCGAGGTGCACTGGCAACTGGTCTTGCCAGGCACCCACCTGGGCCACCAGAACCCCGAGGCCAGCCACGCCGCAGACGCCGCGCCCACCAGCGAGGTGTCCCAGGCCACCCAGGGCCAGGGCGCCACCGTGTACTACGGCAGCGGCGGCCATGCGCCAGGACAAAGCGCCTACCTGCTGGTCATCGGCCATGCCCATGCCGGGGTGATGTGGGCCAACCAGGCAACGATCTGGATTCATTCCAACCCCAATGCGCCCTACCCGGCCATCGTCAAGGCCGAGTCACTGGTCGGCGAAGGCTGGCGTCAGGTCATTCCCTACGACGGCAGCCGTGAACTTGAACGCGTACAAGGAACCCCGCCATGAATGCCCAAGCCCTCTACCGCGCACGCCTGTACCGCTGGCTGGCGCTGCTGATGCTGCTGCCGCTGATCGCCCTGGCCGCAGATGACCCCGGCGCCGGCAAGCGGTTGCAGATCGGTGTCACGCTGCACCCCTACTACAGCTTCGTGGCCAACATCGTCGGCGACCGCGCCGACGTGGTGCCGCTGATTCCGGCCGAGGCCAACCCGCACAACTACCAGCCGCAGCCCGACGACATCACCCGGGCGATGAAGCTCGACGCCCTAGTGGTCAACGGCATCGGCCACGATGAATGGGCGCGAGAAATCGTCAAGGCCGCCGGCCGTCAGGACACCCTGCCGCTGATCCAGGCCAATGCCGCCGTGGCGCTGATCCCCATTGGCGGCGACCAGGACGGGCTCAAGGTGGTCAACCCGCACACCTTCGTCTCCACCACCGCAGCGATCCAGCAGGTGTTCGAGATCACCCGGCGCCTGAGCGAGCTGGACCCGCGCAACGCCAGCGTCTACCGGCACAATGCGCTGGCCTACGCCGGGCGTATCCGCGCCATGCGGGCGCAGTACATGAGCCGCTTCGCCGCGCTCGACCTGACGCAGTTTCGCTGCGCCACCACCCACGCCGGCTACGACTACCTGTTGCAGGAGTTCGGCCTGTTCGTCACTGCGGTGATCGAACCGCGCCACGGCGTGGCGCCGACCGCCCGGCAACTGGCCAACACCCTCGACACCATCAAGAACGCCAACGTGCGCGTGCTGTTCGCCGAGAAGAACTTCTCCCTCGACCTGGCCAAACCGATCGAGGACGCCACCGGGGTGAAAGTCTTCGCCCTGTCGCACATCACAGGCTCGGCCTACAGCGCCGAGGAATACGAGAACGCCATGCGCGAGAACCTGGAAACTCTGACCGCCGCCGTGGAGTACACCCAACCATGAGCCAGGCCAGCGCAGTACGCGGCCCGGCCGTGGTGTTCGATGACGTATCGCTGCGCCTGGGCGGGCAGACGGTGCTCGACCAGGTGAGCTTTCGCATCGAACCTGGCGCGCTGCATTGCCTGGTCGGCCCCAACGGCGGCGGCAAGACCTCGCTGCTGCGCAGCCTGCTCGGGCAGATGCCGCACAGCGGGCACATCCACGTTGAAGGCGCCTCGAAACCGCTGGGCTACGTGCCGCAATCGCTGGACTTCGACCGCAACGTGCCGATGACGGTGAACGACGTCATGGCCCTGCTCGGCCAGCGCCGCCCGGCCTTCTTCGGCGCCGGTCGGCGGCAACGGGCGGTCTACGCGCAGGCGCTGCAACGCACCGGGGTGGGCGAGCTGGGCGCACAGGCGTTCGGCAGTCTCTCCGGCGGTCAGCGCCAGCGCGTGCTGCTGGCCCAGGCGCTGAGCCCGGCGCCGCGCCTGTTGCTGCTCGATGAGCCCAGCGCCGGCATCGACGAAGGCGGCGTGCGTCTGCTCGAGGCGCTGGTCGGCGAGCTGCATGCCGGCGGCGTCACCGTGCTGTGGGTCAACCACGACCTGCAGCAGGTTCGGCGTATCGCCCAGTCGGTGACGCTGATCAACCAGCGCGTGCTGGCCCACGGCCCGGCCAGCCTGCTCGACGACCTGCCTGGAGCTGCCCGATGAACGCGTTCTACGATTTCATCCGCGAACAACTGCAAGCGCTCGCCGCCAGCGGCGTGCTGCCGCAGCCCTTCGAATACACCTTCGTCATCAACGCGCTGCTGTGCGCGATGCTGATCGGCCCGCTGCTCGGGGTGCTCGGCTCGATGGTGATGATCAAGCGCATGGCCTTCTTCAGCCAGTCGATCGGCAACGCGGCGATGACCGGGGTTGCCATCGGCGTACTGGTCGGTGAGTCGTACACCTCGCCGTACCTGTCGATGTTCGGCTTCTGCCTGTTGTTCGCCCTGACCCTGAAGTACACCCAGCAGCGCACGCAGTTGGCCAACGACACGCTGATCGGCGTGTTCCTGTCGATTTCGCTGGCCGTGGGCGCCTCGCTGCTGCTGTTCGTCTCGGCGAAGATCAACACCCATGTGATGGAAAGCGTGCTGTTCGGCTCGATCCTGGCGGTCGACCACACCGACATGAACGTGCTGCTGGCAGTCATGCTCGCCTGCGCACTGATCGGCCTGCCGCTGTACAACGCCATGCTGCTGGCCAGCCTCAACCCGAGCCTGGCGCATGCCCGCGGTATTTCGATTCGCACGGTCGAGTACCTGTTCGTGGTGCTGGTGACGCTGGTCACGGTGGCCTGCCTGAAAATCATCGGCGCGGTGCTGGTCGAGGCGCTGCTGCTGATTCCTGCCGCAGCGGCGCGCAACGTCACCCGCTCGCTGCCGGCGATGGTCGGCCTGGCCGTGCTGATCGCCACCTTCTCGTGCGTGGTCGGCATTCTGCTGCCCATGCAATTTCACATCCCGGTGCCCACCGGTGGCGCGATCGTGCTGGTCGCGGCGCTGGTGTTCCTCGCCACCACCGTCATCCGCGCGACCTCACCGCGCTTCAGGGGAGCCAGCGCATGAGCCGAACCCGTCGTCCATCCCAGACACTCTTCACGCTGCTGCTGGCCGTGCTGTTGAGCACGCCGCTGGCCGCCATGGCCGAGGGCAAGCGTCAGCAGGTGCTGGTCGCCCTGCCCGCGCTGCATGCGCTGACCGCGCAGCTCAGTGAAGGCACGCAGATCGAGGTGGTGCGCGTGCCGCAGCAGCAGGCGGTGCCGATGGAAAGCCTGGCCAGCGCCCTGCCGCGCCTGGACCCGGCACCGTTGCAGCGCGCCGATGCGGTGGTCACCTTGAGCCGCCTGTGGCCAGCCGACCCGCTGTACGCGGCAGCGCGCCGGCAGCAATTGCGCACCGTCGAGATCGACGCCTCGCGCTCGTGGGATGCACACAAGCCGGCTGTGGCGGTGGTGCGCGTGCCGGCCAACGACGTGCCCTGGGCCGCGCCGAGCACGGCCGAGCAGCCGCTGTCGCCGTTCGTCTGGCTTGGTCCGGTCAACGCCATGCGCATGGCCGCGCTGATCGCCGCCGACCTGGCGCGGCTGTCACCGCCCGATGCGCCGCGCATCACCGTCAACCTCAGCCAGTTGGAAAGCAGCTTGCGCCAGCTCAAGGCCGAGTACGGCGCACGCATGCTGGCGCTGAACGATGTGCGGGTGCTGTCGCTGGCCACCGAGTTCAGCTACCTGTTCGATGAATTCGGCGTGTACGTCGAGGGCGTGTTCGCCCGCCAGGACCTGGACTGGAGCGCCGCCGACCGCGCCGCGCTGAGCGCCTACCTGCGTGAGCGTGACATTCGCGTGGTGGTGCACAAGTGGCCTCCGGCTGACGACATTGCCGCCGCCATCAGCGCAGGCGGTGCACGCCTGGTGATTCTCGACAGCGGCAACCCCGGCCTGCTGGCTGACCCATCGGTGCGTTACGACGCCCTGCTGCGCAGCAATCTCGAGGCCTTGCTCAAGGCCTTCGACGCCAAGCCCGAGCCGGCGACCGCACCCGGCGCAGTGGCGACCACGACCCTGGAGACACACACCCGATGAACACCACCGCTCACCTGTTGCTGGCCGCCGCGCTGCTTTCGGCACCGGCTGCCTTCGCCCACGGCCCGGCCTTCGACTGCTACCTGGAGGACGCCGGCGGGGTGAAATGCGAAGCCGGTTTCACTGACGGCAGCTCGGCCGCCGGGCGCACCATCCAGGTCCGCGACAGCCGCGGCAAGGTGCTGCTCGAAGGTCCGGTGGCGGCCGATGGCAGCTACCGCTTCCAGGCGCCGAACGGCGACTACGCCGTGACCTTCCTCGGCGGCGACGGCCATGACGCCACGCTGCAGTCCTTCGACATCACCCAATGAGCACGCCCATGACCTATCAACGCCCCCTGCAAGCCCTGGCCGTCGCCACCGCCCTGAGCCTGAGCGGCGCCGCCCAGGCGCATTTCCAGGTGCTGTACGTCGACGACACCGCCCTGCCACGGGCGCACCCGCTGGAACTGGCGGCAGTGTTCACCCACCCGTTCAGCGGCGGCCCGACCATGGCCATGGGCACCCCGCTGGCGTTCAACCACATCAGCGCCCGCGGCGAGAAAACCGACCTGCGCAGCTACCTGCGTCCGGTGCAATGGCACAGCCCGGACAACGCGGCGACGGCCTACCGCGCCTCACTGCCCCGCGAGCTGGTGCGCAGCCTGGGCGATCACACCTTCGTGCTCGAACCCGAGCCGTATCTTGAAGCCGAGGAAGGCCTGTACATCCAGCAGTTCACCAAGCTGGTGATCAATGTCGGCGGGGTGCCGGGCAACTGGTCCGAACCCCAGGACCTGCCGGTGGAAATCCAGCCGCTGAGCAAGCCCTACGCCAACTGGACCGGCGGCGTCTTCCGCGCCCGGGTGCTGGCCGACGGTAAGCCGGTGCCGTTCGCCAAGGTGGAAATCGAGTACCTGAACCACCCCGTCGAGTTCACCGCCAACGGCTTTGCCAAGACGGCCCAAGTCAAGGCGCCGCAGGCTTCGTTCAATGTGCAGAGCACCTACGCCGATGACCTGGGCATCGTCACCATCGGCCTGCCGCGGGCCGGCTGGTGGGGCATTGCGGCGCTGGACATCGGCACGAAGAAGACCTACCAGGGCAAGACACTGTCCCAGGATGCGGTGCTGTGGGTACAGGCCACCGACATGCAGTGAGCACAGCAATGACTGCGCCAGCCGCAAGGGCTGGCGCAGTCTCGGGCACAGCGGTTTCAGACAGCCGCGTCGGCCGTGGTGAAGCGCAAGGCCAGGCGGGTGCCGAGCATGTCCAGACGGTACTCACCGGCCTGCACATCGATCGGCGGCAACAGCGCGCCCGAGAGGATCACCTGCCCGGCACGCAGGTGCTGCCGGTCAGCCAGCACCCGGCGGATCAGCCAGCAGAGGTTCTCGTGCGGCGAGTCTGCACTCAGGCTACTGCGGCCTTCACCGAGTACCCGGCCATCGAGGCTCAGGCAAAAGTCGAGCTGGCGGTGCTGCTCGGGCTGGTAGCGAACGCCCTCGCCCAGGCAGTACAGGCCGGCCGCGGCGTTATCGGCAAGGAACGCACCGGCTGCGAACGACCAGCCCTGCCAGCGGCAGTCGGCAATCTCGAAGGCCGGGGCGATGTCGGCGATGGCGTCGAGCAGCGCTTCGTCGCTATGAAAGCCTGGCGCAAGGTCGCGGCCCAGGGTCAGCGCCACTTCGATTTCCAGCTTCGGCCGAATCAGCCGGCTCAGCGCCACTGGCTCGTCGGGCGCCACCTGCATGGCATCGGTCAACGCGCCATACACCGGCTCGCTGAGGCCAAAGCGCCGCTGTGCAGCCTCACCGGCGAACGCCACCTTCCAGCCACTGACCCGCTCACCGCGCGCCTCGCGCTGTTGCACACCCTGGCGTTGCAAGGCGTAACCTGCGCTGACATTCAGCCCCTCGCCCTGGCTCGGCGGCAATGCTTGGGCCTGATCGCTGGCCCGCAACAGGCGCTGCGGCAGATCCACCAACAAGCTCATGACAGTTGCCCCTGAAGTTTGGCCAGCACGCTTTCCAGCCGCTCGGGAGTGGTGATGGCGGCGACGAAGCGGTCGGGGCGCACGACGACCACGCAGTCGCGGACCTTGGAGAACCAGTTGCCCAGGCGGTTATCGACGTCTTCCACACTAATCACGCCGTCGGCGCGCAGCGGTTGGTTGCGCCCGCCGCTGCGCGAGCGGTTGACCTGAATGAAGCGGGTGTTCCAGGTGGCCCAGTAGGCTTTGGTCGCCTCGCTGAGCGGCGCCGCCGGGTTGACCCGGTAGCCGAGCACCGCGTACGAGCTGCCCATCACCTCGTCCAGGCGCCGGCGCTGACCTTCGCAGTCCTCGACGTTGGGCTGCACGAACAACTGGCCGACCAGGTCGCCCTCGCGCAACTCTTCGCGCTCGTGGAACACCAGGCCCTTGATGATCGTCGCCTTGGGTTTGAACTTGAACTCCAGCAGGTGCGAACGCAGGTTGTCGACGGTGTTCACCGCCTGGAACAGCCAGTCGCGCACCCCGGCCATCAGCGGGTTGGTCAGGCCGAGCACCGCGCCCATGTTGTCGGCCAGGCCGATCAGGTCGGTGGCATGCCCACGGCGCTCGGTGTCGTAGCTGGCGATGATCTTCGCTGAAGCGCGGCCTTGCAGCACGGCCACCAGCTTCCAGGCCAGGTTGGCGACGTCGCGCAACCCGGAGTTGAGCCCCTGCCCGGCCCACGGCGGGGAGATGTGCGCGGCATCGCCGACCAACGCCACGCGGCCTTCGACGAAGCGCGCGGCGACCCGAGAGTTGTGCGTGTAGGCGCGGATGCGCACGATTTCCAGCTCATCCACGGCATCGCCGATATGGTTGCGAATCAGCCCGCGAATGGTCGCCTCTTCGCACATCTTCGCCTCGTCCTCGCCCTCCTTGAGCATGAACTCCCAGCGCCGCTGGCGGTACGGCAGGTAGATGCACACGAACGGCCGCTCGGGGTCGGCGTGCAGTGCGGTGTAGGGAGCGTCGAGCGAATCGTTGGTGACATCGACCACCACCCACTTGCGCGGATGGGTCATGCCCAGCAGCTCGATGCCAAGCTTCTTGCGCACGCACGAGCGGCCACCGTCGGCACCGATGACGAACTGCGCGCGCAGCTCGTAGGGCTCGCCATCAGCGCCTTTGACCTGCAAGGTCACGCCTTGCTCATCCTGGTTCAGGTCGAGCATTTCATGGCCCTGGCGCAGCTCGACGCTGCGATGGCGTACCAGCTCTTCGCGCAGGGTGCCTTCGAGCAGTTGCTGCATGAAGATGTTGCGCATCGGCCAGCCGTACTCGGCCACCGTCGGCTTGACCTCGGCAAAACACACGCCGCGGGCATTGTAGTAGCGCAGCGGCACGTCGCAGATCATGTCGCGCACGGCGATGTCGGCCAAGCCGATGCCCTGCAGCACGCGCAGGGCTTCATCGTCCATGCCCACCGCACGCGGGTACGGCAGAATGCCTTCGGCCAGTTCCAGTACCACGCAGTCGATGCCGTTCTGGCCCATGTAATGGGCCGCAGTGACGCCGTTGGGTCCACCGCCGACGATGACTACCTGAGTCGTCTCGCGTTTCATGATCGTTCACCCGTTTCTTATACGTTGCTGTTGGGGTTGGTCAGGCGCTGGCACGCACGGTCGCTCCAGCGTCTAGGCACGCAGCCGGTTGAAAAAGTCGCTGACCGCCGCGTTGAACGCAGCGCTCTGGTCATCGTGCACGTAATGGCTGGCGTCGGGTATCTCGACCGCCTGCACGCAGGCGTTGGCCGCCTGCATCTCGGCCAAGGTCGCCGCCGGGAGGAAATCCGAGCGGCCGCCGCGAATGAACAGCGTCGGGCAGTCCAGCGCGCGCACCGCCGGCCACAGGTCGGTCGGGGTGATGCTCAGGCGCGCCTCGGCAATGCCCTGTTGGTCGTGACGCCAGGCGATGCCATCGGCCGTTTGCTTCATCGAGTGTTCCAGGCGCGAGGCCAGCGCCTGGGCCGACAGCCCCGGACGCGAACTGCGCCAGAACGCCTCGGCACTGGCCCAGTCGCTGAACAGGTTGGGCGTCTGCTGCATCTCGCGGCGAATGCGCGCGGCACCGTCGCCGACGCTCGAGGAGCCGGGGCCGATGTCCTCGATCACCAGCCCGAGCAGCTTGCCGGGATGACGCCGTGCGTACTCCAGGGCGTTGGCCCCGCCGAGCGAATGGCCCACCAGCAGGAAGCGCTCGAGTTGCAGGTGCTCGACCAGGTCTTCGAGGTCTTGCACGTAATAGTCGGTGCAATAGGTGCGCGCTGCGGCCCAACTGCTCAGGCCGCGTCCGCGCTGGTCGAGGGCGTAGACGCAATAGTCATCGCCCAGCGCATGGGCCAGCGACTCCCAGGTCTGCGCATAGGCGCGCAGACCGTGCAGGAGGATCACCGGGGTGGCATCGGCACGGCCCCACTGCAGAACATGCAGCGAGAGCAACGTGCGGTTATGCAGGAACAGGCTTTTGGCAGGCATTGCGCTACTCCATGCCGAGTCGGTGGATCAGGTCAGGCCGTTGTCGCCCTGGATCGCATCAGCGCTCAGGCCGCCCAGGCGTGCGTGCAGTCGGCCACGGGTGGCGAACGCCCAGATGATGATCACTTCATCGGCCGCCGGACCGTCGCCGAACGAGGCCGACACCGTGTCGTAGTGCGAGCGCACGTACAGGGCATCCTTGTGCGCCAGCGGAATGTCGATGGTCACCCCCGGTGCGCCGCGCTTGCCGGTCGAGGGCACCCACGACTTGCCACCACCCAGCGCCACGCGGATCGGATCGGCGGCCGGGTTGGTGAGGAAGGCGTTGCCGTGCTCGTACTCGCCATTGGCACCGACCAGGCAGGCCTTGCCGTAGCTGATCACCGTGCGCCCGGCGGCCAGTTCCTGGATGCGCCGGCCGAATTCCTCGCCCAGTTGCGGCGAAGCGGCGATCAGCTCATCGAGGTTCTCGCTGAAGCGCCCGGCGTACGGGTTATGGATCGCCGCAGCGATGACGTACTTGTACAGCGGCTCGCCATCGGCCAGTTGGCCGCTTTCATTGGCCAGGGTTTCTTCGGTGAAGCTGTACCACTTGCGAATGTGATAGTCGGCGAAATTCTTGGCTTTCATGTCTGCAGGCTCCTGCTCAGAGTGGGTCGACGGTGAAGTTGCGGCTCGGCGCTCCGGCGGCCTTGAAGCGCGCTTTGGCCACCGCGTCGTCGTGTTCGGTTTCGAAGAAGAATTCCAGGCGGTTGCCGTCCGGGTCATGGAAGTACAGGCCATTGCCGATCTCGTGATCGGTGATCTTGACGATCTCCACCCCCTTGCTCAGCAACATGCCGTACAGCTCGCGCAGGGTGGTCATGTCGCCGGCCACCTCCAGCCCGTAGTGCTGCAGGCCCAGGCCGCCCTGATGGGCGCCGGGCTCGGCCTTGATCAGCGCGATGTCATGGTGCTTGCTGCCGAAGGCCATCATCACCCAGGCCTCGCCGCGCGCGCTTTCGTGCATGCCGAGCACGTCGGCGTACCACAGCGCGGAGGCGTCCGGGTCGGTCACGAACAGTGAAATGTGCGTGCGCAAAATGTCGATCTGCATGGCCTGGCCCTCACTTTTGGGTAACGACGGATTTGTGTCCGGCCTTGATCTGCGCCACCGCCGGGGTCCACAGCACGTCGGCGATTTCGCTGAACTCGCGCCACTGCTTCTGCCAGCCCAAGCCGCCGTTTTCCGAGGTGAACAGGTGGCCGTACTTGGTGCCGGCAAGCATCTGTTTGGGGTTGGCCGGGTTGAAGGCAATCGCCCACACGCAGGAGTTGGGCTGCTGCGACAGCGGCAGCACTTCCCAGCTTTGCGCGGCGTCGTGCGACACCAGCACCTTGCTGGTGGTGCCGGGGGTGCCGTCGGAAATGCTCAGGTACAGGGTGTCTTCACTGCCCTGCGGCGCGTTGAGCACGCGCACGTAGTACAGGCCGAAGGCTTCGGCGCCGATGATGCCGGTCCAGGTCGCGCCCTCATCGAGGCTGCGGTACACCGCGTTGACGCAGACCACGACGATGACTTTCTGCCCATGGTTAGGCAGCACGACGATGTTGTGGATGTCGGAGTTGTAGTCCCACAGCAGGCGGTCGTCGATGCGGGTGAAGGTGTCGCCGCCGTCGCGGCTGTGGAACAGCCCGCCCTCTTCCAGACCAAACCAGACCTGCTGGCGGTCGGTAGGGTCGTAGGCAAAGGCCAGCAGGCGCGGCTTGCTGACACCGTCGCAGAACTCGGGGATTTCCACCGGTACGCGATACCAGTTGGCCCCGGCATCGGTGGTGCGCCAGAGCACGGCGCGTGACGGCGCCCCGGTGCCGACGAAGATGCGCTGCGGGTCTTGCGGATCGACCGCCACCTTCCACACGGTTTCGCCGTTGAATGGCGAATCGACGCGGGTCCATTTGCCGCCGACGTCATGGCTGACGCACAGGCCGACATCGGTGCCGGCGTAGATCACTTCCGGCGCAGACGGCGCCACGCTCAGCGAGCGGGTGATGGCGTCGAATTCCAGATCCTGGCCCAGGCCCAGGCGATGCCAGGTCTTGCCATCGTCGGCGCTGCGGATCACGGCTTGGCCAACGGTGGCCACCAACAGGGTTCCAGTGCTCATGAGTGCCTCCTCAGATGAAGATGCCGCGGGTCAGGCCGCCGTCGATGCCGATGGATTCGCCGGTCACGGCGCCGGCTTTGGGCGAAGCCAGGAAACCGATCAGCCAGCCCATTTCGATCGGCTGCAAGGTGCGGCGGATCGGCGTTGCGTCGATGTAGGCCTGCTCGACCTGCTGCGCGGTCTTGTTCTGCTTGACCCCTTCGCGCTCGTACAGCTCGTGGATGTGTGGGGTGTCGACCACGCCTGGGTGAATCAGGTTGACGGTGATGCCCGACGGGCCGAGCTGGTCGGAGAGGGTCTTGGTCATGTGCGCGATGGCCAGGTTGCGCATGCCCGACAGCACCTTGCTGCTGCGTCCGGTGAGGCCGCCGATATTGATGATGCGGCCAAAGCCCTGGGCCTTCATGTGCGGGGTCACCGCCTTGGCGCAGCGGAAGTAGCCGATCACCTTGGTGTTCATGTCGGCCAGCAGTTCATCGTCGCCGGCGAACTCGATGTCGTTGCGCACCACGCCCGACGGCGCAGCGGCGCCATTGACCAGGATGTCGATGCGACCGAAATGGGCGTGGGCCTGTTTGACCATCTCATCCACCGCGGTCATGTCGTTGGTGTCGCAGAACAGCGGCAGCACTTCATTGCCGGTTTCGCTGCTGATTTCATCGGCAGCCGGGCGCAGGTATTCCATGCGCCGGGCGCAGATCACCACCTTGCAGCCTTCCTGGGACAGAAAGCGTGCCACTTCCTTGCCGATGCCCATGCCGCCGCCGGTGACGATGGCGACGCGGTCTTGTAGTTGCAGATCCATGATCGTTCCTCTTGTTGTCGTTTGCTCAGCGGTTGTCGTGTGATCAGGCCAGGTCGACGTAGACGCTTTTGGTCTCGGTGTAGGCGTCGATCACATGCTTGCCCATTTCCCGGCCCCAGCCGGACTGCTTGTAGCCACCGAAGGGCGAGGCCGGATCGACCACGTTCCAACAGTTGATCCACACCGAACCGGCCTTGAGTTGCGCCGCCAGGCGGTGCGCCGAGCGCAGGTCGCGGGTCCACAGACCGGCGGCAAGACCATAGGGCGAGTCGTTGGCGCGCACCGCGAGCTCGTCGACGTCCGACCAGCTCATCACCGTCAGCACCGGGCCGAAGATTTCTTCACGGGCCACGCAGGCGCGTTCGGCGCGGTCGAGGAACACGGTCGGCTCGACGAAGTGGCCACGTTCCAGGTGTTCAGGGCGTTTGCCACCGGCGATCAGCTCGGCGCCTTCGGCGACGCCGCGCTCCAGGTAGCCGTTGACCGTCGCCAGTTGCCGTTCGGAAACCAGCGGGCCGAGGGTGGTGGAGCTGTTCAGGCCAGCGCCGATGACGTGGCTGCGGGCATGCCGACGCAGCTCTTCAAGTACCTGGTCGAGCACCGACTCGTGCACGTACAGCCGCGATGCGGCGGTGCACACCTGGCCCTGGTTGTAGAAGATGCCGTCAGCCGCGCCCTTGGCCGCCCGCACGATGTCGGCGTCAGGCAGGATGATGTTCGGCGACTTGCCGCCCAGTTCCAGCGAGACTTTTTTCATGTTGCCGGTGGCGGCCTGGGCGATCAGCCGACCGACCTGGGTGGAACCGGTGAAGGCGATCTTGTCGACATCGGCATGCGCCGCCAGCGGCGCGCCGGTGCGCAGGCCAAGGCCGGTGACCAGGTTGACCACGCCCGCCGGAAAGCCGGCCTGCTCGATCAACTGCACCAGGCGCACGGCCACCAGTGGGGTCTGCTCGGCAGGCTTGAGCACGGCGGTGCAGCCGGTTGCCAGCACCGGGCCGAGCTTCCACACGCACATGTTCAGCGGGAAGTTCCACGGCACGATCAGCGCGCACACGCCCACCGGCTCACGCAGGGTGTAGTTGAGCATCGGCGCGCCGCTTGCCGGCGACACCGGCAGGGTGCTGCCTTCGATCTTGGTCGGCCAGCCGGCGAAGTAGCGAACGATATTGGCGGCGCTGGCCGCTTCGCCCCGGGCATTGCCGATGGGTTTGCCGTTTTCCAGGGTGATCAGCTGCGCCAGCTCTTCGTTGTGCGCCTCGATCAGCTCGGCCAGGCGGTACAGCAGCACGCTGCGCCGCGCCGGCGACTCGCGCCGCCACGGCCCTTCGAAGGCGGCGCGGGCGGCGGCGACGGCGGCATCGACGTCGGCTTCATCGCCCTCGGCGACCTCATTGAACACGGTGGCCGTGGCCGGGTTTTCCACGGCAAAGCGCCGGCCATGGGTAGCCTCCTGCCAGCTGCCGCCGATGAACAGGCGCTGGGGCTTGGCGAGAAAGGTTTCAACAGCGGGCAGTAGCGCGATCTCACTCATGGTTCACAGCTCCATTTCGATCAGGCAAGGGGCTTTCGCGGCAATGGCCTGAGCCAGTGCCACATGCAGTTCGGCGTTGCTGCGCACGCTGCTGGCAGGCACGCCGTAGCCTTTGGCCAGGGCTTTCCAGTCGACGCGTGGGCGATCCAGTTCGGTCAGCGCCAGGGCCTGCGGGCCGAACTCGGTCACCCCGTAGCGGCGCAGCTCGTTCTGCAAAATGGCGTAGCGGTGGTTGGCGGCGATCAGGATCACCACCGGCAGTTGTTCGCGGGCGATGCTCCACAGGGTCTGGATGGTGTACTGCGCGCTGCCGTCCGATTGCAGGCAGAACACCGTGTTGCCAGGCTCGGCCAGGGCCGCGCCGAAGCCTGCGGGAATGCCCTGGCCGATGGCGCCGCCGGTGTTGGTCAGCACCCGGTGGCGGGCAGCCCGCGCCGAGGCGGTGAAGAACGGGTAGCCGCAGGTGCCGCCTTCGATGGAAACGATGCAGTCGTGGGGCAGCGCTGCCGACAGCACGCGGCCGATCGACTGTGGGCTCAGCGCGTCTTCGCCGGGCGGCAGCTCGATGCCTTGTTCGACCGGAGTGAAGGCCGGTGCATCGAGCGCATCGGCCAGTGCCGAGAGCGCGCCGACCACATCGTCGCCGACCTCGGCCAGCGACAGCAGGCGCGAGCGTTCGGCTAGGCGTGAGGGGATGCCTTCGTAGCCGAAGTAGCTGATCGGCTCGGGCACACCGGCGCACACCACCAGGTCGTACTGCTCGAGAATTTCGATGGCGACTTCGGGGAAGTACGGCAGCCGGTCCAGGTCCGGCAGGCCGCCACCGCGGTGACTGACCCGTGGGAAGGTCTCGGCGAACATACGCACCGCCGGCAGGTTGGCCAGGCGCCCGGCCGCTTGCAGGCCTTCGGCGCTCAGGCCCACATCACCGACGATGAACACCAGGCGCTTGCCTGCGGCCAGCTCGCGCGCCACCTGCTCGACCTTGTCGCCGGCAAAGCGCCGCACCGGCGCCTGCAGCGGGGCGAAGGCGCCAGCACTGGCGCTGACCTCGGCGGCTTGCAGGTCCATCGGCAGAATCAGGCTGGCGATCTGTCCACGCGGCTGCCAGGCCGCCTGCACGGCGCTTTGCAGGTCTTCACCGACACGCTCGGCATGCCTCGAGGTGCGCACCCAACCGGACACCGCACCGGCCAGCGCTTCGATGTCGCTGGCAAGCGGTGGGTCGTAATTCACGTGCCAGGAGGCGTGGTCGCCGATGACGTTGACGATTGGCGTGTTGGCACGGCGGGCGTTGTGCAGGTTGGCGATGCCGTTGGCAAAACCTGGGCCCAGGTGAGTGAGGGTCATGGCCGGCTTGCCGGCGATGCGCCCGTAGCCGTCGGCAGCACCGGTACATACGCCTTCGAACAGCGACAGTACTGGCTTGAAGCTCAGCGCCGGGCTCTTGGCGATGGCCGCCACCAGCGGGATTTCAGTGGTTCCCGGGTTGGCAAAGCAGTACTCGACGCCGCTGGCGGCGGCGGCTTTGAGGATGAGTTCAGCACCATTCATGGGTCGGGCCTCGCAGGCTGGCGTTGTTTTTCAGGATTTATTCCATCATTCGAAAATCCAGACAAGCTATTTTTAGTTTTTTACTCAAAATATGAGACAAATGAGATTTTAAGGCGCTTTTTAATCTCGATTATTAGCGATATAGTCTCAGCCAATCGCAGTGCCAAATGACTCGCCTTTTCACCCGACCGCACCTAATGAGGAGCCTGCCATGGGCAGCTTGAGCAAGACGCTGGGCGTGCTGGACCTGTTCGGTGCGCAGCAACTGCAAATCGACCCGGACACCATCGTCGAGCGCATGGGCCTGTCGCGGGCCACGGTGTACCGCTACGTCAAGGAGTTGTGCGAAGCCGGCCTGCTCACCCGAGTCGGTGCCGGCAGCTACGGCCTGGGGCCGCGAATCATCGAACTGGACTGGATGATGCGTCAGTACGATCCGATCCTCAGTGCCGGCCGCGCGCTGATGAACCAGCTGGCCCGCGACACCGGCCTTGCGGTGTTCGCCAGCGTTTTCTACGACGGCCACATCATCAACACCTACATCACCGAGGCCTACGACACGGCGACCTTCGCCTTTGGCCGCGGCCATCCGCTGCCGCTGTTTCGCGGCGCGCAATCGAAAGTGCTGGTCGCCGCGCAGAAGGGCAAACGCCTGCAACAGCTGTTCGAGCAGCACATCGCCAACGACCCCGCTCACCCCTACAGCCAGCGCCCGTGGTCGGAATTCGCCCGCGCCGCGAAGAAGATTCGCCGCGACGGCTACTGCATCACCCACGAGGAACTCAACACCGGCCTCACCGGCATCGCCGCGCCGATCGTCAGCGTCGAGCACAAGGATGTGCTGGGCAGTATCTCGGCGGTGGGCAGCAGCCACGACTTCCGTCTGCTGCGCCAGGACGCGGTACGCGACCGCCTGATCGACACGGCCCAGCGCATTGCCGAGAACATCCAGGCACAGCGCTCGGCGCCCACCCGCAGCGCCTGACCGCGCCGCGCTGTATGGCGTTTTTCCAGGCGATCTGTGACTAACGCGGGCCTGCTGCAGGCGCCACACTCGGCGCCACCATCCCCTTGTGTCGATCGCGCCTGGGGCACGCGCGCTGGCCGCGACTGCCCCGGTGCTGAGGAGTCGTTGCATGCCCGAACTGTCCAACTGGCTGGCCTACGCGCTGATATCGCTCGGCATGGTGCTGACGCCCGGTCCGAACATGATTTATCTGATCTCTCGCTCGATCTGCCAGGGCCGCGCAGCCGGCCTGATTTCCCTCGGCGGCGTTGCGCTGGGGTTCGTCGTGTACATGGCCTGCGCGGCGCTGGGCATCACCGCCTTGCTGCTGGCGGTGCCGCACGCCTATGACGCGCTGCGTCTGGGCGGTGCGCTGTACCTGTTGTACCTGGCCTGGCAGGCGCTCAAGCCTGGTGCGCGCTCGGCCTTCGAAGTGCAGGACCTGCCCAAGGACAGCCCGCGCAAACTGTTCATGATGGGATTGGTCACCAACCTGCTGAACCCGAAGATCGCGGTCATGTACATGTCGCTGTTGCCGCAGTTCATCAGCCCCGGCGAGCATGCCAGCGTGCTGGCGCAGTCGCTGGTGCTGGGCTTCACGCAGATCGTCATCAGTGTCAGCGTCAACGCGCTGATCGCCGTCATGGCCGGCAGCATCGCGGCGTTCTTCGTCAGCCGGCCGTTGTGGCAGATCGTCCAGCGCTGGTTGATGGGTACGGTGCTCATCGGCCTTGCCGTGCGTATGGCGCTTGAAGGGCGCCGCTAGGCGCGCCGCCCTCCCCTGTAGGTCAGAGCTTGTGACTGCCCAGTGCCTCGAAGCAGGTCGGGGACCTGCGGCGCAAGCGTGCGGCCAGCACCAGGCCGACGATCAACGCCGCCGGAATCAGCGAGCACAGCGCGTAGGACAGCGCCTTGCTGGAGCCGGTCAGCACCTCGAAGTGCACCACCGCGATGATCAGCACGAAACTCAGCGCCAGGCACGAGAACACCGGGAACACGACGCGGCGCAGCACGCCCAGCTTGAGCTGCGGATTGCGCTTGAGGTACATCAGCACGGCGGCCGAGGTGATCGCCATCAGCAGGATCAGGCACAGCGTGGCCAGGCTCGAGAACCAGGCGAACAGTTGCAGGATCGGGTCGGCTTCCATGGCCGCGAAGATCAGCACCACCACCGCCGCGATCAGGCTTTGCAAGGCCGAGCCGCGGTGCGGGCTCTGGTGGATGCGATGGGTCGAGCCCAGCGCCCGCGGCAGCAGGCCGTCGCGGCCGATGGCGTAGAAGTAGCGCGCCGCCGAGTTGTGGAAGGCCAGCAGGCCGGCGTAGATGCTGACGATGAACAGCACGCGGATGACCTGGGTCAGTTGCGGGCCGACGAAGTGATCTGACAGCCCGTAGATGAAGGTGGTCGGATCCGCCAGCCCCTGCAGCACCGAGACGATCTTGTCGGCGCCAACGCCCACCACCATCGACCAGATCGACAGCGCATAGAAGCAGCCGATCAGCAGCACCGATACGTAGGTGGCGATGGGAATGGCCCGCGACGGGTTCTTCGCTTCCTCGCCATAGATGGTGGTGGCCTCGAAGCCGATGAAGGCGGCGAAGCAGAACAGCAGGCCGATCGACGGCGTGCCGCTGAATACGTATTCAGATTTGAACGAGTCGAAATTGACCCCGCTGTCACCACCGCTGCGCAGAATGGCGATGTCCAGCACCAGAATCGCCAGGTATTCGGCCACCACGATGAACGACAGCACCCGCGCCGAGAGGTCGATGTTGCGGTAGCCCAGCACCGCGATGCTGGCCATGGCCATCAGCGAATAGGCCCACCACGGCAGGTCGATGGCGAACACGCTGGACATGGTGCCTGACACCACGCCACCGAACATGCCGTACAAGCCCACCTGCAGGATGTTGTAGGCCAGCATCGCCAGCACCCCGGAAGCGCCGCCCGCCATGCCGCCCAGGCCGCGTGACGAGAAGGCATAGAAGCCGCCGGCGTTGGTCACGTGGCGGGCCATGGTGGTGTAGCCGACGGCGAAGGTCAGCAGCACGGCCAGGGCCAGCAGCAGCAACGCCGGTGTGCCGGCACCATTGCCGAGCATGATGCCGATCGGGAAACCACCGGCCAGCACACTCAGGGGGCTGGCGGCCGAGATGACGAAGAAGATGATGAAACCGACGCTCAGGGCGCCGCGCCGCAGCTCTGTGGAAGCTGCCGGCGAACTCTCGGATACGCTCATGATCTTGACCTTATTGTATGAGGCAGTCGCTGTAGGTTGAGTCAACGCCGATCGTCATATCGGCGCATGGGCCGAGAACTTTGTTGTAGTGGGTGCTGACGTTTTCGATCCTAGGCCCCTGCAGGCGCAGGCGTTAGCCCAAATTGGCAGCCAGGAAAGCCGTGCCCCAGGCGGGTTCACGGCCCGCCGTCAGGCGCTGCAAAGGCTGCCGATTCGGGATAGCCAACGCCCACATGGCACCTTCGCACATGCCCGGCGAACGCTGCCAATGAGTTACCATAGCCGCCACGCGCACCGCCCTCCTCCCCATCTGGCCCGCTGCTGGCCCGACTTCATCACACAGGTCATTCATGCGTCTGTTTCACACCTCCGACTGGCACCTTGGTCAGAGCCTGCACGGCCAGGATCGCGACTTCGAACATGCCTGTTTCCTTGAATGGCTGCTCGGCCAACTGCAACTGCGTCAGCCCGATGCCTTGCTGATCGCCGGCGACCTGTTCGACACCGTCAACCCGCCGGTCAAGGCCCAGGAGCGGTTGTACGACTTCATCGTCCGTGCCCACGAGCAACAGCCCAAGCTCGACATCGTGATGATCGCCGGCAACCACGATTCCGGCTCGCGGGTCGAGCTGCCCGCGGCGCTGATGCGGCGTCTGCGCACCCATGCCCTGGGCCGGGTGCACTGGCTCGACGAAGGCCAGCTCGATGCCGAGCGGCTACTGATTCCACTGACCAACGCACGCGGCAAGGTGTGCGCCTGGTGCCTGGCGCTGCCGTTCCTGCGCCCGGCGGAAGTGACCGGGCCGCACCTGGGTGACGACTACCTCAAGGGCATCGCCACGGTGCACGAGCAACTGACCGCAGCGGCGCTGCGCAAGCGTGGCAAGGACCAGGCGCTGGTGGCCATCAGCCACGCGCACATGGCCGGCGGCTCGGTCTCGGAAGATTCCGAACGCAGCCTGATCATCGGCAATGCCGAAGCGCTGCCGGCGCGGCTGTTCGACCCCAGCATCGCCTATGTCGCCCTGGGCCATCTGCACAAGCCGCAGAAGGTCAACCGCGAAGAGCGCATCCGCTACAGCGGCTCGCCGTTGCCGCTGTCGTTCGCGGAAATCAACTACCCGCACCAGGTGCTGGAAGTCGAGCTGCAAGGCGCGCAGCTGGTGAGTGTCGAGGCGCGCCTGGTGCCGCGGGCGGTGGCGCTGCTGCGCATCGGCCCGGCGCCACTGGCCGAGGTATTGGCGCAACTGGCCGAGCTGCCTGCGCCGGATTTGCTGCAAGACCCCAACCACCAGCCGTGGCTGGAAGTGCGCGTGCGCCTCGACGAGCCGCAGCCTGATCTGCGCCAGCAAGTCGACAGCGCGCTCAGCGAAAAAGCCGTGCGCCTGGTGCGCATCAGCGCCGAGTACAGCGGCGCCGGCGCGGCCGACGACCAGGCCCAGGGCTTCGTCGAACTCAGCCAGATCACTCCGCAGGACCTGTTCAGCCGCGCCTGGCAGCAGGCCTACGGCAGTGAGGCCGACGAACAGACCCTGGCCGACTTCGCCGAACTGTTGCAGGACGCCCATCAGCACGAGGCCCAGCCATGAAGATTCTTGCCATTCGCCTGAAGAACCTGGCCTCGCTGGCAGGCCCGGTGGACATCGACTTTACCGCCGAGCCGCTGCTCAGCGCCGGATTGTTCGCCATCACCGGCCCCACCGGCGCCGGCAAGAGCACCCTGCTCGATGCCCTGTGCCTGGCGCTGTTCGGCAGCGTGCCGCGGCTCAACGCCATCGCCCGCGAAGCCAAGGTGCCGGATGCCGACGGCGACATTCCCACCGCCGATCCGCGCAACCTGCTGCGCCGCGGCAGTGGCAGTGGCTTTGCCGAAGTGGATTTCATCGGCATCGACGGCCACCGCTACCGCGCCCGCTGGGAAGCCAACCGCGCCCGCGACAAGGCCGGCGGCAAGTTGCAGGCCAGCCGCCAGAGCCTGTACGACCTCGACGCCGAGCAACTGCTGGGCAGTGGCAAGCAGGAATACAAAGAGCTGATCGAATCCCGCCTGGGCCTGAACTTCGAGCAGTTCACCCGTGCCGTGATGCTGGCGCAAAGCGAGTTCAGCGCCTTCCTCAAGGCCAACGACCGCGACCGCAGCGAACTGCTGGAAAAGCTCACCAACACCTCGATCTACACCCGTCTTGGCCAAGGCGCGTTTGCCAGGGCGCGCGATGCCGGCGACACCTACCGCGCCTTGCAGGAACGCGCCAGCCACCTGCTGCCCATGGCCAGCGAGGCGCGCCTGGAGCTCGATGCAACCCTCGACCAGGCCCAGCAACAGCTCAAGGCCGAGCAACAGCGCCAGCGCGAGTTGGAACAGCAACGCGCCTGGGCAGCCGAATTGCAGCGCCTGCTGCAGCAGCAACACAGCGCCCGCCAGGCGCTCAGCGAGGCGCAGCAGCATGCCGAGTCGCTGAGCGCGCAACGCGACGACGTGCAGCGTCTGGAGCGCCTGGCGCCGCAGCGCCATCAGTTCCAGCGCCAGCGCCAGTTGCTCACGCAGTTGCAGCCGCTGGGCGAGGCGCTGCTTGCGCAACGACAACGGCAGGCCAGCGTGCAGACGCGCAGTGCCGAGCTCGAGCAGGCCCTGCACGCCGCTCGCGAGCACATGGGCCAACGCCAGCAGGCCCTGGATGAGGCCGCACCGCGCCTGCGCCAGGCGTTCTCCGCCGAGGAAGCTCTCGCCCGCCTGCACGGCGAGCGGGGTACCGCGCGTACCGCAGCAACCGAGGCCGAGCACGCCGGCGCGGCCTTGCAGCAACAGCACCAGCAACTGCACGAGGCGCAGCAGCGTGACCAGCACGCGCTGCAGCAGGTCGACCAGGCGCTGGCCGGCAGCGCAGAGTTGGCGAGCCTTGGCGAGGCCTGGCAGGCCTATCGCGGCCAGCTCCAGCAACTGCTGCAAATCGGCAACCGGTTGCAGCAGGGCGCTGAAGAACTGCCGGCCTTGCAGGCGCAACTGAGCCAGGCCAGCGCCCACGCCCAGGCCCAGCAGCAAGACCTGGAACTGCTCTACCGCGAGGCCAAGGTCGAGCCGCAGGCGGTGGCCGAGCAGCTCGAGCTGCTCAGCTCCATGCTTCAGGACAACCGCAGGCAGCAGCGCAGCGTCGATGAGTTCAGCCGCCTGTACAGCCGCGAACAGGAGCTGCAACAGGGTTTGCAGGCACTCGCCGAGCGTCAGCAGCAGGTCCTGCAACAGCGTCAGCAACTGATCGCCGCCGGCACCGCCGCCAAAGCCGAATTCAGCGCCGCCGAACAGGCTCTGACGGTGATCCAGCAAGTGCTCGAACGTCAGCGCCTGGCCCGCGACAAGAGCGTCGAAGCGCTGCGCGAGCAGTTGCGTGAGGGCGAGCCGTGCAGCGTCTGCGGCAGCCTCGAACACCCCTTCCACGATGCTCAGGCGCTGCTCGCAAGCCTCGGTGAGCACGATCAGCACGAAGAAGACACCGCCAAGGCCCAGGTGCGTGAGCTCGGCGAGCGGCTCACCACCCTGCGCACCGAGCTGGGCGTGGCCAACGCCCAGTACAAGGACGCGCAGCAACAGCATCAGCAACTGAGCGAGCAGTGCCAGCCGCTCGACCAGCAGCTGCGCGGCCATGCCCTGTGGGCCGGCCTCGACGCCCAGGCCGAAACAGCCCGCGCAGACTGGCTTCAAGCGCAGGCACGACGCCTCGAGCAAGAGATCAGCCGCGACGAGCAACGCCAGGCCACCCTCACCCGCCTGCAACGCGACGTTGCCCAGCACACCGCCCAAGTGCACAGCGCCCAGCAGGCACAGCAGCAGGCCCAGCAACGCCTGGAGCAGCAGCGCAGCGCGCTGGAGGCCGATCAGCAGCGCCTCGAACAGGCACTGGCCGAGTTTGCCGAGCTGCTGCCCGAGGCGCACCTCAAGGCCCTGCGCGAGGCGCCGGCCGCGGCCTTCCTTGAGCTTGACCGGCTGCTCGCCGAACGTTTGCAGCAGCTCGACCAGCGCCACGAATTGCACCAGGCGCAGCAGCAGCGCGAGCAACACCTGCAGCGCCTGCTCGATCAACAACAGCACCACAGCGCCCAGCAGCAACAGCGCCAGGCCGAGCTAGAACGTCTCGACGCCCAGCACCGCCAAGCCGGCGAGTCGCTCGGCGAGCTGCTCGGCAGCCACCCGAGCGCCCAGGCCTGGCAGCAGCACCTGCAACGCGAGCTGGAACAGGCGCGCCAGGGCGAGGGCGAAACCGCCCAGGCCTTGCAGCAGGCGCATAACGAGGCCCTGCAACTGGCCACTGAACTCAAGGCCAACCAGGCCCGTCAGGCGGAACTGACCGTCGAGCAGCAACAGTTGCAGGAGGCCATCGATCAGTGGCGCGCCGAGCATGCCAGCTTCGACGACGCCACCCTTGAGCGTCTGCTGGCGGTCGACGAAACCCAGCTGGGTGCCTTGCGTCAGCGCCTGCAGGCTGCCGACAGCGCGCTGCAACAGGCCGCCGTGCGGGTCCAGGAACGTGACGAGTGGGTGCACAACCATCAGCAGTCAGCAGCCGAACCCCTGCCCGCCGAGGCCTTGCAGCAGGCGCGGGACGACATCCAGGCAAGTCTTGCCCAGCGCGAGCAACACTGCGCCGAGCTGCGCGCGCAGCAGGCCGACGACCAGCGTCGCCAGCAGGCCAGTGCGGCGCTTGCCGCTGACATCGAGCAGGCCCAGCAGCAGTGGCAGCGCTGGGCGCGCCTGAACACATTGATCGGCTCGGCCTCAGGCGATGTGTTCCGCAAGATCGCCCAGGGCTACAACCTCGACCTGTTGCTGCACCACGCCAACGCACAACTGCGCCAGCTGGCCCGGCGCTACCGCCTCAAGCGCGGCGGCAGCGCCCTCGGGCTGCTGGTGATGGATACGGAAATGGGCGACGAACTGCGTTCGGTGCATTCGCTGTCCGGGGGCGAAACCTTCCTCGTCTCGCTGGCCCTGGCCTTGGGCCTGGCCTCGATGGCCTCGAGCACCTTGCGCATCGAGTCGTTGTTCATCGACGAAGGCTTCGGCAGCCTCGACCCCGAATCCCTGCAACTGGCCATGGACGCCCTCGACGGCCTGCAAGCCCAGGGCCGCAAAGTGGCGGTGATTTCCCACGTGCAGGACATGCACGAGCGCATCCCGGTGCAAATCAAAGTGCACCGGCAGGGCAACGGCTTGAGTGAGGTGGAGGTCAGCGGGTGAACGGCGCAGTTCACCCGCCTGTAGGCGGTTATGGGGATTTGGCGAACACCAACGCCGAAGGCGCTGGCTGAGGCAGGCGCTGGACCACTTCGCCGAGGGTGCCTTCGCGCGGGTCGCGGCGCAGGACGACGATCTCGTCGCTGTGCTGGTTGGCCACCAGCAGGAAATGCCCGTCAGGGTCGAGGGCGAATTCGCGCGGGTGGTCGCCTTCGCTGGCGCGGCGTTGCACCAGGCTCAGGCGGCCATCGTCGGGGCTGACCCGGTACACCACGATCTCATTGGCCTTGCCGCGGTTGCTGACGTACAGAAAGCGTCCGTCGGCCGACAGGTGCAGGCCGCTGGCTGACTTGAACGCCACGTCGTCGTGCTCGGTCAGCGGCAGTTGCTGGAGCAGCGTCAGGCGACCATCGTCGTGCACCGCCAGCACCGCCACCTGGGCGCTCATTTCCAAGGTCAGGTAGGCAAAACGGCCACGGCTGTCGAACTCCAGATGCCGCGGCCCGCTGCCCGGCGGCAACACCAGCTCGGCGGTGCTGGCCGGCTTGAGCGGTCGCTCGGCGCGGGCGCCGTCGTAGCGGTAGATGAACACGCGGTCGGCGCCCAGATCGGTGGCGTATACGTGTTGGCCATCAGGGGCAACGACCATTGAATGCATGTGCGCCTCGCGCTGGCGCTCGGCATCGACCTGGCTCGGCGCATGGCGCACTTGCTGGGCCGGGGCCTGCAACGTGCCGCTGCGGCTCACCGGCAGCGCCACCAGGCTGCCGCCTGGCTTTTCAGCCCCGTAGTTGGCGACGAACAGGTAGCGCTGGTCGTGACTGAGGCTAGCATGGGTCGGCTCGCCGCCCTGGCTGGTGACCTTGCCCTGGGCGGTCAGGGCGCCGTCGACGTCGACGGCAAAGCTGCTCACCGTACCTTCACGGTCTTCATTGACGGCATACAGCACACGCTGGTCGGGCGACAGCTCCAGCCACGACGGATTGGCCGCGTGCACCACCTGCAACGGGGTGGATTCGATCTGCCCGGTGCTGGCATCGAAGTGATAGCGGTAGATGCCATGGCTGGCACCGTCGGTGTAGCTGCCGACCAGCAAGGTGGCCGAGTGGACGGGCACGGCCAGGCTCATCAGGCTAATCCTTAGCAGGTGCTTGCAGGTGCGGTTCATCGTCATCTTCCTCATCTTCCGGGGCGCGCAGGGCACTCATGCAGATCAGCAGGTGCTCGGTTTCGACAGCGCTCACCCGCCATTGGTCCCCTTGGCCTTGCGCTGCGGCCAGCTGCTCGGCGCTGAACTGCCAGCGGCGCAGCTGTCGGCCGTCCATGCATTCGGCGCGCAGGCCGGCGTCATCGAGGGTGAAGTCAAAACAATGCAGGCCGTCGATCAGCAGCATGTCGCAGGTGTGCAGGGCGTCGAGAAGGGTCATGGAAATACCTGAATGAAAATGGCCGCCAGTATACCCGCTCAATGGCCCAGCAGACCGCTGCCTCGCGTGCCGGCCAGGCGCTCGGGCCTGATCAGAAAACGCGCCAGTGCCGGCAGCAACCATAGCGCGCCGACCAT
This sequence comes from Pseudomonas cremoricolorata DSM 17059 = NBRC 16634, assembly GCF_000425745.1. Taxonomy (GTDB): domain Bacteria; phylum Pseudomonadota; class Gammaproteobacteria; order Pseudomonadales; family Pseudomonadaceae; genus Aquipseudomonas; species Aquipseudomonas cremoricolorata. The sequence continues at coordinate 51,040 of NZ_AUEA01000016.1, read as the reverse complement.
GTTCCACAGCAGCATGAAGGTCAGCATCAGGCCCATGTCGGCCTGAAACTTGATGGCCGAGAACATCCAGGTGCACACCCCGATCGCCAGGCACAGACCGGTGAACAGCACCGCCTTGCCGGTCGAGCGCAGGGTCTGGTAGTAGGCCTCCTGCAACGAAAGGCCGGCGCGCAGGAAGCGCTCGAGGCGGCTGTAGATGTAGATGCCGTAATCGACGCCAATGCCCACACCGAGGGCCACCACCGGCAAGGTCGCGACCTTCACGCCGATACCCATGAAGGCCATCAGCGCATTGCCCAGCACCGAGGTCAGCACCAGCGGCAGCACGATGCACAAGGTGGCTGCGAACGAGCGGAAGGTGATCAGGCACATGACCGCCACGCACAGGTAGACCAGCAGCAGGATGCGCAGCTCGGCAGACTCGATGACCTCGTTGGTGGCCGCCTCGATACCGGCGTTGCCAGCGGCCAGGAGGAACTGCAGGCCATCGCGGTCATGGCTCTCGGCGAAGGCGCGAGCGGCGGCGGTGACCCGTTGCAGCGTCTCGGCCTTGTGGTCGTTGAGAAACACCAGCACCGGCGCCAGGGAGCAGTCGGCGTTGTACAGGCCGTCGGCGCGGGCGATGGAGTTGTTCAGCACATCGGCGTTACGCGACAGCGTCTCCCACTTCAGGCTGCCCTCGTTCATGCCCTTGATGACCTGCTTGGAGACCGTCACCAGGGAAATCGCCGACTGCACCCCCTGGGTGTTCTGCAGTGTCCACATCAACTCGTCGATGGGCGCCAAGGTGCTGTGCACCGAGCACTGCTCGGCGGCGGTCTTGACCATGATCACCAGCACATCGGAGCTGGTCGAATAGTGCTCGATGATGAAGCGGTTGTCCTGGTTGTAGCGCGAATCCGGGCGCAGCTCCGGTGCGCCCTGGTCGAGGTCGCCGATCTTCAGGTTCTGGCTGTACCAGAGCCCGCCGGCGAAGGCCAGCAGCGCCAGACCCACCGACAGCGGTGCCACCCGCGCGCTGGCAAAGTTCGACAGCAGGCGCCAGAACGGGTGTTCGCGGTGCGCATCGGCCTTGCTGCGCGCCACCGCCCTCTGGCTGATGCCGACATAGGAAATCGCCACCGGCAGCAGAATCAGGTTGGTGAAGACGATCACCGCCACGCCGATCGAGGCGCCGATGGCCAGCTCGCGAATCACCCCGATGTCGATGACCAGCAAGGTAATGAAGCCCACCGCGTCGGCGAGGATGGCGATCATCCCGGGGATGAACAGCTGGCGGAAGGTGCGCCGCGCGGCGGTCAGTGCGTTGTCGGCGTCGCTGGACTGCAGGGCGATGCCGTTGATCTTCTGCACACCGTGGGAAATACCGATGGCGAAGATCAGAAACGGCACCAGCATCGAGTAGGGATCAAGCCCAAAACCGACCGCATGCATCAGCCCCAGTTGCCAGACCACCGCCACCAGCGTGGTCAGCAGCACCGCCACCGTGCTGCGCAGGCACCCGGTGAACCACAACAGCAACGCCCAGGTGATCAGCAACGCCACGCCGAAGAACAGCGCCACCATCAGCAGCCCGTCGATCAGGTCACCGACCTTCTTGGCAAAGCCGACGATATGAATCTCGACGTTGGGGTTCTGCGCCTGGTACTTGTCGCGGATCTTCTCTTCCAGCTGGTGCGAGAACTGCTGGTAGTCGAGCTTGAGCTGGCGCGACGGTTCGAGCGGGTCGGGGTAGCTTTCCTGCAATGGCACATCGACGATGCTGGAGCGAAAATCATTGGCCACCAGGCGGCCGATCTGCCCGGACTTGAGCACGTTGTCGCGCAGCGCATCGAGGCTGGCCGGCGAACCGTCATAGGGGGTGGGAATCACCTCGCCACCGGCAAAGCCCGCTTCGGTGACTTCGGTCCAGCGCACGCTCGGGCTCCACAGCGATTTGAGGCCACTGCGCTCGACGCCTGGAATGTAGAACACCTCGTCGTGAATCTGGCGCAGGGTCTCCATGTAGGCGGGGTCGAAGATGTCGCCCTCTTTCACCGCCACGGCGATGCGCACGGTGTTGCCCAAGTTGGCCAGATCGTTGCGGTGTTCGAGCATGCGTTCGATGAACGGGTGCTGCAGCGGGATCATCTTCTCGAAACTGGTGGACGGGCGAATCAGCGTGGCCTGCCAGAACAGCACCAGGCTGACCAGCAGGCAGAGGATGATCACCGCCGGGCGATGGTTGAAGATCAGCCGCTCCAACGCGGTGGCCTGTTGCTCATCGGGCATGGCACGGGGCGTCTGGCGGCTCATGGTTGCACCTCCAGGTCCTGACCCTGGGCGTCGGCCAGATGGATACCGCCCTGCCCGACCAGCAGCAGCCGCTGGTCGGCAAGCCCGGCGACAGCGGCCAAGGCAATGCGGTCGCGGCGGCTGTTCACCGTGAACGTCTCGCCGTCGTCCTCGCTCACCAGCACGCTGCCGGCGTTGCCGACCACCACCACGCGACCATCGTCGAGCAGCGCTGCGCCCGAGAGGCCCGCGGCGAACGGCCCACGTTCAGTGCTCAAGGTGATGCGCTGCCAGGTGTCGCCGAAGTCTGCGGATCGCAACAGGTTGCCGCGCAGGCCGAAGGCCAAGAGGGTTGCCGGGCGGGCAGTGCCGAGCACCCCGAACAGCGAACCCTCGTACGGCCCAGGCACCGATGCCCAGCTCTGCCCGTCGTCGCCCGAGCGGAACATGCTGCCTTGTTCGCCGACGATGAACAGACCACGGTCCTTCACATGGGCGATGGCGTTGAGGTGCAGTTGCTCGGGGTTGTCCAGGCGGTCGCTGACGTCGTGCCACTGCTGGCCGCCGTTGCGGGTTTCCAGCAGCGCGCCATAGGCGCCGACGGCAAATCCATGGTGGGTATCGAGAAACAGCACATCGAGCAGCGGCGCTTCGCGCGCAAGGTCTTCGAACTGCTTGCGCCAGGTGGCGCCGCCGTCCTCGCTGGCCAGCACCTGGGCATCGTGGCCGACCGCCCAGCCGTGTGTGGCGTCGACGAAATACACCGCCGTGAGCAACTGCCGGCTGGGCACCTGGGCCTGGGTCCAGGCACCGCCTTGATTATCGGAATAGAGAATGTGCCCACGATCGCCGACCACCACCAGGCGCTTTCCGGCCTGGGCGGCGTCGATCAGCAGGCTGTGGGCGGCGCGCTCGGAGGCAATTGCAGATTGCCCATCGTCAGCGGCCTGCGCTCGGCCCGCGCAAATGACGCTGGTCAGCACCAGCAGCGCCGCCATCGACCACCCCCACGCCCACGGCCTGCCATGCATCCTTGCCCACTGGCTCATGCTGTTCCCCTGTTATTGTTCTTCGCCGGGTCGCTGGAGAAAACCGCCTGCGGGCGTGCATTGGCGCAGAAGAATGACCCACAGTAGCGATGGGCCATCCTAGCGATGATGGCAAAAGGAATACAACGCGCTGCTGGTTATATTTTGTTACCACGCCGCAGCGCGCCCAGTGCTGCAGTAGCGCTGGCACTCAGGCAGTCACCTGCGTAGACTCCGCCGCCCGCAGAGTGACAGGTCAGGAAAAGGAGTTCGCATGCAACGCGTGATGATCATCGGCCAGCCAGGCTCTGGCAAAAGCACCCTCGCCCGCAGGCTTGGCCAGTGCACCGGCCTGCCCGTGGTGCATATCGACAAGATCCATTGGCAACCCGGCTGGGTGGAGCGAACACCCGAGGAAAAGACCCGCCTGTGCCATGAGGTCGAAGCCGGCGAACGCTGGATTTTCGAAGGTGGCCACTCCACGACTTGGAGTAATCGTCTGGCCCGCGCCGACCTGTTGCTGTGGATCGACCGGGGACTGGCGTTGCGCCTGTATCGGGTGCTACGCAGGACCTTCAGCCAGCGCGGCAGCACCCGCGCAGACTTGCCGGAGAACTGTCCGGAACAACTGCGCAACCTTCCGCCCTTCCTGCGCTACATCTGGACCTCGCGCCATTCAGCCCGGCGCAAGATGCAGCGACTGGCAGGCAGCGCGCCAAGCCACTGCCAAGTCGTGCGGCTGCGTAGCAACCGCGATGTAGAACGGTTTCTTGCCAGCCTGGCGCAGCACGCCAATGGCGCGACCGAGGCAACGCCGGCCCAACGCTAGTCGGGCGCCTGTCCTACTCGGCGAACGGCAGGTCGGCACCGGTGCCGCGCCTGACCTCGAACACGTTCAGGGTCATCGCCACCAGCGCGTAGTAGCCGAACACGCCGATCAGCTCGACCATGGCCGGTTCGCCGAACAGCTCCACGCCGCGCTGGTACAGCGCATCGTCGACTCGGCGGGTGTCGTACAGCGTCTTGCCGATGTCGTACACGCACTGTTCATCGCTGCGTTCGAACAGCGGGGTGCGCTGCTGCCTGAGCGCGTCGATGACGCTGTCGGCAAGCCCTGCGCTGCGGGCGATGGGCTCGTGAATCTGCCACTCGGCCTGAGAGCGCCACCACGCCGCGGTGGTGAGGATCGCCAGTTCGCTCAGGCGCAGCTCAAGCGCCGTGCCGTAGCGGCAGAAGGCGCCCAGGCGCTGGGCGTGATCGGCCAGCGCCGGGCTGTGTACCCAGGCCAGGAACGGGCCGTCGAGGTTGCCGCGAGGGCCTTGCAGAATGTCGTCGAGCACGCGCTGCTGGTCGGCGCTCATGCGCCCCGGCTGCAACGGGGTCAGACGTGATCGAATGTCCATACTGGCTCCGTCAGAGGCCGTTGAGGGTGGTGTCGATGGCCTTGACCAGCTTCTCGGCGATCTCGTCGATATGGCTGGCGTCGATGATGTAGGGCGGCGCCAGAAGGATGTGGTCGCCGCGGCGGCCATCGAGGGTGCCGCCCATGGGGTAGCACATCAGGCCCTGGGCCATGGCCGCCTGCTTGATCCGCGCGTGCAGCTTAAGGGCAGGGTCGAACGGCGCCTTGCTCTGGCGATCCTGCACCAGTTCGATACCGCGGAACAGCCCGCGCCCGCGGATATCACCCACATGCGCGTGCTCGCCCAAAGCCTGCTGCAGGCGCGCCTGCAGGGCCTCACCTTGCACCTGCACCTGGTTCAGCAGGCCACGGGCCTCGATGCTTTTTTGCACCGCCAGCGCGGCGGCGCACGCCGTGGCATGGCCGATATAGGTATGACCGTGCTGGAAGTAGCCCGAGCCATTGGCGATGGCATCGCGGATCTTGCCGCTGAGCAGGGTCGCGCCAATCGGCTGGTAACCGGCGCCCAGGCCTTTGGCGATGGTGATCAGGTCGGCGCTGATGCCTTCCTGCTCGGCGGCGAACAGCGAACCGGTACGGCCCATGCCGCACATGACCTCATCGAGAATCAGCAGCACGCCATGGCGGTCGCAGACCTCACGAATCTTCTTGAAGTAGCCCGCCACCGCCGGCACCGCGCCCAGGGTCGCGCCGACCACCGGTTCTGCGATGAAGGCCATGACCTTGTCGGCGCCCAGTCGCTGGATTTCGGCGTCCAGCTCATCGGCCAGACGGGTGGCGTACTGCTCGCTGGTTTCATCGGCGCGCTGGTCGCGGTAGGCGTAGCAAGGGCTGACGTGGCTGACATCGATCAGCAACGGCTGGAACTGCTGGCGGCGCCATTGGTTGCCACCGGCAGCCAGCGCGCCCAGGGTGTTGCCGTGATAGCTCTGGCGCCGGGCGATGACATGACTGCGGCTCGGCTGGCCGATTTCCACGAAGTACTGGCGCGCAAGCTTCAGTGCAGTCTCGACCGCTTCGGACCCCCCGGAAACGAAATACACCGAATCGAGCCCGGCCGGCGCGCGGGCGACGAGAAAATCGGCCAGCTCTTCCATCACCTCGGTAGTGAAGAACGAGGTGTGCGCATAGGCCAGTTGGCCCACCTGCTGACGGATCGCTTCGATCACCTCTGGATCGCTGTGGCCCAGGCACGACACGGCCGCACCGCCGCTGGCATCGAGGTAGCGGCGGCCGTTGCTGTCGATCAGGTATGGACCGTCGCCGGCGACGGCGGTGGGATAGGTTTGGGTAAGGCTGCGGTGCAATACGTGGCTCATGGGACCCTCCAGGTGTCGTGCAAATATTACTTGCATCAAAACCATAAGCAACGGATATTTGCATTGCGATGCATGACGCCTCGTTCTCCCTACGTGCATGCCACGTACGTCCGGCACGGACTCGCCACCCATAACAATCAGGGGCCCGCCCCCATCGCTTGCTACTGCCGCCTTCTCTCGGGCTGCCCGCGTACCCGAGAGCTTCCCACTACAGAGGAAAGACGATGAAAAGACTTCTCAAGGTATCGCTTGCAGCCATTGCGCTGGCCATTTCCAGCACCTCGATGGCTGCTGGCAAAGAGCTGGTGATCGCCACCGACACGGCATTCGTACCGTTCGAGTTCAAGCAGGGCAACGAATACGTGGGCTTCGACATCGACCTGTGGGCGGCGATTGCCAAGGAGCTGGGGGTCAGCTACACGCTCAAGCCAATGGACTTCAACGGCATCATCCCGGCCTTGCAAACGCGTAACGTCGACGCGGCCCTGGCCGGCATCACCATCAAGGAAGAACGCAAGCAGGCCATCGATTTCTCCGACGGTTATTACGATAGCGGCTTTCTGCTGATGGTCCAGAGCGACAACGACAGCATCAAGGGCGAGGCCGACATCGCCGGCAAGAGCCTGGCAGTGAAAAGCGGCACCTCGGCGGCCGACTATGCCAAGGCCAACCTCAAGGCCAAGGACCTGCGCCAGTTCCCCAACATCGACAACGCTTACCTCGAACTGCGCACCGGCCGCGTCGACGCCGCCATGCACGACACCCCGAACGTGCTCTATTACATCAAGACCGCTGGCGAAGGTAAGGTGAAGGCCGTGGGCTCGCAGATGATGGCCCAGCAATATGGCATTGGCTTCCCCAAGGGCAGCGAACTGCGTGAGCCGGTCAACGCGGCGCTGAAGAAACTGCGCGAGAACGGCACCTACGCGCAGATCTACGAGAAGTGGTTCGGCACCCAACCGCAGTAAGCCATTTCCTGTTTCCTGAGAGCCACGTCTATGCAATTTCAATGGAGCGCCATCTGGGATGCGCTTCCGGTTCTGCTCGACGGCGCCAAGCTCACGCTGTGGATTTCCATCCTCGGCCTGATCGGCGGCGCCGTCATCGGCGTAATCGCGGGCTTTGCCCGCGCTTACGGCGGATTCTTCAGCAGCCGGATCGCCCTGGTATTCATCGAACTGATCCGCGGCACCCCGATCATGGTGCAGGTGATGTTCATCTACTTCGCCCTGCCGCTGATGGTGCCGATTCGCATCGACCCGTTCGGCGCCGCGGTGTTCACCATCATGATCAACTCCGGTGCCTACATCGGCGAAATCACCCGCGGTGCGGTGCTGTCGATCAACAACGGTTTCCGTGAGGCGGGCCTGGCCCTGGGCCTGTCACGCCGCGACACGCTGCGCTACGTGATCACCCCGCTGGCCTTCCGGCGCATGATTCCGGCACTGGGCAACCAGTGGATCGTCAGCATCAAGGACACCTCGCTGTTCATCGTCATCGGCGTCGCCGAGCTGACCCGCCAGGGCCAGGAAGTGATCGCCGGCAATTTCCGCGCGATGGAAGTGTGGACCGCCGTCGCCGTGATCTACCTGGTCATCACCCTGGTGCTCAGCTACATCCTGCGCCGTATGGAAGCGAGGTTGAAAATCCTGTGATCGAATTCAAGAACGTTTCCAAGCACTTCGGCAGCACCCAAGTGCTGCACAACATCGACCTGAACATCGCCAGCGGTGAAGTGGTGGTGATCATCGGGCCATCGGGGTCGGGCAAGTCGACCCTGCTGCGCTGCATCAACAAGCTCGAGGAAATCACCGAGGGGCAATTGGTGGTCGACGGCCTGGTGGTCAACGACCCCAAGGTCGACGAGCGCCTGATTCGCCAGGAAGCCGGCATGGTGTTCCAGCAGTTTCACCTGTTCCCGCAGATGACCGCCCTGGAAAACGTCGCTTTCGGCCCGATCCGCGTACGCGGGGCGAGCAAGGCCGAGGCGCACAAACTCGGCCGCGAACTGCTGGCCAAGGTTGGTCTGGCCGAGCGCGCCGATCATTACCCGTCGCAGCTTTCCGGGGGTCAGCAGCAGCGCGTGGCGATCGCCCGGGCGCTGGCGGTCAAGCCCAAGATGATGCTGTTCGACGAGCCGACCTCGGCGCTCGACCCGGAACTGCGCCATGAGGTGCTGACGGTGATGAAAGCCCTGGCCGAGGAAGGCATGACCATGGTCATCGTCACCCACGAGGTGGACTTCGCGCGCAAGGTAGCCAGCCGCCTGATCTTCATCGACAAGGGCCGCATCGCCGAAGACGGCAAGCCCGAAGCGCTGATCGCCAATCCGCCCAGCCCGCGCCTGCGGGAATTTCTTCAGCACGTGTCCTAGGGAGCCTTGCGATGCTCGCTCAACTTCACATCGCCGGTTCGGCGTTCGAGATCGGCCAGCGCCTGGGCGAATTCGGCCGCGCGGCGGTGCACGACAAACTGCGCCCACTGCCGCTGTGGCAGCACCTGGCCGGGCTTGCCGGCAGCGACAAGGCGCAACGGATGCAAGCCCTGGTGCGCAGCCGCTACCCTCGCTACTGGCAGGAACTCGAAGGCCTCGCCGCAGGCCTAGAGCTGCCGTTGGCCGAGGTGTTCATGTGGAACTGCCGCGGTGATTACCCGGGGCTGCCCAGTGTCGATGGCTGCACCACGGTGTACGGGCAGACCGCAGACGGCGCCCTGATCGCGCATAACGAAGATGGCCTGCCGCAACTGCGCGGGGATTGCGCCATCGTGCATGTCACACCGGATGAAGGCGTGGCGTTCACCAGCTTCGCCTACCCCGGCTCGATCCCCGGGCACACCTTCGCGGTCAACGCCTGCGGCGTGGTGGCGACGGTGAACAACCTGCGCCCGAGCGAGATTCCCACTGGCTTGCCACGGATGATCTTGGGGCGCGCCTCGCTGGATGCCCGCAGCGTGGAAGAGGCCATTGCGGCGGTCTCCAGTACGCCGCGTGCCGGAGCGTTCCATCACGCCTTCGGCCAGGCCGGTTCGGCGCGACTGGTGAGTGTCGAGGCGACCTCGGCTGGCGTCGCGCTGGTCGAGGTGGGGCAACGTCAGGGGCATGCCAACCACATCGTTCACGCACCGCTCGCCGCGCTGGCACAACGCATCACCGGCAGCTCCGGGGCGCGGCAGCAGCGGCTGCAAGCGTTGCTGGGCAGCGCCGAGGGTGAGCTCGATGGTGCCCAGGCGCTGGCCATGCTACGTGACGAGTTGGCCGAGCCGCTGCCGATCTACCGCTGCGCAGCCGATGACCCGGACGATGAGAACACCCTGGCCACGGCGGTCTTCCAGCTCAAGGCAGGCGCTGTAGAATGGGCGGTCTACACCCAGCGCGAGACCTGTCACGCGGATCTTGAGGGTGTGATTTCCGTAGACTGTTAATGGATTGCCTGATGTCCCTTCCCCGCGAACACTTGCCCGAGACCGTGGCCGGCCTCAAACAGTTGCTGACCGCCATCGAGCAACGAGAGGTCGACATTGCCCTGGGCAGCAGTTCGACCCGCGCGCTCACCGCGCTGATCGAGTCGCCCCAGCGCGCCGCCGTGTCGTCCATCACCGAGCTGGCCGAGCAACTCGGGGTCAATGCCTCGACGTTGTCACGCCTGGCCCGGCGCCTGGGCTACAGCGGTTTCAGCAAGCTGCAGGATGTGTTTCGCCGGGAACTGACCGAGGGCCAGAGCTTCTACAGCGACCAGGCCTCGCGGCTGGTGATCGGTGGCGATGACTACGGCCCGCTGAGCCAACTGGCTCGGCTCGGCCGCCAGGAAAGCGCCAATATCGCCAGCATGATCGAGCAGATTGACTCGGCGGTGTTCGATGAGGTGGTGGTGCGCCTAAGCCAGGCCAAACGCGTTCGCGTGCATGGCATGCGCCAGTTCAACTCGCTGGCGCTGTTCATGGCCTATGGCCTGGGCATGCTGCGTCCCGATGTGAGCATTCTCGATTCCAGCCGCCAGGGCGTCGCCGATGCCCTGGCGCAGATGGAGGCAGGCGACGTGCTGGTGGTTGCCAGCTGCTTCCCCTACACCCCAAGCGTGCTGGTGACCGCCGAGGTGGCGGCTCGGCACGGCATCGAAGTGGTGGCGTTGACCGACTCGGCCAGCTCGCCGCTGGCCAAGAGCGCCCGACACAGCTTCTATGTGCCCAACCACAGCCTGTTCTTCAGCAACAGCATGTGCGCCTTCACCCTGCTCGCCCAGGGCTTGCTCAGTGCCGTCGCGAGCTTGCTTGGCGAGGCTTCGGTGCAAGCGCTGAAATACCGCGAGACGCTCATTTCCGAGCTCAATACCTCACTCTGAATGCCCGCGTCGGATGGCCGAGCGCGTCAACCCTGGGCAGCGTCGTCGTTGGCCTGGTAGCGCAGCCAGCCGGCGATGCGCGTCTTGCCGTCGGCGCGGTCACGCGGATGCGCCCTGCCCTCGGTGACCGGCACTTCGGCGAAATCGAACGGGCTCATGCCCTCGATGCACGCCACGTTGATGCCGTACTGATCGGGTGAGGAACGTCGTTGATGGAAGGTGTAGATGCCGCAGGTCGAGCAGAAGTAGTGCCTGGCTTCGGCGCTGTTGAACTGGTACAGCGTCAGCAGCGCCTCGCCCTGCGTCACCTGAACATCGGCCAAATCCGCCGACACCGCCACCGCGCCGCGCATGCGACAGTATGAACAGTTGCAGCGCCGAGCGGTGTTCAGGCCGTCGGTCAGTCTCACCGTGAAGCGCACGCCGCCGCAGTGGCAGGCGGCGTGTAGAAGAGGTGGTGTTTCAGCGGGGCTGGCGGGCATGGGGGGTTTCCTCTGTGCTCGGCGTTGTCGCCAAGGCAAGCTTAGCCGGTCGTGCGCAGGAGTTCCGGCCAAGCCTACCCGCAGCCGATCAGGCCAGGCTCTTGCTCACCACTTCATACACATCGCTCGACAGCGACCCGGACGCCAGAATCCGCTCAAGCTCGCCTTTCATCAACGCTTGGCGCGCGTCGTCGTACTTGCGCCAGCGGGTCAGCGGCGCCAGCTGGCGCGAGGCGATCTGTGGGTTGAGGGCGTTGAGCTCGATGACCAGGTCGGCCAGGAAGCGATACCCCGAACCATCCGCGGCGTGGAAATTAACCAGGTTCTGCCCGGCGAAGGCGCCGATCAGCGCACGCACCTTGTTCGGGTTCTTCAGGGTGAAGGCCGGGTGCTGCATCAGCGCCTTGACCCGCGCCAAGCCGCCGGGCTGGGTACTGCCGGCCTGAACGCTGAACCACTGGTCCATTACCAGCGGGTTGTCCTTGAAGTGCTCGGCGAAGGCTTCCAGCGCCTTGGCCCGCTCGGCGCTGAACGGCGAGTTGACCAGCACGGCCAGGGCGGTCAGGCGCTCGGTCATGTTGTCGCAGTGCTCGAATTGCTCGAGCGTGGCAGCGAGCACGTCCGGGTTGCCGGTCAGCATCAAATACGACAAGGCGATGTTCTGCAGGCTGCGGCGGGCGAAGTGCTCGGCCGAGGCTACATAGGCGGTTTCGCGCGACTGCGCACGGTTGGCCTGGTAGCGCGCCCACAGGCGTGGCTGCAGCTGCTCGGCGATCTGCGTGCGGGCGAACTCGCGGGCGGCGTGGATGGCATCGACGTCGGCCACCTGGCTGATTTCCGTGAGGTAGGCCTCGCCCGGCAGCGAGAGCATTTCGGCGACCATGGCAGGGTCGAGGGTTTCGTCAGCCAGCACCGTGCCCAGGGCCTGGATCAGGCGCGGGTCGAGGTTGAACGCCTCGCCGCGTTGATGCTGGGCGATCAGCTCCTGCAACACCTGCACCGACAGTTGCTGCCCCGCTTCCCAGCGGTTGAAGCCATCGCTGTCGTGCTGCATGAGGAACATCAGTTGGTCGCGGTCGTAGGGGAAGCTCAGCTTGACCGGCGCACTGAAGCCGCGCAGCAGCGATGGCAATGGCTTGGCTGTAAGGCCTTGGAAGACGAAGGTCTGCTCGGCCTCGGTCACTGCCAGCACGCGGCTGGTGCCGTGCGCGGCGGTTTCGTCAGCGAGCTGCAACGGCAGGTCGCGGCCTTCGGCATCCAGCAGGCCCAGCTCGACCGGGATCACGAAAGGCAGCTTGTCGCGGCCATCTGGGGTTTGCGGGTAGCTCTGGCGGAACGTCAGGCTGTACTGACCGACCGCTGCGTCCCAGGCTTCGCTGACTGCCAGGCGCGGAGTACCGGCCTGCACGTACCAGCGCTTGAACTGGGTCAGGTCGACGCCGTTGGCATCTTCCATGGCCTGGATGAAATCGTCGCAGGTCACCGCCTGGCCGTCATGGCGCTCGAAGTACAGGTCGCTGCCTTTACGGAAGCCCTCGGCGCCCAACAGAGTACGGACCATGCGCACCACTTCCGAGCCCTTTTCGTACACGGTGAGGGTGTAGAAGTTGGAAATCTCGATGAAGCTGTCCGGGCGCACCGGGTGGGCCATGGGGCCGGCGTCTTCAGCGAACTGGTGGGTACGCAGGTAGGCGACATCCTCGATGCGCTTGACCGTGCGCGAGTTCATGTCGGCACTGAACTCGGCGTCGCGGAACACCGTGAAACCTTCCTTGAGCGACAGCTGGAACCAGTCGCGGCAGGTCACGCGGTTGCCCGACCAGTTGTGGAAATATTCATGGGCCACGACCGCTTCGACGCGCTGGTGCGCAGCGTCGGTGGCGGTCTCGGCGCGGGCCAGTACGCAACTGGAGTTGAAGATGTTCAGGCCCTTGTTTTCCATGGCGCCCATGTTGAAGTCGTTGACCGCGACGATCATGAAGATGTCCAGGTCGTACTCGCGGCCATACACCTCTTCATCCCAGCGCATGGACTTCTTCAGGCTGACCATGGCGTGCTGGCATTTGTCGATGTTCTCAGGCTCGACATAGATGCGCAGGGTCACGTCGCGCCCGGACTGGCGGGTGAACACGTCTTCCACACACCACAAGTCGCCGGCCACCAGGGCGAACAGGTAGGCCGGCTTCTTGAACGGGTCTTCCCAGGTCGCCCAGTGCCGGCCGTCTTCGCCAGGGCCGCTGCCGACCGGGTTGCCGTTGGACAACAGCACCGGGTAGCGATGCTGCTCGGCGATCACCGTGGTGGTGAAGGTGCTCATCACATCCGGGCGGTCGAGGTAATAGGTGATCTTGCGAAAGCCCTCGGCCTCGCACTGGGTGCAGAACATGCTGCCAGACTTGTACAGCCCTTCCAGCGCGGTGTTGCTTTCCGGGTGGATGCGCACGCTGGTGTCGACGGTGAACTGCTCGCCACGCGGGTGCAGGGTCAGGCTGTTGTCATCGCACTGGTAGTCGGTGCTGCTCAGGGTCTGGTCATCGAGCTGCACGCTGAGCAGCTCCAGTTGCTGCCCATCGAGCACCAGTGCCGGCAGCCCGGCACCGCGCGCCGGGTTGCGGCGCATGATCAGTTGCGCATGCACCAGGGTGTGGTCCTCGAACAGCTCGAAGGTCAGGTGCGTCTCGTCGATCAGGTACTCAGGCGCCTGGTAGTCCTTGAGGTAGATCGCTTGCGGTTGTTCGGTGCGCATGGGGCAATCCTTTTACTGAAGCACCGCCAACTGGTAGGCGGTGTACTTGCGAACATTGATCACGCCGGTGTCGAAGATCAGGTACTGGCCCTTGATGCCCAGCAGCGTGCCTTCGACGACCGGGTTCTTGTCGAGGTTGAAGCTGACGATCTTCTTCGGATAGTCCTGGACCGGATAGCGCATCTGCACCACCTCGGCATCGGCCAAAGGCTGGATCGCCTGCAGGCCGAAGCGCCCTTGCAGCTCACGCAGGCCGTCGGCGCAGGCATCGAAAATCTGTTCACGCACAGCCGGCAGGTCGAGCACTTCGGCCTCGCCCTTGAGCAGTGCGCGCCAATTGGTGCGGTCGGCCACCTGGCTGCGCAGCAGGTCTTCGACCAGGCCCGACTGCTGGCGGGTGGCGACCCGCAGAATCGGCAACGCCTGAATCGCGCCCTGGTCGAGCCAGCGGGTGGGCAGCTGCGTGGCGCGGGTGATGCCGACCTTGATGCCGGAGGAATTGGCCAGGTACACCACATGGTCGGTCATGCAGAATTGCTCGCCCCAGGAGGGCTCGCGGCAGGTGCCTGCGTGGTAGTGGCAGCGCTCCGGGGCCATGATGCACAGGTCGCACTGGGCCAGTTTGGTCATGCAGGGGTAGCAGTAGCCTTGGCTGAAGCTGGTCTTGGTGCGTTTGCCGCAATGACTGCAATGGATGGCGCCGAGGTATTCCAGGCGTAGCGACTGGCCGATCAACGGATTGACCGGCACCAGCGTGTCGTCCAGGCGAAAGCTGTATTGCACCACGGGTGCTTCCAGACGCACGGACATCTTGCTCAACGAGCCACGAGCGAGTTCGATCAATGTACCGAGTCCGACTTGAACAGAATGTTGGGGATCGGCGCCGACTTGGAGGCGCATTCCTGCGGGCCCATGTAGCCGGTGCGCTGGTCTTCGGGCAGGTTTTTCATTTCCCAGGCGATCACCGCCTGCAGCGACAGCTCTTTCTGCTCGGTGGTGAGCTTGCGCCCGTCCGACCAGCGGCCCAGTTCCACCGCAGTCTTCAGGCTTTGGTAGATGTCGGGGGTGATGTTTTCGATCATTTGTTCAAAAGTGGACATAGCGTCTCCAGAATCAAGCCGATAGTTTACGCCGCGCCAATGCGCCGCCCAAGAGGCCGGTCAGGCAACCGATGAGCAGTCCGCCGACATGCGCCGCATTGGCGATCTGCCCCAGCCCCAGCTGGCCGACCACCCCGCTCAGGCAGACCAGCAACCACACCAGCATCATCACCAGCACACCACGCGGCAGAGCGAACTGCGCGTTGGGCGCCAGCCGCTGGTACAGCCACACGTGTCCGAGCAGGCCATACAGCACACCGGACAAGCCGCCGAACAGGCTGGGGCCGCTGGTGAAATGCTGCGCGAGGTTGGACACCAGGGCGAACAGCAGGGTCAGGCCAAGCAGCATCCACGGCCCCTGGCGCAGTTCGATGCGCCGCCCCAGTTCCCAATACCACAGGCTGTTCATCGCCAGGTGCAGCACGCCAAAGTGCAGCAACATCGGCGACCACAGCCGCCAGTACTGCCCGTCGGCCAGGCCCTGGGCCAATGAGGTGAAGTGCAGGTAGTCGCCCTGCACGCGCACTTCGAGGAAAGTGAACCAGCCCACTGTGGCCAGGTTGTCGCCCAGGCTGGTGATGCCTGCGACCAGCACGCTCAGAAGAATGGCCGCAAAGGTGACCTTGCACGCCCGCGCCTGGTCGAGCAGCGAGGGCGCGCTCGGCTGACGCGACGCCGGCGCGTCCTGCTCTGCACCCTGCAGTTGCAGGTTCGGGTCGCCTTGGGGATAACGCCGATACAACTCGCGCAGCTCATCGGCCAGCGCCTGCGGCGCCCACAGCACTTGCACATCACCCTCTTCACTGACCCGGTGCGGCACGCGCAGGCGCTGCAGCATCTGCACGAAGCCGCTGAGGTCGTGGGCAAGGGGCAGGCGCATGACCTGAACGATACTCATGGGGCGGCCTGCGCGCGCTGCACATCGACCCAGACGAACTTGTTCGGGTCGATGCGGGTTTCCTGGTCGAGGCGGTAGGCCACCAGCTTTCCGTATAGCACGGCGCTGTAGTCGAGACAGGCCAGGTTCGGCCGCAGCGGCCCGGGCGGCCCGCTGCGCCAGTAATGGCCGACGAACAGCAACGGCTCGTCTTCGGCATAGCGCAGCAAGGCGGTTTTCTGGCTCGGTTCGAGGGGGGTGCGCGCCACTGATTCGGGCAAGGCGTCGGGCTGGAACACGATGTCACCATAGGTTTGCGGGTCGTCTTCCCAGAACTTGGTGCGGAAGAACGCGCGGGTCAGGCCATCGCCGCCGGTCAGGGTCATGCCGCCGGGCAGGCGCATGTCGGTGCCGCGCAGCAGGCGGTTGCAGACGCTGGAGGCAAAGCTGCCGGACACCGCGGACGCCTGGATGAAATGCTGGTCGATGCGTCCGTCGGGGTACTGCCGGCGCAACTGGCCGATCAGGCTCGGGTCCCAGCAGGCGTGCACCAGGCGGAAGCGCTCGGCATCGAGGAACAGCGGCAGGCGGTAGAACCACTGGGTGAAGTCGTGCCAGTCGCCGGGGTGCTGAGCGAACTGCTCCAGGGTTTCGGCGAGCAGCCGGGCATGGCGCGGGGTGTGCTCGCGGACGAACGTCTTGTCGCTGCCCGGCAGCGCCGGCGTGACCCAGCCCAGCGCGTTGTACTCGTGGTTGCCCATGATGCACAGCGCTTGGCCGGCCTCGACCATGTCGTGCACCAGGTGCAGGGCCTCGCGGATGCGCGGGCCGCGGTCGATGATGTCGCCAAGAAACAGCACCTGGCGCCGCGGGTGACGCCAGACCCCGCCCAGCCGGTGATAGCCGAGGGTGTCGAGCAGGCGTTCCAGGGTCTGCGCACAACCGTGGACGTCGCCGATGATGTCGAAACTTCGCGCCGGATCGAGCATCAGTCGTCTCTACCTCCCAGGCGGCTGCCCCAACCCAGCTTGGTGCGGCAGACCTCGTAGTAGTTGTGCCCCAGCGGGTGAATCAGCCGCAGCTTCTGCGACTTCTTGCTCACCGTCAGGGTATCGCCGGGGGCGCAGGTGAAATGGTTCTGGCCGTCGCACGACACCTGCGGGTAGATCTGCAGGTCTTTGGACACCACGATCTTCAGCTCGCTGTTGCCGTCGACCACGATGGGCCTGCCAGACAAGGTGTGCGGGTACATCGGCACGATGACGATGGCGTCGAGCTTGGGGTGCATGATCGGCCCGCCGGCGGACAGCGCGTAGGCGGTAGAGCCGGTCGGGGTGGAGACGATCAGGCCGTCGGCCTTCTGGCTGCAGACGAACTGGCCGTCGATGTAGATTTCGAATTCGATCATCCGCGTCGACTTGCCGGGGTGCAGCACGACGTCGTTGAGCGCGTCGCCCTGGCCGACGGTTTCGTGGTGATGGCGCACCTCGGCTTGCAGCAGGAAGCGGTTTTCCACCAGGTAATGGCCGTCGAGCACCTCGGCGACCTTGGTTTCCAGCTCATCGGGGCGGATGTCGGTGAGAAAGCCCAGATTGCCGCGGTTGATCCCCAGCACCGGCGTGTGATGCCGGGCCAGCGCCCGCGCCGCACCGAGCAGGCTGCCATCACCGCCGACCACGATCACCAGATCGCAGACCTCACCGAGCAGCTTGCGACTGGAGGTCTGCAAGCCATGGCCTGGCAGCACTTCGGCAATGGTGTCCTCGAGGATCACGTGCAGATGCCGTTCCAGGAGGAATTTTTTCAGTCGGCGGATCGTGTCGAGCACCTGGGTACTGCCAAGGCGGCCGATGATACCGATATTGCGAAATTGCTCCATGGGGCTCCTGCTGGGCTACGGCGGGTTGCGAACGGCCTTTGCGGCACTGTGGGCGAATTATGGGCGAAACTGCCGCCTGGCAGCAAACCAGCTATGCTCGCAGCATGAACCCCTTCCCTGACCTGCATACCCTGCCGCGCACCTTGCGCCGCAGCGCCGTGCGCGACCTGGCCTGGGCGCTGCTGGCGCCGCCGTTGATGAGTGAGCCGGGCGCCGCCCAGCGCCACCCGCTGGCCGGCAGTGCCTGGGCCGACCATCCCCAACGCCTGCGCAACTGGCTGGAGCAGCTCGACCGCCACAGCCAGCCGCTCGAGCATTGGCTGGCACAGCGCAGCAGCGGGCGCCTGGGCCTGTACTACGAGCGCCTCTGGCACTTTGCCCTGGAACAGGCGCCGGGCATCGAACTGCTGGCGCGCAACCTGCCGATCCGCGAGGCCGGGCGTACCTTGGGTGAGCTGGATGTGCTGCTGCGCGATAACACCGGCGTGCATCACCTGGAACTGGCGATCAAGCTGTACCTGGGCCCTGAGCAGGGCTGCGCGGCCGACCCTGCGCAGTGGCTGGGGCCGGGTTGCCATGATCGCCTGGGCAGCAAGCTCAGCCACCTGGCGACGCATCAACTGCCCATGGCGGCGCGCGCCGAAGCTCAGTCGGCGTTGCACGCGCTGGATATCGGGCAGGTGCAGTCACAGTTATGGCTGGGGGGCTACCTGTTCTATCCCTGGGCCAGCCCGTGCAGTGCCCCCGCCGGCGCCAGCGCCGAGCACCTGCGCGGGCTTTGGCTGCGCCATCGTGACTGGCCGCGCTTTGCGCTAGAGCGCGGGCCGGGTCGCTGGCAGATGCTCGAGCGCCAACACTGGCTGGCGCCTGCGGCCATGAATGAGCATCAGGTGTGGTCGGGCGTGCAGTTCGAACAGTGGCGTCGCGAACTCGATGCGCAGTCGCCTGCGCGGCTGTTGGTCAGGTTGCAGCCATCTTCGCAGGGGATCTGGCAGGAAGCGGAGCGGGTATTTCTGGTGGCCGACAGCTGGCCGGACCTAAACTAGGCCCGTTGCGTCTTTTCACGCGCCAGCAAGAGCGCGACCCCCACCGTGAACTGCCCCATGAGGACCCCCCATGATCTCCGCTCACCCGCCGGCGCGTTACGCCCGGCTGACCATTGGCCTGCACTGGCTGACGCTGGTGCTGCTGGCCGCCGTCTATGCCCTGATCGAGCTACGCGGTCTGTTCCCCCGGGACAGCGCCGAACGCGACCTGATGAAAGCCCTGCACTTCATGCTCGGCCTGACCGTGTTCGCGGTGGTCTGGGTGCGCCTGGCGGCGCGCCTGCGCTACAAGACGCCGGCCATCGTGCCCAAGCCACCGGCCTGGCAGATTGGTCTGGCCCACCTGATGCACCTGTTGCTGTACCTGCTGCTGCTGGGCATGCCGTTGGCCGGCTGGCTGATCCTCAGCGCCGCGGGCAAGCCCATCCCGTTCTACGGCCTGGAGTTACCCGCGCTGATCGACCCGAATCCGGACCTGGCCAAGTTCATCAAGGGCTGGCACGTGCAGGTCGGGCGCTGGGGCTACTGGCTGATCGGCCTGCATGCGCTGGCCGGGCTTTATCACCACTGGGTTCGCCGGGATAACACCCTGGAGCGCATGCTGCCCTACAAGTAACCGCGCCGGCCTTGCAGGCCGCCGCTGTGCACGACGATCAGGTGAGTGCCGCGGGCTATATGCCCGCCACTCACCCGCTCGCGCAGGGCCATCAACAGCTTGCCCGTGTACAGCGCCTCCAGAGGGATACCCGTGGACTGCTCGGTCTCGTCGATGAAGCGCAGCAGCGCGTCGTCGATGCGGGCGAAGCCGCCGCGACAGGCGTCATGCAGGTGGTAGCCGTGCTCACCGGCAAGCGCCCGAACGTTTTCCTGCACGCCGTAATCGCTCGGCACCGCCAGAGCGCCATGCACCCCGTGCGCACCGGCCTCGGCCAGCACCAGACCGGCCAGCGTGGTGCCGGTGCCCACCGCCAGCCACCAGGCGTCGTAGTCCTCCCAGCCCAGCGCAGGTAGTTGCGCCCGCGCCTGCTCGACCATGGCCGCGCAGCCCAGGGCGCCGTCAATCCCGCCGCCACCTTCAGCGATGCAATGCCAGCCTGGGTAGCGGGCGTGCCAGGGTGTCCAGAAATCCGCCTGGTGACGGGCGCGGTAACCGCCGTACCCAAGCCAGTGCAGCTGCATGCCCAAGCGCTGCAGGTCGGTGACGGTCGGCGTCTGCTGCGCATGCCCGCGCAGCAGGCCGACCGTGGCAAAGCCAAAGCGCTGTCCGGCGCCAGCCAGTGCATGCAGGTGATTGGAATGGTTGCCGCCCAGGCTGATCAGCCCCGGTGCAGCGCTGGCCCTTGCCGCCAGCAGGTGATGGCGCAGCTTGAACCATTTGTTGCCGCTGATCAGCGGGTCGATCAGGTCAAGACGCAGCATGGCCGCACGCACCCCGGCCTGCTCCAGCCAGGGCAGCTTGAGTGGTTGCAGGGGCGCATGGGGCAAATCAGTGAAGTCAGTGTTCATCGCGCCAGTGTACCCGGCCTGGCGCTCAATGGCCGGGTACTGCCGCGCGCTACAGCTGCGCGGCCAGCCGTGAGCCCTGGTCGATGGCGCGCTTGGCATCCAGCTCGGCAGCCACATCGGCGCCGCCGATCAGGTGCACCGACTGGCCGGCGGCGAGCAGCGCGTCCTGCAGTTCACGCAGCGGTTCCTGACCGGCACACAGCACCACGTTGTCCACGGCCAGCAGCTGCGGCTCGCCCTCGCCGACCCGCACATGCAGGCCGGCATCGTCGATGCCCAGGTACTCGACGCCGCTGATCATCTGCACATTGCGCTGTTTGAGCCCGGCACGGTGAATCCAGCCGGTGGTCTTGCCCAGGCCCTCGCCCACCTTCGAAGCCTTGCGCTGCAACAGGTACACCTCACGCGCCGGTGCCTCGGGCTGCGCCTGCACCCCGGCAACGCCGCCTCGGGCCTGCAGACTCGGGTCGATGCCCCATTCACGCCAGAACGCCTCACGATCGAGACTGGTGGCCGCGCCCTGGTGCACCAGGTACTCGCTGACATCGAAGCCGATGCCCCCGGCACCGATCACCGCCACCCGCGACCCCACCGGACGGCGCTGCAGCAGCACATCCAGGTAACTGAGAACCTTGACGTGATCGATGCCAGGAATCGCCGGAACTCGGGGGCTGATGCCCGTGGCCAGGAGGATTTCGTCGAAGCCTTCAGCGATCAGCGCCTGAGCATCCACACGGGTATCGAGGCGTACCTGCACGCCGGTGCGCTGCAAACGGTCAGCGAAATAGCGCAGGGTTTCGAAGAATTCTTCCTTGCCGGGAATGCGCTTGGCGACATTGAACTGGCCGCCGATTTCGCTACCGGCATCGAACAAGGTCACCTGATGCCCGCGCTGCGCGGCCACCGTCGCTGCCGCAAGGCCCGCAGGCCCGGCACCGACCACCGCGATGCGCTTGATCGTGGCTGCGGGCAGATAGTTGAGTTCGGTTTCATGGCACGCGCGCGGGTTGACCAGGCAAGTGGTGAGTTTGCCGGCGAAGGTGTGGTCGAGGCAGGCCTGGTTGCAACCGATGCAGGTGTTGATCGACTGCGCCTGACCGGCTGCGGCCTTGTTGACGAATTCCGGGTCGGCAAGGAACGGCCGGGCCATCGATACCATGTCGGCATCGCCCGCCGCCAACACCGCTTCAGCCACCTCGGGGGTGTTGATGCGATTGGTGGTGATCAACGGAATACTCACCTCACCGCGCAGCTTGGCGGTGACCTTGGTGAACGCCGCGCGGGGCACCTTGGTGGCGATGGTGGGAATACGCGCCTCGTGCCAGCCGATGCCGGTGTTGATCAGGGTAGCGCCGGCCTGCTCGATGGCCTTGGCCAGCTGCACGATTTCTGACCAGTCGCTGCCTCCGGCAACCAGGTCGAGCATCGACAGACGGAAGATGATGATGAACGCCGGCCCGACCGCTTCGCGGATCTGACGCACGATCTCCACCGCCAGGCGCATGCGGTTGTCGAAGCTGCCGCCCCAGCGGTCGGTACGTGTATTGGTGCAGGCGGCGAGAAACTGATTGATAAAGTAGCCTTCCGAGCCCATCACCTCGACGCCGTCATAGCCGGCTTGCTGGGCCAGCACCGCGCAATGGACGAAATCGGCAATCTGCTTTTCGATCCCAGCTTCATCCAGCGCATGGGGCTTGAAGGGATTGATCGGGGCTTGCAAGGCACTCGGTGCGACCTGATTGGGGCTATAGCCATAGCGACCGGCGTGCAGAATCTGCAGGCAGATCTTGCCGCCGGCCGCATGCACGGCCTGCGTGACCACCCGGTGCCGTTCGGCCTCGGCCGGCGTGCTGAGCTTGGCGGCGCCGGCATACACCGCGCCCTCCTCGTTCGGCGCGATGCCGCCGGTGACCATCAGCCCCACACCGCCACGGGCACGCTCGGCAAAGTAGGCGGCCATGCGCTCGAAACCGCCCGGGCGTTCTTCCAGGCCGGTGTGCATCGAGCCCATCAGGGTGCGATTGCGCAACGTGGTGAAGCCGAGGTCGAGGGGGGCAAGCAGGTGCGGATAGGGTGTGGCAGTCATGGGCTGACTCCGGATTCAGGCGTTATCACGGCGAGCGAGGCCTCGAAACGGTGGGCCTCTTCATTCGATTTCAGCCGACAGTACCCAGCAACGCTTTCCAGCTCAATGATCGAAACTGACAATTGAGTAACCGTATCGTGCAGCAGGTCCAACCCCTGGCCAGCAGATTGGCACTTGAGCGCCTGCGGCGCAGCGCGCGAAGGCCCTTTGTTCCAGGAACGTTTGCTCGTACCCTTGTAGCGATGAAATCCCGTAGACCCCTGTCCATGCAAAAACTGCTTACCGGCGCGTTGGCGCTGGTCCTGATCGCCGCACTCGGCGCCTATGGTTTCTGGACGATGCAACGTCCGGAAGGCCACTACCTGTCGGACCTGCGCATCGAACTTGCGATCAACCAGGGCACACCCGGCGAGCGCGGCAACCTGCTCGGCGTGGAGCCGCTGCTGTTTCCCAGCGATTACCAGAACCTGACCCGGCTGCAACGCAAGCTGTCGGCTTATCTCCAGCAGGCCGATGAGCAAGGTTTGCTGAGTGGCAAGACCGTGGTGGTGCTGCCCGAGCATATCGGCACCTGGCTGTGGGCCCGCGGCGAAAAGAGCCAGTTGTACCAGGTCACCCACCGCCGCGAAGCGTGGCAATGGCTGGAACTGAGCAACCCACTGCGCTATGGCTTCGCGCTGCTGCGCGCCAGTGGCGAAGATCGCCGCGCCGATGCCCATCTGCGCATGAAGGCCGAGCAAATGGCGGCCGACTATCAGCAAGTGTTCGGCGGCCTGGCCAGGCAGTTTGGCATCACCTTGGTGGCCGGCTCGATCATCCTGCCGGCGCCTTATGTTAGCCAGGGCGTACTGCATGCCGGGGATGGCCCGCTGTTCAACAGCAGCGTGGTCTTTGCCAGCGACGGCCGCGTGCTCGGCCAGCCGCAGGCGCAGCGCTACCCCGACAGCGGCCTGCGGCGCTTCGTTTCGCCCGCCGGGTCAGCCCCGGCGCAAGTGCTGGAAACGCCCGCCGGGCGTCTGGCGGTGCTGGTCGGCAGTGACAGTTGGTACCCGGACAACTACCGGCAATTGGCCGAGCAATCAGTCCAGCTCATCGTCAACCCAGCCTTCGTCCCTGGCAAGGACGGCTGGCAGCAACCCTGGCGCGGCAATCGCCACCAGAGCGCCGCCGAGGCGTTGCCCATACGCCGCGGCGAGGTCAGTGAACAACAGGCCTGGCGTCACCTGACCCGCTCGGCCAGTGCCGAGCTCATCAGCATCAGCGTGTTCATGCGCGGGCAATTCTGGGAGCAAGGCGTGGCCGGACAAGGCTTCATCAACGCCGCCGGCCAGCAACTGACGGGGCCGCCCAGCGAGGGCGCGCGCCTTCTGAACCTGTGGCTGTAGGCATGGGCGAGCGTCCACGGCTGCGCCTGGGTGATCTGTCGGTGGGATTCGTGCAGCCGCTGAGCGAGGCCTTGCGCCAACTCGGCCACGACCCTGCCGAGCTGCTGCAACGCTATGGTCTGGATGCCCAGCGCCTAGCCCAGCCTGGCGCCAGACTCTCCATCGCTCGCTACATGCACTTGGGCCACGCGGCCATACACGCCTCTGGCGACCTGGCGCTGGGTCTGCGCATGGGCCGTTGCAGCCACCTGGCCAACGCCGGCCTGGCTGGCATCACTGCCGCGCAGGCGCCTACGGTGAGGGACGCTGCGCGCACGCTGACTCGCTTCGAACCCTTGTATGCCAGCAACTACCGGGGCCGCTGCAGCTTCGAGGAAGACGCCGAGGGCGGCTGGCTGCGTTTCTACTCGATCAGCCCCTACAACGACTACAACCGCTTCGTGGTGGATTCGCTGCTAAGCGGCTGGCTCAACCAGTTGTCCAGCGTGGCGGGCGAGCGGCTGCTAGCCGAACGCCTGCAGGTGGAATTCGAAGCCCCCGCTTACGCCGACGCTTACCTGCCGCTGTGCAGCCACGCGGTACAGTTCGCTGCAGCCGGCAATCAGTTGCGTCTGAGCCACGCGATGCTGAGCCGGGATAACCCTCAGCATTGCCCGAGCACCTGGCACCAGTTGTTGCAACTGTGCGAAGCGGAGCTGGAGCAGCGTACCCGGGTGCGCACCCTGCGCGAGCGCATCACTCATCTGCTGGGGCCGCAGCTCAGCGGCGGGCGGGAACCTGATCTGGAACACGTCGCGCAACAGTTGCAATTGCCCAGCTGGACGCTGCGCCGTTTGCTGGCAGAAGAAGGGACGGGGTTTCGCGAGCTGCTCAACGACACCCGCCGCGATTTGGCGGAAACCTATATTCGCGATACGGCCTTGAGCTTTGGGGAAATCGCCTACTTGCTGGGGTTTGCCTCGGCGGAAGCCTTCCAGCGCGCATTCAAGCGCTGGACAGGCGGCACGCCGGGGGCATTTCGACGCCAACGACGGCAGTTGAGCTAGAGCTCGGTTGCGTCTTCGGCCGATTCTACGGTGTCCAGGTCATGGGCCTGGGTTTCGAGCAGTTCTTCCTGATAGTCGTCCATTGGCCTGTCTCCTTCTCACTCACCCGATGTAGTCGTTCAACCACGCTAAAAGCGGCTGATGAACCCTTGATGACACCTGGATAAACGTAGCAGAGCGGTTGGAAATTATTCCGCCTGATCTGTAACCGCGGGTGAACGCTCGGCACCAGTCTGAGCCCCTGTCTCGGCGCTCTGCGACGCGGGCTGGGATATTGCCGGTGTCTGTACCTGGATAGGCTGCGCCTCAGCCGGTGGTGGCACGGGTTGCGAACCCTGGGTGGTGTCCTCGGGCTGGGCGGCTTGCGACACTCTGTCGGCGACGGGCGCGGGCTCGGCAACGGAAGCCGGTGCAGCCGGCTGCAACGCAGCCGCAGGTGGATTGCCAGCCGGCTCAGGCAGCCCCAGGGCAGGCGCCGGCGTGGCGGGCTTGCTGGCCTGCGCGGCAGGTTCCACGGCCTTGCGCTCGGCGTCGGGCCTGGGTTTGGGCAGGTAACTTTCCACCAACGCGAAATAACGGTCGTAGAATTGCGCGGCGGTCACCGTCTCGCTCGCGACCTTGACCATCGAGTCATCGCTCGAGCCGATCGGCATCGACACAGAGCCCAGAATCCCCACCCCAAGGCTGGCCGAGGTATTGGATTTCTTCAGCGTGTAGCGATCCTGCAGGGCATTGGCGAACATGGTCGAGCGTTGCTCGTCGCCGCTGTCCGGCGCGCAGGTCACGTTGAAGCTGATCTGCAGATGATTTTCGCTGTTTTGCTGGAAACTCTTGTTACCCGACACCTGGCTGGCGTCGCTGCTGGTAATGATGTAGCCCTGGCTGAGCAACGCACGCCGGGCCGCCTCACAGGAGCCCGCCTCGCTGACCGGGAAGCTGCGTGAATAGGTGCCTGAGTCGTCGAAGTTCTCATGCTCGTACACGGCGGTTTTTTTCGCCGCACAAGCCGATATACCCGCCAGCGCCAAAGCGACGACGAGCGCGGCCGGAACGGTTGATCTAGACATTGCCATTACCGAAGAAAACGAACGACGCCCATTGTGCATCACATCGCAAGGTGACAGGAACCGCCGGTCAGCACAGGGGTTCGAGCAACGCCAAGGCCCGACAGGCAAACACCGGGTACAAAAAAAGCGACCCGGAGGTCGCTTTCGATGTGCTTCAAGGTGTTCTAGGGACCTTGAGGCGAAGATGGCGCAGCGGACGGGACTCGAACCCGCGACCCCCGGCGTGACAGGCCGGTATTCTAACCGACTGAACTACCGCTGCGTATCGTACAGGCTTGCGCCTGCTTGAAACTGGGATCTGACTCCAGGATGACCTGGAAGCCTCAGACCGGTATCGCTACCCATCTGGAGAAAAAGTGGCGCAGCGGACGGGACTCGAACCCGCGACCCCCGGCGTGACAGGCCGGTATTCTAACCGACTGAACTACCGCTGCGCATGTGCCCCTCTCTACTGACGACCACCCGAAGGTGACGGCAGATTCAGGAACATCTCAGAGAGTGGTGGGTGATGACGGGATCGAACCGCCGACCCTCTGCTTGTAAGGCAGATGCTCTCCCGGCTGAGCTAATCACCCGCTGTGTAGCGTGTCGCTCTCTGAGGCCGCGAAATTTACGCAGGTAACGAAGCTAAGTCAATACCGGCATTGAATTTTTTTTAAAAAAGCCCTGATTGCCGAATGCACCTTTGGCGACCGCCACGGCCACCGTCGATTAGCGATAGATCATCTTGCGCGTCATGCCGCCATCGACCACGAATTCCTGACCCGTAACGAAGCCTGCCTGACGAGAAAGCAACCACGCGACCATGCCCGCGACATCTTCTACCGTCCCTACCCTGCCGGTCGGATGCTGGGCATGCTCATCGGCGCTCAACGGCTCGGCGCGCCGCTGCGAGGGGTCGCGCGCATCGATCCAGCCCGGGCTCACCGCATTGACGCGAATCTCGGGCCCCAGGCTGATGGCCAGCGCATGGGTCAAGGCCACCAGACCACCCTTGCTCGCCGCATAGGCCTCGGTATCCGGCTCGGACTGCTGCGAACGGGTCGAGGCGAGGTTGACGATGGCACCGCCATGGGCGCGCAGGTAAGGTGCGCAGTGCTTGGCCAGCAGCATCGGCCCCGTCAGATTGACCGCCAGGGTGCGATTCCACGTGCTCAGCGGCAGGCTTTCCAGCGCAGGATTATGGGGGTCGGAGACGCCGGCATTGCAGACCAGCGCGTCAAGTCGACCGAACTGGCCGAGCACTTCCGACACCGCAGCACGCACCTGAGCCTCGTCAGCCACATCCATGAGGATGAACCAGGCATGGTCGCCCAGGGTCTTGGCAGCGCGTGAGCCGCGCCTGCGGTCGATGTCGGTGAGCACCACCTGCCAACCTTCGCAGATCAGCCAGGCGGCGATACCCAGGCCGATGCCGCGGGCGGCACCTGTGACCAGCGCCACCCGGCCGTTATGGCCGGGATCGGCATCTGCCGCTTCGATCACAGTGCTGCCAACCCACGCGCGAGGTCGGCCTGCAGGTCAGCCACGTCTTCCAGACCCACGGCGACGCGGATCAGGTTGTCGCGGATACCCGCAGCTTCACGCTCCTGCGGCGACAGGCGACCGTGAGAGGTGGTGGCCGGATGGGCAATGGTGGTCTTGCTGTCGCCCAGGTTGGTGGTGATGGAAATGGTGCGGGTAGCATCGATGAAGCGCCAGGCCCCTTCCTTGCCGCCCTTGACCTCGAAGCTGACCACCGCCCCGAAGCCGCTCATCTGCCGCTTGGCCAGCTCATGCTGTGGATGGCTCGGCAATCCGGCGTAGTGCACCCGCTCGATGCCCTCCTGCTGCTCCAGCCATTGCGCCAGCGCCTGAGCGCTTTCGCAGTGCGCGCGCATGCGCAGCTTCAGCGTTTCCAGGCCCTTGGTGAAGATCCAGGCATTGAACGGGCTCAAGGTCGGCCCGGCAGTGCGCAGGAACCCGACCACTTCCTTCATCTGCTCGCTGCGCCCGGCAACCACGCCACCCATGCAACGGCCCTGGCCGTCGATGAACTTGGTGGCCGAGTGGAAGACGATGTCCGCGCCCAGCTTCAGGGGCTGCTGCAAGGCCGGCGTGCTGAAGCAGTTGTCGACCACCAGCAGGGTATTGCGAGCGTGGGCGATTTCGGCCAGCGCCGGAATATCCACGACCTCGGCCAATGGGTTGGACGGCGATTCGACGAGCAACAGGCGAGTGTTGTCCTTGATCGCCGCCTGCCAGCCATCGAGGTCGGCCAGTGGCACGTAATCGACCTGAATGCCGAAGCGCTTGAAGTACTTCTCGAACAGGCTGATGGTCGAGCCGAACACGCTTTGCGAGACCAGCACGTGATCGCCCGAACTGCACAGCGACATGACGATCGCCAGAATCGCGGCCATGCCGGTGGACGTGCCTACCGCCTGCTCGGCACCTTCCATCGCCGCCAGGCGCTCCTCGAAGGCGCGCACCGAGGGGTTGGTGTAGCGCGAGTAGACGTTGCCAGGTGTTTCGCCAGCGAAACGCGCCGCAGCATCGGCTGCGGTGCGGAACACGTAGCTGGAAGTCAGGAACAGCGCTTCGCTGTGCTCGGCTTCCGGTGTGCGGTGCTGACCGGCGCGCACTGCCAGGGTGTCGAAACCGACGCCCTGCAGGTCACTGTCCAGTCGCCCGGCATCCCATTGATCCGTCATGCCGTCGCTCCCAAATCAGTTGTTGTAGAGATCGATGATCGCACTGACCGCCTGGTTCTTGACCTTGGCCAGGTCGTTGCGCGATTGCTCGATACGCTCCAGGTAGGCCTCGTCGATGTCGCCGGTGACGTACTTGCCGTCGAACACCGCGCAGTCGAACTGCTCGATCTTGATCTTGCCGCCACCGACGGCTTCGATCAGGTCGGGCAGGTCCTGGTAGACCAGCCAGTCGGCGCCAATCAACTCGGCCACCTGGTCGGTGGTACGGTTGTGCGCAATCAGTTCGTGAACACTCGGCATGTCGATGCCGTAGACGTTGGGGTAGCGCACGGCGGGAGCCGCCGAGCAGAAGTAGACATTCTTGGCGCCGGCTTCACGGGCCATCTGGATGATCTGCTTGCAGGTGGTGCCACGGACGATGGAGTCGTCCACCAGCATCACGTTCTTGCCGCGAAACTCCAGTTCGATGGCGTTGAGCTTCTGGCGCACCGACTTCTTGCGTGCAGCCTGCCCCGGCATGATGAAGGTACGGCCAATGTAGCGGTTCTTCACGAAGCCTTCGCGGAACTTGACGCCCAGGTGGTTGGCCAGTTCCAGCGCCGCGGTACGGCTGGTGTCCGGAATCGGGATAACCACGTCGATATCGTGCTCGGGGCGCTCGCGGCGAATCTTGTCGGCCAGCTTCTCGCCCATGCGCAGGCGCGCCTTGTACACCGAGACGCCGTCCATGATCGAGTCGGGACGGGCCAGGTAGACGTGCTCGAAAATGCACGGCTTGAGTTTTGCGCTGGTTGCGCACTGATGGGTGTAGAGCTGGCCTTCTTCGGTGATGTACACCGCCTCGCCTGGCGCGAGGTCGCGAATCAGGGTGAAGCCGAGCACGTCGAGGGCGACGCTTTCGGAGGCGATCATGTACTCGACGCCGTCGTCGGTATGACGCTGACCGAACACCACCGGACGAATACCGTTCGGGTCGCGGAAACCAACGATGCCATAACCGGTGATCATCGCCACCACCGCATAGCCGCCGACGCAGCGGCTATGCACGTGGGAAACTGCGGCGAACACGTCTTCTTCGGTAGGCTGCAGCTTGCCGCGCACGGCCAGCTCGTGGGCGAACACGTTGAGCAGCACCTCGGAGTCGGAGCTGGTGTTGACGTGGCGCAGGTCGGACTCGTAGATCTCCTTGGCCAACTGCTCGACGTTGGTCAGGTTGCCGTTGTGCGCCAAGGTGATGCCGTACGGTGAGTTGACGTAGAACGGTTGCGCCTCGGCCGAGGTCGAGCTGCCAGCTGTCGGGTAGCGCACGTGGCCGATACCCATGTGGCCGACCAGGCGCTGCATATGGCGCTGCTGGAAGACGTCGCGCACCAGGCCATTATCCTTGCGCAGGAACAACCGGCCGTCATGGCTGGTCACGATACCGGCAGCATCCTGGCCGCGGTGCTGGAGGACCGTTAGCGCGTCATACAGCGCCTGATTGACGTTCGACTTACCGACAATACCGGTGATGCCACACATGCGACGCAACCCCTACTTTGATAAAACTTGACTGAAACACGCTCAGGGCTTGAGAGGCCCGAGCATCTGTTCCTTGAATGGAAGATCGGCTGAAGCGCCGACCCCACTGGACATCCATTGACCGGTGAAGCCCAGGATCAGGTTCTTCGACCAGTCCGCGATCAACAGAAACCGAGGTATCAGGCTGGACTCCTGCCACCATGGGTCTTGCTGCACCGGACCCAGGCTGAGCAGCCCGACGGCCACCACCACCAGCAACGCACCTCGCGCGGCGCCGAACGCCATGCCGAGGAATCGATCGGTGCCGGACAGGCCGGTGACACGGATCAGCTCGCCGATCAGGAAATTGAGCATCGCCCCCACCAGCAAGGTGGCGACGAAGAGAATGGTACACCCCGCGATGACTCGCGCTGAAGGCGTCTGGATATAACCTTCCAGGTACTGAGCCAGCGACCCGCCGAACATCCAGGCCACGGCACCGGCCACGATCCAGATGAGCAACGACAAAGCTTCCTTGACGAAGCCACGCTTGAGACTGATCAGTGAGGAAACGGCGATGATCGCGATGATCGCCCAGTCAACCCAGGAAAATGCCACGTTGCTGCCTGCTGAGGTTTGAGGCGGCGCATTTTACCAGAGCGATGGGCTGGGAGTAAGCGGAATGTCAGGTGGCCGCGCGGCGGCACGGGCACCTGAGGAAAATGGCGTTCAGCCTCGCTCTGGCTGGAAACGCACCACGAAACCTTTGAGCTGATGCTGTCGATTGATGACATCGCGCAGACGGTCTGCCTCGGCCCGCTCGATCACAGGCCCCACATACACCCGATTGAGTCCGTCGGCAGTGCGGATATAGGCGTTGTAGCCCTTGCTGCGCAAGGTGCTCTGCAGCTTGTCGGCGCCGGCGCGGCTGGACAGGCTCGCCAGCTGAATCGACCAGCTCACCGGCAGGCCATTGCCATCCACCTTGGAGGCGGCAGCGGTTTTGTTCGCAGGGGCCTGTGCGGCTGGGGCCGATTGCTGCGCGGGCTGGCTTTGCGGCTGCGTCTGCGGCTGCGCCTGTTGCTGCGGTTTGGCCGCCTGGCTCTGCGCCTGCGGCGACGGCGTGATCGGCTGACTCGGCGTGGTGACAGGCGCGGTGGACTCATTGACCACCACGGGAGCCTGCACCGGCTCATCGGGCAATGCCTGCGGCTCGGGGACCGCAACGGGCTCTACCTGAACATCCGGCTGCGCTGCGGCTTGCGGCGCGGCCGGCGCCTCTACCCGCACCTCGCGCAGCTCATCCTGACGGGTGAACAGCATCGGCAGGAAGACGACCGCAAGCGCCACCAGCACCAGCGCACCGACCATCCGTTGCTTGACCCCTTTATCCAACAATGCCATCTGCCCCACCCTCCGGAACCTGACGCTCGAGCCATTCGAGCGCCTCGGCGACACAGAAGAACGATCCGAACAACAGGACCTGATCCTCGGCATCGGCCAACGTGCACTGCCCTTCCAGGGCAGCATCGACGCTGGGGTAAGACTTCACCGCAGCGCCAAGGTTCGTCAGGGCTTCGACAAGATCAGCAGCCGGTCGACTGCGCGGCGTCTGCAACGGTGCAACGGCCCAGGCATCGACCCGCCCGACAAGGGGCGCGACGACCCCTTCGAGATCTTTGTCCGAGAGCAGACCGAACACCGCCAGGCGTTTGCCGGCAATACCGCGCTGAGCCAACCTGGCTGCCAGGTAATGCGCAGCGTGAGGGTTGTGACCGACATCGAGCAGCAACTCGACCTGCTTGCCACGCCAGGTCAGGGTGCGTCGATCGAGGCGTCCGACCATGCGCGTGTCGAGCAATGCCTGGCGCACTCGAGCCGGCTCCCAAGGCAGATCCATGAGCAAGAAAGCCTGCAGCGCCAGCGCGGCGTTTTCCATCGGCAGATCGAGCAGCGGCAGCTCACCCAGCTCAACGGGACGGCCATCAGCGTCGGTGCCTCGCCAGTGCCAGTTCCGATCGGTCACGGCCAGGTCGAAATCGCGCCCGCGCAACGACAAGGGGCAGCGCAGCTCGGCGGCTTTTTCCAGCAGCGGCAACGGCGGATCGAGATCGCCGCACAGCGCGGGCTTGCCCGCACGGAAGATCCCGGCCTTCTCGAAGGCCACCGACTCGCGGCTGTCGCCCAGGTACTCGATGTGATCGACGCCAATGCTGGTGACCAATGCCAGATCGGCGTCGATCAGGTTGACCGCATCGAGCCGACCGCCCAAGCCCACTTCCAGCACCAGCGCATCCAGCGACGCACGACTGAACAACCAGAAGGCGGCCAGGGTGCCCATTTCGAAGTAGGTGAGGGAAATCTCACCGCGCGCAGCCTCCAGCGCGGCGAAGGCTTCGCACAGTTGCTCGTCGCTGACCTCGACGCCATCGAGACGCACACGCTCGTTGTAGCGCAGCAGATGCGGCGAGCTGTACACGCCGACGCGCAGACCCTGGCTCTGCAGCAGCGAGGCGATCAATGCGCAGGTCGAGCCCTTGCCATTGGTGCCGGTCACCGTCACCACCCGCGGCGCCAGCGTGCCCAGATCGAGACGCGCCAGCACCTGCTGACAACGCTCGAGCCCCATGTCGATGGCAGCGGGATGCAACTGTTCGAGGTAGGCGAGCCACTCGCCGAGGGTCTGCGGCTTCATCACGCGACAGCAGCCACTTCCCGCGCCTCTGCCGGGGTTTCCTGGCCGGTCATCTGCGCCAGCAGACGTGCCAGACGAGGACGCAGGTCCTGACGCGAAATGATCAGGTCGATGGCGCCATGTTCGAGCAAGAACTCGGAACGCTGGAAACCTTCTGGCAGTTTTTCGCGTACCGTCTGCTCGATCACTCGCGGACCTGCGAAGCCGATCAGCGCCTTCGGCTCGCCGACGATGACGTCACCGAGCATGGCCAGGGAGGCCGACACGCCGCCGTAGACCGGGTCGGTGAGCACGGAAATGAACGGAATGCCTTCCTCGCGCAGACGCGCCAGGGCAGCCGAGGTCTTGGCCATCTGCATCAGCGAGATCAACGCTTCCTGCATGCGGGCGCCGCCGGAGGCCGAGAAGCAGATCATCGGGCAACGATGTTCCAGGGCGTAGTTGGCGGCGCGCACGAAACGCTCACCGACGACGGCGCCCATGGAGCCACCCATGAAGGAGAACTCGAACGCGCTGACCACTACCGGCAGCCCCATGAGGGTGCCGCTCATGGAGATCAGGGCATCGTGCTCACCGGTCTGCTTCTGCGCGCCGACCAGACGATCCTTGTACTTCTTGCCGTCGCGGAACTTGAGACGGTCGACCGGCTCCAGCTCGGCACCCAGCTCGGCTCGACCATCCTCGTCGAGGAAGATATCGATGCGGGCGCGGGCGCCGATACGCATGTGATGGTTGCACTTGGGGCAGACGTCGAGGGTCTTTTCCAGCTCCGGACGATACAGCACGGCCTCGCAGGCCGGGCACTTGTGCCACAGGCCTTCGGGCACCGAGCTCTTCTTCACCTCGGAACGCATGATCGATGGGATCAGTTTGTCTACCAACCAGTTGCTCATGCTTTCTTTCTCCAGTAATGACCGGTAGGGATCAGGCCTTGCCTGCTCGCCTCCGGTTTTGAGCTCAAAGTTCTTTATTTTCGAGCCGCTGCGAGTCGTGCAGCGATCTCTGTAATCAGTGGCATCGAGATGCCGTGGGTGCTGCCAGCTTGCCCATGCAGCGCCGCCCAGTGACCAGCGACGCCCCAGGCGCCGCGAAAACTATGGACGATAGCCCAGCGCCAACCGTCACATCCAGGCTCAGGCCTGCTTCACCGCCTGCATGAACGCTTGAATCTTCCCGGCATCCTTGATGCCCTTGCTGCGCTCGACGCCACCGCTGACATCCACCGCATAGGGCCGCACCTGGGCGATGGCCGCGCCGACATTGTCGGCAGCCAGGCCACCTGCAAGGATGATCGGTTTGCTCAGCGTAGCCGGCACCAGCGACCAGTCGAAGGCCTGGCCGGTGCCACCGGGCACGCCGGCCACATAGGCATCGAGGAGCATGCCGCAAGCCCCGGGGTAGCTCTGACAGGCCGCTTCCAGATCATCGCCCGCACGCACCCGCAGCGCCTTGATGTAAGGCCGGCCGTGGCCTTCGCACTGCGCGGCGGTTTCATCGCCATGGAACTGCAGCAAATCGAGGGGTACGGCATCGAGGATCTCGCCAAGCTCACAGCGCGAGGCGTTGACGAACAGCCCGACGGTGGTGACGAACGGCGGCAGCGCGGCAATGATTGCGCGAGCCTGATGGATGTCGACGGCGCGCGGGCTCTTGGCATAGAACACCAGGCCAATCGCATCGGCGCCCGCCTCGGCAGCGGCCAGGGCGTCTTCGATTCGGGTGATTCCGCAGATTTTGCTGCGAACGTTGGTCATGCGCGGCGAACCTTGCTGGCGAATGAAGGGCCGGATGGTAGCAAATGACGCTGGCAGCGTCAGTCCACCAATGCCTCGTAGCCGGTAAGAAAGTGTGGGCCTATATATCGCTCGGGCAGCGAATAGGCCTCGGGATACTCCACTCGCACCAGATACAACCCGTAGGGGTGGGCCGTCACCCCGCCCTGGCGGCGATCACGCCCCTCGAGCACTTCGCGCGCCCACTGCACGGGCCGCTCGCCAGCGCCGATGGTCATCAGCACGCCGGCGATGTTGCGCACCATGTGATGCAGAAACGCCGTCGCCCGCACATCCAGCACGATCATGCGTCCGTGTCGGGTCACGCGCAGGTGATGAATGTGTTTGATCGGCGACTTGGCCTGGCACTGGCTGGCGCGAAACGCACTGAAATCATGGGTGCCAAGCAGGCTCTCGGCCGCCTCGCTCATGCGCTGGACATCCAGCGGCCGATGGTTCCAGGTGACTTCCTCGGCCAGGTGCGCCGGGCGAATCGGGTCGTTGTAGATCACATAGCGGTAGCGCCGAGCGACCGCCTTGAAACGTGCGTGAAAATCCGCTGGCATTGGCTGCGCCCAGCTCACGCTGATGTCGTGTGGCAGGTTGTAGTTGGTGCCCATGGTCCAGGCACGCTGATCACGCAGTGCGCGGGTATCGAAATGCACCACCTGCCCGCAGCCATGTACCCCGGCGTCGGTGCGCCCGGCGCAAACCACCGTGATCGGCTCATCGGCGACGATCGACAGGGCCTGTTCCAGCGCCTGCTGCACGCTGGGCACGCCACTGGCCTGGCGCTGCCAGCCGCGGTAGCGCGCGCCTTTGTATTCGACGCCCAGGGCGATGCGGGTGAAGCCGTCGGCAGCGGACTCGGCCGGGTCATTGGCGATGGTATTCAAAACGAACGGACCTGCGGATCGGAAAAACGCCGGATTATATCAGGGCCGACCCACAGGGAAACGCTTGTCGCTCGATCGGGCACCTGCCGCCTTTGCTGGCAGCAGGTGCGGCAGCGTCAAGCGCGGCTCAGACCAGACGTCCAAGCAGCTCTTCGGCTTCCTGACGCTGGGCTTGATCGCCGTCCTTGACCACTTCATCGAGGATATCGCGCGCACCCTGGTGATCACCCATGTCGACGTAGGCACGCGCCAGATCGAGCTTGGTGGTCACTTCATCGGTGCCGGAGAAGAAGTCGAAATCCAGATCATCGACCGGATCAGGCTCAGCCGGCGCGGGTGCTGCCGACGTGTCCAGCGCAGGCGCGGCCAGGCTCTGGGACAGCTTGTCCAGCTCGGAGTTGACGTCGTCGAGCTCGGAGGCGAACTGGCGGGCAGCGGGTGAATCGTCGTCCAGCGACAAGGAAAGATCGAAGTCGTCGGCCAAGGGCGGCTCACTCGCCGCCACATCGGTAGCCGCTTGCGCCCCGGGCGCAGCCGACGTGTCGGCGAGGTCCAGGTCGAAATCGGCGAAATCGTCCGTTACAGCTGCGTCGTCCTTTGCCGCAGCCGCAGGAGCGAGCGGTTCGAGGGCCTCGAGCTGCGCCTGGGCGAGCAAGGTCTCGAAATCGTCGTCGGCTAGCTGCTCGACGTCGACCGTATCGCGCTCGGTCAATGCCGGCCCGAACCCTGGCTGCTCCTGGACAGCGGCCGCAGGTGCGGCGCCAGCCAATTCGTCGTCCAGGCTCAGGTCGAACGCATCATCACCGGGGGCACTGCCGGGCGCAGGCTCATCGAGCGGCGCCGGGCTCGGCTCGGCCGCAGGCGCCTGCGCGGGCTGGGCCTTGTCTTGCAGCAGGCCTTGCACATACTGCTCGTCCATCTCAGCGGCCAATGCCGCAGCGCCCAGGCCAGTGGCCAGTGCCAGCATGGCGGGATAGCGCTCTTTGAGCGCTTCGACCGCCTCGTGATTGCTTGGCGAGTCGGACAGCAGCCGCTCTTGCTCGGCGAAGGCGTCCTGATCACCCTGACGGGCGTACACCTCCATCAGCTTCAAACGTGCATCGCTGCGCTGCGGGTGGGCCGCAACCACCGGCTCGAGACCTTGCGCCGCCTGATTCAGGCGGCCGGCGTCGATCGATTGCTGAGCCTGCAACAACGCCGTGTCGACCGGATCGGCCGCCGCCACCTGGGCGTTATGCGCGGCGATCGAGGCTGCCGCCGACGCGGCAGCTGCCGATGCGGCGACCACAGCGGGCGACAGGGTCACCGGCGGGCTGAGCAGCGTATCGTCGCTGTCCAGCGGCATGTCGAAATCAGGATCGCGCGGCCCCTCTTCTTCCAGCTCGCGGGCCATGCGCAGGTGCTTTTGCGCCTCTTGCTCGGCCTTGCGCTTGCGGGCCAGGAGCAACAGCAGCAACAGCAACACCAGGAACAAGGAGCCGGCGATCAAGCCAAGCAGCACGGGGTTGCCCAGCAGGCTGTCGAGCGTACTTTGGGTTGGGGCGGCGGTGTCCTGGGTTTGCTCTGGCTGATCGGCGCCTGGCTCGGTATCGACCACCGCCGGCGCCGGCTCGACCACAGGGGCGATCGGTGCCGGGTCGGCGACCACTGGGGGTGGGGTAGCCGCTGCGGGCGCTTGCACCGGCGCAGGCTCGGTCGCCGCAGCAGGCGCCGCAGGGGCGTCGCCCTGGGCCTGGAGCCGCGCCAGTTGATCGTTCTTCAGAGCGATGAGCTTCTCCAGCTTGTCCAGCTGGCTTTGCAGATCGCCCATGCGGCTCTTGAGCTCTTCATTGTCGCGGCGCGTGGTATCCAGGCTCTCCTGGGCCACCGCCAGCTGGTCATTGACGCCGTTGCCACTGGCCGCGTCCGCTTGCGTCTGCGGCGCGACCAGGCGCAGGTTGTCGCCTTGGGCGATGCGATCAGGCGCAGCCTGGGCCTCACCGCGGCGCGTGGCATCGAGCTGCCTGGCGCGCGGTCCAAGACGCCGGCCTTCGCGCCAGGCCGCGTACTGCTCGGCCACCTCGGCGACGGCTTCGCCCTGAGGAATGCTTTGTGCCTGCGCCTGATCGGGCAGACGCAACACCTGCCCGGCCTTGAGCAGGTTGATGTTGTTGCCAATGAACGCATCGGGATTGAGCGCCTGGATCGCCAGCATGGTCTGCTGGATCGAGCCACCGTTGCTGTTGCGAGCGGCAATCTGCCAAAGCGTATCGCGGCGCTTGGTGGTGTAGCTGCCCGCGCTCTGCGCAGGGGCAACGGTATTGCCGGCACTGGCCTGCTCTGCCGCCGGGCGATCAAGACGCAGGCTGTAGTCACGCAACAGACGCCCCTGCGGCCACATCACCTGCACCAGCACACGCACCAGCGGTGCCGCGACGGGACGACTGGAGGTCACCCGCAACAGGCTTCGACCGTTGGGAATGATGACCGGGGTGAAGGTCAGGTCTTGCAGATAGGCCGGATACGCGACGCCGGCCTTGCTGAACTCCTCGGCCGGCGCCAGGCTTGGCGCCACTTGCGCGGCAGTCAGATCGCGCACATCGAGCAGCTCGATCTCGGCATCCAGCGGCTGGTTCTGCGCCGAGTTGACAGTCAGTTCGCCCAGCACCAGGGCGTTGGCCATGCCAGACGACAACACCGACGCTATCGCGATGGCGAGTACTCGTTTGCGAATTCGAAGCATGACCTCTTCCTTGTAAGAATCGTCCTGAAAACCCTTCGATTTCAGGACAAAATTGCCGCTCAGTATCTTTTACGCCATGTCTTTAATCAACAATTGCGCCACTTGCACAGCGTTGAGCGCCGCGCCTTTGCGCACATTGTCGGTGGTCATCCACAGGTTGAGCTGCTCGGGCTCATCGATACCGAGACGTACACGTCCAACATAGACCACGTCCTGCCCCACTGCGTCCCCTACCGGTGTCGGATAATCATCCGCTTCCACCCGCTCGACGCTGCTCGCGCCATCCAGGGCGCTTTGCACCGCCGCCAGATCGACTGGCCGGCGGCTATGTACGCTGACACTGTAGCTATCGCCGAAAAACACCGGGACTTGAATGCAGGTGACCGCAATCTTCAGCTCGGGCAGATCCAGCAGCACCCGCAGCTCACTGACCAGGCGCCGCTCCAGCATGCTGTGGCCCTGCTCATCCTCCTCGCCAACCCGCCCCAGCAGGTTGAAGGCCATCTGCCTATCGAAGAAACGCGGCTCCAACGGGCGCGCGTTGAGCAGCTCTGCCGTCTGGCGCGCCAACTCGTTGACCGCCTCGCGGCCCTGGGCGGAAACCGCCAGGCACGCGGTGACCTGAATGCGTTCGATGTCCAGGTGCTGACGCAGCGGCGCGAGCGTCACGGCAAGAGCCACCGCCGCCGCGCTCGGGCTGCACACCCGCGCCGGCTGCGCCAGGCCGTGCAAGGCCTCGGGATTGGCTTCTGGCACCAGCGGCAGCGCGTCTGCCAGAGCGCCGGACAGATCGATCACCGCGCAGCCCGCCTGCCGCGCCTTGTCGGCGTAGCTGCGGCTGACTGCGGCACCTGCGGCAAAAAAGGCCAGACGCACCTGGCTGAAGTCGAAGCTGTCGACCTCACGCACGCGCACCTTCTTGCCCGCGAACATTACACTGCTGCCGGCCGATTCCATGCTTGCCAGCAGGTGCAGCGTGGCCACCGGGAACGCCAGCTCTTCGAGGATTTGCACCAGGGTTTCACCGACACTGCCGGTGGCGCCGACGACGGCAACGTTGAGGGAAGGATTCATGGGGGCTCTGCCTCAGGTGGAACGGGAGCGGCACTGTACGCGCATTGCTTGGGCGAGGCCAACGCAGCGCCCTGTCGTGGCCATGAAAAAACCCGTTCTGGCAGGGCTCAGAACGGGTTTTCAGTGTTGCGCCGAATAACCTGGCCGATCAGCGCTCGAGCAGGATACGCAGCATGCGCCGCAGCGGCTCGGCGGCGCCCCACAGCAGTTGGTCGCCAACGGTGAAGGCGCCCAGGTAGTGCGAACCCATGTTCAGCTTGCGCAGCCGGCCTACCGGGATGTTCAGGGTGCCGGTGACCTGGGTCGGCGACAGCTCCTGCATGCTCAGCTCGCGCTGGTTGGGCACCAGCTTCACCCAAGGGTTGTGCTGGCTGATCATGCCTTCGATGTCGGCCAGTGGCACGTCCTTGTTCAGCTTGATGGTCAGCGCCTGGCTGTGGCAGCGCATGGCACCGATGCGCACGCAGATACCATCGACCGGGATCGGGCTCTTGAAGCGACCGAGGATCTTGTTGGTCTCGGCCTGGGCCTTCCACTCTTCACGGCTCTGGCCGTTCGGCAGTTCCTTGTCGATCCACGGGATCAGGCTGCCGGCCAGCGGCACACCGAAGTTTTCGGTCGGGTAGGCTTCGCTGCGCATGGCCTCGGCGACCTTGCGGTCGATGTCGAGGATCGCGCTGGCAGGGTTGGCCAGGTCGTCGGCAACCGCCGCGTGGGTCGCACCCATCTGGCGGATCAGCTCTCGCATGTTCTGCGCGCCGGCGCCGGAGGCGGCCTGGTAGGTCATAGCGGTCATCCACTCGACCAGTCCGGCCTCGAACAACCCACCCAGGCCCATCAGCATCAGGCTGACGGTGCAGTTGCCGCCGATGTAGTTCTTGGTGCCTGCGTCGAGCTGCTGGTCGATCACCCGACGGTTGACCGGGTCGAGCACGATCACGGCGTCGTCTTTCATGCGCAGCGACGAGGCCGCATCGATCCAGTAGCCCTGCCAGCCGGCTTCGCGCAGCTTGGGGAAGACTTCGTTGGTGTAGTCGCCGCCCTGGCACGTCAGGATGACGTCAAGGGTTTTAAGCTCATCAATGCTGTAGGCATCTTTCAGCGGCGCGGTTTCCTTGCCGATTTGCGGACCTTGGCCACCGACATTGGAGGTGGTGAAGAACACCGGTTCGATCAGGTCGAAGTCCTGTTCCTCCAGCATCCGCTGCATGAGCACGGAACCGACCATTCCACGCCAACCGATCAGACCTACACGTTTCATCGCAACTACACCTTTGCTAAAAGTGGGCCGCCACCGACTGGGAAAAGGGTGGCGGGGGCAGAGAGATTACAGATTCCGCAGGGCCGCGACTACTGCGTCGCCCATTTCCCGGGTACCGACCTTGCGGCTGCCTTCAGAGAAGATGTCGCCGGTACGCAGACCCTGGTCGAGCACGTTGCTCACGGCCTGCTCGATGGCATCGGCAGCGGCGCTCTGGTTGAAGCTGTAACGCAGCATCATCGACACCGACAGAATGGTCGCCAGCGGGTTGGCGATGCCCTGGCCGGCGATATCCGGCGCCGAGCCGTGGCACGGTTCGTACATGCCCTTGTTGTCGGCATCCAGCGATGCCGACGGCAGCATGCCGATGGAACCGGTGAGCATCGAGG
Source organism: Pseudomonas cremoricolorata DSM 17059 = NBRC 16634 (assembly GCF_000425745.1). Lineage (GTDB taxonomy): Bacteria > Pseudomonadota > Gammaproteobacteria > Pseudomonadales > Pseudomonadaceae > Aquipseudomonas > Aquipseudomonas cremoricolorata. The sequence goes on along the minus strand of NZ_AUEA01000016.1, from coordinate 10,434 downwards.
CTTCGTCGGACAGGATGTCGCCGAACATGTTGTCGGTCACCATCACGTCGAACTGCTTGGGCGCACGCACCAGCTGCATGGCAGCGTTATCGACGTACATGTGGCTGAGCTCGACGTCCGGGTAATCCTTGGCCACGTCTTCGACCACTTCGCGCCACAGCTGGCTGGAAGCCAGCACGTTGGCCTTGTCCACCGAGCAGAGCTTCTTGCCACGCACCTGGGCCATGTCGAAGCCGACACGGGCGATGCGGCGGATTTCGCTTTCGCTGTACGGCAGGGTGTCGTACGCCTGGCGCTCACCACCTTCCAGCTCGCGCTGACCGCGTGGGGCACCGAAGTAGATGCCGCCGGTGAGCTCACGGACGATGAGGATGTCCAGGCCGGAAACGATTTCGGGTTTGAGCGAGGAAGCGTCGGCCAGCTGCGGATAGAGGATGGCCGGGCGCAGGTTGGCGAACAGGCCCAGTTGCGCACGGATTTTCAGCAAGCCGCGCTCAGGACGAATGTCACGCTCGATCTTGTCCCATTTCGGCCCACCCACGGCGCCCAGCAGCACGGCATCGGCCTTGCGCGCACGCTCCAGGGTTTCGTCGGCCAGTGGCACGCCGTGCTTGTCGATGGCAGCACCACCGATGACGTCGTGTTCCAGGGTGAAGTCGAGCTGGAACTTGTCGTTGGCAACGTCCAGCACCTTGACTGCCTCGGCCATGATTTCCGGACCGATGCCATCACCTGGGAGAATCAGAATCTGCTTGCTCATGCTTTCCTCTATACAGTCGAACGGTGCGCCTGTGTTGGGCGCACCGGGTCATTCTCATCGTTCGGCGAACAGCACCAGCACATCGGTACTGAACGAGCCGTCTTCGGCGATCTGGTAATACTGCCGCACTTCTTCGCCCATTGCCTGCTGCACCTGGCGCACCGCAACGCGCAGCGGCTCGGGGGTACGCATGCGCTCGACCCAGCTGGCGAACTCAAGACGCAGGCGCTGGCGGCTATGACGGCGCACATGCAGGCCGGCGTCGCTGACCTGACGCAGCCATTCGGCGGCGCTGTAGTCGCGCACATGGCTGGTGTCACGCAGCAACTCGACGCTTTGCAGGTAGGTATCGAGCAACGGCGTGCCCGGCGACATCACGTCGACGAACGCCGCCACGCCACCGGGCTTGAGCACCCGACGCACTTCGCGCAGGGCCAGGCCCAGGTCATTCCAGTGATGGGCCGAGTAGCGGCTAAAGACGAAATCGAATGCCTGGTCGTCGAACGGCAGCCGCTCGGCGGCGCCCCGTTCGGTGACGATATTGTTCAGACCCCGCTCATGGGCAGCACCGGCCACCACATCGAGCATCGATTGCGACAGGTCATAAGCCACGACCTCGGCCACCAGCGGCGCAACCTGAAAGCTGACATGGCCGGCCCCGCAGCCCAGATCCAGCAGCCGCGCATCACTCTGCCCAGACAGCTCGGCCTGAAGCAGCGCGAACTCACTGCCCTGGGCATGAACGGCGCTGCTCAAGTAAGCATTGGCCTGCTCGCCGAACTGGCGCTGAACGACATCGCTGTGGGTGCTGTGGGTCATCAGTGGCTCCTGTGGGTGCTCGATCGATTTCCTGCCTCACGGACCTCCCCGCCCCTGCTTCAAGCGTGTCGATCCGCGTAACGCTCACTCTTTCACTCAGGCATCACGGAACAGCCACGGCTGGCTGGCGCGGTGACGGTCCTCGAAGGACTTGATCGAGTCACTGTCCTGCAAGGTCAGGCCGATGTCGTCCAGGCCGTTGAGCAGGCAATGCTTGCGGAAGGCATCGACTTCGAAGTGCAGCACCTTGCCATCTGGGCGAGTCACCGCTTGCGCCTGCAAGTCGACGACCAATTGATAACCCGGGTTGGCTTCGACCTGCCGGAACAGCTCATCGACTTCTTCGTCGCTGAGAATGATCGGCAGCAGGCCGTTCTTGAAACTGTTGTTGTAGAAGATGTCGGCAAAACTTGGCGCGATGACGCTGCGGAAACCGTACTCGTCCAGCGCCCAGGGTGCGTGCTCACGGCTCGAACCGCAGCCGAAATTCTCCCGCGCCAGCAACACACTGGCGCCCTGGTAGCGCTCGTGGTTGAGCACGAATTCGTGGTTCAGCGGGCGCTTGCTGTTGTCCTGGTACGGCTGGCCGACGTCGAGGTAACGCCACTCATCGAACAGGTTGGGGCCAAAGCCGGTGCGCTTGATCGACTTGAGAAACTGCTTGGGAATGATCTGGTCGGTGTCGACATTGGCGCGGTCCAACGGGGCGACCAGACCAGTGTGCTGGGTGAAGGCTTTCATGCTGCGCTCCCTTGGATCAACTCGCGGACATCGATGAAGTGGCCGGTCACGGCGGCGGCGGCGGCCATGGCCGGGCTGACCAGATGAGTACGCCCACCAGCGCCCTGGCGACCTTCGAAGTTACGGTTGGAGGTCGAGGCGCAGTGCTCGCCACTTTCCAGGCGATCCGGGTTCATCGCCAGGCACATCGAGCAGCCTGGCTCACGCCACTCGAAACCGGCCTCGAGGAAGATCTTGTCGAGCCCTTCACGCTCGGCCTGGGCCTTGACCAGGCCCGAACCTGGCACCACCAGCGCCTGTTTGACGTTGGCGGCGACTTTGCGGCCCTTGGCGATCTGCGCAGCAGCGCGCAGGTCTTCGATGCGCGAGTTGGTGCACGAGCCGATGAACACGCGATCGAGCTTGATATCGGTGATCGCCTGGTTGGCGGTCAGGCCCATGTAGCGCAAGGCGCGCTCGATCGAGCCGCGCTTGACCAGGTCAGGCTCGGCGGCAGGGTCAGGCACGCGCTGGTCGACGGCCAGGACCATTTCCGGCGAAGTGCCCCAGCTGACCTGCGGCTTGATCTGCGCGGCGTCCAGCTCGACCACGGTATCGAACACCGCATCGTCATCGGACACCAGTTGCTTCCAGGCTTGCACCGCCTGCGGCCACTGCTCGCCGTTGGGCGCGTAGGGACGCCCTTTGACGTAATCGACGGTGATGTCGTCCACCGCCACCAGGCCCACGCGGGCACCGGCCTCGATGGACATGTTGCAGATGGTCATGCGCCCTTCCATCGACAGCTCGCGGATCGCGCTGCCGGCAAACTCCATCGCGTGACCATTGCCACCAGCAGTGCCGATCTGGCCAATGACTGCAAGGACGATGTCCTTGGCCGTGACGCCGGCCGGCAACTGGCCTTCGACGCGCACCAGCATGTTCTTCATTTTCTTCGCCACCAGGCACTGGGTGGCCAGCACGTGCTCGACTTCGGAGGTGCCGATGCCGTGGGCCAGCGCGCCAAAGGCACCGTGGGTGGAGGTGTGCGAGTCGCCGCAGACCACGGTCATGCCGGGCAGGGTCGCGCCTTGCTCCGGGCTGATGACGTGGACGATGCCCTGACGCTGGTCGTTCATCTTGAATTCGACGATGCCGTACTCATCGCAGTTTTCGTCCAGGGTCTGCACCTGCAGACGCGAGACCTGGTCGGCGATGGCCTCGATGCCGCCCTTGCGCTCGGGCGTGGTCGGCACGTTGTGGTCGGGCGTGGCGATGTTGGCATCGATGCGCCACGGCTGGCGGCGGGCCAGACGCAGGCCTTCGAAGGCCTGCGGCGAGGTCACTTCATGAATGATGTGACGGTCGATGTAGATCAGCGACGAGCCATCGTCACGGCGCTTGACCTCATGAGCATCCCAGAGTTTGTCGTAGAGCGTTTTGCCAGCCATCAGACGGTTCCTCATCAGCGTCTTTCTGTGCCAAAGACCACTTGGCTTGTATGGGCGAATGCTATGGGGTTAGATTGAATAACTCAAATTCATATTTTTCATGCTTTGCATAACCATCAGGAATCTGCGCCGTGGACCTCGCCAATCTCACTGCTTTCATCGCCATCGCCGAGAGCGGCAGCTTTTCCGGAGCCGGCGAACGCCTGCACCTGACCCAGCCGGCCATCAGCAAACGCATCGCCGGGCTCGAACAGCAACTCAACGTGCGCCTGTTCGACCGCCTGGGCCGCGAAGTGACCCTGACCGAGGCCGGTCGCGCATTGCTGCCGCGGGCCTACCAGATTCTCAACGTGCTCGATGATACCCGCCGCGCCCTGACCAATCTGAACGGTGAAGTCAGTGGTCGGCTGACCCTCGCCACCAGCCATCACATCGGCCTGCACCGTCTGCCCCCGTTACTGCGCACGTTCACCCGCCAGTACCCCAAGGTGGCCCTGGACATTCAGTTCATGGATTCGGAAGCGGCCTACGACGAGATTCTCCATGGCCGCGCGGAGATTGCCGTCATCACCCTGGCGCCCGAGCCGCAACACCTGATCGAAGCGGTGGCGGTGTGGGACGACGCCCTGGATTTCGTCGCCGCGCCGGAGCATCCGCTGGCACGTATCGGCGGCGTCACGCTGGCCGAGGTGGCGGGCCATCCTGCGGTGTTTCCAGGCGGCAACACCTTCACTCACCACATCGTTCAGCGCCTTTTCCAAAGCCAGGGCCTGACCCCCAACATCGCCATGAGCACCAACTACCTGGAGACCATCAAGATGATGGTGTCCATTGGCCTTGCCTGGAGTGTGCTGCCGCGCACGATGCTCGATGAACAGGTGGCGCCCATCGCCCTGCCGGGCATTCAGTTGTCACGCCAGCTAGGCTACATTCTGCACACCGAGCGAACCCTGTCGAATGCCGCCAAGGCCTTCATGGCGCTGTTGAACAGCCACGCCAGCGCGGCCTGACCGCTGCTCGCGCCGCCTTCGGCGCAAGGACGCTTCATCTGCCAAAGGTCTGTTCCGATGTCCACGCCCACCCATCGCTTGCCGCGCCTGCCGCGTATCCCTGCGGTCGATCCCAAGGAGTCAGAGCGCGCCTGGCAAAACGCGCCGCAGTTGCTGGCCGCACTCAACGGCGCGCGCCTGGGCGCCTGGCTGTGGGACATCGAAAGTGGCCAGGTGAGCTGGTCGCGTGGCACTCAGGCGCTGTTTGGCTTCGACCCGCAGCGCCCATTGCCCAGCGATGTCGATTACCTCGACCTGCTGCCCGAAGAGGACCGCCAGCGCACGCGCCAGGCGTTCCAGGCGGTGGTCAATGGCGAACCGGTACAACAAGCCATGCGCCACCGCATTCGTTGGCCGGACGGCAGCCTGCACTGGCTGGAGATCAACGGCAGTCTGACCCGCCATGAAGACGGTAGGCGGCAGATGATCGGCGTGGTGCGTGAAGTCACTCGGCAGCGCGAGCGCGAAGCGGCGCTGATCTATTCCGAGAAACGTTTCGCCACCCTCTTCCACCTCAGCCCCAACATCATTTTGCTGACCCGTCGCCACGACGGCATGATCTTCGAGGTCAACCAGCACTTCGCCGACACCCTCGGCTGGCCGGTGGCCGACGTCATCGGCAAGAGCACCATGGAGCTGGGTCTGTGGGTCGTTCCCGAGCAGCGCCAGCAGGTGCTCGACGCCACCCGCAACAACGGCAGCCCGTTGACCATGGAAGCGCAGTTTCGCGCCAGCAGCGGCAAGGTCCACGATGGCATTCTGTCGACCCAAAGCATCGAGCTCGACGGCATCACCTACCTGATCAGCACGTTCGTCGACACCAGTGAGCGCAAACGCGCAGAGCTCGCCCTCAAGGACAGCCAGGAGCGCCTCGACCTGGCTTTGGACTCGGCGCAACTGGGCACCTGGGACTGGCATATCCCGAGCGGCATGCTCTATGGCTCGGCGCGCGCCGCGCAATTGCACGGCCTGGACCCCGAGCCTTTCCATGAGTCGTTCGAAGCGTTCTTCGAGGGGGTGCCCAGGCAGGACCGCGAGGTCATGCGCCAGGCCTACCGCAGCCTGCGCGAAGGTCCGGCGGGCAACTATCAGATCACCTACCGGGTGCAGCTGGACAACGGCGGTTCGCGCTATATAGAAAGCCGCGCGCGGCTGTACCGCGACGAACAGGGCAACCCATTGCGCATGGCCGGCACGCTGCTGGACATCACCGACCAGGTCGAACGCGAGCAACGCCTGAGCGCGTCCGAGGAAAAGTTCGCCAGCCTGTTTCAGGTCAGCCCTGACCCGATCTGCGTCATGCGCCAGGACACGGGCCAGTTCATCGAGATCAACGCCGCCTTCAGCCAGACCTTCGGCTGGCCGGTGGATCAGGTCATTGGCCGTACCGCCGAAGAAATCGGCCTGTGGGGCGAACCGGTGAGTCGCGCCGAGCACATCGAGCGGGTGATTCGCGACCAAGGCCTGAACAACGTTGCCGTGGTGGTCAATCATCGGGGTGGCACGCCGCTGACCTGCGTGGTCTCCAGCCGGCTGATTCGCGTCGACAACCAGCCGTGCAGCGTCACCACCTTGCGCGACATCACCCACCAGCAGCGCGCCGAGGCGGCGCTCAAGGCCAGCGAAGAGAAATTCGCCAAGGCGTTTCACTCCAGCCCCGACGCCATCACCATCACCGAGCGCGACAGCGGCCGCTATGTGGAGGTCAACGACGGCTTCTGTCGCCTGACCGGCTACAGCGCCGGCGAGGTGGTCGGGCGCACTGCCAACGAACTGGGCATCTGGGCCGACCACAGCCAGCGCGTGTCACTGCTCAACGAAATCCGCGAGTGTGGCAGGGTTCATCACCGTGAGATGATCGGGCGCAACAAGCGTGGTGATCTGCTGACGGTGGAGGTCTCGGTAGAGCCGATCAACCTCAACGACACCGATTGCCTGCTGCTGACCGCCCGCGACGTCAGCCTGCTGCGCGATGCCCAGGCGCAGATTCGCCACCTCGCCTATCACGACCCGCTGACCAACCTGCCCAACCGCGCACTGCTGATGGATCGCCTGAGCCAGCAGATCGTGCTGATCAAGCAGCGCAACCTGCGCGGCGCGCTGCTGTTTCTCGACCTCGATCATTTCAAGCACATCAATGATTCGCTGGGTCACCCGGTGGGCGATACCGTGCTGAAAATCGTCACCGCGCGACTGGAAGCCAGCGTGCGCCTGGAAGATACCGTCGCGCGCCTGGGCGGTGACGAGTTCGTGGTTCTGCTCAGCGGGCTGGAGGGCAGTCGGGAAGCCGTGGAAGCCCAGGTTGGCGAGGTGGCCAACACCTTGCGCGAGCTGCTGGCACAACCGATGTCACTCGACGGCCAGCGCTTGCAGGTGACGCCAAGCATCGGCATGGCGCTGATTCCCGATCACGGTGCGACGCCGGCCGACCTGCTCAAGCGCGCCGACATCGCGCTGTACCGCGCCAAGGATTGCGGACGCAACATCACCCAGATGTTTCACAGCACTATGCAAAAAGCTGCCAGCGAGCGGCTGCGCATGGAGAACGACCTGCGCATGGCGCTTGCCCGCGGCGAACTGGAGCTGCATTTCCAACCGCAGGTCGATGCTCGCAACAACCGCATCATCGGCGCCGAAGTCTTGCTGCGCTGGCACCACCCGCAACTGGGCCAGCAACCGCCAGCGCAATTCATTCAGGTACTGGAAGAGAGCGGCCTGATCATCGAGGTCGGCACTTGGATTCTCGATGATGCCTGCAGCAGCTGCGCGCAACTGCTGGTCGACGGCCTGGTCGACGCCGATGACTTCAGCCTGTGCGTGAACATCAGTCCGCGGCAGTTCCGCCAGAACGACTTCGTCGAGCGGGTGCTGCGCAGCGTCGACGACAACGGCTTGCCGAGGCATATGCTCAAGCTCGAGATCACCGAAGGGATCGTGATCCAGAACCTGGAAGACACCATCGCCAAGATGCGTGAGCTCAAACGCTATGGCGTCAGCTTCGCCATGGATGACTTCGGCACCGGCTATTCCTCACTGACCTACCTCAAGCGCCTGCCGGTGGATGCGCTGAAGATCGACCAGACCTTCGTGCGCGATGCGCCTGAAGACAGCAACGATGCCGAGATCGTCCGCGCCATCGTCGCCATGGCACGCAGCCTGAAGCTGGCGGTCATCGCCGAGGGCGTGGAAATGCAGGCGCAACTGTGTTTCCTCGAACAGCTGGGGTGTCATTACTACCAGGGCTACCTGTACAGCCGCCCGCTGCCGCTGAGTGCGTTTCGGCAATTGCTGAGCGCGCAGCAGGCGCGCTAGCGCCCACGAAAAAGGGCACCCTCAGGTGCCCTCTTCTTTACGCCATTGCCGCGGTTCAGTTCAGCACGTTGCTGTCACCGTTGATCGGGATGCGCTTGGCCTTGGCTTCTTCTGGCACAAGGCGCAGCAGCTCGATGCTGAGCAAACCATTGGCCAGTCCGGCGGCCTTGACCTCGATGTGGTCGGCCAGACGGAACGACAACTTGAAAGCGCGCTGGGCGATGCCCTGGTGCAGGAAGGTGACTTCGCCAGCGCTGTTGTCGCGCTTGCTGCCGGTCACGGTCAGGACACCTTTCTCGACCTGCAGATCGAGGTCTTGCTCGACGAAGCCGGCGGCGGCTACCACGATGCGGTAGTGGTCATCGCCATGCTTTTCGACGTTGTAGGGCGGGTAGCTGCTGCCAGACTCATTGCGGGCGGCCGATTCGAACAGGTCGTTGAAACGGTCGAAGCCTACCGAGTGGCGGAACAGTGGCGCGAGAGAGAAAGCAGTGGTCATGGTCATAAACTCCTGAGATTCAGCAAGTAAGTCACTGCGCGACCCGAATTCGGCATCGCGTACTCAAAAAGATATGGCCTCGATCATGGCTTTCAAGCCTGGCACGTGATTTTTTTTGCGCCCTGCGCTCATGCAACGTAACTGTTGGGTGCGTCCGCAACCCCGAGCATTCGGCTGATGAGCGAGCAATCATCAGTGCGGCGAACGTCGGCAAACAAAACAACTGCCTCGGGATAACTGCGCGTGAGCATGGCCAGCCATTGCTTGAGTCGCCCGGGCGCATAACGCGGTGACAGCTTGGCCTGGGCCTGACGCCAGAACTCGCGCAGCAGAGGCATCAGCGCCTGCCAATCAAGCGGCTGGTAGGCATGACCATCGCGCGCAGCCGCAATCTGCAGGCCCAGATCCGGGCGTGACACCAGGCCCCGACCCAGCATGAAGTCGTCCACGCCGCTGACCTCACGGCAGCGCTGCCAGTCTTCTACCGTCCAGATTTCACCATTGGCGAACACCGGCACGCTGACCACATCCTGCACACGCGCCACCCACTCCCAATGCGCCGGCGGCTTGTATCCCTGGACCTTGGTGCGGGCATGCACCACCAACTGTTGCGCGCCACCGTCGACCAACGCTCTGGCGCAGTCCAGCGCGCCGTCCGGCACCTCGAAACCCAGGCGCATCTTTGCCGTCACCGGCACCTGCGCCGGCACCGCGCGACGCACCTCGGCCATGATGGCGTGGAGCAGTTCCGGCTCTTTGAGCAGCACCGCACCCCCGCGAGACTTGTTCACCGTCTTGGCCGGGCAACCGAAGTTCAGGTCAATCGCCGGCGCGCCCAACTCGCACGCCAGTGCAGCGTTCTCGGCCAGGCAGACAGGATCTGAGCCGAGCAACTGCACTCGCATCGCCACGCCCGCAGCGGTGCGCGCGCCCTGGCGCAGCTCCGGGGCGAGCTTGTGAAAGGAGGAGGCAGGCAGCAGACGGTCGTTGACGCGGATGAATTCGGTGACACACCAGTCGATGCCGCCCACCCGGGTGAGTACGTCGCGCAGAATGTTGTCGACCAGACCCTCCATTGGGGCCAGGGCAATGTGCATGAATAGGTCTCAGCTGAAATGGGTGGGAAGTCTTGAAGTGCTCGGTGGTGCTCAGGTTTCGATCAGTGCCGGGCCGTAACCTTCCACAAACTCTGCCGGCATGCGTCGGGGCTTGCCGGTAGACAGCTCGATGCAGGCGAAGGTGGTGCGCGCCCGCAACAAGGTCGTCCCGTCGCTGGGGCGTTTGAGCTGGAAATGGCGGGTCATGCGCAGACGCTTGTCCCACTCGATGATCCAGGTTGCCAGTTGCAACTCGTCGCCTTCATAGCCCGCCGCCAGGTAATCGATTTCATGCCGCACCACCGCCATCGCTCGGTCTAGGCGCCGGTATTCGGCCAGATCCAGGCCGAGCCTCTGGGAGTGCCGCCAGGCACTGCGCTCGAGCCAGGTGACATAGGCTGCGTTGTTTGCATGGCCCAGTCCATCGATGTCTTCAGCGCCGACACGCAGGTCGATGAGAAAAGGTGTTGGCAGGTCCCAGGTCATAACCGCTCCGTCTTACGTGAAGCGCGCCAGTGTACCCAAAGCGTGAACGCTTTGCCGCCCGAAGGAGGCTGCGCAGAAAGGGAATGGGAGGCTGGCTGAAAAAACAAAAGGCCCATTCAATATTCGAATGAGCCTTTGAAGTCTCGCAAAACGCGAGTAAAAATGGCGTCCCCTAGGGGACTCGAACCCCTGTTACCGCCGTGAAAGGGCGGTGTCCTAGGCCACTAGACGAAGGGGACAT
>NZ_AUEA01000015.1 GCF_000425745.1 Pseudomonas cremoricolorata DSM 17059 = NBRC 16634 | reverse complement strand
GAGCGCAAGACGAAGTATGCCGGCCAGAATGCCCACGCATTGCAGAGCGCGACGCTCATCAGCAACTACTTCGAGGCCATGCACAAGCAGGCTGCGTATTCCGAAGAGGGGGCCGATGCGCTGATCCGGCAGAAAAAGCTCGTCAAATACACTGACGCCATGGCATTTCCCGCCGAGTACGCCGAGCGCATCAACGCCTTCGACGAAACCATCGCCCTGGCGGTGAACGACGTCATCGCCTGGGTAGTGCTGATGAATCCGGTCAAGCTGCTGGGCAAGGCGCTGTCCTGCTTCGATACCCGCGTCATCCCCACGGCCCGTGCCTATGAGCAGGCGGTTTTCCAGTGTATCGGCGCCCTGGTGCACACCCAGCGCGGCACGCACGTGCTGGCCCAACTGATCGATATGCCCGTGGACAGCAGCCCCTATTGGCTGGCGCTGGCCAATGGCAGTGACCTGCTCCTCGATCGCTTGCGCGACAGCGCCGGGGTGCTGGCCAAGAGCACCTTCCAAGTATTGGACGCCTTCATGGAAGAACATGCCATCACCCCGGCCACCAATGCCCTGATCGGTCTGCTGCAAGCGATACCCGCAGCCAAACGCGCGGACGTGCTGATACCACGCTTGCGGCATGTGATGGAGATCAGGGCCAACGTCACCCTCGTCCAGTACGAAATGAGCCTGGCAGACCTGCAACGCGCAGCCTATGAGTTCCAGGGCCACCAAAGCCTGGAGTCCGCCAAAGCGCAAGGCTGGAAAGTGCCGACGCCGAAGGTCACCCAGTTCGACTTGACCATCCGAATCCCCGTCTATGAATGGGTCAAGATTGGCGAGACCAGCTACCACGAAATCGACAGTCCGCCCAAGAATCGACCAGCGCTGCCACCACCACGGGCGATGGAGTTGGAGGGGAATCCGTTCATGAATGCGGTGAAACGGATGCGGGAGCCGGCGGGGCATTTGTTTACGGGGTTGGGGGGGTATTTGGCGGTTGTGGGGATGGGGAATGCCTCTAGAGAGCTGAGTTCTAATAACGAACCAGTCTCTGCTGTTATTCATTTTGTGGGCGCTGTAATTGCATTGACAGGAACCGCTGTAGAGATCAGCGCAAGGGCGGTTGCAGTGAGCGCAGGCATGCGCGGAAATGAAACGCTGGCTAAAACCGCAAAAATCATCTCGGCTAAACGCGGTGTTGCGACTTTCGGTGCTCTCGGAGCGGGCCTGCTGGCTGTTGCAGACCTAGTGAAATCAATACAAGCATTCGACAACAGCAACCGCGCGCAGGGACTCATGTTTCTCGGCTCAGCAATTTCTGCAGGCGTCCTGACCATTGCAACTTGGGGAGGCGGCGTGGCTGCGGCCAAAGCGCTAGGTGGCGCAGGTATGGTCCTCGTCCTAGGACTGGGCATAGCCGGATGGGCCGTTGTGGCATTCGTAGCGACTGCAGCGACTATTGCATTCGCGATGGGTGTCGACATCACTAAGCACGGCCCTGCCGAGATATGGCTTAAACACAGCGCCTGGGGTATCGATTACAGCCGCTATAGTAATGCAAAGGAACTGGAAGCCGTATATGGGCTGTACTACCGACCTCGAATTATTGCGAAATGGGAACAGCGATCCGATTACCCAACAGGCACCTTGTATATTCATTGCTGGCTCCCTGGAATAGAAGGTGCTCCAGGGGATCGGTTCCAAACTCGACTGTCTTTCCATAGAGGTAACAGAACACTCGAGCGTATCGATGGACCGATCGTATATGCCGGTTCCAACCCGCTCGACTACCAACAGGAGTGCTTGGTTACGCCTTTAGGCTTCACTGCCGAGGAATGTGGCTGGTCGATCCAAATGCACGAGTTTGCCCACGTCACACTCGAATATGTATATTTGCCTGATCCTCAACACCAGCCTCATCTGATGTTGACCCCACTTTGCGCGCCTGACCCCCTGATTTTCAAAGCGGGCACCTGGTTAGTCGATCCAATCGAATCAGGTATGCTGCAACCCCTGGTGGGTCCTCTATGAAGCCAGAAATCAAACGCCTGCCGAAGAGTCTTCGCCTTGGCGGAACCAGGCTATATAAGAACTGGCCTACTGGCGAAACTGCGCAACCGGATGGGGTGCGAAGGATAAACAGCAGAGCCGTCGAACTTGAAACGTATGCTAATTGGCATCAGCGCGGTGCGTCAGGGGCGCTTGCCATCTCTATAATAGTTACGATTGCTCTATTGCCAGTCATATTTTACATATACGGCATAGAGCGACTAACATTAGAAACAACCATCAAGATCATCCTATCAGCGGCCACGCTCCCTATGATGGCCGCCATCTTCTACTTCGCCGGCGGCACCCACCGCACTCGCGGTGCCTACATACGCATCCACCGGTTAACGCGCAAGGTCTACATCGTTTTTCCCGGCCAAACGCGCCTTCACACCCTCGACTGGGATCACCTCGAAGTCCTGGCAGGCTACATTCCCATCGTCACGCAAACAGGTTTGATCACCCGGCATCCGCTGTACCTGATCGGCGTGGATTACAGCATGCACCCGCCCACCGAAATCTGTGCCGCATGCGGAAACCTTGGTGTATTCGACGGCGACCGTTCAGCCAAGTCCTTATTCTCCTATCTCCAAACCTTCATGGAGCACGGCCCCGAAAGACTCCCCAAGCCCCCGCCCATTGCCCCTCGACTAAGCCGTCGAGCGGAAGCCCTGCAACCCTACCGTGACTGGTACACCGGCCTGCGTCGCACTTTGGCAAAACCCTACGGCCTGCTCAAAGCGCCGATAACGATTCCGCTCTGGCTCGGTTGGCTGCTGATCAACGCCTACCCTGACAGCTTCGAAAACTTCATCCAGTACAACGTACCCTATTCGAAGTTTCCGAAAGAAATCGACACGTTGTGCGGCTTCCATGAAAAACGCAAACCGGTAATACGGGTGAACGGGAAGCGTATCGACTCATAAGCATACCCCCGCCCGCCGTAACCCCCGGCACCTTCGCATTCAGCCGGCAATACGCACGGCCCCGCGCGGCCCTTGAGGGATCGGCACGTGATTACCCGGTCGATACACCAGCCATCGGTAGCACAGCGCGCAAATCATCCAGTCGATCAGCAGTGTCCACAGGTTGTGCGAGAGGAAATGCGCGCCCTGGGCCATGCGCCCCAAGGACAGCACCGAGCCCAGGATGAGCGCCAGCGCCAGCGCGACGCGGGCGGTTTTTGGGCGGCGGTCACGCAGGGCGAAGAACAGCGCCAGCAGGGAGAACCCGGTAGACGCGTGGCCACCTGGCCAGCACAGGCCGGGCTTGATGGCCTCTGCACGATGGGCCAGCAACGGCGTGTAGGTCTCGACGCCACCGAACTCGCTGAGGCTCCAGGGGCAATGTACGCCAGTGGCGATCTTCAGCGGGGTCACCACCGAGGTGGTCAGGCTCAAGGCCAGCACCACGTAACCCAACGGCCTGCGCAAATGCCGTAGCGGTGCATACACGCAACTGACCACGAAGGCTACGAACAGCAGCACCGCCAGCACGATGACCGCCTGTTTGACGCGGTCATGCAGGATGTTTTCCAGCCAGTAGCTGTTACGGCCGATGAAGCCCTCGCCGGGCTGGTAGAACAGATGCGCCAACTGGAAATCGATGGAGCTCATGTCGAACAGCAGCATCAGGCCCATCAATAACAAAGGCACGCCCAGCGCCAGACGAAAATCGAATGGCCGCGAGGGATTGGAAAAAGGCGCGATGGCCATGACGGAAGCTCCGCAAATAAAAGGTAGAGGGGCCAGCACAAGGTCGTGCGAGCGGTGGAATGGCCGCGCGACAGTAGTGGGCAAACCATTCCTAAACAGTGAAAGACCTGTAAAAAAATCGTTGAACAGCGGCGCGCACGGCAAACTAAATAAACATTCATCCAGCCTTCACACACTTTAATAATTTCCCTACAAATAATTACACTTGGCGCGAAACCCTTTCACGAAAACTTGATGAATCACGGCCTAGAGTCTGCGCATCCAAGAACGGCTTATGCCCCTGCCTTTCCACTTTTCGTCAAAGATCATCATGCTGACCTTGAAACCTGTGCGTCCCGAAGTTGTGGCGGTCGCTGCCAGTGCGTTTCTGCTGGCCGCCTACAACGTGCCCCTTTGGCAACACCTTGATCGCATCGCCAGCTGGCAACCTGCCCTGGCGTTCATCCTCATGCTGTTTGGCGTGTTCAGCGCCATTCTCACCTGGCTGACAGTGCCCAGAGTGTTCAAGCCGGTGCTGATCGCGCTGTTCATGATCAGCGCGGGCGTGGCCTATTTCATGAACCGTTACGGCATCCTGATCGACACGGGCATGCTGCGTAACACCGCCGAAACCAATGCCACCGAAGTGCGCGACCTGCTCTCAGGGAAACTCTTTCTGTATATCGCACTATTAGGATTAGTGCCGTCGCTGTTATTGTGGCGAACGCCCATCGATTACCGCCCGGTATTGCCCAACCTGTTTGCCAAACTGTTGATGACGGTGGGCTGCGCTGCGCTGATCGGCGGCGCCGGTCTGATCAACTATCAAGGCTTGTCGTCGATGCTGCGCAATCATCACGAACTTCGTTTGATGATTGTCCCGAGCAACTATATCGGCGCCTCGATCAATTACCTGCGCGAACAATGGGTCAGTGCACAAGCGCCGTTCACGCCGATTGCCGAAGATGCCATACGGATAAAACCCGCCGGCGCTCAGTCACGCAAATCGCTGACCGTACTGGTGGTCGGCGAAAGCGCGCGTGCCGACAACTTCAGCCTGCTGGGCTACCCGCGCGATACCAATCCTGAGCTGAGCAAACAGCAGGGCCTGGTGGCGTTCACCGACATGCACTCCTGCGGCACTGAAACCGCCGTCTCGGTACCGTGCATGTTTTCCAACCTGGGCCGCGCCGGCTACAGCGCGGCGGCGGCGAGCAACCGCGAAGGCTTGCTCGATGTGCTCAAGCGCGCAGGGCTGAATGTCATCTGGCGCGACAACCAGTCGGGCTGCAAAGGTACCTGCGCCCGCGTGACGGTCGAGAACCTCAGCAATGCGAGCGACAGCGAACTGTGCGCCGACCACGAGTGCCGTGACGAAATCCTGCTGCAGGGGCTGCAGACGATGATCGATAACCTCGACCAGGACACCGTACTGGTGCTGCACCAAATGGGCAGTCATGGCCCGGAATACTACAAACGCTACCCCGCCGCCTTCGAGCGCTTCACCCCGGTGTGCAAGAGCAATGCGCTGGACCAGTGCAGCCGCGACAGCATCGTCAATGCCTACGACAACACCCTGCTGTACACCGACCATGTGCTGGCGCAGTTGATCGAGACCCTGCGCAGCAATCAGGACCGTGTCGACACAGCGATGATCTACCTCTCTGACCACGGTGAATCGCTGGGCGAGTACAACCTGTTCCTGCACGGCACGCCGTACATGCTCGCGCCCGAGCAGCAAAAACATGTGCCGCTGCTGGTGTGGCTGTCGACCGCCTATCAGCGCTCGACCGGCATCGACAGCACCTGCCTGCAAGGTCAGCGCGACGCAGCGCTGAGCCAGGACAACCTGTTCCACTCGATGCTCGGCCTGCTCGGCGTGCAGACCCACGCCTACAAAGCCAACCTCGACCTGTTCGCCAGTTGCCGACGCAGCCAGGTCGCCGGCAGCCTGCCGGGCAAGACAGTGGCGGTCAGCACCGATGCGGCTCAGCGCTCGGCGCCAGGCGGGTGACCGAAATGCGCCTTGTAGGCATGGTTGAAGTTGGCCGGGTTGGCATAGCCCAAGCGGAAGGCCACCTGCGCCACCTGCCAGCGGCCCTGGCGCAACAGCGTGCGCGCCAGTTCCATGCGCTGCTGGCGCAGGTACTGCAACATCGATTGACCGTAAATGCTGCTGAAGGCACGCCGCAGAGTGGTTTCGCCCACCTCTAGCTGACGCGCCAGGGCGACGCTGCCGGGTGGGTCGATGAGGTTGGCGTCGAGCACTCGGCGCGCCTCATGGGCGATATCGCGCTGTCCGCGAGGTGCGGCGGCCACCTGCGCCGGCTTGCCGTTGAGGTGGCTGGCCAGCTCCACCAGCACGGCCAGGCTCAGGCTCTCTTGGTTGAGCCGCTCCAGCGCGCCGACGTAGGGTGAGTGATAGAGCCGCTCGAGCAGGCTGCCCAGGGCACGGCAGCGGTTGAAGGCAGAAAACTGCATGCCATCGTCGAGCAGGCCGAGCAGCGGTTGCAGCGCCGGGTCTTCCTCGGCCAGCTCGCGCAGGAAATCCCCGGCAATGCGTAGCCCGGCCATGCGCACATGGCTGCCTCCGGGTAACTGATCCACCGCCTCCATGCTCTCGCTCAAGCCAAGCCCGTGGGTGCCGCCCAAGGTGTACTGGTTGAGATGGCCATCGACGCGGTGCTGCCACTGGCCGTCGAGCACATGCACGATGCACAGGCTGCCCGGCAGGACCTTGTCGATGCGCAGCGGCTCGGGGAATTGCAGGTTGCAGTCGAAATACTGCAGGTGCGGGCGCACGGTCCGCGCGCGGTAGTGACCGATGGCGCTGCCCACCACCTGCTGCGCGCTGTCATCGAGGACACCGGCCTCGGCAATGGCGGCAGCGTGGTCAAACACGAAATGCGTGTCCAGGTAGGGGTTCCAGCGTTTCATCGGCAAGCGTATCCACGGCTGCTGTACGGCGAAGCGGTGTTAACGCCGTCACAGCGGGTTCATCGGTGATTGTGAGTTTCGAGCTGTTTGTTGTGGGCAGCGGCCCCGGCGCTTGGCAGATCGCCTGGGGTTGCCTTCAATGGCAGCCTTGGACTCACAAGGAACATCAACATGCAGCTGCAGCATGAACGGGTGGCCGCACCGCAGATGCCACCGGCTGTGGCAGGTATCGCTGTACGCCACGGCCATTGGCCGTGTGTGCGGCCGAAGCCAGTAGACCGCGCTGGCCTTGCGAAATTTCACCTACCCACCCCGGAAAACCCAACTGAGCCTGCGCTGTGTCGTGTACGCCCGGCGCCGACGCGGAGGGCTTGCGCATGCAACGTCTGCGTCGCCTGATCTGGCCGCTGACGGTCGTGCTGCTGCCCTTGGCGCTGATGGCCTGGACCAGCCTGCAAGGCTGGCGCGCCAGCAGCGTGCTGGATGAGGCGCAGGTGATGCGGCAATGGCTGGCCAACCCCAGCGATGGGTTGCTCGAGCAGTTGTCGTACCAGGAACGCGTCCAGGCCAGCAGCGTCGGTCGGGCTGACCGCTTCCAGTTTCAGGTCGAGCAGGCCGATGCCGACCGCGGCTGGTTGCGCCTGCGTCAGGCACTGGCCGCGCTGGGTTTCTGGTTGGCCCTGGCCGCGCTGCTGGCCGGGCCTGCCGGCTGGCTCAAGCTGCGCCTGGACGCCTGGCGCGCGCTGAAATCCCAGACCTTCCTGTACCAGCATCTGAGCCGCAGCTGGCACGCACTCGGGCGTTGGCTGGTGGCCTACACCTGCCTGCTGGTCGCTGCGCTGACGATGGTACTGCTGTATGAACTGAGCTGGGGCTGGAGCCACCTCAAGGCCGGCGGCTGGACCCTGCTGCTGCTGGCGCTGCCGCTGGCGGGTGTGATTTATCTGGGCTTGCTGCTGATCGAGCGCCTGCGCAGCCAGTGGCACGCCATGCAGGCGCCCTCCTCGGCCTTTCTCGGCCGCGCCCTTGGTCGCAACGAGGCGCCGCAGTTGTGGGCGTGGATCGAGCAACTGGCGCAAGCCCTGAACGCTCCGGCGCCCGATCACATCGTCGTCGGCGTCGATCAATCGTTCTTCGTCACCAGCGTGCCGGTGGCCCTGCAACCGTCGCAGCATGAACTCAGCGGACGCACGCTCTACCTGCCGCTGACCTACCTGTCGAGCCTCAGCCAGGCGGAAAGCGCGGCGATCATCGGCCACGAACTGGGCCACTTCAGTAACCGCGACACCGAGCGCGGCAGCGAAATCAGCGCGCGCTTCAGCCTGATGTGCACGCACTTTGCGCTGATCAGCGGCGCGGATGCCGAACCTGCGTGGATCGAGCGCCCGGCGATCTGGATGGCCGCGCACTTCCTCCACCACTTTCAGCTGGCGGTGCATCACTGGGGCCGCCAGCAGGAGCTGCTGGCCGACCGCAGTGGCGCCGCAGTGGCCGGTGAGCGGCTGTTCTGCCAGGCCCTGCTGCGCGTGATCGCCCTCGACCGCGAAATCGACCAGGTGCTGCGTGAGCGCCCTGCCGGCAACCTGATCCAGGCCCTGTCGCAGCGCCTGCAAAACAGCGTTCTGCAGCTGGGTGGCGAGCAGCTCGAGCATGCCATCGGCCACCCTTTCGATACTCATCCGTCCACCGCACTGCGCCTGCAACAGCTGGGCGTCGCCCTCGACGCGCCGCTGCTGGCGGCCGCCACCCGGCGCCCCAGCGACGACGACCGGCAATGGTTCGCCCAGCTTACCCAGGCCACGCCGACAACCGCCGCGAATACCTCCAAGGAAACCTTCATATGAGCAACCCACAAAATCCTGATCCGTTGGCCCATCTTGCCGATGACCTCAGCGCCGAATATGGCCAGGCGCGCCAGGCCGACCAACAGCGTGCGGTCGCAGAACTCAAGGCGGTGATCGAGCGCGTGCCCGAGCAGAGCGAGTTCACCGAGAGCAAGCGCTTCAAGATTCTCGCGCCGCTGTTCGCGGTCGTGTCGG
The DNA here is from genome assembly GCF_000425745.1 of Pseudomonas cremoricolorata DSM 17059 = NBRC 16634. Lineage (GTDB taxonomy): Bacteria > Pseudomonadota > Gammaproteobacteria > Pseudomonadales > Pseudomonadaceae > Aquipseudomonas > Aquipseudomonas cremoricolorata. Next base: position 100,385 of record NZ_AUEA01000015.1, on the reverse strand, counting down.
TGGCGCTGCTGGGCATCGCGATCAACTCCGGCAAGACCGGTGCCATCGTCTTCACGGCATTGATGGTGCTGCTGTTCATCGTCACCGCCTGGCAGCACCGCAATGCCGGCAGCCACGTGTTCATGCGCTTGAACCGCCGGCAGTTGATCGTCGATACCCTGGATGCACCGGTCGACCTGCTGGACGTCACCGAGGTGCTGGTCAAGGACGAAGGCATCGTCACCCTGCAACGCTTCACCTTGCGCCCCGGCGCGCCACTGCCCAAGCACCGCCACTGCGGCAAGCTGATGGGCGCCCAGGGCATGGCGCTGGCCAAGCCCTTTGCACAGGTGCGCATTCACTCCCCAGGCCTGATGCGAGATGGGCGCAAGCTGAGCATCGATGAAATCGCCGAAATCATCGACGGCTACCGCATGGCCGCCCATGCCCAGCAACAGCTCGATGCCCTGCAGCGGGGCTAGGCTGGCCGGTTACACCGGGCGCCGCCGCACACCTCGCGCAGCGGCGCCTATTCCCTTTCAGCCTCAGGGCAACGCGCGGTCCACCAGCACCTGCAAGCGTTGCCGCGAGCAGCGCTCCACGCGCGCTTCGACGCCATACACTTCAGCCAATAGCTCAGGCTGCAACACCTCGTGCGGGGTGCCGCAGGCGACGATGCGGCCCTGGCTGAGCATCACCAGAATATCGGCGTGGCTGGCGGCCAGGTTGATGTCGTGCAGCACGGCAATGGCCAGCAGGCGCTGCCCATGCACGCGCTCGCGCACTGCGTCCATCACCCGCAACTGGTAATGCAGGTCCAGGGCACTGGTGGGTTCGTCGAGCAGCAGCACCTGCGGGTTGCGCGCCAGCAACTGGGCCAACGCCACCAACTGTTTCTGCCCGCCCGAGAGGCTGTTGAGCATCTGCTCGGCCAGGTGCTCGATACCCAGCTGGCGCAGCGCCTCGAAGGCCAGCGCCGCAGGCTGTTCAGCGCCGCTGACGCGCAGCCCGGCGATGATGCTTTCCAGCACACCCAAGGCGATGCCCGGCGGTAGTTGCTGGGGCATGTAGCTCAGGCGCCGGGCGCGCTCGGCGAAGGCCAGACGGGCGACATCCTGGCCCTCGAGGCTGAGCCGGCCCTGCATCGGCTCCAGGCCCGCCAGCGCCCGCAGCAAGGTGGACTTGCCGGCGCCATTGGGGCCGACCAGGGCCACCAGGCTGCCGCTGGGCAGGGCCGGCAGGCTGAGGTCGTTCAGTACCTTGCGCGCGCCATAGGCCACTGACAGTCGTTCGATCGACAAACTCACAGGTTTCTCCCGCGGCGGAACACCAGGGCGACGAACACCGGCACCCCGACCAGCGCGGTGACGATGCCGACCGGCACGATCACCCCCGGCATGATCAGCTTGCTGGCAATCGATGACAGCGCCAGCAACAGCGCGCCGACCAGGGCGCTGGCCGGCAGCAGGAAGCGTTGATCCTCGCCCACCAGCATGCGCGCGATATGCGGCCCGACCAGGCCAATGAAGCCGATGGTGCCGACGAACGCCACCGCCGTCGCCGACAGCAGGCTGATGCGCAGCAACGAGGCATGGCGCAGACGCCGAGTGTCGACGCCAAAGCTGCGAGCGCGGTCCTCGCCCATGCGCAGCAAGGTCATCGCCGGGGCTGCGCGCAGGGAAAACGGCGTCACCAGCAGCAGCACCACGGCCAGCATGCCGAGCTTGTTCCAGTCTGCGCGGGCCAGGCTGCCCATGGTCCAGAACACCAGTTGCTGCAGCACATCTTCGGTCGCCAGCAATTGCAGCAACGACACCAGCGCGTTGCAGCTGAACACCAGGGCGATGCCGAACAGCACCAGGCTCTGCACCCCGGCGCCGCGCAAACGCGCCATGAATTGCAACAGCAGCACCGACAAGCACGCGAAGATGAACGCCATCAGCGTTACCTGAAGGCTCGGTGCCAGCCAGGCCACGCCCAGTGGATAGGCAATCGCCAGCGAAGCGCCCAGCGCTGCCGAGGACGACACGCCGAGGGTGAACGGGCTGGCCAGGGGGTTGTCGAGAATCGCCTGCATCTCGGCCCCGGCCAGCGACAGTGCGGCGCCTACCAGCACCGCCATCAGCGCATAGGGCAGGCGCACGTTCCAGATGATCACCCGCTCGGTGGCGCTCAGGCTGCCGGGGTCGAACACGCCATGCAGCAACTGCCCCAGGCCCATGCCCGAGGCACCGCTGGCCAGATCGCCAAGCACCGCCAGCACCAGCAACACTGCCAAGCCCAGCACCAGCCAGGTGCGCCGCCACAACAGGCGGCGATAGCGGCTGGCCGCCTGGGCGGCATCTGCGGACAACGCTTGGGTCATTTCGCGTCGATCCAGTACTGGCCGTCGAGGTCAACGTTGAGCAGTTGGTTGATCTGGGCCTGGGTCGCCTTGGGATCGATGTCCTTGAACAGCTCCGGGTGAATCCAGCCGGCCATGGCTTCGATGGCCAGGATATTGAACGGCGAGTTGTAGAAGTCGTGCCACAGGGCATGGGCCTGGCCTTGCTGAATCGGCCGCAGCGGCGCGAATTCCGGGCGTGCGGTGATGCGCGCCAGGCTGTCGCGGGCGGTCTGTTCGCTGACCCCGGCGCCGAGCAATACGCCCGGGGCGCGGTTGCCGGTGGCGATGTACACATCCGGGTCACGCTCGAGCACGTACTCGACACTGACATCGCCCAGGGCACCAGGTACCACGTCGGCGGCGATGTTATGCCCACCCACGGCGGTCACGACACTGCCCAGGCCGCTCTTGCCGGTGGTGTGCCCCGGCGCCTGCCAGACTCCCGGCAGCAGTTCGAGGAAGACCTTCGGCCGCTCGCTGTCCTTGATGCCGGCAACGCGGTCGGTGATCTGCTTGAGGTGGCGGTCGTAGAGGCTGAGGAATTCATCGGCCTGCGGTTTGCGCTCGAGCAGGCTGCCCAGCGCTTCCAGGCTGACCCGGGTGTTGCGAATCGGGTGCACACGAAAATCGATGAACAGCACCGGCACCCCGGCCTTGGCCAGCAGGTCGGCGACCGGGCTGTGCTGGGTCGGGCCTTCGCCCGAGATGCTGAAGATCGCCAGATCAGGCTTGAGGGAAAGGATCTGCTCGGCGCTGACGCTCTGCTCCGAGGCCTGGCCGATCAGCGGCAGCTTGGCGATCTGTGGGTACTGCTTGGCATACACCTCGTAGGTGTGCGGGTCGAGCAGGCGCATGTCGTTCTGCCAGCCGACCACGCGTTGGAACGGGTTGTCACGGTCGAGCAGGGCCAGGGCGAAGAACAGCCGACCTTCGCCGAGCACGATGCGTTGTGGCGCTTTGTCGAGGCTCACGGTGCGGCCGAGCACATCGGTGACCTGCACTGCACTGGCGGGCAGTGCCAGGCCGAGCCAGCAGCAGACAATAGCGAACAGCGGCAGCAGACGCCGCCAGGCGGGAAAGAGGTTCATCAGCGCAGCTCCAGACGGGTCGGTGAGCGCCGCTCAGAAAGGTCGGCGCTGTAGCGAATGAATCGCATTCGAGCGGCGCAATTGTAATGACCTGACGGCCTCGACCGCAGTGCGCAAATGTAATGGTCTGCCATGGTCGGCAGAACCGTTACATGCTGTTACATCGACCCCGGTGCTGGCCTACTCGCTCAGCAGCGCCTGCAAGGCGCGGCAATCGGCGGCATGCCAGTCGGTCAACTGCGGCCATGGATTGTCGGGCAGGTTGACCAGCACAGTGCGCGCACCCGCTGCGCGGCCACAGTCGAGGTCGTTGAGGTAGTCGCCGACCATGACCATCTCGCTGGGCGCCACCGACCAGGCCTGGGCGATCTTCAGCAGGCCCTCTGGGCTCGGCTTGGGCTCGGCGTCGTCGCGCCCCAGCACGTGCTCGTGCTCGAAACAGTCGGCAATGCCGATCGCCTGCAAGGTGACATGGGCCAGTTCGCGCGCATTGCGGGTGAGGATCGCCAGCCGGCAACCGCGCCCGGCCAGCTCACGCACCAGCGCCACGGCACCCGGCGCCGGCCGCGAGCCGAGCGCCAGGTCGCGCTCGTGCTCCAGCAGCCAGGCATGCTTCGCTGCGGCTTCCTCAGCGGGCAGCGCGGCCAGATGGCTGAGGATGTCGTCCTGCGCGGGGATGTCGAGGGCCACGCGGATGGCGGCGAAATCGTGCACCGCCACGGTCAGGGTGCCGTCCATGTCGAACACCCAATGACGAATCTGTGCGAGCTTCATGCCCAGTCCTTGCGATGGCGGATGAGCCCTTCCTGGCTGGACGAGGCGACCAGTTGGCCCGCGCGATTGTAGATGCTGCCGCGGTTGAAGCCGCGGGCATTGCCCGCCCAGGGGCTGTCGGTGGCGTACAGCAGCCACTCGTCGGCGCGCAGGTTGGCGTGGAACCACAGCGAGTGGTCGAGGCTGGCGATCTGCATATCGTTCTGCCACACCGATTTGCCGTGGGGCAGCAGCGAGGTGGTCAGCAGGCCGAAGTCCGAGGCGTAGGCCAGCAGGTATTTATGCAGCGCAGGCAGGTCAGGCAGCATGCCGTCGGCGCGGAACCACACGTACTTGATCGGATCGCCAGGCTTGGGGTTGAACGGGTCGCGCTCGGTCACCGGGCGGATTTCGATGGGCTTGGGGCGCAGCACCTTTTCCCGTAGACGCTCGGGCAGGTGCGCGGCCATGACACTGGCCAGTTCCACTTCGCTGGCCAGGTTTTCCGGGCCGACCACCTCAGGCATCGGCGCCTGATGCAGGAAGCCTTCTTCGTCGTACTGGAACGACGCGCTACAGGTGAAGATCGGCTGGCCCTTCTGGATCGCCGTCACCCGCCGGGTGCTGAAGCTGCCGCCGTCACGCACCCGATCCACCGAGTAGACCACCGGCATGCTGGCATCGCCCGGGCGCAGGAAATAGCCGTGCAGCGAGTGCACGTGGCGGGCGTCCTCGACCGTCTGGCTGGCCGCCGAGAGCGACTGGCCGAGCACCTGACCGCCATACAACTGGCGAAAACCCAGGTCCTGGCTGCGCCCGCGGAACAGGTTTTCTTCGATCGCTTCGAGGCTCAACAGGTCGACCAGGTCGTCCAGCACTTCACTCATCAGGGTTCTCCTAGCAAGGCTTTGGCGCACTGCGGTGGTTCAGGCCACGGCGTTTTAATGGGGAAAGATCATACAGGGTTTGTCGCCAAATCCCTCAGCCGTGCAAGGTCTGCTGCCACTGCGCCCGGTCGATGCGGTACAGCACGTGAGGGCGCAGGGGATGCTCCGCGGGCAGGCGCGGATGATCGAAACTGCCGTCCGGATCGTGCTGCATGCCGATGGCCTGCATGACCTTCTGCGACGCCAGGTTGCCCTCGCTGGTGAACGCCACCACCTCGTTCAACTGCAACTGGCTGAAGGCGCAGCGCAGGCAGGCCCAGGCCGCTTCGCTGGCAAAGCCCAGGCCCCAGTGCCGACGCGCCAGACGCCAGCCGATTTCCACCGCGGGGGTGAATGGCGCATCGAAGCTCACGTTGAGCAGCCCGGTCATGCCGATGAAGGCGCCGGTATCCTTGCGCTCCAGCGCCCACAGGCCGAAACCGTATTCATTGAAGTGGCCACGTATACGCCCCATCAGCGCCGCCGTCTCCAGCCGCGTCAACGCCGCCGGAAAATGCCGCATCACCTGCGGGTCGGCGCACAGCGCAGCGAACTCGGCGAGGTCATCGTCGTGCCACTGGCGCAGGATCAGGCGCGGGCTTTCGAGGGTGGCGATCAGGGTCATGGCAGGCTCCGGCACGGCTGACAGGCGAGCAGTCTAACGGGTAAGACCTGCGCTCGGCGCCGGCGTGCGACTGGTCGTGACCCTGCACGGCTGGCAAGATCAGCGCTGACCGCCACTCGAGCCGACCATGCCGCTGCCGCTGATCTACCACGACGACTACAGCCCGCCATTCCCCGCCGACCACCGTTTCCCGATGGACAAGTTTCGCCTGCTGCGCGATCACCTTGTCGACAGCGGCCTGACCTGCGACCAGGCCTTGCTGCGCCCGGAACTGTGCCCTGTGGATATCCTCGCCCTGGCCCACGACCGCAGCTACATCGAGCGTTACATTCACGGCGAGCTGTCACGCGAGGATCAGCGCCGCCTCGGCCTGCCATGGAGCGAGGCGCTGGCGCGACGCACGGTGCGCGCCGTCGGCGGCTCGCTGCTGACCGCCGAGCAGGCCTTGCAGCACGGCATCGCCTGCCACCTGGCCGGCGGCACCCACCACGCCCACTACGACTACCCGGCAGGTTTCTGCATCTTCAATGACCTGGCCGTCATCAGCCATTACCTGCTGGCCGCAGGGCGGGTACAGCGGGTGCTGATCTTCGACTGTGACGTGCACCAGGGCGATGGCACCGCGCGTATGCTTCACGACACCCCGGATGCCATCACCGTGTCGCTGCACTGCCAGCAGAACTTCCCGGCACGCAAGGCCGACAGCGACTGGGACATCGCCCTGCCCCGCGGCATGGGCGATAGCGACTACCTGCAAGTGGTCGACGAAGCGCTGAATTACCTGTTGCCGCTGTATCAGCCTGATCTGGTGCTGTACGACGCCGGCGTCGACGTACACCGGGACGATGCGCTGGGCTACCTGCAACTGAGCGATGCCGGGCTGGCAGCACGGGATGAAGCGGTGCTGCGCCACTGCCTGGGCCGCGACATCCCGGTGATGGGGGTGATCGGCGGTGGCTACAGCAAGGACCGGCAGGCCCTGGCCAAGCGTCACGGAATTCTTCACCACAGCGCAGCGCGGGTGCTCGGTTACCCACAATGACTGTGGAACCGACTGTGGATAACCTGCGCGAAACCCCTTCCAGCCCTTGCCGCACAAGGCCTGCGGCGAGATGTACGTTTTTTGTACAGTGTCGTCGAAGGCATGCCTGGGGTAGAATGCGCGCCCTCTTTTCCACAGCCCACCGCCCGTCATGACCGATTCCTTGCCCGCTGCACTCCCCGTTGTCGTGATCGGCGCTGGCCCCGCCGGGCTGATGGCTGCCGAGGTGCTGGCGAACGCCGGTGTGCCCGTGCAGGTGTTCGATGGCATGCCTTCGGTCGGGCGCAAGTTCCTTCTGGCCGGTGTCGGCGGCATGAACATCACCCATTCCGAGGCTTATGCGGCGTTCGTTGCGCGCTATGCCGAGCGCAGTACGGCCATCGATGCGTTGCTGCGCGACTTCGATGCCGATGCCTTGCGCCAATGGATTCACGCGCTGGGCATCGATACCTTCGTCGGCAGCTCCGGGCGAGTGTTCCCCAGCGACATGAAAGCCGCCCCGCTGCTGCGCGCCTGGCTCAAGCGCCTGCGCGAGGCCGGGGTGGTTATCCACACCCGCCAGCGCTGGCTGGGCTGGGCTGCCGATGGCCGTTTGCGGTTCAGTGGTGCACAGGGCGAGCAGCAGATAGCTGCGCGGGCAGTGGTGCTGGCCCTGGGCGGCGCCAGCTGGGCGCGGCTGGGCTCGGATGGTGCCTGGGTGCCGCTGCTGCAAGCGCGGGCTGTGGATATCTCGCCGCTCAGGCCGAGCAACTGTGGCTTCGAGGTGGCCGGCTGGAGTGAAGTGCTGAGCGCCAAACATGCTGGTGCACCGGTAAAGAACATCGCCCTCAGCGTGCCCGGCGCAGCGCCGCGCAAGGGTGAGTTCATCCTCACCGCGCAAGGCGTGGAAGGCAGCCTGGTGTACGCCTGGTCGGCGCCACTGCGCCAGGCGATCGAGCGCGACGGCAGTGCCGTGCTGCGCCTCGATCTACTGCCGGACAAATCCGTGGAAAGCATCCGTAAAGCCTTGGCCCGCCCGCGCGGGTCGCGTTCGATGGCCAAGCACTTGCAGGCGCAGTTGGGGCTGGAAGGGGTCAAGGCGGGGCTGCTGCGCGAGTTGGCCGAACCTGCGCTGTTCAACGACCTGCCGCGTCTGGCCGAAGCGATCAAGGCTCTGGAGATTCGCCTGCTGCGCACCCGCCCGCTGGACGAGGCGATCAGCAGCGCCGGTGGCGTGCGCTTCGAAGCGCTCGACCCCGGCCTGATGCTCAAGGCCGTGCCCGGCGTGTTCTGCGCAGGCGAGATGCTCGACTGGGAGGCGCCGACCGGCGGCTACCTGCTGACCGCCTGCTTTGCCAGCGGCGTGCGCGCCGGACGGGCCGCAGCGCACTGGCTCGCGCAACAGGATTGAGTCGCCGTCCGGCTCTGCGCGGTCGCCGTTCATCCGATCAGGCCAGCCGGCAACCGGACAAATACCCCGGGTGGCATTGCTCCGTGGCAATCGGCCCGCATAGAATTGAGAACGATTAACAATCATTCCTCCATTCCAGCGCAGGCCGCCATCACCATGCAGGTCAATCACCCACTGCCACCCGCCGAGGTCGATCTGCTCTACCAGGCGCATAACGCCTGGCTGCGCGGCTGGTTAAGGGCCCGGGTCGGTTGCCGCGAGCATGCGGCCGATCTCGCCCAGGACACCTTCGTGCGCCTGCTGCGGGCCCGCCAGAGCGCCCCGCTGAAACAGCCGCGGGCCTATCTGAGCAGCATCGCCCGGGGCCTGATGATCGACCAGTTGCGCCGCCGCGCCCTGGAACGGGCGTACGCCGACAGCCTGGCGCATCTGCCCGAGCTGGAAGCGCCGAGCGAAGAGCAACGGCTACTGATTCTCGACACCCTGGAACGCCTCGACCGCGCCCTGCATCAGCTCAAGCCCCGGGCGCGGCAGGCGTTCTTGCTGGCGCAGCTGGAGGGCCTGAGCATCGTTCAGGTCGCCGAACGCCTGGAGGTGTCGCGCGCCACGGTCGAGCGCGATCTGGCCCGGGCGCTGGGCGCCTGCTACCGGATTCGCTACGCCGATGCGTGAGCGCGACGCCACCAGCAGCCTTGCCCAGGAACAGGTCGACCAGGCCATCGAGTGGCTGGTGCGGCTGCGCTACGACCGCCCCAGCCCCGGCACCGAACGACAGTTCCAGCACTGGCTCAGCAGCCATCCGCACAACGCCCTGGCCTGGCAGCGGGTCAGCAACCTGGGCGATGAACTGGCCAGCCTGCCCAGCGAGCTGAGCCGCAATACCCTTGAGAGCAGCCAGCGCCAACGCATCAGCCGGCGCGACCAGCTCAAGCTGCTCGGCGTGCTGGCCATGGCCGGCGGCCTGGGCTGGATCAACCGCGAGCCGCTGGGCCTGGAGCGCTGGCTGGCCGACAGCCGCACCGCCACCGGCGAGCGGCGCGACGTGCGTGGCCGCGACGGCAGCCGTATCCAGCTCAACACCGCCAGCGCCATCGACCTGCGCTTCAGCCACGACCTGCGCCGGCTGACCCTGCTGCAGGGCGAGGTCAGCCTCGACAGCAACGGTGACGATCGGCGCCCTTTCCTCATCGACACTCGTGTGGCGCAACTGACCACCCAGGGCGGCCAACTGCTGCTGCGCGAACAGGGCGCCGGCCTGCTGCTGGCGGTCAAGCGCGGCGAGGTGACACTGAATGGCGCTGCCGGCCAATCGCGGCGCATCGCGCCCGGCGAGGTGCTGCAACTGGACGCCGCCGGGCAGTTGCAGGCCGCCCACCTGCACGTCGATCCCTGGGGCTGGACCGATGGCGTACTCAGCGTGCAGAAGATGCCTCTGGCGGCCTTCTGCGCCGAGCTGTCGCGCTACCGGCCGGGCTTTCTGCGCTGCGCCGAGCAGGTCGCCGAGCTGAAGGTGTCCGGCACCTTCCAGCTGGCCGACACCGAGCAGATCCTGCGCCTGCTCGCCCGCAACCTGCCGGTGCAGGTGCATTACCGCACGCGCTATTGGGTCAATCTCGAAGCGGTGTGAAAAAAACGTGAAAATAAATGAGGTGGAATCTCATTCTCGTGCGGCCTGAAGGAACAAAGCCCGAAAAGTGGTCTTAACCTTCAGGAGCGTTTCATGATTCACCTTGCCCCTTCCCATCGCCTGCGCAGCGCCGTGCGTGCGGCGCTGTTCGGCCTCAGCCTGGCCGGCGCCTGTGGCGTGTCCAGCCTGGCCCAGGCCGCCGAAGCCAGCCAGGCGCAACAACGCGACTGGCGTATCACCGCCGGCCCACTGGCCCCGGCGCTGGATCAACTGGCGCGGCAAGGCGGGCTGAACCTCTCGTTCGACGCCGCCAGCCTGCAAGGCAAAAGCACCCAGGGTGTTCAGGGCCGCTACAGCAGCGCCCAAGCCCTGTCGGTGCTGCTGCAGGGCAGCGACATGCAGGCCCAGCAGCAGGGCGACAACAGCTTCGTGCTGATGCCGACGCTGGACCTGGGCGGCGCCATGGAACTGGGCGCTACCAGCATTTCCAGTAACCACCTGGGCATCACCACCGAGAACAGCGGCTCGTACACCACCGGCGCGGTGACCATCGGCAAGATGCCGCAAAGCCTGCGCCGCACCCCGCAATCGGTGACCGTGGTCACCAGCCAGCGCATGGCCGACCAGAACATCACCAACCTCACCTCGCTGCTCGAACAGACCCCCGGCGTGGTGGTCAACCTGTTCGACAGCGAGCGGGTGCAGTACTACTCGCGCGGCTACGCCATCGATGCCATCCAGTACGACGGCGCCACCGTGGCCCAGGGCAGTGGCGGCGGCTCGTTCGTGCAGAGCGACGCAGCGCTGATCGACCGCGCCGAAGTGCTGCGCGGCGCCACCGGCATGCTGCGCGGCGCCGGCAACCCATCCGGCACCGTCAACCTGGTGCGCAAGCGGCCGACGGCCGAATTCCAGGGTCAGGGCAGCGTGACCCTCGGCTCGTGGGATTCGCAGCGCTATGTGGCCGACATCTCCGGGCCGCTGACCGAAACCGGCAACGTGCGTGGACGGATGATCGCCGTGCATGACGACAAGGAACACTTCCAGGAATCGCGCAAGGAGCGCAAGGAAGTGCTGTACGGCGTGCTGGCCTTCGACCTCAGCGAAGCCACCACCCTGACCACCGGCCTTGAGTGGACCAAGCTCGACGCCACCGGCGCCTGGGGCAACCTGCCCGCCGACTTCGATGGCTCGCCGCTGCCGTTTGGCCGCAGCACCTACCTGGGCGCCGACTGGAACCGCTGGAACCGCAGCAACCTGCAAACCTTCGCCGAGCTGGAGCACCGCTTCGGCAACGACTGGTCGCTCAAGCTGATGGCCCAGCGCACCCATTTCGAGCTGGCCGATGATGGTTTCAAGCAGACTTACATGAGCCGTGCGCGCAGCGAGGACAACCCCACCAACAACCCCTATCTGATGAGCTACCAGGTGGTCGAGGGTGATGGCGGCGAGAGCCTGCAGAACAACCTCAGCGCCACCCTCAATGGCCCGTTCGAGCTGCTCGGTCGCAGCCATGAGCTGATGCTCGGGGTCGAGCGCATCCGCAACGACTCCTACGCCTCGGCGACCGCCAACGTGCAGTCGGGGCTGTTCGACATCCGTGACTGGGACCCGAAGACCAGCCTCGGCAACCCGAAAATTGATGTCACCAAGCACCCGGTGCGTACGCGAACCACCCAGCAAGGCGCCCATGCCACCTGGCGCATTTCCCTGGCCGACCCGCTGACCGCGATCATCGGCGCGCGCACCAACTGGTACGAGTACGAGCAGGAAAACAACACCAACAGCAATGGCAAATTCAGCGTCGACAACGAGGTGGTGCCCTACGCCGCGCTGATCTACGACCTCAATGACAACTTCAGCACCTACGCCAGCTACACGGAAATCTTCAACCCGCAGACCGCCACCGACAGCAGCGGCGCGGTGCTCAAGCCGGTTACCGGCGAAGCCTACGAGACCGGTATCAAGGGCGAGTTCTACGAGGGCCGGCTGAATACCTCGCTGGCGTTCTTCCGCATCTATCAGGTCGGCAATCCACTGACTGACCCGACGTTCACCGACGGCAACTGCCCCTCTGGGCTGACGAGCAATTCGTGCAAGATCGCAGCCGGCAAGAACCGCAGCCAGGGCTTCGAGCTGGAGGTGTCCGGCGAGGTGCTGCCCGATTGGAACGTCGGCGGAGGCTTTACCTACAACACCACCAAGTACTTGAAGGACACCACCAGCAACACCGGCAATGCCATCCGCACCACCGACCCCAAGCGCATGCTGCGGCTGTTCACCAGCTACCGCCTGCCGGGCGAGCTGCAGGCCTGGACCGTTGGCGGCGGCGTGCAGGCGCAGAGCAGCATCTACAACCGCGCAGGCGCGGCCGAGGCGTCGCAGTCGGGCTATGCGGTGTACAACGCCATGCTCAGCTACCGCTTCGACGATCATTATTCGGTGCAGCTCAACGCCAACAACATCTTCGATCGCAAGTACTACCGCCAGGTCGCACCGACCGCCACCGGCTACTACTGGGGTGATCCGCGCAACGTCTCGCTAACCCTGCGCGGCGCGTTCTGATTCGCGCCTTCAGCCCTGCTCTGGCAGCGGCGCTCGCTCGCCGTTGCGCCGGTACGCCGCCCAGGCGAAGCAGACGAACAGCCCGGCCATCAACGCCAGCGCCACGGGCAGGCCATGGGGCGCAACCTCCATGGCCGCGCCACTGAGCAGCGGCCCGACCAGGCTGCCGACGCCCCACAACAGGCCCACACTGGCGTTGGCGGTGACCAGGTCGCGGCCGCTGAACTGCTGGCCGATCAGCACCAGCGCCAGGGTGTAGATCCCGCCGGCCACGGCGCCCAGCAGCACCAGCAGCGGCCACAGCAGCCAACTGGCCTGCAGCAGCCATGGCAGGCTGATGCCGATCAGCATCGCCAGCACGCCGCAGGCCAGATGCAGGCCGGTGCGCTCGACCCGGTCGGCCAGCCAGCCCAACGGCAGCTGGAACAGCATGTCGCCGGCGAACACCACCGTCACCATCAACGCGGCGACCGCCACGGCAAAGCCGTGACTGCTGGCATACACCGGCAGCAACGACAGCACCACGGCATCGAAGAACGAGAAGAACAGCACGCCCATGCACAGCGCCGGCGCTACACGGAAGAACCCGGCCAGGCCGAAGGTCGCCTCGTCGCCGTGATGCACCGCGCGGTCGTCGGGCACCGTCAGCACGATGCACAGCAGCGCCAGCCCGTAGCAGGCGGTGACCAGGCCGATCAGCCACGGGCTCTGCGCCCCCAGCAGCGACAACAGCGCCGGGCCGAGCACCTGAAAACCGGTGAAACAGGTGGCGTACAACGCCATGACCTTGCCGCGGTTGTCTTCCCGGCACAGCTCGTTGACCCACGATTCCCCCAGAATGATCGCCACCCCCATGCCCAGCCCCAGGGCCAGACGCAGCAGGGCCAATTGCCACAGCGCATCGAAACCCCACGGCAGCAAGGCGATGCTCACCGTGCACAGGCTGAAGCTGAGCAAGTAGATGCTGCGCCGGGTCAGGTGCCGGCAACAGGCGTCGACCAGAAACGCCGACAGCATCATGCCCGCCGCCGGAATCGCCGAGACCACGCCGATCTCCAGGCTGCTCGCACCCTCGGCATGCAGACGCAAGGCCACCAGCGGCAGCGTCGCGCCCAGACTGAAACCGACCACCGACACCGCGAACAACAGACCCACCAACAGACGCATGTTCATGACTACTCCACACCCGCCAGGCAGGGGCTGGCAGGAATTCTTCACTCAGGTAAAGGACGAATGCAGGCGCCGACCGCGCAAGGCCGAACGGCGCAGATCAGTGGCTGGCGAGGTGTGGCGAGAAGGTGAAGGCGAACAGCACGCTGCGCCGGCGCTTGAGCACCGTGTCGCTGGGCCAGGCGCGGCGCAGGGCCTCGGGCTCAGGCTGACGGGAAGCGGCGATGATCGGCAGGCGCTGCATGACGGCGGGTTACGTGAGAGGACAGGAGGCGGACTCTAGGCCAGCCACCCTGCCCTCGTCAATTGAGCGAAAGTCGAGCCGCTCAGCGCTTGCTGGTCGAAGGCAACAACACCGTCAACAGCCCGAACAGCGGCAGGAACGAGCACAGTCCATAGACGTATTCGATACCGCGCAGGTCGGCGACGTAGCCGAGCAGTGCGGCGCCGATGCCGCCGAAGCCGAACATCAGGCCGAAGAAGATCCCGGCGATCATGCCCACGCTGTTGGGCACCAGCTCCTGGGCGTAGACGACGATGGCCGAGAACGCCGAGGCGAGGATGAAGCCGATGATGACGCTGAGCACGGTGGTCCAGAACAGGTCGGCGTAGGGCAGCACCAGGGTGAACGGCGCAACGCCGAGGATCGAGAACCAGATCACCGCCTTACGCCCGATGCGATCGCCGATCGGCCCGCCGAAGAAGGTGCCGGCGGCGACCGCGCCGAGGAACAGGAACAGGTGCAACTGCGAGCTGGCCACCGACACGCCGAACTTCTCGATCAGGTAGAAGGTGAAGTAGCTGGTGAAGCTGGCCATGTAGAAGTACTTGGAGAACACCAGCAGGCCGAGAATCACCAAGGCGGCGATGACCCGTCCGCGGGAAATGCCATGGCCGGCCTGCACCGCCTTGCGCGCCTTGAACTGGTTCAGGTGCTGGCTGTACCAACTGCGCAGAATCAGCGTCACGCCGAAGAAGAACAGCGCTGCCAGGCCGAACCAGGCCACATGGGTCTGGCCGAAGGGAATGATGATCGCCGCCGCCAGCAACGGGCCGAGCGCCGAGCCGGCATTGCCGCCGACCTGGAAGCTCGACTGCGCCAGACCGAAGCGCCCGCCCGAGGCCAGGCGGGCGATGCGCGAGGTTTCCGGGTGGAAGGTCGACGAGCCGATGCCGACCAGCGCCGAGGCCAGCAGAATCATCGGGAAGCTGCCGACGAAAGCCAGCATGACGATGCCGACCAAGGTGCACAGCGTGCCCATGGGCAGCAGATTGGGGTTGGGCCGGCGGTCTGTATAAAGGCCGACCCAAGGCTGTAGCAGCGAAGCGGTGACCTGGAAGGTCATGGTGATCAGGCCGATCTGGGTGAAGCTCAGGTCGTAGTTGGCCTTGAGCATCGGGTAGATAGCCGGTAGCACCGACTGGATCAGGTCGTTGATCAGGTGCGCCAGCGCGCAGAAGCCGATGATGCGCATCACCAGCGGCATGCTGCTGGCGGTGGAGGTCTGCGTACTGCTGGTGGCCATGGCCTGAATCATCCGTCCGCGAAATGAACCGCGATTATCCGGAAACAACTAGTTACTTAGCTACCTTTTTTACCACCCATCCGCTACGTACTTGTAAATGGTTCTCACTCTAATTAGCATCCCTGGCACACCTACCCACCCTCTTCCACATGGTTCACGAGCGCTCGAACGATGCAGCCGATGCCCGCCCTGCAGCCTGAAGTCGATGCCGATGGCGATGTCCATCAGCACGCCACCCAATGGTTCATCCGTTTGCAGCAACCCAACTGCGACCCGCGTCTGCGCGAGGCCTTTGCCCAGTGGTGTGCCGAGCCGCACAACGCCCAGGCCTATGCCGCAGTGCAGGCCCGCTGGCTGCGCAGCGCGGTGCCGCCCGAGCGTCCCCGCCCCAACCCTGTGCAATTGCGCCGCAGCAAGGCCGGGGCGTACCTGGGCGTGCTGTTCCTGCTGCTGCTCGCTGCGCTGGCCTACCTCTATTGGCCTTGGGCCCAGCGTCAGACCAGCGATCTGCACAGCGCCCCCGGCGAGCGGCGCATGGTCAAACTCAACGAAGGCTCCAGCGTGCAACTGGCTGGCGCCAGTGCGCTGAACCTCGACCTGCGCGGCCGCGTGCGTCAGTTGCACTTGCTGCAAGGGCAGATGTACCTGGAAGTGCGCCTGGACGGGCGCCCCATGGAAGTGCAGGTCGACGATGCGCGCATTCAGGTGTTCGGCACCCGATTGCTGATCGGCCACCGCGCTGACGGCGGCGAGCTGGTGGTACTCGATGGCAAGGCGATGGTCATTCAGGGCGGCGACCAGCGCCTGGTGTCGGCCGGCGAACGGGTCAGCTTCGGCGAACACGGCATCGCCACCGTGCAGAAGGCAGACATCCAGGCCGCGCAAGCGTGGCGCAAGGGCGAACTGATCGCCCAGGACATGCCCCTTGACGAACTGCTGCAGCGCCTGGCCAGCACCCGGGGCCAGCGCGTGTGGCTGCTCGACGAGCAAACCGCGCATCGGCGAATCAGCGGCCAGTTCGATCTGGACCACGCCGAGCAGACCCTGCAACGCCTGGCCGCCGAGCAGCAGGTCGCACTGTATAGCCTGTTCGGCCACGCCTGGCTGCTGCGCTGATCGCCGTGGCGGGCTAAGTTTCTGAAAGCGTGTGGATTTTTTTTGCAGGGAGTGTTGACAGAGGGGCGAGTGAAGAGAATAATGCGCGCCAGTTGGCTACATAGCTCAGTTGGTTAGAGCATAGCATTCATAATGCTGGGGTCCGGGGTTCAAGTCCCTGTGTAGCCACCAAACTCCGAAAAGGGCTTACCGCAAGGTAGGCCCTTTTCTTTTGCGTCCGAAAAAGCCCAGCCGGGGTTCGACGGATTCGCGCGCAAAGCCTGAGCTCAGCATTGAGAATAAGTACCATTCACGCTAGCATGCCGCACCTTTGGCCGCCGTCAGGATGTGGGCAATGTCGCAAGATCGCGAGCACCTGCTGGCG
Organism: Pseudomonas cremoricolorata DSM 17059 = NBRC 16634; assembly: GCF_000425745.1. Taxonomy (GTDB): domain Bacteria; phylum Pseudomonadota; class Gammaproteobacteria; order Pseudomonadales; family Pseudomonadaceae; genus Aquipseudomonas; species Aquipseudomonas cremoricolorata. The sequence goes on along the minus strand of NZ_AUEA01000015.1, from coordinate 83,828 downwards.
GCGTTTCTGGAAAACCGTGAAGCCTTGCAGGCGTACCTGGCTCGCCAGTTCGGCAACGTCGGCGTGGCCGAAGACCTGACCCAGGAAACCTGGCTGCGGGTCGCCAGCCGTACCCTTGGCGCGCACATCGGTAATCCCCGCGCGTACATCTTCCGCATCGCCCGCAACCTGGGCATGGACCTCTACCGCCGGCAGTCGCTGGGCATCGAGCTGCAGCTCGACCCGCTGGCCGTGGAGCAGATCGCCGATGCGCGAATCGATCCAGCGCACAATCTCGAACAACGCCGAGAACTCGAACGCCTGGTGCAGGTGCTCGACGAACTGCCGCCGCGCTGCCGCGAAGTGTTCATCCTCTGCCGCGTCGAAGGTCTCGACCATCAGCAGATCGCCGAGCGCCTGAACATCTCCAAGAGCACCGTGGTGTCGCAGATGGTCAAGGCCATGCAACGGCTCGAGCGAGCAATGCGGTGAAAGGCCGATTACACTCCCCGCCCCGTCCCCAGCCTGGCCTGGCCGCTTGCCTATGACCGATCCGCAGACTGCTACCCCGCTCGACCAGGCGCTGGAGTGGTGCGTGCGCCTCGATGATCCAGGCGTAACGGCCGCGCAGCGCCAGGCGTTCGAACGGTGGCTGGCCGCCGACGAACTGCACGCGCAAGCCTGGCAACGGGCGCGGCAGGTCTGGCAGGCCGCTGGCCCCGCCGCCGAACGCAGCGCCGCGCGACGGCCGCTGGCGCCACGTCGGCGCGCACGTGTGGCCGGTTTTGCCAGCGCTGCGCTAGTGCTGCTCGGCCTGCTGCTGTGGAACCTCGACCCGGCGCGCCACGCTGACTACCGCACCGACGTGGCGCAAGTGCGCAGCTGGACCCTGGACGACGGCTCGACCGTGCAATTGGCGCCGCACACCGCTCTGGATGTGCGCTACAGCGAAGGCGAACGGCGCATCCGCCTGTACCGCGGTGAAGCCTGGTTCCAGGTCGCCGGCAACCCGCAGCGGCCGTTCATCGTCGAAAGCGCAGGCGGCACCACTCGCGCCCTGGGCACTGCCTTCGATGTGCGGGTGCTGGACGATGGCGCGCAAGTCAGCGTCACCGAGCATGTGGTGCGCATCAAGCAGGGCCAGCAACAACTCGACCTCGCCAGCGGCCAGGCGGTGCGCTATGACGCCCAGGGCATTGGCTCGCCCAGTGCCTTCGAAGCCGAGCAATTGAGCTGGCGCGAGCAGCGCCTGAGCTTTCGCAACCAGCCGTTGCAGGACGTCATCGCACGCTTGCAGCCCTACAGCCGCGCCCACCTGATGCTGTTCGACGAGCGTCTCAAGCACCTGCCGGTGACCGCCTCGGTGCGCACCTCCGAGGCCGATGCCGCCCTGCGCAGTCTGCAAGTGGTGCTGCCGGTGCAGGTGACTGAAGTAGGCCCGTGGCTGACTCTCATACGCCCCGCAAAAACGCCTGCGGAAAAAAGATAGCGAAGTGGCATCGTTGTCTTCGGCGAGTCGTCCGTCATAAGTCCTGATCGCAAACGAGAAACACTCGCGAGCACGACTGACCCTTACGGATAACCCGCCCATGCGCACCCCTGCCCGCCGAACCCTTCCTTACCACGGCCTGTCCACCTGCCTGACGCCGTTGCTGCTGAGCACCGCCCTGGGCTGCTCGCTGGCCCTGCTGCCGCTTGCCAGCAGCGTCGCCGTCGCCAACGAGCAGAGCACCGAGCACAGCTATGCCATCGCCGCCCAGCCACTGGATGCAGCCATCCTGCAATGGTCGGCGACCAGCGGCGTGCAGCTGTTCGCCGACGGCGAACTGACCCGCGGCAAGCGCAGCAGCGCGGTACAGGGTCGCTACAGCGCAGAGGCCGCCTTGCAGCAGCTGCTGGCCGGCACCGGCCTGACCTTCAGCCTCGCCAGCGGCCAGCGCGCCTACCTGCAAGCGCTGCCGGAACAGGGCGCGGCCATGCAACTGGGCGCCACCACCATCGACAGCCAGATGCTCGGCGCCACCACCGAAGACACCGGCTCGTACACCACCGGACAAGTGTCGATCGCCAAGACCGCGCAGACACTCAAGGAAACCCCGCAAACGGTCAGCATCATGACCCGCCAGCGCATCGAGGATCAGCACCTCACCTCGATCCACGACGTGCTCAACCAGACCAGCGGCGTGTCGGTGTACCAAGGCTCGCTGACCAGCTCGCGCTACCTGTCGCGCGGTTTCGAGATCACCAGCTACCGCATCGACGGCGGCTCGCCGCTGGGCAGCGCGGCCTATGCACGCAAGGACCATGACATGGCGATGTACGACCATGTCGAAGTGCTGCGCGGCTCCGATGGGCTGTTCTCCGGTAACGGCGAGCCGGGCGGCAGCATCAACCTGGTGCGCAAACGGCCCACCGCCGCGCCGCGGGTCGAGCTGGAAAACTCGGTCGGCAGCTGGAACAACTACCGCTCGATGCTCGACGTCAGCGGCCCGCTGGCCTTCGACGGCAAGCTCAAGGGCCGCTCGGTGCTGGTCTACAACGACCGCGACATGTTCTACGACAAGGCCGACGCCGAGCGCTCGTTCTTCTATGGCGTGCTGGAAGCCGACCTGAGCGACGACACCACCGTGCTGGCCGGCATGACCTACGACCACAACCGCACCTCCGACCAGGCCTACGGCTGGCCACGGGCGCTGGACGGCGCCTCCCTGGGCCTGCCGCGCAGCCATTTCCTGGCCGGCGCCGATGACTTCATCAAGACCAAGGGCGAGTCGTTCTTCCTGCGCGTCGACCAGCGTCTGTCCGACACCTGGACCGCCACCCTCGACACGCTCTACGCCCAGGCCGACCAGGGCCGTGGCTACTACAACTTCTACGGCGCCGTCGACCCAGCCGACGGCTCGGGTTCCGGGGCCAACTGGCAGGGTCAGGCGCAGGACCTGTCGAGCAAGTCGGTGGACTTCAACCTCAAGGGCGACAGCACCGTGCTGGGCCTGGAAACCAACACCCTGGTGGGCTGGAACTGGACCGACGTGGTGTTCGACAACGATCACTGGGAGGGCGAGGAATTTCGCCAGATCGACGACATCTTCGCCTTCGACCCCGACGACTACCGCAAGCCCGGCAGCACCGTACCGACCTACAAGGAATACCAGCGCATGAAGCAGAATGGCCTGTACGGCTCGTTGCGCGTACGCCTGTTCGACCCGCTGCACGTGATCGTCGGTGGCCGCTACAGCAACTACAGCTACACCTACGACACCGACTACGTCACCGGGCGCAGCACCACCAACCCCTACAGCGACCGACGGGTGTTCACTCCCTTCTTCGGTGCCACCTACGACCTCACGCCGGAGTGGAGCCTTTACGCCAGCGTCGCCGACATCTACAAATCCCAGGCCGATCTGCGCAAGGCCTCGGGTGGGCCGCTCAAACCGATCACCGGCACCAGCCATGAACTGGGCATCAAGGGCGAGTTGCTCGGCGGGCGAGTGAACACCTACGCCGCGCTGTACTACGTCAAGCGCGAAGGCCAGGGCGTGCGCGAATTCCGCAACGGCGTCGACAACTGCTGCTATAACGACGATGGCCTGGTGACCAGCAAGGGCCTGGACCTTGAGATCAGCGGCGAGCTGTTCGAGCGCTTCCAGGCCAGCCTGGGCTACACCTACAACCATGTACGCAACAACGTGGCCGGATCGGCGACCAACTCGCTGACCCCAAAACACTTGCTCAAGCTGTTCGGCGCCTATCAGATGCCGGGCGCCTGGTCGGCGCTGAAGGTTGGCGGTGGAGTGACGGCGCAGTCGCCGTCGTACGTCAACGGCAGCATCTACGTGCGCGGCAGCGATGGCGAGTTCGAGGAAACGTCCGACAGTTACGCCTTCTCCCAGGCCGGTTACGCGATCTGGAGCGGCTTTGCCGAGTATCAGCTGGATAAACACTGGAGCCTGGCGCTGAACGCCAACAACCTGCTGGACAAGAAGTACTACGCCACCGTCGGCCAGGCCGAGTACGGCAACTTCTACGGCGATCCGCGCAACTACACGCTGACCTTGCGTGGGGTGTTCTAAGAGGTGGGAAGCGCTGCTGGAACGGCAACATCGACGGCCGTTCCAGCAGTGCTCAGAAGCGGGTGTTCAGAGACGGCTGATCAGCGACCGAGCATGACCGCTTGCATGCGCGACTGCGCCTGCTGCACGGCCTGGCCCTGTTCGTTCAGGCTTTTCAAGCGGGTATTGAGCTCTTCCAGCACTTTCGGATCCTGCACGGAAATCTGCGCGCCCTTGATCTCGATCTGCTCTTTGTGCGCCTCGACGTAGTTGCCGACGTCCTCGATACCGGCCATGGCCGTGTCGATCTGCGGCAGCAGGGCCAGGAAGGTGTCGGCCGGCTTGCTCACGGTGCGCTCATAGGCCTGGTCGTACACCGGCTTGAGGTCTTCAGGCTGCTTGAGCTGGGCCTTGGCGGCGTCGGCCTCTTCCTTGTACTGCTTGAGGTTCTGGCCCATCTCCGACAGCCCGGTTTGCGCCGCCTTGAAGTCATCGCGGTGCTCGATGACATCGTTCAGCGAGCGCACCGAAATCTTCTTGGTCAGCTCACCCAGGGGTTTGACGCTGGCGTCCATCTTGCCGTTGAAGTCGGTGATCACCGAATAGTGCGAGGCGTAGTCGCCGAAGGCCTTGGTTTCTTCGGCCGAAGGTTTGGGCACATGCACGCCCGGCTTGTCGATGATGCGCGTTTGCAGGAACTGCTTGAAGGCGGCGCGTTGGTCCGGCTCGCTGTCACCGCAGGCGGTGAGCATGAAAGGGATGACGGCAGCGAGCAGCCATTGCGGACGGAAAGAGACGTTCATGTCGGAGACATTCCTTGCAGACAGGGAGGAGTTACCGGGATTAGTCCGACGAAACGTGAATAAGTTTTGTCTAGCCGTGTGACAGGCCGCACAGGCCTGCCTGCTAGCTGAAAAGCGGCGCTACTCGAACAACGTACAGGCCATCACCAGAGCATCTTCGCGGCCACCGGCCATGGGGTAGTAGTCGCGGCGTCGGCCAATCTCGTTGAAGCCGAAGCGCTCGTACAGGCGATAGGCCGACTGATTGCTGGCGCGCACCTCGAGGAAGCACTCGCGGCCATTGAGCTGCCAGGCCCGGGCCATGAGCTGCTCGAGCAGGCGCAAACCCAGGCCGCGCCCCTGGTTCTCGGGCTTGACGGTGATGTTGAGCAGGTGCGCTTCATCGATGATGACGTTGATCACGCCATGGCCGACCTGCTGCTGGCCGTCGAACATCAGCCATACCTCGTAGGATTTCAGCGCATCGAGGAAGATGCCGCGGGTCCAGGGGTGGCTGAACGCGGCGTATTCGATTTTCAGTACGGCATCGAGGTCGGCCTCGGTCATGCGGCGGAAACTGAGGGTGTCGGTCATTGCGCAGGTTTCCAGCGCGCCATCAGCTGGCGCATGGCTTTCCAGACGTCAGCCTTGCGCTGCGGCTCGTCCATCAACAGTTCAAGTCCCGGCAGCGCCCAGGCGGCGCCCAGGCTGTCGACCTGGAGCAGTTGGTAATAGCTGTGTTCATCGCCCTGGCCGGCGAAGCGTACCGCCGGCAGGCCAACCAGCCACAGGCAGACACTGGGCGAGTCTTCCAGGCGGGCCTGGACGAAGGCCTGGAGAAACTCTCGCGCAGCGTCCGGGCCCTGATCCATGTTGCCGCGGGTGAACATCGGCCAGCGCACCGGCTCACCGACGATCTGCGGCGCGTCGGGCAGGCCGGCGGCGCGCAGCATGTCCTTGAGCAGCAGGTAGGACGGGTCGCGGCTCTGGAACGGCTGCCCGGTGGCCAGCTCGACCAGCAGCAGGCAGTTGCCGGCGCGCAGCAGTTGTAAGGCAAAGCGCGGTGGCGCAACGCGCGGCGCACGCGGCTCGCTGGGTTTTTCCGGGCTTTCGAGCACTGCTGGCGCCGGTTTGGCCAAGCTGGCCGGACGCGGAATGTCGATTTTCGGGCGTGGCGCAGGGCGCACTGCCGGCGCCTCGGACCGCGCTGCCGGAGCGATCGCGGCAGTATCGTCGACTACCGGCAACGGCGCTTCGGGCGGCGTCTGTGGCAACAGCAGCTCGGCACGCGAGGGTGCGGCGAACGGCAGCTCGGCGCGCGGCAGCCAGTGCACCACTTGCATGGCGGAAAGGTAAGCGCGGCGGCGGGGTTCGGTGAGCACGGCGGGTCGTCCGGGAAAAACAGGCGGGCATTCTACCGCTGTTGCCGCTGATTTACCGCAACAGACCAGCGGAAAAGCCGCCCTGGCGACGCCGCCGCGCCCGGCGAGCGCTCGGGGGGTGAAATCCTCCCGGTGCTATGCAGTACAATCGCCCCCCTTTTGTGTGGCAACGAGTCGACCCGCCAATGATCGAACCCAAGCGTGTACTGCGTGCCCTCGCCGAGCACTGGGCGCTGATCGAGCCGCTCTGCGAGCGTTTCGACCAGGGCACCCTGAGCCTGATCGAGCTGCGCCAGCACCTGGCCCGCCATCAGCTCGACAGCACCCCGCAGGACATCACCCAACTGCTCGACCTGTGGATCCGCCTGGACATCCTGGTACCGGTGGCCAAAAGCCCCAACCGCTTCGAGCTGAACGCGCAGATTCATGATTTCCTCGCCTACCTGCGCCGCGAACACCGGCTGGGCCTGTGCCTTGAGATCGAAGCCTACCTGCGCCACCTCGAACGCCTGGCCGGTCACATTCAGGACGCCTTCGACACCCGCGACAGCGACGACCTGGCGCGCCAGTTGCGCCTGCTCGACATGCGCGTGCGCGATGTGCTGAAGAAACTCGACAACGACGAACAGGCGCTGGTGGCGGTGGCCGAGCGGGCCAAGACCAGCAACCGGCAGATTCCCCTGCGCCAGCGCTACGCCGAAGTGCTGGCGACCTGGGACGAGTACGTCGAGCCGATGATCCAGCTGGTCAACGCCGATGGCGCCTTCGAGCAGGGCGTGCGCAAGGTCGAAAGCGTGCTGCTGCACCTGCTCGGCGAACAGGCACGCTTGGGGCATCTGGTCGACGACGACATGCTGCTGCGCACCCACGCGCGCATTCTGGAAATGCAGACCAGCGCCCAGCTGACCTTGCGCCATGCCCGCGAACTGCTGCTGCCGCTGCGCGAAGAGGCGCGTCGACACAACGCCGTGACCCGTGGCGCGGCGCTGGCGCTGTCGGTGATCCGCCGCAAGGGCCTGGACGCCCTGCCCCACGCCGCCATGCCGCTGTTCACCCGCCCGCAAAGCACCTTCCTCGGCAGCGCCAGCCAGGTCGAGGCCTACGTGTATGCCCTGGCCCGTTTCGAGCCCAAACCTGCACGCTTCCCCAAGGCGCACAAGACCGACAAAGACCCGGCAACCCAGGCGCCGCGCACGGTCAAGGAAATGCTCCAGCGCTGCGAAGACGCCCTGCCCATGCCTGACCTGATGCTCTGGCTGCTGGAGCAGGAGCCCAATGGCGCCACCGATGAACTGCTGTACTGGTTCTCGCGCCTGTCGCGCGACAAGCGCTTCGCCCGCCAGCGCCTGGCGCGCCGCGATTACCTCACCTGCGAGCACAGCGTCAGCCTGCACTCCTTCGCCCTGACCTCCATCCGCGATGCCACGCCCGAATCCACCGCGAGTTCCGCCCATGCATCTTGATCTCTCCGAACTGTCCCAGCTGGCGCCGATCTTCCGCGAGCTGTTCAAAGGCTTCCACGTCAGCCGCCGCGACCCCGAGCTGTACGCGCAACTGTCGAACTTCCAGGACCAGTACCGCACGCTGTTCAAAGCCTTGGGCTTCGAGTTGGTGTGCGATACCCGCGGCTTCTACTACTTCGTCCCCGAGCAGGCCGCCGCGCAGGTCAACAAGACCGCCCAGCGCCTGTCGCTGTTCACCTTCATTCTGGTCGAGCACCTGGCTGACCAGGGCCGCGACCCGATGGCGGTGCTCGACGGCGGCAGCCTGGGCCGCGACGAACTGCCCTCGCTGCTCGACAAGTACCGTGACCTGTTCCTGCAGGCCGAAGTGCAGAGCGTCGAAGAGCTGGAAGAAAAGATCCTGCGGCGGATGACGCAACTGGGCTTCGCCCACGAGGAAGGTGGCGTGTACCGCTTCCTGCCGCCCATGCACCGCTTCCTCGATGTGTGCCTGTCGGTGCAGCAGGACCGCGACCTGGCCGCCACGCTGCACAGCGCCCTGCCCTTGCCGACTCCGGTGCTGGCAGAAGAAGCGCCGGATGACGACGCCGCCTCGGTGGATGAAGAAGAAGAAGAAGACGAAGCAGCCGCCTTGGCCCGCGCCATTCGCGATGAGCAACAGGAGATCGACGCATGAGCCAGGAACGCTACGGTATCCGCCGTTTCGCGCTGCTCAACACGGCCGGCTACAGCCTTGGCCTGTTCCCCCTCGAACACCCGCTGTCGGTGTACGGTGCCAACAACCTGGGCAAGTCGGCGTCGATCAACGCGCTGCAGTTCCCGATCCTGGCGCGCATGTCGGACATGAGCTTCGGCAAATACAGCCTGGAGCAGTCGCGGCGCTTCTACTTCGCCAGCGACACCAGCTACATCCTCTGCGAACTCAAGCTGCCCCACGGCAGCCATGTGGTGGGCGTGGTCGGGCGTGGCCCGGGTGGCGGCTTCGGCCATCAGTTCTTCGCCTACAAAGGCGAGCTGGACCTGGCCCACTATCAGCAGGACGACACCTGCCTGCGGCAGAAGGAGCTGTTCGCCAACCTCGAGCGCCACGGCCTCAAGGCCTATGAGCTCAAACCCGACGAACTGCGTCGACTGCTGGTCGGCGGCCACACCTCGGTGCCGCTCGACCTCACCCTGATCCCGCTACGTTCGACCAGCGAGCACAGCCTCAAGACCTTCCGCGCGCTGTTCATCAACTTGCTGCACATGCGCGAAATCACCGCGGCCAAGCTCAAGCAGTTGTTCCTGGATGCTTTCGAGCACAGCCTGCGCTCAGGCAGCGTCGATTACATCGCCGCCTGCGAGGAAGCCTTCCGCGACGTGCGGCGCATGGAGCAGGACTACAACGCGCTGGTCACCGCCGGCCCGCTGATCGAGGCCCTGGCCGGCGGCGTGGCCCAGCGCGACGTGCTGCGCGGCAAGCTGCACCGGATATCTCCCCTGCTCGATAACCTGCTCGGCACCTGGCAGGAATACGCCATGGCGCGCAAGGAAGAACTGGTGATCCAGGCCGAGCACTACCGCAGCGAACAGGACAACCTGCAGACCACCCAGCGCAGCGGCACCCAGGAGCTGATGCGCCTGGAGCGGGAAATCACCGGCTGCCAGCGCTGGCTGGGCGAACTGGCGGTGCTGAAGAATCGCTTCGCCCTGATCGACGATGTGAAAGTGCTCGAGCAGCAACTGCTGGCGGCCAAGGATGCCCACGACGAACTGGCCGGCGCCCTGGCGCAATCGCGTCAGTTCAGCGCCGAAGACCTCGACGAGCGCCTGCGCGACCTCGAACAGCGCCTCAAGAGCGTGCGCCAGCAGCTCGACCACGCCGACAACAATAGCTACGCCAAGCTGCGCGAGGAGTTTTCCCAGGCCGATGTCGAGCGCCTGATGCGCCTGTTCAACGGCGCACTGTTCAGCTTGCCGCTGGGCGAGCGCGGCATCGCACTGGACGACGACGGGCTGTGGGTCAAATCCCTCGAAGCCCTGCTCGATGGCTTCAATGGCGAGCGCTTCGAAGTGCCGGGCCTGGCCATCGACCTCTCGCACATCGACCCACCGGCGTTGCAGGCGCTGGCCGACCGCGCCGCCCTGCGCGAGCAGAAGGATCGCCTCGACAAAGAGCTCAAGCAGCTCAAGACCCAGCAGTCGGTCGCCGTCGACCGCAACGCCAGCAAGGCCCAGACCGAGGCGCTGTACCAACAGGTACTCGACGCGCAGAAAGCGCTGGAAGACTACCGCCGCAGCCAGACCCTGTGCGTTGAAGAGGCCGAGAAACTCGAACAGCTGGCACAACTGGAAGCGGCCCAGGACGAGCTCAAGCGCTCCAGCGACGCCTTCACCGAGCGCGTCCAGCAGTTGTCGGCCAAGCTGCAATTGGTCGGCCGGCAGTTGTCCGATATCGAGTCCAAGCAACGCACCCTCGACGACGCCCTGCGCCGCCGCCAACTGCTACCCAGCGACCTGCCGGCCGGTACGCCGTTCATGGAGGTGGTGGACGACTCGATGGACAACCTGCTGCCGCTGCTCAACGACTACCAGGACAGCTGGCAGGCCTTGCAGCGGGTCGACAACCAGATCGAGGCGCTGTACGCCCAGGTGCGCCTCAAGGGCGTGGCCAAGTTCGACAACGAAGATGACATCGAGCGCCGCCTGCACCTGCTGATCAACGCCTATTCGCACCGCAGCGAAGAGGCCCTGACCCTGGCCAAGGCGCGCCGCGCGGCCGTCACCGACATCGCCCGCACCCTGCGCAACATCCGCAGCGACTACGACAGCCTCGAACACCAGTTGGCGTTGTTCAACCGCGAGATCAACAAGCGCCAGGTGTCGAACCTGGAGAGCTTCCGCGTGGTGCTGGCGCCGAACAAGGAAGCGCTGCGGCACATCGACCAGATCATCCATAGCGCCGGCAAGTACGAGGAAGGTGAAACGCTGTCGGTGTTCGACCTGACCCACAGCGTCGAGCAGGACCAGAAGAACGAAGAGGCCAAGGAATACCTGGCGCGGCTGGTGGCGGCCAACCACAACCAGTTGGGCTTGAAAGAGCTGTTCGAACTGGCCTTCGAGATCACCAAGATCAACGGCCAGCCGGTGATCCACGCCGACATCGACGGCGCCGCGTCCAACGGCACCACCATGACCATCAAGGCGCTGACCAACATGTACCTGTTGCTGCACCTGATGGACCGCGACCTGGCCGGACGCATTCGCCTGCCCTACTACCTCGACGAAGCCGCCGACATCGACGAACGCAACCAGACCGCCTTGCTGGAAACCAGCCAGCAACTGGGCTTCGTGCCGATCCTGGCGAGCGTCAAGCCACAGGTATCGGCCCACGTAGCCATCGACCTGGAAGGCGGCAGCGGGCCGAACGGGATCTATATCGATGAGTCGGACTGGAAGTTCATCAGCCGGCTGGAGGAGGGAGAGGCTGGCGCGGCGTGAGCGTTCAATGCCTGGGGTGCAGCTCACAGTTGAGCTGCACCCCGATGATGGACATCACTGCACCCAAGGCAGAATCGGAATCGCCGTCACGGCATTCTGTGGGCTGCCTTCGATGACGCGGTCGCTGTACACCAGGTAGACCAGGGTGTTGCGCTTCTTGTCGAAGAAGCGCACCACCTGCATGGTCTTGAACACCAGCGAGGTGCGTTCCTTGAACACGCTTTCGCCGTCCTTCAGGTCGCCCTTGAAACTGATCGCACCGACCTGGCGGCAGGCGATCGAGGCTTCGGCGCGATCTTCGGCCAGGCCCAGGCCACCTTTGAGGCCGCCGGTCTTGGCCCGCGACAGGTAGCAGGTCACGCCTTCGACCTTGGGATCGTCGAAGGCTTCGACGACGATGCGGTCATTCGGGCCGACGAACTTGAACACCGTCGACACATTGCCGATTTCCTCGGCGCCGGCCAGCAGCGGTGTAGCCAGGGCAACAACAGCGAGCATCCGTTTCAGCACGGCAAATTCCTCAAACCAGAACCAGGTTGTCGCGATGGACCAGCTCGGGCTCGGCGCTGTAACCGAGGATGGCCTCGATGGCGTCGGACGGCTGGCCGATGATTTTCTGCGCTTCCAGCGCACTGTAGTTGGCAAGACCCCGGGCCACTTCACGACCATCGAGGTCGACGCAGATGACCATTTCACCGCGGCGGAAACTGCCCTGTACGGTCTTCACGCCAACCGGCAGCAGGCTCTTGTGCGCCGCCTTCAGCGCCTGCACGGCGCCGGCGTCGAGCACCAGGGTGCCGCGGGTCTGCAAGTGCCCGGCCAGCCATTGCTTACGCGCCGCGAGCATTCCGCGTTCGGGCGAGAGCAAGGTGCCGAGGCGCTCACCGGCCTTGAGCCGATCGAGCACGCGCTCGATGCGCCCGCCGATGATGATGGTGTGGGCGCCGGAGCGGGCTGCCAGGCGCGCGGCGCGCAGCTTGGTCTGCATGCCGCCACGGCCCAGGGCGCCGCCAGTGCCACCGGCGACGGCATCCAGGCTCGGATCATCGGCACGGGCTTCGTAGATCAGCGAGGCTTCGGGGTTGTTGCGCGGGTCGGCATCGAACATGCCGTCGCGGTCGGTGAGGATCACCAACAGGTCGGCTTCCACCAGGTTGGCCACCAGCGCGGCCAAGGTGTCGTTGTCGCCGAAGCGAATCTCGTCGGTGACCACCGTGTCGTTTTCGTTGATCACCGGCACCACGCCGAGGTCGACCAGGGTGCGCAAGGTGCTGCGCGCGTTGAGGTAGCGCTTGCGGTCGGACAGGTCATCGTGGGTCAGCAGAATCTGCGCGGTGTGCTTGCCGTGCTCACCGAAGCTCGACTCCCAGGCCTGCACCAGGCGCATCTGGCCCAGGGCGGCGGCGGCCTGCAGCTCGTTCATCGCGCTCGGTCGGGTGGTCCAGCCCAGTTGGCTCATGCCGGCGGCGACTGCCCCGGACGAGACCAGCACCAGTTCCACGCCCGCTTCACGCAATGCCACCATCTGCTCGACCCAGACCGCCATGGCACCGCGGTCCAGCCCTTTGCCGTCGGCTGTCAGCAGGGCACTGCCGATCTTCACGACCCAGCGCTGCGCGCCCGTCACCTTGCTTCGCATCTTCTTTCCAACCTATGTCGAATCTGTAGATAGCGTTGATATGTGGATACTAAAACGCCGCTCGATTGAGCGGCGTCCAGTGTACTGCAACTTGCTGCAACCAATCAGTCGCGCACGTAAATGATTTCCGGGCCGTCTTCGTCGTCTTCGAAGTCATCCCAGTCATCGTCGTCGCCGATGTCGTGCACGCTCTTGACGCCGGTGCGGCGCAAGGTGCGGGCGTCGTCCAGGGCTTGCAACTGGGCGCGCGCCTCGTCTTCGATGCGCTGGTCGAGCTCGGCGAGTTCGGCTGCGAACACCGGGTCGTTGGCCAGGCGATCAGCGCGGTCTTCGAGGTAACGCATCAGGTCGTGGCTGAGCTTCTCGGTGCCCTGCTTGGAGATCGCCGAAATCACGTAGACCGGGCCTTCCCACTGCAGACGCTCGACCACTTCCTTGACGCGTTCATCGCGCTCGTCGTCCATGACCATGTCGGCCTTGTTCAGCACCAGCCAGCGCTCACGCTCGGCCAGCGACGGGCTGAAGCGGGTCAGCTCGTTGACGATCACTTCGGCGGCATCGGCCGGGCTGCTTTCATCCAGTGGCGCCATGTCCACCAGGTGCAGCAGCACGCGGGTACGCGCCAGGTGCTTGAGGAAGCGAATACCCAGGCCGGCACCATCGGAGGCGCCTTCGATCAGGCCGGGGATGTCGGCGATGACGAAGCTCTTCCAGCGGTCGACGCTGACCACACCCAGGTTCGGCACCAGGGTGGTGAACGGGTAATCGGCAACTTTCGGCTTGGCGGCCGAGACCGAGCGGATGAAGGTGCTCTTGCCGGCGTTGGGCAGGCCGAGCAGGCCGACGTCGGCGAGCACTTTCATTTCCATCTTCAGGTCGCGCTGATCGCCGGGCTTGCCGGGCGTGGTCTGGCGCGGCGCACGGTTGGTGCTGGACTTGAAGCGGGTGTTGCCCAGGCCGTGCCAGCCGCCCTGGGCGACCATCAGTTTCTGACCGGGCTTGATCAGGTCACCGATGACTTCCTGGGTGGTGGCGTCGATCACCGTAGTGCCGACCGGCACGCGCAGGAACAGGTCTTCGCCTTTCTTGCCGGTGCAATCGGTGCTGCCGCCGTTGGCGCCGCGCTGGGCCTCGTGGTGGCGGGTGTAGCGGTAGTCGACCAGGGTGTTGAGGTTTTCGTCGGCGACCATGTACACCGAACCACCATCACCGCCGTCGCCACCGTTGGGACCGCCGTTCTCGATGAACTTCTCGCGACGGAAGCTCATGCAACCGTTGCCGCCGTCACCGGCTTTGACCCGAATGGATACTTCGTCAACAAACTTCATAAAAACCGCCTCTCGTCTCTCGACGAGTTGAATACTGGATAACCTTGAGGCTCTTGCGAAGATGGCGCGGCGGCCCCGTACAGCAGTAGAAACCCACGCCGGCAGCCCATACAAACAGCTTTGCAAGAGGCTCACTACAAACGAAAAAGCCCCGTCGCATGACGGGGCTTCTGGAGCGACGTCGCGATTAAGCGGCGACGATGCTCACGTAACGGCGGTTGAACTCGCCTTTCTTCTCGAACTTGATCACGCCTTCGATCTTGGCGAACAGGGTGTGATCCTTGCCGATGCCCACGCCGTAGCCCGGGTGGAATTCGGTGCCGCGCTGGCGGACGATGATGTTGCCTGGCTTGATAACCTGGCCGCCATACATCTTCACGCCAAGGCGTTTCGATTCTGAGTCGCGACCGTTACGAGTACTACCACCAGCCTTCTTGTGAGCCATGGTTCAATTCTCCAAATAAATTCAGGGGACCGAGGCGATTAAGCCTGGATACCGGTGATTTTGATCTCGGTGAACCACTGGCGGTGGCCCATACGCTTCATGTGGTGCTTACGACGACGGAACTTGATGATGCGCACTTTATCGTGACGACCTTGCGACACGACTTCGGCAACGACGGTAGCGCCGGCGACGACTGGAGCACCGATGGTGACGGCGTCACCGTTGGCAACCAGCAGAACGCGGTCGAAGGTTACGGATTCGCCAGTGGCGACTTCCAGTTTCTCGACCTTGAGGTATTCACCTTCAGCGACTTTGTACTGCTTGCCGCCGGTAACGATTACTGCGTAAGACATGGGTATTTCTCCGATAATCCTGCTCACCCAGCGCTTTATAAGAAGAGTATTGGCTGGCATGGCTGCACGAGGCTGGAAAGGCCCGGTGCAATTGCGTAAGGCAGGTGCTGCCCAGGAAAGTAGGGTGCGCGATTGTACGCAACCGCCCTGCCCCTTGCAAGTACCGCCCCCGAGCCCGCCGCCACGCGCCTTGACACACCCGTACCCGCGACCTAGCATGCCGCGCAACCTCAATGGAGCAGCCGATGCAACCCCAATCCTTCTACCGCGCGGTGGCTGAAGACTTCAGTGCCGTCGACGAGATCATCAAGAAACAGCTGACCTCGCGCGTGCCGCTGGTATCGAAGATCGGCGACTACATCACCTCGGCCGGTGGCAAGCGCTTGCGCCCCCTGCTGGTGCTGCTCTGCGGCAAGGCCCTGGGCCGCGAAAGCGACGACCTGCGCCTGCTCGCCGCGACCATCGAATTCCTCCACACCGCCACCCTGCTGCACGACGATGTGGTCGACATGTCGGGCATGCGTCGCGGCCGCTCCACCGCCAACGCCCTGTGGGGCAATGCACCAAGCGTGCTGGTGGGCGACTTCCTTTATTCGCGCTCGTTCGAAATGATGGTCGAGCTGGGCTCGATGCCGGTGATGCAGATTCTGTCGCGCGCGACCCGGGTCATCGCCGAAGGTGAAGTGCTGCAACTGTCGCGGGTACGTGACGCCAGCACCAGTGAAGAGGTGTACATGGAGGTCATCCGCGGCAAGACCGCGATGCTCTTCGAAGCCTCTACCCACAGCGCCGCCGCCCTGGCCGGCGCCGATGAAAGCCAGCGCGAAGCCCTGCGTACCTTCGGTGACCACTTGGGTGTGGCCTTCCAGCTGGTCGACGACCTGCTCGACTATAAAGGCGACTCGGAAACCCTGGGCAAGAACGTCGGCGACGACCTGGCCGAAGGCAAACCGACCCTGCCGCTGATCTACACCATGCGCGAAGGCACGCCCGAGCAGGCCGCGCTGGTACGCCAGGCCATCCAGAAAGGCGGCCTGGAAGACCTCGAGCAGATTCGCCTGGCGGTCGAGCAATCCGGTGCGCTGAAGTACACCGCCGAGCTGGCACGCGACTACGTCAAGCGCGCCATCGAATGCCTGGAAGTGCTGCCGGCCAGCGAATACCGCACGGCCCTGATCGAACTGAGCGAGTTCGCCGTCGCACGTACGCACTGATTCCCCAGCGCTTCATCCTCGCGGGTGAACCCCCTGCTGCGTAACTCGCAACGGGCGGTTCACCCGCGCTGCATTTGTCCGGACATAAACACTTCGCCGCCAATACCTTATACAATGTGG
Organism: Pseudomonas cremoricolorata DSM 17059 = NBRC 16634; assembly: GCF_000425745.1. GTDB lineage: Bacteria > Pseudomonadota > Gammaproteobacteria > Pseudomonadales > Pseudomonadaceae > Aquipseudomonas > Aquipseudomonas cremoricolorata. Next base: position 67,591 of record NZ_AUEA01000015.1, on the reverse strand, counting down.
GCCTTTCCGCCCCCTGCTTAAGGAACCGAAGTGAGCACGCTGCCCCCCTGCCCCAAATGCAATTCCGAATACACCTACGAAGACGGCACCCAGCTGATCTGCCCTGAATGCGCCCACGAGTGGTCGGCCAGCGGCGACGCCGAGGCGGCCAGCGATGAAGTGGTGAAGAAGGATTCGGTCGGCAACGTGTTGCAGGACGGCGATACCGTCACCGTCATCAAGGACCTTAAAGTCAAAGGCTCGTCGCTGGTGGTCAAGGTCGGCACCAAGGTGAAGAACATTCGCCTGTGTGACGGCGATCACGACATCGATTGCAAGATCGACGGCATCGGCGCCATGAAGCTGAAGTCCGAATTCGTGCGCAAGGTCTGATCGCGCTGTGCACGGGGCTGCCTGAGCGGCGGCCCTGGCAGATCCTGCAAGGGGATCACGCACAGAAACATGAAAACCGCCAATAGGCGCTTGCTATTCTGATAATAAGAATTATTCTCATTGGAAATGCTTTCCAAGGAGAAACCCCATGACCTACCTCATCGACGCCTGGCTCGACCGTCCTCAACCCTACCTGCGCATCCTCCATCGCGAAACCGGCGAAGTGTGCGCGGTGCTTGGTGAAGAGGCTATCGACGAACTACGCGATCAGGGCGACCTGGACCTCAGCGGGCTGAATTCCAGCGAACCGATCGTGCTCAAGGAGCTGGTGCGTAACCTGTTTCTATTCTGCTATGCCAGAGCGTTGCGCCCGGGCGGCGCAGAATGGGGGCACTGAAAAGCGCGTTGCGGGGCCAAATGCAGCGCCCCGCGCGCGGTGAAGCGGGGAATTACAGGACGTCGAGCAGCTCGATGTCGAAGATCAGCACGCTGTGCGGGGCGATGCTGCCAACGCCTTGGGCGCCGTAGGCCAGCTCGCTCGGCACGTACAGGCGCCACTTGCTGCCGGCGTTCATCAGTTGCAGGGCTTCGGTCCAACCGGCGATCACGCCGCCCACCGGGAATTCGGCAGGCTGGCCACGCTGGTACGAGCTATCGAACACCGAACCGTCGATCAAGGTGCCGTGGTAGTGGGTACGCACGGTGTCGTCACGGCCAGGCTTGGCGCCTTCGCCAGTGGTGACCACTTCGTACTGCAGGCCCGAGGCCAGGGTGATAACGCCTTCGCGCTGAGCGTTCTCGGCGAGGAATGCCTTGCCAGCACCCGCCGCCGCTTCGGCCTTGGCCGCAGCTTCAGCCTGCATGACTTCACGGATCACCTGGAAGCTCGCCGACAGGTCGGCTTCGCTGACGCGGCTTTCGGCACCGGTGAAGGCGTCGGTCAGGCCAGCGACGATGGCTTCGAGGCTGACACCCGGTGGCGGGTTGTCACGCAGTTGACCGCCCAGCTGGCGGCCAATGCCGTAGCTGACGCGGGTTTCGTCGGTGGACAGATTGAGTTCGGACATTGACTTGCTCCGCTGCCGGGCGCACGAGCGCTGCGCCCTGGATGATAAAGGGCCAGCAGCCTAGCACACCCGCGCGCGGGTAATCAGCTACCAGGTCGGATGGGGCGAGATGGCCACTTTCAAGTCTTCTTCGGGGTGCACGCCCATGCCGCACATCTCGTCCTGCACCGACCAGTGCACCAGGTTCATCGACTCGAGGGGCAAGGCCTGCAGCAGCTCGCGGGCCTCGGTCACCGAGCGCACACGCAGGCGTTGGCCCTGGGCGTCGGCGAGCGGATGGGGCTTGCCATCGAGGCAGGCTTCGAGCAGGTAATCACCGCCCTCGATGCCGATCAGGTTGAGTTCTTCCACACGGCCAGCGATGGCCTCGAGATGAAGCTGATGCAGGTTCATGGACACACCTCTTGGCACACGGCCATGGAAGCCCATTTTTCGTACAGATCAAGGTAAAGCACAACCCGCAGCGCGTGCCGCTGGTCTGGCGGGCACCTGCCCGCCGCAGCGGCTCACTCAGTGCTTGGTGAGCTTGTCCAGATAGCCCATGACGAAGGCCGAAATGACGAAGGTCATGTGGATGATCACGTACCACATCAGGTATTCGGTGGAGATGTTCTGCGCATCCATGAACACCCGCAGCAGATGAATCGAGGAAATCGCCACGATCGACGCGGCAACCTTCATCTTCAGCGAGGTGGAGTCCATCTTGCCCAGCCAGCTGAGCTTTTCCTTGCCCTCGTCGATGTCCATCTGTGACACGAAGTTCTCGTAGCCAGAGAACATCACCATCACCAGCAGACCACCGACCAGCGACATGTCGATCAGCGACAGTATCACCAGCACCAGGTCGGCCTCGGCCATGCTGAACACGTTGGGCAGGACGTGAATGATTTCCTGGAAGAATTTCAGCGCCAGGGCCAGCAGGCCCAGCGACAGGCCAAAGTAGATCGGAGCGAGCAGCCAGCGGGAGGCATACATCGCGTTTTCAAGAAAGCGTTCCATGGGGAAAGGACTCGTCAGATGGCGGGACAGCGCGGGCGAGTATATCCAGCAGCCTGTGCCAGAAAAAGCCCGTGGCAGATGCACATCACCGACGCAGGCGCGCTCACTGCTCAGGATGGAATTGATAGTCGCCAAGGTTGCGGCAGCGCTCGCCGTTGATGCGGCGCAGTTGCGCCTGCAAATGCAGGCACCAGATCTGCGGATCGTCGGCAACCTGATAACCGTGCAGGGTCAGGCTGTCGACGATGGCGTTCATCACCGATTCGGCAACCAACGGCCCATGGAACGGCCCTTGGGCCTTGATCGCCGAGGGCTGCTCGCCCTGCATGCCAGCGGCGAACAACAGCGTCCATAAACCATTGCCACCGGCCAACGGGCGGATCGAGCATTCGATGCGGGTCACCAGGCCCAGGCACTGGCGGGTGAGGCTGAGGTTGCGCATGGCGGCCGCCTCTCTGATCGAGCACGTTCAGCCCCCTAACGGCAGGGCTGTTTTCGTCTTGAACGCTGAAACTGTCCTTGTTTGAGCGTAGTAGAGAGTGACTGACAGTTGGAAAACCGGCGCCGAACGGTAGCCATTAGCCTTCAGCGCCGGATTATTGACTAGTTAGGTTTTGCTTGCGCCACCATGTCCTCGAGACGCTCTTTTTCCGCCTCTTTGACGTCCTCTTCGCTGACCATCTCGGCAATGAAGCGCAGGCGCTCGACCACCCGCGCGTTGACGCTGCCTTCGGGGAATTCGCCCTCTTCGTCCGGTGCCCCGGCATCCTCGCCCACCAGCAGGCTCAGGGCCTCATCGGCCTGGCTCACGGCATAGACGTGGAACTGGCCATTCTCCACCGCTTGCAGCACGCGTTCATCGAGCATCAGCGTGGCGACGTTGGCCTTGGGAATGATCACCCCTTGTTCGCCATTCAATCCACGGGCCTGGCACAGGCGGAAGAAGCCTTCGATCTTCTCGTTGACGCCACCCACCGCCTGCACTTCGCCGAACTGGTTGATCGAGCCGGTGATGGCGAAGCATTGCTTGAGCGGGGTGCGCGACAGCGCCGAAATCAACGTGCAGGCCTCTCCCAACGAGGCGCTGTCACCGTCGACATAGCCGTACGACTGCTCCAGCGCGATGCTCGCGGAAATCGCCAGGGGGAATTCCTGGGCGTAGCGGCTACCCAGATAGCCGGTGAGGATCATCACCCCTTTGGAGTGAATCGGCTGGCCGAGGTTGACCTCGCGTTCGATGTCGACGATGCCACTGCCGCCGGGGTAGACCGTCGCGGAGATACGCGCCGGCATGCCGAAGGCCGAATCACCCACTTCCAGCACGGTCAGGCCGTTGCACTTGCCGATGGCGGCGCCGTCGGTGTCGATGAGGATGATGCCGGCGAGCATGTCGTCCAGCACCCGTTGCGAGACCCGCCCGGTGCGCGTGGCCTTGGCCCGCAGGGCACGCTCGATGTGGCCGGCGTCGGTCATCTCGTCGCTGGCCAGCTGGCGGATGAAGTCCGCTTCGCTGACCAGTTGGAACAGGTCACCGATGCGGGCCGAGAGGCGCGACTGGTTTTCTGCCAGGCGTGCGCTGTAGGTGGCCAGGCGAGCCACGGCATCGCTGGTCAGCGGCGCCATGCCCTCTTCGTTGGTGCGGGTGCGCAGCAACTGGGCGAACTGCTCGAGGTTCTCGTCGACCATCGGCATGTCTTCGTCGAAGTCCACCAGCACGCGGAACATCTCCTGGAAGTCCGAGTCGTGGTCCTGCAGGGCGTAGTACAGCTGGCGCGAGCCGATGATCACCAGCTTGACGCTAAGCGGGATCACTTGCGGAGTCAGGCTGATGGTCGCGACCCGGCCCAGTTCGCCCAGCGGCGATTCCATCTTCAGCTGGCGCGACTGCAAGGCGCGCTTGAGGCCGTCCCAGACGAACGGCTCACCGAGCATTTTCTCGGCTTCAAGAATCAGGAAACCGCCGTTGGCGCGGTGCAGTGCGCCGGGGCGCAACTGCCGGTAGGAGGTGTACAGCGCGCCCTGGTCGGTGCTGTATTCGATGCGCCCGAACAGGTTGTCGTAGGTCGGGTGTGGTTCGAACACCACCGGCGCCCCGCTGTTGCCGGCGTGACCTGCGACCAGGCTCGGCACGTACTGGTCTTCGAGCAGCTTGCGCGCGGCGGCGTCGGTCTTGCTGTCTTCGACCAGTTGCTCGATCACCGTGCGCAGCAGGTTCAACTGCACCGATTGCAGGTAGGCGCAGACCCCGGCGTTTTCCGCATACTTTTGCGACAGCGGCGCCAACAACGGCTGCAGGGCCAGGGTGATGGTTTCTTCGTTGAGCTGGCGCAGCTGATTGTTCGACTCGCGCTTCCACTGCGGCAGGCTGGCGAGTTCTTCGTTGAGGCGTTCTTCCAGGGCGGCGATGTCGCTGTGGAAACGCTCGCGCACCTCATCGGGCAACTGCGCGAACTCGGCTTCATCCAGCGCCTTGCCATCGGCCATGGGGGTGAAGGCGACGTTGCTGCTGTCGCGATACAGCGCCACATCACGCTCCAGCGAGGCGCGCTCGATGACGTCGAGGGCGCGGTCGTAACGCTGGTTGAAGGTGCGGTCGATGGCGCCCTTCTTCTGCTGGAACGAGGGGTGTTCGAACACCGCCGGGAAGGTCGCCAGCAGGTTGTCGATCAGGCCATGCATGTCGGCGACGAAGTCACCGGCGCTGCCCGATGGCAGCTCCAGCGCGCGCGGTTCGCGCGGGTCGTCGAAGTTGTTGACGTAGACCCAGTCGGCCGGGGTCTTCTGGCGCTTGCCTTCGGCCTTCAGGTAGCGTTTGACGAACGAGAAACGGCCGGTGCCCGGCTCACCCATGACGAAGACGTTATACCCGGGCCGCGGCATCGCCACGCCGAACTGCAAGGCCTCGACAGCACGCTCCTGGCCCAGCACGCCACGGAACGGCTCCAGATCATCGGTGGTGGAAAAGGCGAACTGTTCAGCGGAGAAACGCCGGGTCAGGGCTTGTGGCGCGAGACGCAGGCGCGAGGCGACAGGATCGGGCATTGGGTTTCCTTACTTCGGCGGGCAGTGCTGGCATTCTGGGGCTGCCCGCGCACCACTGGCAAGGCTCGCCCGGACTTTATGTCGCAGCCACACACGCGCAAATTTTTCGCGATAAGCCACGCAACCTTTGGATCAGGCCTAGACTCCAAATTGCGCGGGAGGAGTAGAAAGACTTCCCGAGCTGGCATCTCGCTGCCAGACCCTGACCATTGGAACGTCTACGAAAAAGAGAACAATGCTATGAAACGGATTCTTCTGGGTACCCTGTTCGCCGCAGTTTCGATCAACGCCATGGCCGAAGCGCCAGGCGGCCCGAACTGCGGTTGGGGCAACATGCTGTTCGAGGGCCAGCGCGGTACTCCGGCCCATTTCCTGGCTTCAACCACCAACGGCACTTCCGGTAACGCCACCTTCGGCATGACCTCGGGCACCAACGGTTGCTCGACCAAGGCTTCGCTGACCTACGGCGGCAAATCCTGGCTTGCCATGAATGGCATGATGAACGAGCTGTCCGAAGACATGGCGCAAGGTCAAGGCGAAGCCCTGACCACCTACGCCGTGGTCATGGGTGTGGCGCCTGAAGATCGTGCGCGCTTCGCCTCCGTCACTCACGAGCACTTCCAGCAGATCTTCAACACTGCAGACGTCAACGCCGAGACCGTGCACACCAACACCCTCGCGGTCCTCAAGACCGACCCGCAACTGGCCAAGTACGCCACCGAGGCTTGAGTCCTGCCAACCCGCCCTGCACAACAGGGCGGGTTCGGTGCATCCTATCGGCCTCCTCCTGACCTAGTTGCCCGACATGCTCAAACGCCTTTCCCTGCTGGCGCTCAGCGTCAGCGCACCGCTGCATGCCGCACCCCACCTCGATTCGGCCCGCGCGCAGCAGCTGGCTGACCTGCCGTACTGGATCGCCCTGGGGCATTACGAGAAAGGCAAGCTGGGCGGCTGGCGCAGTTATGTCGACGACCGCAAATTCTTTCTCGCAGACGACGGCGCGCACCATCCCGCGCAAGAGCTGCAAGCGACCGTCGCGGCGCTGTATGCCCCGGCAAGCCTGGGCAACCAGCATGCCCAGTGCGTGTTCCCGGCGCGTACCCGCTGGTTGCGCGAGCAACTGACCCTGACCGACCTACCGCGTCCGGACTGCAGCGAATACCGCGAATGGTACGCAGACGTCGCACCGCACAGCGCGGCGCTGATCTTCCCGGCGGCGTACCTGAACAGCCCCTCGTCGATGTTCGGCCACACCTTGCTGCGTATCGACAAGGCCGATACCCACAGCAACGAAACCTCGCTGCTGAGCTACGCGATCAACTTCGGCGCGTACATCGAAGGCAGTGACAACAGCATTCTCTACGCCTGGAAAGGCCTGGCCGGCGGCTACCCAGGCCTGTTCGCGCTGATGCCTTACCAGGACAAGCTCTCCGAATACCGCAGCCTGGAGAACCGCGACCTGTGGGAATACCAGTTGAACCTGACGCCGGAAGAAACCGGGCGCATGGTCGAGCATGTCTGGGAACTCAAGCAGGTGCAGTTCGACTACTTCTTCTTCGATGAAAACTGCTCGTACCGCCTGCTCGAACTGCTGCAGGTGGCGCGTCCGTCGCTCGACCTGACCTCGCAATTCCCCCTGACCGCGATTCCCACCGACACGGTCAAAGCGGTCAAGCAGTCGGGCCTGGTCGCCGACACCCGCTACCGTCCCTCCCGCGAGCGCGAACTGCTGGCCCGCGCCGAGCCGCTGGATGCCGAGGAACAGCGACAGGTGCTGGCGCTCAGCGCTGACACCGCTCAGTTGCAAAGCCCAGGCTTCACCGCCCTGCCGCGCGAGCGCCAGGCGCTGGTGCAGGACGCCGCCTACCGCCTGGAGCGCTACCGCGCCAATGGCCAGGAACGTGATCCGGCGCAAGCTGCACGCAGTTTCGAGCTGCTGCGGGCGATCAACCGCAACCCGCCGCCGCCCTTGCAGATCGAAAAACCCGGCCTGCCGGAAGAAGGCCATGAGTCGCGCACCTGGCAGCTGGGGGTCGGTACCCGCGATGATCGCGCCTTTGCCGAATATGGCCTGCGCATGGCCTACCACGACCTCAACGACAACGCCTATGGCTTCCCGCTGGGTGCGCAGATCGAAATCCTCCAGCTCAAGGTGCGCCAGTACGAAGGCAACCAATGGCAGGTACAGCGCCTGGACCTGGCCACCATCCGCTCGCTGACCCCGCGCAACGCCCTGTTGCAGCCGTGGTCGTGGCAGGTCGCAGGGGGGCTGGAGCGGGTGCCGGGCAAGCATGGCGATGAAGTGTTGGTCAGCCACGTCAATGGCGGCGCCGGTGGTACCTGGCAACTGGCCGACGATGTGCTGGGTTTTGCCCTCGGCACTGCGCGGGTCGAACACCACAACGACTTCGCCGAGTTCATCTCCCCGGCTGCCGGCTTCAACACTGGCGTGCTGTGGCGCAACGGGCTGGGCAACCTGAGCCTTGAGGCCAAGGGCGATTTCTTCACCAATGGCGAGGTGCGGCGTAGCCTGAGTCTCAATCAGCAATGGGAGCTGTCGCGCAACCTGGGCCTGCGCCTGAGCGCCAAGCGTGAGTTCAGTCACCTGACCTCGGCGCAGAACGAGGTCATGCTCGAGATGAAGTGGTATCACTACTGAGTTGGCGTATTGCCATCGAGCCCTTCAGGCCGCATGGCAATTGCACATCGTTTTGACATCCCGGCGACAAACTCGCGCCTAGACTCGTTGAATCCTTCGAGGGTTCATGGACATGGCGCGATATTGGTGTGGGCTGTGCGTGTCGTTGCTGCTGCTGGTCGGCTGCCAGTCGGCGCGAGAGCAGATGCTGCAGGACGGTTACCCGCCCGCCTATGCCGACGGCTTTCAGGATGGGTGCAGTAGCGGCCGAGAGGCCGCCGAGCTGACGGTCGGCCGTTTTCGCAAGAACGTGCCGCGCTACCTCGCCGAGCGCCAATATGAAACTGGCTGGGACGATGGTTTCCGGCAATGCGAGGGCATGCAGGCCAGCCACGACCAGCGTGTCGAACGCGCCAGTTTCCTGGATGAGCGTGAGCGCGATTGGCAGCAGGAAAACGCCCGCGATATGGCCCGCGCCTTCCGCCATCACTGAGCATGCACAAGCCATGCAACGAAACCACAGGGCGATGCCCAGGGTCCCACTCTCAAAGGAGGCCTTAGCATGAGCCGAGCATTCGTCAATGAAGATCACGCCGCCGCCCAGGCCAGTGAGCCTGTGCAACGGCGCATCAGCGAGCAACCCAATTACGTCACCGCCAGCGGCCTGGCCCAGTTGCAGTCCCGCGTCGAGACGCTCAACGCCGAGCGCCGGCAACTGCAAGCGCAAGGCGAACGGGCCGACAAGCAACGCCTGGCCGACAACGAAAGCGACCTGCGTTATTTCACCGCTCGGGTACTCAGCGCCCAGCCGGTGCCGACACCCACTGCGCATGACAAGGTGCAGATCGGCAGCCGCGTGACCTTCGCCGATGAGCATGACCATAAGCAACAGGTGCGTCTGGTGGGCGAAGACGAGGCCGATGCCACGCGCGGCCTGATCAACTGGGGCTCGCCCTTGGGGCAGGCGCTGCTCGGTGCAGCGCCAGGTCATGAAGTGCTATGGAAGCGGCCAGCAGGGGATCTGCTGATCGAGGTGATCGCGATCGACGCGGGCGAGTCCACGGGCAGTCGCGCCTAGGCGCGAAGGTACGACCCCCTTCGCCCCCTCGCCGCTTTACACCACTCCTTGCGCCAACATGGCATCGGCCACTTTGACGAAGCCGGCGATGTTGGCGCCTTTGACGTAGTTGACGCTGCCGTCGGCCTCTTCACCGTAGTGCACGCAGGCATGGTGGATCGACTGCATGATGTTGTGCAGCTTGCTGTCCACCTCACCTGCGGTCCACAGCAGGCGCATGGCGTTCTGCGACATTTCCAGGCCCGACACCGCAACGCCACCGGCGTTGGACGCTTTGCCCGGAGCGAACAACGTACCGGCTTCGATGAACAGGTCGACCGCATCGAGGGTGGTCGGCATGTTGGCGCCCTCGGCGACGCAGAAGCAGCCGTTGCCCAGCAGGGTGCGAGCATCGTCCAGGTTCAGTTCGTTCTGGGTTGCGCAGGGCAGCGCGATGTCGCAGGGCAGCGACCACGGCGTCTGGCCCTTGCGGAACTCCAGGCCCAGCTCACCGGCCAGGGCGCTGAGGCGGCCGCGCTTGACGTTCTTGAGCTCCATCAGCGCATCCCACTGGCTATCGTTCAAGCCGGCTTCGCAGTACAGCGTGCCTTCCGAATCGGACAGCGAGATGACCTTGCCGCCCAAGTCCATGACCTTGCGCGCGGCGTACTGGGCGACGTTGCCGGAGCCGGAGATCGCCACCCGGTGACCGTCGATGCGCAGTTGTTTGCGCTTGAGCATTTCCTCGGCGAAATACACACAGCCATAGCCGGTGGCCTCGGGGCGAATCAGGCTGCCACCGTAGTTCATGCCCTTGCCGGTGAGCACCGAGGTGAACTGGTTGGCCAGACGCTTGTACTGACCGAACAGATAGCCGATTTCGCGACCGCCAACACCGATATCACCAGCCGGCACGTCGACGTCAGCGCCGATGTGGCGGTACAGCTCGCTCATGAAGGCCTGGCAGAAGCGCATGACTTCGCCATCGCTCTTGCCCTTCGGGTCGAAGTCCGAGCCGCCCTTGCCGCCACCCATGGGCAGCGAGGTCAGCGAGTTCTTCAGCACCTGCTCGAAGGCCAGGAACTTGAGCACGCTGAGGTTCACCGAGGGGTGGAAGCGCAGGCCGCCCTTGTACGGGCCGATGGCGCTGCTCATCTGAATGCGGAAGCCGCGGTTGACCTGCACCTTGCCCTGGTCATCGACCCAGGAAACACGGAACAGCACCGCACGCTCGGGTTCGCACATGCGTTCGAGGATGCCTGATTGCAGGTAGTGAGGATTGGCTTCGAGGAAGGGCCAGAGGCTGCGCAGCACCTCTTCCACGGCCTGGTGGAATTCGGGTTGGGCAGGGTCGCGCTGGTGCAGGCGGGCCAGGAAACTGTCGACGGATTCGATCATGCTAGACATCTCACCAAGAGGAGGAACTTGTTGATTTTTTCCCGACTCTAGCAAGAGCGACCGCACTGCAAAAGTGCGTGATGTCGTTTTAATGAAAATTTTTGGTGCGTTTATATAAATGTATACAAAATGCAACCTGCTCTAATTCGATAAATCCCCGTCGAATGGGCTCATGACCGGAATAGCCCAGGCACAAAAATGGGGCCGATCATGGCCCCATTTTCGTGCAACCGCTGGCTAGTTACTGCGCCAGCTTCTTGTGACGCACGCGGTGCGGCTGGGCTGCCGCGTCGCCCAGGCGTTTTTTGCGATCGGCTTCGTACTCGGTGTAGTTGCCTTCGAAGAACACCACGTTTGAATCGTCTTCGTAGGCCAGGATGTGCGTGGCCACACGGTCAAGGAACCACCGATCGTGGGAAATCACGATGGCGGCGCCAGGGAAGTCGAGCAGCGCTTCTTCCAGCGAACGCAGGGTTTCCACGTCGAGGTCGTTGGACGGTTCGTCGAGCAGCAGCACGTTGCCCCCCTCTTTCAAGGTCAGCGCCAGGTGCAGACGGCCACGCTCACCACCGGACAGGTCCTTAACGAACTTCTGCTGGTCGCCGCCCTTGAAGTTGAAGCGCCCGACGTAGGTACGCGAAGGAATTTCATAGCTGCCGATGCGGATCTGGTCGGAACCGTCGGACACCTGCTGGAACACCGTCTTGCTGCCGTCGAGGTCTTCACGGCTCTGGTCGACACAGGCCAGTTGCACGGTTTCACCGATTTCGATGCTGCCCGAATCCGGCTGTTCCTTGCCCATGAGCATGCGGAACAGCGTGGATTTACCGGCGCCGTTACCGCCGATCACGCCGACGATGGCGCCTTTGGGCATGCTGAACGACAGGTTGTCGATCAGTACGCGGTCGCCGTAGCCCTTGCTGACGTTCTTGAATTCGATGACCTTGTCGCCCAGGCGCTGGCCTGCGGGGATGTAGATCTCGTTGGTTTCGCTGCGCTTCTGGAATTCCTGCGACTGCATTTCCTCGAAGCGTTGCAGACGTGCCTTGGACTTGGACTGGCGGGCCTTGGCGCCTTTGCGCACCCACTCCAGCTCCTCCTTCATGGCCTTCTCGTGGGCGCTCTGCTGCTTGGATTCCTGGGCCAGACGGTCCGACTTGGCTTCCAGCCAACCCGAGTAGTTGCCTTCGTACGGAATGCCGGCGCCGCGGTCGAGTTCGAGGATCCAGCCGGCGACGTTGTCGAGGAAGTAACGGTCGTGGGTAATCGCCACCACGGTGCCGGGGAAATCGTGCAGGAAGCGTTCGAGCCAGGCCACCGAGTCGGCATCCAGGTGGTTGGTCGGTTCGTCGAGCAGCAGCATGTCGGGGGCCGACAGCAGCAGACGGCACAGCGCCACACGGCGCTTCTCGCCACCGGACAGGTGTTCGATCTTCGCATCCCAGGCCGGCAGGCGCAGGGCGTCGGCGGCGACGTCCAGCTGGCGTTCGAGGTTGTGGCCGTCGGCCGCCTGCAGAATGGCTTCGAGCTTGGCCTGTTCGGCGGCCAGCTTGTCGAAGTCGGCATCCGGCTCGGCGTAGGCCGCGTAGACTTCGTCCAGACGCGCCTGGGCGTCCTTGATCACGCTGACCGCTTCTTCGACCACTTCACGCACGGTCTTGCTCGGGTCGAGCTGCGGCTCCTGGGGCAGGTAGCCGACATTGATGTCGGGCATCGGACGGGCTTCGCCGTCGAACTCCTTGTCGACCCCGGCCATGATCCGCAGCAGGGTCGATTTACCGGCGCCGTTCAGGCCCAGCACGCCGATCTTGGCGCCGGGGAAGAACGACAACGAAATGTTCTTGAGGATTTCGCGCTTCGGCGGCACGACTTTGCTCAGCCGATGCATGGTGTAGACGTATTGAGCCAAGACCAAGCCCTCTCTTAGATAGGTAAGGACATCGACGGGCGCGCAGGCCAGGGCCTGGTCCCGGAATGAAATGGATGTCGTGGAACGAAGCGGGCCATTCTACGCCAAGTCGTGACCTTGCACAGATGGCCCGACGAAGCCGGCCCGCGGCGCGGCGCTCAACGCCGGCCGTTGCGCCGGGTGCCACGCGGGGCGCGGTTGCCGCCGCCCTGCTCGGCCAACTGCGCGGCCCAGGCCGCCTTGACGCTGAAGCCCGCAGCCACGCTGGCGCTGCCGTGCGCCGCTGCGGCGCGCGGCGTGTGGGTGGCAGGCGCGGCAGCACGCTCGGCCGCGAACGGGGCAGTGACGGCCTTGGCGGCTCGGGCCTGCTGACGCAGCTCGGCCAGTGACGGCGCCTTGGCCACCTGGGTGACGGCGGGCTTGAGCAGCGAGCGCTGGCACGACTTGCACGACACCTCGTCGCTCACGGCGGTGCTGACCAGCGTCTGGGCGCGACGCCCGCAGACAGCCTCCAGGCCATTGGGGGAATAGTGGGTAACCAAAACCAGGCTTCTCCAGGAACACGTGCATTGAAACGGCCGGCATTCTCGCACACCCACCGCTCGATGCCGACCCGACCGGACGGGCAGGACAGAACTCTGGCACTTTGCCATAATGCGACGCCCTGTTTCGCAGCAGACTAGTCTGGGGTCAGCGCGCCGTCTTATAGTGCGCCGGCTTCGTTCATGCCCTGGCTCAGCCGCCAGGCGTTTCCCTGCCATCGCCAGCCCCTTTGCAGGATGAGCGCGTGACCCACTTCACCTCACCTTCAGCCCAGCTTCCGGCGGTTCCCGTCAAGGCACTGGGTGGCTCGCTCAAGGGCGCACTGGCGCTGCTCGTGCTGGTGCTGCTGGGCCTGCTCGTGTGGCAGTTGTTCGCCCAGTACCGCGCCACGCAACTGGAGCAGCGCGAGCAAAGCCTGGGCGCCAGTGCCGAATTGGCCGATCACCTGGAATTGAACCTGGCGCTGCGCGCCCAGCAAGCGCTGACGATGCTGCAACTCTATGTCGACGTCCCGCTCGGCGACGCCGCCGATGGCGCGTTGCTGCAATTGCAGGCACGCCTGCCGGCGCTGCAGGGCCTGGCCTGGCTGGACGACGCTGGCCAGGTGCAGGATGACAGCCAGTTCGGCGGCGCAGAGCGCAGCACCATCGACGAGCTGCTCAGCCTCGGTGCTCGGCGAGCGTTCTTCTACAGCAATTCCGCCGACGGGCACACCCTGTACCTGCTGTTGCCACGGGCCGCCCACGGCGAGCGCAACGGCACGGGCGGGCACTGGCTGCTGCGGTTGTCCAGCGACTACCTGTACAGCCTCACCCAGCGCCTGGACGGCCCCAGTTCGCCCTTGTGGCTGCTGGAAAACAGCCGCAGCGGCGACCGGCTCGCGCAGCATCCGGCGATCAGCGACGCCGCGCCACTGGACAGCGTGCTGCTGAGCTTTCTGGACAACAGCAACTGGCAACTGCGTGGGCTGTTCGACGCCGTGCAGGCGCGCAACCAACTGCTGCCGGCGTTGATCGGCAAATGCCTGCTGGTGCTGCTGTGCGCCTCGCTGCCGGTGCTGGCGCTGTTCAACCTGCGTCGCCGCCAGCGCACCCTGCAGGACGAACGGCGACGTTACCACGACATCTTCGAAGGCACCGGGGTGGCGCTGTGCGTGCTTGACCTGTCCAGCCTGCCCGGGCAACTCGAGCGCCACCACCTGAGCAACCGCGCCGGTCTGCGCCACAGCCTGGCGCTGGACCCGAATCTGCGCCGCGCGCTGCTTCAGCAATTGAAAATCACCGAGACCAATCAGGTTGCCCGCCAGTTGCTTGAGGTCGAGTGCAACGACCGCGCCTGGCAACGTCTGATCGAAGGCAGTGGCGATGGCCGCGACAGTGTCGGCATGCAGCTCATCGATGCCGTGCTCGAGCGCCGCGAGCAACTGGAACTGGAAGTGCGCCTGCCCACCGGCCAGGGCGGCGATGTGCACCTGTGGCTGATGGTGCGTCTGCCCGAACCGCGCGACTACCACGCGGTCATCCTCAGCATCAGCGATATCACCAGCCGCAAGCAGGTCGAGCTGTCGGCGCTGGAGCGTGAGAGTTTCTGGTCGGATGTGGTGCGCACCGTGCCGGACCAGCTCTACGTGCAGGACGTGCTCAGCCAGCAGATGATCTTCAGCAATCGTCACCTCGGCCAGACCCTGGGCTACAGCCGCGCCGAGCTGGCGCAAATGGGCGATCGCTTCTGGGAAATGCTCATGCACCCGGACGACGCCGAGCGCTACCGCGCCCAGCGCTGGCACCTGCGCCGCGATGACGAGCAGCCGCTGCACTACCATTCGCGCTTCCGTCACCACGATGGCTCGTGGCGCTGCTACGACATCCGCGAGCAGGTGCTGACCCGTGACGCTGCGGGCCAGATCACGCGGATCATCGGCGTCGGCAAGGATGTCACGGTGCAGATCGAAGCCAGCGAGTCGCTGCGCGACAGCGAACAGCGCTACCGCATGCTCGCCGAGAGCATCAGCGACGTGATTTTCTCCACCGACAGCCAACTCAAGCTCAACTACGTCAGCCCGTCGGTAAAAGTGGTGCTTGGCTACGAGGTGGAGTGGATTTTCAGCAACGGCTGGCAGTCGACCATCGCCAATCCGGCGCAGCTCAGCGGCGTGCTCAAGCTGGTCGAACAGGTCACCAGTGCCCTGGGCAACCTCGAGCAACTGGCGCGCCTGCGTAGCGACCTGCCGACCCAGTTGTTCCTGTTCGACTGCCTGCGCGCCGATGGGCGCAAGATTCCCATCGAGCTGCGCGTGGTGCTGGTGTGGGACGAGCATGGCGGCTTCGAAGGCATTCTCGGCGTGGGCCGCGACATCAGCCAGCAACGGCGCGCCGAAAAAGACCTGCGCATGGCCGCGACGGTCTTCGAGCACTCCACCTCGGCCATTCTCATCACCGACCCGGCCGGCTACATCGTCCAGGCCAACGAAGCCTTCAGCCGCGTCAGTGGCTATGCCGTGAGCGATGTGCTCGACCAGTTGCCGGGCATGCTGGTGGTCGACAGCCAGCAGGAAGCGCATCTGCGCTACGTGCTCAAGCAGTTGCACCAGCGCGGCAGCTGGGAGGGCGAGGTGTGGCTCAAGCGCCGCAGTGGCGAGCACTACCCCGCCTGGGTCGGCATCACTGCGGTGTTCGACGACGAAGGCGATCTGGCCAGCTACGTGTGCTTCTTCACCGACATCAGCGAGCGCAAGGCCAGCGAACAGCGCATCCATCGCCTGGCCTACTACGACGCCCTGACCCACCTGCCCAACCGCACGCTGTTCCAGGATCGCCTGTATACCGCCTTGCAACAGGCGCAGCGCAACACCTCGTGGGTGGTGCTGATGTTCCTCGACCTCGACCGCTTCAAGCCGATCAACGATTCGCTCGGCCACGCTGCAGGCGATCGCATGCTCAAGGACATGGCCGAGCGCCTGCTGGCCTGCGTTCACGATGACGACACCGTGGCGCGCATGGGCGGCGACGAATTCACCCTGCTGCTGCAACCACGGCCCAGCCGCGAAGCCTCGCTGACCCGGGCGATTCATGTGGCCGAGAACATCCTCGCCAGCCTGGTGCGGCCGTTCGTGCTGGAGAACCGCGAGTTCTTCGTCACCGCCAGCATCGGCATCGCCCTCAGCCCGCAGGATGGCAGCGAACTCAGCCAACTGATGAAGAACGCCGACACGGCGATGTACCACGCCAAGGAACGCGGCAAGAACAATTTCCAGTTCTATCAGGCCGACATGAACGCCAGCGCCCTGGAGCGTCTGGAACTGGAAAGCGATTTGCGCCACGCCCTGGAGCAGAACGAGTTCGTGCTGTATTACCAGCCGCAGTTCAGCGGTGATGGCAAGCGCCTGACCGGGGCCGAAGCCTTGCTGCGCTGGAACCATCCACGGCGCGGGCTGGTGCCGCCGGGGGAATTCATTCCGGTGCTCGAAGAGCTGGGCCTGGTGGTGGATGTCGGCGACTGGGTGCTGCGCGAGGCCAGCCGCCAGTTGCGCGCCTGGCGCGAGGCCCGCGTGCGAGTGCCCAAGGTGGCGGTCAACCTGTCGGCCCGGCAGTTCTCCGACGGCCAGCTGGGCACGCGCATCGCCGGCATTCTGGAAGAAAGCGGTCTGTCGCCGGCCTGCCTCGAGCTGGAATTGACTGAAAGCATCCTGATGCGAGAAGTCGACGAAGCCATGCAGATTCTCGCCAGCCTCAAGCAACTGGGCCTGAGCATCGCCGTGGATGACTTCGGCACCGGCTACTCGTCGCTCAACTACCTCAAGCAGTTCCCCATCGACGTGCTGAAGATTGACCGCACCTTCGTCGACGGCCTGCCCTGCGGTGAACAGGATGCGCAGATCGCCCGCGCGATCATCGCCATGGCCCACAGCCTGAACCTGTCGGTGATCGCCGAAGGCGTGGAAACCCACGAGCAACTGGAGTTTCTTCGCGAGCACGATTGCGACCAGGTGCAGGGCTACCTGTTCGGCCGCCCCATGTCGGCCCGCCAGTTCGAAGCGCAGTTCAGCAATGAAGCGCTGTTCATGCTGGAGTGAGGCAGCTGCTAGCTGCAAGCGGCAAGTTGAAGCAGTACGGCTTTTTCTTGTCGCTTGAAGCTTGAAACTTGAAGCTTCAAGCTTGCCGCTGCCCAATGCTGTAGAATGCTGCCCCTTTCCCGCCCGATCCTTGAGGACCGCCATGTTCAGCCGTGATTTGACCATTGCCAAGTACGACGCAGAGCTCTTCGACGCCATGCAGCAGGAAGCGCTGCGCCAGGAAGAGCACATCGAGCTGATCGCTTCGGAAAACTACACCAGCCCCGCCGTCATGGAAGCCCAAGGCTCGGTGCTGACCAACAAGTACGCCGAAGGCTACCCAGGCAAGCGCTACTACGGCGGTTGCGAGTATGTCGATGTGGTCGAGCAACTGGCCATCGACCGTGCCAAGGAACTGTTCGGCGCCGATTACGCCAACGTTCAGCCCCACGCCGGTTCCCAGGCCAACGCCGCGGTCTACCTGGCCCTGCTGTCGGCCGGTGACACCATCCTCGGCATGAGCCTGGCCCACGGTGGTCACCTGACCCACGGCGCCAGCGTCAGCTCGTCGGGCAAGCTGTACAACGCCGTGCAGTACGGCATCGACGGCAACGGCCTGATCGACTACGACGAAGTCGAGCGTCTGGCCGTCGAGCACAAGCCGAAAATGATCGTCGCTGGTTTCTCGGCCTATTCGCAGGTGCTGGACTTCCCGCGCTTCCGCGCCATTGCCGACAAAGTCGGTGCCTACCTGTTCGTCGACATGGCCCACGTCGCTGGCCTGGTCGCTGCTGGCGTCTATCCCAACCCGGTACCGTTCGCCGACGTGGTCACCACCACCACCCACAAGACCCTGCGCGGTCCACGTGGCGGCCTGATCCTGGCCCGCAGCAACCCCGAGATCGAGAAGAAGCTCAACGGCGCCGTATTCCCGGGCGCCCAGGGCGGTCCGCTGGAGCACGTCATCGCAGCCAAGGCGATCTGCTTCAAGGAAGCGCTGCAGCCTGAGTTCAAGGCCTACCAGCAACAAGTGGTGAAGAACGCCCAGGCCATGGCCAGCGTGTTCATCGAGCGCGGCTTCGACGTGGTCTCCGGCGGTACCGAAAACCACCTGTTCCTGCTCTCGCTGATCAAGCAGGACATCTCTGGCAAAGACGCTGACGCAGCGCTCGGCAAAGCCTTCATCACCGTCAACAAGAACTCGGTACCCAACGACCCACGCTCGCCGTTCGTCACCTCCGGCCTGCGCTTCGGCACCCCAGCCGTCACCACCCGTGGCTTCAAGGAAACCGAATGCCGCGAACTGGCTGGCTGGATCTGCGACATCCTCGCCGACCTGAACAACGAAGCGGTGATCGACGCCGTGCGTGAGAAGGTCAAGGCGATCTGCAAGAAGCTGCCGGTTTACGGGCAGTAATCGTTGGGAGCGAACGGCTTCGCAGATTAGCCCTTGGCTAGACGCAAGCTGGCAGTTCGAATCTAGTTGTATAAAAAACCGATACCGGCGCGCTGGTGTCGGTTTTTTTGTGCGCAATGAATGGCAAGTGCTCGAGACCTACACAGGTGGTTGAACCTCAGGCCCTGTCGATCACTTCAAGCACTCATCGTTCGGTAGAGTATTCGCACTACGCTTGATAATGCATGTAGATTCCCGCTCGAATCTTAAACCCCGCTTAATTTGAATTCAGACATGGCGAGCTTCGCCAATAGCAAAACCCCAGGCCCTTAATTTTGCACGCGACGTTGCACGGGAAACATATCCTGCCCAGGAAGTGCTACAAGGTTCAATAAGTGAAGGCCATGACGCACGCTGAACTCTCCTTCTGTCGCCTGACCGAGTCAACTGGAGAGCATCATGCAACATCCTCCCGTAGAGCTTCCTCCGCTTGAAATAAAAGATCTTCAATTAGATTATCCCATGCCACCGCTTTTTCCTTTCAACTTGCCAATGTGGCCCAATAATTTGCTACCACCGCACTTCCCTGTCCCTCCTGAATTACTGCCCGCCCCAGAGCCCACAACCGTTGAAATTGAAAACGCAATTAAAAATGAAACCAGAACCGGAAAAATTCCCAAATTCGCAGACGTGGATGCAGAGATTGATTCTTATGCTCAACTGAAGTCCAGCACCAAGTCGACAGAGGTGCGCCGCCAGGAAGCATCAGATGAGCTATTCCTGCGAACATATAATGAAATGCAGCGTCAGGAAACCCTTGCTAAAGCCCTGTTAGGCCATGATCCGCTTTCTAAGAGCGGCAGCATGAACGTTAGTCGTTATGAAGAGCTTTACGGCGATATCGGGCTTGACAAAGATGCCTTCAAATCGAGACTGAGAGAGAGCTATGCCGCCGCCTGGGCGCGTGGCGACCTGGCCTATAAAAGTTATCTGCTGTTCTTCAGGGCTTGGAATATCGACCCGTCGCACCAATTCATGCAGGTAGGCCCTGGGGTCACACCGGATGCGATCAGAATAAGGGTACGTGACCGCCTAGCTGCGGAGTCCGTTGCTCAAGCTGAAGCTGAACGCATTGCAGCAGAGGCTGCCGCACAAGCCGAGGCAGAACGCATCGCAGCAGAGGCTGCCGCACAAGCCGAGGCAGAACGCATCGCCGCCGAAGCCGCTGCACAAGCCGAGGCAGAACGCATCGCCGCCGAAGCCGCTGCACAAGCCAAGCGCCTCGCTAACACTTACCGGGTTCCCACCGCTCCTATCAAAGCGGGCGTAGCGGTCATCACGCCGGCTGGACTGGTCGTCTCTGCTGTCACCAGTACGGCCATGCGCGCCGCCGTCTCCGGTGCCGTCGCGCTGGTGGTAGCCAACCCGTTGGTCGCCGCAGGTGTCGTGCTCGGAGTGGCGGCGTTCGTCTACACCTCCCGACTCGGCGACGGCAAAACGCCAGAGCGCTACGCGTTGCAATTGCCAGCGTCAGATCTTCTGCTAGGGGCAGAAAGTTCCAGCCAGCCATTACGTCCTGGCAGTACGGTCGATCTGCCCTATCGCATCGGCTCCCGATCCAGCGCCGAAGGGGGTTCGGAGATATTCGTCGCGAAGACCGACAACCTCAATGCTCCCTCGGCAGTGCGCGTTATCGAGGCCGTGTTCGACGCAGCACTTGGCGTCTACACCGCGGTCACAGCCGACT
Organism: Pseudomonas cremoricolorata DSM 17059 = NBRC 16634; assembly: GCF_000425745.1. Taxonomy (GTDB): domain Bacteria; phylum Pseudomonadota; class Gammaproteobacteria; order Pseudomonadales; family Pseudomonadaceae; genus Aquipseudomonas; species Aquipseudomonas cremoricolorata. The sequence goes on along the minus strand of NZ_AUEA01000015.1, from coordinate 47,372 downwards.
CCCCACCACGCACGCTGACCTGGACACCTGCGGTTTCGCCTGGCGACCCCTCCACCATCACGCCTGAAATCGAGCCAGAGCCTCCTGTCTACCCCGGTGCCACGATTACCCCCATCGACCTGCGCATCGATAGTTTCCCCGAACTTCCCGATACTAGTTTCGATGACTACATCGTCGTGTTTCCTGCTGACTCCGGTCTTGCGCCGATTTACACCATGTTCAAAAGTCGGCGTGAAGAGCCTGGCGTTGCGACAGGTGGCAGCGTAGTGTCGACAGGGAATTGGATTGAGGCAGCGGCTACAGAACTTGGTGCTTCTATCCCGCTTTCTGTCGCCGAGACGCTGAGAGGAAAATCATTTGGATCGTTCCGTGCATTCAGAAGAGCGGTGTGGAAGGCTATGGAGCAGGATTCTGAGGTCAGTGGGCGATTTGGCAACAAGAGATTTGGTCACAGAGCAGGCTCATCTCCCTTCACCAGAGAGGCCGAGCAAGTAGGTGGCAGGAAGCGATATGAGATACACCATCTCACCCCGATACATTCTGGCGGCGAAGTATACGACATGGATAATTTGCGCATTATGACGCCCAGACAACATATTCAAGCCCACAAGCAAAAGGCGAACGTCGATGAATGATAAAAAATCACTCCAAGACTACACCGAGTCTGAGTTTCTTGAATTCGTTCGGCAGTTTTTCAAGGCTGCAGCCCCTAGTACTGATTACGAACAGAGCGATACCGAAAATGAGGTTCAAGCTCTTGACGCCATCGATGCATCTGAAAAGCACTTTGATGAATTGGTAGATCACTTCCGGGCAATCACGGAACATCCCAGCGGAAGCGATCTAATCTATTACCCTGAAGATCACGTTGAGGACAGCCCCGAAGGCATTCTCAACGAAGTGAAAAAGTGGCGTGCCGCCAACGGTAAGCCAGGGTTCAAGCCAGCCTGATATTTGCACCTTTATTGGCCCCTGAGCCGTCAGGGGCCTATCGGCTGATCCTCTGAGTTCCAGCCCCTACCTGCTCCCACCGGGCATTTGCGACTGTACAATCCCTTGCCCTGCTCTCCAACTGAGTCAACGGTTCAGCCAAGCCAATGCCTCCGACCCAGACTTGCCGCGAGCCCGAAATCTGCATCACGTCATGTTCCAAAGTGTTGCGGCCACCCCACCAGAAAACGCCGCCCTCGCGCCGGAAGCGTCTGATTCGCCCGCTCCTGTTTCGTCGTCATGCTGTCGCCCTTACTTCGGCGAGGCGCATCCATGAACGGCAATCACAATCAGCACGGCAACTACAAACGGGTCATCGACACGGCCGAGACCAGCTGGGACTACTCGCAGCGCAGCCGACTGTCGGGGCTGAATGTCACGGTGCTGGCGCCGAACCATCTGGCCGACCAATTCGGCAGGCGTTTGCATCATTTCTGCACCAGTTCCTACCTGGGCCTGGACTATCACCCGCGCCTGCTCAATGGCGCGGTGGATGCGATTCGCCAGAACGGCACGCTGCGCATCGCCAACTCGCGCAATCGCTGCAAGCTGGGGGTGCTGGACGATTACGAGTGGCGGCTCTCGGAGCTGTTCCAGAGCCACTGCCTGGCGACCTTGTCGTGCAGCGCCGCCAGCGCCGGGGTGCTGCCGCTGCTGGCCGCCGGCGTGTTTTCCGACAAGCAGCCACCCACGCTGGTCTTCGACCGCTTCGCCAATGCCTCGATGAGCCATGTCAAAGCCGCCTGCGCCGATGAAACCCAGGTGCTGACCCTGCCCCACAACGACATGGACCAGCTCGAGCAGGTGTGCCGCGATCACCCGCGCGTGGCCTATGTCGCCGACGGGTTGTACAGCATGGGCGGGATGTGCGACCTCGAAGGCTTGCTGTTCCTCCAAGAGCGCTACGGCCTGTTGTTGTACCTGGACGACTCCCACGCCCTCTCCACCCTGGGCGAGCAAGGTGCCGGGCTGGTGCGCCCGGAAATCGACCAGGCTAACGAGCAGACCATCATCGTCGCCTCGCTGGACAAGTCGTTCGGCGCCGGTGGCGGGCTGGTGATGCTGGGCAGCGAGCGGCACAAGCGTCTGATTCACCGCTATGGCGGGCCAACCAACTGGTCGCAGAGCCTGAACACCGCAGTGATCGGCGCCGGGCTGGCATCCATCGAACTGCACCGCACGCACACCTTGACGGCAGCCCAGGACAAACTGCAGAAAAACCTCAGGCTGTTCGATTCGCTGGTGCCGAGCGAGCAGGCCGGCAGCCGCTCACCGATCCGACTGGTGCGCACGGGTGACGCGCAAAGCGCCAATCAGCTGTCGGCGCGCCTGGCCGATCAGGGCTACCTGACCTCGGCGGTGTTCTTTCCCATCGTGCCCAATGGCAGCGCCGCCGTGCGCATCACCCTGCGCGCCGACATGGAGGCGTCGGTGATCATTCACTTCTGCACCGCCCTGCTGGAACTGGCCGGCGCGCACCTGCACCGGCGTGTATCGCAGCGCTAGTTGCCGAGGGCAGCGAAGCCTGCGCGGATTTTTTCTTCGGGCAGCTCATCGCCGATGAACACCAGCACGCTTTCGCGCGACTCGTCGGCCTTCCACTCGCTGTCCCAGTCGAAGCCATACAGCTTGAGCACGCCCTGGAACACCAGGCGCCGCGCTTCTCCGGCGATGCTCAGCACGCCTTTGTAGCGCAGCAGTTGCTTGCCGTGCTCTTCGAGCAGCGCGTTCATGAAGTCGCTGAGGCGGTCGATGTCCAGCGGCGCCTCGCTGCGCAGCACCAGGGTGGCGATGCGATCGGGGGTGGCCGGCTTGAGCAGCGGGCGCAGGGTCGGGGTCGGGCGCAGGCCCAGCTCCGGGTTGAGGTTGAAGCCGCGCACATCGAGCAGCTCGGCCAGCTCGATGCGGCCATGCTCGACGATGCGAATCGCGGCGCGGCCATTGATGCGGCCCAGGCGCTCGCGCAGCGCGTCGAGCGTGGCCGCATCGACCAGATCGGTCTTGCTCAGCAGCAGGCGGTCGGCAAAGCCGACCTGGGCCTGGGCGATGCTTTGGGTCAGGTGCAGCTCGGCGTGCCTGGCGTCGACCAGGGTGATGATGCCGTCGAGGATGTAGCGCTCGCGCAGTTCTTCGTCGATGAAAAAGGTTTGCGCCACGGGCGCCGGGTCGGCGAGGCCAGTGCATTCGATCACCAGACGGTCGAACGCGATTTCCCCGGCGTCGAGGCGTTCGAGCAGCAGGTACAGGGCCCGGGTCAGGTCGCCGTGGATGCTGCAGCAGACGCAGCCGTTGGCCAGGGTCATGACCTGCACCGGCTCATCGCCGAGCAACTGGCTGTCGATGCCGGCGTCGCTGAATTCGTTCTCGATCACGGCAAGCCTGAGGCCGTGCTCGGCCTTGAGCATGTGCTTGAGCAGGGTGGTCTTGCCGGCACCGAGAAAACCGGTGAGGACGGTGACGGGAATAGGCGTGGACACGCAGGTACCTCCATGAAGCAGAAATGAACGTGGGAGTCCGTTCGACCGGACTCCCACGAATTCACGCGTGACGCAGCGTCAACAGCATTTGGGCCCGGACTTGCCGCCGTAACGGGCTTCCTGGCGCTCGCGGAAGAACGCCTCGTAGCTCATCACCGGCTGGTCCGGATGCGTGCGCTGCATGTGCTCGACATAGTTGTCGTAGTCAGGCATGCCCACCATCAGGCGGGCGGCCTGGCCCAGGTACTTACCCAGCTTCCCCAGGTCGTTGAACATCACTGCGGCCCTCTGTGATCACGCATCAGGCAAGGCCTGGAACGGGGTTTCCTTGTCGGTCCGCTCTTTGCGACCCAGTGCGCGATAGCCCACTTTGATGGCGAAGAACAGGATGCTGAACACCACCACCAGGAACAGGATGGTGAGCGTGGCGTTGGTGTAGGCGTTGAAGATCACGTGCTGCATCTGCCCGATGTCCTTGGCCGGAGCCAGCACCTGACCGGCGTCGAGCGCGGTGCGGTACTTGTTGGCCAAGGCCAGGAAGCCCACCGCCGGGTTCGGGTCGAACAGCTTGATCAGGCCTGCGGTGGTGGTGCAGATCAGCAGCCATACCGCCGGCAGCAAGGTCACCCACATGTACTGCTGGCGCTTCATCTTGATCAGCACCACGGTGCCGAGCATCAGCGCGATGCCTGCCAGCATCTGGTTGGAGATACCGAACAGCGGCCACAAGGTATTGATGCCGCCGAGTGGATCGATCACCCCCTGGTACAGCAGGTAGCCCCACAGCGCCACGCAGCCGGCCGTTGCCAGCAGGTTGGCGCCCCATGACTCGGTGCGCTTGAGCGCCGGCACGAAGCTGCCCAGCAGGTCTTGCAGCATGAAGCGCCCGGCACGGGTACCGGCATCCACTGCGGTGAGGATGAACAGCGCCTCGAAGAGGATCGCGAAGTGGTACCAGAAGGCCATGGTGTTCTCACCCGGCAACACCTGGTGGAGGATCTGCGCGATACCCACCGCCAGCGTCGGCGCACCGCCGGCACGGGCCAGCACGGTGTGCTCGCCGATGTCACGGGCCACCGCTTCGAGCTGTTCGGGGGTGATCAAAAAGCCCCAACTACTGACCGTCTGCGCCACCGAGACGACATCCGCACCGACCACTGCCGCGGGGCTGTTCATGGCGAAGTACACGCCCGGCTCGATAACCGAGGCGGCGACCATCGCCATGATCGCCACGAACGACTCCATGAGCATGCCGCCATAGCCGATGTAACGGGCGTTGGTTTCGTTATCCAGCAGCTTGGGCGTGGTGCCCGAGGAGATCAGCGCGTGGAAGCCCGACACCGCGCCACAGGCGATGGTGATGAACAGGAACGGGAACAGGGTGCCCTTCCACACCGGGCCTGTGCCGTCGGTGAACTGGGTCAGGGCCGGCATTTTCAGCTCGGGCGCGATGATCAGGATACCGATGGCCAGGCCGACGATGGTGCCGATCTTGAGGAAGGTCGACAGGTAGTCGCGTGGCGCCAGCACCAGCCATACCGGCAGTACCGCGGCAACGAAGCCGTAGCCCACCAGCATCCAGGTGATCTGCACGCCGGTGAAGGTGAACGCCGGGCCCCAGACCGGATCGGCAGCCACCAGGCCGCCCGCCCAGATCGACAGCAGCAGCAGGACCACGCCGATGATGGAAATCTCACCGATGCGTCCCGGGCGGATGTAGCGCATGTAGATGCCCATGAACATCGCGATGGGGATGGTCGCCATCACCGTGAACATGCCCCATGGGCTCTCGGCCAGGGCCTTGACCACGATCAGCGCCAGCACCGCGAGGATGATGATCATGATCAGGAAGCAGCCGAACAGGGCGATGGTGCCGGGAATGCGGCCCATCTCTTCGCGGACCATGTCGCCCAGCGACCGGCCGTTGCGGCGGGTCGACATGAACAGCACCATGAAATCCTGCACCGCGCCGGCCAGGACCACGCCAGCAATCAGCCACAAGGTGCCGGGCAGGTAGCCCATCTGCGCGGCCAGCACCGGCCCGACCAGAGGCCCGGCGCCTGCGATGGCGGCGAAGTGGTGACCGAAAAGAATGTGTTTGTTGGTGGGGACATAGTCCAGACCATCATTGTTGAGCACCGCCGGGGTAGCGCGGCGCGAATCGAGTTGCATCACCTTGGTGGCGATGAACAGGCTGTAGTAGCGATAGGCGACCAAGTAGATGGCGACCGACGCGACGACAATCCACAAGGCATTGATCGCTTCACCCCGACGCAGGGCGACCACACCCAGCGCACAGGCTCCTATGACCGCCAGCGCCAACCATGGCAGATGGCGTAGCAGGCTATTATTGTTGTTCATGGTTTTGCTTCCAGCTTGAGGTTTGGAATAAGACCGCTCACCGAGTCTAGGGCCAGTCCTTGAGCATTGCCACACTTGCTTTGGTCTAGAGCCTCTGGCGGCCGATTCGCAGCATCCGTTGCACCCTGCCGGGTGCCCACCGTCATTCGAGGGTTTTCAGCATGAGCGGTCATCAGCAACGTCGACGCTTCCAACGCATCCCTTTCGACGCCACCACCGAGCTGTGCCAGGACGATCGCTGCTGGCCGGTGAGCTTGCTCGATCTTTCCTTGAAGGGCTTGTTGATCGCGGCGCCGGATGACTGGGACGCAGACCGCGAACGGCCTTTCCAGGCCACCGTGCACCTGGCCGCCGATGCCGTGGTGCGCATGCAGGTGGAGTTGCGCCATCACGAGGGCAAACGCCTGGGCTTTCATTGTTTGATGATGGACATCGACTCGATCAGCCATCTGCACCGCCTGGTCGAGCTGAATCTGGCCGATGGCGTGGCGATGCAGCGCGAACTGAGCGAACTCATCGAAGATTAGAATCTATTAGCAAGCTATCTATTCGGGCGCTGGCAAATTTCTGTCCAACCAGTCAGCTTCAGACGCAGCGTCCGGAAACTTGTATACACCCCTCTAGTACCGCCCTTCCTTTCCTGGAACGCAATCTGCATACAACCGAATCAGTGAGCGGTGGCGCGCGTGCAGCTTCACATTCAAATTATTGTATACAACCTGACCGTTCGGTTAGGTACGATTCATAGCGCTAGCGCCCCAGAACAATAATTCGAGAGAGCCTGCGCCATGACCACGTCACCCGCTTCGACCCCCGCTCCACGTTCCGAGGATGAAAACCTCGGCGTCGGTGCCAACCTCGCCTATGGCCTGCAGCATGTGCTGACCATGTACGGCGGCATCGTCGCGGTGCCGTTGATTCTCGGTCAGGCAGCGGGGCTTGGCTCGGCAGATATCGGCCTGCTGATCGCCGCGTCACTGTTCGCCGGCGGCCTGGCGACCCTGCTGCAAACCCTCGGCCTGCCGTTCTTTGGCTGCCAGCTGCCGCTGGTGCAAGGGGTGTCGTTCGCCGGCGTGGCGACCATGGGTGCGATTCTGGCCAGCCAGGATGGCGGTGGCCTGCCGGCGGTGCTCGGTGCGGTGATGGCGGCGGCGCTGATCGGGTTGCTGATCACCCCGGTGTTTTCGCGCATCACCCGCTTCTTTCCGCCGCTGGTGACCGGCATCGTCATCACCACCATCGGCCTGACCCTGATGCCGGTGGCCGCGCGCTGGGTCATGGGCGGCAACAGCGCGTCGGCGGATTTCGGCAGCGTGGCCAACATCGGTCTGGCGGCGCTGACCTTCGCCATCGTCCTGCTGCTGAGCAAGCTCGGTAGCGCCAGCCTGTCGCGGCTGTCGATTCTGCTGGCGATGGTCGCCGGCACGCTGATCGCCTGGGCGCTGGGCATGGCTGATTTCAGCCAGGTCGGCCAGGGTCCGTCATTCGCCCTGCCAACACCCTTCCACTTCGGCCTGCCGACCTTCCACATCGCCGCGATCCTGTCGATGTGCATCGTGATCATGGTGACGCTGGTGGAAACCTCGGCCGATATTCTTGCGGTGGGCGAAATCATCGACACCAAGGTCGACTCGAAACGGCTGGGCAACGGCCTACGTGCCGACATGGTGTCGAGCATCCTGGCGCCGATCTTCGGCTCGTTCACCCAGAGCGCTTTTGCGCAGAACGTAGGCCTGGTGGCCGTGACCGGAGTGAAGAGCCGTTACGTGGTGGCCACCGGTGGCCTGATTCTGGTGGTGCTAGGCCTGCTGCCGGTGATGGGACGGGTGATCGCTGCAGTGCCGGCCCCGGTGCTCGGCGGCGCTGGCCTGGTGCTGTTCGGCACGGTCGCGGCCAGCGGCATTCGCACGTTGTCGAAGGTCAGCTACCAGAACAACGTCAACCTGATCATCGTCGCCGCCTCGCTGGGCTTTGGCATGATCCCCATCGCCGCGCCGAACTTCTACCAGCACTTTCCCGGCTGGTTCGAGACCATCTTCCATTCCGGCATCAGCTCGGCGGCGATCATGGCCATCGTCCTCAACCTGCTGTTCAACCACTTCACCACCGGCAACCCGCACAATGCCTCGGTGTTCGCCGCCGGCTACGAGCGCACCATTCACTATTCGGATATTTCCGCCCTGCGCGACGGTGACTACTTCAAGGACGGCAAGCTGTTCGATGCCGAGGGCCATGAAGTGCCGGTGCTGGAGGCCCACGATCAGGGCAAACCCGCTTCACGGCGCAAGCCGGTGGTCGAGCACTGATCGATTGACGGTGCAGGGGCCGATGCGCATCGTCGGCCCCTTTTTTCGCTCAATCGTCGAACAACGCATCCAGCGCCTGCTCCAGGCGCGTCACGGCAATCACCTGCAAACCGGCCGGAGACTCTTTGGGCGCGTTGCCCTTGGGCACGATGGCGCGCTTGAAGCCATGCTTGGCCGCCTCCTTGAGACGTTCCTGACCACTGGGCACCGGACGCACCTCACCAGACAAGCCAATTTCACCGAACACCAGCAAGCCATGGGGCAACGGCCGGTTGCGCAGGCTGGACATTACCGCAGCCAGCAAGGCCAGGTCGGAGGCGGTTTCCAGCACCTTCACACCGCCCACCACGTTGAGGAACACGTCCTGATCGTGGGTCGGAATACCGCCATGCCGGTGCAGCACCGCCAGCAGCATCGCCAGACGGTTCTGGTCCAACCCCAGGGTGACCCGGCGCGGGTTGGCCAGGTGGCTGTCATCGACCAGCGCCTGCACTTCCACCAGCATCGGCCGCGTGCCTTCCCAGGTGGCCATGACCACGCTGCCAGGCACTTCCTCCTGGGCACGGTTCAAGAAGATCGCCGACGGGTTGGAGACTTCCTTGAGCCCGCGATCGGTCATGCCGAACACGCCCAGCTCGTTGATTGCACCAAAACGGTTCTTCACCGCCCGCAACAGGCGCAGGCGACCATCGGATTCGCCCTCGAAATACAGCACGGTGTCGACCATGTGCTCGAGCACCCGCGGACCGGCCAGCGAGCCTTCCTTGGTGACGTGGCCGACCAGGAAAATCGCCGTGCCGCTCTGCTTGGCATAGCGCACCAGCAGCGCCGCGCTTTCGCGTACCTGGGCCACACCACCCGGGGCTGACTGCAACTGTTCGGTGAAGATGGTCTGGATCGAGTCGATGACCATCACCCGCGGCTTTTCCATGCGCGCGGTGGCGATGATGGTTTCGATGCAGGTTTCGGTCATCACCTTGAGCTGGTCTTGGGGCAGACCGAGCCGGCGCGAGCGCATCGCCACCTGCTGCTGGGATTCTTCGCCGGTGACGTACAGCGCCGGCATGTGCGTGGCGATGTTGCACAGGGTTTGCAAGAGAATGGTCGACTTGCCGATACCCGGGTCACCGCCGATCAGCACCACCGAGCCATCCACCAGGCCGCCACCCAGTACCCGGTCGAGCTCGGCGCTGCTGGTGGTGAAGCGCGGAATCTCTTCGACGCTGACTTCGGCCAAGGTCTTGATCTGCGCCTGCTGCCCGGTCCAGCCGGCGCGGCCGCTGGGCGCTGCGGCGCCAGCGCTTTCGATCATGGTTTCCACCAGGGTGTTCCAGGCGCCGCATTCGCCGCACTGGCCCGCCCATTTGGGAAAGGTCGCGCCGCATTCGGTGCAACCATACAAGCGCTTGGCCTTGGCCATGGGTCGGTCTCCTGGAAAAACGGCCATGATACCCCCAGGGGCCATCACCTGCCGCATACCGCAATCGGCTAAAACTATTGGCTGGCAATACAGTCACTTGCAGCATGCGCAAGGCATGAAATCCATCGCTGGCTTACACTGCGAGCACATTCTTCATTTGTTACAAGGAACTACAGCATGAGCGTGATCAAGGAATTCAAGGCCTTCGCGGTCAAGGGCAATGTCGTCGACATGGCGGTCGGTATCATCATCGGCGCGGCGTTCGGCAAGATCGTCTCGTCTTTCGTTGGTGATGTGATCATGCCGCCGCTGGGTCTGTTGATCGGCGGTGTCGATTTCAGCGACCTGGCCATCACCCTCAAGGCCGCCCAGGGTGACGTACCGGCCGTGGTTCTGGCCTACGGCAAGTTCATCCAGACAGTGATCGATTTCATCATCGTGGCATTCGCCATCTTCATGGGCGTCAAGGCGATCAACCGCCTCAAGCGCGAAGAAGCCGTGGCCCCGAGCGCTCCGCCAACGCCGACTCCGCAGGAAACCCTGCTCACGGAAATCCGCGACCTGCTCAAGACGCAGAATCAGAATCGCTTGCCGTAACGACGAAGGGCCGCATTCAGCGGCCCTTCTTTCATACCCTGGCAGCCCTCACCAGTAGGTTTCCACCGCCACCTGCCCGGGCCTGCGGCTAAGGCTCAGTTGCAGGTCGCGGGCTTTGAGCACCTGGCGGGTATCGTCGATCATCTGCGGGTTGCCGCAGAGCATGATGCGCGAATGCTCAGGTGACAGCTCGAGCCCGGCTGCGCGCTCCAACTCGCCATTTTCGATCAGCGTGGTGATGCGCTCGCCCAAGGCCCCCGGGTGGGCTTGGCGGGTGACCACCGGAATGAACTGCAACTTGCCGGCAAACTCTTGCAGGTATTCGCGCTGTTCCAGCGCGGCGATGTCATCGAGGTAGGCCAGCTCCTTGGCCTCACGCACCGAGTACACCAGCTTGATCGATTCGAAGCGCTCCCAGGCTTCGAAGTCCTGCAGGATCGACATGAAAGGCGCGATGCCAGTGCCGGTCGCCAGCAGCCACAGATCACGTCCGCCGACGAAACGATCAAGGGTGAGAAAACCAAAGGCCTGGCGGTCGATGAGCAGCGTGTCGCCTTTGCCCAGACGGCTCAGCTCGCTGGTGAATTCGCCGCCCGGCACGACGATGGAGAAGAAGTCGAGAAACTCGTCATGGGGCGCGCTGACCATCGAGTAGGCCCGCCACGCCACACTGCCGTCGGCCTTGCTCACGCCGAGCCGGGCGAACTGGCCGGAACGAAAGCGAAAGCCGGCGTCACGGGTCACCCGCAAGGTGAACAGGTTCGGCGTCAGCGGCTGTACGTCCAGCAGGGTCTGACAGGTGTACTTGTCGGTATCGGCGGTCATGGCGGGCTCCAGTAAAGCGGTGCGCAAGTGTGGCGCAAAGCGGGGTGGATAAAAACCACCTTGTCAGCAGGGTGAAGCGGCTGTTTCTGGCACGATCGTCTGAACAGCGTCCGCCCACAGCCCCCGTCTCACTAGGGCTGTAGCGTTGCATACGGAGCGTTGGCAGGCACCCGACGGGCGGCATCTGCCAGAGATTTCGGGGGTCTGAGCCGCTTGCTGGCAGTCGAAATGACTAAACCTAAAGTGCGCTATAGCAAAAAAAACACTCTTGTAAATCGATGCTTTTCTACAATGCGAACGGGTAGTCAAACTCAAACCAGTGACTCTGGGGAAACGCGATGCCACATTGGACGTCTGACCAGCTTCAGGATCTGCTGGAAAACCGCGAGCCCGAAGCCGTATTCGATCGAGCGGTCGAGCTCGCTCAGGCACTGGACATGACTCATCTGGGAATGCGCTTGCATGTCCACACCGTCGCCAGGGGCAACGACACAGTTCTTTACAATAACTATCCGCCCGAGTGGAACCAGCAATACGAGCAAGAGAACTTCTGCCAGCTCGACCCGATCAAGTCGCTGTGTCACCACACCACGCTCCCGGTGCTGTGGGACGAAGATCACTTCACCACCACCCCACGCTTTCGCAAGGCCGCTTGCAAGCACGGGCTACGCCATGGCTGGACCCAACCGGTACACGGCCTGCGCGGTCACGAGAGCCACCTGAGCGTATCGCGCCCCTCGGGCAAGATCAGCGTGGCCGAGTTCTATGAAAAGGGCGCGGAGGTGCTGTGGCTGTGCAATACCCTGCATGCCGTACTCTGCGAGCACCACCAGAATCGCCTGGACGCCGTGTCGCCACCGCCCCACCTGAGCGATCGCGAACTGGAAGTGCTGCGCTGGTCAGCCGCCGGCAAGACCGCTGCCGACATCGCCTGCATTCTGTCGCTGTCGCAGAGCACGGTGAACTTTCATATTCGCAGCGTCATCACCAAGACCAACGCCTCGAACAAGGCCGGTGCCATCGCCATCGCCGCCATGCAGGGCATGCTCTGACGCACTGCGCCCAACGCGCCCGCAAAGCCCTGTAGAATCCTCCGCCTCACGTGCAGCGTGCCAACGTTGCAGGATTCGCCTCAGAGCCCGACCCAATGCCTTTGCTGAACAGCCCCTACGCCGACCTCGACCTGATTCGCCAGCCCGAGCAACCCAACGACCCACTGCAAGCCTTCGATGCCGCCGACGAGTACTTGTTGCAGCACCTGGCTGCCCAGGCTCCGGGCGCCGATTGCCGGGTGCTGGTACTCAACGACGCGTTCGGTGCCCTGGCAGTGAGCCTGGCCGGCCATGTGCAGGTGCTCAGCAGCGGTGATTCGCACCTGGCCTGGCTGGCGCTGCAGAAAAACCTCGCACGCAATGGCAAGGCGCCTGACAGCGTGCCGTTCGTGCCGGCCAGCGCCCAGTGGCAGGGCCGGTTCGACCGCGTGCTGCTGCGCGTTCCAAAAACCCTGGCCCTGCTCGAAGAACAGCTGATTCGCCTGCAAGGCCAACTGGCGCCTGGCGCCCAGGTGATCGCCGGGGCGATGCTCAAGCACCTGCCGCGCGCCGCAGGCGACTTGCTGGAGAAATACATAGGCCCGGTGCAGGCGTCGCTGGCGCAGAAAAAGGCCCGCCTGCTCAGCGCAACGCTGGCCGAGCGGCCGCCATTCGTGTCGCCCTACCCCACCACCTACCGCCTGCAAACCCCGGCGCTCGAGCTGCGCAACCACGCCAACGTGTTCTGCCGCGAAGACCTGGATATCGGCACCCGCGCCTTCCTGCCGCACCTGCCCGGCAACCTCGGCAACGCCCGGGTCGCTGACCTGGGCTGTGGCAACGGCGTGCTGGCGATTGCCAGTGCCCTGGCCAATCCCGAGGCGCAGTACACTTTGGTCGATGAGTCGTACATGGCGGTGCAGTCGGCCGAGGAAAACTGGCGCGCGGCGCTGGGCGAGCGTGAGGTCGAGGTGCGTGCCGGCGATGGCCTGGCCGGACAGCCCAGGCAGTCGCTGGATGTAGTGCTGTGCAACCCGCCCTTCCACCAACAGCAAGTGGTGGGCGATTTCCTCGCCTGGCGGATGTTCCAGCAGGCCCGCGAGGCGCTGGTGGTCGGCGGCGCGCTGTACATCGTCGGCAACCGTCATCTGGGTTATCACAGCAAGTTGGCGCGCTTGTTCCGGGGCGTCGAGCAAGTGGCTGCCACGCCCAAGTTCGTGATTCTCAAGGCGCGCAAATAAGAGGGCCGGCGTTGCCGGCCACTCGCGGCTGACGCCGATCCTGCAAGTGCTGCGAATGGCCGCACCTAGTGCGTGGTCAAGCCCGCCGCCGCCATGAACAGCCGCATCAGCCAGGCCGCCACACCCAGGGTGGCGACGCTGGCGAGCCAGATCAGCGCCAGCCAGCCCAGGCGCTGCCACAGTGGTTTCTTGACCTGTACATCGGGTTCACCGGTCATGCTCGCCTCCTGTCAGTGGTAGCCATCGTCGTGGCTGACCTTGCCGCGGAACACGTAGTAGCTCCAGAACGTGTAGCCAAGGATGAACGGCAGGATGAACAGCGTACCCACAAGCATGAAGCCCTGGCTCTGCGGCGGCGCGGCGGCTTCCCAGATCGAGATCGACGGCGGGATGATGTTCGGCCACAGGCTGATGCCCAGGCCGCTGTAGCCGAGGAAGATCAGCACCAGGGTAAGCAGGAACGGCGTGTAGTGGGTGTCCTGCGCCACCGCTCGCAGCAGCGCATAGAAGGTCACCATCACCAGAATCGGCACCGGCATGAACCAGATCAGGTTGGGCATGCTGAACCAGCGTTCGGCGATCTGCCCATAGGCCAGTGGCGTCCACAGGCTGACCACGCCGATCACCGCCAGCAGCACCAGCGCCAAGGGCCGTGCCAGGTCGTGCATGCGCTGGTGCAGGGGGCCGTCGGTCTTCATGATCAGCCAGGTGCAGCCCAGCAGGGTGTAGGCAACGATCAGCCCCAGCCCGCAGAACAGGCTGAAGGGGGTCAGCCAGTCGAGCGTGCCGCCTGCGAAATGCCGGTCGACCACCTTGAAGCCTTCGATGAACGCGCCCAATGCCACGCCCTGGAAGAAGGTCGCCACCAGCGAACCCCAGATGAACGCCTTGTCCCACAGGTGACGCTTGGCATCACGCGCCTTGAAGCGGAACTCGAAGGCCACACCGCGGAAGATCAGCCCCACCAGCATCAGGATCAACGGCAGGTACAACGCTTCGAGCACCACCGCATAAGCCATCGGGAACGCGCCGAACAGCGCCGCCCCGCCCAGCACCAGCCAGGTCTCGTTGCCGTCCCACACCGGCGCTACGGTGTTCATCATCACGTCGCGGTCGGCCTTGCCCTTGACGAAGGGAAAGAGCATGCCGATGCCTAAGTCGAAGCCATCCATCACCACATACATCATCACTCCGAAGATGATGATCACGGCCCAGATCAGCGGAAGATCGATACCCATGTTCAGTTCCCCTCGTTCGGGCGGGCGGCGGCGTGTTCGCTGCCATCGTCAGCGGCAGACAAAGGCCGCGCTGGCGTACGTTGTTGTCCCGGGCCACCGGACTGCGGCTGCTCACCGACCGTGCTCTGCGGGCCTTTGCGCACCAGGCGCATCATGTAGCCAAGGCCGGTGCCGAACAGCGCGAAGTAGACCACCACGAACATCACCAGGGTGATGCCCAGTTGCGTGTAGCTGTGGTTGGACACCGCGTCGGCGGTGCGCATCAGCCCATACACCACCCACGGCTGACGGCCGATCTCGGTGGTGAACCAGCCGGCGAGGATGGCGATCAGCCCCGAGGGCCCCATCCACAAGGTCAGGTAGAGGAACGGCCGCGAGCTGTACAGCTTGCCGCTGCGGCGCAGCCACAGGCTCCACAGACCGACCAGAATCATCAGCATGCCCAGGCCGACCATGATCCGGAACGACCAGAACACCACGGTCGAGTTGGGCCGGTCTTCAGGGGCGAATTCCTTGAGCGCCGGCACCTGTTTATCCAGGCTGTGGGTCAGAATCAAACTGCCCAGGGCCGGGATTTCCAGCTTGAAGCGGGTGGTTTCAGCCTGCATGTCGGGCAGGCCGAAGAGGATCAGCGGCGTTGGCTCGCCCGGGTGGTTTTCCCAGTGGCCTTCGATGGCGGCGATTTTCGCCGGCTGGTGCTTGAGCGTATTGAGGCCATGGAAGTCGCCGATCACCGCCTGCACCGGGGCGACGATCAAGGCCATCCACATGGCCATCGAGAGCATCTTGCGCACCGCCGGGTTGTCGCTCCCGCGCAGCAGGTGCCAGGCCGCCGAAGCGCCGACGAAGAACGCTGTGGCGACGAACGCCGCGGTGGCCATGTGCATCAGGCGGTAGGGGAACGAGGGGTTGAAGATCACCGCCAGCCAGTCCACCGGAATCACTCGTCCATCGATGATCTCGTAGCCTTGCGGGGTCTGCATCCAGCTGTTGGAGGCCAGGATCCAGAAGGTCGAGATGATCGTGCCGACCGCCACCATCACCGTGGCGAAGAAGTGCAGGCCGCGTCCGACGCGGTTCCAGCCGAACAGCATGACGCCCAGGAAGCCCGCCTCGAGGAAGAAGGCGGTGAGCACTTCATAGGTCAGTAACGGTCCGGTGATCGAGCCTGCGAACTCCGAGAAGCGGCTCCAGTTGGTGCCGAACTGATAGGCCATGACCAGGCCTGAGACCACGCCCATGCCGAAGTTGACGGCGAAGATCTTCGACCAGAAATGGTAGAGGTCGCGGTACACCTGCTCATGGGTTTTCAGCCACAACCCTTCGAGCACCGCCAGGTAACTGGCGAGACCTATGGTGATGGCCGGGAACAGGATGTGGAACGACACGGTGAAGGCGAACTGAATTCGGGCAAGCTCCAGGGCTTCTAGGCCGAACATGATGTTTCCTCGTCAGATGGTACGGCGGTACGGCACGCGGCCTACGCCCACTGCCCCCTCGAGTATCGAGCGCTGTGCATTGGAATTGTTCTGTCGGATTGCGGGGGTCCGGCTGCTCGCTGGCTGGCGAAAATTGATCCAGATCAATCGAGCACAGGAAGCATAGCCCCGAATGCCCCGACCCGACGTGTGGTTGAATGCCGCGTGACCCGTTGTCCCACCGCCTTTACCGGGGGGCCGAAGCGTGCCCACCCCGGCAATCAGCAAACATTTGTTACAAACAGGTGATAGGCTCTGCCTGAGCCTGAAACACCTGACCCGCACCGCTTCCCCGAGGTATCAGCCCACCGATGTCCGCCTCCCCTGCCCTGTTGCTGCGCCACCAGCGCCCCTTCGTCGCCTTCTGGTTCGCCCGGGTGTTCACCGCCAGCGGTTTTCAGATGCTCACCGTGGCGATTGGCTGGCATCTGTATCAACTGACCGGCAATGTGCTCGACCTGGGCCTGGTGGGCCTGGTGGAATTCGCCCCACGGGTGCTGTTCATGCTGCACACCGGGCATGTCGCCGACCGCTACGACCGACGCCGCGTGGCCGCGCTGTGCCAGACCTTGCAGGGTCTGATCGCCCTGGGCCTGGCGGTCGGCAGCGCCACCGACAACGTCAGCCGCGAGCTTATTTTCCTCCTGGCCTTCCTGCTCGGCGCCACCCGCTCGTTCGAAATGCCGGCGACCCAGGCGCTGCTGCCCAACCTGGTGCCGGCAGCGCTGTTCCCGCGGGCGGTGGCGGCCTCCGCCTCGGCCACCCAATCGGCGACCATCGTCGCCCCGGCCATCGGCGGTTTCCTGTATGCCTTCGGCAGCCTGTGGGTGTACGGCCCGACCGTGGCGCTGTACGCCATCGCCTGCCTGCTGACCCTGAGCCTCAAGGTGCGCCCGCAGGTGAGGCAAGCCGGCCGCGCCAGCCTTGACTCGCTGCTGGCGGGGGTGCGCTTCATTCGCAGCCGGCCGGATGTGCTCGGCGCCATCTCGCTGGACCTGTTCGCGGTGCTGTTGGGCGGCGCCACGGCGCTGTTGCCGGTGTTCGCCAAGGACATCCTGTTCACCGGCCCCATGGGCCTGGGCCTGCTGCGCTCGGCGCCGGCGGTGGGAGCGCTGCTGATGTCGCTGTGGCTGGCGCGTTTTCCGTTCGAGCGCAAGATCGGCCGCACCATGTTCACCGCCGTCGGTGTGTTCGGCGTGGCGACCATCGCCTTCGGCCTGTCGACCTCGTTCTGGTTTTCCCTGGCGGTGCTGGTGGTGCTCGGGGCAGCCGACATGGTCAGCATGGTCATCCGCAGCGCCTTCGTGCAGTTGCAGACGCCCGATGAAATGCGCGGGCGGGTCAGTGCGGTCAATGGCTTGTTCATCGGCGCCTCGAACCAGCTTGGGGAATTCGAATCGGGGCTGACCGCGCACTGGTTCGGCACGGTGCCTGCGGTAGTGCTGGGCGGCGCCGGCACATTAGTGGTCACCGGCCTGTGGATAAAACTGTTCCCGACCCTCGCCAGGCGCGACCGCCTGCATCAACCGCCGGTCGCCTGACGCCACGGCCCAGGCCGCGCAGCTCAACTGGCCGCGACATTCACTACCGTTCGGCGAACAGGCTGGTATGATGCGCGGCTTTTTTCCGCCCCGGAAAAATACGGCAGCCCTCGGGCGCTGTGCTTTGCTGATGGGGTCGATACATTCACGGCGCCGACGGCGACTTGGGAGCGGGCATGCTGGACAGGCTGTTTCAACTAAAAGCACACAACACCAACGTGCGTACCGAGATTCTTGCGGGCGTCACCACCTTCCTGGCCATGGCCTACATCCTCTTCGTCAACCCGAGCATCCTCGGTGAGACCGGCATGGACAAAGGCGCGCTGTTCGTCGCCACCTGCCTGGCCGCGGCCATCGGCTCGGTGACCATGGGCCTGATCGCCAACTACCCGATCGCCCTGGCCCCCGGCATGGGCCTGAACGCCTTCTTCACCTACACCGTGGTGCTGCACCAGGGCCACACCTGGCAAGTGGCGCTGGGTGCGGTGTTCATCTCGGCGGTGCTGTTCTTCCTGCTGTCGATCTTCCGTATCCGCGAATGGATCGTGAACAGCATCCCGCTGCCGCTGCGCTCGGCCATCGCCGCCGGTATCGGCCTGTTCCTGGCGCTGATCGCCCTGCACAACGCCGGTATCGTGGTGGATAACCCGGCCACCCTGGTGGGCCTGGGCGATCTGCGCGCACCGGCGCCGATCCTCGCCACCCTGGGCTTCTTCCTGATCGTCGGGCTGGAATCGCTGAAAGTGCGCGGTGCCGTGCTGATCGGCATTCTCGCGGTCACCGTCGCCTCCATCGTGCTCGGTTTCACCCCGTTCGGTGGCGTGGTCTCGATGCCGCCGTCGCTGGCGCCGACCTTCCTGCAACTGGACATCGCCGGCGCCCTCGACGTGGCGCTGATCAGCGTGATCTTCGCCTTCCTGTTCGTCGACCTGTTCGACAACTCCGGCACCCTGATCGGCGTCGCCAAGCGCGCCGGGCTGATGGGCAAGGACGGCCACATGCCGAAGATGGGCCGCGCGCTGATCGCCGACAGCACCGCCGCCATGGCCGGCTCGCTGCTGGGCACCTCGACCACCACCAGCTACATCGAATCGGCAGCGGGCGTCAGCGCCGGTGGGCGCACCGGCCTGACCGCCATCGTGGTCGCAGTGCTGTTCCTCCTGGCGCTGTTCTTCGCGCCGCTGGCAAGCAGCGTACCGGCCTTCGCCACCGCCCCGGCGCTGCTGTTCGTCGCCGTGCTGATGGCCTCGGGCCTGGCAGAAATCAACTGGGACGACATCACCGAAGCTGCACCGGTGGTGGTCACCGCCCTGGCCATGCCGCTGACCTACTCGATCGCCAACGGCATCGCCTTCGGCTTCATCACCTGGACCGCCATCAAGCTGATCTCTGGCCGCTACCGTGACCTCAACGCGGCGCTGGTGATTCTCTCGGTGCTGTTCGTCATCAAACTGGGCTGGTTCAACGCATGAGTGCTGCCTTCGATCCCTCGTCCTACAGCGAGCAGCTCACCGCCAAGGCGCAACGCCTGCGCGAGCTGCTGGCACCGTTCGCCGCCCCAGAGCCGCAGGTCTTCGATTCGCCGCAGGCGCACTACCGCCTGCGCGCCGAGTTCCGCCTGTGGCGTGAAGAGGGTCAGCGCCATTACGCGATGTTCGCCCCAGGTGAAAAACACAAAGCCATTCTCATCGACGACTTCCCCATCGCCAGCCAGCACATCAATGAACTGATGCCGCGGCTCAAGGCCGCCTGGCAGGGCAATGAAGACTTGAGCAATCGCCTGTTCCAGGTCGAGTTCCTCACCACCCTGGCCGGCGATGCCATGGTCACGCTGTGCTATCACCGCCCGCTGGACGAGGCCTGGGAAGTCGCCGCCCAGACGTTGGCCAGCGAGTTGAATGTCAGCGTCATTGGCCGTTCCAAGGGCAAACGCCTGGTGATCGGCCGCGATTATGCAGTGGAGAAGCTCGAGGTTGCCGGTCGCACGTTCAGCTACCGCCAGCCGGAAGGCGCCTTCACCCAGCCCAACGGCACGGTCAACCAGAAGATGCTCGGCTGGGCCTATGAGGCCATGGGCGAGCGCAGCGACGACCTGCTCGAGCTGTACTGCGGCAATGGCAACTTCACCCTGCCGCTGGCGACCCGGGTACGCAAGGTGCTGGCCACCGAGATCAGCAAGACCTCGGTCAACGCGGCCCTGAGCAACCTCGACGAGAACTGCGTGGATAACGTCTGCCTGGTGCGCCTGTCGGCCGAAGAACTGACCCAGGCCCTCAACGAGGTGCGTCCGTTCCGCCGCCTGCAGGGCATCGACCTCAAGCAGTACGACTTCGGCACCGTGTTCGTCGACCCGCCGCGCGCCGGCATGGACCCGGACACCTGCGAGCTGACCCGGCGCTTCGAACGCATTCTTTATATCTCGTGCAACCCGGACACCCTGGCGGCGAATATCGCGCAACTGCACGACACTCACCGCATCGAGCGCTGCGCAGTGTTCGACCAGTTCCCCTACACCCACCATATGGAAAGCGGTGTGTTGCTGGTGCGTCGCTGAGGCATCACGCCCGTTGACCGGGGCTGTTTCACAGCCCCTACCGGGTCGCTCGAACCCCCTTGCTGCGTCATGCCACAGCAGCACCGCCCACACCTGAACTAATCTGCATGGGCAAAGCTCATACAGGCTTATTGCAGGAGAACTTCGATGGATTGGCGAAAAGGTCGGCGCAGCGACAACGTGGTGGATGCCCGCGGCTCGGGCGGTGGCGGCGGTATGCGCTTTGGTGGCGGCAAAGGCCTGGGCCTGGGCGCCATTCTATTGATCGTCGGCATCGGCTGGCTGACCGGCCAGGACCCGTTGCAGATCCTCGGCCAGCTCACCGGGCAGATGGAACAACGCCAGGCCGCCCCCGCCGGCACCGAGGGCAAGGCGCCGCCGGCCAACGACGAACAGGCCGAGTTCGTCTCGTCGATTCTGGGCGACACCGAAGACACCTGGAAGGCCCTGTTCGCCCAGTCCGGCCAGCAGTACCGTGAACCGAAGCTGGTACTGTTCAGCGGCCAGGTCAATTCGGCCTGCGGCTTCGCCTCGGCGGCGGTCGGCCCGTTCTATTGCCCCGCCGACCAGCGCGTGTACCTCGACATGTCGTTCTTCCGCGAGATGGAAACGCGCTTCTCTGCCGCCGGCGACTTCGCCCAGGCCTATGTCATCGCCCACGAAATAGGCCACCACGTGCAGACCCTGCTGGGTGTGTCGAAACAGGTGCAGGCTGCGCGTCAGCGCGGTGAGCGTATGGAAGGTGCCAATGGCCTGCTGGTGCGTCAGGAGTTGCAGGCCGACTGCTTCGCCGGGGTCTGGGCCTACCAGGCGCAGAAGCGCCTCAACTGGCTGGAGCCGGGCGATGTCGAAGAGGCCCTGAACGCTGCCAATGCCATCGGCGACGACCGTTTGCAGCAACAAGGCCAGGGCCGCGTGGTGCCGGACTCGTTCACCCACGGCACTTCGGCCCAGCGCGTGCGCTGGTTCAAGACCGGTTTCGAGCAGGGTGACGCGCAGCGCTGCGACACCTTCAACGCCCGCAGCCTCTGACCTTCACCTTCCGGTCCTGACTGTTTTCCAGCAGTCAGGGCCGCCGCTGCACCCTCGCCCTCCCTTCACGCCCGACGCAGCGCTCGGCAGGCATTTGCCAATTGCCGACGAATTCTGCTGAAAAAGCGTTTCAGCTAACACGATGCCAGCCGATAACCCCTGACGACTCAGCGGGCTCTGAAGAACAACAACGCCCCGCGATCGAGAATGACGGAGCAAGACTTAATCTTCAGGAGTGCGTGCATGAACAGCTGGTTTGCCAACATCAGCGTGAATTTGAAACTGGGACTGGGCTTCGGCGTGGTCCTGCTACTGACTGGCCTGCTGGCCCTGACCGGCTGGTTCAGCGTGGGTAGCCTGATCGACCGCAGCAACTGGATGAGCGACATCGGTCAGCTCAACAAGGACCTCACCGAACTGCGCATCGCCCGCCTGCAGTACATGATCGCCAACGGCGACGACGCCTCGGCGGCCAATGTCCAGGCCAAGCTCGATACCTTCAGCGCGCAGCAGCAGCGCCTGACCAGCACCTTCAAGAGTGCCGAGAACGTCCGCCTGCTGGGCGAACTGGGCAAGACCATCGAGCAATACAAGGTTTCCTTGAACCTGATGCGCAGCGGCTACAAGACCTCCCTGGCCTCCCGCGAGCGCATGCAGGAGGCGTCCGCCCGTGCCGATGCCACTCTCGAAGCGCTGGGCAAGGCCATGCTGGCCCGCTCGGAACCCGACGGCATGCTGCTGGCCCATTACCAGCTGACCAGCGAAGCGCGCCTGCAACTGCAACGGCTGATCATCGACGTGCGTGGCTACATCGCCGACAGCAGCGCTGCCAACGAACGCACCGCCCTCAACCAGTTGCAGAGCACCGTCAGCGCCGCAGCCGACCTGCAAGCGCAACTGCCGCGCGACGCCGACGGCGCCCAGCGTTTCTCCGCACAGGTCGGGGTGTACCGCGATGCCGTGCAGTCGTTCCGCGAAGCGGTCGCCACCATCGCCCAGGCGCGCCAGGAAATGACCGTCGAAGGCGCCGACATCGTCAAGACCAGCAATGCCCTGTACCAGCTGCAACTCGACCGCCGCGACAGCGAGAGCGCCCAGGCGCGTACCTTGCAGATCGGCGCCACCTTGCTGGCCCTGTTGTTCGGCATCGTCGCTGCAATCGTCATCACCCGGCAGATCACCAAGCCGTTGCAGGAAACCCTGAGCGTGGTCGAGCGCATCGCCAGCGGCGACCTCACCCACACCCTGCACGTCAAGCGCCGTGACGAGCTGGGCGTGCTGCAACAGAGCATCGGCCACATGGGTACCACCCTGCGTGAACTGATCGGCGGCATCCGCGATGGCGTCACGCAGATCGCCAGCGCCGCCGAGGAACTGTCGGCGGTGACCGAGCAGACCAGCGCCGGGGCCAACAGCCAGAAAGTCGAGACCGATCAGGTCGCCACCGCCATGCATGAAATGGCCGCCACCGTGCAGGAAGTGGCGCGCAACGCCGAGCAGGCCTCGGTTGCCGCCACCAGTGCCGACGGTGTCGCCCGCGACGGCGAGCGCGTGGTGGGCGAGGCGATCTCGCAGATCGAGCGCCTGGCTGGTGAAGTGCACCGCTCAAGTGAAGCGATGAACAGCCTGCAACAGGAAAGCCAGAAGATCGGCAGCGTCATGGACGTGATCAAGTCGGTGGCCGAGCAGACCAACCTGCTCGCCCTCAACGCCGCCATCGAAGCCGCCCGTGCCGGTGAGGCCGGTCGTGGCTTCGCCGTGGTCGCCGACGAGGTGCGTGGCCTTGCGCAACGCACGCAGAAATCCACCGAGGAAATCGAAGCGCTGATCGAGGGCCTGCACAAAGGCACGCAACAGGTCGCCACGGTGATGCTCGGCAGCCGCGAGCTGACCGACAGCAGCGTCGAGCTGGCACGCCGCGCCGGCGCCTCCCTGGGCACCATCACCGGAACGGTGTCGAGCATCCAGGCGATGAACCAGCAGATCGCCGCCGCCGCCGAGCAGCAGGGCGCCGTGGCCGAGGAAATCAGCCGCAGCATCCTCAACGTGCGCGACGTCTCGGAACAGACCGCCGCGGCCAGCGACGAAACCGCCGCCTCCAGCGTCGAGCTGGCGCGGTTGGGCGGGCATTTGCAGATGCTGGTGAGTCAGTTCAAGGTGTGATTCAGGGGCGCAGGGCTGGAGCCTTGCGCACCTCTGAGACTTGCGTTGCCTGAACGTTTTTTCGCGGCTGCGGTTTAGCCGCGAATGGCCTGCCGCCTTATCAAAATCCGCAGAGGCTAACGCACAATCACCCCAACCCCCCGCCCGCGGGGATCGGAAGCGGTTTCCACGCGCTCGCCGGTCACCCGAATCGCCTGGACATCGCCCATGTTCCAGCCCTGGTCTTCCAGCGTGTAACCCATCTTCTTCAGCTCCGCGGCCACTGGCCCGGTCAGCGGCGCGTAGCTGTCGTAGTAGATGGTGTCCTTGGGCAGCAACTGATGGTGCACGCGCTGGGCGGCGACGGCTTTCTCCAGCGGCATGTCGTAGTCATACAGGTTGTTCAGCACCTGGAAGATCGAGGTGAAGATCCGCGAACCGCCGGGAGTGCCAAGCACCAGTGTCACTTTGTCGTCGCGGGTGACCAAGGTCGGGCTCATCGATGAGAGCATGCGCTTGCCCGGCTCGATGGCATTGGCGTCGCCGCCAATCACCCCGAACACATTGGCGGTGCCGGGCTTGACGCTGAAATCGTCCATCTCATCGTTGAGCAAGAAGCCCGCGCCCTTGACCACCACGCCACTGCCGTAGTCGAGGTTGAGGGTATAGGTGTTGCTCACCGCATTGCCGTCTTTGTCGACGATGGAAAAGTGCGTGGTCTGGTGCGACTCAAGGCCCGGCTTGATCGACTCGGTGGCCGAGATCGCCTGCGGATTGACCTGCGCGGCGCGCTGCGCCAGGTAGTCCTTGGCCATCAGACGCACCATGGGGACCTGGGTGAAGGCCGGGTCGCCGAGGTAGTCGGCGCGGTCGGCGAATACGCGTTTTTCGATTTCCGCCAACAGGTGGATATAGCGCGCCGAGTTGTGCGCCACGCCCTTGAAGTCATCGCTGCGCAGCTCCTTGATGCCCAGCAACTGCGCCAGGGCGATGCCGCCCGAGCTTGGCGGCGGCGCGGTGTAGACGATGTTGCCGCGCCACTCGATGGCCACCAGATCACGCCACAGCGCCTTGTAGTCGCGCAGGTCGTCGGCAGTGATCAGGCCCTTGTCGGCTTTCATCTGCGCCACCAGCAGTTCGGCGGTCTTGCCTTGATAGAACTCGGCAGCGCCTTTGTCGGCGATGCGCTCGAGGGTCTTGGCCAGCTCCGGCTGCTTGAACGGCTCGCCGACTTTCATGCTGCCGAAATAGTCGTTGAAGTTGGTCCCGGCCTTGAACAGGCGGTGGGCATCGTCGCGGTACTGGTACTGTTTTTCGGCAATCTTGAAGCCATTGCGCGCATAGCCAATGGCTGGGGTCAGCAGTTCGCTCCAAGGCAGCTTGCCGAATTTCTCATGGGCTTCCCACAAGCCCATCACCGTGCCGGGCACGCCAGCGGCGCGGGCGCCGATCAGGCTGAGGTTTTCGATCACCTGGCCTTTGTCGTCCAGGTACATGTTGCGGCTGGCAGCCTTGGGCGCCACCTCGCGGTAGTCGAGAAAATACGGATTGCCGTCCATGAACAAGGTCATGAAGCCGCCGCCGCCAATGTTGCCGGCTTCGGGGTAGGTCACTGCTAGGGTGAAGGCGGTGGCCACAGCAGCGTCTACGGCATTGCCGCCGCGCTTGAGAATGTCGGCGGCCACCTGCGCGCCGTACTGGTCGGGCGCAGCCACCGCGCCGGCCTGCAAGGTCACGGCGTAACTGGCGGAGCTGGTGAGGATCGCGGCGGCAATGGCCACCGACTGGAACACGACGATACGCATGGGCACTTCCTTGGTCATTGTTCTTCTCGGCCTTTCATTAAGGCCCAAGCCCCGCAGCGCTGCAAACCGCCGTCGCTCAACAGGCGTAGACCGCCAGCTTGTGCTGGATGAAATCGAGGAAGCATTGGATGCGCAGGGCCAGTTGCGTGTTGCGGTAGTACACCGCGTGAATCGGCTGGCGATAGCCGCTGTTGGCGTCGGCCAGCAGCACCTGCAGGCGGCCGCTGCGGATGTCCTCGTGGGTCATGAAGTGCGACAGGCAGACGATGCCCTCTCCGGCCAGGGCCAGCTTGCGCAGCGTCTCGCCATTGGAGGCCAGCACCTGCGCACGGATGCTCCAGCGGTCGCCCTCGGCATGGCGCAGCGGCCAGTGGTTGAGGTTGTCTGGCTGGGTGAAACCGAGCAGGCAATGCTGCTCGAGGTCGTGCACCTGCCGCGGCGTGCCGTGGCGCGCCAGGTAGCCGGGGCTGGCCAGCACCTGCAGCGGGCTGCAACCGAGCGAACGGGCGTGCAGGCTGGAATCACTCAGCTCGCCGATGCGAATCGCCACATCGGTGCGCTGTTCCAGCAGGTCGATGATCAGGTCGTCGGTGTTCAGCTCCAGCTCGATGTCCGGGTACTGGCGGCGGAACTCACCGATCCACGGCACGATCGCGTGCAGCATGAACGACGTTGCCGCGTTGATGCGCAGGCGTCCGGCCGGGGTCTGGCGGTGCAGTGACAGGCGCTCTTCGAGCTCCTGCATCTGCCCGAGAATCAGCCGCGAGCGTTCGAGGAAAAACCGCCCCTCTTCGGTCAGTTCCATGCGCCGGGTGGTGCGGTTGAGCAAGGTGGTGCCCAGCCGTGCTTCCAGCCGCGACAGGCTGCGGCTGAGCGAAGACGGCGTCTGCCCCAGTTGCTCGGCAGCAGCGGAGATCGATCCACAGTCGATCACCGCGACGAATACTTGCAGTTCTTCTGAGCGCGTCTTCACAACGGGCAGGCCTGTCTGGGGGTGGGCGATGATTGATAACGGCTCATCGCCGGCGCTGCAAGCCTGTTCGCCCTCAGCCATCGATTTCAGTCGCGTGCGAACACCTCGCCCAGGTGCGCCTGGTAGCGGGCAAGCGTGGCGGGCACATCGGGGCGTTTCATGACATCCACCGCAAGGAAGGTCGGCAGCCCGGTCATGCCGAGAAACTCATGGGCCTTGTGGAACGGGAAGTAGACCGCATCCACGCCTTTGCCTTCGAAGAAGTCGTGCGGGTCATCGAAGGCCTGCTGCGGGGCGTTCCAGGTGGCAGAAATCATGTAGCGCTTGCCCTGGATGAGGCCGCCGCTGCCGTATTTCTGCGAGGCATCGCTGCGCGTGCGGCCATCGTTGGCGTAGAGGCTGCCGTGGCCTGCGGTGAACACCTCATCGAGGTACTGCTTGACGGTGTAGGGCGCGCCCATCCACCAGCCCGGCATCTGGTAGATCACCACATCGGCCCAGAGAAATTTCTGCACCTCTTCGTCGACGTCGTAACCGCCATCGATGAAGGTTTCGCGCACCTCGAAGCCGGGCTGGTCGAAGAACGCCACGGCGCCGTCGTGCAGGGTCTGGTTGAGGCGCCCGTCGGAATGGGCGAAGCGTTTGCCGCCGTTGAGAAGCAGAATGTGCTGCATGGAAAGCCCCACGGGTCGTCGACCCAGTCAATGAACAGGGCCGCAGACTACCCAGCGTATGGGGGCGGAAACACCCGCTTGCGGGCAAATGATAGTTGCGCAGAATTCACGAATCGCCCGGCCAGTGTTGTCATAGACTCAGTCACTCCCACTTTCAGGAATCCGTTCACCATGACCGAACCCTACGCGTTCATTCTCAAGGCCAAGACCCGCGCGGAAAAAGCCGACGCCTTCGAACTGCTGTTCCGCGCCGCCGTGCAATCGAGCCGCGCCGAGAAAGGCTGTGTCGAGTACCACATGCTGCGCGACAAGACAGACCCGAGCCTGTTCGTGTTCTTCGAGGTGTGGGCCAGTGAGGCCGACTTCCAGGAGCACCTGAAAAAACCGCACATGGTCACCTTCCACGAGCAACGCTCGGAGTACCTGGAAACCGATTTCGATATCCAGTCCATCGAAATGCTCAGCCCAGCCTCGTCCAGCCGTTGAGCCCTCGCTGGGCGCCGAGCGGGGCCAGGCCGGCCCCCTTGCAGCGCCCCGCCAGCACCAGAGTGAGCAGCCCCGGCAACCAAAGCGCCGGGCCGAGGTCTGGATAGAAACCCGGAAAAGGCGCCATGGCAGGAGTCCTGCCCGGCTGCGGGGGGTCGCCAGGCGGCATGCACATGCACATGCACATGCACTGCATCACATCCGCATCCACGGCAACTTGCCCTGCCCCTGGGCCTTTACCGACAATCGCCGCACCCAGCACCGTGAGAAGGATTTCCTGCATGCCGTCGATCTACCAGCTCAAGCCACGTTTTCAGGCCTTGCTGCGCCCCAGCGTGGAGCGCCTGCACGCTCGCGGCGTCACAGCCAACCAAGTGACTCTGGCGGCCGCCGGCGTTTCGCTGCTGCTGGGCCTGCTGCTGGCCTGGCAGGCACACAGCACCTGGCTGTTCCTGCTGGTGCCGCTGTGGATGCTGCTACGCATGGCGCTCAATGCCATCGATGGCATGCTGGCCCGCGAATTCGGCCAGCAATCGACGCTCGGCGCCTACCTCAATGAACTCTGCGACGTGGTGGCCGACGCGGCGCTGTACCTGCCGTTCGCTCTGCTGCTGGGTGTGTCTGCGCCGTTGGTGGTGGTGGTCGTGCTGCTGGCGGTGATCAGCGAATACGCAGGCGTCATGGGGCCGCTGGTCGGCGCCTCGAGGCGCTATGACGGGCCGATGGGCAAGAGCGACCGCGCGTTCGTGTTCGGCGTGATCGGCGCAGGCGTCGGTTGCGCCCTGCTGCCGGCCAGCTGGATCAACGGCCTGCTGGCGGTGGTTGCGCTGCTGTCGCTGTACACCCTCTACAACCGGGTTCGCCAGGGCCTGGCCGAAACCCGCTGAGCCCTCCTGACGGACAAGGAACCTCACCATGCGCCAAGCGCAATCGCTGCATTTCTCAACCCATGATGGCGTCGAGCTGCACTACCGCCACTGGCCGGCCACCCGTAACGAGCACCAGCCACGCCGCGCCGTGGTGATGTTCCACCGCGGCCATGAACACGGCGGGCGCCTGGCGCACCTGGCCGATGAGCTGGACATGCCCGGCTACGACTTCTTCGCCTGGGATGCTCGCGGCCACGGTCACTCGCCCGGCGCTCGCGGCGACAGCCCAGGCTTTGCCACCAGCGTGCGCGATGTGCAGACCTTCATCGAACACCTGCAACGCACCCACGGCATCGAGCAGCACGACATGGTGGTGCTGGCGCAAAGCGTCGGCGCCGTGTTGATCGCCACCTGGGCGCACGACTACGCGCCCAAGGTGCGCTGCCTGGTGCTGGCCTCGCCGGCGTTCAAGGTCAAGCTCTACGTCCCCTTCGCCCGCCCCGGCCTGAAGCTGCTGAAAAAGCTGCGCGGCAACTTCTTCGTCAACAGCTACGTCAAGCCACGCCTGCTCACCCATGACCCACAGCGGGTGATGTCGTACAGCGCCGACCCCCTGATCAGCCGGCCGATCTCGGTGACCATGCTGCTGGGCCTGTACGAGGCCGCAGACCGCGTGGTGGCGGATGCCCAGGCCATCCAGCTGCCGACGCAGTTGCTGGTCTCAGGGGCCGATCTGGTGGTCGAGCGCGCCCCGCAGGAACGCTTCTTCGAACGCCTGGGCAGTGCCCGCAAGGAAATGCACCTGCTGCCGGGGTTCTTCCACGACACCCTCGGCGAGCGTGACCGCGGCCATGTGCTCAGGCGCATCGAGCGCTTCGTCAGCCAGTGTTTCGATGCACCGCTGCCGGCGCCTTCGCTGCTCGATGCCGACCGGGTCGGGGCCAGCTGCGCCGAAGCCGAAAGCCTGGCCGCGCCGCTGCCGCGCCACTCGCCGCGTGACCTCTACTGGCGCGCCACCCGCGCCGGCCTGCGCCTGGGCAAGGGCCTGTCTGAGGGGGTGAAGCTGGGCTTTGACACCGGCTTCGATTCCGGCAGCACGCTCGACTACGTGTACCGCGACCAGCCCACCGGCAAAGGCCGGCTGGGACGCATGATCGACCGCAACTACCTCGACGCCATCGGCTGGCGCGGCATTCGCCAGCGCAAGGTGCATGCCGAGGAACTGCTGCGCGAGGCCATCGCGCGCTTGCACGAGCAGCAGCGCCCGGTGCATATCGTCGACATCGCAGCCGGCCACGGCCGCTACATCCTCGAAGCCCTGCAAGGCCTGCCGCAGTTGCCTGATTCGATTCTGCTGCGCGACTACAGCGAGCTGAACGTGCGCCAGGGCAGCGCGCTGATCGACGAAAAGGGCCTCGGCGCCATCGCCCAGTTCGTTCAGGGCGATGCCTTCGACCGCGACAGCCTGGCCAACCTGCACACCCGCCCGACCCTGGCGGTGGTCTCGGGCCTGTACGAGCTGTTCGCCGACAACACCCAGGTGGGCACGTCCCTGGCTGGGCTGGGCGACGCCGTCGAGGAAGGTGGCTACCTGATCTACACCGGCCAGCCGTGGCACCCGCAGCTGGAGATGATCGCCCGCGCCCTGACCAGCCACCGCGAAGGCCAGGCCTGGGTCATGCGCCGGCGCAGCCAGGCCGAGATGGACCAACTGGTGGAAGCGGCAGGTTTCCGCAAGATCAGCCAACGCATCGATGAATGGGGCATCTTCAGCGTCAGCCTGGCGCAACGGGTGAGTGAATGAACCCAGCCCGCGAGCCGCGGCTGATCCGCCGCGGGTTGTTGTGGCTGCTCTTGCTCGGCCCGCTGTTCTTCCTCAGCTATGGCCTGAGCAACACCTACAGCGCGGGCCGCGCCGACGTCGGCAGCCTGGTGTTCGACTGGGAGCGGCACCTGCCGCTGTGGCCGTGGACCATCGTCCCGTACTGGTCGATCGATCTGCTCTACGGGCTGTCGTTCCTGTTGCCACTGAGCCGCCGGGAAATGGATCGCCACGCCCTGGCACTGCTCACCGCCCAGGTGCTGTGCGTGATCGGCTTCCTGCTCTGGCCGTTGCGTTTCACCTTCGAGCGACCGGCCCTGGAGGGGCTGTTCGGGGTGATGTTCGACGTGCTGATGGGCTTCGACAAACCGTTCAACCAGGCGCCCTCGCTGCACATCGCCCTGCTGGTGATCATCTGGACGATGTTCGCCCGCCACGTGCAGCGCCAGCCCTGGCGCTGGCTGGTGCATGGCTGGATGGCGCTGATCGGTGTGTCGGTGCTGACCACTTGGCAGCACCACTTCATCGACGTGCCCAGCGGCGCTGCGGTGGGGCTGTTGTGCGTATGGCTATGGCCGGGCCAGGGTGCATTGCCCTGGCAGCAGGCGAGCCTTGCCCGTGAGGGCAAGCGCTGGGCACTGGCGGCGAGCTACGCGCTGGGCGCGGCCCTGCTGCTGACGCTGGCACTGAGCCTTGCGGGCGCTTCGCTGCTGTTGCTCTGGCCAGCGCTGTCGTTGAGCCTGGTGGCAATGCACTACGCCTGGCTGGGGCCCACGGGGTTCCAGAAAGGCGGCGATGGGCGCTTGTCCAGCGCCGCCTGCTGGCTGCTGGCGCCGTACCTGGCGGCAGCCTGGCTCAACTCGCGGCTGTGGACCCGGCGCTACCCGCAGGCCGATGAAGTGTGTGCCGGGGTGTACCTCGGGCGCCTGCCCAGTGCCGGCCAGGCGAGCGGCTTTGCGGCCATCGTCGACCTGTGCGCCGAATTGCCCTGCCGGGCCAGGGTGGCGCACTACCGCAGCCTGCCCAGCCTCGACCTGATCGCCCCAGAGCACGCCACCCTGGCCGCGGCGGCCGAGGTCATCGAGCGTTTGCGTGGCCATGGCCCGCTGCTGGTGTGCTGCGCCTTGGGCTACTCGCGCAGCGCCAGCGCAGTGGTGGCCTGGCTGCTGGCGAGCGGTCGCTGCGCCACCCTTGAGCAGGCGTTGGCGCAGGTGCGTCAGGCGCGTCCCGGGGTGGTGTTGCGTGCAGCGCACCGCCAGGCGTTGCAGGTGCTGGAGCGGACGCAATGAAGTTGCTGCTGACCGCCAGCCTGTTGCGCCGTGGCGCGCAGCTCGAACGGGTGTCCGATGGCATCAGCCTGCTCGCCCTCGGCTATGCGCTGACTCCATTGCTGGGGCTGAAGCTGGCCCTCAGCGCCAGCCTGCTGTGCGCCGTGCTGGTGCTGTTGGGCCTGGCGCACAAGTACTGGGCCATGCGGGTGGCGCTGGATGCCGAGCTGTTCGCAAGCCTTGCCGCCCGCCACGCGACACTCATGGAAGACACCCAGGCCCTCGACCAGGCATTGACCGACCTGCGCCTTAAGCCGCCGAGCCCTGCCCCACGCAGCTGGGATTCGCGCTGCCAGGGCGCGTTGCGCCTGCTGCGCCGCCAGACCCTGTGTTTTGCCCTACAGACCGTGCTGCTGTTGGCTACCCTGCTGACACTGCCTTTCATCGGATGATCCCCACCCATGTTCGCTGACCTTACCGCCTTCGCCATCACTTCCGCCGCGCGCCTGATCACCGGCGCGCGGGCGTTGTGGCTCGGCTGCACACCGCAGCCGGTGCAACGCCTGTACTACGCCAACCACAGCAGCCACGGCGATTTCGTGCTGCTGTGGGCGTCACTGCCAGCCGAACTGCGCAAGCACGCGCGGCCGGTGGCGGGCGCCGATTACTGGTGCAAACCTGGCATCCGTGAATTCCTCATCCGCAAGGTGTTCAACGGCGTGCTGATCGACCGCCAGCGCGGCGAGCCAGGCGACAACCCGCTGCAACCGGTGCTCGATGCGCTGGGCCAGGGTGACTCGCTGATCTTCTTCCCGGAAGGCACGCGCAACCTCGGCGAAGAGCAACTGTTGCCGTTCAAGAGCGGCCTGTTCCACCTGGCCGCGGCCAACCCGCAGATCGAGCTGGTGCCAGTGTGGATCGCCAACCTCAACCGCGTCATGCCCAAGGGTCGCGCGCTGCCACTGCCGTTGCTGTGCACCCTGAGCTTTGGCGAACCGCTGCACGCCGCGGCCGATGAAAGCAAACCGGCGTTTCTCGAACGGGCCCGTGAAGCCCTGTTGAACCTGGCCCCCAAGGACGCCTGACATGGATGACAACACCCTTTCGCTGTTCGCCGGCATCGGCGCCCTGCTGCTGCTCGCCAGCCTGATCGGCCGCTTGCTGAAATGGCGCGCCGGCCCCGGCCCGCATGCCGTTATCGACAACCTCAACGCACGCATCAACGCCTGGTGGGTGATGGTGCTGGTCATCGGCATCGCCTTCATATTCGGCAAATACGGCGTGATCGTGCTGTTCTACTGCGTGTCGTTCTACGCGCTGCGCGAATTCATGACCCTGACCCCAACCCGGCGCAGCGACTACCCGGCGCTGGCGGCCGCCTTCTACCTGGCACTGCCGGTGCAATACCTGCTGATCGCCAGCGACTGGTACGGCCTGTTCAGCATCTTCATTCCGGTCTACCTGTTCCTGCTGTTGCCGATTCTCGCAAGCCTCGGCGGCGACACCACGCGCTTCCTCGAACGGGCCTCGAAGGTGCAGTGGGGGCTGATGATCGCGGTGTACTGCGTGTCGGCGGTACCGGCGTTGATGACCCTGGAGATTCCCGGCTATGAAGGGCGCAACCTGCTGCTGATCGCCTGGCTGATCATGGTGGTGCAGCTCAGCGACGTGCTGCAGTACGTGTGCGGCAAGCTGTTCGGCAAGCGCAAGGTGGCGCCCAACCTGTCGCCGTCCAAGACCCTCGAAGGCCTGCTCGGCGGCGTGGCGCTGGCCACCCTGATCGGCGCCCTGCTGTGCTGGATCACCCCGTTCAACTTCTGGCAGGCGGCGCTGATGGCGCTGACCGTCAACGCCATGGGCTTCTTCGGCGGGCTGGTGATGTCGGCGATCAAGCGCGACCGTGGGGTCAAGGACTGGGGCCACATGATCGAAGGCCACGGCGGCATGCTCGATCGCATCGACTCGGTGTGCTTCGCAGCGCCGGTGTTCTTCCACTTCGTGCGGTACTGGTGGGCATGAGCCTGCGATAGCGCGAAGAGACAGCTAAAGGTCGAGTGCAGGCAACTGACGTGCGCGGGATGGGCCTATGGTGGCCTGTCATCCAGCGACCTTTCAGGAGCCTGCACATGTCTGATTTCATCACCGTCCTGCGCGAAACCTGCCCCACTCCGATAGTCGACGCCACCAAGTGGAAACGCATCGGCGGCGAGCCGCACACGGTCAACCTCAACGCCTACCTGTCGGCTGACGGCAGCAAGATCATGGGCACCTGGATCTGCACCCCAGGCAAATTCGAGGTCAACTACGACAAGTGGGAGTTCTGCCACTTCCTCGAAGGCTACTGCATCATCACCCCCGAAGGCGAAGAGCCCAAGCACCTCAAGGGCGGCGACGTGTTCGTCATCGAACCGGGGATGAAAGGCACCTGGGAAGTGGTCGAGACCGTGCGCAAGTACTTCGTTTTCGCCTGATCCGTTTACTCGGCGGATTCGCGGCTGAACCGGCCGGCACTCCGGTTCAGCCGCGATGGGCCGGTCGCACCTACCCGCTGTACTGCCCCACAGTCCCTCAGCCCTTCCTTCGATAGCCCTCGACGATCGCCGAGAAATCCTTGCCGCCCTCGCCGCGCAGGCTCATCGCCTGGTACAGCTGCTGCGCCACCGCGCCGAGAATCACTGGCTGGTGCGCCTGGCGTGCTGCCTCGGTGGCAAGGCCCAGGTCCTTGAGCATCAGCTCAGCGCCAAAACCACCGGTATAGCCACGGGCAGCGGGCGCAGTGTCGATCACCCCGGGCCAGGGGTTGTAGGTATCCGAGCTCCAGCAACGGCCGGTCGAGCTGTTGATGATGCCGGCCAGTACCTGGGTGTCGATACCCAGCGCATCGCCCAGGGCCATGGCCTCGGACACCCCCACCATCGAGATACCCAGCAGCAGGTTGTTGCAGATCTTGGCGATTTGCCCGGTGCCGACGCCACCGCAATGCACGATATTGCGGCCCATCTGCTCGAGCACTGGCTTGAAGGTGGCGAACAGTTCGGCGCTGGCGCCGACCATGAAGGTCAGGGTGCCTGCCGCCGCTCCGCCAGTGCCGCCCGACACCGGCGCATCGCCCAGGTCTACCCCCTTGGCCGCTGCCGCCTCGGACACATCGCGGGCCGTCTGCGGATCGATGGTGCTGCAATCCAAGGCCGGCGTGCCGGCGCGGATGCCCGACAACACGCCGTCATCACCCAGGTAGACGCTGCGCACGTGGGCCGCCGCAGGCAGCATGGTGATCACTGCGTCGGCATCGGCAGCCGCCGCCTTTGGCGAGGCGCTGATCTGCCCGCCCAGCTCGGCGAGTTCGGCCAGCACCGCCTGGTTGAGATCGAACAGATTCAGTTGATGCCCGGCCTTGAGCAAGTTGCGCGCCATGGGCGCGCCCATGTTGCCCAGGCCGATGAATGCGATACGCATGGTGGTCTCCTCAACGCAGGCTGATGGTGGTGTTGACGCCCTGATCGGCGCTGTCATCGTCGAACCAGCGTGCGGTCACGGTCTTGGTCTGAGTGTAGAACTGCACCACTTGCTTGCCGTACGGGCCGAGGTCGCCGAGCTTGGAGCCGCGCGAGCCGGTAAAGCTGAAGAACGGTACCGGCACCGGAATCGGAATGTTGATGCCCACCTGGCCAACGTCGATTTCATTCTGGAACTTGCGCGCCGCCGCACCACTTTGCGTGAACAGCCCGGTGCCGTTGCCGAAGGGGTTGCGGTTGACCAGCGCAATGGCCTCATCGAGGGTGTCGACCTCAAGGGTCACCAGCACTGGGCCGAAGATCTCCTTAGTGTAGATCTGCATCTCGGTGGTCACCCCCGAGAACAGCGTCGGGCCGACGAAGTTGCCCTGCTCGTAGCCCGGCACCTGCACGCCCCGGCCGTCCAGTTCAAGGTTCGCGCCCTCGCTGACACCGCTTTCGATCAGCCCGAGCACACGCTCCAGCGCCCGGCGCGACACCACCGGACCGACATCGGTGCCCGCCTCGCAACCGGCGTTGACCTTGAGCTTGCTGGCGGCAGCCTTGATGTCGGGCAACCATTCGCGGGCCTTGCCCACCAGCACCGCCACCGAGGTCGCCATGCAGCGCTGCCCGGCCGCGCCGAAGGCGGCACCGACCAGCGCGTTGACGGTCTGCGTGCGGTTGGCATCGGGCAGCACCACGGCATGGTTCTTCGCCCCCATCATCGATTGCACTCGCTTGCCGTGCTGGCTGGCGAGGTTGTACACGTGGGTGCCCACCTCGGTGGAACCGACGAAGGAAATCGCCTTGATGTCCGGGTGAGTGCACAGCCCGTCGACCACCTGTTTACCGCCGTGCACCACGTTGAGCACCCCGGGCGGCACGCCGGCTTCCAGCGCCAGCTCGACCAGCATCACGGTCGACAGCGGGTCCTGTTCGGAAGGTTTGAGCACGAAGGTATTGCCGCAGACGATGGCCATGGGGAACATCCACAGCGGAATCATCGCCGGAAAGTTGAACGGCGTGATGCCGGCACAGACCCCGATCGGCTGGCGCAGGGTGTAGGTGTCGACACCACCGGCAACGTTCTCGGCGAACTCGCCCATTTGCAGGCTGCCGATGGAGGCCGCGTGCTCGACCACTTCCAGGCCACGGAAAATGTCACCTTCGGCATCGGCCAGGGTCTTGCCCTGCTCGGCGCTGAGGGTCTGGGCGATGCGCTTGCTGTGTTCGCGAATCAACGCCTGGAACTTGAGCATGATGCGCATGCGTGCGCCGATGGGGGTGTCGCGCCAGCTGTGGAAGGCCTTCTGCGCGGCGGCTACCGCCTCGCTCAGTTCCGCCTCGGTGGCGAACGGCACTTGCGCCAGCACCTCCTGGGTGGCTGGGTTGACGATGTCGCGCCACTCGCTGGAGGTCGATTCACGCCACTGCCCATCGATCAGCAGCTTGACCTGCTCGACCTGGGTGCGTTCGTTGGTATGGGCGGGGTTCACTGCGTTCATCGGCGGCTCCTTGGAATTATTGTCGGGACGCGATTGGTGGCGCCGGATGAGATAGCGCCGCTGGGATGAATTCGAGTATAGATATGCATTCATCCCATAAGAACGCACAAAAAAACCGGATCAACATGCAAAAAGACCCTACACCGCTCAGTGCGCTGAACTGGGATGACCTCAAGTTCTTCCTCGAAGTGGCGCGCACGCGCAAGGCCAGCAGCGCAGCCAAACGCCTGAGCGTCGACTACACCACCGTGTCGCGGCGCATCGCCTCGCTGGAAAGTGCCCTGGGCACGCTGCTGTTCGAAAAGTCGCGCAGCGCAGGCTTCGTCGTGACCCGCGAAGGCCAGCGCCTGCTGGGTTATGCCGAATCCATCGAAAGCACCCTGCACATGGCCTGCGAGCAGGTGTCGGGGTCGAGCATGGCGCTGTCCGGGCATGTGCGCATGGGCTGCACGGAAGGCTTCGGCAGCTTCTTCATCACCCCGCAACTGAGCCACTTCGTCGAAGCCTTCCCGGCGATCTCCGTCGATATCCTGCCGCTGCCGCATTTCATCAGCCTGTCCAAGCGCGAGGCCGACATCGTCATCGCCCTCGAGCGCCCGGAGCACGGCCCCTACGTGTGCTGCAAACTGTGCGACTACCGCCTGCGCCTGTACGCCACCCAGGATTATCTAAACCGCCACACGCCCATCACCCAGGTCAGCGACCTGCGCCAGCACCCGTTCATCAGCTACGTCGACGACCTGGCCTTCAGCTCCGAACTGCTCTACCTCAACAACCTCATCCCCGGCGCCCAGGCGCACCTGCGCAGCACCAGCGTCATCGCCCAGTACACCGCCACCCTGCAAGGCCGCGGCCTGGCCATCCTGCCCTGCTTCCTCGCCGCACAAGACCCCCGCCTGGTCGCCGTGCTGCCGAATGAAATCGAAGTCACCAGGCAGTTCTGGATGTACTGCCGGGAGGATCTGCGCACGTTGAAGCGGATTACTTTGTTGTGGGATTACATTCGGCAGGTGACCGAGGCCAATGAAGGGTTGTTGAGTGGGGAGAGTCGGGAGATGAGGTTTGCTCAGCAATAGCTCGAAGGTGTAGAGAGGCTTACCCACAGCTGATAGCACTGACGCGCGACGACCTGGTGAAAGGGGGTTGGCGCCACGTGTCTGGCTGACCGACAGCTTTTGACGATGATGTCATCATGCTACCATTTGCTTTCAACTTTAAGGCTTTAGACGCCAGGGAGAAATTATCTTGGGATTCATGATTATCGTTTTTTGGCTCGTGTTGTCCGCTGGAGTAGGCATGCTGGCAAACTCGAAAGGACGTAGTTTTTGGGGATTCACTCTACTCTCGGTCATCACCTCGCCACTGCTCGGGCTCATCATCGTTCTGATCGTGAGTGACCTGAACAAGGAGTCTGCCCGGGAGGCTCACCTGGCAGCGGAAAATGAACGTCATCTGGAGTCGATCAAAGCTATTGCTCGCTCCACTGGCACAACGGCACCTGCTCAAGAGCATGTTTCTGTAGCGGATGAGCTTGAAAAGCTTGCAGCCCTCAAAGAGCGGGGAGTTCTGACCGACGAGGAGTTTTCGGTTCAGAAGAAACAGCTGCTCCAAGGCTAGAAACGCCCAGGTTGCTTCGTGCTTCTGTGTGGGTGCTCAGCCGCTGCCTTAGCACCCTAACCCGCCTCAGCCCACACCCTCCCCCAACATCAACCCACTCAACCGCCGCACCCGACGCTTCACCGCCTCCTCGAACACCCCGGCCCGTGGCTCGACCAGGGTGAACCAGGTGCGTGCGCGGGTGATGCCGGTGTAGACCAGCTCTTTGGTCAGTACCGGGTTGAGCACATCGGGGAGGATCAGCGCGGTGTGCTCGAACTCCGAGCCCTGGGATTTGTGCACGGTCATGGCGTAGACGGTTTCGACATCGTTGAGGCGGCTGGGCAGCACCAGCCGTACGCCGCCCTGGCCGTCGTTGCGGGGAAAGGCCACACGCAGGGTGAAGCGCTCGCTGTGCTCGGCTTCGGGCAGGCGCAGGGTGATGCCGATGTCGCCGTTCATCAGGCCCAGGCCGTAGTCGTTGCGGGTGATCAGCACCGGGCGGCCTTCATACCACGGGTGCTCACCTTCGATCAGGCCGGCCGCCTGCAGAGCGCGGGTGGCACGCTGGTTGATCGCCTCGACGCCCCATGGCCCTTTGCGCACGGCGCAGAGGATGCGGAAGCGATCGAACGCGCTGAGCACTTCGGCGGCCCAGTGCTGCCAGGCCGGATCGGCCAGTGCTGTGGTCACCGCCGGGCGCTGCTGCTGCAGCGTGTCGAAATAGCGCCGGTAGCCTGCGGCCTGGCTGCGGCCCTGGGCGCTGCCGCTGATCAGCAGGCGATCGAGCGCGGTGTCTTGCTCGCCTTGCAGGCGGCAGTTGGCGATATCGGTGAAGCGCGCATCGGTGAGTACGCGACGGGCATCGCCGGCACGCTGCTCGTTGACCGCCCGGGCCAGTTCGCCGATGCCGCTGCCTTCGGCGAAGCGCCGTGAATGGCGCAGCATCACCAACTGCTGCGCCAGGGCGTGGCGCCGCTCATCGCCCTCATGCAGGCCGCTGGTATCGAGGTGTTCGCCGCTGATCGTCTCCAGCCAGGCCCAGGTAGCCGGGCTGTAGAAGCCCGCCTCGGCATCGCGGCACAGGTCACCCAGTACCGCGCCGGCCTCGACCGAAGCCAGTTGGTCCTTGTCGCCGAGCAGCACCAGGCGGGCCTTGGGCGGCAGGGCTTCGAGCAGGTTGGCCATCATTTCCAGGTCGATCATCGAGGCTTCGTCG
Organism: Pseudomonas cremoricolorata DSM 17059 = NBRC 16634; assembly: GCF_000425745.1. Classification (GTDB taxonomy): domain Bacteria; phylum Pseudomonadota; class Gammaproteobacteria; order Pseudomonadales; family Pseudomonadaceae; genus Aquipseudomonas; species Aquipseudomonas cremoricolorata. The sequence continues at coordinate 8,425 of NZ_AUEA01000015.1, read as the reverse complement.
ACCACCAGCACATCCAGCGGCAGCGGATTGCCGCGGTGATGACGGAAGTGTCGGGTGCCGGGTCGGCTGCCAAGCAGACGATGCACCGTGGTCACCTCGGTGGGAATGCGTGCCTTGATCGACGGATCGACATCAAGGCCCTGCACCTGGGCGCCGATGGACTCGGTAAGCCGTGCTGCCGCCTTGCCGGTCGGCGCGGCCAGGCGAATGCGCAGTGGCCGCTCGGCCGCCACCCGTGGCCCTTGCAATAGCGCCAGCAGACGCACCACGGTGGTGGTCTTGCCGGTACCAGGGCCGCCAGTGATGATGCTCAGCGCCGCGCGCGTGGCCAGGGCACAGGCGAGCTTCTGCCAGTCGATGCGCACCTCGGCGGCAGGAGGAAACAGCGCCGCCAGGCGCGTCGGCAGGTCGTGCGGAACCTCCACCGGCAAGGCCAGGCGCTTGCGCAAATTGCTTTCCACCGCCCGCTCGTAGGCCCAGTAGCGGCGCAGGTACAAGCGCTCGCCGCTGAGCACCAGGGGCCGGTCACGCGGGCCATGCTCACCCTGCGCAACCAGGCTGGAGGCGTTCAGGGCATCGAGCCATGGCCCCAGTTGCACCTGGGCCATAACGCTCGAGGGCAGGATTTCCACGGTATGGCTGTCTTCACCCTCAGGTGGCAGCGAGAGGGCGAAATCGGGTTCGGCCAAGGTCTGCGCCAGGTCAAGACAGACATGCCCGTGGCCAAGCTGGTGGCTGGTCAGCGCCGCCGCGAGCAGCACCAGCGGTTGCGCCGGCGCCGCATGCTCGGCCAGAAAGCGCACCAGGGCGACGTCCAGCGGGCGCAACCAGCCACGCTCGACCCAGCGCTGCAACACGACGAACAGTTCGGCCGTGGTATTCAGGGAAGGTGCCGGCAGGTCGACAGCAGCGAACGGATCGTTCATGGGTACGCCTCGCCGAACAGGTCAGTCTGGGCCGCGGTGGCCAGGGTATGCAGCTTGCCCTGGAACAGCAGGTCGAGTTCTTCGATCAGCGCCCTGGGCGGGCGGCTGAAGTGCACGCCGCGACTGCGCGCGCTGAGCCCGCGCAGGAAGATGAACAGCGCCCCGCCGATGTGGCGGTCGTAATCGTAATCCGGCAGACGGGCTTTGAGCTGGCGGTGCAGCGCCAACAGGTAGAGCACGCATTGCAGGTCGTAACGGTGTTCGAGCATGGCGCTCTCCATGGCCGCCGGCGAGTAGCTGGCGTTCTCGGCGCCCAGCCAGTTGGATTTGTAGTCGGCGACGTAATAGCGGCCTTCGTGCTCGAAGCACAGGTCGATGAAGCCTTTGAACAGGCCGTTGAGGCGACCGCTCTCGGCCGCCGCGCGGGGCGCGCCATGATAGGTATGCTGGCGCACCAGGGTATCCAGGCGCAGCACATCGACCTCACGGCTGGCGAACCAGAACTCCATCTCGAAACGGTAATCGCCCAGCTCGCACAGGCGCACTTCGGTACCCTCGCCCGCCGGCATCGGCACCGTCAGCAAATGGCTCAGCCAGGCTTCCAGGGTCGGTATCCAGCCCTCCCAGCCGCGGGTCGCGCAGCGCCGGGCGACGCCATCACGCAGTGCCTCGGGTTGCTCAGTCAGGGCCGCGAAACCCTCGCGCGCCGCCCACTCCAGCAGGCTGTGGAGGAAGGTCCCGGGATGCGGGCCACGGGGAAACTGGTGGATCGAACCCTGTTCGGGATAAAACTCATCGGCGTGGGCCAGCGGTTCGTCGTCGAGCAGGTTCTGCGCCAGCAGACTGTCCGGCGCCCAGTCACCGCTGATACTGTCGGCAATGCGCAGGGCACTGTACGAGGCGATCCACCAGTGCTCGGCGGCGCGTCGGCCCGGCTCGCGCGCCGGCTGCAAATGCTGCTCGCTGCGCACCGGCACGTACAGCTGCTCGTCGACCTCGGGCAGGCCTTGCACGGTCAGCGCCGGGCAGCCTTGGGCCATGTCGTTCAACCAGCCGGCCAGGCCTGTGGAGTCGTCCAGCGGCACACCGCCACCCAGCAGGTAACCCAGTGCCGAACGATGCAGCAGCGAACGGCTCTCGCGACCGCGCTTGAGGTCGGCAACGCCCAGCCAACAGGCATACTGGGCACGGGTCAGGGCCACGTAGAGCAGACGCAGGTCTTCACCCAGACGCTCGTCGTCGGCGGCGGCGATCACCGCTTCATCCGGGGTCATGGTCAGGCGCAGTTCACCGTCCTGGTCGTGCCAGGCCACGGGCAGACGGCTGCCATCCACCGGCCGCGTGTTGCACACGAACGGCAGGAACACCAGGGGGTATTCCAGACCCTTGGACTTGTGGATGGTCACCACCTTGACCAGTTGTTCGTCGCTTTCCAGACGCACCACCTGCTCTTCGCCGCCGTCGACCTCGCTGGTGAGGCGCTCGCTCAGGTAGCGCACCAGCGCCTGTTCCCCGTCCAGCTCGGACGAAGCCTGCTGCAACAGTTCGGTCAGGTGCAGCAGGTTGGTCAGCACCCGCTCGCCGTCGCCTCTGGCGGTGAGCCGCACGGGCAACTGGAAGTCGTGCAGCAGCCGCCGCAGCATGCTCAGTACGCCCTGACTGCGCCACAGCGCGCGGTAGTCACGGAACTGCATGACGCGCCGCTCCCAGGCCAGCTCGTCGCGGTTCAGCGCATCCAGCTCGGCCAACGGGCGCGCCAGGGTGACACTGGCCAGCGCGGCGCGCAGCAGGCGGTCGGCATCCGGCTCGGCGCAGGCGCGCAGCCAGGCCAGTACATCGACCGCCTCCTGGCTGCGGAACACCGATTCCTTGTCGGATAGATACACGCTGCGTACGCCGCGCAGGCGTAACTGCATGCGAATGGCGCGGGCCTCACCGCCATCGCGCACGAGAATGGCGATATCGGCCGGGGCCAGCGGACGCTGGGTGCCGTCTGCCTGGACAAAGCCGCACTGGCCGAGCTTGGCCAGTTGCAGCAGGCGCACGATCTCGCTGGCACAGGCTGGCGCCAACTGATCGCGGTAGGTGCCTTTGGCCAGCGGTTTTTCGCTGGGCAACTGCCAGAAGGTCAGGGCCGCTTGCGGCTGACCTCGCACGGCCAGGGCATCTTTACGCCCCTGGGCCGCCACCGGCAGAAACGGCACCGGGTTGTCGTCGCCGTCACGGAACAGGAAAGCGCCTTGCCCAGTGGCTCTGCGCTCGGCGTGCTCGAACACCTGGTTGACTGCCGCGACCATGGGCTTGGTCGAGCGGAAGTTGGTGCCCAGGCTGTGCAGGCGCCCGGTGCTGGCACGCCGCGCGCGCAGGTAGGTGTGAATGTCGGCTCCACGGAAGGCATAAATCGCCTGCTTGGGGTCGCCGATGAGGAAGATGCCGAGGTCTTTGCGGTTCTGCTCGATCTGGTAGATGCGTTCGAAGATGCGGTATTGCACCGGGTCAGTGTCCTGGAATTCGTCGATCAAGGCCACCGGGAACTGTTCGCGAATCACCTGCGCCAGCGCCTCGCCGGCATCGCCGCGCAAGGCTGCGTCGAGGCGCAGCAGCATGTCGTCGAAACCCATTTCTGCGCGCCGACGCTTTTCGCTTTCAAAGCGCGCCGCCACCCAGGCCGCAGCGTGGGCGAGTGCGTCGGCGCCGGGGTCGGGCAGTTGCTGCAAGCGCTCGCGCAGGGTGAGCATGTCATCCAGTGCCGGATGGCTGGGCGGCTCGCCCTTCCAGGCTTCGGCCAGCCCCTGCGGGGTGAGGCGCTCGAAGCCCTTGCCGATGTCCAGCAGGGTGTTTTCAGGGGTTGCCTGCCATTGCGCCAGGCTCTCAAGCCAGGGCTCGAAGAAGCGCGGTTGCAGCTTGCGCGCATCGACCGTCTTAGCCGCTACCGCCTGCTGCAACAGCGCACGCAATTGTTCGACCCACTCGCCCCATGGCGCCTTGATCGTCTCGAGCGCCTGCCTGCGTTGACCCAGGCCGCCCTCGATATGACGTGCCGGATCAGCCTTTTCATCGAGCTCGCCAGCGCTGCCGAGCATCGGTTTGACCCGGCCCAGCAGCGTTGCAGGCGACTTCCACTGCTCGCGCACCCAGCTCAGGGTCTCGCCGGCCATGGCGTAGCAGAACTGTCGCCAGTAATCGCGCATGACCTCGTTGAGCAGCTCGCTGTGATCGGTTTCCAATGTCTGGGTGAACAGGCTGCCGCTGTCCAGGGCGTGCTCGCGCAGCATGCGCTGGCACCAGCCGTGGATGGTCGATACCGCCGCCTCGTCCATCCACTGCGCTGCGGCATCCAGCTTGCTGGCGCACAGCGGCCAGGCATCGTCTGGGTAATCGTCGCGCAACTGCTCGAGCAGCGGGTCGGGGGTGTCGATTTCAGCGCGGAAGAACTGCGCCGCTTGTGCCAGGCGCGCGCGAATGCGGTCGCGCAGTTCCTTGGTGGCGGCATCGGTGAAGGTCACCACCAGAATCTGCGGCGGCAGCACTTCGCGCCCAAAGCCGCTCTGCTCGCCGCCGTGGCCGAGCACCAGACGCAGGTACAGCGCGGAGATGGTGAAGGTCTTGCCAGTGCCGGCGCTGGCTTCGATCAGTTGGCTGCCGCGCAGCGGGAAGGTCAGCGCCAACGGGCGTGGAGTGGGCTGGCTCATCGGGTTTTCTCCTGGGCCTGCGCATCGACCCACGGGGCGCTGAACAGCGGTTGATAAAGCGCTTGCACCCAGCCTTCGAACGACTCGTCGGCGCACAGTGCGGCGAAGTCCGGATACTGCCGGGCCAGGGCCATGTCACGGCTGCGCTCGCCGGCATCACCCTTGGCGAATTCCGAGCCTTCGTAGGCCACCTGCGCGGCCTTGAGGGCAGCGTCTGGGTCTTTTGCGCCGAGAAACGCGAACGCAGTGCGCGGCGCCACCGGCAAAGGTTGCGACATGCCGTGCCGCCACCCCAGCAACAGATCGGCCAGCGCGACGCGGGCCGTTTCGCCGTCCAGCGGCGCCAGCAGCAGCGTGGTATCGGCCGCAACCACTGCCGTATGCAATGCCAGTCCCTCGCTGCACGCCGCCAGATGGTATACCCAGCTGTCGATCAGTCGCGGCCATTTGCGCCCGCTCTTGGTATTGATCGCATTGGCCAGCAGCGTCACCCGCAACAGGCTGCCATCGGCGCCCTCATGCACACCCGCCAGCCAGCCCTCTACCTGCAGGCCGTGGGCGCTGAAAGACAACGGCAGGGCGCTGTCCAGCGGCGTCGGCCATCGCGTGAGCAACGCCTGATAGCGCTCGATCAGATCTGGCAGGGGCGCAATCAACTCGGCCTGCAGCGACTCGCCGAAGCCGGCCATGGGCAGTCGTCCACTGCCTTGCAGCCTGCTTGCCTGGTTGCGCAGCCGTTCTGGCAGAGCACCTTCACCTTCGCTGAGGATGGTTTCGAGCAGATCACTGCTCAGGGTGTAATGCTGCAGTCCATCGAGGGTGAACGGCTCGGCTTCTTCCAGCGCGCCTTGCACCTGCTCGAAATGCACCTTCAGGCGCTGGGTATAGAAGTGTTTCACCGGGTTGCGCAGGAAATTGCTCAGCACCTCGAGCGCCAGCGGCCCCTCCGGCTCGAAGGCAACCAGTCGCTCATCCTCGCCTGCTAGCGAGTGAGGCTCGTGCACTGCCTGCCACTCACGGGCATAGCTGAACAGCGCCGGCTGGCCTTGCTGGAAGTAACGGATGCTGAAGGGTTGCAGCGGGTGTTCGAGGGTCAGCGCTTCGAGCAGGGTCTTGTCCTCTGAGACGCTATCGGCCAAGTGCCAGCCGGCGGCCAGATGATCACGCAGTTGCCCGACCAGTACCGAGGGCGGACGCTCGCTGTTGTCGCGAATACTGCGCCCCACCCAGCTGATGTACAGCTGCTGGCGCGCTGAAAGCAGCGCTTCGAGCATCAGGTAACGGTCATCTTCCCGGCGCGAACGATCACCCGGTCGGTAATCGCTGGCCATCAGGTCGAAATCCAGTGGCTGCTGAACGCGCGGGTAGTCACCGTCGTTCATACCCAGCAGGCAGACCATCTCGAAGGGAATCGCACGCATCGGCATGAGCGTGCAGAAATTCACCGACCCGGCGAGGAACCGGTGGTTGAGGCCGCCCTGATCGAGCCCGGCCAGCCAGGCCTCACGTACTACCGTGACCGGCAGGGACTCCTCCAGTTCGACCGACTCACAGGTGCGCAGCCACTGGTCGCGCAGCTCGTCGAGCTGAATCAGCAGCAACTCGCTGTGCTCGTCCTCGGGCTTGAAGAAGTCGTTGAGCAGGCCCTGCAGGCGCTGGCTCCAGACTGGCGCCGTGGCCGGTTCCAGCAGTGCCTGATACCAGTGATCGAGACGGTCGATGAGGGCGAACAAGGGGCCGATCAGGGTCGCGTCAAGCCCTCCCACTTCGTCATAGGGTTCGACCCCGGCGAAGCCTTCGCCAGCACCTACCGCATACCCCAGCAACATACGGCGCAGGCCGAAGCGCCAACTGTTCTGCTCCATCTGTCCTGGCAGACCCAGTGCTTCGCGCTGGCGTGCATCCAACCCCCAGCGAATGCCCGCACCTTCGATCCAGCCGTGCAAGGTGGCCAGGGATTGCTCGGGGATGTCGAACTTCGCACGCACCGCCGGTACGTCTAGCAGATCGAGAATTTCACCCACGGCGAAACGGCTGTCGGCCAGGTGCAGGAGGTGTTCGAGGGCGATGAGCAGTGGTTCGCGACCGCGTTGTGCCTGATCGTTGAGGGTGAACGGAATGAAGCGTTTGTCCTCCCGCGGCACCTGGCCGAAGACGGCGCGGATGTGCGGTGCATAACCGTTGATATCCGGCACCATGACGATGATGTCGCGGGGCTTGAGCTGTGGGTTACGGGAAAAGTGTTCGAGCAGTTGGTCGTGCAGCACCTCGACTTCGCGCTGCGCGCTGTGGGCGACATGGAAGCGCACGGATCGATCGCTTGCCGGATCGATCGCGGGCCAGTGCTCACGGGTTTCAGCCAGTGGGCGCAGTTCGAGAATGTCGTTCTGCAACTGGTTGAGCAGCGTGTCGGCGTGCTCGTCGCTGTAGAGGTCGATCTTGCCGTCGCTGAATGCGCCTTTGTAGCTGTCGGGCTGGTCGAATTCGTCGAGCAGGGCGATATAGTCCCTGCCCTGCTTGCCCCAAGCGGCCAGCAGCGGTTGCGCATGCTGATGCAGGCTGGTGGCATCGAGTTGCAGCGGCATGCCGGGCTTGCGACTTTGCCGGCGGTATTCGCGTCTGAGTAGTTCTTTATCGGCGACGATGTCTGCCCAATGGTGGCGGCACGGGTTATGTACACACAACAGCACCTGACTGAATCGGGCCAGCCCGGCCAGCGCATGCAACACCTGCGCGGGCAGCGAAGAAATACCAAAAACGATGACCCGGGTCGGCAACCCGGGCGGAGCCGTCTCGGCCGAAAGCAGCGTTTCCATATAGCGCTGATGCACACCCGCTCGGCTTTGCGCCATGCCTTCGGCACCCACATCATCGAGCAGGGCTTGCCACAACGCGGCTTGCCATTGGCTGGCTTCGCTGAGCGGCCGTAGCTGATCGCGGCCATTGCGCAACTGGTAGCGGCCAGCGGCCCAGTCTTCCAGCCAATCGGCGCGGTAGACCTGATACTGATCGAACAGATCTGCAAGGCGCTGCGACAACTGATAGCGCTTGCGCATGTCCTGGTCATCACGAAGGAAGCGCGCCAGCGGTGCGAACAGCGGCTGCTGCATGACCGTTGGCAGCAGACGCATGAGTCGCCAGGTCAGCGGGCCTTTATCCAGCACGGAGGTTTCCGGAATCTCCGAGCGACCCAGCACCTCGCGGTACAGCCGCCAGAGAAAACTGCCTGGCAGTTGCACATCGACAGCCGCCGCCACGCCACAACCGCCCTCGTCGACGTCTGCTGCCAGGGCCATTTTCAGCCATTGCGCGATGCCGTTGCTCTGTACCAGAGCGACTTCGTTTTCCAGTGGACGCAAGGGGTAGCGACGCATCCATTCCACCACCAGGCTGCGCAGGTCATCAGAGCGATTACCGTGGATCACCATGAATCCTGGGGTGATGGATTCGAACTGCGACATTAGGGCTACCTGGTGGGAGTCAAAGGGAAACGATGCCATCTGTCCCTGAGCGGAGCAACCGCAGTTCCACAGCTCATGAGGCTTGCACGCTGATTTTTTAATGACCAGAAAAGACAAAACCCCTACCTGCTCGCGCAGATAGGGGTTTTGCGAAATGAATCTTGACGATGACCTACTCTCACATGGGGAAACCCCACACTACCATCGGCGATGCATCGTTTCACTGCTGAGTTCGGGATGGGATCAGGTGGTTCCAATGCTCTATGGTCGTCAAGAAATTCGGTAGCCGGTGCGTTCTGTGAACGTGCCAGCGAATTCGGATATGTGATGTTCGTGAGCTGCGAAT
>NZ_AUEA01000014.1:1553-136353 GCF_000425745.1 Pseudomonas cremoricolorata DSM 17059 = NBRC 16634 | reverse complement strand
GAATTTCTTGACGACCATAGAGCATTGGAACCACCTGATCCCATCCCGAACTCAGCAGTGAAACGATGCATCGCCGATGGTAGTGTGGGGTTTCCCCATGTGAGAGTAGGTCATCGTCAAGATTCATTTCGCAAAACCCCTATCTGCGCAAGCAGGTAGGGGTTTTGTCTTTTCTGGTTCTCCTCTTTACGCACGAGCTTCTGCGCCATTACTGGCTTGCGAGGCTATGATCGAGAATGCTGACAGGTATAATCGCCGGCTTGTAGAGTCCCGAGTGATTGTGAGAACCATGTCTCTGACACCTGAAATCGATGCTTTTCTTGGCTGCGCCACTCCAGATGCCTGGATCCAGGCTGCCCTCGCTGACCAGGAAACGCTGCTCATCGATCACAAGAATTGCGAGTTCAAGGCGGCCAGCACCGCGCTCAGTTTGATTGCGAAATACAATGGCCATCTCGACTTGATCAACATGATGTCGCGTCTTGCCAGAGAAGAGCTCGTCCACCATGAGCAGGTGTTGCGCATCATGAAGCGTCGAGGTGTTTCATTGCGTCCGGTATCGGCAGGGCGATACGCATCAGGTTTGAGAAAGCTCGTCAGGGCGCATGAGCCGGTCAAGTTGGTCGATACCTTGATTGTGGGGGCATTCATTGAAGCGCGTAGCTGTGAGCGCTTCGCGGCATTGGTACCTCACTTGGATGAGGACCTGGCGAAGTTCTATCACGGTTTGCTGAAGAGTGAGGCTAGGCACTACCAAGGCTATCTCAAGCTGGCGGAACGCTACGGTGAGCGAGACGACATTGATAGGGTGATTGGGAGAGTTCGTGAGGCAGAAGCAGAGTTGATCTGTTCTCCAGATCAAGAGCTGCGGTTTCACAGCGGGATTCCGATGGCCAAGGCCGCATGACGCAGTCATGCGGCACCTGTCGCCTCGCTATTTAAGAGCGACGGCCCAGCAGCAGGCCAACGACTAGGCCGAAACCTGCAGAAATGGCAACGGTCTGCCACGGATGTACGCCGATGTAATCTTGGGTGGCTTCAACGACAGGTTGTGCCTTGCTACGCAGGTTCCCCGCTGCATCACGGGCTTCGCGCAGCTTTGCGCTGATCTGGCTGCGCAGAGTTTCAGCTTCCTCACCTACCAGAGAAGCGCTTTGAGTCAGCAGTTTTTCTGACTCCTCGATCAGCGATTGCAGGTCGCTGAAAACCTGATCCTTGATTTGCTCGCTTTCGGTTTGCGCAGTGGATTTCCTGGCCATTGAGACGTCCTCTTGGGTTGGATGGTATTAGTGATTGATGCCGAGGCAGCTTGAAAGTTGCAATCAGTCGCATAGAACCGCGAACGGCTGTGTAAAATGGCCGCGAATTCTTCACCGCAGGACCCGCATCCATGAGTTTCAATCTCGCCAACATGCCCTATGTCGAACGCGCACAGATCGAGGCAGAGAAATCCCGGCTGTTCACCTTTTGGCAAAGCAACCTCGGCAAGGCCAAAGCCGAGGCGTCGCGTCTGATCTCGGAAAAGTCCAGGCGCAAGGGCAAATGGGCCGAATGGGTTCGAGGTGAGCTGGATGCGCTCAATCCCCACGAATACGCAAGTCTCGTACGCCTGGAAGTGAACAAGATGATGGCCGCAGCGAACAAGCGCTGACCCTCTCAAGGTGGCGTTGGGCCCTTGAAATTCAGTACTCCTTCATCGTGAAAGTGCGTGGTGCCAAACAGGCCATCTGCAAGCTTGCCGCGCAATGAGTATGGCAGCCCTTCGAGCGACAGCAAGTCATTCACGGCCAAGGCCTGGCGCAGCATGCTGAATGCACTCACGCTCATCGGCACAGAGATGACTTGCTCGCTGTAACCCCCAATTTCGCCCGCGCGCTTACTGACGCCAGTGGCGAAAGGCCTTCCGTTCACATCCAGATTCAATGCGACCCCTCGATACTGCACAGGAGCGTCGTTAGGGTTTTGAACGCGTAACTTTACCGCCAGCCTCAGCTCCAGATCGTCGCCCGGCAGCGTATCGATACCTACGACGTTGACCATCATCGGATCAGTGTCGTGGCGAGAAGCGCAGGCGCCCAGGCCCAGCACAATGCACAGTGGCCACAACACACGACGCAGAAAAAGCCCCGAGACATCCATGGTTCGAGCGCCCCTGTTCTGTTGCGAGGGCAAAGCTGCTCGTCTAGCTGGCATGCCAGATACCCCGGCCAGGTAGCCTTTCACGATCATGCGGGCCGTCGAAGTTCTGCGCAGGCCCTTTGGGCACGATACCGTTCGGGTTGATGGTGGTGTGGCTCAAGTAGTAGTGCTTCTGGATGTGTTCAAAATCGACGGTCTGCGCAACGCCCGGCCACTGGTAAAGCTCGCGCAGCCAGTTGGACAGGTTGGGGTAGTCCGCAATCCGTCGCAGATTGCACTTGAAGTGACCATGGTAGACGGCATCGAAGCGAATCAAGGTGGTGAACAGACGCACGTCGGCTTCAGTCAGGTATTCGCCGGCGAGGTAGCGGGACTGCTGCAGATGTGTTTCGAGAGCGTCCAGCTCGGCGAATACATCGTCAAACGCCCCTTCATAAGCCTTTTGAGTGGTTGCAAACCCCGCGCGGTAAACGCCGTTGTTGACTGCCGGGTAGATCCGCTCATTGAGCGAGTCGATGATTGTACGCAGCGGTTGCGGATAGAGGTCGAGGTTATTTCCGGTCAGGTCGTTGAAGGCGCTGTTGAAAATGCGGATGATCTCTGCCGACTCGTTGTTGATGATGCGTTGCTCGTGTTTGTCCCACAGCACCGGCACCGTCACCCGTCCGGTGTAGGTCGGATCGTCGCAGGTGTAGCGTTCATGCAAGTACTGCAGCCCATCGAGACGATCGCCCGTGGAGCCTTGTCGTTGGTCGAATGTCCATCCATGTTCGGCCATCAGCCAACTGACCACGGAAACATCGATCAGTGGCGCAAGGCCTTTGAGCTCGCGCAGGATCAGCGCCCGATGAGCCCAAGGACAGGCCAGTGAAACATACAGGTGATAGCGGCCCGCTTCAGCCTTAGGCAGCGTGTCGCGGCGCTGTGCCTGCTCGCGTTTGAACGCGCCGTCTTCATCGCTTTCATACCACTGGTCATGCCAGCGGCCTTCGATCAAAAGACCCATCTTCGACTCCTGAATACCTGTTAACGATCGTTGGAGCTCAGTTTAGAAGTCGATGTTCGACTGAATAGCGCAAAGGCTGGGTCGTTCTGATCGGTTTACTCGATACGTTGCCGTGCGGACCAATACCGCCGGGCGATGGCGAAGCCCTCATCATGGGATTTGCCGAGACCGCGCAACGCCAAAGCCATCGTCGCCACTACCGCCAGTTCGCCGTAACTGTCCTCGGCATGACCACGCCAGACATCCAGCAAGTGATCTGGCTGCAGGCTGGCGGGCTTGACGTGCCGCTGTTCGCTGAGTGCTGGCCAGGATTCGTCCCACGCCTGGCCCTCGCTAGCCCCGTACAGGTGGCTGATGACGTCGGGGTTGATTTCGATCTCGCCACCATCGCCTTTGACCACGATGGCGTGGTCTCCAAGCAGGCGGCTGGCCTCGCGATGCACGGCCTGATAGCCAGGGTGGAAGATGCTCTGCAGGCTGCAATGGGCTGCCAGCGGGTTGAGCACTCGCGCCAGCGAATGGATGGGCGAGCGCAAACCCAGGGTATTGCGTAGATCGATCATGTGCTGCAGAGGCGCAGCCCAGTCTTGCAAGGGAAAGAATACCAGGCCGTGTTGCTCCAGGCCGTCTGCGACTGCTTGCCAACTGCGGCACAGAGGAATCGACAGTAGGTCCAGCAACTGCTCGGTATACAGCCTGCCAGCGGTGTGCGCGCCGCCGCCATGCATGAGAATGCGTACACCGTTGGATGCCAGGCACTTGGCCGCGAGCAAGTACCACGGCAGGTGGCGTTTCTTGCCGGCGTAGCTCGGCCAGTCGATATCCACCGCAATCTGCGGGGCACCGATGTGCTGACGCACTGCTTGGGTAAACCCGGCAAGTTCCTCGGGCGTTTCTTCCTTGTGCCGCAGCAACATCAGGAAGGCGCCCAGTTGAGCCTCTTCGACCTTGCCCTCAAGTAACGCCAACATGGCCGCACGCGCTTCTTCCTGGGTCAGGCCGCGCGCACCGCGCTTGCCTTTGCCGAGAATACGAATGAACTCGGCGAAGGGATGTTCGCTGGGTGTCGTCAGGGTCAGTGGCTTCACATCGGTCATATGCAGTTTGTCGGTTTCGGAAGGCCGGCGAACTTGGCGGCGAGCTTGGCAGGAGTGCCGTTGAACAGGCGGTTGAGGTGCGCGCTGTTACCTTTTTCCGGCCCTAGTGTGAGGGCCAGGTACTTGATCAATGGCCGGGTAGCGGGCGACAGCTGGTACTGCTCGTAGAATGCCCTGAGCGCAGTGAGAACTTCCCAATGATCTGCGCCAAGCGTTACCCCGTCGCGCTGTGCAAGCCATTGCGCAACAGGCTCTGACCAATCCGAGAGGTTGACCAGAAACCCATCCTTGTCCAGCGCGATAGCCGGGTCGTCGCTCGCTGGCACTGTCATAGCCATGAATTGACCTTGTCGTACTTCAGGGTCAGTTCGACGAAGGCGATGTAGTCGAGCGCCTGCGCCAGTTCGCTGTGAATCGCACGTGCCCGGACGTCCTCGGCCAGTACGAACAGGCGTTGCTGCAAATCTGCATTGCGTACGCGAGCCTCTACAGGGCTACCCGCGCGCAAGGCATTGACAGCGTCGCCGCACAACAGCAGACCGTCGTCATTGGCCAGCAGACGCAGGCAACTGTCGAGACGATCATCTGCAAAAGGGGAGTGGGAAATGACGTGCAAAGTGCTCATCAGAGGGTCACCAAATGGTCGAAGCGCCCAATTAGGCTACGCAGGGCCGCGTCGTCCAGTACTTCGACAGGCAGGGTCAGATTTGTCTCGCTCAGCCCGCGCTGCGCCAGGCTGGTCGCGCAGGCGAACAGTGCATCCACGCCAAACAGTGGCAGAGCTTGCAGGTTGGCCCCAAGGTTCTTCTGCTCGAGCAACGCGGGTCGTTGATCCCCGGCCAGTTGCAGCACGCCGTCATCGAGGAACAGCATGCCCACCTGCAGATCGAAGGCTCCGCCGGCGAGGGCGATATCCAGCGCTTCACGGGCGCTTGGTCCGCTCCACGGGCTGCGTCGGCTGATGATCAGCATCGATTTGGACATTTCAATCACCTCCGAAACAGATCAGGCGATCGGCCAGTTGTGCGGCCTCGTGCAACTGGCCCAGGCCCGACAGATCCCAAGGCGCGCTCAGGTTGGCAGCGGGGCGCCCGTGGCGCGTGGCTTCGTCCTGGTTCAAGACGCCCCGACGCAAGCCCGCGGCGATACACACCACAGCGTCGAGCTGATGCTGTTCGACGAACGACCGCCACTGGGCGGCGATGTCGACTTCATCCTGCGGCGTGACGATGTTCGACGAAGCGCTGTGCACGCCGTCCTGGTAGAAAAATAGCCGTGCCACCTGATGCCCGGACTGTATCGCGGCTTCAGCGAAACGCAGGGCGCGCCTGGAGGAGGGCGCATGGGCGGGAGAAAAAACCGCAATAGCGAATTTCATGGGCGACTCTGGAAATGGACTGCCGCCATGATAGAGCAAAATGCCTACCGCGGCAGTCCAGGCCAGGCGCTGAGAGTCAGTCTTTCGCAGTGCTGTCAGGCAGGAACCAGTTCAGCACCACGGCACAGATACCGCCGGTGGCCACGCCCGACTCGAGCACGGCGCGAACAGCCGAAGGCATGTGCGCAAGGAATTCGGGCACCTGTGCGACGCCAAGGCCCAAGGCCAGCGAGACCGCGATGATCAGCAGGGCGCGGCGATCGAGGGTGGTGCTGGCCAGTATATTGATACCTGAAGCCGCCACCGCACCGAACATCACCATCGCCGCACCGCCCAGAACCGGCTCCGGCACCGCCTGGATCACTCCGGCAACGCTTGGGAACAAGCCGAGCAGCACCAGCATCGCGGCGATCCAGATACCGATATGCCGACTGGCGATGCCGGTCAGCTGAATGACGCCGTTGTTCTGCGCGAAGATCGAGCTGGGGAAGGTATTGAACAGGCCGGCGAGCAGCGAGTTGGCGCCGTTGACCAGCACGCCCCCTTTGATCCGCTTCATCCACAGCGGGCCTTCGACTGGCTGCTGCGAGACTTTGCTGGTTGCGGTGACGTCACCGATGGCTTCGAGCGAGGTCACCAGGTAGATGACCAGCATGGGAATGAACAACGCCCAGGAGAAACCTAGACCGAAATGCAACGGCGTCGGCACCTGGAACAGCGCCGCCTCGTGCATGCCGGTGAAGTCGAGCCGGCCCAGGTAGCCGGCCAGCGCGTAGCCCACTGCCAGCGCAATGACGATTGCGCAGCTGCGCAGCCAGACGATCGCGATGCGATTGAGCAGTACGATGATGGCCAGCACCACTCCGGACAGCAGCAGGTTTTCGCCGTTGGCGAAGGTGCCATTGGCCATGGCCGAGAAGCCGCCGCCCATGCTGATCAGCCCGACTTTGATGAGCGTGAGTCCGATCATCAGCACGACGATGCCGGTCACCAGCGGCGTGATCAGACGTTTGATGAAGGGAAGGATGCGTGACACGCCCATTTCGATGAACGATCCGGCAATCACCACGCCGAAGATCGCTGCCATCACCGCTTCTACCGGCGTGCCTTGCTTGACCATCAGCGAACCGCCAGCGATCAGCGGGCCTACGAAGTTGAAGCTGGTGCCTTGCACGATCAGCAGCCCGGCGCCGAATGGTCCGAAGCGCTTGCACTGCACGTAGGTGGCGATCCCGGAGATGACCAGCGACATGGAAACGATCAGGTTGGTATCGCGCGTCGACACGCCAAGCGCCTGGCAGATCAACAGCCCCGGCGTGACGATCGGAACGATGATCGCGAGCAAATGCTGCAGCGCGGCGAGCAGGCCGATCAGAGGTCTTGGCTTGTCTTCCAGACCCAGAACCAGGTCGTGGGGGCGGGGCGACGGGTTTGGGTCGTGCTGTGAACTCATGGACGTGCTGCCGCTGCTTGAAAAAGGAGCGCATTCTAAGGCCCGGCACGTGATTGCGGTAGTACAGAGCGCTTGGGCTGTTTTCCACGCCCATGAAAAAGCCCGCCATGGGGCGGGCTTCCTGGGCGCTGTGCAATCAGGGCTTAGTCGTCACGGCCCATCAGACCGAACAGCTGCAGCAGGCTCACGAACAGGTTGTAGATCGACACGTAGAGGCTGATCGTGGCCATGATGTAGTTACGTTCACCACCATGGATGATCGCGCTGGTCTGGAACAGGATACAGACCGACGAGAACAGCACGAAGCCAGCGCTGATAGCCAACTGCAGGCCGCTGATCTGAAAGAAGAAGCTGGCAACCACGGCGCCCAGCAGGACGAAGAAGCCGGCGGTAATGAAGCCGCTGAGGAAGCTCATGTCCTTGCGGCTGATGAGCACATAGGCGGACAGACCGCCGAACACCAGCGCCGTCATGGCGAAGGCCGAGCTGACCACTTCGGCGCCACCGGACATGCCCAGGTAACGGTTGAGGATCGGGCCGAGGATAAAGCCCATGAAACCGGTGAGGGCGAAGGTCGACACCAGACCCCAGACCGAGTCGCGCAGCTTGGCGGTGAGGAAGAACAAGCCATAGAAGCCGATGAGCACCACGAAAACGTTCGGGTAGCCGACACGCATCTGTTGGGCCACGAAGGCCATGATGCCGCTGAAGGCGAGGGTGAGCGCCAGCAGGCTGTAGGTGTTACGCAGGACTTTGCTGACCTCCTGCTGCTCGATCTGCTGGCCGTGTACGGCGTAATCCTGTTCGCGCATGGCGCAACTCCTGTGGTTCACAACTGAGGGGTTTGTAACAAATAGTCGCACGAGCATACCAGAGCCGCTCTCGGGGGCGACATAGAGAGTTTGACAGCGTGTTTCGTTACGGTATGATGGCGCCCGCAAAACAGCTGGAAGCGTGGCCGAGTGGTTTAAGGCAACGGTCTTGAAAACCGTCGATGGGCAACTATCCTAGAGTTCGAATCTCTACGCTTCCGCCACATAACTGCCTGATTCCATTAGCTTTTTCCCGGCTCCCTCACTAAAAAGGGAACGTTCTGGGAAACAACAGGGAATCGCGGGCAAAAAGAAGGGGCCTTCATGGCCCCTTTTTTTATGGTTTCAGCTCAACCCCAGCCCTCGATTCAACGCCCCCACCACATCCGGCCCGTCCTCTCCGATCCACTTCGCGTAGTGCCGGAAGATCATGGCAGTGGAGGTGTGTCCCATCTGGTCTGCGATCCATTCGGGGGTGGCCAGGCCGCTGCTGAGCATTTGGCTGGCGAAGGTGTGGCGGCAGGTATTGGGGCCGCGTTGGCGGACGCCGGCGTTTTGCAGGTGGCCGATCCACCAGCCGTGACGTAACACGTCCGAAGAGCGGTACGGTGCGTCAGTGGCGCTATTGTGGAAGACGAAGCGCACGCGTTGTTGGCGTAGGGTGCGGTTATCGCGGTCCAGCACCTCGATGCGTTCGGCGGGCAGGTGGCGAGTGAAGCGTTCCTGCGCCTGCAATGCGCGCAGGGCAGGGGCGAGCAGTTTTACCTTGCGGGTCGAGCGACGGGTCTTGGTGACCTTGTACTGTCCCGCCACCCGCGCTCGACGAATCTCCACCGTGCCCGCGACCAGGTCGACATCCTCCCAGGCCAGGGCAATCGCCTCGCTGACCCGCGGGCCGGACCAGATCATGTACTGCGCCAGGTTGATCTCCTGTAGTCGTTCGGTGGGCTGAGTGAGGATGGCGTTGATTTCTTCGCGGGTGAACGGGTCGGGATCGTCCGCATCGGGCAGTGAAATGGTAATCCCGTCGGTAGGATCGAACGCCGAGCGGTTACGGGTGCGGTACAGGCGGAAGATCTGCCGCAAGTGGCTGACGATTTCCCGCACCGTTTTATTGTGCAGCTCGGGCATCAGCACCGATTGCACCCAGTGCTGCACGTCCAGGTGATCGATGCGATCAGCTTGCAGAGCGCCCCAGCGCGGGCGGATGTGCTTCTCGGCGCGGCTGCGGTACATGGCAAAGCCGCTGGTAGCCAACTGGTTGCGTTTGATCTCTAACCAAAGGTCAATGTAGTGACCCAGGGTGTTGGTCTTGACCCGAGGCGAGTTGGGGAAGTGCCGGGCGTACTCGAACGTGCCAGCCTCGATCTCGTACTTGATCGTGCCCACCAGCCGCTCGGCATGCGCCAGGTGGGCTGGAGTGGCGATCCCGGGCAGGGTTTCCCGACACAGTTCGCCTTGGTACTGGAAATACACGCGGACGCGCTTGCCGCGCACTTCAATGCCATCAGCCATTTCGGGATTCCCAGACAGAAAAACGGCCAAGCGTAGTGGCGGTTGCCGGCGCTCGGCTGTGTTCCAGGTCTAGAAAGCACCGCTGTAATTTCTTGTTTTCGAGACGGAAAAAGCCCCCAGGCCGCTCAGTCTGCCCTGAACGTCCAGCACTTGACCGTCGTCGGCCGCCGCGCTGCCCCGGGCGCACGCTGGTTGAACGCCGCCCGCACCGCGCTATCCACTGCGCGATTGGCATCGATGAACGGCCGCGACTTGCTATTGCGCAGCAGACTGCGCAGGGTTCCGGCGTCGGCCAGCTTCTGTTTGTGTTCGGCGGCGCGCTCGCAGAACTCGTTGAGGTTCACGGCGATGACTTCGGCTTTCTTGCTGTGGTCCACCACCGGTTCATCGCTCAGCGACTGGAGGTAGTCGAACACCTCCCAGAATTCGGCGACCTCCTTGGGATCGGCATTCACCGCATGCTGCCGGGCCAGCGCCATGCCCCGCAGCTCGCGCAGGATTGCGTCGTGCTGGGCGTCAGCCATCGGCACCACCAGGCGTAGGGCATCGACCAGCGCCATCAACTGCGCGTGGTTTTTGATGATGCGTTCGACGCGTATCTCTCGCAGTTCACGCAGCGCCTGCTCATGCACCTTTACCCGTGCGCGAAATGTCTCCATGACCTGCTGCTCGGCCTTGGCTGCCAGCAGCAGGAAGTGGCTGACGTCACTGGCTTGCAGATGGTTGAGGTTGTCGGCCGCGGCGCGGCTCTCGCTGGTCACCTCCGGCCGCACGAAGTGCAGTTTGACGATGCGCGTGAGAATCGCCTCCGAGGCCACCACCGAGGCGTTCTGGCTGAACACCAGGGTCGAGCGGAAAGGTGGGGCGTTGGTGTCGTTGCCGCCGTTCTTGACCCCGGTCAGGCCCAGGCCACGGCCATTGAACAGTGGCTTGAACTGGTCAAAGTCGAACGATTTGACCGCACCGCTATCGGCATCGCTGCGGTCGGCTTCGAGCATCACCACCGGCATGCCCGAGGTCTGGCTCAGCCAGCGGCGCAAGCCGGCCTTGGTCATCTTCACCGGGTCGTCGCCCTCTTCATCCTGGCGGCCGAGCAGCTTCCACAGGAACATCAGCAGCGTCGACTTGCCGGCGCCGGCCTCGCCGGTCACCTCAAGGAACGGGAACGACTGAAACTGCGCCCGAATCTGCTCGGCAAACAGCGAGCCGAACCAGAACGCCAAGGCAATCACCCCCTGAGTGCCAAAGCACGTCCACAGCCAGTCGAACCATTGCGCCCGATACTCGCCAGCGTCGCGGTTGATCTCCAGGCGGATGGACTTCTGCAAGGTCTTGAGCCGCAGCCCCTTGAACTCGAAATAGTCCTCGGCGTTGACCTGCTCCAGCACCCCGCCGCGCACGGCCAGGTCGCCGAACACGTAGCAAGCATGCTCCTTGCTGTAGCCGACATAATCGATAGTCTTGACCGTTTTCAGGCCGAACAACTGCTGCTGCATGATGCGGTCGAGCTGCGAGCCGCTGCCAGTGAACACCGCGCCTGCAGCCATGCTCAGCAGGCGCTTCTTGAACTCGCTGGCCGCCGCCACCTGGCCGCCAGTGAAGGTGTTCAGCACGCTCGGCTCGTCGTGGGGGAAGTCGACGCGAAAGTAGTACCAGGACTCGTCGGTGACTTCATTGCGTTGGAAGTACAGCGCCTGCGGATTGCAGTTGGCGATCTCGATGACCGCGCCGCACTGGCGCAAGGCCTTGTCGCGGCGCTGGCGATCAGTCAGCACCAGGTCTTCCTGACGCTCCGACTCGTCCAGTTGCTGCTGGGCCTTGTTGAACTTCTCGACGTCCATCTTGAACCAGTACAGGCGGCTCTCGAAGGTGAAGTGAAATTCCTGACGCTCGCGCCAGTCGTACATCAGCACGCCTTTCTCGGCGGCGCTGTCGGCCAGCAATAGGCTGCCGTGATAGCGCGCCTCGCGCAGGTCGTCATCGATGCGCTGCTGCCGCTCTGTGGCGTCGATGAAGTTCCAGCGCTGGTGCAGATCGTTCCAGTCCACCTTGCGCCCGCGCTGGGGAATCTGCGCGGCCTGGCAGCTGTAGCCCAGGTCCCGCGCCAGAGCCGCGTGCTTGCGGGTGAAACGGTGCGCGCCCGGCTCATTGTCCAGCGCCCAGACCAGGCGCGGCAGCTTGCGCCCTTGATCAGCCCTGAGCTTGGCCAGCGCCTTGAGCGATTCGAATGGGAACGCCCCTGAACTCATGGCCGATACGGCATCGATACCGTGATGCAGCAAGGCAATGGCGTCGAATATGCCCTCGACAATCCAAAGCTCGCTGCTTTCCAGCAGGTCGACGCTCGGCGGGCACCACCAGTAACCCCGCGGAGATTGCCCCGGGGCGAAACGCGCCTTCTTCTTGCCGAAGCGGTGCGGCTTGTCGATCAGGCGTTCCCAGTAGCCACCGTGCTCCAGGGCAAAGCGCACTGTGGCGCTGCCGATTCCCAGCTTTGAATCCCAGTAGTTGTCTTGCGTGTACCAGCCGCCGATCAGCGCCAGGTCGAAGCCGCGGGCGTTGCGCAGGTAGGCGTCGCCCGAGGCATGGGGTTCAGCGTGCGAGGCCGGATAGCGCTTGCTGTAGTCGTCGAACAGGTCATCGAACAGCTCTTTGACATGCCACTGCTCGCCGCATTTGCTCTGCCGCCCGCACTTGATGAACCACGGCGTGTCGTGACGCGTGTACAGCTCGGACTTACCGCAGTTCGGGCATTTGCCCTTGCGCATGTACTGCGTGCCCGATATGGGTTTGAGGCCGTATTGCAACGTGAGGCGCTGCAAGACTTCGACGCGCAGGGCGTGATCCATGCTTTTCACTGGATCGACTCCATGTCCTGAGTCAGGGGGATTGTGTTCATGTCTGCCACCGATGGAGTGCAGTTCACCCTTACCCACGCAGAGCGGAGTAATCGGGCTACAGATAAAGAGGATTAATCGCTAAGGGCGTGGCGCTGGAGCAGGTTGGGCGGCAGGGCATTTGCCGGGACTGATCGGCGTTGCTGGGTCAGCGTGTCGAGCAACAGAAAGTGCGGGTTACCGATCTGGCTGGTCGGGTTGACCTCGACCAGCACCACGCACTGCGTGGTCGCACGCTCAAATTCGGCTACTGCCCGTTCGGCAAGGCGTTGCACCAGGTGCGCGGGCACCTCCAACGAGTCGGCCAGGTATTGCTTGCAGCACTCCAGCACCTGGGCATCGCCGCTCAGAAACTGATCGCGCCGGCGCAGCAGGTAGGCGAAAGCTGCTTGGTGCATAGCGTCGCGATAGTCATGGACAGGGTTGTGAATCAGCGTCGTGGTGTTCATGCGGAGAGTACCTCTGTGTCCAGCACGTCGAGCAGGTCAGGTTGATCGTCAGCGGCGCGCATCGCTTCACGGCGCATGGCGATCGGTGCCATGGGCAAATGCACGTTCGGGTTGGGCATGCCGCTGGGGCTCATTTCGTGGGTCATTTCGAATTGCGCCCGCACGCACCAGCCGCAGGCCTCGTTGAGGCATTGCAGGTAGGCGATACGCAGAAAAATGTGCGTGCCTTCGCTGGTGCGAATGCGCAGGCGGCTGCAGCAATGCGGGCACACCAGTTTGTAGGTGCTCATTGCAGGCCACCCCGGCGGTAGAGTTGGATGGTTGCCAGCAGCTCGGCCTGCCGGGCCGACAGGTAGCGGGTGTGCGCGGCCATGATGACCTGCGCCTCGGCGTCCTCGATGACGCCGTCTTCCAGGGCCTTGGCAATGATCTGATCGACCACCCCGCGCTTGGCCGCAGCCCTCAAGGCGCGGCTGTACAGGTCGACGTTGTCCAGCTCCTGCGGCTTGGCCAGCGGTACGAACATGCCGCCGTAAAGGTGAGCGATGTATTCAGGCAGGAAGGTGGTGCCGGCATCCTGCTCCAACTGCTGGATCTGGTCGGGGCTGAGTGGACGGCTGCCGGCGTTCTCGTAGACATGGTTGTCGAAGCGCTTGAGTGGGTAACCGAGCCGCGCAGCGGCACATTCGCGGCCACCTGGAAACGCACAGACGACGGCGCTGACAACCTGGCGAAGGGACTCTAGAACGGGACGTTTCATGTTCTGGTTTTCTCCGTGGGGCATGGCACTTATCGTGTGGCGTCGTCGGGTTTGATCCCGAGCAGAACAGCCGCACGATGGGACGCCCCTCTCAAACATTTCTTCTGGCGGTTGAGCACGGCGTACACCGTTGACGGTGTCAGGCCATTCATCACGGCCCACTGTCTGGCCGACAAACCCTGACTGGCGAGGCGCTTTCGCGCCTGCGCACAGGCTTGCTCGCTGGGATAGGTGTTGGGCATAGTTCCGTTTCGTGTGATTTCGTGTGAAGACAGGGTCAGATTATTCAACGAATGTTGAATAGTCAACTCGTATAGGGGTCGTTTTGTTGAATATCGGTGAAAGGCTGAGGGAAGAACGCGTCCGGCTCGGCCTCAATCAGGCAGATTTCGCCGCCATTGCTGGCGTGACCAAGACGTCTCAATTCAATTACGAGAAAGGTGAGCGCAGCCCAGACGCTGCGTACCTGGCTGCTCTGGCGCTGCATGGCGTGGACATTCTGTACGTGGTCACGGGGGAGCGTTGTTCACCTGCTGCTGACATGACTGATGAGGCCCGCTCGCTGATTGAGCTGCTGCCTGGAATCGACAAGTCCGATCAAACCATTTTGCTGCGTACAGCCAAGGCCTTCGCACGATCTCGCGAGTGAACTCCAGGTTGGATTGAGCCTCGCTCTTCTGGTTGAGCGAGGGGACGCACGGATGCGGCGCACTGACCACAGTGGTCAGTGATTTGTCGAGGACGATTGAATGGACGTTTTAGTACTGCTCCTGGTGCCTGTTGCCGTGGTGGTTGTCTGGTGGCTAACGGCGAGAACATTGCGCCAGCGAGGCACAGGGGGCATCACGAGACACTTCGCGGGACTCTTTGCTGGGGTGTTCGTTGGGCTAACGATCATGGTGGCCGCCGCCATCACCTTTGGCCCGAAAGATCCTGGTGATCCTGAAGACTTTGCACAAACAAAGGAAATCACACCGGGCATCGAGGTTGAGCACGCCAAACCTCATGTAGCGGCAGAGCAAACCCCCGCCACTTACACGATTACCCAGGACGACTACCGCTCCGGCGGCGCCGTCTTGCGCAAGGTCGAAGTACTGCTGCCCCGGCGCCTGTCCGCCGCCGAACTTGAACGCGTCGCGTATGCCATTCGCGACGATTACACCACCAAGCTGCCCCACACGTTCATCGGTTTGCGCGTCGAAGGCCAGACAGCTGACACCTTCTGGGCGAACGCGAGGTTTCAGCCAGAGTACGAAGCCTCCATCATCGGCCTCGACGCACAGGCCTACCAAAAGCTCGCTGCCACTGACCTGAGTCGCTATCCGAGCATGGTCGGCAGTTGGATGCATGACGGCGTCCTGGGGCGGCTGATGGTGCTTTACAGCCACGGCGATGCCTACAAACTGGATGAAATCTACTCTGACGGCAGCCGGCAAACCGAGCACTACCTGGGTAAGCGGCTTGCAGGTGGGCGGATGCGCCTGCAAAAACCTGATGATGAGAACGGCGAGTTCTACCTGTTGCTTGCCAACGGTGATTTGCAAGGCTGGAGCAGTAACGGCCAGTACCTGCAACTGCCCCAGTTCAAAGGGCCTGCGTCACTGGAATAGGCAGGCCAAACCAGCACCCCGATGCGATCTCGATGGTGTCCAGTAAGCGGACGCCGGGTAATGACCAATCGGAGTATGGTTTGTGCGAAAACTCAACAAACGTGAACGTGACGTGCTTAGGCTGTTTCGGGAACTGTCTCGACAGCAGAAAAGCGACGTGTTGAGAATCCTGATTGCCCTGCGCAACGTCAGAGAGTAACGCCTTCTCGGCCCGGTCAAGCACTGGGCCTTCAGCCAGACCTCAGTTACCCGCGTCATCGTCCTGTAAGCGCTGCCATTCCCGTTCGGCGGCACGACGGGCGTTGTGCTCATTCACATACACCCGCCTCAGACGCTTCGGATAGGCTTGGTCGGCCACCGTGACCGATTGCTCACGCCCGCTGGCCGCATTCCGGTAGAAGGCCAGCACCCCGGTGTAAGCCCGTCGCCCGTCGTATTCCAGCAACGCATCCACGGTATCCAGCGGCAACTTGCTCTCAAGCTCCAGGCTGACGGTGTAGCCGGTGTCGGCGTTGAGGCTGTGACGGACATTGCCACCGTGCCAGACGATTTCGTCGATCGGCGCCTTGATGCCTTGCAGGGTGTAGGTCAGCTCGGGGATCAGTTCAGGACGACCGCGGGCCAGGGTATAGCTGAGGGTGGCGCTACCGCGTTGCAGTCGGTTCAGTTCCGAGCGCGCTGCGCGCAGCGCCGACGGCTGATCGCTGTAGGTGTGCCGCAGGTCTTTGAGGTTGTCACCCCCGCCGGCGATGGCCTGCTGTTTCCTGGCCCGGTTGACGTCGTAGTAGTAGGCGCGCACGCCGTCGTAGCTGTCGCGGTCGGCCGCAAGGAAGCGGTGTTGATCGCCGTCGCTGCGCTTGAGCGTGATGTGCGGCAGGTCAAGCCCACCCGCGGTCTGCCCGGCACCGGTCGGCATGCAGATCAGCCGCCCCGCCTTGACCGTGACCACGGCGTCGAAGTCTTCGCCCAGGCGTGTCAGCAGGTTGGCGTCCGACTCGTTGGCTTGATCGAGCTGCGTGATGGCAAGGGCAGCCAGCGCCGGCGTGACGCTTGGCTGTAGGCCGTGCGCCGCAGCAATGTCCTCGAGCACATGACCCAAGGTGCGCTGGCTCCAACTGCGCTCGCGTTTGCGCTTGAGGCCCTGGCGCAGGTCTGCCGAGCGGGCGCGGATGCTCAGGATGTCCGGTGCGCCGCTATGTTCGGTTTCGTCCACGGTGTAGCTGCCCTTGTCGACCAGGCCCGTGTCACTCCAGCCCAGCCACAGCCGGATGACGGCGCCACGTGGCGGCACCGCCAGCAGGCCGTCGTGGTCGCTGAGGGACAGGCTCAGTTGGTCCGCTTCCAGGCCGCGGTTGTCGGTCAGCTCCAGGCTCAGCAGGCGCTGGCTGATCTTCGCCGCTATATCGATGCCGTCCACGCTCAGCCGGAACGCCGGGATCTGCTGAGCGGCGTCTTTTGTCACGCCGCGCAGCAGGTCGCCCAGATAACCAATGCTCGAGCGATTCATAGCAGCCCCCGCAGTACATCGAGGCCGGTGCCGAGGGCTGAGCCGAGCGCATCGAGCTGGCCGTCGTCGACGCGCCGCAAGCTCAGACTGAATTCGATGCGCCGCGCTGCCCCGTCGCGGAAGAACAGCGTGCGCTTGTCACTCATGCCCTCGATGACCCACAGCCCCAGCAAGCGCCCGGTGCCTTCGACCAGCGGCCAGGCCGCGCCGGTGTCGGCCATCTGGCGCAAGGCGTCCAGGCTGAGCACGGCCCCGGCCAGCTCGGGCAGTAGCACACCAGGGAGGGTGATGGTGTCATCGCCTCGACCCAGGAACTGCAACGCGGGGTTCAAGCCCACTCGATTGTTGGCTGCGTGGCGCCAGGCGGTTTCGCGCTGTAGTTCCTGGTAGGCGAGGGTGGGCAGGCTGAAAACGAACATGCCCAGGGCGAGCATCATGGCGGTTACTCCAGGTCGGTCAGGCGGCTGCGCTGGCGTGCTGCTTTTTCGTGATCCACGCGGGCCAGTTCGGCGCGCACGGCGCGGGCGATGGCCTGGGCATCCATGCCAGGGGTGGGGTGGATGGCGATCTGATAGGTGTCGTGGCTGTCGAGGCGCGCAGAAGCGCGGGCGCTGATCGGCGGACGGTCATCGATGGTGATGCCCGGGCGGGTGACATTCGGTAGGTCGATACCCTGGTTCAGCCCCATGGCCAAGCCGTCACGGGTGAACCCGCCCAGCTCAGCGAATACCCGTGACGGGCTGTGTATGCCCAGCTTGTCCTTGAACCAGTCGATGGTGCCGTTGCCCAGCTCGCCAATGGCCGCCTTGACCCGGTTTAGGCCGCCGAGCAGTCCGGCGACCAGGCCATCGACGATCATCCCGCCGAACTCGCTGAATACGGCCGGCAGCGTTGCCAAGTACCCCAACGCAGCCTTGAAACCCCGGAACAGCAGGGCATAAGGGTGGAAGGCGAGGATGACCTCGGCCATGGTTTGCACGGCTGTGCCCACTGCACGGGTCATCCACGACCAGCCTTCGGCGGTTATCGTCTTCAGCAGGTCCCAGTGGGTGTAGATCAGGTAGGCCAACCCAGCGAGGACTGCTGTTATGGCCGCGATCGTCAGCACCACCGGGTTGGCTGCCAGCGCCCACAGCGCGAGGCTCACCGTACGCAGCGCGGTGATCAACGCGCCGCCCAGGACGGCAGCCAGTTTGCCCAACACCGGTAGCAGCCCCATGCTGCGTATGCCGAGCATCATCAGCCCATAGCGGATCAGCACGAACGGGCCAAGGACACTGGCGAGCGCCAACGACAGCGCGCCCATGACCGTAACCAGCGCAGCCACAGCGGCCGCAGCCTTGACCAGGCCGGCAGCGAGCTGGGGATTCTCGGCCGCCCAGCGCTTGAGCGCACGGATCAAGCCGGTGACGGTTTGCACGATGCTTCTAAGCGGGCCGTTCTGCTGGGTTTGCAACTCGATGCCCAGGTTTTGCCAACTGCTGGTGAGCGTGTTCAGGTCGCCGGCAAGGTTATCGCCCATGACCTTGGCGGTGCGCTGGGCTTCGCCACGGGTCTGTTTCAGCGTTTCGATGAAGGCCTGCAACTTGCCCTGGCCAGCCTGCGCCACCAGCACCTGCATACCCGCCACCGCTTCTTCGCCGGCTATGGCCTTGAGTACGCCGGCGCGGTCGCCGTCGCCCAGGTGGCGGGTCTTCTGATAAATCTCCTGTAAGACCTGCGGCAGATCGCGCAGATTACCTTTTGCATCCTTGGCGCTTACGCCCAGACGCTTGAGGGCTTTGGCCGCGGCTGCCGGCGGCGCGCTGAGGCGTCCGAGGATCGAACGCAATGCGGTCCCGCCCATACTGCCCTGGATGCCCGCATCCCCCAGCTTGCCGGCCATCGCCGCCACGGTCTCCAAGTCCTGACCCACGCTCGACGCCACGGGCGCCACATACTTCATGGTTTCGCCGAGCATTTGCAGATTGGTGTTGGAGCGGGTGAAGGTGCCGACCAGGACGTCGCCCAGTCGGCCCATGTCACCGGCACCGAGGTTCATGCCGGTGAGAATGTTCGAGGCGATATCGGCGGTTTCGCCCAGCCCGTTGTCACCGGCTTTGGCGAGGTCGAGCATACCCGGCATGGCCTGTTGGATGGCCTTGGGATCGAAGCCCGCCATCGCCAGGAAACCTTGGCCTTGGGCGGCATCAGTGGCGGTGAAGCTGGTGTCGGCGCCCAGTTGCCGGGCCTGGGCACGCAATGCCTGCATGGAAGCATCGCCCTGGTCGAGACGGGCCAGCGCCTGCACCTTGCTCATGGTCGCGTCGAACTCCAACCCCGGCTTGATCAGTCGTGCACCGGTGTACAAGGCGCTGCTGCCGGTGGCGATGCCGCTGGCACCGGATGCGGCCATCCCCGCACCAAGCTGCTGGGCTCTACCCAGCTTGGCGCGAGCATTGGCGACACGGGATTGTTGCGCAGCGAGCTGACTTAGACGCTGGCTTTGGGTGTTGATCGAGGCATTGGCCGCAGCCATCTGTGTGCGCAGGTCGCGCTCATGGCTGGCGAGGTTGCGGGTCTGGATGCCGGCCGCCTGAAGCCGTGTGCGGGTCTGCTGCAAATTCGCCGCTTGCTGCTGCTGGGCCTGACTCAGCCGCCGCGCCTCGGCCACGGCGTTACGCATTTGCTGGGTCATCGCCTGGATCGGCGCACCGGCTGCGGCCATTTGCCTGGCGACGGCGCGCACCCGTTCCTGAGCCTGTTGCAGCGCCTGAGCGGTTTGCCGGGACTGATTGAGTTGGGTACGCCAGCCGGCGATGTCGCGTTGCTGGGTGTTCAGTTCGCGCAGACGTTCGCGGGCGGCCTTTAGCCCGCGTGCGGTGTCCTGGCTGCCCTGGTTGATTCGCCGCAGCGGCGCCGTCGCGCGGTCGATGGTGCTGAGCAAGACGCTCAGGCGCAGGTCATTGGCCATGGGCCTCGCTCCTGATCCGTGCGCGTTCGCGCCAGGCGATCAGCTCGCCCAGCGCCAGCGGGTCCATGTCACTCGGACGCCAGTGAAAGACCATCGCCAAGTCAGCCATGGCGTCTTCTACGCAAGCAGGGAGGCGTCGGTCTTCATCTGCTTCTGCAGCAAAAAACCCGACACCTTCATGCCCACGGCAACCAAGTCCGCCGGGTCGAGCTGGCTCACTTCGAATTCGTTGAGCGGGCTGATGCGCGGCACCAGCTTGATCAGGCTGGCGACGTCCAGTTGCAGCAGCTCCGACAAGTGCAGGCCGCGCAGCTCGCCGGCCTTGGGGCGGCGCAGGATGAAGCTGCTGATCTCGCTCTGGCCGCGGCGTACCGGCGTTTCCAGCTCGACCAGGTTGTCTTCTTGGGGTTGCGGCTTGGGTTGCAGCTCGTCAGTTGGTGAAGGGGTGGACATGGTCAGTGCTCCGGGGCGTGGGATCAGATGCCGAGCGCTTTGCGCTGGGCGGCCAGACGGTCTTCGCCGTCGATGATTTCGATGAAGTTGAGCAGGTCGATTTCGATCAGCACCTCGCCGTCGACCGTCAGCTTGTAGTAGGTGCAGGTGGTGGTGATGCTGTGTTCGGTGTCTTCGCCGGGCTGGGCGTCGCCCATTTCGATGGTTTCGTGACGGCCGCGCACGACGATTTCGACATCGGTGTACTCGCCGCTGTCGTCGCGCTGGTAGCTACCGCCGAAACGCAGCATCACCCCGTCGGCCTTCAAGGTGCCGAACTGGCGCAGCACGATCAGGTCCAGGCCGCCGGTCTTCCAGACCAACTGGATGCCGTCGTCGGACATGCCCAGGTCAGCCTTGACCGGGCCGTTCATGCCGCCACCGCGGTAGCCCTCCATCTTGCGGCTGAGCGGCGGCAGGGTGCAGCTCTTGCACACGCCCAGGTAGCTGTGGCCGTCGTTGAACAGGTTGAGGTTTTTCAGTTTGCGCGGCAGGGCCATGGTGGGTCTCCGTTAGCGGTTGATGCGGCTGGCGAAGTCCACCAGGTAGCGGTCGGTGATGCGCTGGCGCAGGGTGAGGTCTTCCAGCGGCGGCACCGGGGTGTAGTCGTAATCAATGAACAGCTTGCCGGCCTTGAGCTGGGTCGCGGCATTGGCCTCGTCGTCGAACCAAGCACTGCCGCCGAGCAGGTAGCCGCCGGCGACCAGGTCGCGAAACTTCGCGTTGATGCCTTCGAGCAGGTCGCGCACCAGTGACGGGTGCATGGGTTTGTCGATGGCCCACAAGTGGGCATCGGCCAGGGTGTCGGCCAGCACCTGGGCGGTACGGGTGTAGTTTTCGAAGGCGAACAAAGGGTCGTCGGCGCAGGTGCGGCTGCCCCAGAAGCGGAAGCCGCCCTGGTTGATCAGCGTGGTGACTTCGTTGCCGTTGAGGTAGTTGGCGTCGGTGGCCGGATTCTGCAGATCCCAGAACACATCGGCGCTGATACCGGTGACGCCGTTGACCGCGATATTGGACAGGGTCTTGTGCCAGCCGACCTGCTGATCGAGCTTGGCGCGTAGGCCCAGGGCCTGGGCAGTGGCCGGGGCGTTGACAGTGCGGTTGTTGGCCACGCTCCAGGCCTGGAAGTCCGGCCAGATCAGCATGGCTTCGCGGGCGCCGAAGTTTTCCCGGTAGGCAACGGCTTCTTCCTTGGTGTTGCAGCCACTGGCGCCGAGGTAGGCGAACCCGCGCAGTTGCTGGGCCACGGCGACCAAAGCGCTGGCCACCGGCAGGGTATCCAGGCCCGGCACGGCGAGAATCCGTGGGCTGACCTTGAGCCGGGTTTTTGCCGCCAGCAGGGCTTTCATGCCGGTGTACTTGCCCTCGGTGGTGGTCGTGCCGATCAGATTGCTGACCGTCTCGGCTTCGCTGTCGCCACCGTCCACACGCACGACAACCGTGGCCGGGCTGGTCTGGTCGGCGATGGCTTGCAGGCTCGGCGCCAGGGTGCCGCTGTCGCCAGCCTTGCCCAAGGCGCTTTGCAGGCTGGTCAGCAGCACGGGTGTGTCGAGCGGGAAGAGGTCGGGGTCGGCATCGTCGGCGACACAGACCATGCCGACCACGGCGGTTGACACGGTGCGGATGGGGCGAGCGCCTTCGTTGATTTCGAGGACGCGTACGCCGTGGTGGTATTCGTCGGCCATGGGAGGTGCCTGTGCGGTGGGGGGGACACTGCACAGGCTGCCGGCTATCGGGGGAAAGGGCGACCGCAGGGGGTTGTAGCGCCCCGCAGCACAAGGGTTACAGCCACAGGGGCGCGGTGGGGCGGGCTGCGGGTTGCGGGAACTGCTCATGCTCCGGCCAGCCGCGCAGCGCCAGCCGATAGCGTTGCAGTTCGGCGTAGTGCTCGGCGTTCAAGGTGGTGTCGCCCCCGGCTTCGAGTTCATCACGGTGGCGTGCGACCAGGCTGTCAGTCGCCTCCAGCATGCGATCACGCCATAGGCGTTCGCGCCGTTCCAGTTCCTGCGGCGGCACCGGGGGCGGTGACACGGCAACCGGCGCGCCGTCGGCATCAGCGCCGATCATCAGCCCTGCAGCTTGCGCCTCCAGCAACTGCTGGTAGCGCTCGGTACTCACCTCAATCAGCTCATGTTGCGGCGGAAGCGTGCAGTCGGGGTTGGGTACTTCTATCTGCTCCACAGGTGCAGCGTTAGCGGTGGCATGCAAGAGCAGCTCGTCGTTGTCGTGGGGTTCAGTTTCGCCGGCGGTGAGGGCAGGCGCCTCCCAGGCAGGATCTGGCATCGATAGCATGCGCGGCCCGTGCACTTCATCGAGGTAGAAACCGGTTGTCTGGGTATGGAAGTAGATCGCCATTCAGTAGCCCTCCACCACGACGAACAACGTCAGCCCGTACTGCAGGTTGACGTCCCACTCATCCACACGCAGCGTGCAACCGGTCTTGGTCAGGTCGCTATAGGAGGCCGAAAGGGTGCCAGGGCTGTCGTCACTCAAGGCAATGCCGATCAGTACAGAGTCGGCATGGTTGGGGAACGCAATGGGCCAGACCACAGCCCCGGTCCAGGCCAGCGCCACGTCGCCAATGTGCACGGCTACGCGCTGGCGTAGCAGGCCGGTATCGGCGCAGCGCCACCAGCCTGGGGTGCCGCGTTTGCAGGTGTTGCGCGGCAGGTCCTGGGTAGTGACCAGGTGCACCATCTCACCAGTTCTGGCGCGCATGTAAGGAATGCTGGTGTTGTTGCTGACCAGGCCGATGACATCGACCCAGTCAGCCTCGACCTTGGTCGCCAGGCGAGCATCGGTTTGCTTGCGGGTATAGGCATCAGTAATGCCGTAGTCGGCCAGCGTGGAAGGGTTGCTGCCCGCGATGACCACGCCGCGTCGGTCGATCTCGACGCGGGTATAACTGCCTGCTGGCCGGGTGGCGGGCAGCACCTCGATTAGGCGCTGGTCGACATAGTCCCGCGTCGCCAGCACCACCGCCGGATCGATGCGCAGTTCGATATTGGCGGTGTTGCTTACTAACAGATGAATGCGCAACACCTGGGTGCGCCCGGAGCCTTGCGCCAGCAGCGGCTTGAATGAGGGCGGGCAGTTGGCGACGGCGACCATGTCGCCCTCGCTGTCGAACAACGCCAGCTCACGAATCCAGAACCCGCCGACTTCTTCGGGCAAGACCTGCTCGGCGATGATGATCGCGGCATTGCGCGGGTCGATGCTGAGCTGATTGAGCGGTGCTCGCCGGCGCTCGTTGATCAGGCGGGTCTGTGTGGGGTCGGGCAGGGGCTGCGTGCCGTTGGCGTCGCCGACGGCCATCTGCGCTACCGTCCAGGGCAGGCCGAGGGCGTTGGCACGGGCCAACTTAGCCGCGCCGAGGTCGGTCAGCACGGCGAAGAACTGCGAGGTCTGATCGGTCATGGGTGAATGTCCAGAGCGTCTATGGAGTGGGTGCGGCCGCCGCCGGCGATGACGCCACCGACCTCGATGTCGCGTTGTGCGGGTGGGTAGATGCTGAGCGCATCGCCGTCGCACAGCGCTGCACCGATGCGCACGCGGCCGTTGGTCGAGAGGGTGATCGCCAGCCCGGTCAGGTGGCGGGTGAGGGGCTTGGCGTCGTCGATCAGCCAGCTCAGTTCCTGGTACATGGCTTCGGTGATGCCTTCGTCGAGCACACCGATTTTCAGCGCGAAGGTGCCGGGCACGCCGGGCGGCTCGGTTTCAAACCATTCCACCACCTCGATCAGATACCCCAGCGGCTCGACCACCCTGCGCAGCGCGCCGAGGGTGCCCTTGTGCGCATGGATGAACCACGATGCGCGGATGGCCGCACGCTTGGCCGCTTCCGGCCAGCGGCTGTCCCAGCGGTCGACGGAGAAGGCCCAGGCCAGGTACGGCAGCAGGGCTAGCGGGCAGCGCGCGGGGTCGAGCAAATGGCGAATCGGCACCGGCACCCGTTGAATCTGGGCCAAGGCTTGCCCGGCCTGGCGCTCCAAGGGCGTGGCATTGCCCGGCAGCAGGCTCATGCCTCACCCGCCAGGCTCAGTTCGATGTGCGTGCAGTACGGCGCCTGCGCCTCGGTTGCCTGAATGTCGCACCAGTCTTGCAGCGCGACATGGCGCACCCCCTCGACGTGCAGGGCGGCATGCAGCGCCGAGGTCGCCACGCGCATGCCCAGCCGGCGCCGTTGATGGACGAACGCCAGCAAGCGCTGCTTGGCCGCGGCCAAAATTGGCTCCGCTTCCGGCCCGGCGCTTTTCAGGAACAGCCGCGCCTTGACCTGATACGGCAGCACTTCGGCGCCTTGCACATGCAGTCGGTCTGCCACTGGCCGGCGGTTCTCGTCGTCCAGGTAGCGGCGCACGGTCTCCAGCAGTTCAGCGCTGGCACTGCCATCGCCCAGGGCTGACTGTACGGTGACCACGGCCACCGCCGGCGACGGACTGTGCGCGGTGGCATCGGCCACCTGGCCATCGGCGCCGCGGGCATGGAACACGTAAGCGTTGCGCGGACCGGCGGTGCTCAGGCCTTCGAAGGCCATTTGCGCACGCTCGCGCAGGGCGTCGTCGCTTTCCATCACGCGCATGACCGGTGGGGTCGCGTCCGCCTGCGCCGGGCGGATCTCCAGTCGGGCGACATTGAAGTTGGCCGCAACCTGGTCCAGATCGCTGCCCCGTGCCGAGCTGAGCAGCACGGCCAGCGACGCCTCGTTGACCCGTTGCCGCCAGATCATTTCGCGGTAGGCGTTTTCTTCCAGCAGCTTGGTGATCGGCTCGGACTCCAAGGCCAGGCGGCGGGCGATCTCGGCCTGCTGGTCGGCAGGCCACAGGCTGATGGCGTAGGCCTTGCGCTCGCTGAGGATCTGCTCGAAGTCGATCTGCTCGACCACCTGCGGCGCGGGCAACTGGCCGAGGTCGATAGGGGTGAAGGTGTTCATGCGCGGCCCCCCAGGTTCAGCGCCACGCGCAGGCTCAGGGGCTGGTTGTCGTCGACCAGTACACCGGTCAGTTCCAGCAGCGCAGCGCCATGCAGCCCCGGTGTGCTTAGGTGCACGTGCGCCAGGCGGATGCGCGGCTCCCAGCGCATCAACGCCATGACCGTGGCGGCGTAGACGCGCAGGCGGGTTGCGTCGTTCTGTGGTTGGTCGATCAGCTCCGGCAGCAGGCTGCCGTACTCGCGGCGGGCCAGTCGCGTGCCGATGGGGGTGGTGAGGATGTCCTGGCATGACTGCGCGATATGGCTGCGCAGGTCGAGCGACGAGCCATCGAGCCGGTTCATTGCGGCGCCCCGCTCAGGTCATTGCCTTGCTTGACCTCACCGTGCCGGTGTTCGACCAGGCTGATGCCGGCGGCGACCACATCGTCGCTGACGTTGACTTGGCCGGTGATGGTCTGGTTGCCGGTCTGGGTGTAGTCACCTACATGGGTGATGGGGCCGACGATATGCAGGCCGCCGCTGCTGGTCAGGTGGGTGGTGCCGCCTTCGGGCAGTACGGCGCTGAGGTGATGGGCGAGGCTGTCGTACTCAATCACCGCGCCGTCTGCGTAGCTGCGCCGGTGCAGGCCGGCGCGCTCGCCGTTGGCCGGCAAGGCGTCGCTGAACAGGCCGGTGATGACGAAACCATTAGCCAACTGGCCGCTGGGGGAGAGCAGCAGTACCTGTTCACCTGCGGTGGGCGGGTCCCATTCCTGGTCGGCGCCAGCACGGCCGGCGATCCAGGGCAGCCAAGTAGTAATGAGATCGCCAGTGCTGACCGTCACTCTGGGCGGACGGTGCTGCACCTCGGCGATGGTGCCGAGGCGGATGAGGTTTTCCAGAAGGCGGTGTAGCGTTGCGAGTTCGGTCATGCCGCTGATGATCGCGGGCGCCGCGGCCGTTTACAGCATCACTGACCTGTCGGAGCCTGCTCTACAGGCGCGTCTACGGCCGGCGTCGCGTCCTTGGCGGGGATTTCGTTCTTCTTGAATTGCTCCCACACCGCGCCGTCGAAGAAGGTCATCGAGACGATGTGTTTTTGCAGAAGGCTGATGGTGAAGAGACTGCCGATTTCATCGGGGCGGCTGTCTTTACCGATGCAGCGGTCTTCGAGGCCATTACCGATACCAGGGCCGTTCGCCTGCTCAGCCTTGATGGCTTCGTACACTTTTTCGTAGGGCGTGGTGAACGATACGGTCAGGCGGTCTTTGTCGCGAAAGCCGCTGTAGATCGGAATGATCGAAAAGCCTTCATCGATGTTGGAGTCGTGGTCCTGAAGGTTGCCGAAGTTCTCAACCCAGCCGATGTAGACCTTGCGGTCCTCCATGCTGAACAGGTACAGGCGTTTGTTGAACAGCGAATCGAGCAGCAGCGCCTGGTGGGTGCTGGTGGGCAGCATGGTCTTGAGAATGAACGAGCGTGTCAGGTAGTCGGTTTTCAGGCCGTGACGATAGCGCGTGATCTTGAAAGACAGCTTTGCGGCTAGATAGGCATACAGCGGGCCGAACACGATCGCCATGATCAGCGTGGTGAACATGTGCTGCTCGGTATCTTTGGCGAAACCACGTTCGGCCAGCAGGTCTGACAATCCCCAGAATCCACCGCTGGCCCACTCCAGCAGGAATATCACCACTACCCACGGCAACGTGAGCACGATGCCACGCATCGCAATATGAAGGTACAGCGACTGCCCTTCATATTTGGCGATGAGCGTTTTGTCGTAGAAGTTGTATTTGCAGTAGATGAAGCCGCAGATCAGGATGGGGAGGACGAGAAGAAAACCCATTGCGCTACCGGGCGGCCCTTACTCAGTGTGAATTGGAGATGGCGGCCTTCGCGGCCTGACAGGCTTTGACGAACTCTGCGTCGCGAAAGGCGGTGGAAGCGGAAATCGAAACAGCGCCGTGGTCACTGACCTGCACTTGCTCAGCGACTTCATTGAGCTGTCTGGCGATGGCAAGCGACTCTTCGGAAGGTTTCCAGACCGCCTGCAACACCTTTTCCCAGAAATTTTTATCGCTCACGATCATTCTCCTGTGTCTCAGGTTTGACCTGAGGACCTGCCAGTCAGATTAGCAGACCGTTGTCAAAGTTGGCCAAACCGAGCGCAGGTTAGCACAGGGCCTGGCCCATTCCTAACCAGACCCGGCCCCTAAACAGCCAACGCATCGAGCAAGGTGTTGCGGATGATTTCCACATCACGCTCGGTAAGCCCCAGCAATTCTCGCCGCGGGTATTTGACGGCCGGCGAGCCAGGCCGCGGCCGATCTCTCAAGCCTCGCTGGTGAACCTTGGCGATTCTCGCCACCCGACCGGCGAAGCCCACGGTGGCGCTGGTCGCATCACCGCGTGCCTTCAAGTGGGTGGTCGTGCGTAGCTTCCTGAACATCTTGGCCTTGTTGCGTACGCGACCGCGTTTATCGCGCAGCGCCGGTTGCTTGCGCGGCGCATAGGTGCTGCCGTCGGTGTTGCGCTGGGCGCCAATGCGTTGTTGCTGGCTGCGGCGCAGCTGTTGCGCCAGGTCGCGGGCAAGCGTGCGGCGCGCCGCCGGTTCAAGGCGCTGCAACAAGGGCGTAAGCCAGTTTTCGAGCGCTTGCAGGTCAGCCATGGCGGTCACGCTTCGGCGTTGGAGTGACCAGCGCCATGCCGTCCGGCGCGGGCGGTGGCTGCCAGGCGGCGAGCAATTCCCCGCCGGCATGCAGCTCGATGCGGCCGCAGTCGGAATAAGGCGCGTAGCCTGGGTCTTCGGGATGGCTGACATCGAAGCTGTCGTCGGCCTGGCGCTTGACCAGGACGCGTTCGGTCAGTGGCAGGGTCAGGCTCAGGTCGACCTTGCCGCGGTCGAGAATGTCGGCCTCGAACTGCACGCCGTCGTTGGACTTGTCGAGGTTTACCAGCAGCTCCGACTGATGGGTGCGCAGCCAGCCGAGGATCGGCAGCATCACGCTATCAGGGTGGCCGGCGAAGTCGGTCAGAATCAGTTGCAGCTCGTAGCTGTATTCGAACGACAGGCTGCTCGCCGCGGTACAGCGCACCCGGCCCTTGTCGATGAACAGCAGCAGCCGGTCGGGGTTGTGCTCCAGGCCTGGCACGGCGGCCAGCAAGTGCGCACGCAGGCTATCGGGTTTGTTCATGGTTCACCTGTTGGCGGTAAAGGCTATCGATTTGCGCGGCGCATTCGGCCCAGGCCTGTTCGATGCGATCCAGATCGTCGAGCAGTTCACCGTTGCGCGTCGGCCGGGTCGCTGGTAGCTGGCACGGCACCACTGCTGGACAGCCACTGATGGTAGGCGGCGGCGCTGCTGAGGGTGGGGCGCTCGCGCAGCCGGCGAGCAAGGTCAGGCAGAGGCTGGGCAGCCCAAGTGCGAAGCGCGGTGTTTTCATGGCGAAGGTTCTCGATCTGGCGTTGCCGTTGTGCCAGCCCCTGGCGCAGTTGCTGCTGCATCAGACGCAGGCTGGCCTGCTCGGCGCGCTCGCGCTCCAGCAGTTTGTTGAGCTGGGCAAGGCTAAGTTGGTAGCGCTCGGTGGTGGCCTGCGCCTGTTCGAGCTGGGCCTGGCTGTGTTGCAGCGTCGCGTTGGCGCTGTCGAGGCGCAGGCGCATGTTGGCCGCCCACAAGCCGGCCAGCACGGTCGCCGCCAGCAGCAAGCTGAGCCAGACGCGCGGCAGCAGGTTCACGCGACGCCCGCCTCATGGGCGCAGTCGGCGTGTCGTTGGTAGGCGCGTTGCAGCTTGATGTCGTACAGGTTGCGTTGGTAATCCGGCCCGTTGTACAGCGCGGCGACCTTGGCCCATTGCCGGGCCTTGAGTGCCTTGTGCAAGGCGGCATCGGTTTCGATGAAGCGCACGAAGGCCTCGAATTGCTGCGACTCGCTGGCGTGCATGGCCGCGACGAATGCCTGCACGCTGACGTAACCCAGGCGCTGCCAGTGAAAGCCCATGATCTGGAAGGCGCCCCAGGATGTGGCTTCCAGCGCGCAAGTGTCATCGATAAGCCGGGCATGGGCCAGGCGCTGATGCTCGGCGGTGCCGCCGGCATAGCCACCGGGCTTGGGGTTGACCAGTGCCGGCTGCTCACGCGCAAGCTGCTCGGCACGCTGGCGTGATGCGTCCGGATCTTGCTCGTTGGCCGCTGCCGCCTGCAGGCGCCGGTACATGATGTGGCGCTCGTAGAGGATGGTCGGCTTGCCGTTGGCCAGAAAACCTTGGCCCTTGGACTCCACCTCATTTAGCGCCTGCACGCTGGCGGCCGGCACGTCCAAGCGCTCGGCGGCGGCGAGCAGGTCGGCGTTGCGCAGCAGCGCAGTGCAATCACCGCCTTGCAGGCTGGTCAGCGTCTTGGCACCGGCGATGCCGTCCGCCACCAGGCCGACGCGCAGCTGGTAGGCGCGCACGGCGGCCTCAGTGGTGTCGCCAAAGTAGCCGTTGACGGTCAGGTTGGCCCCCTGCTGGTTGAGCAGCCGTTGCAGGTCGTGCACTGCTTGTGAGCGGTCGCCGTGGCGAAGCGTAGTGGTCATGGGGAACCTACCTTGTGGTTGAAAAAGCGTTTAGCCAGCGAGCGGGTGCCCTCGACGCCAAGCAAGCCGATGACCCCGCCGAAGAACGGTGCGGTCGAGGTGGCGATGCCCAGCAGCGACAGACCATGGCTCGCAGCCAGCGCCAGGGCGCCGCACAACGGCGCTTCGATGGCGATGCGGCGCCAGGTGCCACCGCCGTACATGATTCGCAGCGCGGCGATGACCACGGCGAGCAAACCGGAATACAAGCTCGGCCAGTGCTGTTCGAGCCAGGCGGCCAGCCAGGCCCAGGTGTCGGGGCGTTCAGGCATCGTTTTCATTCCGCTGGTACCGAATGGGGGTTGAGGTCATGACCACAGGTTCACCATCGCCCGCTCTGGCGCCGCAGGCGGCAACGTCGGCAGGCTGACCAACACGCCAGCCGGCAGCACAGGGCCGTGCTCGGCCAGGCCCGGGTTGGCGGCCAGAACAGCCTCGACCAGTCCGGCGGTGCGGCCGTAATGGCGCCAGCACAGCGCGTCGACGGTGTCGTGCTGCTGGGTGCGCAGCGGCTCGTTCATCACAGCAGCTCGACCGTGGTGCGGGAGCTGCCGAGGAAGTCGCGGATGGCCCAGCGCTGGTCGCGGCGGTAATCGTCGATGCTGGGCGCGTCGTCTTCGGCGCGCTTGCCGCCGTTGGCGGTGCTGTCGTAACCGCGATAGCGCTCGCAGATCTGCGCGGCGACCGAGGACAGCACCGCACGCAGGTACAGGTGCACTTGGCGGGGCTTGCCGTTCAGTGGCTCGCTGGGCACCTCATTTAGATGCTCGAAGCCTTCGGCCTGGCGGGCCTGACGCCAGGCCGTCAGCTCGCGGTTGACCTCGATCAGCGCGGCCACCACGGCGGTTTCCAGGCGCGCCGTGGTAACGCTTGAGTCAATGCGCAGGCGGGTTCTGACGTCGTCCAGGTCAATCGACGGCCAGAACGGATGGCTGTCGATCAGGCCGCCGGTGACGGCGCCGTTCGCAATGAATGCGCTCATGGCGGGTGCTCCGAATAAGTCGGCGGTGGTCGGCAGGTCATTGTTGGGCCTGGGGTGTGCCCTCATTCGCTGCCGAGCCGCCGGGTGCGTGGGACGCTCGGTCAGCCGGCAGTGCCGGCATGTTTCTTGTGCATGCGCTCGGCGCGCTCCAGGTCTTTCTTGCCGCCGCAGCTGTCATGCAGCTCGATGGCGCGGCGCAGCAGGTCGATGCCGGCCTTGATCTGTCCGGGCTTGCCAGGGTTGGCGTCATCCAGGCCGGCGAGGGTGGCTTTGCCCAAGGCCAGATTGAGCTTGGCGCGGACCTGGTCGGGCATGTCCTGGTCGTCGGTCAGTTCGGCGGTGAGGGTCAACAGCTCGAGGGGGAAGCTGTCGCCGGTTTTCTGCGCCTTGAGCGCTGCCTCAGCGATTTCCTCGGCGATCAGGCAACCGCTGCTGCGCTCGAAGCGGTCCGACATGCGCAGCCCGTGGTGCAACACGTAGGCGGCCAACTCCAGGCCGCCGGTCCAGTCACCCGCGTCGAAGCGCCAGATCATCACCGTGGTCAGTACGTCATCCTGGGCACCGCGGCCGGCCTCGACGACGCCGGCGACATAGGCCTCATACGCCGGCAGCAGCTCGGCCTTGAGTTTGCCTTTGCCTTCCTGCGACTGGATGCCCGACAGGCGCTGGCGATCCTGATGCAACTGGGCGAGCTGCAGCTCGTACTGGGTGGCGCCTTCCATACTCTGTTCGGGGGCGATGGCCGCCGCAGCCTGCGCCGCGGTGACGCGCTGGTAGTGGCGTCGGCAGGGGTTAGTCATGGCGGTTTCCTCAAACGATCTCGATGTTTTCCGCCAGCGCCGCGCAGCCGAGGTCTTCAATCACATAAGCCTCGTTGACCGACTCGAAGTTCTCGACCCGGTCGCGCGCCGCGTTGTCGACCACCGTGCGCCGGCGGCTGCCTTCCTGCCAGTACACCGACAGGTTATCGAGACGGGTGACGAACAGGCCGTGGGCGGGGAAGTGCGGCACGCGGACGGCGGGCAGGTTGCCGATGCGTTTCTGGCTGGTGACCAGGTCGGCCGCCAGCATTTCGCTGGGGGCGTTGGGCCTGTTGATGATGGGGAAGTACTTGTCGGCAAGGATCTTGCGCCCGCAGATCACCACCAGTTCGGTGTCCTCCTGATACCACGGCTCGATCAGCTCGCTGACCATGGCGAACACCAGGGCGTCGATGTTCTCGAAGTCCTGGCCGGCGCCAATGGCGATCTTGCCGCTCTCGGCGACGACTTCCGACATCACCCGGGCTGCGTTTTCCTGGCGCATTTTTTCCAGCCAGCCGACGTTGACGTCTTGCAGCAGCGGGTGGGTCGCCGGGTTGGAGGTGGCGGCACGGGTGGTGCCGTTCCAGCCAATGCAGATGCGGTTGAGCGCCATCAGCTTGATGATGGCGTCACGGATGCGCGCCTGGAAGTTGGGGAATTTGGCCCAGGCATCGAGCTTCGGATACTTGAGGTGGGTGTCGTAGTTGGTCTGGGTACAGATGTAGCCGCGGTTATCCAAGCCGGTCGGGTCGCGAGTTTCGCGGGCTTTGGCATCGGTGTCGGTGGTGCTGGCGATGTTGCCGTTGACGCCCAGGCCGATCTTTTCGCCCATTTGGTCGGTGACCGGATAGGTGTTGATCATGCTGAGGAACTGGCTGGATTCCTGAATCCGGCTTTCCAGCTTTTGCGCGACGGCGGGGGCAGCGGCGAATTTGGTGGTGACGTCTGGCACGCCGTGCAGCTTCGCCAGTTGCGTCAGGTATTCGTTGTACAGCAGGCGGGTTTCGTTACGCATGGAAGTCTCCGGGTAGTCGTGAGCGCGGGGTTCAGCAGTCGGTGAGGTCGCGACCGCTGCCACCGGAAACGGGCGGGCGATCTTGCTGGGTGCGGTCCTGGGTGGTGCCGAGGCGTTGCACCAGGTCGTCGAAGTGCGTTTGCAGGGTGTGCAGGCGAGTCGCGAGGGTGCTGCGCTCGGCCTGCTCGACGGCCGCGGCGGTTAACTGTTCGCGGGCGTGCTCGGCCAGCGCTTCTATTGCTTCGGTCAGTTCGGTGAACTGCAAGGCGTGTTGGCTGTTGTCGTGGCGGTGCTTGCCCAAGGCCTCCAGCACTCGTGCGAACAGGCCGGCGACGCGGCCTTCGGCGTCGCCCACTTCGTCGAACTCCAGCTCGACCTCGACCGCCTCGCTGAACAGGTTGCCGGGGTCTTGCTTGCGCGCCTGCAAGGGGTTGGCATCGGGGTGCTGGGCGCTGAAGGTGAGCATTTCCGTGCCAAGGCTGGCGGGGGTATCGGTGACGGCGATGCCGTCGAGATAGGCGCGACCGGTGTCGGCGAACTTCGGGCGGATCTCGATGCTGGTGTAGAGCTTTTGCCGCGCCTTGTTCAGCTGGATCAGTTCGGCGGTCGGCTCGATCTGGGCAAACAGCGCCAGTTTGCGCTTGCCGGCGACTTCCACCTCGTCGGTTTTCAACGCCACGACATCGCCATAGGCCTTGAACGGGCCGTCGGGGAGCAGGCTGCGCAGGTGCTCCAGCCAGACGCGAGCGGCGTAGGTGTTGGGGCTGTAGGTTTCCGCCGCATCGACCAGCCACTGGCGTTCGATAGTACGGCCGTCGGTGGTGGCACCTTCCACGGCGACGCGGAAGAACTTGCTGCGGTGTTTCTTGGTGGGGGTGTCGGTCTTGCCGGCCATGGGCGGTGTCCTCGAGGCAGTGGCGTTGTGCCGTGCGATGAGGGCCATGGTCGGCAGCAGGGCGCTGGCCGGCAACGTGCGCTGGCTGTAGGGCAGCGGGCTACAGGCGGGCGCGATAGGGGTTCGCGCCCGCGACCGGCAGCATCGGCGCCATGAACACCACCGCCCAGCCCGCCACCGACGCCCGTCGCCACGCCAAATTCCTTTACTGGACCGGCTGGCGCATCACCGATATCGCCGACTACCTGCACGAGAAGGAAAAGACCGTGCACAGCTGGAAGGCCCGCGACGGCTGGGACCGGGCTGACAGCGTCGAGCGCATCGGCGGGGCGTTGGAGGCGCGCCTGGTGCAACTGATCCTCAAGGACGGCAAGAACGGCGGCGACTTCAAGGAAATCGACCTGCTGCACCGGCAACTGGAACGTCAGGCGCGGATTCAGCGCTACCAGGGCGGCGGCAGTGAAACAGACCTGAACCCCAACATCGCCAGGCGCAACGAAGCACCAAAGAAGACGGCAGTGCGCAACGCGCTGGATGAGCAGCAGATCGAAACATTGGTCGAGGCCTTCCGCGATCAGTGTTTCGATTACCAGCTCGACTGGTATCGCGCCGGCAACCAGCGCACGCGCATGCTGCTCAAGAGCCGGCAGATCGGCGCAACGTTCTACTTCGCCCGCGAGGCGCTGATCGACGCCATCACCACCGGGCGCAATCAGATCTTTCTCTCTGCCAGCAAGGCCCAGGCGCACCAGTTCAAGACCTACATGCAGGCGTTCCTCAACGAAGTGCTGGGCGTGAAGCTGACCGGCGATCCCATCGTGCTGTGGAACAACGCCGAGCTGCACTTTCTTGGCACCAACTTCCGCACGGCCCAGGGCCGCACAGGCAATTTCTACTTCGATGAGTTTTTCTGGGTCCACGGCTTCAAAGAAGTCGAAAAGGCCGCCTCGGCCATGGCCCTGCAAAAGCGCTTTCGCAAGACCTATTTCTCGACCCCCAGCAGCATGGCGCACCCGGCGTATACCTGGTGGACGGGCGAGCGGCTGAACAAGGGCAAGCCGACCGCCAAACACCTCAAGCTGGATGTGAGCCACCGAGCGCTGCAACAGGGCCGGTTGTGCGAGGACAGGATCTGGCGGCAGATCGTGACCATTCTCGACGCAGAGGCGCGGGGCTGCGACCTGTTCGAGCTTGATGACCTGCGCATCGAATACGACGCCGCCGCATTCCAGAACCTGCTGATGTGCGAATTCGTCGACGACGGCGCGAGCATCTTCCCTCTGGCGATGTTGCAGCCATGCATGGTCGACAGCTGGGCGGTGTGGAGCGACTACAAGCCGTTCGCCGCCCGACCCTTTGCCGACCGTCAGGTGTGGGTCGGCTATGACCCGGCAGAAACGACTGACAGCGCCGGACTGGTGGTGGTAGCCCCACCGCTGGTGCCGGGGGGCACGTTTCGCGTGCTCGAGCGCCACCAGTTCCGCGGCATGGACTTCAACGCCCAGGCCGAGACCATCCGCAAGGTCACGCAGCGCTACTGGGTCACCTACATCGGCATCGACACCACGGGGATGGGGTCGGCGGTGGCGCAGTTGGTGCGGCAGTTCTTTCCTGGGCTGCGGACCTTTTCCTACAGCCCAGAGGTGAAGTCGCGCCTGGTGATGAAGGCCGTCGACGTCATCAGTAAAGGCCGCCTGGAGTTCGACGCCGGCTGGACCGACGTCGCCCAGTCGCTCATGGCGATCCGCAAGACCCTGACCGCCGGCGGGCGGCAATTCACTTACACCGCAGGCCGCACCGAATCCACCGGCCACGCCGATCTGGCGTGGGCGCTGTTTCACGCCCTGCACAACGAGCCGTTGGAAGGGCAGACCACGGCCAATACCGGATTTATGGAGATTTATGCATGAGCGATAGTGACAAGCCGATTCAACACGGCGAGCTGGCTGCAAAGGGCAGGGCAGGCGAGGCCATGGCCTTTACCTTTGGCGAACCGGTGCCCGTGCTCGATGGCCGGGAAATACTCGACTACCTGGAGTGTTGGTCTAATGGCCGCTGGTATGAACCGCCGGTCAACCTCGACGGCCTGGCCCGATCCACCCGCGCCAGCGTGTATCTGCAATCAGGGCTGACCTTCAAACGCAACATGCTGGTGCGCAGTTTCATTCCCCACCGACTGCTGAGCAGGCAAGCGTTCGAGCAGATCGTCATGGATTGGGGATGGTGCGGCAACCTGTACCTGGAGAAGAAAGACAACATG
Organism: Pseudomonas cremoricolorata DSM 17059 = NBRC 16634; assembly: GCF_000425745.1. GTDB lineage: Bacteria > Pseudomonadota > Gammaproteobacteria > Pseudomonadales > Pseudomonadaceae > Aquipseudomonas > Aquipseudomonas cremoricolorata. Next base: position 100,805 of record NZ_AUEA01000014.1, on the reverse strand, counting down.
CTGCGCCAGGCCCTCGGCCTGCAACCGTGCCTGGCGAAGTACATGCGCCGCGGGATCGACTTGCAGACTTACTACCAGGTACGCGGCTGGAATGATGAACATGTGTTCAAGGCTGGCAGCATCTGCCACTTGCGCGAGGCTGATATCAACCAGGAAGTGTACGGTTTGCCGGAATGGTTGCCGGCGTTACAGAGTGCGTTGTTGAATGAAAGCGCTACGCTGTTTCGGCGTAAGTATTACCAGAATGGCAGTCATGCGGGGTTTATCTTGTACATGACTGACCCTGCGCACAGTGAGCAGTTTGTCGATGATCTGCGGGATGCGATGAAGAATTCCAAGGGGCCGGGGAATTTCCGTAACCTGTTCATGTATGCGCCGAATGGGAAGAAGGATGGGATTCAGTTGTTGCCGATTAGTGAGGTGGCGGCTAAAGATGACTTTGGGGCGATCAAGAATATTAGTCGGGATGATTTGCTGGCGGCGTTGAGGATACCGCCGCAGTTGATGGGGGTGGTGCCGCAGAATGCTGGGGGGTTTGGGTCCATTAAGGAGGCGGCGGAGATTTGGGGGGTGAATGAGTTGGAGCCGATCCAAGCACGCCTAGCCCAAATCAATCACTGGATCGGCGAAGAAGTTTTGCGCTTTGGAAACTTCGCAAGCTAGCCTAGGTGTGGAGATGTCTCGCGAAATGAGCAGCGAATGCCTTATAGAAGGTGAGGAAATTAAGTCTTTTTCCGATGCCAAAATTTGGACGTCATAGCATTCTCGTTAGAATCTTCTTCCCAACCTCTCATCCAGCCTTCGTAATCACTATCGGGAGGTATGAGGCTGCCTTCATCATCGATAACAGCTAGTCGGCGAATTAGGCGCTTCTCGCCGGTTAACTTCTTGAAGCGGTCGCGAACGTTGAAGCCTTGGGTTGTGAGGCAGTCTGCGAGTTTACGTGCGAAGAATAGAATGTCATTTACGTAAACTGCCATTCCTTGGACTGAGGTACCGTACTCGTTGTTAACCACTCCTTTCACGGGTATGCCGAGGTAAAAGTGGTACGAGGTGAATCCTTCAGGTAATTCTGAATTCTTAAACTTTTCAAGAATGGCATTGTACTCATCAATGAAGTTATTCAAGCATGAAACTGAATCTGCGAGCGCTGTCAATGACCTGACCCCATTCGGCGAAACATTCATGCTTCCGAAGATGAGGGACTGTAGCTCAGAGATAGGTGGTGTGATTTTTTGAATTCTTAGATTTTCTATATTTAGACTAAAGGGAATGTTTTTGTTTTTTTCTGCTTTGTAAGCTTCAAATTGTTCTAGGTCAGATTTATGCTTTTCACAAATTGCGGAAATGAATTGCTTTTTAAGCGACCCTGCCACATTGAGAGCTGAGAAGGACAGAGTCAATGCGACGTCAATAGCCCTAAGCTCGCTGAGTAATTCGTCTCTGAGTTTCGCATTTCTGGCTATACGGCCCGCCATCCAAGCACCAAATCCAGCGCCAAACCCGGCGCTAATGAGAGCGCTACTCCATACTCCTATGTCTAAGCTCGGAAAATTCGTGATTACAGGTAGTAGCGGCGCTGTGGCCGTATATATCCCATTAGTAGGGTTCCACAGATCGGTCATTGCAATCTCTCTTAATGAAGTCCTGGACCATTCGGGCACCTTAGATGGCGTCGTACCAAAGTGTCAAATACGGCGAGCTCTCATTCAAGCGAAAGTAAGCGACAGTTAAGAAGCTCTCACCAGCTTTGCATTTTAGAGCCATTGCGAGCACAATGGCTTTCGAATGGGCTGTGTGGGTTGGCCCGCCTATAGCGGGCTAGGTCTAGCTGGCGGATTTAGTGTGCTTCACTGAGTAATCGGATAGTAAGCTTTCAACGTCCAGCTTATAATAGTCTATGAGTTTGTTGAGTTTTCCATCGCTGATAGTTTCCAAGTCGTAACTGATCAGCTCTGTGGTAAAGCTTTTGAAGTTATCTCTGAGTTTGTTGAGGGAAGTCCTGCGCATTATCTCAACTTCATGAGTAAAGTTTGCGTGGTAGGACAGCTTCTTGGTCGGGATTATCAGTATTCTTTTACAGCTGGCGTCCCCATAATTTTCAGTAAACCATCCGCAGTGAGTGTTCATCTGGCCCGCTTCGTGCTTATTGATTTCGACGCGGTTACTCTCTACTTCGTTTTTGCTTTCCAGCATGATGTAGCTATTAGGCGCTACGCACCACAGATTGTCTGGGCCTTTTTTGATTTCTTTGTCAGGCCGCTGACTGATAAATCCAAGTGCCTCGCCAACTTGTTTGATTGCAGCCTCAAATTTTTCAGACGCGACACCAAAGGCTAAGTTGTCAAGGATGTCGCTAATTGTAAGCTGGAACTCTTCGCTGGACTTGAAGCTTTTAAGCCAGTCTTTAATTCTGCTAAGTCTATTCTCATTAATGTAGTTAATTTTTTTGTACGTAATCCCACTTTTCGGCTTGAGCAAGTGTGTGTTCAAGCCGAACGCTGTTGCCTGAATTGTATTTGATTCAATCTTGCTAGTGCTGAATTTGTATCTGGCGAGCTGTTGCAAATACCACGCTTTCTCGGTTGGATTCGAGCTGAAGCGATCGCTGAGGTTTTGCATGATTTCACATGCCTTGTCAAACTTCCCTGCTGCATACAAAACTTCCGCATCATACTCAATTTTCAAAACGTCATATAGGGCTTCTCGGCGACTAGCGTCGTCGATTCCTTCCATCTCTTCAACGTAAAACTCTTTCCAGGCATCATCCCTCTGTAAACACTGGTTGATGGTGCTGAAGAGTATTTTTTTCAGGTCAGCTTCTTTCTCAGTTTCTTCTTTGGCAAATGATGCGATTTGTAAACCTATGTCAATTTGTTTTTGTGTTTGACTTGAAAAATATCTTTTGGTGGACTGGCTTTTTATGAATTTTGTAAGGTTTCCACCTGTAATGATAATGATGCTGTAGTCTTTTTCACCGCGTACACTTCGCCCAAGCCCCTGCTCAACTTTTTGGGCAACCTTTATGTTGATGATGTCGCTTTCAATGCGGCACTCCTCTTCATATCGATCTAGTAGTGAGTCAAAATATGGCTTCGAATCAAGTACCAATATACGGCAAGCATCATCAGGTAGATCGATTCCGTCATATCTGTTGGCGAAAACAACTGAATTTTCAACTTTTCCATTTTTTAGATCTTGGACAATGCTGAATATAGTTTCCGTTTTTGCTACCTGCGCGCCGAGCTTAGAGTATTGTGCTTCTTTGCTGAAGTCTGGAGTTAGAAACACGATTCCAAACTTTTTCTTTGTCAAAGGTCTTGCTAGCCAGTCTACGATGAATTCTCGATCTAGAGTGGTATCGATTAATGACGGAATCAAGATCATTTTTTCGCCAGACCAGCGGAGCGTTGGATTGGTCAGTGGTTGCTCAACGGCCTTGATATCGAAACCGAGACCTTTGATTGCGAAAGAGTCATCCTGCGTAGTAGCAGACATTAAAATTCGCTGCTTCGCCTTTGCAAATGACCCGAATGCTCCAATGGGCATGAGTATTGGGGAAATCTCTAGATGGTTCCCGGAGAAGAAAGCTTGGCAGTGATTTAGTTGATTTTTTATAAGCTCCCAGGCGAATGCTATTTTTTTATATTCTCTATATTCTAGCAGTAGCCGAGTGATTTCGTCTTTTCGTTCGATCCAGCTCCAGTATGGCACTGGAAGCATCGTATTGTAGGTGCCGTTCTCTATTTCGAGGTAGCTTCCTTCACCCTGCTCACGGAGATCAGACTCAAATATTTGAAGAAGTTTTTTATAGATTTCGTGGTCTTTAGGAATTGTTACAGTGAGTGATGATCGGATTGAGTCAATGCATGCGTGGGAGTCGTCTAATACAACAGAGCCTACGGCTATCGACTTATTAAATAGCCCAAACTTGGTTTTCCCGTTGAAAAGTTTTTGCACATGTGTGATTAGAATGCTTTTCCCTACCACGAAGTCATCAGGTACTTCGCCATCGCTCCCTATCTCGCAAAAAGGGATCCCGAATTTTCTAGCCTCTAACCTTACTTGGTTCGCAAGATAAATATTAGGGCACACAAATAGGCTGGGTTCTTGCGTTTCATTTAGCTTTGCTTGAAGCAATAGGAGGCCTATTAATGTCTTGCCCTCGCCTGTATGCAACTTGATTATATTGTCTCGCTTCGATCTGTGGTCGTTGTGCCAAGCATCCAAGATCGCATGTTGAGATGGGCGGAGAGGCCCTGCTTCGCTGCGCCTGTCCAGAGAATCATAAATCTCTATCGGATGAGTTTTACGTTCTGCCGTCTTATTTTTGAGTCGTGATCGGAAGTCAACCATCGCAGTATCCTTTGCGTTCTCAATGTCGATATAGCTGTTTGGGATGCTAGCGAAGAGCCATCTCCGAGTCCAGCGGTGGATCGGGGTTAGCGCTGGATTTGGGAGGTGGAATCGTAATCGACGCAGCCGATTGGTACCTTTGCGGATCGCTCAGAGGCACTAAGATCAGCTGGCGCGCAATCGTCCCCCCGCCACGCCTGCGGGCTAAACGTGTCGGTATTTCCGCACCTCGGCGCTGCGGGGCCATGGCGTTGGCCCTGGCTTGGGACGGCTCAGGAATGCCGCAAGCCCACCTGCAAATCCCTGCGACGAGAGTACGTCCAGTGATCCCTTAAAGGGGCAGCCAGAGCGTTTTCAGCCGGACCCATCCAAAAAAGGTAATTTCGGTTAGGAGAGGTGCGGATCGCTCTGGAGGCCTTATATCTAAAGGGTTTCGACGATTACCCAACTAGGTAATCTCAGGTAAGCAGAAAGGTAATTTTCTGCTATCTATTTGATTTTAAACGATTTATTTACATGACCAATCAACCTGTTCTTTGGGTAATCCAGTTACCTTTCAATTACCAAAAAATTACCTATCCGTACTCCTCTACAAGCCTTGATCTGCGGGGCCTACAGCGGTTTTTCGAATCCCGATTACCAAAATTACCTTTTTTTGATGGGTCAACCTGAAATGGCGTTTTCCCTACCGGCTACCTTCTAGGCGAACGACTCACGCACAAGCACTGGGAATATCTTGGGAACAAAAGCACGCACACACACGTCCGCAAGCCCACGGAAATCAAGGGTTCCAGCCAGGCGCTGAGCCATTTGATGAGTTCGAATCTCTACGCTTCCGCCACATTCAAACCCCTGAGTGATCAGGGGTTTTTGCGTTTCTGAGGGTGGCAAAAAACAGCGCCCCGAGTTCTGGTCCAAACGGGTTTCTCTCTGGTTTCCACGTAGTCTTGGGATTCAACCAAGCCGCACACAGGAGGCATCCAACGAGCATGGAGCCGAGAATTCCTTTCCCCTCAACAGCCACCACGCCGAGGCCCACAGCCATCGGTTTCGCCTAGGGCGACGTTGCGGTGGTACACACAGCGAAAATAAAAACAATACGAGAAAGATTCCTATTCGCTATGATGCGGGTCTTCCGCTGAGTGCTCTTCGGAGTGCATGTTCATAACGATCAACAGGTTTGCCCATGCCCATTCCCCATTTTCCTCGCAGAAACGCTCTGACTTCGATTTGGTTGCCCATTGGCTTGATCGCCAGTTTCAGCTCGCCGCTGGTGCTGGCGGCGCAGGCGGCGCTGGAGATTCCGGTGGAGGAGGCGCAGCCGGCTGAGCGAGCTGCCAGCCAGGGTGGTGGGGTGGTGATGGAGTTGGAGGAAACGGCGATTTCGGCCAGTGCCGATGCGTCGCGGGACGGGCTGGTGCCGGAGTACGAGGGCGGGCAGGTCGCTCGCGGTGGGCGGGTCGGTATTCTTGGCAACAAGGATTACATGGAGACGCCGTTCACTTCGACGTCGTATACCAACCAGCTGATTCAGGACCAGCAGGCGCACAGCGTTGCGGACATCTTGCAGAACGACCCGTCGGTGCGCACGGCGCGGGGCTTCGGCAATTTTCAGGAGCTGTACGTAGTGCGCGGTTTTCCGCTGTACTCCGATGACATTGCCTACAACGGTTTGTACGGATTGCTGCCTCGCCAGTATGTTGCGGCGGAGTTCATCGAGCGGGTCGAGGTGTTCCGCGGCGCCAGTGCCTTCCTCAATGGTGCGGCGCCGGGTGGCACCGGCATCGGTGGGGCAATCAACATTCTGCCCAAGCGGGCGCCCAACGAGCCGTTGACGCGCCTGACCGTCGGTGCGGAAAACCGTGGCTTCGGCACGGTGTCGGCGGACGTGGCGCGGCGCTTTGGCGAAGGCGATCGTTTTGGTGTGCGGGTCAACGCGGCCAAGCGCGGTGGTGAGACGGCGGTAGAGGATCAGGACCGCAACCTGGATATGTTCGCGCTGGGTCTGGACTACCAGGGCGATCGTCTGCGCTTGTCGGGTGACATCGGCCAGCAGTACCACTTCATCGATACGCCGCAGCCGAGCGTAACGCCGCGTGGTGGGGTGCCTAGCCCACCCGATGCCGACAAGAACTACGGCCAGTCGTGGACCTACTCGAAGGAGAAACAGGCATTCGGCACGCTGCGCGCCGAGTACGACCTTACCGAAGCGGTCACCACTTGGGCTGCCGTCGGCATGCGCAAGGGCGAAGAGAAGAACGTGCTGGCCAACCCGTCGTCCGACGCTGCGGGCGTAACCCGAGCCAACCGCTTCGACAACTACCGCGAAGACACTGTCACCACAGGAGAAGTCGGTATGCGCTACAACGTGCGAACCGGGCCTGTCTCTCATCAGTGGGTGGTTTCCGGATCGATGTACGACACCAAGGAGCGCAATGCCTGGGCCGGTAACTTCGGCGGCTTCACCGATGATCTGTACAACCCGGTTGGTTTTGCCAAACCCGATAATGTGAGATTCAGTGGATCGCTTTCCGACCCTAAAATTGTTGCTCGCACCCACACCCAAAGCCTCGCCATCGCCGACACCCTGGGGTTCTTCGACGACCAGTTGCAAGTCACCTTGGGCGCACGCCGACAGGGGCTGGATGTCACCGGTTATGACTACGACACTGGCAACAAGACCTCCAAGTACAACCGCTACGAAACCACTCCGGTCGCCGGTGTGGTCTATCAGCTGGATGAGCAGTGGTCGGTCTACGGCAACTACATCGAGGGCCTGACCAAGGGCGATACCGCCGGGGCCACTACGACACTGCCGGATGGCTCCACCGCGCCAATCCTCAACCCAGGCGCCTCACTCGCCCCCTACGTCGCCAAACAGACCGAATTCGGCCTCAAGTACGACGGCGGTGGCTTGGGTGGCAGCCTGGCGGTGTTCGAAACGCGCAAGCCGGTGGCTATCGTCGACAACCTGGTGTTCAAGGATGGCGGCGAGCAACGTAACCGCGGCGTCGAGCTGTCGATGTTCGGCGAGCCGACCCAGGGCGTACGCCTGCTGGGCGGGGTGACCTTGCTCGATGCCAAGCTGACCAAGACCCAGAATGGCGTCGATGATGGCAACCGGGCGATCGGTGTGCCCAAGGTCCAGGCCAATATCGGTGGCGAGTTGGACGTGCCGGGTGTCGATGGCCTAACCTTGACCAGCCGAGTCATCTACACCGGCCGTCAGTACGTGAACACCGCCAACACCCTGGACATCCCGTCGTGGACGCGTCTGGACCTCGGCGCACGCTATGGCTTCAAGGTCGACGACAAGGACGTGACCCTGCGTGCGCGCCTGGACAACGTCGCCGGCCGCGACTATTGGGCTTCCACCGGCGGTTACCCCGGCCAGAACTACCTGGTGCTGGGTGCTCCGCGTACCTTGTCGCTCAGCGCTTCGGTGGATTTCTGATACCTGGGTGAACCGGGGCCAGCCGTTTCGGGCAGGTCTCCAACAAGGCAAAAGGACCGCACGGCGGTCCTTTTGTGCATCTGATGCAGGCGCTGCTCAGTAGCGCGCTTCGATGCCCACGTAGGCGCCGATGCCGTCGCCGGGCCAGAACGCTGCGGTGTCCTGGCCGCGGGCGTTGTACACCGGCGTTACGGCCGTGACATAGGCCTTGTTGGCCAGGTTCTTCAGATCCAGCGAGACTTTCCAGTTGCCTTTAGGCGCCTCATAGCCAACGTTCGCACCCCATATGGTGTAGGACGGCGCGTACAGGCTGTTGGCGTAGTCCACCGAGGTACGCGAGGCGGACTGGGTGTTGATGCCGGTGTACCAGCCGCTGTGGTGCTGGTACTGCACCTCGCCCTGGTAGATGTGCTTGGGTACGCCGGGCAACTGGTTGTTGCCGAAGGTTTCATCGTGGCGGTAGTAGAAGTCGTTGTAGGTATACACCTGACGCCAGCGCACCTGATCGCCCTGGTCGTTTTCCCACAGACGGGTGTTGAGGCCAGCCTCGACGCCCTGGTGAATGGTCGGCGAGGCGTTGAAGGCGCCGGTCACGGCGACGGAATTGCCGGTGGCAGGAATCAGCTGCACGTTCAGCAGTTCGTCACGCAGCCACGAGCGGTACAGCGCCAGGCTGCCGTCGAAAATGCCGTGCGAGCCCTTGATGCCGACCTCGAAAGTGTTGCCTTTCTGCTCCACCAGGGGCCGGGCGTAGGCCAGGGTCGGGCCGGAACCGGAATATTCCCAAGACGCTGGCGGGTCGATGCTGCGGCTGAAGTTGGTGAACAGTTGCAGATTGGGGTTGAGCTCGTAGCGCAGGCCGATGCGCGGTGCGGCGCTCCAGTTGTCGTAGTCGACGTGCTGCGGGAAGTCGGTGGTGTTGGGGTTGACCGCGCGGTCGATGTCGACCTTGCGCCGCACATTGATGAACGACACGCCGCTGGTCAGCCACAGCTTGTCGACCAGGTTGAAATCGTTGCCCAGCGAGATCACCCGGTCGAAGGAATCCTTGTAATCGACCTGTTTCAAGGTCTGCTTGTCGTCGTTGGCCGAGTTGACCCCGCCGCGCAGATGCTGAGTGGAGGTGAAGGCGATGCTGCTGCGGCTTTCGCGACCGAACAGTTGATCGATACGGTCGTAACTCAGCAGTAGGCCCAGGTCGTGCCAGTCCCAGTAGCTGGGGTTGCTCGGGCTGCGCGGATTGTTGGTGTGGCGGTAGTCGTGGTAGGTCAGGCCAAAGGTCAACCGCGCATCGTCATCGAAGGTGTAGGTCGTCTTGCTGCCCAGCCAGATCGTGCCCGGACGGCGTGCACCGGCGCCGCTGGTGACTGCGGTGGCGCTGGCTCGGCGCGGGTGCTTGAGGGCAGCGTCGAGGGTGGTGGCGCTGGGGTCGTTGTGCACTTCGTCGCGGTAACGCAGCAGCAGGCGCGTTTCAAGCTTGGGGCTGAAGCGGTAGCCGGCGTTGGCGACGATGCCTGAACTCTGCGACAGGCTGTGCTCGCGATAGCCCTGGTTGCGGTAGTTGTCGGCTTGCAGGTAGTAGTCCAGGTCGCCCTCGACGCCGCCGTAGCTGATGCTCTGCTTCTGATAGTGGTAGCTGCCGGCCTCGGCACGCACGCGCAGGCCGGGGGCGCTGTAACCGCTGTGATTGACGAAGTTCACCGCACCGCCCAGGGTCAGTGCGCCGTACTGGAAGGCGTTGGCGCCGCGCAGGATTTCGCTGTAGTTGACCCCGCTGGCGTTGAGCAACTCATAGGGCGTGCCGCCGGGGCCGGTCAGCGGCAGGCCGTCGAAGAGAAACTTGATGCCTTCGCGGAAATAGCCCGGCGCTGTGTTGGCGCCCGAACCGCGGATGGAAATCTTCGCCGCATCGTTGCCGCCGGTGGACTGCACGAACACTCCGGGCTGGTAGGCGAGGGTGTCTTGCAGGGTCGCGGTGCGGCCCTTGGCCACTTCTTCGCTGTCGACCACGCTAGTGCCGCCTGGCACTTCGGCCAGGGCACTGGCAGCGCTCTGCACTTCAGATTGCTTGGCGGCTTGTACCGTGACGGTACCGAGTGTTTGGTCGGCGGCCAGCAACGTTGCCGGGGTGAGCCAGGCGGCGGTGGCGGTGGCCAGGGCGGCGTGGCGGATGGCCACGCGCAGGGGGTGGGGATGGATCGCACGCATTGTCGTATTCCTTCAAAGTCATCGTAGGTCCTCGGCGTTCTATGGGAATAGTCAGGCCTGCCAGTAGCGGTCAGAGCAGTTTCCGTGCCACCGGCCAGACCCCGCCAGAGCCGCGCAAAGCGGCGTTCCAGGGCGTGTCCAATGGCCTGAACACGACGTTTTGTTGCGCCACTGTTGCTGCTGCAACAGATGCAGGCGTCGCCCGGCGAGACGAGGTCTGCACAGCACCCTCGGCGCTGTGCCTTGCGCACACTGTTGGCGGCGCAACAGCGCTCGAACAGTTTGCCTGGCAGGCACAACTTCAAGCTCCGCCATCCCCCGCAAACAGGCGGTCCAACCCCTGGCACGTCCCCTGCAATAGCCCTTCGAGCAGCTTCATCACGCTTTCCCGAGCCGCCTCGAAAGGACCCGTTCATGACTTCACCCCCTCTTACCGACGCCGAACTCGACGCTCGCTTCGCGCCGATCCATGCACGCATCGCCGAGGGCGCGCTCGCCCGCGAGCAGCAGCGCAGCCTGGCCCATGAACCGGTGGCGTGGTTGCGCGACGCAGGCTTCGGCGCGTTGCGGGTGCCACGCAGCCATGGCGGCCTGGGCGCCAGCCTGCCGCAGCTGCTGCGCCAGTTGCAGCGCTTGGGCCAGGCCGACTCCAACCTGCCGCAGATCTTCCGCGCCCACTTCGGCTTCGTCGAAGGCCGCCTGGCAAGCAACGACAGTGCCTCGCAGGACTACTGGTTCGCCCGCGTCAGCGCCGGTGAGCTGTGGGGCGCGGCCATGGCCGAGCGCAGCGACAGCACCAGCAATACCGTGCAGTTGAGCGACAGTGCCGACGGCTACCGCCTCGATGGCGAGAAGTACTACTGCACCGGCACCTTGTACGCCGACTGGGTGGCGGCGGTGGCCAACCATGGCGATGGCTTCGTCAGCCTGGCGGTGCCGACCGACGCCGCCGGCGTGCAGCGCATCGATGACTGGGATGGCTTCGGTCAGCGCCTGACTGGCAGCGGCACCACCCGCTTCGAGCAGGTCGCGGTGCCGGAGCAACACGTGCTGCGGCGCTTCGCCAAAGGCGAGTTGCGCGCCGAGTCGTACCTCACAGCGTTCTACCAAGCGGTGCACCTGGCCACCCTGGCCGGGATCGCCCATGCGGTGCTGGCCGATGCGGTGGCCTTCGTTCAGGGCCGCACCCGCGCGTTCGGTGTGCCGGGGCAGTCGCGGCCCAGCGCCGATCCACTGGTGCAGGCGGTGATCGGTCGTCTGTCGAGCCTGGCGTTCTCTGCCCAGGCGCAGGTCGCGGCGGTCGCGCAGAGCCTGCAAGCGGTGTACGAGGCCGGTCAGCAGGGCGAGGTGCCCGAGCAGCTGTACACCGATGCGGAAATCCACACCTTCCAGGCCCAGCAGATCGTCCTTGCCCAGGTGCTGGAGGCCAGCACCTTGCTGTTCGAAGTGGGCGGTGCCTCGGCCACCAGCAACAGCCGCCGGCTCGACCGCCACTGGCGCAATGCCCGCACCTTGGCCTCGCACAACCCGGCGATCTACCGCGAGCAGGCGCTGGGCGACTACTACCTCAACGGCATCAGCCCGGCCCAGGCCTGGCGTGCCCGTCATGCCGCGGCCAGCGAAGGCCAAGGCAGCGGCGATGAAGCCAGCGCAGTCTGATCAGGAGCCTGACATGAGCACCAAACAAATGAGCCTGGGCATGAACATCCTCGGCTTCGGCTCGCACTCCGGCGCCTGGCGCCAGGGCGAGGCGGCGCTCGATGCCTATATCGACGTCAACTACTACCGCGATATCGCGCGTTTATCCGAACGCGGCTGCCTGGACGCGATCTTCCTCGCCGACGGCCCGGCGCTGCCGCCGGATGTCGCCGCGCAGCCGGGCGGGCGGCTGGAGCCGACCGTGCTGCTCACCGCCGTCGCCGCGGCCACCGAACGCATCGGCGTGATCGCCACCTGCTCGAGCACCTATAACGAGCCGTTCAACCTGGCCCGGCGTATTGCCTCGCTCGACCACATCAGCGGCGGGCGTGCGGCGTGGAACATCGTCACCAACGCCGCCGACGCCGCCGCACAGAACTTCGGCCTCAGCGGTGCGCCGCTGCATGTCGATCGCTACGGGCGCGCCGAAGAGTTCGTCGACGTGACCCTGAAGCTGTGGGACAGCTGGGAGGAGGACGCAGTCATCGGTGACCGCCGCAGCGGGCGTTTCGCCGACCCGGGCAAGGTGCACACGCTGGATTTTGTCGGCAAGCATTTTCAGGTCAAGGGCCCACTCAACCTGCCGCGCTCGCCCCAGGGTCGGCCGGTGCTGGTGCAGGCCGGGTCGTCGGAAGGTGGCAAGGCATTGGGCTCGCGCTTCGCCGATGCGATTTTCACCACCCAGACCACCCTGGCCGACGGTCAGGCTTTCTATCAGGAGATGAAAGCCCGTGCCCGCGCCTGGGGCCGCGACCCGCAGCACCTGAAAATCATGCCTGGGCTGTCGACGGTGATCGCCAGCAGTGAAGCCGAAGCCCACGCGCGCTTCGACGAGCTCAACGCCTGGCATGGCGAGCACGGCCTGTTGCAGCAGGTGGCCGGGCGCATCGGCATCGATGCCAGTGAACTGGACCCGGACGCGCCGCTGCCCTGGCAACGCATCGGCGCCGTGGCCGAATTCGAGCGTGGTTCGCAAGGTTTTCTCGAGGCTCAGTTGAACCTGGCGCGGCGGGAAAACCTCACCATCCGCCAGTTGTCGCGGCGCATTCTGGTCGGCCACCGGCTGGCGGTCGGCACCCCGGAGCAGGTCGCCGACACCCTCACCGAGTGGTTCCTCGCAGGTGCCGGCGACGGCTTCAACATCATGCCCGACATGTTCCCCTCCGGCGCCCAAGTGTTCGTCGAAGAGGTGGTGCCGCTGCTGCAACAGCGCGGCGTGTTCCGCCGCGAGTACAGCGGCACTACCCTGCGCGAGCACCTCGGCCTACCCAAGGCCGTCAACCAGTTCACCGAAGCCCGGCAGCGCACGGCTCGCGCCGTTTGAACGGCATTGCCGCTTCGCCACTTCAAGGACACTTCAAGGACGCTCGACACCATGCGCTACCGCTTACTTGGCCACACCGACCTCAACGTCAGCCTGCTCAGCCTCGGCACGATGACCTGGGGCCACCAGAACAGCGAACAGGACGCCCACCAGCAGCTCGATGCCGCAGTGGCAGCCGGGGTCAATTTCATCGACACCGCCGAGATGTATCCCACGCCCACCCGCGCTGAAACCTGGACCACCACCGAACGCTACCTGGGCAATTGGCTGGCGGCCCGTGGCCGGCGAGATCAACTGCTGCTGGCCAGCAAGATCGCCGGCCCAGCCCGTGAGCCGGGCAGCCAGACGCACATCCGTGATGGCCTGAGCCATCACGACCGCAAGAACATCGTCGCAGCCCTGGACGGTAGCCTGCGCCGGCTGCGAACCGACTACCTCGACCTGTACCAGTTGCACTGGCCCGACCGCGCCAGCAATTTCTTCGGCGCCCGCGACTACCCCTACATCGACGACCACCCACAGACCGCCGCCATCGACGAGACCCTGGCGGTGCTCGACGAACAGGTCAAGGCCGGCAAGATCCGCCACATCGGCGTGTCCAACGAGACCCCTTGGGGCGTCGCGCAGTTTCTGCGCCATAGCCAGGAGCGTGGGCTGCCACGCATCGCCAGCATCCAGAACCCCTACAGCCTGCTCAATCGCACCTACGAAAACGGCCTCTCGGAATTCACCCACCGCGAGGGCGTCAGCCTGCTGGCCTATTCGCCGCTGGCCTTCGGCAGCCTCACTGGCAAGTACCTCAATGGGGCGCGCCCTGAAGGCTCACGCCTGACCTCGGTGTACCGCACCTTCAACCGCTATGGCAGCGAGCAGGCCCAGCAGGCCATTGGCGAGTATGTGCAGATTGCCAGTGCCCATGGCCTGACCCCGGCGCAACTGGCCCTGGCCTTCGTCATTCGCCAGCCGTTCGTTGCCAGCGCAATCACCGGGCAGACCAGCCTTGCGCAGTTGCAGGAGAACCTCGGCGCACTCGAGGTGCAACTGAGCGATGAGGTGCTGAACGCGCTTGCGGCGGTGCATCGGCGTTTGCCCAATCCCTCGCCATAACCCTCGAGCGCCACTGCCGCAGGGCAACTGTTGCGCGCCCAACACTCGCCCGACAGTTTGCCCCGGCGTCACCAGCCCAAGCCCGGCAAACCTCAACGAAATCAAGCAGTTGAAAACGGCACGGGTCCTGCAATGACCTTGTCGAAGCCCAGCCATTGCAGGAGCGCCCTTGAACCGTATTCCTTCTCTTCTGATTCCACTCGGCGCCGCGCTGGCCCTGTTGGGCTGCGAGCGCGCCGAGCAACAGGCGCAGCACAGCGCCGAGCCGATCCATGGTGGCACCCTGGTGTACGCCACTGATCGTGAACCGACCTGCCTCGACCCGCACGTGGCCGGCGACATGCCCCAGGTGTTCGTCGGCCAGCAGTACCTCGACTCGCTGGTGTCGATGAACAGCGACGGGCAGATCGGCCCGTGGCTGGCCACGCACTGGCAGGTGTCCGACGATGGCCTGCACTACACCTTCCACCTGCGCCGCGACGTGCGTTTCACCGACGGCACGCCGTTCAATGCCGAGGCGGTCAAGGCCAACCTCGAGCACATCGTCAACCCCAAGACCCAGTCGAGCACCGCCGGTGGTTACATTCGCCAGTACCGCGGCACCCGGATCATCGACGAGTACACCGCCGAAGTGACCTTGGCCACGCCCTACGCCGCGTTCCTCGAAGTGCTCGCCCAGGGCTTTCTCGGCATGCAATCGCCGACGGCGTTGCAGCGCAGCCGTGATGAAAACTGTGAATCGCCGGTCGGCAGCGGCCCGTTCAAGGTGCAGCGCTGGGACCGACAGAGCCAGGTCGAACTGGTGCGCAACCCGGACTACAACTGGGCGCCGCCGACCGCGCGGCACCAGGGGCCGGCCTACCTCGAGCGGATCGTCTGGAAGTTCATCCAAGAGCCGTCGGTGCGCTTCGCTTCGTTGCAAGCAGGCGAGGTCGATGTGATCGAAACCCTGCCGCCCGAGTCGCACGAAGCGGCGCGGCGCAACCCGGATGTCGACCTGATCATCGCCCAGCGCCCCGGCAACCCCACCAACGGCACCTTCAACCTGCGCCGCGAGCCGTTCGATGACATTCGCGTGCGCGAGGCCTTCGTGCGCAGCGCTGATGTGGAAGGCGCGCTGAAAAGCGTGTACTTCGGCGAGTTCGCCCGTGCCGGCGGGCCGCTGAGCAGCGCCACGCCGTTCTACAGTGCCGACTTCGAACGCAGCCAGGACTACGACCCGGCACGCGCAGCCAAGCTGCTCGACGACGCCGGCTGGACTGCGCGTGACGCTGAAGGCTACCGCAGCAAGAACGGCCAGCGCCTGCGCGCCGTGGTGCTGGTCGGCGCGCGCACCACGCCTTCGGAGCTGACCCTGTGGGAGCAGGTACAGGCCACCACGCGCCAAGTCGGGCTGGAGCTGGTGCTCGAGCAGATGAGCGATGCCCAGGTCACTGCACGCCAAGCCGCCTGGGACTACGACATCCGCCTGGGCTACTGGAACACCAACACCCCGGACGTGCTGCGCATCATCTTCACCAGCGCCTTCGTGCAGCCGGCCGGGGTTGGCGGCTATCACCAGAACTCCTCTGGCTATGCCGACCCAGCCTACGACGCGCTGCTCGACAGCGCCCTGGCCACCCAGGAGCCCGAGCAGCGCCGGCAGTTCTACTACCAGGCGCAGCAACAGGCGGCCGCGCAGTACCTGCAACTGACCACCTACCCGCAGAGCACGCGCCTGGGCCTGTACAAGACCGCCCATGGTGTGGCTGTGGAGGCTTCATTGGCGGTCACCTACCTTTACGACGCTTGGGTGAACAAATGAAACCGACTTCCCTTGCTGTGACCGACCCACGCCGCGAGCGTTGGGCAGCCCTTGGCCGGCGCGCCGCTGTGCGGCTTGGCGGCGGCGCTCTGGTGCTGTGGGCGGTGGCGACACTGACCTTCTTCGCCATGCGTCTGATGCCCGGCGACCCGGTGCTGGCGATTCTCGGCGGCCCGAGCAGTAACCCGACCCCTGAAGCGATCGAAGCGGCGCGCATCGAATACGGCCTGGACAAGCCCGTGGCGGTGCAATACCTGCTGTACTTGTGGCGGCTGCTGCAGGGTGACCTGGGCGTGTCCTACGGCCAGCACCTGCCAGTGACGCGGGTGCTGGCCGAGCAAGGCGGGGCGACCCTGCAACTGACCTTCGCCGCGCTGCTGCTGGCCTGGCTGCTGGTGCTGCTGCTCACCGTGGTCACCGCCGGACGCGGGCGGTTGGTCGGCGGGCTGGCCTCGCTTGCGGAAACCTTCAGCGCCTCGTTGCCGCATTTCTGGCTCGGCGTGGTGCTGCTGGCAGTGTTCGCCTTCGGCCTGCGCTGGTTCCCGCCGGCCGGCAGCGATGGCCTGGCCAGCCTGGTGCTGCCGGCCTTCGCCCTGGCCATTCCGCTGGCCGGGTTCATCGCCCAGGTTACCCGCGAGTCGCTGGAGCTGACCCTGGAGCAACCCTTCGTGCTCACCGCCCGCACCCGTGGCCTGAGTGATCTGGCGGTGCGCTTTCGCCATGTGCTGCGCCACGCGCTGTTGCCTGGGGTGTCGCTGTCGGGATGGGCGATTGGCGCGCTGATCAGCGGCGCGGTGGTGTGCGAGGTGATCTTTTCCCGCAAGGGCGTGGGCCGCCAGCTGTACCAGGCGGTGCAGACCCAGGACATGCCGCTGGTGATCGGCATCAGCCTGGTGGTGGCCGCCAGCTACGTGCTGGCCAACATTCTGGTCGACCTGCTGTACCAGTGGATCGACCCTCGGCAACAGGAAGTCACAGCATGAGCGATCTGATTCTGCAACGCAGCCACGCCGCGCTGCGCCGCCAGCGCAGCTTCAACCTGCCACCGCTGGGCGCGACCCTGGCCATTGGCTTCCTTGCCGCATTGCTGCTGGCAGCGCTGGCGCCAGGGCTGTTCACCGCCACCGACCCGCTGGCCATCGTGCCGCGTGACGCCTTCCAGCCACCGAGCTGGGCGCACTGGCTGGGCACCGACCAGTCGGGGCGCGACATCTTCGCGCGGATCATCCATGGCGCGCGGCAGAGCCTGTCGATCGGCGTGGCGGCGACCGCCTTGTCGATGACCATCGCCATTGCCCTGGGCCTGCTCGGCGGGCTTGGTGGCGCGCGCCTGGACCGTGGCGTGGGCTGGCTGCTGGAGGTGCTGTTCGCCTTCCCCAGCCTGGTACTGGCGCTGCTGTTCGTCGCGGTATTTGGCAGTGGCGTGGGGCCGCTGATCATCGCCACCGGCCTGGGCGGTGCGCCGGGCTATGCGCGCATGGTCCGTGGCCAGGTGCTGGCGGTGCGCAACGCCGGCTATATCGAAGCGGCGCGCGCGCTGGGCCATCCGACCTCGCGCATCATACTGCGCCAGTTGCTGCCCAACGCCATGCGCCCGCTGGTGGTGACCCTGACCATGGGCGTCGGCCAGGCCATCGTCTGGGCCTCGGCGTTGAGCTTTCTCGGCCTCGGCGCGAGGCCGCCGGCGCCGGAGTGGGGAACCATGCTGTCGATGGGCCGCGACTTCATCGCCAGCGCCTGGTGGCTGACCTTCTTCCCCGGCCTGTTCATCGTCCTCACTACCCTGGCCACCACGGTGACCGGGCGCTATATCCAACACCGACTGGAGGGCCGCCGGCCATGAGCGACAAGACCTTGATCGTCGAAGCCCTGCAGGTGGCCTTCGCCGGCGTCGATGTGGTGCGCGACCTGTCGTTCACCTTGAGCCCGGGTCGCTGTGTGGCGCTGGTGGGCGAATCCGGCTCGGGCAAGAGCGTCAGCGCGCGCAGCCTGGTGGGCCTGGCCGGGAGCGGCGCGCAGGTCAGCGCGCGGCGCCTGAGTTTTGCCGGGCAGGATTTGCTCAGCCTCAGCGAACGGCAGTGGCGCGCGGTGCGCGGCAAGGACATCGGCTTCGTGTTGCAGGATGCCTTGGTTTCGCTCGACCCGCTGCGCCCGGTGGGCAAGGAGATTCTCGAGGTGCTGCAGACCCACGGTTATGGCGACCGCCACAGCCGCAGCGCCCGTGTACATGAATTGCTCGAACGGGTCGGCGTGCCTGATGTAGCGCTGCGCGCGCGGCAGCGCTCGGGGCAGTTGTCCGGTGGTCTGCGCCAGCGCGCACTGATCGCCAGCGCCCTGGCCCTGGACCCTGCGCTGGTGATTGCCGACGAGCCGACCACCGCGCTGGATGCCACCGTACAAGCGCAGATTCTGGCGGTGTTCCGCGAGATCAAGGCGCGCGGCGCGGCGCTGCTGATCATAAGCCACGACCTGGCGGTGGTGGCGCAGCTGGCCGATGAGGTGGTGGTGCTGCGCCATGGCGAGGTGGTCGAGCAGGGGCCGATGCAGCAGGTGCTGCGCCAACCGCGGCATGCCTACACCCAGGCGCTGCTGGCGGCAGTGCCTTCGGCGCACCCGCGCGGGCAGCGCTTGTCACCTGAGCGCGCTGTTCAGCCTGCCATTGCGGCGCCCCGCGGCCCCGGCGAGGTGCTGCTTGCCGGGCGTGGCCTGGGCAAGCGCTACCTCGGCCCGGATGGCCTGTTGCGCCAGGTGCTGGAGGATGTCGACTTCACCCTGCGCGCCGGGCAGACCCTGGGCATCGTCGGCGAATCCGGTTCGGGCAAGACCACCGTGGCGCGCATCGCCCTGGGGCTGCTGGCGCCCGATCAGGGCGAAGTGCTCTACCGCGGACAGCCCTGGAACGGCCCCGGCGATGCCGTCAGCGAAGCCCGGCGGCGCCCGCTGCGTGGCGAGATCAGCGTCATCTACCAAGACCCACTCGGCTCGTTCGACCCGCGCTGGAGCGTGGCGCAGATTCTCGACGATGCCCTGCACGTGGCCGGGCTCGACGCCGCCGCGCGGCCGGCACGTATCGCCGTGCTGCTGGAGCAGGTGCGGCTGCCCGCCGCGCTCGCCCAGCGCCGGCCGTTGCAGCTCTCGGGCGGCCAGCGCCAGCGGGTGGCGATTGCCCGGGCGATTGCCAGCGAACCGAAGCTGATCATCTGCGACGAGCCGGTGTCGGCGCTGGACGTGTCGGTGCAGGCGCAGGTGCTCGACCTGCTTGCCGACCTGCAAGAGCAACTGGGCCTGGCCTACTTGTTCATTTCCCACGATCTGGGGGTGATTCGCCACGTCAGCGACCAAGTGCTGGTGATGCGCCATGGGCGGGTGGTGGAGCACGCGCCAGTCGAGCAACTGTTCGCCCATCCGGCCCACGAATACACACAACGCCTGCTCGGCGCGGTGCCGCATCTGCCGGGCACCGGCAGCGAGCTGGTGGTGCCGCCGCTGGACCTGGAGCACGAGGCGTTCGACCTGTTCGACGAGTCGCGGCTATGGAAGATCGCCATCTGAATACACCGGGCGGGCGAACCCTGCAGCGCTGTTGGCGCCGCCCTCGATGCCCTGAGCAAAGGACTGAAACATGAGCACTTTTCAACGCTTTCCCAGCCAGCCACCGGCTGCCGATGTCGCCACGCTGAAGGCGCGCGTCAGCGCACTGTTGCCGGCCATTGGCGCTGGCGCCGCGCAACGTGAACGTGAACGCCAGCTGCCCCATGCGGCGATTGCCCAACTGGCTGCGGCCGGGGTCTACACGGTGCGCATTCCGGCTCGCCATGGCGGTCCGGGCGGCAGCGTCAGTGATGTCATCGAGCTGCTGCTGGGCATTGCCGCGGTCGATTCCAACGTCGCCCAGGCGCTGCGCCCGGGGCTGGCCTTCGTCGAGGGTTTGCTGGCGTCCACCGACGCCAACGCCGAGGCCGAGCGCGAGCGCTGGTTCGCCCGCCTGCTCGAAGGCGCGGTGATCGGCAATGCCGGCTGGGAGCTGGGCGGCGCCAATGGCGCCATCGCCGCGCGGCTGGTGCGCGAGGGCGAGGATTTTCGCGCCAGCGGCAGCAAGTTCTATAGCACCGGCGCGTTGTTCGCCGACTACGTCAGTGCGGTGGCGCTGGATGAGCACGAGCTGCCGGTGTCGTTCATCCTGCCGCGGGGGCGCGAGGGCCTGGAGCTGCTGGATGATTTCGACGCCATGGGCCAGCGCCTGACCGCCAGCGGCACCACGCATTTGCACAATGTTCGGGTCAAGGCCGACGAAATTCGCCCGCGCACCGTCGAGGAAGGTTCGCGCACCGTGGTCACGCCGTTTCTGCAGCTGTTTCTCGGCACCGTGCTGGCCGGTATCGCCCGCAATGCGCTGAGCGATGCCAGCGCCTTTGCCCGCGAGCACGCGCGGCCGATCAAGCACAGCAGCGCCAGCCGCTCGGTGGATGACCCTTATGTGGAACTTGCCGTGGGCGATATCGCCGCCCGCGCCTATGCCGCCGAGGCGCTGGTGCTCAAGGCCGCCGCGGCCATCGACCGGGCCTGGGCCAGCGGCCTTGCCGAGGCTGCGGTGGAGCAGGCCGCCCTCGAAGTGGCGCAGGCCCAGTACCTGGCCGCCGAGCTGGCGCTCAAGGCCGCAGAAAACCTGTTCGAGGTCGGCGGGGCCTCGACCACCGGGCGCCAGCACAACCTCGACCGACACTGGCGCAACGCACGCACGGTGGCCAACCACAACCCGCGGCAATGGAAGGCGGCAGTGGTCGGCGCCTGGCACCTCAAGGGCACCCGGCCCCCTGTCTCGGGGCTGTTTTGAGCGTTCTGCCAGTGCCAACCCCAGCGCCAGTGCAGGCCCCAGCCCAGGTGCATGAACACGCTCGACGCCATCCACGGACAGTGCCGCTGATCATCGGCGCCGTGTTGTTCATGGAGCTGGTCGACGGCACCGCGGTGCTGACCGCGCTGCCGCAGATGGCCGCCGATTTTGCCGAGCCCAGCCTGCGCATGAACTGGGTGGTGTCGCTGTACATGCTGGCGCTGGCTCTGTGCCTGCCGATCAGCGGCTGGGCCGCCGAGCGCTTCCGTCCGCGCCAGGTGATGCTCTGCGCCATGGCCCTGTTCACCGCTGCCTCGCTGGCCTGCGCCCTGGCCGAAAACCTGTGGCAACTGTGCCTGGGACGCATGCTGCAAGGCGCCGCGGGGGCCCTGATGACCCCGGTGGGGCAGGTGATCATCCTGCGCGGGTCGAGCCGCGAGCAACTCTTGCAGGCGATGTCCTGGCTGGCCCTGCCGGCACTCGTGGGGCCGCTGCTCGGGCCATTGCTCGGCGGCTTGCTGGTGACGCTGTTGTCGTGGCACTGGATCTTTCTGATCAACCTGCCGATCTGTCTGGTCGGGGCCTGGCTGATCGTGCGTTATGTGCCGGACTATCCCCCGCGCCCGGTGCCGGCGCTGGATGTGCGCGGCCTGCTGCTCAGCGGTGGTGCCCTGGCGCTGCTGGTGTTCGGCCTGGAATCGCTGGTGCAACTGCCTGCGATCTGGTCGTTGGCGCTGTTGACGGCGGGTGTACTGGGCGCTGCGGCGTATCTGCTGCACGCGCGGCGTCATCCTGCTCCACTGCTGGAGCTGTCGTTGCTGCGCCTGCGCAGTTTCGGCGTGGTGCAGGCGGCAGGTGCACTGTTCAGGCTTGGCTCGGCGGCGCAGCCGTTTCTGCTGGTGTTGCTGTTGCAGAACTGCCTGGGCATGAGCCCGCTGATGGCCGGTGCGCTGGTGGTCAGTGGCGGGGTCGGGGCGCTGCTGATGAAGCTGCTGGCGGTGCCGCTGGTGCGCCGCTTCGGCTACCGGCGGGTGCTCAGTGGCAATGCGCTGCTGAGCGCGCTGGGCATCGCCCTGTGCGCAGGCTTTGCCGCCGATACGCCGATCTGGTTGATGGCCTGCGTACTGTTTGCCAGCGGCCTGGCACGCTCGCTGCAGTTCTCGACCATGGGCGCTGCCAGTTATCAGGACGTGCCGGCGGAGCGCTCGGCGGCGGCCAGTACGCTTTCAGCGATGGCCGTACAGCTGAGCATGGCCATGTCGGTGAGCCTGGCCGGGGTACTGCTGGCGAGCCTGGCGCAGTGGCACGGGCGCAGCGAAACGTCGGTGGCCGATGTGGCCGTGGTGATGCTCACCTGCGCGTGCCTGTGCGCGCTGTCGGCGGCGGTGTTTCGCCGTCTGCACGCCTGAGCGCGACCGCGTCGTTCAGATCGACAGGCGCACCACGCGCTCATCGACCACCTGCGGCAGCGGCCCGCGACGCTTGTTCACCAACAGTTCGCCAATGGCGATCAGCCGGGTGCGGGTGACGTTGCGCGACAGCCCCAGCAGTTGCGCGGTGTGCACCTGGTTGTAATGGCAGAAATGGTAGGCCGAGCGCAGCAGGGCGTTCTCGACCGTTTCGTACAGGGCACCGGGCTGCTCTTCATAGAGCCTGCTGAAGGCCTGTTGCAGCAGGGCTTCGGCGCCCTGTGGCGCGGGCGTTTGTTCCTGGCGCTCCAGGCGCAGGTGCGACAGCCGCAAATCCTCGGCCTGCACCTGGCCTTCGCCGCAGGTCAGCAGGCTGTGGTGAATGACGTTCTCAAGCTCACGGATATTGCCCGGCCAGCTGTAGTCGACAAGCTTGGCCTGGGCGCGTTGACTCAACTCCACCGGGCCATAGCCCAGGCGCTCGCTGTAGCTGCGGATGAAGTGCCGGGCCAGGGGCAGGATGTCGCCGGGACGGTCGCGCAGCGGGTGCAGCTGCAATGTCACGACGTTCAGGCGGTAGTAGAGGTCTTCGCGAAAGTGCCCGGCGTTGATGGCTTTTTCCAGCAGCACGTTGGTGGCCGCCAGCACCCGCACGTTGATCTTGATGCTCTTGCGCGAGCCCAGGCGCACCACCTCGCGCTCCTGCAACACGCGCAGCAGCTTGACCTGGATCGGCAACGGCAGGTCGCCGATTTCATCGAGAAACAGCGTGCCGCCGTTGGCTTCCTCGAACCAGCCGGCCTTGGCCGCCAGCGCGCCGGTGAAGGCGCCTTTTTCGTGGCCGAACAGCTCGGCTTCCACCAGCGACTCGGAAAACGCGCCGCAGTTGACCGCGATGAACGGGCCATTGCGCCGGCCGCTGAGGTTATGGATGTGACGGGCGACCAGCTCCTTGCCGGTGCCAGTCTCGCCGATCACCAGCACGCTGGCTTCGCTCGGTGCGACCTGTTGCAGGTGCGCCAGCAAGGCCTGTGAGCGCGGGTCTTCGAACACCTGGGCGGTGGCCCTGATCGAGGTCGCCAGCGACGGCGACGGGGGCAAGGTGAGCAGTTGCATGGGCATTCCTCAGGAATAGAAGGACGGGGTAGGGCGCCTGTCGGCCAGGGCCCATTCGCCGAGCTCGTGGATGCGGTAGTCCACGGGGTCGTGCAGGGTTTGGGTCCTCAGGTTGCGCCAGTGACGGTCGAAGCGCAGCGAGGCATGGGTGGCGCGCGCGCCGGTGACTTCGAACAGCCGGCTGCACAGGTCCAGGCCATGCCGGGTGGCGGCGACCTTGGCCGTGCCGACCGCTACGGCCAGGTCACCGCGCTCTTCGGCGCTCAGCGCATGCTCCTTGGCCCAGGCCTGGTCCAGACGCTGCGCGGCGCGTTCCACGAGGGCGCGGGTACTTTCCAGGCCGACCCAGAACTCGCCGTAATGGCGCAGCAGGTAGGGATCTTCGGCGCTCTGGCTGGCTGCCGAGCGAAACCACGGACGGCTCTCCTTGAGGCTGTACTGGCGGGCCTCGGCGAACGCGCCTTCGGCGATTCCGAGAAACAGGTTGGCGAAATGCAGCTGCGCGATCAGCGGGCGTAATGCTGCGAACGGCGTGCTCAAGGGGCCGGGGTCGAGCAGCAGTTCGTTGTGCTCGACGCGCACCCGCTCGAAGGTGGCGCTGCCGCTGTCGGTCTGGCGTTGGCCGATGTTGTGCCAGTCATCGTGCAGGCTGATGCCGCTGCGCCCGCTCGGAATGGCGGCGATCAACAGCTTGCCGCCGGCGCGTTCGTCGACCGCCGAGGCGATGAGCATTTCCGAGTCGGTGGCGCCTGAGCAGAAGCTCTTCTTCCCGGAAAACTCATACCAGCCGTCGTGGTGGCGCACCACCGTGCGGGTGTCCAGCGGGTTCAGCGCGTTGCCCCAGAACCACTGCTTGCGCGCGGTCTGCTCGAACCAGGGCTGCCACTGCTCGGGGCGCGAGAACAGCCGCACGGTGGCGAGCATCAGGTGGTGAAAACCAAAGACGTGGGCAATGGAGCTGTCGACCCGGGCCAGTTCGCGCACCACCTCGAAGGTTTCCTGCCAATTAGCGCCCTGGCCACCGAAGGCCCGGGGAATGGCCAGCGATAGCAAGCCGCTGGCGCGCAGTGCGTCGCGTTCGAGTTTCGGCGTGCCGCCGCGCTCGTCACGCTCCACCGCGGTCTGGGCAAACTGCGAGGCCAGTTCCTGCGCCACCGCAAGGGCCGGGCGTGTGGCGTTCAAGGGTGCAGTCATTGGCAGTTCCCCAGGCAGGTGAAGGCTGGGCGAGCCAGGCGAGCAGGGTGAGGGCGATCAATGCCGGGGGATTGGGGGGCAGGGTTCAGCAGGGGGCTCATGGGCAAGTCTCCGGTCTATCGAGCAGGGGACTTTGCTTGAGCAATCGTCGTGCCGTTGTGCAATCTTCCTGAATATCAACGGCTTGGCGGCGTCTGCGGACAAGCTGTGGTGCTGCTTGAGCGACACCTGTTGATCGACTGTTGCGCTGCAGACAGCGGCTGAGCTGTTGGCTGTCAGGCAGTGGGGGAAGTTATAACCAAACTGGCGCTATCAAAAAAAGAATAAGAATTCATATTCTTATTCCTTAACCTGTTTTAGGCGCGTGGTCCCTCACGCATCCAGGCCAATCAGCTGCAGCGCGGGTCGCAGGGGCCGCCGACACCCTCGGCCACCGACTGCTGCAAGTCCTGGTACCACAGCCCGGCATCGTAGGCGAGGGTCACCACGGTGGTGTCGGCATACTGCGGTTGCTGCATCAGGCGATGCGCGGCAGCCAGGCAGGCCGCTGCGGTATTGCCGACGTACACGCCGCTTTGCATGTAGAACTGGCGCTGGGCCATGAGCATTTCCGCATGCTGCACGGTGCAGTGCTGGTCGACCAGCGACCACTCCAGAAACGGTGGGCTGACGCCGACCGCCATGCCCTCGAAGCGATGATCGGTGAAGGTTCCGGCCTTCGAATCGCTGCCTGCCGGGTCGACCAGCACGGTTTCGACATCGAAGCCTTGGTCACGCAGGCCGAGGGTGACACCGGTGAAGCTGGCGCCGGTGCCGGCACAACCGACGAAAACGATCTCTTTGCCGGCCTGAGCCTTGATCAACTGACAGGCCAGTTCCGTGGCCGTCTGGTGGCGGTGGGCATCGATGCCCACCGGGTTGTTGAACTGGTCGGTATAGAAGTACGACTTGCCGTGGTTGGCCTGATGCTGCAGATGGTGCTGCACCACCTCTTTGGGCGAGGCGCCTTCGAGCAGCATGTCCTTGCCGATCAGGGTGGCGCCGAAGCATTCCAGCAGTTCGCGTTTGGTCTTGCTGAAGCCCAACCCGACCGCCAGTTCCACGGCAATGTCGTAGCGGTGGCAGGCGGCGATCAGGCCGAAGCCGAAGTTGCCGCCGGTCTTTTCGATCACCGTGGTCTGGCCTGGCACGATATCGCCGTTGCGCACTGCGCTGTCGATGATGTGCCGGGCAGCGCGGTACTTGTGGCTGCCGCCAGGGTTGTGCAGTTCCAGCTTGGTCAGCAGGCGTTCACGGGTGCGGATCAGCTTGCTCATTTGCCGCTGCTCATCGAGGCGTAATGGGGCTGTGGCCTGGCTTGCAGCACCAGCACTGCGGCAATCAGCAGCACGGCGCAGAGCACCAGGCACAGGACGTTGGTGCCGACCCAGCCGATGCTGCTGAGCAGCACGGCCGGGGTGAAGGCGCCGAGGGTGGCGAAGATGGCGATGGCAAGGTCGTTCTTGCCTTGCATCTGCATGGCGCCGGGGGCGTTCTGCAGGGCTTGCGCCAGCAGCGCGCCGCCGCCGACGTAGGTGAGGTTCCAGCCAAGGCCGAGGATGACAAGCGACACGGTCATGGCGGCATAGCCTTGGCTGGTCATGTTCAGTAGCGCGCAACCGATGAGCATCGCCAGGCCGCTGCAAATGGTGGTGCGCAACCCCAGTCGCTCGATGATCGCCCCGGTGAAGAACGACGGCGCGAACATGGCGATCACGTGCCACTGGATCGCCAGGCGCACGTCAGAGAAATCCTCATGCATGTGCTGCATGTGCATCGAGGCCTGGATCATCAGCAGGTTCATCACCCCGTAGCCCACCGCAGCCACGGCCATTGCCGTGAGCAGCGTAGGGTTGAGCGCTGGGGCTGCAACCGGCGTGGCGTTCGCCGTGGGCTGTGCGGCCGGCTCGCTCGGGGCGCTGTCAGGCAGGCACAGGGCGATCAGCAGCGACAGCATGGCCAGGCCGACGAAGGCGGCGTAGCACAGAGAAAACAGCGAATACCCCGCGACCTCACGCAGCAGTTCGGTGAGCGTCGGCCCGACCACCGCCGCGACCACCCCGCCGGCGACCACCAGCGACAGTGCCTTGGGCTTGAGCAGCGCGGGCAGGTTGTCGGTGGCGGCGAAGCGGTTGAAGTTGGCGAAGGCGATGTACACCCCAAGCGCCGCGTGGCTGAGCACCAAGAGGGCGAATTGCTGGTGTTCGACGGCGAAGAAGCCGCTCACCCCAGAAACGATCAGCGGCAGGGCGCCGAGGATGAATGCGGGCCTGCGGCCAATGCGGCTCATCAGCTTCGCCGCAGGATAGGTGGCGAGCATCACGCAGAGAAACTGCACACCGTAGGGCAGGGTGGACCATTGCGCGGCAGGGGCCAGCGCCGAGCCGACGATCGCCGCCATGGTCACCGACATGACCGCAGTGGTGAGGTTGATCGACTGCGCGGTGAAATACAGGTAGGTGCGGCGGGGCAATGTCTGGCTCATGCGCGGTGCTCCCGGTAGGCCGACAGATCAATCGCGGCGTCGGGGAATTCGCACATCAGGCGTTCCTTGCTCTTGCCCAGGCGCTTGCGCCGCACGTGCAGGCGGCCGATGCGCTGCGGCGAGTTGAGGTGCGTGCCTCCGCAGGGAATCTCGATGCCACGGTACGACCACAGGCGGGCGTCTTCGAAACCCTGCACGGCGGTGTTCTCGATGGCGTCCTGCCAGGCGATCAGCTCATTGGCGCGGCGCTCGATTTCGCGCACGTCTTCGGCGCTGAACGGCTCTTCGACGAGGAAATCGAAGCGCGCGCCGTCTTCCTTGATATGGCAACCGATGGTCCACTGTTCCAGTTCCTGGCGCACGGCGATGGCGGCGGCGTAGAGGAAGTGGCTGGCGCTGTGCGACACCGTCAGTCGATCACGGCGTTCGGCGTCGATACACACGCGGGCCGGCATGCCTGCAGTGACCTGTTCGAGCAAGTGCAGGTCTTCGGGGTGAATCATGTGCAATATGATTCCGCCCAACTTGCCGCCCTTGAAGCCTTCCAGGCGAATCGGTGTGCCATACAGTTTTTTCGCCCAGATAAAGCGCAACGTGCCGATGGGCAATTCAATAGCGCCGAAGTCGGCTTCCTGGCCACCGCCTTCGGGATAGGCGACGGTACTATCGAGTTCCAGTGCGTCGGCATGTACGCGGGTCACATGAGTGTCAGCGGCAGTCAGGTATTGATCCTGATAATAGAGTTTCTCGGTAGTGCGCAGTACTTCATGGTTGAGTAAGTCGTTCATTGTTCTAATACCATCTGTAAGGCGGTTTTAACGTGAACTTTGGCGCGTGCCGGTACATCTTTGCTGATGATGCAGCCGGGACCGATGAAGGCATCGTTGCCGACCTGTACCGGGCCCAGAACGCTGCTGAAGGCGCCGATCTGGACCCGGTCGCCGATGCGCGGATGCCTGGCCCCGCAAGGGTTCTGGCTGATGCCGCGGGCGCCCAGGGTGACGCCGCCGAGGATGTAGCAGTCATCGCCGATGACCGAGGTTTCGCCGATCACCGTGCCCACGCCGTGGTCGATGATGAAGCGTGCGCCGATGCGAGCGCGGCAGTGGATTTCAGCGCCCGAGAGCATCTTGCCGCGGCGCGAGATGATCGCCGCCAGGCTGCGCTCGTAGGCAGCCGAGTTGCCGCCGGTCTGGGTGATCTGATGCGCCAGGCGGTAATGCAACACGGCGGCATAAGAGGTGTAAGTGCGGGCGATGAACACCGGATCGAAACCGGCTGCCGGATCTTTCGCGGCAAAGGCGAGCAAGTCGTCATGGCACTGGTCGGCCACCACTTCAAGCATGTCTGTGTCGGCGAACAGGGAATATTCCTGCGGCGAACAACATTCCAGAAGTGCCGCAGTGAGCAAGTTTCTGACCAGTTTGAATGACTCCTGCTCGTAATGAACTGGAAGTCGAGCGGTCGCAGAAGTCTGTATGTCCATATGGGCCATAGTTTCGCTTTCCAGTGGTCTGGTTGTTTGGCGTGGTGCGCGGAAGTTGTTGAACTTGGCGTTCAGTACGAAAGAAATAATGGCACTATTCCTGCGGATGAAAACGAACAGTCGACATCGTTTCCAGGTAACTGTTAGGCTTTATTTCCTAACGGCTGACAGACCCCGCGATGAGCACCAACGCCCTCTACGATTCCCTCAAGCAGCGTCTGGCCGATGGCGAGTGGCTGGCCGGGCAGCGCATGCCATCGATTCGCAAGTTGGCAGCCGCCGGGCACAGTTATCACGACGCCGTTTCCGCCTATGCGCGGCTGGTCAGCGAGGGAGAGCTGACCGCCTTTGCCGGGCGCGGTTACTTCGTCACCAGCCGCGCGGCGCAGATCGCCGTCAGCCACGACCCGCAGAGCATGGACGGCGACCCGCTGTTCAAGCTGCTGCAAGGCGGCCAGCACTACACCAAGCTCGGCTGCGGCTGGCTGCCGCCTGAATGGCGCGACACCGACTCGCTGGCCAAGGCGATTCGCCGCACCGCGCGGCTAGAGCAGAGCTCGCTGGCCGAGTACGGCGATATCCTGGGTCACCTGCCGATGCGCAAGCAGTTGTGCGTGCACATGAAGCGTCAGACCCGCGTCGATGCCCGGCCCAGCCAGGTCATCACCACCCTGGGCGCCACCCAGGCGCTCGACCTCATCGCCCGCTTGCTGCTCAAGCCCGGCGATCAGGTGTTCGTCGACGAGCCGGGCAACGGCAATCTGATTCGCCTGATTCAACTGGCTGGCGGCCAGGTCATCGGCATTCCGCGCACCCAGGACGGGCCTGATATCGAAGCCATGCAGGCGCACCTGGCCACGCACAAGATCAAGGCGTTCTTCTGCAACAGCACCTTCCATAACCCCACCGGCGGCAACATCAGCCCGCACAACGCCTTCAAGGTGCTGCGTCTGGCCATCGAGCATGAGTTCTATGTGGTCGAAGACGATGTCTATGGCGACTTCAGCCCAGGCGTACGGCAGACCTTCGCCGAGCTGGACAACCTGGAACGGGTGATCTACATCGGCAGTTTTTCCAAATGCCTGTCGGCTTCGCTGCGGGTCGGCTACATCGCCTGCGCGCAGGAGTTGATCGAGCCACTGACGCGCCTGAAACTGCTCACCTGCGTGGCGGTGCCGGCGTTCTGCGAACGCTTCGTCAACACGATTCTGTCCGACGGCACCTACGCCCGGCACATGAAGGATGTCCAGCAGCGCCTGATCAGCCAGCAGGTACAGACGCAGAAGCTGCTACTCGAACGCGGCTGGCGCTTCGACATCGAGCCCCAGGGCGGCATGTTCATCTGGGCCTATCACCCCGAGCTTGCCAACCTGCAAGCGCTGATCGCGCGCCTCGAACAACAGAAGATACTGCTCATGCCCGGCTCGGCGTTCGCCGTGGGGCGTGACTACCAGCGCTATGCGCGCATCAACTGCACGCACTTTTCCCAGGCGGTGGCTCAGCACTTCACGGTCAAGCCATCCTGATCTCACTCGTATCATTCTTCATCAAGCAAACATCGGCGCCTGCTGAACCCTCGGCCAGCGCGCTGGACTAATCTGCAAAGGTTTCATGGTCTTGTCATTCAAATCACGTAGGAGCAACCAGCACATGCAATTAGGAATCGTCGGCTTGGGCCGCATGGGCGGCAACATCGCAAGACGGCTTATGCGCGCTGGGCATGAAGTGGTCGCACACGATCGCGACCACAACGCAGTCAACACCCTGGCCGGCGAAGGCGCGCTCAGCGCTGCCGATCTTGCCGCCGTGGTGCAACAGTTGCAGGCGCCGCGTGCGGTGTGGGTCATGCTGCCGGCCGGTGAGCCGACCGAGCAGACCATCGCGCAACTGGCCGATCTGCTCGAGCCTGGTGACTCTATCATCGATGGCGGCAACACCTTCTACAAAGACGACATGCGCCGCGCTGCCGAGCTGGCCAAGCGTGGCCTGCATTACCTGGACGTCGGCACTTCCGGCGGCGTGTGGGGGCTGGAACGTGGCTACTGCATGATGATCGGCGGCGAGCGTGATGTGTTCGAGCGTCTCGAGCCGTTGTTCGCAGCGCTGGCCCCAGGCGTCGGCGACATTCCACGTACCCATGGCCTGCAAGGCGAGCACCAGCGCGCCGAACACGGCTACATCCACGCCGGCCCACCCGGCGCCGGGCACTACGTGAAGATGGTTCACAACGGTATCGAGTATGGTCTGATGCAGGCCTACGCCGAGGGCTTCGACCTGCTGCGCAGCAAGGGCAGCGATGAACTGCCAGAGGCGCAGCGCTTCGACCTCAACTTGCCGGAAATCGCCGAAGTCTGGCGTCGTGGCAGCGTCATCACCTCGTGGCTGCTCGACCTCACCGCCGATGCCATGGCAGCCGATCCGCAGCTGTCGCAGTTCAGCGGCTCGGTGTCCGACAGCGGTGAAGGGCGCTGGACGGTCGATGCTGCCGTCGAGCAGGCGACCCCGGTGCCGGTGCTTTCCAGCGCCCTGTTCGCCCGCTTCCGTTCGCGTCAGCAGCAGGGCACGTACGGCGACAAGGTGCTGTCGGCCATGCGCCTGGGCTTCGGTGGTCATGTCGAGAAGAAAAGCTGATGAAAAAAACCAAGACGCCTGCTGCTCCGCCCTGCACGCTGTTCTTGTTTGGCGCCAACGGTGATTTGGTCAAACGCCTGTTGATGCCCGCGCTGTACAACCTGAGCCGCGATGGCTTGCTCGACCGCAACCTGCGCATCGTCGGCGTCGACCACAACGAGGTCAGCGCCGAAGGCTTCGCCGAGCGTCTGCACGATTTCCTCACCGAGCGCGACAAGGGCGGTGAGGGCGCGCCGAAGACCCTCGACGAAGCGCTGTGGGCCAAGCTTGCCAAGCGTCTTGACTACCAGACCGGTGATTTCCTCGACCCGGCCACCTACCAGGCGATCGCCCAGCGCATCGCCAAGACCTCCCACGGCAATGCCATCTTCTACCTCGCCACCTCGCCGCGCTTCTTTCCCGAAGTCGCCCAGCGTCTGGGCGAGGCGGGGTTGCTCGATGAGTCATCCGGCGGTTTTCGCCGGGTGGTGGTGGAAAAACCGTTCGGCACCGATCTGGCCAGTGCCCAGGCGCTCAACGCCCGCTTGCTGAAGGTCATGGACGAGCGGCAGATCTACCGCATCGATCATTACCTGGGCAAGGAAACGGTGCAGAACATCCTCGTCAGCCGTTTCTCCAACGGGCTGTTCGAGTCGTTCTGGAACAACCACTACATCGATCACGTACAGATCACCGCCGCGGAAACCGTCGGCGTGGAAACCCGCGGCGCCTTCTACGACAACACCGGGGCCTTGCGCGACATGGTCCCCAACCATCTGTTCCAGTTGCTGGCGATGGTGGCCATGGAGCCGCCCGCAGCCTTCGGCGCCGATGCGGTGCGCGGTGAGAAAGCCAAAGTGGTGGGGGCCATCCGCCCGTGGACGCCCAAGCTTGCGCTGAAGAACTCGGTGCGCGGGCAGTACGTCGCCGGCAAACGCCTGCCGGGCTACCGCGACGAGGCCAATGTCGACCCAGACAGCCAGACCGAAACCTACGTCGCGCTCAAGGTGATGATCGATAACTGGCGCTGGGCCGGCGTGCCGTTCTACCTGCGTACCGGCAAGCGCATGAGCGTGCGCGACACGGAAATCGCCATCTGCTTCAAACCGGCGCCCTACGCGCAGTTCCGCGACATGGAGCTGGCCCAGCCCAAGCCCAACTATTTGAAGATCCAGATCCAGCCGAACGAAGGCATGTGGTTCGACCTGCAAGCCAAGCGTCCTGGGCCGGAGCTGGTGATGGAGAACGTCGAGCTGGGCTTTGCCTACAAGGATTTTTTCAAGATGAGCCCGGCCACCGGCTACGAGACGTTGATCTACGACTGCCTGACCGGTGACCAAACCCTGTTCCAGCGCGCCGACAACATCGAAAACGGCTGGCGCGCAGTGCAGCCGTTCCTCGATGCCTGGGCCAGCGGCGGCGAGGTTCACGAGTACCCGGCGGGGGAGGATGGACCGGAGGCCGGCAACGACCTGCTTGGCCGCGATCACCGTGAGTGGCATACCCTCGGTTGAGCACCGTTCAGGCAATCGGGGCGCTGGGCGGCCCAATCGCTACGGGTGGTGCACATCTTGTACAAGCGGCTTTAGCCGCGATGAACTGCGAAGCAGTCCCCACCCATGCCGTTCACAGCATTCGGGGTGAGTACCGAATGTGAGCCTGGAACAACCGCGATTCCCAATTGACCGCTACCAAGGACATGAGATGCCCGCTTTGATCGAAGACTATGCCCTGCTGGGCAACTGCCGTAGCGCTGCCCTGGTCAATCGCAATGGTTCGCTGGACTGGCTGTCACTGCCGCGTTTCGACGCCCCGGCGGTATTCGCCAGCCTGCTCGGCAACGAAGAGAACGGCCGCTGGCGGATCGCCCCGTGCGACTCGGTCGAGCACAGCGAACGGCGTTACCTGGACGACACCTTGGTGCTGGAAACCACCTATGTCACCGCCACTGGCAGCGCCCGCGTACTCGACCTCATGCCGCTCACCGAAACCAATTCGGTGGTGCGTATCGTCGAGGGGCTGAGCGGCGAGGTGAACTTCGAAATGGACCTGGTGCTGCGTTTCGACTATGGCCGCAGCGTCCCCTGGGTGGAGATGCTCGACCCACACACGCTGAGCGCGGTGGCCGGGCCTGATCGGGTGATTCTGTGCAGCAGCGTGGCGCCGCATGCCGCCGACCACCACACCGTGGCGCGTTTTCGCGTCAGTGCCGGCCAGCGCGAGACATTCAGCCTGCGCCATCAGCGCTCACACCTGCCCATCGAGCCAGACTGCAATGTCGAGGCGGCGCTGAAAGAAACCATCGACCAGTGGCAGACCTTCGCCAGTCGCTGCCCGGAGGTGGGCCCCTACAGCGCCCAGGTGCGGCGTTCGCTGATCACCCTCAAGGCCATGACCTACGCGCCCACCGGCGGCATCGTCGCAGCGGTGACCACCTCGCTGCCCGAACGCCTCGGCGGTGAACGCAACTGGGACTACCGCTATTGCTGGCTGCGCGACGCGACCATGACGCTGTTCGCCTTCATGAACCTGGGCTACATCGAAGAGGCTCAGGCCTGGCGTGAATGGCTGCTGCGCTCGGTGGCCGGCAACCCCGAGCAGATGCAGATCATGTATGGCCTGGCCGGTGAGCGCGACTTGCAGGAATACACGCTGCCATGGTTGGCCGGTTACGAGCATTCGCAGCCGGTAAGGGTCGGCAATGCCGCCGCCAACCAGCACCAGCTCGACATCTATGGCGAGGTGGCCGATGCCATGGCCCAGGCGATCAAGGCCGGCCTGCCGCGGCACCCGCGCAGTGCGGCGATTTCGCGGCTGATCCTGCCGTATCTGGAAACCATCTGGCGCGACCCCGATGAAGGTATCTGGGAAGTCCGCGGAGGTCAGCAACACTTCGTGCATTCCAAGGTCATGGCCTGGGTCGCCTTCGACCGCGCCGCGCTGCTGGCGGAAAGTACCGAACAAGACACTGAGCAGGACACCGAGCAGAGTCAGCATTACCGCAACGTGGCCGACGAGATTCGTCGCGAGGTCTGCGAGCGCGGCCTGGACCCGACCGGGCAGTTCTTCGTCCAGGCGTATGACTCCAAGGAAATGGACGCCAGCCTGTTGCAGATCGCCTTGACGGGTTTCTTGCCGGCCGATGACTCACGCTTCTTGCGCACCCTCGAGCAGATCGAGCAGCGCCTGCTGCACGAAGGCCTGGTGATGCGCTATGACACCGACAGCGGTGCCGACGGACTGACTGCGGGCGAGGGCACGTTCCTCGTCTGCACCTTCTGGCTGTGCGATGTCTACGTGCTGCTCGGGCGCCGCGACGAGGCCCAGGCCCTGTACGAGCGCCTGCTGGGGTTGTGCAACGATGTCGGCCTGCTGGCCGAGCAGTACGACCCCAAGGCCAAACGCATGCTCGGCAACTTCCCCCAAGCGTTCAGCCACATCGGCATCATCAACACCGCGCTCAACCTGCAGGCACGCTGCCCGGTGCGCGACCGCGCCAGTCGCAGCGAGTGAGGGGTGTCTCAGCCCTCCAGCAGGGCCAGACGCTCCTCCAGTGCGGCGATACGCGCCTCCAGCGCTTCCAGGCGATCTTCGGACACGCCTGAAGCGCTGCGGCCTTCACCTGCGCCATGCTGGCGCGCGGCGATGATCGCTTCGATCTGCGCCGGGTCGCCCAGTGCGTGGGTATAGCGGTCTTCACGCTGGCCGGCCTGGCGTGGCAGGTGCAGGGCCAGTTCGCGGGTGACCAGTCGCTCGAGCTGATGCTGGACCTGATCGAGGTCTTCGAAGGCGTGCAGGCGGCTGCTGCGGCTGAGCAGTTCGTTGAGGGTCTGCGGCCCGCGCAGGAACATCAGGCCCATCAGCGTCAGCTGCGCCGGCACCAGCTCCAGGCCCTTGTCGAGGCGATGTTCCCAGCGATCTGCGCGGCTGCCCATCTGCAAGCGCGCCATGTCTTGCGCTTCAAGGGCGCGCAAAGCCTGGCCGACCTGGCCGGGCGACAGATTCATCACAGGCTCGCGGCTGGTTTTCTGGTTGCAGGCCAGCACCAGGGCATTGAGCGTCAGTGGGTAGCTTTCCGGGCTGCTCGCCTGCTTCTCGATCAAGGCGCCGAGTACGCGGATTTCGATGTCAGTGAGGCGTGCGGCGTCGGTGACGGGCTGGTCGGTCATGGCGCGTTCTCTGCAATGAAAAGGCCACTAGGGTAGGACGCGCCGCGCGCCCAGGCAAATGCCGAGCGCGGGCAGCGGGGCGTCAGGCGCTGCGCCGGGCCATGGCTTCGCAGGCGGCGGCGGTGAAGACCACGTCGGTTGAGGAGTTCAGCGCGGTTTCTGCCGAATCCTGCACCACGCCGATGATGAAGC
The DNA here is from genome assembly GCF_000425745.1 of Pseudomonas cremoricolorata DSM 17059 = NBRC 16634. Lineage (GTDB taxonomy): Bacteria > Pseudomonadota > Gammaproteobacteria > Pseudomonadales > Pseudomonadaceae > Aquipseudomonas > Aquipseudomonas cremoricolorata. The sequence goes on along the minus strand of NZ_AUEA01000014.1, from coordinate 65,320 downwards.
CGACCGCCACCACCTGCATGGCCACCTCGTTGGGGATGCCGAACAGCCCGCAGGCCAGAGGAATCAAAAGCAGCGAGCCGCCTGCAACGCCCGAGGCGCCGCAGGCACAGATCGATGCCACCACGCTGAGCAACACAGCGGTCGGCAGGTCGACCGCGATGCCCAGGGTATGCACCGCTGCAAGGGTCAGCACGGTGATGGTGATGGCAGCGCCGGCCATGTTGATGGTCGCGCCCAGCGGGATCGATACGGCGTAGGTGTCTTCGTGCAGGCCGAGCTTTTCCGACAGCGCCAGGTTCACGGGGATGTTGGCCGCCGAGCTGCGGGTGAAGAACGCGGTGATGCCACTTTCGCGCAGGCACAGCAGCACCAGCGGGTACGGATTGCGGCGAATCATGCACCAGGTGATCAACGGGTTGACCACCAGGGCCACGAACAGCATGCAGCCGAGCAGTACGCCGAGCAGGTGCAGGTAGCCCAGCAGCGCCTGCAAGCCGGCCTGGGCCAGGGTCGAGCTGACCAGGCCGAAGATGCCCAGCGGGGCGAAGCGAATCACCACTCGCACGATGTCGGTAATGGCCTTGGACAGGTCATCGGCGACGCCGCGGGTGGCCTTGCCGGCCTTGCGCAGCAGCACGCCCAGGCCGATTGCCCAGGTCAGAATGCCGATGAAGTTGGCGTTGACCAGCGCGCTGACCGGGTTGTCCACTGCGCTCATCAGCAAGCCCTGCAGCACCTCGTTGATGCCGCCTGGGGCGCTCAGGCCGGCGTCACCGGCATTGAGCACCAGGGTCGAGGGGAAGTGCATGCTGGCAACCACTGCCACTACGGCTGCGGAAAACGTACCGAGCAGGTACAGCCAGAGGATCGGCCGGATGTGCGTCTGCTGACCCTGCTGGTGGTTGGCGATTGAGGCGATCACCAGCACGAACACCAGAATCGGCGCCACCGCCTTGAGCGCCGAGATGAACACGGTGCCGGGCAGGGTCAGGTTGACCGCGACGCTGGGCGCCAGCACGGCCAGGAGGATGCCGGCGAGCAGGCCGATGACGATCTGGGTGACCAGGCTTGTGCGGTTCAGCAGGCGAAATACAGCAGACATGTGCAGCGGTGCCTCGAGGCCTCGGAAATAGGCGGCGGACTCTACCACAGCGTTTGCCCCGTGACCGGGCAGTGCTACCACTGAAACAGCTGATGCCGCGCGCTCTCGGTGATGGCGACGATGCCGGGGTGCTTGACCTTGCGTTCCACTGAAATTGCATAGAAGGCTTCGGTGACCGCGTCGGTCTGCCCGATCAATTGCACCGCGCAGCGCTGGCAGACTTCCTCGGCGATGACGCTGGGCGCGACGAACAGGCCGCTGCCCGATTGCCCAAAGGCCTGCATCAGTGCGCTGTCGTCGAACTCACCGATGATCCGCGGCTGCAATTGCTGCTCGGCCAGCCAGCGCAGCAGGCGGCTGCGCAGCATGGTGTCCTGCCCCGGAATCAGCAGCGGGGCGTTGTGCAGGCACGCCGGGAAGTCGCCGCACAAGCGCGCGGCCAGCGCCGGCGCGGCGAAGAAGCTCAGGCCGCATTCGCCGAGTTTCTGGCTGAAGCCTTTGATGTCCAGGTGGCTGGGCATCGGGCTGTCGGAGATGACCAGGTCAAGGCGCTGGATCGCAAGATCGGCGAGCAAGCGTTCGAGTTTGTCTTCCCGGCAACTGATGCGCAGTACGCCCTCCAGCGCCATTGCCGGTGCCAGCAGGCGATAGACGATCGACTTGGGCACCATGTCTGCCACCCCAACACGAAATACAATCTGCTGCTCTTCAGGTTGCGCGCGAAGCACGGTTTCCAGCTCGCTGGCGATCTGGAACATCTGCTCGGCGTAACCCAGCGTCTGCCGACCGCTTTCGGTCAGTTCCAGTTGCCGACCGACGCGCTGAAACAGCTCGATGTTGTAAGTTTGTTCGAACAGGCTGATCTGCCCGCTGATGGTTTGCGGGGTAAGGTTCAGCTGTTCGCTGGCGCGGGCGATGCTGCCGGTCTTGGCGACCACCCAGAAGTAGTGCAGTTGACGGTAATTGAGCATGGTCGATGTAACAGTTCGTAAAAAGCGAAGTATAGCCGCTGAAAAAACGAATTTTCCTGATGTTTTTGTCAGGCTAGGATGCCCGGTGATCACGCGCCTGCCAGTGCGCCCGACTACTACTCCGAGATTCGATTGATGGATTACTTGCTGCAACTCGCTTCAAGCCCAGCTGCCTGGGTTGCCCTCGCCACGCTGGTGGCGATGGAAATCGTCCTGGGTATCGACAACCTGATCTTCATTTCCATCCTCACCAACAAGTTGCCTGAGGCCTACCGTTCCAAGGCGCGGCGGGTGGGTATCAGCATGGCGCTGGTGATGCGCCTGGCGCTGCTCAGCACCGTGGCGTGGATCGTACAGCTGACCGAGCCGGTGTTCGAGGTGCTGGGCAACGCGTTCTCCTGGAAGGACATGATCCTCATCGCCGGTGGCCTGTTCCTGTTGTGGAAGGCGACCAAAGAGATTCACGAGAACGTCGACCCGCACGGCGCCAAGGAAGAATCCAAAGTCGGTTCGACGGTTACCCTGGGCTTTGGTGCGGCGATCTTCCAGATCCTGCTGCTCGACATCGTCTTCTCCATCGACAGCATCATCACCGCCGTGGGCATGACCCAACACCTGCCGATCATGATCATCGCGGTGATCAGTGCGGTGATCGTGATGCTGGTCGCCGCCGACCCGCTGGCCAAGTTCATCAACGACAACCCGACCGTGGTGATGTTGGCCCTGGGCTTCTTGATCATGATCGGCATGACCCTGATCGCCGAGGGCTTTGGTGCTCATGTGCCTAAAGGCTACGTGTACGCGGCGATGGCGTTCTCGACGCTGATCGAGGTGCTCAACATCATGGCCCGACGCGCCCGTCTCAAGCGCGAAGCCAGCGAAGGTTGAGCGAGGCATATCGCGGCCCAGGCCGCTCCTGCACGGCCTTTGCAGGAGCGGCTTGAGCCGCGAAAGGTCCGTTAACACCTCACAGGTTTGAACCTACACCCCAGCTTTCTTCAAGCGCACGCGCTGCGTGCGGGGTAGGGCGGCAGGACGGGTGGGGGTAGGTGAATGACGGCGCAGGATGCGCAGTACGCCCCACAGCATCGCCAGCGCAACACTGGTCCACATGCCTATCAGCAGAATGATTGCCATCGTCAGACTCATGGTCGGCTCCTCGGCTTCGCTGCCCGGGCGTGCAGCGCTGATACACCTGAAGTCTAGCCTGCCGTTGATGACGTTCAATTGACCGATGGTCCTATGACGCCGACGCCTCGTTGCGCGTGCGCTGCGGGGTATACCGTGGCGCTTGCGCCGCCTATGATCGTGGACCGAGCCTGAGCACCGTCGGCCAGGCGTTGAGACAAGCGAGAAACCATGCCGCAGCGTTCATTCATCGCCCGCCACCTGCGCCTTGGCCTGGCGGCAGCCTTGCTGGCCACCAGCCTGGCGGGCTGCTCCAGCGCACCACCGGCCCTGCCCAAAGACCTGGCGCAGCGCGTCGAGATCAGCGGCGTGCCGTTCTTCCGCGGCAACGCCTACCACGGTGGCGCCTTGGCCCTGGCGACCCTGCTGTCCCAGCAAGGGGTGAACATTACCCCGGGCCTGCTGGACAAACCCCTCGGCCTGCCGGAGCAGGTCGATCAGTTGCAAACCGCCATTCCCCGCGTGGCCCGTGAATACGGCCTGGTGGTGTATCCGTTGGACAAACGCCTGGAAGCCTTGCTGGTGCAGGTGGCCGCGGGTAACCCGGTGCTGCTGCGCTATCAGGAAGGCTCGAGCTTCTGGTCCGAGCCGCGCTATGCGGTGCTGGTCGGCTACGACCGCTACAAGAAGCGCGTGCTGCTGCGCGCAGGCATGGATCGCAGGCGTCTGGTCGACTTCGCCGATTTCGACAAGGCCTGGCGTCAGGAGGGCAGCTGGGCGGTATTGCTGCAACCGCCGCGGCAGTTGCCCGCCAATGTCGACCGCGAGCGCTGGCTCAAAGGCGCCGAAGATCTGGCCCGTGATGGTCAGGAAGTGGCTGCACGACAAGCCGTGCGCCGCCTGCAGGAATGATGGGGAGGGGGCCGGGGCAGTAGTTGCCCCGGCCAGGTCGGGTCAGAAGCCGAGGCGGTCGCGCAGGCTGTAGTACCAGGCGCCCAGGGCGCTGAAAGGCACGCGCAGCAGTTGCCCACCTGGGAACGGGTAGTGCGGCAGGCCGGCGAAGGCGTCGAAACGTTCGGCCTGGCCGCGCAGGGCCTCGGCCAGCACCTTGCCCGCCAGGTGCGTGTAGGTGACGCCATGGCCCGAGCAGCCTTGAGAGTAATAGATGTTGTCGCCGATCCGGCCGACCTGCGGCAGGCGCGACAGCGTCAGCAGGAAGTTGCCGGTCCAGGCGTAGTCGATCTTGACGTTCTTCAGTTGCGGGAAGGCCTTGAGCATCTTCGGCCGGATGATGGCTTCGATGTTCTGCGGGTCACGCGCGCCGTACACCACACCGCCGCCGAAGATCAGCCGCTTGTCCTGGGTCAGGCGGTAGTAGTCGAGCAGGTAGTTGCAGTCTTCGACGCAGTAGTCCTGCGGAAGCAAGCTGCGCGCCAGTTCTTCACCCAGCGGTTCGGTGGTGATGACCTGCGTGCCGCACGGCATCGACTTGGCCGCCAGCTCTGGCACCAGATTGCCCAGATAGGCGTTGCCGGCGACGATGATGAACTTGCTGCGAACGCTGCCTTGCGGGGTATGCACCACGGGGCTTGCGCCGCGCTCGATACGAATCGCCGGGCTTTGCTCGTAGATGACGCCGCCCAGCGACTCCACCGCGGCGGCTTCGCCGAGGGCCAGGTTGAGCGGGTGGATATGCCCACCGCTCATGTCGAGCATGCCGCCCAGGTAGTTGTCACAGGCGACCACTTGGCGAATACGCGACTGGTCCATCAGTTCCAGCTGAGTGTGGCCATAGCGCTCCCACAGGCGTTTTTGCGCTTCCAGGTGGCCCATCTGCTTGGGGGTCAGCGCTGCGAAGACGCCGCCATCTTTAAGGTCACAATCGATGCCGTAGGTGGCGATGCGCTCGCGGATGATACGGCCGCCCTCGAACGCCATTTCCCCCAGCAGCTGCGCCTGACGGGCGCCGACCGTGCGTTCGATGACATCGATGTCGCGGCTATAGCTGTTGACGATCTGCCCGCCGTTGCGCCCGGAGGCGCCGAAGCCGACCTTGGCCGCTTCCAGCACGGTAACCTTGAAGCCGTTCTCCAGCAGGAACAGCGCGCTTGAAAGGCCGGTATAGCCGGCGCCGATGATGCACACATCGGTTTCCACCTGCCCTTGCAGCGCTGGACGAGCTGGCACCGGGTTGGCCGAGGCGGCGTAGTAGGACTGTGGGTAGCGGGTGTCAGCCATGGCGGGGAAGACCTCGTGTTTTATATTTTTAACGGATGTGCGGATGCTATCAACAATAATGAACACCTGCTAGTCATGCGTAAAAAATCCTACACGGCACGGGAGCGCCCGTGCTGGTACAGAAAGTGATTAGGATTCAGTGGCTTACCCTTTAAATAAGTGTTGACAGGGGTTTTTTTCTGCGTAGAATGCGCCCCACACGACAGGCACATAGCTCAGTTGGTTAGAGCACCACCTTGACATGGTGGGGGTCGTTGGTTCGAGTCCAATTGTGCCTACCAAACACGCTAGAAAGGCGATCCGAAAGGATCGCCTTTTTTGCATTCGGGTTTCCCGTCAGTGGTTTTTCGCATCGGCGTGCTTTGCCTGCGGCTTACGCAAATTTTTGATTACTTTGAAGAAAAAGCGCTTTACAGGGAACTGTTAGCTCTCTAATATGCGCCCCACACGACAGGCACATAGCTCAGTTGGTTAGAGCACCACCTTGACATGGTGGGGGTCGTTGGTTCGAGTCCAATTGTGCCTACCAAATAAAGTCCTGGTTTCCAGGCAGTGAAAGGGCGATCCGCAAGGGTCGCCCTTTTTCGTTTGCGCCTTTGGCCAGGATCGTAAGGTGGACGGCGTGCAACACCCTGCGGCGTTGTGTCGCGCTGCGCTGGCTAAGCCGTTTACGCGCTCGCTCACAGCCAGGCAGGTTGGACTCGGCGCCCCGGCTCGAACAGTGGGGCGTGCTAGAATCCGCCCCTTCGAAACAGGAGGTACACGCGTGCGCAAACTGGCAGTGGTAATGGCAGTGCTGGCCTTGGCTGGCTGTGAGAACGAGGTCGAAGGCATCCACAAGCAAGTTGCCGAGCACCTGCACAACCCCAAGACCGCCAAATTCGCCAACGTGCGAATCGACACCCAAGGCATGGTGTGCGGCCAGGTCCGCGGCAAGGACGACAACGGCCAATTCGAAGCCTATCGCAGCTACGTCGCCGTCAAGCGTGATGGCCAGTACCAGATTCTGGTGGACGACACCGGCAACAACCTGCCGATCCGTGAACTGTGCGGCGGTGCCGATCTGCAGCGCCGCGCCGATGCCGTGGCCGACCAGCCCGCTCCCGATGGCTGGGATGTGGAAGTGATCCAGGGGGCCAACATGGGCGCGCTGAGCGACATGACCGCCCGCCTCATTGAGAAAGGGATTCCTTCCTGGGTCGAGTACCGCTCCGGCAAGCCGGTGGTGCTGATGGGGCCGTTCCCAAGCAAAGCCGAAGCCGATGCGCGCAAGGCAGATGTAATGGCGCGCCTGGGCACTGACTCGGTGGTCATTCAGCACGGAGTGGAACGCTGAGCGCCTGTGCTACTCCAATAGGCTAGGAAGCCCGCGTTCAAGCCTGTCGCGCCTGTCACTCGGGCGCGTTCACGACTAAGCTTGTGCCGGCAGACGCTGAAGCGGGGAGGCCTCATGTCTACGTTGGAAAAGGCCATTGTCATCGCCGCCATCGCCCATGACGGGCAGTTCGACAAAGGTGGCTCGCCGTACATTCTGCATCCGCTGCGGGTGATGCGGCGCATGCACACCCAGGAGGAACGCATCGTTGCCGTGTTGCACGATGTGCTCGAAGACACTGCGTTGACGGTTTCGGACCTGGCGCGAGAAGGCTTCAACCTGAAGATTCTGGCGGCCCTGCTGGCGCTGAGCCGGCGCGGCGATGAGCCCTATGAATCGTTCGTCCAGCGCCTGGGCAGCGATCCGCTGGCGCGCGCGGTGAAGCTGGCCGATCTGGCCGACAACAGCGACATGACGCGCATCCCCACACCTGGCCCCGCCGACTTGCAACGCCTCAGTCGTTATCGCCAGGCCAGCGCCTACCTGCAAGCGTTGGCCTGAGCAGCGCCCATCAATCCTCCTTCGGCACCGTCCAGAAAATCTGCACGCCGCCATCGTCGCGGTGGGCGAGGGTGACGTTGTCGTTTTCGGCGATCTCTTCAAGCAGCGTTTCCCAGTCATCCACGGTTTCGTGCTCAAGGCGGAAGATCAGCGCCGTTTTGCTGCGCTGCGCGGCGGTACCGTTGATGATTTTCTGGATGCGGACGCCCAACTGCGCGTAGCTGCTTGGGGTCGTGGCGGCGGTGCTGGCCATGGATCGGCTTCCTGGGTGGCTGTATGTGCGTACAGTATTTCAACGCCAGCCTTTGCGCAACTGCGGCTCAGCGCATGAAGTGCACTTTGCCGGTGTCGTCGTTGCCCATGTACATGCCGTACACCCCGGCCTTGCGCTCGAGGATGTAGCGTTCGAGGATCTGCCGGATCGCGGGGTAATAGATTTCGTCCCAGGGGATCTCGTCCGGGTCGAAGAAGCGATAGGCGAGGGTCTCCGGACCGTGCTCGCCGGTTTCTTCCACAGCCAGGGCGCGGAAGATGATGTACACCTCACTGATCTTCGGCACGCTGAAGATCGAGTAGGGCGAGACGATGTCGGCGCGTACTCCGGTTTCTTCCCAGACCTCGCGCAGGGCGGCGTCTTCGGTGGTTTCCCCGGCCTCCATGAAGCCTGCGGGCAAGGTCCAGGTACCGGGCTTGGGTGGAATGGCGCGCTGGCACAGCAGGTAGCGGCCTTCGCGCTCGATGATGCATCCGGCGATGATCTTGGGGTTCACATAGTGAATGTAGCCACACGCGCAGAACAGGCGTTCATGGGTGTCGCCGCTGGGGATGCCCCGAACGAGTGCCTGGGTGCACTGCGGGCAGTAGCGCGGGGCGATGGCCATGATCAGCGACCTATGCGCGGGTCTTTCTGGGTCAATGGCTCGGCGATCGGGCGCACCGGGGTGTCGTCTTCCTGCTTCTGGCGCAGGTACTCGAGGGCAACGGCGGCGGCGGCGCGAACGTGGTCTACCGAGGCCTGGTGCGCGGCGTGCGGGTCGCCGCTCTTGATCGCTTCGACCATTTTTTCCATTTCCCGGTTACTGGCGCCACGACGATTGTGCTGCGATACCGAGGTGGCCCGCAGGTAGCTGATGCGTGCCTGCAATTGGCGCAGTTGCTGGGCGGCGACGCGGTTGCCCGAGCCTTCGAGCAGCACGTCATAGAAGCCTTGCACCGATTCGAGCACCTGCTGCAGTTCGCCCTGCTCGAGCGACTCGCGGTTTTCTTCCAGCGCCCGTTCCAAGGCGCGGATGTCCTTGCTCTTGGCATTGAGGGTGAACAGCTGGACGATCAGGCCTTCGAGCACGCAACGCAGTTCATAGATGTCGCGGGCATCTTCCAGGGTGATGATGGCGACCCTCGGCCCCTTGGCGTCGGCGAATTCCACCAGCCCCTCGGACTCCAGGTGACGCAGCGCCTCGCGCACCGAGGTGCGGCTGACCCCGAGACGATCGCACAGGTCGCGCTCGACCAGGCGGTCGCCTGGCAGCAGGTGGAAATTCATGATCGCGCTGCGCAGCTTGTCGAGCACGATTTCGCGCAGGGTAACGGGGTTGCGGTTGACCTTGAAGCTGTCGTCGAGGGGCTGGCGTTTCATCGGGTGCGCTCTAATAGAGGCTGTGCGCCCATATCAGGGAAGCACCGCGAACCGAGGCGCTTCCTGCAGTGGTTCGAACAGCCCGTTGTTATCGGGTTGACTCTGCGTCGGCCTCGGCGAACGCTTCGCGGGCCAGGCGGAAACTGTCCACCGCCGCGGGTACGCCGCAATAGATGCCGACCTGCAGAAGGATCTCGCGAATCTGTTCACGGCTCAGGCCGTTGCGCAGTGCGCCGCGGATGTGCAACTTGAGTTCGTGCGGCCGGTTGAGGGCGGAAATCATGGCCAAGTTTATCATGCTGCGCTCTTTGAGCGACAAGCCGTCACGGCCCCAGACATGGCCCCAGCAGTACTCGGTGACCAGATCCTGCAACGGCTTGTTGAAATCGTCGGCGTTCTCGATCGAGCGATTGACGTAAGCCTCGCCCAGCACTTGCGTGCGGATCGCCAGGCCTTTTTCGTACTTCTCGTTGCTCATCTGCATGCTCCGAATGAAAACGGGGGCCACAACCGAGGGTGAGTGGGCGCGGCCCCCAAAAAAGGCTCTGCCAGACCTGGCGCAGGCCAGGTCTGCAGAGGGCGGATCAGCCCAGCGCTGGAAGGGCGCCAAGCTTGCCGCGATGATAGACCATCGGTGTCACAGGCTCTGCCGGCAGCACCAGGTTTTTCACGGCGCCGACGATGATGGCGTGGTCGCCGCCGTCGTACTCGCGCCACAGTTCGCACTCGATGATCGCGGTGGCATTGCTCAGCAGCGGGTTGCCCAGCTCGCTCAGTTGCCACTCGATGCCTTGCGCCTTGTCTTTGCCTTTGCCAGCGAAGGCGTAGGCCTCGGCGGTCTGCCCAGCCGACAGCAGGTGAATGGCGAAGCGCTTGCTGTCACGCAGGATCGGATAGGTGTCCGATGCATAGTTGGGGCAGAACAACACCAGTGCCGGGTCGATCGACAGCGCGCTGAAAGCGCTGGCGGTGATGCCGACGAGGGCGCCGTCGGCGTCCAGGGTAGTCACCACCGTGACACCTGACGGGAACGAGCCCATCACTTCTTTATAGATGCCAGGTTCGATCATCTTGGCGTTACCTCTTCAGCGCATCACGAATGGATCGGGCATCGGCGCGGTGGACAGGTTGATCCACACGGTCTTCAGCTCGGTATAGGCAAGCACCGAATCGATGCCGCTCTCGCGGCCGTAGCCGCTGTTCTTGAAACCACCGATCGGCGCCATGGCCGAGACGGCGCGATAGGTATTGACCCAGATGATCCCCGAACGCACGTCGCGCGCCAAGCGGTGGGCGCGGCCCAGGTCGCGGGTCCAGATGCCGGCGGCCAGGCCGAACTGCGAGTCGTTGGCCATCTCCAGCGCTTCTTGCTCGGTCTTGAAGCGGATCACCGCAGCGACCGGGCCGAACACCTCTTCCTGCATGATGGTCATCGAGTTGCTGTCGCATTCGAACAAGGTCGGCTCGTAGAACCAGCCGTCACCCTCGACCTGGGCACGCTTGCCGCCCAAGTGCAGCTTGGCGCCTTCGGCCTTGGCCGCAGCGACCAGACCTTCGACCACCGCCAGTTGCTGGGCGGTGGCCATCGGGCCCATTTCGCTGGCGTCGTCGGCCGGGTTGCCGATGCGAATACGCTTGGCGCGCTCGATCAGGCGGCTGACGAACTCATCGAAGATTTCATCCTGCACCAGCAGCCGTGAGCCGGCCACGCAGCTTTGCCCGGAGGCGGCATAGATGCCGGCAACCGCACCGTTGATGGCGCTGTCCAGGTCGGCGTCGGCGAAGATGATGTTGGGCGACTTGCCACCTAGTTCCAGCGACAGCTTGGCGAAGTTCTCGGCGCTGCTGCGCACCACATGGCGCGCGGTCGCGGCGCCGCCGGTGAAGGCGATCTTGCGTACCAGCGGGTGGCGGGTGAGGGCGGCGCCGGCGCTTGGGCCGTAGCCGGTCACGACATTGACCACACCGGCCGGGAAGCCGGCTTCCAGGGCCAGGCGGGCCAGTTCAAGAATGGTCGCCGAGGCGTGTTCGGAGGGCTTGAGCACGATCGTGTTGCCGGCCGCCAGGGCCGGGGCCAGTTTGATCGCCGTGAGGTACAGCGGGCTGTTCCACGGAATGATGCCAGCCACCACACCGATCGGCTCGTGCACGGTGTAGGCGAACAGGTCGGGTTTATCCAGCGGCAGCGTGCCGCCCTCGAGCTTGTCGGCAAGGCCTGCGGTGTAATGGAAGAACTCGGGCAGGTAACCGACCTGGCCGCGGGTTTCGCGAATCAGCTTGCCGTTGTCACGGCTTTCGAGCTGCGCGAGGTGCTCTTTGTTTTCAGCGATCAGCTCGCCAAGACGCCGCAGCAGCTTGCCGCGGGCGGTGGCGGTGAGGCCGCGCCAGGCGCTGCTGTCGAAGGCGCGCTGGGCCGCCTGCACGGCCAGCTCGACGTCCGCTTCATCGGCGTCGGGCAGTTGCGACCAGGCTTGCGCGGTGGCCGGATTGAGACTGTCGAAGGTCTTGCCATTCTGGGCGTCGACCCATTGGCCGTCGATGCACATCTGGAAACGTACGAGGGTCATGCAACTATTCCCTTGGCGGATTCGGTGAGAGTACGGGCTTGCCGGAGGAAGTCCAGCAGCATCTTGTTGACTTCACGCGGCGCTTCCACGGGCATCATGTGGCGTTGTTCGGCAAGCACTGCGCATTGCGCATTGGGGATGCGCGCGGCCAACTGGCGGGCCATGGCCGGGGTCGAACCGGCGTCGAGCTCGCCGGTGGCGATCAAGGTCGGCACCTGGATGCGGCCGAGGTCATCGGCGCGGTACATGTCCTGGGTGGCGAACAGCGAATAGGTGGTGTGATAGCCCTGCGGGTCGTTGTTGGCCAGCACCTGGCGGATGGCCGCGACCTGCGCCGGGTTGGCGGCCTTGTACTCGCGGCTGAACCAGCGTTCGAGGGCCGCGTCGACGTTGGCGTCGGGGCCCAGTTCGGCTGCCTGGGCGGCGCGGGCGATGACCCCGGCGCTCTGCTCGGGCGAGCGGTTGAACACGCTGTTGAGCACGACCAGCGCCGAGACGCGCTGCGCGTAGGCGAGGGCGAAGGCGCGGGCAACCAGGCCGCCCATGGAGAAGCCGATGACCGTGGCCTGCGGGATCTGCAGGTGGTCGAGCAATTCGGCGAGCTGGTCAGCGTAGCCTTGCAGGGGTGTGTCGGCGGCCGGCACGCGGCTCTGGCCATGGCCGAGCATGTCGTAGCAGATGACCCGGTAATCGGCCGCAAGACCGACCACCTGGCCACCCCACATTTCCTTGTTCAGACCCACGCCGTGGATCAGCACCACAGGTTGCCCCTGGCCTTGGCTGAAATAGCTGGTCCCGGCCGGAGTACGTTCAGCGACAGGCTGAATCATGGATGACGCTCCTTGCGGGATGGAGCGCGCACGGCGCTCCTTCCCATCTGGTTGTTGTTATTGAGCGTTGGCTTTCTCGGCAGCCAGTTCTTCCAGGTCGATGTAACGGTTGCCGATGCGCGGGTGCAGGCGGCCACCGTCGGCAGCGCCCAGGACCACGACGATCTCGTCGGCACGCGGCGCGTCTTCGATCTGCATTTCCAGAGTGATGTAGTGCGAGCGCAGGCCTTCGTCGTCTTTCTGCATCATCGGGATCTGGATCGACGTGCCTGGGCCACCACGCTTGTTGGTGAAGCTCAGGTAGCTCTTGGCCTGTACCGCTTCGCGGTAGTGGTTGCCGAAGCGCAGGGTGTGGATCACCGCCGAGGCGTGCTCGATCTCGCCATCGGCGCCGACCACAGCGGCTTTGCCGTAGGCTTCGATCTTGTCGGCGCCGCCGATGGCAGCCACCAGACGCTCGACCATCAGCTCGCCCAGCTCGGAGCAGTTGGCGCGGATTTCCGGCTTCAGATCATCAACGAAGCCGCGGCCCGCCCATGGGTTCTTGATCACCACGGCCAGACCGACCATGGTTACAGGCTTGTCAGTGGCTTTGAAACCTTCGATGCGGGTTTCTTCGGAGTAGGTGACGATCTTGCGGATTTCGAAACTCATGAGCGGCTCCTGGGGAGGTTATGGGGTCTTGTTGTCTGATGGTATACCATAATATTTGTTCTGCAAGGCCTGCCTGCAAAAATCCCCGCAGTGGGGGACGAAGGGTTTGCTGATCCTCACAATTGCCGGTCGACTGTGCTGAATGACCATCATCGAGCCTGCAAACCGCTGCCCTGCGACGCAAAAAAAAGCCCGCTTACAGGGCCCGTGCGGGCCTTTGCAAGCGGGCCGATCCCGCAATCATTCAGGTAATGGGAATTCAGGCGAACGCCGGCACCACTTCCTTGATGAACAGCTCAAGGGATTTTTTCTTCTCGGCGTGGGGCAAGCTGTTGTCGCACCAGAAGCTGAACTCATCGACGCCCAGTTCTTGGTAGTACTTGATCCGCGCGATGACCTCTTCGGGGGTGCCGATCATGGTGTTCTTGCGGATGTTGTTCAGGTCGAAGGCCGGCACTTCGGCGAACTTCGATTCCGGGCTCGGCTCAAGGAAGCCGTTGACCGGGGTGGTCTTGTTGCCGAACCAGGCATCGAAGGTGCGGTAGAAGCGCGAGATCGCCTGGGCACCGATCTTCCAGCCATCGGGCTCATCGGCGCTGTGCACGTGGGTGTGACGCAGCACCATCAATTGCGGGCGCGGCACCTCGGGGTTGTTGTCCAGTGCGGCCTGGAACTTGTTCTTCAGGTCGAGCACTTCTTCATCGCCCTTCATCAGCGGCGTGACCATCACGTTGCAGCCGTTCTTCACCGCGAAATTGTGCGAGTCAGGGTCGCGGGCGGCGATCCACATCGGCGGCATGCCGGCTTGCACGGGCTTGGGTACGCTGGTGGAGGTGGGGAATTTGTACACCTCGCCTTCGAAGGCGTAGTCGCCTTCCCACAGCTTGCGTACCACTGGCACCATTTCCCGCAGGGCCTTGCCACCGTCGGTGGCCGGCATGCCGTTGGCCATGCGGTCGAACTCGAACTGGTAGGCGCCACGGGCCAGGCCCACTTCCATGCGACCGTTGCTAATGACGTCGAGCAGGGCGCATTCACCGGCAACCCGGATCGGGTTCCAGAACGGCGCAATGATGGTGCCGGCACCCAGGTGGATGGTCTCGGTGCGCGCGGCCAGGTAGGCCAGCAGCGGCATGGGGCTTGGCGAAATGGTGTATTCCATAGCGTGGTGCTCGCCGATCCATACCGTGCTGAACCCGCCTGCTTCGGCCATCAGGGTCAGTTCGGTGAGGTCTTCGAACAACTGGCGGTGGCTGACCTGGTCATCCCAACGTTCCATGTGCACGAACAGCGAAAATTTCATGGGGCATTTCCTCGACGCGTGAAAGGTGTCGCCTGGCTGGGCCAGCGGCAGATCGAAGGACGGACGCCGTCGGCGACCGTCGCACTAATAAAGGAGATTCAGGCCAGGGCGGGCAGGCTGGCCATTTTGCCGTGGCAGTACACCAGCGGCTGCGGGGCCTGCTCAGGGACGATCAGGTTCTGCACCTTGCCGACCATGATGGCGTGATCACCGCCTTCGTATTCGCGCCACAACTCGCATTCGATGACTGCCGTGGCGCCAGCCAGAATCGGATTGCCCAGCTCGCTCAGGCTCCATTGGATACCGGCTGCCTTGTCTTTGCCTTTGCGGGCGAAGGCATAGGCCTCGGCCTGCTGTTCACCTGACAGGAGGTGAATGGCGAAGCGCTTCTTCTGAATCAGGACAGGATAGGATTCGGAGCTGTAGTTGGGGCAGAACAGCACCAGCGGCGGGTCCATCGACAGGGAGGAAAAGGCACTGGCGGTCAGGCCGACGATTGCGCCGTCGTCATCCAGAGTGGTGATGACCGTGACGCCGGAGGGGAAAGAGCCCAGGACGTGCTTATAGACAGTTGCGTCGATCATGACGGGGTCCTCGCAGGGGAGAGCGGTAGGCCGCTTTTTATCGTTGATGTGTCTGATGGTATACCGTAATACCTAATTTGCAAGCGGAAATTTCTTTGCCAAGTTCCACATGATGAGTGGTAAAAACCCAATGAATACGGGGTGCTGAAGCGTTTCTTCAGCCCATTCAGCACATGCGGCAAGCGGATCAGAGGCGCATTTCAGATGCGGATCAGTGTTGTCAAAAGCTTGGAATACCATAATATGGTCTTCAGCAGAGAGGCCGCCCCGATGCGGTTTCCTACAACGATAAAAATGATCTCCGAGCTCAAATCCTATGTCCCAGCCGTCTTCGCAAAAGCAGTTTGTCGAGAATCACACGGTCGATTACGTTCCACCTGCCGAGCGCCACGGGAAGGCGCGCGACCTGTTCACCCTCTGGTTCAGTACCAACATCGCACCGCTGCCCATCGTCACCGGAGCCATGGTGGTTCAGGTGTTCCATCTGAATCTGCTCTGGGGCCTGATCGCTATCGCCCTGGGTCATCTGCTGGGCGGTGTGGTACTCGCCCTGGCGTCGGCCCAGGGGCCACAGCTGGGCATTCCGCAGATGGTGCAGAGCCGCGGCCAGTTCGGTCGCTACGGCGCCTTGCTGATCGTGTTCTTCACCGCGCTCATCTATGTCGGCTTCTTCATTTCCAACATCGTGCTGGCGGGCAAGTCGATCCATGGCATCGCGCCCAGCGTGCCGATGCCTACTGCGATCGTGGTGGGCGCCCTCAGCGCCACGGCCATCGGCGTGATCGGCTACCGCTTCATCCATAGCCTCAACCGCATCGGGACCTGGGTCATGGGTTCGGCGCTGCTGGCAGGCTTCATCATGATGTTCACCCAGGAGCTGCCGGCCGACTTCTTCAGCCGTGGCGCCTTCAACCTGTCGGGCTTCATCGCCACGGTGTCGCTGGGCACCATCTGGCAGATCAGCTTCTCGCCCTATACCTCGGACTATTCGCGCTACCTGCCGCGTGAAATCGGCATCGCCAAACCGTTCTGGGCCACTTATTTTGGCGCCACCCTGGGCACCATCCTGTGCTTCAGCTTCGGTGCCATCGCGGTGCTGAGCGTGCCGGAAGGGGTCGAGGCCATGGATGCAGTGAAGCAGGCCACCGGCTGGCTGGGCCCGATCCTGATGGTGCTGTTCCTGCTCAACATCATCAGTCACAACGCCCTCAACCTGTATGGCGCCGTGCTGTCGATAGTCACCGCGATCCAGACTTTCTTCGCCACCTGGACCCCCAGCGTGAAGGTGCGCGTGGTGCTGGCGGCGGTGATCCTGCTGGCCTGTGGTGCGGTCGCGCTGAATGCCTCGGCCAACTTCATCAGCCAGTTCATCGGCCTGATCCTGGCATTGCTGGTGGTGCTGGTGCCCTGGGCGGCGATCAACCTGATCGACTTCTATTTGATCAAGAAAGGCCAGTACGACATCGCCTCGATCTTCAGCGCCGACGGCGGTATCTACGGCCGCTTCAACCACCACGCGATCATCGCTTACGCCTGCGGCATCCTGGTGCAGCTGCCGTTCGCCAACACTGCGCTGTATGTCGGTCCGTATTCGAACCTGATCGAGGGTGCAGACCTGTCCTGGCTGTTCGGCCTGCTGGTGACCGCGCCGCTCTACTACTGCCTGGCCACCCGCGCCAAGGCAGCCAAGGCAGCCAAGGCGCCCAAGCCAGTCACCGTCGGCAACTGATCGGCGCAGCACCAGTGAAACAAGAAGGGCCGCACTATGCGGCCCTTTTTCATTGTGGTCGTTGCGTGCCTGGGGTCAGACCTTGAACTTGGCGACCAGGCCGTTGAGGTCGAGCGCAAGGCGCGAGAGGTCCTGGGCGGCGGCGCTGGTCTGGTTGGCGCCGGCAGAGGTCTGCATCGCCAGGTCACGGATGTTCACCAGGTTGCGGTCGACTTCGCGTGCCACCTGCGCCTGCTCTTCGGAGGCGCTGGCAATCACCAGGTTGCGCTGGTTGATCGAGGTAATGGCCTCGGCGATCACTTCCAGCGCCTGCCCAGCACCCTGGGCCACCTCCAGGGTGCCGTTGGCGCGGCCCTGGCTGCTTTGCATGGCGCTGACCGCGCGCCCGGTGCCGGTCTGGATGCCGGCGATCATCGCTTCGATTTCTTCGGTCGACTGCTGGGTACGATGGGCCAGGGCCCGCACTTCGTCCGCCACCACGGCGAAACCGCGCCCGGCTTCACCGGCGCGGGCGGCCTCGATGGCGGCGTTCAATGCCAGCAGGTTGGTCTGCCCGGCAATCGCGCCAATTACATCGAGCACCCGGCTGATCTCGTTGGCGTGCCCGGCCAGTTGCTCGATTTCTCGTGCGGTACCGGCCACGTCACTGACCAGATGCTCGATCGAGGCCAGCGCCTGATTGACCTGGTCGCGGCCGTCGCGGGTGTTCTGGTCGGCACCCTTGGAGGCATCGGCGGTGCTGACCGCATTGCTCGCCACTTCCTCGACCGCTGCGGTCATCTGATTGACCGCCGTAGCGGCCTGGTCGATTTCCGCGCTTTGTTGATGCAGGCCGCGGCTGGTGTCTTCGGTGACGGTGTGCAGTTCTTCGGAGGCCGAGGCCAACTGATCGGAGGACGCGGCGATCTGCCGCAAAGTCTCGCGCAGGTTGTGTTGCATGCCGCTCAAGGCGCGCAGCAGCAACGCCGGCTCGTCGCGACCATGCACCTGGATGTCTTGGGTGAGGTCGCCGGTGGCGACGCGCTCGGCCACCGCAACGGCATCGGCCAGGGGCACGACGATGCTGCGGGTGAGCAGGGTAGCGATGGCGGCCAGAGCCAGCATGATCAGCACCAGCGCCGCGATCAGCGCGGTGAAGGCCTCGTCGGCCACATCGCTCGAGTATTGCGAGGCATCCTGGGCGCCCTTGCCGTTGAAAGCGATCAGTGCCTGCAAGGCGCTCATCATGGCATCGGCGTCCGCTGCCAGTGGGCCGGTAATCAGCGCCTTGGCCTGGGTATCCTGAGCGCTGGCAATCAACGGCAGCACTTGCGTCTGCAGCTCGCTGTAGCGCTGCCAGGCGCTTTGGAAGGCGGTGAACAGGGCTTTTTCGTCCGCTTCGTCAAGGGTTTCAGCGTAGCGCTGAATTTGCCCCAGCAGTGCAGTGTTGACCCGCTCGGTCTCGGCCAGGTTGCGGCTGCGTTCACCGGCATCATCATCGAGCATGGCGCGCAAGGTCAGCGCGCGTACGCGGCCGATGTCGGTACCGACACCGCTGAGCGCCAGCACCGCGGGGGTCCAGGTCAGGCGAATTTCGTCGGTGGCTTTGTCCATCTGCTGGGTTTCATAGAGCGCCACAAGCCCCATCATCAGCACCAGCGCCCCAAGTAATGCGAATACGCTGGCGGCCCGTCTACCGATCTTCATGTTGCGAAACTGCATGGGTTGCTCCTGAACGTTGGCCTGCAGCTCGCCAAAGCCTGGAGTGGACACGCCACCCCTGGTATCTGGCTCCAGCAGCGCTGCGTGGGGTGCGAGGTGATCCTCACCTCTGGAAAACTCCGGCAAAATGATTACACATTGCCATCATTATTGACCAGCCATTCAATGTAACCACACGTATGGATTATTGCGTCGTTTGTTGACCGTATCGTCAAGGTTATTCATGTCGCGACCGTCTTGTGCCCGGGCGCCAAGGTGCGGGTCGACGAAGCCGTACCCAATGAACGATCCCTTAGGTACGATGGCTCTTTATTTTCGAATGTAGAGGGCACTGTGGAGTTTCTTGCCGAGTACGCGAGCTTTCTCGCCAAAACCGCCACCTTGGTCATTGCCGTCCTGGTCGTGTTGTCGGCCTTCGCCGGCTTGCGTGGCAAAGGGCGACGCAAGGCTGGCGGGCAATTGCAGGTCACCCGCCTGAATGACTTCTATAAAGAGCTGCGCGAGCGGCTGGAGTCGGGCCTTCTGGAAAAGGCGCAGCTCAAGCTGCTGCGCAAGCAACAGGCAAAGGCAGACAAGAAGTCGAAAAAGGCCAAGCCTGCGGACAAGCGCCGGGTGTTCGTGCTGGATTTCGACGGCGATATCAAGGCCTCGGCCACCGACAACTTGCGCCACGAAATCACCGCGCTGCTGACCCTCGCCACGCCGCAGGATGAAGTGGTTCTGCGCCTGGAAAGCGGCGGTGGGCTGGTGCACAGCTATGGCCTGGCCTCCTCGCAACTGGCTCGCATTCGCCAGGCCGGTATTCCACTGACGGTGTGCATCGACAAGGTCGCCGCCAGCGGCGGCTACATGATGGCCTGCATCGGCGAGAAGATCGTCAGTGCCCCGTTCGCCGTGATCGGCTCGATTGGTGTGGTGGCGCAGTTGCCCAACGTCCATCGCCTGTTGAAGAAACACGACATCGATGTCGAAGTGCTCACTGCCGGTGAATACAAGCGTACCCTCACGGTATTGGGCGAGAACACCGAAAAGGGCCGGGAAAAGTTTCAGGAAGACCTTGATGTCACGCATCAACTGTTCAAAGACTTCGTCGGCCGCTACCGCCCCCAGTTGCATATCGACGAAGTCGCCACCGGCGAAGTCTGGCTGGGCGTCGCAGCGCTGAACCGGCAACTGGTCGATGAGCTCGGTACCAGCGACGAATACCTCAGCACCTGCGCCCGCGAAGCCAACCTGTTCCACCTGCACTACGCCGAACACAAGAGCCTGCCCCAGCGCATCGGCATGAGCGCCAGCGGCGCGTTGGAGAGCGGCCTGGTATCGCTGTGGAGCAAACTTGGCAGGCTTCGCTAACACCTTGAGTGCCATGGAAATTTTTTCAACCATGGGCTTGCAAGGTGATTTGAATGCAGACATAATGGCGACCATTGAAACGCAGGCAGCTTTAAAAAGTCGTTTGCTTTCAAGGAGATAGCCAAGCAGGTATGGCTTGATCCGAACTTTGAGGCCGAGTAGCAAAGTGGTTATGCTCCGGATTGCAAATCCGTCTACGCCGGTTCGATTCCGACCTCGGCCTCCATATTCGAAAGCCCCGCAGATTCAGGTCTGCGGGGTTTTTCTTTGCCTGTAGAAAAGGCGAAGTGTTCCGCAACTTTCTACAGGTGTTCCGCAGCCCACCTTATTTTATGGGACTGACCACCTCGCCGACACCACGGTAAACCTCCCCGGTGATCGCTTCCTTCGAATGCCCAGACGGACGCCGTGCCTCACTCCATCGGCTCCGCAGCATGCTCCAGTCCATATGCTCCCAATGCTCGTTCAAGCCCTTAGTCGCTTGATTTCATAAGCGTCCTGTTCATGGCCGTGGGCTCGACGCGATCAAAATAGCGTGTGATTGAAATCGTCCAGCGTGTAGGCATACATCCGTCCGATACCGCTGGCTTTGGCCATTTGCGGTGCAGGTACTCGAAAGCATCGAGGTTACTGTGATCTAATGAGACTTATTATCATAAACAGCGAAATGGAAGCTTCGCCATGCCCGCCACGCCCCCTATCGAGCAGCTCTACGTTGAGCACCACAGCTGGCTGCAAGGCTGGCTGCGCACCCGCCTGAATAACGCGACGGATGCCGCAGATCTTGCTCATGACACGTTCCTGCGTATCTTGCAGCGTCGTCAAGCGCCCGTCATGGTCGAGCCACGTGCGTACCTGCGCACCATCGCTCGCGGCCTGGTAATCGATCTTTGGCGGCATCGCGACATCGAACAAGCATGGCTGGAAACCGTGGCAGGGCTGCCTGAGGCACAGATGCCTTCACCGGAGGTCAGTGCTTTGGCCATCGAGGCGTTGATCAGCATCGACCGTATGCTTGATGCGCTCCCTGCACGCATGCGCACCATCTTCCTGATGGCCCAGCTCGATGGGCTGCCATGCCCGCGTATCGCCGAACGACTGGGCGTGTCGCTGTCGACCATCGAGCGCGATCTGGCCAAGGCACTGCGCCATTGCTACCAGCTAGCCTACGAGCCGCAACCATGACCACTTCCGGGCTGCACAGTCTGCCCGATGAGACGCTCGAACAGGCCATCCAGTGGTCCATCCGGATGACCTACAATCGGCCCGACCCGGAGACATGCAAGGCTTTCGCGATCTGGCTGAGCATTGACGAATCTCACCGGCTTGCCTGGACTCGTTTGCAGGGCTTGAGCGGTCGCTTCGAAGGCGTGCCCGCCGCAATGGGGCGCCAGGCGCTTGAAAAACTACCGGAGACTCGGCTTCGACGCAGGCAGATGCTCAATTTGCTGGCACTGTGCGGCGTATCCGCAACGGCAGTATGGACCGCGCGCGACGCCGCGCCTTGGCAGCGACTGCTTGCCGACTACAGTACCCGCGTTGGCGAGCGTCGGCGTTGGACACTGAGCGACGGCAGCGTGCTGGAGCTCAACACCGACA
The DNA here is from genome assembly GCF_000425745.1 of Pseudomonas cremoricolorata DSM 17059 = NBRC 16634. GTDB lineage: Bacteria > Pseudomonadota > Gammaproteobacteria > Pseudomonadales > Pseudomonadaceae > Aquipseudomonas > Aquipseudomonas cremoricolorata. The sequence continues at coordinate 44,049 of NZ_AUEA01000014.1, read as the reverse complement.
CCGCGGTACGCCTGCATTTCAGCGCCGATGCGCGCGTGATTGAGCTGTTGCGGGGAGAGCTTTACCTGACCAGCAGCGCCGATGGCGCCAGCGCCCGTCACCGCCCCCTGCGAGTCATCAACCCTTTCGGTAGCTTCGAAGCGCTCGGCACCCGGTTCGGTGTGCGGCAGTACCCGCACAGCTGCAAGCTGGAGGTGAACGAGGGCGCCGTTCAGTTGATATCCCTTGGCGGCAAGGGGTCGATTGCCCAAGCGGGCGAAACCTGGGCAATTCTGCACAACGGCGTGCAGCGCCTAGCCGCCAGAGCACAGGAACCAGCCTGGCGCGATGGAATGTTGATCGCACGTTCGATGCCGCTGGGGACTCTGGTCGGTGAGCTTGGCCGCTACCGTAACGGCTACCTGGGGTGCGACCCGCGCATAGCGCAACGCATAATCAGCGGTAATTTCAACCTTGATGATATAGATGCAACGCTGGCTTTCATCGCTCAGACCCACGATCTTCGCTTGCAGACCCTGACTCGCTATTGGATGCGTTTCAGCGTTTGACGCTGTCTGAAAAGACGGTTTTTACATCTACAGAAAATCATTTTGTGTGATGTGAAGGGATTTCCTTTCTCGCCCGGCATACCCCTCAGAACAACTCAATTGCCAGCGAGACTTTCACGTGCCCCAACTGTCCCCCATTCGCATCGCCATTTGCCATGCCGCACTTTGCGCCAGCCTCGGGCTCGGTGCCATTCCCTCGCTGGCTCAGGCGGCTGCAGCCGGCCAGGCCGATCTGAGCCATGATCTGACAGTGCCAGCCGGATCCCTGGATACCGCGCTGAGCGCGCTCAGCCGTGCCACTGGCTTGAACATCACGTTCGTCCAAGGTGACATGGCTGGCAAGTACACGGCGGGGCTGCAAGGCCGCTTCAGCAACGAGCAGGCGCTGCGACAGCTGCTGGCCGGCAGCGGCCTGCATGCCGTAGCGCAGCACAATGCTGGATATCACCTGGTGCCTATCCCGGATACACCTGACAACGGCGCCGTGGCACTGGACCCGACAGATGTGGTGGGCGCTCGACTCGACAACACCACCGAAGGCACAGGCTCTTACACCACCTCTACCACCAGCATCGGCGGCAAGACTCCGAAGACCGTGCGAGAAACGCCACAGTCGGTCTCGGTCATGACCAAGCAGCGCATGGAAGACCAGAATCTTACCAGCCTGACCCAAGTGCTGGACCAGACCACCGGCATCACCGTAGTGGGCGGAAACGATTCGAAAAACGAATTCTACTCGCGCGGTTTCGTCATTCGCAGTATCCAGACCGACAGCGGCGCGCCACTGTTCCGTAACGAGACCTACGACTCTCTGCCGGACATGACGGCTTATGACCATGTCGAAGTGTTGCGTGGTTCCGACGGTCTGTACGGCGGCACTGGCGATCCGGGCGGCAGCATCAACCTGGTGCGCAAGCGTGCACTGCCTTATAACCAGTTCAAGGTCAGTCAATCTGCAGGCAGCTGGAACAACTACCGCACCGAAGTGGACCTCACCGGTCCATTGGGCTTCGACGGCGCGCTACGCGGTCGCGTGGCCATGTCCTACGAGGACAAGGACTACTTCTATGATCGTGCCGACAGCGAAAGACACGTCATCTTCGGCACCCTTGAAGCCGACCTGACACCCGAAACGCTGCTGGCCGTAGGTGGCAGCTATGAGTGGCGTGACATGGACGGCTACTGGGATCGCGGCCTGGTGCGCTACAAGGATGGACGGGACATCAGCACGTCGCGCAGTAAATCGTTCGCCGCGGATTGGTCGTCGAACAACTACAAGCGTACCGAGTACTTCGCCAAGCTCGAACACGCTTTGGATGAAAACTGGAGGGTCAACAGCAGCTACACCAAGACCAAGTTCGACTCAACCCAGGACATTGGCGAAGTGGCTTGGGCCGCTGACCCCGAGAATCCGCGCTCGCCCGATGGCTCGGTGTTCGGCCGTCTGATACGCGGCTACACCAACGAGCAGGACCTGTTCGATGTGAACCTCGCGGGTAATTTCCAAGCCTTTGGCCTGACCCACGAACTGCTGGTCGGCGCTGACTATTCCGAAGTGACGCGCTTCTACTCCGATCACAGCGATGCCACGGTGCCTTTCGATGTCATCGATGATGACGCAGGCGCCATTGCCAAGCCTGCCAGGCCGGACATCTACTACTACAGCCCCGACTGGAACCAGCGCAAAAGCGGCGCCTACGTGACGTTCAAGGCCCAACTGGCCGAACCACTGCATCTGACTCTTGGCGCCCGCTACTCTGACTACCGCGACTACGTACGAACCGTCGTGCCTCGCTTCAACATGAATACACCGGTCAAGGAAAGCAACCGCGGCGAGGTCACACCGTTTGGCGCACTGGTGCTGGATGTCACGGACCAGTGGTCGCTGTACACCAGCTATGCCGAGATATTCAACCCGCAGACGGCCTACAAGTCGATCGACGCCCATCCGCTGGACCCGATCGAGGGTCAGACCTATGAGTTCGGCACCAAGGGCGAGCTGTTCGAGGGTGGTCTCAACATTTCCTCAGCCCTCTACTACACCAAGCGCGAGAACGAAGCGGTTAGCGTTGGTGGTGGTTACTACGCGGCCACCGGCGAAGTGGTGAGCAAAGGTATCGACACCGAGATCTCCGGTGAGCTGGCCCCTGGCTGGCAGGCCATCGTTGGCTATACGCTGAACATCAACAAGCAGCGCACCGCCGGTAACCCAAGCAACACTGGCAAACCGATGAGTTCGCAGACGCCCAAGCATTTGTTCAAGTTCTTTACTACCTATCAGTTGCCGGGTGAGTTCGAACGCTGGAAAGTTGGCCTTGGCGCGACCATCCAGAGCGATACCTACAAAAGCGGCACCGTCCAGCGACGCCTTGGTGATGGCAGCCTGAGCGAAGGCGAAGCGTATTCCTTCGAGCAAGCCGGCTATGCCGTGTGGAATAGCATGGTCGAATACAAGATCGACGAGCACTGGACCGCACAGGTCAACGCCAATAACCTTTTCGACAAGACCTACTATCAGACAGTGGACGCCAGCGACGGCGGCAACTGGTACGGGGCTCCACGCAATTACATGCTGACCCTGCGTGCAACGTTCTGAGAATAACGGGAGTGGGCACCACCGCTGTGTCAGGAAACATCTGTTCGGGACCGTCCAGGTCGCTAGCACCCCCTTGTACAAGAGGCTGTTGACCCTGGAGCGGTGCCTACAAGCGAATGCAGGCTATCGTGGCGCTTGCGAACCGCAGCTACGGGTCGATAGCGTCCGTTCGCCTGCGGCGGCCATATGGCCAATTGCCCAAAACTTCACACCAACGCTAGAATTGCTAATTATTCGCATTAGCAATCAAGGCTCGGCACCCCATGACCGTTTCTCCCGGCACCGCTGGCTCCGACCTGGAGAACCTCTATCGTGCTCATCACGGTTGGATCCGCCAATGGCTTCAGCGCAAACTGGGCAATGCCCATGACGCCGCGGAGCTGGCCCAGGATGTGTTCGTCCGCTTGCTGAGCAAGCCCAGGTCGTTCAATGATGCCGAGCATGCCAAGGCTTACCTGGGACGGATGTCGCGCAATGCTTGCGTTGACTTCTGGCGTCGCCGGCGAATCGAACTGGCCTACATGGAGGTGTTGGCGGCCCAGCCTGAACAATTGCTGCCCTCGCTTGAGCACCAAGCCATCATCCTGGAAACCCTGGCTCAACTGCAGGCGATGATCGACCGCATGCCCAAGCGCGTTGCACAGGCTTTTTGTCTGGCACAACTGCAAGGCATGAAACAGCGGGAAATTGCCGAGCAGTTGAAAGTGAGCGAGCGCAGCGTGAACAACTACCTGGCCCAGGCGATGTACCAGTGCTTGCTGCTGGAAGTGGAACTGGACGCGTCGCTGTGATGAACACTACGCCGCTCGACCATGCGGTGCTGCAAGCCGCTGCTTCCTGGTTCGCACGCCTGCATGGCGCCGCAGGCGACCCCGCCATCGTTGCGCAATGGAACGCATGGCTAGCCGAGGATGCCCGGCATCGTCTGGCCTGGCGCTACGTCGAAGCCATCAACCAGCGTTTCGGCAACCTGCACGGCGACGCCGATCACGCACATCAGGTGCTCAGCGCGGCACACCGTGAGCGCCACTCGCGCCGCAGCGTGCTCGGCAGCCTGTGCTTTGCCAGTACCGCAGGCTTGCTGGGCTGGGGCAGTTGGCGACAGGGTTGGATCGACTCGCCTCGGGCCTGGTTCGCCACCTACCGCACTGGCCTGGCCGACGTGCGGCCGCTGACCCTTCGTGACGGCAGCCGAGTGTGGTTGAACGGCCAGACGGCACTGGATGTGCAGTTCGATGGCGCTGTTCGTCGACTGCGCCTGTATCGCGGCGAAATCCTGATCGAGACCGGCGCCGATACCCGGCCGCTCGAAGTGGTGACCCGCGCAGGCCGCATGCAACCGCTTGGCACACGCTTCAGCGTGCGTGATCAGGGCTTGCGCACGACCCTGAGCGTGTTCGCCGGCGCGGTACAGGCCACCTGCGCAGACAGTGGTCGAACACTGCGCGCGGAGGCCGGGCAGATGGTTGTCTTCGATGCGCAGCAAGGCGCTGCGCCTGGTGCTGCAACCCCCCTGCGGCAGGACTGGAGTCGTGGCGTGCTGGTGGCCGAAGACATGCCGCTCGGCCAAGTGATCGGGGTGTTGAAGGACTATCGCCAAGGGCACCTGGGGATCGATCCCGGCCTCGACGAATTACGTGTCGTGGGCACCTACCCGCTGCTCGACACTGACCGAGCGTTGGCGATGCTCGAGCGTGCATTGCCGATCCGGGTCGTTCGCACGCTGCCATGGTGGGTCTCGGTCGAAGCAGCGTGAAAATAATCTGAAATTCTTTTTCCGGTTTTGGATCGCTCGTTCGCTTGGTGGGATGAAGCCACTTCATCGAACTTGCAAAGGATCCGCCCCATGTTTGCTCGCGACACCGTCTTCCTGCGCCGCCATCCACTTGTCCTGGCCGTTTTCCTGACACTGTCCAGCCATGGCGCGAGCGTCTTGGCCGATGGCACCCAGGCAGTTGCACAGGGCAAGACAATCGATATTCCCGCCGGCCCCCTGGCCCGCCAGTTGAACCTGCTGGCCAGCCAGGCCGGCCTTCTGATCGGCGGTGATGCCACGCTCACTGAAAACCAGCAGAGTCAATCTGTGCACGCCACCAGCGTGGAGCAGGCGCTGGCGCAGATGCTGGCTGGCAGCGGGGTGGAAGCGGTGCGCACGGGTGAGCGTGAGTTCCAATTGGTGCGACGAGTCGATGGGGCGGCCCTGAGCTTGGACAGCATCAGAATCAACGGCCAGGGACTGGGGGAGGTCACGGAGGGCACCCATTCCTACGCGGCCGGCCGCTCTGCCACCGCCACCAAATTGCCGCTGTCACTGCGTGAAACGCCGCAGTCGGTAACAGTGGTCACCCGCCAGCGCATGGACGACCAGGCCATGAAGAACCTCGATGATGTGATGCACAACGCCACCGGCATCACCATCGTCAAGAACGGCGGCGAGCGCTCCCTGTACCAGGCGCGCGGCCAGTTGGTGGACAACCTGCAAATCGATGGCGTACCGACCAACATCAGTAACGCCTATTCCATGGACGCCATCTCCAAGCCCAATACTGACATCTACGACCGCGTCGAGATCGTGCGCGGCGCAACGGGCCTGATGGAAGGCGCTGGCAATCCGTCGGCGTCGATCAACCTGATCCGCAAGCGTCCGACCGCCGAGCGCCAGGCCCTGATCGACACGTCGGCCGGCTCTTGGGACGACTACAAGACCATGGTCGACCTGTCCTCGCCGCTCAATCAAGCCAATACCCTGCGCGGCCGTACGGTGATTTCATACAACAATGCCAACAGCTACCTGGACACTGCGCAAAAAGAGAACCAGCTGATCTACGGCATCCTCGAGGCCGACCTCGGCGAGTCGACCCTGGCCACCTTCGGTTTCAGCTACCAGAAGGAGCGTAACTCGGGTTACGACTGGTCGGGCCTGCCGACCCAGGAAAGCGGCGCCTTCTACCCCATGTCGCGCGGCACGTCACTGACCGGCAACTGGAACCACCTCGACAAGCGCAACACCACGGTGTTCGCCGATATTCAGCACAGCTTCGCCAACGATTGGAAGGCGGTGGTGGCAGTGAACCAGATGTGGGCCAAATCGGACTTTCTGGGCAACTACACCTTCCCTGGTGGTGGCACCGACCTGTTCACGCTGAACCCGCGTCTGTTTCGCTATGACGACACCCAGACCAGCCTCGATGGCTACCTGAGCGGCCCATTCCAGTTGCTGGGCCGTCATCACGAGCTGATTGTCGGTGGCAATTGGCGCAAGGACGACTTCGACTACCACGGTGGCCGTGATGCAGGCTACCGCTACATCGTCGATATGAACGATCTGGCCGAGTTCAATCCGCCCTCGCCAAGCAGCCTGAGCGTCAACCAGTGGCAGTACAACCGTACTCAGGAACAAAAAGGCGTGTATGTGGCGAGCCGTTTCAGCCTGACCGACAACACCCATTTCATCGTGGGCAGCCGCCTGAGCTGGGTGAGCTACGACACTTTGAATGACACCAACGGTGTGCGTAGCCCCGAAGACCGCGACCATTATTCCAAGAGTGGTGAGATCACACCCTACGCAGGCCTGGTGCAGGACCTGGACGAGCACTGGTCGGCCTATGCCAGCTACACCGAGATCTTCAAGCCGCAGGATGTGAAAGACGGCAATGCTGCCATGCTCAAGCCAATGACCGGCACCAACTACGAAGTCGGCCTCAAGGGCGAATTGCTGGACAAACGGCTACAGGCCTCGGTAGCGCTGTTTCAGGCAGACCAGACCGGCCGCGCCGAGCTGGTCATGGCAGGTGGCTGCCCTGACGGTTGTTACCGGGCTTCGGACAAAGTTCGCAACAAGGGTATCGAGCTTGAGCTGACGGGCGAGATTCTACCGAACTGGAACGTGTCTGCGGGCTACACCTACACCCAGTCGAAGTACATCGGTGGCCAGCAGAAAGGCGATGACTTCAACGGTGCCTCACCTCGACATCTGTTCAAAGTTGCCACGGACTACCGCCTGCCGGGGACGCTCGAGCAGGTACGGCTCGGCGGTAGCTTCTACGCCCAGAGCAAGATGACACAGACCGAGCTGGGCGAGGATTACAAGATCCAGCAAGATGCCTACCACCTGACTAACCTCCATGCGATTTACGAGATCAACCGCAACGTTGAGCTTCAGTACAATCTCGATAACGTGTTCGACAAGAAGTACTACCAGACGCTGGGGAATACCAATTACTGGAACTTCTATGGTGAGCCACGCAATTTCAACATGACAGTGCGGGCCAGGTTCTGAGCGTGTCGTGCCCGAGCAACGATGACATACAGGCCTCGCAGGCAACTGCGGCTCGCACAGGTAGGGCGCGAACCTGTAGACGGGGAATAGTCCTGTAGAAGCCGGTACCGACTACAGATGCTTCGACAATGGTCGCGTCCGGCCAATAGTCGTCTTTCGGGCAAGCCGCAATCGGCCACAAGCCGTCGCCCATGAGCCTGGAACTCTTTCAAAATGCTAACCTCTTATGGGCGAAGTAGTTTCAAAAAACCCTAAAACACTCGGGGGCTTGAATGCGTGGAAACACTGCTTCGAGCCTCAATTAAATGCTCTAGAGAAAGGAATCGTGATGAAGTGTTCCGCCATTTTCTTGTGGGTTCCCGTTATAGCACTTGCAATCACATTGCCGGCCGCGGCCGTAGAACCCACTCACCGTCTTCAGCGCGCCTCAGGTTTGTGGAAGATAACACCGGCCACCTCGCCGTTTTCCTGGGAGATTTGCGTCGATCAGGCAAAGGACAGGCTAATCGACGACGACCTGTGGGCCGGTTTCGAGCAAGAATGCAAGATCGAATCGGAAAGCGGCAAAGGCGACGGCTACACGTTTAAATCAAGCTGCCCGGACGCGAAAATGTCAGGCTCGTTCCGCGGCGATCTTGCTAAATCCTATGTACTGACGGCCGATACTTCGTTTGACGTGAACGGGAAACTCGAAACGCAGCACCACGTCGTCAATGGTGTCTTTCAAGGCGCATGCCCTGCGGACATGGAACCGGGGGTCAAAAAAATGCGCGGCGGTATGAAGTTGAACAGCTTGTACCTTGACCGATAAGCGCTTAACGGTTGTGCATCGCATCAGCACATTGTTTTCTCGGTAGCGTTCTTCGCGAATGAACACGTGCTACGAACGCTAAAGGGAGGTGCGTTTTTCTGAACGACTCTGACGTCCGCGTGTGGCGAATTAGAACCTAGCGCCTGCTTCGGGTCGGCAGCGGACAGTCAGGGCAGTGATCGGCGACCGCCAACTCCATATTAGCCCGCTAGTGGCACGCAGCTACCGCCTCAATCTCTACAAGCATCCCATCCAACGCAAGACGAGGCACTGGGATCAAGGTACAGACCGGGTAAGCACCTTTGTGCCACACCTTGTTCGCTTCTTTTACCCACTCGCCCAGACGGTGCTCGTCATGGTCAACGATCAGCAGGGTGAGTTTGAATACCTGTTGCAAGTTGCTCCCCTGTGCCCTCAGCGCGGTCTCAAGGTTCGCCAGTGCCTGGCGGGTCTGTTCGCAGAAGGTTGCAGGCAGTTGTCCATCAGCGTATTCGCCACCTTGCCCAGCGATGAACAGCAGTTTCGTTGTGGCTGGCACCACTGCGACGTGGGAATAGCCGTTATTACTTGGGTCGCACAGCCCAGGCGGGTTGCTCAGTTCGAACGCGGGGCGGGAATCTTCGGACATGACGCTGCTCCAGGGAAAAGAGCTGGTAGTCTGCGACCTCAAGTCAACTTGAGGTCAAGGATTTACGCATGCGGGAAGGTAAAAGGCTGTTGAGCCCTTCGCAGGTCGCGCAGACAGCAGGTGTGGCGATCTCAACCCTGCATTTTTACGAGCGTGAGGGGCTGATCACGGCCGAGCGCAATGCGGGCAATCAGCGTCGTTATCGCAGTGATGTGCTGCGCCGGGTCGCGGTGATCAGAATCGCCCAGCAAGTGGGAATTCCCTTGAAGGACATCGCCGAGAGGCTTGCGCAGTTGCCTACCGATCGTGCGCCGAATGCCAGGGAATGGGCGCAACTATCCGGGCAGTGGCGAACTCAGCTCGATAGCCGTATCGAGTCGTTGCTGTTGTTAAGGGACAGTCTCAGTGCCTGCATCGACTGCGGCTGCCTGTCGCTCAAGGAGTGTCCGCTGAGGCAGCCGCAGGGTGGGTGATTCTCAGAGATTGGGCTTCACGCCTTTGGCTTTTTCATCCGCGATCTTCTTGGTTTCCGCGTCCTTGGCTGCCTGCTGTTCTGCTTGCAGTTGATCGTACATCGAGGCCATGTCCGCGATGCTGACGGTATACGACGCAGTCAGATCATCGGGAGCGAACCCGGTCTGCACGACAATGAGTTTGCTGCACTTGGCATTGAACGATCCTGGGGTAGTGATTGCTACCCCCGGCACACTGCTACGAAAATCGTACAGGTCCGCGCATGGGCCACCACTGTTGATGCCGGTGTAGAGTTTGCCCTTGCGGTCGTACTGCCAGACATACCGCTTGCCCATGCCGTTGTCCGCGCCAGAGAAGGGCCCGTATTTTTCCTTGAGTGCCGTCTCGAGTGTGTCGAGCGGCATGCGGCTGCCTTCCTTCAATGCTTGCGCACGACCGATGAACCAGACAGCCTTTGCATCGTTTTGCAATGCCAGGAACTGGTCCACAGGGCCGCGGAAGTCCGTGAAGCCTGTGCCTTGGCTTTGTTCGTCGGTTACCGCGCTTACACCGGCTTCACTGCCGTCCTGCAACTTCAGGGGCGAGACCTTGTACTGCTCATTGACCTTACTGATTGCCGCGGTGGCTTCGGCGAGGGTACTGCCCAACTTCACGCCTGAGACATCGTCCGCGGCCCAGACTGGGGTGCAGGCCAACGCAGCTAGAAGCGCAGGAATAGGGGAGAGGTTGAAACGCATCGAAGTGATCCTTGTAAATGAACTGCATAGCCCGAGGGTATGAGTACTGTTCCATGGGCGCCCCAGGTGCGGGCGACGCGGGATGTTATCACGAACGATCTGCAGCGTTGAGGCTGGCGGGTTCGCGCGCATTTCGAGCTCAGTCGGTGTGTGGAGTTCCGCGCAGGCTGTGAATGAAGAGGGCGGGTAGTGCTGGACGAGCAGGTCGCTCAGGTGCGCAACAGCGGGAGGAGATAAGTCGACTGTATAAATAACGGCGGCGAGTTAGTTGGTGTCAAAACTATTGATGCAGTGGGCCATATTTGCAAACGGGTAAACAAAAGCCCGCCAGGTTTATCAGGCGGGCTTTATCGGTGCTGTCCATCGCAATAAAAACTTGCGCGCGGTACATTAAGGTTTACGCCTTAGTACGGTACACACCCATTTATGATCGACGCGGCAGGGCGCGCGTAGAAAGATGATATCGGCGATGCGCTTGAGGCCCTGTTTCTTCAGTTTAGCGGCCAACTGCACAAGTGTTTCGGCTTCGAATGTCATTACTGCCACCTCGTCATTATGTCTGCGTACATAGTTCTTGACTGAGGGGCGCGCGAGGAGATTCAGTTTTTTTACAATATTTCGCAGAACGGCGTAGGTGCCTGATAAAACAGCAGAAAAAAGAAAACCCGCCGGGAGCGCGGCGGGTTAAATGATTCAGAACGTACGAAGCAGTTTCAGAGTGCCCAAGTGGATGTCAGAATTTTGTGAATATTCCGTCGTATCAGCGTGATGAGCACAAGGCTCGTTACCAAGGCGAAAAAAAGCCCGCGGTGATAGCGGGCCATAAGCGCTTGAAGGGAGCCCGGCTACTGTACCTGTGCGGGGATTAGCTGAGGATTAACGACGGCGTGCCAATTGACCTGTCAGGGCTCAAGGCTTATACAGGCGCAGCGTTGAACTGGAGCCGACCATGCACGAAGATGACGAATTGCACGAACCTGAGCACGATCACTTGCTCGACCGAGAGTTTTTCGATGACGACTCGACTGCTGAGCCTGAAGCCAGCAGTTTCGACGATGACTACGACGAGGATTCCGAGTTCGCTGAGGACGAGGACGATGCGGCAGGTTGGCTGGATCAGCCAGACGACTGAATGCCGATACCGATCCAGCGCGCGGCTGCCGAAGGCGAAAAAAAACGCCCCTCAGGGCGTTTTTCAATGATTCAGTTGGTACGAGTGGCGGGACTCGAACCCGCAAGGCTCACGCCGACAGATTTTAAGTCTGCTGTGTATACCAATTCCACCACACTCGCACGTTTGAATGAGTCGTGACGACCGGCAAGCACCCGGTGAAGTGCGTTGCATTCAAGCGCGCTTTATAACCTGTTGTTATAGTCGCGTCAACCCAGCAGGGTCATTCGCCTATATTCGTTGCCGCCCGGCGCAATGCATTGGCCGAGCAGCGCAGCTCGTCGATTCTGCCCGACATGGCACACGCTTGCGTGTGACGGGCGGCGTGCTGTAGGTAGCGGGTGTGCCCATCCAGGCTCTGGCAGATGGCATCGAGTTGTACGGCGGTGAGCATCAGATCTTCGCGCAGGCCGCGCATGCGATGGTTGGCGGGCATCATCATTCCTAACTGAACAACGCAATTGCCATCGACCCTGTGCACGGGCAGTTGAATGCTCATGATGAGCACAGACTGGCTCAGTGCTGGTCTTCGGATTTGTCAGGCGCGGGCTTGCCGGCCTGAATCCGATTGTAGATCTCTTCGCGGTGCACCTGAATATCTTTTGGCGCATCGATGCCGATCCTCACTTGCATCCCTTTGACGCCCAGAATGGTGACCTTGATGTCGTCGTTGATGACGATGACTTCGCCAACCTTGCGGGTCAGTATCAGCATGTAATTCTCCTTGGTGGTGTCTAAAGCCAGCAGGCCAATTGCCCAGTAGTGGGGATCAGGCCCTCTTCCTTCTTAGTAAGAGACGTCCTGATTGGAAGGGAATTCCACCGCAGACACATTCTCTGGTCCATTTATCGCTGCGCTCAGTGCAGACACTGGCAGGCAGCGCACCGGTGAAGGTCGGTTGATTGCAGAATAGGGGCATTGTGCCGCTATGGGAAATTTCTCTGAATGATTGGGGATATAGGCCTTTTCAATCGACGACTACCGCCTCATCCAGGCCTTGCAGAAACTTAAGCAGCGCTACTTCTTCGAGCTCCATGCCCTTGCGCTTGCGCGAGCGCGGCATGGCCTCGAGATGGCCGAGAATGAAATGCTCTAGCACCGCCGGATGGATGTACGACTTGCGGCACACCGCCGGCGTATTGCCCAGGCGCGAGGCGACCTGCTTGACGATGTCGGCGACGTGACGCTTGGCGTGGGTTTCCGGCTGCCATGCCAGCGGACGCAGCAGGCTCAGCGCCAGGCTGCTGCCGGCCCAAGTCCGGTAGTCCTTGGCGGTGAAGTCGGCACCGGTCAGCTCTTGCAGGTACTGGTTGACGTCAGTGGAACCGATGCGGTGACGTTCGCCGTCGCTGTCGACGTACTGGAACAGCTCCTGGCCGGGCAACTCCTGGCAGCGCTTGACCAGTCCGGCCAATCGCCGATCGCGCAGGGTAACGCTGTGCTGTACGCCGCGCTTGCCGCGAAATTCGAAGCGAATGGTGCTGCCTTTGACCTTGACGTGGCGATTGCGCAGGGTCGTCAGACCATACGACTGATTGTCCTTGAGGTAACGCTGGTTACCGATCCGGATCAGGGTGTGATCGATCAGGCTGACCACCAGCGCGAGCAACTTGGTGCGGTCCAGCCCTGGCCGGGCGAGGTCGCGTTCCACGGCTTTGCGCAGGCCTGGCAGGGCTTCGGCGAAGGCCAGCATGCGTCCGTACTTGTGGGCGTCGCGCAACTCGCGCCATTCGGGGTGGTAGCGGTATTGCTTGCGCCCACGGGCATCGAGGCCGGTGGCCTGCAGATGGCCTTTGGGGTCGACGCAAATCCATACCTGGGTGTAGGCCGGAGGAATCGCCAGCGCGGCGATGCGCTTCAAGGTGGGCTCATCGGTGATGCGCTTGCCATCGGCATCATGGTAGATGAAGCGGTCACGCCAGCGTTTACGGGTCAGCCCCGCGTGGCTGTCATCGACATAATGCAGTGACGCAGGCAGAGGGCAGTCGAGCATGGCGGCGTCCAGTGGTGGGTTACACGGTGGACAGCGCGCCGCTGCCGGATGCTCATCCCAATATCGCCACTGACTTGATTTGTGCCCACAGCGCCTGGCCGGGGTGGATCTGCAATTGGTCGGCCGAATAGCGGGTGATGCGCGCCAGCAAGGCGCTGCCGGCAGCGTCCAGGGCCACCAGCACATGGGCAGGGTTTTCTGCGGGGCGGCATTCGCGAACGCGCACGGCAATGCGGTTGAGGATGCTCGATGTGCTGTCGGCATCCAGACTCAGGCTGACGTCGCGCGCCTGAACCTTGACCCGCACGCTCGAACCCAGCGCCTGGGCGGGATGGGCAATGCGCAGCAGCGGCGCGTCGGTACCGGGCAGGCGCAGGTCGAGCAACTGATAGGCCGGATCATGCCCGCTCACGGTGCCTTCGAGCACAACGCCTGCGTCCTCGCTCTGGCTGAGCGACAGGTCGAGTCGGGCCAGCATGTCGGCAATGGGCCCGCTGGCCACGGCGCGGCCTTGCTCGAGAAGCACCAGGTGATCGGCCAGGCGCGCCACCTCGTCCTGACTGTGGCTGACATACACCAGCGGGATGTCCAGTTCGCGGTGCAGGCGTTCCAGGTAAGGTAGGATCTCGCGCTTGCGCGGCCCATCCAGGGCCGCCAGCGGTTCGTCCATCAACAACAGGCGCGGGCTGCTCAGCAAGGCGCGGGCGATGCCTACCCGCTGCGCTTCGCCACCTGAGAGCGTCGCCGGCCTGCGCGTCAGCAAATGCCCAATGCCCAGCAGTTCACAGGCTTGCTCAAGGCTGACCTTGCGCTGCTCGCTGGCGACCCGACGCCAGCCGAACATCAGGTTGTCACGCACAGATAAGTGCGCGAAGAGGCTGGCTTCCTGAAACACATACCCCAGCGGGCGGCGATGCGGGGCGATGAAAGTGCGTTGCGTATCGTCCTGCCAGACCTCGCCGTTGACCTCGACGCGACCGTGGCTGGCTCGCTCCAGACCAGCCAGGCAACGCAGGCACGTGGTCTTGCCCGACCCCGAATGGCCGAAAAGAGCACTGATGCCGCGCCCCGGCAGTTCCAGGTCGACGTCCAGGCTAAAAGTGTCGCGCCGCAGTTGCAGGCGGGCGCGGATGGTATGGCTCATGTCAACTCCAGCCGGCTTTGTCGCGCCGGCCGGCATACAGCATCAGCAGCACGAGGAAAGAGAACACCAGCATGGCCCCGGCCAGCCAGTGCGCCTGGGCATATTCCATCGCCTCGACATGGTCGAAGATCTGCACCGACACCACGCGGGTCTTGTCGGGGATGTTGCCGCCGATCATCAGCACCACGCCGAACTCACCCACGGTGTGGGCAAAGCCAAGGATGCTGGCGGTGATGAAGCCGGGCCTGGCCAGCGGCAGGGCGACATGGATGAAACTGTCCCAGGGGCTGGCGCGCAAGGTGGCAGCGACCTCCAGTGGCCGCTGGCCAATCGCGCCGAAGGCATTCTGCAAGGGCTGAACCACGAACGGCAGCGAATAGACCACCGAGCCGATGACCAGGCCGGTGAAGCTGAACACCACGCTGCCCAGGCCGAGCGCTGCGGTGGTCTGGCCGATCAGGCCATTGGGGCCCAGTGCCAGCAGCAGATAGAAGCCGATCACCGTGGGCGGCAACACCAGCGGTAGCGCCACCACTGCCCCGATCGGTCCGCGCCACCAGGAGCGCGTGCGTGCCAGCCACCACGCCAGGGGCGTGCCGACCAGCAGCAGGATCAGCGTGGTGACGCTGGCCAGTTTCAGGGTCAGCCAGATGGCGCCCAGGTCACTGGCATCGAACATCAGATTTCATAGCCGTAGGATTTGATCAGCGCAGTGGCTTTCGGCGTCTTGAGGTAGTCGACCAGGGCCTTGGCTGCCGGGTTGTCCTTGCCCTTGTTGAGGATCACCGCATCCTGACGAATCGGCTCGTGCAAGGCCGCTGGCACGATCCACGCCGAACCTTGGGTGACTTTGCCGTCCTGATAGATCTGCGACAGGGCAACGAAGCCCAGCTCGGCGTTACCGGTGGAGACGAACTGGTAGGCCTGGGTGATGTTCTGGCCTTCGACCAGTTTGGCCTTGGTGGCTTCGGTGAGTTTCAGCTTTTCCAGCACTTGGGTGGCCGCAAGCCCGTATGGAGCAGCTTTGGGGTTGGCGATGGCCAGGTGCTTGTAGGTGCCTTTGCTGAGCACGTCGCCTTTGGCATCGACATAGTCGGGCTTGGCTGACCAAAGCGCCAGGGTGCCGATGGCGTAGGTGAAGCGCGAACCCGGCACGATGGCCTTTTCCTGCTCGAGCTTGGCCGGGGTGGTGTCGTCGGCGGCGAGGAAGACATCGAACGGTGCACCGTTGTTGATCTGTGCGTAGAACTGCCCCGTGGAGCCATAGGCGGCGACCAGCGTGTGGCCGGTATCTTTCTGGAAGTCCGCTGCAAGCGCCTTGATCGGCGCGGTGAAGTTGGCAGCCACGGCGACCTGGACTTCGTCGGCCCAGGCGGTGTTGATGGTCAGCAGGGTGGCAATCGCAAGCAGGGTGGGGCGCATGAACATGGGACAGCTCCAGCAGGCAGGATTTTCGTTGTGGTGCGGACTATATAGCGATAGGCCTGCATCGGGGAAGCGGCATTTCCCTACGTGGGTTCGGTGAAGGGTTGGGCGTGTCGTTATCTAACAGGCGAGTGCCGCCAGGGCCTTGTCGGCGATTTCACGGGTCAGGGTTTGCGCCGGTAGCTCGCGACCGGTTCGCAGCCCTTGCCCGGCCCACAGGTTGCTGAAGTCGCTGCTGCCTTTGCTTTCGCTGATCGCGCGCAGTGGCATCAGCGCACCGCCGGCCAGGGGAAACGCGGGTGCCAGCGGGCTCATGGGGCCCAGTTCGCGCATCAGGCGGGTGCTGATGCCGCGTGCGGGTCGCCCTGTGAACAGGTTGGTTAGTGCGGTATCGGCCGCGCTGGCGCTGCGCAAGGCCTGGCGATGGGCCGCTGATACCTTGGCTTCAGGACAGAACAGGTACGCGGTGCCGATCTGGACCGCCGAGGCGCCGAGGGCCAGCGCCGCCAGCAGGCCGCGGTGGTCGCCGATGCCGCCCGCCGCGATGACCGGCACGTTGACCGCATCGACCACCTGCGGCACCAGCGCCAGGGTGCCGATCTGCGAGGTGATGTCGTGGTGCAGGAACATGCCGCGATGGCCGCCCGCTTCATAGCCCATGGCGATGATCGCATCGCAGCCGTGGGCCTGGAGCCACACCGCCTCCGCCACCGTGGTGGCGCTGGACAGCACCTTGGCGCCGCTGGCTTTCACCCGTTGCAGCAAGGCTGGCTCAGGCAGGCCAAAGTGGAAACTGACCACCTCGGGGCGCAATGCTTCGACCAACAGGCAGCTGGTTTCGTCGAAAGGCTGGCGATTGGATACCGGGGTTGGCGCGTCGAAGTCGGCGCCCAGTTCGGTGTAGTAGCCGCGCAGCGCCTGCTTCCAGCGCTCGGCGCGTTGAGGGTCGGCAAGGGGCGGGGTATGGCAGAAGAAATTGAGGTTCAGCGGTGCGTGGCACGCCTCACGGAAGGCCGCCACTTCGTTGCCAGCCTGGGTCGCATCGAGCATGGCGCAGGGCAGGGCGCCGAGACCGCCTGCCTTGGCCACTGCGATGGCCAGCGCCGAACCACTGGCCCCGGCCATCGGCGCCTGGAGAATCGGTAACTCGATGCCCAGCAGGTCGAGGATGCGTCGATCGGGCCAGCGCTGCATGGCGACTCCTTTGGCGAACGTGGTAGAGGCGAACGTCGTAAATGAACGATTACAGCGCTTTGCTGACCTGAATGTCGCTGACCTTGCCCACGTCGTCGCCGTGGATCTTGCGCAGCGCTTCCAGCGCCTGGGCCTGGGAAGCGTCGCTCATTACCGCGAAGTCCCAGCGGCGCTCACCTTCGAGCTTGTACTTGATGACGTATTTCACGTTCTGGGTCATGGTGGCTTATCTCAGCGAGGACGACGAGCGTCGAATGATCTTGATCTTGTGGGTGAAGCTCGGTTTGCGCGTCACCGAAATGGCCCGCGTGGTAACGGTATCGAGGGTGATGTTCCAGAAACCGGTGCTGGGCACGGTGATCTTGGCCGGAAACTTGTCGAACGCGCCACCGTGGTAGGTGTGCCGGCCACCGTTCTTGAAACTGCGGAAGTTGGCGTCGTTCATCAGACGGATGTTGCACGGCTGGGAAGACTCGATGACGACGATATCGTCTTCATTCAAGTGTTCACGCTGGTGGACGAATTTCATGTGTTGCTCCGCACGGTCACGATCTACAAAGGCGCGACTTTATCACGTTGTCGGCCATGCGCGCCGCGCTGCCCGGCGCGGCTGCGGGGAATTTGCAGGCAGCGTGGGAGCAAAAACCGCCGGCGGGCGGTCAATAGCTTTTTTGCAACTGCGCAGGATCAGCCGATGAAATGGTGTATAGCAGCTCTGGCGTTAGTGCTCGGCGGATGCGCGAGCGTTTCCGACCTGGAACAGTCCCATGAAACCATGGATGTCATTTCAGGCAAGTCGCCGCGCGAGTACGCTGATTGCGTGAAAGCGCAATTGGCCAAGAGCCGCGGGGAGTTGCAGGAAGAGAAGCAAGGCGATGGCCTGCGCCTGATCGTGCCACAGAAACTGCCCGCAGGCTCGGCGCCGGCGGCGCTGGTGGACATTCAGAAACGCAGCAACGGCAGCGCCATCAAAGTGCATGAGCGGTTGAGCAACTTCCCCTTGCGCCCAGGTGATGTACGCAGCGCCGCCACCGAGTGCATCTCCGGGGCGTGACGCGCGCGGCGACGGGTTTGAAATATCCCCGCCCCGGGTGGGGTTGAACTATACCTTCCGATGACTCTCTACCTAGGCGTCAAGCGACACGGGGCGGGGCATTGTAAGCTGACTGCCGCCTGATTAGACTTCGCCAAGTGCCAAACGGCCATACCCTCGTTAAGGATGTTTATGATCAAGAAATGCTTGTTCCCGGCCGCCGGTTACGGCACCCGCTTCCTGCCCGCTACCAAAGCCATGCCCAAGGAAATGCTGCCGGTGGTGAACAAGCCACTGATCCAGTACGGCGTCGAAGAAGCCCTGGATGCCGGGCTGAGTGAGATTTCCATCGTCACCGGTCGCGGCAAGCGCGCGCTGGAAGATCACTTCGACATCAGCTACGAGCTGGAAAACCAGATCAAAGGCACCGACAAGGAAAAGTACCTGGTCGGCATCCGTCGTCTGCTCGATGAGTGTTCGTTCTCGTACACCCGTCAGACCGAAATGAAAGGCCTGGGCCACGCCATCCTCACCGGTCGCCCGCTGATCGGCGACGAACCCTTTGCCGTCGTGCTGGCGGACGACCTGTGCGTCAACCCCGACGGTGACGGCGTGCTGACCCAGATGGTCAAGCTGTACAACCAGTTCCGCTGCTCGATCGTTGCTATTCAGGAAGTCGACCCGCAGGAAACCAACAAGTACGGCGTCATCGCTGGCGACATGATTCGCGACGATATCTACCGCGTCACCAACATGGTGGAAAAGCCCAAGCCGGAAGATGCGCCGTCCAACCTGGCGATCATCGGTCGTTACATCCTCACCCCGGACATCTTCGACATCATCAAGAACACCGAGCCGGGCAAAGGCGGCGAAGTGCAGATCACCGATGCACTGATGCAGCAGGCCCAGAACGGCTGCGTGATCGCCTACAAGTTCAAAGGCAAGCGCTTCGACTGCGGTGGCGCGGAAGGTTACATCGACGCGACCAACTTCTGCTTCGAGAACTACTACAAGTCTGGCAAGGCTTACTGAGTCGATTGTCGGGCGCGCAACATTGATTGGGGCCGCCAGGCAGCCCATCGCGGTTTGAGCCGCGATGGGTCGCCTGGCGGCCCCAAGTGCTTGGTTAGCGACATAAACCCTCCGGGTTGCTTTTTTGGGAGTGTGGATTGTGGCCTACGATTTTGATCTGTTCGTAATTGGTGCCGGTTCCGGTGGTGTGCGCGCCGCTCGGTTCGCGGCAGGGTTTGGCGCCAAGGTGGCGGTTGCCGAAAGCCGTTACCTGGGCGGGACCTGCGTCAACGTTGGCTGTGTGCCGAAGAAATTGCTGGTGTACGGTGCCCACGTTGCAGATGAGCTCGAGCAGGCACGCGGCTTTGGCTGGAGCCTGGAAGAGGGGCATTTCGACTGGGGCACCTTGATCGCCAACAAGGACCGTGAAATCCAGCGCCTCAATGGCATCTATCGCAAGCTGCTGGTCGACAGTGGGGTCACCCTGCTGCAGGGCCATGCGCGTATCACCGGGCCCAACGAGGTGGAAGTCGAAGGGCAGCGCTACAGCGCCGAGCGCATCCTCATCGCTGTCGGTGGCTGGCCGCAGGTGCCGGACATTCCCGGCAAGGAGCTGGCCATCACCTCCAATGAAGCCTTCTACCTCAAGCAGTTGCCGCGGCGCATGCTGGTGGTCGGCGGTGGTTACATCGCAGTGGAGTTCGCCGGCATCTTCCAAGGCCTGGGCAGCGCCACCACGTTGCTGTATCGCGGCGATCTGTTCCTGCGCGGCTTCGACGGCTCGGTACGCGAGCACCTCAAGGACGAGCTGGAAAAGCGCGGCCTCGACCTGCAGTTCAACAGCGACATCAAGCGCCTCGACAAGCTCGAAGATGGCAGCCTCAAGGCCACCCTCAAGGATGGGCGCGAGCTGATCACCGACTGCGTGTTCTATGCCACCGGCAGGCGGCCCATGCTCGATGACCTGGGCCTCGAGCAGACCGGCGTTGAGCTGGACGAGCGTGGCTTCGTCAAGGTCGACGAACACTACCAGACCACCGAGCCGTCGATTCTGGCGATCGGTGACGTCATCGGCCGGGTACAGCTAACGCCCGTGGCATTGGCAGAAGGGATGGCCGTGGCGCGCAGGCTGTTCAAGCCTGAGCAGTTCCGCCCGGTGGACTACCAGAACATCCCCACCGCGGTGTTCAGCCAGCCGCCCATCGGCACCGTTGGCCTCACCGAAGAGCAGGCGCGCGATAACGGCCACTCGGTGAAGATTTTCGAAAGCCGCTTCCGGCCGATGAAGCTTACCCTGACCGACATTCAGGAGAAGACCCTGATGAAGCTGGTGGTCGACGCCGACAACGATCGCGTGCTGGGTTGCCACATGGTCGGGCCGGATGCCGGCGAGATCATCCAGGGGCTTGGCATTGCGCTCAAAGCCGGCGCCACCAAGCAACAATTCGACGAGACAATCGGCGTGCATCCCACTTCTGCCGAAGAATTCGTCACCCTGCGTACCCCCACCCGCTGAGCTTGCGCTCACCCGCAACAGGTCGTGCCGGTCCGGCGCGACCTGTTGGCGCAAACCGCGCCGTCATCGTCATCTCTTCTATCTATCAACCGCTTTATAGCGAAAACCAATTGCTCGAATCAGCTTTGCCAATGAGCGTTCTGCGCCTGCCTTGGATAGGATTCCCTCCGTCAACTGATTTCAACCCATCCGAGGAAACCTCTAATGCCTATCATCAATAGCCAGGTCAAACCGTTCAACGCCACCGCCTACCACAACGGCGAGTTCGTTCCAGTGAGCGAAGCCGACCTGCACGGCAAGTGGTCCGTGGTGTTCTTCTACCCAGCAGACTTCACCTTCGTCTGCCCCACCGAGCTGGGCGACCTGGCTGACAACTACACCGAGTTCCAGAAACTGGGCGTGGAAATCTACGGCGTGTCTACCGACACGCACTTCACCCACAAAGCCTGGCACGACACTTCCGACACCATCGGCAAGATCAAGTACCCGCTGATCGGTGACCCGACCCACGTCATCTCGCGCAACTTCGACGTGCTGATCGAAGAGGCCGGTCTGGCGGATCGTGGCACCTTCGTGATCAACCCCGAAGGTCAGATCAAGATCGTTGAAATCAACGACGGTGGTGTAGGCCGTGACGCCAGCGAACTGCTGCGCAAGGTCAAGGCCGCCCAGTACGTTGCAGCTCACCCAGGTGAAGTCTGCCCAGCCAAGTGGAAAGAAGGCGAAGCCACTCTGGCCCCGTCGCTGGACCTGGTCGGCAAGATCTGAATCCGTGAGTCGGACGCGGGCGGTGCACCACCGCCACTTCTAGTGTTGCCCCGTCCCGTTGAAGCGCCCGGGCGAACCTGCCTGGGCGTTTTCATTTACAGCGTGTGAACTTACTACCGAGTCAATAAAGGAAACGCCCGTATGTTGGACGCCACCCTCAAATCGCAACTCAACACTTATCTGCAGCGAGTCAGCCAGCCGATCGAGATCGTTGCGTCCCTCGACGACGGCGCAAAATCCCGCGAACTTCACGACCTGCTGGTGGAAATCGCCAGCCTGTCCGAGCTGATCACGCTGCGCGCAGACGGCGAAGATGCCCGTCGCCCATCGTTCTCGCTCAATCGCCCCGGGGCTGACATCGGCCTGCGCTTTGCCGGTATCCCCATGGGCCATGAATTCACCTCCCTGGTGCTGGCGCTGCTGCAAGTAGGCGGCCATCCCTCCAAGGCCGGTGCCGAACTGATCGAACAGATTCAGGGGCTGGAGGGTGATTTCGTCTTCGAGACCTACTTCTCGCTGTCGTGCCAGAACTGCCCGGACGTGGTCCAGGCGCTGAACCTGATGGCGTTGCTCAACCCCAACGTGCGCCATGTCGCCATCGATGGCGCGCTGTTCCAGGCCGAGGTCGAGGCGCGGCAGATCATGGCGGTGCCGAGCATCTACCTCAACGGTGAACCGTTCGGCCAGGGCCGCATGGGCCTGGAAGAGATCGTCAACAAACTCGACACCAATGCCGGTAGCCGTCAGGCGCAAAAGCTCGATGCCAAGCAAGCGTTCGACATGCTGGTGGTTGGCGGTGGTCCTGCAGGCGCTGCCGCAGCGATCTACGCGGCGCGCAAGGGCATTCGTACCGGCGTGGCAGCTGAGCGCTTCGGCGGTCAGGTGCTCGATACCCTGGCCATCGAGAACTTCATCTCGGTGCAGGAAACCGAAGGGCCGAAGCTTGCCACCGCCTTGGAAGAGCACGTCAAACAGTACGACGTCGACATCATGAACCTGCAGCGCGGCGAGGCCTTGCTGCCCGCCACCGACGGCGGCCTGCACCAGGTGCGCCTGGCCAGCGGCGCGACGCTGCGCGCCAAGACCGTGGTCCTGGCGACCGGTGCGCGCTGGCGCGAAATGAACGTGCCTGGCGAGCAGCAGTACCGCAACAGGGGCGTTGCCTACTGCCCGCACTGCGATGGCCCGCTGTTCAAGGGCAAGCGCGTGGCGGTGATTGGTGGCGGCAACTCGGGCGTCGAGGCGGCGATCGATCTGGCGGGCATCGTTGCCCACGTGACCTTGATCGAGTTCGACAGCCAGTTGCGCGCCGATGCGGTGCTGCAGCGCAAGCTGCACAGCCTGGTCAACGTCAAGGTCATCACCAGCGCACTGACCCGCGAAGTGCTTGGCGATGGCGAGAAAGTCACCGGTCTGCGTTACCAGGACCGCACCAGCGATACCGAGCACGAGCTGGCCCTTGAAGGAATCTTCGTGCAGATCGGCCTGCTGCCCAACACCGATTGGCTCAAGGGTACGGTGGAGCTGTCGCCGCGTGGCGAGATCATCGTCGACGCCAAGGGTCAGACCAACATCCCTGGCGTGTTCGCCGCAGGTGATGTGACCACTGTGCCATACAAGCAGATCGTCATCGCCGTGGGCGAGGGCGCCAAGGCCTCGCTGGCTGCCTTCGATCACCTGATCCGCACCTCGGCGCCGGCCTGAGTCGTTCGCCGCCCGCCACGACGCCGCCTCGCGTAAGCCTGGCGGCGTCGTGCTGTGCGGATTTTGCCCGCCAGGCTGCGCTATAGTTCGGCGCTGACCCCGCCTGATGGAGCACCGCCTGTGTCCGACTACAGTGCCTTCACGGTCGAACTGACCGAGCACATTGCCCACGTGCAGATCAATCGCCCGGAAAAAGCCAACGCGATGAATGCGGCGTTCTGGGAAGAGATCGTCGACATTTTCCGTTGGATCGACGACACCGACGCCGTGCGCGTGGTGGTCATCAGTGGCGCCGGCAAGCATTTCTCGGCCGGTATCGACCTCGCCCTGCTGGCCTCCATCGCCGGGCAACTGGGCGCCGATGTGGGTCGCAATGCGCGCCTGCTCAAGCGCACCATCACGCGCATGCAGGCCTCGTTCAATGCCGTCGACAGCTGCCGCAAGCCGGTGCTGGCAGCGATTCAGGGTTATTGCATCGGTGGCGCAGTGGACCTGATCGCCGCCTGCGACATGCGTTATTGCAGCCTGGACGCACAGTTCTCGATCAAAGAGGTCGACATGGGTATGGCTGCCGATGTGGGCACCTTGCAGCGCCTGCCGCGGATCATCGGCGACGGTCCGCTGCGCGAACTGGCCTACACCGGGCGGATGTTCGAGGCCAGCGAAGCGTTGCGCCTGGGCCTGGTGAATCGGGTGTACGACGACCCACAGGCGTTGCGCCAGGGAGTGCTGGCGATCGCGGCCGACATTGCGGGCAAATCGCCGATTGCGGTCAGCGGCACCAAGGCCATGCTGGCCTACATGCGCGATCACCGTGTCGATGACGGCCTGGACTACATCGCCACCTGGAACGCCGCCATGCTGCAGTCCGAAGACCTGCGCATCGCCATGGCCGCGCACCTGGGCAAACAGAAACCGACGTTCGCCGACTGACGCAGTTGCCGAACGTGTGAAGGAAGCTCGCTATGTCAGCACGCTGGACCACAGCAGTACTTGATCCCAACACCCCGGGCGGCCTTGCCATCGCCCGTAGCCCGGAGGGCTTCCTGGCCGATGAGCACGGGGTGATGTTTCCCCGGCAGTGGTTGGCTCGGCAAGATTTCGAGGTGCTGGCAGAGCATGGCATCGGCTACCTGGACGGGCAGCCTGTGTTTCTCTACGAGTTGCGCAGCGCCGCACAGCTGCCCGGCTACAGCTGGCGAGGCCTGCGCCAGTTCATGCTGGAAGAGGATTTTCTGCGTTACACGGTGCTGGCCTATGCTGCGCAGATCGGCACCTGGGCCCGTGAGCATCGCTTCTGTGGCAGCTGTGGGCAGGCCATGAATCAGGTTCGCTGGGAGCGCGCGATGCACTGCGCGGCCTGCGACCTGCGCAATTACCCGCGCATTTCACCGAGCATGATCGTGCTGGTGACCCGCGGTGACGAGATTCTTCTGGCACGCTCGCCGCGCTTCGTCACTGGTGTCTACAGCACGCTGGCCGGGTTTGCCGAGCCGGGTGAGTCGGCCGAGCAGTGCCTGGTGCGCGAGGTGCGCGAGGAGGTGGCGGTAGAGGTGCGCAACATTGAGTACGTGGGCAGCCAGTGCTGGCCGTTCCCGCACTCGATGATGCTGGGCTTTCATGCCGAATATGCCGGTGGTGAGATCGTCATGCAGCCTGATGAAATCGAGGACGCGCGCTGGTTCAGCGTGCATGACTTGCCACCGCTGCCAGCGCCGCGTTCCATCGCCCGCTACCTGATCGACCTCTATGTGGCGCGGCGCTTAGGCCTGGCCGAACCAGTGCTGCCAGGCTAGACGTACGGTCAACGCCAGTACCACGGCGATGAACACCGGGCGGATGAACTTGCTGCCGCCCTTGATCGCCGTGCGGGCGCCGAAGAAGGCCCCGAACATCACCGCTACGCCCGTGGCCAGCCCGACCAGATAGTCGACCTGGCCGGAGATGATGAACACGGTCAATGCAGCCGCGTTGCTGACGAAATTCATGGTTCGTGCCACGCCGCTGGCGCGCACCAGGTCGATGGGGTAGAGCAGCAGGGTACTGACGGTCCAGAACGCGCCGGTGCCTGGTCCGGCCACGCCGTCATAGAAGCCCAGGGTGAAGCCTTGGGGCGCTTGCCAGGTCTTCTTGATCGGCGCATCGGCGTCCAGCGGGGCCTTGGGCGTGCCGCCGAACAGCAGGTAAATGCCGCACGCGAACACCACCACCGGCAGCATCTTGTTCAGCCATTCGGCCGGCAAGTAGTGCGCCACCACCGCGCCCAGCAGCGCGCCGATCAGGGTGCCGAGCAGCGCCTGGCGCCACTGCATCGGGTGGAACAGTTTGCGTCGGTAGTAGGTGAAGCTGGCGGTCGCCGAGCCGAAGGTCGAACTCAGTTTGTTGGTGCCCAGTACCAGGTGCGGCGGCATGCCCGCAGTAAGCAGGGCCGGGGTGGTGAGCAGGCCGCCGCCGCCGGCGATGGCGTCGATGAAACCGGCGACGAAGGCCACCAGCGTGAGGATCAGCAGGGTGAGCGGCTCTACGGTCAGTTCGAAAGGCATTTGGCAGTATCTTGCAAGGCAGAGCGCGACAAAAGGTCGCGCAAAACGCAGCATGGTAAAGCCTCTGGCGTGGGGTATCCAGTACCGCGAGCCGGGTGAGGGCGGCGGGGAGGTGACTGGGCTCGGCGATCGCCTTAGGCTCAGAGCCTGTTCGCCCTCACAGGAGTGATCCGATGCAGCACCTGTTCAAGCCGCAATTGCCGTCGCCGAGCGGGGTCGCCCATGCACGCTGACACCGCTGCGCCGCGACTGAGCCTGCAGCCCGCCAGCGGTGAAGATTTGCCCTTCGCCCGCGACCTGACCCGACGCGCCATGCTGGGCTACTACCAGCAGTTCAGTCTGCGCTGGGTGGAAGCGGCTTTCGACGAAGCCTGGGGCTGGCGCGAGCAATGGCGGGTGATGGCTGGCAGCGAGCGACTGGGCTATTGCAGCCTCAGCCAGGATCGTCAGGCATTGTTCATCCGTGAGCTGCACCTGCTGCCCGAGCGACGCGGGCAGGGTGTCGGTGGCTGGGTGCTGGAGCAGCTGGCGCTATGGGCTGCGCAGCGCAATCTTCCACTGCTGCGTCTGATGGTCTTCAGCAGCAACCCTGCGCGGCAACTGTATCAGCGCGCCGGCTTCGTAGAGATGGGCAGCGACGGCTGTTTCGTGCGCATGCAACGCACGCTTGGCCCAAGCCAATGAGGGGCGTCGCTCGGCATGTGTCGCACTGCGCCAGATGCACGCCAGTTCAGGCTTGCCTGCCCTTGAGGCAATCGGCATAGTGCCGTGATTGCAGGAGTGATTTCATCTGCGGATGTGGGATACATCCTTGTTTGATAATGCTTACAGGAAGGAAGCCAGATGAAAGGATTCGGCATGCGCCTGCGCCAGGAGCGTGAGCGTTTGGGCCTCACCCAGCGCGTGTTTGGGGATATCGGCGGCGTCGAGCCCAACGCCCAGGGCAAGTATGAAAACGGCGATCGCACACCCCGCCTTGATTATCTGGCCGCGGTCGCGGCCAAGGGTGTGGATCCGCTGTATGTGCTGACCGGCTTGCCCACGCCGCTGCCGCTCGACAGCCTCAGCGGCGACGAAGACCGCCTGCTTGCGGCATTTCGCCGGCTGCCCGAGGCCGACCGAGCGGCGCTGTGGCATGTACTCAGCCGTCTGGCCGGTTAGCGCGACACGTCAGCAACCTCTGTGGCGCGTAACGTTAGGCTGGCGTTGAAAAATTTTGATAAGGTGGCGTCATCCAACATCGCCCCAATGACGAGGTATCTGCTTGATTAGGGTCCTGGTGGTCGACGATCACGATCTGGTACGCACAGGTATCACCCGCATGCTCAGCGACATCGAGGGCTTGCAGGTGGTGGGTGAGGCAGATTCTGGCGAGTCGGCGCTCAAACAGGCCCGTGAGCTTAAGCCAGACGTGGTGCTGATGGACGTGAAGATGCCCGGCATCGGCGGCCTTGAGGCGACCCGCAAACTGTTGCGCAGCTACCCGGACATCAAAGTGGTGGCAGTCACCGTGTGCGAGGAAGACCCATTCCCCACCCGCTTGCTGCAAGCCGGCGCCGCAGGCTACCTGACCAAGGGCGCCGCGCTCGACGAAATGGTCCAGGCGATTCGCCTGGCCTTCGCCGGGCAGCGCTACATCAGCCCGCAGATCGCTCAACAACTGGCGCTCAAATCGTTCCAGCCCCAGGCCTCGCCCTTCGATAGCTTGTCTGAGCGCGAAATCCAGATCGCCCTGATGATCGTCGGTTGCCAGAAGGTGCAGATCATCTCCGACAAACTGTGCCTGTCACCGAAGACGGTGAACACCTACCGCTACCGCATCTTGGAAAAACTTTCCGTCACCAGTGACGTCGAACTCACATTACTCGCCGTCCGCCACGGAATGGTCGACGCCAGCCTTTAGCCGCCCGCTTGCGAAGTACCCTGATGCCTCACACCTTCGATGCCAGCGCGTTCCTGGCGACCTGTAGTGGTCGTCCGGGCGTGTACCGTATGTTCGACGCCGAGTCGCGCCTGCTTTACGTGGGCAAGGCCAAGAACCTCAAGAAGCGCCTGGCCAGTTATTTCCGCAAGACCGGTCTGGCTCCGAAGACCTCGGCCCTTGTCGCGCGTATCGCTCAGGTCGAGACCACGGTCACCAGCAACGAAACCGAGGCGCTGCTGCTCGAGCAGAACCTGATCAAGCAATGGCGCCCGCCGTACAACATTCTGCTGCGTGACGATAAATCCTACCCATACGTGTTTCTGTCTGACGGGCCTTTCCCGCGTCTGGGCATTCATCGTGGCGCAAAAAAAGCCAAAGGCCGCTACTTTGGCCCCTATCCCAGTGCCGGGGCGATACGTGAGAGCCTGAGCGTGCTGCAGAAGACGTTCTCGGTGCGCCAGTGCGAAGACAGCTACTACGCCAACCGCACCCGGCCGTGCCTGCAGTACCAGATCAAACGCTGCAAAGGACCCTGCACCGGGCTGGTCAGCCAGGAGGAATATGCCGAGGACGTGCGGCACTCGGTGATGTTTCTCGAGGGGCGTAGCCAGCAGTTGGGTAACGAGCTGAACGCTGAAATGGAACAAGCGGCGATGAGCCTCAACTTCGAGAAGGCCGCCGAGTTACGCGACCAGATCGGACTGTTGCGCCGCGTGCAGGATCAGCAACACATGGAGGGCGGCTCCAGTGATGTCGATGTGATCGCCGCGTTCGTCAACCCCGGTGGCGCCTGCGTGCACCTGATCAGCGTGCGCGGTGGGCGAGTGCTGGGGAGCAAGAATTTCTTCCCGCAGGTGGGCATTGAGGAAGACGTGACCGAGGTCATGCAGGCGTTTCTCGCCCAGTACTATGTCGGCAATCCGGAGCGCGAGCTGCCAAACGAGCTGATCGTCAACGTCGTGCACGAGGACTTTCCGACCCTTATCGAGGCCATCGACAGCCTGCGCGGGCGCGAGTTGGCAATCAGTCATCGAGTGCGTGGCACCCGCGCGCGCTGGCAGCAGATGGCGGTGACCAACGCCGAGCTGGCGCTCAATGCGCGCCTGGCCAACCGTCAGCACATGGCAGCGCGCTTCGAGGCCCTTGCACAGGTGCTCGATCTCGATGAAGTGCCGCAACGCCTGGAGTGCTACGACATCAGTCACTCCAGCGGCGAGGCTACCGTGGCGTCCTGCGTGGTGTTCGGTCCCGAGGGGCCGATCAAGTCCGACTACCGCCGCTTCAACATCGAAGGCGTGGTCGCCGGCGACGACTACGCCGCCATGCAGCAGGCCCTGACTCGACGCTTCTCGCGGATCAAGGACGGCGAGGGCAAGTTACCCGACGTGTTGCTGGTCGACGGCGGCAAGGGTCAGCTGAACATGGCCCGCGAGGTCATGCAGGAGCTGGCATTCAGCGACCTGACCTTGCTTGGTGTGGCCAAGGGCGTCACCCGTAAGGCCGGTTTTGAAACCCTTTATCTGAACGACACCACCAACGAATTCACCCTCAAGGGCGATTCGCCGGCGCTGCACTTGATTCAGCAGATCCGCGATGAAGCGCACCGGTTCGCCATCACCGGCCACCGCGCCCGGCGTGGCAAGGCCCGGCGCACCTCGAGCCTGGAAGACGTTGCGGGCGTGGGGCCAAAGCGTCGCCGAGAACTGCTCAAGCACTTCGGCGGCCTGCAGGAGCTCAACCGCGCCAGCGTCGAGGAAATTGCCAAAGCGCCGGGCATCAGTAAAAAGCTCGCCGAGTCGATTTATGCCAGCCTGCATAGCGAGTAGAATGCCGGGTTCAACTCGCAGCCAGTCGTACCGATGAATATTCCAAACCTGCTCACCGTCCTACGGGTTCTGCTCATCCCGATCTTCATCCTGCTGTTCTATATGCCCTATCACTGGAGCTACAGCGCAGCGAGTACGGTGTTCGCCATCGCCGCCGCAACCGACTGGCTCGACGGTTATCTTGCCCGCCGCTTGCAACAGAGCACGCCGTTCGGCGCGTTTCTCGACCCGGTGGCCGACAAACTGATGGTTGCGGTGGCGCTGGTATTGCTGGTGCAGGTGCACGCCAACTTCTGGCTGACCTTGCCTGCTGCGATCATCATTTGCCGCGAAATCGTGGTCTCGGCCCTGCGCGAGTGGATGGCGGAAATCGGTGCGCGCGCCCACGTCGCCGTCTCCAACCTGGGTAAGTGGAAGACCGCAGCGCAAATGCTTGCGCTGGTCATCCTGCTGGGTAATCCACCGGTGCTCAGCGTCTGGGTCGTGCTCGGCTATGGCTTGCTGCTGGTGTCTGCGGCGTTGACCTTGTGGTCGATGGTCCACTACCTCGTCGCCGCCTGGCCGCACTTGCGCGAAGGCAGCGAATCCAAATAAAGGTTTTTTGAATCAAGGGGTTGACGTCAGCAGCGAGATCGCTAGAATGGCAACCCATCACGACGCGGGAATAGCTCAGTTGGTAGAGCACGACCTTGCCAAGGTCGGGGTCGCGAGTTCGAGTCTCGTTTCCCGCTCCAGTTACAGGCGTACAGATTTCATCGAAGTCTGTACGCCATCGAAAAAAGACGCTTCGGCGTCTTTTTTCGTTTCCGCTCGCTTGAACGCCTTACACTCCTTAGGCAACGCTCTGATCGCGCAACATCGATCCGGCTGCGCAGCACGGTGCGTTCCACCCTCGGCGTGCGCGGTGTATCAAACACCGCGCAAGGCCCAGACCTCTGTCAGCCCCGACGACCGCCTTTACCCTCACGACCGTCCGGCTGAACAGACCCTTCCTGAAGTGCCTCAGCCGGCGGTGGTGCAGCCCTGACGTCGAACAGCTTGCAGACCCCGTACCAGCAGATGGCGACGGTGAGGTTGTAGGGAAACAGCACCGCCCAGAACGGCAGTTGCCAATTCCTTTTACCCTGCATTTCGCCAGGCTCGCCGGTGCGCCAGGGCGCGTAATGGCGCCAGGCTTCGGCCGGAGTCAGGCAGATCGCATGAAGGGGTTTGTGCCACCAGTTGGCGGGGCCAGGTGGAGGGAGGTTGTCCGGGCCGTGGTCCATGAACTGACGCAGGTATTCCCAGACTTCGGCGACGTATTGAATGTCGGATTCGGTGGGTTCGTTGCTGTCGATCCAGAGGGCGTCTTTTTGGTGGAGGGTGCCGTCTTCGCTGTAGGGGGCGAAGGCTAGGGCGTAGGAGGTGCTGAAGGATGAGCCGCCGAATTCCCTACGCATGAATAGGCCGCCGGCGGTGTTTTTCCAGTCGAAGACCAGGACTTGGCTGAAACGTTGGTAATAGATTTTTTGGGTGGAGCGGTTGAAGCAAATGTTTGATAGGCGCTTGATTAGCCAAACTTCATAAAGTAAAAATGGGATGAGCATGTATGGCATGAGTAGCTTAAATATAATCAGCTCGGGCGCATATGAAAAATTCCTGAGTATGCTCTCGGTTGTTAGATTTGAGTACAGACCTGCTGCTAGTAAAAGAGTCATTGCGCAGTGCATTTTTCCCATGAATACCGAGTCCGTGAGTATGGGGTTTCGCAGGTGCAGCGTGATTCCGTCGAGCTTTAGCAACTGTCCAACTATCGCTGGTGTATGGGGTGAAGGTGTGCTCGAGCGAAATAGCCAAGAGATTGCCATCATGTATGCGCCATTTGTAGAGTTTTTCTGATGGTATCGCTTTCATCCATTTGGCCGTGAAGCGGACGGCTGTGCGCATGACCGACCAGTACGATGGGTTTCATGGGCGCGAGCCCTCCGTGCGTTCGAGCGCTACCGACTCAAGCGCCTCTGGCGGAGGCGGCGCGGCCCTGACGTTGAACAGCTTGCAGACCCCGTACCAGCAGAAGGCGACGGTGAGGTTGTAGGGAAACAGCACCGCCCAGAACGGCAGTTGCCAATTCTTTTTACCTTGCATTTCGCCAGGCTCGCCGGTGCGCCAGGGCGCGTAATGGCGCC
Source organism: Pseudomonas cremoricolorata DSM 17059 = NBRC 16634 (assembly GCF_000425745.1). GTDB lineage: Bacteria > Pseudomonadota > Gammaproteobacteria > Pseudomonadales > Pseudomonadaceae > Aquipseudomonas > Aquipseudomonas cremoricolorata. The sequence continues at coordinate 12,559 of NZ_AUEA01000014.1, read as the reverse complement.
AGGCTTCGGCCGGGGTCAGGCAGATCGCATGAAGGGGTTTGTGCCACCAGTTGGCGGGGCCGGGTGGAGGTAGGCTGTCCGGGCCGTGGTCCATGAACTGACGCAGGTATTCCCAGACCTCGGCGACGTATTGAATGTCGGATTCGGTGGGTTCGTTGCTGTCGATCCAAAGGCAGTCTTTCTGGTGCAAGGTGCCGTCTCCGCGGTATGGGGCCAAGGCGAGTGAGTACATCGTGCTGAAGGAGGAGCCGCCGGATTCGGTGCGCTTCATCAGGCCGCCGGCGATGCTGTCCCAGTCGAAAATGAATAATTTGCGCAAGCGTTTGTAGTAAATCTTTCGGGTGGAACGGTTTAGGTTGAACTCTGATAAACCTTTGATTAGCCAAATCCTGTAGATCAGGAAGGGGAGAAATATAAGAGGGGAAGTTATAATTCCAATCGTGAATGTCGGATGGGTTGTAAGCTTGTTGATGAGTTCGCCTGATGATAAAAATGGGTATAGTGTGATTGTCGAGATGATAATCATGGCGCAATACATTTTGCTCATAAATACAGATGCTATTACCCACGGATTGTGGAGGTGTAAAGTGTTTTCGGATATGCTTGAGGCTTGACCCTTGATTGCAGGTTTATATCCAGAGGTCGAGGTCGGTTTGAATAGCCAGTGAGTTGCCATTTCAACGCTCCAGTCGGAAGGTTGAGTTGATTTCAGTAGTTTCAGATAAACGGTGATGTACAGTGTAAACAAGGTGTAGCGATGCATGCTGATAGTGAGATGTGATGGCCTCAAAATGAAGGATTAAACCCGCGCTGATCAGGTGTGGGGTAGGCATGATTGAAGAAATATCAAGTTCGTGAGGCTCGATCTTGCTTGCTCGCTTTGCTGACCACTGGCTGGCCCCTAAAATAAAACCCGGTAAAAGTATAGATAGTTCGACTTTCGAGTTAGACTTCGCGGTGCCGGAGGGAGTTATCGTCTCTGGGGCCACATACGACCAATCGGTATCTTTATGCCACTGAGTGCCTATCGAAGGCACCCCCAAATGCAAAGCCTCTTTGGCCGTGATTAGTCTTGGTCGATAGTTGTCAGAGTGCCACTCCTTAACTTCAGATTGTAATGATGCAAATGCAGGTAGCATGTAATTGTGATCCAATGTTATACCGCGGCGGGCCTCCCCATCATTTCGACGATTGCCAAAAATGCTTCGTGCGGCCCAGAGCTCTATCGGACTATGAACGCGTTCATTCGCTTTTGCATGAAGATACACCCCTCCTGCAATCACTGCTACGCCCACCACAATCAGTGCCATCGCGGCCCACCCAGCGAATGGCACAACTACTGTAGGTCCAGCCAGCGCAAGTGCTGTCTCAAGGGTAATGATTGATCCAGTGGCTGTTGCTAGACCTCCGGTAAAAGTGTAGTTAGCTCTAGTCTGATCGCCATTTGTCTCTTGATTTAGAGCTCTGGACCTGTCTGAAATGAATCCAAGCACAGTTGCTGGGTAACCCGCAGCTCGCGCAAAAATATCACTGTCTAGGAACTTCATAATTCCATTGCCAAATGCCATTCCCGGCGCCGCTTGTCTATATCTCAATATCACTAATTTATGTGCAGCCCGAACGCTCACTAACGTGGCGGCCGTTGCACCTGCCAATCCAAGAAACGATGCAGCAAACCCCGTGCCTGTCTCCAACGAACGATCGTTCTGCAAGTTTTTGTATGCAACGTTCAAAGAAATTAAGTTGAACCACAACATCCCTGCATTCAGCGCGCTACCTGCCCCTGAGGTCAGCAGTGCAATGAACTTGGGCTTCACCCGTGTCGTCGTGGTAGTTTCCACGGCGACCTTCCTGCTCCCCGTCACCCGCACCTGTTTCAGCTCTTCAACCCCGGCCATACCTTTTTTCAGGAATTCCTCCACTTCCTGACTGAAGGCATCGGCTTTGATGGCCTGCTCGGTGATGCGATAGCGCGCAGCCAGTAATCGCAAGCCTTTTTCGGAATTGAATTGGGCGGTAGCCGGCAGCACTCGATTTTCGGTCACTGGTTTTTGTTTCAATGTGTACTGGCCTTGAGGTACTCAACTTTCAAGCAGTCAACTGTTGCTATTACGGTAGGGGTACATCCGCGAGCGGTGCATAGCGTGATGCAAGCGCGTTTTAGCATCTGCCAAGCGATAGCAACTTGTCGGGATTTGCCGAGTATGTGCCGGCGCTCATTTCCTTCTGCCGCCCTTGTTTGGGATAGAAATTTCCTCAAGCGCCTCAGCCGGCGGGGGTGCAGCCCTGACGTTGAACAGCTTGCAGACCCCGTACCAGCAGATGGCAACGGTAAGGTTGTAGGGAAACAGCACCGCCCAGAACGGCAGTTGCCAGTTCTTCTTGCCTTGCATTTCGCCAGGCTCGCCGGTGCGCCAAGGTGCGTAATGGCGCCAGGCTTCGGCCGGGGTCAGGCAGATGGCGTGAAGGGGTTTGTGCCACCAGTTGGCAGGGCCAGGTGGTGGGAGGTTGTCCGGGCCGTGGTCCATGAACTGACGGAGGTACTCCCAGACTTCGGCGACGTATTGGATATCGGATTCGGTGGGTTCGTTGCTGTCGATCCAGAGGGCGTCCTTTTGGTGGAGAGTGCCGTCTTCGCGGTAGGGGGCGAAGGCTAGGGCATAGGACGTGCTGAAGGATGACCCGCTGAACTCTCTGCGCTTGAACAAACCGCCGGCGGTGTTTTTCCAGTCGAAGATGAGGACTTGGCTGAAGCGTTGGTAGTAGATTTTTTGGGTGGAGCGGTTGAAGCATATGCCAGAAAGGGATTTGATCAGCCAGATATCCAGCAGAAGAAAAGGCAGCGGGATGAAAGGTAAGAATAATATAAGGATTAGTGCTATTGGAGCGTATATGAAAAACTCCTGAGCCTCTTGAGGGTCAATGATCATGGCAAGACTAATGAGGAAGCCCAGCATCATGGCGCAGTACATTTTCCCCATGAATACGGAGTCTGTAATCACTGGGTTGCGTAAAATTAGAGAGTTCTGAGAGAAAGCAAAGACTTGTCCATTGATTCTCGGATTATAGACGGTTCGCTTGCCCGGATACAGCAGCCATAGCGTTGTCATTATATTTGCTCCAGACCGAAATTTTCATCGATCGTATGGCTCTCGACTATCCCTTGATTGGCGGTGTAGGAAACTCTGAGCACGCTGCGATTTTGATTTTTGAATCGATACTTGAAGTGCACGATCAAGCCAGTCCCGGCCGCATGCACGCTAGGCAGTTCAGCAATAATCCCAGTTGTATTTTCTCTAAGGTCAACTAGGCTTGCTGACCATTGACTTAGGCCTATCACAAAACCAGGTAGGAAGACGGCTAAATCTACTGTTGTTGAAGATGTTGTGTCTGCGTAATAGATTATAGATGTCAGAGGGGCATGTATTGGGGGCGATAGGTTAGCCCGTTGAGTTTTAGCTGACTCAGCACCCATCGCTACCGCATCTCGCGTTGCGAGTAATCTCGGTCGATAGTATTCCTGGTGCCAAGATTTAATCTCTTCGATATAGGAAGGGAGATCAGGAAGTTCTCCGTTTTTGTTCAGCTCGACGCCAGCGCGACTTTCACCGTCATTGCGTTTGTTGCCGAATATGCCACGTGCAGCCCATAGCTCGATTGGGCTGTGAATTCTTTCTTGGGCTTTGAAAGAAAAATACATGCCGCCGGCAATGAGTGTTGCACCCGTTATTATCGCTGCTATGATTACTCCTCCCCCCAAAGCTCTTAGTACAGATCCTGCTGCACTTAACGTCGTCCGGAGGATGATGAATGATCCTAGAGCACTGAGGATGCCCCCCAGCGCTGTGTAGTTAGCTTCCGTTCCTCCGCCATTTCTACCTTGGCGCCAAACTTTAGTCGCATCGTATATGATTCCGAAAAATATTGACCCATACCCCATTATTCGGGCGAATAAATTACTTCCCAAAAACTTGACGATCCCATTACCAAACGCGATTCCTGGCGCCGCTGGTCTAAGCTTCAGCATCACGACCTTATGCATGGCCCGCCCACTCACCAAAGCGGCCGCCGTTGCACCGATTACTCCGAAGACTGATGCGGCAAAACCAGCTCCAGTTTCAAATGACCTTTCATTCTGCAAGTTCTCGTATGCGACTCTCAAAGAGATGAGGTTGAACCACAACATCCCTGCATTCAGCGCGCTACCCGCCCCTGAGGTCAGCAGCGCAATGAACTTGGGCTTCACCCGTGTCGTCGTGGTAGTTTCCACGGCGACCTTCCTGCTCCCCGTCACACGCACCTGTTTCAGCTCTTCAACCTCGGTCATACCCTTTTTCAGGAATTCCTCAACTTCCTGACTGAAGGCATCGGCTTTGATGGCCTGATCGGTGATGCGATAGCGCGCAGCCAGCAACCCTATGATTTTTTCGGAGTTGGCTTCGGCAGCAGCGGCCAGCACCCGATTTTTCAACCCCTGGCTTTTGTCCCAGCGCGTCTTGCCCTTGAGGCGCTTGGAGATCACGGTATTGACTGCTTGTGCGGTGAGATCGGTGACTCCGGCATGGGCGGGGAAACGTCCGGCCAGGCTTGCGATCAGGCTGTCGGTCGCGCCCAGCAGGCTTCCCACGGCATCGGCCTTGTCCTTGAACGGGTTGAAGGGTGCGACGGCGGTGTACAGCGGGCTGTCGTGTTGGTCGAGCCATTGTTCGAGCCGTTTGAAGCGGCTGTCCTGCTCTTCGGTGCCGATGGCGGGTTGGCTCATGGGCAGAATCATCAGCGACAACGTGATTTCCAGGCCCAGGGCCGAGCGCTGGTTGTCGCGGTCGTAGCTGGCCAGCGCTGCTGCCAGGCTGTACGGGTTGTCGATGTAGCGTGGCTCGGCGGTGGCCAGCCACAGGTCGTGGTCACGACTGGCTTCCAGGGCCCGTGTGCGCAGGGCCGCTAACTGCGCCTCCAGTGCGTCGCGCTCATCGAGATAGGCCAGATATTTGGCCGTGTCGATGCGCAGCCCGAGGCGTGCGCCATCGGGTGAGCAGTCTTCATCGGTAAGGGCGCGGTAGCGTGCTGCGGCGGGGGAGTGCATGGGGTTGTCGTGGGTCGGTTTGAGTCTGCGGCTTGCCAGTTGCGGGGGTTGTGATTTGGGTGGGTAGAGGCTCTCCAGGGTTTTGTTGAGTAGCAGGGCGATGAGGTTTCGGTGGTGGAAGTCCTGGCTCTTTTGGCTGATGCGCTCCACATCTTGCCGATAGCACATCGGCACCTGCTCGTTCTCGGCGCTGCGCGCAGGCACGGTGTGTTCCAGCTGCTCGTTGGGTATCAGGTCGCGCAGTTGATGCTGGAAGGCTGATGCTGAGAGGCTCAGGTCCATTGCCATGCCTTCGGCATCGGTTAGTACCACTACGGCCGGCACCTTCGGGCGGGTCTAGGGGTAGGCCTTGGCCATGCCCATAAGGTTGCCGATGTGCAACGTATCGGCTGGCGCATGGCTGCTCCAGCTCAATGGCATACGTTGATCGGTGGGTTTGAAGTCTTCCACCCAGCGCTGCAGGGCAGTGACTGGCAGCACGTGAGGCTGGCTGGAGTGATCCGGTTTGCCGTCGATCAGCTCGGCGATGTTCAACTGGCGCATGTGCCGTTTGCGCAGTGTCAGCGATTCGCTGATGCGGGCGGTGACGGCATTGGTCCACAAGTGAGGGCTGTAGCCGATCCACACCTCGCTGGCGATGTCCTTGTCGGTCTCGGCCCAGACCCAGCCCATGGCACGGCCGGGCAGGTAGCTGCTGCGCTGGTCGTAGTTTTCCAGGCCGCGGTAGCGCAGTTCCTTGTAGTTGCCCTCACCGTCGTACTCGTGGACGAGCAGCTTGTTGCCTTCTGTGCCCTTCATGAAGACGTAGATGTAGCCATGGCGAAGGGCACGCAGGGTGTAGGCAGAATGCTTCAGGGATGGAAACTGTCGTTCGAGGGCAAAACCGGCCTCGGCGTAACGCACTGCGGGGGCATCGCCGCTGCGTGGAACGATGGCGTAGCGCACCGGAAGAATCGGCACGCGCACGCTGCAGGCGCGTTTGGAGGTTGCGCTGCTTACGCGGGCGTCAGTCATGGCGGATCTCCCGGCTGTCGACCAATTCCTGCAACTGGTACAGACGGCTTTCCGGGGCTTCTTTGACGTTGGTGAAGATCTCTGCCGCCCGTTTATCGCTGAGCAACCACTTGTGCTGTGCAGCGAGGCGGATGAATGAACCCGCGGTTTCCTCGCTATGGAAGTTGAGCGCCTTGAGCTGGGGTAACAGTTCTTCGACCCACCGACGCACAGCGCTGCGTTCATCCTCTGCAGGGTGTGGCACGGCCAGAATGTCGTGGATCAAGGTCAACACGAAGTGCTCGTGGAGATGGTCGTCCAAACGCTGCTGCTCCTGTGCACTCAGGCACCAAGCAGGATCGTTCAGCGCGCGGGTTGTCGTAGGCGCCCGTTGCAGCGAGTGCCACTGGTGCGCAGGTCCCCAATTGGTGCGCCACACCAGCCGTGAAATCGGCCCCAGCCAGCGATCTCGATTGGGTTCATCCAGCGCATCCAGCCACGCGCTGAGGTGGTTGGGATTGAGGTGATGGATGCCATCGCTCTGATCGGCGAGGGTGATCTGTACCAGGCTGGTGAGGTGCTCGTTCAACACGTCAAGCTCGACCTCAGCGTCCAACGCGATCGCACCGTTGATCGGCATCCAGGTGTTGAGCGCGTGAGCACGCAGTTCGGGCGCGCGGGCGGTATCGATCAGCACCGGGCCAAAGTCATGCTGCTCATCCAGCACGCTGCGTTTCCACGGCCATGCGTGCCAGAAGTCGCTGCTCACATCCTTGGCCAGATCGAGCACGCTGGGAACGTAGGCGAGCTTCCATTCGCCGTCCACCAAGGCCGTCGGTCGATAGGCCAGGTATTCCAGCGTTTCGGTCATCAGCAGCAGATACCGGCATTCGTTTGCGAGGCCTAGCGCGCAGTGGTGTTGCAGAGGGTGTGGGGTCATTTCTTCGCCCTCTTGATGCAATGACAGTCGGACAACGGACAAGTACCGTCGGCGCGCAGTCCGCACTGCGGATCGACAAGCTTGCCCGAGGTTGGCGCGCTGGTGATGGCCAGTGAGTTGGCCGAACCGCTGGCTGACTTGAGCAGTTGCCCGTTGATGCGAATCGTTGGGCCGTCCAGAGTAATGCCCGCTTCGTCTATGCGGATCGAGCCGCCTGGTCCATGGACAGTGAAGGATTCGCCGCAACGCAACGCGTAGTGGCGCGTCTGTCTGCGGATCTCGGCTTTGGCGTTGAGCTCGGCGTAACCTTCCACCTGCTGTTGCAAGTTGCCGCCGACGCGGCTGTGGTGATTGGCGGTGATGCTGTCATGGCGATGATTGCCGATCGACTCGATGCGATCCTTGCCGATGTTGATCGTCTGATTTCGCTCTACATCGACAAAGGCGTCGTGCCTGATGGTGATGCGTTCGTCGTTGCCAACGATCTTGTCGCGGTCGTTGCCGATGGTGATGGACTCGTCGTTGCCCACTTGCTCGGTGCGGTCATTGCCGATCTGAGTGGTTTCATCATGCTTGACGACATTGTTCTGATCCCGCTCGGCATGGATGAACACCTCTTGGCGGCCCAGCTCATCGTCGAAACGCAGCTCATTGAATCCAGGCCCTTTGTGGGTCTGGCTCTTGATGGTCATGCGGGTCTTGTGCTCGGGCAGGTCATAGGGCGGTAGCTGATTGCCGCAATAGGTCCGCCCGGTGATCATGGGTTGGTCGGGATCGCCGTTGACGTAGTGGATGATCACGTCCTGACCTATCCGCGGAATGGCCATCGCCCCCCAGCTACCACCAGCCCAACCCTGTGACACTCTTATCCAGCAAGAACTGAACTGGTTGTCGCGGCTCTCGCGGTCCCACGGAAAGCTGACCTTGACCCGGCCCCACTCATCGCAATAGATCTCTTCACCAGGCGGACCGACCACGGTGGCCATGTGCGGCCCGTCGACCCGCGGCCTGGGCAGTGGAGCAGGGCGCCACTCGATTCTGCCGGGTACCAGGTGTGCGCTCTGCGCGTAGCGCGTGCCGCGATCAAGGCCTGTGGCTTCTTCCTCCAGGCTGGTGAGCTGACTGCCTTCGTGGCTGACCCTGTCCACCCGCCAGTGGGTGTTGAGGTCGTGTCGCGGGTGGCCGGTGAGGTTGAAACTCAGGCCCGGTTGCAAACGCACGTCATCCCCTTGCACCTGCGCGATACGCACGTCATGACGTAGGGCGGTGATGCGGTTTTCGGTAAACGGCTTACCGACAGCATCACGTTTGTAACGGCCGGGATAATCGAAGCGCTCGTAGTCGCTGGACTGATGCTCCAGGCCGTGACCTACGGCGTTGTGCTCCTGACGATAGGCCGGGTGAGTGAAGGTGTAGTCGCGTTGCACCTGGCGGGCGGTGCGCACCTGTTCGCTGTAGTGCAGGCGATGCAGGCAGGGCTGAACCTGATCGCCACCCCTGTTGGCGTGATACAGCACGCTGTTCGGATCGAACTCAGGGTCCTGGTCGAACGCATCCTGCTCTTCACCTGGGTGTTTGATGGCGCCCAGACTGATCAGTCCCAGCGATTGCAGGCGATCGGTGAGGATCAGCGTGTGCTGCGTGGCGCTGTGCGCGAAGCGGTAAACGAAGCCTTCCTCGGCAGCCAGACGCGCGATGAAGGCAAGGTCCGTTTCGCCGGCCTGCACACAGAACTCACGGCTTTGGTGGGGCATGCTGGCGCGCACTTCATAGTGGCTGATACCTTGGCGTTGCAGCATCAGCTCGAGAATCTGCACAACCGTCTTGTGCTGGAAGATGCGCCAGTTCGAGCGTAGCTCGGCACGGGCCAACTGCGGCTCGATCAGCGCATGGTAATACGTTCGATGAAAGCCGCTCTCGCCCTGGCTGAACTGGCTTACCAGACCATGCACATAGCGCAGCGGTCGCGCGCCATCCAAGATCGTAAACAACACAGGTTTATCGAGCAGTTGCGCAAAGTCGATGTCGTTCTCGAAGCTGATCAGTTTCAACTGCAATTGGAAGGGTGTGCTGATCGCCTCATGAAGTTCGAACGACACCACTTCGAATTGAGCGTTACCCTGCAACGGCTGAAAGCTGTAGCGCAGGTTGGATTGTCTAGTCATGAGCGATGCTTTCTCTTTTTCGTTAGTCCACGAGCCAACCTGAGTCTCCTTCCACCAACGTGCCCCCATGGCTGGTGGTATCGCCCTCTCGAGCAACCGCTCGACCTTCGATGATCGTGCAGGCAGCGCCGGTTTCGATCACGGCACCACAACTGATGCGGTCGCCTGCACGTGCAACGGGCCTGTCATCAACCAGCGTGGCGCCGGAGCCTGTCTCGACGGTGCCTGCGCCGTGAATCGGACAGCTGTGCGCATGCCCGACCAGTACGATGGGTTTCATGGACGCGAGCCCTCCGTGCGTTCGAGAGCTACCGGCTCAAGTGCTTCTTGCGGCGGCGGCGCGGCTTTGACGTTGAACAGCTTGCAGACCCCATACCAGCAGATGGCGACGGTGAGGTTGTAGGGAAACAGCACCGCCCAGAACGGCAGTTGCCAATTCTTTTTACCCTGCATTTCGCCAGGCTCGCCGGTGCGCCAGGGCGCGTAATGGCGCCATGCTTCGGCCGGGGTCAGGCAGATGGCGTGAAGGGGTTTGTGCCACCAGTTGGCGGGGCCGGGTGGAGGTAGGTTGTCCGGGCCGTGGTCCATGACCTGACGCAGGTATTCCCAGACTTCGGCGACGTATTGCACGTCGGATTCGGTGGGTTCGTTGCTGTCGACCCAGAGGCAGTCTTTCTGGTGGAGGGTGCCGTCTTCGCGGTAAGGGGCGAAGGCTAGGGCGTAGGAGGTGCTGAAGGATGAGCCGCCGAACTCGGTTGTTCGCATTAAACCGCCTGCAGTGTTGTCCCAGTCGAAGATATATAGTTTGCGGAAGCGCCTGTAGTAGACTTTTCGAGTGGAGCGGTTGAAGTAAACGGAAGAAAGACCCTTGATTAGCCAAATTCTATAGATAAGAAACGGCAGTGGTATGAGCGGGAACGATATCATGAGTAACATGAGAGTTATCTCAGGTGCCCGGGCTATCCAGTTCTCGCCTGAGAATATGTATGGGCAAGCAGGGATCATTAAGAACAAGATTGCAGCGCAGTACAGCTTGCCCATGAAAACCGAATCAATGACCCATGGGTTGTTAAGCAGCATGGTGTTATTGGCTAGGGTTGAAACCTGCCCTTTAATCGCCGGTTTTCTACCAGCGTCCGAATGTGAATTGAACATCCATAGCGTAGCCATTTTAACGCTCCAGTGGAAAGTTTGAAAATATAGCCTTGTCTTCGGCCTGCCTTTGATTGGCGTTGTAGCTGAGGCATAGAGAGGCATCTCTTTGGTTTGATGTTGTGGCGAAAAAATGAAGAATCATTTAGGCGCTAACCAGGTAATTTTCAGGCTTGGTGAGTGCGACCTTCCTCAAGCGATTAACTGGTTGCGGCGGTGATTGGGCTACATCCGCCCGGGCTGGATAGCGCGATGCATTCTGGTTTGAGCATCTGGCAAACGATGCCAACTTGTTGGGATGTACGGAGTAGGCCCAGACGCTCATTTCATTCTGCCGCCGTTTTTTGGGGTCGACAGTTCCTCAAGCGCTTCTGGCGGCGGCGGCGCGGCTTTGACGTTGAACAGCTTGCAGACCCCGTACCAGCAGATCGCGACGGCAAGGTTGTAGGGAAACAGCACCGCCCAGAACGGCAGTTGCCAATTCTTTTTGCCTTGCATTTCGCCAGGCTCGCCGGTGCGCCAGGGTGCGTAATGGCGCCAGGCTTCAGCCGGGGTCAGGCAGATCGCGTGAAGGGGTTTGTGCCACCAGTTGGCTGGGCCGGGTGGAGGGAGATTGTCCGGGCCGTGGTCCATGAACTGACGCAGGTATTCCCAGACCTCGGCGACGTATTGC
>NZ_AUEA01000014.1:0-1543 GCF_000425745.1 Pseudomonas cremoricolorata DSM 17059 = NBRC 16634 | reverse complement strand
GCGGCGGCGGCGCGGCTTTGACGTTGAACAGCTTGCAGACCCCATACCAGCAGATGGCGACGGTGAGGTTGTAGGGAAACAGCACCGCCCAGAACGGCAGTTGCCAGTTCTTCTTGCCTTGCATTTCGCCGGGCTCGCCAGTGCGCCAGGGGGCGTAATGGCGCCAGGCTTCGGCCGGGGTGAGGCAGATGGCGTGAAGGGGTTTGTGCCACCAGTTGGCGGGGCCGGGTGGAGGTAGGTTGTCCGGGCCGTGGTCCATGAACTGACGCAGGTATTCCCAGACCTCGGCGACGTATTGCACGTCGGATTCGGTGGGTTCGTTGCTGTCGATCCAGAGAGCATCCTTTTCGTGGAGGGTGCCGTCTTCGCGGTAAGGGGCGAAAGCTAGGGCGTAGGAGGTGCTGAAGGATGAGCCGCCGAACTCTCTGCGCTTGAACAGACCGCCGGCGGTGTTTTTCCAGTCGAAGATCAGCACTCGGCTGAAACGCTGGTAGTAGATTTTTTGGGTTGAGCGGTTGAGGCAAATACTTGATAAAGATCTAATGATCCAGATCTCATAGGCTAGGACGGGAAGAGGGATAAATGGCATGAGAAATATAAGAGCGGTCAACGATGGCTCGTAAAAGATCTCATTTAAGATTTCTTCGGGAGTTGAGGTCATCAGAAGAGTAATGGTTAGTGTTAGTGAAAATACGCAGTGCATTTTCCCCATTAATACACAGTCGGCAGTAACTGGATTGTGTAGTTGTATTGTGGTTTCGGAGCTGCGCGAAATTTGCCCGTTGATGGTAGCGTTGAAAGGATAATTTCCGTTGGGGCGGAATAGCCAAATTACTGACAATTAAATGCTCTCCAGTCGAAAGGTTTGAGAAAGCGTATCCATTTCATAAATGCCATGGTTAGGCTTGTAAGAAATGGTCAGGCGAACTTGTGTGGTGTTGGAGGATAGATGTCGAAAGTGCAGGGCAAGGCCTGCGTCTGTGATGTAACTGTTTGGTGGGTTTGCTATGCCGCCGGGCTTGTCAAGTTCGGAGCTATAGTCAAATCCCCCGAACCACTGGCTAATGCCCAGTACAAATCCCGGCAGCAGAACGGAAAGTTCAACTAAGGCCGAAGTGGCTATAGGCGGGTGGTATATGATTGGGGTTAAAGGAGCGTGGATGGTCGGCGACAGATCATGTCTCTTGGCTTGTGCTACGCCTAGTTCCCGTACCTGTGACGTCGACAGTAGCCGAGGCTTGTAGTGTTCTATATGCCATGCCGTACAACTGATGCGGTCGCCTACGCGTGCGCCAGGCTTGCCATCTACTAGAGTGGCGCTGTCACCTGTCTCGACGGTGCCTGCGCCGAGAATTGGACAACAGCGATGCCCATGCCCGACCAGTACGATGGGTTTCATGGACGCGAGCCCTCCGTGCGTTCGAGAGCTACCGGCTCAAGTGCTTCTGGCGGCGGCGGCGCGGCTTTGACGTTGAACAGCTTGCAGACCCCATACCAGCAGATGGCGACGGTGAGGTTGTAGGGAAACAGCACCGCCCAGAAC
>NZ_AUEA01000013.1 GCF_000425745.1 Pseudomonas cremoricolorata DSM 17059 = NBRC 16634 | reverse complement strand
GAGCGCAAGACGAAGTATGCCGGCCAGAATGCCCACGCATTGCAGAGCGCGACGCTCATCAGCAACTACTTCGAGGCCATGCACAAGCAGGCTGCGTATTCCGAAGAGGGGGCCGATGCGCTGATCCGGCAGAAAAAGCTCGTCAAATACACTGACGCCATGGCATTTCCCGCCGAGTACGCCGAGCGCATCAACGCCTTCGACGAAACCATCGCCCTGGCGGTGAACGACGTCATCGCCTGGGTAGTGCTGATGAATCCGGTCAAGCTGCTGGGCAAGGCGCTGTCCTGCTTCGATACCCGCGTCATCCCCACGGCCCGTGCCTATGAGCAGGCGGTTTTCCAGTGTATCGGCGCCCTGGTGCACACCCAGCGCGGCACGCACGTGCTGGCCCAGCTGATCGACATGCCCGTGGACAGCAGCCCCTATTGGCTGGCGCTGGCCAATGGCAGTGACCTGCTCCTCGATCGCTTGCGCGACAGCGCCGGGGTGCTGGCCAAGAGCACCTTCCAGGTGTTGGACGCCTTCATGGAAGAACATGCCATCACCCCGGCCACCAATGCCCTGATCGGTCTGCTGCAAGCGATACCCGCGGCCAAACGTGCAGACGTGCTGATACCACGCCTGCGGCATGTGATGGAGATCAGGGCCAACGTCACCCTCGTCCAGTACGAAATGAGCCTGGCAGACCTGCAACGCGCCGCCTATGAGTTCCAGGGCCACCAAAGCCTGGAGGCCGCCAAAGCCCAAGGCTGGAAAGTGCCGACGCCGAAGGTCACCCAGTTCGACTTGACCATCCAAATCCCCGTCTATGAATGGGTCAAGATTGGCGAGACCAGCTACCACGAGATCGACAGTCCGCCCAAGGATCGACCGGCGCTGCCACCACCACGGGCGATGGAACTGCAGGGGAATCCGTTCATGAATGCGGTGAAACGGATGCGGGAGCCGGCGGGGCATTTGTTTGCGGGGTTGGGGGGGTATTTGGCGGTTGTGGGGATGAGGAATGCGCTAAGAGAAGCAAGTAATAGTAAGAATAAGTTAGTGTCTGGCGCCAATCTCTTAGGGGCGTTAAGTGCAATGATCGGCGCAGGATTAGAAATCAGCGCAGGCATTATCGGGGCGACCATTGGCATTCACGGAAAAGTTGCCGTCGCTGCATCTGCTAAATTCATGGCGGCTAAAATCGGTGTCGCTTTATTCGGCACCGGTAGCGCGACTTTGATGGCTGCAGTAGAGCTGGCAGGTGCAGCAAAAGCATTCACTAACAGCAATCCTGATCAGGGATTGATGTTTCTCGGTTCCGCCATTGCGAGCGGCGTGCTCGCTACTGCCACTTGGGCCGGCGGTACAGCTGCCGCCATATCGCTGTCGACCGAAGTCACAGGTGTTACTGTTCTTGGACTAACTGCAGCGGGATGGGCGGTCGTGGCTCTGGTAGCAACGGCCGTCGTTGTCGCATTTGCTATCGGCGTCGATATGAACAAACACGGACCGGCGGAAATATGGCTGAAACACAGTGCATGGGGTATCGATTATAGCCGCTATAATAACAAGGAAGAGCTAGACGCTATTTATAGCTTATACCATCGACCGCGCCTCGAAGCCAAATGGGAGCAGAGGTATGGGTATCCGGTAGGCACACTGCGTATTCACTGCTGGCTACCGGGAATACAAGGACAGCCCGAGGAACGTTTTCAAACCAGATTAACTTTCAGCTTATATGAAAGAACACTAGCTCGTATCGACGGCCCCGTAGTCTACTCAGGATCTAATCCTGTCGACTACCACCGGGAGTGCCTTGTGACCCGCTTGGGATTTACCGGCAAAGAATGTGGCTGGTCAATCCAAATGCATCAGTTTGCCAAAGTCACCCTTGAATATGTGTACTTCCCCGACCCGGAACGACAGCCTGATCTGGTTTTGACCCACCCTAACTCACCTAAACCACTGATATTCAAAGCAAGCGGATGGCTAAGTCTACCAAGCGATCTGGCAGAATTGGAACCTGTCCGAGGCCCGAAGTAATGCCTGCGGTCAAGCGCCTTCCAAAGAATATTCGCTTCGGCGGAACACGCCTTTCTAAAAACAGGCAAACAGGTGAAGCACCACAAGCGGACGGTGTGCGCAGGTTAAATAGCCAAGCTGTTGAGCTGGAAACGTATGCTAATTTCAATCAGTCCGGAGCAGCACGAGCGCTGGCATTGTCGTTCATACTGGGTCTGGCAACATTTTCAATCATGATCTATTTAACTGAAACGGAGGAGCTGACATGGATGATGATTGCTGAGCTGGGACTGATCATTCCCATGTTACCGGCCGTGATTACTGGCCTATACTTAATAAGCCGCGCCCATCGCTGCCGCGGTGCCTACATTCGCCTGCACAGGGCAACTCGCAAGCTCTACTTCGTCTATCCCCATCAAACACGCCTTCATGTACTGGACTGGGATCAACTCGAAGTGCTAGCAGGGTTTATTCCCATCGTTTCGATGAGCGGCTATGCGACTCGGCATCCGCTGTACCTGATCGGCGTGGACTACAACATGGACCCGCCCACCGAAATCTGTGCCGCGTGCGGAAACCTTGGTGTATTCGACGGCGACCGTTCAGCAAAGTCCCTATTCTCCTACCTCCAAGCCTTCATGGAACACGGTCCCGAAGTATTGCCTAAACCCCCGCCCATCCCCCCACGACTCAGCCGTCGAGAGGAAGCTCTGCAACCCTACCGTCACTGGTACGCCGGCCTGCGGCGCACTTTGGCAAAACCCTATGGACTGCTCAAAGCCCCGGTGACTATTCCGCTCTGGTTAGGATGGCTCCTGATCAATGCGTACCCCGAAAGCTTCGAAAACTTCATCCAGTACAACGTGCCCTATGCGAAGTTTCCAAAAGAAATTGATAAGTTGTGTGGCTTCGAAAAGAGGCGCAAGCCGGTGATTCGGTTAAATGGGAAGCGGATCGATTCATGAGCAGATCGGTCCGCGGTTAACGAAGGAAATTCGGGGCTTTGGAAGCAAAAACCCCTGCGAGCGCTAGAGCACTCGCAGGGGGTGCAGGGACGCGGTCCGGATGATCCGGTCTATATACAGTCAGTCCGAGCCATCAACTCCCCGCAACCATCATCCGCTCGATCAACACCGAGCCCGTATGGATATTGCTGCGGGTCTCCAGATCGCTGCCGATGGCGACGATCTGCTGGAACATGTCTTTCATGTTGCCGGCGATGGTCACTTCCTGCACGGCGAACTGAATTTCGCCGTTCTCGACCCAGTAGCCGGCCGCGCCGCGCGAGTAGTCGCCGGTGACCATGTTCAGGCCGTGGCCCATCAGTTCGGTGACCAGCAGGCCGCGGCCCATGCGGCGGATCAGCGCTGCCTGGTCTTCCACGCCGTGGGTGACGTAGAGGTTGTGCACGCCGCCGGAGTTGGCCGTGCTGGGCAGGCCCAGCTTGCGCCCCGAGTAAGTGCCGAGGATGTACGAGACCAACTCGCCGTTTTCCACGAACGGCTTGGCGTAGGTCGCAAGACCGTCGCCGTCGAAGCCGGCACTGCCCAGCGCACGCGGAATGTGCGGGCGTTCGTCGAGGGTCAGCCAGGTGGGGAACAGGCGCTGGCCGATGCTGCCTTCAAGGAACGACGATTTGCGGTACAGGTTGCCGCCGGAAATCGCCGACATGAAACTGCCGAACAGCCCCCCCGCCAGCTCCGCGGAGAACAGCACCGGCACTTCGCAGGTGGGCACCGAGCGGGCGCCGAGGCGGCTGGCGGCGCGTTGTGCGGCGCGCTGGCCAATGCTGCGCGGATCGGCCAGCAGGTGCGCCTGGCGCTGCACGTCGTACCAGTAGTCGCGCTGCATCTGCCCTTCGCCCTCGGCGATCATCACGCAGCTCAGGCTGTGCCGGGTCGACGCGTAGCCGCCGACGAAGCCGTGACTGTTGCCGTACACCCGCACGCCCTGGTGGGTATTGAGGGTGGTGCCATCGGCATTGACGATGCGCGGGTCGGCGTCGAACGCGGCCGCTTCACAGGCCAGGGCCTGCTCGATGGCCTGGTCGGGGCTGATGTCCCAGGCGTGGTAGAGGTCCAGGTCAGGCACATCGCGGGCCATCAGCGCAGCGTCGGCCAGGCCGGCGCACTCGTCTTCGGAGGTGTGTTTGGCGATGGCCAGGGCTGCGGCGACGGTTTCGCGGATGGCCTCGGCGCCACTGGCCGAGGTGCTCGCCGAGCCCTTGCGCTGGCCCAGGTACAGGGTGATGCCAAAGCCCTGGTCGCGATTGAATTCGACGGTTTCCACCTCACGCTGACGCACCGTAGTGGAAAGCCCCTGCTCCAGGGAAACCGCCACTTCGCAGGCACTGGCGCCCTGGCGGCGTGCTTCGGCGACGATCGCCTCGACCTGTTCCTGCAACACCGGCAGGTCCTTCGGGCCTACGCTCTGGACTGCACTCATGGTTATCTCCAATCAAATTCTGCGTTCGGCGAAGGCCATTCATAGACCGGGCCGGACAAGCGGCCCCCGACTGGTTATCATGGCGGCGATTTCCTGCGGACTGCCACCATGGTTGATTCATACGACGACGCCTTCGACGGCGAAAAAAGCAAAACTCAGATCAAGCGCGAGCTGCATGCGCTGGTCGAACTGGGCGAGCGCCTGACCACCCTCAAGGCCGATACCCTGGCCCTGCTGCCGTTGACCGACGCCTTGCGCAAGGCCCTGGCCGATGCCAGCAAGCACACCTCGCACATTGCCCGCAAACGGCACATGTCGTTCGTCGGCAAGCTGATGCGCGACCAGGACCTGGACGCGATCAACGCGGTGTTCGAACAGGTCGACACTTCCAGCCGCCAGTACAACGAGCGCTTCCACAACCTCGAGCGCTGGCGCGACCGGCTGGTGGACGGCAACGACGAGGACCTCGAGCGCTTCGTCAACGAGTACCCCGACACCGATCGCCAGCACCTGCGCTCACTGGTGCGCCATGCCCAGCATGAGAAAGCCCGCGACAAGCCACCGGCGGCGGCGCGCAAAGTGTTCAAGTACATCCGTGACCTCGACGAGCTGCAGCGCGGCCTGCGCTGAGCCGGTCACAGCCCCGGAGCCGGGGGCGCAGGCTGCGCGCCCCTGAAGCGTGAGTCACGCCCCGGTCCCGCCGACGGTAATCGCATCGAGCTTCAAGGTCGGCTGGCCAACCCCCACGGGCACCGACTGACCATCCTTGCCGCAGGTGCCGACGCCACTGTCCAGGGCCAGGTCGTTACCCACCATCGATACCCCACGCATCGCCTCAGGGCCATTGCCGATCAGGGTCGCACCCTTGACCGGGGCGGTAATCTTGCCGTCTTCGATCAGGTACGCCTCGCTGGTGGAGAAGACGAACTTGCCGCTGGTGATGTCCACCTGGCCGCCGCCGAGATTGGCGCAGTACAGGCCGCGCTTGACCGAGCGAATGATTTCTTCCGGGTCGCTTTCGCCAGCGCGCATGTAGGTGTTGGTCATGCGTGGCATCGGCAAGTGCGCATAGGATTCACGGCGACCGTTGCCGGTGACCGCCATGCCCATCAGCCGCGCGTTGAGCTTGTCCTGCATGTAGCCCTTGAGCACGCCATTCTCGATCAGCGTGGTGCATTCGGTGGGGGTGCCTTCGTCGTCGACGCTGAGCGAACCACGGCGACCTTCAAGCGTGCCGTCGTCGACGATGGTGCACAGCTTGGAGGCCACTTGCTGACCGATGCGCCCGCTGAATGCCGAGCTGCCCTTGCGGTTGAAGTCCCCCTCCAGGCCGTGGCCGACCGCTTCGTGCAGCAATACCCCTGACCAGCCCGAACCCAGCACCACCGGCAACGTACCGGCAGGCGCCGCGACCGCTTCGAGGTTGACCAGCGCCTGACGCAGCGCCTCGCGGGCATAGCCCATGACTTTTTCTTCAGTGAAGTAGCGATAGTCGGTACGCCCGCCACCGCCCTGCCCGCCCCGCTCGCGGCGACCGTTGTGCTCGACGATGACGCTGACGTTGAAGCGCACCAGCGGGCGCACGTCGGCAGCCAGGCTGCCGTCGCTGGCAGCGACCAGAATGCGTTCCCACACCCCGGCCAGGCTCACGCTGACCTGCTGGATACGCGGGTCGAGCGCACGGGTGGCGATGTCGACGCGCTTGAGCAGCTCGACCTTCTCGGCCCGGCTCAGCACATCCAGCGGGTTGTCGGCGGTGTACAGCGCGGTGACGTCCTGGCCGCGGAACGCCTGCACGCGGCCTTGCTGACCGGCGCGGGAGATCGATCGTGCGGCGGTGGCCGCCGAGGTCAGGGCTTCGAGGTTGATCGCGTTGCTGTAGGCGAAGCCGGTCTTTTCACCGGACTGGGCGCGCACGCCGACGCCCTGGTCGAGGTTGAAGCTGCCTTCCTTGACGATGCCGTCTTCCAGGGCCCAGGTTTCCGAGACCTGGCCTTGGAAGTACAGGTCGGCGGCATCGATGCCGGGCCCGGCCAGGCCGCCCAGGACGCTTTGCAGGCTGTCCAGGGTCAAACCGCCGGGGGCCAGGAGTTGCTCGCTGACGGTGGATAACATCTGGCTCATAGTCACTCCAAGGTGTGCGCAGGCCGCAAGGCGTCCTGCGAGAAAAAGCGCCGGTGTTCGAACACCGGCATTCGCGTGCGTATCGACGCTTGTTCATCGGCATCGCGCTGCCCCAGCAGCACCGCTTCACCGCGCGCCTGCTGGGCGACGATGCGTCCCCAGGGGTCGACGATGGCGGCCTGGCCGTGGGTCTCGCGCGGGCCGGGGTGTATTCCGCCCTGGGCAGCGGCCAGCAGGTAACACTGGGTTTCGATGGCTCGCGCCCGGATCAGCACCTCCCAGTGCGCCGCGCCGGTCACCGCAGTGAACGCCGAGGGCGCGCTGATCAGCTCGGCGCCGGCGGCGCGCAAGGCGCTGTACAGCTCGGGAAAGCGCAGGTCGTAGCACACCGTCAGGCCCAGGCGACCGACCGGAGTCTCGGCCACCACCACCTGCCCACCATGGGCGTAATCGTCCGATTCACGGTAACGGCCGCGGTTGTCGCTCACATCGACATCGAACAGATGCAACTTGTCGTAGCGGGCGACGATCTCGCCCTGGTCATCGATCAGCAGCGAGCAGGCACAGGCCTTGCCCTCGGGCTGATCGACAGGCGGCAACGGCAATGTGCCGGCCACGATCCATAACCTGAGGGCGCGGGCAGTGCGTTTCAACCACGGCACGATCGGCCCCTCGCCCAGCGCTTCGCTGCGACCGATTGCGGCAGCGTCGCGCCGGTCCATGGCAGCGAAATTCTCCGGCAGCACCGCCAACCGCGCGCCGCCCTCGGCGGCCTGTTGCAGTAGGCAGCCGGCGCTGTGCAGGTTGGCCAGGACGTCGTCCTGGCTGACCATCTGGATTACCGCGATATTCACATCCGGCTCCTAGCGCGATTTATCAAAAGGCTTCACAAAGGTGATTTTAGGCTCTTTGTACGGACCCTCGACGCGGTAATGCACGCTGGCAAAGCGCGATACCCGGTCGCCGATCAGCTGATCGACGATGAACAACGCGCCGCCAATGGCCGGGGCGCCGACGATCAGCGCCGCCAGTGGCAGGTTGTTGGTCACCGGCAAGGAGACCTGCACGTTGGCCGCAACCCGCTCGCGCACCATGTCCAGCGTGCCCTCGATGTCGATGTTGCTCGAAGGACCGGTCATGCTGATCGGCTCTCGGGTGACGTACACGCCCTGGCTGGCCACCAGATGACCCTTGACCCGATCATAGGCCAGGCCCTTGGCGAACAGGTCGGAGAAGTCCAGGCGCAGGCGCCGCCCAAGGGAGTTGAAGTTGAGCAGGCCGAAGACCCGCAGTGCCTGGGCGCCGCCCTCCACTTCGACGAAGCGCCCGGTGCGCAACGAGGCTTGCAGGCTGCCAGACAGGCGATCGAGGCCGATCCAGGCCGGTGAACCCGGCCAGCGTGCGTCGATATCCAGATGAAATTCGCGGCTGGTCACCGATGGCGCGAAGCCCCACGCCTTGAGCACCTCTGACAGATCGCGCCCACCGACACGGCCCTTGTACCAGCTGCTGGTGCGCCCGGAGTCACCTTCCCAGGCACCGCTGCCGGTCACCTGCAGGCCCTTCATGTCAAGGTCCAGGCTGTTGACCGATACACCGCGTGGGGTGGGCCGCAGTTGCACACCCACCCGGCCGTAGAAGTCGTCGCCCCGGTAGAGTTTGTCGATGCTCAGATCCAGCGCCGGCGTGCGCCGCGGATCGAAGCTGGCCAGTGGGTCACGGCCGTTGTCGCCTGGTTGTTCGGCGGCATCGGCAGCCGGGGCCGGCGGCAGGCGCAAGGTACTCAGCCGTACCACCAGCGACGCGGCCTTGGCATCGGGCAGGCGGGCATCGCCGATCACCTCACGGCTGTCCAGGCGCAAATCCCAGGCGCTGCCACTGCGCGCCAGGCGCACCACGGCCTGGTTGAGGGTCATGTCGTAGACCTTGAGCCGTCCGACACTCAGATCGACGCTCTGCAACACCTGCCGCGCACTGCCGCCAGGGTCATCACCGGCGAAGCGGCTGGCTTGCTGTTGCCAGGCCTGCACATCGAGACTGTCGAGCCGCCCCCGCACGCGCAGGCCACGAGTGGCCGGCGGCGTCGCCTGGCCGCCGCCGAGCAGCACCTCGCCGCGGCCTTGGTCGAGTTGCTCGGCCGGTGCCACGTAGGCCAGTTGCGCAAGGTCGGCATAGCGCGCATCCATGCGCCGCTCGGCGCCGTCGAGGTTCATGCTGAAGCGGCTGTCACGCACCGTTGAGGTGGCTTTGCCGAAAGGCACTGGCAGATCGATCTGCAAGCCCTTGAGGGTCGAGTCGACCACCAGGCGGTTATCGAGGCTGCCCAGGTGCACTTGCAGCCGATAGGGAATTTCGCCGCTGGCCGGCAGCGCCTGCTTGAACTTCAGCCAATCGGTCAGGGTGCTCAGGGCCATCTGCCCAGTAGCGTCGATGCGCGTCTGCATCTGCCCGCCCTGCCCCTCGGCACTGATCTGCGCACTGACCGGCCGGCCAAAGGCATTGAAGGTCACGTCACCGGCGCTCAGGCCTTTGGCCAGATCGAAGCGGAAGTCGCCGCCCAGGCGGCTCAAGTGCAATTCAGGCGAGGCGATTTTCAGGGTCGCGTCGCGGGTCGAGAAGTCCACCAGCACCTTGGGCTGATCGCCCTTGGCCAGAGGAATGTCCAGCTTGAGCTTGCCCTTGAGCGGCCCGCTGCCCTCCCAGCCAGCGAAGATCTGTTCGGTGCCGATCGGCGCCTGCTGGAGAATTTTCAGGCCATCGGCGAGCTTGCCGTCGACCGCCCCTTGCAGCAGCAGATGGCTGTGCTGGCCTTCCTCGACATGGGGAATGTCGACCTTGACCTGGCTTACCTTGGTGTCGAGCAACAGCCCACGCTCGGCGGCGATACGCACCCCGGCGTCGTCGATGTAGACCTTGCCATCGACCTCACGCACCTGTGGCCAGCCCGGCTGGAAATCCAGCGCCGCATCGCGCACATCGAAGAACAGGCTGATGCTGCGCGAGTGTGGCGGGGCGTCGTGGTGCAGCGAGCCCTGGTACTGGAAGTAGCCCTCATTGACGCTGCCTTTGACGATCGCGGTGCGCAGCCATTCGTCGACCGCCGGGCTCAACACCTCAGGCAGGTACTTGGCAGTGTAGCGACCATCGCCGTCGGTCAGACCGACGCGCAGGTCCATGTAATCTTCATGGCCCTTCTCGAGAAAGATGCGGATGAGGAAATCGCCAGCGATGTTGCCCTCTTCGCCGCGCACTTTCAGGTACGGCGCGACCAGGGTGAAGGCTTGTTTGTCGAGGGTCCAGGTCAGCCGCGCGTTGGCCTTCTGGTAGTGCCAGGGTTTTTCGAAGATCGGGTACAGGTGCAGCATGAAGGCGTCGGTGTCCAGGCGCAGCTCGCCGTGGCCGAGGTCACCGCTGATGCTGCCACTGACGTTATCCGCCGCCGGCGCGCCGTGGTAGGCGGCGAAACCGATGCGCTCGAGGTTGGCGGCGAACTGCACCCGCTGGTCGCCCTCGGCCTTGGGCTGCACGTCGAGCCGTACGTTGCGCAGGCCACCTTTGACCTTGAGCGAGTCGACCACAGTCATCAGTTGCGGCGACAGCGGCGCCAGGGCCTGGATCAGCGGGGTCAGCGGGGTCAGGTCGAGGCGCTCGGCCTGCACCTGCCAGCGTTCCTGCTCAGGCGTGTCGCCAGTGATTTGCTGCGCCTTGAGCCGCGTCTGCCACGGCGACTTGCCCAGCTCGGCCGAGAGCGAGTCGACCAACAGTTCAAGCCCCTCGGGCTTGCGCTGCAGCCAGGCCGAAAGTGCCAGCTGGTCAACATCGATGGCATTGCGCTTGGCATAGGCGCCGCGCAGATGCGGGGCCTGCACACGCGCCACCGCGCTTTGCAGTTGCCGTTGCTGCCAGTCGAGCCAGAACTCGCCACCGCCCTGTAGGGCTTGCGCCTTCCACTCGCCGAGCAGGCGCGGCGGCAGCCATTGCGCCCAGTCGCTTTGCGGCACACTCAGGTAGGCCTGCACGGCACCCTCGCGCCAGGCTTCGGCGCGTGCCTGACTGTGCAACACAGCGGCCAGCGGCTGACCATCGGGCAAGGTGGCCTTCACTTCCAGGCGTTGCCGAGTGCTGCCTGCGCGCAGGCCGACATCGACGTAGGTGAGGGTCAGCGGATCGCGCTGCCAGGGGTGCACGGTGAGCTGGCTGTCGAACACATCGACCTGCCCCAGCTGGCGCAACTGGCGCAGGACCCGCGCCGGATCGAAGGGTTGATCGTCCTGTTTGGGCAGGCCTTCGATGGCCCACTGGCCCTCTGGGTTTTCCCGGGCGATCAATTGCACGCCACTGAGCTGCACCCGCGCCAGGCGTGGCTGCCAGGCTTTCAGGCTGCCGAGCAGGTCAGGCACCACCTTGACTTCATCCAGGCGCAGCGCGCTCGCGCCCTCGCCGATTTGCAGGTCGTGCAGGCTGAACACCGGCACCAGCCGGCTCCAGCGCCCTTGCAGGGCGCCGATGTGCACTGGCTGACCGACCGCCTCGGCAACCTTGGCCTCGACCTCGGCGCGGTATTCGGCCACCAGCGGCACGAGAACCCGCCCCACGCTGACGTACAGCGCCAGCAGCACGATCAGCAGTGCACAGATGCCCAGCCCGCAACGGGTCAAGGCACCGGGAACGCGACTCAGACGCCCCATGGCCATGGCCCTCCCAGTGGTGCCTCGATAATCGTCTCCGGCAGCGTTCGCGCGTGCCGGCCTGCGGCGTCAACGCCGCTCAGAGCAGCACCACGTCGTACTGCTCTTGCGAATACATGGACTCGACCTGGAAGCGGATGGTTCGACCGATGAAGGTTTCCAGCTCGGCGACGTTGCCCGACTCTTCATCGAGCAGGCGATCGACCACCTTCTGATTGGCCAGTACCCGGTAACCCTCGGCCTGATAGGCACGGGCGACGCGCAGGATTTCCCGGAAGATTTCATAGCAGGTGGTTTCCGGGGTCTTGATCCGCCCGCGGCCCTGACAGGCGCTGCAGGGCTCGCAGAGTACCTGCTCAAGGCTTTCACGGGTGCGCTTGCGGGTCATCTGCACCAGGCCCAGTTCAGTGATGCCGATGATGTTGGTCTTGGCATGGTCGCGTTCGAGCTGCTTTTCCAGAGTGCGCAGCACCTGGCGCTGATGCTCTTCGTCTTCCATGTCGATGAAGTCGATGATGATGATGCCGCCCAGGTTGCGCAGGCGCAGTTGCCGGGCGATGGAGGTGGCGGCCTCGAGGTTGGTCTTGAAGATGGTTTCCTCAAGGTTGCGATGGCCGACGAAGGCGCCGGTGTTGACGTCGATGGTGGTCATCGCCTCGGCCGGGTCGACCACCAGGTAGCCACCAGACTTGAGCGGCACCTTGCGCTCCAGGGCGCGCTGGATTTCATCCTCGACGCCATACAGGTCGAAGATCGGCCGCTCGCCGGGATAATGCTCAAGGCGGCTGGCGATTTCCGGCATCAGCTCGCTGACGAACTGCATGGTTTTCTGGAAGGTTTCCCGCGAGTCGATGCGAATTTTCTCGATCTTTCCGTGAACCAAATCGCGCAAGGTGCGCAGCGCCAGGCCGAGGTCTTCATAGATCACCGTGGGGGCGCCGCAGGTCTTCATCTGGCTGCCGATCTGCTCCCACAGGCGGCGCAGGTAGCGAATGTCCTGCAGGATGTCCTCGGCGCGGGCGCCTTCGGCCGCGGTGCGCAGGATGAAGCCACCGGCATCTTTCATTTCTTCCTTGGCCATGCAGTCGCTGACCACCTGCTTGAGCCGATCACGCTCGGTTTCGTCTTCGATCTTCAGGGAAATGCCAACGTGGCTGCTGCGCGGCATGTACACCAGATAGCGCGAGGGAATCGACAGCTGCGTGGTAAGCCGCGCGCCCTTGGTGCCGATCGGGTCCTTGGTCACCTGCACGACCAGGCCCTGGCCTTCATGCACCAGGGCACTGATGGTCTCGACCGCAGAACCCTCGCGCTGGGAAATCTCCGAAGCGTGGATGAACGCCGCGCGTTCCAGACCGATATCGACGAATGCTGCCTGCATGCCCGGCAGCACCCGCACCACCTTGCCTTTGTAGATGTTGCCGACAATGCCACGGCGTAGCGTGCGCTCGACATGAACCTCTTGCAGTACCCCGTTTTCGACCACTGCCACGCGCGATTCCATCGGCGTGATGTTGATCAGAATCTCTTCGCTCATGGCAGCTTCTCGTCAAGGTATGGGGTAATGATGGATGGCGATTTGGCACCGTGCTAGTACGACTTCACCTCACCTGCCTCGGGCACCCCGCTCCAGCAGTCGATGCCAAAGCCCGCCAGCAGCTCGACGGTTTCCAGCAACGGCAAGCCGACCACGGCCGAGTAGCTGCCCACCAGACCACTGACGAACACTGCGCCCAGACCCTGAATGGCATAGCCACCGGCCTTGTCGGCAGGTTCGCCGCTGCTCCAGTAGCGTTGCGCCTCAGTCAGGCTGATGCTGCGCAGGGTCACTTCACTGGCCACACAAAGGCTGAGGCAGCGCGTCGCGTCGCTGACAGCCACCGCGGTCAGCACCTGGTGGCTGCGCCCACTCAAGGCGAGCAGCATGGCCTGGGCGTGCTCGGCGCTTTGCGGCTTGCCAAGAATCTGCCCATCGAGCACCACGGCGGTATCGGCGCCAAGCACCACGGCGTCAGCCGGTGCTGCGGCGCGCCCGGCGGCGGCCTTGGCTCGCGCCAGGCGCTCGACATAGGCGCTTGCGGCTTCATTGGCCAGCGGGGTTTCGTCGATGGGGGCACTGAGGGGGGTGAAGGCGATGCCCACCTGGGTCAGCAGTTCACGGCGGCGTGGCGAGCCTGAGGCCAGGTACAACGGGGGCATGGGACGTGTCCTTGTCGAGGGAGGGCGATCACTAGTTGATGCGCAGACGCCGACGCACATCGCGCAGGGCAAAGCTCAGCCACGGCCAGAGTACCGCACTGACCACCGCCGACCACACCAGCGCCAGGGTCGGCAGACGATTGCCGGTCAGCGCGCTGAGCCACAACTGCACCAGCTGGGCGATGCCGAAGATCACCAGAATCACCAGACTCTGCTGCCACATAGGGAAATTGCGCATGCGCTGCTGCAGGGTCAGCACGAGGAAGGTAATCAGCGTCAACACCAGCGCGTTCTGCCCGAGCAGGGTGCCGTACAGCACGTCTTCGGCCAGCCCCAGCACGAAACCGGTGGTCATGCCCACGCGGTTGGGTACCGCCAAGGCCCAGAACGCCACTAGCATGGCCAGCCACATGGGGCGGAACACCTCCATGAACTGCGGCATGGGCGACACGCTGAGCAACAGGCCGAGGGCGAAGGTCAGCCAGATCACCCAGCCATGGTTGCTACGGGTACTGGGCATCATTGCCTCCGCGGTTGGTCCGGCGTCGCTGCCGGTTGCGCCGGGGTCGCCGAAGGTTGCGCCGGGGCTGACGACGATGGCGCGGCGTTGGTGGGTGCCGAGGGCGCGCCTTGGCCGTTCGCTGGGGCTGCCGGGGTCGTCGAGTTGGCAGGCGCTGCGGGCGCTGCGCTGGTGCCCTTGCGGTCGGCCTCTTCCTGGGCCATGGCGGCCTCGGTGGCGCGTTGTTCGGGGGTGCGGCTGTCGGTGAACACCAGCAGCATGTAGCGGCTGCGGTTGAGGGCGGCGGTGGGGATGGCGCGGACGATGGCGAATGGTTGCCCGCTGTCGTGAATCACCTGGTTGACCGTTGCCACCGGGTAGCCTGCGGGGAAGCGTTCGCCCATGCCCGAGCTGACCAGCAGGTCGCCTTCCTTGACGTCGGCGGTGTCGGCCACGTGGCGCAGTTCCAGGCGCTCGGGGTTGCCCGTGCCGCTGGCGATGGCGCGCAGGCCGTTGCGGTTGATCTGCACCGGAATACTGTGGGTCGAGTCGGTCAGCAACAGCACACGCGAGGTGTAGGGCATCAGCTCGACCACCTGGCCCATCAGACCGCGGGCGTCGAGCACCGGCTGGCCGAGGAACACACCGTCACGCTCGCCCTTGTTGATGAGGATGCGATGGGTGAACGGATTGGGATCGACGCCGATCAGTTCGGCGACTTCGACCTTCTCGTTGACCAGCGCCGAGGAGTTGAGCAGCTCGCGCAGGCGCACGTTCTGCTCGGTAAGGGCGGCCAGCTTCTGCAGCCGGCCCTGCAACAGCAGCGCCTCGGTCTTGAGTTTCTCGTTCTCGGCGATCAGCTCGGTACGGCTGCCGAATTGCCCGGCCACGCCTTGCCAGAGCCGCTGCGGCAGGTCGGTGATCCAGTACGACTCCATCAACACCAGGCCCATCTGGCTGCGCACCGGCTTGAGCACGGCGAAGCGCGCATCGACCACCATCAAGGCGACCGAGAGCACGACCAGAACCAACAGGTGGATGCCCAGCGAGGGGCCTTTGGAGAAAAGCGGTTTAATGGGCCGTTCCTCGTGGACGACTCAGGAGGTCATTGGACATGGGACAACGCACCAGCCTGGTTGCGGGTTGACGGAAGCGGCGCAGATCAGCGCCAGCCGACGCATACAGGTAGCACTGCCCGTGCTACCTGTAAACCGGAGGGAAACGTTCCGGGTAGACAGCGACCGCGTCGGTCACTCGCTCGAGAGCAGGTCCATGGCGTGCTTGTCCATCATTTCCAGTGCCCGACCGCCGCCACGGGCGACGCAGGTGAGTGGGTCTTCGGCGACGATCACCGGCAGACCGGTTTCCTGGGCCAGCAGTTTGTCCAGGTCACGCAGCAGCGCACCACCACCGGTCAGCACCAGGCCGCGCTCGGCGATGTCGGAGGCCAGCTCCGGCGGCGATTGCTCCAGCGCGCTCTTGACCGCCTGGACGATGGTCGCCAGCGATTCCTGCAGCGCTTCGAGCACTTCGTTGGAATTGAGGGTGAAAGCGCGCGGTACACCTTCGGCCAGGTTACGGCCGCGGACATCGACTTCGCGGGTTTCGCCACCCGGGTAGGCGGTGCCGATTTCCTGCTTGATGCGCTCGGCGGTGGATTCGCCGATCAGGCTGCCGTAGTTGCGGCGCACGTAGGTGACGATGGCTTCGTCGAAACGGTCGCCACCGACCCGTACGGATTCGGCGTAGACCACGCCGTTGAGCGAGATCAGGGCAATTTCGGTGGTGCCGCCGCCGATGTCGACGACCATCGAGCCACGCGCTTCCTCGACCGGCAGGCCGGCACCGATGGCCGCGGCCATGGGTTCTTCGATGAGGAACACTTCACGGGCACCGGCGCCAAGGGCCGACTCGCGGATGGCATGGCGTTCGACCTGGGTCGACTTGCACGGCACGCAGATCAGCACACGCGGGCTGGGCTGCAGGAAACTGTTCTCATGCACCTTGTTGATGAAGTACTGCAGCATCTTTTCACAAACGCTGAAATCGGCGATCACGCCATCCTTCATCGGACGAATGGCGGCGATGTTGCCCGGGGTACGGCCGAGCATGCGCTTGGCATCGGTACCGACAGCGACGACGCTTTTCTGGTTGCCGTGGGTACGGATGGCAACAACCGAGGGCTCATTCAGTACGATACCGCGCTCACGCACGTAGATTAGAGTGTTGGCCGTCCCCAGGTCGATCGACAGATCGCTGGAAAACATGCCACGCAGTTTCTTGAACATGGGAAAGTGACCCTGGGGAAAGCGTGGGTAAAAAAGTGCGGCAAACTCTAACAATGGCGGGGATTTTGGGCAAGGAGCCAATATGTTAAATTGGCAGTTTTTCCGAGCACGCCAACAGAAGATCGCGGCCCTTTGACCGCCAGAACCGCAGCATGTTCCTCATGGCACAATTGTTCCTTTTTGTTTCATAGTCCTGGAGATCCCCATGGCGCTTCAACGTTGCGACGTGGAAAAGATCGCTCATCTGGCCCGCCTGGGCCTGAATGAAGCCGAGCTGCCCCACATCACCGATGCCCTGAACAGCATTCTCGGCCTCGTCGACCAGATGCAAGCGGTCGACACCGATGGCATCGAGCCACTCGCCCACCCCCTGGAAGCCAGCCAGCGTCTGCGCGCCGACCAGGTCACCGAACGCAACCAGCGCGAGGCCTACCAGGCCATCGCCCCTGCGACCGAAAACGGTCTGTACCTGGTTCCGAAAGTCATCGAGTAAGGGATAGAGCCTGCCATGCATCAATTGACCCTGGCCGAGATCGCTCGCGGACTCGCCGACAAGTCGTTCTCCGCCGAAGAACTGACCACCACCCTGCTGGCGCGGATCAACTCCCTCGACCCGCAGCTCAACAGTTTCATCACCGTCACCGACGAGCTCGCCGTGCAGCAGGCGCGGGCCGCCGACGCACGCCGCGCAGCCGGCGAGAGCGGTGCCCTGCTGGGCGCGCCGATCGCCCACAAGGACCTGTTCTGCACCCAGGGCGTGCGCACCAGCTGCGCATCGAAGATGCTCGACAACTTCACCGCGCCCTACGACGCCACGGTGGTCGCCAAGCTGGCCGCAGCCGGCATGGTCACCCTCGGCAAGACCAACATGGACGAGTTCGCCATGGGCTCGGCCAACGAGTCGAGCCATTACGGTGCGGTGAAGAACCCGTGGAACCTCGAGCACGTGCCTGGCGGTTCGTCGGGTGGCTCGGCGGCGGCGGTCGCTGCACGCCTGACCCCGGTCGCCACCGGCACCGACACCGGCGGCTCGATTCGCCAACCGGCTGCGCTGACCAGCCTCACCGGGCTCAAGCCGACCTATGGCCGGGTCTCGCGCTGGGGCATGATCGCCTACGCCTCGAGCCTCGACCAGGGCGGCCCGATGGCCCGCACCGCCGAAGACTGCGCCCTGCTGCTGCAAGGCATGGCCGGCTTCGACGCCAACGACTCCACCTCCATCGATGAGCCGGTACCTGACTACAGCGCCAGCCTCAACGCCTCGCTGCAGGGCCTGCGCATCGGTATTCCCAAGGAATACTTCGGCGCCGGCCTCGACCCACGCATCGCCGAACAGGTCCAGGCCAGCATCCAGGAACTGCAAAAGCTCGGCGCGGTGATCAAGGAAATCAGCCTGCCGAACATGCAGCACGCCATCGCCGCGTACTACGTGATCGCACCGGCCGAGGCCTCCTCGAACCTGTCGCGCTTCGACGGTGTGCGCTTCGGCTACCGCTGTGACAACCCCAAGGACCTCACCGACCTGTACAAGCGTTCGCGCGGCGAAGGCTTCGGCGTCGAAGTGCAGCGGCGCATCATGGTCGGCGCCTACGCGCTGTCGGCCGGCTACTACGATGCCTACTACCTCAAGGCGCAGAAGATCCGTCGACTGATCAAGAACGACTTCATGGCCGCCTTCGAAGGCGTCGACCTGATCCTCGGCCCGACCACGCCGAACCTGGCCTGGAAACTCGGCGCCAAGGGCAACGACCCGGTCGCCGCCTACCTGGAAGACGTCTACACCATCACCGCCAACCTGGCGGGCCTGCCGGGCCTGTCGATGCCGGCCGGATTCGTCGATGGCCTGCCGGTAGGCGTGCAACTGCTGGCGCCGTACTTCCAGGAAGCGCGCCTGCTCAATGTCGCCCACCGCTACCAGCAAGTGACCGACTGGCACACCCGTGCCCCCAACGGCTTCTGAGGAATTCACACATGCAATGGGAAGTTGTGATCGGGCTGGAGATTCATACCCAGCTCGCCACCCAGTCGAAGATTTTCTCCGGCAGCGCCACCACCTTCGGCTCCGAGCCGAACACCCAGGCCAGCCTGGTCGACCTGGGCATGCCTGGCGTGCTGCCGGTGCTCAACCAGGAAGCGGCGCGCATGGCCTGCATGTTCGGCCTGGCGATCGACGCCGAGATCGGGCCGCGCAACGTCTTCGCGCGCAAGAACTACTTCTACCCCGACCTGCCCAAGGGCTACCAGATCAGCCAGATGGACCTGCCGATCGTCGGCAAGGGCCACCTGGACATCGCCTTGGAAGACGGCACCATCAAGCGCATCGGCGTGACCCGTGCACACCTTGAAGAAGACGCCGGCAAGAGCCTGCACGAAGACTTCAATGGCGCCACCGGCATCGACCTCAACCGCGCCGGCACGCCGCTGCTGGAGATCGTCTCCGAACCGGACATGCGCAGCGCCAAGGAGGCCGTGGCCTACGTCAAGGCTATCCACGCGCTGGTGCGCTACCTGGGCATCTGCGACGGCAACATGGCCGAAGGCTCGCTGCGCTGCGACTGCAACGTGTCGATCCGGCCCAAGGGCCAGAGCGAATTCGGCACCCGCTGCGAGATCAAGAACGTCAACTCGTTCCGCTTCATCGAGCGCGCCATCAACAGCGAAGTCCAACGCCAGATCGAGTTGATCGAAGACGGCGGCAAGGTCATCCAGGAAACCCGCCTGTACGACCCGAACAAGGACGAAACCCGCTCGATGCGCAGCAAGGAGGAAGCCAACGACTACCGTTACTTCCCCGACCCCGACCTGCTGCCGGTGGTCATCGAGCCGGCATTGCTCGAGAGCATCCGCGCGGCCCTGCCGGAACTGCCGACACAGAAGGTCGAGCGCTTCCAGCAGCAGTACGGCCTTTCGGCCTACGACGCCAACGTGCTGGCCGCCAGCCGCGAACAGGCCGACTACTTCGAGCAGGTGGTGAAGATCGGCGGTGACGCCAAGCTGGCCGCCAACTGGGTCATGGTCGAGCTGGGCAGCCTGCTCAACAAGCTGGGCGTGGAGATCGACCAGGCACCGGTCAGCGCCGAGCAGCTTGGCGGCATGCTGCTGCGCATCCGCGACAACACCATCAGCGGCAAGATCGCCAAGACCGTGTTCGAAGCCATGGCCGCTGGCGAAGGCGATGCCGACGCGATCATCGACAGCAAAGGCCTCAAGCAGGTCACCGACAGCGGCGCCATCGAGTCGATGCTCGACGAGATGCTGGCGGCCAACGCCGAGCAGGTCGAGCAGTACCGCGCCGCCGATGAGGCCAAGCGCGGCAAGATGTTCGGCTTCTTCGTCGGCCAGGCGATGAAGGCCTCCAAGGGCAAGGCCAACCCGGCACAGGTGAACCAACTGCTCAAGGCCAAACTCGAAGGCTGAGTTTCGGTTTTGCCCGAGCGGCGCCTCGTCGCTCGGGCAACTCACTTTCCGCCAAGGAGCCCGCATTTTGTTCAAACGCTCCCTGGGCACCCTCGCCCTGTTTTCCCTGCTCACTGGCTGCGCCAGCGACGCCATCGATCCGCGTGGCTACGACCAGACCGGCAACGCCTCCTGGTACGGCGCGCGCCATCATGGCAAGCGCACCGCCAGCGGCGAACCCTTCAACCAGAACGCCCTGACCGCCGCGCACCGCAGCCTGGCTTTCGGCAGCCGGGTGCGCGTCACCAACCTGGCCAATCAGCGCAGTGTGGTGGTGCGCATCAACGACCGTGGCCCGCATAGCCGCGGGCGGCTGATCGACCTGTCGCGCGCCGCTGCCGGAAAAATCGGCATGCTGCGTAGCGGAACCGCGCGAGTGCGGGTACAAGGTCTGAGTCAATGACCGTTCAGGAGTCCTGATCATTTTCGACCTCGCCACATTGCCGACCTTCAGCCTGCTGCAACTGAGCAGCGGGCTGGTCCTGCTGGTGATCGGTGCCGAGCTGCTGGTGCGCGCCGCCTTGCGCCTGGCCACGCGCCTGCATGTACGCCCGCTGATCATCGGCCTGAGCCTGGTCGCCTTCGGCAGCACCGCGCCGCAACTGACCGTCAGCCTGCAAGCGGCCTACCAGGGCGCGCCCGATGTCGCCGTGGGCAGCGTGATCGGCAGCAACATCTTCAACCTGCTGGTGGTGCTGGGTTTCACCGCGCTGATCATCCCGCTGCGGGTGTCGCGGCAACTGGTGCGCCTCGACCTGCCGCTGATGATCGGCGCCAGCGCGCTGGTGTACCTGCTGGCGAGCAATGCCGAGCTGGGTCGCCTGGAAGGCGCGCTGCTGCTGCTTGGCCTGCTCGGTTACCTGCTGATGCTCTGGCATCAGTCACGGCATTACGCCCGCACCTATCCGGCCCCGCAGATTCACCACGTCGGGCGTGCACGGTTCTGGTCCGGCACGCTGTGTCAGGTGGCGCTGGGTTTCGTGCTGCTGAGTCTGGCGGGGCATCTGCTGCTGGAAGCTGCGGTGGAAGTCGCGACCGACCTGGGGCTGTCGGAGCGGGTCATCGGCCTCACCGTGGTCGCGGTGTGCACCTCGCTACCGGAGCTGGCAGCGGCGGTGGTCGCAGCGCTGCGTGGGGAACGCGAGATCGCCGTGGGCACGGTGATCGGCAGCAACCTGTTCAACCTGCTGGCGGTGCTTGGCCTGACCGCACTGGTGACCCCGCAGCCGCTGTCGATCTCGCCCAACGCCCTGGCTTTCGACCTGCCGGTGATGCTCGGTGTCGCCGCGCTGAGCCTGCCGCTGTTCTATTCCGGCTACCGCATCACCCGTGCCGAAGGATTGGTGCTGCTCGGTCTGTACCTGGTGTACGGCCTGCATGTGGTGACCTTCACCACCGGCATGCCGCTGGCCGGGCGGCTCGAGCGGCTGATGCTGTTCTACGTGCTGCCGGTGCTGGGCGGCATTTTGCTCTACACCACCGTGCGCGCCTGGCGCCGCCAGCAGTGAGGCTCACCCCGCACTGCCGGGGCGCAGCGCTCAGGCCTTGGCCTGGCGCAGCTTCTTCAGCTTGAAGGCAACCCCCAGCACCGCGATCCAGGCCGGAATCAGCAGCACCGAGATGCGAATCGGCGGGGTCAGGTACATCACCACCACGATCAGCGCGATGAACGCCAGGCACAGGTGGTTGGTGAACGGGTGGCCCCAGCTGCGGTAGAACGGCGTCTGGCCCTGAGCCAGCTTGGCTTTGCGGAACTTCAGGTGGGTGATGCTGATGCTCGCCCAGTTGATCACCAGCGCAGACACCGCCAGGGCCATCAGCAGGCCGAAGGCCTCGCCCGGCATCAGGTAGTTGATCACCACGCACAGCCCGGTGGCCACGGCCGATACGCCCAGCGCCGCCAGCGGCACGCCACGACGATTGAGCTTGAGCAACTGGCGCGGCGCATCGCCCTGGCTGGCCAGGCCGAACAGCATGCGGCTGTTGGCGTACACACAGCTGTTGTAGACCGACAGCGCCGCCGTCAGCACCACCACGTTGAGCACGGTGGCCACCACGTCGCTGTCCAGCTCATGGAAGATCATCACGAACGGGCTGCCGCCCTGCACCACCTTCTGCCACGGGTACAGCGCCAGCAGCACGGCCAGGGCGCCGATGTAGAAGATCAGGATGCGGTACACCACCTGGTTGGTGGCCTTGGGAATGCTCAACCGTGGGTTGTCGGCCTCGGCAGCGGTGATGCCGACCAGCTCGAGCCCGCCGAAGGAAAACATGATCACCGCCAAGGCCATGATCAGCCCGGTGATGCCGTTGGGGAAGAAGCCGCCGTGCTGCCACAGGTTGGCGACGCTGGCATCCGGCCCGCCGCTGCCGGTGCCGAGCAGCCAGGCGCCGAAGCCGATCATGCTGACGATCGCCACCACCTTGACCAGCGAAAACCAGAACTCCATCTCGCCATACACTTTCACCTGGGTCAGGTTGATGGCGTTGATCAGCACGAAGAAGATCGCAGCCGTGGCCCAGGTGGGGAAGTCCGGCCACCAGTACTTGACGTAGATACCCACGGCGGTCAGCTCGGCCATGCCCACCAGCACGTACACCACCCAGTAGTTCCAGCCCGAAACGAAACCTGCGAACTCGCTCCAGTAGTTGTGCGCAAAGTGGCTGAAGCTGCCGGCCACCGGCTCCTCGACCACCATCTCGCCGAGCTGGCGCATGATGAAGAACGCCATCAGGCCGGCCACCGCGTAGCCCAGCAGCACCGAGGGGCCGGCCAGCTGGATGGTCTGGGCGATGCCGAGAAACAGCCCCGTGCCGATGGCCCCACCCAGGGCGATCAGCTGGATATGACGGTTTTTCAGACCGCGTTTGAGCGGTTCTGGCGAGTGCTGCGTGTCCATGCGGTGTCCTATGGCTCAGAAAGCGGTGGCGAAGTCGGCAGTGAGCATCTAGATCCATCCGCCCCACTGCAAGACGAAAATGCCGATATTGGTAGTGATTGCAGCCATCAACGTGGTGATGACGATGATCGAGGCCGCGAGCTGGTGATTGCCCTGGGCTGCGCGCGCCATGACGTAGCTGGCCGCTGCGGTGGGGCTGCCGAAATACAGGAACAGAATGCCCAGCTCGGCGCCGCGGAAACCACACAGCCAGGCCCCCAGGGTGCCCAGCAGTGGCAGCCAGACCATCTTCAACAGGCTGACCTCGAAAGCCAGTTTGCCGCTGTCGCGCAGCGCCGGCAGCGACAGCGTGCCGCCGATGCAGATCAGCGCCAGCGGCAGGCTCATCTGCGCCAGGTAGTCGCCGGAGGTCAGCAGCCAGTTGGGCAGCGCCACCTCGCCATAGGCCAGCACGGTGGCCAGCAGCACACTGAGAATCAGCGGGTTGCTCAGCACGCTCTTGGCGATGCTCCATGGATCGGACTTGAGTTCGCGGCTGTACATCGCCAGCACCACGGCCGAGAGCGTGTTGTAGAGCAGGATCACCAGGCCGGCGAGCAGCGCGCCCAGGGAAATGCCGTGGTCGCCATACAGGCTCGCCGCCAGCGCCAGGCCGATGATGCCGTTGTTGCCGCGAAAGCTGCCCTGGGTATAGATGCCGCGATCGGCATACGCACAGCGGCGGATCGCCAGCCACCACGACACCCCGAAACCGATCAGCGTGGCCACGGTGAAGTAGACGATCAGGCCGGGCTGCACGGCGCTGGAGAGGTCGGCGTGATAGATGCCGAGAAACAGCAGCGCCGGCATGCACACGTTGAACACCAGGTTGGAGGCTACCCGGTTGAAGGCATCGTCGATCAGCCCGATGCGCTTGAGCAGTACGCCGAGAAACAGCATGGCGAACACAGGTGCCGTGATGTTCAGGGTCTGGATCAGCAGCTCGAGCATGGCGGCGGGATGTCCTGGTGCGGCGGAATGAGGGCGCTAATCATACGCCAGCGGCCAGGAATTGCGGTTTCTCCCAGACGATAAAAAGGCAGTTCCCGCGTAGGAACTGCCTGATATGCCAGCGCAGCGCTCAGCGCCGAACCGGACGCTTCTGCAACTTGCGCTGCAAGGTACGCCGGTGCATGCCCAGCGCCCGCGCAGTGGCAGAGATATTGCCCTCGTGCTCGGCCAGCACGCGCTGGATGTGCTCCCACTGCAAGCGGTCGACCGACATCGGGTTGTCCGGCACCAGGGTGTCGAGGTTGGCGTGCTCGGACAGCAATGCCGCCAGCACGTCGTCGGCATCGGCCGGTTTGCACAGGTAGTTGCAGGCACCGCGCTTGATCGCCTCGACCGCGGTGGCGATGCTCGAATAGCCGGTCAGCAGTACCACGCGCATTTCCGGATCGAGCTCGAGCAGCTTGGGCAACAGCACCAGCCCCGAATCGCCTTCCATCTTCAAGTCGAGGGTGGCGTAGTCGGGCAAGTCGCGCTTGGCCAGCTCATAGCCTTCTTCAGCAGAGGCTGCGGTGCTGACGCGAAAACCGCGGCGGCTCATGGCCCGAGCCATCACTCGGGTAAAGGTGGCGTCGTCGTCCACCAGCAGCAGGTGGGGCAGCTCTTCGCCTTCAACCTGGATTTCATCGCTCATCATTGCTCTCCTCGCGTGCCGTAGGGCAGGCGCAGTTCGGTCAGGGTGCCGCCCTGGTCATGACTATAGAGTTTCACCGAGCCGCCGGCACGCGTCACGCTGGCCTTGCTCAAGAACAGGCCGAGGCCGAAGCCTTTGCCTTTGGTGGTTATGAAGGGTTTGCCGATGGCCTCGGCGATGGCCGGGGGCACACCCGGCCCATGGTCGCGGATGCTGATCAGGATGTCCTGCTCGTTCCAGTCCAGGTAGACCTGCAGGTCGTCCGGACACGCATCGGCGGCATTGTTCAACAGGTTCAGCAGCGCCTGGGTGAGGTCGGGCGGCGGCGCCAGACGCGGCACCACGCCATCGCGCAGGCGCTGGAAACGGTAGCTGGTTTCCGGGCGCATCAGGTGCCAGCGGTTGAGCGCCTCGTCGAGCCAGGCGGTGACGTCCTGCTCGAGGATGTCCATGCGCCGGTTGGCCTCTGCCGCACGCACCAGCTGTTGCAGGCTGTGCTTGCACGACTGCACCTGGTCCTGCAGCACGGCGAGGTCTTCCTGCAGTTGCGGGTCGCGATGGTCCTGGCGCATTTCGTTGAGCAGCACGCTCATGGTCGCCAGCGGCGTGCCCAGCTCGTGGGCGGCGCCGGCGGCCTGGGTGGCGACGGCCAGCAGTTGCTCGTCCCGCAGGCTGTCTTCGCGACGCTCGGCACGCATCTGCTCGGCGCGGCGCAGTTCTTCGGCCATGCGCGCAGCGAAGAAGGTGATCACCGCAGCGGCCAGGGCGATGCTCAGCCACATGCCGTAGACCTGCATCTTGTCGCGCGCCATGGGCAGGTCTTCGAGGGGGTAGAACTGCACCAGCAGCAGGCTGTAGGCGGCCAGGGCAATGCCCGAGAGCACCAGTGAATACAGCCACGGCAAGGTCACCGCGGCGATCGCCAGCGGCACCAGGTAATAGGACACGAACGGGTTGGTCGAGCCGCCCGAGTAATACAGCAGCGCACTGTGGATCAGCAGGTCGCAGGCCAGTTGCAGCGCGTACTCGAGTTCGGTGACCGGCAGCGAAAGGCGCAGCCGCAAGGCGGTGAAAGCGCACAGCAACGACGACAGCGCCAGGGTCAGGGCCAGCGACAGCCAGGGCAACGGCAGCAGTTCGGTCCAGTAGGCGACGCCCACCGACCCGGCCTGGGCGGCCAGCACCAGCACCCGAATGACGGTCAGGCGCCAGAGGTTCTGACGGGTAGCGGACAACGGATGTACGGCGGCGAGCATGAGCTCTCCTGAGGGCAACGGCGGGGAAAAACACGCGGAGTATACCGAAATGGCGCTGCGCCCTGAAGCGATGCGGCAAAGCGCCACACTTTGATACAGCTGCGTGATGGCACTTTTGAACCCGGTTCGCTGTCGTCGGTCTGATTGGCCAGGTGCGCAACCCATAGCGCCCAACCGAGCGCTGTCAACACCAAGGAGCCACACATGCACATGCCCCGTCGCAGCACCGCTGTGATTCTCACCTGCGGCCTGCTGGCCAGCCTCCCCGCGCTGGCCGCGGACGAGCCACGCTACAACCAGGTATCGCTGCGCGCAGAAGTGAGCAAGGAAGTCGCCCGCGACCTGATGGTCGTGACCTTGTACAGCGAAGCGCAGAACACCGACCCCGGCAAACTCGCCAAGCAGATCACCGAGACCATGAACAAGGCCGTGCAACAGGCCCGTGACGTCAAGGACGTGAAGATCAGCCAGGGCAGCCGCAACAGTTACCCGGTCTACGACAGCAAAGGGCAGAAGATCAGCGGCTGGCGCGAACGCGCCGAACTGCGCCTGGAAAGCGCCGACTTCCCCGCCCTGTCCAAGCTCACCGGCGAGCTGCTGCAAGACCTGAAGATGGGCGGCATGGACTTCTCCATCGCCCCGGCCACGCGCAAGGCCAGCGAAGATGAACTGCTCAAGGAAGCGGTCAACGCCTTCAAGGCCCGTGCCCAACTGGCCACCGAGGCACTCGGCGGTTCGGGTTACAAGGTGGTCAACCTCAACCTCAACAGCAGCGGCTACCCGCGCCCCTACCTGCGCAGCGCGCCGATGGCGATGAAAGCCATGAGCGACGAAGCGGCGCCAGCACCTGACATCGAGGCCGGCACCAGCGAAGTGACGCTCAATGCCGACGGCCTGATCGAAATCCAGATGCCCTGACCGTTAGTACTCGACCCAGGTCGCGCAAGGTGACCTGGGTCGCTTATCGGTACTAATTCCTACAGCGGTAGCAACCCCTGCCTACACGCACTTAAGCTCCTTCCCACGCTTCGAAAAACCTTGAATATGTTGCCATTTTCGGCAAATTCGCCCATTTAAACCTGCAAAGCCGCACGAAGTTACATCGATGCGACATTGATGTACGTTCGTTCCACCTTTTCGCCCTCATTCGCTCATTCGGCGTTGCAATGCCTCCGACCCTGGACAAGTATCCGGTGGCGGCTCACGAGGCCATCTCCTCCGAAAAATGACAAGAATGAGGCCACCATGCTCAAACATGCAGTCATCCCGCTCGCGCTCGCCACCGGCTTTCTGATCGCCAGCCCAAGCGCCTTCGCAGCTTCCAACCTGGTGTTCTGTTCCGAAGGCAGCCCGGCTGGTTTCGACCCGGGCCAATACACCACCGGGACCGATTTCGATGCCTCGGCCGAGCCGCTGTTCAACCGCCTGACCCAGTTCGAACGCGGTGGCACCCAGGTGATACCGGGGCTGGCCAGCCGCTGGGAGGTGTCCGACGACGGCAAGATCTACACCTTCCACCTGCGTGAAGGGGTGAAGTTCCACCGCACCGACTACTTCACCCCCAGCCGCGAATTCCAGGCCGATGACGTGCTCTTCACCTTCAACCGCATGCTCGACGCCGAACACCCGTTCCGCAAAGCCTACCCCAGCGAGTTCCCCTACTTCACCGACATGGGCATGGACAAGAACATCGTCCGCGTCGAGAAACTCGACGAGCACACGGTGCGCTTCACCCTCAACCAGGTCGACGCCGCCTTCATCCAGAACCTGGCAATGAGCTTCGCCTCGATTCATTCGGCCGAATACGCCGAGCAGTTGCTCAAGCAGGGCACGCCGGCAGACATCAACCAGAAGCCGATCGGCACCGGCCCGTTCGTCTTCAGCCGCTACCAGAAAGACGCGCTGATTCGCTTCAAGGGTAATCAGGACTACTGGAAGCCCGATGACGTCAAGCTCGACAACCTGATCTTCGCCATCACCACCGACCCCTCTGTGCGTATCCAGAAGCTGCGCAAGAACGAATGCCAGGTCACATTGTTCCCCCGCCCAGCCGACCTCGAAGCGTTGAAGAAAGACCCGAACCTGCAGATGCCCGAACAGGCCGGCTACAACCTCGGCTACATCGCCTACAACGTGATGGACACCCTCAAGGGCAGCGATCAGCCCAACCCCATGGCCCAGCTCAAAGTGCGTCAGGCGCTGGACATGTCGGTGAACAAGCAGCAGATCATCGACTCGGTGTACCAGGGTGCCGGGCAACTGGCGGTCAATGCCATGCCGCCGACCCAGTGGTCCTACGACACCAGCATCAAGGACGTACCCTTCGACCCGGTCAAGGCCAAGGCGCTGCTCAAGGAGGCCGGCATCAAGGAAGGCACCCACATCAGCCTGTGGGCCATGCCCGTGCAGCGCCCCTACAACCCCAATGCCAGGCTCATGGCGCAGATGCTCCAGGCCGACTGGGCGAAGATCGGCATCAAGGCCGATATCGTCAGCTACGAGTGGGGCGAATACATCAAGCGCTCCAAGGGCGGTGAGAACGGCGCCATGCTGATCGGCTGGAGTGGCGACAACGGTGACCCGGACAACTGGCTCGGCACCCTGTTCGGCTGCGACTCGCTGAGCGGCAACAACTTCTCCAAGTGGTGTTACAAGCCCTACGACGACCTCATCAAGCAGGCCAAGGCCACCTCCGACCAGGCCCAGCGCAGCGCGCTGTACCAAAAGGCCCAGCGCATCCTCAAGGAACAGGTGCCGATGACACCCATCGCCCACTCCACGGTGTACCAGCCCATGAGGAAGTCGGTGCAGGGCTTCAAGATCAGCCCGTTCGGCCTCAACTCGTTCTATGGCGTCGGCATAAGCGAGTAGCCGCAGACTGGGGGCTTGGGAAGCGTTACGCCCGGCCTTGGAGATTTCCTCTCTCATCCGCGTGCAGTGCATGCGACCGTGCCGCTACCAGTTTTCCCTTGATGAAGCCTGGCCTGCTGCCGGCGCATGCCCACGCGTGCAACGGACTCATCGATTTGGGCAAGGAGTTGTCATGCGTTTGATCCTGCTATGCGCTGTGCTTGGCGCAGGTCTGCTCAGCCACAGTGCCGCAGCACTGGCCAACAGCCTGGTGTTCTGCTCTGAAGGCAGCCCCGCGGGCTTCGACACCGCGCAGTTCACCAGTGCCACCGACAACGACGCCAGCGCGCCGCTGTACAACCGCCTGGTGGAATTCGAACGCGGCGGCACTGCCGTGCAACCGGCCCTGGCCACCCACTGGGAGGTCTCGGACGATGGCCTGCGCTACACCTTCCATTTGCGCGAAAAGGTCAGGTTCCACAGTAACGCCGCCTTCACCCCGAGCCGCGACTTCAATGCCGACGATGTGCTGTTCAGCTTCCGCCGCATGCTCGACAAACAGCACCCGTTCCGTTTGGCCTACCCGACCGAGTTCCCCTATTTCGTCAGCATGGGCCTGGACCGCAACATCCTCGCCGTCGACGCCATCGACCCACTGACCGTCACCTTCACCCTGGCCCAGGTCGATGCAGCGTTCATCCAGAACCTGGCGATGAGCTTCGCCTCGATCCTTTCGGCCGAATACGCCGAGCAACTGCTGGGCAAGGGCAGCCCCGCCGACATCAACCTCAAGCCCATCGGCACCGGGCCGTTCGTGTTCCAGCGCTATCAGAAGGACGCGCAGATCCGCTACCGCGGCAACCGCGAGTACTGGGCACCCGAGCAGGTCCGCCTCGACACCCTGGTGTTCTCGATCAACGTCGACCCGTCGGTGCGGGTGCAGAAGCTGCGCCGCAACGAGTGTCAGGTCACCCTCAACCCGCGCCCCGCCGATCTGCCCCAGCTCAAGGCCGAACCTGCGCTACAGGTGCTGCAGCAAGCCGGTTTCAACTTGGGCTATATCGCCTACAACACCGAGCGCGCGCCGTTCGACCAGCTCAAGGTGCGTCAGGCACTGGACATGGCAGTGAACAAGGCCGCGATTCTGCAGGCGGTGTATGGCGAGGCCGGGCAACGGGCGGTCAACGCCATGCCGCCGACCCAATGGTCGTACGACGCGAGCATTGAGGATGCGCCGTTCGACCCGGCCAGGGCCAAGTCCCTGCTTGCCGAAGCCGGGGTCGAGCCGGGGCATGAAATCACCCTGTGGGCGATGCCGGTGCAACGGCCCTACAACCCCAACGCCAAGCTCATGGCGCAGATGCTCCAGGCCGACTGGCAGGCCATCGGCCTGACCGTGCGCATCGTCAGCTATGAATGGGGCGAGTACC
Source organism: Pseudomonas cremoricolorata DSM 17059 = NBRC 16634 (assembly GCF_000425745.1). Classification (GTDB taxonomy): domain Bacteria; phylum Pseudomonadota; class Gammaproteobacteria; order Pseudomonadales; family Pseudomonadaceae; genus Aquipseudomonas; species Aquipseudomonas cremoricolorata. The sequence goes on along the minus strand of NZ_AUEA01000013.1, from coordinate 116,549 downwards.
TCAAGCGCCTGAAAAACGGCGAGCACGACATCGCCCTGGTCGGCTGGACCGGCGACAACGGTGACCCGGACAACTGGCTCGGCACGCTGTACAGCTGCGCCGCCATTGGCAGCAACAACTATGCCCGCTGGTGCGACGGTGAATACGACCAATGGGTCGAGCAGGCCAGGCGTGTCACCGACCCGGCCCAGCGCACCGCGTTGTACCAGCGTGCGCAGCAGCGCCTGAAACAGCAGGTGCCGATCACCCCAGTGGCGCATTCCACCGTCAATCAGCCGATTCGGCGCACGGTGCTCGATTTCCAGGTCAGCCCGTTCGGCCGCAACACCTTCTCCGGCGTCAGCACCGAATAACCCTTCACCCAGCTCCGGGAGTGGCCGCGCCACTCCCGTGGCGGCGTGCACCCGAAATTTGCCTACAGGGCGCACCGAACCCGTTTCGCAACACCCTGCCGCACCCACCCCGCCCTGCCAGGCGGGTCATAACGAGAAAGGAGCATTTACCTTGAAGACAGCCAACACCGCACTGGCCCTGGCCTTGTGCACGTTCATCCCCCTCGCCCACGCCGAGCCGATCAGCCAGGAGCCGCTCTCGGTACAACTGGCAAGCGCTTCGGCGCAAGCCGAGGCGCCGGGCTTCATCGCCGGTCAAAGCGTGTCGGGGAGCACGCGCAACTGGTATGGCCGCGAGCATTCGGCGCGCGGACCGCTGTGGCGCTACTACAAGGCCGACGGCACTCGGCACGACAGCCACAGCCGCGAGAACTGGGTACAGGGCACCGTGCTCAACTACAGCTCGGGCTTCACCCAAGGCACGGTCGGCTTCGCTCTGGAAGCGGCCGGCTACCACGCCCTGGCCTTGCAGCAAGGGCGATCGCGGGTGGCCGGGCCGAACAACCGCACCCTGACCCACAGCGACGGCGACGTCATCGCCCAGTGGAGCAAGCTGGGCCTGGCCAACCTCAAGGCGCGAGTGTCCAACACCACCCTGACCGCCGGACGCCATAGCGTCGACACGCCGGTGATCGCCTACATCGGCAACCGCGCGCTGCCCTCGAGTTTCCAGGGCCTGAGCGTCAACAGCGCCGAATTCGACAACCTGACCTTCGATGCCGGCACCTTCGACCGCGTGTCGCCGCGTACCGAGCAGAGCCTGAGCAAGTTTCGCAGTGAATACGGCGCCGCCGGCGTCGAGACCGATCGGGTAAACATGTTCGGCCTCAATTACCAGCCGCTGAAAAGCCTGACTACCAGCCTGTATGCCGCCAACGTCGAAGACTTCTGGAACCAGTACTACTTTGGCGCCAGCCACAGCCTGGGTGACAGCGACGTGCTCAGCCTGGCCACTGGCCTGAACTACTACAAGACCGTCGACAGCGGCCGGCAGAAGCTTGGCGAGATCGACAACGATGCCTACAGCCTGTCGCTGGGCCTGACCCATCAGGCGCACACGTTCTCGGTGGCCTGGCAGCAGATCAACGGCAACGAGTACTTCGATTACCTGCACGAGACAAACGGCATCTTCCTCGCCAACTCGCTGATGTCGGACTTCAACGGACCCAATGAAAAGTCGCTGCAGTTCTCCTACGTGCTGAACATGGCACCCTTCGGCGTGCCGGGGCTCAAGTTCAACCTCTACAAGGCCCGCGGCTGGGGCATCGATGGCACCCATTACCGCGGCAATGGCTACGACGTGCGCGGCATGCAAGGGGAAAACCACTATGAGTACGGCTTCGGCACCAGCTATGCGGTACAGAGCGGGCCGCTGAAAAATACCGCCATTCGCGCCACCTACAGCGCTCACCGCGCCAGTGCCGGTCAGGCCGATGGCAGCCTGGACGAGTTCCGCGTGGTCACCACGTTGCCGTTCAGCCTGCTCTGAGGCTGGGTGCCACGGCCTGCGTGGCAGGCCGTGGCAGCTATTCTGCATCTCGTCACCCTTGGAGTTCCCATGAAGACGCTAGCCCGCAATGCCCTACTGATGACCCTGCTGCTGGGCCTGGCCGATCAGGCGCTGGCCAAGCCGCTGGTGGTCTGCACCGAAGCCAGCCCGGAAGGTTTCGACACCGTCCAGTACACCACCGCCGTCACCGGCGACGCGGCGGCCGAAACCCTGTTCAACCGCTTGGTGGAATTCGTCCCTGGCACCACCGAGTTGCAACCGGCCCTGGCCGAACGCTGGTCGATCAGCGACGACGGCCTGGTGTACACCTTTCACCTGCGCCGAGGCGTGCAGTTTCATCGAACCGCCTGGTTCAGCCCCAGCCGTGAACTCAATGCCGACGACGTGCTATGGAGCTTCCAGCGTCAGCTCGACCCCAAGCACCCCTGGCACGACAAGGCCAGCATCGGCTTCCCATACTTCGAAAGCATGGGCTTCGGGCAACTGATCCGCTCGGTGGAGAAAACCGACGACTACACCGTGGTGTTCACTCTCAACCGTCGCGAAGCGCCGTTCCTGCATGACCTGGCGATGGGCTTCACCTCCATCTATTCGGCCGAATATGGCGACCAACTGCTGGCCGCCGGCAAGACCGCCGAGCTCAACAGCAAGCCGATCGGCACCGGGCCGTTCGTGTTCCAGCGCTACAGCAAGGATGCCCAGGTGCGCTATGCCGCCAACCCCACCTACTTTCGCGGCAAACCGCCCGCCGAGGCGCTGATCTTCGTCATCACCCCAGACAACAACGTGCGCCTGCAAAAGTTGCGCGCCAACGAATGCCAGGTGGCGCTGTACCCCAAACCTGAAGAGGTACCGGCCATCGAAGCCGACCCGCGCCTGAAAGTCGCCGGTATCGAAGCGATGGTCACCAGCTATGTGTCGCTCAACACCCAACGCCCATGGCTCAACGATGTGCGTGTGCGCCAGGCGATCAACATGGCCGTCGACCGCCAGGCGCTGGTCGAGCAACTGTTCGGCAAGGGCAATGCGCTGCCTGCGGTCAACCCCTATCCGCCGACGCTGATGGGCTACAACGCGAGCCTGCACAGCCTGCCCCGCGACCTGCCCAAAGCCCGCGCGCTGCTCAAGGAAGCCGGCGTGCCCGACGGCACCACGCTGACCCTGTTCACCCGCAATGGCGGTGGCCCAAGCAACCCCAACCCCCGCCTGGCGGCGGAAATGCTCCAGGCCGACCTGGCGCAGATCGGTTTGCGCGTCGACATTCGCGTCATGGAATGGGCGGAAATGCTGCGCCGCGCCAAACGCGGCGAGCACGACATGGTCGCCGCTGGCTGGGCCGGCGACAACGGCGACCCGGACAACTTCCTCACCCCACTGCTGGGCTGCGAAGCGGCGAAGAATGGCGAAAACTATTCGCGCTGGTGCGACCCGCAATTCCAGGCGTTGATCGACCAGGCGCGGCGAATCATCGAACCCGCGCAGCGCGCGAAACTCTATGAGCAAGCGCTGGCGGTGTACGATGCCGCCCAGCCCTGGATCAACATCGCACACCCCAAGGTGTTCACTGCCCTGCGCGACAACGTCGAGGGCTATGTGATCAGCCCAACGACCAAGAACAACTTCGCCACTACCCAGGTGAAGTAAGACAGCACAACGACCGCCGGCCCCTATCCGGACCACCGGCGGCACTTGCCGTGACTGGCTGATCGCCGCACAGCCTGATGAGGTACCACTGACAATGCTGAGTTTTATCGCCCGCCGCCTGGGCCTGCTGATACCGACCTTTTTCGGCATCACCCTGCTGACCTTCGCGCTGATTCGCCTGATCCCCGGTGACCCGGTCGAGGTCATGATGGGCGAACGCCGTCTGGACCCTGAATTGCACGCTCAGGCCATGGAGCGCCTGGGCCTGAACAAGCCGCTGCCGGCGCAGTACCTGGACTACATCGGCAAGCTCGCCCAGGGCGATCTGGGTGAATCGCTGCGCAGCCGGGAGAGCGTGTGGAGCGAATTCACCACCTTGTTCCCGGCCACCGTCGAGCTGGCCTTCGCCGCCCTGCTGTTCGCCGGCATCGTCGGCCTGCTGGCCGGGGTGATCGCCGCGCTCAAGCGTGGCTCGTTGTTCGACCATGGGGTGATGGGCATTTCCCTGGCCGGCTATTCCATGCCGATTTTCTGGTGGGGCCTGATTCTGATCATGTTCTTCTCGGTGAGCCTGGGCTGGACCCCGGTGTCCGGGCGCAACGGCGTGCTGTTCGATGTCGAGCCGGTCACCGGCTTCATGCTCATCGACACCCTGCTCAGCGGTGAGGACGGCGCCTTCCTCGATGCCGTGCAGCACCTGATTCTGCCAGCCATCGTGCTGGGCACCATTCCGCTGGCGGTGATCGCCCGCATGACCCGCTCGTCGATGCTCGAAGTGCTGCGCGAGGACTACATCCGCACCGCCCGCGCCAAAGGCCTGTCACCGGCGCGGGTGGTGTTCATCCACGGCCTGCGCAATGCGCTGATACCGGTGCTGACGGTGTTCGGCCTGCAAATCGGCGCATTGCTCGCAGGCGCGGTGCTGACCGAAACCATCTTCTCGTGGCCGGGCATCGGCAAATGGCTGATCGAAGCCATTGGCGCGCGCGACTACCCGGTGGTGCAGAACGGCATCCTGTTGATCGCCTGCCTGGTGATCCTGGTCAACTTCGTGGTGGACATCCTCTACGGCCTGGCCAACCCACGTATCCGCCACCAGCGCTGAGGCCCGCCATGACCGACTCGACCGTAACCCCCGTGGCCGCCGCCAACGCCGTTGACCAGAGCCTGCTCTACCCCTCGCCCTACAAGGAGTTCTGGCACGCCTTCTCGCGCAACAAGGGCGCGGTGGCGGGCCTGGCCTTCATGTGCCTGATCGTGCTGTGCGCACTGTTCGCCCCCTGGGTAGCGCCGCACAACCCCAGCGAGCAATACCGTGATTTTCTGCTCACCCCGCCGGTGTGGCTGGACGGCGGCACCTGGCGCTTCGTGCTGGGCACCGATGAACTGGGCCGCGACCTGCTCTCGCGGCTGATCCAGGGCGCTCGACTGTCGCTGCTGATCGGCCTGTCGTCGGTGGTGCTGTCGCTGATCCCGGGCGTGCTGATGGGCCTGCTGGCCGGGTTCTTCCCGCGTCTGCTCGGCCCGTCGATCATGCGCCTGATGGACGTGATGCTGGCGCTGCCCTCGCTGCTGCTGGCGGTGGCCATCGTCGCCATCCTCGGCCCTGGGCTGATCAACACGGTGATCGCCATCGCCATCGTCTCGCTGCCCTCCTACGTGCGCCTGACCCGCGCCGCAGTGATCGGCGAGCTCGACCGCGACTACGTCACCGCCGCGCGCCTGGCCGGCGCCAGCCTGCCACGGCTGATGTTCGTCACCGTGCTGCCCAACTGCATGGCGCCGCTGATCGTGCAGGCGACCTTGAGCTTTTCCTCGGCGATTCTCGACGCCGCAGCGCTGGGCTTTCTCGGCCTTGGCGTGCAACCGCCGACGCCTGAGTGGGGCACCATGCTGGCCTCGGCACGCGACTACATCGAGCGCGCCTGGTGGGTGGTGAGCCTGCCTGGGCTGACCATCCTGCTCAGCGTCCTGGCAATCAACCTGATGGGCGACGGCCTGCGCGATGCGCTGGACCCGAAACTCAAGAACGCCGCCTGAGGAGCACACCATGCCGCTATTGCAGATCAACAACCTCAACGTGCGTTTCGGCGATGCCAGCGCTGTCCCGGTGGTCGATGGCCTCGACCTGAGCGTCGATGCCGGGGAAATCCTCGCCATCGTCGGTGAATCCGGCTCGGGCAAGTCGGTGACCATGATGGCCTTGATGGGCCTGATCGACGCCCCCGGGCGGATCAGCGCCGATGCCATGACTTTCAACGGCCTGGACATGCTTTCGCTGAGCCGGCGCCAGCGCCGCAAGGTGGTCGGCAAGGACATCGCGATGATCTTCCAGGACCCGATGACCGCGCTCAACCCCAGCTACACCGTCGGCTACCAGATCGAAGAAGTACTGCACCAGCATCTGGGCCTGAAGGGCCGTGCGGCGCGCCAGCGGGCGCTGGAGCTGCTGCAAAAGGTCGAGATCCCCGCAGCCGAGAGCCGCCTGGATGCCTACCCGCACCAGCTTTCCGGGGGCATGAGCCAGCGCGTGGCGATTGCCATGGCGATTGCCGGTGAACCACGCCTGCTGATTGCCGACGAGCCGACCACCGCGCTGGACGTGACCATCCAGGCGCAGATCATGGAGCTGCTGGTGAATCTGCAGCAGGCCCACGACATGGCGCTGATCCTCATCACTCACGACCTGGCGGTGGTCGCCGAGACCGCGCGCAAGGTCTGCGTGATGTATGCCGGGCAGGCGGTGGAACTGGGCCAGGTGCCAACCCTGTTCGAGCACCCAGCCCACCCTTACAGCGAAGCGCTGCTGGCGGCGATTCCCGAGCACAGCCTGGGCGCCGAGCGCCTGGCGACCCTGCCCGGTATCGTTCCAGGGCGCTATGACCGGCCCCAGGGCTGCCTGCTGTCACCGCGCTGCCCCTACGTGCAAGACCACTGCCGCGCGCAACGCCCGGCGCTGGAGGCTCAGGCCCATAGCCTGGTGCGCTGCTTCTATCCGCTGAACCAGGAGGTGGCGTGATGAGCGTCGTACTGACCGCGAACAACCTTACCCGCCACTACACGGTGTCACGCGGCCTGTTCAAGGGCTCGGCCGTGGTGCAGGCACTCAATGGCGTGTCGTTCGAATTGCAGGCTGGCAAGACCCTGGCCGTGGTCGGTGAGTCCGGCTGTGGCAAATCGACCCTGGCCCGCGCCCTGACCCTGATCGAACAGCCCAGCGCAGGCTCGCTGCAGATCGACGGGGTGGAGGTGGCCGGCGCCAGCAAGGCCGAACGCAAGCAGCTGCGCCGCGACGTGCAGATGGTGTTCCAGAGCCCCTACGCCTCGCTCAACCCGCGGCAGAAGATCGGCGACCAACTGGCCGAGCCGCTGCTGATCAACACCAGCCTGAACAAGACCGAGCGCCGTGAGCGGGTGCAGAAGATGATGGAGCAGGTAGGCCTACGCCCCGAGCACTACCAGCGCTACCCGCACATGTTCTCTGGCGGGCAGCGCCAGCGTATCGCCCTCGCCCGGGCGATGATGCTGCAACCCAAGGTGCTGGTGGCCGATGAACCCACCTCGGCGCTGGACGTGTCGATCCAGGCCCAGGTGCTCAACCTGTTCATGGACTTGCAGCAGCAGTTCAACACCGCGTATGTGTTCATCTCGCACAACCTGGCAGTGGTGCGTCACGTGGCTGACGACGTGCTGGTGATGTACCTGGGCCGGCCCGCCGAGATCGGCCCGAAGAATGACCTGTACGCCAAGCCGCTGCACCCCTACACCCAGGCCTTGCTGTCAGCGACACCGACCCTGCGGCCCGACCCGGAAAAACCCAAGCTGCGCATCGTCGGCGAACTGCCCAACCCGCTGAATCCTCCGTCCGGCTGCGCCTTCCACAAGCGCTGCCCGTATGCCACGGAGCGTTGCGCCAGCGAGGTGCCGCCGCTGCGTGCGGTGGATACCCGGCAGGTGGCCTGCCACTACGCCGAGCAGTTCCTCTAGGCGTTACACCAGAGGTAAAAACGACAAGGGCCGCTAAGCGGCCCTTTTCGTTATCAGTGCATGAAGATGGCGATGAGGATGATTACCGGGATCGGTACCCCGAGGAACCACAGCAACAGTGAACGCATGATGAATCTCCTTTATCGGTCATCTCAACGAACAGGCGTGGTGCCTGTACGAACGGTACGGGTGGTGCTGTAGGGATCTTCGACCCAGATCACGCGGTCACGGCGACGACCACCGAACAGCGCAGCCAGGCTTGCGAAGAAGGCGCCACACAGCAAGGCGATGAAGGTCCACAGCGCGGTCCAGGCAGCCACTTTGGCAGCGGTGTCAGCGGCTTGCTGAGCCTCGACCTTGGCTTGTTGCACTTGGCCCAGCACCTGGTCGACGCGAGCTTCAGCTTCGGCCTGGGTCAGGCGGGTACGCTGGGCAACCAGTTGCGCGAGGTAGGTACGGTCGGCTGGCTCAAGGCTACCGCCCTGGGCAATGCCACGGGCCAGAATGCGCGCGGCGACACCGTTGGCAGCATCTTCGCTGACACCGACTGGCGCATCGCTACGGAACAGGCCGTCGACGAAGTAACCCATGGCGTTGTCGTTACCGCCCGACTTGTCATCGGAGGCAGCCGCGATGCTGGCACCGGCACCGGCGACGGCGCCCGCACCAACCTGCGCACCGGCGCTGATCACGTTACTGGCGGCGCCAACGATCAGCACCGCGCTGACCAGAGCAGCCACGGCCCACGACAGGAAGCCGTGTGCAGTGTCGCGGAAGTACACTTCATCACCGTGCAGGTTGGCCCATTTCACCCGCAGACGACCGGCGATGTAGCCGCCCGCGCCCGAGGCGATGATCTGGGTCACCAACAACCAGACAATGGTGGAAATCCCCAGTGCTTCAGCGCTGGCCCCCTCGTTCGCCCACGGCGACGTCGCGGCAAATCCTAAGCCGGCGCCGAGCACTACCAGTAATAAAGAGAGGGAAGCTGCGGCCGCAGCACCAGCGAAAATAGCACCCCAGGACACGCCTGAGCGGGTGAGCCCGTCGTCGACGGCTCCGGGTAGATCGGCAGATGTGATCATAGTGGTAGCGCCTATGTAGTGAGCGATAAGTCCGTTCGCAAACTACGCGGTGCAGCGGCTATGCCAACTATGTCAAAAAATTTACTACCAATAATTTCAACGGCTTAGTGAAAGGGGCAGGTCTTAGGATCGTGCAGAATGCCGGATTGTCCGACTGAAGCAGTGTGTTATGCACGGGTACAGCGAGGCAGTGGCTTGCCGGACGATGACGGCGTGGGGAGGTAGCGGCTGGTCGGGGGTGCCGACCAGCTGCAAAAGGCCTTTAAGCGCAAAGCCTTTGAGCGCTTAGTGATGCTCGCGCGTGGCGCGGAATTTCACATCCGGCCAGCGTTCTTCCATCAACGCCAGATTGACCCGGGTCGGCGCCAGGTAGGTCAGGTGCCCACCGCCATCGAGCGCCAGGTTCTCCACGGCCTTGTTCTCGAATTCCTCGAGCTTCTTCTTGTCGTCGCAGGCCACCCAGCGCGCCGACCACACGGTGATCGGCTCATAGGCACACTCGACCTTGTATTCCTCTTTCAGGCGGCTGGCGACCACATCGAACTGCAGCACACCGACGGCGCCGAGAATGATGTCGTTGCTGCGCTGCGGGAAGAACACCTGGGTCGCGCCCTCTTCGGCCAACTGCTGCAAACCCTGGCGCAGTTGCTTGGACTTGAGCGGGTCTTTCAGGCGCACGCGGCGGAACAGTTCCGGGGCGAAGTGCGGGATACCGGTGAAGCCCAGCGCCTCGCCTTCGGTGAAGGTGTCGCCGATCTGGATGGTGCCGTGGTTGTGCAGGCCGATGATGTCGCCGGCGTAGGCTTCTTCGAGCTGTTCACGCTCGGAGGAGAAGAACGTCAGCGCGTCGCCGATGCGCAAGTCCTTGCCCAGGCGCACGTGACGCATCTTCATGCCCTTCTCGTACTTGCCCGAGCAGATGCGCATGAAGGCGATACGGTCGCGGTGCTTGGGGTCCATGTTCGCCTGGATCTTGAACACGAAGCCTGTGAACTTCTCTTCCACCGGCTCGACGACGCGCTCGCGGGCCTCACGGCTCAACGGCCGCGGGGCCCAGTCGACCACCGCATCGAGCACATGGTCGACGCCGAAGTTGCCAAGGGCAGTACCGAAGAACACCGGGGTCAGTTGACCGTTGATGAACTCGTCCTGGTTGAACTCATGGCAAGCGCCCTGCACCAGCTCCAGTTGCTCGACGAAGCTGTCGTACTGGTCGCCCAGGTGCGCGCGGGCTTCGTCGGAGTCGAGCTTTTCGATGATCCGCGCTTCGGTGCGTTCGTGGCCGTGACCTGGGGTGTAGACGATGATGTAGTCGTCGGTCAGGTGATACACGCCCTTGAAGTCGCGATAGCAACCGATCGGCCAGGTGATCGGCGCAGCCTTGATCTTCAGCACCGCTTCGATCTCGTCGAGCAGTTCGATGGGGTCACGGATGTCGCGGTCGAGCTTGTTGATGAAGCTGACGATGGGCGTGTCGCGCAGACGGCAGACATCCATCAGGGCGATGGTGCGTGGCTCGACGCCCTTACCGCCGTCCAGCACCATCAAGGCCGAGTCGACCGCGGTCAGGGTGCGGTAAGTGTCTTCGGAGAAGTCTTCGTGGCCGGGGGTGTCGAGCAGGTTGACCATGTGCTCACGGTAGGGGAACTGCATCACCGAGGTGGTGATGGAGATACCCCGTTGCTTTTCCATTTCCATCCAGTCGGAGGTGGCATGGCGGTCGGACTTGCGCGACTTGACCGTACCGGCCACGGCAATCGCCTTGCCCATCAGCAAGAGCTTCTCGGTGATGGTGGTCTTACCGGCGTCGGGGTGGGAAATAATGGCGAAAGTGCGGCGCTTCGCGACTTCGGCGGCCTGTTGGGTCATGGGAAATCGCCTGACTGGGTCTTGAAAAAGGGGCGGTATCATACCCGATCTCGCCCGCAGACCAAAGCGCCGCCCCCTGCCCGGTGCGGCCACCGCGCAGCGCTTGCCGGAAGTTTTTCGGCATGCTGAATCGAGCCCCGCGCAATGCGCCGCAAAAGCAGTGTTTTCACTGGCTGCAGCGTTTCAGAACATGTTTTTATCCTGCCTTTTTGCCTTGCAGCTAGTGGATTAACGCTTTGCAAATACGTGCTGACGTGGGAACCTTCGTCAGCTCGGAGACGTCCACTGCCCTGCCGCCGCCCTGTGCTCGAGGGCTGAAACGACCCGCTTTACAAGCCTGACGAGGCTTGGCTCATGGCGTGATCCGCTGCCGCTTGCCGGCACCACGCTGCTCTTCGCGAACCCACTGCCTGCCGCCAGCGATGGCGGGTCTGCGCAGGCCTGTGTTCGCCGACCCGACAAAGGAGTCCACCTGTGGCTGAACGCTACGGAAAGGGGCTGATGGGATGGGCCGCCGCGCTCGTCATCCTGGCCCTGCTGATCCACTGGATCGGCATCGATACCATTGCCCGCTACCAGGGCGACCTGGGGTTCTACCTGCAAGCTCATCTGCTACTGGTCATGGCCTCGATGGCCGCCGCGATTGCCGTGGGCATTCCCGCCGGCATTGCCTTGAGTCGACCTCATCGGGTCGACAAGGCCGAGCGCTTCATGCAGTTCTTCAACGTAGGCAACACCATCCCTCCCCTGGCCGTTCTGGCCATCGCCCTCAGTGTGCTGGGCATCGGCGCCGGCCCGGCCATCTTCGCCCTGTTTCTCGCCTCGTTGCTGCCGATCGTGCGCAACACCTATGAGGGCCTGAAAAACGTCCCCGCCTCACTCAAGGAAGCCGCCACCGGCATCGGCATGACCCCGCGCCAGCAGCTCTGGCAAGTGGAGATGCCCAATGCCGTGCCGATCATCGTCGGCGGTGTGCGCGTCGCCCTGGCGCTGAATGTCGGCACTGCGCCGCTGTCGTTCCTGATCGGCGCGAACAGCCTGGGCAGCCTGATCTTCCCCGGCATTGCCTTGAACAATCAGCCTCAGCTGCTGCTGGGCGCCGCGTGTACCGCGCTGCTGGCGCTGCTGCTCGATGGCTTGGTCAGTTACGTCAGCAAACGCTGGCTGGAACGCGGCCTGACTCACTGAACGAGGATTGTCATGAAACGATTGATCGCCATTACCCTGGGCGCGGCGCTGCTGTGCGCGGGCCTTGTCCACGCGGCCGAGAAACCGCTGATTCGCATCGGCGCGCGGGTCTTCACCGAGCAGACCATCCTTGCCGAAATCACCGCGCAATACCTGCGTGCCAACGGTTACCAAGTGCGCGTCACCGGAGGCCTGGGCAGCAGCCTGGCACGCCAGGCACAGGAAACCGGCCAGCTCGACCTGATGTGGGAATACACCGGCGTGTCGCTGGTCTCGTACAACCATATCGATGAACGCATGCCCAGCCCCGAGGCCACCTATGCCCGGGTCAAGGCGCTGGACGCCAGGAAAGACCTGATCTGGCTGACGCCCTCGAAGTTCAGCAACACCTATGCCCTGGCCCTGCCCAAGCGTGTCGCCCAGGCCTACCCACAGGTGCGCAGCATCAGTGCGTTGAAACAGGTACTGGACGCCGAGCGCAAGCAGCGCCATCTGGTGGCCTTGGACACCGAGTTCGCCAACCGCCCCGATGGTCTCGACGGACTGCGGGAGCTGTATCAGTTACCGCTGGACCGGAGCAATCTGCGCCAGATGGATGCCGGCCTGGTGTACACCGCGCTGCGCAACGATCAGGTCTTCGCCGGTTTGGTCTACACCACCGATGGCCGCCTGAATGCCTTCGAACTGACCCTGCTCGAAGACGACAAACACTATTTCCCCGACTACACCGCAGCGCCGGTGGTGCGCAAGGCCGTGCTCGACGCCAACCCGCGCCTGGCGCAGTTGCTCGAACCGCTCGCTCGGCAGCTTGACGACCAGACCATGCGCGAGCTCAACGCCAAGATCGACGTCGAGCACCAGAGCCCGGCGCGGGTCGCTGCCGCGTTCCTGCGTGACCATCCGCTGAGCGAGGTACAGCCATGAACTTCCTCGACACCTTCGCCCACCTCGACTGGGCTGAAGTCGTGCACCTGACCTGGCAGCACATCACCCTGGTGGGCATCGCCGTCACCCTGGCGATCGTCATCGGCGTGCCGCTGGGTATCGTGATGACGCGCTTCCCGGTCGTCGCCGGGCCGCTGCAAGCCTGTGCCACGGTGCTGCTGACCATTCCGGCCATCGCCCTGTTCGGCCTGCTGCTGCCGTTCTACTCCAAGTTCGGCCAGGGCCTTGGCCCGCTGCCGGCCATCACAGCGGTGTTCCTGTATTCGCTGCTGCCGATTCTGCGCAACACCTACCTGGCCCTGACCAACGTCGAGCCGGGCATCCGCGAAGCCGCGCGTGGCATCGGCATGACCTTCGGTCAGCGCCTGCGCATGGTCGAGCTGCCGATCGCGGTGCCGGTGATTCTCGCCGGCGTGCGCACCGCCGTGGTGATGAACATCGGCGTCATGACCATCGCCGCAACCATCGGCGCCGGCGGTCTCGGCGTGCTGATCCTGACCTCCATCAGCCGCAGCGACATGTCGATGCTGGTGGTCGGCGCGGTGCTGGTCAGCCTGCTCGCCATCTTCGCCGACCTGCTTCTGCAAACCTTGCAACGTGCCCTGACTCCACGAGGACTGCGCTCATGATCGAACTCAACAACCTCAGCAAGACCTTCACCGCCAACGGCAAGCAGATCACGGCTGTCGACGCGGTCAGCCTGACCGTCAACGAAGGCGAGATCTGCGTATTCCTCGGGCCCTCCGGCTGCGGCAAGAGCACCACGCTGAAGATGATCAACCGGTTGATCACCCCGACTTCAGGCAAGGTGCTGATCAATGGCGAAGACACCAGCGGCCTGGACGAAGTGACGCTGCGTCGGCACATCGGCTACGTCATCCAGCAGATCGGCCTGTTCCCCAACATGACCATCGAGGAGAACATCACCGTGGTGCCGCGCCTGCTGGGCTGGGACAAACAGCGCTGCCACGATCGCGCCCGCGAACTGATGAGCATGATCAAGCTCGAACCCAAGCAATACCTGCAGCGCTATCCACGCGAGCTGTCGGGCGGCCAGCAACAGCGTATCGGGGTGATTCGCGCGCTGGCTGCCGATGCGCCAGTACTGTTGATGGACGAGCCGTTCGGCGCGGTCGACCCGATCAACCGCGAGATGATCCAGAACGAGTTCTTCGAGATGCAGCGGGCCTTGAACAAGACCGTGATCATGGTCAGCCACGACATCGACGAAGCCATCAAGCTGGGTGACAAGATCGCCATCTTCCGTGCCGGCAAGCTGCTGCAGATCGACCACCCCGACACCTTGCTGGCGCATCCGGCCGATGACTTCGTCAGCAGCTTCGTCGGCCAGGACAGCACCCTCAAGCGCCTGCTGCTGGTCAAGGCCGAGGATGCCGCAGACAACGCGCCGTCGGTCAGCCCGCAGACCCCGGTGGCTGAAGCCCTGGAGCTGCTCGACGAGCATGACCGCCGCTACGTGGTGGTGACCGATGCCCAGAACAAGGCCATGGGCTACGTGCGCCGCCGCGACATGCACCGCCAACAGGGCAGTTGCGCCGACTTCCTGCGACCGTTCAATGCCACCGCCTCCCATGAAGAGCACCTGCGCATCCTCTTGTCGCGCATGTACGAGTTCAATCGCGCCTGGCTTCCGGTGCTCGACGCCGAACAGGTGTTCCTCGGCGAAGTCACCCAGGAGTCGATTGCCGCGTATTTGAGTTCCGGGCGCTCGCGGGGCGCGAAGACCAGCATCGTCTCGCCCGCAGAAGCAGTTTCCTGAGTCGGTAACAAAAAATTTATGGTCGATTTCCTACAACCTGTTGTGGGAAATCGTGGCCATAAAATTGCACACCTGAATCGATCCGTCACTGAATCCGCTCAACGTGTGAGAGCGGGTTCACCCGCGAACGTCCCTGAACACGCCTCCTGCAGCCTGTACTCACCGTACTCATCTGGCAACTGTCGCCGCGCCTGCCGGCGCCCGCTCTCGGCAGCCCTTCCACAATATTTAACGCTCGCCGATGCTGCGGGAACATCTGCGCCGCACACCAGTCGGTAACTCAAGGGGCGCGCCCGGCCTGCCTGTTGATTCCGCAGTCCTCACGCCCTAAAGTGCGCGCCGAACGTCCCTGCTGGAAACGATCCATCCGGCTCAAGTACTGAGTTAGGCTCTGTCTGAAACGTCTTGAGCGAAGGTTAGGCAAGGCGAACACAGCCGAGGAAGCGGAGTTTACTCGAGTAAATGAGCATTCCGAGGCTGTGTTCAACGCAGCATAACCGAGTCTCAAGGCTTTTCAGGCAGAGCCTAGGCGAACCAAAGTGGGGATACGGAGGACGTTCAGTGCAGCCACTTATTCATTCAGTTTGCCCATGGAGTCCCTGAGCATGTCGATCCAGGTCGAAGACTATTTCGCACGTGACACTTTCACCAAGATGAAGGCGTTCGCCGACAAACAGGAAACCCCGTTCGTCCTCATCGATACGCAGATGATCAGCAAGGCCTACGACGACCTGCGTGCCGGTTTCGAATTTGCCAAGGTCTACTACGCGGTCAAGGCCAACCCTGCCGTGGAAATCATCGACCTGCTCAAGGACAAAGGTTCGAACTTCGACATCGCCTCGATCTACGAGCTGGACAAGGTGATGGGCCAGGGCGTCAGCGCCGACCGTATCAGCTACGGCAACACCATCAAGAAGTCCAAGGACATCCGCTACTTCTACGAGAAGGGTGTGCGCCTGTACGCCACCGACTCGGAAGCCGACCTGCGCAACATCGCCAAGGCGGCGCCGGGCTCGAAAGTCTATGTGCGTATTCTCACTGAAGGCTCGACCACCGCCGACTGGCCACTGTCGCGCAAGTTCGGCTGCCAGACCGACATGGCCATGGACCTGCTGATCCTCGCCCGTGACCTGGGCCTGGTGCCGTACGGCATCTCGTTCCACGTAGGCTCGCAGCAGCGCGACATCAGCGTCTGGGACGCGGCCATCGCCAAGGTCAAGGTGATCTTCGAGCGCCTCAAGGTAGAAGACGGCATCGAGCTGAAGCTGATCAACATGGGCGGCGGCTTCCCGGCCAACTACATCACCCGCACCAACAGCCTGGAAACCTACGCCGAAGAGATCATCCGCTTCCTCAAGGAAGACTTCGGTGACGACCTGCCGGAAATCATCCTTGAGCCGGGCCGCTCGCTGATCGCCAACGCCGGCATTCTGGTCAGCGAAGTGGTGCTGGTGGCGCGCAAGTCGCGCACTGCGGTCGAGCGCTGGGTATACACCGATGTGGGCAAGTTCTCTGGCCTGATCGAAACCATGGACGAGTCGATCAAATTCCCCATCTGGACCGAAAAGAAAGGCGAGATGGAAGAAGTGGTCATCGCCGGCCCGACCTGCGACAGCGCCGATATCATGTACGAGCACTACAAGTATGGCCTGCCGCTGAACCTGGCCATCGGTGACCGCCTGTACTGGCTGTCCACTGGCGCCTACACCACCAGCTACAGCGCGGTGGAATTCAACGGCTTCCCGCCGCTCAAGGCGTTCTACCTGTAACACCGAACGGGGCCGCGAGGCCCCGTTTTCATGTCTGCCGCAATTCTGCGCGCCCTCACCTGACTGCCCACGCCGCAGCGGCCAAGGCATAATGCACGCCGCCCATTTTCGGGCGGGCCGGCAAGGTGATGGTGGTGCTGAAAAAAATCCTCTTCCAGTTGCACTGGCTGCTCGGCATCAGTGCTGGCCTGGTGCTGACGGTGATGGGCGCGACCGGCGCGACCTGGTCGTTCCAGGATGAACTGCTGCGCCTGCTCAACCCGAACACCTTGACCGTCGAGGTCCAGCCGCAAGGCGTACTGCCACCGGCTGAGCTGGTGCGCCGCGCAGAAGCGGCGCAAGGGGCGCGGGTCAGCATGCTGTGGGTCGAACCACAGTCCGATCGCGCCGCACGGATTTTCTTCAGCCCCGAGGCCGGCGCCCATCGCGGGCAACTGCGCTATGCCGACCCGTACACCGGCGAGCTCAAGGGCGAGGTGGTCGGGCAAGGCTTCTTCGACCTGATGCTGCGCCTGCACCGCTTCCTGGCCATGGGCGAAACCGGCCGGCAAATCACCGCAGCCAGCACCCTGGCGCTGGTGTTCTTCTGCCTGTCCGGGCTGTACCTGCGCTGGCCAAGGCAGACCCTTAACTGGCGCGCGTGGCTGACCTTCGACTGGCGCAAGCGTGGCCGCGCGTTCAACTGGGATCTGCACGCGGTGGTCGGCACCTGGTGCCTGCTGTTCTACCTGCTGATGGCCCTGACCGGGCTGACGTGGTCGTACGAGTGGTACCGCGATGGCGTGCGTCAGTTGCTCAGCGATGCGCGCAGCGAGCCGAATGCGCGGGAACAGGTGCAGGCCAGGCGCCGCATGACCCGCGACCTGCCGCCGAGCGCGCCGCAGCCGGTCAACTACGCGGTGATCTGGAGCGAGTTGCAGCGTCTGGCCGGCCCCACCTTGAGCACCTACAACCTGCGCTTGCCGGCCGATGGCCACGGCCCGGTCAGCGTGCGTCTGCTGCGCAGCGACGCCGCGCACCCGCGCGCCTTCGACCTGATCAACTTCGCCCCGACCAGCGGCGAAGTGCTGCATGAAGAGCGCTACGCCGAGAAATCCTTCAACGAGCAATTGCTGCAAAGTTTCTACGCCCTGCACGTGGGCAACTACTTTGGCCTGACCGGGCGCATTCTGCTCACCGCAGCCAGTGCGCTGATGCAGCTGTTCTTCATCACCGGCTGGTTGCTGTACCTCGACCGCCGGCGCAAGCAACGCCAGGCCCGCGCCGCCCGGGCCAACGTCAGTGAGAGCGGCCATGGCGCCGATGCCTGGCTGATCGGTTTCGCCAGCCAGAGCGGCCTGGCCGAGCAGTTGGCCTGGCACAGTGCCGCGCAGTTGCAGGCCGCCGGGCTGCCGGTGCAGGTGCGGGCGCTGGGTGATCTGGCTGAAGATGATCTGCGCCGGGCGCGCCGCGCACTGTTTGTCATCAGCACCTTCGGCGACGGCGAAGCGCCCGACAACGCCCGTGGCTTCGAGCGCAAGGTGTTGGGTCAGGCCTGTTCGCTGGCGCATCTGGACTACGCCCTGCTGGCGCTGGGCGATAGGCAATACGCGCATTTCTGTGGCTTCGCCCGACGCCTGCATGCGTGGCTGAGCGAGCGCGGTGCGCGCTGCACGTTCAGCACGGTGGAAGTCGACAACGCCGACCCCGCTGCGCTGCAGCAATGGCAGGAGGGCCTGGCACAACTGACCGGCGCTGCACCTGTGGCGGCCTGGCAACCGCCGCACTACGAACACTGGACACTCAGCGCACGCACCCTGCTCAACCCCGGCAGCCAAGGCCAGCCGGTGTACCTGCTGAGCTTGCAGGCGCAGCACGCTGTGCAGTGGCAGGCCGGCGACCTGGTGGAAATCCTGCCGCGCAACGCGCCTGACCAGGTGCAGCGACTGCTCACCGCGCTGAGCCTGCGCGGCGACCAGCCGGTACAGTGCGACGGCCTGGCGCAGACTGCCGAACAGGCGTTCGCCGCACGTCAGTTGCCGAGCCACCTCGGTCACCTGATCGGCCTGCATGCCCAGGCCGCTGTGGATGCCCTGGCACCGCTCGGCAATCGCCAATACTCCATCGCCTCGATCGCCAGCGACGGCGTGCTCGAGCTGATCGTGCGCCAGGAGCGCCGCGACGACGGCAGCCTGGGGCTGGGCTCGGGCTGGCTCACTGAACATCTGGCGCTCGGCGCCAGTGTCGCCTTGCGCCTGCGCCGCAACAGCGGCTTCCACCTGCCCGCCGCCGCCGCGCCGCTGATTCTGATCGGCAGTGGTACCGGCCTGGCCGGGCTGCGCAGCCTGTTACGGGCCAACATCGTCGCTGGCGAAACGCGCAACTGGCTGCTGTTCGGCGAACGCAATCGAGCCCACGACTACTTCTGTGGCAATGAGCTGGAGGGTTGGTTGGCAGAGGGCGCCCTGGCCAGGCTCGACCTGGCCTTCTCGCGCGACCAAGCCGAGAAAATCTACGTGCAGGATGTGCTGTTGCAGCAGGCTCAGCGACTCAAAGATTGGCTCGACGCGGGCGCCTGCCTGTACGTCTGCGGCAGCCTGCAGGGCATGGCCGCCGGCGTCGATGCCGCGTTGCAGGCTGTGCTTGGCCAGGACACGGTGCAACAGCTGATCGAAACCGGCCGCTACCGGCGCGACGTCTACTGAGCGGCAGTGGCTCGGTTACCAGGCGCTTCAGCAGTCCAGGGTGAACGAGTCGGCGTCCAGGTCGGCCGGGAAGCGCTTGCGGTACGCCGCCAGCTCCGCAGAGCGCAACACCACGGTGAACACGCCATCGGCCTCGCCTGCACCGAGCAGGCTCTCGCCCTGGAAGTCCAGCACCTGGCTGTCACCGGAATAGGCAAAGCCTTTGCCATCGGTGCCGACGCGGTTCACTGCCGCGACGAAACACAGGTTCTCGATGGCCCGCGCCGGCAGCAGACGGTTCCAGTGCAGGCGCCGCGCCGCTGGCCAGTTGGCGGTGTACAGCAGCAGGTCGGTGTCATGGGGGTCGCGGCTCCACACCGGGAAGCGGAGGTCGTAGCAGATCAGCGGACGAATCCGCCAGCCCTTGAGCTCGAACTGCACCTGGCGATAGCCGGGGGTGTAGTGCTCGTGCTCACCGGCCATGCGGAACAGGTGGCGCTTGTCGTAGTGCAGCAGCTCACCATCAGGACGCGCCCACAGCAGGCGGTTGCGGTGAGTACCGTCGGCCGCCTGGATGATCACGCTGCCAGTCACCACCGCATCGAGCTTTTTCGCCTGGGCCTTGAGCCATTTGCTGGCCGGGCCGTTCTCGGGCTCGGCAAGACGCTCGGACTCCATGGAAAACCCTGTGGTGAACATCTCCGGCAGGACGATCAGATCAGCGCCGCGGGCCTGTTCCAGCAACGCTTCGAAGTGCTCGAAATTGGCCTGGCGGTCGTGCCAGGCGAGGCTGGTCTGCACCAGCGCAAGGGTCAGGTTGGGTAGCTGGCTCAGATCGCGCATAGTTTTTCCGCTGCGTGGCGCAGCGTCTCCTCACGTTTGGCAAAGCACAGGCGGATCAGACGCTGCCCGGCGATGGGTTGCTGATAGAACACCGACACAGGAATGCTCGCCACCCCGTGTTCGCGGGTCAACCACAGGGCCATGTCGACATCATCGAGGTCGGGACGGATGGCCGAGTAATCCAGCAACTGGAAATAGGTGCCCGGGGCACGGGTGAAGCGAAAGCGCGAATCCTCGAGCAGGTCGCAGAACAGGTCGCGCTTGGCCTGGTAGAACGCCGGCAGCTCATCGACATGTTCGGGATGCTCGGCCATGAACTCGGCCAGTGCATGCTGCAAGGGCGTAACGCCACAGAAGTTGACGTATTGGTGGACCTTGCGCAGCTCAGCGCTGAGCGCTGGCGGAGCGATCACGTAGCCGGTCTTCCAGCCGGTGACGTGGTAGGTCTTGCCGAACGAGCTGACTACGAAGGCCCGCGCATAGAGCTGCGGGTGGGCCAGCACGCTGGCGTGCCGAGCGCCATCGAACAGCAGGTGTTCGTAGACCTCGTCGCTGAGCAGGTACAGGTCGCGATCAGCGATCAGCGCAGCCAGGGTATCAAGGTCTTCGCGGGTGATCAGCGCGCCGCTGGGGTTGTGCGGGGAATTGATGATGACCATGCGCGTGCGCGGGCTCAGCGCATCGCTGAACGCCTGCCAGTCGATACGAAACTCACCGTTGCTGAGCGGCACGTGCACACAATGCCCGCCTGCCAATGTCACGGCCGGGTCGTAGGCGTCGTAGCTGGGATCGAAGACGATCACCTCGTCACCACTGTGGATGAGCGCCTGAATGGCGCAGAAGATCGCTTCGGTGGCGCCTGGGGTGATGGTGACCTCTTCATCGGCATCGACCTGCACGCCGTACAGGCGCAGCACCTTGCTCGCCACTTGCTGGCGCAGGGCAGGCAGGCCGGTCATCGGCGCGTACTGGTTATGCCCAGCGCAGACATGCCGCCCCACTGCGTCGAGCAGCGGCTGTGGGCCGTTGAAGTCAGGAAAGCCTTGGGAAAGGTTGAGCGCACCGGTCTGCGCAGCGAGCTGCGACATGCGGGTGAAGATGGTAGTGCCGACGTGGGGCAGTTTGCTGCGGATCATGGAGCCCTCTTTCCTGGGGTCTGAGGGGCATAAGCTACAAGTTTCGAGCGGCAGGCTTCAAGCGGCGCAGTGCGCGACTCGAAGCTTGCCGCTCGAAGGGTCAGCGTTTGTCGCGGCGTTTTTTCTCGGCCTTCTTGTGGTGCGACATCAAGCGACGCTTCTTGTTGACCTGACGATCGGTGAGGGTGTTCTTCTTGCCCTCGAACGGGTTTTCGCCGCCCTTGTACTCGATGCGGATCGGCGTACCTACCAGCTTCAGCACGCGGCGGTAGGTGTTTTCCAGGTAACGCGAGTAAGAGCGCGGGATCTTCTCGGTCTGGTTGCCGTGGATCACGATCAGTGGCGGGTTGGCACCACCGAGGTGGGCATAGCGCAGCTTGATGCGGCGACCATTGACCAGCGGCGGCTGGTGCTCGCTGATGGCATCTTCGAGAATCTGCGTCAGGCGGCTGGTCGGCCAACGGGTCACCGCCGACTTGAAGGCGGCCTGCACCGACTTGTACAGGTTGCCAACGCCGGTGCCATGAAGCGCGGAAATGAAGTGGATGTCGGCGAAATCGACGAAGAACAGCCGGCGCTCCAGCTCGGTCTTGACGTAGTCGCGCTCGCCCGGCTGCATGCCATCCCACTTGTTCAGGGCGATGACGATGGCCCGACCGGCTTCCAGGGCGAAGCCCAGCAGGTTGAGGTCGTGGTCGACCACCCCTTCGCGGGCGTCCATGACGAAGATCACCACGTTGGCGTCCTTGATCGCCTGCAGTGTCTTGACCACCGAGAACTTCTCGACCTCTTCATGGATCTTGCCGCGACGGCGCACGCCCGCAGTGTCGATGAAGGTGTACTTCTCGCCATCACGCTCGAACGGAATGTAGATGCTGTCGCGGGTGGTGCCCGGCTCGTCGTAGACCACCACACGCTCTTCACCGAGCATGCGGTTGACCAGGGTGGATTTGCCGACGTTGGGGCGACCGATGATGGCGATCTTGATGCCATCCTTTTCGCTCGGCCCGGGGATGCGCAGTGCTTCCTCGCCTTCGGCGACCTCGGCATCGAGCGCCTCTTCTTCGGCGTCACGGGGAATGTGCCCGAGCACCGACTCCATCAGCGCATTGATACCGCGACCTTGCGAGCCGGCCACTGGAATGGCGTTGCCCATACCCAGCGGCGAGAACTCGGCGCGGGCGACGTCGGCATCGATGTTGTCGATCTTGTTGGCGACCAGCACCGCAGCCTTGTTGCGCTTGCGCAGGTGCTCGGCAATCATCTGGTCGGCCGCGGTCATGCCGGCGCGGGCATCGACCAGGAACAGCACATAGTCGGCTTCTTCGATGGCCATGAGCGACTGCTCGGCCATTTTTTCATCCATGCCCACTTCATCGCCGGTGATACCGCCGGTGTCGATGAGGATGAACGAGCGACCCTGCCAGGAGGCATCGCCGTACTGGCGGTCGCGGGTCAGGCCCGAAAGGTCACCGACGATGGCATCGCGGGTCTTGGTCAGGCGGTTGAACATGGTGGATTTGCCGACGTTCGGCCGCCCTACCAGGGCAATTACGGGAACCATGCGGCTCTCCACTGGTGAATTCTTGAAAATGCAAAGGCCGCTGCAAGCAGCGGCCGGAGTTCATGCGGCGTGTCCAGGCTGTGCCTGAGCGCCGCCGCCCAAGGCCCGCAGGCCTTGAGCATAGCGTCAGCGGATGCTCAGTGCTTCAAGCTTGCCGCTGTTGCCGAAGACGTAGATGGTGTCGTCGACCACCAGAGGGCGGGCGCGCAGACCATCGCTGTCGATCCGCTCACGACCGACGAAGCGACCATCGACCTGGCTGAGCAGGTGCAGGTAGCCTTCGAAGTCGCCCACGGCGATATAGCTGGAGAACACTTCCGGCGCCGACAACTGGCGGCGGGCCAGGCTGTCGTTGCTCCACAGGGCGCTGGAAGAACGCTCGTCGACGCTCTCGATCGTGCCCGAAGCCTCGCTCACGTAGACGTTGCCAAAGCCCTGGGCCACGCCGACATAGCTGGAGGCGTCGCGCTGCCAGAGCACGCGCCCGCTTTCGATGTCGAGCCCGGCGACGCGCCCCTGATAGGTGCTGACGTACAGGGTGCCACCCGACAGCAGCAGGCCGCCGTCGATGTCCACCACGCGGTCCAGCTCCGAGCGCCCTTGCGGGATGGCGACACGGCTTTCCCAGACCGGCACGCCGTTCTGGATATCCACCGCGACCACCTTGCCGGTGGACAGGCCGGCGATGGCCAGGCGGTTGGTCACCACCGGCGCGCCGGTGCCACGCAGGGTCAGCACGGCCGGGGTGTTCTCATAGATCCAGCGACGCTCGCCAGTGGCGGCATCGAGACCGATCAGACGGTCGTCCTGGGTTTGCACCACCACCACGTCACCGTTGTTGGCAGGCGGCGCCAGCACTTCGCTGGACACCCGCGAACGCCAGCGCTCCTTGCCGGTGGTGGAGTCCAGGGCGATGACCTCACCCTTGAGCGTACCCAGGGTCAGCAGGCCATAGCCGACACCGACCGCACCGGAGACCGGCAGGTCGAGGTCGTTCTCCCAGACCACATCGCCGGTACGGCGATCGAGGGCATAGACCTCACCGGTGACGTCGGAGGCGAAAATGCGATCGTTCTCGATGGCCGGCACCAGAACGTTGTACTTGTCGCCCTGACCGTCACCGATCGAGCGGCTCCACTGCTTCTTCAGCACCACTTCTTCGGTGAACTTGGTCAGTTCGGCCGGTGGCAGTTCCTTCTTGCTGTTGCTGCTGCAACCCGCGGCCAGTACGGCCAGGGTCAGCACTGCTGCTTGTTTCCAACCGATCACGTCACGCGTCCCCTTTGGCCAAGTCGTCCAGCTTCAGTTGCAGTCCACCGGTCGCGGCGTCGTCAGACATCGCGGCCTTGGCCTTTTCGTAGGCGCCGTGAGCATCATCGGCACGGCCCAGTTGCACCAGCAGATCACCTTTGAGTTCTTCGCGGCTGGCCAGGAAGGCCTTTTCCGCGTCACCGTCGAGCAACTTCAGCGCATCTTCTGCTTTGTCCTGAGCGGCCAGCACACGGGCCAGACGCTGCCGGGAAATTTCCCCCAGGGTGGCGTCGGCCGGTTTGTCGAGCACGCCCTTGAGTTCAGCGGCGGCATCATCGAGCTTGCCGCTGTCGACTGCAACCTTGGCGACGAACAGGCTGCCGTACTGCGCATAGGCGCTGCCGCCGAAGTCGCTCTTGAGCTTGCCAGCCAGTTCGGCGACCTTGGCGGTGTCCGGCGTGCCGCTTGGCGTCAGCGTGGTTTCCAGCAATGCCTGGTACAGGCCCGAGGCACCCTGGGACTGGTTGCTCTGGTACTTCTGCCAGGCCTGCCA
Organism: Pseudomonas cremoricolorata DSM 17059 = NBRC 16634; assembly: GCF_000425745.1. Taxonomy (GTDB): domain Bacteria; phylum Pseudomonadota; class Gammaproteobacteria; order Pseudomonadales; family Pseudomonadaceae; genus Aquipseudomonas; species Aquipseudomonas cremoricolorata. Next base: position 92,370 of record NZ_AUEA01000013.1, on the reverse strand, counting down.
GCCCATCACCACGGCCGCGGCGAGCAAGGCACCTGTGAGCAACGGCTTGCCGTTGCGATTCCACCAGTCCTTGGCGCCAGCCAGGCCATCATCATCGATACTCGACACCCCAATACTCCTTTTCAGCAATTCGGCGGTTGAAGCGCGTCACGCGTTGGCGATAGCGCTTTGCAGGTGCTCGGCCAGAGCATCCCAGGCAATGTTCTGTTGTTCGCCCTGACCACGCAGGGGCTTGACGCCGATGACTTCAGCGGCCAGTTCGTCGTCGCCAAGGATCAGCGCGAACAACGCGCCGCTCTTGTCGGCCTTCTTGAACTGGCTCTTGAAGCTGCCGGCCCCGGCGTTCACCGCCAGGCGCAGCGACGGCAGGCGATCACGCAGCCGCTCGGCCAGACGCAGCCCGGCCAGCTCGGCCTGCTCGCCGAAGGCGCACAGGTAGACGTCGATCTGCCGGTTGATCGAGGCAGGCACCTTGTCGAGGGTCTGCAGCAGCAGGATCAGGCGCTCGATGCCCATGGCGAAACCAACGCCTGGGGTCGGCTTGCCGCCCATCTGCTCGACCAGACCGTCGTAGCGCCCGCCGGCACACACGGTGCCCTGGGCGCCGAGCTTGTCGGTGACCCACTCGAACACGGTCTTGCTGTAGTAGTCGAGGCCGCGCACCAGTTTGGTGTTGATCACGAAGGGAATGCCGGCAGCATCCAGACGCGCCTTGAGGCCTTCGAAGTGTTCGCGCGAGGCGTCGTCGAGGTAGTCCTCGAGCTTCGGCGCGTCGACCAATACCGCCTGGGTGCCGGCATCCTTGCTGTCGAGCACACGCAGCGGGTTGCTCTTGAGGCGGCGCTGGCTGTCTTCGTCGAGGTGCTCGAGGCGTGCGGAAAGGAATTCCACCAGGGCATCGCGATAGCGCGCCCGCGCTTCGCTGGTGCCCAGACTGTTGAGCTCCAGGGTCACCGCATCACGGATGCCGAGCATGCCCCACAGGCGCCAGCTGAGGATGATCAGCTCGGCGTCGACATCCGGACCGTCGAGGTTGAACACCTCGACGCCGATCTGGTGGAACTGCCGATAGCGGCCCTTCTGCGGGCGCTCGTGGCGGAACATCTGCCCGGTGTACCAGAGTTTCTGCACCTGGCCGTTACCGGTGATGCCGTGCTCGAGCACAGCGCGCACGCAGGCGGCGGTGCCTTCAGGGCGCAGAGTGAGCGAATCACCGTTGCGGTCTTCGAAGGTGTACATCTCTTTTTCGACGATATCGGTCACTTCGCCGATCGAGCGCTTGAACAGCTCGGTGAACTCGACGATGGGCGTTCGAATCTGGCTGTAGCCATAACCGTCCAGCAGGCTGGCCACGGTGCCCTCGAAGTAGCGCCACAGCGGCGACTGGTCGGGCAGGATGTCGTTCATGCCACGGATGGCTTGCAGCGATTTGCTCACGGAAAGTCCTTACGAATCTGTGTATCAGCCACGGGCAATCAATGCCGCGTCGGCGTCGGCCTTCTCGGCCGCTTTCTGGCGGATGAGCCGTTCCAGCTCATCGACCAGGTTGTCGTTGTTCAGCTGCTGCGACGGCTTGCCGTCGATATACACCAGGTTCGGCGTGCCGCCGGTCAGGCCGACATGGGCCTCCTTGGCCTCGCCAGGACCGTTGACCACACAACCGATCACCGCCACGTCCATCGGCACCAGCAGGTCTTCAAGGCGCCCTTCCAGTTCGTTCATGGTCTTGACCACATCGAAATTCTGCCGCGAGCAGCTCGGGCAGGCGATGAAGTTGATGCCACGCGAACGCAGGCGCAGGGACTTGAGGATGTCGTAGCCGACTTTCACTTCCTCGACCGGATCGGCGGCCAGGGAAATGCGAATGGTGTCACCGATACCTTCGGCGAGCAGCATACCGAGGCCCACGGCAGATTTCACCGTTCCTGAACGCAGCCCACCGGCTTCGGTGATGCCCAGGTGCAGCGGCTGGACGATCTGCCTGGCCAATTGCCGGTAGGCGTCGACCGCCATGAACACATCGGAGGCCTTGACGCTGACCTTGAAGTCCTGGAAATCCAGACGATCGAGGTGCTCGACATGGCGCAGCGCCGATTCCACCAGCGCCGCCGGGGTGGGCTCGCCGTATTTCTTCTGCAGGTCTTTTTCCAGGGAGCCGGCGTTGACGCCGATGCGGATCGGGATGCCGCGGTCACGCGCGGCATCGACCACAGCCCGCACGCGGTCTTCGCGACCGATGTTGCCGGGGTTGATGCGCAGGCAGTCGACACCCAGCTCGGCCACGCGCAGGGCGATGCGGTAGTCGAAATGGATATCGGCCACCAACGGCACGCTGACCTGTTGCTTGATCCGGCCGAAGGCTTCGGCGGCATCCATGTCGGGCACGGACACACGAACGATGTCGACGCCGGCATCGACCAGGCGCTGGATCTGCGCGACGGTGGCCGCGACATCATTGGTGTCGGTGTTGGTCATGCTCTGTACGGCAATCGGCGCATCACCGCCTACCGCTACATTGCCAACCCAGATCTTGCGGGATTCGCGACGTTTGATCGGAGATTCACCGTGCATGAATTACTGTCCCAACTTGAGGCGAGCGGTCTCGCCACTGGTGAACGAAGCGACGTCGACCGCCTGGCCGTTGTAGCTGACTTGGGCGCCACGAGCGAAGCCCAGGCGCACCGCGAACGGCGGCTTGCCACTGAGATCGACGGTTTCGCCCTTGCGCTTGAGCGCGCTGAGCAGCACCTTGCCATTGCCATCGGTGACCTGCGTCCAGCAGTCGGCGACGAAGGTGATCGCCACCTTGCCACTGCCGGCAGGTGCCGGGGTTTCGGCAGGCGTGGCGGCCGGGCTTGCAGGTGTGCTCGCGGCATTGTTCGCAGGAGCGGTGGAGGCCGTCGGGGCAGTCGGTGCAGGCACGGCAGCGCTGTTCTGGCTCGGCTGAGCGGCTGCGGTGGAGGTCTCGGACGCGGGTGCTTCGGTGCTTTCGCCGGTGGTGCCAGGCAAGGCCAATGCAGTCGACTCGGGCTGCTGCGCGGCGTTCACCGCCTGATCTTCCGGCTCGTCGAGCGGATGGATTTGCGTGGTACCGTCGGCGCTTTCCACCTCGACATGCTCAAGGGCCATGTTCGCCAGCTCTTTGCTGCGCTGGCTGCCCTGGTCCTGCCACCAGACGAAGCCGCCGCCGACCACCGCCAGCAGCACCAGCAGGCTGACCCCGCGCAGGATGTTCTGCGACAGGCGCTTGGGCTCGTCGATACGGCCCAGCGAATGCACGTCGCTGCCTTTGGCGTGGGAACCGGTGACCTGATCGAAGGCCGCGACCAGGGGCGCCTGGTCCATGTCCATCAGCTTGGCGTAGGCGCGGATGTAACCGCGGGCGAAGGTGTGCCCCGGCAGCTTGTCGAAGGCACCGGTTTCCAGATGGTTCAGCGAAGTGAGCGTGAGGTTCAGCTTGCGCGCCACTTCGGCCTGGGACCAGCCGCGGGCCTCTCGGGCCTGGCGCAGGGTGTCCCCGGGGTTCTGGTGGGTCGCTGCTACTGATTCGGGATGCGCGGCGTTCATCGTTGCTCCGACAGGTATTGCTGATACTCCGGTGTACCCGGATAGAGTCGTTGTAATTGCTGGCCCAGCTGCGCTGCAGCAACCTGTTCGTCGAACCGACGCGCCAGACGGCTACCCAGCAACAGGCTGCGGGCGTCATGGTCGCTCAGTTGGCTGAAACGATTGAAGTAGTCCCGGGCCGGCACATAATGCCTGTTTTCGTAGGCCAACTCAGCCATTTCCAGCAATGCTCGGGGCTGATGTGGATTGAGTTGAAGGGCCTTGTGCAGATGCTCGTGAGCCTGGTCGTGCTGACCTTGCCTGAGGGCGGTCAGACCCAGGTTCTCGTACACCCGCGAACGTTCAGGATACAGGGTATCGACGGCAGCTTGGCGAAACATCTGCTCTGCCTGACGAAAATGTCCCTGAGCATAGAGGAATGCACCGTAGTTGTTGAGCATTCGCGTATCGGTCGGACGCTGCTGCAAGGCCTTGGTGAAATGCCGATCAGCCAGCTCCGGCTCGCCCTCGGCCTGATACACCAGCGCCAGGGCGGCATGGGCGTCAGCGTCGCCGGGAGCGATGGCCAGTGCCTTGGCCAGCGGCGCCTTGGCCTGCTGGTTCAGACCGCGCTGCACGTAACCCAGCCCCAACTGCACGTAGGCGCGCCGGGCCTGTTCACGACCCTCGCGGCTGGCCAGCGGGTCGCTGGCGCCGCTCGACACGCAGCCGGCGAGCAGCAATAGCGTGAAGATCGACAGCGCCGAGCGCAGGGTCATCAAGGGAGGTCTCGTCAGAGGCGCACGGCGCTGTCTTGCAACTCGGCATCGGCAGCGATCTGGCGCACGGCGATGTAGCGTTCGCTACGGCGGGTACGGTCCATGACCTGCCCTACCAACTGGCCGCAGGCGGCATCGATGTCTTCACCACGGGTGGTACGGGTGGTGACGTTGTAGCCAGCGTGGTGCAGCAAGTCCTGGAAACGACGAATGGCGTTGTTGCTGGGGCGCTCGTAACCCGAATGCGGGAACGGGTTGAACGGGATCAGGTTGATCTTGCACGGCACGTCGCGCAGCAGCTCGATCATTTCGGCCGCATGCTGCGGTTGATCGTTGACGTCCTTGAGCAAGGTGTACTCGATGGTCAGCACACGCTTGCCACCGAGGGTGGACATGTAGCCCATGCACGAGTCGAGGAGCATCTTGAGCGGATACTTCTTGTTGATCGGCACCAGCTGATTGCGCAGTGCGTCGTTCGGCGCGTGCAGCGACAGCGCCAGGGACACGTCGATGTGCTTGGCCAGCTCGTCGATCATCGGTACCACGCCGGAGGTCGACAACGTGACCCGGCGCTTGGAAATGCCATAGCCCAGATCGTCCATCATGATCTTCATGGCGGCGATGACATTGTCGAAATTGAGCAACGGCTCGCCCATGCCCATCATCACCACGTTGGTGATGGCGCGGTCGATCTTGGCGGGCACGGTGCCGAAGGATTTGTTCGCAAGCCACACCTGGCCGATCACTTCGGCGGCGGTGAGGTTGCTGTTGAAGCCTTGCTTGCCGGTGGAGCAGAAACTGCAGTCCAGGGCGCAGCCGGCTTGAGACGACACGCACAGGGTGCCGCGATCGTCGGTAGGAATGTAGACGGTTTCAACGCAGCTGCCAGAGGCAACGCGGATCACCCATTTGCGGGTGCCGTCGGCGGAAATGTCTTCACTGACCACTTCCGGAGCCCGAATCTCGGCAACGGCCTCGAGCTTTTCGCGCAAGACCTTGCCAACATTGGTCATGGCGGCGAAATCATCGACGCCAAAATGGTGAATCCATTTCATCACCTGACCGGCACGGAAGCGCTTTTCCCCGATCGAGTCGAAGAACTGTTCCATTTCCGGCTGAGTCAGCCCCAACAGGTTGATTTTGCCAGTAGATGTCGTCATGGATTCACCCTCACCCGTAAGCTTTCGCTTAGCGAGTGGTTACCTCGGTAGCAGCGAAGAAGTAAGCGATTTCGCGAGCAGCGGCCGCTTCGGAGTCCGAACCGTGGACAGCGTTGGCGTCGATGGATTCGGCGAAGTCGGCACGGATGGTGCCGGCAGCAGCTTCTTTAGGGTTAGTAGCGCCCATCAGCTCGCGGTTGCGAACGATGGCGTTCTCGCCTTCCAGAACCTGAACGACAACTGGACCGGAGGTCATGAAGGCAACCAGGTCAGCGAAGAAGCCGCGCTCTTTGTGCTCAGCGTAGAAGCCTTCGGCTTCGGCTTTGGACAGTTGCTTGATTTTCGAGGCAACGATGCGCAGACCGGCTTCTTCGAAGCGCGAAGTGATCTTGCCGATGACGTTCTTGGCAACGGCGTCAGGCTTGATGATCGAGAAAGTACGTTGAACAGCCATGGAAAACTCCAGAATATTGAGTGTTGCGAAAAATTAAACCCGCGAATTATACGCGGGTTCCAGGGGATTGCCTAACCTGCACGCGTCAGTCAGTCGGCTTCTTCGATCCACGCCGCCTGGATGGCCTCGAGGACCTTCTCGCCGCCGCGGGCCGGATCGTCGGTGAAACCCGGCAGTGCGATGACCCAGCGCTGCAGATCGACGAAATTCACGTAGCGAGGATCGACGTCAGGCTTGCTTTCTGCAAGCTCGATGGCGATATCAAGTACATCAACCCATTTCAGACTCATGACCTGATCCTCAATGCGGCGCTTCGGCGGCGTGGTTGAGCGAATACTTGGGAATCTCGATGACCAGGTCGTCATCCCCCACCACCACCTGGCAACCCAGGCGCGATTGTGCCTCCAGGCCCCAGGCCTTGTCCAGCATGTCTTCTTCGAGCTCGTCGGCTTCGTCGAGCGAATCGAAGCCCTGGCGCACGATGCAGTGGCAGGTGGTGCAGGCTTTTACACCGCCACAGGCGCTTTCCATCTCGATGTGATGGTCGTGGGCCAGCTCCAGGATATTGGTCCCTGACGCAACCTCCACGGTCAGCCCCTCGGGGCAAAACTTCTCGTGCGGCAGGAATGTCACCAGCGGCATCGGTTACTCCTCGATCTCATTCAGGTTGCGCCCGGCCAGTGCGGCTTTGACCGTCGAATCAAGGCGACGGGCGGCAAATGCATCGGTCACCTGCGACAGACGCTTGGTCTGTTGCTCGATGGCAGGGCCATCGGTGCCGGCGAGCAAATCACGTAGTTCCTGCATCTGGAATTCAATGGCATCACGCTCGTCTGCATCGAGCAGGCGCTCGCCATCGGCGTCCAGGGCGCCTTCGACCGCTTCGAGCAAACGCTCGGCATCGACCTGGTGCTCGCGCAACTGGCGGGCATTGCGGTCGGCGCCGGCGTGCTCGAAGGAATCCTTGAGCATGCGCGCCACCTCACCGTCGGTCAGGCCGTAGGACGGCTTGACCTGAATGCTGGCCTCGACACCCGAACCCAGCTCGCGGGCAGCGACGCTGAGCAGGCCGTCGGCATCGACCTGGAAGGTGACGCGAATCTTCGCAGCACCGGCCACCATCGGCGGAATACCGCGCAACTCGAAACGGGCCAGCGAACGGCAGTCGCTGATCAGCTCGCGCTCACCCTGGAGCACGTGGATCATCATGGCCGACTGGCCGTCTTTGTACGTGGTGAATTCCTGCGCGCGGGCAACCGGGATGGTGGTGTTGCGCGGAATCACCTTCTCCATCAGCCCGCCCATGGTTTCGAGGCCCAGCGACAGCGGAATGACGTCGAGCAGCAGCAGCTCGCCGCCTTCACGGCGGTTACCGGCCAAGGTATCGGCCTGAATCGCCGCGCCAATGGCCACGACCTGGTCGGGATCGATGGAGGTCAAGGGCTCGCGCCCGAACAGCTCGCCAACCGCCTCGCGCACGCGCGGCACACGGGTCGAACCGCCGACCATGACCACGGCAGCCACTTCCTCGACCTCGACGCCACTGTCGCGCAGGGCGCGGCGGCACGATTTGAGGCTACGGGCGACCATCGGCTCGATCAGCGCCTCGAAGCCACTACGGCTCAGCTCACCCGACCATTGGCCGTGGCTGAGCGAAATGCTGCCTTGCTCGGTCAGGGCTTCCTTGGCGGTGCGCGCGGTCTGCAACAGCAGGCGCTGGGTGGCCGGGTCGAGGTCGGACGACAGGCCCGCCTGTTCGATGATCCAGCCGGCGATGGCGTGATCGAAGTCGTCGCCGCCCAGGGCAGTGTCGCCACCGGTGGCCAGCACCTCGAACACCCCGGCGCTCAGGCGCAGGATGGAAATATCGAACGTGCCGCCACCCAGATCGTAGATGGCGACCAGGCCTTCGGCATTCTGGTCGAGGCCATAGGCCACGGCCGCTGCGGTCGGCTCGTTGAGCAGGCGCAGAACGTTGAGCCCGGCGAAGCGCGCGGCGTCCTTGGTGGCCTGGCGCTGGGCATCGTCGAAGTAGGCCGGGACGGTGATCACCGCACCCACCAGTTCGCCACCCAGGGTCTGCTCGGCGCGCAGGCGCAACGCCTTGAGAATGTCCGCCGACACCTGCACCGGGCTCTTGGGCCCCTGCACGGTGTCGATGAACGGCATATGCGACTCACCCTCGACGAAGCGATAGGGCAGCTGTTCGCCCAGTTGCTTGACGTCACTCAGGCCGCGGCCCATCAGGCGCTTGACTGAAAGGATGCTGTTGAACGGGTCGCTCGGCGCCGCGTCGCGGGCCGCCAGGCCGATTTCGGTGCGGTCCGCCAGGTAACGCACGGCAGACGGCAAGATGAGTGTGCCTTGAGCGTCGGGCAGGGGCTCGCTGCGACCACTGCGTACGGCAGCGACCAGCGAGTTGGTGGTGCCCAGGTCGATCCCCACCGCCAGGCGACGCTGGTGCGGCTGGGGGCTCTGACCGGGTTCGGCGATCTGCAATAGGGCCATGCTTATCTGAGTACCTTAGGCGTCATCACGGGTAACGCCGGGTTAATCGTCGAGGCGCTCTTCGAGTTGGCGCACTTCCTGGGCGAGCTTGTCGAGAAACTGCATGCGGCGCATCAGTCGCTCGGCCTGCTCGCGCTCGGCCGGGTCGTCCCAGCAACTGGCGAAGGTCTCGTCGAGGGTCTGCTGGGCAGCCTTGAGGCGGCGCTTGAACTGCGCCACGCCATCAAGATCGGCCTCGTCCTGCAAGTCTTCGAGCTCTTCACGCAACTGCATCTGCTGCAGAAGGAACTCGGGATCGTGCACCGTCACTTCCTGCGGCACTTCCTGGCCACTGATGGCCAGCAGGTAGCGCGCACGCCGAGGCGGGCTGCGCAGGGTCTGGTAGGCCTCGTTGAGGGCCGCGGACTTTTCCAGGGCAACGCGCTGCTCACGCTCGGAAGCGTCAGCGAAGCGGTCGGGATGAACCTCGCGGGCCAGTTCGCGGTAGCGAACGGCCAGCTTGTCGAGGTCCAGACGGAAGGCGGGCTGCAAGTCGAACAGCGCGTAATGGCAAGGAGTACCCACGTCAGGCCTCAGACATTGAAGCTTTCGCCGCAGCCACATTCACCGCGCACGTTGGGGTTGTTGAACTTGAAGCCCTCGTTCAACCCTTCCTTGACGAAGTCGAGCTCGGTGCCATCGAGGTAGACCAGGCTTTTCGGGTCGATGATGACCTTCACGCCGTGGTTCTCGAAGACCTGGTCTTCCCCTGCCAACTCGTCGACGAACTCCAGCACATAGGCCAGACCCGAGCAGCCGGTGGTGCGCACGCCGAGGCGAATGCCCTCACCTTTGCCGCGCCCGTCGAGGGAGCGGCGAATATGGTTGGCGGCGGCTTCTGTCATGCTGATAGCCATCGGAACTCCTTACCTCTCATCGAATGCCTGGCGACAGGCGCTCAGATCAAGCCTTTCTTCTGCTTGTAGTCGCGTACGGCTGCCTTGATGGCATCCTCGGCGAGTACCGAGCAGTGGATCTTGACCGGTGGCAACGCCAGCTCTTCAGCCAGCTGGGTGTTCTTGATGGTCTCGGCTTCGTCGAGGGTCTTGCCCTTCATCCACTCGGTGGCAAGAGAGCTCGAAGCGATGGCCGAGCCGCAGCCGTAGGTCTTGAACTTGGCGTCTTCGATGACGCCCTGCTCGTTGACCTTGATCTGCAGGCGCATGACGTCGCCGCACGCAGGGGCGCCGACCATGCCGGTGCCGACATCCGGGTCCTCGGCATTCATCTTGCCGACGTTACGCGGGTTTTCGTAGTGGTCGATGACCTTTTCGCTGTATGCCATGGTGCAATTCCTTCCTCGTCAGGGAGCCGCTCTTACTGGCGACTGCTTAGTGGGCGGCCCACTCGATCTTGGAGATGTCGACGCCGTCCTTGTACATGTCCCACAGGGGCGACAGTTCGCGCAGTTTGTTCACGGCCTCGCAGACTTTCTGCGCGGCGTGGTCGACTTCTTCTTCGCGGGTGAAGCGGCCGAAGGAGAAGCGAATCGAGCTGTGTGCCAGTTCGTCGTTACGGCCCAGTGCACGCAGCACGTAGGACGGTTCCAGCGAAGCGGAGGTGCACGCCGAACCCGAGGAAACCGCGATGTCCTTGAGGGACATCAGCAGCGACTCGCCTTCGACGTAGTTGAAGCTCAGGTTCAGGTTGTGCGGTACGCGCTGGGTCTGGCTGCCGTTGATGTAGAGCTCTTCCAGGTCGGAAACCTGCTTGAAGAAGCGGTCGCTCAAGGCCTTGATGCGCACGTTTTCCTCGGCCATTTCCTGCTTGGCGATGGCGAACGCTTCGCCCATGCCGACGATCTGGTGGGTCGGCAGGGTGCCGGAACGCATGCCGCGCTCGTGGCCGCCACCGTGGACCATGGCCTCCAGGCGCACACGTGGCTTGCGGCTGACGTACAGCGCGCCGATACCTTTGGGGCCGTAGACCTTGTGTGCCGAGAACGACATCAGGTCGACTTTCATCTTCTGCAGGTCGATTTCGACCTTGCCGGCCGATTGCGCCGCATCGACGTGGAACAGCACGCCGCGAGCGCGGGTCAGTTCGCCGATGGCGGTGATGTCGTTGATCGAGCCGACTTCGTTGTTCACGTGCATCAGCGAGACCAGGATGGTGTCATCGCGCAGCACCGCCTCGACCATGGCCGGAGTGACGATACCGTCGGCACCCGGCTCGAGGTAGGTCACTTCGAAGCCTTCACGCTCGAGCTGACGCGCCGTATCCAACACCGCCTTGTGCTCGATCTTGGAGGTGATGATGTGCTTGCCTTTGGACTGATAGAAGTGCGCGACGCCTTTGAGGGCGAGGTTGTCGGACTCGGTGGCACCGCTGGTCCAGACGATCTCGCGCGGGTCGGCGTTGATCAGCTCGGCGACCTGGCGACGGCCATTCTCTACCGCTTCCTCGGCGCGCCAGCCGAACACGTGAGAGCGCGATGCCGGGTTACCAAAGTTGCCGTCCATCAGCAGGCAATCAGCCATTTTCTGGGCGACACGGGGATCGACCGGGGTGGTCGCGGAGTAATCGAGGTAGATCGGCAACTTCATTGGATATCTCCTATCAGGCGTTGGCGCCGCTCTGTCATTCGACGGCGGACGTCTCAATCTTGTCCATCTGCGCGGCGCGGCCGGCGACCCGGCGCAGGTCCTGGCGATGGGCGACTTCTTGCACCTCACGGCGCATGACGAGGTCGGCCAGGCTGATGCCGCTGAGGAATTCGTGGATCTGCTGGCTGAGGTCGCACCACAGGTGGTGGGTCAGGCAGGTGTCGCCGGAGTGGCAATCGCCAAGGCCTTGGCAACGGGTGGCGTCGACCGACTCGTTGACAGCGTCGATGACCTGGGCCACTTCAATGGTTTCCATACCGCGGGACAGCTGATATCCACCGCCCGGACCGCGCACACTGGAAACCAGGCTGCTGCGCCGAAGCTTGGCGAACAACTGTTCCAGGTAAGAGAGGGAAATCCCTTGGCGCTCGGAAATATCGGCCAGGGACACAGGCCCGTGCTGCGCGTGCAACGCCAGGTCGAGCATGGCGGTTACGGCGTATCGGCCTTTGGTAGTCAGTCGCATGGCTATGGGTACCACGGGAGTTACGGAATGGGCGCCAGTATGCAATTCCCGAGCATTTAAGTCAACTATAAGACCTAGCGCTTTGGTCGGGTTTACCCAGGGAAGTGGTCGCGAGTGTAGCAGACCCATGCGGGCCTGCACACGCTACGCGGGTGGCATGGCGAAATCAGTGCGCCTGGGCGTCGCTGCGGGCGGCGTCCTTTTCTTCGACGAAGCCTTCTTCAGGCAAGGCCGGCAGCTCTTTGGCGCGGTAGTCGCTACCCAGCTGAGTCAGCGCCCCGCACATACCTTCGAGGCGCTCATCGACCGCCTGCAGGTGATCGAGCATCTGCCCGATGGCACGCGCCACCGGGTCAGGCATCTCGCCACTGACGCCATAGGCATCGAAGCCGATCTTCTCGGCCATGGCCTTGCGCCGCGCCTCGAGCTCACCGCCCTCCTCGCTCTTGACGATGATGCGCCCGGGAATGCCCACCGCCGTCGCCCCGGCAGGCACAGCCTTGGTGACCACCGCATTGGAGCCGATCTTCGCCCCGGCACCGACGGTGAACGGGCCGAGCACCTTGGCCCCGGCACCGACCACCACACCGTCTTCCAGGGTCGGGTGACGCTTGCCCTTGTTCCAGCTGGTGCCACCCAGGGTCACACCCTGGTAAAGGGTGACGTCGTCGCCGATCTCAGCGGTTTCGCCGATGACGATACCCATGCCGTGGTCGATGAAGAAACGCCGGCCAATGGTGGCACCCGGGTGAATCTCGATACCCGTCAGCCAGCGGCCAAAATTCGACACCAGCCGCGCCAGCCATTTGCAGTCACGCCGCCACAGCGCATGACCCAGGCGGTGCAGCCAGATCGCGTGCATGCCGGGGTAGCAGGTCAGCACCTCGAAAGTATTGCGCGCCGCAGGATCACGGTGGAATACGCTCTGGATATCTTCACGCAGCCGCTCGAACATCTGATTTCAGTCCTTCCGTTTATGCGGCTCGCCCCGAGCGACCTTCTGGGTCTCGGTGAGGATGCCGCGCAAAATGCTCATTTCCGAATGATTGACCGCACTGCGCCCATACAGACGACGCAGACGCGCCATCAGGTGCTTGGGCTTGGCCGGGTCGAGGAAGCCGATCTGCACCAGAGTCTGCTCCAGGTGATCGTAGAAGCGCTCCATCTCATCCATGGTCGCCAGCGGCTCGCCGGCATCCTCCACCTCGATCTGATCGCCATCCTGCGCAGCCAGCCAGGCGCTGCGCGCCTCGTAGGCCAGCACCTGCACGGCAGCGGCCAGGTTCAGCGAACTGAAGTCGGGGTTGGAAGGAATGTGCACGTGAAAGTGACATCGCTGCAGTTCGTCGTTGGTCAGCCCGGCGTGCTCGCGACCGAACACCAGGGCGATCTGCTCGCCGCCGCCGGCATGCTCGACCGCCTTCACGCCGCATTCGCGCGGGTCGAGCATGGGCCAGGGCAGGCTGCGGTCGCGGGCGCTGGTGCCTAGCACCAAGGTACAGCCGACCAGGGCCGCCTCGAGGCTGTCGACCACCTCGGCGCTGGCGAGCAGGTCGTCGGCACCCGAGGCGCGGGCGCTGGCCTGTTCGGACGGAAAGGCCTTGGGTTGCACCAGCACCAGGCGCGACAGGCCCATGTTTTTCATGGCACGCGCAGCGCCGCCGATGTTGCCGGGGTGACTGGTATTGACCAGAACAACACGAATATTCTGCAGCAAGGCGATGGGCTCTCAGTGGCGGGAATGGCGGGCCGCAATCTTACAGAAGCGACCCTGCTTGTGCCACGTACCTGCATGTGGCGCTTTTGCCTGCGTGAATTTCTGCTAGAATGGCCGGCTTTATTCTTTAACATTCCAGGTGAAACGCCCATGCAGCCTATGCTGAATATCGCGCTGCGCGCTGCGCGCAGCGCCAGTGAACTGATCTTCCGCTCCATCGAACGCCTGGACAGCCTCAAGGTCGACGAAAAGGGTGCGAAAGACTACGTCTCCGAGGTTGACCGCGCCGCTGAAGAGACCATCGTCAAAGCCCTGCGCAAGGCCTACCCGAACCACTCCATCCTTGGCGAGGAAACCGGCCTGCATGCTGGCAGTGGTGAAGAAGGCAAAGATTACCTCTGGATCATCGACCCGCTCGATGGCACCACCAACTTCCTGCGCGGTATTCCGCATTTCGCCGTGAGCATCGCCTGCAAATACCGCGGCCGCCTCGAGCACGCGGTCATCGTCGACCCGGTTCGCCAGGAAGAATTCACCGCCAGCCGCGGTCGCGGCGCCCAGGTCAACGGCCGCCGCCTGCGGGTCAGCTCGCGCAGCAGCCTCGACGGCGCCCTGCTCGGCACCGGCTTCCCGTTCCGTGACGACCAGATGAGCGACCTGGACAGCTACCTGGGCATGTTCCGCGCCCTCACCGGCCAGACCGCCGGCATCCGCCGCGCCGGTGCTGCCAGCCTCGACCTGGCCTACGTTGCCGCTGGCCGCTTCGACGGCTTCTGGGAAGCGGGTCTGTCGGAATGGGACATGGCCGCTGGCGTCTTGCTGATCCAAGAAGCGGGTGGCCTGGTCAGCGACTTCAATGGCGGTCACGACTTCCTCGACAAAGGCCACATCGTTGCCGGCAACATCAAGTGCTTCAAGGCGATTCTCACCGCCATCCAGCCGCACCTGCCGGAACACCTGAAGCGCTGATTGGCGTTTCTTTCAGGCATAAAAAAAGCACCGTTCAGGTGCTTTTTTTATGCCTTGGATTCAGTGGATCACTGACCCGGCTGGCTCTGACTCAGAATCAACTTGCCGTTCTTGTCCAACGGAATGCTCGAGCCTGGGTCGCGGTCCATCTTCACCTGGCCGGCCTGGTCACCGATGGTGTACTTGACGTTGTAACCCACCACCTTGTCGCTGATGTCATTGACCGTGTTGCAGCGGGTTTGCGTGGTGGTGTAAGTATCACGCTGCTGCATGCCTTCCTGCACCTTGTTGCCGGCGTAACCGCCGCCCACGGCACCGGCCACGGTGGCGAGCTTCTTGCCGTTGCCACCGCCGATCTGATTGCCGAGCAGGCCGCCAGCCAGCGCACCCACCACGGTACCGGCGATCTGGTGCTGATCCTTGACCGGTGCCTGACGGGTCACGGTCACGTCCTTGCACACTTCACGGGGCGTCTTGATTTGCTGCTTGATCGGTTGCACGTCGGTCACTTGGGCGTACTCCGGGCCTTTGTTGACCAGGCTATACGTCGCCAGCGCCCCGCCGGCAGTCACTGCAACAGCACCCAGTACCGTCCCTACCAGCATTGATTTATTCACGTGAATTCTCCTGATCTATCCAGCGGGTCCGCGCCCGCGCTTGTCCCAGCCTTGGAGCAAAAAAAAAGGCGCGAGTTCAATACTCGCGCCTCTCGTTTCGCCAAATGGCGTAGGAGATCTCTTACGGACGATCGTCCACGCCTTCGGTTTTGACCGGGGGAATCAGGTCTTCGCTGCTCAGTTTCAGCCAGATCAACACCACGTTGGCGATGTAGATCGACGAGTAGGTGCCCGCCATGACGCCGATGAACAGCGCCAGCGAGAAGCCGAACAGGTTGTCACCGCCGAAGAACAGCAGCGCGGCGATGGCTAGCAAGGTCGACACCGAAGTGGCGATGGTGCGTAGCAGGGTCTGGGTGGTCGAGACGTTGATGTTCTCGATCAGCGACGCCTTGCGCATGACGCGGAAGTTCTCGCGCACTCGGTCGAACACGACGATGGTGTCGTTCAGCGAGTAGCCGATGATCGCCAGCACCGCAGCCAGCACGGTGAGGTCGAAGGTGATCTGGAAGAACGACAGGATACCCAGGGTCACGACGACGTCGTGCACCAGGGATACGATCGCACCGACGGCGAACTTCCACTGGAAGCGGAAAGCCAGGTAGATGAGGATGCCGCCCAGCGCCAGCAGCATGCCGAGGCCACCCTGGTCGCGCAGCTCTTCACCCACCTGCGGGCCGACGAACTCGACTCGCTTGACCGTCGCCGGGTTGTCACCGCCGGCCTTCTGCAGCGCCTCGGCAACCTTGTTGCCCAGTTGCGGGTCGTCGCCCGGCATACGCACCAGCAGATCGGTGGTAGCGCCGAAGCTCTGCACCACGGCCTCGTGGAAGCCGGAACTGACCAGCTCGCCGCGCACCGCCTTGAGATCGGCCGGACGCTCGTAGGTCAGCTCGATGAGCGTACCGCCGGTGAAGTCCAGACCGAAGTTCAGGCCCTTCTGCCACCAGCTGAACAGCGCCAGCACGGTGAGCAGTACGGTAATGGCGAACGCACTGTTGCGTACGCCCATGAAGTTGATGGTTTTCATGGTTATTCCCTCAAACCCACAGCTTCTTGATGTCACGCCCGCCGCAGGTCAGGTTGACCATTGCGCGGGTCACCATGACGGCGGTGAACATCGAGGTGAAAATCCCGAGGGACATGGTGACCGCGAAGCCTTTGACCGGCCCAGTGCCCATGGCGAACAGGATGCCGCCCACCAGCAGGCTGGTCAGGTTGGCGTCGATGATCGCGGTGTAGGCGCGGTTGAAGCCTTCGTGGATGGCGCGCTGCACCGACATGCCGTTTTTCAGCTCCTCGCGAATCCGCGAGAAGATCAACACGTTGGCGTCGACCGCCATACCCATGGTCAGCACGATACCGGCGATACCCGGCAGGGTCAGGGTGGCGCCCAGCAACGACATCAGCGCCAGCAGCAGCACCATGTTGCCCGCCAGGGCAATGGTGGCGATCACGCCGAAGCCGCGGTAGATGGCGATGATGAACAGCGAGACGAAGAGCATGCCCCACAGCGACGCATCGACACCTTTGGTGATGTTGTCGGCACCCAGGCTTGGACCAATGGTGCGCTCTTCGGCGAAGTACATCGGTGCCGCCAGACCACCGGCACGCAGCAGCAGCGCGAGCTCGGAGGATTCGCCCTGGCCGTTGAGACCGGTGATGCGGAACTGGCTGCCCAGCGGCGACTGAATGGTCGCCAGGCTGATGATCTTCTTCTCTTCCTGGAAGCTTTGGACCGGCACTTCCTTCTCGACGCCGTTGACGCTCTGCTTGACGTAGCGGGTGATCGGCTTCTGCTCGATGAAGATCACCGCCATGCTGCGACCGACGTTGCTGCGCGTGGCGCGGCTCATCAGTTCGCCACCATGGCCGTCGAGACGAATGTTGACCTGCGGACGACCGTGTTCGTCGTAGCTGGCCTGGGCGTCGGTGACCTGGTCACCGGTGATGATCAGGCCGCGCTCGACCGGTGCCGAGCGGCCGCCTTCGCGGAACTCGAACACTTCACTGGTGGCGCGCGATGCACCTGGCTCGGCGCCGAAGCGGAACTCGAGGTTGGCGGTCTTGCCGAGAATACGCTTGGCCTCGGCGGTGTCCTGCACGCCCGGCAGCTCGACCACGATGCGGTTGGCGCCCTGGCGCTGAACCAGCGGCTCGGCCACGCCCAGCTCGTTGACCCGGTTACGCACGGTGGTCAGGTTCTGGCGGATCGAGTATTCGCGGATCTCGGCGATCTTCGCCTGGGTCAGCGCCATGCGCAGCACGGCCTGGCCGTTGCGCTCGGTGGTGGTCAGGTCGAAGTCGTTGAAATTCTTGCGTACCAGGCTGCGGGCCTGTTCGCGGGTAGCGTCGTCGGCGAAGCCGAGCATGATGCCGCCGTTCTGTTGCGGCAGGCTGCGGTAGCGGATGCGCTCTTTACGCAGCAAGGTCTTCACCTCGCCCTCGTAGACTTTCATGCGCGCGCTCATGGCCTTGTCCATGTCCACTTCCAAAAGGAAATGCACACCACCGGACAGGTCCAGGCCGAGCTTCATCGGGCTGGCGCCGATCTTGCGCAGCCACTGCGGGGTGGTCTGGGCCAGGTTCAGGGCCACGACATAGTCATCGCCGAGCGCCTTGCGCACCACATCCTTGGCTGGCAGCTGGTCTTCCTGATTGCTCAGACGCACCAGGCCACTGCCCTTCTCACCCAGGCTGGCGCCTTTGACGGCGATGCCGGCATCGGTCAGCGCCTTGCTGACGCGATCCAGGTCGGCCTGATTGACCTGCAGCGCCGAACTGGCACCACTGATCTGTACGGCCGGATCGTCCGGGTAGAGGTTGGGAGCGGAATAAATGAAACCGATCGCCAGTACCAGCAGGATCAGTGCGTATTTCCACAGAGGGTATTTGTTCAGCATCACGCCGCCCGTTCAAGACGCGGGGCGCGTTGCGCGCCCCGACTGGAAAAATAAAACCGGTGCCTCAGATCGCTTTGAGCGTACCTTTTGGCAGGGTCGCCGCGATGGCGCCCTTCTGGAACTTCAATTCGACGGTGTCAGACACTTCCAGCACCACGAAGTCATCGGAAACTTTGACGATCTTGCCGGCGATACCACCGTTGGTGACAACTTCGTCACCTTTCTGCAAGTTGCCCAGCAGGTTCTTCTGCTCTTTGGCGCGCTTGGCCTGTGGACGCCAGATCATCAGGTAGAAGATGACCAGGAAGCCGACCAGGAAGATCCATTCAAAACCGGCAGGACCCGCGGCGGCAGGGGCTGCGGCGTCCGCGTAGGCGGCAGGAATCAGAAAGCTCATTTGACACTCCAGTTGCTAGCGTTATGCACAGGCGAAGCGTGTACATTCGGTGAGGAACACTCAGTCCAGCGGCGGCACAGGCAGCCCGCGTTTGGCATAGAAGGCGTCGACAAAGGCGGCCAATTTACCCTGTTGAATAGCCTCGCGCAAACCAGCCATCAAGCGCTGGTAATGACGCAAGTTGTGGATGGTATTCAACATGCTGCTGAGCATTTCTCCGCACTTGTCCAGGTGATGCAGGTAGGCGCGCGAGAAGTTGCTGCAGGTGTAGCAATCACAGGTTGGATCGAGCGGCGATTCATCATGGCGATGGAACGCGTTACGGATCTTGATCACCCCGGTATCGACGAACAGATGGCCATTGCGCGCATTGCGCGTAGGCATCACGCAGTCGAACATGTCGACGCCGCGGCGCACACCCTCTACAAGATCCTCGGGCTTGCCTACCCCCATAAGGTAACGAGGTTTGTCAGCAGGCATCTGCCCTGGCAGGTAGTCCAGCACCTTGATCATTTCATGCTTGGGCTCGCCGACCGACAGCCCGCCGATGGCCAGGCCATCGAAGCCGATCTTGTCCAGGCCTTCGAGCGAGCGCATGCGCAGGTCTTCATGCATGCCGCCCTGGACGATGCCGAACAGCGCCGCCGAGTTGTCGCCATGGGCATTCTTCGAGCGCTGCGCCCAGCGCAACGACAGCTCCATGGAGGTACGCGCCACATCATGCTCGGCCGGGTACGGCGTGCATTCGTCGAAGATCATCACGATGTCCGAACCCAGGTCGCGCTGCACCTGCATCGACTCTTCCGGGCCCATGAACACCTTGGAGCCGTCGACCGGCGAGGCGAAGGTCACGCCTTCTTCCTTGATCTTGCGCATGGCGCCCAGGCTGAACACCTGGAAGCCGCCGGAGTCGGTCAGAATCGGGCCTTTCCACTGCATGAAATCGTGCAGGCCGTTGTGCTTCTTGATCACCTCGGTGCCCGGACGCAGCCACAGGTGGAAGGTGTTGCCGAGGATGATCTCTGCGCCGGTGGCTTCGATGTCACGCGGCAGCATGCCCTTGACCGTGCCATAGGTGCCCACCGGCATGAACGCCGGGGTCTCGACCGTGCCACGCGGGAAGGTCAGCCGACCGCGACGGGCCTTGCCGTCGGTGGCCAGCAGTTCGAACGACATTCGACAGGTGCGACTCATGCTTGATCCTCGGGGCCACGCGGCGCCGGATTGCGGGTGATGAACATGGCATCACCGTAACTGAAGAAGCGGTAGCCCTCAGCGACCGCCGCGGCGTAGGCGGCCATGGTCTGGGGATAACCGGCGAAGGCCGAGACCAGCATCAGCAGCGTGGACTCCGGCAGATGGAAGTTGGTCACCAGCGCATCGACCACATGGAACGGCCGACCGGGGTAGATGAAGATGTCGGTGTCACCACTGAACGCCTTGAGCTGGCCATCGCGGGCCGCGCTTTCCAGCGAGCGCACGCTGGTGGTGCCCACGGCAATGACCCGGCCACCGCGAGCGCGGCACGCCGCCACGGCATCTACCACGTCCTGGCTGACTTCCAACCACTCTTTATGCATGTGGTGGTCTTCGATGTTGTCGACCCGCACCGGCTGGAAGGTGCCGGCACCGACATGCAAGGTCACGAAGGCCTGCTCGACGCCCTTGGCGGCGATCTGCGCCAGCAGTTGCTGATCGAAGTGCAGCCCGGCAGTGGGCGCGGCTACCGCACCGGCGCGCTCGGCGTAGACGGTCTGGTAACGCTCGCGGTCGGCGCCTTCGTCGGGGCGGTCTATATAAGGCGGCAAAGGCATGTGCCCGACCCGCTCGAGCAAAGGCAGCACTTCTTCGCTGAAGCGCAGCTCGAACAGCGTGTCGTGGCGGGCGACCATCTCGGCCTCGCCGCCGCCGTCGATGAGCAACTGCGTGCCCACCTTCGGCGCCTTGCTGGCACGCACGTGAGCCAGCACGCGGTGGCTATCGAGCACACGCTCGACCAGCACTTCCAGCTTGCCGCCGGACGCCTTCTGGCCGAACAACCGCGCCGGAATCACCCGGGTGTTGTTGAACACCATCAGGTCGCCTGGGCGCAGGTATTCGAGCAGGTCGGTGAACTGCCGGTGCGCCAGCGCCCCGCTCGGCCCATCGAGGACCAGCAGACGGCTGCCATGGCGCTCGGCCAGCGGATGGCGAGCGATCAGGGAATCAGGGAGTTCGAAAGAGAAATCGGCGACGCGCATGATGGTGTTCGGTTCGACAAAGCCGGGAAGTTTAGCCCAACCGGTAAAAATTGACCATGAAAGCCGATTGACCGACCGACGGCGCCTCTCTATACTGCGCGCCGACAAGCCCTGATGGCGGAATTGGTAGACGCGGCGGATTCAAAATCCGTTTTCGAAAGGAGTGGGAGTTCGAGTCTCCCTCGGGGCACCATCATCAAGTTCCAAGCGGTCTCTACCAGACCCGGAACGCCAAAGAAACCGGCCATTGAGCTGGTTTTTTTGTGTCTGGCGTTCAGGGGTAATCGGCGCTGGTCAGTTGCGTGGGACTGGTTAGCAGCCCATCGCAGCCTTTTTTGCTGCCCGCAATTCACCCTCCCTATGCCCTCGCACAACCCGCCAGCCTGCGCCGTCCTGAGAACGCCTACCACCTAGCGGAATCTATCTGCTGCATACGCAAAATCCATGGTTAATAGCCACGTGCCACTAGTACACTCTGCGACGTTTGGGTTAGTCCCAAAGTAGAACGCGGCTGATAGGTTTTGGCCGGCTCCTCCACCCTTCCTCGCGACGTCCCCATGAAAACGACTGTGCCCTGCCTCGCAGCAATGATGCTGTTGAGTGGGTGCAATGGAATGCCCACCAGTTCTTTCGCTACAAACCCTCTCCATGACCAGGCCTTCGTCGTCCATTCGGGCGCGCCGCTGCCGATGCTGCTGATGGCAACGGCCATTCAGTGGAATGAGGACTACGCCGTCACCGCCAAGCACACGCCGTTCCTTCCCGGCGTGGTGCATGAGGGGCTGGGTGATGTGGTGTTCTTCCGGCACAAGGCCAGCAGCGTGCCGCAGTGGCGCCAGTTCGTGCCGGGCGAGGCGGTCACGGCCGTAGGTTTCAATGGCTTGTCGATGCCGGTCGAGGGTCGTGGCCATGCCAGCGGTGCGCTGGTGCGCCTGAAGGGCACCGGCGGCGGGGTGTTCTATTCGGTGCATGACGGCCCGCTGGTCAAGGGCATGTCGGGTGGGCCGCTGTTCGCCGATGACGGCAAGGTGCTGGGCATCAACGTTGCGTTCATCGCCAAGGATGAAATCGACGGCGAGCGCCGGCCAGACCTTGCCGGGGCGCAGCGGGTCAGCGTGTTCATGCCCTACAACGAGATCGAGCGTGAATGGCGCCGTTACCAGTACAAGCTGGCGCATGGCGGCGCCGAGCCGAAGCGCCCGGCGGCCATCGGCCTGGTGGCGAAGGCCGCCGCTCAATAGCCCGGCCTGGCCGCACGCGACAATGGGACGCGCGAACCTTGCTCGGGTCGCGACGTCCGATGACTCATGTCAATGAACATGAGAACGCATCTTGAAAGAAGCCATTGCCCGTAAATATCGCCTGGTGGTGAAGACCTTCGGCTACATCGGCTGGTCACTGTTCTGGCTGCTGATCTGGGACGTCGTGGTGACCATCGACTTCATGCTGTTCCTCAACAGCAAGTTCAACCTGCCGCTGATACCACTGACCTTGCTCGGCTCGGCGTTGGTGGTGCTGGTCAGCTTTCGCAACAGCAGCGCCTACAACCGCTGGTGGGAAGCGCGCACGCTGTGGGGGGCGATGGTCAACAGCTCGCGCAGCTTCGCCCGCCAGGTGCTGACCCTGATCGACGATAGCGACGAAGGCCTCAACCCGGTCAAGGCGACGCTGTTGCGCCGTCAGGTGGCCTACGTCAACTGCCTGGCCGCGCATCTGAAGGGCGAGCCGTGCCCGCCGGAGCTGATGGCGTTCATGCCACAGCAGGAATTCGAGCGGCGCAACGGCTCGAACAACTTCGCCAACGACATCCTCGCCGGCTCAGCCGCGTTGCTGGCCCGCGAGTACAAGGCCGGGCGGCTCGACAGCATTCGCCTGGCGCGCCTGGAATCGACCCTGGTCGACATCTCCAACGCCCAGGGCGGCATGGAGCGCATCGCCAACACGCCCCTGCCCTTTCCCTACGTGTATTTCCCGCGACTGTTCATCAGCCTGTTCTGCCTGATCGTGCCGGTGGGCATCGTCGAATCGCTGGGCTGGTTCACCCCGCTGGCCTCCACCGTGGTCGGCTTCATGCTGCTGGCGATCGAGCGAATCGGCACCGACCTGCAGAGCCCGTTCAAGGTCAGCGAACACCAGATCAAGATGGACGCGATTTGCGAGACCATCGAGCGCAACCTGGAATCGATGCAGCGCGAGGCGCAGTGCGAGGCTCAGGGTGATGAACCTCGCATCGAGACGACGCGGGTCTAGCCCTCAGGGTTGAGCATGCGCTCCAGCTCATGGGCGCGGCTCTCGGTCATGTCCTTGATGCACATGGCGCCGTCCAGTTGCGAGATGGTGCCATCATTCAAACGCCCCCAGAACGTGCAGTTGCTGTCGCGATAGGTGATCCAGTTGCGCTGCACTTCGCGCAGGGTCTTCTGCTTCGGCGCTGCGAGCTTGCCCATCAGTTGCTTGTAAGCCTGATTCAGGCGCGCGTCCTGGCGAGCGCTTTCGCTCTGGATGCAAGTGCTCATGAGCGAGGTGCTTGAGGCTTTGTCCATGCACTGGGTGTAGGCCTTGGAGCCTTCGGCGGCCTGTGCATTGGAAAGCATCAAAGCCGCTGCGAGGGCGCTGGTCACGAGGGAGATCTTGAGCATGAGTGAGTCGTCCATTGGTTGTGCGCAAAATGTGCAGGGATTACGCCTGACAGTTCTGCCAGTCGAGCGTTATCCGAATATCCAAGACAGTCTGTCAGACACGCTCGGCAGAGACAGACATGACTGTTCGCTTGACTCTGCAAGCGCCCGGGCAGTTCCGGCAAATGCAACAACGCAGTGCACACGCCCTACCGCTATAACACCTGCCCCTGCTCGGCCGGCATCAACACCGCCCCCGGCTCGAACCGCAGCGCCGGCATCTGCAAGCCGGCATACACCACCGCCAACAGCGCGACGATCACCACCCCATCCCACCAGCGCCAGCCAGGCACATCCTGCGCACGTTGCGCCCTCCAGCAGTGCCAGGCCTGGCCTGCGCAGAACGCCAGCAGCGCCAGCCCCCACAGATAGAAGCCCAGCCCCAGGGCGGTTACGTCATGAAACTCATAGCTGACGTTATCCGGCAGTCGCTCGATGGCAAAGCTGCCCAGCGCCACATACAGCGCGCCCACACCCGCCAGCAGCGCCAGTCGGCGAAAGCGTCGATGCGCCAGCACGGCCAGCGCGAACAAGGGATTGGCGAACCACTGGAACAGCCCGAACGGCATGCCCCACGGCCCGTAGATAAGCATCTGCAGCGCCGACAGTTGGTAGCCGCCGCTCATGTTCGCGCCGGCGAAGAACAGGCTGGCGAGGTACAGCAGCAGGCTCAGGGAGAGGTAGTAGGCAGGCAAGAACACGACCGCAGGCAACTGGAACGGGGCCCGACCATAACCCAGCGGCGGGTGCCGCTCAACCGCGCTCAGGCCACAGGCGGTTCCAGCAGCAGGCCGTACAAACCGGAGTCGGACAATTCGCCGGCGATGCACCAGCGTGCGCGCAAGGTGCCCTCGAGGACGAAACCCTGACGCTCCAAGGTGCGCGCCGAACCGTCGTTGCGTGGGTCGATTTCCGCCTCCAGGCGCCGCAGGTGCAGGGTGTGAGCCAGGTAATCGATGAAGCAGGTCAGCGCTTCGTCCATATAGCCGCGGCCTTGCACGGCGCTGCTCAGGCAGTAGCCGATTTCGCCACGGCGAGAGCCCGGCTCGAGGTTGAACAGCTGGACCATGCCGATCAGCTCGGCGTTGTCACGGCGGTACATGCCCAGTTTGAGCTGACGCCCTTCAACGTACGCCTCGCGGTCAGCCGCCAGCGCAGTCTCGGCCTCGGCCACCTCCTGCCATGGCGCGTGGTGCCAGTAGCGCATGACCTGTGGGTCGGCCATGATCGTCAGCCAGGTCGGTGCATCGGCATGGCGCATGGGCCGCAGCTGCAGGCGCGGGCTGTCGAGGCACAGGTCGCTGGGGAAGCTGTAAGGCTGGGGCACGCGCACTCTCCGTTACCGTCACATGACGTTCCAGTGTCATCCGAGAGGCCGTCCCAAGCGGATCAGGCCTTGGTCGAATGGACATCTGCGCAAACAGCGACGCCGTGCTCTGTTACGCCACCTGGGCGCCGTTGTCGTCATCGTCGGGCCAGTGTGGCTCGTTGGCCTCCAGCGGCGGCAGACCATACGCAGCGCGCGCAGCATCGCAGCTGGGATTGTGCACGCCATCGACCCACGACGCCTCGAACTCCCGGCAGGGACTGGAACGGTTGGCGTAGATGCTGCAACCGACCTTATTGCCGATCTCGCCGTCCAGGCTGATACAACGGATGGGCTTGGCATCGGTGCCGATCATGGCGACGCGGGTCGGGTTGATCTGCACCACCAGATCATCGGGCACGACGCCACCGGCAGACTGGCATTCGCCCCAGAAGAAAGACACACGAAAAAACCCGCAGCAGGCGCCGCAGTCAAGGCAAGGGTTGTATTCGGACATGATGCCCACGGAGGGAGAGTTGAGGAGAGCGGGTCTTGCCCGCGCGCTCTTTTTAATCCATGCCCGTGCGGCTGAGAAGAGGGGCGATGAAAAATAAATCGCCGTCGATCCGACACTACGAGGAGGCCGCCTGGCGACCTCCTCGACCGGGCTATTTGTGGCTCAGGCCGTCGGCGCGGAACATCTGCCGGATGCCGCGAATGGCCTGGCGGATACGGTCCTGGTTTTCGATCAAGGCAAAGCGCACGTGGTCGTCGCCATAGTCACCGAAGCCGACACCCGGCGAGACACAGACCTTGGCTTCGGCCAGCAGCTTCTTGGCGAACTCCAGCGACCCCAGGTGGGCGTAAGCCTCGGGAATCTTCGCCCAGACGTACATCGAGGCCTTGGGGTTCTCGACCATCCAGCCCAACTCATGCAGGCCTTTGACCAGCAGGTTGCGCCGCTGCCGGTACTGCTCGGCGATATCGCGAACGCATTGCTGATCACCTTCCAGAGCGGCGATGGCGGCCACTTGCAGCGGTGTGAAGGTGCCGTAGTCGTGGTAGCTCTTGATCCGCGCCAGGGCGCCGACCAGCTCCGGGTTGCCGACCATGAAGCCGATGCGCCAGCCGGCCATGTTGTAGCTCTTGGACAAGGTGAAGAACTCCACCGCGATGTCCTTGGCCCCCGGCACCTGCATGATCGACGGTGCCTTCCAGCCGTCGTAGACGATATCGGCGTAGGCCAGGTCGTGAATCACCAGCACGTTGTACTGCTTGGCCAGCGCCACCACGCGCTCGAAGAAGTCCAGTTCGACGCACTGCGCGGTGGGGTTGGAGGGGAAGCCCAGGATCATCATCTTCGGCTTGGGAATCGACTCGCGGATCGCCCGCTCCAGCTCCTTGAAAAAATCCACCCCCGGCACCAGCGGCACCGACCGCACCTGCGCACCGGCGATCACTGCGCCGTAGATATGAATGGGGTAGCTGGGGTTGGGCACCAGCACGGTGTCACCTTGGTCGAGGGTGGCGAGCATCAGGTGCGCCAGGCCTTCCTTGGAACCGATGGTGACGATGGCTTCGCTTTCCGGGTCGATGTCGACCTCGTAGCGTTGCTTGTACCAGTTGGAGATGGCCCGGCGCAGACGCGGGATACCGCGGGAGGTCGAGTAACCGTGGGTATCGTCGCGCTGCGCGACCTGCACCAGTTTCTCGACGATGTGCGGCGGCGTGGCGCCGTCAGGGTTGCCCATGCTCAGGTCGATAATGTCCTCGCCACGGCGGCGGGCGGCCATCTTCAGTTCGGCGGTGATGTTGAACACATAGGGCGGGAGGCGATCGATGCGCGAAAAGCGGCGTGGCGTGACGGAGTCGGCCATGGGTGTTTCCTCGAAGTACGTAAGCGCCCGGAACCGTCCGAGCGACGCTGGCCACTGCTGCGGCCATGGCGAAACATACTGCCGGAAACAGCCGCTTGTAAACGACTATTTCCTGTTTAATGGATGATTTTCAGATGCTTTGCATGGAATGCGGCGCTCAGGCTTTACGCCGCCCAATAAAAAACCCCGACGCGAGCGTCGGGGTTTTCAGTGCAGCAACTGCCGGGCTATCAGCGTGCGTAGGTCATCAGCACGTCGGCGGCGGTCTGGCTGTCCACCGACATCATCAGGCTCAGGGCCGTGACGGTGAGGATGGAGAAACCAAACACCTTGCGCGCCCACTTGCTGTCGTCCTCGGCCTTGTAGCCACCCCAGGCCATGTACAGCCAGTACAGGCCCATGGCCGCTGCGACCACCAGGTAACCCAGGCCGGCGTAACCGCCCAGGGTCAGCATCAAGGTGGCCAGCACGAACGCCAGCACGTACAGCACGATCTGCTTCTTCGCCGCCAGAACACCGCGCGCCACCGGCAGAACCGGAATGTTGGCCGCGCTGTAGTCCTTGAAGCGGAAGATGGCGATGGCAAAGCTGTGCGGCATCTGCCACAGGCTGAACATCACCAGCAGCGTGAAGGCTGCCAGGTCGAAGCTGTTGCTGACGGCGCAGTAGCCGATCACCGGAGGCATGGCACCGGACAGGCTGCCGACCAGGGTGCCGTGCACCGACTTACGCTTGAGCCAGAGGCTGTAGAAGCCCACATAAACCACGAAACCGATCAGTGCGCAGTACGCCGCCAGCGGGTTGGCCTGGACGTACAGCAGGCTGAAGCCGGCCACCCCGAGCAGGGTGGCGTAGAGCAGCGCCACGGGCAGGGACATGGCGCCCTGAACCATGGCGCGGTTCTTCGTGCGCTCCATCTTCTGGTCGATGTCGCGGTCGATGCAGTTGTTGAATGCACAGCCGGAAGCGACCACCAGGGACGTGCCGACGATCACCGCCAGCAGCAGCGCGAAGTCCACGTGGCCCTTGGCAGCCAGGAAGAAACCACCTGCCACGGAAATCACGTTGCCGAAGATGATGCCCGGCTTGGTGATCTGGATGAAGTGCTTCACGGACATGCAGACTTACCTCACTTGGCCATCATTTCGATGTGGATGCTGAACATGATCCACAGCGACAGGCCGACCAACAGTGCAATCACCATGACGGTGAAGAGGAACGTCGAAACGTTGTTGCGTTGCTGCTTGGAGCGGTCCATGTGCAGGAAGTACACCAGGTGTACCACTACCTGGATCACTGCCATGGCGACGATCACCAGAACCGTGAGGTTCTTCGGCAGCATCGGCGACATGGCCAGCGCGAACGGGATCGCGGTCAGGATGATCGACAGTACGAAGCCGATCATGTACGACTTCACGCTGCCGTGGCTGTCGTCGTGATGCGTGTCGTGTGCATTGGCCATTACAGAACCCCCAGCAGATAAACGACGGTGAAGACGCAGATCCAGACCACGTCGAGGAAGTGCCAGAACAGGCTCAGGCAGCTCATGCGGGTCTTGGCGGTCGGCGTGATGCCGTGCTTGTTGATCTGGAACATCATGATCGCCATCCAGATCAGGCCGGCGGTCACGTGCAGGCCGTGGGTGCCGACCAGCGCGAAGAACGCCGACAGGAAGCCACTGCGCTGCGGGCCGTAACCCTCGCCGATCAGGTGATGGAATTCATAGATTTCCATCGCGATGAAGCCCGCACCGAACAGGAAGGTCACTGCCAACCAGCCCAGTACGCCTGCCTTGTTACCGGCGAACATCTTCAGCATGGCGAAGCCGAAGGTGATCGAGGACAGCAGCAGGAACGCGGTTTCTACCAGCACGAAGTCGAGCTGGAAGATGTCATGACCCGACGGGCCGCCGGCAAAACTGCCGGACAGCACCGCGTAGGTGGCGAAGAGCGACGCAAACAGGATGCAGTCGGTCATCAGGTACAGCCAGAAACCGAGTACGGTCATCTGGCCCGAGTCGTGGTGGTGATCGTCGTGCCCATGGTCGTGGCCATGAGCGTCACCGTGAATTACTTGACTGGACATTGATTACACCCGTTCAAACGTTTCGACACGTGCGCCATTGGTAGGCACACCGGCGAGCTGCAGAGCCCGATGGCGTTCACCTTCGATACGCGCCACTTCTTCAGCCGGAACCATGTAGCCCTGATCGTCACGCGCAGCGTGGCGAACGAAGACGGCGATGGTCGCAACCAGGCTCAGACCTACCAGCCACCAGATGTGCCAGATGAAGGCGAAGCCGAAGACGGTCAGCAGCAGGCCCATGAACAAACCGGTCGAGGTATTGCTCGGCATGTGGATCGCTTCGTACTTGGCCGGAACCTTGTAGGCAACACCGGCTTCCTTGGCTTCGTGCCAAGCGTCCAGACCAACTTTCTCAGGCATGTGAGCGAAGTTGTAGAACGGAGGTGGCGACGAAGTGGACCATTCCAGAGTACGGCCGCCCCATGGGTCGCCAGTGACGTCCATGTTCTGCTTGCGATCGCGGACCGAGACGAAGATCTGGATCAGCTGGCAGGCGATACCGAACAGGATCAGCAAGGCGCCGACGACGGCGACGTACAGGTAGGGTTCCCACAGTGGGTTGTCGGAGTGGTTCAGACGACGGGTCATGCCCATGAAGCCCAGCGCGTACAGCGGCATGAAGGCCACGTAGAAGCCGGAGATCCAGAACCAGAACGCAGCCTTGCCCCACTTCTCGTTCAGGGTGAAGCCGAAGGCTTTCGGGAACCAGAAGGAGAAGCCAGCGATGTAGCCGAAGACGGCACCGCCGATGATCACGTTGTGGAAGTGAGCGATCACGAACAGGCTGTTGTGCAGAACGAAGTCAGCACCTGGCACGGCCAGCAGAACGCCGGTCATACCACCGATCGAGAAGGTGACCATGAAGCCCAGGGTCCACATGATCGGCGCGGTGAAGCGCAGACGGCCCTGGTAGATGGTGAACAGCCAGTTGAACAGCTTCACACCGGTCGGGATGGAGATCAGCATCGTCGCCAGGCCGAAGAAGGTGTTGACGCTGGCGCCGGCACCCATGGTGAAGAAGTGGTGCAGCCAGACCGCAAAGCCCAGTACGGCGATCGCGCCCGAGGCGTAGATCATCGCATGGTGGCCGAACAGGCGCTTGCCCGCGAAGGTCGAGGTGACTTCCGAGAACACACCGAAGGCCGGCAGGATGAGGATGTACACCTCAGGGTGACCCCACGCCCAGAACAGGTTGACGTACATCATCGGGTTCCCACCAAGCTCGTTGGTGAAGATGTGGAAGTCCAGATAACGGTCAACGGTCAGCAGAGCGAGTGCGGCAGTCAGAATCGGGAACGAAGCGACGATCAGCACGTTGGCCCAGGTGCAGGTCCAGGTGAAGATCGGCATGTCCATCAGTTTCATGCCAGGGGCGCGCATCTTCATCACGGTGACGAGGAAGTTCACGCCGGTCAGTGTGGTACCCAGACCTGATAGCTGTAGCGCCCAGATGTAGTAGTCGACACCCACCCCAGGACTGTACTGAATACCCGCAAGCGGCGGATAGGCAACCCAGCCGGTCTTGGCGAATTCACCGACGCCCAGCGAGATGTTGACCAGCAGCACGCCTGCCAGCAGCAGGTAGAAGCTCAGGGAGTTGAGGAACGGGAAGGCCACGTCACGGGCACCGATCTGCAGCGGAACCGCAAGGTTCATCAAACCGGTGAAGAACGGCATCGCCATGAAGATGATCATGATCACACCGTGAGCGGTGAAGATCTGGTCATAGTGTTCAGGCGGCAGATAGCCTTCGGAGCCGCCGGTAGCGACCGCCAGCTGTGTACGCATCATGATCGCGTCAGCAAAGCCGCGAATCAGCATGACCATCGCGACGATGATGTACATCACGCCGATTTTCTTGTGGTCAACCGTGGTCAACCATTCGGTCCACAAGTAGGTCCACTTGCGGAAATAGGTGAGCAGGCCGACAACGACGAGACCACCGAGCGCGATCATGGCAAGCGTCACCATGACTATCGGCTCGTGATAGGGTATCGCCTCCAGACTTAATTTACCGAACATCTCTTACTCCTCTGCCCCGGCAGCTGATTGCTTACTCGACTCAACACCCTGGGTTGTGGCCAGATCCTTGCTGCCTTCCTGTTCGTGGTTCGGACCACCGCGTTTCATACCAGCGTACTTGTCGACGATGATCTGGAACTGGTCAGGCGAAGCCACGCTGTACAGCGCAACTGGGTTGTTTTCGCTAGGTTTGGCCAAGGCGTCGTACGTTGCCTTGTCCAGTTTCAACGGCGACCGCTTCACTTCGGCGACCCAGGCATCGAACTCTTCCTGGGAGGTAGCAGTAGCCTTGAACTTCATACCGGTGAAACCGGCGCCGCTGTAGTTGGCGCTGATACCGTCGAATACACCTTCTTCGTTGGCGATCAGGTGAATCTTGGTGGTCATGCCGGCCATGGCGTAAATCTGGCCGCCCAGACCCGGAATGAAGAACGAGTTCATCACGGCATCGGAGGTCACGCGGAAATTGACCGGAGTGTTGGCCGGGAAGTTGATCTTGTTCACCGTGGCAATGCCTTGCTCGGGATAGATGAACAGCCATTTCCAGTCCAGGGCGATCACGTCGATCTGTACCGGCTTGACGTCGGAGTCTAGCGGACGATAGGGATCGAGACGGTGCGTGGAGAGGTAGGTGACGTAGCCCAGGGCGATGATGATCAGGATCGGGATGATCCACACCGCGGCTTCGATCTTGGTCGAGTGCGACCAGTCAGGGGTGTAGGTGGCGGCTTTGTTGGAAGCACGGTACTTCCAGGCAAAGGCCAGGGTCATGATGATGACCGGCACCACCACCAGCAGCATCAGGCCGGTTGCGATCAGGATCAGGTTCTTTTGCTCAATGCCGACCTGGCCCTTCGGGTCGAGCAGGGTCCAGTTGCACCCACTGAGTAAAAGCATGCCTAAAACGGGCAATATGCCGAACAGTCTGGGGTAACGCTTTTTACTCATCTCACGACCTCTAGATCAGCTTGCTTCAATGCAATTTGTGTTTTGGTAGCCAACACTTCGTCCTGCCAAGCGTTAGCATTTTTCGCTCGAATTCGCTCCTGCCTGTGATCCGACTGCAGGATCTGGCTTGGAGCGTGCTCAACGGTGCTTAGGTATCTTAGGCAAACGGCCTGTGCTTCAGACCAAGTCCATTTGGTGCGAGAAAACGCGGAGGGGTATCCGCCCGGGATCGCCGTAGGGCGATACTCGACGAAGTCAGCAAAAAGGAGGCTGAAGCTTCCTTCTATCCTGCGACTCGCAAGCAGTTGCCGAACGGAAATTGGGGGCGATTGTAGTTAGCTGGGCTGCTGGTGACTATGACTTATTGAGCAACAGTCTTTTACGCATGCGGTAACAATGAGCCGCACAATGTCAGCTTTGCGACAGTTTGTCGCACCCCTACCCATCCCGTTGCAAGCCGCATGGCATAAGGCTTTGCAGGTCTGGCGCAGGGCCTGTGGCGGAAAGACCGGGTCGAACGTCAGGGGATTCGACTGCCCTCAGGGTGCGGCATTTTGTCTACCCGCGGCGGCGATTTCGCAGGATGCCCAGCGGCACCAGAATCGCGGTCAGTACGAAGGCCACCAGCGCCCACTGCGCGAGCGACAAACCGAGGATCGGCGGGTACGGCGTGCTGCAGAAACCATCGACCTGGAAAGCCAGCGGCCAGAGCTTGGCCAGTGGCAGGTCGTCGACGATCGGCTGCAGGGTATCGATGCCGCAGCTGACCATGGAGTTGGCGAGTATATAGACATGGTTGCCCGCCGCAATGATGCCGCCAATGGCACTGGCCACCACCAGCCCCTCGCACAGCGTCAGGCTGCGCCGTCCTGGCATCGCCGCGCCGATGAAGGCGAACACCGCGATCAGCAACAGCGCATAGCGCTGCAGGATGCACAGCGGGCACGGCGCCTCACCGAGCACCACCTGCATATAAAGCGCACCGCCGATCAGCGACAGGCAGATCACTCCAAGCAGCACCAGAAAGCGTCGTTCCCGGTTGAGGGTGGAGAGGTGTGGGTTCATTGCCGGTTCCTTTGATCGAGTGAGTGCGCTGCACGAGGCGTTAAGACCAGGCCCGGAAAAATCGGTTCAACGCCCCCGTGGCGCATGCCAATGGGGCCGCCCGCACTGGGCCCCGGGTCAGCCGGAGTGAAGAATACAGCGATTAATGCAGGATTAAACCCGGCCCGGGTCAATCTCGCGACAGCGTCTACCCCTGCATAACGGTCGAGCCAGCCGCTTTATTAATAGGCCTGCACTGGCAGACACAGCGTACAAGCGCGTGCCATTTGCCTCGCCATCAGCCCGCAATAAGCCGCCTCTATCGCCCGATTTAGCCCCTCTAACGCTATATATATTTATATATATCGATGTCATTTCGACATCTACGCCGCTACTATTCGCGACGCCACACTGACATCAAACAACTAAAGAACTCTTGCACAGCCTGGTCACCCAGGCTGCGGCCGTGCCATCAGCGCGCGAACGAGTCGCTATATCCAAAAATTTATAATAAGGCCGCCGAACACGGTGGCATGCACGACAGGAGTTGTCATGAACGTCGCACCTTCTCGGGCATTGACCTTGGCCATCGTCGCCAGCGCCGCGCCCTTCGCCCTCGCCGATAGCCCCGCTTTCACCCTCGGCGAAATCCGTATTTCGGCGCCGGAAGACGAAAAGCTCGCCACCGGCAGCACCACCGTCGAGCTCAAGGACATTCGCCAGTTCGACCGCGAAACGGTCGGCCAGGCGCTGGCCCTGGCTCCGGGGGTCAACCTCGGCTACATCGGTGGTCGGGCCGAGCAGGTAGTGTCGGTGCGCGGCTTCGATCGCCTGCAAGTGCCGGTGTTCATCGACGGCATTCCCACCTACGTACCCTACGACGGCAACATCGACCTGGGTCGCTTCACCACCTACGACCTGTCGCGCATCGAGGTGTCGAAAGGTTTCTCGTCGCTGCTGTACGGCCCCAACGCCCTGGGCGGCGCGATCAACCTGATTACCCGTCGTCCCAGCGAAGCCTTCGAAGGTGAGGTGGGCGGCGGCCTGGAGATGACCGACCACGGCAACCCCAACGCCTGGCGCAGCTACGCCAACCTGGGCAGCAACCAAGGCAACTGGTGGATGCAGGGTGGCGTGTCGTACGTGGACTATGACTACACCATGCTCTCGGACGATTTCCGCCCCAATAACCTGCAGCAGGGCGATGGCCGCCGCGAAAACAGCCAGCGCCGCGATGGCAAGTTCAGCTTCAAGCTCGGCTTCACCCCGGTCGAAGGCGATGAGTACGTGCTCGGCTACGTGCAACAGCAAGGCCGCAAAGGCCAGCCGCCCTACGCGGGCGAGCTGCCCACCACCGGCCAGCGCAAGCGCTGGTGGCAATGGCCGCAGTGGGACAAGACCAGCCTGTACCTGAGCACCAACACCCGCTTTGGCGAGCATGGCCTGAAAACCCGGGTCTTCCATGACACCTTCAAGAACTCGCTGGAAAGCTACCAGTACGACCTGGGCCAAGTTGGCGCACTGCAAAACGGTTTCCCCAGCAAGTACGACGATGAGTCCAGCGGCTTCTCGGTCGAGGGTGATCTGGCCGTGACCGAGGCCAACCGTCTAGGCATCGCCTACCACTTCAAGGAAGACATTCACCGCTCACGGGATGGCGGCGACCCGCAGACCCACTTCCGCGACCAGACGCAATCGCTGGCTTTCGAAGACACCCTGCGCCTGAACGAGGTGTTCAGCCTGGTCGGCGGTGTGTCGTACAACTACCGCAAGAGCCTGGATGCCGAGAACTACGGCACCAATGCCAGCTCGCCGCGCGTCAAGACGCTGTACGACGAACCCACCGGCAGCGACGACGCGGTCAATGGCCAGCTCGGCCTGTTCATGAACACCCAGCCGCTGTTCGACCACGACGGCCAGGTGCGCCTGACCGTGGCGCGCAAGACCCGATTCGCCACCATCAAGGACCGCTACTCGACGCGTTTCGGTACGGTGATTCCAAGCCCCGACCTGAAATCCGAACGCGCCACCCACTACGAGCTGGGCTACAGCGGCGCGCTGACGCCGCAGTGGCGCCTGGATGCGGCGTTGTTCGTCAGCAACATCGACGACTCGATCCAGCAGGTCACGGTGCCGGCCCAGGACAATTGCGCAGCCCCCTGCGGCCAGTATCAGAACATCGCCAAGGCGCGTAACCGCGGGTACGAACTGGGCCTGAACGGCGAAGTCGGCGACTGGGAACTGGGCGCCAGCTACACCTACCTCGACCGGGAAAACCGCAGCAACCCCGAACTGCACCCCATCGATACTCCCCGGCACAACCTGTTCGCCTCGGCGGTGTGGAACCTCGACGCCTGGCAGCACACCTTCAGCGTCGAGGCCGCCTCACGCCGCTACAACACCTCGGATGGTCTGCAAACCTCCAGCGGCTATGCGGTGTACAACGCCAAGAGCGGCTACCGCTTCAGCAATGACGTGAAGGTGGAAGCCGGCGTGCGCAACCTGTTCGACCGCCTGTACAGCTACAGCGAAGGCTATCCGGAGCCGGGCAGAACCCTGTTCGTGCAGTTCAATGCGCCGCTTTAAGCCGTGGTTGCTGGCCCTGTGGTCGATGAGCGCGCTGGCCGCGTCCGGCGAACCTGTGGTGGTCATGACCAGCTACCCGGAAGAAGTCATGAGCCGCTTCGAGGAGGCCTTCAGCGAAGCTCATCCGCAGTGGCGCGTGCAGATCCTCTGGCGCCAGGGCTACGATGCCCTGCCCTGGCTGCGCCAGCCCGAACAAGGCGGCGTCGATGTGTATTGGGCGCCGTCGCCGGGTAACTTCGAGCGCCTGGCAGCAGAAAACGCCTGGCAACCTTTGGGCGTCGACCTGCGTGGCCTGCCGGCACGCATTGGCGCCACCCCCTTGCGTGATGCGCAGGCGCGCTACCAGGCCACCGAGCTTGCCGGCTACGGTTTTGCCAGCAACCCGCAACGGCTGCTGCAACTGGGCGCGCCAACCCCGAAAGACTGGCCTGACCTGCTCGACCCGCGCCTGCGCGAACACATCGCCTTGCCCGACCCGGCACGGGTCGGCTACGCGCCGGTGCTGCTGGATATCGTTCTGCAGGCCTACGGCTGGGAACGCGGCTGGGCGCTGTGGAGCGAGCTGGCCGGGCGCGCCAGGCTGGTCAGCCGCGGCGGCAGCCTGGTCAGCGACGAGGTGGCCAGCGGTCGCTCGGCGCTGGGCCTTTCGATCGACTTCTTCGTCGCCTCGGCGATCAGCAACGGCCAACCGGTACGCTTCACCTACCCCGTGCATGGCGGCCTGAACCCAGCGCATATCGCCATCAGTGCGGCCTCGAAACACCCCGATGGCGCACGCGCTTTCGTGCGCTTCGTGCTGTCCGAGGCCGGACAACGGCTGCTGGCCGACCCGGAAATCCGCAAGCTGCCGGTACGCCCAGACGTCTACCGCAGCCTGCCGGCGCATTACCCCAACTCGTTCCGCAGCGCGCAACGAGGCACCTTCGCCTACCACAACAGCAGTGCCGAGCGCCTGGCGCTGGTCACGTCGCTGTTCGTGCAGTGGCTCGGCCAACCCCACGAGCGCCTCAATGCGCTGTGGCAGCGGATTCATGCCGGGGAAGCCGCCGGGCATGACCTCAGCGCCGTGCGCGCCTGCCTCAGCGAACCGCCAGTGAGCGCCAGCGCTGCCGAGGCACCGGCATTGCTTGCGCTGTTCGCCGCGCGTCCCTCGGCGGGCATGGACAGCGTGCCTACCAGTGAGCAAGAGCCGCTGGGCCAGCAAGAGATCGCCTGGCAGTTCTACAGCGCCCAGCGGCAGGCCGAGGCGCAGCGTTTGCTCGAGGCCATGGGCCTGTGAACACGCGCTGCGCCCTGCTCGTCCTTGGCCTGCTGCTCAGCGCCGGGGGGCACGCCGAGGTGCAGCGGGAAGCCTTCGCCCAGCCGCTGCCGGCGCTTGCCAGCGACGCCCAGCTCGACCAGTTCTTCAAAGGCCGCGGCCTGTTTCGTCAGGCCTGGGTGATCGCGCCCTCGGCCGATGAATCCGCCCAGGGCCTCGGCCCGCTGTACAACCGCATCACCTGCATCGCCTGCCATCCGCGCAACGGTCGCGGCCAGGCGCCAGGTGATTCCGAGGCGCCGATGCGCAGCATGCTGGTGCGCCTCTCGGTGCCGGGCACGGATGCCCACGGCGGCGTGCTGCCGCACCCGGTGTATGGTGATCAGCTGAATGAAAACGGCATTCCCGGCGTCCCCGGTGAAGGCCGCGCACATCTTGACTGGCAGTACAGCGAGGTGACCCTCGACGACGGCCAGCGCGTCGAGCTGCGCGAGCCGCGCATCCGCTTCAGCGAACTGGCCTACGGCGCGCTGAACGACGTGCAGACCTCGGCACGTGTCGGCAGCGCGGTGTTCGGCCTGGGGCTGCTGGAAGCTGTCGACGCGCAGACCCTGCAGCAGTTGGCCTCAGCGCCCAAGGCGGACGGGGTTGCGGGGCGGGTCAACTGGGTGTGGAGCGTCGAGCGCCAGCGCCTGGAAGTCGGCCGCTTCGGCCTCAAGGCCAACCAGCCCGATCTGCCGCAACAGATCGCTAGCGCCCTGCACGGTGATCTGGGCATCACTACGGCGCTGTATCCGCAGCAGAACTGCACGCCAGCCCAGATCGAGTGCCAACAGGCCGAACGCGGCCCACAGCCCGAGCTGGACGCCCAGCGCCTGAGCGCCCTGCACTTCTACCTGGCGCATCTGGCCGCACCGCCTCGGCGAAAGCGCGACGCCGCGCCGATCAAACAGGGCGAGCAACTGTTCAGCGAGCTGGGCTGCGGGCAATGCCACATCCCGCGCCTGACCACCGGCCAGCACCCCAACTACCCGGCGTTGTCGCGGCAACCGATCGAGCCCTACACCGACTTGCTGCTGCACGACATGGGCGCAGGGCTGGCCGACCATCGCCCCGACTACCTGGCCAGCGGCCGTGAATGGCGCACCGCACCGCTGTGGGGCCTGGGCCTGAGCGAAGTGATCACCCCCGGCGCCGGTTACCTGCACGACGGCCGCGCGCGCACTGTGACAGAAGCGATCCTCTGGCACGACGGCGAAGCACGACCCGCCCGCGAGCGCTTCAGCGCCTTGCCGGCGGCGCAACGCGAACTGTTGATGGGCTTTCTACGTTCGCTGTAGCCGCTCAGCGCCGGGCGATGCGCAAGGTGGCGGTCAGGCCGCCGCCTGCGCGGTTGTCCAGGCGAACATCGCCGCCCAGGCGCTCGGCGATGGTCTGCACGATGGTCAGGCCCAGGCCTACGCCCTGGTCGTTGCCTGAACTGAAGAAGCGCTCGAAGACCCGCTCGCGGTCAGCCTCGGCGATGCCCGGGCCGCGATCGGCGACACTCAGACTGAAATGGCTTGGCGCGCTGCTCAGCGTCACGCTGATGGTGGCGCCGGGCGGCGAGACGTGGGCGGCGTTGCTCAGCAGGTTGTGCAAGGCGATGGTGACCCAGCCGACATCGACGCGGGCATGGTAGTCGCCAGGTTGCACATCGAACTCTAGCTCCAGACCTTTATCGAGCAGCCAGGCGGTGAGCTGCACCAGGCTCTCGCGCACGCTGGCCTGCAAATCGATGGCAGGCAACGCTGCGCTGCTGGCACGGGGTTCGAGGCGGGCCATGGTCAGCAACTGGTTGACCAGCCGGGTGGTGCGATCGACGCCGCTGATCAGGTAGTGCAGCGATTGCGCCTGCTGCTCGGCACTGCCTGCTTCCAGCAGGTTCTGCGCGTGCACCCGCAGCACCGCCAGCGGCGTGCGCATCTCGTGGGCGGCATCGGCGATGAAGCGCCGCTCGCGCGCCAGCACCTGCTCGATCTGCGCCAGCATGCGGTTGAGCGCCGACTGCATCGGTTCCAGTTCGCTGGGCAGCGGCAGCAGGTGCAAGGGCTCCAGCGAGCCGGCATGCCGCGCGCGCAGCGTGCTCGCCAGATCGGCCAGTGGTTGCAGGCCCCAGCCGATCGCCAGCCACACCAGCGCCGCGAGAATCAGGCTGCCGATGACGTTGGGCCATAGCGTGTGACGCACGATGCGCTGCACCAGGTCGGCGCGCACGTCGTCACGCTCGCCGACCCAGATACGCAACTGATGCTGCGCATCGAGCAAGACGAAGCCGCGCCAGGTGCGTTGGTTGAGGTCGGTGACATCGCTGAAGCCAGGCTCGCTTGGCGGGCGTTCGAAGCGCGGCGCGCTGGCGGTCTGCACCAGCAGCGCGTTCTGCTGGTTCCAGACCTGAAAGGCAATCTTGCGCTCATAGGGATGCCCGTCGACCTTCGGCGCGGCCTCGCCCAACGCCTTGTTGAATGCCTGATACAGCGCCGCCTGCTCGCCCACGGCCACCGGCATGCGCATCACCCCTTGCAGCAGGCGAGCGTTCTGCGCCAGTTGCGCGTCGTACACCTCGGCAATTTCGTGGCGACTGTCGTGCAGGTTGAGCAGGCTGATGATCAGCAGCCCGCCCAACAGCAGGCCGATGATCAGGGTCAGGGTGCGGCGGCGAATCGAGCTCATCGCTTGGGTTCCAGCCGATAACCGACACCGCGCACGGTGCGAATCAGCTCGGCGGAGAACTTCTTGCGCAGGTGATGAATGTGCACCTCCAGAGTGTTGCTTTCGGCCTCCTCGCTCCAGCCGTAGAGCAACTGGGTGAGGCGCTCGCGGGACATCACCCGCCCCGGCGGCGAGAGCAACTCGTGCAGCAGTTGGTATTCCTTGGGCGTCAGCGCCACCGGCTGGCCCTGGTAGCTGACCTGCTGGCTGCTGGGGTCGAGGACGATGCCGGCATGCTCGATCAGCGCACTGGCGCGTCCGGCACTGCGCCGCAGCAGCGCGCGCAGGCGCGCCTTGAGTTCGGCCAGGTCGAACGGCTTGACCAGGTAATCGTCGGCGCCAGCATCGAGGCCGGCGATACGGTCTTCCGTGGCATCGCGGGCGGTGAGAATCAGCACCGGCAGCGCCGCCCCGCCCTGGCGCAGGCGGCGCAGCACTTCCAGGCCATCGAGCTTGGGCAGGCCGAGGTCGAGCACGGCAAGGTCGAAGCTTTCACTGCGCAGGGCATGCAGCGCGCTGCTGCCGTCCTGCAGCCAGTCGACGGTATAGCCCTCGCGGCGCAGCGCCTGGTGGATGCCCTCACCGAGGGCGACGTCATCTTCGATCAGTAGTAGCCGCACCCGCGCCTCGCTCAGTCAGTCTTGTCGGCCAGCAGCGCCCGGCACCCCTGGCCTGGCGCTGCTGAAGGTAGAAGCGATCCCTGGAAAAGTACAGGCTTGGCCGCACTCAGGGTTTCGCTGCCTCCACGGTGGGTTTCTGGCTCAACCGGCGAATCAACGGCAGGTGCTTGCGCAGCGCCCAGTCGACCAGTTTCGGCAGCACGCTGTTGAGGCGCACGAAGAGCCGTTCCGGGCAGCCTATAAACAGCTCGCGACGCCCGCCGGCAATCGCCCGCAATACCGCAGCGGCCACCTCCTGCGGCTCGTCCACGCCACTGTTGAGCGCCTCGTTCAGGGCCTGAGCAGCGGCGCTGTTCATGCTGGTGCGGGTGGCTCGCGGGGCAACATACAGCACGTTCACCTGGGTATCGGCCAGCTCGCGGCGCAGCGCTTCGGAAAAGCCGCGCAAGGCGAACTTGCTGGCGCTGTAGGTGGCGTAACCGGGGTAGCCCAGCGAGCCCAGGGTCGAGCCGACATTCACCACCCTCGCCTCCCCGGCCATGCGCAGTTGCGGCAACAGCGCGCGGGTCAGGCAGATCGGCACGGCGACATTCAGCGCCAGCATCGCCTGCACCTGGTCGTCATCGAGCTGTTCGAGCAGGGCGAAGCGATTGACCCCGGCGGCGTTGATCAGCAGGTTGCAGCCGCCAGCGCGCTGCGCGGCCTGCACCACCTGCTGGCGATCGCTGGCGCGGGTGAGGTCGGCCTGTACCCAGCGTACTTGCTGCGGGTAGCGCGCCAGCAGGCCGCGCAAGGCCTGTTCGTGCCGCGCCACCGCCAGCACCTGGGCGCCGGCTGCGCACAAGCCTTCGGCAATCGCCAGGCCGATGCCGCCGCTGGCCCCGGTGAGCACCACCCGCGCCTCAGACCAGCGCATGGGCAGACTCCTCGACCCGCGGCAGGCCACGGAACATGTCGGTGTACAAGCGATACACCACCTTGGAGGCGTGAATCACCG
Source organism: Pseudomonas cremoricolorata DSM 17059 = NBRC 16634 (assembly GCF_000425745.1). GTDB lineage: Bacteria > Pseudomonadota > Gammaproteobacteria > Pseudomonadales > Pseudomonadaceae > Aquipseudomonas > Aquipseudomonas cremoricolorata. Next base: position 51,797 of record NZ_AUEA01000013.1, on the reverse strand, counting down.
CCGCGTGGTCGGCCGGGTCTTGCAGTTGGTCCATCAAGCGCCGGTAGGTCTGCATGTGCTCGACGTCCAGCGCGCCATGGGAATTGAGGTAGCGAAACGCCGTGTCGGGCAGGCCCAGGCGGCTCTGCACGCTGCCGGCGGCTTGGGTCGCCAGGGCGATGCTGGTGCCTTCGAGCACGTTGACCATGCCGAACAAGCCCACCGGATTGCCCCGGGCGATCAGGTCGTAGAGAAAGCTCACCATCAGCTCGATGGGCAACGCCGGGGTGCCGTCACGCACCGCTTGTGGATCACCGCCGCAGGCTTGCAGGTCGTCGAGAATCCACGCTTCGTGGCCGTATTCCTCATCGATGTATTCGCACACCGCAGCACGCAACCACTCCAGCCGCGCCGGCAGTCGCGCACCACAGGCCATCATCAACGGCACGGTGTGGCGCACGTGGTAATAGGCCTGGGTGAGAAAGCCGCGATAGCCCTCGAGGCTGACCTGGCCTTGCAGTGCGTCACTGATGATCGGCAAGGTGAACAGGGTCTGGCGCTCGCGGCGGGTGGCGTGTTGCAAAGTCTCGAAGAAGCTCATGGGGTGATGTCCTCGGTGGGCAGGGTGGCACTGAGCAGGGCGCGATAGCGCTCGATGATGGCGTCGCGGCGCAGACGGCCGTTGCTGGTGAGCAAGCCGTTGGCGGTGCTGAAAGGCTCGTTGAGGCGGCTCCAGCGGTGGACCTGGGCGTAATCGGGCAGACCCTGATTGGCCCGGGCCACGGCCTCGGCCAGGTGCTGGTCGCTAATGGCCGGGTCGTGCGGCCAGAGCAAGGCGTGGTTGTGCGCCTGCGCTTCGCCATGCACCAAGGCCTGGGCGATGACCCCGCCCTGACTGAGTTCGGCCTCGACCCACTCCGGGTTGACGTTGCGCCCGAAGCTGGTGATGAACTGATGCTTCTTGCGCCCACGCAGGAAGAGGTAGCCGTCGGCGTCGAACCAGCCCAGGTCACCGGTCGGCCACCAGCCCTCGGCCGGCGCCGGCTCACCCAAGTAACCCAACAGCGTGGCGCCCTTGACCAGCACCTCGCCATCCTCGGCCAGGCGCACCTGCACATGGGGCAACGGCAGGCCGACGCTGCCGGAGCGCTGAGCTTGGGGCCGGTTCAGACACACCACCGAGGCGCATTCCGACAGGCCGTAGCCTTCATACAGCGGCAGTCCTACCCGCTGCGCCCGCGCCAGCAAAGACGCCGACACCTTGGCCCCACCCACCGCGACGAAGCGCAGGCCGCGCGGGTCGAAGGCGCCCTGCTCGGCGGCCAGCACCAGCAGTTGCAGCAATTGCGGCACCAGAATCAGGCTGTGCGGCCGAGACTCGGCCAACAGGGCGAACAGGCGCGGTGCATCGACCCCGCTGGCACCGTGCAGGCCAACCCGCTGCAAGCTGGGCAGGCTGAGGCACGCGCCAGCGAGCAACGCGGCATAGCCACCGATGTTCTCCAGCAACACCGCCAGCGGTAACAGCGCCAGATGCTGGCGCGGTGCGTTGACCGCGCTGGCCTGGTGCAACGCCTGGGCCACGCCGAGCACGCTGGCGGCGCTCAGGCACACCCCTTTCGGCGTGCCGGTGGTGCCGGAGGTAAAGGTCAGCTTGGCGGTGCCGGGCAATAACTGCCCGGGCGCCACCGGTCGCTGCCAGAACGGCCCCGGGCGGTAGCCGGCGGCACGCAACTCATCGTCCAGGGCAGGTTCGGCGATCACCACGTCGCAGCCACTGCGCGCCAGGCAATGGCTGCGCTGCGCCGCAGTGAAGAAGCCCGGCAAGGTCACGCAGGCCAGGCCTTCGAACAGCACGGCCAGATCCCACAGCATCGCATCGATGCCATTGTCCAGCAGCAACGCCACCACCCTCGCGCCACGCTCACGCAGGCACAGGCGACGCCGCTCGACCTCATCCAGCAGTTCGGCGTAGCTGACCTGGCGCTGATCGCCGAGCAGCGCCACGGCATGCGCGTCGCGCTGGGCATGACCGCGCAGCCGCTGATGGAACTGCTCCAGCTCAGGCGACATGGCTCACCTGCCCGCCTTCGGCGTCCAGGCCCAGGCGGGCGAAGATGCCGGCCTCGCGCAAGTGGGTGAAACCGGCGCGGATATTGCCCACCTGCACCTGCGGCTGCTGCTGGTAGTAACGGCCCCAAGCGTGGCGCTGCTCGCCCAGGCGCAGGGGGTCGGCGAGGCACAGCGCCTGCGGTTCGAGGCCGAGGCGATGAAAACTGTTGGTGAGGGTAGCGGCACCGGTGAAGGTCACCCACTCCAGCCCGGCGCTGGCCAAAAGGTAGGTCAGGGCGACGATGCTCAGCCGCGCACTACCGGTGTCGACGGCGGCCAGGTTGCCGATTTCGACGATGCTGCTGCGGCGCACCAAGCCTTGCATGCGCTCACTGACCAGCCGCTCGATGGGTACATCGAGGTACTGCTCGAGAAACAGCGCTGCACTTGCCGCCAACCGCGCACCGGCTATCGCATGCAGTGCGCCGTCTGCATCGGTGACGGCAAACAGCTCGGGCATGAACTGGCTGATCTGCGCGCCGTGGACGCAGCGGAAGCGCTCGGCGATGAAGGTTTCGCAGGCCAGTCGCGACGGTGTTGCCGGTTGCACCCGAGCAACACTGAGCGCCTCGCCGTGGGCGGACACCACGCGCAAGGTGGCAGGCAGGTAACGAAAGTGACAGGGCATGCTCGATGACTCCCGTGGATGGCATGGGCCGGGAGTATCGAGAAGGTTTCTTAATGAAGTCTGAAGATCAGGCCGGGCATCAGCGTGGTGTGGATGCCCGGCTGTGCATCAGAATTCGCCGCGCAGGCTGACGGTGAAGTTGCGCGGGGTGCCGTAGAAGTTGCCGTAGTCCGAGTAGCCGACGGTGGAGTAGTAGTGCTTGTCGAACAGGTTGTCCAGGTTGCCGGCCACGCTCCAGTGCTCGTCCAGCTGGTAGTGGGCGAAGGCGTTCCACAGCGCGTAGCCGGCCTGCGAGAAGCGGTAGTCGACGCTGTCGCCGGTGAGGCCGCCGTTGGCATCGCGCAGCAAGGCACTGCCCGACACATAGCTGGCGCTTTGCGCGGTGACGCCGCCGCCGATCTTGAGCGGCGACAGCACCCCGGGCAACTGGTAGGTGGCGAACAGCTTGGCCAGGTGGCGCGGGGTCAGCGAGTTGTAGGCCGCGCCGGATACCTTGTTTTCGTTGTGGTTGTAGGTGTAGCCGAAGGTGGCTTCGAGGCGTTCGGCCAGCTCACCGCTGACTTCGAAGTCCAGGCCCTTGCTCACCACTTCGCCATCGTCGGTGTAGCAGCAGCTGGTGCCGGTGGTGGAGTTGGAGCTATACGGGTAACGCGGGTCGCGCAGGGCCGAGCCGTTGCGCTGGGTGTAGTACACCGCGGTATAGGTATTGAGGCGTCCGCCGAGCAGTTCGCCCTTGATGCCGAGTTCGTAGTTGCGTCCGGTGATCGGGTCGAGCGAGGTGCCGCCGCCGGGTGGGCCGGTGTAGCGATCGGACTGGGATTTGTAGATTTCCGCCACGCTGGTGTAGGCGGTCCACTCCGGGGTCAGGTCGTAGGTCAGGCCGCTGTAGGGCAGAAACACCCGGGTGTCTTCGAACTTGTTGGGCGTGCTCAGGCCCGTGGAGTAGGTCACGTTGTCGTAGTTGTAGTGGTAGTTGTTCAGGCTGCCACCGATGAACCAGTGCAAAGGCTCGGCCAATTGCAGGCGCAACGCGCCGTAGACGCCGTCGGTCTTGGTTCTTTGGGTCAGCAGACCGTACGGGGTCGAACGGCCCTTGTTGGAAGGGTAATCCTTGGGATCGAAGTTGAAGATGTCGTCGACCACGACATCGCCGCTGACGTAGGTGTCGTCCCGACCGTTGCTGTCGGTCCAGTTCCAACCGGCGGTCAGGCCATGCTCCAGGCCAAACCACTCGAACGTGCCCTTGAGCGAGACATCGATGGCCTTCTCGGTTTTCGGGAAATCCTGCGTACCGCCTTCGGCGACGACCCCGCCGCCGGTCTGCGGGTCGACGGCACCGTTGAAGTTGTAGTCGTTACGGTACTCACGCTGGCGGTTGTACTGGGTGTCCAGGCTCAGGGTCCAGGCGTCGCTCAGTTGGCGGTCCACGTGCAGGAAGTAGGTGTCGTTGGTCAGGTAGCGCACATCGGTCGCTCCGGCCAGGTAGGTGCTGCGCGGCAGCTTGAGGTCTTCGCCAGTGGCGTAACGCGGCAGGCCGTAATCCTGGTCGCTGCCGCGCAGGTTGTCGTGGGTCATGCCGCCATACAGCGTGGTGGTGTCATCGAGGTCAGCTTCGAGCACGCCATACACCAGCTTGCGCTTGGCCCCGGCGTAGTCGATGAAGCTGTTGCGGTCCTGGTTCACCGCCACCAGCCGCCCGCGCAGGCGGCCATCGAAGGCCAGCGGGCCGCTGACGTCCAGCTCCTGGCGGTAGTTGTCCCAGCTGCCGGCCGAAAGCATGATGCTGGCCTGGGGCGTTGCCGTGGGCCTTTTGCGCACCAGGTTGACGGTGCCGCCCGGCTCACCGGCGCCGGCGAACAGGCCATCGGCGCCCCGCAGCACCTCCACATGGTCGTAGATGGCGGTGTCCATCTCCATCCACGCGGCATGGCGCAGGGTGGCGCCACCGTCGAGGCGGAAGTTGGTCACCTCGAAGCCGCGCGAGAGGTAAACGGCGCTGGTCATGCTGCCCTGGAATTCGGTGATGCCGGTGGTCTGCTGCAGGGTTTTGCCAAGGGTGGTGAGCTGTTGGTCCTGCAGGCGCTGCCGGGTCATGACGCTGACCGTCTGTGGGGTCTCCTTGATCGACTGCGGCGCCTTGCCGACCGACACCTGGCCCACGGTGTAGGAACGGCTGCCCTCACTGACGTTGCCCAGCGTATCGCTCAACCCGTCGACCGTGGTCGCGCCCAGTTGCAGCGCGGTGTCGCTGCTGTCCTGGGCCAGCAAGGTGTAGCTGGCGCTACCATGGGCGACCGCTTGCAGGCCAGTGCCTTGCAACAGGCGATCGAACGCGGCCTGCGCGCTGAACACCCCCTGCACGCCCGGCGAGGTGCGGCCACGGCTCAGCCCCGGCTCGTAGGAGATGCTCGCCTTGACCTGGCTGCCATAGGCTGACAACGCGCCCTCCAGAGGGCCTGCGGGAATGGCGAAGCGGTACTCGCGCTGCTGCGTCTGCGCGCAGACTGGCGCGCTGAGCGCAGTGAAGGCGACAGGAATGACGACAAGAGCGGTGCTGAGCGCCAGCGGCAAGGCGCGAAGGCGAGCGTGACGGTGTGCGGTAATGCCTGACATGACGGTGCGATTCTCCAGTGGCAGATGGACGGCGTCTGCGCGCCTCTCTGTCTCTGTCGAATGAGAATCAGAATCTACAACACCTGGCTGCAAAAAAAGTTTCGACTCGGTCAAGCCACCGGCTGCAGCCGCTCGACCCGCCCCCACCAGCGGCTGATCCAGCGCACCCGTATTGGCAAGGTGCCACTGAGGTTGGCCAGCACCGCGTCGCTGTCGTCGACCTGGAAGATCCCGGAAATACGCAGCCCCGCCGCCTGCTCATCGCACACCAGGCGCCCCGGTCGATAACGCGCCAGTTCGGCGATGAACGCATCCAGACGCCAGTCCGCGACGATCAACTGCCCGCGCAGCCAGGCATCGGCACCGGCCGCCAGCGCAAGCATCGGTTGCACCTGCGTAGCGCTGAATAGCAGCTGCTGACCGGCCTCGACCCGCAGCCCTGCGGCGGCCAGTGGGCTGACCTGCACGGCATGCTCGAACACGCTGAGCTGGGTGCCGGCCTCATCGCTGCGCACTATGAAGCGCGTGCCCAGCGCTTGCAGGCTGCCGACCGCAGTCTGCACCCGGAACGGTCGTGAATCGGCAGCGGTTTCGATCAACACCTCGCCCCTGCGCAGGCGCAGGTGGCGCTGCTGCGCGTCGAACTGCACATCCAGCGCCGTGTCGGTGTTGAGCACCACCCGCGAGCCATCGGCAAGGGTGACGTGGCGCCGCTCGCCGACCCCGGTGTGCAGGTCGGCCAGGGTGTTGCGCCACGGTGAGTACGGCAAGCCCAGCGCCGCGCTGCCGCCAGCGGCCAGCAGCAGCGCCAGTACCTTGAGCACCTGCCGGCGCTGGGCCTGGGCGCCGCTCAGCGCGGCCTTGGCAATGCCGCCATCGAGGCCGCCAAGGGTCGCCTGCAAGCGCGTCACCCGCGCCCAGGCCAAGGCATGCGCCGGGTCACTTTGCAGCCACTGGCGATGCGCTTCGCGGGCCGCATCGCCCTGCTCGCACAGGGTCACGTACCACGAGGCCGCCGCTTCCAGGGTCTGCAGGCTCGGTTTGCCAGACACGGCTCAGTCCTCGACCAGCAACAGGCACTGGGCCATGGCGCGGATGAAGTGCTTGCGCACGGTGTTGCTCGACAGCCCCAGACGCCGACCGATCTCGACGAAACTCAGGCCATCCAACTGCGCCAGCAGGAAAATCTCCCGCGCCCGCGGGCACAGCCCGTCGAGCATCGTATCGATCAGCAGCAACGTCTCGAGGATGATGCTGCGCGTCTGCGGCGAGATGTCCAGCGCCTCGGGCTGCGCCGCCAGGGCCGCCAGGTAGGCCTGTTCCAGAGAACGGCGGCGGTACAGGTCGACCAGCAGGCTGCGAGCGACGGTGGTCAGGTAGGCCCGCGGCTGGCGCAGCTCATCGAAGCGGCGCTGGGTCATCACCCGAACGAAGGTGTCCTGGGCCAGGTCCGCCGCCTGTTCCCGGCAACCGAGCTTGCCGCGCAGCCAGCGGTGCAGCCAACCGTGGTGGTCGCTGTACAGCCGCTGTAGGGCGAGTCGTTCTGTGGCGTCGGACATGGCGAAGGGGGTGCTGGGAAAAGGCGAATGATAATACACCTCATTAGCACAAAAGCAGTAATCGCCTTATCGCAACTCTGATAGAAAGCCGAATCTGACGCCCAGATTTGAAACGAGGAAAGGGGCAACCCCTCGCCTATTCATTACTACGAGTCCGTCGCCCCTGCGGTATCGAGAAATTACCGATTCAACAACTCACGCCGCACGATCTCGGCACCCGCACTCAAGGCGTTGAGCTTGCCACGGGCCACCTCACGCGGCAGTGGTGCCATGCCGCAGTTGGTGCACGGGTACAACTTGTCGGCGTCGACGAACTGCAGCGCCTTGCGCAAGGTGGCGGCCACCTCTTCCGGGGTTTCCACCGCATGGTTGGCGACGTCGATCGCGCCGACCATGACCTTCTTGCCGCGAATCAACTCCAGCAAGTCCATCGGCACGTGGGAGTTATGGCACTCCAGCGAAATGATATCGATGCTCGACTGTTGCAGTTTCGGGAACGCCTGTTCGTACTGACGCCACTCCGAACCCAGGGTCTTTTTCCAGTCGGTGTTGGCCTTGATGCCGTAGCCATAGCAAATGTGCACAGCGGTTTCACACTTGAGCCCTTCGATGGCCCGCTCCAGTGTGGCGATGCCCCACTCGTTGACTTCATCGAAGAACACGTTGAACGCCGGCTCATCGAACTGAATGATGTCGACACCCGCCGCTTCCAGTTCCTTGGCTTCCTGGTTGAGGATCTTGGCGAACTCCCAGGCCAATTTTTCCCGGCTCTTGTAGTGCGCATCGTACAGGGTGTCGATCATGGTCATCGGGCCAGGCAAGGCCCACTTGATCGGCTGCGACGTTTGCGCGCGGAGGAACTTGGCGTCTTCGACGAACACCGGCTTCTGCCGCGCCACTGGGCCCACCACGGTCGGCACACTGGCGTCGTAACGGTCACGAATGCGCACGGTTTCGCGCTGGGCAAAGTCGACGCCGCTCAGGTGCTCAATGAAGGTGGTGACGAAGTGCTGACGGGTCTGTTCACCGTCGCTGACGATATCGATACCGGCCTGCTGCTGTTCACGCAGCGATACGCGCAAGGCATCTTGTTTGCCTTCCACCAGTGCATCGCCTTCCAACTTCCAGGGCGACCAGAGGGTTTCCGGCTCGGCCAGCCAGATGGGTTTGGGCAGGCTGCCAGCGGTGGAGGTGGGGAGTAACTTTGTCATGATAAAAAACCTTGTACGAATGATCGATCAACGCGCGTAGTTCGCAGCCCATTGCTGCAACACAGGGCCATACGGCTTGATGAAATGCTCTTCGGCGAAGCGCCCCTGCTCGGTGGCCAGGCGACTGCGCTCTTCCCGGTCGTAGACGATACGGGTCAGGGAGTAATCCTCATGACGCAGGCTCGGCTGGTACGAGGCAGCGGCAGCCGAGTTGGCGTTGTAGATTTCCGGCCGGTAGATCTTCTGGAACGTGTCCATGGTGCTGATGGTGCTGATCAGCTCCAGCGCCGTGTAATCGCCCAACAGATCGCCCGAGAAATAAAACGCCAGCGGCGCGACACTGCCTGGCGGCATGAAGTAGCGCACGGTCAGGCCCATCTCGCGGAAGTAGTCGTCGGTCAGCGAGTATTCATCCTGGCGATACTCGACACCCAGCACCGGGTGGTGGTTGTCAGTGCGGTGATAGGTCTTGCTGCTCGACACGCTCAGGCAAATCACCGGCGCCTTGTGAAAGTGCGCGCGGTACGCCTCGGACTCGACGAACGACTTGAACAACTTGCCATGCAACACGCCAAAGTCTTCCGGCACCGGCAAGGCCGACTGCGCCTGATGGTGTGCAGGCAGCACGATGCTGAAATCGTAATCGCGCACATACGACGAGAAATTATTGCCGACCATACCTTCGATACGCTCGCCGGTGCGGTGGTCTATCACCGCGGTCTTGAGGATTTCAATCAGCGGCAGTTGGTGCTCGAGGCTGCCTGCGGCCAGCTTCATTTCCACCGAAACGATGTCCAGCTCGACCGAATAACGATTCGCCTCGGGGTTGTCCCAGTTGGCCAGGGCATTGAAGCGGTTGTTGATCATGCGCAGGGTGTTGCGCAGATTGTTCTGCCGATCAGCGCCCCGCGCCAGATTGGCGAAGTTGGTGGTGATACGCGTATTGCCCGATGGCTGGTAATGCTCATCGAAGGCAATGCGCTTGATGGCGAAAGTGAACTCACTGCTCATGTCGGCCTGGCACCTTGAATGCGGAAGAAGGTCGGTACGCTGCGCGCTTGTGGCTCGCAGCGTCGGTCATTGGCCGGCAGTTTAGGGGCGGTGAAGGGCGTGGAGCTAATGAAACGATTTCAGAGGATCTTTAGCCATGCTCATGTTGGCTTCGCTTCATGTTGAATTTCCCTCAACACGCAGACAGCGATGCCGTGTACGGTCAGACACTCAAAAACTGCAGTTGATTACCTTCTCAGCCATTGTCACCAGCGCAGCCTCTTGCCACTGGCTTGACCAGCAACATACTGAGTTGCTCCGGCGCCTGATGCACCAGACCACCCGGCGTTTCGCAGACACGCTGGACGAAGTTGTCGGTAAACAGCAGCTTGCCGTGCACGAAGTACTCATCGGCGCGCAGGTTGGGGTTGTCGATTCGTGTTCCCAGCCGGGCGGCCAGCCATTTACCGGCCTCGTAATGACTGATCCAGCGTTCCCGGGCGAATTCGCTCATCGCCTGCCCAGGCGCATCACGCGCCACCACGATCATCGGTACATCGCTGACTTCCGGCACCAGGTCGTTGTGCCCCCAGTATCCGCCCTCCCCCAGGCGCTGGCCGTGATCGCCGGTGATGATCAGGTAGCGCTCGCCCTCGAGCTTGTCGAAGTCGGCGATGACCTCCCCCAACAGGCTATCGAGGTAATGGATCGAGTTGTCATAGGCGTTGCTCTGCCCGTCCGGGCCGCTGTCGGGCCATGGCATGGGGCGTGATTCATGCCGGTAGTTCTGCGCATAAGGCAGGTGCGCGGTGCGCAGGTTGAGCACGACGAAGTTGCGCTCGGCCCAACGCTGCTGATCGAGCACATCCAGCAAGGCGCGGTCCTGGCGCTGGAGAAAACGCAGTGGGTGATCTTCACGGGTGATCGAGACATCCAGGTAGCGGCTGCCCAGATGCGCCAGCAGCTTGGACTCCTGCGAGGAGATCCAGTGGGTGCGAAAACCCGCCTGCTGGGCAAAACGGAACAGGTTGACCTGGCCGGTGCGCAGCAGTTGGTCCTTGCCGGGCTCACGAATCGGGTTGAGCAAGTACGGCAGGCTCACATCGGTGGCCACACCCGCCGCGATGCCTGGACGAACGAAGGCGCTGGGGTGTTGCTTGAGGTAGCCGGAAAGCTGCGGCGTGGTGTTGCGTTCATAGCCGAACAGCCCCAGACGGTCAGTGCGCAGCGAGTCGGCCACCACCAGCCAGACATGCTTGGCAGTGCTCGGCACGCCGCTCAGCTGGTACGGCGCGTACGGCGTCGGCGGCAGTTCGACCCCATCGCGGAAAGCCAGTCGCACCGACCAGGCCGAAAATACGTTGAGGCTATTGTGCAGAGCGCTGCGATTCGGGCTGGCGGCGAAGGAGTCGAGGTTGCGATAGGTGGCACGGTAGGGTTTGGCCAGCAGCACCAGCGCGATCAACACCAGTGCCCAGCGGCTGGCAGGAAGCGCGACGCGGCCTGGCAGCCTCACATGCAGGGCCAGAAGCGCCATATAGGGCAAGGCCACGCACAACAGCGCCGGCCAGTGCTGAGCCAGGCTGTGCCGCGCCGTCTGACTCACCTCGGCCGGATCATTGAGCAACGACTGAATATCGGTGGCACTCAGCGGTTCACCGAAGAAGCTGATGTTGGCCAATTGCATGAGCTGCATCGCCGCGAACAGCAGCAACACCCCAACCGTCAGCGCACGCAGGTTGCCGAGCCAGAGCGCGGCGCTGAACAGCCAGAGCACGATGACATAGCTCAGCTCCAGTTCAGCGCGATTGTTGGAGGTGTACAGCTGCTGGAGAAAGTCATCGAGCAACAACAAGGCGCAACTGAGCGTTGCCAGAGCAGCCAGGTTGAGCCACGGACGTAGCCCCCCGGTCGGGCGGGGAAGCGCTAGGGAAAGGTGCATGCGGGTGTCCTGGAGGGAGACTTATCGATCTTTTGGCAGAGGTCGGCGGCGACCGGTCAGCATGGACAGGGGCAGGTTTTCGCGCAGGCGCACGCTCTCGAACAGCGCTGCCGTCACATGCACGATGATCAGCACGAGCAGCGTGTCGGCACTGACGCTATGAATCGTCATTGGCCAGTCAGCGCCCCATAGCGCGTCGACTTCCCGCATGAGGAAACCGGACATCGCCAGGCTGGCGATTGACGCCATCATCAGCAGCATCACCAACCCGCCAATGGGCGAGTGGCCGAGTCGGTGGCAATCGCGGCCGCGCAACAAGGCCATGGCATGTTCGCGCACGCGCTGCGGCGTCGGCCAGAAGTCAGCCCAGCGTGCACTGCGTGGCCCAATGAAACCCCACACCAGACGTATCGCCAGCCAGGTGGCTGCGTAATAACCCAGCCAGCGGTGCCAGTCATCGCCAGCTTCGTTGAAAAAGTAATTGCCAACGAAGACAGCGGCGATAGACAGATGGAACACGCGGATCAGCGGATCCCACAGGCGTATCGACGCTGCCGTCATCACTCGTCGATCTCGGTCTTCACGGCTTTACCCGTGACCGGGTCGTGGTAGATCTCGACCTTGCGCTTGTCCTTGTCGAAGCCGTAGATCTCGTAGCAATTGCCTTCGGTGATCTTGAATTTGCTGATCTGGTAACCCTGCGCCTTGAGCTGTTCCTGGAAGCGTTCCGGGTCCTGCCAGGTAGAGCGCTCAGCCGTGGTGCATTCAGTCTTGGCAAATACCTGCGAGCTGGCCAGCAGCAGCATGGGGAGCACGATGTAGCGCATAAGGGAGACCTCCTGATTGATGGCTACTTACAGTGCTGGGCGAACCTTAAAGAACTCTTAGTAGGTAATATCTTGCAATATCTTGCCTCTGGCCCGCAGATTGCGGATGGCGATCATGGCCCCATTCCACTATCCGAGGTGAGTGTCGATGCGCGTTCTGCTGGTCGAAGACGATACGGCCCTGGCAGAGGGCATCCGCGTAGCCCTGCGCCGTGAAGGCTACCGGCTGGACTGGGTCGCGGACGGCCTGGCGGCCGAGCATGCCCTGCGCTGCGAGCCGTTCGATCTGGTGCTGCTCGACCTCGGTTTGCCGGGGCTCGATGGCCTGGAGGTGCTGCGCAAGCTCCGTTCGCGGCAGAGCATCGACGTGCCGGTGCTGATTCTTACAGCACGCGATGCCACCGCCGACCGCATCCAGGGCCTTGACGCCGGGGCGGACGACTACCTGATCAAACCCTTCGACCTCGACGAACTCAAGGCACGCACACGCGCCCTGCTCAGACGCAGCCAGGGCCGCGCGCAACCGCTGCTCGAACATGCCGGCGTCAGCCTCAACCCGGCCACCCAGCAAGTGCGCTACCAAGGCAATGTGGTGGCCATGACGCCCATGGAATATCAACTGCTGCACCAGTTGCTCAGCCGCCCCGGCGTGGTGGTCACCCGCGAGCGCTTGAGCAGCGCGCTCTATGGCTGGCAGGACAGCGGCCAGGGCAACACCCTGGAAGTGATGATCCACAACCTGCGCAAGAAGCTCGATAGCAGCTTCATTCGCACTGTCCGCGGGGTCGGTTATGTGGTGGACCACGCCTGATGATCGCCATCCGTACGCGCATCCTCGCCCCGACCATCGCCCTGGTCATCCTCGGTACCCTGGCCTTGGCCCTGCTGGTTCTGCGCGATAGCCACCGCGAGATCGAGCAGGTCTACGACGCCCAACTGGTGCAAGGCGCTCGCCTGCTGCAAGGCATGCTGCAAACGCAGAACCCCGAGCAGACCGACTGGAATCAACTGGGCGCCGCACTCGACGGCGCACTGAACCGCTCGGGCGAGGGCATCCTCACTCACCCCTACGAAATCAACCTGGCCTTTCAGATATGGGCGCCGGACGGCCGTCTGCTGGTGCGCTCCGAAGACGCTCCGCAGCTGGAGCAACCGCCGCAACCGGGCATTCACGACTTCATCATCGACGGCCAGGACTGGTGTGGCGTGCTGCTGGCCGACAGCGTGCAGGGCCTGCGTATCTGGGTCGGTGAGCGCGACGATGTGCGTCAGGATCTGATTCAGACAATCGTCCAACACGCACTGTTTCCCCTGCTGATGGGCTTGCCGCTGCTGGCCGCGATCATCTGGGCACTGCTCGGCTGGGGCCTCGCCCCCTTGCAGCGCCTGGCACGCCACGTCCGCGCCAGGCCCATCGACAGCCTCGAGCCGCTGGCCGTCGGCCCCCTGCCCCAGGAGCTCGAGCCCATGCGCAACGCCCTGGACCGGCTGCTGAGCCAGATCCGCGCCCTGCTCGAACGCGAACGCCGCTTCATCGCCGACGCCGCCCACGAACTGCGCACGCCGCTGGCGATTCTCGACATCCATGTGCGCAACGCGCGGCACGCAGACAGCGAGGCAGAACGCGCCGAAGCGCTGGAGTTTCTGCAACAGGGCGTTGGCCGGGCGACCCGCATCGTCAGCCAGTTACTGACCATGGCCCGCCTGGAACCGGTGGCAAAACCCCAGCACCCGCTCAACCTCACCGCATTGGTGCGTGAGGAACTGGCCGAACTGGCGCCCCTGGCCTTCAAACGCGACGTGGAACTGGTACTCGACGGCGAAGAAGACCAACACCTGCTCGGTGACCCGGCCTGCGTCGCCATCATGCTGCAAAACCTGATCAGCAACGCCCTGACCTTCGCCCCCGCCCACAGCGAAGTCTGCGTGCGCCTGCGCCGCAGCGGCGAACAGCACGTGGTGCTACAAGTGCTGGACGAAGGCCCCGGCGTCAGCGAAGCCGTGCTGGGACGGTTGTGCGACCGCTTCTACAGCGATGCGAACCCGCAAGGTGCCGGCCTTGGCCTGTCCATCGTCGAGATGATCAGCCGGCGGTTGGGCGGGGTTTTGCTGATTTCGAACAGGGCGCGCAAGGGGCTTTGTGTGGAGCTGACGTTTCCGGGGGGTGCCGCTCGGGCTGCGGATAAGCCTGCATGATGCTCCAGGCTTGAGCGTGAAGCCGCCACCGTCGTCCTTCCTACGGGATAGGGTGGCAACTGTATGCGGGGTAGGACTACCTGGAACCTTGGAACCCGGCCACGCCGAAGCCTGCCCGCACACAGCCGCCATGATGGGAAGCTCAATGCGCGCCACGTTTACTAGCAGGTTCCTACACCTGATCGCAGATTCGCTGCGTCAGGCCACCTTGGCCTGAACCGTGAACAAACTCCCACCCAACGCCATGAACGACGCCCCAAACAACCGATTCATCAACTGTGCCCGATTCGGCGCCGCTAACTGCCGCCGCAGCATCTGCGCCAGCGTCACGTAAAACGCGTGGGAAAGGATCGAACACATCGCGAACGTCAGGATCAGCATGCCCAAGTGCATGACCGAATCTTGACCCGGACGAATGAATTGCGGCAAAAACGCTGCAAAGAACAGAATCGCTTTCGGATTGGTGAGCGCTACCGCCATGCCATTCAACACCAGCCGCTTGTTACTCGACACACGCCTTGTCGGACTGTCCAGCTTGTCGAACGCGCTGGTGCGGCTGCGCCACTGCTTTATGCCCAGATAGACCAGATAACTGGCGCCCAACACCTTCAACAGCAAGAACGCCGTGGCCGACGCCTGAAGCACCACGCCAAGGCCCGCACTAGTTGCGGCGGAGATAATCAACAGCCCACAAGCGCTTCCGAACGAGCCAAGCATTGCGCGCTTTGGACCATAGGCGAGTGAGTTGGAGAGCGCCATGATTACGCCGGGGCCGGGGGTCAGGGTGACGAGTAGAGCGATCAGGGTGAAGCTGAGCCATTCGTGGATGGGCATTACCGTGGCCTTCCGTGGGGGACGAGACTTGCGAATCTAGCAGGTTCGGAGGGCGTTCAGGTTTTATAAAGGGATTGAGGATGGTCGGGAAAAAACGGGAATAGGAAAAACAACTAAGCCCGCGCGGGGCGGGCTTTGTTGGACGTTTGGCGTATAGCCAAAAGGCTACTGAGAGCCGAATTGTGGTGCCGGAGACAGACAGAGGGCTGTTGGCCGTGAGGGCCCGGTTTTCGCGGGACTGGGATTTGGTGGACTCTCTGGCTTACCTCATAGAGCATCTACAAACAAATCAGCTAGCTATGGCTTCCCGTGGACTCGAATTGGGATTTTTGAAACTAGCGCCAAGGATTCCGAATAAGTACCAGAGGAAGTAGCCTCTGCTTAGAATACGTAATATATAGGAAAAGTAAAAATAGGACACAACTTTATGTTACTAATTACCGGCAAAAATTTAAATCAGCTTCCACTTCACTCCATTTTTTCGAACCCAGACACGTAAAACCTACCACTCTTTTCGCATATAGGCTTTCCAAGGAGCATGATCAATAGAAGTTGTTAACTTTAAAATATCGCAAAATCTATCGAAGTCGTAAAGCTCATAACTTTGAACCGATCCAACCTTTATCGCTTGCTGAGCCGCCTCGATGGCGGGATCCGAAAATTTTCTTGAGGTTGAAACATATATACAATTCCTACTTTTCTTAAGAACTGCTGCGCCAAGGAATTCTCTAACACCGGAAACCCCTTCAACATGATCAAGACTTTTTCGGCGCTTAACCTGGACTACCGTAGGTCTATCTGAGTTCACAAGAATCAGATCTATACCACCATCATGTGACCGCCCGACATGTTCGACATCACATGTAAAATACTCTCGAAACACTGATTGAACAAGCCTCTCCATATTGCGATCATGTATATGTATTACATCGCCAAAATTTTCAACCAAATACTTTCTAATAGCCTCGATTGGCACATACCTGGAAGATAGATCATAGCTTTTCAATATGGCGCTTTCCATAACGAAGGACCTTGCTTCGATACCCACAGTTGTTACCTTATCGCATCTGAGTCGCCACCACCCGCAATTACCACACTGCTTTACGTCCTCTTGAATGTCAAACTCGCCTCCCTCAAGCCACTCAGGATAAGTTAACTGATAATCACAATGAACTATTTGAGTTTGAATTTTGCAGAAAGGACAAACACCATCCTTTTCTCGATCAAAAAATAAATCTTCGTTTTGATCTGGTGTCTTCCCTCTATCCTGATGACCTCTTTGAGTAACTGTCTCACTATAATCTAGTATTTTCTTCATATCGTTCAGACCTACATCAGCAAGACAATAGAACCACTGATTAATTTAGATAAAAACTAACATAGCCCTCTGATTTTGCAAGAAGAGATTAGCAGCGAGGCGAAACCAAAAAGAAAATGGGTTAATTACGGCTTTCATTAAAGGCCAGCTAGGAACTCACGAGACTCTCTAAAACCGTCAACTAGAAGCATGGCCATTATATCGACCACCGTACGACCGCAAATGAAAACTGCTAATTACTCACTCAAGCGAAGTATTGGGCTGCCCTACAGCACATCATTGTTCGGGCAAGTGGCTTCAATCACTCCTAACAACTGGGAAGATGAAGCCTTCATCTGATCGCTCACGAGCATCGTATCGGCCGACAACGCGTGGAGGTTTCTGAGGGTAGTCTAAAGCTTTGAGTTCAATGAGTAAAAAATATGGAAAAATATAGAACCCAGCTCTCCAATTATCGAAGAGCCGGGCCGTACGTGGAGCTGAGCCTTTAAACCTAGAAACTACATATTTTAGGCCACCTCTCTCTCAGTCTCTATTATCTGGGTGCTTATAGGCGAGATCCCCTCAAGTTCCAATGTACGACAAATTAGTTTATCGAGCTGATCAAACTGTCTGTCACTCCCCAATACAATACCGCACGCCTGCAGGGAAGGGCTTACAGGCGACTCTCCAAAAACCCCCAGCGGACCGTAATGAAACCCCCTAAAGCTAGCTCTATCATCAGGATGGAGAATAGACATCGAAGAGACTAGTGGCTCATTCTGACCAAACCTATGTATACCATGTACATATTTCATAGTTAGGTCTGGCAGATAGTCAATAAAAGCTTTGTTCGCATAACTATATTTAGCATCCAGCACTATAAGCCTAACTCTTCCCTGCGAATTTTTTATCTGTATTACAATATCTGGAACTCGCTTGCTATTTGTTCCACTTTGGCTTCTATTCCTAACAGAACGAGCATCCTTATTTACTGTAAATGCCTCTCCATTTACGATATACTCCGGGTGCCGATTATGGTGATTTAACGCCCAGTACTCAGGCTCCCTTATCACTTCAATTTCATTATTATCTTTATCCGCAAAGGAAGTTCTAAGCGCACGCTCCCTGGTTTTCAGGCTATCACGGAATGAAGGATGCAAAAATTTATTAGTAGCTTCTAGGACTCGGAAATAGCAGTATGCTTCAAAGAGCATGGGGATACTCTCAATTGCAAACAGGTTTTCGTATGCGGTCCAGTCAACCTTTCCTTTCTCATGCCACTTAATTATTTCGGTGAAAAGGTCGCGATACGCCGGTTTGCATTGCGTCTTTGGAGTCATGATTGGCCGCTCATGTATAGGATGCTTAACAAACAGCTGCCTACTCACGACGACCTTGTACTGGTTAAGGACCGATAGTATTGCTTCGACCTTATTGATCTGAGATCCTATTAATTGGGCCTTAAAGCGAGTTACTTTTTCAAAAAAAGAAATGTAGCCATTGGGAATTGCGATAAGAGATCCGTGTCTATTTAATTCTGAGTCCATTCTGTTTCCTAGACCTTGAGCCGTTCGAATCAAAAGATCTATGAAACCATGAATGACGCGATTCTCATATATATCAGTTTGCTCCTCGAGCACCGGTAGAAGTAGGCCTGATGCTTTGAAATAGTCACCATCGTAGAACACGTGGGCATCTTCGAGATGATCCGTGGGTTGGAGCACCGATAGGTTTTCAACTAGCCAGCCGATAGATGAGTCATCTAGCTCTTCACGACCGGTAAGGGCCACTAGCTTCTGCTCTGGAACCAGCCGTGTGAGAGGTGAACTTAATACGTGTGGAAGGAGCTCTTTCAGTGCTGCAATTGCATGTTCTAACCGCTCAAATGTGTAGTTTGGTGAAACTGCCCCCTCTTCGAACCCCACAGTGTGTCGTGTAGCACTAAATACTGAGTGTAAGGCTTCACTAGAAATGCTTGCCAAATATTCAAACATTTTTTCAACCTTATCAGCCGAGCTTTTAGTGGCCACGACTTGAATTGGCTGAAAGTTTACTAGCTCTGACACCTCACCATTTTCATTGCTGAACAGCAAATTAAGCTCAGCCACACCAAAATAATTCCAGAAAAGCTTGCTGGCGGTTACATTGGAGCTGCCGCTGGGCGTCCAGGAGAACTTGACAAGATCTGGATCGCCCGGAAGATACGATACAAAAGATGCGGGAATACTATGCTGATATAACTCCAATATGGAGGAATGGTAAACGCTAGAAGCCATGACATCAAATTGTACTTCTTCATCCTCTAGCAGCCAGGGAATATCACCAACTTTCGCTTCAGACTTTTCCTGAAGCGTTATTACCTGCCCTTTGCGGGAGCCGGTCATTATAGTTAATATAAGCTCCATAATCCTTCCTAGAAGAATGAATAGGTGCCGCTAAAATCGTTTCCACTTGTTAGAATCCGCTCAAGGTGCTTATTAGAGCGGGGGTGGTTCTTACCAAGTGTTTCTTGGATTTTTATTATCCGATTCTTAAATTTAGAGCCATACCCTTCAATGTGCGGGAGAATATGTTGTGATACAGCAAAATCGAATGCCGTGTCTGGATCCATCAACTCATTGGTCACTGCAGCAGCGCAATAGTTAGTAATGGCCGATCGCTTACGGTGAGAGATGCTTATCGATTGACCCAACTCAGAATCACGCCGACTTAATATGCTAACTAACGCATCAAGCATGTCCTTATGAATTGTGGATAACTCAGCTTCATCCCCCTGACATTTGAAAAATTTTTCAAATAGCGAGTAATCAATTGCTCCGTCGAGCATTAGGTCCTCGGTCTCGAATCCATAATCAATATCTACTTCATGGTCTATAGATATTACCGGAACTCGATCTATCAACCTTGATGAGAGGCGTTCAGTGGTTGAGTCGTGGTTAATTGTGGCAATGAAACGCACGTTCTTAGAAACTTGGAGGTAGCGTTTGTCAGGATCAGGTATGCCGGTATCAATTGGGCGGGCACGCCCTTCGGCATCGCACATGCCGAGGAAATCAGACCAATAATGCTCCATTGGAGAGAGGTTTGCTTCATCGAGTAAGACCATCTGGAGCGTACGCGCGCCCCCATCGTTTCGATTGAGGAAATCATACAATCCGGTTCGAGCACGTTGATATGTGCTATTTAGACTATTATAAAAACCGAGAATATCACGTCCGGATACCCACCCACGTGATACTGGCATATACAGAAAGTTCTTATGATCCTCAGGAGACCCTAGCTGCAAAGCTTTTGCCAGGCGAACTACAGTAGAGGTTTTTCCAACACCAGGAGGACCAGCAAGAACAGTGAGGAAAGACTGAGTAGTGCTAATTAGAAGATTACTTAGCTCTGCACTTGAAAATGTCTTTCCATTATCCCAATCCAGATGACTTCTGATTTTATCAACCAAGTCCGCTGCATTGGCTGGTATGCTTGAGGCAAAATCAACCGGGGCAAATTCGATATTGGGACCTTGAGTGATATTCCCCCCCTTCAATACTCTCCCTATCACATGATATTCACTAATTCTCTTAGAGAGCTCGTCTGTATTTTGCAATTGGTCTTGATAAGATTTTGCTGCAGCCTCTAGACGCTTGTTGTTTTCTTGAAGGAAGATGTCTCGACGCTCCATCTCGGCGATATTATTAGCAATTGCCAAGCGACTGCAAATTTCCTCTAACTCTATACCTTTTTGATCCAATGACTTTTCTTTTGCGCTAATCTCATCCTGAAGCGATTGCTCCCGAGCGCGCATTAATTGTTGGATTTGCTCATCAGCCTCTGCGTTTACTTCAGCAATTTTCTTTTCGGTTTCAATCTTGGCTTTTTCGACTCTACCATGGACACTTGTCAATTCATCCTGCTTAGTTTTTATCTGATTTTCAATTGTATTGAGCTTCTGCTTTAATTCCGTCTCCATCCGATCAACGTCAGCAGTTATTTTTTGAATTTGCGCCCCAAGTAGACTTTTTTGGTTTTCCTCCACATATTGAGTAAGAAAACGAGAGCCAGTTGTGGAGTCAAAGTAGTCCTTTACAATTTGATACCCAATATCGGATTCATTTAGATAACGATCAAGTATCCCCTTAAGTCGCTCAAGACGCTCATCTTTAACATGAGCTGCTCGACGGAGCCGCTCAAAGTCTGAGATCGAAGTTGACAGCTTTTCCGCTTCTTTTCTTGAAAGAGTCTTAGCATTTTTTCCGAACTGCAGCTTATTGAAGTGTCGAATTAACTTTCGATCACTCATAAAATCGTGAGTGGAATGACGGCGATTTGCCAGTTCATTAGGGGAGCTTATATATGCACAAGCTTGGTTATTTATACTTATATGAATAAGATTCTCTGAAAGTTCTCGAACATCAAATACCCCTAAGCAATCAGCCCCAAACGATAATTTGGGTGTAGCTGCAGCCTCAACAACTTGTACTGAATCACCAGGGACTGTTGATGCCTGAACAGGACCGTAAACTTTTTGCTCTGACTCATCTAGAATAAAGAAAAGGCCTGACGGGGCTTTGACTGACTCCGGAAGAATGCCCGTTTCGATTGGAGGTAGTTTGCATTGCACAATAGGTAGGAAACTATTTGCAGAGAGGGGAAGAATGTCTTTTCCCATAGCCCAATATCGATCAATCCCATGATCTTCAGTTTTTTGCTCGTCCTTGTGATATTCTTTAATTAGGAAAAGTTCGCCATCCTCATAGGATGTATCTATGGCAGAGTAGCCTTTTGATATATAAATCCCAGATGGAAACCTAAATCTATCTAAAGCTTCATAGCGACCATCTTCACTTGCAATTAGAACTGGCTTTACCACTCCACGATCGTCACCTACAACTCGATCCTTGTAGGCCACAAGACTTTCTGATTTGATCATTTAATTTTCTCATCAATATTATTTACAAGAACTCATTAATTAACCCAATAGATTTTATAGCTTTGCCTCCTTACCATCCAAAATTTAACCATTAGCATTTAAAACCACCAGCAGTCACGAGACGATCGTTAACATTGAATTAGAAAAGTCAAACCACTACATCATCAACCACTCAATGACGGATTTTTCAAACCCAGCCTATGAGCAAATAAAAATATACACTTCAGTTTAAGATTTCCGGATGAATTAAAACCTTCGCGCCGGAAAGAAATTAATAATATTGTTAAGAGATGCGTAGTTGAAAAGCGGCCTGACCAGGCTTGCACTTGCGGCATGATAGCCTCATTAATCCAGCCTACTTTCAGCATCGCTCATTCCTTGAGTTACTAGGCAGTGCCATTGTGCCATCAGTCTGCCTGATTTCTAGATATCTGAATAGAGAAGTCTCATTTCATCGCCGGCAAAATCGTCGGGTGTGCTTGAACGTAGAGACTATCCTCACAAGTCCGGCCCCTAGAGGCATTTTCGCGTAAATTTCAGCAGCGTGGCGAGAGCGGCGGCCAGGCAATGCTAAGTCAGTCATCTCATCTCCCGATCTCCAATCTTCGCCCCACGTTATCCCGCCAAGAATGTTGAGTGTTATCAGGGAACAAGGCCCCTGCGACCTGTGGGGATGTCCTATAGCGCGGGACTGGCGGCTCTTTACGACCAAGAGCAAGGGCATCTCATGATCCGGCCTCCTGAGCACCGTTACCGGTGGGCGGGTGGAGGCTGCATTGGCTGACGAGACCAGTGCGGCGAGATCCTGAGCCAGGTGCAAGCAGCAATGCGATGACCGGGGCATGCGTGACTATCAGTCAGGTGCAGTCCATTCCTTGGTCTGCGGCACCATCATCTACAGCGCTGTTGCTGGTGACATCGGCGTTTGTCACGCCGATTGTCACGAGGGGAATTGCCGCAAAGCCATGTGCGATCAGGGCTGCAGCAGTGTTAGAAGTGCCCGTCTCTTTCCAGAGAAAGAGACGGGCACAGGTTGGCGCAAGGTTCGGGTCACCTGGGGCGCTGTCATCGACAGCGCTTGCACGACCAGTTCTACGCCTGTGGATAAACCCGGTCAAGGATCGAAATTAAGCGCTATTGAGGACGTGAAATGCGGTTATCCACCGGTGGAATTCTGTGGTAAATCCCGGACAACATCGTGGCTTTTAGCTCTTCAAAGTGAGGTCCATCCAAACAGGGCGGCTTTGCAGCCCTGTTTGGATGGACCCGCATGAAGAGCAGCCAGCGCCGATCTTGAAGGCTCACCCGCGATTGAATGCGCCATGGCCATTTGGCAAGGGGGTGACATTTTCGCCTACCGGGTGGGCAAACTCATGCGGGGTGACATGGCCCGATCTGTTGGCATCGATGTAGTTACTCCACCATGCCATGATCAACCGACGCTGCTCCAGAAAATGGGCCTTGTGGATGTAAGCGGCGCGCACGCGGTTACGCTCCTGATGGCTCATCTGCCGCTCAATCGCCGCGTCCGTCCACAGCCCTGATTCGAGCAAGGCACTACAAGCCATGGTTCTGAAACCATGCCCGCACACGTCCTTGCTGGTGTCGTACCCCATATTGCGCAGCACCTGGTTAACCGTATTCTCCGACAATGGTTTCCAGTACCTGTGGTCACCGGGCAACACCAGTTCAGAGAAGCGATTCAAGCTGCGCAGCCGCTCAAGGATCTCGATGACTTGAGGCGACAACGGCACTACCTGAATGTCCCCACTCATCTTGGTCCCGCGCGTGGAATAGCGGACGCCTTCAATGGGCTTACGGATATCGGGGATCTCCCACATCGCCCGTTGCAGGTCGAACTCATCCCACCGTGCAAAGCGCAGTTCGCTGGAGCGCACGAACACATGCAGCGTCAGCAGCACTGCGAGCCGAGTCAGCTCGCGACCGGTGTAGTTGTCGATTCGATCCAACAGTTCAGGAAGGCGGTTCAGCGAGAGTGCTGGACGGTGCACAGTACGCGGAGCTTGAATCGAGCCCGCCAAGTCGAGAGCAGGATTTTGAGTGATCTGCCGCGCCCGCTTCGCTCCCCGCATGATCGTGGATAGATAGTTCTGCACACGCAGGGCTACATCCATGGTGCCGCGATCCTTGATCCGCTGAGTGACCTCAAGGAGATCATGGGTGTCGAGTTCAGCGATAGGCCGCTGGCCAATCAGTGGAAACACATGCGTGCGCAACCTGCTAAGCACCGTCTTGGCATGGCTCTCAGTCCAGCGCCGGGACATTTCGGCGTGCCACTCCAAAGCGACGGTTTCAAAGAGAAGACTCGCACGCTGGGCAGCGATCTTGGCCTTCTGCTTCTCTTCCATCGGATCAAGGTTGTCGAGCAACAGCGCCTTGGCCTCATCGCGCTTGGTCCTCGCAACGGCCAATGAAACGATGGGGTACTTGCCGATGATCAGCGTGCCTTCCTTGCCGTTGGGTTTGAAATACCGCAGCCGCCAAGTCTTCGAGCCACAGGGCGTGACGTACAGGTACATGCCCCCGCCGTCGAACAGTTTGTAGGCCCGATCACGCGATTTGGCCGTGCGGCATTTGAGGTCGCTGAGCGGAGTGGCTAGGCGTGGCATATGGGTACGTTCTCCATTCAGGAAAGACGCTGTACCCCAAAAATACCCCCGGTTATTGGGGATTTTGCTGGTTCCCGACGGAAGGTCGTGGAAACGAAAAACCGGCCAGAAGGCCGGTTTAGAGGGCTTCCAAAGCATTCAGCGGAATGCAGTGGAGCTGGATGTGGTGCCGGAGACAGGAATCGAACCTGCGACCTTCGCGTTACGAGTGCGCTGCTCTACCGACTGAGCTACACCGGCGTGTTGCGCAACGTACCACTGCGGTGGTGGTTACGCAAACCCTTGTTTCGCTTGTTGAAATACCGTGTCAGCTGGAGGGGGTGCAGCCGTTGGGGGCGAGGTCTTCTTCGATGGTGGTGGTGCAGTTCCAGCCGGTGGGGGTGCGGGTCAGGGTGAGGGTTTTGCCGAGGACGCTGGCGGGGGCCTGGGCCAGGGTGCATTGCAGGCTGGCGGTGGCGTTGGCGGCGTTGCCGGTGGCGGTGATGGCGCAGTGGGTGGTGGTGGGCTGGCCGCCGAGGTCGGTGACGCTGGTGGTGTCCTTGCCGTCGTTGAGGCGCAGTTCCAGCGGGGTTTTCAGGGCGGAGATTTCCAGCAGGGCGGCGGAGGCCTTGGAGCGGGCCTGGTGGCTGGTGTAGCTGGGAATGGCGATGGTCGCGAGGATGCCGATGATGGCGACCACGATCATCAGTTCGATCAGGGTGATGCCGCGTTGTTGTTGCATGGGATTTCCTTGTCTTGTGCGTGGGCCCATGGCGCGACGGGGCGTGCTCGGCTCGCTGCGGGTGAGTAGGCCTGTTCGGTCACCTTTTGTCACGCTCGTGGGGTGGGACTTCGTGTCCGCCGCACTACTCTAGTGAGCCTCTGGCAGCGATGCCTGGCAATGAGGCCGGCAAGCTGTTTCGGAGCGTTTCACAGGGAGCGGGGCCCTGCCCTGCTGGCCTGTTCGGTCGATGACGGAAAAGGATATTCCCATGACGCAGGTTGTTCAGCAGTACGCCTGGGAGGGCGTGGATGCCCAGGGTGTGGCGGTGAGTGGTCAGGCGGCTGGGCGCAGCTCGACCTGGGTACGGGCGCGGTTGCAGGCGCGGGGTATTGAGGTTGCCAGGGTGCGCTCGGCCAGCGCGCGGCAGTGGCAGTGGCGCTGGCCGCAGCGGGGCAAGGCCGATGCGGCGGGGTTCAGTCGGCAGTTGGCGACCTTGCTCAATGCCGGTATTCCGTTACTGCAGAGTTTCGAGGTGATGGGCCGCGCCGGGGCGGATGCGCGCATGGCGGCGCTGTTGCAGCGGCTGCGGGAACAGGTGGCGGGTGGCCTGGCGCTGGCCGATGCGTTGCGCCAGCATCCGGCGTGGTTCGATGCTCTGTACTGCAATTTGGTGCGGGTCGGCGAGCAGTCGGGCACGCTGGAGCGGCAGCTGGAGCAATTGGCGACGATGCTCGAGCAACGCGAGGCGATGCTGCGCAAAGTGCGCAAGGCGATGATGTATCCGTTGATTCTGCTGCTCACTGGCCTGGGCGTGGCGGCGCTGTTGCTACTGGAAGTGGTGCCGCGTTTCCAGGGCCTGTTCGCCAGTTTCGACAAGGCACTGCCGCCATTTACCCAGGCCGTCATAGATGTTTCCACGTGGCTGGGTGAGCACGCCGTTGGCCTGCTGTTGGTGCTCAGCGTGGGCGCTTGCGCGGGGCGGCTGCTCTATCGGCGGCATGCGCCGGCTCGGCAGTGGTTGCTGCAACGCAGCTTGGCGCTGCCGGTGCTGGGTGGGTTGCGGCGGGATGCGGCGCTGGCGCGGTTCAGTCGAAGTTTGGCGACGTCGTACGGGGCTGGAGTGGCCTTGCTCGATGCGCTGGACAGCGTCGCCGCAGCCAGTGGTGACGAGTTGCATGAACAGGCGATCCGCCGTTTGCGTTCGGGTATGGCGAACGGGCTTGGGCTGAGTCAGGCGATGTCTGGCAGCACCCTGTTCCCGCCCATGCTGGTGCAGATGGTCGCCATCGGCGAAAGCAGCGGCACGCTGGACCTGATGCTGGACAAGGCCGCGCAGCATTATGAAGCGCGGGTCAGCCAGGTGCTGGATCAGTTGGGCACCCTGCTGGAGCCGGCCATCGTGTTGATTCTTGGTGTGCTGGTGGGCGGGCTGGTGGTGGCGATGTATCTGCCGATCTTCCAGATGGGCAGTTTGTTCTGACATGGCGCTGTGGATCGATCTTACGCAGCAGGCAGAACTGTTCATCGTACTGGCGGGCGTGCTTGGCCTGCTGGCGGGCAGTTTCGTCAACGTAGTGGCGTACCGCTTGCCGATCATGCTGGAGCGGCGCTGGGCCAATGAAGCGCGTGAGGTGCTCGGTTTGCCGCAGCAGGCTCACGAGCGGCTGAACCTGGCCTGGCCGGGGTCACATTGCCCGCGATGCGGGGAGGCCATTCGCGCCTGGCATAACATTCCGCTGCTGAGCTACTTGATGCTGGGCGGTCGCTGCGCCAGGTGCAAGGCACGTATCAGCATGCGCTACCCGCTGGTCGAGTTGGCCGGCGCGGTGCTGGCGGCACTGGTGGCATGCCAGGTGGGCGCGGGGGTCCCTGGGTTGGCGCTGATGGGCTTGAGCTGGGTGCTGCTGGCGCTGAGCGTGATCGATATCGATCGACAGTTGCTGCCCGATGCACTGGTGCTGCCAACGCTCTGGCTGGGCCTGCTGCTCAATGCCCATGGCGTACGAGTGCCGTTATTCGACGCCGTGCTGGGCGCCGCTGCGGGCTATTTGAGCCTGTGGTCGGTGTTCTGGCTGTTCAAGCTGGTCACCGGCAAAGACGGCATGGGCTATGGCGATTTCAAGCTGCTGGCCCTGCTCGGCGCATGGGGCGGTTGGCAGGTTCTGCCGCTGACCCTGCTGTTGGCGTCATTGCTCGGCGCGGGCGCGGGGCTGTGGTTGCTGGTGCGACGGGGCGCCAAGCTGGGGTCCGCCATGGCGTTTGGTCCTTGCCTGGCGATTGCGGGGTGGATCGTGTTGCTCTGGGATGATGAAATACGCACTTCCTACCTGCATATGATCACTCTCTGATGAGCACTGCGGCATTTACCCCTTGGATTCTCGGCCTCACCGGCGGTATCGGCAGCGGCAAGAGCGCGGCCG
Source organism: Pseudomonas cremoricolorata DSM 17059 = NBRC 16634 (assembly GCF_000425745.1). Lineage (GTDB taxonomy): Bacteria > Pseudomonadota > Gammaproteobacteria > Pseudomonadales > Pseudomonadaceae > Aquipseudomonas > Aquipseudomonas cremoricolorata. Next base: position 24,932 of record NZ_AUEA01000013.1, on the reverse strand, counting down.
CCGAGCGCTTCGTCGAGCTGGGCGTTCACCTGGTCGACGCGGATCAGGCGGCGCGCTGGGTCGTCGAGCCGGGTCGGCCGGCGCTGGCGAGCATCGTCGAACGCTTCGGGCCGGGCATCTTGCAGGCAGGCGGTCAGCTCGATCGCGCCGCCTTGCGCCAGCTGATCTTCGCCGACCCCGCCCAGCGGCGCTGGCTCGAAGGGCTGCTGCATCCGCTGATCGGCCAGGAAATCTTCAGCTACCTGGCCAAAGCGCAAACGCCGTATGCGGTGTACGTGTCGCCGCTTTTGATCGAATCAGGCCAGTACGCCAAGACCCAGCGCATCCTGGTGATCGACGCGCCCCATGAACTGCAACTGCAGCGCACCTTGCAGCGCGATGGCAGCAACCCCGCGCAAGTCGAGGCGATCTTCAAGGCGCAGTTGAGCCGGGAAGAACGTTTGCGCCATGCCGATGATGTCGTGGTCAATGACCGTGACCTGCCGTGGCTGCATGAGCAGATCGATCGCCTGCACCATTTTTACCTGACCCTTGAAGGAGGCCAGCCATGAGCCAGCCAATGACCGTCGACTGCCCTACCTGCGGCGCTCCCGTGGAGTGGACCACCGCCAATACCTTCCGCCCGTTCTGCTCCGACCGCTGCAAGCTGATCGACCTCGGCGCCTGGGCGGCCGAGGAACACAAGATTCCGGCCGCGCCGGAAGCCGAAGACGAGCTGTACTCGGGCGATCTCGAACCCCGTCACTGAACCGCGCCACCGCGAACCTATTTTTTCACCTGCGAACAACACGTTACCGTCATCGTTAGCGACTAAGCTGTGGTCATGGACGACTCAGACTACCTGCGCCTGCTCACCATCCAGGCCGAACAGGCCAATGCCTTTCTTTCCAATGCGCGCAAATGGGAGCGCGAGCGTTGGGTCTGCCAACGCCTGCTGCAAGGGCTCAACGTGCCCTACCGCAACGAGGACTTCACCCCAGCCGGACAAGAGCCGCCCGATGTGCTGTTCGGCGATGCCGCATTCGAAGTGTTTTTCGTGCTCGATGAAGGGCGGCGGCTCAACGATGAGTGGCGCGAAGAGCTGCAGCGCCGCCGCAGTGCGTTTTCCCTCAGCCAACTGGTGCGGCGCGAAGCGCGGCCGCGGCGGATCAGTGCTCAGGAGTTGCTCGGACGCCTGGCCCCGACCTTGCGCAAAAAGGCGCACAATTACGTCGAACGCGGCCTGGACCTCAACGAGCTGGACATCATCGCCTTCGCCAGCCTGAAACGCGAAGTGCTCGACCTCAACAGCCATTTCCCACCGCCCACCGAATACCTGCGCCAGGGCTGGCGCTCGTTGTCGCTGGTAGGCCCGACCTTCGCCCGGGTGCTGTTCGCCCACCCTGACGCACCGGATTTTCTGCGCAGTAATCTGGGGCGCAGCATTGTCTTCGACGTGGGCATCAGCCTCTGACCTGCCCCCTGGGCTACGCGCCTTGCCGCGCCATGGTTGAAAAGGATTATCATTAAGCACCCGCGCGAACGCTGTGGCGTTTGCGCAGTCGTATGCGTCTATCTGACGAGGCCCATCATGAGCAGCCGCCTGAGTCCTGGAGACCAGCGTCGCGTCGATGATCACCCGCAAGTCCCACCCGCCGGCCCCATCAACCATGGCTGTCGCTGGCCGTGGTGGCGCCGGTGAGCATCGCTCTGGGCCTTTTCAGCCGCGTATCGAGTGCACTGGTGCCATGAGCTGCTTCGCGCTCGCCCTGCCTTCGATGCACTGGCTGACCGGCCGTTTTGGCCACGAATTATTCACCCTTACGAGAGATCTCCATGACACATCGCATCGTCATCGTCGGCGGCGGCGCCGGCGGCCTGGAACTGGCGACCCGCCTGGGCAAAAGCCTGGGCAAGCGCAAGCAGGCCAACGTGACACTGGTTGACGCCAACCTCACGCACATCTGGAAGCCGCTGCTGCACGAAGTGGCCGCCGGCTCGCTCAACTCCTCGGAAGACGAGCTGAACTACGTGGCCCAGGCCAAGTGGAACCACTTCAACTTCCAGCTCGGGCGTATGAGCGGCCTGGATCGCGCCAGCAAGCGCATCCAGCTGGCCGCCACCCTCGATGAAGAGGGACGCGAGCTGCTGCCGGCGCGCACCTTGGGCTATGACACCCTGGTGATCGCCGTGGGCAGCAACACCAACGACTTCGGCACCCTCGGCGCGGCGCAGCACTGCCTGTTCCTCGATACCCGCAAGCAGGCCGAGCGTTTCCACCAGCAGTTGCTCAACCACTACCTGCGTGCCCATGCCGGTGAAGTGGCCGGGGAAAAGATCAGCGTTGCGATCGTCGGTGCCGGGGCTACGGGTGTCGAGCTGGCCGCCGAGCTGCACCACGCCGCCCACGAACTGGCAGCCTATGGCCTCGATCGCATCCAGCCGCAGGACATGCACATCACCCTGATCGAAGCCGGCCCGCGGGTGCTGCCGGCGCTGCCCGAACGCATCAGCGTTCCGGTGCACAAGACATTGGAAAAGCTTGGCGTCACCGTGCTGACCAACGCGGCGGTGAGTGAGGTCAGCGAAGATGGCATGAAGACTGCCAATGGCGAGGTGATTCAGGCGAGCCTGAAGGTGTGGGCAGCCGGTATCCGCGCACCGGCGTTCCTCAAGGACATCGACGGCCTGGAAACCAACCGCATCAATCAGTTGATGGTACGGCCGACGTTGCAGACCACCCTGGATGACGACATCTTCGCCTTCGGCGACTGCGCCGCCTGCCCGCAACCGGACAGCGACCGTAACGTGCCGCCGCGGGCCCAGGCCGCGCACCAGCAAGCGTCGATGCTGACCAAAAGCCTCAAGGCGCGACTGGAGGGCAAACCGCTGCCGAGCTACCAGTACCGCGACTACGGCTCATTGGTGTCGTTGTCGCAGTTCTCGGCGGTGGGCAACCTGATGGGCAACCTGACCGGCAGCGTCATGCTGGAAGGGTGGTTGGCGCGGATGTTCTATGTCTCGCTGTACCGCATGCACCAGATGGCGCTGTACGGCACCTTCAAGACCTTGATGCTGATGCTCGGCAGCAAGATCGGCCGTGGTACCGAGCCACGCCTGAAACTGCACTGACGCTTTTGACTGGCGGGGCCGCCTGATGGCGCCCTGCCCTTGCAGCGCAACTAGTACTGTTTCACACCGAAACTTAAATTTGAGACAAAAGAAAAAGGGCATCTCAGACGAGATGCCCTTTTTACATGGTGGGTCGTGTAGGATTCGAACCTACGACCAATTGGTTAAAAGCCAACTGCTCTACCAACTGAGCTAACGACCCGCAAAATGGTCGGGGTGAGGGGATTCGAACTCCTGACATCCTGCTCCCAAAGCAGGCGCGCTACCGGACTGCGCTACACCCCGAAATTGGCTCCGCGACCTGGACTCGAACCAGGGACCCAATGATTAACAGTCATTTGCTCTACCGACTGAGCTATCGCGGAACTGAACTTCGTACAACTTCGAAGACTTAGTTAGCTTCGTACTCTTTGGCTTCCGCTTTCGCGTTATCACCGCTGAGGCCGGCTATTCTACATCCTTCGTTTTGCTTGTCAACCCCAATTTGCTTTCAACTTACTGATTTGCAAATTGTTTTCAGATCATCGATACCGCTGCTGATCTGCTTAGTGCCTGACAACGCGGCGTATATTAGGGGCACTTTATTCGCAGTGCAAGCAGAAATTTCAAATTTCTCAACACGTTATTGATTGGCCTGGAAAAAACACTGCCCAGCCGATTGGCTGGGCAGCTGCAGGCAGCGTTTCAAGCAGCTCTCCTGCCCTCACAGGTTGGCTGTGAGGGCAGGCTGACCGCTTTTATTCGAAGGCGATGCCGTCGCCGTCCACCGTGCCGGTGATGGTCGTGCCGGGTACGAACTTGCCGGACAGAATCAACTGCGCCAGTGGGTTCTCGATCCAGCGCTGGATAGCGCGCTTGAGCGGGCGTGCACCATAGACCGGGTCGTAACCCACCGCGATGAGCTTATCGAGCGCCTCGGGCTGCAGGTTCAGGTTCAATTCACGCTCTGCAAGGCGGCTGCGCAGGCGACCCAGTTGAATCTCGGTGATACCGGCGATCTGTTCGCGGCCCAGCGGCTCGAACACCACCACTTCGTCGATACGGTTGATGAACTCGGGGCGGAAGTGCGCGCCCACTGCGTCCATCACCGCCGCCCGTTGCGCCTCGCGATCACCCACCAGTTCCTGAATCTGCGCCGAGCCCAGGTTCGAGGTCATGACGATGACCGTATTGCGGAAGTCCACCGTGCGGCCATGGCTGTCGGTCAGGCGACCATCTTCGAGCACCTGCAGCAACACGTTGAAGACATCCGGATGGGCCTTTTCGACCTCATCGAGCAACACCACCGAGTAAGGCTTGCGCCGCACCGCTTCGGTCAGGTAGCCACCTTCTTCATAGCCGACATAGCCCGGTGGTGCACCGATCAGGCGGGCCACGGAGTGTTTCTCCATGAATTCCGACATGTCGATGCGCACCATCGCCTCTTCGGTGTCGAAGAGGAACTCGGCCAGCGCCTTGCACAGCTCGGTCTTGCCCACCCCGGTCGGGCCGAGGAACAGGAACGAGCCGCTTGGGCGGTTCGGGTCGGCCAACCCCGCGCGCGAGCGGCGCACGGCGTTGGCCACGGCGATCACCGCTTCGTTCTGACCAATCACCCGCTCATGCAGCAGGCTTTCCATCTTCAGCAGTTTGTCGCGCTCGCCTTCGAGCATCTTCGATACCGGAATACCGGTCCATTTCGACACCACTTCGGCGATTTCTTCCTCCGTCACCTTGTTGCGCAGCAGCTGGTTTTCCGTCTTGCCGTGCTGATCGACCATCTGCAGGCTGCGCTCCAGGTCAGGGATCACCCCATACTGCAGCTCGGCCATGCGGCTGAGGTCACCCTTGCGCCGCGCCGCTTCCAATTCCTGGCGAGCTTGCTCGATCTTCTGCTGAATCTGCGCCGAACCCTGCACCTCGGCTTTTTCCGACGCCCAGATTTCTTCCAGGTCGGAGTATTCACGCTCCAGGCGGCCGATTTCCTCGGTGAGTTTTTCGAGGCGCTTCTTGGCCGGTTCATCCTGCTCTTTCTTCAGCGCCTGAGATTCCACCTTGAGCTGAATCAGACGACGGTCGAGACGGTCGAGCACTTCGGGCTTGGAGTCGATTTCCATGCGAATGCGGCTGGCCGCTTCGTCGATCAGGTCGATGGCCTTGTCGGGCAGCTGGCGGTCCGTGATGTAGCGGTGGCTGAGCTTGGCAGCGGCGATGATCGCGCCGTCGGTGATCGCCACCTTGTGGTGCACTTCGTAGCGCTCCTTCAGGCCGCGCAGGATGGCGATGGTGTCTTCCTCGCTCGGCTCATCGACCAGCACTTTCTGGAAGCGTCGCTCCAGGGCTGCGTCTTTTTCGATGAACTGGCGGTACTCATTCAGCGTGGTGGCGCCAACGCAGTGCAGCTCGCCGCGGGCCAGCGCCGGCTTGAGCATGTTGCCGGCGTCCATGGCGCCCTCGCCTTTGCCGGCGCCGACCATGGTGTGCAGTTCGTCGATGAACAGGATGATCTGCCCTTCCTGCTTGGACAGCTCGTTGAGCAGGCCTTTGAGGCGCTCTTCGAACTCACCACGATACTTGGCACCTGCGATCAGCGCGCCCATGTCCAGCGCCAGCAGGCGCTTGCCCTTCAGGCCATCGGGCACTTCACCGTTGATGATGCGCTGTGCCAGGCCCTCGGCAATCGCGGTCTTGCCCACGCCGGGCTCGCCGATCAGCACCGGGTTGTTCTTGGTGCGGCGCTGCAACACCTGCACGGTACGGCGGATTTCATCGTCACGACCGATCACCGGGTCGAGCTTGCCCTCTTCGGCACGCTTGGTGAGGTCGACGGTGTATTTGTCCAGCGCCTGGCGCGACTCCTCGGCGTTGGCATCGTTGACCGCCGCGCCGCCACGCAGGTTATTGATGGCATTTTCCAAGGCCTTCTTGCTCACGCCCTGGCTAAGCAGCAATTTGCCCAGTTTGCTGTTTTCATCCATGCCGGCCAGCAACACCAGTTCGCTGGAGATGAACTGGTCGCCACGCTGTTGCGCCAGGCGGTCGGCCTGGTTGAGCAGGCGGGCCATGTCTTGCGACATATTCACGTCGCCAGTAGGGTTCTGGATCTTCGGCAGTTGGTCGAGGGCCTTGACCAGTTCCTGGCGCAGGCCATTGACGTCGAAGCCGACCTGCATCAGCAGTGGCTTGATCGAACCGCCCTGCTGATCGATCAACGCCTGCGCCAGGTGCAGCGGTTCGATGGCGGGATGGTCCATACCGACGGCCAGGGACTGGGCGTCGGATAAGGCGAGTTGCAACTTGCTGGTCAAACGGTCTATGCGCATGGGGATACCTTCCTGAATAAGGGCAGGCCGGAGCGATGGACACACCTGATGAAGAAAACCTGCCGGAGATAACCAGTAGATGTGGCTGATTCTGGAAGATTCAAGCTTAGCGGGGTTGATGCAGGTCAGTTGCCCGTGAGCCAGACCAGGGATGCGAAGCGCCCGCCTCGTGGCGTGCGTCGATAGGAAAAGAAGCGTGCATCGCTGACCGTGCACAGCCCACCGCCGTACACCGCAGTGACGCCGCGGGCCGCCAGGCGAATGCGCGCCAGCGCATAGATGTCGGCGAGCAGCTTGCCGGGCCGGTCACCAGCAACGAACGCGGCATGGGCCTCGGGGTGTTGTGCGGTGAAGGCGTCGCGCACTTCCTCGCCCACTTCGAAGGCTTGCGGACCAATCGCCGGACCAAGCCACACCAGCACCTGCTCGGGCGCTACCTGCAACTGATCGAGGGTCGCCTCCAGCACGCCAGCGGCCAAGCCACGCCAGCCGGCATGGGCGGCGGCGACGCGGGTACCGGCGCGGTCACAGAACAGCACTGGCAGGCAGTCGGCGGTCATGGCAGTGCAGGCGATGCCGGGGGTGGCGGTCCAGCTGGCATCGGCTTGCGGCACCTGGCTCGGGTCGGCGTGGGCGACCTCGATGCCATGCACCTGCTGCAACCAGGCTGGACGCACCGCCAGTGCCTGACACAGACGACGGCGGTTTTCCTCGACGGCCTGTGGGTCATCGCCGACATGGTCGCCGAGGTTGAAAGTGTCGTAGGGCGGCAGGCTGACGCCGCCGTCACGGGTGGTGACGCACGCTCCAACGGTGGCCGGAGCCGGCCAGTCGGGATACAGCAGCGCGTGCGTCAGACCGCTCATCCGATGAAATCGCTGCGATCTTGCTTGAGCAGCGACAGCAACCAGACGAAATCATCGGGCAGTGGCGCTTCCCAGCCAATGGTCTCGCCAGTGGCGGGGTGAATCAGCTTGAGGAAACGCGCGTGCAGCGCCTGACGCGGGAAGGTCTTCAGCGCATCGACCAGGGTCGGGCTGGCTGCCGGCGGGATGCGGAAGCGGCCACCGTAGGTCTGGTCGCCGATCAACGGGAAGTTGACATGCGCCATGTGCACGCGGATCTGGTGGGTGCGGCCGGTTTCCAGCTTGACCCGCACATGGGTGTGCAGACGGAAGCGCTCGAGCACCCGGTAGTGACTGATGGCCGGCTTGCCGCCTTCGGTCACGGCCATGCGCTGGCGCTGACCACCGTGGCGACCGATCGGGGCATCGATCTTGCCGCCCGCGGTGACCACGCCGAGCACGATGCATTCATACACGCGGCTGACGCTGCGGCGCTGCAGCTGATCGACCAGGTTGGTCTGCGCCTGCAGGGTCTTGGCCACCACCATCAGACCGGTTGTGTCCTTGTCGAGGCGGTGAACGATACCGGCGCGCGGCACGTTGATGATGTCCGGCACGTGGTGCAGCAGTGCGTTGAGCAAGGTGCCATCGGCGTGCCCGGCCGCAGGGTGCACGACCAGCCCGGCAGGCTTGTTGATGACCAGGATGTGATCGTCTTCGTAGACGATGTCCAGCTCGATCTGCTGGGCTTCCCATTCGCCCTGGGCTTCGTGCTCGGCTTCGAGGGCCAGCAGCGAGCCGCCGTGGACGATGTCGCGCGGCCGCAGTACCGCGCCATCGACAGTCAGACGGCCATCTTTGATCCACGAAGACAGGCGCGAACGCGAGTACTCGGCGAACAAATGGGCGGCGACCTGGTCGAGGCGTTGGCCACCCAGTTCGGAGGGGACTTCTGCGCTAAGTTGAATGATCTCGGACATGCTCGATTCAGCGGGCGTACAGCCTTTGGTTTCGGCTGCGTGCTTGTGGTTAAATACGGCTTCTTTTGCCCCGGGTGTTTCCGGGGGCGCTCATCATAACAGGACGGCACCGCCCAAGACAGCGGCCGTCAAAGGGACGCAAGCCGCCATGCAAGTGAAACACCTGCTGCTTATCGCCATCCTCGGACTCACTGCTGCCTGTTCCTCGAACAAGGAAGTCATTGATGAGAACCTCAGCGAAGCCGAACTGTACCAGCAGGCGCAAGCTGACCTGGACAACCACAGTTACACCAGCGCCACCAACAAGCTGAAGGCGCTGGAGTCGCGTTATCCGTTCGGCCGCTACGCCGACCAGGCGCAGCTCGAGCTGATCTACGCCAACTACAAGAACTCCGAGCCGGAGGCTGCCAAGTCGGCGGCCGAGCGCTTCATTCGCCTGCACCCCCAGCACCCGAACGTCGACTACGCCTACTACCTCAAGGGCCTGACCTCGTTCGACCAGGACCGCGGCATCGTCGCGCGCTTCCTGCCGCTGGACATGACCAAGCGTGACCCGGGCGCGGCTCGCGACTCGTACAACGAGTTCGCCCAGCTCACCAGCCGCTTCCCCAACAGCCGCTACTCGCCCGATGCCAAGCAGCGCATGATCTACCTGCGCAACCTGCTGGCCTCGTACGAAATCCATGTCGCTGACTACTACCTGAGCCGTGACGCCTACGTGGCTGCCGCCAACCGCGGTCGCTATGTGGTGGAAAACTTCCAGGAAACGCCGTCGGTCGGCGATGGCCTGGCGATCATGGTCGAGTCGTACCAGAAGATGCACCTCGACGAACTGGCCGCCACCAGCCTTGAAGCGCTCAAGCTCAACTACCCCGACCACCCGAGCCTGAAAGACGGCAGCTTCGAGCCAACCAAAGGCGACGCCGACGGCCGCTCGTGGCTGTCCAAGGCCACCCTCGGCCTGATCGAAACCGACACCCCGCTGCCGCCGGGCGAAACCCGCGCCAACCAGGATGTGGTTCGTCAGTTCCAGGACGCTCGCGACGATATCCCGCGTGAGCTGCTGGCCAAGGACGAAAACGGTGACCCGATCCTGCCTGCAGGCCCGAAAGAAGCCGACAAGGGCCGCTCGTGGTTCAGCTACGCAACCTTCGGCCTGTTCGACTGATTGCAGCGCAACATGACAAAGGGAGGCTCAGGCCTCCCTTTTTCGTGGGCAGCATCCTAGACTGTGCTCCCCTTCCCCCGACAAGCCGGACACCATGATTCGCCTACTGTTCTGGATCGCCCTGATCGCCGCTGCCTTCTGGCTGTGGCGCAAATTCAAGATCAGCCAGCAAGCACAAAACCCGACCCGCCTCGACGACCCACTGCGCATGGTGCGCTGCGCCCACTGTGGCGTGCACTTGCCCACCGACCGTGCGCTACGCCGCAGTGGCGACTGGTATTGCAGCCAGCAGCACTTGGAACAGGGGCCGCAGTCACCGCGCTGAGGCGACGTGCGGCGTGCCGAGGTCAGCCCAGACGGCCGGCCGGCGCATAGGGCGCGGGGTCGATGATCGGCGCCGCGCCACTGAGCAGATCACAGAACAGTTGGCATGACGCCGGCGCCAGCACCAGGCCATTGCGGAAATGCCCGCAGTTGAGCCACAGACCGGGGTGCCCCGGCACTTCGCCGATGAAGGGAATACCCTCGGGCGATCCTGGCCGCAGCCCCGCCCAATGCCCGACCACTTCTGCCTCTTCCAGCGCCGGCAGCAGTTCGAACGCTGAGGCCTTGAGGCTCTCCAGCGCCTGTTGCGTGGGCTGCTTGTCGTAGCCTGCATACTCCAGGGTACTGCCCACCAGAATGTGCCCGTCACGACGCGGTATCGCGTAGCGACCGTTGGCCAGTACCATGCTCGGCAGAAAGTCCTCGGCGCACTTGAACAGAATCATCTGCCCTTTGACCGGCTGCACCGGCAGCTCGATATCGAGCGTGCGCAGCAGATCGCCGCTCCAGGCCCCAGCACACAGCACCACATCGTCCGCCGCCAACACGCTGGCGCCGGTGTCGGTAACGATGTCGACGCCCGTTACCCGTCCCTGCCCATGAACGAACCCTCGCACCTGACACTGCTCATGCAAGGTGACGTTCGGCAACGCTTGCAGCGCTGCGGTCAGCGCCTTGACCAGACGCGGATTACGCACGTTCGCCACGCCGGCCATGTAGATCGCCTGGGCGAATCCCGGACCGAGCGCGGGCACGTCTTCATAGACCTGGGCGATGTCCACTTCACGCAATGGCCGCTGCTGCTGCTCGGCCCACTCCAGGGCCTGATCCTGCTCCGGCAGGTCGAGCCAATAAAGGCCAGTGGTGTGCACCTCAGGGTCGATGCCGGTGCTGGCGAACAACCGCTCGGCCAGCTGCGGATAGAAATCCTGCGACCAGTGTGCCAGCGCCGTCACCGCTGCGCTGTAGCGCCACGGATAGAGCGGCGAGACGATGCCACCGCCCGCCCACGAAGACTCACGCCCCACCTCGCCCTGCTCGCACAGCTTTACCTGTGCGCCTTTCATCGCCAGGTTGAACGCCGTGAGCAGACCAATCACCCCAGCACCGACCACCACCACTTGCTTGTTCATCTATTGATCCAACATCCGAGTAATCCAGGCTGCAGCGGGCACCTTCCGCGCTACAGGTTGCCCAGCGGGCGACGACCACCTGCGTGCCATGCGGCGCAGGGTGTCTGGGGAGCTGGGGCAGGCAATGGCCGCAAGAATGCCGCTCACCGCCACGCCGCGCAACCACTGCCTCCCACTTGAGCTGACTGCCGATCATTCCTCTCGCGAGCGCTGGCGCCAGAGGATGCGCTGCGGCACCTGCCACTCGCCTTCAGCCACGGCATAGACCCCTTCGATCACCTGCCGCGACTGCGACTGCGCACTCACCGCAGTAATTCTGAACAGACTCACAGGCTCCCCCCGTGCTCTGTGCCTGGCACGCTCGGTCGTGCCAAGGTTCTGTATCTGGTAGAAGCCATTGGCAGCCGATTGCCACTGACCTTGTAGTGCATGGGGCCGTATCGGCGGCGGGCAGCCTTTACAGACGGCCACGGCAACAGGCAACTGGCTTGCCGCTTGCAGCAGCGTCGCTTCGGCCTGTTCAAAAGCTTGCACGCCCTTGAGCAGGTACTCGGCCTGGCGGGTATCGTTAAGCGCGTCGTGCAATGCCGAGGCGGCAAGCAAGGCCAGCAGCAGGCTCAGGAGCAGGCTGATCAACAACACCACACCGCGCTGCCGGCTCATGGCGTCAAGGCCCCATTGCGCAGGGCGACGCTGAGCCGGTGATGCTGCGTCAGTGCATGGGCCGCCTGGTGCAGCTCAAGCTCGATCTCGATTCGCCCATGCTCTAGTTGCCTGACACGCAAGGCCTGCACATCCTCGAGCAAAGGTTGTCGGCTGCCCCCCCGCTCCAGCAGCAGACGGGTACCAGAGAGTCGGTAGACCAGCCGACTGATGGGTATGGCCATGCGACCTGCTTCGCCGCGCGCACGGCCTTCCTCCACCCTTGCCTTGGATTGGCAATCGGTGAGCAGCGTCCAGTCAGCGGCGCCGCTGTGCCCCGGCAGTTCCGCAACGACCAGACTCAACTGCCCTGCCGCTATTTGCACCGGCGCTGCAAATGCCTGGGCTGCGCTTGCACTGGCAAAATCATCCTCATCGAGCTGCAAACAGCCAAACATCCCGGCCATGCGAATATCCTCGGCCATGCGCTTGAGCGCGAGTCGCGCATCGCCCTGCATCTGCAAGGCCGCCCCCTGCCAGCGCCACCCCTGATACACCGCCGCGAACACTTGGCTCACGCCGGCAAGCAAGATTGCGCCGAGCGCCACGGCCAGCAGCACCTCGAGCAAACCGAACCCCCGTTGCCGAGCGCTCATGGCAAGGCTTCGTCGTTAAGGCGAACCCAGGCCTGTTCAGCCATTTGCCGCCGCGGCCAGCCCAGCGTGACCCGCGGCGCCCGCTCACCCTGCACGATATGGCCCTGCGCCTGCTCATCCAGCTCTGCCTTCAGCCGTGCCTGCCAGAGCGCTTGCTGACTGGCGGAGAGCGGGCCGGCCGCCCGGCTCCACTCCATCACCCCTTGCGCCAGCCACACCGCTGCCGTGTGCCGGCGCGAATCATCGGTGGCCTGTAACGCGTGCAACTGTAGCGCGGTGGCGCTCAACACCCCGGCGGCCAACACGCCGAGGCCCACGATGACTTCAAGCAGCGTCATGCCGCATTGCCCTGCCCGCATCCCTGCTTCCTCCGGAGACATTTCCCTCTGCACGCGGTCGCCGCGCCCGACTGACGGCGCCTCAACACGTCGCGATGCTGAAGAAAAGCACGACTTGGGAGAAATGCACGATGAAGCAACAAGGCGCAACACTGATTCAACTGTCGCTGGCACTGGCTATCGCGACCGGACTGGCACTGCTTGGCGTAACGGCCTACGGGCAACTCAGAGAAGACCTGCAACTGAGCATTGCCGCCCGGGACCTTGCCCAGGCCCTGCGTCACGCGCGCAACTACGCCGTGCTGCACGACGAGTCGATGCTGCTGGAAGCGCTCGAGGGGGACTGGGGAAAGGGCTGGCAGACGCTGCGGGTGGGCGATGGACAGTTGCTGCAAGAACGCAGGCTGTCACGACCCTTGAGGATTTTCAGCAACGGCGGCAAGCAGGTGAGATTCAGCGCCTTGGGCATCCCACTCAAGCCCGGCGAGGCGTTCTACGCCGCGACTCTGCACCTGTGCCGGGGCGCGCGCAGCGAACATCAGGTGATGATCGCCAGTAGCGGCAGAATCAGGCTGGACACAGGGGCTGTGAGCACGCCCCTGTGTGCCGCAGGCCCCTTACAGCAGTGAACGAACCCGCAGTTCCTTGGGCATCGAGAAGGTGACGTTCTCGGCGCGGCCATCGAGCTCGGCTGCATCGGTGGCACCCCAGGCCTTGAGCTGGTCGATCACACCGCGCACCAGCACCTCGGGTGCCGAAGCCCCGGCCGTGATGCCGATCCGCTCGACACCCTCGAACCAGGCTTGCTGCAGGTCTTCGGCGCCGTCGATGAGGAACGCCGGGGTGCCCATGCGCTCGGCCAGTTCGCGCAGACGGTTGGAGTTGGAGCTGTTCGGGCTGCCCACCACCAGCACCACATCGCTTTCATCGGCCAATTGCTTGACCGCATCCTGGCGATTCTGCGTGGCGTAGCAAATGTCGTCCTTGCGCGGTCCGCCGATCTGCGGGAAACGCGTGCGCAGGGCGTCGATGACCCGGCTGGTGTCGTCCATCGAAAGCGTCGTCTGGGTGACGAAGGCCAGATGCTCGGGGTCGCGCACCTGCAGGCGGGCGACGTCGTCTTCATCTTCCACCAGATAGATCGAACCGCCATTGCTGGCGTCGTACTGGCCCATGGTGCCTTCCACCTCAGGGTGACCCGCATGCCCGATGAGGATGCATTCGCGACCGTCACGGCTGTACTTGGCGACCTCGATATGCACCTTGGTCACCAGCGGGCAAGTGGCGTCGAACACCTTCAGTCCACGGCCTTCGGCCTCCTGACGCACCGCCTGTGAAACACCGTGGGCGCTGAAGATGACGATGACGTTGTCCGGGACCTGGTCCAGTTCCTCGACGAATACTGCGCCACGGTTGCGCAGGTCTTCGACGACGAACTTGTTGTGCACCACTTCATGGCGCACATAGATAGGCGGGCCGAAGACTTCCAGGGCACGGTTGACGATCTCGATCGCCCGATCGACCCCGGCACAGAAACCACGGGGGTTGGCGAGTTTGATTTGCATGCTCGGCTCCAGGCTTACAGCGCCTTCACCTCGAGGATCTCCACCTCGAAGCTCAAGGTCTTGCCAGCCAGTGGGTGATTGAAGTCGATGGTGACCTGCTCTTCATCGAAGGCTTTGACGACACCTGGCAACTCGGCGTTGGCGGCGTCGTTGAAGATCACCAGCAGTCCTTCGGACAGCTCCATGTCACTGAACTGCGAGCGCGGCATGACCTGCACATTCTGCGGATTGGGCTGGCCGAACGCATGTTCCGGGGCAATCGACAGGTTGCGACGGTCACCGGCCTTGAACCCGAACAGGGCGGTTTCGAAGCCCGGCAGCAGGCTGCCATCGCCGACCTTGAAGGTGGCCGGCGACTTGTCGAATGTACTGTCGACGGTATCGCCGTTTTCCAGATGCAAAGCGAAGTGCAAGGTAACTTCCGTGTTCTGGGCGATGCGGGTATCAGTCATTGACCGGCTCCTCGGACTTCTTGCTCTTGAACATATCCAGCGCCAGCATCACCGCGCCCACGCAAATGGCGCTGTCGGCGAGATTGAAGGCCGGGAAGTAGTGGCGGTTCTGCCAGTGCACCAGGATGAAGTCGACCACATGGCCGAGCACGATACGGTCGTACAGGTTGCCCAGCGCACCTCCGAGCACCAGCGCCAGCGCCACGGCCAGCCAGGTCTCGTTGCGCCCCAGGCGCTTGAGCCAAACCACCAGCACGGTGCTGACCACGATAGCGATCAGGGCGAACAGCCAGCGCTGCCAGCCCGCGCCATCGGCGAGGAAGCTGAAGGCGGCGCCAGTGTTGTAGGCCAGGGTCCAGCTGAAGTAGTCGGGAATGACCACGATCTGCTGGTACATGCTCAGGTTGCCGTCGAAGTACAGCTTGGTGGCCTGGTCGAGGACCAGGACCACCAGGCTGAGCCACAGCCAGGAAAGGCGCCCGAAGCGCCCCACCGAAGGGTTAGGCATAGTGGCGCACCTCGCCGTTACCGCTCAGGTTATCGACGCAACGCGCGCAGATTTCCGGGTGCTCCGGATGGCTGCCGACATCGGCGCGGAAGTGCCAGCAACGACCGCACTTGGCATGGCCAGACTTGACCACACTCAGTTTCAGCCCTTCCACTTCGGTGGCGACGGCTTCGGCCGGTGCGTCGGCCAGCGGCAGCACGCTGGCTGCCGAGGTGATCAGCACGAAGCGCAGTTCATCACCCAGCTTGTGCAGGTCGGCGCTCAGGTCATCTGCGGCGAACAAGGTCACTTCAGCCTGCAGGTTGCCGCCGATGACCTTGGCCGCACGCTGGTTCTCCAACTCCTTGTTGACCGCCGCCTTGACCGCCATGACGCGATCCCAGTACGCACGATCGAGCTCGAAGCCTTCAGGCAACTCGGCCAGGCCTTCGTACCAGGTGTTGAGCATCACCGATTCGTTGCGCTCACCCGGCAGGTACTGCCACAGCTCGTCTGCGGTGAACGCCAGGATCGGTGCGATCCAGCGCACCAGCGCCTCGCTGATGTGATACAGCGCGGTCTGGCACGAGCGACGCGCAACGCTGTTGGCGCCAGTGGTGTACTGACGATCCTTGATGATGTCGAGGTAGAAGCCGCCCAGCTCCTGGACACAGAAGTTGTGCACCTTGGAGTAGACGTTCCAGAAGCGGTACTCGCCGTAGTGCTCCTGCAACTCGCGTTGCAGCAGCAAGGTGCGGTCCACCGCCCAGCGGTCGAGGGCGATCATCTGCTCGGGTTGCAGCAGGTCGCGCGCCGGGTCGAAGCCGGACAGGTTGGAAAGCAGGAAGCGCGCAGTGTTGCGAATCCGCCGGTAGGCATCGGCGCTGCGCTGGAGAATCTGGTCGGAGACCGCCATTTCACCGGAATAGTCGGTCGCCGATACCCACAGACGCATGATGTCGGCGCCCAGGGTGTTGTTGACCTTGTCCGGCTCGATGGTGTTGCCCAGCGACTTGGACATCTTGCGGCCGTTCTCGTCCACGGTGAAACCGTGGGTCAGCAGCTCGCGGTACGGCGCGTGGCCGTCGATGGCGCAACCGGTCAGCAAGGAAGAGTGGAACCAGCCGCGGTGCTGGTCGGAGCCTTCCAGGTAAAGGTCCGCACGCGGGCCTGTGGCATGGCCGATGTCGTGGGAGCCACGCAGCACGTGCCAGTGGGTGGTACCGGAGTCGAACCACACATCCAGGGTGTCGGCGATCTTCTCGTACTGATCGGCTTCCTCACCCAGCAGCTCGGCGCTGTCGAGCTTGAACCAGGCTTCGATGCCTTGCTGCTCGACACGCTGGGCAACCTCTTCCATCAGCTCGACGGTGCGCGGGTGCAACTCGCCGGTCTGGCGGTTGAGGAAGAACGGAATCGGCACGCCCCAGTTACGCTGGCGCGAGATGCACCAATCCGGGCGGTTGGCGATCATCGCGTGCAACCGCGCCTGACCCCAGGCCGGGACGAACTTGGTTTCTTCGACGGCCTTGAGCGCGCGGGCGCGCAGCGGCTCGCCGTTGTGCGGCTGGCGGTCCATGCCGACGAACCACTGCGCGGTGGCGCGGTAGATCAGCGGCGTCTTGTGGCGCCAGCAGTGCATGTAGCTGTGCTTGATGTTTTCGGTGTGCATCAGCGCATCGACTTCACGCAGCTTGTCGATGATCGCCGGCCCGACCTTGAAGATGAACTGACCGCCGAAGAACTCCAGGTCAGGCACGTACACGCCGTTGCTCTGCACCGGGGCGAGGATTTCGTCGTTGTGCATGCCATAACGCTTGCAGGTGACGAAGTCGTCTTCGCCATACGATGGCGAGGTGTGGACGATGCCGGTACCGGCGCCCAGCTCGACGTAGTCGGCCAGGTACACCGGCGACAGGCGATCGTAGAACGGGTGACGGAAGTTGATCAGTTCAAGCGCAGCGCCGGTGGTGGTGGCGATGACCTGGCCTTCACGGCCATAACGCTGCAGACACGCGGGCACCAGCTCTTCGGCCAGCACCAGCAGGCGGTCACCGATATCGACCAGCGCATAGCTGAACTCGGCATGCACGCTCAGGCCCTGGTTAGCCGGGATGGTCCACGGGGTGGTGGTCCAGATCACCATGGCCGCAGGCTTGCTCAGCTCGGCCAGGCCAAAAGCGGCGGCCAGCTTGGCGCTGTCGGCATCGGAAATCGGGAAGGCGACATCGAGGGTCTGCGAGGTCTTGTCGGCGTATTCGACCTCGGCCTCGGCCAGTGCCGAACCGCAATCGAAGCACCAGTTCACAGGCTTGAGGCCCTTGAACACGAAGCCCTGCTTGACCATTTCCGCCAGGGCGCGGATCTCGCCGGCCTCGTTGGCGAAGTTCATGGTCTTGTAGGGGTTGTCCCAGTCACCCAGCACGCCCAGGCGAATGAACTCACTCTTCTGCCCTTCGATCTGCTCGGCAGCGTAGGCACGGCACAGCTCGCGGGTCTGATCAGCGGTCAGGTGCTTGCCGTGGGTGACCTCGACCTTGTGCTCGATGGGCAGACCATGGCAGTCCCAGCCGGGCACGTACGGCGCGTCGAAGCCGGACAAGGTCTTGGAGCGGATGATCATGTCCTTGAGGATCTTGTTCAGCGCATGACCGATGTGAATCTTGCCGTTGGCGTAGGGCGGACCGTCGTGCAGGACGAACTTCGGACGATCCTTGCCAATCTCGCGCAGCTTCCCGTACAGGCCAATGCTGTCCCAGCGCTGCAGAATCTGCGGTTCGCGCTGAGGCAGGCCGGCCTTCATGGGGAAGGCGGTGTCCGGTAGGTTTAGCGTGGCTTTGTAGTCGGTCATTTCAGGCTCTTGGTTAGCGGTTGAGCGTGCCAGTGGGCACGTGCGGCGGCGATGTCCGCGTCGATCGCCGACTTGAGCGCCTCGAGCGAGGCGAAACGCTGCTCTTCGCGCAGCTTGTGGTGAAATTGCACAGCCAGGCGCCGGTCGTAGAGATCACCGGCAAAATCCAGCAGATGGATTTCCAGGTGTGGTCGGCCGTCGCCGGCGACACTTGGGCGTACGCCGATGTTGGCGATGCCCGGCCAGCGCTTGCCGTCGATCTCGGCACTGGTCAGGTAGACCCCCGACAGCGGCACGTGGCGGCGCTTGAGCTGGATGTTGGCCGTGGGCGTGCCCAACTGGCGCGCCAGTTTCTGGCCATGCAGCACCCGCCCGCAAATACGATAGGGGCGGCCGAGCAGATCAGCGGCGAGTTCGAAGTCGGCCTCGGCCAGCGCCTTGCGAACCTGCGTGCTGCTGACGCGCAGGCCGTCTTGCACCACGGTTTGCGCGGCTTCGACGGTGAAACCGTGCTGGCGGCCCATGTCACTGAGGAAAGCGAAATCCCCCGCGCGGTCGCAGCCAAAGCGGAAATCGTCCCCCACTTCCAGGTGACGCACATCCAGCCCCTTGACCATGATCACGTCGACGAACTCGCTGGCGCTGAGCGCGCTGAGCTGCTGGTTGAACGCCAGGCACAGCACCTGATCGACGCCTTCGGCCTGCAGCAGCTCGATCTTGTCGCGCAGCCGCGCCAGGCGGGCCGGGGCCGTGTCGGGGGCGAAGTACTCACGCGGCTGCGGCTCGAAGATCACCACGCAGGTCGGCAGACCCAGCGCCTGACCACGCTCACGCAAACGCCCCAGGATAGCCTGGTGGCCACGGTGAACCCCGTCGAAGTTGCCAATGGTGGCGACACAGCCCCGGTGCTCGGGGCGAAGGTTGTGAAGACCTCGAACCAGCTGCATAGCGCGCTTCTTGCTCATAAAGTGGTCGATTATAACCACACCCGGACGCTGGTGACAGACAGCAGCACCCGCAGGTGGCATTGACGATGAAAATCCGATGCCTGACCTGCGCGAGCGTCAGTGCAAGGCTTTGCGTGCAAAGTGCCGCGGACGTATGCCACACAGTAGCAGGCAGCCGAAATAGCTCACCACACCGGCCACAATCAGCGTCCCCAGACGCATGAACCGCTCAGCCATGTTGCCCTCGGCCCAGGCCGGCATCAGCTGCATGCCACCGATCAGCACGGCGCTCATCAACAGCACCGCCGCCACCAGTTTGAGCAGGAACATCGGCCAGCCCGGCTGCGGCTGGAACAACTGCTGGCTGCGCAGGCGCCAGTACAGCAGACCCGCGTTCAGGCAAGCGCCGATGCTGATCGCCAGGGCAAGGCCTGCATGCTGCAGTGGCCCCACCAGAGCCAGGTTCAGCAACTGCGTTGAGATCAGCGTGAAGATGGCGATCTTCACCGGCGTGCGAATGTTCTGCTGGGCATAGAAGCCGGGAGCCAGCACCTTGACCAGGATGATCGCCAGCAGCCCGACCGAATAGGCCATGAGCGCGCGCTGGGTCATGGCCGCATCGAAGGCGGTGAACTTGCCGTACTGGAACAGCGCGACGGTCAGTGGCTCGGCCAGGATGGCCAGGGCCAGCGTGCACGGCAACACCAGCAGGAAACACAGGCGCAGGCCCCAGTCGAGAATCCGCGAGTACTCCTGACGATCGCGGTTGGCGTAGGTCTTGGCCAGCGTCGGCAGCAGGATGGTGCCGAGCGCCACGCCCAGCACACCGGACGGCAGCTCCATCAGGCGGTCGGCGTAGTACATCCACGACACGGAACCTGCGACCAGAAACGAAGCAAAAATCGTGTTGATGATCAGAGAAATCTGACTCACCGATACACCCAGAATCGCCGGCAACATCTGTTTCAGCACACGCCACACACCGGCGTCGCGCACATTCAGGCGTGGCAGCACGAGCATACCGATGCGTTTGAGGGCCGGCAGTTGATAGAGCAACTGCGCCAGGCCACCGGCCAGCACGCCCCACGCAAGGGCCATGATCGGCGGATCGAAATACGGCGTGAGGAAGACGGCGAAGCCGATCATCGCGACGTTGAGCAAGGTCGGGGTGAACGCTGGGACGGAAAAGCGGTTCCAGGTGTTGAGGATCGCGCCGGCCAGGGACGACAACGAGATCAGCAATATATAAGGAAAGGTCACCCGCAGCAGCGCGCTGGTCAGTTCGTATTTTTCGCTGCTGTCGACGAAGCCCGGCGCCGTCACCCACACCACCCAGGGCGCGGCGAGTATGCCTACGGCGGTCACCAATGCCAGCACCAGCGTCAGCAGGCCACTGACATAGGCAATGAAGGTGCGGGTGGCTTCCTCGCCTTGCTGGGTCTTGTATTCGGCAAGAATCGGCACGAAGGCTTGCGAGAAAGCACCCTCGGCGAAGATCCGGCGCAGCAGGTTGGGCAGCTTGAAGGCGATGAAAAAGGCGTCCGTCGCAACGCCTGCGCCAAAGATGCGCGCCAGGATGGTGTCGCGAATGAAGCCCAGCACACGGGAAATCATGGTGATGGAGCTGACCGCAGCCAGGGATCGGAGCAGATTCATGGAAAAGTTTTACGCCAGGGGACGAGGAGCGCTGCCAGTCGACGCTCGAATATGCGATACTCCCGCGCTCGCTGCAGGGGGAGCCAAATTTCCCGAGTTTACAGGTCGCGGCGCAGAATGGAATCCACTCCTTCCAGCACTGCTGCCACTCAGCGGGACCCTGCATATGGCCTTGACAACCGATGAACTCATCGGCATGATTCGCGGCCTTATTTGCTTGTCATTTATCCAAAAGTCTTTCGAGGAGCTCGACGGTGGCCAACTCACCTTCCGCCAAGAAACGTGCAAAGCAGGCTGAGAAGCGTCGCAGCCACAACGCCAGCCTGCGTTCCATGGTCCGTACCTACATCAAAAACGTAGTTAAGGCCATCGACGCAAAAGATGCCGAAAAAGCACAATCGGCTTACACCCTGGCTGTGCCAGTTATCGACCGTATGGCCGATAAAGGCATCATCCACAAGAACAAAGCTGCTCGCCACAAAGGCCGTCTGAACGCGCACATCAAGGCGCTGAAAGAAGCTGCTGCTGCCTAAGCTAAGCACTTGTTCATAAAAAACCGACCTCAGGGTCGGTTTTTTGTTGCCTGCGATTCAGCCCCTGTTCGCTACCCGGCGTGATGGCCGGGTAGCAGGCTGCGGGTCTACTTGGCCAGTGGAATCTTCGGTGCCCACTC
This sequence comes from Pseudomonas cremoricolorata DSM 17059 = NBRC 16634, assembly GCF_000425745.1. GTDB lineage: Bacteria > Pseudomonadota > Gammaproteobacteria > Pseudomonadales > Pseudomonadaceae > Aquipseudomonas > Aquipseudomonas cremoricolorata. Next base: position 3,802 of record NZ_AUEA01000013.1, on the reverse strand, counting down.
AAGCCACGGGTCTTCGGCTTTGTCGAAGAGCGCGAAGGTCTGGTTCGGCCGCGCCGGGTTGCCCATTTGCTCCCCCTCCGGGGTAGCGAAGGCGATACCGCCATCGATCAGGGTCTCTACCGACTCGGTGCGCAACGTGGCACCTTTGATCAGCCCCCAGTCGAAGCCAAAGCCACTGCTGTTCCAGAATCGGCTGCCACCACGAACCAGGCCGGCATAACGTGGCTCGATCAGCACGTGAATCAGTACACGATCTGCGCTCTGCCCCAACTCGTAACTGGTGACCTTACCGACCTTGACCTCACGGTAGGTGACCGGCACCCCCGGCTTGATCGACCCGCGCCTAGCGGCGCTAAGGGTCAGCGGCAAGCCAACTTCGGTCTCCTTGACCTCAGGCGCTTCGGCCAGCGCAATGAAATCACGCTGCGGCGCCTGCACCTTGGCCGCGGGCTTGACCTCCAGATACTGACCGCCCACCAGCGTGTCGAGGTTCTCGGTACGTGCCAGGCCGAACGCCGGCTTGACCACCCAGAACTGCGTGCCGACGCGCGCGATCCGCTCCGGCACTTCGTTGATGCGTGCGCGCAGCAGCACAGCCTGCAAGTCTGCGGTGAGGTCGACGCTCTCGACGCTGCCCACTTCCAGGCCACGGAAGCGAATGGGCGTACCCGGCTTGAGGCCATCGGCACGCTCGACGCGAATGGTGATCAGGGTGCCAGCACGGTTCGCTGCCTCCTGATTCTCGTGCAGGCGGAAGCGGGGAATATGCCGCTTCAGTGGCACGTTCGCTTGCGGCGTGTCGAAGGTGATGCCACCTGCCATCAGCGTCTGCAGTGATTCACTCTGAATCTTGATACCTGAAAGCCCACCGGTCAGCGTGATCCCGCTGGAATTCCAGAAGCGCGTCGAGCCATTGACCAGGTTCTGGTATTCCTTCTCGATGTGCACACCAATCAGGATGCGCTTGCTGTCGCGAGCGAACTGATAGCTCTGCACGTTGCCCACCTTGACCTGACGGTACATCACCGGACTGCCCACCTCGACCGAACCCAGGGTATCGGCGAACAGCACCAGGTGCAGGCCTGGCGCCTTCAGATCGAGCGGCGGCGCCTTGGCCCGCGCTTCGAACTCCCGGGTAGGTGCAGAGCCCTTCTCACCAGGACGAATGGCAATGTAGTTACCTTTTACCAGCGCCTCGAGCCCGGTGATTCCCGCCAGGGAAATCGATGGCTTGACCACCCAGAACTGGGTGCCGGAAACCAGGAAGTCTTCAGCCAGCGGGTCCATGGTGAGTTCTGCGGTAGCGCTGGTGAGGTCTTCCTCGATCTTCAATGTCTTCAGCGAGCCGACCTGGATACCTTTGTACATCACCGGCGTACGTCCGGCCTGTAGCCCTTCGAAGTCCGTCAGCTTGAGCTTGATGCGAATACCAGCCTGAGCGGCATCGAAGTCTTCATACAGGCGGAACGGCAGACTTGGATCGGTGGGAGGGCTGTCCTTGCGATGCTCAGGGGTGGCGAACGCAATCCCGCCGGAAACGATACTGGCCAACGACTCGGTGCGTACTTTGACCCCCGACAAGTCGGCATTGATGCTCACCCCACTGGCATTCCAGAAGCGCGTGTGTTTACGCACCAGATTGGCGTACGCAGGCTGGATGAAGATCTTGATCTCGACCATGTCCTGGTCTTCCAGGAGGCGGTAGCTCTTCACCCGGCCGACCTGGATCTGCTTGTAGAACACCGGGCTGTCGCGATTGAGCGAGCCAAGCCGCTCGGCCTTGAGCGTGAGGTGCAAACCAGGCTCGTTGTCCGATAACGGCGGCGCCTCCGACAGCGCGGTGAAGCGCTTGACCGGCTCGCCCTTGCCAGGGTCGATGGCAATGTAGTTACCCGACACCAGGGTTTCCAGGCCCGAGATACCCGCCAGCGAAACACTCGGCTTGACCAACCAGAAACGCGTGCCGGTGGTGAGGTGATCCTGCGCAGCCTTGTTCATTTCGATGGTAGCGATGACGCCGGTATTGCGCCCCTCGTCATCCAGCACCAGGGATTTGACCTTACCGACCGACATCCCTTTGTAGATGACCTCGGTCTTGTTGGCGACGATCCCCTCACCCGTCTTGAAGCGCACCTCGATTTCCACACCGGCGTCGCGATAAGCCTGAAAGGCCAACCAGCCGCCGATGAACAGGGCAATGAGCGGAAGAATCCAGATAGCCGACCAATTTGAAGCGGGGCGGGTTTTAGCCGTAGGCAAATCACTCATGGTCGTCATCCGACTCCGTGTTATCCCAGATCAGACGGGGATCGAAAGTTAACGCTGCAAACATGGTCAGAATCACCACGCTGGCAAAGGCGACAGCGCCCAGATTGGCTTCGACACTGGCAATACGACCGAAATTCACCACTGCCACGAGAATGGCGATGACGAAAATATCCAGCATCGACCAGCGCCCGATGAATTCGATGAAGCGATACATCCAGATTCTCTGCCGCGCCGAAAGTGGTTGATGGCGCTGAACCGAGTACAACAACAAGGCAATGCCGATCAACTTGAACGTCGGCACCAGAATACTGGCCACGAACACCACCGCAGCGATAGGCAACATGCCGTGCTGCATGAGGGTAATGACCCCTGACATGATCGTATCCGGCGTGCCTTTGCCCAGACTGCTCACCGTCATGATGGGCAGGACGTTGGCCGGGATATAGAGAATCATCGCCGCGAAGAGCAACGCCCAGGTGCGCGTGATGCTATTGGGCCGCCGCTCATGCAGTATCGCACCACAGCGCCTGCAATGGCCCAGGCGCCCTTGTGCCGGAATGCGATTGAGTTCATGGCATTCATTGCAGACGACGATTCCTGCATCAATCGCCCGCATGTACATCCTCCCCAGACAGCGCGACCCATATTTGATGGGGTGACATCACGACCTCCAACCACACCTGTACCAGCAACAATCCGACAAAGCACACAAGACCCAATCCGATGGTCAACTGAGCCATGTCGACCAGCTTGACGATAGCCACCAGAACACCCATCAGATAAACCTCCAGCATTCCCCAGTCACGTACATGGTGGTAGATGCGGTAGATGAACAGACCGTAGCTGCGACCGACGTTCAGTCGAATGCTGAGCAGCACGGCCAACTGGCAGGTCAACTTGAGCAGCGGGATGGCCATGCTGCACAGAAACACCACCACGGCGATGCCGCGCATCTCGGAGTCGTAAAGGCCCAATACGCCGCTCCACACCGTGTCCTCGGACGTTTGCCCGAGCAGATGCAGCTTCATGATGGGTAAAAAATTCGCCGGAACGAACAGTAACAGCGCGGTCAGCACCAACGCCAGGCTGCGGTTGACGACGTTGTGACGTTGGGCATACAGCTCGTAGCCGCAGCGTGGGCACTGGGCCTTCTCGTCTTTGCGCAGCACAGGCTTGTGCATCAGCAGGTCACATTCGTGACAGGCGATGAGCGTGTCCAGCGGCATTTCGCTCAGCACAGGCTGATCAACGGATTCGGACATGGTTGGCTTCTGCAGAAGTACGTCGGCTGTAGTCTAGTGATCCGACCTCGGATATGGGAGATGGCTCCCCAGCATTCAGGCACCTCGCTATAGTGCCAGAAAAGACAAAACCCCTACCTGCTTGCGCAGATAGGGGTTTTGCGAAATGAATCTTGACGATGACCTACTCTCACATGGGGAAACCCCACACTACCATCGGCGATGCATCGTTTCACTGCTGAGTTCGGGATGGGATCAGGTGGTTCCAATGCTCTATGGTCGTCAAGAAATTC
>NZ_AUEA01000012.1 GCF_000425745.1 Pseudomonas cremoricolorata DSM 17059 = NBRC 16634 | reverse complement strand
CTTGGTCACATACAGATCAGTCCGCCGCTCATCATCCTTGGTGACTTCATACGCCCGATCCACATCGCGGTTCAGGCCTGTGGTCGAGTCCTGGCCGTCGCGGTCTGCGCGTACCACCACTTCGCCTGCGCCGACCGTGCCGCGCACGATCTGCTGGCGGTCCTTGTTGTAGTTCCAGCCCTCGACACTCCAGCCGTCTTTCTGGTTGTCGCCCTTGCCGACCTGGCTTGGGTCTTGGGTGGTGTCCTTGCCGATGCCGTACGAGCCGCCGACGTTGAGGTAGTAGCCGTGCTCCTTGTCCTTGCCGGCGATGTCGCTGAAGCCCAGGGTGTTGGTGTCGAGCTTGAGGTTGCCGGTGTCGGAGGCGATCAGCGCGCCGTCGAGCTGGGTGTGGTTGCCGGTGCGCAGGTCGAGCTTGTCCTGGGCGGTGATGCTGGTCTGTTTCTCGACCCAGTTCTTGTCACCGGTGGTCTTGCCGTAGCCCACCGAGCCGCTGGCGCCCGATCCAGGGCCGACCACCACCGTGGCGCTGAGGTCGAATTCCTTGCCTTGCACCTTGCCTGTGTCGGGCAGTGAGCTGACGTTGAGGTCGCGGCCTACGCGGCCGACCACATCCTTGCCGCGCAGAGTGGCGCCGCCAATGTTGGTGTCCTGGCCGCTGGTGAAGGCCAGCTGGTTGCCGGCGTAGAGGTAGGCTTCCTGTTGCTGCTCGCCCTCGCGCTCGAGATTGCCCTTGCCCATGTTGACGCTGGCGTAGAACCCCACGCCTTCTGAGCCAATGGCTAGGCCGACTTCGCCGCCACCGCTGCGACGGCTGTTGTTGGTTTCGCTGTCGTTTTGCGCAGCGGTGATGTTGAGGGTGTTGCCGGCGCCCAGGTTGATGTCGCGCTGGGTCTGGATCTGCGTGCCGATCAGGTTGAGGTCGTTGCTGGCCTTGAGGTTGGCATCGCGCCCGGCCTGCAAGGCCGTGACGGTCGAGTTGCCCTGGCTCTGGTCGTTGTCGGCCACGCCGCGGCTGCCGCCGACGCCGATCTTGAAGCCGCCGCTGGTGCCGCCGTGGATGCCGCTCCAGCTCTTCTGCTCGCTGCTTTCCTGGGCGTAGCTGCCTTTGGCTGCATCGAGGGTGACGTCGCGGCCCTGGATGTTGATATCGCGGCCCGACTGCAACTGTCCGCCGCTGATGCGCACAGCGTTGTTGGCGGCGATGTTCAGGTCGTTGCCGGCATCCAGGGTGGACGGGCGGTTGCTGGTTTCGGTAACGATCTGGCGGCTGCTCTCGCGGCTGTTGCCGAACTTGGCGTCTGCCGTCGGGCCGGAGAGGAACTGCGAGATGCTGTCGACGGCCCGCAGCGTGCTGGAGGCTTTACTGGTGGCGTCTTCGCCCTTGCCGGCACCGCTGACGGCATCCTTGGTGTTGCCGAAGTTGTGGTTGATGGTGGCGCTGAGGCCGTTGCGCGAACGCTCGCGCATCTGTTCGGTGACCTGCGACTCGCGGGCGGCATCGATGTTGACGTCACGACCCGCGGCCAGGCGAATGTCGTTGAAGGCTTGCAGGTCGGAGCCGACCTGGTTGATGTCGCGTCGTGCGGCAACGTCCAGGTTGCCACCTGCGCTGATCTGGCTGGCTGCGCTGGTTTCCTGGGCGAGGCGATCCTTGGCCTTGTTGCGCTCGTTGCCGGCGAACAGGGTGACGCCGTTGTCATCGGAGGAAATACCGATGCCGGTCTGCTTCTTGCTCTTCCAGTCCTGGCTGGAATGGCTGTTCTGCGCGGCCAGCACGTTGACATCCCGGCCGGCTTGCAGGCCGATATCGTCACCAGCATCGATGCGGCTACCGACCACGTTGATGTCGCGCTCGCTGCGCAGGTAGGCATTGCGCATGGCGTCGATCTGGCTGCCGACGCTGGTGACGTCCTGCGCCTGGTTGCCCGCCTCCTTGGCCGAGGCGATGGACAGGAAGCCGCCCGACAATGAAAGCCCGGTTTTCTTCTTGTATTTCTCCTGGTGGCTAAAGGCTTCTTGGTTGGCCGAAAGCAGGTTGATGTCGCCGGATTTGTCCAGCAGACCGGCTCTGAGGTCGGCATCTCTGCCCGCCTCAATACTGCTGCCGCGCAGGTTCACATCGCGGCCAGTGGCGATCACCGCGTCATTGCCTGCGCTCAGTTCGCTGCCGACCTGGGCGACATTGCTGGTCATCTGGCTCTTGCCGCTTTTCGACAGGCCGAACGAGCCAGACTTGGTGGTCTTGCTGTAGGTGCCGTGCTGTTCGGCTGCGGCGTTGATGGAGACGTCGCTGGTGGCGCCGAGGATCAGGTCGTTGCCCGCCGAAAGCTGGCTGCCGACGATGTTCACGTCGCGCCCGCCGCTGAGGCTGACTCCGCCATCGGCGGCCTTGCGGGTGTTGATGGTCAGGTCCTGACCAGCCTCGATCTTCGAGGCGACGTTGGTGGCGTCGTAGGTTTCTTCCTGATGGGTTTTCTTGCGCCCGAATGAGCCGCTGCTTTTCTTGAATGCGCTGTAGGCGTCTTCGTTCTGAGCCGAGGCGATGTTGACGTCACGGCCGGCGTCGAGGGCCAGATCCTTGCCGGCGCTGGCGCGGCTGGCGACGACGTTGATGTCGCGGTTGGCGGCGGTGTTCAGGTCGCTGCCTGCGGCAACGCTGGAAGACAACTGCCGAGCCTGGGTCTTGGTGATGGTGCGGTGGCCACCTTCAAGCAGTTGGCGCTTCTGGCTTTCGTCGGTTTTCGCCAGCAGGTTGACGTCACCGCCCGCCTGCAGCGTCGCAGTGTTACCTGCGCGCACACTGCCGTAGTTGGTGATGTCGCGCCCCGCCGAGACCGTCAGGTCCTTGCCGGCACTGATACCACTCCCCACATCCGTAAACGTCTTGTACCCCACCCCATCACGCACTTTGATCGCCGTGCGTTCGTTGAGGATGTCGCCTTTCACGGCGGTGAGGCTCACGCGTTCGCCGCGGATTTCGCCGGCCATGGCGTTGCGGATGCTGTCCTGGGCGAGCATCTGCAGGTTGTTGCCGGCCTCCACCAGACCGCCCTGGTAGATGCTGCCGCCGCTGGCGACGTTGAGGTCGTTGCTGGCGCGCAGGGTGCCGACGTTGATCAGGTCGCCGCCGCTGATCAGGTTGAGGTCGCGGCCCTGAATCAGGCTGTTGCCGCGCACGTTGCGGGCGTCGGCCTTGGCCAGGTACAGCACCGGCACCAGCACCTTCTGCCCTTCCACCACGCGGTTTTCCATCCACACGATGTCGTGGGTCAGGGCGCCGACCTGTTCGGCGTTGAGGCTCACGCCGAGGCTGAGGTTGAGCGCGTCCTTGCTGGCGACGGCGTTGTCCATCAGGTAGCGGTACTGGTCGTAGTCGCTGGCAAGGCCGTTGGCGAGGAAGCGTTGGCCGGTTTGCGCAAGCACCGCGTCGCGGATCAGGCGTTGTTCGTAGAGGCCGTCACCCAGGCGCCGCCAGTTGTTGTCGGGGTCGATTTTCAGGCGGTCGAGCAGGTAGTCGGAGCCGAGGAACTGCGACAGGTCGGTGAGCTTGGGGTTGGTCTCGATCAGGTAATTGCTGGTTGGGTCAGGGTTGCGGATGAACAGCCCGTACTCGCCCTTGGGCAGTTGGAAGGTGGCGCCCTGGGTCGGGTCGACGCTGACGAACGGAATGCCGCTGTAGTCGACGGGGGTGAAGCCGGTCTGCACGCTGCCATCGGCGTCGACGCGCTTGACCGGGGTGACGCTGCCGATGCCGACGCTGTTGGCGCCCTCGGCCTGCTTGTTCAGGGTCAGTTCGAGCACGCCCAGCGGGGCGCTGGTCTGGTCGTCGCCGAGGGCGCCGGTGAGGATCTCCAGCACGTTGTGCTCGCTCACCGCGCCGTTCTGTACGCTGCGCGCCACGTTGAGGTTGACCGTGCCGCCGGCTTGCAGGGTGGCGGCGTACAGCGGCGGTGATTTATCGGTCCAGGGCAGGTCGTGGCTGAGCTCGGCGAAGCGGCTGTCGGCTGAGCGCGACTTGAGCAGCTCGAAGCGTGCCAGGTCGAAGTTGCCGGCGGCGACGGCGGCGTTGAACGCCGGCACGTCGATGTATTCCATCTGGTCCCAGTAGCCGGTGTCGATGCGTCCGGGGGTGCCGATGACGGTGATCTCGTGCCCGGTGCGCTCGGAAGCGCCGAGGTTGAGCAGGTCGTTGGCGGTGATACCGAGGTTGCCGTTGGCCGCCAGCAGGCTGTAGCGGTTCTGCACCTGATCGGCGTTGATGGTCAGGTCCTTGCCGGCGACCAGGCGCGCCGACGGCGAATCCTTGACCGCAGTTTCCAGCAGGGTCTGCTCGATGGTGATTTCGCCACGCTTGAACGAGTCATGGCCTTTGCAGTGCTGGCCGCAAACCCAGCTCAGGCTGCCCGAGACGACGGTCTGGCCGAGTTCGAATTCAGCCTTGGCGTTTTCCACGAAGGCAGCGTTCAGGCTAATGGCGCCCTGGCTTTCGACGGTGCCGGAAAGGTTGCTGAAGCGCTGCGCGGGAGCGCCGTCGAGGCCGGCCACCGAGAGATCGCCAACGCTGTAGAGGTCGCCGTAGAGGTTGTTCACCGCGGCGCTGCGCAGGGCCATGCCGCCGCCGCTGAACAGCAACGCGTCGGCACCGTTGTTGATCGACTGGCTGGCGCTGAGGATAGCCGCGCCCTGGGCACCGAGGGTGCCGCGGTTGTCGATGCGTGCGGCGTCGATGCTGAGGGTATTGCGCGCCGTCAGGAAGCCGAGGTTGTCGAGGTTGCCGGCAAGCTCGAGGCGCAAATCGCTGCCGGCGCCGATACGGCCGCCGTTCTGGGTCAGCTGATTGGCCTTGATGGCGATCAGGCGCTGGGCCGAGAGGCGACCGCTGTTGCTCAGGTCGCCGCTGAGGTTGAGCTGCAGGTTGCCGTCGCTGAGCAGGTCGCCGGCGTTGTCGAGCTGGCGCAGGTTGAGGGTCAGGTCGCTGCCACTGGCCAGACGATCACCGGCCTGCAAGGCCAGCGCATCGCTGGTGTAGGTCAGGGCCTTGTTCAGTTGCACCTTGCCCAGGCCATCGACGCTGCCGAACTGCCAGTCACCGCTGCCCAGGGCGTTGATGCTGCCGCCCGCACCGTTCAAGCGCTTGAAGTCGAGGGTCAGCAGGCCGGCGCCTGCGTGTTCCAGGCTGCCGTCGCGGTTGTCGAGGGCATCGGCCTTGAGGCGCAGCGCGCTGCTGCCGACGGCAATACGGCCGTTGCTGTTGTCGATGCGTTCGCTGAAGTCGAGGCTGCTGAGGTCGCTGGCGCTGGCGCTTTTCGCGGCGCCGCTGGGGTTGCCGAGGGCGCGCAGTTGGCCGCCGCGGTTGTCCAGCGTGGCGCCGCTCAGGGTCAGGCTGCTGTTGGCTTCGATCAGGCCGCCCTGGTTGTCGAGCTGGCCGGCGGCGATGCGCACGCCTTCGCCGCTGAGCTGGGCGCCGCCGGTGTTGCTCAGGCGGTCGCCCTGGAAGGCCAGGGCGTAGCGGGCGAACAGTTGCCCGCCGCTGTTGCTCAGGTTGCCGACGTTGAGGGTGAGGTCGCCGGCCAGGCTGGCGATGGAGCCGGTGTCGTCGGCCAGACGGCCGTTGCTCAGGCGCGCGGCGTCGATCAGCACGCTGTCGCCCTGAATGGCCCCGCCCAGGTTGCTGACGCTGCCGCCCGCCATGTCCAGGCGCACCTGGCCGCCACGGGCCAGCACGCTGCCTTGGTCGTTGTCGAGCAGGTTGCCGCTGTAGTTCAGGCCGCCGCTGCCGGCCACCAGTTGGCCTTGCTGGCTGTTATCGAGGCTGCTGACAGCCAGGTCGAGCTGCTTGCCGCGCAGGCTGCCGGCCTGGTTATCCACAGCCGCCCCGCCACGCAGAACAAGCGCGCCGTTACCGGCATCGAGCACCCCGCCGAGGTTGCTCAGGGTAGTGCCGACGTTCAGGCGGATATCGCCGCCATCGCTGACCAGCGCGCCTTTGTCGTCGTTGTGCAGGCGCGCTGCGTCTACCAGCAGCTGCTTGCCCACCACGGTGCCGCCGCTGTTGTCCAGCCAGGCGCCGCTCAGCGCCAGCGCGCCTTCGCTTTGTAGCTGGCCGCCACGGTTGAGCAGGTGCGGCTGGCTGGCGTCGTTGCTCTGGCTGGCAAGCATCAGTGCCAGGCCCTGGGCACCGGCAGCTAGCAGGCCTTGCTCACGGTTGTCCAACGCTGCGGCGCGCAGGTCGATGCGCTCGGCGACGATCTTGCCGCCGCGGTTATCGATGCGGGCGCCCGGTGCGGCGATATCCACTGCGGCGCCGAGCAGGCGGCCGGCACGGTTGTCGAGGCTGCTGGCGCTCAGGCGCAGGTCGCCGGCGATGGCCAGCAGGCGGCCATTCTGGTTGATCAGCTCACCAGCATCGATGCTCAGGCGCTGCTGTGCCTGTACGGTGCCGGCGCTGTTGTCCAGGCTGCTACGGGCGTTGATCTGGGCATTACCGCTGCGGGCCGAAAGCAGGCCGGCGCGGTTGTCGAGGGTGTCGGTGTCGAGGCTCAGGCGGCTGGCATCGATCTGCCCGGCCTGGTTATCCACAGCCTTGGCCTTGATCGCCAGGCTGGCGTTGCCGGTCTGGATCAGGCCGTTGCGGTTTTCCAGGCGATCGAGCTGCAACGACACATCCTGGCCATTGCCGAAACGGATCACCCCTTCCAGGTTGACGATGGCCGGCGTGGCCAGAACCAGCGCCTGTTCGCCGACGATGCGCGCATTCTTGCCCTGGTTGGTTAGTTGGGCGGTGCTCAGTTCGACCGTTTTGGCCTGCATCACCGCACGGTTATCCACAGCCTCGCTGGCCTTGACGCTGAGGCGGCGGCTGGCTTCGAGGCTGCCGCTGTTGCTCACCTGAGCGGCGTCGATGCGCAGGTCGCCCTTGGCGTTGCGGGTGTTGTCGGTGTTGACCCCGGCGGCCAGGGTGCCGGCATTGCGCACGCTGCCTGCGCTGATATCGATGCTGTCGCGGGTGGCCAGGCTCTGCGCGTTGCTCAGCTCGCCCGGGGTGCGTACGCGGGCGTTGCCGGCGTAGGCCTTGCCAGTGAGTTCAACGCTGGCGGCCTTGATGTCCAAGGTGCCCTTGGCCGAGGCCTGGGCCATGTTCAGGTGACCATTGGCGTCGAGCTGGATGTCGCCAGCGCTGGCCGCCAGGTTGCCGGCGGTTTTCACGCCGACGCCGCGCTCGGTGCCCACCAGCTTGATGGTGTCGGCGTACATGCCGCCCAGGGCCGAGGAGTCGATGGCCAGTTGCGGTTTGTCTGCCGGATTACCGGTGCGGGCGCGCGTGGCCAGGGTGTCTGCGTCGACATCGTTGGCACCGGCGATGACGTTGAGCTGCTTGGCGTGGATATCGGCGTTGATCTTCGCCGAACGGGTGATGATATCGAACTGATCGACGCGGCTGGCATCCAGGCCTTGCCCGTCGATGCTGACGCTGCCGCCATCCACGGCGAAGCGCTCGAGCTTGCCGCTGGCATTGAGTTCGGGCTTGCCGGTGCTGAGCGTCACCCGTGGCGTGTTGATGAAGCCGCAACCGTTGCAACTGATGCCGTCGGGATTGGCCACGATGACCCGCGCACTTTGCCCGGCCACCTCGGTGTAGCCCCTGAGCTGGGTGGCGTTGGCGCCGGTGACTTCATTGAGGATGGTGTTCGCCGCACGGCCCTTGAGCTGGTCGTTGCCGAGAATGTTGCCGCCCAGTTGCGTGGCCTGGATGGCCTGGGTCGAGTTGTTGAGGATCACCCCGTTGCGGTCGACGTTGTACTGCTTGAACTGGTTGTGCGACAGCCCGGCGCCATTGGGCGCGGCGATGTTGATCACCGGCACGCCATTGCCGGCCTTGCCGACCTGGGTGTTGGTGGTGCCGCTCACGGCGATGCCATCGGCCTGGGCCCACAGCGGCTGCCAGAACATCACGTTGACCAGCAGCACGGCCAGCAGGCGCTTGGGCATGCCGAGGAAGGTGGCGCGCTCGGTCACGCGAGCGGAAGGCTGACGCGCCAGCAGGGCCATTTGATGAACGTCCATGTAAGCAACCTCGGAACTGCGGTGTTAAAGGAAAACATCCAGACGGAAATAGATCGGCGCTTCACGGTCGATCACATCGGGACGTTCCAGGGAATGGGCGAAGGTCACCGACGCGGCGACATGCTGGCCGCGGGTGTACAGCTCCAGCGAGCTGCTGGTCAGCCGGCCATGTTCGTCGCCGTTGTAGCGGTCGTTGCGAATCACGCCCTGGTCGTAGCCGATGGCGGCGCCGTACTCGGCCAGCACGGGGCGCAACCAGTCGAGGGTCACCGGGCGGGTCAGGCGCAGTTCGTTGCGCCAGTAGCCGCCGCTGTCGCCCGAGAGGAACTGGTCCTTGTAGCCGCGCACCGACGATGAACCGCCCAGGCTCAGGCGCTGCGGGCTGAACAACAGGTCTTCACTGCGCTGGCCGGTGGCAAGGCTGGTGAAGGCCAGGCTCTCGCCCCACAGCTCGAAGGGGTGCAGGTAGCTCAGGGTGCCGGTGTACTTGCGGTAGCGCGGGTCGCGGTCGCCAGGCTCGAGGTGGTGCCGGCCCTGTGCATCGAACAGGCCGACGCCCTGCTGCATCCCTAAGTCGAGGTTGAGGAACGCCGAGCCGATGCGCCGACCGTGGTTGATGCCCACCTGCGCCTCGCTGATGCGGTTGCTGCTCAGCTCGAGCTTGTTGCCGTCGAAGAAGTTGTTGGTGCGCAGGTGCGCCAGGCCGAAGTTGACCGAGGTCTTGCTCAGGGCATCGCGATGAATCACCCGCTCGGCGCTCAGTTGATGGTTCTGGCTGTCGCCATCCTGCTTGGCATCGCCGCCGCCGACGTCCAGTTGCGTGCGGTAGTGGGTCTCGCTGTACAGGTAATTGAAGGTCCACCAGCCCCACGGCACGCTGTACGAGAACAGGGCATTGCGCGAGCCCTTGTCGTGGTCGCGAATGGCATCGTGGCCGCCGCGCAGGCTCACCTGGTCGGCCAGGCCCAGCGGGTTGTCCCAGTCCAGGCCGATGTTCCACTGCTGCTCGCCGGTGCTGCGCTGGCCATCGTTGTTGCGCGAGAGGTTGGCGCGCCAGGGTTTGTCGGGCGTGTTCTTCACCGCAACGTCGCTGCCGCCGATGGCCTGGCCGGGGGTCAGCTCGATCTGCGCGCGGTTGGACGGCAGGCGGTTGAGCTGGTCGGTCATCTGCTCCAGCTCACGCAGATTGACCAGTTCGCCCTCCTTGCCGGGGAAGGTCATCGCCAACTCACGGGCAGTGAAGCCCTCGGCAGCGTCGCTGCGCAGGTTTTCCAGCTTACCTTCAACCACCAGCACCTGCAGCACGCCTGTGGATAAGTCCTGCTGCGGCAGGTAGGCGCGGCTGGTGACCAGGCCTTTGTCGATGTAGTGGTCGGTGACTGCCTTGAGCACTTCGTTGAGCTGCTCGAGGCCCAGGCATTTGCCCTGGAACGGCTCGACCAGCGCTGTGCGTTCGGCGGGCGTCAGGGCATCGGCGCCCTTGAGCTCGATGCGCTTGATGTCGAAGCAACGGTCGTCGGTGGGGGTGGCCGGTGTGCTGGGGGCGGTCTGCCGGCCGGGCAGGTCCTTGAGCTCTTGCAGGCGCCGGCGCTGCTCTTCGAGCAGGCGGTCCTGACGGTCGCGGATGAGGTCTTGTTCACCGGGCGTGGCAGCCAGTACCGGCGTGGCGCTGAAAAACGCCAGGCACAGTGCGTAGCCGCTCACCAACGTCCTTGTCGAGGCAAGCATAGAGAGTCCATAGAAAGCACGGCAGGGCGAGATGCACCTGCGCAAAATCGAGCACAACGCCCCCGACCAGCTGCGTAGCGGCCAAATGACATGGGGGTGTAACAGTTGTGAGACAGACCGTGCTTAAGAGGAAAGATTCCCAACTGCCCAGTTTTGGTGCGCCGGGCCTCGCGCCAAGGCCCTCTAGCACGGGCCTTTCAATGGAAATATTTTTTTACGTGTTCAGCTGAAGCGGTTCTTCCTATTGACGCTGGCACGTCAGGCGAACGGTTCAATTCGCCTGCGGCTGACTGGCCGCGTGCACCGCATCACGCAGCCAGCGGTGCGCCGGGTCATTCTCCTTGCGCGCATGCCAGGCCTGTTGATAGTCGATCTGTGGCAGTTCGATGGGCGGCGCGAACTGCCTGAGTTCGCCGAACGCATGCAGTGAATCGGCGGCGCGGCTGGCGACCGTCAGCAGCAAATCGGTGCCGGGCAGCACGTCGATGGCGGCCCCCCAGTGCGGCAAAGCCAGCACCACCTGGCGCTTGAGCCCCTGCGCGGCCAGGGCCCGTTCGACTTCATCGAAGGCATCCGGGCGCATCGCCAGCATCACCTGCGGTCGCGCCAGCCAGGCTTCCAACGACAGCGTTTCGTCTTCAGGCAATGAAGCGCGGTCGGCGACGCTGACGAAATGCTCGATGAACAGCGTCTGCCGCATGATGGCTTGCGGCACGTCGTCGAACACCCCCAGGGCCAGATCCAGTTCGCCATCCTGCACCTGCGCCAGCATGCCTTCGCGGCTGGCTTGGCTGATCGCCAGTTCGATACCAGGCGCGGCGTGGCGCAGGTGGCGCAGCAACGGTGGCAGGACGATTCTGGCGGCGTAATCGGACATCGCCAGGCGGAACCGCCGCTGCGCCACCGCCGGGTCGAACTGCGGTGAGGAGAGCAGCCCATTCAGGCTACCGAGGGCATCTTGCAGCGGCTTGAGCAGCCCTTGCGCACGGGCGCTTAGCACCATGCCACCGGCTTGCCTGACCAGCAGCGGGTCATTGAAGTGCGTGCGCAGTTGCGCCAGGGCATGGCTGACCGCTGGCTGGCTACGGTGCAGGCGCAGCGCGGCGCGGGTGACGTGGCGTTCGCTTAGCAGCGCGTGCAGTGCCAGCAGCAGGTTAAGGTCGATCTTGCGCAGTTCATCCATCAGGCGAATAACCCTCATCCATACAAGCGATTTCCATTGGTGCTGCGGATGATTAAAGCTGGTTTCAGCTGTTTCGTGAATCGGACTCTGGAGATCATCATGCTGAACAAGACGCTATTGCTGACCCTGCTGCCGCTGGCCATGTCGCTGATGGCCGGGGCGTTGATTCCCGTACAGGCGGCGAGCGGCGGTGCCCTTGGGCGCATTCTCGGCAGCCCGCTGTGGGGCGCGGCGGTGGCCATGGGCATTGGCTGCCTGGCCCTGCTGATTACCGCGCTGGCGCTGCGCCTGCCCTTGCCCAACTTCATTGCCGCCGGGCACGGCCCGTGGTGGCTATGGCTCGGGGGCTTTACCGGGGCGGTTTACGTGGCGACTTCGCTGGCGCTGTTGCCCAAGGTCGGTGCGGCCAACTTCATGCTGTGCGTGATCGTCGGGCAGATGATCGCCGCCCTGCTGCTCGACCACTTCGGCCTGCTCGGCCTGCCGGTGAAGCCGGTGACCCTGGGCCGGGTGCTGGGCATCGCCATCATGCTGGCCGGGCTGGTGGTCGCGCTGCAAAGCGGCGGGCAGGCCAAGCCTGCCGTGGCGGTGGAGCAGGAGCAGGCTTCGCGGGTGGTTCGCGGGTGAACGGGAGTGTATCGACAGGATTGGGCCGCATTGCGGCCCTACGGGGCGTCCTAGCTGTTTTGCAAGCCGTTGCCGGTCGCCAGCAGGTGCGAGTGCATGCCGCCGTCGACCGCCAGGTTGGTGCCGCGCATCCAGCGCGAGGCGTCGCTGAGCAGGAAGGCCACCACCGGGGCGATGTCGCTGGCATGGCCGGGGCGGTCCATGGTCTTCATGTCTTCCTCGGCGCGGGCGCCGAGGGTTTCCACGAAGTCCTTGAGGATTGGCGTGTCCACCGGGCCGGGGCTCACCGCGTTCATGCGAATCCCGCGCTCGCGCCAGGTCCAGCGGTGTTGCAGGGTCCAGGCGATCAGCGCTTCCTTGGAGAAGAAATAGCTGCGCGCACCGACGATGTCGTGCCGGGCGCAGAACTCGCCCACGCCGGTGAAGCTCAGGTGCTCGCTGTCGCGAATGGCCGGCACCGACTGCGGCCAGCCGACCCCCGCCAGTGAAGCCAGGTTGACGATCGAGGCGTTGTCCGCCAGGTGCGGCACCACACCGAGCGTGAGGTACTTGAGGCCAACCAGGTTGACCTTGAGCACGCGCTCGGCCGGTTGCGTGGGCGGCAAACCGGCAATGTTGGCCAGACCGTCGATGCCGTCGGGCAACTGCCCGAACAGGCTGTCGATGGAGGCCTGGGACGACAGGTCGACCTGAATGAACTGCTCGACCTCGACCGTGGGCCGGTTGATGTCCACGCCAATCACGTGAGCACCCTGCGCCCGTGCCAGACGCGCAGTTTCTTCGCCGATGCCGGAGGAGACACCGGTAATGACCAGCTTTTTACCATTGAGCATGGGAATTCTCCGAGAACGGCATCAGAAGGGGTAGCGGCGCGGCGAGCCTTGCACGCTGATCCAATGGTCGGTGGTGAATTCCTCGATCGCCCAGTCGCCGTTGAAGCGGCCCAGGCCTGAGTTCTTCTCACCACCGAACGGGGCGTGGGCCTCGTCGTTCACCGGGATGTCATTCACATGGGTCATGCCGGCCTTGACCTGCCGGGCGAAGCGCACCGCACGCTCCAGATTGCCGCTGAACACCGCGCTGGACAGACCGAACTCGCTGTCGTTGGCCAGCTCAAGGGCATGTGCCTCGTCACGCGCACGCTGAATGCCAACCAACGGGCCGAAGATTTCTTCGCGGGCGATTTCCATTTCCTTGGTGACGTCGGCGAATACGTGCGGCGGCAGCAATTGGCCCTGCACTTCACCCTCGACCACCGCCCGGGCGCCCTCCTCCTTGGCTCGCGACACCTTCTCCAGCAGGCCTTGCAACTGCTTGGCGTTGATGATCGGGCCGACCACCGTGTCGGCATCGTGCGGATTGCCGACCTTCAGCGCCTTGACCCGCTCGGCGTAGCGCTCGACGAAGGCATCGTGCAGCGCGTCTTCGACGATGATGCGGTTGATCGCCATGCAGATCTGCCCCTGGTGCAGGAACTTGCCCATCACCGCAGCGTTGACCGCCTGCTCCAGGTCGGCATCGGCCAGCACCACGAACGGGCTGTTGCCACCCAGCTCCAGCGCCACATGCTTGAGGTGCTGACCGCCCGAGGCCAGGCGGCCGATGTTCAGGCCTACCGGGGTCGAGCCGGTGAAGGAGATGAACTTGGGCACTTCGTGCTCGACGAAGGCGTTGCCGATCTTCGAGCCGGCACCGACCACCACGCTGAGCAACCCGGCAGGCAGCCCGGCCGCTTCATAAATGCTCGCCAGCAGCAGGCCGCCGGTCACTGGGGTGTCGCTGGCCGGCTTGATCACCACCGCGTTCCCCAGCGCCAGCGCCGGCGCCACCGAGCGCTGCGACAGGTGCAGGGGGAAGTTCCACGGGCTGATCACCCCGACCACGCCCAGCGCTTCGCGGTACACACGGTTTTCCTTGCCCGGCACGTTGGAGGGCAGCAGGCGGCCGTGCACACGGGCCGGGAACGAGGCCGATTCCAGGGTGATGCCACGCGCTGCGCCCCACTCAATCTGCGCCTTGATGCGGGTACTGCCCGACTCGCGGATGATCCAGTCGATGATCGCTTCGCGGTGTTCGTCGAACAGTTGCACGGCGCGGTGCATCACTGCGGCGCGTTCAGCCGGGCCGGTCGCGGCCCACTTCACCTGGGCCTGGGCGGCGGCGCGGTAGGCCTCGTCGAGGTCATCGCGGTCGGCCTGGACGATCTGCGCCAGCTGGCTGCCGTCGAACGGGTTGGTCACCTGCAGCACACTGCCGTCGCGGCCGTCGCGCCATTGACCGGCAATGAACTGCTGATTGAAGACAGGGAATTGCGTGGCAAGGTGAGTCATGAGTTACCTCTTTATAGGAATAGCGCTCATCGTTTGATGAGTCGTCGATCGCAACGCCGGGGCGGTCATTCCACCGGTTCGTAAGGCAAGCCAACATAGTTTTCGGCGATGGACTTGCGCCCCGCCTCAGAGCCCACGTAGTAGTCCAGTTCAGTCTGCTGCATGCGCTGGCTGAACGGGTCGGTGGCCGGGAACTGGTGCAGGATCGAGGTCATCCACCAGGAGAACCGCTCGGCCTTCCACACCCGCCGCAGGCAGATCTGCGAGTAGCGTTCGAGCAGATCCTGGCGCCCTTCGCGGTAGTACTTGAGCAGAATCCGGTACAGCGTGCTGACATCACTGGCCGCCAGGTTGAGGCCTTTGGCGCCAGTGGGCGGAACGATGTGCGCGGCATCGCCGACCAGGAACAGATGGCCGTACTGCATGGGTTCGACCACGAAACTGCGCAGTGGCGCGATGCTTTTCTCGATGGAAGGGCCGGTCACCAGTTTGTCGGCCACAGGCTTGGGCAGACGGCTTTTCAGCTCGTCCCAGAAGCGCTGGTCGGACCAGTCTTCGACTTTCTCGTCACTGGCCACCTGCACGTAGTAACGGGTGCGGGTTGGCGAGCGCATGCTGCACAGGGCAAAGCCGCGGGCGTGGCTGGCGTAGATCAGCTCGTCGTTGACCGGCGGAGTGTCGGCCAGCACGCCGAGCCAGCCGAACGGGTAAACCCGTTCGAACTCCTTGAGCACGCCGTCTGGAATCGATTTGCGCGACACACCGTGGTAGCCGTCGCAGCCAGCGATCAGGTCGCAGTCGATGCGCACCGGCGCGCCGTTGTGGGTGAAGGTGACGTAGGGCTTTTCGCCCTTGAGTTCGTGCAACTCGACGTCGGCGGCTTCGTAGAAGATCGGCGCCGCGCTTTCGCGACGGGCCTGCATCAGGTCGCGGGTGACTTCGGTCTGGCCGTAGATCATCACGGTCTTGCCGCCGGTCAGCTCACGCAGGTTGATGTGCTCGACGCGGCCGTCGAAGGCCAGTTCGAAGCCATCGTGCACCAGCCCTTCACGGTCCATGCGCTCGCCGACCCCGGCTTCGCGGAGCAGATCGACCATGCCTTGCTCGAGCACACCGGCGCGGATGCGGCCCAGCACATAGTCCGGGCTCTGGCGTTCGATGATGATGTTGTCGATGCCAGCCTTGTGCAGCAGCTGGCCCAGCAGCAGTCCGGACGGACCGGCACCAATAATGGCAATTTGAGTCTTCATTGTTTTTATCCTCATGAGCCGACAGGCTCTGGGTTACGATTCATCGTTCTGTATTTTTCGCAGATAAATGTCCGAGAAGAAGGCAATTTCTGCTTCATTTGTAGGACTTTTCGAGGATTGATGAGGATTACCCATGCTGGCGGCAAACGGTGTTCCCGTGTTCAAGCTCTACGGCGAGACCTCCTGGCCCACGCCAGACCTGATCCACTGCGAATCCATTCCCGAGCGCAGCCGGCTGCACGACTGGACGATCAAGACCCACCGCCACGGCGACCTGGCGCAGTTGCTGTATGTGCAGGCCGGCCAGGCCCATGTGGTGGTCGAAGATGTCGAGTGTCAGGTGGGTGGTGGCGCGTTGCAGGTGGTGCCGGTGATGAGCATTCACGGCTTCAGCTTTTCCGAGGATGTTCAGGGCTATGTCATCAGCCTGGCCAAGCCGATTCTCGAACGCTTCGCGCCATTGCTCGAAGGCAAGCCGATGGCGCAAGCCGAGTGCTACTGGGCCGGTGACGACCGGCGCTACCTCGACGGCCTGTTCGCCCAGTTGACCGAGGAATACACCCAGCGCCGCCCGGAACGCGACCTGATGCTGCAATCGGTGATCTGCGCGCTGCTGGTTTGGCTGTCGCGCCGCTCACGCGAGCGCGCCCAGCACATCGCCCGGCCTCGCGAGCGTGGCCAGCAACACCTCGACACCCTCACCCAGCTGATCGAGCGGCACTTTCGCGAGCACCAGCAGATCGAGCATTACGCCCAGCAGATCGGCGTCAGCGTCGCCCACCTCAATGCCCTGTGCCGGCAACTGACCGGGCAATCGGCCCTGCAGCAGGTCAATCAGCGGGTCGTCCTCGAAGCCAAGCGCAACCTGATCTACACCTCCATGACCATCGGCCAGGTGGCCGACAGCCTGGGCTTTGCCGAGCAGGCGTACTTCTCGCGCTTCTTCAAGCGCGCCACCGGGCTGACGCCCAAGGAGTTTCGCCTGCAACGGCCAGAGGTCTAGGCACCACTGACCTTCACCAGGTTGTACAGCGCCTGCAACACCGGCGTGGCCACACCCAGGCGCTTGCCGTGGGCCACCACCGCGCCGTTGATGAAATCGATTTCGGTTTTGCGCCCGGCTTCGAGGTCTTGCAGCATCGACGGCTTGTGCTGCTGGTGGTTGCGCAAGGCGTAGTCCACCGACGCCCCCACCCGCTGGCGGTCGACCGCGATGCCGGCGGCCTGGGCCACTGCGACGGTTTCGTCGAGAATGCTGTTCAGCAGTTGCCTACCCTGCTCGGAGGCGCCGACCGCGCCGACGGTCTGCCGGGTGACTGCGCACACCGAGTTGAGCGCGGCGTTGAAGGCAACCTTTTCCCAGATCGCCACCTGCACCTGCGGGTCGGCTTCGCAGGGCAATCCAGCCTGGCTGAACACTGCCGCCACTTCATGCACGCGCGGCTGGTCTTCGCCGTTGCCGGCCCACAGATTGATATGCCCTTCGCCATGGCTGTGCACCACGCCCGGCGCGACCAGATCCGCCGGCAGGTTGGTCATGCCGACGATGACCCGTTCGGCCGGCACCACCCCAGCGATGATCTCGGCATTGCCCAGGCCGTTCTGCACCGACAGCGCCCAGGTATCGGGGCCGACCAGATGACGCACCGACTCGATGGCCGCCGCAGTGTGAAAGCCCTTGGTGAAGATCACTAGCACGTCGAAATGCCCGGACAGCTCGGTTGCCCGGCCAATCGGCACCTGCACCGTGGCCTGCACGTCAGGGGTTTCCAGGCGCAGGCCCTGGCGGGCGATGACCTCAATGGCCTGCTCGGAAGCCTCGACGAACGATACCGCCTGCCCGGCCAGTCCCAAGCGCGCGCCAAACAGCCCGCCCATCGCGCCGGCGCCCACAATTGCAATTTTCATCACTGCTCCTTCGAATGCATCCCATAGTTGCTGTACGAACCCGGCTTCGTGACGCAAGGCCGGGCCGCAGATGCTCATGCCAGAGCACCCGTCTCACCCTTCAGAACTTCCAGGTGTAGGTGGTGATCAGCCGGTTCTCGGCGTAATCGGCGCCCGACACCCGGCCATTGCCGTAACGGGTCTTGACGTCGATGTTGCGCCATTCGAAGCCCAGGCCCTTGAGCGCGCCGCTTTGCAGCACGTAGCTGAAGACAAAGTTGCGCTCGCTTTCAACGTTGCGGTCAAGCTCGTTGTTGCCCCGGTCGATGCCGGTGCCCCGCAGGTAGCGGGTCATGAACTTCAGGCCCGGTACGCCCATGGCGGCAAAATCGTAGTCATAGCGCAGTTGCCAGGACGCTTCGTTGGCCTTGAAGAAGCCCAGCGTCGACCAGTTGACCAGGTACGGTTGCGGCGCCCAGCCGTTGAACAGCGGGAAGGCGCTGTCGCCGAGCATGCGCTGGTAGCCGATGCCGAAACCGTGGCCGCCGGTCTTGAGCGTGGTCATGGCGCCGTAGCTCTTGTTGTCGATGGCGCCGTACAGCGCCTGGCCGTCTTCGCGGTTCTGGTAGTAACGCAGCTCGGTCTGCAAGGCGTAGGTATCGGACAGCGCCCAACGGTTGGACAGGCCCAGGTAGTGCTGCTGGTAGATGTCTTCGAGCTGGCCGTAGAAGTAAGTGGCCGACAGGTCCGGGGTGAACTGATAAGTGGCGCCGGCGAAATTCAGGCCGTCGCTGGGCTTGCGGATGTTGGCGCCGTTCATCAGGTAGATCTTTTCCCGATTGGACGACTCACGGGTGGCGATGCGGTCGATGCGTCCCGCCGTCAGCGTGAGGTTGGACCACTCCTTGGATTCGATCATTGCGCCCTGGTAGGTGGTGACCAACTGCCGCGAGTCGTCGATGTAGGCCACCGGCAGACGCGGGCGCAGCTCACCCACGCGCAGTTCGGTCTGCGAGTACTTGACCTTGCCGGTGACGCCGGTGCGGCCATAGTCGCGCACCTGATCGCCCTTGCTGGCGTCATAGGGAATCACGCTGTCCGGGCCGCGTCCGCCGCCGCCGTCGAGGCGATAGGCCCATTGGGTGCTGGTCTCCACGCCAAATTGCAGCGGGCCTTCGGTATAGCCTGAGGTGAAGCGCAGGTCGAAGCCTTGGGTCCAGCTGCCGATGCGCGACTTGGCGGCATCGGACTGTTTGAAATCGCGGTCGATGTAGGCGTTGCGCAGCCCGAGCACGACGCTGCTGTCATCGATGAAGTCGGCGTGGGCGCCGAACGATTGGGCCAGGCAGGCACAGCCGAGCAGCCACACGCTGCGGCTGGACAATTGAAAACGACGCATCCCGGTACCTTCTTATTGTTGTCGAAACGCCACGCTCCACCGCACCGCTCGGTATCGAGCGGCCGGTGTCTGCAAAGGGGGTTGGTTGGGCGCCCGAGCGCCCGTTCAGCGGCGGGCGCTCAGGGACGGGCGTGCAGCGCCTGCCCTTGTGCGCCTGGCGATGCCACAGGGCGCCTGCGAATCATCGCGATGGCGAACACCGCCACCACCCCAGGCACGGCACAGAGGATGAAGTTGAGCTGCAGCGGCAGGTTCATGCTCATCATCAGGCCACCCAGGGTCGGCCCGGCGACGCCACCGAAGCGACCGATCGCCGAACACCAGCTCACGCCGGTCGAGCGGATCTCGCTCGGGTACTGCTGGGCGGCGAAGGCATGAATCACCGCCAGGGTGCCGATGGTGGTGGCGCCGGCAACCAGCAGCATGATGTTGAGCAGCAGAGGGCCGGGCTTGATACCGAGGATGCACAGCGACACCACGGCCATCATGAAGAACAGCATCAGCGTCGGCTTGCAGCCCCAGCGGTCTGCCAGCCAGCCGCCGCCCAGCGCGCCGAAGGTGGCGCCGATGTTCAGGGTGACCAGGAACATCAGGCTCGACCCCAGCTCGAAGCCACCGGCGACCATGATCTTCGGCAGCCAGGTGTTGAGGCCGTAGACCATCAGCATGCACATGCCAAAGCCCAGCCAGAGGAACACCGTGCCGACCCCACGGCCTTCAGCGAACAGGCGCGAAAGCGGCGCGGCAGACGAGGTTCGGACCGGTGCTTCGAAGCTGACCTGGCTGATGTTCACCTGTGGATCGATGCGCGTGAGCAGGCGGCTGGCCGCGGCGCTGTCCTTTTCCAGCAGGTAGTGCAGTGACTCCGGCAGTTGCCGCGCCAGCCAGGGCAGGAACAGCAGCGGCAGGCCGCCGATGATGAAGGTCGCTTCCCAGCCGAAGCGCGGGATGATCATCATCGCCACCAGGGCGGAAATCATCGCGCCGATGGAATAGAAGCTGAGCATGACAGTGGTCAGCGAGCTGCGCCGTGAGGTCGGCGCCAGGTCGTTCATCAGCGCGACGATGTTGGGAATCGCCCCGCCCAGGCCAACGCCGGTGACGAAGCGCGCCAGGGCGAAGCTCGGCGCGTCCCAGGTGAAAGCGGTGGCCAGCGCGCAGAGGCTGGCCAGGGTCATCGAGCAGATGATCACCTTGCGCCGGCCGAGGCGGTCGGCCAGCGGGCCGACGGCGACCGCGCCGAACATCATGCCGAACAGCGCGGCGCTGCCCATCCAGCCGGCGATCACCGGCGTCAGTGCCCATTCTTCCATCAGGCGCGGCACCACCGAGCCGTAGATGACCAGGTCGTAGCCATCGAACAGCATGATGAAAGAGCACCAGAACAGCAGTGTGTAATGAAGCTTGCCGAGGGGCGCGGCCCCTGCGACGTCGAGCGCACGTTTCTGAGTCATGGTCAGGTCTTCTTGTTGTTATGTCAGTGAGTCGAAGGGGCTGCGTCGGCCCCCGCAGCCGGTCAGTGAGGTTCGATGGTGACGGTCGGGACCTCGATGACAGTCGGTTCGTTGGCATCCAGCGCGGCGCGCAGGGCGGCCTCGAAGCTGGCGCGGGTGTCGGTGTGCACGGCCTTGACCCCGTAGCCCTTGGCGATCGCGCAGAAGTCCAGGCCCGGCACGTCCAGGCCCGGTGCGTCCTCGGCCTTGAGCACGCCGGCGAACCAGCGCAGGGCGCCATAGGTGCCGTTCTTGAGGATGATGAACACCACCGGCACGCGGTACTGGGCAGCGGTCCACAGGGCGGTGATGCCGTAGTTGGCAGAGCCATCACCGATCAGGGCGACCACCCGCCGTTGCGGCTGGGCGAGCTGCACGCCGACCGCAGCCGGCAAGCCGAAGCCCAAGCCGCCGGCGGCCGGGAAGTAGTAACTGCCGGGGTGGCGCAGGTTCATACGCTGCCAGAAGGCGCTGGTGGTCGAGGTCGATTCCTTGACGTAGATGGCATCTTCCGGTGCCACCGCATTGAGCACATCGAACAAGGTTTCCGGACGCAGCTGACGAGGCTCGTCAGCCATCGGCTGGGGTACCGGAAGCGCCTGTGGATAACTGCGCGACTGTTGCATCACACCGCCAGCCAGCGCGCTCAAGGCCACTGCGATGTCGCCGATCAGCGCATCGCCCATCGGTGCCCGCGCCGCTTCCTGCGGGTCGGAGGTGATGTGCAACAGGCGCGCGCCGGCGGGCAGGTAATCACCGGGGGCGAACTGGTGATAACGAAACACCGGGGCGCCGACCACCACGATCAGGTCGTGGCCATCGAGGATTTTGCTGATGCCGGCGATGGCCGCCGGCAGTACGCCGCGGAAACTCGGGTGGCGGGTGGGGAACGGGCAGCGCGAGGCCGACGGCGCGATCCACACCGGCAGGCGCAGTTTGTCGGCCAGGGCCACGGCGGCGGCGTTGCTCAGGGTGGCGTCGACTTCAGGGCCGAGCACCAGCACGGGGTTACGTGCCTGGTCCAATTGCGTGATCAGCCTCTGCAGCTGCGCGGCATCGGGGGTGCCGGCAACCTGCACCTGGCGTTCGAACAGATGCTCGACACCCGGAGCGCAGGGCTCATCCCAGTCGTCGTAGGGAATCGACAGGTACACCGGCGCCTTGGGCGTGGTGTTGGCGTAGTGGATGGCCTGGCTCAGCGCCCGAGGTACGTCTTGGGCATTGGCCGGCTCGTAGCTCCACTTCACCAGCGGCTTGGGCAGTTGCACGGCATCGACGTTGGCCAGCATTGCCTCGACGCCGATCATCGGCCGCACCTGCTGGCCGGCGGTGATCACCAGCGGGCTGTGCGAGTACCACGAGTTGGTCAGCGCGCCCATGCCATTGCCGGTGCCTGCCGCCGCGTGCAGGTTGACGAAGGCCGGCTTGCCGCTGGCCAGTGCGTAGCCATCGGCCATGCCCACCACCGCACCTTCGTGCAGCCCCAGCACGTACTGGAAATCTTCCGGAAACGACTTGAGAAACGGCAGCTCGTTGGAGCCCGGATTGCCGAAGATAGTGGTCATGCCATGGCGCCGGAGCAGCGTGTAGGCAGCGGAGTGGATGGTTTGCATGGGGCATGGGTTCCGCGTGTGTCATGAGGCTTCCACTCTAGGAACAGTCAATAAATCGATCAAATAAATGTTTTTCCACTGCTGTATAAATGCAATCTATAGGATAGGAGATGCTGCGGCGTAACCGACGCACCGACCACCCACCCTTCCCGACCTGCTGCAAACGGATCGCCACGACCATGGCCAACTTCGATCTCAACCTCATCACCACCTTCATCACTCTCTACGAAACCCAGAGCGTGACCACCACCGCGCAACGGCTGTTCGTCACCCAGCCGTCGGTCAGCTACGCGCTGGGCAAGCTGCGTGAGCAGTTCGATGACGCGCTGTTCGTGCGCAACCGTCAGGGCATGCAGCCGACCAGGCTCGCGACCCAGCTCTACGGCGGCTTCAAGGAGGCTTCGCGCTGCATCGACTCGGCGGTGGCCGAAGCGCGCAAGTTCGAGCCCGGGCATTCCCAGCGCCAGTTCCGCCTGGCGCTGTCCGACCTCGGCGAAATGGCGCTGCTGCCGCGGCTGATGGAACGCCTGAGCAGCCAGGCGCCGAATATCGAACTAGAAGTCATCCCGCTGGAAATCGACCAGGTCGGCACCTGGCTCAGCGACGGCCACGTCGACGCCGCCATCTGCAGCCGCAAGCTCAGCGAAACCGGGGTGGTGTCACGGGTGTTGATGAAGGAACGCTACGTGTGCCTGCTCGATGCCGCCCACCCGCGTATCGGCGAGACCCTCAACATGCAGCAGTTTCTCGCCGAACCCCACGTGTTGGTGACCCGCACCTCCGGCCACGGCATGGCCGAAGAAGCCCTGCAACGGCTCGGCGTGGAACGCCGCATCAAGCTGCGCCTGCCGCATTTCTCGGTGCTGCCACGGCTGATTCCCGGCACCGACCTGCTGGGCATCCTGCCCAGCCAGATCGCCGAAAGCTTTTGCGAAATGCCCCTGCACAGCCAACTCAAGACCCTCGAACTGCCGTTCGACGTACCGGCCTTCGAAGTGTCGCTGCACTGGCATTCACGCAGTACGCAGTCCACGGCGCTGACCTGGTTCTTGCGTCAGGTGCAGGTTGCGTTGGGTGGGGCGGGTCTGGCCTGAGTCGGCGTCGAAGACCTTACTTCAACGCCTGCCCAAGGCCAGCCGGGCGGCGAACAAAACGAAGATAAGGCCCGTGGCACGGTCCATCCACTGGATCACCCGTTCACGCCGCAGTACGCCGGCCAGCGGTCGAGTGACGCCAATCAGCACACCCGACCAGATCAGCCCGAGCAGCACATGGATGCTGACCAGGCCGAAGGTCCAGGCGATCAGGTTCTGCGCGGGCGGAATGAACTGCGGCAGGAACGACACGTAGAAAATCCCCACCTTGGGATTGAGCACATTGCCCATCATGCCCTTGAGAAACCAGTTGCCACGCGCCCTGGCGCCTGCCTCAGGCGACGCCAGGGTGCTGCGCGGGCGCAGCAGCATGCCTAAGCCCAACCACGCCAGGTACGCCGCGCCGCAGTATTTGAGCAGGTTGTAGGCCAGCTCCGACACGGCAATCAACGCCCCCAGGCCAAACGCCACCGCAGCGCCCCACACCAGGCAACCGGCATTGATCCCCAACGCCGCCCGAAACGCCTGCTGCTTGCCTTCCACCGTGGCCGTTCGCAATACCAGCGCGGTATCCAGGCCAGGGGTCAGCGTCAGCACGGTCGCGGCCAGGGTGAAGGCCAGCAGGTTGTCGGCGATGGACATGGGTCGAATGTCTCTGAGGAATGATCAATTGACTTGGTTTGCGCTGCGCGCAGGGCCACCGGGTACGACGAGGCGCACCAGCCAGTCACTACTCGATGCCGCACTTAGCCAATGCTTTCTCGAGCGAGTCATCCAGTACGTACTCGCCGCTGGGCGTGGACGCCGAGCCGTCCCTCAAGGATTGGTAACGCAAGACAGCACCGCTTCTAAGTTGTGCGAGGATCTTTTCGGCCTTTTCGCCGGTGGCCAGGGCGAAAGGCGAGCGTTGCTGCACCCCTGTCTGCCAGACGAGTTCATCCAGTTGCTTATCGCCTGTGCTTGATAACAACCAGCTCGGGGGCTTCTTGACTTTGGCTTTTCGCGGTGTCTCATAAGGGCTGATCGTCCACGCCGGCAACTGGTCGATCTGGATCTGTACCATCCCGACTGGAGCACTGAGCAGCGCCCGGGTTCTCATGCCAACCAGCAGCACGCCACGGATCTTTTCGATGTAGGGAAAGTAGTGGAGCGTGAACAGGCGACTGTCGGAATAGAACGCCGCCGTCGTCACGCCGCAGGTGGACTCGTCCATGAAGCGATCGGACGTCTCGACCGTGATCCACTGCGGCCCCGGTTGAGTCCCCGCGCACCCCACTAGCGTCAATGCCAACGCCAGCGTCCAAAGTCTTTTCATGTGCATCCTTGTCAGTGGGCAAGATTGCCCTGTCCGTGTCCGTAACTTGAAGGTTAACGCCCTGGGTCAGGGCGTTATACGTGGGTGGATCGAAACTGCCAATGATTGGGCGGGGAATCGGCTTTGTCGGTGACTGGCGAAATTGTCCGACCTCACGAGCAGTCAGCAGATATCCACAGCCCTTGTCCTAGGATCCGGAGTCTCGAATAAGACCGCACTGCTCACTCGCTAGCCGACTGATGATCCTGATGGCCTGGTGCAGCCCCGCAGTGGTCCGGAAACTCAACTGTGGATTGTGTTCGCACTCAAACAGTTCGTCGTGCTGCACCAACG
The DNA here is from genome assembly GCF_000425745.1 of Pseudomonas cremoricolorata DSM 17059 = NBRC 16634. Lineage (GTDB taxonomy): Bacteria > Pseudomonadota > Gammaproteobacteria > Pseudomonadales > Pseudomonadaceae > Aquipseudomonas > Aquipseudomonas cremoricolorata. The sequence goes on along the minus strand of NZ_AUEA01000012.1, from coordinate 138,526 downwards.
CCTCTGCGAGCAGTTCGAGGGTGCGGGTGTAGTCCTGAAGCGTGGATAGGCGTTCGCGTTCAGTCATGGGTCACCTGCATGGGGTGCGAAGACCGACGGATAGCGTCGAGCCGGTGAGCTGGGTATGCGTAGGGGGTGTGAGGGCGGAGCGCGAATGCGAGGAGCCCGAGCGGATTTTCGGTGGTCATGCATGAGTTCCTTTCGTTGTGGAACTGCCACCGCTCGCGGCCAAGCAAGTTAAGGTGGCAGCAGTACGCGGGTTGGCCGACCGGGACGAAAGGAGCCCGGCACACCCGAAGGTGTCCCGCGCACCACCGCCATGACGCAACATCGCGGGCACAAAAAAAGCGCCTGCGATGAACACTTGGCGCTGCTGCGCCTTTCGATTCCGACCGGCCAAGGTCGCATCGCCGAAGGTTCGACGACGTTGGGAATGTATGCCTGTGGGTGGGGTTGTGCAAGGGAAACGGGCATTAACGACCCGATCCACGTCTTATGGTCTTGCTTCGATGGGATCGAGGACCATTGCGGTGGTTGAAATCGAAGAAGCATGGATCAGCACCGACGCGGTATCGGGGTAAGCGCAACAGCGGAGGGGGAGCGCTACGAAGAAAGGAGCCGTTTAAGGCTCCCCCATCTGCGGCAGTTGTAATTCTCAGAGCCCACGCGCTGGCTCCTAACCCCCCACCCTCACTCCACCGTCACCGACTTCGCCAGATTCCGCGGCTGATCCACATCCGTGCCCTTGAGCACTGCGACGTAGTACGACAGCAGTTGCAGGGGGATGGTGTAGAGGATCGGTGCGAGGGCGTCGTTGATGTGTGGGAGATTGATGACGTGGGTGCCTTCGCCGTTGCTCATGCCGGCTTGTTCGTCAGCGAACACCACCAGTTCACCGCCGCGGGCACGGACTTCCTGGAGGTTGGACTTGAGCTTTTCCAGCAGCTCGTTGTTCGGCGCCACGGTGACCACCGGCATGTCGGCGTCGACCAGAGCCAGGGGGCCGTGCTTGAGCTCGCCGGCCGGGTAGGCTTCGGCGTGGATGTAGGAGATTTCCTTGAGCTTGAGTGCGCCTTCCATCGCTACCGGGTATTGCGCGCCGCGGCCGAGGAACAGGGTGTGGTGCTTGTCGGCGAACAGCTCGGCGGTTTTCTCGACCGTGGTGTCCATCGCCAGCGCTTCGCCCAGGCGGCTGGGCAGGCGGCGCAGTTCGTCCACCAGCTCGGCTTCAACGCCTGCGCCGAGGGTGCCACGCACCTGGCCCAGGGCCAGCGTCAGCAGCATCAGCGACACCAACTGGGTGGTGAAGGCCTTGGTCGAGGCGACGCCAATTTCCGGGCCGGCCAGGGTCAGCAGGGTGAGGTCGGATTCGCGCACCAGCGAGCTGATGCCGACGTTGCAGATCGCCAGGCTGCCGAGGAAGCCCAGGGCCTTGCCGTTGCGCAGCGCGGCGAGGGTGTCGGCGGTTTCACCGGACTGCGAGATGGACACGAACAGGGTGTCGGGCTGCACGACTACCTTGCGGTAGCGGAATTCGCTGGCCACTTCCACCTGGCAGGGGATGCCGGCCAGGCTTTCCAGCCAGTAACGGGCGACCATGCCGGCGTGGTAGCTGGTGCCGCAGGCGACGATCTGCACGTTGCGCACCTTGGCGAACAACTCGGCAGCCTGTGGACCGAACGCCTGCACCAGCACGTGATCCTTGCCTAGGCGGCCTTCGAGCGTGCGCTGGACGACACTGGGTTGCTCGTGGATTTCCTTGAGCATGAAGTGCCGGTAGTGGCCCTTGTCGGCCGCCTCGGCGCCTTCGTGGTACTGCACCACTTCGCGCTGCACGGCGTGGCCGGCCTGGTCCCAGATGCTCACCTGTTCACGGCGAATCTCAGCGATGTCGCCTTCTTCGAGGTACATGAAGCGGTCGGTGACCTGGCGCAGGGCGAGCTGATCGGAGGCGAGGAAGTTCTCACCGATGCCCAGGCCGATCACCAGCGGGCTACCGCTGCGCGCAGCCACCAGCCGGTCGGGCTGGGCGGCGCTGACCACGGCCAGGCCATAGGCGCCGTGCAAGCGCTGCACCGCCGCCTTGACCGCGTCGGCCAGGTCAGGGGTGCTTTTGAGCAGGTGGTGGATCAGGTGGACGATGACCTCGGTGTCGGTCTCGGAGGCAAATACATAGCCGAGCGCCTTGAGCTCATCGCGCAGGGCTTCGAAGTTCTCGATGATGCCGTTGTGCACCACCGCCACCTCATGACCAGAAAAGTGCGGGTGAGCGTTGCGCTCGGTGGGCGCGCCGTGGGTCGCCCAGCGCACGTGGGCGATGCCCAGCTGGCCGAGCAGCGGCTCGTCTGCTACCGCGCTTTCCAGTTCACGCACCTTGCCGATGCGGCGACGCCGCTGCAAGCCGTCCTGGGCACTGAAGACTGCCAGGCCGGCGCTGTCGTAGCCGCGGTATTCCAGGCGCTTGAGGCCTTCGATGAGGATGGTCGTGATGTTGCGCTCGGCGACGGCTCCAACGATTCCACACATGGTTATTGCTCCTGGCTGATCGTGGCGCAGATCAGGGTGACGCCACGGGCTTGAATAGGTTCGCGTGCCTCGGCGGGCAGGCGGTCATCGGTAATCAAGGTGCTGATGCGTTCCCAAGGCAGCTCGAGGTTGGGGATTTTTCGCCCGACCTTGTCAGACTCGACCATCACGATCACTTCGCGGGCCACCTCGGCCATGACCCGGCTAAGGCCCAGCAGTTCGTTGAAGGTGGTGGTGCCGCGGTTCAGGTCGATGCCATCGGCACCGATGAACAACTGGTCGAAATCGTAGGAGCGCAGCACCTGTTCGGCCACCTGGCCCTGGAAGGATTCGGAATGCGGGTCCCAGGTGCCGCCGGTCATCAACAGCACCGGCTCGTGCTCCAGCTCGCTGATGGCGCGGGCCACATTGAGCGAGTTGGTCATCACCACCAGGCCGGGCTGACGCCCCAGCTGCGGAATCATCGCTGCCGTGGTGCTGCCGCTGTCGATGATGATCCGTGCGTGCTCGCGAATGCGTTGCACGGCGGCGCGGGCGATGGCCTGTTTGTACGGCGAGATTGGCTGTGCGGGCTCACCGAGCAATTCCTGTGGTACCGGCACCGCTCCGCCATAGCGGCGCAGCAGCAGGCCGTTGCTTTCAAGGGCTGCGAGGTCCTTGCGGATGGTCACCTCGGAGGTCTCGAAACGCTTGGCCAGGGCGTCGACACTTACCTCGCCCTGCTCACTGAGCAAGGCGAGGATATTGTGCCGGCGTTGGGGAGTGTTTCGTTTCGACATGAGCGCTTAAGTTTCGATTCGAAAGATAATGCGGGCAATCAAAACTCAATCGTAAGCGTTCGTCAAGGGGTGGATTTCTCTCTGACGGGCTGTGGATAACCTCGCTGCTTGACGCGGGGCGATCGGGTGAATGACCGCGTGCAAGTTATCCACAACCGTGCGGATCAGTCTTTCTTGATCTTCTGCGGACGCTTCCAGCCATCGATATTGCGCTGCCGCGCGCGACCGACCGCCAACTGAGCAGCTTCGACATTCTGGGTAATGATCGAACCTGCTGCGGTGGTGGCGCCATCACCGAGCTGCACAGGGGCAACCAGCGCGCTGTTGGAGCCGATGAACACGTCTTCGCCCATGACCGTGCGGAACTTGTTGGCACCGTCGTAGTTGCAGGTGATGGTGCCGGCGCCGATGTTGCTGCGCGCGCCGATCTCGGCGTCGCCCAGGTAACTCAGGTGGCCAGCCTTGGCGCCCTCGCCCAGACGAGCATTCTTCAGCTCGACGAAGTTACCCACATGGGCCTTGGCCTCGAGCACGCTGCCAGGCCGCAGACGGGCGAACGGGCCGACATCGCTGCCCTCCCCCAGCACTGCGCCATCCAGGTGGCTGTTGGCTTTTACCACCGCGCCGCGGCGCAGGGTGGAATCCTTGATCACGCAGTTCGGGCCGATCTGCACGTCGTCCTCGATCACCACTTTGCCTTCGAGAATCACGTTGATGTCGATCGTGATGTCGCGACCGACGGTGACTTCACCGCGCACGTCGACCCGGAATGGATCGCGCAGGGTCACGCCCTGGGCCATCAGCCGATTGGCCTGGCACTGCTGATAGTGGCCTTCGAGCTCGGCCAGCTGGCGGCGGTCGTTGGCGCCTTGCACCTGCATGGGGTCGTCGGGCTGCTCCGTGGCGATGCTCAGGCCATCGGCCACGGCCATGGCAATGACGTCGGTGAGGTAGTACTCGCCTTGCGCGTTGTTGTTCGACAGGCGCGCCATCCAGTCCGCCAGACGCTTGGCCGGCAGGGCGAGGATGCCGGTGTTGCCTTCCTTGATGGCCTTCTGCGCCTCGTCGGCATCTTTCTGCTCGACGATGGCGGTGACCTGGCCCTGAGCATCGCGAACGATCCGGCCATAGCCGGTTGGGTCGTTGAGGGTGACGGTGAGCAGGCCCAGTTGCTGTTCATTGGCTTTGCTCAACAGGCGTTTCAAGGTCTCGACTTCGATCAACGGAACATCGCCATACAGCACCAGCACGGTATCGGCGGTGATGGCCGGCAAGGCCTGGGCAACGGCGTGGCCGGTGCCGAGCTGTTTGTCCTGCATGACGAAATTCAGGTCATCGGCAGCCAGGCGTTCGCGCACCTGGTCGGCGCCGTGGCCGATGACCACGTGGATGCCATTGGGCTGCAACTGTCGGGCGCTGTGGATAACGTGACCCAGCATGGGTTTGTCGGCCACTGGGTGCAGTACCTTGGGCAGCGCCGAGCGCATGCGAGTACCTTGGCCAGCGGCGAGAATGACGATATCGAGAGACATGGGGGCTACCACTCCAGGAGGGCCGGGAAGCGACCGGGGGATGGGTGACGAAAACAAAAAAGGGTAGCCGATGGCTACCCTTTTTCTCAATCTGCGTGAAGCGTAGCGGGATTAACCGCCGAACTTCTTGCGGATCTGCTGGACGGTGCGCAGCTGAGCTGCAGCCTCGGCCAGACGCGCAGACGCGGCGCTATAGTCGAAGTCCGCACCTTTTTCATTCAGCGCCTGCTCGGCAGCCGCGAGGGCTTGCTGAGCCGAAGCTTCGTCCAGGTCTGCAGCACGTTGCACGGTATCGGCAAGCACCTTGACCATGTTCGGCTGCACTTCGAGGAAACCACCGGAGATGTAGAACACCTCACGGTCGCCGCCCTGCTTGGTCAGCGTGATCGGACCCGGCTTCAGATTGGTGATCAGCGGCGCGTGGCCCGGGGCGATACCAAGATCACCCAGGTTCCCGTGCGCAACCACCATCTCGACCAGACCGGAGAAAATCTCTCCTTCCGCGCTGACGATATCGCAATGGACTGTCATAGCCATCTGCTTGCCTCAACCTGATTAGCGCCCCTTGCGGGGCGCCGGGATTACAGTTTCTTGGCTTTCTCAACTGCTTCTTCGATGCCGCCGACCATGTAGAACGCTTGTTCTGGCAGGTGGTCGTAGTCACCTTTGAGGATGCCGCTGAAGCCAGCGATGGTGTCTTTCAGGGAAACGTATTTGCCTGGTGCACCGGTGAAGACTTCGGCCACGAAGAACGGCTGCGACAGGAAGCGCTGGATCTTACGAGCGCGCGATACCAGTTGCTTGTCGGCTTCGGACAGTTCGTCCATACCCAGAATGGCAATGATGTCCTTCAGCTCTTTGTAGCGCTGCAGCACATACTGAACGCCACGAGCGGTCTCGTAGTGTTCGTTGCCGATCACGTTCGGGTCCAGCTGGCGCGAAGTCGAGTCCAGTGGATCGACCGCTGGGTAGATACCCAGGGAGGCGATGTCACGGGACAGAACGACGGTGGCGTCCAAGTGGGCGAAGGTGGTCGCAGGCGACGGGTCGGTCAAGTCGTCCGCCGGTACGTAGACCGCCTGGATCGAGGTGATCGAACCTTGCTTGGTGGAGGTGATGCGCTCTTGCAGAACGCCCATCTCTTCGGCCAGGGTCGGCTGGTAACCTACTGCAGAAGGCATACGGCCCAGCAGTGCGGATACTTCGGTACCGGCCAAGGTGTAGCGGTAGATGTTGTCGACGAACAGCAGAACGTCGTTACCTTCGTCACGGAACTTCTCGGCCATGGTCAGGCCGGTCAGTGCAACGCGCAGACGGTTTCCTGGCGGCTCGTTCATCTGGCCGTAGACCAGAGCAACCTTGTCCAGAACGTTCGAGTCCTTCATCTCGTGGTAGAAGTCGTTACCCTCACGAGTACGCTCACCCACACCGGCGAACACGGAATAACCGCTGTGCTCGATGGCGATGTTACGGATCAGTTCCATCATGTTGACGGTCTTGCCGACACCGGCACCACCGAACAGACCGACTTTACCGCCTTTGGCGAACGGGCAGACCAGGTCGATAACCTTGATGCCGGTTTCCAGCAGATCGTTGCCGCCTGCCTGTTCAGCGAAGGAAGGCGCGGCACGGTGAATGCCCCAGCGCTCTTCTTCACCGATCGGGCCGGCTTCGTCGATTGGGTTGCCCAGGACGTCCATGATGCGGCCCAGGGTGGCCTTGCCGACTGGCACGGAGATGGCTGCACCGGTATCGGTGACGTCCAGACCGCGTTTCAGACCTTCGGTGGAGCCCATCGCAATGGTACGAACCACACCGTCGCCCAGCTGTTGCTGAACTTCGAGAGTGGTTTCCGCGCCTTGTACTTTCAGCGCGTTGTAAACACTCGGCACGACGTCACGTGGGAATTCCACGTCGATGACGGCGCCGATGATTTGAACGATACGTCCGCTACTCATAGCTGGATCCTCTGAATATGTGAACCGTTAAACCGCGGCAGCGCCGCCGACGATTTCCGAGATCTCCTGGGTGATCGCAGCCTGACGCGCCTTGTTGTAGATCAGCTGGAGTTCGCTGATCAGGTCACCGGCGTTGTCTGTGGCGTTCTTCATGGCGATCATCCGGGCTGCTTGTTCAGCAGCGTTGTTCTCGACCACCGCCTGGTAGACCTGCGATTCCACGTAGCGCACCATCAGGCCGTCCAGCAGCTCTTTGGCATCGGGTTCGTAGAGGTAGTCCCAGTGGTGCTTGAGTTCCTGATCCGGGGTTGCAACCAACGGTACCAACTGCTCGACCGTGGGTTTTTGCGTCATGGTATTGATGAACTTGTTCGACACCACGCTGAGACGGTCGATACGGCCATCGAGGTAGGCATCGAGCATCACCTTGACGGAGCCGATCAGATCATTGATCGATGGCGCCTCGCCCAGGTGGCTGATTGCAGCTACCACGTTGCCGCCAAAGCTGCGGAAGAATGCCGCACCTTTGCTGCCGATCACGCACAGGTCGATTTCAACGCCCTGTTCGCGGTTGTCGTTCATGTCCTTGACCAAGGCCTTGAACAGGTTGGTATTCAGGCCACCGCACAGACCACGGTCACTGCTCACCACGATATAACCGGCGCGCTTCACAGGGCGCTCGATCATGAACGGGTGGCGGTATTCCGGGTTGGCGTTGGCCAGATGACCGATCACCTGGCGGATACGCTCCGCATAAGGACGGCTAGCAGCCATGCGCATTTGAGCCTTGCGCATCTTGCTGACCGCCACTTTTTCCATGGCGCTGGTAATTTTTTGCGTGCTTTTGATGCTCGCAATCTTACTGCGAATCTCTTTTGCGCCTGCCATGTATCACCTATCAGGTTAGCAAGCGGGGGCACGAAGCCCCCGCTGCGGCTTACCAGGTCTGGGTGGCCTTGAACTTCTCGATACCGGCTTTGAGGCCAGCGTCGATTTCGTCGTTGAAGTCGCCCTTGACGTTGATCTTGGCCATCAAATCGGCGTGATCGCGGTTGAAGAAGCCGATCAGCGCTTGCTCGAAGCTGCCGATCTTGGCGATTTCGACGTCGGTCAGGAAGCCACGCTCAGCGGCGTACAGCGACAGCGCCATGTCCGCGATGGACATCGGAGCGTACTGCTTCTGCTTCATCAGCTCGGTAACGCGCTGACCATGCTCGAGCTGCTTGCGGGTCGCTTCGTCCAGGTCAGAGGCGAACTGGGCGAATGCCGCCAGCTCACGGTACTGAGCCAGAGCGGTACGGATACCACCGGACAGCTTCTTGATGATCTTGGTCTGAGCGGCACCACCAACACGCGATACCGATACACCGGCGTTCACTGCAGGACGGATGCCCGAGTTGAACATGGCCGATTCCAGGAAGATCTGACCGTCGGTGATCGAGATCACGTTGGTCGGAACGAACGCGGAAACGTCGCCAGCCTGGGTTTCGATGATCGGCAGAGCGGTCAGCGAGCCAGTCTTGCCGGTTACGGCGCCATTGGTGAACTTCTCGACGTACTCTTCGGAAACGCGCGATGCACGCTCCAGCAGACGGGAGTGGAGATAGAACACGTCGCCTGGGTACGCTTCACGTCCTGGCGGACGGCGCAGCAGCAGGGAGATCTGACGGTAGGCAACGGCCTGCTTGGACAGGTCATCGTAAACGATCAGAGCGTCTTCACCGCGGTCACGGAAGTACTCGCCCATGGTGCAGCCGGAGTACGGCGCGAGGAATTGCAGTGCGGCGGATTCCGAGGCGCTGGCAGCAACGATGATGGTGTTGGCCAGGGCACCGTTCTCTTCCAGCTTGCGCACGACGTTGGCGATGGTCGACTGCTTCTGGCCAACGGCCACGTAGACGCAGAAGATGCCGCTGTCTTTCTGGTTGATGATCGCGTCGATCGCCAGAGCGGTCTTACCGATCTGACGGTCACCGATGATCAGCTCGCGCTGGCCACGGCCGACCGGGATCATGGCATCGACAGCCTTGTAGCCAGTCTGTACAGGCTGGTCTACCGACTTACGCCAGATCACGCCTGGAGCGACTTTCTCGACAGCGTCGGTTTCGGTGGTGGCCAGTGGGCCCTTACCGTCAACCGGGTTGCCCAAGGCGTCGACGACGCGGCCCAGCAGGCCTTTGCCGACCGGCACTTCGAGAATGCGACCGGTGCACTTGGCGCTCATGCCTTCGGCCAGGGTGGTGTATGCACCCAGGATCACCGCACCTACGGAGTCTTGCTCCAGGTTCAGTGCCATACCGTAGACACCGCCCGGGAACTCGATCATTTCGCCGTACATGACGTCGGCGAGACCGTGGATGCGAACGATACCGTCGGAAACGCTGACGACGGTGCCTTCGTTGCGGGCTTGGGAGCTGACATCGAGTTTCTCGATGCGGCCCTTGATGATTTCACTAATTTCGGAAGGATTGAGTTGCTGCATTGCTCTGCTGCCCCTTCAAACTCAAGATTTCAAAGCTTCGGCCAGTTTCGCGATCTTGCCGCGAACGGAGCCATCGATTACCAGGTCGCCTGCGCGGATGACGACGCCGCCGATCAGGCTGGCATCCTCCGACGCGTGCAGGCGAACTTCCTGGCCTAGCCGTGCACTGAGAACCTTGGCGAGTTTGTCTTGCTGTTCTTGGTCCAACGCAAAAGCACTGGTGACTTCCACGTCCACGGATTTTTCTTGTTCGGCCTTGTACAGGTCGAACAGCGACGAAATCTCCGGCAACAGCAGGAGACGGTCGTTTTCCGCGGCAACACGGATGAAATTCTGTGCTGATGCATCGAACTTGTCACCGCACACGTCAATGAACGTGGCGGCCTTTTCTGCGCTCGTCAGTCGCGGGGCCTTGAGCAGGCGCTGCATGGTGTCGTCTTCCGACACCGCAGCAGCCAGGCCGAGCATGGCTGACCAATTGGCCAGTTGCTGATGGGCCTGGGCGTGCTCAAAGGCAGCCTTAGCGTAAGGTCGGGCCAACGTGGTCAGTTCTGCCATGATCGCCCTCGCTTAAATTTCAGCGGCCAGTTTATTAACCAGCTCCGCATGCGCGTTTTGATCGATTGTGGCGCCAAGGATCTTTTCAGCACCGCCAACGGCCAGGGCACCCACTTGGGCACGCAGGGCGTCTTTGACGCTGTTCAGTTCCTGTTCGATCTCGGCCTGAGCCTGAGCCTTCACGCGGTCAGCTTCGACACGAGCCTGTTCACGGGCCTCGTCTACAAGCTGAGCAGCACGTTTCTTGCTTTGCTCAATGATTTCAGCCGCCTGTGCTTTTGCTTCGCGCAGTTGCTGACCCGCTTTTTCTTGGGCCAGCTCCAGGTCACGTGCAGCGCGGTTGGCAGCGTCCAGGCCATCAGCGATCTTCTTTTGACGCTCTTGCAGAGCAGTGATGACCGGAGGCCATACGTACTTCATGCAGAAGACGACAAAAATGAAGAAGGCAACGGATTGGCCAATCAGGGTTGCATTAATATTCACGCCAACACCTCGCTCGGTCTTCGTTCATCACAGCCGTACACTCGTTGAAAACGAGTGATTAGCCGACGATCTGACCAACGAAGGGGTTTGCGAAGGTGAAGAACAGAGCGATACCAACGCCGATCATGGTTACGGCGTCGAGCAGGCCCGCAACGATGAACATCTTGACCTGCAGCATCGGAACCATTTCTGGTTGACGAGCAGCGCCTTCCAGGAATTTGCCGCCCAGCAGGCCGAAACCAATGGCGGTGCCCAGAGCGCCCAGACCGATCAGCAGAGCAACAGCGATAGCGGTAAGACCAACTACAGTTTCCATCTTTCCTCCCGACTTTTACGTCGTATTGGTTAGGTTTTTAGTTTGAAGCGGTAAAACAGGATCGTTTGGTACAACTGCCCTTGCGGACGTTTTAAGCCCTCCCCCAACCGCGCGGGGAAGGCTATCAGACACGCCAGGCGGTCTTAATGGTTATCTTCGTGAGCCATCGACAGGTAGACGATGGTCAGCATCATGAAGATGAAAGCTTGCAGGGTGATGATCAGGATGTGGAACACAGCCCACGCCCACTGCAGCACCACACCCAGGCCGCTCAGCCAGAGCAGGCCGGAACCGAACATGACCGCGATCAGGATAAACACCAGTTCGCCGGCGTACATGTTGCCGAACAGTCGCAGCGCCAGCGAGATCGGCTTGGCGATCAGGGTGACGAACTCGAGCAGGAAGTTGACCGGAATCAGCAGGATCTGCACGAAGATGTTCTTGCTACCGAACGGGTGCAGGGTCAGCTCGCCGATGAAGCCGCCGAAGCCCTTGACCTTGATGCTGTAGAAGATGATCAGCGCGAAGACACAGAAGGCCATGGCCAGCGTGGCGTTCGGGTCGGTGGTCGACACGGCGCGGAACGGAATGTGCGGATCGCCGGAAATCCAGATGGCGGCCTGCGGAATCCAGTCCACCGGAATCAGGTCGATGGCGTTCATCAGGAACACCCAGACGAAGATGGTCAGCGCCAGCGGTGCGATGACCGGGCTGCGGCCGTGGAAGGAGTCCTTCACGCTACCGTGGACGAAGTCCACCATCACTTCGACGAAGTTCTGCAGACCGCCTGGCTGGCCGGAAGTCGCCTTCTTGGCTGCCATGCGGAAGATGAACAGGAAGATCAGACCCAGAGCGACCGACCAGCCGAGGGTATCGACGTGGAAGGCCCAGAAGCCCATTTCCTTGGCTTGCGCAGCCGAATGGGCAAAGCCCCAGCTGCCGTCTGGTAGTTGACCGTAGGTCAGGTTCTGCAAGTGGTGCTGGATATAGCCCGAAGCGGTTTCTGCTGCCATGGTTGCCTCAAACGCCCTAAGGTCTCGAAAGTCTTTTATTCATGAGCAGGGGTGCGAACCAACTGACCAACAGGGTCAGTACGAAGACGCCGAATACAGCCAGCGGCGCCAGGGGTTTCACTCCTGCAAAGGTCAGTGCGAACAGCACTGCCGTCAAAATCATCTTGCCTGCTTCGCCCGCATAGAACGACTTGACGATGGCCTGCGCTGCCCGGGCTCCGCTGAAGCGAAACGCTTTCCAGGCGAAATACACATTCGGCAGCCAGGCGATCAGCCCCCCACAGAGACCTGAATAACCGCTGACCGCGCCCTGCCACACAAACAACACCAGAGTCGCCAGCAAGAAAACGATGCATTGAGCCAGCAGTACCGGAAAAACCGCCCAGCGATGGAAAGGCAGGCGGTTTGGCGTGCGGATTTCCATCACAACTGCTCCTCGAAAGTCGACCGTCAAGTCAGCAACGACTTGGCATAATTTGTGCCGACAAAATGCGCGCAGAGTATAGGGGTGGATTAACCCCTATTCAACTATTGGTAGTGATTTCCGATTGCACGCTACAACGGCAATTGTTTCAGCGAATGTGGGCAAGTACACCCTGCAACTCGTCCAGCGAGTTGTAGCGAATGACCAGTTGGCCTTTGCCCTTGTTGCCATGACGAATCTGGACCGCAGAGCCCAAACGCTCTGCCAGTCGCTGTTCAAGGCGGGTAATGTCCGGATCAGCCGGACTGGGTTCGACCGGTTCAGTTGGCCCGTTCAGCCACTGGCGAACCAGTGCCTCGGTCTGGCGCACGGTCAGCCCACGTGCGACAACATGACGCGCCCCTTCCACCTGCCGAGCTTCTTCCAGGCCGAGCAGTGCACGGGCATGACCCATTTCCAGATCGCCATGGGCGAGCATGGTCTTGATCGCCTCGGGCAACGAGATCAGCCGCAGCAGGTTCGCCACGGTCACCCGTGACTTGCCAACCGCATCGGCCACTTGCTGCTGGGTCAGCTCGAATTCCTGCTGCAAACGTTGCAGCGCCAGCGCTTCTTCCAGCGGATTGAGGTCTTCGCGCTGAATGTTCTCGATCAACGCCATGGCGATGGCGACTTCGTCGGCCACCTCACGAACCATGGCCGGCACCGTATCCAGGCCAGCCAGCTGGGTCGCGCGCCAGCGCCTTTCACCGGCGATGATCTCGTAACGCTGCTCGCCGATCGGTCGCACCACGATGGGCTGCATCACGCCATGGCTGCGGATCGATTGCGCCAGCTCTTCCAGCGCCTGCTGATCCATGTCGCGCCGCGGCTGGTACTTACCGCGCTGAACATGTTCGACAGGCAGGTGTTGCAGTTCCTTGCGGTCGATCTTGACCGCCTGCTCTTCGAGCGCGCTGACGGTCGGACCACTGAGCAGTGCATCCAACCCACGTCCGAGACCTCGTTTCTTAACGGCCATGCGGATTCCTCAAGTTGCCTGTGCAGTGCGTGATGGACGGCGTTGACGACGCACCAGCTCGCCGGCCAACGCCAGGTAGGCCTGGGCGCCGCGCGACTGTTTGTCGTATGCCAGGGCCGGCATGCCGTAACTGGGCGCTTCGGCGAGGCGGATGTTGCGAGGGATCACCGTGTCGTACAACTGATCGCCAAAGTGTTCCTTGAGCTGCGCCGAGACTTCGTTGTTCAGGCTCAGGCGCGGATCGAACATGGTGCGCAGCAAGCCTTCGATGCGCAGCTCCGGGTTGAGCCGGGCGGCGATGCGCTTGATGTTGTCGACCAGATCGCTCAAGCCCTCGAGCGCGTAGTACTCGCACTGCATGGGAATGATCACGCCATCGGAGGCGACCAGGGCGTTGAGGGTCAGCATCGACAGCGAGGGTGGGCAGTCGATGAGGATGAAGTCGTAGCTGTCGCGGATCGGCGCCAGGGCGTTGCGCAGGCGGCTCTCCTTCATCTGCATTTCCAGCAGCACCACTTCGGCGGCGGTGAGGTCACGGTTGGCCGGCAGCAGCTGGAACTCGCCATGCTCGGAGTAATGGATTGCCTGGGCCAGGTCGCACTCCCCGATCAGCAGGTCATAGACCGAGTGCTCGAGCTCGTGCTTGTCGACGCCACTGCCCATGGTCGCGTTGCCCTGCGGATCGAGGTCGATCAGCAGCACACGACGCTTGGTCGCAGCCAGCGACGCGGCGAGATTGATACAGGTGGTGGTCTTGCCGACACCACCTTTCTGGTTCGCGATTGCGAATACCTTAGCCATTGTTGCGCGTGTTCCCCGTCAAGCCTTGCGGCGCAGTATCAGTAGATGGCGCTGGCCCTGGCAACCGGGGACGGTCAAGGCCTGTTCGCTTTCCACTGTGAAGTCTGGCGGCAATGCTACCAGTTCATCGGCAGGATGCAGCCCCTTCATTGCAAGCCATTGCGTGGACGCGTCACCGAGGTGGCGGGTCCAGTTGGTGAAATTCTCCATGCTGCTGAAAGCCCGCGAGACGATTCCAGCGAATGGCTGCGCAGGCTGGAAGGCTTCCACCCGGCTGTGGATAACCTCGAGGTTGTCGAGCTTGAGCTCCATTTTCACCTGGGTCAGGAAGCGGGTCTTCTTGCCGTTGCTGTCGAGCACGGTGACCTGCTTGTGCGGATGCAGGATCGCCAACGGAATTCCCGGCATGCCACCGCCACTGCCGACATCCAGCCAGCGTTGACGATCGCTGTGGATAAACGGCATCACGCTGAGGCTGTCGAGCAGATGCCGCGAGACCATTTCGTCCGGATCACGCACGGCGGTCAGGTTGTAGGCCTTGTTCCACTTGATCAGCAAACCCAGATAACCCAGCAGCGACTGCTGCTGCTGTTCGCTCAGGCTCACGCCCAGCGCGCGTGCGCCTGTGGACAACTCTTCGGCATGTTGCGCAGTGACCATGACGCTCAAACGCTTCGCTCCAGTTCACGGCCAGCGCCGCGTTTTTTCAGATGAATCAGCAACAGGGAAATCGCCGCCGGGGTAACGCCCGGAATACGCGACGCCTGCCCCAAGGTTTCAGGACGGGTCTGACCGAGCTTGCCTTGAATCTCCTTGGACAGGCCGGAGATGCCCTGGTAGTCGATATCCACAGGCAAGCGAGTGTCTTCACTGGCGCGCAGACGGGCGATCTCATCCTGCTGGCGGTCGATGTAACCGGCGTACTTGGTCTTGATTTCCACTTGCTCGGCAACCTGCGCCGGCACCGGCTCACCGCCGGTGACCTCGATTAGCCCGGCGTAATCCACCTCAGGCCTGGTCAGCAAGTTGAGCAGGCTGTACTCGTGGCTCAACGGTGTGCCGAAGTGCGCCGAGATCGCCTCACCCTCAGGGGTATTGGGCCGGACCCAGGTGCTTTTCAGACGCTGCTCTTCACGCTCGATACCCTCGCGCTTGGCGCAGAAGGCCGCCCAGCGGGTGTCGTCGATCAAGCCCAGTTCGCGGCCTTTTTCGGTCAGACGCAGGTCGGCGTTGTCTTCGCGCAGGATCAACCGGTACTCGGCCCGCGAGGTGAACATGCGGTACGGCTCCTGGGTGCCGAGGGTGATGAGGTCATCGACCAGCACGCCGATGTAGGCCTCGTCACGCCGCGGGCACCAGCTGTCGCGACCTTGCGCACGCAGTGCGGCGTTGGTCCCGGCCAGCAGGCCCTGCGCGCCGGCTTCTTCGTAGCCGGTGGTGCCGTTGATCTGGCCGGCGAAGAACAGGCCATCGATGACCTTGGTTTCCAGGCTGTATTTCAGATCACGCGGGTCGAAGTAGTCGTACTCAATGGCATAGCCAGGACGCACGATGTGGGCGTTTTCCATGCCACGAATCGAGCGCACCACCTGCAATTGCACATCGAACGGCAGCGATGTGGAGATGCCGTTGGGATAAAGCTCGTGGGTGGTCAGGCCTTCCGGCTCGATGAACACCTGGTGGCTTTCCTTGTCGGCGAAGCGGTGGATCTTGTCTTCGATCGAGGGGCAATAGCGCGGACCGATGCCTTCGATCATGCCCGAGTACATCGGTGAACGATCGAGGTTGGCAGCGATGATTTCGTGGGTACGCGCGTTAGTGTGGGTGATCCAGCAGCTGACCTGGCGTGGATGCATCTGCGCATTGCCCATGAACGACATCACCGGAATCGGCGTATCGCCCGGCTGCTCGCTCATCACCGAGAAATCCACCGAACGTCCATCGATGCGCGGCGGGGTGCCGGTCTTCAGCCGGCCGACCCGCAGCGGCAACTCGCGCAGGCGTTTGGCCAAGGCCATGGCGGGCGGATCACCTGCACGGCCACCGGAATAGTTCTGCATGCCGATGTGGATAAGTCCGCCCAGGAAGGTGCCGGTGGTCAGGACAACAGCATCGGCGAAGAAGCGCAGACCCATTTGCGTGACTACGCCTTTGGCCTGGCCCTGCTCGACGATCAGGTCGTCACAGGACTGCTGGAATATCCACAGGTTGGGCTGGTTTTCCAGGATTTCACGCACCACCGATTTGTAGATGGCGCGGTCGGCCTGGGCGCGGGTTGCCCGTACGGCCGGCCCTTTGCGGTTGTTCAGAACGCGAAACTGTATGCCGCTCATATCGGTAGCCAGCGCCATGGCGCCGCCGAGTGCATCGATCTCTTTGACCAGATGACTTTTGCCGATGCCACCGATGGCTGGGTTGCAGCTCATGTGACCGAGGGTTTCCACGTTGTGGGTCAACAGCAGGGTTTTCACACCCATGCGTGCCGACGCAAGCGCAGCCTCGGTACCGGCATGGCCGCCGCCGATGACGATCACTTCAAAACGGGAAGGGAAATCCACCACGCACCTCGTGCCTGTTTTTGCGAATAAAGAAGGTAAGCCGACAAGTATAGGGAATTCCCGACCTGCAAAGAAACCTTTTGAGCAAAATTTGACCAGCCTGTGGATGAGTGGCGGTAATAGAAATTAACGAGAAGAGATTTAAAAAAGCTTTATTTTTATTACTACTCTTATGCACAGACCTTTCTGTGGATAAAGCTCTACATCCCTTGATTGGTAAGGTGTACAGCGTTTCAAAACCCTGTTATTGAGTGGCCCTGAGCCCTTGGGACAAGCGTGTTTAGCCTGTGCACAAGTCGCTTGTTTACCCACAGGGCGATTCGTCCCCAATAAAAAAGCCCAGTTATCAACTGAGCTGAAGGGCGGTTTTCCACAGGGCTTAGGTGTCGCGAATGCGCACAGAGGATCGTCCGCGGGCGGTGTCTTGAGCTGCAAGAAGCGGTGCGTCAGTGTTAAGGAACGGCTAAGTGTGGAAAACATTGCGTTCTCCGGCCGTTTAGCGCCGCCTGATCATCGGCAGATGATCAGGACGGAGGATGGGGGCTATTTGCCGATGCAGAAGCTCGAAAAGATACGTCCCAGCAGATCGTCGGAGCTGAACGCACCGGTGATCTCGCCCAACGCGTGCTGAGCCTGACGCAGGTCTTCGGCGAGCAGTTCGCCGGCACCGGCCAGGGTTAACTGCGCATGTCCGTGGTCGAGGTGTTCGCGGGCTTTGCGCAGGGCGTCGAGGTGGCGTCGACGGGCGCTGAAGCTGCCTTCGGCGGTCTGTTCATAACCCATGCAGGCTTTCAGGTGTTCGCGCAGCAGGTCGAGGCCCTGCTCGCTGTCCTTGGCGCTCAGGGTGATGGTGACATGACCATCACTGCCCTGCTCCAGGCCAATCGCTTCACCACTGAGGTCGGCTTTGTTGCGAATCAGCGTGACATTGCCTGGCGCTGGACGCTGCTCGAGGAACTCCGGCCACAGGGCGAAAGGATCGCTAGCTTCCGGCGCGGTCGAGTCGACCACCAGCAGCACACGATCAGCCTCGCTGATGGCCTTGAGCGCGCGTTCGACGCCGATACGCTCGACCTGGTCGCTGGTGTCGCGCAGGCCGGCGGTATCGACGACATGCAGCGGCATGCCGTCGATGTGGATATGTTCACGCAGGATGTCGCGCGTGGTGCCGGCAATGTCCGTGACGATCGCCGCTTCACGTCCTGCCAGCTGGTTCAACAGGCTGGACTTGCCGGCATTGGGCCGACCGGCGATCACCACGTTCATGCCGTCGCGCAACAACGCGCCCTGCCCGGCTTCGCGCTGCACTGTGGATAACTGGGCGCGCACCGCCTCGAGCAAACCCAGAACGTGACCGTCGGCGAGGAAATCGATTTCTTCCTCAGGAAAATCGATCGCAGCCTCGACGTAGATGCGCAGCGCGATCAGCGCCTCGGTCAACGACTCGACACGGCGCGAGAACTCACCTTGCAAGGAGCGCAGGGCATTGCGTGCCGCCTGCGTGGAGCTGGCTTCGATCAGGTCGGCGATGGCTTCGGCCTGGGCCAGGTCGAGCTTGTCATTGAGAAACGCACGCTCGCTGAATTCTCCGGGCCTGGCCAGGCGGCAGCCCAGTTCGACACAGCGCTGCAGCAGCATGTCCATGACCACCGGGCCGCCATGCCCTTGCAGCTCCAGCACGTCTTCACCGGTGAACGAGTTGGGGCCTGGGAAAAACAGCGCAATGCCTTCGTCCAATACCAGCCCGTCAGCGCCGCGGAACGGGCCGTAATGGGCATGCCGTGGGGTCAGCGCACGACCGGCGATGGTTTTGCCGGCCTGGCTCGCCAACGGCCCGGAGAGCCTGACGATGCCCACCCCGCCGCGGCCTTGCGCGGTAGCGATGGCGGCGATGGTTTCACGCGCGATACTCATGCTCGAAAGCCTCCAGGACACAATCGATAGATAGCAAAACGCCCCACGAAGGGGGCGTTTTTATTCACAGGCTAGACCTCAGCCTGTCATGCAGCCGCTTTTTTGCTCGCAGCTTCGATACGACGGGTGATGTACCACTGCTGGGTGATGGACAGGCAGTTGTTCACAACCCAGTACAGCACCAGACCTGCCGGGAACCACAGGAAGAAGAAGGTAAAGATGATCGGCATCATTTTCATCACCTTGGCCTGCATCGGGTCCGGCGGCGTCGGGTTCAGGCGCTGCTGGATGAACATGGTGGCGCCCATGATGATCGGCAGGATGAAGAACGGATCCTTGATCGACAGGTCGGTAATCCACAGGATCCACGGAGCCTGACGCATCTCGACGCTTTCCAGCAGTACCCAGTACAGGGCCAGGAACACCGGCATCTGCACCAGGATCGGCAGACAGCCGCCCAGCGGGTTGATCTTCTCTTTCTTGTACAGCTCCATCATCGCCTGGGACATTTTCTGGCGATCGTCACCGAAGCGCTCTTTGAGCGCAGCCAGTTTCGGCGATACGGCACGCATGCGCGCCATGGAACGGTAGCTGGCGGCCGAGAGCGGGAAGAACAGGCCTTTGATCAGCATGGTCAACACGATGATCGACCAGCCCCAGTTACCCAGGATGCTGTGGATATGTTGCAGCAGCCAGAAGATCGGCTGGGCGATGAACCACAGGAAACCGTAGTCGACGGTCAGTTCCAGACCTGGGGACAACGCCTTGAGTTTTTCCTGGCTCTTCGGGCCTGCATACAGAACGGTGCTGGCTTCGCCGGTTGCGCCGGGCGCAATGCTGATGGCAGGACCGGTGTAGCCGATCAGGTAGTTGCCGGCGCTGTCCTTGCGGGTCTGCACCACGTTGTTGTCCGACTTGGTCGGAATCCACGCCGTGACGAAGTAGTGCTGCAGCCAGGCTACCCAACCACCGTTGACGGTTTCCTGGAGATTGGCCTTGTCCATGTCCTTCATCGAGACCTTCTTGTAAGGCTCGGAACTTGTCCACAGGGCCGCACCCAGGTAGGTGGCGGTACCGGTTGCAGTGCTCGACGATGGGTCGGAGCTGGCGTCACGCTTGAGCTGGGCAAACAGGTTGCCGTTCCACGCCTGGCCGCTCTGGTTGTCGATCAGGTAGCTGACCTTCAGATCGTATTCGCCGCGGGTGAAGGTGAAGCGCTTGATGTAGTTGACACCGTTGTCGCTGAACTTCAGATCGACCACCAGTTGCTCCTGGCCATCGGCCAGTTGGTAGCTCTTCTGTTCGGCAGCGTACAGCGGACGACCGCTGGCGCGACGATCCGGGCCGTTGGCGCCGGTCAGGCCGCTCTGCGCGACGTAGGTGCGCTCACCGCCGTTGTCGAACAACTGGAACGGGATATCAGGATGGTCCTGACGGCGCGGGTACTTCGGCAGGGTCAGCTGGACGATGTCGCCGCCGACCGGATTGATAGCCAAGTCCAGGACATCGGTCTTGATCCGGATCAGGTCCTTGCTGACCGCAACCGGGGCCAGTTCGGCAGGGCTGGATTCAGCATTGGCGCTCGGCACATCGGCGTTGACGCCGCTATCGCCGGTGGCAGCGGTGTCCGGCAGGGCCGGGGCATCGTTGCGGGCAGCAGCATGCTGAGTCGGCAAGGCAGCCTGACCATAGTCCTCGTTCCATTTCAGAACCAGTACGTAGGCCACGATTGCCAGGGCGACGATCAGGATCGTGCGTTTAATATCCATGATTACTCGGCTATCGAAGAAGTTCGGGAGGAAGGAGCTGGCGGAACGGGATCGTAACCACCGTCGTTCCACGGATTGCATCGCCCCAGGCGGCGAACGGTTAGCCACCCACCACGCAACAAGCCATGGGTTTCAATGGCTTCGTAGGCGTAACAGGAGCAGCTGGGATAGAAACGACAGTGACTGGCCATCAGTGGACTAATGGCGTAACGGTAAAACTGGATCGGGACGAGTGCCAGTTTACGCATTGTGACTGTCTACCCCTGCGGTGTCGGCAGTGACCGCTGGAGAGGGACGGCTGCGGACCAGCCGTTTCCAGAGCTTGCCAAAATGTTGGTGCAATTCTGGGTTTTCAACGTCGCCCAAGCCCTTGCGCGCGACGATCACGATGTCGAGACCAGCAAGACTCTGCTGGTTCCGGCGAAATGAATCGCGCATCAGGCGTTTGAGGCGATTGCGCTGAACGGAAAGCTTGACGCTCTTCTTGCCGATCACCAGACCGAGGCGTGGTAGATCGAGTCCGTTCTCGCGCGCAAGGATCAGCAGGTTTTTCCCTGGAACCTTGCCGGTTGGGGAGTCGAAGACCGCTTTGAAATGCCGGGGTGTAAGCAGTCGCTTATCCCGACTGAAGTCCTGACTCACCACCTGTGCCGGAGAATCAAATTGCCAGACGCTTACGGCCTTTGGCACGGCGACGCGACAGAACAGCACGGCCGTTCTTGGTAGCCATACGGGCACGGAAGCCGTGGGTGCGAGCGCGCTTGATGGTGCTTGGTTGGAAAGTACGTTTCATGGCGTGTTACCTGGTTTGTCGACAACGGGCCGGAATGGCCCCCTTTTTAAGAGATCGGCGATTCTAGAGAAAGCAAGGCGATAGGTCAATTTCCAACCAGCCTTTCCTTATCAATGGTTGCTCATGTGTTCGATGCCACCCAGACGGGAGCGCACAGGTCTGTCCAGCGAGGGAGCGAATAACATTGAAAATAAAGAGAGACATATAAAAAGCTTTTTTAAAGAATCTACTACGTTTAAGCAGCGGTCTTTCTGTGGATAACTCTATCGAGCCCTTTGAATGCGGGCGCTACAGGCGATGATAAGTCTGTTTCAAAGGCGTGCTGCGACTGTGCGAGGGCTGGAAACAGCCTGTGCATAACTAGCCTTCTTATGCACAGGAGAATTATGCACAGGCAAAAGGGGGTGGTTGTGCATAGAGCTCAATGACGGTTACCCACAGAGCTTATGCACAGAGTTCAGCGGCATAAGAGTCACGATTTGGCGTTTATGCCGTAGTGTCCTGTCCATGCATATGTGGATAACTGCCGCTGGCGCCGGTACAATAGCCGGCTTGTTTTGGCCTTACCGGCCCTCACATTCAGGGGAAATCCGTGTCAGTGGAACTTTGGCAGCAGTGTGTCGAGCTTTTGCGCGATGAGCTGCCTGCCCAGCAATTCAATACCTGGATCCGTCCTCTACAAGTCGAAGCCGAAGGCACCGAGTTGCGCGTCTACGCGCCCAACCGCTTCGTACTCGACTGGGTCAACGAAAAATACCTTGGCCGTTTGCTCGAGCTGATCGATGAACAAGGTGACGGCATTGCGCCTGCCCTTTCCTTATTAATAGGCAGTCGGCGCAGTTCCGCACCGCGCGCAGCCCCCAACGCGCCAGTCAGTGCTGCAATGGCAGCTGCGAGCCAGCAACAGAACGCGCCGGCACCTAGCATGGCGGCTGCGCCGGTCAGCGCGCCTGTGGGTAAGTCGTCAGCAGAGCCTGCGCAAGCCAGTTCTGTGGATATCGACTCGACCCGTGACAGCTTCGATGCCCTGGGCGATAACGCAACGGCCCCGGTGCCCAGCGGACGCACAGAGCAGCGCACCGTGCAGGTCGAAGGTGCGCTCAAGCACACCAGTTACCTGAACCGCACGTTCACCTTCGAGACGTTCGTCGAGGGTAAGTCGAACCAGTTGGCGCGTGCCGCAGCCTGGCAGGTGGCCGACAATCCCAAGCACGGCTACAACCCGCTGTTCCTGTATGGCGGCGTAGGCCTGGGCAAGACCCACCTGATGCATGCCGTGGGCAACCATCTGCTGAAAAAGAACCCCAATGCCAAGGTGGTCTACCTGCATTCGGAGCGGTTCGTCGCGGATATGGTCAAGGCACTGCAGCTCAATGCCATCAACGAGTTCAAGCGCTTCTACCGTTCGGTGGATGCGCTGTTGATCGACGACATTCAGTTCTTCGCCCGTAAAGAGCGCTCGCAGGAAGAGTTTTTCCACACCTTCAACGCGTTGCTCGAGGGTGGTCAGCAGGTGATTCTTACCAGTGACCGCTATCCGAAAGAGATCGAAGGCCTTGAAGAGCGGCTGAAATCGCGATTCGGCTGGGGCCTTACGGTTGCGGTAGAGCCTCCAGAGCTGGAAACTCGCGTGGCCATTCTGATGAAGAAGGCTGATCAGGCGAAGGTTGAGTTGCCCCACGATGCAGCGTTCTTCATCGCTCAGCGCATCCGCTCCAACGTCCGGGAACTGGAAGGCGCGCTCAAGCGTGTGATCGCCCATTCGCACTTCATGGGTCGCGACATCACCATCGAACTGATTCGTGAATCGCTGAAAGATCTGCTCGCGCTGCAGGACAAACTGGTGAGTGTGGATAACATTCAGCGCACCGTGGCCGAGTACTACAAGATCAAGATCTCTGATCTGTTGTCCAAGCGTCGCTCACGTTCGGTGGCCAGGCCCCGTCAGGTCGCCATGGCGTTGTCCAAGGAACTGACCAACCACAGCCTGCCGGAAATCGGCGACATGTTTGGCGGACGCGACCACACCACCGTGCTGCACGCGTGCCGCAAGATCAATGAACTCAAGGAATCCGACGCGGACATTCGCGAGGACTACAAGAACCTGCTGCGGACGCTGACCACCTGATGCGTTCGGGCGTAGCTTATTGAAGGCAAGGGACTAGACCATGCATTTCACCATTCAACGCGAAGCTCTGTTGAAACCCCTGCAACTGGTCGCAGGCGTCGTCGAGCGTCGTCAGACTCTGCCGGTTCTGTCCAACGTGCTGCTGGTCGTGCAAGGTCAACAACTGTCGTTGACCGGTACCGACCTGGAAGTCGAACTGGTCGGCCGTGTGCAGTTGGAAGAGCCTGCCGAGCCGGGCGAGATCACCGTACCGGCGCGCAAGCTGATGGACATCTGCAAGAGCCTGCCAAGCGATGTGCTGATCGACATCAAGCTCGATGAGCAGAAGCTGCTGGTCAAGGCCGGGCGTAGTCGTTTCACCTTGTCGACCCTGCCGGCCAACGATTTCCCTACGGTAGAAGAAGGCCCGGGTTCGCTGACCTGCAACCTCGAGCAGAGCAAGCTGCGCCGTCTGATCGAGCGCACCAGCTTCGCCATGGCTCAGCAGGACGTGCGCTACTACCTCAACGGCATGTTGCTTGAAGTGTCTGCAGATACCCTGCGCGCTGTGGCTACCGACGGTCACCGTCTGGCGCTGTGTGCGATGCAAGCACCCATTGGCCAGGCTGATCGTCACCAGGTGATCGTTCCCCGCAAAGGTATTCTCGAACTGGCGCGCCTGCTGACCGATCCTGAAGGGATGGTCAGTATCGTTCTGGGCCAACACCATATCCGCGCGACCACAGGCGAATTCACCTTCACCTCCAAGCTGGTAGATGGCAAGTTCCCAGACTACGAGCGCGTGCTGCCCAAGGGCGGTGACAAGTTGGTGTTGGGTGATCGCCAGGCCCTGCGTGAGGCCTTCAGCCGTACCGCCATTCTGTCCAATGAGAAGTACCGGGGCATTCGCCTGCAACTTGCCGCTGGCCAACTGAAGATTCTTGCCAACAACCCCGAGCAGGAAGAAGCGGAAGAAGAAATCAGCGTCGACTACAACGGTAGCTCGCTGGAAATCGGCTTCAACGTGAGCTATCTGCTTGACGTATTGGGCGTGATGACTACCGAACAGGTTCGCTTGATCCTGTCCGACTCCAACAGCAGTGCGCTGCTGCAAGAAGCAGGCAACGATGATTCCTCCTATGTCGTCATGCCGATGCGTCTGTAACTGATAGACGCCTTCCATGTCGCTTTCACGCGTTACAGTCACTGCGGTGCGCAACCTGCACCCAGTGACCTTCTCCCCCTCTCCTCGTATCAACATCCTCTACGGCGCCAACGGCAGCGGCAAAACCAGCGTGCTCGAAGCGGTCCATCTGCTGGGGCTGGCACGCTCGTTTCGTAGCACCCGACTCACCCCAGTCATTCAATACGAACAACCGACCTGCACGGTGTTTGGACAGGTGGAGTTGGCCGGTGGAGGCAGTAGTAACCTGGGTATTTCCCGGGAGCGCCAAGGTGATTTCACCATCCGTATCGACGGGCAGAACGCGCGCAGCGCTGCGCAGCTTGCGGAAATCTTGCCGCTGCAGTTGATCAATCCAGATAGTTTCCGGCTGTTGGAAGGTGCACCGAAGATAAGGCGCCAATTCCTGGATTGGGGTGTGTTCCACGTGGAACCTCGTTTCCTGGCAACCTGGCAGCGCTTACAGAAGGCGCTCCGGCAAAGGAACTCATGGCTGCGGCATGGTACACTTGACGCCGCTTCACAGGCCGCATGGGACAGGGAGTTGACCCTGGCAAGTGCGGATATCGACCAGTTTCGTCGTGATTACATCAAAGCCTTGAAGCCGGTTTTCGAACGGACTTTGAGTGAGCTGGTTGAACTCGAAGGCCTGACCTTGAGCTATTACCGCGGTTGGGATAAAGACCGAGAGCTTTCAGAAGTCCTCGCAGCCTCTCTCCATCGCGATCAGTACATGGGCCATACGCAAGCCGGTCCTCAGCGTGCGGATCTGCGCCTCAGACTTGGTGCACATAACGCAGCCGATATTCTCTCGCGGGGCCAGCAGAAGCTGGTTGTTTGTGCATTGCGTATCGCTCAAGGTCATTTGCTTAACCAAGCGCGCCGCGGCCAGTGCATCTATCTCGTTGACGATTTGCCGTCCGAGTTGGACGAGCAGCACCGCCGTGCACTATGTCGATTGCTTGAAGAATTGAACTGCCAGGTTTTTATCACCTGTGTAGACCACGAATTTCTGAGGGAAGGCTGGCAAACGGAAACGCCGGTCGCTTTGTTCCACGTGGAACAAGGCCATATCACCCAGACCCACGACCATCGGGAGTGAAGGCATGAGCGAAAATCAAACGTACGACTCTTCCAGCATTAAGGTGTTGAAAGGGCTGGATGCCGTGCGCAAGCGTCCCGGCATGTACATTGGCGATACCGATGATGGCAGCGGCCTTCACCACATGGTGTTCGAAGTAGTCGATAACTCGATCGACGAAGCGCTGGCGGGTCATTGCGATGACATCACCGTCATCATTCATCCAGACGAATCCATCAGTGTTCGAGACAACGGCCGTGGTATCCCGGTCGATGTGCACAAGGAAGAAGGCGTGTCCGCAGCCGAGGTCATCATGACCGTGCTGCATGCCGGCGGTAAGTTCGACGACAACTCCTACAAGGTTTCCGGCGGTCTGCACGGTGTAGGTGTTTCGGTGGTCAACGCCCTGTCCGAGAAGTTGATCCTGACCGTGCGCCGCAGTGGCAAGATCTGGGAACAAACCTACGTCCATGGCGTTCCTCAAGAACCCATGGCGATCGTGGGCGAAAGTGAAACCACTGGTACCCATATTCACTTCAAGCCGTCGGCAGAGACGTTCAAGAACATCCACTTCAGCTGGGACATTCTTGCGAAACGTATTCGCGAGCTGTCGTTCCTAAACTCGGGTGTGGGCATTCTGCTGAAGGACGAGCGCAGCGGTAAGGAAGAGTTTTTCAAATACGAAGGTGGCTTGCGTGCGTTCGTCGAGTACCTGAACACCAACAAAACGCCGGTCAACTCGCAGGTGTTCCATTTCAGCGTGCAGCGTGAAGACGGTGTCGGTGTTGAAGTTGCCTTGCAGTGGAACGACAGCTTCAACGAAAACCTGCTGTGCTTCACCAACAACATTCCGCAGCGTGACGGCGGTACCCACCTGGTTGGCTTCCGCTCTTCCTTGACCCGTAGCCTTAACAACTACATCGAGCAGGAAGGTCTGGCGAAGAAGAACAAGGTTTCCACCACCGGTGACGATGCGCGTGAAGGCCTGACCGCAATCATCTCGGTCAAGGTGCCGGACCCCAAGTTCAGCTCCCAGACCAAGGACAAGCTGGTTTCGTCGGAGGTGAAAACCGCCGTCGAGCAGGAGATGAACAAGTACTTCTCCGACTTCCTGCTGGAAAACCCCAACGAAGCGAAAGCGGTCGTCGGCAAGATGATCGACGCTGCACGCGCACGTGAAGCGGCGCGCAAGGCGCGGGAGATGACCCGTCGTAAAGGCGCTCTGGATATCGCGGGTCTGCCGGGCAAACTGGCTGATTGCCAAGAGAAGGACCCTGCCCTCTCTGAACTGTACTTGGTGGAGGGTGACTCGGCGGGTGGCTCGGCCAAGCAAGGCCGCAACCGTCGTACCCAGGCGATCCTGCCGCTCAAGGGCAAGATTCTCAACGTCGAGAAAGCCCGCTTCGACAAGATGATCTCGTCCCAGGAAGTCGGCACGCTGATTACCGCACTGGGCTGCGGCATCGGGCGTGAAGAGTACAACATCGACAAGTTGCGTTATCACAACATCATCATCATGACCGATGCTGACGTCGACGGTTCGCACATCCGTACCTTGCTGCTGACCTTCTTCTTCCGCCAGTTGCCTGAACTGGTCGAGCGCGGCTACATCTACATCGCCCAGCCGCCGCTGTACAAGGTCAAGAAAGGCAAGCACGAGCAGTACATCAAGGACGACGAGGCCATGGAGGAATACATGACTCAGTCGGCCCTCGAAGATGCCAGCCTGCACTTGGATGAGTCGGCGCCACCGGTATCGGGCGTTCAGCTGGAAAGTCTGGTCAACGATTTCCGTGGGGTGATGAAAACGCTCAAGCGTCTGTCGCGCCTGTATCCTCAGGAGCTGACCGAGCACTTCATTTACATGAGCGAAGTGACCCAGGAACAGCTTGGCGACCACGAGCACATGCAAGCCTGGCTGGCCAATTACCAGTCGCGCCTCAATGAGCATCAGAAGTCGGGCCTCGTCTACCAGGCCAGCCTGCGTGAGGACAAAGAGCGTAACGTCTGGCTGCCTGAAGTGCAGATCATCTCGCATGGTCTGGCCAGCTATGTCACCTTCAATCGCGATTTCTTCGGCAGCAACGACTACCGCTCGGTGGTCAACATCGGCAACAAGCTGAGCACCCTGCTCGGTGAGGGTGCCTATGTGAAGCGTGGTGAGCGTCGCAAGGCGGTGACTGAGTTCAAGGAAGCGCTGGACTGGCTGATGAACGAGTCGACCAAGCGCCACACCATCCAGCGCTACAAAGGCCTGGGGGAGATGAACCCGGATCAGTTGTGGGAAACCACCATGGACCCGGCCGTGCGTCGCATGCTCAAGGTCACCATCGAAGATGCCATTGGTGCTGACCAGCTGTTCAACACCTTGATGGGCGACGCAGTCGAACCGCGTCGTGACTTCATCGAGAGCAACGCGCTGTCGGTGTCGAACCTGGACTTCTGATCAAGTCCAAAAAAACCCGCGAAAGCGGGTTTTTTTATGCCTGTGATGTACCGCTCAGCTCAACGCTGCCCACACTTGGATCAGGCCGGTCAGATGCACCAGCCCATACACAAGGCAGATCGCTGAACTGATGGCGATGAAACGTTTGCTGCGCCCGGTCCCCGCCAGGGCGAACGGGCCGACGATGCCGCGTAGCAAATACACCGCAGTGATCGCGCAGAGCGCCGGGCGAAGCAGAGGCATGGGGTCGAGCATGCCCGCTCCGGAGAATGCATACAGTGCCCAGATGAACAGCACCCCGGCGATCCCCGCCGTCACCACTGCGGGATAACGTTTCCCTGAACGGGCGGCGCGGACGAATCGTTCGCCAGCGCCGAACAGGTGGTACCAGGACGGCCCGCCGATGATGACGCCGATATGCAGCGATGCCGCGATCAGGCTAAGGCCTGCGGCTATTGCCAGTGTCAGGTTGTAGTCGCTCGCCACGTCATCGCTCCTTGAGTGCACAGGCTGATTGATCCATTCATTCAGCCATGTCGAGCATAGCCTTGTTGCCGACCGGGGCTGAACAATCGCTTACTGCCCTGCGGTCTGAACCTCTGCCTGGGCACGGGTGCCGATGTCCATGATCTGATAGCGCACCTTGCGCCCGCTCACCGCAGCCGCCGCTTCGACTCCGCCCGTCATTGCGCCGAAGATGCCGTGCCCGGTTCGGGTCGAGGCGCCACAGAGGTAGAGGTTGCGAATATCGGTTTTGGCGCCGGGGCGGTTGTGCAGGAAGTACTCAGGGGTAAAGGCCAGGCCATAGGAAGTGCCGCCCTCTGAACCGATGAAGCGCGTTACCGAAAACGGTGTCGAGACTTCCTGATAGACGATGTGTTGGGACATGCCGGGTATCACCCTTTCGGCCAAGGCGATGAGTTGTTCGGCGTACCACTGCTTCTTCGCCAGGTAGGCCGGATTGTTGCGATAGCTGCCGTCGCGTACCTCAGCCTCGCTCAGGCCCCAGCTTTCGGGTGCTGACGGCACCGCCGACATCAACTGCAAGTTGTAGATGCCCGGTGGAGCGATGGCAGGGTTGTCCGGGTCTTTCATGGTCGCGTTGCCGATGAACAAGTGTGGCTCATCGGGGAAGCGCTCAGCGAACACCTCGCGATAGGCTTTCTCGTAGTCGCAGCCAGGGTAGATCCGATAGTTGGTGTTCTTCAGTCCCATGGCCTTGAGGTCCATGTCGATGCCCAGATACACCACCCCCATCGCCGGCGACATCTCGAACCGTTCGGCGCGTTTGACCGTGCTGCGTTTGAGTTGATCGCGACCCACAAGATCGAGCAAGGCATGTTTGATATCGGCATTGCAGATGATGTCGCGCGCTCGAACGGTACGCATGCCCAGGTGCTTGTTATTGAATTGAACACCCATTGCACGGCCATTCTCGATCAGGATGCGCTCGACCTTGGAACGCAGCAGAATCTTGCCGCCATTGCGTTCTACCACTGCACCGAGTTTGTCGGAGAACAACTGCCCGCCTCCCGATGGATAGTAGGAACCCTGCAGGAAATGGTTGACCACCGCCGCATGGCCCGCCATGGTCGCCCGGCTTGGAGGCTGATGGTAAACGCCCAATTGACCGGTGAGCACCGCGCGCAGTCGCTCGTCCTGGGTACAGGTATCGAGGAACTCGGCCACGGTGGACTTGGCATGGCGCATCAGCATCCATGAACGTGGCAGCACCCACAGCGCCGAAAGCGGACGCGAGTGAATCCCCATGAAGTCCCAGACTTGCTGAAGCATCCGGAAGTAGCGCTCGATCCCGGCCTTTTCCTGCGGAAAAGCCTCAATCAATTTTTCTCGGAAGCGTGCGTAGCCGCGTGGAATGGCGAACTGGAAGTCCGGGAAGCACAAGGTCTCGAAGCCTTCGGGGTCTTGCTCGATGAAGTTGATTTCGCCATCGTCGATGCCAGCACCACGCAGGATACGTGGGATCAGACCGTCCTTGCCGCAATCACCGATGTAGTGCAGACCCACGTCGAACTCGTAGTCCTTGCCTTTGCGGTGAAACACCGTGGCGCAGCCGCCCATCTCATAGTGCATGTCGAGCACCAGTACCTGCTTGCCGCGGTTGGCCAAGGTCGCGGCAGCGGTCAGGCCGCCGATACCGGCACCCACCACGATGACGTCGAAGGTCTCGCTTTCAAGGGTTTTGAATCGATCGTAGGTTTGCATGGGGACAGATTCCAGTTGGGCGTCAGGCGTGGGCCAGGTGCGTATCGCGGACCGGATCGACCGGGTCGGCTTCATGAATCAGGTGCGGCAACTTGTTGGGCACCCCACTCCACTGCGGATGATCCTCAAGCGCGGGAATGCGCTGCAGGATCACCGGCCAGTGCTCGGCCAGTGTGGCGTTGAGGTCCAGGAAATGACGGTTGCTGTCATCGAGCTGGTTCTCCGGCGTGATCGCCGCTTCCGGGCACTCGGGCAGGCACAGGCCGCAGTCGACGCATTCCTGGGGGTTGATGACGATGAAGTTGGGGCCCAGGTGAAAGGCATCGGCAGGACAGATGTCGACGCAGTTGGTGTGCCGGCAACGAATGCAGTTGTCAGTGACGACGTAGGTCATGGGAAGTCTCGCAATGTTCGATTGAGGACAGGAAATCGCCGGTCAGAAATAGCGGTCGACCAAGACACGCGCCGACAGCATCGTGCCGATGAAGCCGGCGCCGGGGAATGTCCAGGCGCCTACCTGGTAGAGGCCTTTGACCGGGTACTTCTGCGGGAAGCGGTTGAACAGGCCGGACTGCCGGGTGGTCTGTTCGAAGCCGTAGATAGCGCCTTCCGGGTTTTGCGTGAACTTGCTCATGGTCCTCGGCGAGCCGGCCTCGCACACTTCGATGTGCTGGCGCAGCCCGGGCATGACGCGCTCGGCGTTGTCGATCAGCAAATCGGTCAGCGCCTGTTTCTTGCGCCGGTACTCGAGCTTGCTCAGCGAGTGCCATTCACTGGGTCCGGTAAGGGTGAACAGGCCCAGGCTGGATTTGCCGACGGGCACCATGGACGGATCGATGTTGGAAAAGTAATTGATCGACCAACTGGTGTTGTCGGGGTGCAGCTCTCCGGCCTTGATGTGCTCGAACTGCTCGCGCTGGGTCTTCGGCGGGGCGAAGAAGTGAATGTAGTCTTCGGCTCCGACGCCCAGTTCGCTCAGCGGGCAGTCGAGCCCCAGGTACACCTGAAAGCCCGAGACCGAGAGCTTCTGCTCACGTAGCCGCGACAGATAGCGCGGGGCGAAATGCTCTTCGCCGGTGAGCGCCACGACCGCTTGCGGCGAGATGTTGGCCACTACGTTGCGCGCCCTCACCTCGCCCGACTTGCGCGTCACCACGCCCTTGATTCGGCCACGGCTGGTGACGATACGCTGCACTGCCGACTCCAGCTCCACTCGCCCGCCATGGGCTTCGATGACTTCGACCAAGGCTTGAGACAGCGCCTGCGAGCCACCCTTGATCGAGTAGCCGCCGTGGTCGAGGTAGTCGATGAACGGGTAGGAAAAATAGCCAAACGCCAGGTCCTTGGCCGGCAGGCCGTAGTAGCTCCATTGCGCTGACAGCACTTCCTTGAGCCGCTCGTTGGCGGTGAAGCGGGAAAAGTAGGCGTCCACCGTTTCGTGGCCATAGCGAAGCACCCGCGGATAGACCATGGGCGTCGCGACCAGACGCATCCAGAACGGTTTGCGTGAATAGAGAAAGCCACACAAGTCCTGATAGTTGCGTCGTGATTCGGCGAACAGGCGATTGATGTTGTCGGTCTCTTCAGGAAAGAATCGGAACAATGCGTTCTTGTAACCCTCGAGATCGCGGTGGCCGACGGTGATGTCGATATCGTCTGCGCGGTAGCGGTACAGCGTCGGGTGATGGAGGAACTCGACCTTGTCGGCCACCCCACAGGCCTCGATGACCTTGAACGAATGACCGCCACGCATCACCCCATCGAACGAATGCAGTGATACATCGAAGGTGAAGTCCTTGCGGCGGAAGTTGCTGGCGTAACCGCCAGGAATATTGTGCTTTTCCACCACCAGGACTTTCTGGCCGCGTTGGGCCATGAGGCTGGCGCTGGCGAGCGCGCCGAGGCCGGCGCCGACAAAAACCGTATCGTATTCGTGACTCATGAGTTCTCCCGGCCTTGCGTCCGGCATGTGTTCAGATCAGGCCGTCAGCCCGCCATCGATGAGAAAGGTCTGTCCGGTGATGTAGTTGGCCTGGGTCGACAGCAGGAAGCTGGCCAGGGCGGCAACCTCCTCCACCTCGCCAAAGCGCTTCAGGGGAATGCTGCTGGTGATCGACTTGCGCGCGTCCGCCGGAATCTGCTCGACCATTTCCGTGGCGATGTAGCCCGGGGCGATCGCGTTGACGTTGATCTTGAAGCGGGCCAGTTCCAGCGCCATGGAGCGGGTGATGCCCATCATCGCGGCCTTGGTCGCCGAATAGCCGACCTGACCCTTGTTGCCTTTCAGCCCACTGACCGAAGACATGTGGATGATCTTGCCGCGCTTTTCCGCAGCCATCGCCGGTGCCAGGCACTTGCTGAAATACACCGAGGAATCCAGGTTGGTGGCCACCACCTCGCGGTAGCGTTCTATGTCGAACTTGAACAGCAGTTGATCGCCGGTCATGCCCATGTTGTTGATCAGCCCGTATGGTTCGCCGAGCCGCTCTACCAGTTGCTCGCATACCTGCCTGACCGCGTCGTAGTCGCGCCCATCACAAGCATGCCCCTCGGCTTGTCCGCCCTGCTCGGCCACTTCCCGCTCCAGCTCACGCGCAGCCTCTGCCGATGACTGATAGGTGAAGACGACCTGATAACCCTGCCCTGCGAGGTGCTTCACCAGCGCACGGCCAATACCGCGACTGCCGCCGGTGACCAGTACCCATTTGCCCTTGCCAGGCTGTGCTGCATCCATGATTTCCATTTCCTGTGCCAGCGGTGTTCGCCTTCAGGCGGACACCAGCGGTTTGCGCGCCTGGGCGCGGTCGAAGAAGGCGAAGATCTCTGCGAAATAGCGGTCGCGGTGTTTCTTGTGGTTTTCCAGATGACGGCAGTGTTCGAAACCGATCACCTGCAGGTCTGCGCACTCGCGTTGCAGCTTCGTCACGCTGCTGCCTGGAATGAAGCGGTCGTCCAGTCCGTGGAGGTAGGCAATCGGCAGATGACGGATGCCCCGCAGCGACTGATCGATCGCGCAGGTGCCGGTTGGCACTGCCAGACGACTCCCACTGATCCAGCGCATGGCCAGGCGCAGCGGGCCGCGAGTGAAGTAGCTGCGCACCGAGAGCGGTACGCTGTCGAGCACCGCCGAGGTGAATGGGGTGTGGTCGCGGGCCAGGGCGTGGGCCAGGTGATAGCCGCCGAACGAGCAGCCGACCAGATGGATCGGCAGGCCGGGATAGTCTCGCGACACGCGCCGGGCAATCGCCAGCACATCGTCGGCGAAGGCATGGCCGCCGATGCTGCTGCGGCCGAAGCCTTTGAAGTTGAAGGCCACCACGTGGTAGCCCTGCTCGACGAAGGCGCGGTCCAGCTCGTTCTCATAGAAGTAGTGCATGCCGTACTTGAGGAAGGGATGGCACAGCATCACTACGCCTTTAGGCTGAACTGCACAGCTGTGCTGCACGGCCCCTTCGAGCAGACTGCTGTCAGGCGCGTTCTCGATGAATGCGCTGGCACGGGGCGGCACGTCGCGCTTCCAGCCCTGCACCTGACGAAACATCACCCGGATGAACAGTTTGGACACCGCTGCGCCCAGCCAACTGGTGCTGTGATCGTTTCTGCTCATGCGCGTCTCCATTGTCTGGCCTTCATTTCCGCATAGCCGAACGCGGCCTCATAGCTGGGCCCGGCGACCCAGGCACTGAGGAACTGCACGCCTTCGATGGGGAATCCGTGATGAAAAACATGCCCCTTGAGGTCGGTGCCGACCATGGCGCCGTAGCCGGAGCCCTCGGTGTTGTTGGTGAAGCGCACGTAGGTGTGCGGCGTAGCGACCTCGGTGTGCAGGATGTGCCCGCGCAGTCCCGGTACATGACGCAGCAGCCGTTCGACCAGCACCTGTGCTGCGCGCTTTTTCTTGGCCCGGTAGTCGGCGGTGCGCCGCTGTGGCCAGTGAGCGATCGAATCCAGCACATTGATGCACACCACCTTGCCGGCGTCAGGGTCGAGCGCGTGGTAGTTGGTGACTTCGATCGGCGACAAGCCCCAGAACGCTTCCTCGCACAGTGCAGCATCGTGTCCCTCGCGCTCGGCACGCATCCGCGCTGGCGCGGCTGCGGCGGGGTCGTCAGCGAACAGCATCGACTCGCTGTGGATCAGGCCAAGCTGCTCCGGTGCTGCGTCGGTGACCAAGTACACCGTGGTGGTGGAGCGCGCAGGCTTCAGCGCGCGGAGTTTTTCTCGTGTCGGGGCAAGCTTGAGCCCTGGTTCGAACAGGTGCTGCAAGGCGTAGTGTGGCGAGGCATTGATGAACACCCGCGGTGCATGGAAAGTGCCGGCGTCAGTGCGCACCCCGCTGACCTTGTCGCCATCGGTCAGCACGGCTTGCACGCGGGTGCTCAGCAGAATCTGACCACCGGCCTGCTCGATACGTTGGGCCAGCAGGTTGGAGAGATGCTGCGATGATCCCCTGACATAGGCGTTGCCACGGTTGAGCGTGGCGTACACCACATGCAGGTAGTACAGGTAACCGAGGTCCTCGCAGTACCCGCCGACATAAATGCCGGGCGCTGCGAGGATTTCGATCAGGTACGGATCGTCGAACAGCTCGTGCAGCCCCTGGTGAACGGTCTTGTGCTTGAGATTGCGGTGCGCGTAGCGCAATTGGGCCATGTCGGGTTCGAAGCTGCCATCGAGCATCTGAAACTGGTAGTAGCCGTTACGACCGTAACTGCGCACCTGTTCGAAAAACGTGGCGATGCCCTCGGCCTGGTGCGCGAAGCGTTCGGTCAACTGGCGCTCGACCCGCTCGGCGTCGTTGGCCAGAGGCAGTGCTTGCTTGCCTTGGTAGGCACAGAAGTAGTCCTGTGGATAAACCAGCTCCAGCGCATCCACCAAATCCAGGTCGCGCAGGATCCTGATCAGGTTGCCGCCTTCGTTCATGCCACTGAGCTTGTGCAGGCTGCAGTCGAACACGGCCTGCTGTTTCGGTCGGCTGAAGGTCGATGCGTAACCGCCGACGACGATGTGCTTGTCGATCATCAGCACCCGCATGCCTGGGTCGCGTTTGACCAGCATGGCTGCGCAGGCCAGGCTGGTGATCCCGGCACCGACGAAGATCGCGTCCCAGGATGCCGAGGTCATGGACGCAGCCCCAGCTTGTCGATCCAGGCATAGATCTCTGCGAAGCGCTGCTCGTTGAGCCGAGCATTGTGTGCCGAACGCCACACCTGCTCGATCTTCTCGTGTTCGTGCGGCTGGATCGGGAAGGTGAACGAGGTGTGCTGGGCGACCTCGGGGTTGTAGGTGAACATGTCGACCAGTGCCGGAACGATCTTGTGGCTCATCGCCTTGACCTGAGCGATCGCCTGCGCACTTGCGGTCTCGAAGAACGATTCGCTGATCCAGCGACCGAACGCGATGTGACGTGCCTCGTCGTAGTGGTGCTCGCGGAACAGGGTGCGGGTCATCGGTTCGACGGCAGCGCCCTGGGAGGTGTGCATCGCCCCCATCTCGGCCACCCACTCGATCAGCAAGGTGAACAGTACCCCTACCGCCGGCTCGAGCTTGGGCAGGGTTACCGTCAGCAGTTCATACAGCCCTTTCGGCGGATTCCAGATCTCCAACCCGGCCTTGGCCATGAAGCGTTTGAACGTCAGGGTGTGGACGATCTCCTCTTTGGAGAAGATCATCAGGTACTCCTGCAGATCCTGCGAAATGCGGTCATGGAACTGCGTTACATAGCCCATGTACAGCGGCGGAATGGTCTGTTCCAGCCAGATGAACATAGAGATATCGCGGCCAGTTTCCAGCCAGGCCAGTTCCAGTTTCTGTTCCTCGCTCAGGCCTTCGCAGAACGCCGTGCCGTTTATCCACAGGTGTTCAGGATCTTTCGGGTAGAGGCTGCGGTCGATGGGCTGCTCCCAAGGCAGCACCGTGGCATGGTCCATGGTCTTGTGGTGAGAGACTTCGCTCAGCTTGCGGATCTTCGATTCCCGCGCCGCTGAAATGGCGAGCACACTGCTGGTCGAACTGGACATTCCTTTGCTCCTGATGATGGATTCGACGCTGCTTTCAGGCAGTGGCCTCGACGGGCTCGGCAAGCTCGACCACCAGTTCGCACACCTGGCGCAGGGTGGTGATGTTGCGGTTGGCGAACGCATCGGGGTCGAGCGCTACGCCGATTTTCTTCTGTACCACGACCTGCATTTCGACGAAGTCCAGGCTGTCGAACTCCATCGCTTCGATGGAGGCGTCGAGGGTCACGTCGCTCTCATCGACATCCTTGAGCTCGAGGATCAGTTCACGCACGATCGAAAAAACGCTGTCTACGGTTGTCATTGCAGTGCTCCGTCTTGGGAAGGAAGGGCCTTGATCATCAGGCCGAGGGTGATGGTCATGCAGTGCTGGTCATCGACCAGCACGCCCAGGTCGAGGGTGCCCACGGCCTTGCCGGGGCTTTCGATCAGGACGATGTTGCCGATCTCGCAGCGGACGTCGGTGTGCAACTGAGCCAGTGATAGCAGCGAGGTGCAGAAGGTGATCTGGTGGCTGGTCTGAACCACCAGATGGCCAGAGATATCTTCGATTCGCTCGGGCCGAGGCTGCTGGTGAAATGAGTCGCAGAGGCTGTCGAAGACCATGCCCAGATGGTTCTGTATGAAGTGCGAGAAGATCAGCGCATCCAGCGCCACCCAGTCATCGATGTCGCGGCCCAGATCGTCTCGAAAGCGTTCGAGCCATCCTGCGATGTCCTGCGGGCCAAGGCTGAAGCCTGCCGCTTGCGCCGACCAGGTCGGCGCCGAGACCGCTGAGACATGGCCAATCACATGTTCACTGTCGCCACTGCACGAGTGCAGCTTGAACGCGGTTCGGGCGCTGCGCTCACGGGTCGAGAGGGCGACCGAACGGTTGCGCAGTACCGGCGTCTTCAGCAACGCCTTGAACTGCAGCCAGCCGTGGTCATGCCGCTGAGTACGGCCCATGCGGTGCTTGACCGCCAGCAATGCCAGCATGCCGTGCACCACCACATCGTCGGCTTGCATGCGCTGCGCGGCCTCGGCGTCGAAATGAATCGGATTGCGGTCGCCGGACAGGCTAGCCCAGGCTTCGATCTGCTCAGATCCAAATTGCCACTGCATGGTCAGTCCACCTTGCGCAGCATGATGCCGGCGTTGGCACCACCGAAGCCGAAGCTCAGGTTGAGCGTGTTGTTCAAGCGCTGGGCATGCAGGTGCTGGTTCGGCACGAAGTTGAGGTCACAGTCCGGATCAGGCTCATCGAGGTGCACCGTGGCCGGTACGGTGCCCTGGGCCATGGCCTTGAGGCAGAAGATGGTCTCCATGGCTCCGGCAGCACCGATCAGGTGGCCGGTGTACGACTTGGTACTGGACATCGGAATGGCGTAGGCGGCGTCGCCGAGCGCCAGCTTGATGGAGCGAGCTTCGTTGACATCGTTGAGCGGCGTCGAGGTGCCGTGCAGGTTGATGTAGTCGATGGCGGTCGCCGGCGTGCCGGACTGCCGGCACAGCGCTTCGATGACCTGTACTCGAGCCAGCAGGTCTTCGGCCGGCGCGGTCATGTCATAGGCATCGGAGTAGTTGGCGTAGCCGGTCACCTCACCGAGAATCGTCGCGCCACGGGCCTGGGCCAGTTCATAGTCTTCCAGGCATAGCACGGCCGCACCTTCGGAGAGTACGAAGCCACTGCGTCCCTTGCTGAACGGACAGCAGGCCAGGCGCGGGTTGTCCTGCTCCTTGCTGAGCGCCTGGATCACGTCGATCGACCAGACATTGAACTGCTCTTTGAGCGACTCGCTGCCGCCGGCCAGCATCATCCTGGCGCGGCCGCTGCGAATGGCCTCGTAGGCCTCGCCGATGGCGATCGTGCCGGTGGCACAGGCAGCGACAGGGCTGTTCTGCACACCGCGCATGTTCCAGTGCATGGTGACGCCGGCAGTGGCCGCGTTGCACATCGACATCACCGTGGCGAACGAAGTGGAGATACCGTGGGCGCGGTATTCGTTGTTGTTACCGTTGGCCGTGTCCAGCCCTCCCCAGCCGGTGCCGAGCATCACGCCGCGGTCGAACGGCGACACCACCTCATCCAGCGGCGTGTCGCCGTAGGCCATGCTCAGCGCTTCATGGGCGGCCACCAGGCTGTACTTGGCGAACAACGGCAGCATCTTGGAAATCTTTTTTGGAAACGGGCGCATCAGCTCGCGGCCGAAATCCTCGATGAAACCGAAGTAACGGGCATGGATGGTCGGGTCGTCGAAGCTGTGCTGCCGATAGCCGACCTGGTAGTCCATCATCGCGTCCCAGATGGCATTGACGTTCTGGCCAAGTGAACAGATCGCGCCGTAGCCGGTGACAACGACCCGGCGAGGTGCTGCAGAAGTGGACATTCCCATGATCTTCCCTGTTGGACGCCGCGCCTGACCGTTCACCGTCTGCACGGGCTAATGCACGTCGACGGTGACTGTTGCGCGGGCGTGGTATGAACAATTGCTGAAGCCGGTCAGCGACAGCGCTGCATAACCTGTCGTATTAGTCGGGTGCCTACAACTGTCTCTAAGTACAGGTCGAGTGCATCAGCCTTGGTTAAAGAAAATAGAAAAGCCGACCTGAACTTAAGGACAGGTTAAAACCCGCTGGAACGGGTTAAGCTGTGCTGTCGGAAGTGATACCCATCTACCCTGCGAAGTCTCGATTTATACCGAGTTCGCACCCGTGGAAGAAAACCGCTCATGGATGAGATAGCGTTTCATATAGTTGATTATTCCACTGTTCCGCATGACTGGGTGGCGCAAGTTCACCAACTGCGCAAGCACGTATTTGCGGACCGATTGAACTGGAAAGTACGCGTCAATAACGGTATCGAAGAAGACGAATTCGATAATCCGCAGACCACTTATCTACTGGGCACCTGGCAGGGCATCCCGCTGGCAGGCCTGCGTTTGATCAACACCGTGCACCCCTATATGGTCGAAGGCC
Organism: Pseudomonas cremoricolorata DSM 17059 = NBRC 16634; assembly: GCF_000425745.1. Taxonomy (GTDB): domain Bacteria; phylum Pseudomonadota; class Gammaproteobacteria; order Pseudomonadales; family Pseudomonadaceae; genus Aquipseudomonas; species Aquipseudomonas cremoricolorata. Next base: position 99,581 of record NZ_AUEA01000012.1, on the reverse strand, counting down.
CGTTCCGTGATTTCTTTCGCTGTGCAGCGCCCAGGCATCCACGTATCGCTGAATCCAGTCGCTTCTTCGTCGACAAGACGCGCTCTCGCCAGTTGGGTCTGGCCCACCTGCCGCTGACCGAAATGCTTTTGTTGTGCATGCACAATCACGCCCAGAGCACCGGGCTGGAGTCGATCATCACCGTGGTCAGTGCGGCGATGGCGCGGGTAGTGCGCCAGGCGGGCTGGCACTATGAGGTGCTCGACACTGGCGAGGCATCGCCAGGCGAGCGCGTGCTACTGCTGGACATGCCGGTGACGGCGAACAACCGGCAACGCCTGCTCGAAGCCATTCGCCGCCGCCAGCCGCTCAGCGACGAGCGTGCTTCCCAATGGCCCCGTCCATTACAGGGCCTGGACACGCAACTGCGCACCAGTGCCTGATCAGAGCAGGCCCTGGCACTGGGCCTCGTAGATCGCCTGCCGCGCATTGCTGACCTGCAGCTTGCTGGTGATATTGGACATGTGAAATTTCACCGTGCGCTCTGAGATGCCGCAGGTCTTGGCAATGTCCCGATAGTTCTGCCCCAGCATGACCAGCTTGAGTACGCTGGTTTCGCGTTGCGACAGGGTGTCTCTTGGCGCACTGGGAAACAATTGGTCGAGGCTGTGCAGGCCCATGATCCGGCAGTGGAAGCGAATCAGCGCCATCTGGATCTGCGCTTGCTGGTCGGCCATCCGGCGGTCCAGTTCCGCTTGCCCTCCGCCATCCGAGAAACTCAGCGCGCTGAACACGCCGCTGGCGTCGTGCAAGGTGAACGTCGCCCCGGAACGAAGATGGTGGTGCCCGGAACGGCGAAACAGATCGACACCGCTTTCATCGCCATAGGCGGCCGTGGCGTCGCTCCAGGAAAAAGGTGCACAGGTGGTGAGCCCATATTGAATGACCGGGTCGATCAAATGAGCATTCGCTGCTTTATAGGATTTAAGCCAGCGCGCCGGATAATTGGAAATGATCAACGGTTGAACATCGCGATTGCGCACCGTCGCAAAGTACGCGTAGTGCAAGGTGCGTAAATCACCCAGTTGCGTTTCCAATTCTGATTGAAGTGAAGTGTGTAAACAGCCCGGCGCGTGCACGTCGCACTTAGGCATTATCGGTCGACTGTCCATGTCGTGTCCTGTTATTGGGTTTCAGGCATTCTCGCATCTGCTCGGATGCGTCATTTTATGGGTCACGGTTTATTGACGACGGTGGGGCAGTGTCGTCAATGGTCAAGTATAGGCGCAGTTTATACAAGTTGGCCGTGAGCAGGATGAAACTACACCGTTGGCAGCATGGCGCCACGGCCAATGATACGCCGCGAAGCGTGACAGTCGGTTGCACCCCTGGCGTGCATCATTTCATTCTGCCAGCAACTCGCCCTGCGCATCCGCGCACAGCGCCAGTAGGTGATCCCAGACCACGCGCAGGCGCACGGACTTGTGCAACTCACGGCGGGTGCTGATCCAATAGCTGCGCTGAAGGGATTCGTTGGGCAGTATCCTGCGCAGAAGCGGATCATGCCGCGCCATGTAGTTGGGCAGCACCGCGATCCCCAGCCCGGCGCGTGCCGCCTCCTGCTGGGCGATCACGCTGGTGCTGCGAAAGACGACATTGGGCGCGCGACAGAAGCTGTTGAGCAACAGCAGTTCCTGGCTGAACAGCAAGTCGTCGACATAACCGATCCAGCTGTGCCGAATCAGGTCGTCGCGGCTGTGCACGGGCGCTGCCCTATCGAGGTACGCGGGGCTGGCATACAAAGCCAGGCGATAGTCGGTGAGCTTGCGGGTGATCAAGAGGTCGGCGTTCGGCCGCTCGAGATGCACGCTGATTTCTGCCTCGCGATTGAGGATGCTGACGAACCGTGGCACTGCCACCAGCTCGACCTCCAGGCCCGGATAGCGCTCGAACAGCCCGCCCAGGCGAGGCGTGATGAAACAGATGCCGATGCCCTCGGTCACGCCCAGACGGATCTTGCCCAGCGGGGTGATCGCCTGGGTGATTTCTTCCTGCGCCAGCAGCGCGACATTTTCCATGGCCTCAGCGTGTTTGAGCAGCGCCTGCCCGGCTGGAGTCAGCTCAAAACCCTGGGCGTGGTGGATGAACAGCGCCGTGCCAAGGCTGGCCTCGATACGCTCGATGTGCCGCGCTACGGTGCTGTGGGTGGTCTTGAGGCGCCGGCCAGCGCTCAGCAGGCGACCACTGCGCTGAAGCTCCAGGAAAAACCGCAAATCGTTCCAGTCGAACATAGGGCTGAGCCTTGCCGGCTATGGATGAGAGGGGTTGGCCGCGCCGCGCTGGCGTAAGGCGGTCAGCACGGCGCTGTAAAAAAATGCACAGCCATTGCGCAAAAACGCATGCGTGCGCAGCGAAATTAAGCACTAGGATCATAGACGACAAGAATAAAAAATCAGGCGCAAGAACATGCACATGTCATTTGCCGATTCAGGTTTCGACTACATCGTGGTCGGTGCTGGGCCTGCGGGCTGCCTGCTGGCCAATCGTCTGTCCGCTGATCCAAGCTGTCGGGTGCTGCTGCTCGAAGCCGGTGGGCGCGATAACTATCCATGGATTCACATCCCTGTGGGCTACCTGCACTGCATTGGCAACCCGCGCACTGATTGGTGTTTCAAGACCAGCGCGCAGGCAGGTCTGGGCGGTCGTGAGTTGGGCTACCCACGCGGCCGCGTGCTCGGGGGCTGCTCATCGATCAACGGCATGATCTACATGCGTGGTCAGGCCAGTGATTACGATGGCTGGGCCGCGCAAGGCAATCAGGGCTGGGCATGGAAGGATGTACTGCCGCTGTTCAAGGCCAGTGAGCGGCATTTCGCTGGAGCGTCTGACCATCACGGCGGTGAAGGTGAATGGCGCGTCGAACGCCAGCGTTACCAATGGCCGATTCTCGAAGCGTTTCGCGATGCTGCCGAGCAGTGCGGCATCGCCAAGCTCGATGACTTCAACACCGGAGACAACCAGGGCTCCGGGTATTTTCAGGTCAACCAGCGCAACGGCGTACGCTGGAATGCGGCCAAGGCGTTCCTGCGCCCGGTGATGCAGCGGCCCAACCTGACTGTGCTGACCGATGTGCAAGTCGATCGGCTGGAGCTGGAAGGTGGCCGCGCGGCGGCAGTCAACGGACGCTGGCAGAACCAGCCTCGCCGCTTCAGTGCGCGCCGCGAGATCATCCTGTGCGCGGGGGCGATTGGCTCACCCGGGATTCTTCAGCGCTCAGGCATTGGCCCGCGTTCGCTCCTGGAGCGGCTCGGCATCCCGGTGCTTCACGCGCTAGAGGGTGTTGGCGGCAATCTTCAGGATCACCTGCAATTGCGTCTGGTGTATCGCATCGCCAACGCCCGCACCCTCAACCAGATGGCCGGCAGCCTGTGGGGCAAGATGGGCATGGGCTTGCGTTACCTGTACGACCGCAGCGGGCCACTGGCGATGGCACCCAGCCAACTAGGAGCGTTCGTTCGCTCTTCAGCGGAGCAGCCCAGCGCCAACCTGCAGTACCACGTGCAGCCGTTGTCGCTGGAGCGTTTCGGCGAGCCGTTGCACCCCTTCCCTGCCTTTACCGCTTCGGTGTGCAACCTGCGTCCGCTCAGCCGCGGCCGCGTGGACATCAGCAGCGCTGACCCCAATAGCGCACCGCTGATCGACCCCAATTACTTGAGTGAGGCGCAAGACCTCACGGTGGCTGCCCAGGCCATACGCCTGACCCGACGCATCGTCCAGGCCCCTGCCCTGGCGATCTTCGACCCGCGTGAATACCTGCCCGGGGCGGAGATGAACACCGAGCAGCAATTGCATGAAGCCGCGGCGCGCATCGGCACCACCATCTTTCACCCGGTAGGCACGTGCCGGATGGGTAGTGGCCCGCTGGATGTGGTGGACAGCCAACTGCGGGTTCACGGCATTCAGGGCCTGCGCGTGGCCGATGCTTCGATCATGCCCGAGATCGTCTCGGGCAATACCTGTTCGCCAACCCTGATGATCGGCGAGAAGGCGGCGCAGTTGATTCTTCAGCAAAGCCATAGCAAGCGACCCCAGAGTACGCAGCACGCGATACCGACGCCTTGACCAGGTGACGTGCAACACCGGCAGCGGGGAGTCGGAAGCTGCCGACAGTGGAACAACAACAACTATTCACTGTGGCCCACGGGCCGAGGACAGCATCGATGTCGGACTACCTTCAAGAGCAACCCGCAGCTTCCGCTGGCGCCAGCCGCAGCGAGGAACGCAAGATCATCTTCGCCTCCTCGCTCGGCACGGTGTTCGAGTGGTACGACTTCTTCCTGTATGGCGCGCTGGCGGCGGTCATCAGCAAGCAGTTCTTCGCCGGGGTCAACGACACCACGGCGTTCATCTTCGCGCTGATGGCCTTTGCCGCAGGCTTTCTGGTGCGACCGTTCGGAGCATTGGTGTTCGGTCGACTAGGCGACATGATCGGACGCAAGTACACCTTCCTGGTGACCATCGTACTGATGGGGCTGTCGACCTTCGCCGTGGGCCTGCTGCCGACCTACGCCAGCATCGGCATCGCGGCACCGATCATCCTGGTGATTCTGCGCATGCTCCAGGGCCTGGCGCTGGGCGGTGAATACGGCGGTGCGGCCACCTATGTGGCGGAACACGCGCCGCCCGGCAAACGTGGTTTCCACACCGGCTTCATCCAGTCCACAGCCACCTTGGGCTTGCTGCTGTCGCTGCTGGTGGTGCTCGGTAGCCGCTACATCAGCGGTGACGAGTTCGAGACCTGGGGCTGGCGCTTGCCGTTCTTGCTGTCGATCGTGCTGTTGGGCATCTCGACCTGGATTCGCATGAGCATGCGTGAATCGCCAGCATTCGTGAAAATGAAAGCCCAGGGCAAGCTGAGCAAGTCGCCGATCCGGGAATCGTTCACCTCCTGGCCCAACCTCAAGGTGGTGCTGACTGCACTGTTCAGCATCAACGCAGGGCAAGCGGTGACCTTCTACACGGCGCAGTTCTACGTGCTGTTCTTCCTCACCCAGATGCTCAAGATGGACGCCGCTCAGGCCAATACGCTGTTGATCATCAGTGTGATCATCGGCGCGCCGTTCTTCGTGTTCTTCGGTTGGTTGTCCGATCGGGTGGGCCGCAAACCGATTCTGATGATCGGCCTGCTGCTGGCGACCGTGCTGTACTTCCCGCTGTTCAAGGCGCTCAGCCACTACGCCAACCCGCAGATCGACGCCGCCAGCCGTCAGGCGCCGATCGTGGTCAGTGCCGATCCAGGCGGCTGTACCTTCCAGTTCGACCCGGTCGGCAAGGCTCGCTTCGACAGCCCGTGCGACAAGGTCAAGACCTTCCTGGTCAAGCAGGGTCTGCCCTACAGCTCGGTCAAGACCACGGGCGAGGCGGTACAGGTCAGCATCGGTGAACGCACCATCGAAGGTTACGATGAAGCCGCGATGCGCGCCGCCATCGAGCAGGCCGGCTACCCCGCCAAGGCCGATCCGGCGCAGGTCAATCAGGTGATGGTGGTGGTGCTGATCGTGGCGATGATTCTGATCGCCACCATGACCTACGGACCCTTGGCCGCGGTCATGGTCGAGCTGTTCCCGACGCGCATCCGCTATACCTCGATGTCGCTGCCCTACCACATCGGCAACGGCTGGTTCGGCGGCTTCCTGCCCACGGTGTCATTCGCCCTGGTGGTCTACACCGGCGATATCTTCTACGGATTGTGGTACCCGGTGCTGGTCACTGGGATCAGTCTTGTGGTTGGCATTTTCTGCCTGCGAGAGACCAAGGACGTGGATATCGACAAGGTCTGAAGCATCCACAAAAAAACCGGCCTTCGGGCCGGTTTCTTGTGCAGCGAAAAAACTTATGCACGATTTTCGGAAAATCCTGACTTTATGAAATAAACATTAATTTCAATGAGTTACGGAAGATTTTCGGAATTTCAATACAGAGTTGCTCACACCTTATCCACAGAATCATCAAGCTACTTGTCCAGGCTGATCTTCGGCAACCGCAGGCAGTGAGCCGAGCGCGCGTTGGGTGGCCTCGTTCCAGGCCTGAGCACGGTCATTGAGCTCGGCAATGGCCCGAGGACCGGTGCCGTTGGCGTACATTGGTTCACCGATGACCACCTCGATCACCCCTGCCCGCTTGCCCCAGCCCGCCTTGGGCCAGAACTTGCCGGCATTGTGCGCGATTGGCAGCACGGGCAAGCCGGCGTTGACGGCCAGCGCCGTGCCACCGCGGGAGAACTTGCCGATCTGGCCGAAGGGCACGCGGGTGCCCTCTGGGAAGATCAGCACCCAGATGCGCTGCTTGAGCAGTTCATCGCCCTTCTTCGCCACTTGGCGCAGGGCCTCTTTGGGGTTATCGCGATCGATGGCGATGGGTCGCAGCATGGCCATGGCCCAGCCAAAGAACGGCACATACAGCAGCTCGCGCTTGAGCACCTGGCTCAGCGGCGAGAAGTACGCCGAGAGGAAAAAGGTTTCCCAGGTGCTCTGATGGTTGGCGAGGATCACGCAAGGCTCGTCGGGCACGTGCTCGGCGCCGGTGATCTTGTAGCGAATGCCCAGAATCACCCAGGCCAGCATCACGGCGAAGCGGCACCAGTAGACGTTGATGAACCGATAGCGCTGCCGGAAGGGCAGAAACGGTGCGATGAAGAAGCTCAGGGTGCACCACAGCAGCGAGCTGGTGCCCAGCAGCAGGTAAAAAAGAAAGACTCTGATCGCCTGCAGGATCGACATAGTGACATGTACCGTGGCGGGGCCTGCCCGCGTGAGAACGCTGCGCGCCAGGCGCAGCGTTTTTAAAGTAGGGCCCTGGCGACGGACGCCAGGTCTGGGTAGATCAAGGTGTGTTGCGGCACACCCTTGCTCAGGGTCTGCTCACCTTTACCGGTCTTGACCAGCACCGGTTGTGCATCAACCGCCACGGCAGCGTCAAGGTCGCCGCGGCTGTCGCCGACGAACCAGACGCCGGCCAGATCCTGCTGATAATGCTCGGCAATCGCCTTGAGCATGCCCGGCTTCGGTTTGCGGCACGCGCAGTGCTCATCCGGACCATGTGGGCAATACACGACAAGCCCGAGCTCGCCGCCCTGCTCGGCCACCAGCTCGCGCAAGCGCGTATGCATGGCTTCGAGGGTGGTGAGCGGGTAGTAACCGCGAGCGATGCCCGACTGGTTGGTGGCGACGGCCACCGTCCAGCCGGCCTTGCTCAGTTGCGCAATGGCCTCGATCGAGCCGGGGATGGGAATCCATTCCTCCACCGACTTGATATAGGCGTCGGAGTCGAAATTGATCACCCCGTCCCGATCGAGAATCAGCAGTTTCAAGGCTTACCCCAGCAACGAGATATCGGCAACACCCAGGAACAGCCCGCGCAGGCGGCTGAGCAAGGCGTAGCGGTTGGCGCGTACCTTGGCGTCCTCGGCGTTGACCATCACCGCTTCGAAGAAGGCATCGACCGGTTCACGCAAGGCTGCCAGGCGCGCCAGGCTCTCGCTGTACTGACGTGCTGCGGCCATCGGTTGCACGGCGTGGTCGGCCTGCTGGATGGCCGAATACAGCGAGAACTCGTTGGCGTTGTCGAAGTACTTCGGCTCGACCTGCGCAGCGATGGCGCCTTCGGCCTTGCTCAGCAGGTTCGACACGCGCTTGTTGACCGCAGCCAGGGCATCGGCTTCCGGCAACTTGCGGAAGGCCTGTACGGCCTGCACGCGCTGATCGAAGTCCAGTGCCGAGGTGGGCTTGAGGGCACGCACCGACAGGTAGGTGGCGACGTCGATGCCTTCGTCTTCGTAGCGCGCGCGCAGGCGGTCGAAGATGAATTCCAGCACTTGCTCGGCCAGGCCCTGGGTCTTGACCGTGGTGCCGAACTGAGCGACGGCAAAGCGCACGGCTTCGGTCAGGTCGAGGTCGAGTTTCTTCTCGATGAGAATACGCAGCACGCCCAGCGCCGCGCGGCGCAGTGCGTACGGGTCTTTGCTGCCGGTCGGCAGCATGCCGATGCCGAAGATGCCAACCAGGGTGTCGAGCTTGTCGGCGATGGCGACGGCAGCACCGGTCAGCGTGCTGGGTAGTTCGGCGCCCGCGCCACGCGGCATGTACTGCTCGTTGAGGGCCAGGGCGACGTCTTCCGGCTCACCGTCGTTGACGGCGTAGTAGTAACCGGCGATGCCTTGCATCTCGGGGAACTCGCCGACCATCTCGGTGGCCAGGTCGCACTTGGAGAGCAGACCGGCACGCGCGGCACGGGCGGCATCACCACCGATGTGCGGGGCAATCAGCGCAGCCAGCTTGGAGACCCGCGCGGCCTTGTCGTAGACGCTGCCCAGCTGGGCCTGGAAGACCACGTTCTTCAACCGCTCGTTGAAGGTTTCCAGAGGCTGCTTCTTGTCTTGCTTGAAGAAGAACTCGGCGTCGGTCAGACGCGGGCGCACGACTTTTTCATTGCCGTGGACGATCTGCTGCGGATCGCGGCTCTCGACGTTGGCGACGGTGATGAAGCGCGGCAGCAGCTTGCCCTGGCTGTCGAGCAGGCAGAAATACTTCTGGTTGTCCTGCATGGTGGTGATCAGCGCTTCCTGGGGCACTTCGAGGAAACGTTCCTCGAACGAGCACACCAGTGGCACAGGCCACTCGACCAGCGCGGTGACTTCATCGAGCAGCGACGGCGGCACGATGGCGGTGCCGTTCTGCTGGGCGGCCAGCTCGTCGGTGCGCTTGGCGATCAGCGCGCGACGTTCGGCAAAATCAGCGATGACGTAGGCTTTGCGCAAGTCTTCGGCGTAGTTGGCCGGGGCGCTGATGAGCACTTCTTCCGGGTGGTGGAAACGGTGACCACGGGAATGACGGCCGGCGTGCTTGGACAGCACGGTGCAGTCGATCACCTGCTCGCCGAACAGCATCACCAGCCACTGTGGCGGGCGTACGAATTCTTCACGGCTGGCGGCCCAGCGCATGCGCTTGGGAATCGGCAGGTCGTTGAGCGAATCCTGGACGATGGTCGCCAGCAGGCTGCTGGTGGCCTTGCCCGGGATGTGCTGGGAGAAACGCAGCTTGGCGCCGCTCTGGTCGATTTCGGCCAGCTCGACACCGCATTTCTTGGCAAAGCCCAGGGCGGCCTGGGTCGGGTTGCCGTCGGCATCGAAGGCTGCCTGGCGCGGCGGGCCGTCGATATTGATGCTGCGGTCGGGCTGCTGGGCGTCGAGCTGGCGAATCAGCACGGCCAGGCGGCGCGGTGCGGCATACACCTGCTTGCCGGTGTAGTTCAGGCCTGCGGCCTGCAGGCCCTTTTCGATACCGGCCAGGAAGGCGTCGCCGAGGCTGGTAAGAACCTTGGGTGGCAGTTCTTCGGTGCCCAGTTCTACCAGGAAATCTTGAGCACTCATTGTGCAACCTCCAGCTTGGCCAACACTTCGTCTCGCAGTTCAGGGGTCGCCATCGGGAAGCCCAGGCGTGCACGTGCCTGCAGGTAGCTTTGCGCCACGTCGCGGGCCAGGGTGCGCACGCGCAGGATGTAGCGCTGGCGCTCGGTCACCGAGATGGCGCGGCGAGCATCGAGCAGGTTGAAGGTGTGCGAGGCCTTCAGGACCATTTCATAGGTGGGCAGTGGCAGGTCGAGCTTGATCAGACGGTTCGCTTCGCTTTCGTAGAAGTCGAACAGTTCGAACAGTTTTTCGACGTTGGCGTGCTCGAAGTTGTAAGTCGATTGCTCGACTTCGTTCTGGTGGAACACATCGCCATAGGTGACCACGCCGAACGGGCCGTCGGCCCAGACCAGGTCATACACCGAGTCGACGCCCTGGATGTACATCGCCAGGCGCTCGAGGCCGTAGGTGATTTCGCCGGTGACCGGATAGCACTCGATGCCGCCAACCTGCTGGAAGTAGGTGAACTGCGACACTTCCATGCCGTTGAGCCAGATTTCCCAGCCCAGGCCCCAGGCACCGAGGGTTGGCGATTCCCAGTTGTCTTCGACGAAGCGGATGTCGTGCACCAGCGGGTCCAGGCCGATCGCCTTCAGCGAGCCGAGGTACAGCTCCTGGAAGTTGGCCGGGTTCGGCTTGAGCACTACCTGGAACTGGTAGTAGTGCTGCAGGCGGTTGGGGTTTTCACCGTACCGTCCGTCGCCAGGGCGACGGCTCGGCTGCACGTAGGCAGCGTTCCAGGTTTCCGGGCCGACGGCGCGCAGGAAGGTAGCAGTGTGGAAAGTGCCGGCGCCTACTTCCATATCGTAGGGCTGAAGCACCACACAACCTTGCTCGGCCCAGTACTTCTGCAGGGCGAGGATCAGGTCTTGGAAGGTACGCACGGCTGGCGTAGGCTGGCTCACGAAATTCACCTGTATCTGGGGATGCGGATGTAAAGAGCGGGAGTATAACCCGATTCGCCTCGCCCTCTACTGCTTGGAGCCTTATGCCACGCTGCTTTTGGTGTACCGACGACCCGTTGTACCAGGCCTACCACGACCATGAGTGGGGCACGCCGCGGCGTGATCCGGCGTTGCTCTTCGAGATGCTTTTGCTCGAAGGGTTCCAGGCGGGCTTGTCGTGGATCACCGTGCTGCGCAAACGCGAGCGCTATCGCGAGGTGCTGTATGGCTTCGACCCGGTACGACTGGCGCAGATGAGCGATGAACGCATCGAGGAACTGATGCTCGACCCCGGCATCATTCGCAACCGCCTCAAGCTCAACGCCGTGCGCCGCAACGCCCGGGCCTGGCTGGCGCTGGACAACCCGGCCGAGTGGCTGTGGTCGTTCGTCGGCGGCGAGCCGAAAATCAATCACTTCACCGGGCGCAGCGACATTCCGGTGAGCACCGACGAGGCCGTGGCCATGAGCAAGGCCATGAAGAAGGCCGGTTTCACCTTCGTCGGCCCGACCATCTGCTACGCCTTCATGCAGGCGACCGGCATGGTCATGGACCACACCACCGATTGTGATCGCTACGCCGCGCTGGTGCGCTGACGGGTACAATGCGCGGCTTGCAGCTAGAAGGAATGCACCTGTGGAAAAATTCAAAGGCGCCCTGATGGTCGGGGCGCTGCGCCTGTTCGCCAAGCTTCCGTGGTGTGCGGTGCAGCGTGTCGGCGCCGGCATCGGTTGGCTGATGTGGAAGTTGCCCAATGGTTCGCGCAAGGTGGTGCGAATCAACTTGGCCAAGTGCTTTCCGGAGATGAACCCCGCCGAGCGCGAGCAACTGGTGGGACGTGCCCTGCAGGACATCGCCAAGTCGTTCGTGGAAAGCGCCTGTGCGTGGATCTGGCCGCCGCAGCGCTCGATCGATCTGGTCAAGGAGGTCGAAGGCCTTGAGGTGTTGCAGGAGGCGTTGGCCTCGGGCAAAGGCGTGGTCGGTATCACCAGCCATCTGGGCAACTGGGAAGTGCTCAATCACTTCTATTGCAACCAGTGCAAGCCGATCATCTTCTATCGCCCGCCCAAGCTCAAAGCGGTGGACGACCTGCTGCGCGAGCAACGGGTGCAGATGGGCAACCGTGTGGCGCCGTCGACCAAGGAAGGCATTCTCAGCATCATCAAGGAAGTGCGCCGGGGTGGTCAGGTGGGGATTCCGGCCGACCCTGAGCCGGCGGAATCGGCCGGGGTGTTCGTGCCCTTCCTCGGTACCCAGGCGCTGACCAGCAAGTTCGTGCCGAACATGCTCGCCGGCGGCAAGGCGGTCGGGGTGTTCCTGCATGCCGTGCGGCTGCCCGACGGCTCGGGTTTTCGCGCCATCATCGAGGCGGCGCCGGAAGCGATGTACAGCCTTGATGTGACCGAATCGGCGGCGGCCATGAGCAAGGTGGTCGAGCGTTATGTGCGGGCCTATCCGAGCCAGTACATGTGGAGCATGAAGCGCTTCAAGAAACGTCCGGCCGGTGAAGACCGCTGGTACTGATTGATGTATGAGCGCGGGAGCGCCGGACCGCCTGACCGCCGGAGCGCTCGCCCCTACAGGGGTTTGAGTTTCTTTAGGAAGACAGTCATCTCTTTCTCGGCCTGTTTGTCGCCGTGGGCCTGGGCGGCAGTGATGCCTTGCTGCCAGGCGCTACGTGCGGCGGTCGGGTCGCCTGCCAGCTGGTGAGCCTTGCCCAGCAGCTTCCAGGCGGCCGAATACTTCGGGTCCTGCTCGACGCAGCGCGCCAGGTGCACCGCGGCCTCGGCGCCGTGTCCTTCGTCGAGCCAGGCCTTGCCCAGGCCGAAGCGCAGCAGCGGGTTATCCACACCCTTGGCCAGCATTTTTTCCAACGACTCGCGCATGGCTGTTCTCCCTAGAAGAAACTCAGGCCGACGTGGAACAGTTTCTCCACGTCGCGAATGTGCTTTTTATCCACAACGAACAGAATCACGTGGTCGCCACTTTCGATCACCGTCACGTCGTGGGCGATCAGTACCTGCTCGGCACGGATGATGGCGCCGATGGTGGTGCCAGGTGGCAGCGAGATCTGCGCGATGGCCTTGCCCACCACTTTGCTCGACTTGGCATCGCCATGGGCCACAGCCTCGATGGCCTCGGCCGCGCCGCGGCGCAGTGAGTGCACGCTGACGATATCGCCACGCCGCACATGCGCCAGCAAGGTGCCGATGGTGGCCAGCTGCGGGCTGATGGCGATGTCGATGTCGCCGCCTTGCACCAGGTCGACGTAGGCCGGGTTGTTGATCAGCGTCATCACCTTGCGCGCACCCAGGCGCTTGGCCAGCAGCGACGACATGATGTTGGCCTCATCGTCGTTGGTCAGCGCCAGGAAGATATCCGCTTCGGCGATGTTCTCTTCCAGCATCAGGTCGCGATCCGAAGCGCTGCCTTGCAGCACCACGGTGCTTTCCAAGGTGTCGGACAGGTGCCGGCAGCGCGCCGGGCTGACTTCGATGATCTTCACCTGGTAGCGGCTTTCGATGGCCTCGGCCAGGCGCTCGCCAATCTGCCCACCACCGGCGATCACCACCCGCTTGTTGCTTTCGTCGATATTGCGCAGCTCGCCCATTACCGCGCGGATGTCGCGCTTGGCCGCGATGAAGAACACTTCGTCGTCGGCCTCGATCACCGTATCGCCCTGGGGCGTGATCGAGCGATCGCGACGGAAGATCGCCGCCACCCGGGTGTCGACGTTGGGCATGTGCGCACGAATCTGGCGCAGCTGCTGGCCGACCAACGGACCCCCGTAGTACGCCTTGACCGCCACCAGCTGCGCTTTGCCGCCGGCGAAGTCGATCACCTGCAGGGCGCCGGGCTGTTCGATCAGACGCTTGATGTAGTTGGTCACCACTTGCTCGGGGCTGATCAGCACATCCACTGGAATGGCTTCGTTGTCGAACAGCTCGGCGCGGCTCAGGTACGACGATTCGCGCACACGGGCGATCTTGGTCGGGGTGTGGAACAGGGTGTAGGCGACCTGGCAGGCGACCATATTGGTCTCGTCACTGTTGGTTACCGCCACCAGCATGTCGGCGTCATCGGCACCGGCCTGACGCAGCACCGTGGGTAGCGAGCCGCGGCCTTGCACGGTGCGGATGTCGAGGCGGTCGCCGAGGTCGCGCAGGCGTTCGCCGTCGGTGTCCACCACGGTGATGTCGTTGGCCTCGCTGGCGAGGTTCTCTGCGAGTGTGCCGCCTACCTGGCCGGCGCCGAGAATGATGATCTTCATCGGCTAGTCGTACCTTTTCTGGTTATCCGCGCGAGGCGGCGATCTTGATCAGCTTGGCGTAGTAGAAGCCATCGTGCCCGCCTTCCTGGGCCAGCAACTGGCGGCCGTGGGGCTGGCGCAGGCCGGCCTCGGTGGCCAGGTCCAGCTCTCGGGCGCCGGGGGTGCGCGAAAGGAACGCGGCGATGACCTCGGTGTTCTCGGTGGGCAGGCTGGAGCAGGTGGCGTAGAGCAGCATGCCGCCTACCTCGAGGGTAGGCCACAGGGCGTCGAGCAGCTCACCTTGCAGGCTGGCCAGGGCAGGAATGTCATCGGCCTGGCGGGTCAGCTTGATGTCTGGGTGACGACGGATCACCCCAGTCGCCGAGCACGGTGCGTCGAGCAGGATGCGCTGGAACGGCGTGCCATCCCACCAGCTTGCGGTGTCGCGGGCGTCGCAGGCGATCAGTTGTGCATCGAGCTGCAGACGCGCGAGGTTTTCCCGGACGCGGGTCAGGCGCTTGGCTTCCAGGTCGATGGCGACCATCTGGGCAAGGCCCGGCTCGGCTTCGAGCAGATGGCAGGTCTTGCCACCCGGCGCGCAGCAGGCGTCGAGCACGCGCTGGCCGGGGGCCAGTTCGAGCAGGTCGGCCGACAGCTGTGCGGCTTCATCCTGCACGCTGATCCAGCCCTCGGCGAAGCCCGGCAGGCCACGCACATCGCACGGCGTATCGAGCACGATGCCGTCGCGGCTGTAGCGACAGGCGCTGGCGCCGATGCCAGCCTGGTCCAGCAAGGCCAGGTAGGCGTCGCGAGAATGGTGGCGGCGGTTGACCCGCAGAATCATCGGCGGATGGGCGTTGTTGGCAGCGCAGATGGCCTCCCACTGCTCGGGCCAGAAGGCCTTGAGCTGCTTTTGCAGCCAGCGCGGGTGGGCGGTACGCACCACCGGATCGCGCTGCATGTTGGCCAGCAGCGCTTCACCTTCGCGCTGGGCGCGGCGCAGCACGGCGTTGAGCAGGCTTTTGGCCCAGGGCTTTTTCAGCTTGTCGGCACAACCCACGGTTTCGCCCAGGGCGGCGTGGGCCGGGATGCGCGTGTAGAACAGCTGGTACAGGCCGACCAGCAGCAGCGCTTGCACATCGGCATCGGCGGCCTTGAACGGCTTTTGCAGCAGCTGCGCGGCGAGCAGTTCCAGGCGCGGCTGCCAGCGTGCGGTGCCGAAGGCGAGGTCTTGGGTCAGGCCGCGGTCGCGTTCCTCGACCTTGTCCAGTTGCGCCGGCAGTGCGCTGTTGAGCGAGGCCTTGCCGCTGAGCACGGCGGCAAGCGCGCGGGCGGCAGCCAGACGTGGATTCATTGGCCCAGCACCTTGCCGGCAGCGAAGTGCTCACGGCGGCTGTTGAACAGATCGCTGAAAGCCAGCGCCTTGCCGCCCGGCAGTTGCAGACGGGTCAGGCGCAGGGCCTGCTCGCCACAGGCCACCAGTAGGCCATCCTTGCTCGCGGCGAGGACTTCGCCTGGCTCACCCTTGCCCTCGGCCAACGTCGCCGCAAGCACCTTGACGGTGTCACCATCCAGCGTGCTGTGGCACACCGGCCAAGGGTTGAAGGCGCGCACCAGACGCTCCAGTTCCAAGGCCGGGCGGCTCCAGTCGAGGCGCGCTTCATCCTTGTTGAGCTTGTGCGCGTAGGTGGCCAGGGCATCGTCCTGTACCTCGCCGTGCAGGCTGCCATCGGCCAGGCCGGCAATGGCCTGGATCACGGCGTCCGGGCCCATGGCCGCCAGGCGGTCGTGCAGGCTGCCGCCGGTGTCTTCCGCGCTGATCGGCGTGCAGACCTTGAGCAGCATCGGCCCGGTGTCCAGGCCCGCCTCCATGCGCATCACGGTTACCCCGCTTTCGGCATCGCCAGCCTGTACAGCCCGTTGGATCGGCGCGGCGCCGCGCCAGCGCGGCAGCAGCGAGGCATGGCTGTTGATGCAGCCCAGGCGCGGGATGTCGAGCACCGCCTGCGGCAGAATCAGCCCGTAGGCGACCACCACCATCAGGTCGGGCTGTAACGCGGCGAGTTCGGCCTGGGCCTCGGCATTGCGCAAGGTCGGCGGTTGCAGCACCGGAATGTCATGGGCGCTGGCCAGTTGCTTGACCGGGCTGGGCATGAGCTTTTGCCCACGACCGGCAGGACGGTCGGGCTGGGTGTAGACGGCCACCACCTGGTAGGGGCTGTCGAGCAGGGCCTTGAGGTGTTCGGCGGCAAACTCGGGGGTGCCTGCGAAGACAATGCGCATGACGTTCTCGCTTGGAAAAAGAAGAAGGCTTGCCGCGGCAAGCCTTCTGGAAGGTGGGGATCAGGCTTGCTGGCGGTGCTGTTTTTCCAGCTTCTTCTTGATGCGGTCACGCTTGAGCTGGGACAGGTAATCGACGAACAGCTTGCCGTTGAGGTGATCGAACTCGTGCTGCACGCACACCGCCAGCAGGCCCTCGCATTCCAGCTCGAACGGCTTGCCGTCGCGGTCCTGGGCCTTGATGCGCACGCGCAACGGACGGTCGACGTTCTCGTAGAAGCCCGGCACCGACAGGCAACCTTCCTGGTACTGGCCCATGTCGTCGGTCAGTTCCTCGACCGATGGGTTGATGAAGACCCGCGGCTCGCTGCGGTCTTCGCTGAGGTCCATGACCACGACTTGCTCATGCACGTTGACTTGGGTCGCCGCCAGGCCGATGCCGGGCGCTTCGTACATGGTTTCAAACATGTCGTCGATCAGCTGGCGCAGGGCGTCGTCGAACGTCGTCACCGGTTTGGCGACGGTGCGCAGGCGCGGGTCCGGGAATTCGAGGATGTTCAGAATGGCCATAAGGTCAGGCAGTCACTGTGCATTTGGTTGAAAACTGAGCACACATAATAAAGGTAATCCGCGCATTCGGCACCTGGCAAAGGTCGGCTAGGGTGTCACAGGTCGCTTTTCGGGCTTACTCGTAGACAGCTTGTCAAAGCATTATCAACAGAGTTATCCACAGGTTGTGCAGGATGCATGGCCTGCTTTGAGCAAGGATGATCGGCCATGCCTTTACCTTTTTGTCACCTCTGCCCACCTGCCGAACTGGAGGCGCGACTGCGTCTGCACGGCGTCCCCGAAATAGGCCCACGGCGCTATTTCACGCTGATCTCCGCCTTCGGCGATGCCTGCTCGGCCTTCGCCGCCCCTGCCGGTGCCTGGCGCGCACTGGGGCTGCCGGCCAGTTGCAGCGAGGCGCGGCGCAGTGCTCAGGTGCGCGAAGGCGCGAGCGCTGCAATGGCCTGGCTAGAGCGTCCCGGCCAGCATTTACTGATGTGGGACGACCCCCTCTACCCTGCCTTGCTCAAGGAAATCGATGATGCGCCGCCGCTGTTGTTCGTCGCAGGTGATCCGCGATTGCTCGAACGTGCGCAACTGGCAGTGATCGGCAGCCGGCGCGCCAGCCCTCCGGCGCTAGACAACGCAAAGGCGTTTTCGCGGTGTCTGGCCAAGGCGGGATTCGTCATAACCAGTGGCCTGGCGCTAGGCATAGACGGCGCCGTGCACCGCGCTGCGCTGGACGCTGGCGGGCAGACCATCGCGGTACTGGGCAGTGGCCTGCAAAAACTTTATCCACAGCGCCATCGCGACCTGGCGCGCGAGATATCCGAACGTGGGTCTGCGCTGGTGTCGGACTATCCGCTCGACGCCGAACCGCTGCCCGGCAATTTCCCGCGGCGTAATCGCATCATCAGCGGGCTGTCGCTGGGCGTGCTGGTGGTCGAGGCAGGCCTTGCCAGCGGATCGCTGATCACCGCACGCCTGGCCGCCGAGCAGGGCCGCGAGGTGTATGCCATCCCCGGCTCGATCCACCATCCGGGGTCCAAGGGTTGTCATCAGCTGATCCGCGATGGCGCCTTGCTGGTGGAAAACGTCGAGCAGATTCTCGACAGTCTGCGCGGTTGGCAGAACGTCAGCCCGGCACCGACCACCACCGCGCCCAACGAGCATCCCCTGCTGGCCCTGCTGCACGCCGCGCCGCACACCAGTGAAGGCCTGGCCTTGAGCAGCGGTCTGGCGCTGAGCGATGTACTGGCGGCGCTGACCGAACTTGAGCTCGAAGGCAGAGTTACCTGCGCAGCCGGACGTTGGTTTGCAAGGTCGGCCTAAGTACACTGCTCGCACGCAAGATTTCCAGGTGGAGAAACGAACATGGTGAGCAGTTTTCGTGTGCAACAGGCCGCACGTGAGATCCGGGCAGGTGCAGTCATCGCCTACCCGACGGAAGCGGTCTGGGGCCTGGGCTGCGATCCGTGGAACGAAGAGGCGGTGTACCGTCTGCTGGCGCTCAAATCACGGCCTGTGGACAAAGGCCTGATCCTGATCGCCGACAACATCCGGCAATTCGACTTCCTCTTCGAGGATTTCCCCGAGGACTGGATCGACCGCATGAGCGCAACCTGGCCGGGGCCCAATACCTGGCTGGTACCGCATCAGGATCTGTTGCCCGAGTGGATCACCGGCGAGCACGACAGCGTCGCCCTGCGCGTCAGCGATCATCCGCAGGTGCGCGAGCTGTGCGCGCTGGTAGGCCCTTTGATTTCCACCTCCGCCAATCCTGCCGGCCGACCCGCCGCCAAGACACGGCTGCGGGTCGAGCAATATTTCCACGGTGAGCTGGATCATGTGCTGGGCGGGGCACTGGGCGGGCGCAAGAACCCCAGTGTGATTCGTGACTTGGCGACAGGGCAAATCGTACGTCCCGGTTAACGACAAAGCTGGTAATTCCAAACGCTCATCAGGCGAGTCAACGCCAAGCGACTCTTGATTGGTTTTGGGCCCGTGTTCCATTTTTCTATGCTGCGAACTGCTGCCGAGCAATTGAAATTGTGCACTCATCCCGGTGCAATGGCGTCTTAGGCTCTGTATGAAAAGTCCTGAGACGCCGCGAGACAAGGCCAATGGCGCCCCCAGCTAGGCGCCCCCAGCTATTTTCAACGCAGGATCAGCAAGTATCAGGGCTTTCAGACAGAGCCTAGCAATCTCAAAGAGCACACAGAGGACATGGAGGCACAGCCGAGTACCCACAAACGACAGAGTACTGAAACCAGCAAGTAGATTTTCGAAAAATATAATTATTTAAAGATGTGTGAACTTAGGTACTTCATCGTCAGAAATTTCGTAATTTCAAGAATTGTAATATTCTGAATTTACAAGTTTTTAATTTTTATTGTCGTTAAATCGCGCACCATTTAGGGTTGTGGGGCTGCGTCGCTCGTTGCAGAATATCCCCCTCCACTATCCAAGGCACCCGCGAAATGGCCGTTACACAGCCGAACACCGCTGTTTCAAACAGAGCAAAGGCGAAGAGCGCTGCCTCTGGCCAAACCAGAGCTAAATCCGGGAACTCCGCAACTAGACGCAATAAAGAGAAGGCGTTATCTGATAAGCAGAATGTCGCCAAAAGAACGGGTATGGCCGAGCTGACAGCAGAGCAGCTCTGGATTCGTCTTGAAACTAAAGGGTTCGGCCTTGGCAGTCACTTCGATCTGCAAAAGCTCACCCAAAATGACAGCGCTACAAAGCACGGTGCGTCGGGACGATGGGTACGGGAATGAAGTGCTTGACGAGGCGATTTTCGAGCTGACGCAGCGGAAACCTAAGGCGGAACTCTATTCCGTCGTGCCCAAAGGGGACAGAAACAAGCCAAAAAAATAAAGGCCGCTTGCGCGGCCCTAAGAGCTTAAGGAAGCACTCGCCCGGATAACTTGAAACTCGCCCGGCGCGCCAGTACAACCTTGGGGATCAGGCTACGCTTTCGAATCCGAGGGGTCAAGCGGGTGACGGCTTCGCTGATATTCGGTGCAGCGCAAAGAGTGGATTCATGAACCCTTTGCTTGACTCGCTTCGCAATTGTGCCCGTTGAATCTTCGGATGCTGACGTCAGAATTTTCTTTGATTTCCCCAATTGGGTGGCCGGCTGGAGTAGTGGGAAATATCCTACGAGCCGCGTCTACTGCCATGACCTTCTCACAGGGAATCCTTGCCCATAGGCTTCAGCCGTCGCCGAATAACTCGGCGATCGGGTGTGGTAGCCCGAACCAGAGAGTTCCTGGCAGTCAATGGCGGCTGTACGCGGGAGGCCTTGTGCCTGCCGGATTATGGGAACTCTCACCGGTTTACCACCCTGCGTGCAGCTGCCACCTAATCGTGTGGTAACGAGTAGGTGCGGCGTCAAGACGAGAGTGCCTCCATGAAAAGAATCGTACCCAGTCAACCCCTCCCTTGCACCTCCACCCGCGCATTTGGCCGCTGCGATGCTGGTCACGACCCTCTCTTTACAGTAAACCCCAACATCTCCGCCGAAGACGCATTGGTCCACGTAGCCCTTTACCTGCGCGGTGCTTATGAAACCGGTTACAAAGCGCTGGACTACCTACGTGAAGAGGGCCGAGGCCTGTTTTGGTCGCATCTGCATGCGATTGAAATGGCAGAGGGTGTAATTGATGCGCTACTCGATGGCATCGAATCGATGCCATCAAGAGGCAATCCTTCACCGGCCTAGACCTGCCATCACCGAACAGATGCTGATGGAGATTACGGGGCATTTACCTTCAGGGGATAAGTACCGTAGATCCCACTGTCCTTCGCCCAGACAACTCGGTCTGGGCCTTGGCCGCCTCGATCAGCGGGTAGCGCTGCTGGATATCCACCTTGACCTTGCCGCTGGCGATCACGGCGAACAGGTCGTCGGCCATGGCCTGGGTGTTCTGCGCGTTGTTGGCGTGGGTCGCCAGGGTCGGGCGTGTAACGTACAGCGAGCCCTTCTGCGACAGGATGCCAAGGTTGACGCCACTCACCGCACCCGAGGCATTGCCGAAGCTGACCATCAGGCCACGTGGTTGTAGGCAGTCCAGCGAGGTCAGCCAGGTGTCGGCACCGACGCCGTCATAGACTACCGGCACCTTCTTGCCGTCGGTCAGTTCCAGCACCCGCTCGACGACGTTTTCATGGCTGTAGTCGATGGTCGCCCAGGCGCCCAGCGACTTGGCCCGCTCGGCTTTCTCGGCCGAGCTGACCGTGCCGATGACCTTGGCGCCCAGCGCCGAGGCCCACTGGCAGGCCAGCGAACCGACGCCACCGGCGGCAGCGTGGAACAGAATCACGTCACCGGGTTGCACGGCGTAGGTCTGCTTGAGCAGGTACTGCACGGTCAGGCCCTTGAGCATCACCGCAGCGGCCTGTTCGAAGCTGATGCTGTCAGGCAGCTTGACCAGATTGGCTTCAGGCAGCGTGTGCACATCGGCGTAGGCGCCCAGCGGGCCGGTGGCGTAGGCCACGCGGTCGCCGACCTTGAGCCGGCTGACGCCCTCACCCACCGCTTCGACCACCCCGGCACCTTCGGTACCCACACCCGAAGGCAGTGACGGTGGCGCGTACAGGCCGCTGCGGAAATAGGTGTCGATGAAGTTCACGCCGATGGCGTGGTTGCGCACACGCACCTGCTGCGCGGCGGGTGGGGCCGGGTCGAACTCGACCAGTTGCAGAACCTCGGGGCCGCCATGCTGGCTGAACTGGATACGCTGGGCCATCTTGCACTCCTGGCAAAGGGGGGGGAAGCAGGCCCTCTATCGGACGCCTTTGCATGACCGCCGTCAACTGCGGCGCGCCGGGGTCCGATGGTATGCTGCGCGGCGAAATTCTTCCCGCCCCATCAGGTGACCCAATGTCCAGCCGCACCGAGGCCGTCAAAGCCTACCTGCTCGATCTGCAAGACCGCATCTGCGCCGCCCTCGAAGGTGAAGACGGCAGCGCCCGCTTCGTCGAAGACGCCTGGGTCCGCGACGCCGGCGGTGGCGGACGGACGCGGGTGATTGGCGACGGCCAAGTGATCGAAAAAGGCGGGGTGAATTTTTCCCATGTGTTCGGCAGTGGCCTGCCGCCTTCGGCCAGCGCCCATCGCCCGGAGCTGGCCGGACGCGGTTTCGAGGCCCTGGGCGTGTCGCTGGTGATCCACCCGCACAACCCGCACGTGCCAACTTCCCACGCCAATGTGCGTTTCTTCAGCGCTGAAAAAGAGGGCGAGGAAGCGGTCTGGTGGTTCGGCGGCGGCTTCGACCTGACCCCCTACTACGGCGTCGAGGAAGACTGCATCCACTGGCACCGTGTGGCCGAACAGGCGTGCGCGCCGTTTGGCGCCGATGTCTACCCGCGCTACAAGGCCTGGTGCGACCGCTACTTCCACCTCAAGCACCGCGGTGAGCCGCGCGGTATCGGCGGGTTGTTTTTCGATGACCTCAACGACTGGGACTTCGATACCTGCTTCGCCTTCATCCGCGCCATCGGTGACGCCTACATCGATGCGTACCTGCCCATCGTCCAGCGCCGCAAGCACGCCAGCTACACGGCCGAGCAGCGCCAATTCCAGGAGTTTCGCCGCGGCCGCTACGTTGAATTCAACCTGGTGTACGACCGTGGCACCCTCTTCGGCCTGCAGTCGGGCGGGCGCACCGAGTCGATTCTGATGTCGCTGCCGCCACAGGTGCGCTGGGGCTACGATTGGAAACCGGCACCTGGCAGCGAGGAAGCGCGCCTGACCGAGTATTTCCTGCAAGACCGTGACTGGCTCGGCCAGCAGACCCATGGATAACCCGAGGAATCGCGCAATGGACCAGTACGTCGTATTCGGCAACCCCATCGGCCACAGCAAGTCGCCGCTGATCCAGGGCCTGTTCGCCCAGCAGACGGGTCAGGACATGGCCTACAGCACGCTGCTGGCGCCGCTGGACGACTTCAGCAACTGCGCGCTGGGCTTCTTCAAGGTTGGGCGGGGTGCCAACGTCACCGTGCCGTTCAAGGAGCAGGCCTTGCAGTTGTGCGACAGCCTTACCGCCCGCGCACGCCGCGCCGGCGCGGTGAACACCCTGAGCAAACTGGCTGACGACACCTTGCAGGGCGACAACACCGACGGCGCCGGGCTGGTGCGTGACCTGACCGTCAACGCCGGGCTGGCGCTGGGCGGCAAGCGCATTCTCATCCTCGGTGCCGGTGGCGCCGTACGCGGAGTGCTGGAGCCGATTCTGGCGTTGCGTCCGCAGTCGCTGGTGATAGCCAACCGCACCGTGGAGAAGGCCGAACGACTGGCCCAGGAATTCGCCGAACTGGGGCCGGTGGCCGCCAGTGGATTCGCCTGGTTGCAGGAACCGGTGGATCTGATCATCAACGCCACCTCTGCAAGCCTTGCCGGGGAACTGCCGCCGATCGCAGGCAGCCTGGTCGAGCCAGGGCGCACGGTGTGCTACGACATGATGTACGGCAAGGAGCCCACGCCCTTCTGCCGCTGGGCCAGCGAGCTGGGCGCGGCGCAGGTGCTCGATGGCCTGGGCATGCTGGTCGAGCAGGCGGCCGAAGCGTTCCATGGCTGGCGCGGCGTCAGGCCGCAGAGCGCACCGGTGCTGGCGGAACTGCGTCGGCAACTGGCCGCCAGCTGAACCCTGCTCAATCCTCGAACAGGATCGGGCAGGCCTCAGCGCCTTCGAGCTTGTGCAGCTCTTCGATGACCTGTGGCGGTGCCCGGCGCAATGTCAGGCTGCCGCCTGTGCGCAGCAGTCGACGGGCCTCGCGGTGCAGCATGTCGACGCCGGAGTAGTCGATGAAGTTGATCTGCCGGGCGTCGATCACCACCTGTGGCCCCTGGCAACGCTGCAGGCGCGCCTGTAGGTAATGCGCCGCGCCGAAGAAGATCGACCCGCCTACCCGCAACACGTCGGCCTCACCTTCGCGCAGCTGTTGCACACGTGGCCGCGAGGTGCGCTTGAGGTAGAAGAACAGAGACGCCAGCACCCCGGCGTAGATGGCGGTCTGCAATTCCAGCAGCAAGGTGGCCGCAGCGGTCAGCAGCATTACCAGAAACTCCGAGCGGCTGACCCTGAACAGCGCGCCGATGGCGCGGTGGTCGATCAACCCCCAACTGATCAGCAAAATGCCGCCGGCCATCGCCGGAATCGGCAAATGTGCGATCAGCCCCGCACCGGTCAGGGCAAACAGCGCCACCCACAGCGCGGAAAACACCCCGGCCATGGGCGAACGGGCACCGGCTTCGAGGTTGAGTCCCGAACGGGTGAACGAGCCGGATGACAGCGACCCCGAGAACCACGCACCGATCATGTTCGACGCGCCCTGGGCGCGAATTTCCTGGTCGGCGTCGATCAGTTGCTCGGAGCGCGCCGACAGCGAGCGGGCAATCGACAGACTGGTCACCAGGCCCAGCATGCCCAGCGCCACGGCACTGGGCAGCAGGCGCAAAATCGATTCCACGTCGAGCAACGGCAGCGGGCTCAGCGGCGGCAGATGCCCGATGAAGGCCGGCACTCTCGGCACCTCGGCGAACCACGACGGCAGCGCCCAGGCCAGCAGGCTGACGCTGAACAGGCTGATCAACAGGCCCGGCCAGCGCGGGCGCAGCAGCTTGAGTACCAGCCCCAGCAGCAAGGTCGCCACGCCCAGCATCAGCGAGGGCACATCGACCTCACCGACATGGCTGAGCAGGCTTTCCAGGGTTTTCAGCGCGGTGGCCTGACTGCGCAGGTCGAGTCCAAGCAAATTGGGCAGTTGCCCCAGGGCGATGACCACCGCAGCGCCCAGGGTGAAGCCCAGCACCACCGAATGGGAGACGAAATTGACCACCGCGCCGAAACGCAGCATGCCCAGCAGCCACTGGAAAATGCCGGCAAGGAAGGTCAGCAGCAGAATCAGCGTGACGTAATCATCGCTGCCGCTTACCGCAAGGGGGCTCACGCTGGCATACAGCACCACGGAAATCGCCGCCGTCGGCCCGCAGATCAGGTGCCATGACGAGCCGAACAGCGAGGCGATCAGCACCGGGACGATGGCTGCGTACAGGCCGTATTCCGCCGGCAGGCCGGCGATCAGGGCGTAGGCGATGGACTGCGGCAAGGCAAGGATGGCGCCGCTCAGGCCCACCAGCAGGTCTTGCAGCAGGCTGCGGCCCGATTGTCGGGGTAGCCAGACGAGAAACGGCAGCAGCGAACTAAGGCGGGGCATCAGGCGCGGTCCATTGGGCAGTGGCGTCGAGGGTGAACGCCTGCAACGAGCGACGCAAGCCGGGCGCGCTCGGCCCGGCAGGGTCGGGTTTCAGAGTGCTGCCTTGACCGCCTTCAGGCCATCGTCACCGCTTTTGCTGGTGACCCCGGTCAACCAGGCGTCCAGTGCCTGGGGATGAGCCTTGACCCAGGCTTTGGCTGCCGCATCGAAGCTGAGCTTTTTATCCACAACCTCGGCCATGATGCTGTTTTCCATGTCGAGGGTGAAGTTCAGGTTGCCCAGCAGCTTCGCAGCGTTCGGGCACGCCTGTGGATAACCCTTGCGCACCAGGGTGTTGACCTCGCCTTTGTCGCCGAACCACTGCTCGCCACCGGTCAGGTACTTCATCTTCAGCTTCACGTTCATCGGGTGTGGGGTCCAGCCGAGGAAGGCGATGTACTGCTGATTCTTCACGGCGCGGTCGACTTGGGTGAGCATGGCCTGCTCGCTGGATTCGACCAGTTTCCATTTGCCCAGGCCGAATTTATCGGCATCGATGATTTCCTTGAGCGACAGGTTGGCCGGCGCACCCGAGCCAATCCCGTACAACTTCTGGCCGAACTGCTTGGCGTGCTTTTGCAGGTCGGCGAAGTCTTTCACGCCGGCATCCCACACATAGTCAGGCACCGCCAGGGTGAACTGGGTGCCCTCCAGGTTGCGCGACAGGCGCTGCACATCGCCGGTGGCGACGAACTTGTCGTGGAAGCCCTGTTGCGCTGGCATCCAGTTGCCCAGGAAGGCATCGACTTTGCCGTCCTTGAGGCCGCCATAGATGATCGGTACGGCCAGGCTGTCGATCTTCACGTCATAGCCCAGGCCTTCGAGCAGCAGGCGGGCGACGGCGTTGGTCGAGGCGATGTCGCTCCAGCCGGGGTCGGCGAGTTTTACGGTACTGCACGAGGCGTCGTCCGCGGCGTGGGCGGCAACGGCGCCCAGGCTCAGGGCCAATGTGATCACGCGAGGGGAGAACTTGGTCATGGGCGGTCTCTCTGTTCAATCCAAGGCTCTGTCTGAAAACCCTTGATACTCGTTCATGCTGCGTTGAAAACGGCCTGGATCGCCAGCCCGGTCGGAATGCTCATGTACTCGAGTACACTCCGCTTCCTCGGCCGTTTTCGCCTTGCCTGACCTTCGTCTCAAGGCTTTTCAGACGGAGCCATCGGGGCGGGCTGTG
Organism: Pseudomonas cremoricolorata DSM 17059 = NBRC 16634; assembly: GCF_000425745.1. Lineage (GTDB taxonomy): Bacteria > Pseudomonadota > Gammaproteobacteria > Pseudomonadales > Pseudomonadaceae > Aquipseudomonas > Aquipseudomonas cremoricolorata. The sequence goes on along the minus strand of NZ_AUEA01000012.1, from coordinate 73,674 downwards.
GATAACGTGCCTTGCGCTCGAGGTCGTCGAGATCGATGTGGTTGCGCATGTACTGCTGGCTGGCGTCCACAAAGGGTTGGTGGTCCCAGCTGGTCAGTGTGCCGATAGCCAGGGCTTGCGCCACTAGGCGCCGCCGGCGTTGGCTGGCGAGCACTTGCTGGCGCAGCGCCGGGACGTCCCAGCGTTGCCGTGCTTGATCGACGAATGCCTGCAGCAGCGCCTGATGATCAGGGCTGCCGGTGAGGTTCTCCCGCTCGTGCGGGTCGCGGCTCAGGTCATAGAGTAGACAAGGGTCGTCTTCGCTGTACACGAACTTGTAGGCGCCGCGGCGGATCATCAGCAGCGGCCCGACCGTGCCTTCGGCCATGTATTCACCGATCACTTCATCGTGCCCGCCCTGCCCTTGCAGATGCCCCAGCAGCGAGCGGCCGTCCAGGTGCAGGTTGCTCTGCACTTGACCGCCGGCCAGTTCCACCAGGGTCGGCAACAGGTCGCAGGTCGATACCGAAGCCGCTACTCGGCTTGCCGGGAAGCGTTGAGGCGCGTGCACCAGCAGCGGCACCCGTGCCGACATCTCGAACCAGTGCATTTTGTACCAGAGCCCGCGTTCGCCGAGCATGTCGCCGTGATCGCCCGAGAACACGATCAGCGTGTCGTCGGCCAGGCCGCATTCCTCCAGCGTTCGCACCAGCTTGCCGATGTTGTCGTCGATGTAGCTGCAAGCGCCGAAATAAGCACGCCGGGCATCGCGGATCTTGTCCACAGGCAGCGGTTTGTTCCACAGGTCGTAGACCTTGAGCAGGCGCTGGGCGTGGGGGTCCTGTTGATCCTGCTCCAGTGGATACAAGGGCATGGGGATATCCACACCCTCGTACAGATCCCAGTAGTGCCGCGGGATGGTGTAAGGGTCGTGGGGGTGAGTCATCGATACGGTCAGGCAGAACGGCCGGTCTGGGTTTTCCCGCACGTGGTCGTACAGGTACTGACGGGCCTTGAACACCACCTCTTCGTCGAAATCCAGCTGATTGGTGCGCACGCACGGGCCGGCTTGCAGCACCGAGGCCATGTTGTGGTACCAGCTCGGGCGTTCGTCCGGTGCGTCCCAGTTCACCGCCCAGCCATAGTCGGCCGGGTAGATATCACTGGTCAGGCGCTGTTCATAACCGTGCAACTGGTCGGGCCCGCAGAAGTGCATCTTGCCCGACAGCGCGGTGTGATAGCCCAAGCGGCGCAGGTAATGGGCATAGGTCGGTACGTCAGCGGGGAAATCGGCGGCGTTGTCGTAGGCGCCGATGCGGCTTGGCAGTTGGCCGCTGACCAAGGTGAAACGCGAGGGCGCGCACAGCGGGCTGTTGCAGTAGGCCGAGTCGAACACCACCGCCTGTTCGGCCAGTTTCGCCAGGTGCGGCATTTTGATCGGCGAGTCGGCATAGATCGGCAACAGCGGCGCGGCCATCTGATCGGCCATGATGAACAGGATATTCGGTCGTTTCACGGCGGCCTTCCATCGTCAGGATTTATGGGGAATGCTTGCCGATCAGAATGGAGCTGTGGATAACTGGGGTAAAGCCCATGCCGGGCAATGACTGGGATTAGCCAGGCTTATGTTTGAACACCTCGATGGTCTTTCGCTCGACACTTTGCGCGTCTTCGAGAGCGCTGCACGCCTGCGCAGTTTTACCGCCGCAGCCCTGGCGCTGGGCACCACCCAGCCGGCCGTCAGCCAGCAGATCAAGCGCCTGGAAAACGAGCTGGGTACACGCCTGTTCGACCGGGTCTATCGAGGTATCGACCTCACCGAAGCCGGGCAACTGCTGTTCGAGCGTATCCATGCCGGCATGCAGGCCATGGACGAAGGGGTTTCCCAGGCCCGCGCACACAACCAGCGCGAAGTGCTGCAGGTAGCCACCGATTTCGCTTTTGCGGCGTTCTGGCTGATGCCGCGGTTGCAGCGCTTTCACGCTGCTTATCCACAGGTCGATGTCAGCCTGGTGACCGGCGAGCGCAGCCAGGCCATGCTGCGGCCCGATATCGATGTGGCGATTCTGTTCGGCGATGGCCGCTTCCAGCATGGCGAAAGCCGTTGGCTGTTCGATGAGGAGGTCTACCCGGTGTGCAGTCCGCGCCTGATCGACGCCCTGCCCGCCTCAGCCGCGCCCTTGCAGCTCCTGCCATTGCTGCATTTGCGCGGTGAGCAGGCCAGCGGCTGGTTCGATTGGGCGGGTGTGTTCCGCGGCTATGGCCTGAGCACGCCGCCGCCAGCGGGGCAACTGCGTTTCGACAACTACACCCTGGTGATTCAGGCCGCCATCGCCGGCCAGGGCCTGGCGATCGGCTGGCGGCATCTGGTCGATGGGTTGGTCGAGCAGGGGCTGCTGTGTCGCCCACTGCCCGCCAGCCTGCGCTCGTCCCGGGGCTATTACGTGGTCTTGCCGGCACGCAAGCGCAGGGGCGCGTTGATCGAGCGTTTTGTCGACTGGCTGGAGCACGAGCGCTCGCTTCAGTGATACTCGCGTTTCATCATCGAACCGTGGAGTGACCGTGCAACAGATTCAGGGCTACCACGCCCATGTGTATTTCGACGCCGCAACCCTGGCCCAGGCCCGCGAACTGTGTGAACAAGCCGCTCGGCTGTTCCCGATCAGCATGGGCCGGATGCACCAGCGCGCGGTAGGCCCGCACCCGGACTGGAGCTGTCAGTTGGCCTTCGGCCCGCAAGTGATTGGCGAGGTGCTGCCGTGGCTGGCGCTGAACCGCCAAGGGCTGGTGATCTTCCTGCACCCGCTGACCGGGGATGAGCTGGCCGATCACCGCGACCATGCGATCTGGATGGGCGCGGTGAGGCCGTTGCAGTTGTCGATATTTGGCGGCTGAATCTGCGAAAGCCGGCGATCGGTCTCAGCCGCGTGCGTTGCGCACGCCCTTGGCCAGTGCCGAACACAGGCTCAGCACGTCATCCACTGCCTGGCCGGCGTCCTTGGCCTGGGCGATCTTGTCGACTAGCGCCGAACCCACAACCACCCCATCGGCCAGACGCGCGATGGCGGCGGCTTGCTCGGGGGTGCGGATGCCGAAGCCGACGCTGATCGGCAGCTCGGTGTGCCGGCGCAGGCGGGCGATGGCCTGTTCGACGTGCTCGTTGGTGGCCGAGCCGGCACCGGTGACGCCGGCGACCGACACGTAGTAGACGAACCCCGAGCTGCGCTGCAATACCCGTGGCAGACGCGCGTCGTCGGTGGTCGGGGTGGTCAGGCGGATGAAGTCGATACCCGCGGCCTGGGCCGGGGTTGCCAGTTCTTCGTCATGCTCGGGTGGCAGGTCGACGATGATCAGACCATCGACCCCGGCGTCCTTGGCGTCGGCGACGAAGCGCTCGACCCCAAAGCGGTGGATGGGGTTGTAATAGCCCATGAGCACGATCGGCGTGGTCTGGTTGCCGGTGCGGAATTCGCGGACCATCTGCAGGGTTTTCGCCAGGTTCTGGCCGGCCTCCAGAGCACGCAAGGTGGCCAGCTGAATCGCCACGCCATCGGCCATCGGGTCGGTGAATGGCATGCCCAGTTCGATGACGTCGGCGCCGGCCTCCGGCAGCCCTTTGAGAATCGCCAGAGACGCTTCATAACCCGGGTCGCCGGCGGTGACGAAGGTCACCAGGGCAGCGCGGCCTTCGGCCTTGAGGTCGGCAAAACGTTGTTCAAGACGGCTCATGCCTGTTTCTCCTGGGCGGCCATGTGGTTCATCACGGTCTGCATGTCTTTGTCACCGCGCCCCGACAGGCACACCACCATCAGGTGATCCTTGGGCAGGCTCGGCGCGCGGCGAATGGCTTCGGCCAGGGCGTGCGCGGTTTCCAGCGCAGGAATGATGCCTTCGAGACGGCAAGTGGCGTGGAAGGCGTCCAGCGCCTGGTCATCGGTGATGCTGACGTACTCGACGCGCTTCACTTCATGCAGAAAGGCGTGTTCCGGGCCGATGCCGGGGTAGTCCAGGCCAGCGGAGATCGAGTGGGCATCGGTGATCTGACCGTCGTCGTCCTGCAGCAGGTAGGTGCGGTTGCCGTGCAGTACGCCCGGCACGCCACCATTGAGGCTGGCGGCGTGTTTGTCGGTGTCGACGCCATGGCCGCCGGCTTCCACGCCGATGATGTCCACGTTGGCGTCGTCGAGAAACTCATGGAACAGGCCCATGGCGTTGGAGCCACCGCCCACGCAGGCGACCAGGCTGTCTGGCACGCGGCCTTCCTTTTCCTGCATCTGGGCGCGGGTTTCCTTGCCGATGATCGACTGGAAATCACGCACCATGGCCGGATACGGGTGTGGACCTGCCACGGTACCGATCAGGTAGAAGGTGTCTTCGACGTTGGTGACCCAGTCGCGCAGCGCCTCGTTCATGGCGTCCTTGAGGGTGCCGGTGCCAGCGGTGACCGGAACGATCTCGGCGCCCAGCAGCTTCATGCGGAACACGTTGGCCTGCTGGCGCTCGATGTCGGTGGCGCCCATGTAGATCACGCAAGGAATGCCGAAGCGCGCAGCGACGGTGGCAGTCGCCACGCCGTGCATGCCGGCGCCGGTTTCGGCGATCAGACGCTTCTTGCCCATGCGCCGGGCCAGCAGCACCTGGCCGATGCAGTTGTTCACCTTGTGCGCGCCGGTGTGGTTGAGCTCTTCACGCTTGAAGTAGATCTTCGCGCCGCCGCAGTGCTCGGTCAGGCGTTCGGCGAAATACAGCGGGTTCGGGCGGCCGATGTAATCACGCTGGAAATACGCCAGTTCTTCGAGAAATGCCGGGTCGGCCTTGGCCGCTTCGTATTCGCGGGCCAGGTCGAGCACCAGCGGCATCAGGGTTTCAGCCACGTAGCGGCCGCCGAACGAGCCGAACAGGCCGTTGGCATCGGGGCCGGCGCGGTAGTGAGTCTGCGACATGGGGCGCTCCAGAGCGTGATGAATGAGTGATGGGCTTTACTGTACCCATGCACGGCCCGGCTGAAAACCGATAAGATTGGCTCGATATGTCAGGAAAACTCACACGTTCATGCGCGACGACCTTCCCCCCCTCAATGCCCTGCGCGCCTTCGAGGCCGCGGCCCGACTGAACAGCGTCAGCCAAGCCGCCGAGGCGCTGCATGTGACCCACGGCGCCGTCAGCCGGCAGATCAAGGTGCTCGAGCAGCACCTGGGCGTGACCTTGTTCAGCAAGGAAGGACGCGGCCTCAAACTCACAGATGCCGGTGTTCGTCTGCGCGATGCCAGTGCCGAGGCGTTCGATCGCCTGCGCAATGTGTGCGCGCAGTTGGGCAATGACGGGCGTCAGGCCGCGTTCGTGCTGGGCTGCTCGGGAAGCTTGTTGGCGCGCTGGTTCATTCCCCGGCTTGGCCGGCTCGAAGCAGAGCTGCCGGAACTGCGCCTGCACCTTTCAGCTGGCGAAGGCGACCTCGATCCGCGTCGGCCCGGGCTGGACGCGTTGCTGGTGTATGCCGAACCGCCCTGGCCGGCCGACATGCACGTGCATGTGCTGGCCGAGGAACGCATCGGGCCGGTACTGAGCCCGCATCTGCCGGCCTTCGCCGCCTTGCAGCAGGCACCGGCCGAAGCCTTGCTCGGTGAGCCTTTGCTGCACACCACCTCGCGCCCACAGGCGTGGCCGAATTGGGCCCACGAGCAGGGTTTGCCGAGCGATCGATTACAGATGGGGCAGGCGTTCGAGCATTTGTACTACTTGCTCGAAGCGGCAGTGGCAGGTTTGGGGGTAGCGATTGCACCCGAGCCGCTGGTGGCGGATGACCTCAGGGCTGGCAGGCTGGCTGCACCGTGGGGGTTTTCCCCCACCCGTGCAGCCTTGGCGCTGTGGGTGCCCAAGCGCGCCGCAGATGAGCGCGCAGAGCAACTGGCGCAGTGGCTGCGCCGCGAGCTGCAGCGCCAGCTCGATTAGTTGCGACGGCAGAGCAGCCAGGCAGCCAGCAGGCCCAGGGCACCGACGGCAACGCCAGCGGTGGTCCAAGGGTGTTCTTGGGCGTAGTCGCGGGTCGCGATACCGGTTTCCTTGGTGCGGGTCTTCACTTCTTCGTAGGCATCGGAAATCACACCGCGCGAGTGGCGCAGCGCATTTTCGGCGTTACCGCGAATGGCCTTGATGGTCTTGTGCGACTCTTCCGTGGCGTCGTGCTTGAGCGTTTCCAGGGTGCTGAGCAGGCTTTCGATCTCGGCTTCCATGCTTTCCAGCGACGTCTTGCGCAGTGAGTTACGGGCCATGTTGATGCTCCTTAGCAATGAAATGGGCTGTGAGAAATGCGACTACATCACCGTGAGAAAGTGCAATCGAACTTTTCCCCCCGCGCGCCGCTCGCAGAGAGACCGGGCCTGCACCGTCAGGCTCATCGCACTGTCATCCAAGGAGAGCATTCATGAGTGATCATCACACCTACAAGAAGGTCGAATTGGTCGGTTCCTCGCGCACCAGCATCGAAGACGCCATCAACAATGCGCTGGACGAAGCCAGCAGCAGCCTGAAGAACATGGAATGGTTCGAAGTCACCGAAACCCGCGGACATATCGAAGGCAACAAGGTCGGCCACTTCCAGGTCACTCTGAAAGTCGGTTTCAAGATCGCCAATAGCTGATTTCATACCGATCTGCTCGCGGTCACGTGGCTGCCGTACTATTTTTCAGGGACGCCCTGCTGCCAACTGTAAAACCCCGCCGGCTATGGCGGATAAACCGCAGCTGCGGACCGCCCGCTCCTGCATCGTTGGCCTGCGGGGCGTCTTAGAGGTGTCTGATCTGTTTTTCGTCTGTACAAGGAATTCGAGCGATGAAGAGATGGCTAGTGGCCTCAGGCCTGATGATGCTTGCCACCGGTGCTCTGGCAGCCGGCAAGCCGTGTGAAGAGCTGAAGAGCGAAATCGCTGCCAAGCTCGATGCCAAAGGGGTGCAGAGCTACACCCTGGAAGTGGTCGACAAGGGCACTGCGGCCGGCAAGACCGTCGGCAGTTGCGAAGGCGGGACCAAGGAAATCGTTTACCGCCGTGATTGATCGGTAGCATCCGGGGCATGGCGTCGCGCCATGCCCCGGATGTGCTCAACCTGCCTGCAAGGCCTCGGCCAGCAATTGGTACGAACGCAGGCGGTCGGCGTGCTCGTACAGATCACAGGTGAAGATCAGCTCATCGGCGCCGGTCTGCTCCAGCAATACCTCCACCTTCGCCTTGACCTTCTGCGGGCTGCCGATCATCGCCAGGCCCAGGAAGCTGCTCACCGCCTCGCGTTCATGGGGCAGCCATAGCCCGTCCATGCTCGCCACCGGCGGACGCTGCATCAGGCTCTGCCCGCGCATCAGCGCCAGAATCCGTTGATACACCGAGGTCGCCAGGTATTCGGCGTGCTCGTCGGTGTCGGCCACCACCATGGGCACGCCCAGCATCACGTACGGTTTGTCGAGCACCGTCGAGGGTTTGAAGTGATTGCGGTAGGTGCGAATCGCCTCGTGCACGTAGCGCGGAGCGAAATGCGAAGCGAAGGCGTAGGGCAGCCCGCGCATGCCGGCCAGTTGCGCGCTGTACAGGCTCGAACCGAGCAGCCACAGCGGCACGTCCGTGTCATGCCCGGGCACGGCGATCACCCGTTGGTCATCGGTGCGCGGGCCGAGGTAACGCGACAGTTCTTCGACATCCTCCGGGAAGTCGTCGGCACTGCCGGAACGCTCACGGCGCAGGGCGCGGGCGGTCATCTGGTCGGAGCCAGGCGCCCGACCCAGGCCCAGGTCGATGCGCCCCGGGTACAGACTGGCCAGAGTGCCGAACTGCTCGGCGATCACCAAGGGTGCGTGGTTGGGCAGCATCACCCCGCCCGAGCCTACGCGAATGCGCGAGGTGCCACCGGCGAGGTAGCCGATCAGCACCGCCGTGGCCGAACTGGCGATGCCGTCCATGTTGTGGTGCTCGGCCACCCAGAAACGCGTGTAGCCCAGCGCTTCGGCGTGGCGCGCGAGGTCCAGCGAATTGTGCAGCGATTGTGCAGGCCCTGTGTCGGCACGCACCGGTACCAGGTCGAGCACCGAATAGTTGAGGTCGGACAAAGCCGTCATTGGAGCCTCCGCAAGAAATGGTTGGCCTGAAGCCATACTGACTCTGTATGGGCACATTCGGTCGATTCAATGCTTGAGCCAGGATTGCGCTGAACTTGCAGCGGAAGGCGGCCCTCTGACCTTGAGGTACTTCACCCAATGTCCAGGAGGCATCATGAAAAAGACAGCATCGGCGATTTGGGAAGGCGGGATCAAAGACGGCAAAGGCCGCATCTCCACTGAAAGCGGCGCGCTCAAGCAAAACCCGTATGGCTTCAATACCCGTTTCGAGAACACCCCGGGCACCAACCCGGAAGAGCTCATCGGCGCTGCCCATGCCGGCTGCTTCTCGATGGCGTTGTCACTGATGCTTGGCGAGGCCAAGCTGGTGCCCGAGCGTATCGATACCACCGCTGAGGTCACCCTCGACAAGCAGGGCGACGGCTTTGCCATCACCGCCATTCACCTGACCCTCAAGGCCAAGGTGCCAGGCGCCAGCGACGAGCAGTTCCAGGAGATCGCCAACAAGGCCAAGGCCGGTTGCCCGGTGTCTAAAGTGCTCAACGCCGACATCACCCTCGACGCCACCCTGGTGTCCTGAACGGTGTCCTGAGTACGGCAACAGGAACGCTTTCCTGTACTCTGGCAGGCATCGCAGGATGCCTGCCATTACCGGAGTCGTTTCATGATTCGTCTTGCCGTAGCAGTGCTGGCTTCACTGGTGGGCACCGCCGCCCTGGCCGCACCCAAGCCGTGTGAAGAGCTCAAGGCCGAGATCGAGGCCAACATCCAGGCCAAGGGTGTGGCTTCCTATACGCTCGAGATCGTGCCCAACAGCGAGGTCAGCGACCCCAACATGGTGGTCGGCAGCTGTGAAAACTCGACCAAGAAAATCATCTACCAGAAAAACGACGACTGACCGCCGCAAGCCTCGCCAGCGTCAGGCCTTGCCCGGCTCAGGGGATGCAGAAAATATCGCTCGGACGGTCCACCAGCACCTGGCGCCCTGCCCCGTACAAGTACACCTGCGGTTGCATTGCTGGCGCCCGCGCTTCCAGGCGGTAGCGCTGGCCGGCCTCGAAGTCGTTGAAGCGTACGGTCAGGTAGCAGGTGCGCTCGGTGGGGTTCATCGACAGACCGCCTGAATACACCTCGTAATCGAAGCGCACCACCAACTCGTGCTTGCCCGGCGTTACCTGGAAATAGCGGCCATCATCGAGTCGCTGACCGTCGAGCCGGTCGGCCATGAGCATGCGCCCGGGTGTCATGGTGTAGAGGTCGACCCAGGCCTGTTGCGGATCGACCGGGGGCATCGGGCTTGCGCATCCCCCCAGCACACTGAGGGCGATCAGCATCATTGGCTGGCGCATGGCGTAGCTCCGTCGGGGGACATGCCGTTGAGCATAGCGCGATCTGCCCTGTCAGGTACGCTGACAGCCTGCCGGTAAACCTTCCCCGATCAGCTTCTGCCGTTGGTCATACAACTTGACCCACGGATGCAGTCCGGTACTGCCGGCCATCAGCCGGTAGCGCTCGCCGGCATTGAAATCCTTGAACGACAGATTGAGCTGGCAGTCGCGCTGCAAAGGTTCTTCCACCGGGCCCAGGTTGCTCGGCGGCACGGCGAACTGATAGCGCACGGTCAGCTCGTGCTTGCCGGGCGCAACCTCGAAATAGCGCGGGTCCTGCCAGTCGCGTTCATCGACCTGCACCGCGTCCAGCGTGGTATCGGCATGGGGGGCAAGGTCGATCCAGGCCTGCTCGGGATCAGGATCGGGCAGCGTCGAGCAGGCGGATATCAGCAGCAGCGCGCAGGATGTGACGAGCATACGCATGGCAAAGCTTCCCTATGGCGAGATAGTCTTGTGGGCATTGGCCGCTTGAGCGAGATCGACACCTGCGATGTTCCACATTCCTCTGATCGAGCACGCCGGCCGCCGGGCTCTGGACTGCATTTTCAACAGGTTTGTTCCCGTGCTCGCCGCGCTTGTGCTGAGCGGTTGCAGCAGCCTGAGCTACTACGGCCAGTTGGCAGAAGGCCAATACCAACTGCTACGGGCACGTCAGCCGGTGAGCGCGCTTATCGATGATCCGCATACCGAGCCCACTCTGCGCCAGCAACTGCAGCAGGCCCAGGCGGCGCGCCGCTTCGCCAGCCAGACCCTGCAACTGCCAGACAACCAGAGCTATCGGGTGTACGCCGACCTCGGCCGGCCGTTCGTGGTGTGGAACGTGTTCGCCACCCCGGAACTGTCGCTGCAGCCGCTCAGCCACTGCTTCCCCATCGCCGGCTGTGTGGCCTATCGCGGCTATTACCGCCAGGGTGCGGCACGTGGCGCGGCGGCGCTGTTGCGTGAGCAGGGCATGGACGTCTATGTCGGCGGGGTCGAGGCCTATTCGACTCTGGGCTGGTTCGATGACCCGATCCTGTCGTCGATGCTCACCTGGGGCGATGAGCGCCTGGCGACGCTGATCTTCCATGAGCTGTCGCACCAGCGCGTGTACGTGGCGGACGACACCGCTTTCAATGAGTCGTACGCCACCTTCGTCGAGCAGCAGGGCACCCGAGATTGGCGCCGCGCCCAGGGCCTGGCGCAGGCCGACGAGCGATTACCGCAGCAGCGCGATCAGTTCATCGCCCTGGTGCTCGAGGCCCGTGAGCGTTTGCAGGCGCTGTATGCCAGCCCTCGCAGCGACGCCGACAAGCGCCTGGCCAAGCAGGCCGAGTTCGCCCGCCTGCGTCAGCGCTACCAACGTGTGCGCGACCAGCAATGGGCCGGCGACCGTCGTTACGACGCCTTCATCTACGGCCCCTTGAACAACGCCAAGCTGTTGCCGTTTGGCCTGTATGACCAATGGGTGCCGGCCTTCGCCGCGCTGTTCAGGCAGGTCGATGGCAACTGGACGCGCTTTCACCAGCGCGTCGAACGCCTCGGCCAACTGCCCGCCGCCGCGCGCAGCGTGCAGTTACAGCAGTTGGCCGCTGGCGCGCGGCTCAGCGAGTGAGAAACGCCTGGTGCAGCGCGGCGACGCTGTTGAAGTGGAAGGCCGGCGCCTCGGCGCGCAGCTCTTCTTCGCTGCCAAAGCCATAGCCCACAGCAGCCGCTTGCAGGCCATTGCGGTGCGCGCCCATGAGGTCGTGCTTGCGATCGCCGATCATCAGCGTCTGCGCCGGATCGAGGCGCTCTTGCTCTAGGAGATGGCCAATCAGCTCGACCTTGTTGGTGCGGGTGCCGTCCAGCTCGCTGCCGTAGATCACTTTGAAGTGCTGGTCGAAGGCGAAGTGCCGAGCGATTTCGCGGGCGAATTCCCACGGCTTGGAGGTGGCGACGTACAAGGTGCGACCCTGCCCCACCAGCTCGCCGAGCAGCTGCGGGATGCCTTCGTAGACCTGGTTCTCGTACAGCCCGGTCACGCGGAAACGCTCGCGATAGAAATTCACCGCCTGCCAGGCAGTGGCCTCGTCGAAGGCGTAGTTGTGCATGAACGCTTGCAGCAATGGTGGGCCGATGAAGTGTTCCAGGCGCGCGAGGTCTGGCTCGTCGATGCCCAGTTTGCTCAGCGCGTACTGGATCGAGCGGGTGATGCCCAGGCGCGGATCGGTGAGGGTGCCGTCGAGGTCGAAGAGGATGGTCTGCTGATGCATGTAAAGGGTGTCCAGTCGATGAATGCGGAGGTCAGGCTCACTCGGGGCGGTCGAAGCCTTCGGCCAGATGCTGGTCCTTGAGCTTGACGTAGTTGCCGGCGGTATAGGTGAAGAAGCCGCGCTCCTTGTCGGTGAGCGGGCGCACCTGCTTGACCGGACTGCCGACGTACAGGTAGCCGCTGTGCAGGCGCTTGCCCGGCGGCACCAGGCTACCGGCGCCGATGATCACCTCGTCTTCGACCACTGCCCCATCCATGACCGTGCTGCCCATGCCGACCAGAATGCGGCTGCCCAAGGTGCAGCCGTGCAACATCACCTTGTGCCCGATGGTGACGTCATCGCCGATCAACAGCGGGAAGCCTTCAGGATTGAACGGCCCGGCGTGGGTGATGTGCAGCACGCTGGCGTCCTGCACGCTGGTGCGGGTACCGATGCGGATGCGGTGCATGTCGCCGCGAATCACCGTCAACGGCCACACCGAGCTGTCTGCGCCGATCTCGACGTCGCCGATGACGACCGCCGAACGGTCGACGAACACCTGTGGGCCAAGCGATGGGGTGTGCTGGGCGAATGAGCGGATGGCCATGGAAATAGTGCCTCTCTTGCAAAGGGATAGGCAGGCTGCTTGCTGCGGTCGGCGTCGATTGTAATTAAGATGGGCGCGTGTTTCTTCTGCCAAGGTGCCAAACCGTGAGTGCGACCAACCCGCTTCTGCAGCCCCATGACCTGCCGTCCTTCTCGCTGATCCGCGCCGAACACGTGCTGCCGGCGGTCGAGCAGATCCTGGCCGACAACCGCGCAGCCATCGCCGGCATCCTGCAATCACAGGCCCAGCAGCCGACCTGGGCCGGTCTGGTATTGGCCATGGATGAGCTCAACGACCGCCTCGGCGCGGCCTGGAGCCCGGTCAGCCACCTCAACGCGGTGTGCAACAGCGCCGAATTGCGCGAAGCCTACGAGGCCTGCTTGCCGGCCCTGAGCGCCTACTCCACCGAGCTGGGGCAGAACCGCGAATTGTTCCAAGCCTACCAGGCGCTGGCGAGCAGCCCAGAAGCGGCCGGCTTCGATCAGGCGCAGAAAACCATTCTCGAGCACGCGCTGCGTGATTTCCGTCTGTCGGGCATCGACCTGCCGCTCGAGCAACAGCAGCGCTACGCCCAAGTGCAAAGCACCCTCAGCGAGCTGGGCAGCCGCTTCTCCAACCAACTGCTCGACGCCACCCAGGCCTGGAGCAAGCACGTCACCGACGAAACCGCGCTGGCCGGCCTGCCGGATTCGGCCAAGGCGCAGATGGCCGCCGCGGCCCAGGCCAAGGGCCTCGACGGCTGGCTGATCACCCTGGAATTCCCCAGCTACTACGCAGTGATGACTTACGCCAGCGACCGCAGCCTGCGTGAAGAGCTGTACGCCGCCTACTGCACCCGCGCCTCCGATCAGGGCCCGAATGCCGGCCAGTTCGATAACGGCCCGGTGATGGCGCAGATCCTCGACCTGCGTCAGGAACTGGCGCAGTTGCTCGGCTACCCCAACTACGCCGAACTGAGCCTGGCGACCAAGATGGCCGACAGCAGCGAGCAGGTGCTGAGCTTCCTGCGCGACCTCGCCCAGCGCAGCAAACCGTTCGCCGCCCAGGATCTGGAGCAGCTCAAGGCCTACGCCGCCGAGCAAGGCTGCAGCGACCTGGCCAGCTGGGACGTCGGCTACTACGGGGAAAAACTCCGCGAACAACGCTACAGCGTGTCGCAGGAAGCCCTGCGCGCCTACTTCCCGATCGACAAGGTGCTGTCGGGGCTGTTCAGCATCGTGCAGCGCCTGTACGGCATCGAGATCACCGAGCTCAAGGGCTTCGACGGCTGGCATGCCGACGTGCGCCTGTTCGAAATCCGCGAAAACGGCCAGCACGTCGGGCGCTTCTTCTTCGACCTGTATGCCCGCGCCAACAAGCGTGGCGGCGCCTGGATGGACGGCGCGCGCGACCATCGGCGGACCGCCGCTGGTCAGTTGCAGAGCCCGGTGGCGAACCTGGTGTGCAACTTCACCCCGGCCGAGCCAGGCAAACCCGCTCTGCTCACCCACGATGAAGTCACCACGCTGTTCCATGAGTTCGGCCACGGCCTGCACCATCTGCTGACGCGCATCGAACATGCCGGCGTTTCCGGCATCAATGGCGTGGCCTGGGACGCCGTCGAACTGCCCAGCCAGTTCATGGAGAACTGGTGCTGGGAACCGGAAGGCCTGGCGCTGATTTCGGGCCATTACCAGACCGGCGCGCCATTGCCGCAAGACCTGCTCGACAAGATGCTGGCGGCGAAGAACTTCCAGTCCGGGATGATGATGGTGCGCCAGCTGGAGTTCTCGCTGTTCGACTTCGAGCTGCACGCTACCCACGGTGACGGACGCAGCGTGCTGCAGGTGCTCGAAGGGGTGCGCGATGAAGTCACGGTGATGCGTCCGCCCGCCTATAACCGCTTCCCCAACAGCTTCGCGCACATCTTCGCCGGCGGCTACGCGGCGGGCTACTACAGCTACAAGTGGGCTGAAGTGCTGTCTGCCGATGCGTTCTCGCGCTTCGAGGAAGACGGCGTGCTGAATGCCGACACCGGTCGCGCGTTCCGCGAGGCGATCCTTGCGCGGGGCGGCTCGCTGGCGCCGATGGCGCTGTTCGTCGACTTCCGCGGCCGCGAGCCTTCCATCGATGCACTGCTGCGCCACTGCGGGCTGAGCGAGGCCGCGGCGGCATGAGCGAGGACGTTGTGATGAAAACCAAGAAGCGCTTCATCGCCGGGGCGGTCTGCCCGGCGTGCAGCGAGCCGGACAAACTGATGATGTGGAACGAAGACGGCGTTCCGCACCGTGAGTGCGTGGCCTGCGGCTTCAGCGACACCCTCAACGAGCAGGGCCTGTCGGTGCCCAAGGAACTGGGCACGCGGGTCAACCACTTGGCGCCCAAGGCGGCACCGGCGCAGGTGCAGACCGTGCAGTTCTTCCCCAACCCGAAGCTGAAGAAACCTGCTGAGTGAGTTGCCCGGGAGCCCCGCGCTCCCGTGCTGTAGGTAATGCGGCCCAGGGTGCCTGGGAGGCTGATTAAGGTGTTCGCCCTTTGATCAACTCCCGAGGTGCCCTGTGACCGACTCCCCGCTGCCGTCTCTGCACGGCTTGTTCGACTATCCCTCCCTTGACCCAGACACCGTGCAACAGGCGTTCGCCGAACGCTGCGTCGCGCAGCGCAGCGCGCTGGCCACTATTCTCGCCGAGCACGCCCAGGCGCCTGGGTGGAGCACCCTGGTAGCCGCCGTGGAAGCGCTCGACCAGCAGGTTCAAGACCTGTTCCACAGCCTGGTGCCGCTGGCCTATGAAGGTGAGCAATGGGCCGTGTCGATCGACAATTGTTACCAGCAACTGCGTGACTGGGAGCAGCACAAGTACCAGTCAGCCGAGCTGCATCAGGCTTATCTGGCGCTCGACGACGCTGCGCTGGAGCCTGCCCAGCGCGTGCTGCTGGCGCGGATTCTGCAGGATTTCCAGCGCAATGGTGCGGCGCTGGCGCCGCTGCAATGTCAGCAACTGCAGCAGACCGACAGCGCCATCGCTGCCCTCGAACAGCAGTTTCTGGTCAACCTGGACAATGCCCGTGATGCCTGGAGCCTGCTGCTCGATGACAATTCCCGTCTGGTCGGGGTGCCTGAAGCCGAGCAGGCGCGTCTGGCGGCCCGCGCTCATGCTCGCGGCGACAGTGGCTGGCTGATCGAACTGAACGGCACCACTGTCGAGACCTTGCTGCGCTGGGCGGATGAGCGTGATCTGCGCGAGCAGGTGTACCGCGCCCAGCACTCCCTCGCTTGCGACCTGGGCACTGATCCGCAGCTGGATAACGGCCCAGTACTGGCGGCCTTGCTGCGCCTGCGCCACGAACGCGCGCAGCTGCTGGGCGCCGAGGACGCGATGGCGTTGAGCCTGCGCGGCAAGGACGCCACGGGTCAGGCTGAGGTCGAGGGGTTCCTCACCACTTTGCTGGACGACAACCGACCACGCCTTCAGGCCGATCTCGAAGCGCTGCAGGCCGAAGCCATGCGTCAGGGGCTCGACGAACTGCAACCATGGGATGTGACGTACCTGTCGCGCTGCCTGGACAGCGCCGAGGATGACCAACTCGATGCGCGGCTGCGCCAAGGCTTCCCCCTCGAATCGGTTCTCGAAGGCTTGTATGCCCTCTATGAGCGGCTGTTCGGCCTGAACCTGACGCCGGTAGAAACGGCTGCGTGGCAGACCGATGTCCAGGCGTTGCAGGTCAGCGAGGCAGGTGTACTGCTGGGGCATATCTACTTGGACGCCTACGAACGTCCGGGCAAGGCAGCGTGGCCCTACAGCTATCCGATGCGCGCTCGCCATGTTCTGGCGCAGGGTTCGGCAAGCCTGCCGCTGGCGCTGATCTCGTGCAGCTTCGAGCGTCCGCTTGCCGGTGCTTCGGCGCACCTGACGCACCTCGACCTGTGCAAACTGTTCCACGAGTTCGGCCACGCGTTGCACCAAGTGCTGGCCGGCAACGATGATCGCCGGCTCAACCGTATCGACGTCGCCACCTTGGGCGCCGACCACGCCGAGTTCGTCGGCACCTTGCTCGAGCAATGGTGCTGGTCGGCACCCACTCTTGAGCTGTTGCACCATCCCGAGCCCGGTGCGCCGGCGGCCTCACTGCAAGACTTCGAGCAGTGGCTGGTGAGCAAGCGCCGCTGGCAAGCGGTGGACGAAGCGCGGCGTCTACGGCGCGCCTGGTTCGATGTGCATGCCCACAGCGGTAGCGCAGCCCGACACGACCTGCGCGCCCTCGCCGTGGCTGCCAACCAGGAAGCGGGCTTGCCCGAGGCCTTCGCGCAGGAGCGCTTCGCAGAATCGTTCGATTATCTGGTCACCGGTTACGACGCCGGCTACTACTGCTATGCCTGGGCTCAAGCCCATGCCATCGATGCCTTCACGCGATTCGAGCAAGCGCCTGCTGAAGAAGCAGCATTGGGCAGGCACCTGCGCCAGGAGATTCTGTCTCAAGGTGCCGTGCGCAGCATGACGGCGTCTTTCGAAGCCTTCATGGGGCGGCCGCTTTCACTGCAGGCCTATGCAGCCCGTCGGGGTTCCGCCTGACGCCTGTAGCGAGTTGACCAGTGTCGATGTACTGTATGTAAATACAGTGCATCGAGTGCTCAGCATGAACCCCTCCGTCATTCGTGGTCGCGGCACCGCGAACAATCCCCACAACCGCTTCGCCGCCACCCGTTCGGTGGCCGAGGACGACGGCTGGTATCAGGAAGTGCCGCCGACCCAGGCCACCGAGGTGCGTTTCGAACAGGCGAAAACCATCATCGCCCGCAACACCTCCCCCGACCTGCCCTTCGACCGCTCGATCAATCCGTATCGCGGTTGCGAGCACGGCTGTATCTACTGCTATGCCCGCCCCTCCCATGCCTATTGGGACATGTCGCCTGGGCTGGACTTCGAAACCCGGCTGATCGCCAAGAGCAACGCCGCTGATGTGCTCGAACAGCAGCTCAGCAAACCGGGGTATGTCTGTGCGCCGATCAACCTCGGGGCCAACACCGACCCGTACCAGCCCATCGAGCGCGAGCAGCGCCTGAGCCGGCAGGTGCTGGAGGTGCTGTTGCGCTATCGCCACCCGGTCACCATCGTCACCAAAGGCTCGCTGGTGCTGCGTGACCTCGACTTGCTCAGCGAGCTGGCCGAGCGGCGACTGGTGCGGGTAATGATCAGCCTGACTACCTTGGACAATGAACTCAAACGCACCCTCGAACCCCGTGCAGCTTCGCCCACCGCTCGCCTGCGAGCCATTCGCGTGTTGCGCGAGGCCGAGGTGCCGGTCGGTGTGCTGTGCTCACCGATGATCCCGATGATCAACGACAGCGAGCTGGAACGCCTGCTCGAAGCGGCCAAAGAAGCCGGCGCCCAGAGCGCCGCCTACATGCTGCTGCGCCTGCCGCGCGAGGTGGCGCCGCTGTTCGAGCAGTGGCTGCACGACCACTACCCGCAGCGCGCCAGCCATGTGCTCAGCCTGATCCGCCAGAGCCGCGGCGGCGAGCTGTACGACAGCCGTTTTGGTGAGCGCATGCGCGGCGAAGGAGTGTTCGCCGAGCTGCTGGCGCAACGCTTCGCCAAGGCCATGCGCCGCTTGCAGTTCGCCGGGCGCGAGGCGTTGGCGCTGGACTGCTCGGCGTTCGCGCCGCCGGGGGAGCAGATGCGCTTGTTTTGAGCGCTTGTTAGGTTCTGACGGTTGAACGCTACTGCGTTACGCGGATGAAAGAGCTTGTTCTTTGCGTGGGATCGTCGGCACTACCCAACAATCCCACTAAACCCAACCAACAATTTCGCTCATGGCTCTTGGCAACTAATGCTTTTTTGCTATTATCGAAAACCCGCCGAACCCATCTAGGACGCGTGTTCTAGACCCTCCGTAATTAAGTTTCAGTTAAGTTTTCTCCGATAGCGTAGGAAACCAGTCGTCACCGACTGTGATTTCTGGTCTTCGTGTGTCATCTAATTCCGCGCATAGCCTGAATCTTTCAACCGGTAAACGGATCTCACCTACTCACCGTCAAGAGGATCAATCATGCCCGTAAAGGACCCATCCAAGCCCGTCCCGGCTGCACCCGCAGAGAGCGCTGATGCTGCAATGAAGCACATCGTCGACGGCTTTCTGCGGTTTCACACCGAAGTGTTTCCCGAGCGTCAGGAGCTGTTCAAGAAGCTGGCCACCGCGCAGAAGCCGCGAGCCATGTTCATCACCTGCGCCGACTCGCGGATCGTTCCTGAGCTGATCACCCAGAGCTCGCCAGGCGATCTGTTCGTCACTCGTAACGTTGGTAACGTCGTACCGCCCTACGGGCAAATGAACGGTGGTGTGTCGAGCGCCATCGAGTACGCGGTAATGGCCTTGGGCGTGCACCACATCATCATCTGTGGTCACTCCGATTGCGGCGCCATGCGCGCGGTGCTCAACCCACGTTCACTGGACAAGATGCCTACCGTTTCCGCCTGGCTGCGTCATGCCGAAGTGGCACGCACGGTCATTGAAGACAACTGCGCCTGCGGCAGCGAGCACGAAAGCATGCAGTTGCTGACCAAGGAAAACGTCATCGCCCAGCTGCATCACCTGCGCACCCACCCGTCGGTGGCCTCGCGCCTGGCCGCTGGCCAGCTGTACATCCATGGCTGGATCTACGACATCGAAACCAGCCAGATCGAAGCCTACGATGCCGCCAGCGACCGCTTCCTGCCGCTGACCGAAGGTGATTCGATTCCCTGCGCGACCCCGAGAGGCCGCTACTAAGCGACCCGTCCTGCTGCACATGCCTTGATAGCCGGCTGCACCCTGTGGGTGCGGCGCGGTCATCGCCTGCCTTGAAACGCCCCGTCCGACCTGCCGGTTTTTACGCTGGCGGCTTGCGCCTGCGCGCCGCTCGGGGTTCCGCGTGCTGACGGCCAGTGGAATGGCCGGACAATTGAGAAAGGAGCGTCATGGTGAACAAGACACAGATGAAAGCGGCGCTGCCGCGCGAATTACTGGCTTCGGTGGTGGTATTTCTGGTGGCCCTGCCGTTGTGCATGGGCATCGCCATCGCCTCGGGCATGCCACCGGCCAAGGGCTTGATCACCGGCATCATCGGCGGCGTCGTGGTGGGCTTCATCGCCGGCTCGCCGCTGCAGGTCAGTGGCCCGGCCGCTGGCCTTGCGGTGCTGGTGTTCGAACTGGTGCGCCAGCACGGCATGGCCATGCTCGGGCCGATTCTGCTGCTGGCCGGGCTGTTGCAACTGCTGGCCGGGCGCTTCCGCCTGGGCTGCTGGTTCCGCGTTACCGCCCCGGCGGTGGTGTACGGCATGCTCGCCGGTATCGGCGTGCTGATCGTGCTGTCGCAGATCCACGTGATGTTCGACACCGCCCCGCAGCCCTCAGGCCTGCAGAACCTGCTGGGCTTCCCCGCCACCCTGGTCGAAGCCTTGCCGTTGGGTAGCGGCGGCATCGGCTGGCAGGCCGGGCTGCTGGGCCTGGGCACCATCGCCCTGATGTGGGGCTGGGAACGCTGGCGGCCGCAGCGCTTGCGCTTCGTGCCCGGCGCGTTGCTGGGCGTGGCGCTGATGACGCTGATCAGCATGGCGCTGACCCTGCCGGTCGACCGCGTGGTGGTGCCGGCGGATCTGTCCGAAGCGATCGACTGGCTGCGCCCGGATGACCTGCTGAAACTGGCCGACCCGACCCTGTTGATCGCAGCGTTCGCCCTGGCCTTCATCGCCAGCGCCGAAACCTTGTTGTCGGCCGCAGCGGTCGACCGCATGCACAGCGGGCAACGCTCGGACTTCGACCGCGAGCTGTCGGCGCAAGGTGTCGGCAACATGCTCTGCGGGGTGCTCGGTGCACTGCCGATGACCGGTGTGATCGTGCGCAGCTCGGCCAACGTGCAGGCTGGGGCGCAGACGCGCTGGTCGGCGATTCTGCATGGCGTGTGGTTGCTGGCGTTCGTGGTGGTGCTGAGCAGTGTGCTGCAGCAGATTCCTATCGCCAGCCTGGCCGGTGTGCTGGTCTACACCGGGATCAAACTGGTCGACTTCAAGGCCCTGCGCAGCCTGGGCCGGTACGGCCGGATGCCGATGCTGACCTACGCCGTGACGGCCCTGGCGATCGTCTTCACCGACCTGCTGACCGGTGTGCTGCTGGGCTTCGCCATGACCCTGCTGACCCTGGCGCTGAAAGCCGCGCGGCTGAAGATCAGCCTGATCGAGTTGGAAAAACCCGGGCATATGGAACTGCGCCTGAACGGGGCCGCGACCTTCCTCAAGGTGCCGGCGCTGACTCAGGTGCTGGAGACCGTGCCGGCCGGCACTACCTTGCATGTGCCGCTGGGCAACCTCAGCTATATCGACCACGCATGCCTTGAGTTGCTTGAAGACTGGGGCCGCAGCGGCAAGGCCAACGGTTCGCGGTTGTGGATCGAGCAGCGCCGCCTCAAGCGCCGCATCGAGGGCAAAATGCGCAGCACGGCGGGGGCTGGGGTGTAGCTGAGCCTGCGCCAACCCTGGGGCTCATGCCGACTGGCCGAGCTCCACGCCCCATTGCCGTGAAAGGCACGGCCAGCGCTGCCAGGCAGCGCCGGTGGCGGGGCTGATCAGGGTCTCGCGGTATTGCTCGACCGATTCTGCGGCGAAGCTCTGGTCGTCGAGCATTTCATCCACCGAGTGGTGCACCACGGCGTCGAGCTGGTTGGCGAACTGCTCGCCGATCAGCTGGTGGGCGATCAGGTTGGCGACGGTGGTGTCCACCGGAATCAGCGGCTGGCTGAAGTGGCGGATGTACAGGTCGTTGACTTCCTCTACCAGCCGATGCGCCAGATACGCCTCATCGAGCAGGCAGTCGAGGCCGACATGACCATTCAGCTCGCTGGGCGGCTGCAGGAAGTACGCCTCGGCGATCTGCAGCACGGGTTTGATCTGCGTTTCGATGCCCGCCTCGCGCGACACCGCATGGGCCGCTTCCAGCAGCTCCGGGACTTGCTCTATGTACGCGGTGACGAAACGGCCGAGGGTGCCTTGGGCATCCTGTTCGGGAAGTTGGATCAGCGGGTGCAGGTGGGGCAGTTGCTGTTCCAGGCGCTGCTTGAGCTGCCCGGTCTGGCGCTCGTGTTGGTGGGCTTGGTCGATCTGATCGCGTACTGCGGCGATGTTCATGACAACTCCAGAGGTGTGGCGTGACGAACGGAAGTCACTAAGGTAGCTCGGTATACCGTCGGCTTAAGAACAATTTGTCATATAACTTTCGATAGTATGCCGGCTGCGGCATATGAGACAGCGGCCTCAACGCTGCAGGCCTTGCCAGCCCTGGCTTTGCGGTTGATTCGCCGCTGCGGGTCAGGATCATTCCCCTACGAGCAATGGGGGTAAATTCGGTGCTGTCTATACTTCGTTTTGAAACATGATGTGTGCTTGGGCCTGAATGCCGCATGGTGAGGCTCGGTGACCCAAGTCGCACTGTATTGAGCGCCTTATGGCCCGCCGGGCGCAGCTGGGGTACCGTGTCGCGCGTCGCCCACCACCGGTAAACCCGCGCCATGACCCGCATCCAGAAAACCCTAGTCGTCCTCGTCGCCCTGGTCGGGCTGATCGGCGGCCTCACCGTGAACCGGATACTCAACGGCAATGCCGAGTTCAACCCTGCCGAACTGGCCGATGCCGGAATCATCCTGCTGCCGCAAAGCCGCGCCCTGCCAGGGCTGCGCATGACCAACCAAGAGGGTCAGCCGGTGGCGCTCGACCAGTTGCAGGGCAAGTGGTCGCTGCTGTTCTTCGGCTACACCTACTGCCCAGACATCTGCCCCACCACCCTGGCGCAACTGCGGCAGATCAAGAGCCAACTGCCTGAAGCCACCCTGCAACGCCTGCAAGTGGTACTGGTAAGCGTCGATCCTGAGCGTGACACCACGCAGCAGCTCAAGCAGTACCTGGCCTACTTCGACAAGAACTTCATCGGCCTGCGTGGGTCGATTGCCGATACCCAGACGCTGGCCAACGCCCTGAGCATCCCGTTCATCCCGGCCGACACCAGCAAGCCAGGCTACACCGTCGATCACAGCGGCAACCTGGCCGTGGTTGGCCCGGACGGACGCCAGCGCGGCTTCATCCGCGCGCCGTTCAGCACGCAGAAGCTGGTTGCGCGGTTGCCGCAGTTGGTCAAGCGCGATTGATACCGCCGTCTGCACCTGCAGGCGGCTTTTGAAGAGCAGGGAGCAGAGATGAAGTGGCAGGCAGTAGAGGTCGCAATTGGCGTGTGGAGCGTTGGCCATGACGCGTGACCAGTGGACGTTGGGCCGGCGCTTGCTGCTGGTACCGGTGCTGTTGCTGTTGATGGCGCTGTGGCAAGGCCATCGCGCCGACGCTACACGCACCGACGCCCTGCAACAGCAAAGCGAGTTGCGCAGTTTCGCGCTGAACATGCAGCAGTTGCAGGCGCAGAACTCACGCGAGTCGATTCAGCTGGGCGACAAATCCTATTCACCGGCACTGGCCGAGGCGCTGGCCCAGCGCCGATTGCATCAGTTGGAGCGAGAGGTCGGCGTCGCGCGTATCGGCAGTTGGCTGCCGGGCCCGGCGCAAGGCTTCGCTGCGCTGCTGCTGGTGCTGGGCGTGGCCTCGCTGCTGGCGGTGCATTTTGCCGGCAAGGCGGCGTTGCGCTCGCGCGCGCGCCTGGTCAGCCTGTTCTACCTCGGCCGCCAGGTACTGCCGACCGTATTGCTGTCGCTGGTGCTGTTGCTGACCATCACCGTGGTGCTGGAAATCGCCTACGAGGCGCTGTGGCTGTTCACCGTGGAGCAAAGCGGTTCCGGGCTGGCGAAGTTGCAACTGCTGGCCGGGATGATCCTGCTGATCATGCTCTGGCCGCTATACCGCCTGCCGCGCCAGCTCAAGGCCATGACCCAGCTGTTCGACCGTGAACCCCACACCATCTTCGGCAGGTCGCTGAGCGAAGAGCAGGCGCCGGTGTTGTGGGCGCGGGTCCGGGCCTTGGCTGGGCGTCTCGAGGCGTTGCTGCCCGATCACATCGTGGTCGGCTACCTGGACGGCTTTTACGTGACCTCCAGCGAAGTCGAGTTGGCCCCTGCCGGGCAGCGCCTGCAAGGGCGCACGTTGTATGTGCCGCTGCCTTTGCTGGCGCTGCTCGATGCTAACGAGACAGACGCGGTGATTGGCCACGAACTAGCACACTTTTCCGGCCAGGACACTGAGTACAGCATGCGCTTCATGCCGATCTACGACGGTGCCTGGCGCAGTGTCGGCGTGCTCCGCGAGCGCATGGCCGGCGGCTTCCTGCAAGGCCTGCTGACCCTGCCGGCGCACGACCTGGCGGTGCATTTCATGCGTTCGTTCGACCATGCGGTGAGCCACTGGAGCCGCAGCCGCGAACTGCTTGCCGATGCCACCGCTGCGCGTCTGCAAGGGGCGCAGGCGGTGGTCGACTCATTGGTGCGCACCAGCGCCTTGGGCACGGCGGTCGATGTTTGCCTGAACGAATGGTGCCAGCAACCCGAAGCCTGGCCGGACGACGTGCTGCAGGCCCTGCTGGTGCACCTGGCGGCGCAGCCGCCGCAGTTGCCGGACGGCGAACTGGACGAGGTACTGCCGCACCCCACCGACAGCCATCCACCGACCATCCAGCGTCTGCAAGCGCTGGGCATGGGCCTTGACGCTATCGACAGCGGGCGCGGCTTGCGTGCGGTGCAGCCCTCTGCCGCCATGGCCTGCCTGGAACAGGCGCTGCCGGGAGGCGGCGTGCTGGCGCGGCAGTTGAGCGATGAGCTGGGCAAGCGGCTGGTGGAGCACCATGAAGAAATGCGTCAGGACCTCGAGGCTCGGGCACAAGCCGCCGATGACAGGTGCGTGCTGCACGAGGGAGCGCAGCTGCGCGGGCGTATCGTGCTGGGCCTGGCGGTGGTGTTCGCAGCGGGCGGTCTGTGGCTTGGGTGGATGGCGCTGGTGTCCGGCAGCAAGCCCGCGCTGGTGACTTTCTTCAGCATCGTGGCGGCCACGCTGGGTGCGCTCAGTGTGTTGTTCGGTGTGCTCGGCTGGCGCCTGATTCGGCGCGCCGACACCCCCGCGCTGATCTTCGATGCCTATGCCATGCACTTTGCCAACGCGCCGCAGGGCGTGGCGCTGCACCATGTCGAGGACTACCAGATTCTCGCCACCCCCGCGTTGACCTTGCGTTTCCGGCTCGCCGAGGATGCGCCGCTGCCGGCGTTGCGCAAGAAACGTTTCTGGGGGCCTGATGCGAAGTTCGACGTGAAGACGCGCACCATCAGCCTGGGACTGACGCGCTGGAGCATCGATGGCAAGGCATTGGATGTGCAGGCGCTGGCGGCCCTGGTGGCGCGCTATCTGGAAGGGGGGCATGCGCGGCACGCCCTGGCCGAGCTGCAGGAGCAGGCCCAGGCGGCGCAACCGGCCGGGCACTGACTGCGATTGCCCACGCCGACGGGCGTGGGCAGGCGGGTATCACTCAGAACGCAGGTACGACCGCGCCCTTGTACTTCTCGGTGATGAACTGCTTGAGCTCAGGCGAATGCAGGGCCTTGACCAGCTTCTGCATGTCGGCGGAGTCCTTGTTGTCCGGGCGAGCGACCAGGATGTTCACGTAGGGCGAGTCGCTGCCCTCGATGACCAGTGCATCGCTTTCCGGGTTGAGCTTGGCTTCCAGGGCGTAGTTGGTGTTGATCAGCGCCAGGTCGACTTGGGTCAGCACGCGCGGGATGGTCGCCGCTTCCAGCTCACGGAACTTGAGGTTCTTGCCGTTGGCGGTGATGTCCTTGACCGTGGACAGGATGTTGCTGTTGTCCTTGAGGCTGATCACGCCAGCCTTGGCCAGCAGCAGCAGGGCGCGGCCGCCGTTGGTGGCATCGTTGGGGATGACCACGGTGGCGCCGGTGGGCAGTTCGTCGAGCTTCTTGTACTTGCTCGAGTAGGCGCCCAGTGGCTCCAGATGCACGCCGGTGACGCTGACCAGGTCGGTGCCCTTGGCTTTGTTGAACTCATCCAGGTACGGCTGGTGCTGGAAGAAGTTGGCGTCCAGACGCTTTTCCGCCACCTGCACGTTGGGCTGGATGTAGTCGGTGAATTCCTTGACCTTGAGGTCCACGCCTTCCTTGGCCAGTTGTGGCTTGACGAAGTTGAGGATCTCGGCGTGCGGCACCGGACTGGCAGCGACGGTCAGGGTATCGGCATGGGCCGAGAAAGCCGCGACGGCAGCGGCGACAGCAAGCAGTTTCTTCATCAAACACTCCTTGTGAGGCCACAGGCGGCCCCGAACGGGTCGGCAGGGCCGACCCCATTGCGCTTATTTGCGGGAAAAATGCACAACCAGTTTGTCGCCAACGCTCTGCAGAACTTGAACCAGCACCAGCAACAGCACCACGGTGACCACCATGACGTCGGTCTGGAAGCGCTGGTAGCCGAAGCGGATCGCCAGGTCGCCCAACCCGCCCGCGCCGACCACACCGGCCATGGCGGTGTACGACACGAGGGTGATGGCGGTGACGGTGATGGCCGCGAAAATCCCCGGACGCGCTTCAGGCAGCAAGGCGCTGGTGATGATCTGCCGGGTGCTGGCGCCCATCGACTGGGTGGCTTCGATGATGCCGCGATCGACCTCACGCAGGGCGGTTTCCACCAGTCGCGCGAAGAACGGCGTGGCTCCGACCACCAGTGGCGGGATGGCCCCGGCCACGCCCAGCGAAGTGCCGGTGATCAGCACGGTGATGGGGATCATCACGATCAGCAGGATGATGAACGGCAGCGAACGCAGGATGTTGACCACCAGCGACAGCAACGCGTACACGCCCTTCTGCTCGAACATCTGCCGCGGCCCGCAGAGGAACAGCAGCACGCCCAGCGGCAGGCCCAGCAGCACGGTGAACAACAGCGAGCCGAACAGCATGATCAGGGTGTCGCCCGTCGCCAGCCAGATTTCGGCCCAGTCGACATTGGCGAAGAAATTCACGGCGTCCATCAGCGCAGTACCTCCATATGAACGTCAGCCGCGGTGAAACGGGCGAAAGCCGCGTCCATGTCACCGCCGATCAGGGCCAGGGTCAGCTGGCCGTACGGCACGTCCTTGATGCGGTCGATGCGCCCGGCCAGGATGCTGTAGTCGACGCCGGTTTCCCGCGCCACGGTGCCCAGCAGCGGTGCGTAGGTGGCCTCGCCCTGGAAGGTCAGGCGCACGATGCGCCCAGGCACATGGGCGAAGTCGTCGCGCTGCTCGCCCTCGTCGACCTGCTCGTCTTCCTGGACGAAACGCTTGGTGGTCGGGTGCTGCGGATGCAGGAACACCTCGGCCACGCTGCCCTGCTCGACGATATGCCCGGCATCCATCACCGCCACCCGGTCGCAGACGCGACGGATGACGTCCATTTCATGGGTGATGAGGACGATGGTGAGCTTCAGCTCGCGGTTGATCTCGGCCAGCAGTTGCAGCACCGAGGCGGTGGTCTGCGGGTCGAGGGCACTGGTGGCCTCGTCGCACAGCAGAATCTTCGGATGGGTCGACAAGGCCCGGGCGATGCCGACGCGTTGCTTCTGCCCACCCGACAACTGCGCCGGGTATTTTTTCGCATGCTCGGTCAGCCCGACGCGGGCCAGCAACGCGGCTACCCGGGTGTCGATTTCGCTGCGTGACAGCTCACCGGCCAGGGTCAGTGGCAGGGCGACGTTGTCGGCGACGGTCTTGGAGGCCAGCAGGTTGAAGTGCTGGAAGATCATGCCGACCTGCTGGCGGAAGCGCCGCAGGCGATTGGCATCGAAGGCGGTGACATCTTCGCCATCGACGATGATCTTGCCACCGGTGGGGTTCTCAAGCCGGTTGATCAGGCGCAGCAAGGTGCTCTTGCCGGCGCCGGAATGGCCGATCAGACCAAAAACCTGGCCGTTTTCGATGCTCAGGCTGGTCGGGTTGAGGGCGGGGATGTCCCTACCGGCGACGCGGTAGGTCTTGTGCACATGTTGGAACTCGATCACGTAGCGAACCTTGTGGGGCGCATTGAATTTGGGGTCAGCGGTTAGCCGAGGTCGCGCATTTTAGCCTTTTCACGGCGATCTTCTTAGCATTTATTTCCCGTTGGTCCGAACCTGGCGACATAACGTCACGCGGGTAAAACCGGATGGAACGCACGGCAATTGGCCCTAGTCACTACTTGAACGAGCCCGAATGGGCAGCCTGATAATGATGAGGAGTACCCGAGATGCCGACCAAGAAGACGCCGGATTCCAAACACAGTGAGGTTGCCGGGGTCGATACGCCCGACAAGGCCAACACCAACGCCAAGCTGCAAAGCCTGGGCGATGTGCGCAGCGATGCCACTGGCCAGGCGCTGCGCACCAACCAGGGCGTGAAGATTGCCGATAACCAGAACACTTTGAAGGCCGGGC
The DNA here is from genome assembly GCF_000425745.1 of Pseudomonas cremoricolorata DSM 17059 = NBRC 16634. Taxonomy (GTDB): domain Bacteria; phylum Pseudomonadota; class Gammaproteobacteria; order Pseudomonadales; family Pseudomonadaceae; genus Aquipseudomonas; species Aquipseudomonas cremoricolorata. The sequence goes on along the minus strand of NZ_AUEA01000012.1, from coordinate 46,001 downwards.
CGCGCGGACCGTCGCTGCTCGAAGACTTCATCATGCGCGAGAAGATCACCCACTTCGACCACGAGCGCATCCCGGAACGTATCGTCCACGCCCGCGGTACGGGTGCTCACGGCTACTTCCAGAGTTACGGCAACCACAGCGAGCTGACCAAGGCCGGCTTCCTGCAAGACCCCGAGAAGATCACCCCGGTGTTCGTGCGTTTCTCCACCGTGCAGGGCCCGCGCGGCTCGGGTGACACGGTGCGCGACGTGCGTGGTTTTGCCGTGAAGTTCTACACCGATGAAGGCAACTTCGACCTGGTCGGCAACAACATGCCGGTGTTCTTCATCCAGGACGCGATCAAGTTCCCTGACTTCGTCCACGCTGTGAAGCCTGAACCGCACAACGAAATGCCCACCGGCGGCTCGGCCCACGACACCTTCTGGGACTTCGTTTCTCTGGTGCCGGAATCGGCGCACATGGTCATCTGGGCGATGTCTGACCGCGCCGTGCCGCGCAGCCTGCGCATGATGGAAGGCTTCGGCGTGCACACCTTCCGCCTGATCAACGCCCAAGGCGTGTCCAGCTTCGTCAAATTCCACTGGAAGCCCAGCCACGGCGTGCATTCGGTGCTGTGGGACGAAGCGCAGAAAATGGCTGGCAAGGACACCGACTTCCACCGCCGCGATCTGCGCGAAGCCATCGAGACCGGCGACTATCCGGAATGGGAACTGGGCGTGCAGATCATCTCGGAAGCGGACGAACACAAGTTCGACTTCGACCTGCTCGACCCGACCAAGCTCATTCCCGAAGAGCTGGTGCCGGTGACGCCACTGGGCAAGATGGTGCTCAACCGCAACCCGGACAACTTCTTCGCCGAGGTCGAACAAGTGGCGTTCTGCCCGGGGCACATCGTGCCGGGTATCGACTTCAGCAACGACCCGTTGCTGCAAGGGCGTCTGTTCTCTTACACCGATACCCAGCTCAGCCGCCTCGGTGGGCCGAACTTCCACGAGATTCCGATCAACCGTCCGGTGGCGCCGAACCACAACAACCAGCGCGACGCGATCCATCGCCAGACCATCCACAAAGGCCAGGCGGCCTATGAGCCCAACTCCATCGACGGCGGCTGGCCGAAGGAAACCCCGCCTGCGGCGCAGGATGGTGGCTTCGAGAGCTACTACGAGCGCATTGATGCGCACAAGGTGCGCGAGCGCAGTGATTCGTTCGCCGATCACTTCTCCCAGGCGCGGCTGTTCTTCCAGAGCATGAGCAAGACTGAACAACAGCACATCATCAAGGCCTACAGCTTCGAGCTGGGCAAGGTCGAGCGCGAGTACATTCGTGAGCGTCAGGTCAATGAAATTCTCGCCAACATCGACCTCGACCTGGCTGCGGCAGTGGCGGCCAACCTGGGCCTGCCGGCACCGAAGGCCGGCACCGTGGAGGTCAAAGGCTCGAGCGTGAAGGCCTCACCTGCCCTGAGCCAGATGAACCTGCCGGGCACGGTCGGTATCAAGGGCCGCAAGATCGCCCTGCTGGTGGCCGATGGCGTCGATGGCGCCAGTGTCGACCGCCTGACCAAGGCCTTCGAAGCGCACAGCGCGCGGGTACTGCTGCTGGGGCCGTCCAGCGCGCCGGTGAAGACCGCTGATGGCAAGCAGCTCAAAGTCGATGCGTCGATGGAAGGCATGCCTTCGGTGATGATCGACGGCCTCTGGGTGCCGGCCGGCAAGGCCGCCCACGACGCGTTGGCCAACAGCGGCCTGGCCAAGCACTTCCTGCTCGAAGCCTACAAGCACCTCAAGCCCATGGGCCTGGCTGCCGAAGGCAAGGCGTTGCTGACGACGCTGGGGCTCAAGGAAGACAAAGGCCTGCTGCTGGGCGACGACAAGAAGGCCGTGGAAGCCTTGGTTGCCGTGCTCAAAGAGCATCGGGTGTGGGATCGTGAGGCTGCGGCCGAGGCGATTCCGGCCTGATGGCGGAGCGTGCTGCGGGGGCCTGATCGCCCCCTCTGGCGAATCGACACTGCGGGGCAAACCAGGCGACTGGTTTGCCCCGCAGTGTTTTCAGGCGATGGTGTTCACGGTTTGGGTGTGACCAGCACGGCCTGGGCGCTGAGCTGGCGGTGAATCTCGTGGCGCTGTTTGAGGGCGAAGTCAGGGTCGATGGCCTCGACACGCTTCTTCAGCAAGGTTTGCAGCCACGGTGCGTCCTGGCGACGCGGCACCTGGAACACCACCTCGCAGTGATAATTGACCACGTCGGTGGCGATGTCATCGAGTTGCTGGCGCAGGGCGGCGATGTCAGTGGTGTGCAAGGCGATCACGGTGGTCGGCGCGGTGGGGTCGATCAGGCGTGCCTCAGGCTTGGCTTCGGCGGCCTTGAGCGCCGCTTCGGCCTTGGCCAGCTCGGCCTTGCGCGCCTGTGCAACCGAATCACCGCCAGTCACTGCCGGAGCCTGCGGCATCAGCGCGCGGGCACGGGCCAGAGCGGTTGCAGCGGCATTGACGTCGCCCTTCTGCAGGACGATCTGGCTGCGTTGCAGGTAGGCCTCGGCGAGTTGGCGCTGGTATTGCTCGACGCGGGCATCATCCGGGGTACGGGTTTGCAGCGCGCTGAGCTGATCTTCGGCGGTCGCCAGTTCGTGGCTGGCGATGGTTTGCTGCAGCTGCTCCCAGCCATCCGGCTGGCTGGCGACCAGGGGCGGCTCGGCCGGCTTGCTCGCACAAGCGCCGAGCGTCAGCGAAAATATGGCAAGCAGTAGGTAACGGGTAGCGAACGGCTTCATTCCTGCGACTCTCTATTTGCGCAAAAAGCGAGCAAGTCTACACCCAGGTGCGCACGCTCGAAAACAGGTCTTACAGACCCTTTACCCGGGAAAAGGTTGCAGGGTGCGCTGGTTCGCATCCCGGCGCTTCAGCGTTTTGGCAGTGCCAGGCTGAGCAAGAATAGCACCGCTGCACTGACCACGATCGAAGGTCCGGCCGGCGTGTCCTTGAACCACGACAGCGCCAGGCCCGCGCACACCGCGGTAATCCCCAGCAGGCTGGCGCCCAGCGCCATCTGCTCCGGCGAGCGGGCGTGACGCTGCGCCGCAGCCGCTGGGATGATCAGCAGCGAGGTGATCAGCAGCACGCCGACGATCTTCATCGCCACGGCAATCACCACGGCGATCAGCAGCATCAGCGCCAGGCGCAGCCCGGCCACCGGCATGCCCTCGACGGTGGCCAGCTCTTCGTGCACGGTCACCGCCAGCAGCGGCCGCCAGAGCACCGCCAGCAGGCACAGCACCAGCGCGCTACCGCCAAGAATCCAGGCCAGATCCGTGGGGCTGATGGCCAGCAGGTCGCCGAACAGGTAGCCCATCAGGTCGATGCGCACATCGTGCATGAAGCTCAGCACCACCAGGCCCAGCGACAAGGTGCTCGGCGCCAGAATCCCGAGCAGGGTGTCCGAGGCCAGGGGCTGACGTTGCTGCAAGGTCACCAGCACGATCGCCAGCAACAGGCAGCCGACGGTCACCGCCAGGGTTGGGCTGACATCCAGGGCAAAGCCCAGGGCCACGCCAAGCAGCGCGGCGTGGGACAACGTGTCGCCAAAGTAGGCCATGCGCCGCCACACCACGAACGAACCCAGGGGGCCGGCCACCACGGCCAGGGCCAGGCCTGCAAGCAGGGCATACAGAAGAAAATCAGCCATGCTTGCAGTGCGCTCCGTGAACATGGGTTTCGGGGGTGATGACCGCGCCATGCAGGTCGTGGCTGTGATCGTGATGGTGGTGGTAGACGGCAAGGTTCGGCGCGGTCTGGCCGAACAGTTCGACGAAGGCCGGATCGCCGCTGACCTGCTCGGGGTGGCCCGAGCAGCACACATGGCGATTCAGGCACACCACCTGGTCGGTGGCGCTCATCACCAAGTGCAGGTCATGGGAGACCATCAGCACCCCGCAGCCATAGCGGTCGCGCAGACGGGTGATCAGCCGGTACAGCTCGGACTGCCCGACCACATCCACCCCTTGCACCGGCTCGTCGAGCACCAGCAGTTGCGGCTTGCGCAGCAGTGCCCGGGCCAGCAGTACGCGCTGCATCTCACCGCCGGAAACGGTCTGGATCGGGCTGTCGATGACCTGCTCGGCACCGACTTCCTGCAACGCCGCCAACGCTGCTGCGCGGTCGACCCCAGGCACCAGGCGCAGGAAGCGCAGCACCGACAGCGGCAGGGTCGGGTCGACCTGAATCTTCTGCGGCATGTAGCCGATGCGCAGGCGCGGCTGGCGCCAGACCTTGCCGGTGTGCGGCTTGAGCAGGCCGAGCACGGCGCGCACCAAGGTGGTCTTGCCCGCGCCGTTGGGGCCGATCAGGGTGACGATCTGCCGTGGCGCCACGGCCAGGTCGATGCGCTCGAGCACGGTTTCCCCGGAAAAACTGACCCCCACCTGCTCCAGACGAATCAGCGCCTCGCTCATGCCGCGCTCCGGCAGTTGCCGCACAGGCCGACGATCTCCACGGTCTGTGCTTCGACCTGGAAATTCACCGCGGCTGCGCTAGCGACGATGGCGTCACTGATGCTGGCCTGTTCGAGCTCCAGCGCAACGTGGCAGTTGCGGCAGATGAGGAACTGGCCCTGGTGGGCATGCTCGGGGTGGCTGCAACCGATGAAGGCGTTGAGCGAGGCGATGCGGTGCACCAGGCCGTTTTCCAGAAGGAAGTCGAGGGCGCGGTACACCGTCGGGGGGGCGGCACGACGGCCGTCCTGTTCGCTGAGCACTGCAAGGATGTCGTAGGCCCCCAGCGGCTTGTGGCTTTGCCAGACCAGCTCCAGCACCCGACGGCGCAAGGCGGTCAGGCGCAGGCCCTGGCGGTTGCACAGGACGTCGGCTTCGGCCAGCGCGCTGTGCACGCAGCGGGAGTGGTCATGGGGACGGTGGGCCAGCGGGGTGATGGACATGGGCAGCGACGGCTCTGGATGGAGACGTTATTATGTTACCTGTTCTGTCCAGCCGAGTATTCCCCGTGACCCGATTCCTGGCTTTTTTTGTCGCTTTTCTTACCGTCTCGGCGCATGCCGACGTGCGTGTGCTGACCAGCATCAAACCGCTTCAGCAGATCGCTGCCGCCGTTCAGGACGGCGTCGGCAGCCCCGACGTGCTGCTGCCGCCGGGCGCCTCGCCACACCACTACGCCCTGCGTCCTTCGGATGTGCGCAAGGTCGGTTCCGCTGACCTGCTGTACTGGATCGGCCCGGACATGGAAAGCTTCCTGCCCCGCGTACTGGGCCCGCGCAGCAAGCCCACTGTGGCGGTGATGACCCTCAAGGGCATGCACCTGCGTCACTTCGGCGAAGACAGCCATGGCCATGATGATCAGGACGAGCATGCAGCCCACGACACTCCGGCAGGCACCGACGACCACGATCACGACCACCGTCCCGGAAGCCTTGACGCACACCTGTGGCTGTCCACCGTCAACGCCCGCGTGATCGCGGCGAAGATGGCCGCCGACCTGTCCCGGCTGGACCCGGCCAACGCCGCGCGCTACCAAGCCAACAAGACGGCCTTCAGCGAGCGCCTCGATGCGCTGGATGCGCGCATCAAAACCCGTGTAGCGGGCGTTGCCGGCAAGCCGTTCTTCGTCTTCCACGAAGCGTTCGACTACTTCGAAGCGGCCTACGGCCTCAAGCACACCGGCGTGTTCAGCGTTGCCTCGGAAGTGCAGCCTGGCGCCCAGCATGTTGCCGCGATGCGCGCGCGCCTGCAGGAAGTGGGCAAGACCTGCGTGTTCAGCGAGCCGCCGTTGCGCCCGCGTCTGGCCGAAACCCTGACCGCCGGTCTGCCGGTGCGCCTCGCCGAGCTCGACGCCCTGGGCGGCACCGATCCGGTGGATGCCACGGGCTATGAGCGTTTGCTGGATAAACTGGGCAGCGATCTGGCCGGCTGCCTGGAACAGCTCTGAACCGCTGGGCAGGGCCGTACAGCGGCCCTGCCCTGTTTCACAAGGCGAACGGCAGGTGCAGCGCGACCTGTTGCCGCTGTGCCAGGCGTACCTCGAACTCGCTCGGGTCGTGGATCATCACGTCCATGCCGGCGAACGATTTGGCGGCGATCAGCCGCGACAGCCAGAAGCGCACGCAGGCGACCCGCAGCATCACCGGCCACAGCTCGGCTTCGCTTGCGGTGAAAGGTCGTAGCGCGGCGTAGGCGGCCAGCAGCGCCTGGGCACGCGGCAGGTCGATATGGCCGTCAGCGCAACTGCACCAGTCGTTGAGAGTGATAGCGATGTCATACAGCATCGGCCCGGAACAGGCGTTGTAGAAGTCGATCACCCCGGTCAGGTGGGTGCCTTCGAACATCACGTTGTCGCGGAACAGATCGGCATGCAGGTTGGCTTGCGGCAAGCCGAGGATCTGCGCCTTGTGCGCCTGGATTTCCACCAGCGCCTGATCGAGCAGCTGGCGTGGGGCGGGCTCCAGATCAGCAGCCAGCTCGCTGCCGGCACTGAGCATCCATTCCAGGCCACGGTCGGTGCGGCGGGTGATGATGCGCTCGCGGGTGGCCAGGTGAATGTGTGCCAGCAGCTCGCCGACCTGGGCGCAATGCTGGTTGTTCGGGGTCTTGATGTGCTTGCCGGACAGCCGCGGTTGCAGCAGCGCCGGCTTGCCGCACAGCTCGCGCAGGGCATTGCCGTCGGCATCGCGCAGTGCATAGGGCACTGGCATGTCAGCCTCGTGCAGCACGTCGAGCAGTTCGATGAAGAACGGCATGTCTTCGCTGGGGCCGCGCTCGATCAGTGTCAGGACGAACTCACCCTGTTCCAGACTGACGAAAAAATTGCTGTTTTCGGTGCCGGCGGCGATGCCCTGGAAATCCAGCAAACGGCCCAGTCGATAGGGCGCGACGAAGGTTTCCAGCTCGGGCCGGGTCACGGGGGTGAAGACTGACATGATGAAAATTTGCCCATGCAGGCACTTCCGCCGGGAAGTGCCGGGTTGATGTGAACGATACGCGCGTCAGCTTACCACTCGAAGATTTTCCACGAGGGAATCAGCATGTCCGGCTGGTCGGAGCGGACGAAGTTGCCGTCGGAGCCGTCGGCGCGTACCAGGAAGTAAGGCTTGCCGTGTTTGGGCGTGACTTTGATCGCGTACAGGAAGCCGTTTTGCCGGTATTCCTGAATGGTCCTGTCGCCTTCCGTGCGAATGGTCACCTCGGGATCGGCCGATGGCGCGTCGTCCACAGCGTGGCTGAGGACGGGCAGGCTGGCCAGCAGGCCTGCCAGTAACAGGCGATTGAATGTCCGCATGATAACCTTGTCCCTTTATCGTCAATGATTCTGGCTATTCTAGCGCCGGACCCGTCGAAAAGGTTGAATCTGCTCATGAGCCTCGCGCCCCTCGTCCTGGTGGACGGTTCCTCGTACCTGTACCGCGCGTTTCACGCGCTGCCGCCGCTGACCACCTCCAAGGGCAAGCCCACCGGCGCGGTGAAAGGCGTGCTGAGCATGCTCAAGGGCTTGCGCCGGCAGTACCCCGAGAGCCTGTTCGCCGTGGTCTTCGATGCCAAGGGCGGGACTTTCCGCGATGCGCTGTTCGCCGAGTACAAGGCCAACCGGCCGAGCATGCCCGATGATCTGCGCATGCAGGTCGAACCGCTGCATGCCAGCGTGCGCGCGCTGGGCTATCCACTGCTGTGCGTCGAAGGCGTCGAGGCCGATGACGTCATCGGCACCCTCGCCCGCAGCAGCGCCGCGCAAGGCCGACCGGTGGTCATCTCGACCGGCGACAAAGACATGGCGCAGTTGGTGGACGAGCACATTACCCTGGTCAACACCATGACCGGCAGCGTGATGGACATCGCCGGCGTGCACGAGAAGTTCGGCGTCGGCCCTGAACACATCATCGACTTCCTCGCGCTGATGGGCGACAAGGTCGACAACATCCCGGGCGTACCCGGGGTCGGCGAGAAGACCGCAGTCGGCCTGCTGACCGGCATCGGCGGTGGTCTGGCCGAGGTGTATGCCAACCTCGACCAGGTCGCGGGCCTCAGCATTCGCGGCGCCAAGACCCTCGCCGCCAAACTCGAAGAGCACCGCGATGCAGCGTTCCTCTCTTATGAGCTGGCGACCATCAAGATCGACGTGCCGCTGGACATCGAAGTCGAAGCGCTGGTGTGCGCCGAGCCTGATCGCGACACCTTGCTCGAGCTGTACAACGACCTTGAGTTCAAGAGCTGGGTTGCCGAAGTGCAGCGTGAGGCGGTCAAGGTCGGTGACGTCGTCGCACCGGCCAAGGCGCCGGCAGAAAAGGTCGAGGCGAAGTACGAGACCATCCTCGACGAGGCGCGTTTCCAGCATTGGCTCGAACGCCTGAACAACGCCTCGCTGTTCGCCTTCGACACCGAAACCACCAGCCTCGATGCGCAGCAGGCGCAACTGGTCGGCCTGTCGTTCGCCATCGAGCCCCATGAAGCGGCCTACGTGCCGCTGATGCACGACTATGAAGGCGCACCGGCGCAGCTGGACCGTGACCGGGTATTGCTGGCGCTCAAGCCGCTGCTGGAAAACCCGGCCAAGGGCAAGATCGGCCAGAACGCCAAGTACGACATCAACATCCTCGCCAATTGCGCGATCGGCGGCGATCCGGCCCAGGGCATCGAGATGCGCGGGGTGGCCTACGACACCCTGCTCGAATCCTACGTGCTCAACTCCACGGCCACCCGCCATGACATGGACAGCCTGGCCCTGCGCTACCTGGAGCACACCACCATCACCTTCGAAGACATCGCCGGGCGCGGTGCGAAGAAGCTGACCTTCAACCAGATTCCGCTGGAAACTGCTGGCCCTTACGCCGCTGAAGACGCCGACATCACCCTGCGCCTGCACCATGCCTTGCAGGCGCTGCTGGCCAAGACCCCAAGCGTGCAGCCGGTGTTGATGGACATCGAGATGCCGCTGGTGCCGGTACTGGCGAAGATCGAGCGCCAAGGCGCGCTCGTCGATGCCGAGCTGCTGCGGGTGCAGAGCAGCGAACTGGGCGAGAAGATGGCCGCCCTGGAGAAAGAAGCCTTCGAACTGGCCGGCGAGCAATTCAACCTCGGCTCGCCCAAGCAGCTTGGCGTGATCCTCTACGACAAGCTCGGCATGCCGGTCCTCAACAAGACCTCCAAAGGCCAGGCCTCCACGGCCGAGGCGGTGCTCGCCGAGCTGGCCGAGATGCAGTACCCGCTGCCCAAGGTTCTGATGCAGTACCGCACCCTGAGCAAGCTCAAGAGCACCTACACCGACAAGCTGCCCGAGCAGATCAACCCGCGTACCGGGCGCGTGCATACCTCCTACCAGCAGGCGGTGGCAGCCACCGGACGGCTATCCTCCAGCGACCCGAACCTGCAGAACATCCCGATCCGCACCGCCGAAGGCCGGCGCATCCGCCAGGCGTTCATCGCCAGCCCCGGCTACAAACTGCTGGCGGCCGACTACTCGCAGATCGAGTTGCGCATCATGGCCCACCTGGCCAAGGACGAGGGCCTGCTGCACGCCTTCCAGAACGATCTGGACGTGCACCGCGCCACGGCTGCGGAAGTCTTCGGGGTGCCGCTGGAGTCGGTCAGCAACGACCAGCGACGCAGCGCCAAGGCGATCAACTTCGGCCTGATCTACGGCATGAGTTCGTTTGGCCTGGCGCGCCAGATCGGCGTCGACCGCAAGCAGTCGCAGGCGTACATCGACCGTTACTTCACCCAGTACCCCGGCGTGCTGGCCTACATGGAGCGCACCCGCACCCAGGCGGCCGAGCAAGGCTTCGTCGAAACCCTGTTCGGCCGGCGTCTGTACCTGCCCGACATCAATGCCAAGAACCCGGCCCTGCGCAAGGGCGCCGAGCGCACCGCGATCAACGCGCCGATGCAGGGCACGGCGGCCGATATCATCAAGCGCGCGATGGTCACCGTCGATGCCTGGCTGAGCGAGAGCGGCCTGGACGCGCGGGTGATTCTGCAGGTGCACGACGAACTGGTGCTGGAGGTGCGTGAAGATCAGGTCGAGCAGGTGGCGCAGCAGATTCGTCTGCATATGAGCGGCGCCGCGCAGCTGGATGTACCGCTGCTGGTCGAGGTGGGGATTGGTTCGAACTGGGACGAGGCTCACTGAAACGTGAGCACGATGCCGGTTGGCTCTGCGGCTGAACGTCGCAGTGCCCAGCCGGTGCGTTAAGCTGCCTGATGCCTGGAGATGCGAACGCTATCGCGATTTGTTTCATCGGTTCAGGAACTAAACCGGTGAAGCGCGACTCAGACGTACTGAATGGCTGGTGAAGCCTTTCGATGCTCCTATGTTGTGTTAAGTGTTGGCAGATATCTGGACCCCGCCCTAGCGGTCCGGACTTGGACCCCGAACTTCCCCCTCCCCATACGAAGTCCGGGGTTTTTTTTGCCTGCGATTTGACCTTCGGTGCACGCCGGGCACCTGTCGATGCCCGGCGCCACGGTCATTCTGCAGGCTTGTCTTCCAGCTCCATCCACCCGGCCAGCACGCCATACGCCTCTTCCAGACCCTGGCGCTTGGGCGCCGAGAACAGCTGGATGGTGGTGCCCTCGCCCCAGCCCTTGCGAATCTCTGCCTGCACCTTGAGCAGGGTGTTCTTGGCGGCGCCGAAGGTCAGTTTGTCGGCTTTGGTCAGCAGAATGTGCATGGGCATGCCGCTGGCGCGGGCCCAGTCGAGCATCATCTTGTCGAAGTCGGTCATGGGGTGGCGAACGTCCATCATCAGGATCACCCCGCGCAGGCATTCACGCCCGCCCAGATAGGCTTCGAGGTGGCGCTGCCAATGCTGCTTGAGCGGAATCGGCACCTTCGCGTAACCGTAGCCGGGCAAGTCGACCAGACGCCGTTGCTCATCCAGGCTGAAGAAGTTCAGCAACTGCGTGCGGCCCGGGGTTTTCGAGGTGCGCGCCAGGCTGGCGTGGGTCAGGGTGTTGAGGGCGCTGGATTTGCCGGCGTTGGAACGGCCGGCGAAGGCCACCTCGTAACCCTGGTCGCTGGGACATTGGTCGACCTTGGCGGCGCTGAGGGCGAAGGTGGCTTTCTGGCACAGGCCGAGGATGGGGTTCTTGACTTGCATGGGATATCCGATGTGGGTGTTGCCGCAAGCAGGCGCAATGACCTGTGCGGCAAGCGGTGTCGTTTCCGTTTGGATGGCGGAAGTATATAATGCCCCAGTTTTTGTGTGCGCATTATCCCGGCGAAGGGTGGTGCGTACGGGTGCCGACCAACAGCTTGCGCATAGAACGCAGCGCGGCGCCCAGCCCTGAAAGGTCATCGAGCAAGGTGAAACGGCGATTGCCTACGGTGTATCCAGCCGTTTCCGGCGCTCAGGCTACACAGGCTTGCGAGGCGTTGTACAACCGCATGTGTGCGGACTGCTACAAGGCATGCAGGTGCGGGTGGCGCAATGATCCAGGGTTTCAAGGCTATGCCGCCGCGTGGATTGTGCACGGACTGCAGTACCGAGGACTACCGGTTGGTCATCCTCTGGATGAGCGGCAGTCCCGATACATAACATTTCACTCTTAGCCGTGTTGGATTAGCTGATGAACAAACTATTCGTGAGTCTGCTGTTGACCATTGGCGTCGCCGGCGTAGCCCATGCTGCGCAACCGATCAAGGGCGACGCCGCCGCAGGCCAGGGCAAGACGGCCATCTGCGGCGCCTGCCACAACCCCGACGGTAACAGCCTAGCGCCCAACTTCCCGAAACTCGCCGGCCAGGGCGAGCGCTACCTGGAAAAGCAACTGCACGATATCCAGTCCGGCAAGCGCCAGGTGCTGGAAATGACCGGCATGCTGGCCGGCCTCAATGACCAGGACATCGCCGACATCGCAGCCTACTTCGCCAGCCAGAAAGGCAGCGTGGGCGCCGCCGACCCGCAGTTGGTGGAACGTGGCCGGGCCCTGTTCAACGGCGGTGACCTCGAAAAGGGCATGCCCGCCTGCACCGGCTGCCACTCCCCCGACGGCGCAGGCCTGGCTCTGGCCGGCTTCCCCCACCTGAGCGGCCAGCATGCGCAATACGTGAGCAAGCAGCTCACCGACTTCCGCGAAGGCAACCGCACCAACGATGGCGATGCCATGACCATGCGCTCGATCGCCAGCAAGCTCAGCAACAAGGATATCGAAGCGCTGTCGAGCTACATCCAGGGCCTGCATTAACGTTCGGTTAATGCGCTTGGCAAAAGATGAAAGGGCAGCGTGGCTGCCCTTTTTCTTGCCCACTGCCGTTACACTACAGAACTCACGCCCGCCCCGGCCGGTCACAGCTCGGTCGTCATCGCGGCGTTTCAAGACAGCCCAGGAGTGAAGCATGCGTAAACTGATTCTCAGCGCCACGCTGGTCGCCGCCAGCGTATTCGGTATGGCCGGTGTCCAGGCCGCCGAGCCCGCCAAGGCAGGCGAGCAATACATCGAGCTGAGCAACCCTGTTCCCGTATCCCAGCCTGGCAAGATCGAAGTCGTCGAGCTGTTCTGGTACGGCTGCCCGCATTGCTACCACTTCGAGCCGACCCTCAATCCCTGGATCAGCAAGCTGCCGCAGGACGTCAACTTCAAGCGCGTACCGGCCATGTTCGGCGGTCCATGGGATGCCCATGGCCAGATGTTCCTCACCCTCGAAGCGATGGGCGTCGAGCAGAAAGTGCATGACGCCGTGTTCGACGCCATCCAGAACCAGCGCAAGCGCCTGACCGACCCTCAAGACATGGCTGACTTCCTCGCCACCCAGGGCGTCGACAAGGACAAGTTCCTCTCCACCTTCAACTCGTTCGCCATCAAGGGCCAGGTCCAGCAGGCCAAGGCACTGGCGAAGAAGTATGAAATCACCGGCGTTCCAAGCATGGTGGTCAACGGTAAATACCGCTTCGACCTGGGCACCGCAGGCGGGCCGGATGGCGTGCTGAGCGTGGCCGACCAGCTGATTGCCAAGGAACGCGCCGCCAAATAAGGGGCAAGCCATGCGCCGGTCCAATCCCATTCGTGGTATCGGCCTGCACCAGCCGCAGGTCAACGAACATCACCTGCAGACCACCGGTCTGCCGGAAGATGGTCGCCTGCGGCTGCTCAGTTTCAACATTCAGGTGGGCATCAGTACCGAGCGCTACCACCATTACCTGACCCGTAGCTGGCAGCACCTGCTGCCGCACACCGGGCGCGCCGGCAACCTGCAGAAGATCGGCCAGCTACTGGCCGACTTCGACCTGGTGGCGTTGCAGGAAGCCGACGGCGGCAGCCTGCGCTCGGGTTACGTCAACCAGGTTGAGCACTTGGCTCAGCTCGGCGCCTTCCCCTACTGGTACCAGCAGCTCAACCGCAACCTGGGCCGTTTCGCCCAGCACAGCAACGGCGTGCTCAGCCGGCTCAAGCCCCAGCAACTGGAAGATCACCCGCTGCCAGGCCCTTCCGGGCGTGGCGCCATTCTGGTGCGCTTCGGCGAAGGTCCGGACGCCCTGATCGTGGTGATGATGCACCTGGCCCTCGGCGCCAAGACCCGTGCCCGCCAGTTGGCCTATGTGCGTGAATTGATCGGCGGCTACCGCCATCAGGTGCTGATGGGCGACATGAATACCCATGCTTCCGACCTGCTCGAGCACTCGCCCTTGCGCGATCTCGGACTGGTCGCCCCGCAGGTCGAAGCGACCTTCCCCAGCTGGCGCCCACAGCGCTGCCTTGACCACATCCTGCTCAGCCCCAGCCTGACCCTGGAGCGGGTCGAAGTCCTCGCCCAGCCGATTTCCGACCACCTCCCCGTGGCCGTGGAGATTCGTTTGCCTGACGCCCTGACTGTGGATACGCTGCCGGTCTTGCGCTGACGCCCCACCGGGTCAGGCAATGCCACCACCCCTAGCGGACCCCGGGCATGACAGACGACGCCGAGCGTTGGAAAGAGAAGTACCTCAAGACCATCGAGCAGCACGACAAGATCGAGCGCCGCTGGGATGCGCGCCTCGACCTGCTGCGCCGGGGGCTGGTGCGCAGCACGCTGGCGGCCGAAGGCAGCGACAAGGCGGTCGACCTGTGCATGAAGGAAATGCGCGAGGTGATCCGCAGCGACAACATGGACGCCGGCCTGGCCGGGCTGATTCCGCGGCTGGAAAAGGCCGTGCTCGACTCCGAGCACCGCCGCGAAACCCGTATGAACCAGGTGCGCGAAGCGCTGACCTCGCTGGTCGATCAATTGCAGGGCCTGCCGCTGCCCGCAGAACACACCCGGGCGCTGAAGAAGCTCGGCAAGAAGATCGACGGGGGTGTCGGCCAGTCCCGCGACTTGCCGCCGCTGCTGGGTGAGCTCAGCGGCTTGCAGGAACGTGCCCTGGCTGCGCTGAAAAAGGCGCCGGACGACGCTCGCCCAGGCTTGCTGCAACGCTTGTTCGGGGCGCGGGAAAGCGCTGAAGCGCTGGCCGAACCCACCGCGCCGCTACAGCCCCAACCGGCTCCGGCTCCGACTCCGACTTCGACTCCGGCTGCCGAGGCCGCGCCGGTTGCGCCTTCTGCATCACCCTCGGTCGCGCCGGAGCCCCCTATCGAGCCAGAGCCGATGCCAGCACCGGTTGCGGCCGCCGTGGTCGAAGCCGCGAGTGAATCATCGACCCAGACCCCGCAGCAGCTCATGCAGGCCCCGGCACCGACAGTCCACGCCCCGGCGCCTGTCGCGCAAGCCGCTGACGAAGCCGCTGTACCTGCTGCGCACTCTGCCGAAGCCACGGCCACAGCCACTGACGAACAGCGCGTCCTCGAGCCTGCTGCGCCCGCCGCCGCGCCGTTGCCCGCCCTGGCCGACACCTGCGCCGCCGAAGACGGCCCGTACGCCCTGCCCCAGGCCCTTGAGCCTCCCTACAGCCAGGTGGCCGTGCATATCGAGCAGACCCTGCTCGGCCTGCTCGATGACCTCAACCTGCCCGAGCACTACAAGGATCAGGCACTGGCCATGCGCGAGCGGGTCGCCCGGGGCCTGAACTGGTACGAGCTGATCCCGATTCTCGATGACCTGGCCGTGTTCATGCTGGCGATCACCGACAGTGGCAAGCATGAGTTCGAGGCCTACCTGCAGCAGCTCAATGAACGCCTCGAAGCGTTCCATGGCCACTTGCAGGACGCCAGCGCCGGTCACGCCGACAACAGCGTCGCGGCGCAGCAGCTCGACAGCCAGCTGCGCGAGCAGGTCGATGGCCTGCAGAGCAGCGTCAAGGGCGCCTCCGACCTGGCCAGCCTGAAGCAGGTGCTTGACAGCCGCTTCGAAGGCCTGCTCGGCACCCTGGATGCCCACCAGCACGCCCGCGACCAACGCGAGCAGGAACTGGCCGCACGCCTGCACGGCCTGGCCGCGCGCGTGGCGGGCATGGAGCAAGAGGCGCTCGGCTACCGCGAGCACCTCGAGGAACAACGCCAGAAAGCCCTGCTCGATCCGCTCACCGGGCTGCCCAACCGCGCGGCCTGGGCCGAACGCATCGAGCAGGAAGTACAGGCCTGGCACAACCAGGGTGGGCAGTTGTCGATGGCGATCATCGACCTCGATCACTTCAAGCGCATCAACGATGGCTACGGCCACCTGGCGGGCGACAAAGTGCTGAAGATCGTCGCCAACGTGCTGAGCAAACGCCTGCGCGCGCGGGATTTCATCGCCCGTTTCGGCGGTGAAGAATTCGTCCTGCTGATGCCGCAGACGCCGCTGAGCGCCGCTGCGCAGTTCGCCGATAGCCTGCGCGCCGCCGTCGAGGCCTGCCCGTTCCACTTCAAGGGTGAGCCGGTGACCATCACCCTGTGCATCGGTGTCAGCGCCTTCAACCCCGCCGAGCGCAGCGACGCCGTGCTCAAGCGCGCCGATCAGGCGCTGTACCGGGCCAAGGCGCAAGGACGCAATCGCGTCGAACAGGGCTGAGTCATCGCGGCGCTTGCGTTATGCTGTCGCGTCACCGACTCAGCCCACCGTAGGCCCCATGAAAGCGCTCATCACCTCTGTTCTCGTGTTACTGCTGGCCGGTTGCTCGTCCGGCCTGCGCATCGACCGCAGCCATGTCTCGGCCAACCAGGATGGGCGCATCCAGTTCGTCGTCCTGCACTACACCAATGCCTCGCTCGAGCGCTCGATGGCGCTGCTGACCCATGGCGAAGTCAGCAGCCATTACCTGATCGGCGACGGCCCTGCCACGGTCTACCAGCTGGTCGACGAGAGCCGTCGCGCCTGGCATGCCGGCGACAGCCAGTGGGATGGCCGTACCTGGCTCAACTCCACCTCGATCGGCATCGAAATCGTCAATCCCGGCTTCACCGACACCCCGCAGGGGCGGGTCTGGCACCCGTACAGCGAGCAGCAGATCCAGGCCGTGATCGCCTTGGTCAAGGACATCGTTAAACGCAACGCCATCCAGCCGCGCTACATCGTTGGCCACAGCGATATCGCCCCCCTGCGCAAGCTCGATCCGGGGCCGTTGTTCCCCTGGAAGCGCCTGGCCGATGCGGGCCTGGGGCTGTGGCCCGACGCCAATGCCGTGGCCCGTCAGCAAGCCATATTCGCAGTCAGCCCGCCGTCGATCGTCTGGTATCAGCAGCAGCTGGCGCGCTTCGGCTACGCGGTGCCGCAGAACGGCGAGCTGGACCAGGCCACGCGTCAGGTGATCACCGCCTTCCAGATGCGCTTCCGCCCGCAGCGCTATGACGGCCAGCCGGATGCGCAGACCGCAGCCATGCTTCAGGTGCTCAACCACATGCGCTGAGGGCGGGTGCCCCTGCACAGATGAAAGGTCGATGAACCCCGCCCAACGGGCAGGCTGAAACCTGCGCCAGTTGCTATACCTGCGTGTATTCAACTGGATGCTGCGCATGCCCGCCCCCCCAACCGCCCTGCGTCAGATTTTCGACCGTCCCTGGCTGCTCGCCGTACTTGCGGCAGTGGTCAGCGCTGGGCTGTTGCTGGCTGCCAGCGTCGGCCTTGCCGTGCAGCAGATGAACCGGGAAGAAAGCGCGCAGATGAACGCCCAGGGCGAGCGTTTCCGCGAGCGCCTGGAGCAGGTCTTCGGCGAGCTGCGCCAGGGCGTCGATACCTTGCAGGCGCAACCCCTGCGCGGCTGCGACGCGGCGATGAAGACAGCGTTGCAGGAGGTCGGCCTGCGTTCACGCTTCATCTATGAGGCGGCCTACGTCGATACCAGCCAGGCCTGTTCGAACCGCGGTGGCGAACGGGTGATCGAGCCGCAGCGGGCCGCCGACATCCAAGGCCCCACCTACCGCTACTGGCTCAACACCAGCACCGAACCCAACGACAACCTGGCGGCGCTGATGCTCGGCCGCGGGCGGTTTCTGGTGTCGACCTCGCGTGGCCATCTCACCGACGTGGTCGACCTGCCGCCGGGCGGCAGTCTGCTGGTGCTGCTCGACCATGGCAGCCGGGCGATCCCCGTGCTGGGTCCGGCGCAGCAATGGCCGCCCTCGGCAGACTGGCCGCCGCGCTCGCACAGCCCTTTACTCGAAATGAGCGACAAGCTCGTCTACCGCATGCCGACCCGCTCCCCCGACTACCAGCTGGTGCTGATCGCGCCCCGCGCCAACCAGCCCGTGCGCCTCGACGGGCCGCTGTGGTTGCTGTTTCCGGTCAGCCTGCTGCTGGCCGCTTGCATCGGTTGGTTGACTCTGCAATGGATCGAGCGCCGGCGCTCGATGAGCTCGGCGCTGCAACAGGCGCTGCGCCGCGGCGAGCTGCAAGTGCTCTACCAGCCCATCTTCGAGCTTGCCAGCCGGCGCTGCGTGGGCGCCGAGGCGCTGGTGCGCTGGCACCGGCAGGACGGCAGCCTGACCAGCCCCGACCTGTTCATTCCCATGGCGGAAAACACCGGGCAGATCCGCCAGATCACCGATTTCGTTCTGCAGCGCGTGCTCGAGCAGCTCGGCCATGTGCTGCGCGCCAACCGCCAGTTGTACGTGTCGGTGAATCTTGCGGCCTGCGATGTGATGGCGCCGCGCATCGGCCTGGTCGCCGCCCGCCTGTTGGCCCGGCACCGGGTGTCGGCCACGCAGATCGCCTTTGAAGTCACCGAGCGCGGCCTGATCGATGTGGTGGTGGCGCGCGACAACCTGCAAGCGCTGCGCGCCTCGGGGCATCAGGTGCTGATCGATGATTTCGGCACTGGCTACTGCAGCTTGTCGTACCTGCAAACCCTGCCGGTGGACTGCCTGAAGATCGACAAGGCGTTCATCGATGCCCTTGGCCACGATGCCGCCAGCAGCGGCGTGGCCCCGCACATCATCCGCATGGCGCATTCGCTGCACCTGCGAGTGATCGCCGAGGGCATCGAGTGCGAAGCGCAGGCGCTGCTGCTCAGCAGCGAGGGGGTTAATTATGGTCAGGGCTGGTTGTTCGCCCAGCCCCTCAGCGCCCAGCAGTTCATCGCCCTGCTTGCCCGCAGCCGGCCGCTGGCTGCGGGCAGTTCGTGAACGGCGGTGCGCGTCAGACCGGCAGCGCCATGTAGAACTGCGTGCCCTGGCCGGGCCGCGAGAACACGCCCATGCGGCCACCGTGCAACTGCACGATCTCTTTGCACAGGGCCAGGCCCAGGCCAGCCCCGCCTTTCTTGCGCCCGACCTGTACGAAGGGCTCGAAAATCCGCCCCTGCTGGCCGTAGGCGATGCCCTCGCCACTGTCTTCGACGCTGACGATCACCCGGTCGGCGTGGCGCCGGGCGTGCAGGCGGATGTTGCCACCGGCAGGGGTATGGCGGATGGCGTTGTGCAGCAGGTTGTCGAGCACCCGGTCGAGCTGGCCGACATCGGCCTGGATGCGTGGCAGCGGTAGTTCCATGTCCACCACCAGCCCGATCTGCTTGTCGGCGGCCGAGGCCTGGAAGCGCTCGTGCGCCCGCTGCATGAGGGTTTCAATGTCGCACGGCGCAACGTCGAGCTTCTGCAGGCCGCTCTGGTAGCGAGAGAAGTTGAGCAAGTCGTTGATCAACTGCGTGAGGCGCTGCATCTCTTCACCAATGGTGTCGAGCAGGTCGCTTTCACGCGAGTCGCCGGGGAACTTGATCCGCTCACGGAACAGGCCGAAGGCCATGTGCATGCCGGTGATCGGCGTACGCAGCTCGTGCGAGGCGCGCAACACGAACTCGCTGCGCACCCGCTCGAAGGCGCGCTGCTCGGTGACGTCGCGCAGCACCATCACTGCGCCCAGGATCGGGCCTTGCGGGTGGCTGACCGGGGTCAGGCTGTAGGTCAGCAGACGATTTTCGTCACCGACTTCCAGGCTCAGGTCGTCAGGTGGCCGGTCAAGGTTGCCGCCACGCAGTACCTGGCTCAACTGCTGCTGCAGTTCAGGTCGCTGCAAGGCTTCTTCCAGTGGCGTGCCGATGCGCCCGTCGTCCCAGCCCAGTTGGCGCTGGGCGACCGGGTTGAGGTGCTCGAGGCGGCCTTCGGGATCGATGATCAGCAGGCCATCGTCGATGCTGTCGAGCACCGCCTGCAAGCGTTGCTGGCCGGCCAGCAGTTCATCGATATTGGTCGCCTGGTGCTTGCGCAGGGCATCGGCCATCAGGCCGAAGCGGCGGGTCAGCTGGTTGAGTTCGCTGGCCTGGGCGACCGGCAGGGTGACATCGAAGTTGCCGCGCCCGACCTGGTCGGCGGCCCGCGCCAGCGCCTCGATGGGAAGGCCGAAGCGCCGCGCGATGCTGTGCGCGGTGATGAAACCAAGCACCAGCACCGCCAGGCCCATCAGGCCCAGCACGCCGCTGACCAACAGGGCTTGGTCGTGATTTTTCTCTTCGGTGCGGGAAATCTCGTCGAGCGCCCGGCTGCTCGAGGCGATCAGGTTGCGCCTGACATGATCGAAGGCCATGCCCAGCGGCTGTTCAAGGCCCATTTCCCGCGATGGCGTGACACTTTCCCGGTAGACCTTGAGGAAATCCTGATAACTGTTGCTGACGGCGGCGAAGCCGGTGCGCTCACCGCCCTCCTCCAGGCCTTTGTCGAGCAACGCCTGGAAGTTCTGTTGCAGGCTGCCCAGGCTCTCCCGATCAGGGCTTTCATCGAGGATCTGGGTGAGCTGCTCGCCCAGGTTCTGCCGCAGCTTGACGCCCATTTCCAGCACATGGCTGGTCTGCTGGAGCATGCGCTGCTGCATGGAGGCCATCTGCATGACGCTCACCAGCCCCAGCAGCAAACCCATCAAGGCCACGGTGATGAGTGCCGAGATGCTCAGGAACAGCCGCGTGCGCAGCTTCATTGGCCACTTCACAGGTTGTACTGCTTACGCTTGCGGTACAGCGTCGAGGCGTCGATACCGAGGGTTTTGGCGGCCTGATCGAGGGTGTCGCTGGTGGCCAGCACCGCACCGATGTGCGCCCGCTCCAGTTCATCCAGGCTCAATGCGGCGCCGACCCGCGGCGCATTGCCGCTCGGTTGCTCGCCCATGCCCAGGTGGCTGACCTCGACCCGCTCCTGTGGGCAGATGATGCTTGCCCGCTCGATGACGTTGCGCAGCTCGCGAATGTTGCCCGGCCAGCGGTAGTTGAGCAGTGCCGAGCGCGCTTCATCGGTGAAGCCGCGCGCAGGCCGTGAGTAGTCTTTGACGAACCGCGCCAGGAAGCGCTCGGCCAGGGTCAGGATGTCTTCGCTGCGCTCGCGCAACGGCGGCAGATGCAAGGTGATGACGTTGAGGCGGTACAGCAGGTCTTCACGGAAGCGGCCATCGCGGACCATTTCCTCGAGGTTGAGGTTGGTCGCGGCGAGAATGCGCACATCGGCGCGGCGCGTCACCGGGTCGCCGACCCGCTCGTATTCCTTGTCCTGAATGAAACGCAGCAGCTTGGGCTGCAGGGTTAGCGGGAAGTCGCCGATCTCATCGAGGAACAACGTACCGCCGTCGGCCTGATTGACCCGGCCCAAGGTGCTTTCGCTGGCGCCGGTGAAGGCGCCGCGGCTGTGGCCGAACAGCTCGCTTTCCATCAGCTCGGCGGTCAGCGACGGGCAGTTGATGGTCACGCACGACTTGCGCGCCCGCTTGCTCCAGCCATGAATGGCGCGGGCCAGTTCGCCCTTGCCGGTGCCGGACTCGCCGAGGATGAGAATGTTGGCATCGGTGGTGGCCACCTGGCGCGCGGTCTCCAGCACCACCATCATCGCCGGGCTGTGCGAGTCGAGGCCGTCCTTGGGCTTGCGCACCTCGCCTTCGAGGGCTTCCAGGCGCGCCGAGAGCTGGCGTACCTCCAACTGCTTGGCAGTGGCCAGGCGCAGTTGGTCGGGGCTGCACGGCTTGACCAGGTAGTCGGCGGCGCCCGCCTGAATGGCATCGACGGCGGTGTCGATCGCCGAGTGCGCGGTGACGATGACCACGCGCATCCACGGCGCCTGAATGCGCATCTGCGCCAGCACGTCGAGGCCGTTGTCTTCACCCAGACGCAAATCCAGGAAGCACAGGTCGAACACCTGACGCTGCAGCAGCGTGTCTGCCTGGCTCGCGCTGTTGGCCGTGGCGACGCTATAGCCTTCATCTTCAAGGCAATAACGGAAGGTACGCAGGATGGCGGACTCATCGTCCACCAGCAGAATGCGGCCTTGGGTGTCCTGGGCGGATTCCATCTTTCCTACGCTCCTTTGCGAATAGTCACACTTAGTCTCGGAAATATCGGGCAAGTTGCATGGTCTTTTCTGTGTACCTGCTGACTTTGCAATGCTAGCCGGTTGCCTGCAGCTTGGCTAACCCGTTGAAAGTCTGAAAATTTCCCATTGATTGGAGCGCTGGCACGCCGGTTGCGACGATCACAGGCTTTGCACACACAGGAGAGAATTCATGAAAACCCTGCCATCCGTTGCCGTTCTGGCGTTCAGTCTGATGACCAGCGCTGCGGTATTTGCCGATCCTGTGCAAAACGCCCGGCTCGAGGGTGGCGTGCAGACGGCACTGTCGCTCAACCGCGTACTCAACCCGTTCAAGATCGACGTAAGCGTCGACGGCGCCCAGGCGCGCCTGAGCGGCGAGGTGGAAAACCAGGTCGAGCGCGACCTGGCAGAGCGCGTTGCGCTGGCGACCGCCGGCATCGACAAGGTGGATAACCAGCTCAAGGTCAACGCCGAGCTGGTCGAACAACCGCTCGAGGCACGTTCCTACGCCCAGCGGCTGGATGACGCCACGTTGGCGGCGATGGTCCGCGCCCGTCTGGCCTGGAGCCGGGTCACCGAGAAAGCGCCCATCGAGGTTGAAAGCCGCGACGGTGTCGTCACCCTGCGTGGCCGCGTCGACAGTGCCGAGGCCAAGGACCTGGCCGGTGTCGTTGCGCGCACCACCGAGGGCGTGCACTTGGCCAACAACCTGGTGAGCCTGGACAGCGCGGCCATGGCCGAAGCCCGCAACAAACCCGTGGACGCACCCAGTGGGCCGCAGCCCAGCGACAGCTGGATCGTCGACAAGATCGAAAACAGCTACCGCTTCAGCCGCAACCTCGATGGCGGCACCATCCACGTGGTCAGTGCCGAAGGCCTGGTGAAGTTGTCGGGCGATGTGGTGAGCAGCGAACTGAAAACCGTGGCGGTGGAAATTGCCCGGCAGATCGTCGGCGTGCGCGGCGTGGATGCCGACATGCTCAAGGTCGCGACCAAGGTCGAGGGCTGAACGGGCCAGCGGCGCTTCTTGCAAATTGCACGACCCCAGGTCGTGCATCGTGCAGGATACGCCCGTGGCACCCATGTCTTAATCAGATAACTCTTTGATTTATAACGAAAAAATTAATCGTGCAAAGCTGGCATGCAGGCTGCAACTACTTGATCAGGATCAGATAACGAATTCAGTAGTCCAGTAGGAGGAGCCGGCATGAACCGCCAGACCGTCAACAGCATGCAGACCGCAAGCACCCTGCCTGTGGGCCAGCTCCTCTTCATTGGCGTTGCACTGGTGCTGACCATTGTCGCCGGGCAGTTCTATCACAGCGTGCAGACTGCCCGTCTTGCCGACCAGGTCGCAGCCCAGACGGCTCTTTTGGCAAAGATTCAGGCCACTCGTTCAACTTCGTTGGTGAAAGCCGCCGAAACCCTGCCGCAGGCACCCGTGGCCAAAGCTTCCCCGGCCACTATCGATAACGTCGTACCCCAGGAACGCTGGGTCTTCTAAGGCCCCGCCGTACTGATTCCATAGGAAATAGGAGAATCACCATGCTGAGTTGGGCAATTACCTTCCTGATCATTGCCATCGTCGCCGCTGTATTGGGCTTTGGTGGTATCGCCGGCGCTGCAACGGGTATCGCCAAGATCCTGTTCATCGTCTTCCTGGTTCTGTTCGTTGCATCGTTCTTCTTCGGTCGAGGCCGTGGCCGTCCATGAACACCCTGCTCAGGAACGTGCTGGCTGCTGCCGTGCTGATCGGCAGCAGTTCAGCCGTCCTGGCCGCCAATGACGGCCAGGTCTATCTGAATACGTTGCTGGGCGCGGATTCGGAATACCGCGAAACATGGCAGGACGCCATAAAAGGTCAAGAACGCTTGCCGGATTGGGTGATCAACCTGTCGGGCAGCGCGCAACAACAGATGTCTGCAGCTACCGAAGACGGTGACAAGTACTTGGTCGGGCCTTTGTGCGAAACCGAGACCACCTGCACCTACAAGCGGCTGGTAGTGGCATTCAGCTGGGACAAGGAAGACGCCTACGGGATGCTCGTCGAAGTGCCCGAAGGCCTGCCGAAGGATAAATCGCCCACCCGTCACGCCCAGTATCGCTGGATCGGTGACCCGGACGACGGCATGAAGGCGCTGCTTCAGGAGCAGCTCAAGCGCGACCCGAACTGGTACTGACCAGCGGTAGCGCACTGTAATCATTTGGAAGTGCAACCCGATTACCGTTGCCACTTCCATGATGCGCCGCATCGACAAGATGAGGCACATGACCAGGGGGTCGGGCTGTTCTGACGGTTGCACAGTCGGAGTGGCCTAGGGGTACAGGGAGTACCTCCGTAATGGGCCGGGTCAGGAAAGGTAGCATCGGAAGGTTCAGGTCCATGCCGTGGAGCGGACCTGACCTCCGAAGCACCGATTCCCCTTCTCGATAGCGTAGGAAATGTCTGAGAAGACACATTTCCCCTTCGCCACACATCGAATTTTTCCCTTCGTTTGCATCCGCCCGATGAGCGCTCGCCGCCCATTCGGATTGTCGAACATCAAGCTGCGCGCTTTCCGCCACCCACGGCACACACACCGAATGGAGGGTTTTCGTGGTTGTTCGGTTATCCGAACAAGTAAAAAAATACCTCCCGAAATGGCCGATTTACCCCACCTTAGTTATGCAGTTTCGGCATAGGGTAGTCGTTTCCGGCATTAGACTGACCCTTCTCCCATGGCAATAGTTGCCGCCTTTTCGCGGGCACCGGCGTCACTTGACGTGCCTGCGGTGACCTTTCATGGAGCCCGCCTAACGGAAGCAACAGTTCACTCGTGACCCAGCCAGATGGCTCTGGCACGTGTATTTCCGGCCGGCGAACCATGTCCACTACAACAAAGGGTAACGACATGAAGAAGGCAAAACTGAGCCTCGCCTGGCAGATCGTCATCGGTCTGGTCCTGGGCGTTGCAATCGGCGCGCTGCTGAATCATTTCAGTGCAGAAAAGGCATGGTGGATCAGCAACATCCTCCAACCCGCCGGTGACATCTTCATTCGTCTGATCAAGATGATCGTCGTGCCCATCGTGATCTCTTCGCTGATCGTCGGCATCGCCGGTGTGGGCGACGCCAAGAAGCTCGGCAGCATCGGCCTGAAAACCATCATCTACTTCGAAGTGGTGACCACCATCGCCATCGTCGTCGGTCTGGTGCTGGCCAACGTGTTCCATCCGGGCGCCGGCATCGACATGAGCACCCTGGGTACCGTGGACATCTCCAAGTACCAGGCCACGGCGGCTGAAGTGCAGCATGAGCATGCATTCATCCAGACCCTGCTCAACCTGATCCCCTCGAACATCTTCGCAGCGCTGATGCGCGGTGAAATGCTGCCGATCATCTTCTTCTCGGTCATGTTCGGCATGGGCCTTTCTAGCCTGCCCAGCGACCTGCGTGAGCCGCTGGTGCGCACCTTCCAGGGCGTTTCGGAAACCATGTTCAAGGTCACCCACATGATCATGAACTACGCCCCGATCGGCGTATTCGCCCTGATCGCCGTGACCGTCGCCAACTTTGGCTTCGCTTCGCTGTTGCCGCTGGCCAAGCTGGTCTTGCTGGTGTACTTCGCCATCGCCTTCTTCGCCTTCATGGTGCTGGGCCTTGTCGCACGAGTGTTCGGCTTCTCGGTGATCAAGATCATGCGCATCATGAAAGACGAGCTGATCCTCGCCTACTCCACCTCCAGCTCGGAAACCGTACTGCCGCGCGTGATCGAGAAGATGGAAGCCTACGGTGCGCCGAAATCGATCTGCAGCTTCGTGGTGCCGACCGGCTACTCGTTCAACCTCGACGGCTCGACCCTGTACCAGAGCATCGCGGCCCTGTTCATCGCCCAGCTGTACGGCATCGACCTGACCTGGAGCCAGCAGCTGCTGCTGGTGCTGACCCTGATGGTCACTTCCAAAGGTATCGCCGGCGTACCGGGCGTGTCCTTCGTGGTTCTGTTGGCGACCCTGGGCAGCGTCGGTATTCCGCTGGAAGGCCTGGCCTTCATCGCCGGTGTCGACCGCATCATGGACATGGCCCGTACCGCGCTGAACGTGGTCGGCAACGCCTTGGCGGCGCTGGTGATCGCCCGTTGGGAAGGCATGTACGACGCGGCCAAAGGCGAGGCTTACTACAACTCGCTGCCGCACATGACCGGCAAGAAAGCCGCTGCAGTCAGCGCGCAGGCGGTCAAGCAGTAAGTCGCCAGCCGACGCGTTGCACTCAGAGCCCCGGCCTTGGTCGGGGCTTTTTGTTGGTGGGCTGGGTTATGATGCGGGCATTTTTCGGGGGACGACGCGGATGCTCAACGGCCTGTGGCTTGGCTTTTTCCTGGTAGGCAGCATCTCGGCGCTGGCGCAGTGGCTGGTCGGCGGCAATGCCGGCATCTTCGCGGCCATGGTCGAGAGCATCTTCGCCATGGCCAAGCTGTCGGTGGATGTGGTGATCCTGCTGTTCGGCACCCTCACCCTGTGGCTGGGCTTTCTGAAGATCGCCGAGCAGGCCGGCATCGTCGAATGGCTGGCCAAGGTGCTCGGCCCGCTGTTCGCCCGGCTCATGCCCGAGGTGCCCAAGGGGCACCCGGCGCTGGGCCTGATCACCATGAACTTCGCCGCCAACGGCCTGGGCCTGGACAACGCCGCCACGCCCATCGGCCTCAAAGCCATGCGCGCCTTGCAGGAGCTCAACCCCAGCAGCACCACCGCGAGCAACGCGCAGATCCTCTTTCTGGTACTCAACGCCTCGTCGCTGACCCTTCTGCCGGTGACCATCTTCATGTACCGCGCCCAGCAAGGGGCCACCGACCCGACCCTGGTGTTCCTGCCGATTCTGCTGGCCACCAGCGTCTCGACCCTGGTGGGCCTGCTGTCGGTGGCGGTGATGCAGCGCCTGCGCCTGTGGGACCCGGTGGTGCTGGCCTACATGATTCCGGGTGCGCTGTTGCTGGGCGGCTTCATGGCCTTCCTCGGCACGCTGTCCGCCGCCGCCCTGGCCAGCCTGTCGTCGCTGCTCGGCAACCTCACGCTGTTCGGCGTGATCGTGCTGTTCCTGCTGATTGGCGCATTGAAGCGGGTCAAGGTCTACGAAGCGTTCGTCGAAGGCGCCAAAGAGGGCTTCGACGTCGCCAAGAACCTGCTGCCCTACCTGGTGGCGATGCTGGTCGCGGTGGGTGTGCTGCGCGCCTCGGGGGCGCTGGAGCTGGCGCTGGACGGCATTCGTCACGCGGTGAACTGGCTAGGGTTGGACACGCGCTTCGTCGATGGCCTGCCGACCGCGCTGGTCAAACCGTTCTCGGGCAGTGCAGCGCGGGCCATGCTGATCGAGACCATGCAGGCCCAGGGTGTCGACAGCTTCCCGGCGCTGGTCGCGGCGACCATTCAGGGCAGCACCGAAACCACCTTCTACGTGCTGGCGGTGTATTTCGGCGCGGTGGGTATCCAGCGGGTCCGCCACGCCGTGGGCTGCGCGCTGCTCGCCGAGTTTTCCGGGGTGGTGGCGGCGATCTTCGTCTGCTACTGGTTCTTCGCCTGAGCTGAACCCAAGGGCCGGTGCGCAACGCCCGGCCCAGCCCTCAACTGGCCGGTTTCGCGGCGTCGTCGATGACCTTGAAGCGCAGCACGCCAATCACCTGACCATCCTCGGTCAGCACCCGTACCTGCCAGCGACCGACCGGGTTAGGCGGGAAGTTCTGCTTGTGCGTCCAGGCACGGTAGCCCTCTTTGCGTCCGCCCTTGATGTCGAGGGCGATGCGGTCGACTTCCTGGCCGTCCTTTTGCCAGACATGGTAGATGCGCTCGTTGAGCCCGCGCGGTGCGTTGATCGAGGTGTAGGCATAGAGCCCGCTGCTGCGAATCTGACTGGCGGCGATTTCTTCCAGCGAGTCGCCCGGCTGGCGATTGTTGACCTGGGTACTCACCGCCACTTCGGTCATCCACAGCGTTGCCGGTGGCACCCACGAACGCAGCAACCAACCGCAACCACCGACCGCCAGGGTCAACAGCACCAGCGCCGCACCGCGCCGCCAGGTGTTGATCGGGAAGCTGCTGGCAAGGCTTGGGAACGACAGCACCATGGCCGCAATCAGCGCCAGCTTGAAGCTCTGCGCGGTGGTCAGGTGGAGGATGATCGGCAGGGCGGTGAGCAGTGCAGCGAACAGCGTCAGCGTGTGCAGAGCCATGAACAGCCAGCGTCGCGGCGCCAGCCAGCGGTAGTACAGCGGGTCGACGATCGACACCAGCCCGGCGCCGGCGAGCAGGCCAGTGAACACCAGCTGGCCGCTGTTCCAGGTGGTGGTGATGAAGAAGAACGGCAGGACGAAGAACAGGCTTTCCTGGTGGATCATCTGCGTGGCATAGCGCAGCAGCGGCTGTGGGATTTCGCGCTTGAAGGTGCGGGCGAACAAGCCGGTGAGGGTGTTCTCCAGCATCAGCCAGATCCAGCTGACCAGCAGCAGGATGGCGATCCAGCTGGCGAGGCCCGCCTGGCGGTCGACCAGGATGAAGCTGCCGATACCCGAGAGGAAACCACCGAGGGCGATGACCCCGGGATAGCGTTTGAGCAGCTCGATAACGCGCTGAACGAGATGAGGTATGGGCGGCATGGGTCAGCTACACGGCAGGAAAAGGGGACCAGCGCCAGCCGCGAAGGCGGCGCTGGCGCAAGGATAGCGCCGAATCAGCGGTGCCGTGTAGCACCGCTGGGCCGAGGTGGTGGCGGCTGGCGCCGGCGGCGCAACAGGCCAATGGCCAGAAGCGAGGCCAGCAGCAGGCCGACCAGCCCGTACAGCTCGTCGTAGGCCATCAGCGGCTGCTCGATGCGCAGGTAACCGGGTGACTTGAGCAGCTCACGCAGCGCTGCGTTGGCTTCCTCCAGCTTCACTTTGCGCAGCTTGCCGATCGGGTCTTGGTAGCGCCCGTCGCTGTAGCTGTTCAGGCCGCCCCAGTAGTAGTCCGCCAGGGCACTGTTGCCTTGGCTGCTCCAGCTCTCGCGGGCGATGGCCGCGTCCTTGATGCGGGCGAAGGTCTGCGCATCCAGGCCGTCCTTGCGCAGCGTGTCGAACAGCCCTTCGAGCACCGAAACCGCCGCATCGACATCGTCGCGCTCCAGGTCGGCATTGAGGCTGAGCATGCCGCTGTCGCCGAAGCTCTCGCGTTGCACCGAGGGCCCGTACGACAGCCCATGGCGCAGGCGCAGCTGTTCGTACAGCGCCCAGTCGAGGTAGCGCGACACCAGGTCGAGAGTCTGTTCGTGGTCGACATCCAGCACCGGCTCGATGAACAGCCAGTGCAGCTTGGCGCTGTCGCCCAGCCAGCCCCGGGTCAGGGTGCGACGCTGTTCGGCCTGATGGGTGATGGTTTCCAGGTCACGGCGTTCGCCTGGCTCGCTGGGCGGCAGCTCGCCATAGCTGCGTTCCAGGTAGGCCGGCAGCAGTTTGTCGAGGCCACCGACGACGATCAGGGTCATGTTGTTGGCGGCGTACCAGTGCTCGCGCAACTGGTTGACCTGCTTGAGGGTCATGTCGTCGACATCGGAGCGCTCGGCGCACTTGAGGCCCAGCTCCTCGGCGAGCTGATCGCTGGCGCGGTGACCGATGTCCTGGCGATCCAGCCAGCGCTGCACGCGGCTGTAATGCCCGCCGTCCTCGCGCTCGATGATCTTCTTCGCATTGGCCAGGGCTTTGGCGTCGATCTGCGTATCGCGCACCAGCGCCAGCAGCAGGTCGAGCACCTTGCGCTGGTTGCGCGCCGGCGCTTCGATGACGAAGGTGGTATCGGCGTTGCTGGTGAAGGCGTTCCATTCGCCGCCCAGGCTTTGCAGGCGCATTTCCAGGCCACCCTCACCGCTCTCGTCCAGGCCGCTGAACAGTAAGTGTTCGAGCAGGTGCGGCAGCTCGCGCTGGTCGCAGGGGAAATCGTCGAGGCCAACGCCGATCACCAGCCGAATGGAGACGTGATCGCTCTCATAGCCTGGCTTGAGAATCACCTGCAGGCCGTTGGGTAGCAGGTAGCCTTCGACCCGTGAGCGGTCCAGGGCGAGCGACGGCAGGGTGAACAGCAGCAGGCAGATCAGCATCAGACAACGCATGGGCGGGCGGGCAGTCTCCGAGGTGAACGATTTCAGGGCTGACGGGGTTCATCGGGAACACTGTCGAGCAACAAACCGCCGGTGTCCGAACCGCCTAGTACCACATAGGCACTGCTGCAGAACAAAGAGTTCAACCGGTTCATGTCAGCGATCAGCTCCAGGTGCAGCGAGCTGGTCTCGATACTCTGCACCACCTTGCGTTGCAAACGGCTGACATGGGCGTGGGCCAGGCGCCGCTCTTGGGCGCGGAATCGGCGTTTTTCCCGCAGCAGCAGGCGTGCGCTTTCCGGGTCGGCGCTGAGAAACACCGACAGGCCCAGGCGCAGGTTGGCCAGCAGTTGTTCTTGCAGGCCGGTCAGCTCACCCAGGCCCACTTCGGAGAACTCTCGGCGCTGGGCGGTCTTCTGCTGCTGGACCTTGCGCAGCATGCGCTCGATCAGGTCGCTGGACAGCTTGAGGTTGATCGCCAGCTCGATGATCTCGGCCCAGCGCCGGTTGTCGTGCTCGCTGAGGTCTTCACGGGTCATCTGCGCCAGGTACAGCTTGATCGCGCTGTACAGCGCATCGGCGTCCTCGCCGAGGGTGCGTACCTGCTGCGCCATGGCCGGCTGGGTGCCGCGCAGGGCGCCGAGCATGGCGGTCAGCAGGCTGTCGACGATATCGCCCAGGCGCAGGGTTTCGCGGGCGGCGTTGGCCAGCGCCAGGCTGGGAGTCTCCAGCGCCGAGGGGTCGAGGTGGCGCGGACGCATCTGGGCCTCGCCGCTGTCGCGCTCAGGCAGCAGCGCATTGCAGACGCGGCCCATGAGCTTCACCGTCGGCAGCATCAGCAGGCAGCGCAAGGTGTTGTAGAGCAGGTGGAAGCCAATCACCAGTTCCTGCGGGCTGAAGCTCAGGGTGTCGAGCCAGTCGACCAGCGGGTGCAGCAGCGGAATGATCAGCAGCAGGCCGATCAGCTTGTACAGCAGGCTGCCCAGGGCCACGCGGCGCCCGGCAGCGTTCTGCATGCTGGTGCTGATGAACGCCAGCAGGCCGCTGCCGATGTTGGCGCCGACCACCAGGCCGATGGCCACCGGCAGGCTGATCAGGTCGGAGCCGGCCAGGGTCGCGGTCAGCAGCACCGCTGCCAGGCTGGAGTAGGAAATCATCGCGAACAGCGCGCCGACCAGCGCATCGAGGAGGATATCGCCGGTCAGCGAGGCGAACAGCACCTTCACCCCCTGGGCCTGGGTGATCGGCGCTGCGGCCTGCACGATCAGCTCCAGGGCGAGGATGATCAGCCCCAGGCCGATCGCCACCCGGCCCATTTGGCCGACGCGGGTCTGCTTGCGCGAGAGGAAGAAGATCACCCCAAGGAAGATCAGCAGCGGCGATAGCCACGACAGGTCGAAGGTCAGCACCCGGGCCATCAGCGCGGTACCGACATCGGCGCCAAGCATGATCGCCAGGGCCGGGGTCATCGCCATCAGCCCCTGGCCGACGAACGAGGTGACCAGCATGGCGGTGGCGTTGCTGCTCTGCACCATGGCGGTGACGACGATACCGGCAATGAACGCCAGCGGCCGTTTGTCCATGTTCTGCGCAATCACCCGACGCAGGTTGGAGCCGTACACCCGCAGGATGCCGGTGCGCACGATGTGCGTGCCCCACACCAGCAAGGTGACTGCCGAGAGCAGATTGAGCAGGGTCAACATGATCAGAGCCCCTTGAAGCCGACGCCCTGAGCGGGCCAATGGATGCTGCGGTGAGCCTGATCCTGTACGGACGGTTGTGACAGGTCTCACTCAAGCTGTAGTTGTTCGATGCGACGTCCGCCAGCTTGGCACGGCTGAAACATATTTGAAACATTTGCGCAGGGCAGCGTGGGCCTGCGTGGCAGGCCCGGTTGCAGGCGGGCTGTTACAGGCTGCCGAACAGTGGGAAGACGCCCAGCAGCAGCGCCGCCAGAAGAATGCACAGGCACACCAGCACGGCCCACTTCAGGGTAAAGCGTTGGTGGTCACCGAATTCGATGCCCGCCAGTGCCACCAGCAGGTAGGTCGAGGGCACCAGCGGGCTGAGCAGGTGCACCGGCTGGCCAACGATCGAGGCACGGGCCATTTCCACCGGCGAAATACCGTAGTGGCTGGCCGCCTCGGCCAGCACCGGCAGCACGCCGTAGTAGAAGGCGTCGTTGGACATGAAGAAGGTGAACGGCATGCTCACCACCGCGGTGATCACCGCAAGGTACGGGCCCATGCTCGGCGGAATCACCGCCAGCAGGCTTTTCGACATGGCCTCGACCATGCCGGTGCCGGACAGAATGCCGGTGAAAATACCCGCCGCGAAGATCAGCCCGGTGACCGCCAGCACGCTGCCGGCATGGGCGGCGATGCGGTCTTTCTGCTGCTGCAGGCAGGGATAGTTGACGATCATGGCAATGCTGAAGGCGATCATGAACAGCACCGGCAGCGGCAGCAGGCCCATGATCAGCGTGACCATCAGCGCGGCGGTCAGGGCACCGTTGAACCACAGCAGCTTCGGCCGGCGCGCCTCGGGGAACTGCGACACGCTGATGCTGCTGTGGTCGATATCGTCGGTCGGCAGGCGCAGCTCGCCCAGCCGTGCGCGCTCACGTTTGCCGTACAGATAGGCAATGGCGAGGATCGCCAGCACGCCGAAGGCCATGGCCGGAATCATCGGTACGAAGATGTCCGAGGGGTCGACGTGCAGCGCGCTGGCGGCACGTGCGGTAGGGCCGCCCCAGGGCGTCATGTTCATCACGCCACCGGCGAGGATGATCAACCCGGCCATGATCCGCGGGCTCATGCCCAGGCGGCTGTACAGCGGCAGCATCGCCGCGCAGCAGATCATGTAGGTGGTGGCGCCGTCGCCATCGAGCGACACCACCAGCGCCAGCACGGCGGTGCCGACCGAGACCTTCAGCGGGTCGCCCTTGACCAGCGCGAGGATCTTGCGCACCGCCGGGTCGAACAGGCCTGAGTCGATCATCAGGGCGAAGTAGAGGATGGCGAACATCAGCATCACCCCGGTGGGGGCAAGCTTGCTGATGCCTTGCAGCATCATGGGCCCGATGTCACTGGCGAAGCCCCCGAACAGGGCGAAGACGATCGGTACCAGAATCAGCGCGATCAGCGCCGACAGGCGCTTGGTCATGATCAGGTACATGAAGGTGATGACCATGGCGAAGCCAAGGAAGGTCAGCATGGCGAAGTACTCCAGGCGTGGCGCAGCGAAAGGAAGGTGCGGCGTGTCGCGTCAGCGCTTGAGCGGCTGAACGGGAGCGGGCTGGAGTAACGGAAGAACGAAGAGGGCACGGAAAGGCATTGCAGTCACCATTTGTTGTTGTTGGATGGTCCAGGCCCGAATCGAGTCGGGTCGCTGGCGCGCCGGTCTGCTGCCGGCAATGGTGACATCCTAAGTGGGCAAGCTTTCAGCCAGCTTTCGACTGCGGCCCGCCGCGCACGGTTAGCGCTCGCGGCGGGTCGCTGGGCCGCTCACGGCAACTGCAAGCCGCCTGCTGCCTTGTGCAGGGCCCGCAAATGCTCGCCAATCTGCCGGGTGTTGGCTTCCACGGCAGCGATTTCCTTGGCCCGGCTCGGGTCGAGCAGGGCGCGCACTTCCTGATCGAGGTTGGTGCTCAGGCGCAGCAGTTGCGCCTGGCGCTCGCCAGCGGTGCGCTCCAGGTATTGGCGTTCATCGGCCTGCGGGATGCCATAACCCTGGGTGCCGAGCAGCTCGGCCGGGCGGCTGAGGAAGCCGCTGTTGGCCAGCATCTGTTGCAGGGTTTCGTTGGCTTTGTCGACCGTGCCGTCCTTCAACGCGCTGGCGTTCAGGTAGCGCTGCTTGACCTCATCCTGGGCCAGCAGCAACTGCCGGCGCAGGCTGGCCTGCTCTAGCAGCAGCAACGCTGCACTGGTGCGCAGGTCGGCCTTGGCGAACCAGGCGCGGCGTTGTTCGGCATCCTGGGCGAGCCAGTCCTCGACGTTCTTCTGCGGCACCGGCAGCTGCTTGCGCAGCACCTCGAACATGGCCTGGAAACGGTCGCGGTAGGAATCGAAGCGGTAGCCAAGGCGCAGTGCCTCGCGTGGATCATCGAGCACGCTGGTATCGGCCAGGCCGCGGCCCTTGAGCACTTCCAGCAGGCCGTTGGGCATGATGCTGTCGAGGTCGTTGAGGCGCGGATTGCCGGTGCCGCTGCGCAGCAGCTTGAGCGATTCGACCGCACAGTTGTTGGACAGGAAGTAATAGTTGCCGTCGTAGCTCCAGTGCATCTCGGCGGCCTGGCGCACCAGGTTCTCCACTTCGCTGCGGCTGAACTTGAGCGGAATCGAGGCCAGACTGCGCAGCTCGGTCTTGGTGTATTCGTCGATCACCTGACCCAGCGGCAGCACGAACAGGCGTGACGGGTAGGCGCCCACCAGGCCATCCCAGCTCGATAACTGCACATCATTGACGAAGGCGCGGTACGAAAGCACCAGGTGCTGATCGAGGTCGAGCCGGCAGTCAGGGCCGCGCGGGCGGCCGGGGGCACAGATCACCAGGCGCAGCATGCTATGGCCCCAGCGGCTGACCCAGTTCTGGTTGGCCTCGGCCAGCAGGTAGTCGACCTCGTAGACCCGCTCGGGGTCGATCTCGCCCAGCGGCTGGCGGGCGAAGTCGTTGCCGGCGTTGATGAACGGCAGGCCCTTGGCGCAGGCATCCTGGCGCGGCGCCCAGGCGAAATGGTCTTTGAGGTACTGATTCAGCGCCGGGCGGCGGCAGCCATAGCTGGCGTCGAGGAGGAAATACTCCATGTTGACCGCGACGAACTCCTTGGGGCTGCTCAGTTCGTAGCCATCCGGGCTGCGCACGCCCTGGCCGTTGTGCTGCTCACGTTCGCCGCGTCGGCCGACGTATTGCTGCCAGCCGGCCAAGTCGAGCAGGCGGGGGTCATCGCTGAGGGTGAAGCGGCGCTCGGTCTGGCCGCGGCAGGCTTCTGGCAGACCGATCTTGCCCAGGCTGCTCAGTTGCCGCTTGCAGCGGTTGAGCAACGGTCGATCGGCGGCCGACCACAGCCGGGCGCGGTCATAGATATGGGTCAGCTCATGCAGGACGGTGGCGAGCAGCTCCTCGCGCACGGTGCCGTGGGGGCGGCCGGTCTGCTGGGTGGCGGCGCTGCCGTCGACCAGCCCCGGCAACAGGCGGCGATTGAGTTCGAGGGTATCGACCAGCGACGCCTGCCCATAGGCGTCGGCACGCATGCCGGCGCTCCAGCTGACCCGCACACGGCGGTCCAGTTGTTCGACGAAGCGTGGCGGCAGCTTGCTCAGCGCTTCATCGAGCAGCGTTTGTGTGGCGTGTCGTTCTGCACTGTCGAGGTCATTGGTCCGCAGCTCGAGGCGCAGATCGGCCAATGCGGGCGTGCCCAGTAACGTCAGTGCGCAACCGAGAAGCCAGGCACGCACCGTCTTCACAGCGCCAGAATGGCTTCGGCCAGCACTTGGTCGCTGGCGCCACGCGCTTCTGGCAGGCGCTCGCGCAGGGTGGTGAAGGCGGCTTCCAGCTGTGCACCACGAATGTCGCCATCGCTGGCCACGAAGCTTGCGGCATCGTCGTGGGCCTCGCGCACCACTTTGGAATCGCGAATCGAGGTGGTGGTGTCGGAGGTGAAGTCGATCGAACGGCCAAAGGCCCGCACGATGATGTTGCTGGTGGCCACCAGCGTTTGTGCCTGGGCCAGGTCAGCCAGCAGGAACAGGCCCAGGGTGGCGGCAATCAGCGGTTTACGCATGGAGCATCTCCAGAAGAAGCGGGGGAGTCAGGGATGGATCATTGGACGAGAATTGCCTGCGCCAGTTCAAGGTCATCGGCACTTTGTGCAGGGTGCGTCTGGCGCAGTGCCATTAGCGCCGCCTGCAGCCGCGCGCCGCGAATCCGGCCTTCACTGGCGACGAACGCAGCCGCGTCATCGCGGGCGTCGATGATCAGTTTGCGATCGAACGGAGCGGTGGTCAGCTGAGTGGTGCCGTAGCTGCCGATGACCACACCCTGGGTGCTGGTATCGAACGCATGGGCAGCCGTGGCGACGAGCAGCAGTGACAGCGGGAGCAGATAACGCATGGGCTTTCTAGATTTCAGCAGAGTCAGGGCCCGCCAGGCGATTCGCGCGCTGACCTTGGTCAGCGCGACGTTACCCGGTCAGAGCGCGAGGATGGCCTGGGCCAGTTGCGTATCGCTGGCCTGCAACTGTGGTGCTTGCTGGCGAATGTAGCTGAAGGCGCTTTCCAGTTTCGCGCCGCGAATCTCGCCCTGGCTGCCGACGAAGCTGGCGGCATCGTCACGAGCGGCCTGAACGATCTTGTTGTCGCGCAGGGAGGAGGAGGCGTCGGAAGTGGCATTGGTGGAGGCGGCGATACCATCGACCACTGCGTCCGTGGTGACGATGAAGCTCGAGGCGCTGGCGGTACCTGCCAGGCTCAACAACAGAGCCGCAGCGAACAGGGGTTTACGTGACATGGTGAGAACTCCTGAAGAGGGTCAAGTGGTGATCTGCTAATCGGACGCTCGCAGTGCGCCGTACGTTACGTAGGACAAAGGTTTCTATCAAACCCTCTGCGTCCTTGCACTGTACTTGGTTATTTCCAGATGTAAGCAGAGTGACTGACTGTACCAGTCGATAATCGGCAAAGTAAAAACTGTATGGGTTTCAGCCCAAGCCGCTCTACGGCGGGCGTTGGAAACAAAAAACCCGTCGCAGTTCCCTGCGACGGGTTTTCAGAATTCACTACCGGCCAGGCCGGCAGAGCGGGCTTAGCGCCAGAACGGCTTGCCCAGCTCTTCGTAGCGTTGCGACTCGCTGATACCAGCGTCGGCGAGCAGGCGGCTGTCGAGGCGCGCCAGCTGACGACGGCTGGACAGGCGACGCTGCCACAGCATCAGGGTAGACAGTGCACGCAGCGGCATCGAGGCCTGGGCGGCGGAGTTGTTTTCGAAAGCCAGATCGGAACTGAGTGTACGTTCCATGAGATTCATCCTTCCGCTTATGGCGGCATTAGATAGTGATTTAACTGGTGCCCATCTTCCTCCTGTTGTGTCCATCGCAATAGATACAGTTCAACTGTATTGCAGTGGCTCAGTGAACTGTGAAATGGAGCTGTTGCACCCTTTATTGGCGCAACTGTACCGGTCTGCACCGATAAGGTGCATTTATGAATGTTTTTAGCATCGCGGCAAGTTTGAAAGCTCGAATAACCGGTACAGTTGTACAGTTTATTAACATATGTGCGGTTATCTAACCTGCGCAGCCCCTGAATGAAGTCAAAAAAAAGCCCGCGCCAGAAGCCAAAGGCTCTAGCGCGGGCTTTTACAGTTTGGGAAACCCTCAGATCGCCAGCATACGGCCACCTTCTTCGAGGTTCTCGTGCCAGCTCAGCGCCTCGCGCAGAATATGTGGCGTGTGCCCGCCGCGCTCGCAGGCCCGGGTGAAGTAGTCGTCGAGGGCGGCGCGGTAGTCTGGGTGCACACAGTTATCGATGATCGCCCGGGCACGTTCGCGCGGTGCCAGGCCGCGCAAGTCGGCAAGGCCCTGTTCGGTCACCAGGATGTCGACATCGTGCTCGGTATGATCGACGTGGCTGACCATCGGCACCACGCTGGAAATCGCGCCACCCTTGGCAATCGACTTGGTCACGAACACCGCCAGGTGAGCGTTACGGGCGAAGTCACCCGAGCCGCCGATACCGTTCATCATGCGCGTGCCGCACACATGGGTGGAATTGACGTTGCCATAGAGGTCGAATTCCAGCGCCGTGTTGATGCCGATGATTCCCAGGCGACGTACCACCTCGGGGTGGTTGGAGATTTCCTGCGGGCGAAGTACCAGTTTGTCCTTGTAGCGTTCCAGGTTGCCGAACACATCGGCGTTGCGCCGGCTCGACAACGTGATCGAACTGCCCGAGGCGAAGCTGAGCTTGCCGGCGTCGATCAGGTCGAAGGTCGAGTCCTGCAACACTTCCGAGTACATGGTCAGGTCTTCGAACGGCGAGTCGATCAGCCCACACATCACCGCGTTGGCGATGCTGCCAATGCCGGCCTGCAGTGGGCCGAGCTTGCTGGTCATGCGTCCGGCTTGCACTTCTTTCTTGAAGAAGGCGATGAGGTGATCGGCGATGCCCTGGGTTTCGCTGTCCGGCGGCAGCACGGTCGACGGTGAGTCAGGCTGCTCGCTGATGACGATGCCGACGATCTTCGCAGGATCGATCGGAATCGCCGTGCTACCGATGCGGTCGTCGACCTTCACCAGAGGAATCGGCGTACGCGTGGGTCGGTAGGTGGGGATGTAGATGTCGTGCAAACCTTCCAGATTGGGGTTGTGCGACAGGTTGATCTCGACGATCACGCGCTTGGCGAAAATCGCGAAGCTGGCCGAGTTGCCCACCGAGGTGGTCGGCACGATATGGCCCTGCTCAGTGATCGCCACCGCTTCGATGACCGCGATGTCCGGCAGAGTCAGCTGCTTGTTGCGCAACTGCTCGACGGTTTCCGACAGGTGCTGGTCGATGAACATCACCTTGCCGTCGTTGATGGCCTTGCGCAGCGTGCTATCCACCTGGAACGGCATGCGACGGGCCAGCACACCGGCTTCGGTGAGCTGCTTGTCGAGGTCGTTGCCCAGGCTGGCGCCGGTCATCAGGCTGATCTTCAGCGGCGTCTGGCGGGCGCGCTCGGCCAGTGCGTGGGGAACGGCCTTGGCTTCACCGGCGCGGGTGAAACCGCTCATGCCGACGGTCATGCCATCTTCAATCAGGCCGGCGGCGTCTGCTGCACTCATTACCTTGCTGTGCAGGGAGGACAAGCGAATACGATCACGGTACATGGATTGTTATCTCGGGCTACTCAAGCTAGATGCGCAGTCTAGTGGCTTCGCCCGGCGCCGTCCCCCGACCAAGGTCTATGAAACGTGGGGTCAAGCGCACCTTTCATCGGGGCCATGACGAACCAAGCCCCGGCAGGGGCCAGGGCTTGGTCGATCACGCGGCTTCTATATATAGAAGGCTATTCCACCGCCTTGACCATGTCTTCGATGACCTTCTTGGCATCGCCGAACACCATCATGGTCTTGTCCAGATAGAACAGCTCGTTGTCCAGGCCGGCGTAACCGCTGGCCATCGAGCGCTTGTTGACGATGATGGTCTTGGCTTTGTAAGCCTCCAGAATCGGCATGCCGGCGATGGGCGATTTGGGGTCGGTCTTCGCCGATGGGTTGACCACATCGTTGGCGCCCAGCACCAGCACCACATCGGCCTGGCCGAACTCGGCGTTGATGTCGTCCATCTCGAATACCTGGTCGTAAGGCACCTCGGCCTCGGCCAGCAGCACGTTCATGTGCCCCGGCATGCGTCCTGCGACCGGGTGAATGGCGTACTTGACCGTGACACCGTTGTGCACCAGCTTCTCGGTCAGTTCTTTCAGGGCGTGCTGCGCGCGGGCCACCGCCAGGCCGTAGCCTGGGACGATGATCACGCTGTCGGCGTTGCTGAGCAGGAAGGTGGCGTCGTCGGCCGAGCCGGATTTGACCGGACGCTGCTCGCTGGAGCCCGTCGCCGGCCCGGCATCGGCAGCGCCACCGAAGCCCCCGAGGATGACGTTGAAGAACGAGCGGTTCATCGCCTTGCAC
This sequence comes from Pseudomonas cremoricolorata DSM 17059 = NBRC 16634, assembly GCF_000425745.1. GTDB lineage: Bacteria > Pseudomonadota > Gammaproteobacteria > Pseudomonadales > Pseudomonadaceae > Aquipseudomonas > Aquipseudomonas cremoricolorata. The sequence continues at coordinate 6,636 of NZ_AUEA01000012.1, read as the reverse complement.
ATGATGTACGAGAGAATCGCGCCGCTCGAACCCACCAGCGAGCCTGCGATGATCAGCATCGAGTTGTTCAGCGAGAAGCCGATACCCGCCGCTGCCCAGCCCGAGTAGCTGTTGAGCATCGACACCACCACCGGCATGTCGGCGCCGCCAATCGGGATGATGATCAGCACGCCCATGACGAAGGCCAGGGCCAGCATCAGGGTGAAGGCACTGTAGTGGCCGGTGAAGGTGAAGATCAGGCCCAGGGCGATGGTCGCCAGGCCTAGGATCAGGTTGAGCTTGTGCTGGCCGGCGAACTGTACCGGTGCGCCCTGGAACAGGCGGAACTTGTACTTGCCCGACAGCTTGCCGAAGGCGATCACCGAGCCGGAGAAAGTAATGGCGCCAATGGCCGCGCCGAGGAACAGCTCCAGGCGGTTACCGGTGGGGATCGGATCGCTGATGTGCAGCACGATACCCATCGACTGCGGCTCGAGCACTGCGGCGATGGCGATGAAGACCGCCGCCAGGCCGATCATGCTGTGCATGAAGGCGACCAGTTCCGGCATCTTGGTCATTTCCACGCGCTTGGCCATGATCGAGCCAGCGCTGCCGCCGACCAGCAGGCCGACGATGACGTAACCGATGCCGGCGGTGGCTAACTCTGCGCCCAGTTTGTAGATCAGGCCAACGGTGGTGAGGATGGCGATGCCCATACCCAACATGCCGAAGAAGTTGCCGCGGCGCGAGGTGGTCGGGTGCGACAGGCCTTTGAGCGCCTGGATGAAGCAGATCGAAGCGACCAGATACAGAAGCGTGACGAGGTTCATGCTCATGATTACTTCTGCCCCTCGGTTTTGACTTTCTTCTTGAACATTTCCAGCATCCGCCGGGTAACCAGGAAGCCGCCAAACACGTTGACCGCTGCCAGTGCCACGGCCAGGGTGCCCATGATCTTGCCCGCTGGCGTCACGGTCAGGGCTGCGGCGAGCATGGCGCCGACGATGACGATCGCCGAGATGGCGTTGGTCACGGCCATCAGCGGGGTGTGCAGCGCCGGGGTGACGTTCCACACCACGTGGTAGCCGACATAAATCGCCAGCACGAAGATGATCAGGTTGTAGATGCCGTGGGAAATCAGCATGTCTTCCATTGCTTTGCTCCTTAGCCGTTCTTGCGCACGACTTGCCCATCGCGGCACATCAGGCAGGCCGCGACGATATCGTCTTCGAGGTTGATCACCAGCGCGCCGTCCTTGTCGAACAGCAGCTTCATGAAGTCCAGCAGGTTGCGTGCATACAACGCCGAAGCATCGGCTGCTACCTGGGCAGGCAGGTTGGTCGGACCGACGATGGTCACCCCGTTGGCGTTGACCACCTGGTCTGCCACGGTCAGCGGACAGTTGCCGCCCTGTGCCGCCGCGAGGTCGATCACCACCGAGCCGGGTTTCATCTGCGCCACGGTTTCTGCGCTGAGCAGGGTGGGCGCCTTGCGCCCCGGGATCAGCGCGGTGGTGATGACGATATCGGCCTGCCTGGCACGCTCGTGGACCGCCTGCGCCTGGCGCTGCATCCAGCTGGCCGGCATCGGCCGGGCATAGCCGCCAACGCCCTGGGCGCAGTCGCGTTCTTCATCGGTTTCGTAGGGCACGTCGAGGAACTTGGCCCCCAGCGATTCGATTTGCTCCTTCACCGCAGGGCGCACATCGGACGCCTCGATCACTGCGCCCAGACGCTTGGCCGTGGCGATGGCCTGCAGGCCTGCCACACCGGCGCCGAGAATCAGCACGCGGGCTGCCTTGACCGTACCTGCGGCGGTCATCAGCATCGGCATGAAGCGCGGGTAGTGGTGAGCAGCGAGCATCACAGCTTTGTAGCCGGCGATGTTGGCCTGCGACGACAGCACGTCCAGGCTTTGCGCGCGCGAAGTGCGCGGCGCCGCCTCAAGAGCGAACGCGGTGATGCCGTGCTCGGCCATCTTGCCGATCAGCTCACTGTTGAAGGGGTTGAGCATGCCCACCAACAAGGTGCCGCGGTTGATCAGCGCCAGCTCCTGGTCGCTTGGCGCGACCACTTTGAGCACCAATTGTGCACCGAAGGCATCCGCGGCACTGCCCAGCGAAGCGCCAATGGCTTCATAGGCACTGTCTTGAATGCTGGCGTTGAGCCCGGCACCGCGTTGAACGGTCACCTGATGCCCTTGGGCGATCAGCTTTTTGAGGGTTTCCGGCGTGGCGGCGACGCGCGTCTCACCCGGCTGCGTCTCGAGAGGAACACCAATATGCACGACCTATCTCCTGCGGCGACCTTGAATCTTGTAAGAAACCAGCCCACTTCGAGTGGTGTGGCTGGGGCGTCCATAACCTTGAGCCCGCGCATTCCGGGGCGGGCGAGGCATTGTGCAGAGCGCTCGGAAGCGCAGCAACCGGTTTTGAAGTGAGACGATCTAAAAACTACAAGTCAGACCGTGACTATCTGTCGCACTCGTCCTTATCCAAGCCATCTGCCTCGCGGGCTTGGCTAAAGATGCTGAAAATTTCCAAATAACCGGAAATTTCAGCGGATATTGGCCCTTTTGCGAATATTTAGCCCAGCTCACCGTTCCGGTATTGGTGTGACAAGTGCCATAACAGATTGCTTATAGGCGACATAAGCTTATATCTGTAGGTTTTTCATTTCCCGACTACGCAATCACGGCGCAGCGACTTCTCGGCTGCAGGCCACGTACTCTCTGGCATTGGCCATTAACCAGTCTTTGAAAGCGCGCAGTGAGGCCGACTCGATCTTGCGTTCGGGAATGGCTAGATAGTAGGCCTTGTCGCTGCTCAGGACATGTCTGTGAGCGACTACCAAACGACCTTCCTGCAACTCTCGCTGGATCAGGAACGCCGGTATCAGGGCCACGCCCATTTGGTGAATGGCGGCCTGGGCCAGCATCGAGAACAACTCATAGCGCGGCCCGGCCATGTCTTTGCTGACGTTCATGCCGCAGGAGCCGAACCACTGACGCCAAGCGTAGGGCCGAGTGGTCTGTTGCAGCAGGGGCAGCTCGGCGATTTCCTCGGCGGACAGGGCGCTGCGGCCCTTGAGCACTGCCGGACTGCAGACCGGTAGCGGGTTTTCCCGCATCAGGTGGTGGCAGTGCGTGCCTGACCAGTCGCCATCGCCGAAGTAGATGGCGGCATCGAACGGGGTATCAGCGAACAGGAAGGGGCGCGTGCGGTTGGTCAGGTTGACCGTGATGTCCGGGTGTTGCTGCTGGAAGCTTTTCAGGCGTGGCAGCAGCCACTGTGTGCCGAAGGTAGGGACGACCGCCAGCTCGACCACGTTGGCCCCTTGCTGGCCCATGACCGACAAGGTATCGCGTTCGACCGCATCGAGCTGTGCCGCTACCTGGCGACTGTAGGAGAGTCCGGCTTCACTGAGCTTCACGCCACGTTGCGAGCGGCGGAACAGTTCGACGTTGAGGAAGGTTTCGAGCCCTGCGATCTGTCGGCATACCGCACCCTGGGTGAGGGAAAGCTCCTGAGCCGCCTTGGTAAAGCTTTCATGACGCGCGGCCGCTTCGAAACAGATGAGCGCAGTGGTACTGGGAATGGTGCGGCGCATGTACGTGGCCCTCACTTCAGATGCCGGTGGAGTGGCAGAGTTTGCCTTTCTGGAGTGAGAAAATATCACTCAAGCGTGCGTAATCCTCGTTTGTTCGCGCGCAGATTCCGGCCTAGCATCAGTGCACACACACTTTCGTCTGACCGCTCGAGGAATCCCATGGCCGGTAAAGCGCAGTTCAACTGGATCGACCCCCTGCTGCTCGACCAGCAGCTCTCGGAAGAAGAACGCATGGTGCGTGACAGCGCCTTCCAGTTCGCCCAGGACAAGCTGGCGCCGCGGGTCATCGAGGCGTTTCGGCACGAAAAGACCGATGTGGCGATCTTCCGTGAGATGGGTGAAATCGGTTTGCTCGGGGCGACCATCCCCGAAGCCTACGGCGGCAGCGGTCTGAACTACGTCTGCTATGGCCTGATCGCCCGCGAGGTCGAGCGTATCGATTCGGGCTACCGCTCGATGATGAGCGTGCAGTCCTCGCTGGTGATGGTGCCGATCAACGAGTTCGGCACCGAAGCGCAAAAGCAGAAATACTTGCCCAAGCTGGCCAGCGGCGAGTGGATCGGCTGCTTCGGCCTGACCGAGCCCAATCATGGCTCCGACCCCGGCGCGATGATCACCCGGGCACGCAAGGTCGAGGGCGGTTACCGCCTCAGCGGCGCGAAGATGTGGATCACCAACAGCCCGATTGCCGATGTGTTCGTGGTCTGGGCCAAGGACGATGCCGGCGACATTCGCGGTTTCATCCTGGAAAAAGGCTGGGAAGGCCTGAGTGCCCCGGCGATCCACGGCAAGGTGGGTTTGCGCGCCTCGATCACCGGCGAGATCGTCATGGACAACGTCTTCGTTCCCGACGACAACCTCTTCCCCGAGGTGCGCGGCCTGAAAGGACCGTTCACCTGCCTCAACTCAGCCCGCTACGGAATCTCCTGGGGTGCCCTGGGTGCCGCCGAAGCATGCTGGCACACCGCACGGCAATACACCCTGGATCGCCAGCAGTTCGGCCGTCCGTTGGCTGCGAATCAACTGATCCAGAAAAAGCTGGCCGACATGCAGACTGAAATCACCCTGGCCTTGCAAGGCTGCTTGCGCCTGGGGCGGATGAAAGACGAAGGCACCGCTGCGGTCGAAATCACCTCATTGATGAAGCGCAATTCCTGTGGCAAGGCGTTGGACATCGCCCGGCTGGCCCGCGACATGCTCGGCGGTAATGGCATTTCCGATGAGTTTGGCGTGGCCCGTCATCTGGTCAACCTCGAGGTGGTCAACACCTATGAGGGCACCCATGACATTCATGCGCTGATCCTCGGGCGCGCACAGACTGGCATCCAGGCGTTCTATTAATAGAGGGAAAGGTCATGGGCGCGTTGTCACATGTACGAGTGCTGGACCTCTCGCGGGTATTGGCCGGGCCATGGTCCGGACAGATCCTGGCGGACCTCGGTGCCGACGTCATCAAGGTCGAGCGCCCGGGCAAGGGCGACGATACACGTTCATGGGGCCCGCCATTCCTTGCCGATGGCGAGGGCCGCAGCACCGGAGAGGCGGCCTACTACCTGGCGGCCAATCGCAACAAGCGCTCGCTGACTATCGACTTCACGCAGCCGCAGGGTCAGCAACTGATCCGCGAGCTGGTGGCGCGTTCGGACATCGTCATCGAGAACTTCAAGGTGGGTGGGCTGGCCGCCTATGGCCTGGACTATCAGAGCCTGAAGGCGGTCAACTCCCGACTCATCTATTGCTCGATCACAGGCTTCGGGCAAACCGGCCCCTATGCGCGGCGGGCAGGCTACGACTTCATGATCCAGGGCCTGGGTGGCCTGATGAGCCTGACCGGGCGTGCGGCTGGTGAGAATGGAGCGGGCCCGGTGAAGGTGGGCGTGGCGCTGACCGACATCCTCACCGGGCTGTATGCCACCACCGCGATCCTCGCTGCACTGACGCATCGCGAGCAGACCGGCGCCGGGCAGCATATCGATATGGCGCTGCTCGATGTCCAGGTAGCGTGCCTGGCCAACCAGGCAATGAACTACCTGACCACTGGAAACCCGCCGCAACGGCTCGGCAATGCCCATCCGAACATCGTGCCGTATCAGGATTTCCCGACAGCCGATGGCGACTTCATCCTCACCGTAGGTAACGACAGCCAGTTCCGCAAATTCGCTGAAGTGGCGGGCCATCCTGAGTGGGCCGATGACGAACGCTTTGCCAGCAATGCGATGCGGGTGGCCAATCGCGGCGTGTTGATCCCGTTGATTCGCCAGGCGACGGTGTTCAGGACAACTGCGGAGTGGGTCGAGACCTTGGAGCAGGCTGGAGTGCCGTGCGGCCCGATCAACGACCTGAGCCAGGTATTCGCCGACCCGCAGGTGCTGGCCCGTGGCCTTGCGTTGAGCATGCCCCATGCACTGGCGGGTGAAGTACCGCAGGTGGCGAGCCCGATACGGCTATCTGAAACGCCTGTGGAGTACCGGATGGCGCCGCCGCAGCTGGGTGAGCACACGGCGCAGGTGCTGGGCCAGGTGCTTGGCCTGGAGGATGCTGATCTGCAGCAATTGAAGGCCGCAGGTGTGATCTGACAGTACGGCCTCTATATAGAAAGGGCGTTGAGGCGGTGAATGTCATCTATTTGAAATAAGTGCTTGACCCCTCTCGGAATCTCTTTATACTGCGCACCACTTCCGGGGCAAACGGAACGGAAAACTCCTTGAGTTTCAACGAGTTAGCTGTTCATGTGGTGCTGGAGGTGCTTCGATCTGCTGATCGATAGCGGTGAAAAAGGTGGTTGACAGCGTTGTTCAACGCTGTATGATTCGCCTCCCGCTACGAGCGATCGCAGCGAGCCAAGTGTTTGAAGTTGAACGAGATTCTCGCAAAATACTTCGAAATAAACGCTTGACAGACTTAGAGGAAAGCGTAGAATGCGCGCCTCGGTTGAGACGAAAGGCTTAACCAAACGCTCTTTAACAAATTGAATCAAGCAATTCGTGTGGGTGCTTGTGAGTACGGACTGATCGTCGCATAGATTATCAGCATCACAAGTGGCCATGCG
>NZ_AUEA01000011.1 GCF_000425745.1 Pseudomonas cremoricolorata DSM 17059 = NBRC 16634 | reverse complement strand
TTTGTTAAAGAGCGTTTGGTTGAGCCTTTCGTCTCAACCGAGGCGCGCATTCTACGCTTTCCTCTAAGTCTGTCAAGCGTTTATTTCGAAGTATTTTGCGAGAATCTCGTTCAACTTCAAACACTTGGCTCGCTGCGATCGCTCGTAGCGGGAGGCGAATCATACAGCGTTGAACAACGCTGTCAACCACCTTTTTCACCGCTATCGATCAGCAGATCGAAGCGCCTCCAGTACCACATGAACAGCTAACTCGTTGAAACTCAAGGAGTTTTCCGTTCCGTTTGCCCCGGAAGTGGTGCGCAGTATAAAGAGATTCCGAGGGCGGTCAAGCACTTATTTCAAAAAGTTCATTCAGCCCTATATAAGAAGAGGGAGGCCCCAGGCCTCCCTCTTCTTATATAGGTAGAACGCTTAGCCCTGCTGCAGATTTACTCGGGCAAACGCCTTCTTGCCTGCCTGGCAGATGTGCGTGGCACCCAGCGCGAAGACGAAGCTGCGATCGACCACCTCGCCATCGACCTTGACGCTGCCAGCAGCCAGCAAGTCTCGAGCAGCTGCCGAGTTCTTGACCAAGCCCGCCTGGTTCAGCACTGCAGCGATCGGCATGCTCTCGCCCGCGTGCAAGATGATCTCTGGGAGGTCTTCGGGCAACTCACCATCCTTCATGCGGTTGCCTGCAGCGCGATGCGCGTTGGCCGCCGCCTCCTCGCCATGGAAACGCGCGACGATCTCTTCGGCAAGCTTGATTTTCACATCACGCGGATTGGCACCAGCCTCGACATCGGCGCGCAGCTGCTCGATTTCTTCCATGCTGCGGAAGCTCAGCAGCTCGAAGTAACGCCACATCATTGCATCAGGAAGCGACACCAGCTTGCTGTACATCACGCCAGGCGCTTCCTGGATGCCGACATAATTGCCCAGCGACTTGGACATCTTCTTCACGCCATCAAGACCTTCGAGCAACGGCATGGTGATGACGGTCTGCGCTTCCTGGCCATAGGCACGCTGCAACTCGCGCCCCATCAGCAGGTTGAACTTCTGATCGGTGCCGCCCAGCTCGACATCGGCCTTCAGCGCAACCGAGTCGTAGCCCTGCACCAATGGATAGAGGAACTCATGAATGGCGATTGGCTGGTTGCTGGTGTAACGCTTGTCGAAATCGTCACGCTCAAGCATGCGTGCCACGGTGTACTGCGAGGCCAGACGAATGAAATCGGCAGGCGTCAGGTGATCCATCCACGACGAGTTGAAAGCGACCTCGGTCTTGGCCGGATCGAGAATCTTGAATACCTGCTGTTTATACGTCTCGGCGTTGTCCAGAACCTGCTCGCGGGTCAGCGGTGGACGGGTGGCGCTCTTGCCGCTCGGATCACCGATCATGCCGGTGAAGTCACCGATCAGAAACACTACGGTGTGACCCAGCTCCTGGAACTGGCGCAGCTTGTTGATCAGTACGGTGTGCCCGAGGTGCAGGTCGGGGGCGGTAGGATCGAAACCCGCCTTGATACGCAGCGGTTCGCCACGCTTGAGCTTTTCAACCAGCTCGGACTCGACCAGTACCTCTTCTGCACCACGCTTGATGAGCGCGAGCTGCTCTTCCACCGACTTCATACACAGTTCCGCAAGGCCATTTTCAAGGGATGCCAACCATACAATATCGGCGGTCAAATACAAGTTTTGAAAAACCTTGTGACCTGAGCGCAGGCCAGTGACGTCTATGCGCGCTTGCGCTAAGGTAGATTTGGTTATATTTTATACAGTTATTTCATCTTCATCATGTCATTCATCTTTTCCATTTCACCTTTTTCAAAGTCACCCCTATGACCAAAGACACTCCAAAGGCGCCTCCGCTGTACCCGAAAATCCACCTGCTCGCCGCCAGCGGCCTTGCCGCGCTGCTGAGCCTTGCCCTGCTGGTGTTCCCTTCCAGCGACGTGGAAGCGAAGAAAACCACCCTCAGCCTCGAGCTCGAGACGCCCGGCGATCAACTAAAGGAAGAGTCGGCAACGGCTCCACTGGTACAGGCCGAGCAGCCCAGCGGTTCGCCGTTCGCACAGATCGAAAACGCAGCACCCGCCACCACCGAGCAGGCCAGCCAGACCCCTGAAGCAGAGCCGAAGGCCACACTGCCCGGGCACCGTGAAGTGACGGTCGCGCGCGGCGACACGCTCTCGACGCTGTTCGCCAAAGTCGGTTTGCCGTCCAATGCGGTGCACGACATGCTGGCCAGCAGCAAGCAGGCTAAACAGTTCAGCCAGCTCAAACACGGCCAGGTGCTGCAGTTTGAACTGGACAAGGACGGTCAACTGACGAGCTTGCACAGCAAGGTGAGCAACCTTGAAAGCATTCGCCTGACGCGCGCTGAAAAGGGCTACACCTTTAGCCGTGAAGTCAGCAAGCCGGTGGTGCGTACCGCCTACGCACACGGTGTCATCAAGAGCTCGCTTTCCGCCTCGGCGCAGCGCGCCGGGTTGTCCCACAACCTGACCATGGACATGGCCCGCGTACTCGGCTACGACATCGACTTCGCCCAGGATATTCGCCAGGGTGACGAGTTCGATGTGGTCTACGAGCAGAAGGTCATGGACGGCAAGGTGGTCGGCACCGGCAACATTCTGTCCGCCCGCTTCACCAACCGCGGCAAGACCTACACCGCCGTGCGTTACACCAACAAGCAAGGCAACACCAACTACTACACCGCCGACGGCAATAGCCTGCGCAAGGCGTTCATTCGTACGCCGGTCGACTTCGCGCGCATCAGCTCGCGCTTCTCGGCCGGTCGCAAGCACCCGATCCTGAACAAGATTCGCGCGCACAAAGGTGTCGACTATGCAGCGCCGCGCGGCACGCCAATCAAGGCTGCAGGTGATGGCAAGGTGGTTCTGGCGGGCCGTCGCGGCGGTTATGGCAATACCGTCATTCTTGCCCACGGCAACAAGTACCAGACCCTCTACGGGCACATGCAGGGCTTCGCCAAGGGCGTGAAAACCGGCGGCAGCGTGAAGCAGGGCCAGGTGATCGGCTACATCGGTACTACCGGCCTGTCTACCGGGCCTCACCTGCACTACGAGTTCCAGGTCAATGGCGTGCACGTCGATCCGTTGAGCCAGAAAGTACCGATGGCAGATCCGATCGCCAAGGCCGAGCGCCAGCGCTTCATGCAGCAGAGCCAACCCCTGATCGCCCGCATGGATCAGGAAAAAGCCACCATGCTCGCCTCCAACAAGCGCTGAGCCGTGGCTTATTACCTTGGCGTGATGTCCGGCACCAGCCTCGATGGGCTGGACATTGCCCTGATCGAACAAGGCGAGCAACCGACGTTGCTCGCGACCCGCTACCTACCGATGCCAACGCAATTGAAGGATGAGCTGCTGAGCCTTTGTGCCAGCGGCGCGGACGAGATTGCCCGGGCCGCCATGGCCGAGAATCGTTGGGCACGGCTGGCTGCCGAGGGTATCGATCAGTTGCTGGTCGAGCGCAATCTTCGCCCCGAACACATCCGTGCCATCGGCAGCCACGGGCAAACCATCCGCCATGAGCCTGCAAGGGGCTTCACCGTGCAGATCGGCAATCCTGCACTGCTTGCCGAACTGACCGGCATCGGCGTGGTGGCCGACTTCCGCCGCCGCGATGTTGCAGCCGGTGGCCAGGGTGCGCCATTGGTCCCGGCATTTCACGAAACCTTGTTCGGCCACCTTGGGCAACGGCTGGTCGTGCTCAATGTGGGGGGGTTCAGCAACCTCAGCCTGATCGAACAGGATCAGCCAGTGAAGGGCTTCGATTGCGGCCCAGGCAATGTGCTGCTCGATGCCTGGATCAACCAGCAGCGTCAACAGCCGTACGACGCCGACGGTGCCTGGGCTGCCAGCGGTGCGGTGGATGAAACGCTGCTGGACACGTTGCTGGCCGACCCGTTTTTCGCAGGCAGCGGCCCAAAGAGCACCGGCCGCGAGGTGTTCAATCTGCCTTGGCTTTTGCACCACTTGGCCGCCCGGCCGTCGGTGCCTGAGCAGAACGTACAGGCCACGTTGCTCGAGCTGACGGCACGAAGCATCTGCGACGCACTGCGCGCCGCGCAGCCGAGCACCGACACCTTGCTGGTGTGCGGCGGCGGTGCCCGCAACGGTGCGTTGATGCGGCGATTGGCGGCGCTGCTGCCCGCTACCCGCGTCGACAGCACCCAAGCCCATGGCGTGCACCCTGACTGGGTAGAGGCCATGGCGTTCGCCTGGCTGGCGCATTGCTGCCTGGAAGGTCTGCCTGCCAATCGTCCGAGCGTCACTGCGGCCAAAGGGTTGCGAGTGCTCGGCGCGATCTACCCCGCCTAGACCCCCAGATACACAAACGCCGCGCAATAGCGCGGCGTTTGCTTCAGACAGTACCGTTCAGATCGAGAACGAAGAGCCGCAACCGCAGGTAGTGGTGGCGTTGGGGTTCTTGATGACGAATCGCGAGCCTTCCAGGCCTTCCTGATAATCGACCTCGGCGCCCGCCAGGTATTGGAAGCTCATCGGGTCGACCACCAGCGAGACGCCTTCGCGCTCGACGATGGTGTCGTCTTCGGCGACGTCTTCATCGAAGGTGAAGCCATATTGAAAGCCTGAGCAACCGCCGCCAGTCACGAAAACGCGCAACTTGAGGCGATCATTACCCTCTTCGCTGACCAGAGTCTTCACCTTGTGCGCGGCACCTTGGGTGAATTCCAGACCCGTAGGGGTGAAGGTTTCGACGCTCATGTAGATTCTCCCGGCTTGACGCCGTAATAACACTCGATGGGGCGCATTATCCGCTTCTCCGAGAAAATTGGTCAACAATTGCGCGACACCGGGCGTCCCTTCCTTTCAGGACGATACAAAAAGGCCCGCACGAGGCGGGCCCTGGGCCACCGTGCCGATCAGGGCAGCAAGCCCGCGTGGTTCAGACCCATGCGCTCGTCCAGACCGAAGACGATGTTGAGGTTCTGCACCGCCTGACCCGAGGCGCCCTTGACCAGGTTGTCGATCACCGACAACACCACCACCAAGTCGCCACCCTGCGGCCGGTGCACAGCAATACGACAGACGTTGGCACCGCGCACGCTGCGGGTTTCCGGGTGGCTGCCGGCAGGCATCACGTCGACGAACGGCTCGTCGGCGTAGCGCTTTTCGAACAGCGCCTGCAGGTCAACCGAGGTGTCCACGACGTTGGCATACAGGGTGGAATGGATGCCGCGGATCATCGGCGTCAAGTGCGGCACGAAGGTCAGGCCGATCTCGCCACCTGCGGCCCGGCGCAGGCCCTGGCTGATTTCTGGCAAATGACGGTGGCCTTTGACCCCGTAGGCCTTCATGTTCTCGCCGGCTTCGCTGAACAGCGAGCCCACTGCCGCACCACGCCCGGCGCCACTGACACCCGACTTGCAGTCGGCGATCAGGCGCAGCGGATCAGCGATACCGGCTTCGAGCAACGGCAGGAAACCCAACTGCGTGGCAGTTGGGTAGCAGCCCGGCACGGCGATCAGGCGGGCCTGGCGGATTTTTTCCCGGTTGACCTCAGGCAAGCCATATACCGCGTCCGGCAGCAGATCGGGGGCGCCGTGTGGCTGGCCGTACCACTTGCTCCACTCGGCGGCGTCTTGCAGACGGAAATCCGCCGAGAGGTCGATCACCTTGGTACCTGCGCCAAGCAACTCGCCGGCCAGGGCGTGGGCGACGCCGTGCGGGGTGGCGAAGAACACCACGTCGCAGGCGCCGAGGGTCTTGCTGTCCGGCACGCTGAACTTCAAACCGTCGTAGTGGCCGCGCAGGTTCGGGTACATATCGGCTACCGCCACGCCCGACTCGGAGCGGGAGGTGATGACGGCCACCTCAGCTTGCGGATGCTGCGCCAGCAGGCGCAACAGTTCGACCCCGGTGTAACCCGTGCCGCCGACGATACCGACCTTGATCATAACGCTTGCCCCTTATCAACGAAGCCACTGGAAAGCAGTCGATGATAGGCGGCGAAAGCGTCTGTCACAACACTCGATTGGCCTTGTGCAGTGGCGGGCCACTACTATCTGCACACCGTGAAAACCTGAAGGACGTCATAAATGCTGTATCTCTGGATCAAAGCGCTGCACATCGTCAGCGTGGTCTGCTGGTTCGCTGGGCTGTTCTACCTGCCGCGGCTGTTCGTCTACCACGCGCAGAGCACCGACGCGATCAGCAAGGAGCGCTTCATCACCATGGAGCGCAAGCTGTACCGCGGCATCATGAACCCGGCGATGATCGCAACCTTCGTCTTCGGCATCTGGATGCTCTACCTCACCCCGGGCTGGCTGAGCCAGGGCTGGATGCACGCCAAGCTGACTCTGGTGCTGCTGCTCACCGGCTATCACCATGTGTGCGGGGCGCAGCGCAAGCGCTTTGCCGCTGGCAACAACACTCGCAGTCACGTCTTCTACCGCTGGTTCAACGAAGTACCGGTGCTGATTCTGCTGGCCGTGGTGATTCTGGTGGTGGTCAAACCGTTCTGACCCTGAGCGTGCGAAACGGGCGTCACAGGGTTTGAGGCAGGCTGTACACTAGCGCCCTCTTTCGCCGCCCCAGGAGCGCTGCATGACCCGTTACGCCATGATCACCGGAGCGTCCAGCGGCCTTGGCCTGGCTCTGGCGGAAGCTCTGGCGCGGCGGGGGCGCAATCTCATTCTGGTCGCTCGCCAGCGCGAGACGCTGGAGCCGGTGGCCATCGAGCTGACCCAGCGTTTCGGGGTCGAAGTGTTGTTTCGCGCCTGCGACCTCAGCCAGCCGCTGCGGCTTTCCGGCTTCGTTCTGGAGCTCGAGGAAGGCGAACGACGCATCGACCTGTTGATCAACTGCGCGGGCCTGCGCACCTACGGACCATTCCTGGCCCATGAGTGGGCCGACGAGCAAGACTTGCTCGAAGTCAACGTGCTGGCCCTGAGCCGTCTTTGTCATGCGCTGGGCAACCTCATGGCGGTGCACGGCGGCGGGCAGATCCTCAATGTCGCCGGCCTTGCCGGCGTGGCGCCGGGGCCGTGGATGGCGGCCTACTCGGCGAGCAAGGCCTATGTGCTGAACTTCAGCGAGGCACTGCGCGAGGAGCTCAAGCGTGCCGGGATCAAAGTTTCGGTGCTGTGTCCGGGCCCGGTGCGTTCGCCGCGGCGGCGCATCGAGCGCCTGCACAGCAGCCGCCGCTGCCTGTCCCCCGAAGAAGTGGCGCTGTATACCGTGCGGGCACTGGATAAGAATCGCGCGATCATCCTGCCCGGGCGCCGCAATCGCTGGCTGGCCTTCGCCCCGCGTCTGCTGCCGCGCTGGCTGACGCGCAAGCTCGCCGGATTCCTCCACCGTCGCTACTGCCCATCGGGAATGTAATGGAGGATGGGCGAGCAGCGCCGGGCTGAGTACACTCGACGCGCAACCTCACCATGGAGTAGCGCTGTGGACACGCTTTTCACCAAGATCATCAACCGAGAGATTCCGGCGAAGATCATCTACGAGGACGACCAGGTTCTGGCCTTCCACGATATCGCCCCGCAGGCACCGGTACATTTTCTGGTCATCCCGAAAAAACCCATCCGCACCCTCAACGACCTGACCGAAGACGACACAGCTCTTGCAGGTCACATCCTGTTCACCGCCCAACGATTGGCCAAGGAACTGGGCTGCGAAGAGGGCTTCCGGGTGGTCATGAACTGCAATGAGCTGGGTGGCCAAACTGTCTACCACATTCACATGCATGTGCTTGGCCAGCGGCAGATGAACTGGCCTCCGGGCTGATCGCCCGCGCCGCGAAGGGTCTGCGCAACGCTGACCCGGAGCAATCGTCTTGCAAAGGTTTCAGGTAGACTGTCGGGCACACTCTTGCGGAGGTGCCCGATGGCTACCGAACGTCACTATTCGCCGCTTGACCGCATGCTGCTGCAGGCCGACACCGCCATGCGCACGCTGCTGCCCTTCAGCGGCCAACCTTCTCGTCCGTCACCGGCCATCATCCAGCCGGATGTCGATCTCGACTCCACGCAAACCCGCCACGTCGCCGGGCTGATGCGTATCAACCATACCGGTGAAGTCTGCGCCCAGGCGCTGTACCAAGGCCAGGCACTGACGGCCAAGCTGCCCCAGGTGCGCAAGGCCATGGAGCATGCCGCCGAAGAGGAAATCGACCACCTGGCCTGGTGCGAACAGCGCATCCGCCAGCTGGGAAGCCACCCCAGCGTGCTCAATCCGTTGTTCTATGGCATGTCGTTCGGCATCGGCGCGGTCGCCGGGCTGGTCAGCGACAAGGTCAGCCTTGGATTCGTCGCGGCTACCGAGCGTCAGGTGTGCAAACACCTGGACGAACACCTGGAGCAGATTCCGGCTGAAGATGGCAAATCGCGGGCCATCCTCGAGCAGATGCGTGTCGACGAAGAGCACCACGCAGACGCCGCGCTGGATGCCGGCGGCTATCGCTTCCCTGCTCCGGTACGCCTGGGCATGAGCCTGCTGGCCAAGGTCATGACCAAGAGCACTTATCGGGTCTGAGCGTGTGGTCTGCTGCGGACCCGCGCGACGTCGTGCAGGTCCGGGGCAATCACCGTGTCAGCCCAGTTCGACGATTTCATAGCCGTGGGTGATTTCCACCCCGGCGCGGTCGAGCATGATCGACGCCGAGCAGTACTTCTCGGCAGACAACTCGACCGCGCGCTTGACCTGCGCTTCCTTCAGGCCGCGACCCTTTACCACGAAACGCAGGTGGATCTTGGTGAACACTTTGGGATCTTCATCGGCGCGCTCGGCTTCGAGGAATGCCTCGCAGCTTTCCACAGCCTGGCGAGATTTTTTCAGGATGCTCACCACATCGAAGCTGCTGCAGCCGCCCAGCCCGAGCAGGAGCATTTCCATCGGGCGAACGCCCAGGTTGCGACCGCCGGCTTCGGGCGGCCCGTCCATCACCACCACGTGGCCGCTGCCCGATTCGCCGAGGAACATGGCGTCACCCGCCCATTGGATGCGTGCTTTCATCTGTGACAACTCCAGGAAGCGTGAAAAAGGGTGCCAGCTTAGTCCACGCGTGCAGCGGGGCAAAGCTTCGTTGTTTAGGAATTCTGGTATTGCTGTAGGAAGTGCCTGATAATCTGGCGTCAATTCACTGGCACATAGCCAGTAATTCCCGTTCTCTCCCTTCTGCCTCGCCTCGAACAGGATTTCGTGATGGTCGTGCCAGCTCTTTCCGCCAAGATCAAGAACATCGACAAGCTGTTGGCCCACTGTCAGCGCCGCCGCTACACGGCCAAAAGCAACATCATCTGTGCAGGTGACACGGCGGAAACGCTCTCGTACATCCTCAAAGGCTCGGTCACCATTGTCATCGAAGATGACGAGGGCCGCGAAATGATCATCGCCTACCTCAACAGCGGCGATTTTTTTGGCGAGCTAGGCCTGTTCGAAGATGCCGGCAAGCCTCAAGGACGCAGCGCTTGGGTGCGGGCGAAAAGCGAATGTGAAGTAGCAGAGATCAGCTATGAGCGCTTCCGCGAACTGGTGCGCCATGACCCGGACATTCTTTATGCCCTGGGCGGGCAAATGGCCCAGCGGCTGCGCAACACCACGCGCAAGGTCGGCGATCTGGCCTTCTTCGATGTCACTGGCCGGGTCGCGCGCTGCCTGCTCGACCTGTGCAAGCAACCCGACGCCATGACTCACCCCGACGGGATGCAGATCAAGATTACCCGTCAGGAGATCGGGCGTATCGTCGGCTGTTCGCGGGAGATGGTCGGGCGCGTCCTCAAAGACCTCGAAGAGCGCAACCTGGTCAGCGTGAAGGGCAAGACCATGGTGGTCTACGGCACTCGCTAATCGTCAGGAATCGCGGCAAGTACTTGGCCGTACGCCGAGGCGAGGTGTTCAAGCACTGGCGCCTGCGCCAGCCATTCGTGCAAGGCGATATGACTGTCGGCAAGGCAGCGTTGCGGCAGTTGGCAACGCTCATTGAACAGGTTGACTGCGGCGACCATCGCTTCGCGCTGGTTCTCCAGCAGCATTGCGCCGTGCACCAGCACCACCGGGCGCTTGCCCTGCAAGCCCTGACGCCAGCGCTGGGCGGTGCCCACGAGCTTGCGACCGTTGAGATTGACGTTGTAACGCCCATCGCAAAAGGCACCTTCGATTTCACCGGTCGAAGCCGCCCCACCCCACTGCTGCAGCGTATCGCACAGTGGCTGGCACAAGCGCTGATAGGCCTGCTCGATACGGCCCTGATCGCCCTCCGAGCGGGGCGCCACGTACACCAGTGCCAGGTTCACCGTGGCCGGCGACTGCGGCACCGGCTCACCGCCGGTTTCGCGCAGCAAGACCGGCCAGCCGGTTGCGGCAACGGCGGCGCTGGCCGACTCGAAGCCCTCCAGCCGACTCATGCGCCGCGGCATTACCAACGCTTGATCGACAGGCCGCCAGAACAGCAGTGCGGCCTGTCGCTCACCACGGCAGACGGCCCCGAGCAGGTCCTGCTCGGCTTGCAACCCCTGCTCGACGGTCAATGCCCGCACAGCTCCCGACAGGCTCGACATGACCGGATCAATCCAGCGCCTGGGTGCTTTTCACCGGCCGCTCCGGGAAGAACAGCCGCTGCAGTTCCTGGCCTGGCTGCTCGGCGCGCATGAACGCTTCGCCGACCAGGAAGCTGTAGACCTCGTTGATTTCCATCAGCTCGACGTCAGCGCGGTTGAGGATGCCGCTTTCGGTAATCGCCAGGCGATCGCGGGGAATGCGCGGCAACAAGTCGAGGGTGGTTTCCAGGCTGACTTCGAAGGTATGCAGGTTGCGGTTGTTGACCCCCACCAGCGGTGTATCGAGGGTGCTCAGGGCTCGCTCCAGCTCGTCGCCATCGTGCACCTCCACCAGCACATCGAGGCCAACCTCTTTGGCGGTTGCGGCCAGTTCAGCCATGCGCACGTCATCCAGTGCCGCGACGATCAACAACACACAATCGGCACCCAAGGCGCGGGATTCGACGATCTGGTAGGGATCGATCATGAAGTCCTTGCGAATCACCGGCAGCGCACAGGCGGCGCGAGCCTGCTGCAAGTAGGCATCGGCCCCCTGGAAGTAGTCGATGTCAGTGAGCACCGACAGGCAGGTTGCACCGCCGTGCGCGTAGCTGGCGGCAATCTCGGCGGGCACGAAATGCTCGCGGATCACCCCTTTGCTCGGTGATGCCTTCTTGATCTCGGCAATCACCGCCGGGCGTTTCTGCCGGGCCTGCTCGATCAGAGCGTTGGCAAAGCCACGCGGCGCGTCGGCAACCTTGGCCAGTTGGTGCAGCTCGGACAAGCCGACCCGCGCCTTGCGCTCGGCGACTTCCTCGGCCTTACGGGCGAGGATGTTCTCCAGTACGGTTGGGATGCTCATGCTTCGTTCTCCACTTTGAACACCGCAGTAAAGGCCCCCAGCTCTTGCAGTTTTTCCCAGGCCAGGCCCGTATGCAGGACATCGTGCGCCAGTTCTACCCCAGACTTGAGGGTCATGGCGTGGTCTGCCGCGTACAACGCAGCACCCGCGTTGAGGGCGATCATTTCTGCGGCCTTCTGCGCGTTCTCGCTCTTGCGCCGGCCGAGCGCATCGCGAATCAGTGCCAGCGACTGCGCCGAGTCGTTCACCGCCAGGCCGTGCAAGCTCTGGCTGCTGATGCCGAGGTCTTCGGGCTCGACCCAGTATTCGCTGATTTCGCCGTTTTTCAGCTCGGCGACGAAGGTCGGTGCAGCCAGGCTGAATTCATCCAGGCCATCTTTGGAGTGCACCACCAGTACGTGCTTGCTGCCCAGCCGCTGCAGAACTTCCGCCAGCGGCCGGCACAGCGCCTGGGTGAACACGCCGACCACCTGATGCTTGACCCCGGCCGGATTCGTAAGCGGGCCGAGCATGTTGAACAAGGTGCGCAGGCCCAGATCGCGGCGCGGCCCGGCGGCGTACTTCATGGCCGAGTGATGGCTCTGGGCGAACATGAAACCGATGCCGAGGCTGTCGATGCAGCGCGCGACCTGTACCGGCGTCAGGTCGAGGTAGACGCCCGCCGCTTCGAGCAGATCGGCGCTGCCGGATTTGCCCGACACCGCCCGGTTGCCATGCTTGGCGACCGTACAGCCGGCAGCAGCGAGGACGAACGCAGAGGCGGTGGACACGTTGAAGATGTTCGCGCCGTCACCGCCGGTGCCGACGATGTCGACCACGCCATCGAGGCTTTGCAGTTCAACCTTGTGCGCCAGCTCGCGCATCACCGAGACGGCGCCGACGATCTCGTCGATGCTCTCGCTCTTCATGCGCATGCCCATCAGGAAGGCGCCGATCTGCGCCTCGGTGCACTGGCCGGTCATGATCTGACGCATCACGTCGCTCATTTCCGCCGTGCTCAAGTCGAGGTGGCTGACGATGCGGCTCAATGCGGTCTTGATATCCATACTCACTGCGTGTCCTTAACGGCGTCCGCCGGTCTGCTTGAGGAAGTTGGCGAACAGCTCATGACCTTGTTCGGTAAGAATCGATTCGGGGTGGAACTGTACCCCTTCGATGTTCAGCGTCTTGTGACGCAGGCCCATGATTTCGTCGACCGAGCCGTCTTCCAGTACGGTCCAGGCGGTCACTTCCAGGCAGTCAGGCAGGGTGTCGCGCTTGACCACCAACGAGTGGTAGCGGGTCACCGTGAGCGGATTGTTCAACCCTGCGAACACGCCCAGGTCACGGTGATGCACCGGGCTGGTCTTGCCGTGCATCACTTGGCGGGCGCGCACCACGTCGCCACCGAAGGCCTGGCCAATGGACTGGTGGCCCAGACACACGCCAAGAATCGGCAGCTTGCCGGCAAAATGCAGGATGGCCTCGATGGACACACCCGCTTCGCTTGGGGTGCACGGGCCAGGGGAAACGACGATGCGTTCGGGTTGCAGCGCTTCGATTTCAGCGATGGTCATTTCGTCATTGCGAATGACCTTGACCTCGGCACCCAGCTCGCCCAGGTACTGGACGACGTTGTAGGTGAAGGAGTCGTAGTTGTCGATCATCAGTAACATCGGGTTGAAACCTCTTCAATCCACCGACTTTGTATACGCGTTTTCGATGCCCAGCACAGCAGCCGGCGGTGTATCGCGGGCGTGCTCGGCGCATCAGGAAAAGCAATCAGGAACGGGCCGGGTCAACCGGCAGGAGATAAAGTCAGGCGCGCCAACGCCAACGGGCGTGGGCCTTGATTACGCGCATCAAGAGTTTGCTGACGATCAACACAGGGTAGGTCTCGCTCATACGTGACCGCACAGTAGCCTACCGGCGCGGCGGTGGCAACACGGGCTGTGCGCCTGACAAACGAAGTGTTGAATTACCCCGTCAGGACGATTTGCTATGTTCCAGCGGCTCGACCCAATAACAACAACGAAAGGCACTCACACATGGCTAAACCTCCGTTTCTGCGCACACTCCTGGGAACGCTCATTCTGGCCAGCAGCTCGGCCATGGCGGCGCCGAACCCTTACTCCTCGATGATCGTGTTCGGCGACAGCCTCAGCGATGCCGGGCAGTTTCCCGACTTCACCGGCAATGACACCGGCATGCGTTTCACCAACCGTGATGCGGATGGCAAATATGCACTCGTCTCGCCGATGCTCCTGGGTGGAAAGCTTGGCTTCTCGGGCACAGAGCTTGGCCCTTCGACCTCATGGGCCAATGACAAGCTCGGTATCCCCGACGGTAACAACTGGGCGGTCGGCGGCTACACCACGCAGCAGATCCTCGACTCGATCCTTAAAACGTCCGAAGTGATCATCCCACCCGGCCAATTCGGCGCCGGCGCAATCATCCGCGACCGCCCCGGCTACCTCGCCAACGGCCTGCGCGCCGACCCCAACGCGCTGTACTACCTCACCGGCGGCGGCAACGACTTCCTCCAGGGCCAGGTCAACAGCCCCGCCGACGCCGCTGCCGCAGGTGCGCGCCTGGCTGCCAGCGCCCAGGCCCTGCAACAGGCTGGCGCCCGCTACATGATCGTCTGGCTGCTGCCCGATCTGGGGCAAACCCCCAACTTCAGCGGCTCGCCGCTGCAAGGCGCGCTGTCGCAATTGTCGGGCGTGTTCAACCAGTCGCTGGTCAGCCAGTTGCAGCAGATCGATGCCGAAATCATCCCGCTCAACGTGCCGGCGCTGCTCAAGGAAGCCCTGGCCGACCCCGGCAGCTTCGGCCTGGCAACCAACCAGAACCTGATCGGCACCTGCTACAGCGGCAACAGCTGCGTGCAGAACCCGCTGTACGGCATCGGCGGCACCACGCCCGACCCCACCAAGCTGCTGTTCAACGACGCCGTCCACCCCACCATCGCCGGCCAGCAGCTGATCGCCGACTACGCCTACTCGGTGGTCTCGGCGCCCTGGGAGCTGACACTGCTGCCGGAAATGGCCCACGCCAGCTTGCGCGCGCATCAGGATGAACTGCGCAACCAATGGCAAACGCCATGGCAAGGCGTCGGCCAGTGGCAGGCGATTGTCGCCACCGGCGCGCAAGACCTCGATTTCGATGAGCAGAGCAGTGCCGCCAAGGGCGATGGCCGGGGCTACAACCTGACACTTGGCGGCAGTTATCGTCTCGATGATGCCTGGCGCGTCGGCCTGGCCGCAGGGGTGTATCGGCAGAAGCTGGCGCTGGGCGAGCACGACTCGGACTACCGCTTGAACAGCTACCTCGCCAGCGCCTTCGCCGAATTTCGCCATGATCGCTGGTGGGCTGACGCCGCGCTGACGGCGGGGCATCTCGACTACGGCGACCTCAAGCGCACCTTTGCCCTGGGCGTGAATCAGCGCAGTGAAAAAGCCGACACCGATGGCGAGGCCTGGGCGCTGACCACGCGCCTGGGCTTCAACCTGGCGGCACCGGGCAGCCGCTGGCAGCTGGCGCCGTTCCTCAGTGCCGACTACGCACGGGTCAAGGTCGATGGCTATGAGGAACGCAGCGGCCGGGCTACCGCCCTTGGGGTCGATGACCAAGAGCGCACTTCACGGCGCCTGGGCGCAGGCCTGCTTGGCAGCGTGCAACTGGCGCCCGCCACCAAACTGTTCGCCGAAGTGGCCCGCGAGCATGAGTTCGAGGACGACCCACAAGACGTGACCCTGCACCTGAGCAGCCTGCCGGACAATGACTTCACCCTCGCCGGCTATACCCCGCACAGCAACCTCACCCGCGCCAGCCTGGGCCTGACCCAGCAGTTGGCGCCGGGCCTGAACCTGCGCGGCAACTACACCTGGCGCAAGAGCGATGCGCTGACCCAGCAAGGGCTGAACCTGGCGCTGAGCCTGGACTTCTAGGTCGGCAACATCCAGCGGGAAAACGAAAACGGTGCTCCGAAGAGCACCGTTCTTTCATCCTCAGGCCTTGGCCGTCTGCTCGGCCAAGGCCACCGCGCGGAACATCGCCCGGCGCTTGTTGAGGGTTTCTTCCCATTCCAGCGCCGGCACCGAGTCGGCGACGATGCCGCCCCCGGCCTGCACATGCAGCTCGCCGTTCTTGATCACCGCGGTGCGGATGGCAATCGCCGTGTCCATGTTGCCGTTCCAGGCGAAGTAACCGACCGCGCCGCCGTACACGCCTCGCTTGACCGGCTCGAGCTCGTCGATGATTTCCATGGCGCGGATCTTCGGTGCGCCAGACAGCGTGCCGGCCGGCAAGATGGCGCGCAGGGCATCCATGGCGGTCAGGTCTTCGCGCAGGTGCCCGGTGACGTTGGAGACGATGTGCATGACATTGGAGTAGCGCTCGATGACCATCTTCTCGGTCAGGCGCACGCTACCGGTGGACGACACTCGACCGACGTCGTTGCGGCCAAGGTCGATCAGCATCAGGTGCTCGGCGATTTCCTTGTCATCGGACAGCAGGTCGTCTTCGAGCGCCTGGTCTGCCTCTTCGTTGGCGCCGCGTGGGCGGGTGCCGGCGATGGGACGCACGGTGACCAGATTGTCTTCGACCCGCACCAGCACTTCCGGCGAACTGCCCACCACGTGGAAATCGCCGAAGTTGAAGAAGTACATGTAGGGCGTCGGGTTGAAGCAGCGCAAGGCGCGGTACAGGTCGATCGGCGCAGCGTTGAAGTCGATGGACATACGCTGCGATGGCACCACCTGCATGCAGTCGCCGGCCAGGATGTACTGCTTGACGGTGTCCACCGCGCGCTCGTAATCGGCCTGGGTAAAGCTTGAGCGGAACGCAGGTTCCTGGCCCTGGGACACCGACAGGTCAAGGCCCGGGCGCGGCGTGATCGGCTCACGCAAAGTGGCCAGCAGCGTCTGCAGGCGTTGCTGGCCCTGCTCGAAGGCCTGCTCGTCGGCGGGGTCGACCAGCACGATGGCGTGCATCTTGCCCGCCAGGTTGTCGAACACCACCACCGCGTCAGAGACCATCAGCAGGATGTCCGGCACGCCCAACGGGTCAGGGTTGGGGCAGGCGCCCAGGCGTTTTTCCACATAGCGCACGCAGTCGTAGCCAAAGTAGCCGACCAGCCCGCCATTGAAGCGCGGCAGCCCGGCGATGTCGGCGACCTTGTAGCGTTCCTTGAACGCTTCGACGAAGGCCAGCGGGTCTTCGACGTCGTGCTGTTCGACCTCAACCCCATCCTCGACGATGCTGACCCGATAGCCATGCACGCGCAGCACAGTACGCGACGGCAGGCCGATCATCGAATAGCGCCCCCACTTCTCGCCGCCCTGCACCGATTCGAGCAGGTACGAGTTGGGTTGGTCGGCGAGTTTCAGATAGATCGACAGCGGCGTGTCGAAGTCGGCCAGGGTTTCGAAGGCCAGAGGGATGCGGTTGTAGCCGGCAGCGGCCAGGCGCAGGAATTCTTCGCGGGTCATGGGTAGCCTCGTGGGGCAAGCAGCATTGGACAGGGCAAACGGATGGGTCGGCCAGGTGCCGACAGGCGAGCGTCAGGCGCGCCAGCGCCAGCGGGCCAGGGCCTTGATGACTTTCATCCAGTATTTGCCGGTGACCACCACGGGAGGCTCTCTGTGTGTCGAATCCTTGAAGTCGGGCAACGTTATCCCAGCGGCTGTGACTACGCAACCGGGGATCAGAGCGCGCAGGTCATCGAGCACCAGGCTCGGTGATTCCTCGCTGATCGGCCGCCCGTGGTTGTAGCCGTAGCTGAGCGCCGCACACTGCACACCGGCAGCACGCGCGGCCAGCACATCGCTGCGCGAATCACCCACGAACAGCGACTGCTGCGGGGTGACGCCGGCCATCTGCATGACGAACAGCAACGCGGCCGGGTCGGGTTTTTTCTGTGGCAGGGTGTCGCCGCCGATGATCCAGCGGAAGTACTCGCCGATCTTCATCTGATCGAGCAAGGGCGCGACGAAGCGCTCTGGCTTGTTGGTGATCAGCGCCATCTCGACGCCGCGCTTGCGCAACCAGCGCAGGGTGTCGCGCACGCCAGGGTAGATCACCGTGTGCTCATGACTGCGCGCATACGCCTCCATGAACAACGCCAGCCCCTGCTCGGCCAAGGCATCGTCGACCGCGGCGTGATCGATGCCGCCCGCCAGCGCACGGCGCACCAGCACCTGCGCGCCGTTGCCGACCCATTGCCGTACCGCCTCGATGCCCGCAGGCGGACGGCCCATTTCGAGCAGCATGTGATCGACCGCCACGGCCAGGTCGGGTACCGAGTCGACCAGCGTGCCATCGAGGTCGAACATCACCAGCCTTGGCAGCGCGTTCGGGAACAGCTGCTCGAAGCCGCTCATGGGCGGGTCAGAGCCAGTTCGGCGCGCATCTTGCCGATCACTTCGCGGTAGTCCGGCGCGTTGAAGATGGCCGAGCCGGCGACGAAGGTATCGGCGCCGGCAGCGGCGATTTCACGGATGTTGTTGACGTTCACGCCGCCGTCGATTTCCAGGCGAATGTCGCGGCCGCTGGCATCGATCAGGGCACGCGCTTCGCGCAGTTTGTCGAGGGTGCCGGGGATGAACTTCTGCCCGCCGAAGCCTGGGTTGACGCTCATCAGCAGGACCATGTCGATCTTGTCCATGACGTACTTCAGCGCGTCCAGGCTGGTGGCCGGGTTGAACACCAGGCCGGCCTTGCAGCCGCCGTCGCGGATCAGTTGCAGCGAACGGTCGATGTGCTGGCTGGCTTCGGGGTGGAAGGTGATGTAGGTGGCGCCGGCTTCGATGAAGTCGCCGATGATGCGATCGACCGGGCTGACCATCAGGTGCACGTCGATGGGCGCGGTGACGCCGTGCTTGCGCAACGCGGCGCAGACCATCGGGCCGATGGTGAGGTTGGGGACGTAGTGGTTGTCCATCACATCGAAGTGAACGATGTCGGCGCCACTGGCCAGCACGTTGTCGACTTCCTCGCCCAGACGGGCGAAATCGGCGGAAAGGATGGACGGGGCAATAGCGAAGGGCTGCATGGCGCACCTGTAGGCAGAATCACGGTGGCGCGCATTGTAACTCAGCGAGAATGATCAGCGCTGATCGGTATCACTCGAGGAGCCGCTCGTGAAAGCGGCCCCTCCTGCATGAACCGCTCAGGCAGGTTGTTGAGTGCGCAGTTTCTCGCTGCGCCCGCGCAACCATTCCAAGGTCAGCAACAGCACCACTGAAAAGCCGATCAACAGGGTCGCGGCGGCAGCGATGGTCGGGCTGAGATTCTCGCGGATGCCGCTGAACATCTGCCGCGGCAGGGTGGCCTGCTCGGGGCCGGCGAGGAACAGCGTCACCACAACTTCATCGAACGAGGTAGCGAAAGCGAACAGCGCGCCGGAAATCACCCCCGGTGCGATCAGCGGCAAGGTCACGCGGCGGAAGGTGGTCAGCGGCGAGGCGCCGAGGCTGGCTGCAGCGCGCACCAGGTTGTAGTTGAAGCCCTGCAGGGTGGCCGACACCGTGATGATCACGAACGGCACACCCAGCACCGCATGCACCAGAATCAGCGACAGGAAGCTATTACCCAGCCCCAGTGGCGCGAAGAACAGATAACTGGCCACGCCGATGATCACCACCGGCACCACCATGGGCGAAATCACCAGGGCCATCACCAGCGACTTGCCCGGGAAGTCGCCGCGAGTCAGGCCGATCGCCGCCAGGGTGCCGAAGACCATCGCCAGCACCGTGGCCGCCGGGGCGACGATGATGCTGTTCTTCAGCGCGCGCATCCATTCGGCCGAGCCGAAGAAGTCCTGATACCACTGCAACGAGAAGCCCTGCAGCGGGTACACCAGGAAACTGCCACTGTTGAACGACAGCGGCACGATCACCAGCACCGGCAACACCAGGAACAACAACACCAGGCCGCAGAGAATGCGCAGGCCGTAGTACCACACCCGTTCCACGGGCGACATGTAAGGGCTCAGCATGACGAACGCTCCTCAGCTCAGGCGCAGGCGGCTGGCGCCGACCAGCCAGCTATAGATCAGGTACAGCAACACAGTGGCCAGCAGCAGCAACCCGCCCAGTGCGGTGGCCATGCCCCAGTTGATGCTGGTGTTGGTGTAGAAGGCCACGAAGTAGCTGACCATCTGGTCGTTGGGGCTGCCGAGCAGCGCCGGGGTGATGTAGTAGCCGATGGCGAGGATGAACACCAACAGGCAACCGGCGCCGACACCCGCATAGGTCTGCGGGAAGTACACCCGCCAGAAGCTGGCGAACGGGTGGCAGCCCAGGGAGATGGCCGCACGCATGTAGCTCGGCGAGATGCCCTTCATCACGCTGTACAGCGGCAGGATCATGAACGGCAGCAGAATGTGCACCATCGAGATGTACACACCGGTGCGGTTGAACACCAGTTCCAGCGGCTGATCGATGATGCCCAGCGCCATCAACGCACTGTTGATCAGCCCGCCTGATTGCAGCAGCACGATCCACGCCGCCACCCGTACCAGAATCGAGGTCCAGAACGGCAGCAGCACCAGAATCATCAGCAGGTTGCTCTGCCGCGTCGGCAGGTTGGCCAGCAGGTAGGCCAAAGGGTAGGCCAGCAACAGGCAGATGACGGTGATCACCACACCCATCCACAGGGTGCGGGCGAAAATATCCAGGTAGATGGCCTGATCGGGTGAGGTCTTGGCCAGCTCACCGAGATCGTCGATGCGGTGGTCGACCGAGGCCAGCAGGTAGAACGAGGTCACGCTGCTGGTGTTGCGGCGGATGGCCTGCCAATACGCCGGGTCGCCCCAGCGCTCGTCGAGGTTCTGCAAGGCTTCTTTATACGAGGCCGGCTCGCTCTTGAACGGCAGCGCCCGGGCGGTTTTCGCCAGCAGGCTGCGATAGCCGGCAAGCTCCATGTTCAGACGTTTCGACACATCGCCCAGGGTCTGGTTCTTGCGCGACTCGACCAGGTCCTGGCTGAGCGCCAGGTACACCGCATCGCCCGGCAGGCTCTTGCCATCCCACTGCTCGATGGCCTGCACCGTGCGCGGCAGACCGCCCACCACTTCCGGGTTGCCGACGCTCTTGAACAGCAGCGCGGCGATCGGCACGAGAAACACCAGCAGGAGGAACAGCGCCAACGGCGCGATCAACGCTTGTGCTTTCCAGCGGTTGACCCGCTCGGCACGCTTGAGGCGCTGCTTGAGGTTGGGACCCGCGCCTTCATTCAGGGGCACTGCAATGGCCATGACAGACTCCGCAAAACAGGAAAACGGGGAGCGCCAGCCAGGCCGGCGCTCCGACGACGCGAGTTACTTCTTCGCGGCCCAGGCGTTGAAACGTTGCTCCAGCTGCTCGCTGTTGTCGGCCCAGAAGGCCACGTCGATCTGCACCTGGTTGGCGATGTTCTCAGGCGTGGTCGGCATGTTCTGCTTGACCTCGTCGGCCAACAGGTCGACCGCCTTGGAATTGGCCGGGCCGTAGGCGATGTTTTCCGAGTAGGTCTTCTGCTGCTCAGGCTGAACGCTGTAGGCGATGAACTTCTTCGCTTCCTCGGCATTCTTCGCGCCCTTGGGGATGGCCCAGGCATCGAAGTCGTAGATGCCGCCGTTCCACACCACCTTGAGGTTGCTTTCTTTCTGCACGGCCGCGATCCGGCCGTTGTAGGCCGAACTCATGACCACGTCGCCCGAGGCCAAGTACTGCGGCGGTTGAGCGCCGGCTTCCCACCACTGAATGCTTGGCTTGAGCTCATCGAGCTTCTTGAAGGCGCGGTCGACGCCCTCTTTGGTGCCGAGCACCTTGTACACATCCTTGGGCGCGACGCCGTCGGCCATCAGGGCGAATTCCAGGGTGTACTTGGCGCCCTTGCGCAGGCCGCGCTTGCCGGGGAACTGCTTGGTGTCCCAGAAATCGGCCCAGCTGGTGGGCGCGGTCTTGAGCTTGTCGGCGTTGTAGGCCAGCACCGTCGACCAGACGAAGAAGCCGACACCGCACGGCTGAATGGCGCCCTGCACGTAGTCGGATTCGTTACCGAACTGCGCAGGGTCGAGCTCTTCGAACAGCCCCTCGTCACAGCCACGGGCAAGCTCCGGCGACTCTACCTCGACCAGGTTCCACGACACGCTCTTGGTATCGACCATGGCTTTGATCTTGGCCATTTCGCCGTTGTACTCACCGGCGACGATCTTGCCCTTGCCAGCCTTTTCCCACGGCTCGTAGAACGCCTTGACCTGCGCGGCCTTGTTGGCGCCGCCGAACGACACCACGGTCAGGTCCGCAGCCAGGGCCTGGCCTGCGACCACCAGACCCAGCGCCAGGGCGGTCAGTTTCAACTGCTTGTGCATTATTGTTCTCTCCACAGTACGAGGTTGGTGACGGACACCTTCAATGGGCCTGGTCGATCGGGTCGAGCGCGCGGGCGTGCTGCACCTCCCAGCCAAGCGGAACCACATCGCCCACTGCCAGCGCCGGGTCGAGCTCGGCGATCGGCTGTTTGACGAAGAAATCAGTCTTGCCGCAGACCTCGAGGCGGACCCGCACGTGGTCGCCGAGGTAGATGAATTCGGCCACACGGCCCGAGAAGCGATTCACGCAATTCTCGCTATGGCCATTGAGGCGCACGCGCTCGGGGCGGATCGACAAGGTCACCGGCTCGCCGGCCTGGCCGACGTTCACCGCCAGCGCCTCGACTCGCTCACCACGGCCCAGTTGTACCTGGCAGCGCTCGCCATCGCGGCTGAGCAAAGTGCCGCTCAAGCGGTTGTTTTCACCGATGAAGTTGGCCACGAAGGTGTTGCGCGGCTCTTCGTAAAGCGTGCGCGGGTCGGCGATCTGCTGGATCTCGCCCTGGTGGAATACCGCCACACGGTCGGACATGGTCAGCGCCTCGCCCTGGTCGTGGGTGACGTAGACCACCGTCACGCCGAGGCGCTGGTGGATGTGCTTGATTTCCATCTGCATGTGTTCACGCAGCTGTTTGTCGAGGGCGCCAAGCGGCTCGTCCATCAGCACCAGCTGCGGCTCGAACACCAGCGCCCGGGCCAGCGCCACGCGCTGCTGCTGGCCGCCGGAAAGCTGGCCGGGGTAGCGTTTGGCGAAGCTGTCGAGCTGGACCATGTTGAGCACACGCTTGACCCGCTCGCTGATGTCGGTCTTGCTCAGGTTGCGCACGCTCAGCGGGAAGGCCAGGTTTTCCGCAACGGTCATGTGCGGGAACAGCGCGTAGTTCTGGAACACCATGCCGATGTCGCGCTTGTGCGGCGGCACGTTGTTGATCGAGCGCCCGGCCAGCTGGATTTCCCCGGCGGTGGGGGTTTCGAAACCGGCGAGCATCATCAGGCTGGTAGTCTTGCCCGAGCCGGACGGGCCGAGCAAGGTGAGGAATTCGCCCTTGCGGATGTCCAGGTTGAGGTCTTTGACGATCAGCGATTCGCCGTCGTAACTCTTCTGCACTCCGCGGAAGCTGACCAGCGTCTCGCCGGTCGCGCCGTTCCGGTTCACCTCACTCATACCTGTACCTTCTTGTTGGATGACTGCCGTGGACACAGCCTAAAGAAGGCGCAAACCCCGGGAAATCGGGCCTGCTGAGAGATTGCCATCATCCAAATGGCCGACCGCGTGTAGGGATCGCCCTACAACGATGGCGCGATTGGGATGTTTCCAGGAACGGCGCAGCCGCCCCAGCGCCACAGCTGTCGCAGACAGAACAGTCAGAGCAAGCGATGCTCCATCGCATACTTCACAAGCTCTGCCAGCGAATGCACCTTGAGCTTCTGCATCAGGCGCGCCTTGTGGGTGCTGATGGTCTTGCTCGACAGCGCCAGTTGCTGGGCGATGTCGTTGACGTTGGCACCGTGCGCCAGGCGCTCGAACACCGAGAATTCGCGCTCCGACAGCAAGGTGTGCAGGGGCCGCGATTCGGTCAGGCCGACCTCGAAGACCATGCGGTCGGCCAGCGCCGGGTCGATGTAGCGACCACCCGCGGCAACCCGGCGGATGGCGGTGAGCAGCAGCGCAGGATCGCTGTCCTTGGTGGCATAGCCGGCGGCGCCGGCCTTCAGCGCCCGGGCGGCCATCTGCGCTTCATCGTGCATCGACAGCATGAGAATCGCCGGCGGCGTACTCAGCGCACGTATTCGCGGAATCGCTTCCAGGCCGCTGACACCGGGCATGGAAATATCCAGCAGCACCACTTCGCACGCGGTATGGCGCAAGGTCTCGAGCAGTTGCTCGCCATTGCCCGCCTCGCCCACCACCTGCATGTCACGGGCAAGGCCAATCAGTTGCTTGATGCCCTCGCGGACGATGGTGTGGTCTTCTGCCACGAACACTCGAATCACTCGCCTTCCTCCTGTTCCAGGGCAATGGCCACGCTCAGGCTGGTGCCCTCGCCCGGTTCGCTGTCCAGGCTCATGCTGCCGCCCAGCATCAACACCCGCTCGCGCATGCCGACCAGGCCGAACGAGGTGGGCCGAGCCTGTTCGGGACGAAAGCCGATGCCATCATCGATCACGGTCATGCGCAGTTGCCCGGGCGTGTGCAGCAGTTCGATCTGCACGGTGTGCGCCTGGGCGTGGCGAATGACGTTGGTCAGCGCCTCCTGCAAAACCCTGAACAGACCGGTGGCCTTGGCATCGCTGAGTGCCGGCAGGGTATCAGGCACCTGCACCAGGCAGGGAATTTGCGTGCGTGCTTCGAAGCGCCGGGCCTGCCATTCGATGGCCGAGGCGATGCCCGCATCGAGAATCGGCGGACGCAACGCGGTGGCGACGTCGCGCACCAGCTGGAACAGCTGAGCGATCAGCCGCTTCATGCTCGCCAGCCGCTCGTGCAAGCCGGGGTCGAGTTCGGCGTAGGCCAGTTCGCACATCGACACTTCCAGCTTGAGCACGGTGAGCATCTGACCGAGCTCGTCGTGCACTTCCCGGGCAATGCGCGCCTTTTCCTCTTCGCGCACGCTTTCGAGGTGCGCCGACAGCTCACGCAACTGTTCCTGCGAGCGGGCCAGTTCCAGCTCGGCGCGCTTGCTCTGGGTGATGTCCCAGACCACACCGTCCCACACCACCCGGCCATCGCCCAGACGGCGGCTGCTGGCCTTGATGTCGGCCCAGCGCTGCTCGCCTTCACGGGTGACGATGCGCCCTTGCCACGACCAGTCCAGGTCGTGGGCCAGGTCCTGAACACGGTGGTAGTCGGCACGGTCATCGGCATGCACCAGGTTGCGCAGGCCCATTTGCGGGTGCTGGATCGCCGCCGGCGTGTAGCCGACCAACGCTTCGCTGCCCTCACTGATGTAGGGAAATTCCAGGCCACCTTCTGCCGGATCACGCTCCAGGCGAAAGACCAGCCCCGGCACGTTGCCGGCGATGCCCTTGAGCTGCGCCTCGCTCTCGCGCAGGGCCGCCAGTGCCCGGCGCCGCTCGGTGACGTCGGTGAGGAACACCACCAGGTATTCGGCATCGCGAAAGCGCAGAAACGACAACGACAGGTCGACCGGCAGTAATGAGCCATCGGCGCGCCGGCAGTGGCTCTCGAAATGCTCGTCGGCACCTGCCGTGCTGCGCACCCGCTTCCACAACTCCAGCCAACGGTCCATGTGCAGCGTCGGTTCGAAATCGATCAAGGGTCGTTCCAGCAGCTCGCCCTCGGCGTAGCCGAGCATGCGTTCGGCGGCGTGGTTGGCGTAGCGCACGTGGCTGTCCCAGTTGACCCAGAGAATGCCGATGGTGCTTTGGTCGAGGGAGAACTGACTCAGGCGCAGCGACTCTTCCCGGGAGCGGCGCTCGTTGAGTTGTTCGCGGGTGGCCAGCAGGCTGCGCTCAAGATAACGCTGCTGCCGACGCTGCCAAGCCAGGGTGGCGAGGACGCACAGCAACAGCAGTGCACAGAGCAGCGCAAGGTTCTGCCAGAACCCGGCCGACTCGGCGAAGCGCGGGTATTTGGGTTGCAGCCAGCGCTGGTGGATTTGCTCAAGGGTCTTGGCCGGCATGGCCTGCAAGCCCGCTTCGAGCACCTCGGCAAGCTGCGGCCAGTCGAGCCGCGAGCCGATGCGCAGCAGTTGCGGCAGGCCGATATCGCCGACCACCGCAAGGTCGGCGAACTCGCCTTCGCGGGACAGCCGGCTGAGCTGCGCCTCGTCCACCACCGCATACGCCGCCTGCCCGCCAATGACCCACTGCAAGGCGGTACGCTCGTTCGGCACACCTTGCAGGTTGAGGCTGGCGTAGTTGCTGCGCAGGTAATCGGCAAGCGCGCTGGGCATGCGCACGGCCAGGCGTTCGCTGGCGCCGAGCTTTTCCAGCTCAACCGCCACCGCGCCGCTGCGCGGGCCGACCAGCAACTGCGGCACGCGCATGTAAGGGTCGCTGAACAGCCACAGACGCAAGCTGGCCTGGGTTTGGGTCAGGCCGGGGGCGAAGTCGATCTCGCCCATGCGCAGGGCTTGCTCCAGCGCCGCCTGATCAGGAAAGTTGCGCCAGGTGAGGTCGAGCCGCAGCGCCTGACCCAGCCAGGTCACCAATTCGACGTTGGCGCCATACAACTGCTGCAGCCGGCGATCGAACTGGGCATAGGGCGCCTGCAGCACCAGGCCGACCCGCAGGCTGCGATGCTCGTCGAGCCACAGTTTCTGGGCCGGCTCCAAAGCGGGCGCAGGTGGCTGCGCGTGAGCGCGCATGAACAGCCCCGGCAACAGACCCAGGCACAAGACCAGCAACAGGCAACGTGTGGACTTCATTCGACGCTCATCCCGACAAGTACCGGCCAGCGCGTGGCTGTCTCGGGCAAATGGCATTAGGCTGCAGGTAACATGCTGATTATGGGTGAAACGGATGGTCTCACTTTATCGCGCCTCGCTGGTGGCGTTTTGCCTGGCCAGTGCCCTGCCGCTTGCCGCTCAGGCAGCCGATGCCCCAGCCCAAGCCGCAGACCCTGCTGCCGCCAGCGCACCAACACCACGCCCGCCTCTGGCAGATCGCAGCGCTGACGAAGCGCTGGCGCTGCAACGCCGCGTGCCGAAAGAGCAGCAGCGCAGCCTGGAAGCCAACGGTGAAAGCTTCCTGGCGCTATGGAAACCGGCGAATGACACCGATCCGCATGGCGCGGTGATCATCGTGCCCGGCGCGGGGGAAAATGCCGACTGGCCGATCGGTGTCGGGCCGCTGCGGCAGAAGCTGCCGGATGCCGGCTGGCACAGCCTGAGCGTGACACTGCCAGACCTGGTGGCCGATATGCCCCAGGCCCGCGCCGCCCCGGCGCCTACCCCAGCGGCAGCCCCCGCCGGGCAAACGGCACCGGCCAAGGACACCCCGGACGACGCCAACGCCAACGTCGCCCAGGCCACCTCGCCCGATGCCGACACGGCAGAGGCCACCGATGCCGAAGACGCCACCGAGCA
This sequence comes from Pseudomonas cremoricolorata DSM 17059 = NBRC 16634, assembly GCF_000425745.1. Lineage (GTDB taxonomy): Bacteria > Pseudomonadota > Gammaproteobacteria > Pseudomonadales > Pseudomonadaceae > Aquipseudomonas > Aquipseudomonas cremoricolorata. Next base: position 173,114 of record NZ_AUEA01000011.1, on the reverse strand, counting down.
CAACGATCAGGCCGATGCCGAACGCATCTTCGCCCGCCTGCAAGCGGCCATCAGCTATGCCCAGCAGCAGAATGCACGCAGCGTGGTGTTATTGGGCCAAGGCAGTGGCGCCTACTGGGCGGCCCGCTTCGTCAGCGAAAAACAGCCACCTGAAGTGCAAAAGCTGGTGCTGGTGGCGGCGCAGACGCCGGCGCGGGTCGAAGATGGCCTGCCCAGCCTGGTGCCGACCCTCAAGGTGCCGACTGCCGACATCTATTACGCCCTGCGCAGCGCCGACAAGGCCGCTGCCGAGCAGCGTCTGCAAGCCAGCAAACGGGTCAAGGACAGCCAGTACCGTCAGCTGTCGCTGATCGCCACGCCTGGCGACAGCGCGGCGCAACAGGAGCAGTTGTTCCGCCGGGTCAAAGGCTGGCTGGCGCCGCAGCAGTGATGGCCCGCTACAACCCGCGACGTTTGCGCACCACGGCATAGGCCTGGTGCAGCTCGCGGGTGCGCGTGGTGGCTTCGCGCACTCGCGCTTCGCTGGCGCCACTGCCTTGCAGTTTGTCCGGGTGATGGCGGCTGAGCAGTCGCCGATACGCCTGCTTGACCTGCCCCGCCTCGGTATCGGCAGCCACGCCCAGCAGTTGCAGCGCGGCTGCGTAGCTCAGCGCCGGCTCGGTGGTCTGCGCGGCACGCGGTTCGTACTCGCGGGCCAGGGCTTGCACCTGTTGCCGGCCCAGGCCGAGCTTACCGCCCCAGTCGGCGAGCAGCGCGCGCTCGTGCCGCCCGGCCTTGCCATCGGCCCAGACCATCCGCCAGCAGGCGCGCAAAGTACCTTCGCTTGCATGGGGCTGAGCGCTGATCCGGCGCAGGTGGTGGTCGAGACGGTCCTTGCCGGACTTGCCGCGATTGAACGCCTCGATCGCCCGCAAGCGTGAGGCTTCGGACAGGTTCAGGCGCAGCATTTCCTGACGCGCCTGGTGGATATGCGGCGGCTCGACCCGGCCGTCGCTCTTGGCCAGACGTCCGAGCAGCACGAACAGCAGTTCTTCATCCCGCAGAGGCGAGCGACCTTGCAGGCGCTCGCGCAGGTCCGACCAGCCCTGCACGCGCAAGCGCCGGTCCATGGCCTGGCCGAGCAAGGCGCCCAATAGCGCGCCGGGAATGCTCGCCACGGCGAATCCGGCCCCGAGTCCTACCAGCGTGCTTGGCCACCACATGTCAGCGACGCTCGGCGAGCAGCTGCTCGACTTCGACAAGACGCTCTTGGGTGCCGACGTCGACCCAGTGCCCCGCATAGTGCTCGCCACTGACCTTTCCGGCGGCCATGGCCTGGCGCAGCAGCGGCGCCAGTTTGAACGCCCCGGCCTGGCAGCCTTCGAACAACGCCGGGTCAAGGACAGAAATGCCGCTGAAGGTGAAGGTTTCGGCCTGCTGATCGCCATCGAACACCTGGCCGCCGTCCAGGCGGAAGTCACCCGCAGCGTGATGGCCGGGGTTGTTGACCAGTACCAGATGCGCCAGACCCGGCAGGGCCGACGGCAGCGAAGCAAAGTCGTAGTCGGTCCAGATATCACCATTGACCAGCACGAAGGGCGCCGAACCCAGCAGCGACAGGGCCTGGAAGATACCGCCGCCGGTCTCCAGCGGCTCGCCTTCAGGCGAATAGGCAATGCGCAGGCCGAAGCGGCTGCCATCGCCCAGGTGATCCTCGATCTGCTGGCCGAGCCAGGCGTGGTTGATCACCACTTCGCTGATGCCCGCGGCGGCCAGCGCGCGCAGGTGATATTCGATCAATGGCTGGCCAGCCACCGGCAGCAGTGGTTTGGGCGTGTGCAAGGTCAGCGGGCGCATGCGCTCGCCCTTGCCGGCGGCGAGGATCATCGCCTTCATGGGCGGGCCTGCGCGCGCAGTTCGGCAAGCAACTGGCCCAGCTCGGCAAGTTCAGGGCGACGCTCGATCACTTCATCTATATAGGCGAAGAAGCGCGGCGTATCGGCCATGTAGCGCGGCTTGCCATCGCGGTGGCAGATGCGCGCGAAAATGCCGATGACCTTGAGGTGGCGCTGCACGCCCATCAGGTCGCTGGCGCACTGGAAGTCGGCAAAGTCGGGGTGTACGGCAATGCCTGCGGCCAGGACCTTGCGCCAGTAGTCGTGCAGCCAGCCTTCGACCTGCGCCTGAGGCCAGCTGATGAAAGCATCCTTGAACAGGCAGGTGATGTCGTAGGTTACCGGGCCGTAGACTGCGTCCTGGAAATCCAGCACGCCTGGGTTCGGTGTGCTGAGCATCAGGTTGCGCGGCATGTAGTCGCGGTGCACCAGCACCTTGGGCTGGGCCAGGGCGCTGTCGATCAGTTGCTGGCTGACCCGCTGCCAACGCGCCTGCTGCTCGGCGGTCATCACCACCTCCAGTTCATGGCCGACGTACCACTGCGGGAACAGTTCGACTTCGCGGCGCAGCAGCGCATCGTCGTAGTGCGCAAGCGTCGCATCGAGGGGAAGGCGTTGCAGCGACACCAGGGCGTCGATGGCATCGGCGAACAGCTCATCGGCGTTGTCTGCGGTGAGCACGTCCAGGTAGGTCTGCCGACCCAGGTCGCTCAACAGCAGAAAGCCGCGCGGGATGTCCTGGGCGTGGATGATCGGCACATTGAGGTCGGCCTCGGCCATCAGCTGGTCGATGTCGACGAACGGTTGGCAGTTCTCGTGGGGCGGCGGCGCATCCATGACCACGAGAGTGTGCTCACCGCCCTGCCAGCGAAAGTAGCGACGAAAGCTCGCGTCACTGCTGGCGGGGGTCAGCGTGCCGGCGGGGACACTGCCCCAGCCGTTGTTCATGAACAGAGCGGGCAACTGCTCATCCAGCCACTGGCCGAGGTGTTCCAGGCGTACATCGTGATCGGGCATTACTTGGGTCTCCGACGGCCCTAGCCGTCAAGCGGGTCATGCTTTATTATCCAGCATCTTTTTCAGACCATCGAGAGGCGTGCGGCCCCCACACGCGGGCAGATGGCACGCAGGAAGCCCGGACTAATAAGATGGCATTGAAATCCCCCGCGTTTCGTAGAAAGTTTCCGCTGCTGGTGACAGGCGGCCTGTTGGCCCTGCAACCCCTGGCCGCGCCGCAGGTGATGGCTGCCGAGCAGTTCGACTGCCAAGTGTCCGCCTCTGGTGGCTGGGACTGCAAGCCCAAGGCCACTGACAGCCTGCCGCCGCGCCCCGTGCACAAGGGTGCCGCACAAGCGTCGTCCGGCACCGAGGTCGCGCAGAGCGCCGAAAGCACCGAGGACAAGCCTGTCCAGGTCACCGAAAGCAAAGGCCGTGGCCTGAAGTCGCGCAGTGCCGACTACAGCCACCTCGACTGGGTCCCGCGTGACAAGCTCACCCCTGCGCAACTGGCCGAAACCGGCCCGTACTGCAGCGGCGCCTACATCGAGCCCAGCCGTCCTGGCATGAACGACAAGACGCCCAAGGACGAGTCGCCGACCTACCTCAACGCCAAGGTGTCCCGCTACCAGCAGGAACAGCAGGTCGCCACCCTCGCCGGTGACGTGGTCATGCGCCAGGGCAGCATGCAGCTGCAGGCCGACGAGGCCAACCTGTATCAGGCCGAGAACCGCGGCGAGCTCAAGGGCAACGTCAAACTGCGCGACAACGGCTCGCTGGTCGTCGGCGATCAGGCCGAGATCCAGCTCGATACCGGCGAAGCCCAGGTCGACAACGCCGAGTACGTCATTCACAAGTCGCGCATTCGCGGCAGCGCGTTGTATGCCAAGCGTGCCGAGAACGCCATCATCCGCCTCAAGGATGGTACCTACACCACCTGTGAACCGGGCAGCAACGCCTGGCAGCTCAAGGGCAACAACATCACCCTGAACCCTGCCACCGGTTTTGGTACCGCGACCAACGTCACCCTGCGCGTGAAAGATATTCCGGTGTTCTACACCCCGTATATCTACTTCCCGATCGACGACCGTCGTCAGTCCGGCTTCCTGCCGCCGTCGTTCAGCAGCAGCAGCGACACCGGCTTCACCCTGGTGACCCCGTACTACTTCAACCTGGCACCGAACTACGATGCCACGTTGTACCCGCGCTACATGACCAAGCGCGGCTTGTTGATGGAAGGCGAATTCCGCTACCTCACCGAGTCCAGCGAAGGTCAGCTCGGCGGCGCGTATCTCAACGATCGCGACGACGACCGCAAGCGCCAGACCGACTACAAAGACAAGCGCTGGATGGTCAACTGGCAGCACAAGGGCGGCCTCGACGAGCGCCTGATGACCGAGGTGAACTACACCGACATCAGCGACCCGTTCTACTTCCAGGACCTCGACTCCGACCAGATCGGCGTCGAAAGCCGCGACTTCATCGACCAGCAAGGTGCCCTCACCTACCGTGGCGACAGCTACACCGCACGCCTCAACGTGCACGCCTACGAGCTGGCGACCATTTCGCAGATCACCCCTTACGACCGCCTGCCGCAGGTCACCTTCAACGGCAAGCTGCCGTTCCAGCCAGGTGGCGTGAACTTCGATTACGAGACCGAAGTGGTGCGTTTCGAGCGTGATCTGAAGAACGATCTGGTCTTCGACAAGCGCGGCGCGCCTGATGGCTCTATCGGCTATGTGCGCGACGAAGTCGGCAACATCCTCGGCGGCAAGCGCCTTGACGAGAACGTCACCGGCATCGCTCGCGCCAACGGCACCCGTCTAAACCTGGCGCCGTCGATCAGCCTGCCGATGGAAGCGAGCTACGGCTATATCACGCCGAAGTTGAAGTACGCCTACACCCAGTACGACCTCGATCTGGACAGCCAGGGCAAGGCTCAGGCCATCGCCCAAGCCAATCAGCCTGGCTACGGCAGCTACAGCAGCTCGATCGATCGCTCGATCCCGATTTTCAGCGTCGACAGCGGCCTGTACTTCGACCGCAACACCTCGCTGTTCGGCACCAACTACAAGCAGACCCTCGAGCCGCGTGCGTACTACCTGTACGTGCCGAACAAGGACCAGTCGGACATTCCGCTGTTCGACACCACCGAAACACTGTTCAGCTACGACTCGCTGTTCCGTGACAATCGCTTCTCTGGCACCGACCGCATCGGCGACGAGAACAAACTGTCGCTGGGCGTGACCACCCGCTGGATCGAAGACAACGGCTTCGAGCGTCAGACCTTCAGCATCGGCCAGGCCGTGTACTTCAAGGACCGCGAAGTGCAGTTGCCGGGTATCGACTACCGCACCCGCGACGACAGCAAGGCCAATGTTTCGCCTTATGCACTGGTCTATGGCTATCGCTTCAACCGCGACTGGCGCTTCAACTCCGACTTCAACTGGGACCCGGACAGCCACAGCACCCGCTCGGGCAGCGCGATGTTCCACTACCAGCCTGAAGCCGAACCGAACAAGGTGGTCAACCTCGGTTATCGCTATCGCAACGACCTGGTCACGTTCGACTCTTCGACTGGTAAGTGGCAAACAGGCCGTAGCGACTACGGTCAGCCAGGCGATCCGAACTACATCAAGGACTACTACAAGATCCAGCAGCACGACTTCTCGGTCATCTGGCCGATCGTCCCGCAATGGAGCGTCATTGCCCGCTGGCAGCACGACTACAACCGCAACCGCACCCTGGAAGCCATGGGCGGTTTCGAGTACGACAACTGCTGCTGGAAGCTGCGCCTGATCAACCGCTACTGGCTTGATATCGACGACTTCAGCCAGGCCACCCCACAGAACGAGAAGGGCGACCACGGCATCTTCCTGCAGATCGTCCTCAAGGGCCTCGGCGGTGTAGTTGGCAACAAGGTCGAATCCTTCCTCGACCAAGGCATTCAAGGTTACCGCGAACGTGAAAAGCAAGCTTATTGATCGACTGCGCCCACTGATGGTGGGTGCGGCATTGCTGAGTGGGGCGGTGCACGCCGCCGTACAACCGCTGGACCGTGTGGCGGCCATCGTCGACAACGATGTGGTCATGCAGAGCCAACTCGACCAACGCACCCGCGAAGTGCAGCAGACCATCGCCAAGCGCGGTGGTGGCGTGCCGCCGGCAGGCGCGCTGGAGCAGCAGGTGCTGGAGCGACTGATCGTCGAGAACCTGCAATTGCAGATCGGCGAACGCACCGGCATTCGCATCAGCGATGAAGAGCTGAACCAGGCAATCGGCACCATTGCCCAGCGCAATGGCATGTCGCTGGATCAGTTCCGCGCCGCGCTGTCGCGTGACGGTCTGTCGTTCGAGGACGCCCGCGAGCAGGTCAAGCGCGAGATGATCATCAGCCGCGTGCGCCAGCGCCGCGTGGCCGAGCGTATCCAGGTTTCCGAGCAGGAAGTGAAGAACTTCCTCGCCTCGGACATGGGCAAGATGCAGCTCTCGGAAGAGTACCGTCTGGCCAACATCCTCATCCCGACCCCGGAAAGCGCCAGCTCTGACGTGATCCAGGCAGCGGCACGCAAGGCCGGTAACGTCTACCAGCAACTGCGTCAGGGTGCTGACTTCGGGCAGATGGCCATCTCCCAGTCGGCCAGCGAAAACGCCCTGGAAGGCGGCGAAATGGGCTGGCGCAAGGCCGGGCAACTGCCACCTGACTTCGCCAAGCTGCTGGGCAGCATGAGCCAGGGCGATATCACTCAGCCGATCCGTATCCCCAACGGCTTCATCATTCTCAAGCTGGAAGAGAAGCGCGGCGGCAGTGCCAACGTGCTGCGCGATGAAGTGCATGTGCGCCACATCCTGATCAAGCCCAACGAAATTCGCAGCGATGCGGCTACCGAGCAGTTGGCCGAGCGTCTGTACGAGCGCATCCAGAACGGTGAAGACTTCGCCACCCTGGCCAAGAGCTTCTCGGAAGATCCGGGCTCGGCGCTCAACGGCGGCGACCTCAACTGGGTCGATCCGAACAGCCTGGTGCCTGAGTTCCGTGAGCAGATGGCCAACGCCCAGCAAGGCGTGGTGACCCGTCCGTTCCGCACTCAGTACGGCTGGCATGTGCTGGAAGTGCTGGGCCGCCGCGCCACCGACAGCACCGAACAGGCACGCGAGCAACAGGCGATGACCGTTCTGCGCAACCGCAAGTACGACGAAGAGCTGCAGACCTGGCTGCGCCAGATCCGCGACGAAGCCTACGTTGAAATCAAGCTGCCTGGCGCTGACCAGGCTGCACAGTGAAGCCACAGCGCTTCGCACTGACTCCGGGCGAACCGGCCGGCATAGGTCCTGACCTGTGCCTGCTGCTCGCCGCAGAGGTCCAGCCCCACCCCCTGATCGCCATCACCAGCCGTGACCTGCTCGCCGAGCGGGCCACGCAGCTGGGTGTGGCCGTCACACTGCTCGACGTAGCGCCAGGCCATTGGCCCGATGCGCCTGCCGCCGCCGGCAGCCTGTATGTCTGGGACACGCCGCTGGCCGCGCCAGTGGTTGCCGGACAGCTCGACAGCGCCAATGCGGCGTTCGTTTTGCAGACCCTGACCCGGGCCGGCAATGGCTGCCTGAACGGTAATTTCGCCGGAATGATCACCGCCCCTGTGCACAAGGGCGTGATCAACGAAAGCGGCATCGCCTTTTCCGGCCACACTGAATTCCTCGCCGAGCTGACCCACACCGAACAAGTGGTGATGATGCTCGCGACCCATGGGCTGCGCGTGGCGCTGGTGACCACTCACCTGCCCTTGCGCGAGATTGCCGATGCCATCAGCGCTGAGCGCGTGGAGCGCGTCACGCGCATTCTTCACGCCGACCTGCAAGACAAGTTCGGCATCCCCCAGCCGCGTATCCTGGTGTGCGGGCTCAACCCCCATGCCGGCGAAGGCGGCCACCTTGGCCGCGAAGAAATCGACATCATCGAGCCGACGCTTGCGCGCCTGCGCAGCGAAGGCATGAACCTGCGCGGTCCCCTGCCCGCCGATACCCTGTTTACCCCCAAATATCTGGAGCACTGCGACGCAGTGCTGGCGATGTACCACGATCAGGGCCTGCCGGTCCTCAAGTACAAAGGCTTTGGCGCCGCCGTCAATGTCACCCTGGGCCTGCCGATCATCCGCACTTCGGTTGACCACGGCACCGCCCTGGACCTGGCCGGCAGCGGCAAGGTCGATACCGGCAGCCTGCGCGTAGCGCTGCACACCGCCTACCAGATGGCCGAGAACCGAGCATGAACGAGCATTACCAACACCGGGCGCGCAAGCGCTTCGGGCAGAACTTCCTGCACGACGCAGGCGTCATCGACCGCATCCTGCGCGCCATCCACGCCAAGCCCGGCGAGCACCTGCTGGAGATCGGTCCTGGCCAGGGCGCACTCACCGAAGGCCTGCTCAACAGCGGCGCGCACTTGGACGTGGTCGAGCTGGACAAAGACCTCGTCCCGGTCCTGCAACACAAATTCCGCAACTTCGACAACTTCACCCTGCATCAGGGTGATGCCCTGAAGTTCGACTTCAATCAGTTGCAGGCACCGCCGCGCAGCCTGAAAGTGGTCGGCAACCTGCCTTACAACATCTCAACCCCGCTGATCTTCCACCTGCTAGCCCACGCGCACCTGATTCGCGACATGCATTTCATGCTGCAAAAGGAAGTGGTCGAGCGCATGGCGGCAGGGCCTGGCGGTGGCGATTGGGGACGGCTGTCGATCATGGTGCAGTACCACTGCCGGGTCGAACACCTGTTCAACGTCGGCCCGGGTGCATTCAACCCGGCGCCGAAGGTCGACTCGGCCATCGTCCGCCTGGTGCCCCACGAGACCCCGCCGCATCCGGCCAAAGATCCGGCGCTGCTCGAGCGGGTGGTGCGCGAAGCTTTCAATCAGCGGCGCAAGACCCTGCGCAACACCCTCAAGGGCCTGCTCGACGGCGCTGCCATCGAAGCGGCCGGCGTCGATGGCAGCCTGCGCCCGGAGCAGCTGGATCTGGCTGCGTTCGTGCGCCTGGCCGACCAGCTCGCCGCGCAACCTGCCAACAGCTGATGCGCTGCGGGGTTCGCCCCGCTTGCGCCGGCAGGCAACTGGCCGACCCACCCGGCAATGGCCTAGACTGCTGGCATTGCCGTCGTTGCCTCATTCCCTCCAAGGCCCTCGCATGTCCGACCCCCGTTACCAGATCGACGTCAGCGTCGTGACCCGTTACCTGAAAGACCAATCCGACCCCGACACCGATCGCTTCGCCTTTGCCTACACCATCACGGTGCAGAACAACGGCAGCGTGGCCGCTCGATTGATCTCCCGTCACTGGCTGATCACCAACGGTGACGGCGAAGTCGAGGAGGTGCGCGGTGCAGGCGTGGTCGGCCAGCAACCGTTGCTCGCGCCTGGTCAGTCGCACACCTACAGCAGCGGCTCGGTGATCGCCACCCGGGTGGGCACCATGCAGGGCAGCTATCAGATGCTGGCCGAGGATGGCAGCCAGTTCGATGCGCCCATCGCGCCGTTCCGTCTTGCCGTGCCAGGGGCGCTGCACTGATGGCGGTGTACGCCGTCGGTGACCTGCAGGGCTGCCTGCAGCCGCTCAAGTGCCTGCTCGAACGGGTCAGCTTCGACCCGGCAGTCGACCGCCTGTGGCTGGTCGGCGACCTGGTCAATCGCGGTCCCGATTCGCTGGAAACCCTGCGTTTTCTCTACGGCATGCGCGATGCCGTGGTCTGCGTGCTCGGCAACCACGACCTGCACTTGCTGGCCGCCTGGCACAACGTCGAGCGCTTGAAGAAAAGCGATACTCTGCTGGAAATCATCAAAGCGCCCGACGCCGACCAGCTGTTCGGCTGGCTGCGCCAGCAGAAGCTGCTGCACTACGACGAGGCCCGCGGGGTGGCCATGGTGCATGCCGGCATACCGCCGCAATGGACCCTAGGTACTGCGCTGGAGCTGGCCGCCGAGGTCGAAGAGGTGCTGCGCGATGACATTCGCCTGCAGCTGTACCTGGAAGGCATGTACGGCAACGAGCCGAACAAGTGGAGCAAGCGCCTTGCAGGCGTCGAGCGGCTGCGGGTCATCACCAACTACTTCACGCGCATGCGCTTCTGCACCGCCGAGGGCAAGCTCGACCTCAAGAGCAAGGAAGGCCTGGACAGCGCGCCGAAGGGCTACAAGCCCTGGTTCATGCACAAGGGTCGCCGCGCGCGCCACGTCGAGATCATTTTCGGCCATTGGGCAGCGCTCGAGGGCAAGGTCGACGAGCCTGGGGTGATCGCCCTGGACACCGGTTGTGTCTGGGGTGGCGCGATGACGCTGTACAACGTCGACACCGGCGAATATCACCGTTGCGACTGCGCTGAAGGCGGGGCCTTACGTTCGCCGGCTACCCCTGCCACACTCAACGACCAGCCCTGAAGGACACACTCATGAGCGATTTCAAGCGTATTTCCCCCGAGCAGGCCCAGCCGCTGCGTGAACAAGGCGCCGTGGTAGTCGACATTCGCGACCAGCAGGCCTTCGCTGCCGGGCATATCGTCGGCGCCCGCCATCTGGACAACGAATCGGTCGCCGACTTCATCCGTCAGGCAGACCTCGACGCCCCCACCCTGGTGGTGTGCTACCACGGCAACTCCAGCCAGAGCGCTGCGGCGTACCTGATCAACCAAGGCTTTTCCGACGTCTACAGCCTCGATGGCGGCTTCGAACTGTGGCGCGCCACCTACCCCACCGAGACCGCCCAAGGCAGCCTCGAATAATTTTTTCATCTCGCCCCCAGCCCGCGCTCTGCGCGGGCTGCCGCCCTTGCTGACGAACGGTCAAGAGGCACTTCTTCCTCTCCCGACCTTGACCTTGCGCAGAACCAACTATCCTTAAGCCCAGGCCATCCAAACAGGGGAGAGCCGGTACACCGGCGTGCGGGTCATCGGCTGCGTTCCAAGGGTGTTCTGGGGGGTTAACTGCAAGGGGTAGTTGCCACTTGCATGCCAGCATCAGCTGATAGATCCGGCGTCGGCTCCACGTATCGAGCGAGGTGACGTCATGAGTATTTTTAGCCACTTCCAACAGCGTTTCGAATCCACCCGACAAGAAGAACTCTCGCTACAAGAGTATCTCGAGCTGTGCAAAGCGGACCGCAGTGCCTATGCCTCGGCCGCCGAGCGTCTATTGATGGCCATTGGCGAGCCCGAGCTTGTAGACACCTCGACCAACTCGAGAATGTCGCGGATCTTTTCCAACAAGGTCATTCGCCGCTATCCCGCCTTTGCCGACTTCCATGGCATGGAAGAATGCATCGAGCAGATCGTGTCCTACTTCCGCCACGCCGCTCAGGGCCTGGAAGAGAAGAAACAGATCCTCTATCTGCTGGGCCCCGTGGGCGGCGGTAAATCGTCGCTGGCGGAAAAGCTCAAGCAATTGATGGAGAAAGTGCCCTTCTACGCCATCAAGGGCTCACCGGTATTCGAATCTCCACTGGGATTGTTCAACGCCACTGAAGATGGCGCCATCCTCGAAGAGGAATACGGCATTTCCCGGCGGTACCTGAGCACCATCATGTCGCCGTGGGCCACCAAGCGCCTGCAGGAATTCGGCGGCGATATTTCCAAATTCAAAGTGGTCAAGCTGTACCCGTCGATCCTCAACCAGATCGCCATCGCCAAGACCGAACCGGGTGATGAGAACAACCAGGATATTTCTGCCCTGGTGGGCAAGGTGGATATCCGCAAGCTCGAAGAATTTCCGCAGAACGATGCCGACGCCTACAGCTACTCCGGCGCACTGTGCCGCGCCAACCAGGGTTTGATGGAATTCGTCGAGATGTTCAAGGCACCGATCAAGGTACTGCACCCCTTGCTGACCGCCACCCAGGAAGGCAACTACAACAGCACCGAGGGGCTCGGCGCCATTCCCTACACCGGCATCCTGCTGGCCCACTCCAACGAATCGGAGTGGCACACCTTCCGCAACAACAAGAACAACGAAGCGTTCATCGACCGGATCTACATCGTCAAAGTGCCTTACTGCCTGCGCGTCAGCGACGAAATCAAGATCTACGACAAGTTGCTGGTCAACAGTTCGCTGGCCAATGCGCACTGCGCACCCGATACCCTGAAGATGCTCGCCCAGTTCACCTCGCTGTCGCGCCTCAAAGAGCCGGAAAACTCGAATATCTATTCGAAGATGCGCGTCTACGACGGTGAAAACCTCAAGGACACCGACCCCAAGGCCAAGTCGATCCAGGAATACCGCGATTCGGCCGGCGTCGATGAGGGCATGAATGGCCTGTCGACCCGCTTCGCGTTCAAGATTCTCTCCAAGGTCTTCAACTTCGACCCGCATGAAGTCGCCGCCAACCCGGTGCACTTGCTCTACGTGCTGGAACAGCAGATCGAACAAGAGCAATTCCCCGCCGAAACCCGCGAGCGCTATCTGCGTTACCTCAAGGAATACCTGGCACCGCGCTACATCGAGTTCATCGGCAAGGAAATCCAGACCGCCTACCTCGAGTCGTACAGCGAATATGGCCAGAACATCTTCGACCGTTATGTGCTGTACGCCGACTTCTGGATTCAGGACCAGGAATACCGCGACCCGGAAACCGGGGAAATTCTCAACCGCATCGCCCTGAACGAAGAACTGGAAAAAATCGAGAAGCCCGCCGGCATCAGCAATCCCAAGGATTTCCGCAACGAGATCGTCAACTTCGTGCTGCGCGCCAGGGCCAACAACAACGGCAAGAACCCCAGCTGGCTCAGCTATGAAAAGCTGCGCGTGGTGATCGAGAAGAAGATGTTCTCCAACACCGAGGATCTGCTGCCGGTCATCAGCTTCAACGCCAAGGCAAGCAAGGAGGACCAGCAAAAACACAACGACTTCGTCACGCGCATGGTGGAACGTGGCTATACCGACAAACAGGTGCGCCTGCTTTCGGAATGGTACTTGCGGGTCAGGAAATCGCAATAAAGCGGCAAGCGACGAGCCGCAAGCTGCAAGCTGCCTGGCGTGGGCATTGCCGCCCGCCCCAGGTCTTGCGGCAGCGGTGGCTGCTCTTTCTTGCAGCTTGAAGCTTGTGGCTTGCAGCTGCTCCAGCTACCGGAGGGACCATGAGCTACGTTATCGACCGACGCCTGAACGGCAAGAACAAGAGCACGGTGAACCGCCAGCGTTTCCTGCGGCGTTACCGTGACCACATCAAGAAGGCGGTCGAAGAGGCCGTTAGTCGTCGCTCCATCACCGATATGGAGCACGGCGAGCAGATCAGCATTCCCGGACGCGATATCGACGAGCCGGTGCTGCACCATGGCCGTGGTGGCAAACAGACCATCGTGCACCCGGGCAACAAGGAGTTCACCGCGGGTGAGCAGATCGCCAGGCCACAAGGTGGCGGCGGCGGTGGTGGCGGACGCGGCAAGGCCGGTAATTCCGGCGAAGGCATGGACGAGTTCGTCTTCCAGATCACCCAGGAAGAGTTCCTCGAATTCATGTTCGAAGACCTCGAACTTCCCAACTTGGTGAAGCGTCACCTCAACGGCACCGATACCTTCAAGACCGTGCGCGCCGGCATCAGCAGCGAAGGCAACCCGTCGCGTATCAATATCGTGCGCACCCTGCGCTCGGCCCATGCCCGGCGCATTGCCCTGACCGGCAGCAGTCGTGCGCTGCTGCGCGAGGCCCAGGCCGAGCTGGAACGCCTCAAACTCGAAGAGCCCGACAACTTCGGTGACATTCAGGCCGTCGAGGCCGAAATCGTACGCCTGAAAGCGCGTATCAACCGTCTGCCGTTCCTCGACACCTTCGACCTCAAGTACAACTTGCTGGTCAAGCAGCCCAACCCCAGTTCGAAAGCGGTGATGTTCTGCCTGATGGACGTCTCCGGCTCCATGACCCAGGCGACCAAGGATGTCGCCAAGCGCTTTTTCATCCTGCTGTACCTGTTCCTCAAGCGGAACTACGACCGCATCGATGTGGTGTTCATCCGCCACCACACCAGCGCCCGCGAAGTGGACGAAGAGGAGTTCTTCTATTCGCGTGAAACCGGCGGCACCATCGTCTCCAGCGCACTCAAGCTGATGCAAGAGATCATGGCCGAGCGCTACCCCACCAACGACTGGAACATCTACGCAGCCCAGGCTTCGGACGGCGACAACTGGAACGACGATTCGCCAGTGTGCCGCGACATCCTCGCCAAGCAGATCATGCCGCATGTGCAGTACTACACTTACGTCGAGATCACCCCGCGGGAGCACCAGGCGCTGTGGTACGAGTACGAGCGCATTGGCGAGGCCTTCCCTGACACCTTCGCGCAACAGCAACTAGTCTCGGCCGGCGATATCTACCCGGTCTTCCGTGAACTCTTCCAGCGCAGGTTAGCCACATGACTGCCAGAGCCCAGAGACGCCAGCCCATTTCCACCGGATCGGAGTGGACATTCGAGCTGATCCAGACCTACGACCGCGAAATCAGTCGTCTGGCGGCCCGCTACGCACTCGACACCTACCCCAACCAGATCGAAGTCATCACCGCTGAACAGATGATGGATGCCTATGCCTCGGTCGGCATGCCCCTGGGTTATCACCACTGGTCGTACGGCAAGCAGTTTCTCAGTACCGAGAAGTCCTATACCCGCGGGCAGATGGGCCTGGCCTACGAGATCGTCATCAACTCCGATCCGTGCATCGCCTACCTGATGGAAGAAAACACCATGTGCATGCAGGCACTGGTGATCGCCCACGCCTGCTACGGGCATAACAGTTTCTTCAAAGGCAATTACCTGTTCCGCACCTGGACCGACGCCACCTCGATCATCGATTACCTGGTGTTCGCCAAGCAGTACATCAGCCAGTGCGAAGAGCGCCACGGTATCGATGCGGTCGAGGACTTGATCGATTCGTGCCATGCGCTGATGAACTACGGGGTCGACCGCTACAAACGGCCCTACCCGATTTCTGCCGAAGAAGAGCGGCGCCGGCAGAAAGACCGTGAGGAGCACCTGCAACGGCAGATCAACGATCTGTGGCGGACCATTCCCAAAGGTGCGGAAAAGGGCAACGAGAAGGACTTCGCACGCTTCCCCGCCGAGCCTCAGGAGAACATTCTTTATTTCATCGAAAAACACGCGCCGCTACTGGAGCCGTGGCAGCGTGAAGTAGTGCGTATCGTGCGCAAGATCGCCCAGTATTTTTATCCACAGCGCCAGACCCAAGTGATGAACGAAGGCTGGGCAACGTTCTGGCACTACACGCTGATGAATGACTTGTATGACGAAGGCCTGGTGACCGAAGGCTTCATGATGGAGTTTCTGCAGTCGCATACCAGCGTGGTGTTCCAGCCTGGCTACGACAGCCCTTACTACAACGGCATCAACCCCTATGCGCTGGGTTTTGCCATGTACACCGACATTCGCAGGATGTGCGAACACCCCACCGAAGAAGACCGCCGCTGGTTCCCGGACATTGCCGGCAGTGATTGGCTGTCGACCCTGAAGTTCGCCATGAGCAGCTTCAAGGATGAGAGCTTCATTCTTCAGTACCTGTCGCCCAAGGTCATCCGTGACCTGAAGCTGTTCAGCATTCTCGACGACGACCAGCGCGATGATCTGCTGGTGCCGGCGATTCACGACGAATCCGGGTATCGGGTCATTCGTGAGCAACTGGCGGCGCAATACAACCTCGGCAACCGCGAGCCCAACGTGCAGATCTGGAGTATCGACCGCCGCGGCGACCGCTCGCTGACCCTGCGTCACCAGCAGCACAACCGCAAGCCGTTGGGCGAATCCACCGAAGAAGTGCTGCGCCATCTGCATCGGCTGTGGGGCTTCGACATCCACCTGGAAAGCGTAGAGGGCGATCAGGTGGTGAAGTCTCACCACATGCCGCCGCGCAGTGAGCACGGTGACGGCCTGGACTATGGACGTGGCGACCTGGCCATGGCCCATCGTTCCTGAGTGATCCCCTCGATCTGACGCGCACGGTATGCTGTGCGCCAGATCGAAAGGGGTTGTTCATGAAAATCTACAAAGTTGGCGGCGCCGTGCGTGATCGTCTTCTCGGGCGCAGCGTCAGTGATATCGACCGTGTGGTGGTCGGGGCCACTGTCGAACAGATGCTTGCACTGGGCTATCGACCGGTCGGCGCGGATTTTCCGGTGTTCCTGCACCCGCAGAGCGGCGAGGAATATGCCCTGGCGCGCACTGAACGCAAGAGCGGGCGCGGCTATGGCGGATTCACCTTCCATGCCAGCCCGGACGTCACCCTCAAACAAGACCTCATCCGCCGCGACCTGACCATCAATGCCATGGCAGAAGATGATGACGGCCAGCTGTACGACCCCTACGACGGCCAGGCCGATCTGGCCGCGCGCCTGCTGCGCCACGTCTCCCCAGCCTTCGCCGAAGACCCGTTACGCGTGCTGCGGGTCGCACGCTTCGCCGCCCGCTACGCGCCGCTGGGCTTTCGCGTCGCCGACACTACCCTGGCCCTGATGCGCCAGATCAGTGAGTCGGGCGAGCTTCAGGCACTGACCGCCGAGCGCAGTTGGAAGGAAATCGAACGTGCGTTGCTGGAAGACCAGCCGCAAGTGTTCATTCAGGTGCTGCGCGAATGCGGCGCGCTGCATCAACTGCTGCCGGAAGTCGACGCGCTGTTCGGCGTGCCACAGCCCGAGGCGCACCACCCGGAAATCGACAGCGGCGTGCACACCTTGTCGGTGCTCCAGCAAGCCGCGCTGCACCAGCAGCCGCTGAGCGTGCGCTGGGCCTGCCTGCTGCACGACCTCGGCAAGGGCACCACCCCGCCCGCGCAGTGGCCACGGCATATCGCCCACGAGCACCGTGGGCTGAAACTGATCAAGGCGGTGAATGAGCGCTTCAAGGCGCCACGGGAGTGTCAGGAACTGGCGTTGCTGGTGGGCGAATACCACACCCATGGCCATCGCGCCCTGGAGCTGCGCGCCGACACGCTACTGACCCTGCTGCAGAAATTCGACATCTACCGCCGGCCGCAGCGCTTCGAGGATTTCATCGCCGCCTGTGAAATGGATGCCCGTGGCCGACTGGGCCTCGAGCATCGCGCATATCCCCAGGCCGACTACCTGCGCGCCGCAGCGCAGGTGGCGCGTGGCGTCACGGCGCAGTCGCTGATCGATCAGGGCTTGAGCGGCAAGGCGCTCGGCGATGCCATCCAGCACGCCCGGCTGCAAGCGCTGAAAGCCTTCAAGGCAGAGCGCGCGCAGGCTTGAGTGCGGACACGGCTTGAGCGGGCAGGACGCCGGCTCAGGCCAAAGGATTCAGGCTTCGGTCAGTTGCCGCCCACGCCACTCGAAGGGCACTGGCGCCAGCACTTGCTGAATGTCGGCTTCCTGCCACAGCTGCGCCATGCTCTTGCCCGCAACGGGGTGCATCAGTTGCGGTGCCAGTAGCGAAAGCGGCCACAGCACGAAGGCGTTCTTGAGGATTTCCGCCCGCGGTAGCACCAGCCCGTCGAAGGTGCCGTGCCAGTCCTGGTACATCAATACGTCGATATCCAGCGGCAAGCCCTTGCGCTCAGGGGCGTAGCGGCCGTTGTCGGCCTCGATGAACTTGAGCCGACGGTCGAGTTCGAGCAGGGGCAGGCTCGTTTGGCCAGTGACCACGAAGTTAATGAACGGGCCGCTCTTGATGCCGACCGCTTCACTTTCGAAGGCGGGCGAGCAGCGCAGGTCGACCAGCACTTCGGCCAGGGCATCGAGCCCGGCGCACAGATGCCGCTCGCGCTCGATATTGCTGCCCAGCCCCAGGTACACCGTGCTCAGAGACATCCGCGCTCGATCTCCACGCCAACTCCACCCCGAGCTGCAGCAATGGCGCCCGGCTTGGTGACTTTCAGGCGCATCCAGCTGATGCCGAACTCGCTCATCAGCGCGGCGGCCAGACGCTCGGCGAAGGTTTCCACCAGCTCGAAGCGTGCCTGCTCGGCGAAGGCCTGGATGCGCGCGGTGACCGTGGCGTAATCCAGGGTCAGGCTGAGATCGTCGTCCGCGGCGGCCGGGCGGTTATCCCAGGCGAACCGCAGGTCCAGGCGCAGGCACTGGCGGATGTCACGCTCCCAATCATAGGCACCAATGACGGTATCGACCTCCAGGCCTTCGATGAACACTCTGTCCAAGCACTTCTCTCCACAGCACGACAAGGGCGACTGGCGCCGTTAGAATCTGGGGCGTCCTCGCCCGGAATAGTTAGCATGTTTTGGTTTCTGGCACTGCTCGCCTACCTGCTTGGCTCGCTGTCCTTCGCCATCGTCCTGAGCCGCCTTTCGGGCAGCCCGGACCCACGTTGCAGCGGTTCGGGCAATGCCGGCGCCACCAACATGCTGCGCCTGGCAGGGCGCCGAATGGCGATCCTGACCCTGTTGGGCGACCTGTGCAAGGGCGTCGTGCCTGTGTTGCTGGCGCGGGCGGCGGGCCTGGACCTGCAAGAGCAAGCCTGGATTGGCCTGTGCGCAGTGGTCGGCCATGTGTTTCCGCTGTATTTCCGCTTCCGCGGCGGCAAGGGCGTCGCCACGGCGGCGGGCATGCTCGGCGCGCTGTACCTGCCGGCGGCGGCGCTGGCGATCGGCGTCTGGCTGCTGACGCTCTACCTCAGCCGCACCAGCTCGCTGGCCGCCCTCATCGCCACGCCTCTGACGCTGCCGCTGCTGGCCTGGCGCCAGCCCGAGGCGTTGCTGCCCATGGCGGTGCTGACCGTGCTCATCGTCTGGAGCCATCGCAGCAACCTGCGCGATCTGCGCGCAGGCCGCGAGCGGCATTTCTAGACGCTTAGCGAGCAGCCATTCACAGCGGCGGCAACTGCTCCATCGGCCAGCGCGCCTGCACGCTGATCGCCAGGTCCTGCTGCTGACCGGCCAGCAGACGCTGGCAACCGGCATAGGCGATCATCGCGCCGTTGTCGGTGCAGAACTGCGGACGTGCGTAGTAAACGTTACCCTTCAGCCCGGCCAGCATTTCTTCAAGTGACGCGCGCAACGCCTTGTTGGCACTCACCCCACCGGCGATCACCAGGCGCTTGAGGCCGGTTTGCTTGAGGGCACGCTTGCACTTGATGGTCAGGGTCTCGACCACCGCCTGCTGGAACGCCAGGGACACATCGCAACGGGTCTGCTCGGTGTCATCGCCGGCCGCACAGCACTGCTGCCAGGTGTTGAGGGCGAAGGTCTTCAAACCGCTGAAGCTGAATTCCAGGCCCGGGCGATCGGTCATGGGCCGCGGGAACTTGAAGCGGCCCGGTACGCCTTGCTCGGCCAGACGCGCGATTTCCGGGCCACCTGGGTAATTCAGGCCGATGAGCTTGGCGGTCTTGTCGAATGCCTCGCCCGCGGCATCGTCTAGGCTCTCGCCCAGCAGCTGGTATTGGCCGATGCCATCGACCCGAACCAGCTGCGTGTGACCGCCGGACACCAACAAAGCGACGAACGGAAACTGCGGTGGTTCGGCTTCGAGCATGGGCGCCAGCAGGTGCCCTTCCATATGGTGTACGCCAATCGCAGGGATGTCCCAGGCGAACGCCAGCGCCTGGGCGCACGAGGCGCCGACCAGCAGCGCGCCAACCAGGCCGGGGCCTGCGGTGTAGGCGATGGCGTCGATGTCGCTGGCCACGCAGCCGGCGCTGGCCAGCACTTCGCGGATCAACGGCAGCATGCGCTTGACGTGATCGCGCGAGGCGAGCTCGGGCACCACGCCGCCGTACACGCGGTGCAGATCGATCTGGCTGAACAGCGCATCGGCTAGCAAACCGCGCTCACTGTCATATAATGCGACGCCTGTCTCATCGCAGGATGTTTCCAATCCCAGTACTAGCATGGGCCTTTGCCTTGTAGAGGCTGAATTCGAAGCCGCGCATGATAGTCGTCGTGCCAAGTGCCGACCAGCGGTTTTCGATCAGAGGCTTTGCATTCCGGCTGGCTACGGGGTAACATCCGCAACCCTTGAAAACCGACGTTCTCCAGCACACCATTGTTTTGCCAGGAGTACGTCTACCCCGGTAATGAATTAAGGTAGCCCTGGATGCCAGCCGTCAAAGTTAAAGAGAACGAACCCTTCGACGTCGCTCTGCGTCGTTTCAAGCGCTCCTGCGAAAAAGCCGGTGTATTGGCTGAAGTTCGTAGCCGCGAGTTTTACGAGAAGCCAACCGCAGAGCGTAAGCGCAAGGCCGCTGCCGCGGTCAAGCGTCACGCCAAGAAAGTACAGCGCGAACAGCGCCGCGCCGTTCGTCTGTACTAATACAGACGTCGTCGCAAAGCTTCTGCCAAAGCCCGGCCTCGTGCCGGGCTAATGGCAGTTGTAGTTTCAAGCTTTAGGCCATGCGCCTATTGCGCCCCGGCACAAGCCACGGGCAACCTGCTGCATAACGTCAGACCTGGTCATCGACCAGCGGTGCACGTGCTACTGACGAGCCTTTCGAGGCTGGCGACGCGCACACCCTTCCCGCTTTTCCCACTTTCATCACTGGCCGCGAAGCTGCGCGCAAGCGTTTAGACTTGCCAGTAGCCAGATGACGAGACGACCATGGCCGGGCTGATTCCACAAAGCTTCATTGACGACCTTCTCAACCGCACCGACATCGTCGACGTGGTGAGCTCGCGCGTCCAGTTGAAAAAAACCGGCAAGAACCTCTCGGCGTGCTGCCCTTTCCACAAGGAAAAAAGCCCGTCGTTCACGGTCAGCCCTGACAAACAGTTCTATTACTGCTTCGGCTGTGGCGCAGGCGGCAACGCGCTGGGCTTCATCATGGACCACGACAACCTGGACTTTCCCCAGGCCGTCGAGGAACTGGCCCGAGCGGCCGGCATGGAAGTGCCGCGCGAAGACAGCCGACGCGGGCATAAGCCGCGCCAGCCAACCGATTCACCGCTGTACCCGCTGCTGGCCGCAGCCGGTGAGTTCTACCGCCAGGCGCTGCGCAGCCATCCGACGCGCAAGGCGGCCGTCGAATACCTCAAGGGCCGCGGCCTCTCGGGCGAGATCGCCCGCGACTTCGGCCTGGGCTTCGCCCCACCGGGCTGGGACAACCTGCTCAAGCACCTGGGTGCCGATCCTTTGCAACACAAGGTGATGGTCGACGCTGGCCTGCTGATCGAGAACGCCGAAACCGGCAAACGCTACGATCGCTTCCGCGACCGGGTGATCTTCCCGATCCGCGACAGCCGTGGCCGGGTGATCGCCTTCGGTGGACGGGTACTGGGCGACGACAAGCCCAAGTACCTCAACTCGCCAGAGACCCCGGTGTTCCACAAGGGCCAGGAGCTGTATGGCCTGTTCGAGGCACGCAAGCACAACCGCAACCTCGACGAAATCATCGTCGTCGAGGGCTATATGGACGTCATTGCCCTGGCCCAACAGGGCTTGCGCAATGCCGTGGCGACCCTGGGCACGGCCACCAGCGAAGAGCACCTCAAGCGCCTGTTCCGCGTGGTGCCCAGCGTGCTGTTCTGTTTCGACGGCGACCAGGCCGGCCGCAAGGCGGCCTGGCGCGCACTAGAGTCGGCCCTGCCCAGCCTGCAGGATGGGCGCCGCGCGCGCTTTCTGTTCCTGCCCGAGGGCGAAGACCCGGACAGCCTGGTTCGCGCCGAGGGCACCGATGCCTTCCATGCCCGCATCAACCAGCATGCCCAGCCGCTCGCCGATTACTTCTTCGAGCAGTTGAGCAACGAAGCCGACCCGCGCTCATTGGAAGGCAAGGCGCACATGGCCACATTGGCCGCGCCGCTGATCGAACAGGTGCCAGGCGCCAACCTGCGCCAGCTGATGCGCAATCGCTTGCGCGAAATTACCGGGCTCGACCCTCAGCAGGTCGAGCAACTGGCGCAGAAAGCTCCGCCGGCCAGCACGCCGGACTACGACCCTGGCTACGATTACGACGCCATGGCCAGTTTCAGCCCGAACCACGACGATTACGCGCAGTTCGAGCACGTTCAGCCGCAGCCGGAACAACGGCCATGGTCACCTGAAAAGAGCGGCAAGAAGCAGTGGCAGGACAAGCCGTGGAGCAAAAAGGGCGGCAAACCCTGGCAGCGCGACGGTCAGCGTGAAGCGCCGCCGCGGGTGCCGGCACCCGTGGAACCGCCCACCCTGTCTGCGCTGCGGACCCTGCTGCATCATCCGCTGCTGGCCGGGAAGGTGGAAAACGCCAGCCACTTCGCTGACGAAGACCACGTCTACAGTCAATTGCTGGTGGCCTTGATCGAAGCCGCACAGAAAAATCCTGGTCTAAGCTCGATGCAACTGATCGCCCGCTGGCACGGCACCGACCAGGGTCGTCTGCTTCGGGCCCTGGCCGAGAAGGAGTGGCTGATCGATGGGGAAAACCTTGAACAGCAATTTATCGACACCATAACCAGATTGTCCGCTCGCCAGCGCGAGCGAAGGCTTGAACATCTGATGAAGCAGGCGCGTCTAAGTGATAGTGGCCATGGCCCAGCGCTGACCAGCGAAGAAAAAACCGAGCTGGTCGCCTTGCTCATTCGACATGTTCCAGCACAAACCCCGACCTCAACTGGCGCGTGAGGTCCATGCTCGGGTATAATCCTCGGCTTGTTTTTTGCCCGCCAAGACCTTCAGTGGATAGGGTGTTATGTCCGGAAAAGCGCAACAGCAGTCTCGTATCAAAGAGTTGATCACCCGCGGTCGTGAGCAGGGCTACCTGACTTACGCGGAGGTCAACGACCACCTGCCGGAGGATATTTCAGATCCGGAACAGGTGGAAGACATCATCCGCATGATCAACGACATGGGGATCAACGTATTCGAGAGTGCTCCGGATGCGGATGCCCTTCTGTTGGCGGAAGCCGACACTGACGAAGCCGCTGCCGAAGAAGCTGCCGCTGCGTTGGCGGCCGTTGAAACCGATATTGGCCGTACGACCGACCCGGTGCGCATGTACATGCGTGAAATGGGTACCGTCGAACTGCTGACCCGCGAAGGCGAAATCGAAATCGCCAAACGCATCGAGGAAGGCATCCGTGAAGTCATGGGCGCCATCGCTCACTTCCCGGGCACCGTCGACCACATCCTCAGCGAGTACGAGCGCGTCACCACCGACAGTGGCCGTCTGTCCGACGTCTTCAGCGGTTACATCGACCCTGACGACAACATCGCCGCCCCCAACGACGACCTCCCGGTTCCAGGCGCCAAGCCTGCGGCCAAGGCGGACGACGAAGAGGAAGAAGAAAGCGACGACAGCGACAGCGAAGAGGAAGAAACCGAGAGCGGCCCGGACCCGGTCCTGGCCGCGCAGCGTTTCGGCGCCGTCGCCGAGCAGCGTGACGCCACCCTGAAAGTGCTGAAAAAGCACGGCCGTGCGCACAAGGACAGCATCGCTGCCATGCTCGCCCTGGCTGAGCTGTTCATGCCCATCAAGCTGGTGCCCAAGCAGTTCGAAGCACTGGTAGAGCGTGTTCGCGGTGCACTGGAGCGCCTGCGTGCCCAGGAACGCGCCATCATGCAACTGTGTGTGCGTGATGCGCGCATGCCGCGTGCCGACTTCCTGCGCCTGTTCCCCGGCAACGAAACCGACCAGACCTGGAGCGGCGACCTCTCCAAGCGCAGCACCAAGTGGGCTGCCGCGCTGGGCGAGAAAGACGCCGCCATCGTCGCCTGCCAGCAGAAGTTGATCGACCTGGAAACCGAGACCGGCCTGACCGTGCTCGAAATCAAGGACATCAACCGTCGCATGTCCATCGGCGAAGCCAAGGCCCGTCGCGCCAAGAAGGAAATGGTCGAGGCGAACCTGCGTCTGGTCATCTCCATCGCCAAGAAGTACACCAACCGTGGCCTGCAATTCCTCGACCTGATCCAGGAAGGCAACATTGGTCTGATGAAGGCGGTAGACAAGTTCGAATACCGTCGCGGCTACAAGTTCTCGACCTACGCCACCTGGTGGATTCGTCAGGCCATTACCCGCTCGATCGCCGACCAGGCACGCACCATCCGTATTCCGGTGCACATGATCGAGACGATCAACAAGCTCAACCGTATTTCCCGGCAGATGCTGCAGGAAATGGGTCGCGAACCGACCCCGGAAGAGCTCGGCGAGCGTATGGAAATGCCTGAGGACAAGATCCGCAAGGTATTGAAGATCGCCAAAGAGCCGATCTCCATGGAGACGCCGATCGGTGACGACGAAGATTCGCACCTGGGCGACTTCATCGAAGACTCGACCATGCAGTCGCCCATCGACGTCGCCACTGTCGAAAGCCTCAAGGAAGCGACCCGCGATGTGCTGTCGGGCCTCACCGCACGCGAAGCCAAGGTACTGCGCATGCGCTTCGGTATCGACATGAACACCGACCATACCCTCGAGGAAGTCGGCAAACAGTTCGATGTCACCCGCGAGCGGATTCGTCAGATAGAGGCCAAAGCGCTGCGCAAGCTGCGCCACCCGACGCGAAGCGAGCACCTGCGCTCGTTCCTCGACGAGTGATCAAAGAACCCCGGCCCAGGCCGGGGTTTTTCTTTTCTGCGCGCACCGTCCCAGTGCACGCACCCGCGCATAAAGGGCTTTGGCGACAGCCACTTGGCGCCATTTTTCCCACCTCGAAGACAAAATCTTCACGCGTCCAGCGCCGGCCAAATGCCCGGCTACACTCGACTCAAACCCCCTTGGTCGAGACCCCGTCATGCCGTTGCTGCCGGCCTTCCTGTTGCTGTTCTTGTCCTTCTGGACGACGGCTGCCAGCGCCCTCAACCTCACGCAAGAAGAGCAAAACTGGCTCAGCAAACACCCGGATATCCGCTTGGGTGTCGACTCGGCCTGGCCACCGTTCGAGTTTCGCGACCCAAGCGGTCGCTACCAGGGCCTGTCTGCCGATTACGTCGCGCTGATCGAGAAACGCCTGGGCATCAGCATCACCCCCCAGCCCCCCAGTAGCTGGACCCAGATGCTCGATCAGGCCCGACACAATCAACTCGACCTGCTGGCCGGAATCATGTCCACGCCCGAGCGCCAGGCGTACCTGTCGTTCACCCGACCCTACCTGGACTTCCCGATTGTCATCCTGGCGCACACTGGCGGTCCGCAGCCGCGCTCCTTGCAAGACCTCTACGGCCTGAAAATCGCCGTGGTGGAAAACTACGCTCCCCACGAACTGCTGCGCACCCATCACCCCGACCTCAACCTGGTAGCCATGGGCAACGTCAGCTCGACCTTGCAGGCGCTGGCCACCGACCAGGTCGACGCGGTGGTCGGCGACCTCGCTTCGAGCATCTGGAGCCTGCGCGAGCTCAAGCTCGATGGCCTGCACGTCAGCGGCCAAACCCCATATCGCTATCAACTGGCGATGGCTGCGCCGCGGGAAAGCAGCCTGCTGGTGTCGATTCTCGACAAGGTCATGGCCGACCTGTCGCCCAGCGAAATCGATGAAATCCAGCAGCGCTGGGTGGCCGATACGCTCGACCAACGCACGTTATGGACCGACCTGCTGCTCTACGGCCTGCCCGCCCTGCTGCTGTTGATCGTGGTGCTGGCGATCGTGATCCGCATCAACCGCCGGCTGAGCTCGGAAATCTCCCGGCGCATCGCCCTCGAACAGGAGCTGCGCAGCAGCGAGTATCACTACCGCAGCCTGATCGAGAGCCTGTCGGCAATCGCCTGGGAGGCCGACGCCAACGACTTCACCTACAGCTATGTCTCACCCCACGCCGAGGGCCTGCTCGGCTACGCGCTGAAGGAGTGGCTCAAGCCCGGGTTCTGGCGCAGCATCCTGCACCCCGACGACGCCCTCTGGGCGCAGACCTACTGCGAAACCGAAACCGCCGCCGGGCGCGACCACAGCCTTGACTACCGGGTGATTCGCGCCGACGGCCGCGCGCTGTGGGTACGCAATATCGTCAGCATGATCGAGCAGGGCCACAAGCCACTGATGCGCGGGCTGATGATCGACATCAGCGAAACCAAACGCACCGAACATGCGCTGCGCCTCTCAGAGCAGAAATTCGCGTCGGTGTTCGAGCAATGCCCGGACATCCTGGTCATCGCCCGCCACAGCGATGGCTGCCTGCTGGAGGTCAACGAAGCCTTCGAAGAACAAATCGGCTTGCGCCATGCCCAGGTCATCGGCCACACCGCCACCGAACTGGGCCTGTGGGATGCCCAGGAGGCCGGCACCAGCTTGCTGGAACGCCTGCATCGTGGCGGCATCCGCAACCTCGAGATGACCTTTCTGCGCAGCAACGGCCAGCGCTTCACCGGCCTCACCTCGGCGCAGACCTTCGACCTCGACGGCACCGCGGCGATGGTGGTGGCGGTGCGCGACATCAGCCAGCTCAAGCAGACCCAGGAACAGTTGCAGACCTCCGAGGAAAAGTTCGCCAAGGCCTTCCACGCCTCGCCTGACGGCCTGCTGCTGTCGCGCCAGAGCGATGGCCTGCTGATCGAAGTCAACGAGGGGTTCTGCCGCCTGACCGGCTACGACCTCAACCCCCTGATCAACAACCAGACCGCCCTCGATCTGGGCATCTGGGTCGATCTCGACGAACGCCGGCGCCTGGTGGAGCGCTTGCGCCAGGACGGCTTCGTGCGTGATTTCAGCTGCCTGATCCGCCGCAGCGACGGGCAGATTCGCCTGTGCGAGCTGTCTGCCCGGCCGCTGCCGATTGCCGGCGTCGACTGCATGCTGACCATCGCCCGCGACATCACCGAACGCCACCTGATGCAGGAAAAACTGCAACTGGCCGCCACCGTGTTCGAAAACACCGCAGAAGCCGTGCTGATCACCGACACCGAGCAGCACATCAGCGCGGTCAACCGCGCATTCAGCGAAATCACCGGCTACAGCGAGATCGAAGCCCTGGGCCAGACACCCCGGCTGATGGCGTCCGGGCAACACGACAGCGCTTTCTATGCGGCGATGTGGCACCAGCTGACCGCCGAGGGGCACTGGCAGGGCGAGATCTGCAACAAGCGCAAGAACGGCGAGCTGTACCCGGGCTGGGTGACCATCAGCGTGGTGCGCAACCACGAGCGGGAGATCACCCACTTCGTGTCGGTGTTCGCCGACATCTCCAGCCTCAAGCACGCCCAGGCCAAACTCGATTACCAGGCCCACCACGACCCGCTGACCGGCCTGCCCAACCGCGCGCTGTTCGAGAACCGCCTGCAGGCCGCCCTCACCTGCTCGCAAGGCTCCAGCCATCAGGGCGCGGTGCTGTTCCTCGACCTCGACCGCTTCAAGCACATCAACGACAGCCTCGGCCACCCGGTCGGCGACCTGCTGCTCAAAGGCATCGCCCAGCGCCTGAAAGAACAGGTGCGCGACGTCGACACCGTGGCGCGGCTGGGCGGCGACGAATTCATCATCCTGCTACCGGGCCTGCACCGCCCCAGCGACGCCAGCGCCATCGCCAACAAGTTGCTCGACTGCTTCGTCGGCCCGTTCCAGGCCGGCGAGCACGAGTTCTTCACCAGTGCCAGCATCGGCATCAGCCTTTATCCACAGGACGGCACCGATGTCGCCAGCCTGATCCGCAACGCCGACGCCGCCATGTACCGCTCCAAGGCCAAAGGCCGCAACCGCGTCGAGGCCTACACCCGCGACCTCACCGCCCAGGCCAGCGAGCGCATCGCTCTGGAACACGAACTGCGCCGGGCCATCGAGCGCGATGAACTGAGCCTGTGCTACCAGCCCAAATTCAGCCTCAAGACGCAGAGCCTGGTCGGCGCCGAAGCGCTGATTCGCTGGAGCCACCCCACCTTCGGCGAGGTGCCGCCCGAACACTTCATTCACTTGGCCGAAGACAACGGCAGCATTCTCCAGCTCGGCGACTGGGTGCTGGAGCAGGCGTGCCGGCAGATGCAGGCGTGGAAAGCCGAGTACCAGCCCTTCGGCCCACTGTCGATCAACCTCGCCGGCGCCCAACTGCGCCAGCCCAACCTGGCCGGGCGCATCGAGCAACTGCTCGGCGCCTACCAACTGGAAGCCGGCGACCTGCAACTGGAGATCACTGAAAACTTCATCATGAGCCAGGCCGAAGAGGCGCTAATCGTGCTCGATCAGCTCAAGCAGCTCTGCGTACAGCTGGCCATCGACGATTTCGGCACCGGCTACTCCTCGCTCAGCTACCTCAAGCGCCTGCCGCTGGACATCCTCAAGATCGACCAATCCTTCATCCGCGGCCTCCCCGAAGACGCCCACGACGCCGCCATCGCCCGCGCCATCATCGCCCTGGGCCGCAGCATGCAGCTGACCATCATCGCCGAAGGCGTCGAAACCCAGGCTCAACAGCAATTCCTCGCCGCCGAAGGCTGCGAACAGATCCAGGGCTACTACGTCAGCCTCCCCCTCCCCCCCGCCGAATTCGCCGCGCAGTTTTTGCGCATAGCACCAACAGATCTTTCAGATGGCACCACTCCCATTCCCCCGTTATAATCCGGCCTCCTTCTGGGGGCCTATAGCTCAGTTGGTTAGAGCAGAGGACTCATAATCCTTTGGTCCACGGTTCGAGTCCGTGTGGGCCCACCAATTAAATCAGTAACTTAGGCCAGCGCATCCGCTGGCCTTTTAGTTTCCGCTCAACACTTTGCTCAACACTTCGATGACGTTGAACTGTGGTCATCACACTCGGGTTTTCAGCAGTCTGTAGATTTCAAAGCAGCTAATCTGGTAGGCCGGTTGGCGGAAGCCTACTGCTTGATCCTCGCCGAGCCTCCAGCGCTTGTAGTTCAGCGTGTGGGGTATGCCTCAGCTGATGAACCAGGTAATCCGCAAAGGCTATAGGTCCCACGGCGTGGGAAGCCTGAGGCACAGAAACCCACACGACGCCATCGCGATACTCAAGTCCAAGCCCTGACAAGAGACGAGGATCATCTGTGACCTGGATTACCATCCGACGGCCCGATGGTGGCTGGACTGTGAGAGACAACCCATCTGCATGGCAGAATAGAACGAGAACCCACCCTCCCGGCCAGCGCAACGCATCACCGATCTCTCCTAGTCCAACCCCTCTTAAATATCCGGTACCTTGGATAGGAATTTGCTGGCGCTTTTCCACGTTCGCTTCTCTGAACGCCGAACGCAGATTGAGACCATAAGGCGTCGCCAAAAAGGGCGCTCCGAATAGCTTATAGCCGACGGCCAAGGCAAGTTTCGCCAAAAAACGCCCGTCCGCCCCAAGCGCGACCGATGCCCGAGTGTGGATGAATTCTTTTTTGACCGCTCGGGACTCGAAATCATCGAAGAATCTTCGATCAGCCAAGTGCTGTGGGTCATCTAGATCTAGCGCTTTGAAATGCTTGGCTGTAGAGGGAAGCACGAGATTTGTGACAAATTTATCTGCCTTGGCAAAGTGGTGCTTTACCGATGCTAGAGCAGTGAGAACCCAGTAAGGCTCCACTGTTGTCAAAGCGACGACGACACGCCCCGCCTTGGATCGCTTCGACTGCCGGCGCGGATCTCCGCCAACGTATGCCTTCCAGGCAGCATCCTCATTCTCCGCACGGAAATGGATGATATTGGCGCCAGGCGCGCAGACCCAGTAATCGGCGATCTCGCCCTCCTGCGTAGGGACATTTAGTATTGTTCCGCAGTAGCTCAAGGGCAGTATCCCTGTTGGCTTTACAGGATCAAGGTACTCAAGTGCGTCATAGGACCGCTCGCCGGAAATAAGGAAGCTTTTGATGAACGCGCCGTCAACAAACACGCCCGACATGTTGTTACACGCTGTGCAGACGTCATCAGTTCGCCAAAATCCAGATACATAATCCCCGCCCAGAGCATCTGGCCAAATGTGTTCGTCAGAAAAGTCTTCTTCCTGCTTTTCTAGTCCGCAATAAATGCATGTTTTCATCACAGGCTTGCCCTATACAATTCGATTGAAGCGAACATTGAAGCGGACACCGCCTCCTCACGCAGGGGATCCTACTTGTTCGTGGTGCAACAGACACGCTTAAGCAACCACTGCAGACTTGGTCGACGACGCGCAGGCAGGGCACCGGCACTCCACCCAGCCGGCGAACCTGCGGGCCCGCACCTGGGCGATGCCACAGTCCGAGCACACGAACGGCTGCGGACGCCATTCCGTGCTGACCTGGGCCCCATCGCCATCTTCATCGAGCGCAAGCCAGATGGCCGCCACGTGAACGCTGGCCATCATTGTGGGCATGGTTGGGGCCGCGATCACATCCCCAGGCTGCACACTGTCAGCCTCGGCGGAAACGTAGTGCAGCATGCCGTCGACGATAAGCTCAAGCATTACCCGGGTTGGGTCGCTGCGGTCGCGGTACTCGAAGCGCTGCGCCTGCTCGTTCCATGTGGTGATCCCTGGCTGCTCGTCATGGAACGCCAGGCCCTCAGGCAGCTCACGGATGCTCTTGGCCAGCGGCTCAGCGTCATTCTGGGTATCCGGCACCAGGCGGTAGCAAGGCTCCCCGTCCACGATGAGCCCGACTCGGCGGGTGCGCAGCGGCGTGAAAGTCTTCGGGGCTGTGCCTTTAGCATTCTTGCCGATCCGCCACTCACGCTGCCGGTTCCAGCAGCTGACGCAGATTTCGCCCCCTGAATGGATGAGGCGCAGACCACCGCGCCCGCATCGCGTGCATCTATCTTCGTTGTCAGGACGCCCCACGATCCGCACCTTGGCCGAGGCCGAGGCCGCCTGCAGGGGATCATCCTTGCCGGCGTGCACGGCGCCGATAGGGCAGAAGCGGCAGGCCAACATCCGCTCATCGCCGGCGGTGGCCTGAGCGTGGCGGCTCGCGCAGTCCGTCGTGCTCATGGTGGCGCTCAGCTTGTCGCAGCGGAAGTGCGTCTTCCCAGGCACCCACTGCATGTACTCGACGCCCTCGGCGCGCCCCTCGGCGGCGCTCATGGCTGCACCTGGAGGTTGGCCAAGCCGAGGCGAATGGCACGGGCCTCAGCGGGGCGCATCGGCGCAGGCCCGTCCTCCTCCAAGTCCTCCAGGTCATCCGGACCGCTGGGATCCTCAGGGGGCACCGCAGGCGCCGCAACGGCCTTGGCAGGCTCCTCGCCGCCAGCGAACTCCAGCAGCGCCCGCTTGGCCAGCTGGACGCCCATCTCGATCACCTTGGCCTGGGTCACCTGGTGCTCGACCGCCAGCGATCGAAGGATCTGCGCGGTCGAAGCATTCAGGGACAAGGTCATCCGGGTCGCGCCCGCTGCCTTCTGCTTCTGCCTGCTCTTTTGCTGGCGTTGCTGCGGTGTTTGAGGAGTCTTCATCGCTATAGCCTCGTGGTCACGTTCGAAAACGTGGTCACGGTAGGCTCACGACTACCCAGGAAGCGTGGTCACGCACGGCTTATCATGCGTGGTCACGCTTCCTTGAAGGTGTCTCCCTCGTATTGCGACGTGCTCCGGACGCTCCTCGCCTTCTCATAGGCTTCCACATCCGAAAGCCTGTAACGAACCCGCCCACCGATCTTCACATATCGGGGCCCCTTACCCACGGATCGCCAATTGGCGAGGGTCCGAACACTGACGGCCCCACCCCAGCGCGCCGACAGCTGGGCGGGGGTCAAGAACATATCGCGTGACATTGCTGTGCTTCTGCAGGCCAACCACGTCGACCCAAGAAGCCTCCAGCGTCCTTTTGATCTAGAGGCAATACCCGTGACAAAGAACGTCGCCCATAATCTGGGGGTCAACGCGCTAAAGCGCTGCGTCTACTGGGGTTTAGCGATGAAAGATTTTTCGCTAGGGCGCACCATCCACAGGGCTGTGTTCGCCATACTGGTCAGCGGAGCTGCGCACGCCACCGATGCGGGCAGCTGCTACGGCATCGGTGAAGCTGACGCTCGGGCCTACTGCCTCGCCAAGGCCAGGAACGACCCGGGCACCTGCTATACGATCCAGAACGCCGGCCTGCGCTCAATCTGCCTGGCGGAAGTGAGGCGGTAAGCTGCCCCCGCGCATAGAGCGCGAGGGCAGTAATCACCAGTAGTAACGGTGCGGTTTGCGGGCCAGCTCGAACACCATGTCGTCGGCGTCGGCGCCCAGCATCACCTTCCTACAAGCCTCGGCATCGCGCCGCCTGGCCCGCCGCGTCATCATGAGGTTTCGCCACCACCAGGGCGCGCCCAGGTACCAGCGGGAGCAGACATCGATCTGCGCCCCAACCCTACGCCTGCTTCTCAGCCGCCCATTGGGTAGCCGATCGCGGGCATTCTTAATGCTCAATACGATCTCCTGAAGGGCAGACGGCCCTTAGAAGATGTCTTGGTCCACGTAGTGCTGCGGTGTCCTCCGCCACTCGATCTACCGTCGCCAGGCGCTCTCAGCAAGTCTGTGCCCTATATGCGCCCTAGACGAGCTGCAAAAAAAATTCGCATCGGGCATCAGCCCCATAGGCAGGGCTCACCGCACTGCGTGCGCCACTTCTGACCCCCAGATTGGCAATCTGGTTACTTGCGACTGCTTGACGGGCCGTTTGACTCTGCCTCTACGGGTCGTCAGTTATCACTGCACGCCACTGAAGCTCTGGCGGACTCACCCAGACAATTGGAAGCGCACAGAAGATGCAAAACCCCAACGTCGCCACGGAAAGCGCACAGCAGAAGAAGGCCCTTCAACCCTTGCGGCCCCACGAGCTGGTCGAGCGCTGGAACGGAGCCGTTTCCGTGCGCACACTTGCCAACTGGCGCTCTCAGGGCACCGGGCCGAAGTTCGTGAAGCTAGGTGGCCGCATCGTCTACCGCCTTGAAGATGTCATCGAGTGGGAGATGAAGCACACGAAAATCTCCACCAGTGACTACGTCCGCTGAAGCGCCATCCTTGGCGCCAGGTGGCCCAGCCCTAACGCTCGGCAAGCTCTGCCAAGTATGGGCTGGCCACCCCACCGCCTTTAGTGACGCGGTCGGCGAACCCAAGTCCTCGCGCCACCGTCAGCGTGGTGAAGAAGCCCCGGAACGGCAGCATCTGGTGAGCAACAGCGACCACGTAGTACAGCGATGAGGTGTCGCCCCGCATGACCTGGACGTAGTTGCCGACTCGGATCTTCTCGTTACCACGCACCTGGATGGTACCCTGCTCAAGGACGCTGTTGTCTTTGTTCTGGGCGACCAAGAACTCTCGGCGATCCTTGATCCAGTCGAACACGTTGCCGTCGCGCACATAGTGCTCTTGCTCGGACAAGCCCGACTTGACGTTCCGGACGTTCGGACCGCCAAGCTTGGTTTCGATCATCATCAAGCGGTTGCCGTAGAGGTCGACGCTGCAGTTCCCATAGCTGCCCAGGTCTGTAGTCTTCCGCTCCTCAACGCTGGCGCCCATCTGGCGCTGCAGTACGTCGCTGTTCAAGCTGAACGACGGCGCTGACACCCAGTAGTAGTTGGCCACGTTGCTGTCAGAGCGATCGACGCTGATCTCCACGATGTCCTTCGCAGGGATGTTCACGATCACGAGCTGCGAGGCGGGGAGCCCATCTCGGGCAGGCAGCGGGGCTGCCGTCACCTTCCGATCGAGCACCTGGCCACTCAGGCCGATTGCGGGGTTTTGGCGGTACACACAGTACACGCCATTGTCGTCTTCGGTCAGGAACAGCTCGTTGAAGGGGCCTGTGTCGAGATAGCGCCGCATCAGGGTGTAGATGCTGCCTTCCGCTGACTGCACGCCCGTGATCCCCACCGAGGCCTCTTTCACGCCCTCTGCATGGACTGTGATGCTGGGGAACTCGGCGCCCTCCGGCAGAATCTTGGCCAGGTACTGATTGACCATCTGCACGCCAAGCTTGAGAAAATCGATGTTGGTCAAAGCGTTGTTCAAGCCCGCGCCGAAGCGGTCCATCAGCTTGAAGTTCGACAGAATGTCTTCACCGATGATGTAACTCGGCCCGTAGAAGATCTGCAGCATCTGCCAGATCTTGCCGTAGTCTTGGCCGACCACGACCACACTGCGCGAAGGCTGCCCATTCGGCTGCATCAGCTCGCGCCGGCCGACCTTGGAGACAAAGCCGCGCATCACCACTGGGGGCTTGCGTCCTTGCGCGGATCCTGAAGCAACCCCGTGACAAGCGCGGATCTCGATCAGGTCCATCGGTTCGATGATCCCGTAGAGGCTGTTCAGGCCTCGCGCGTCGCCGTAAGGCTTGTCAGGCAGCGTGAGGGCGAAGCCGCCAGCTCCTTCGTGGATAGACTTGAAGGTGCTGATGTTGGTGCTGTCGGACAACCACGGCGCCAGGTCGATCACCTTCCGCGTCCCCTGGAAGCGCTCCGAGGTGGGCGTGACGCCGTCGACGTCTTTGCGCTTGATCATCTTTACCAAGCGCACCTCGAACTGAGGCCTGTAGACGTTGATAGAAGTCATTGCGTGTACTTCCCGAGCAGGACCTTAAGATGGTCGGGAAGATCCAGACCGTTGTTGAGCAGGTGTTCCGCCTTCGCAGCCTCGGCAGCAGTGACCTTCTTCTCCTGCACCGCCCGGGCGAGCTGGGCCTGCAGGTCGGCCTTCATCTGCGGGTTGCGCTTCTGGTTGAAGCTGTTCGGCTTGGTCTCGATCCCCAGCACGGCAGCGAGCTGGATCGCCAGGTCGTCTGGCAGCGGGGTGCCGGCCGCCAGCTGGTGGCAGATGTCCCGTGCGTCGGTGCCGCTGATCTTGCCGGCGATGACGGCCTCATCCAGCTCACGGCGCAGCTCCGCCATATCCTTGGGCAGTGGCTTTGCAGGCTTCTCCGCCGGCTTAGCCTTTGCCAGGACGATGACCGTGCGGGGCTTGCCCTTCTTCGCCAGGCGGGCGCGTAGCTGCGGCAGGGTCTCATCGCCCTGGGCCTTGGCCAGGATGGCGGACTTTTTCGGCTGGATGCCGATGGTGTTCAGGAGTTGATCGAAGCGTCCCATGTTGGGTCCTCGGGCCGCAGCCAGGCAGCGGCCATATCAGTGATCAATGGGTGGTGCCGTCGAGCAGGCGCCGCTCGGCAATCAGGTTCTGTGCGCGGAGCCGCTGGGCGAGCAGCTGACAGAGGCCCGCCAGGACTTGGTCGTCATGCTCAGCCCGATCGATTGCGTGAGCTATAAGCCCGGGCATGCGCTCCTCGATCAGGGCTTCGGCCTTGTGTCGCGAGGCAGCCCGGGTCGGGCGCCCTCTCGGGTTACCGCTGGCTCCAGGCTTGAAGCGTGTGTCCTGCGCTGTATTGGTCATGACCAACCCCTCAGTGGCGGTAGACAGTGTCGCGGAACTCTTTGGTTGCGCGATACGTGCCGCTCGGGTTCGAGAGATGCAGGCCAAGAGCGCGCTCGGCCCCGCGCTGGGCGGCGTAGGCGCGCATGAAGATCTGCTCCGCCAAGCGGATGCGCTCGTTGGCGATGTCCAGCAGCACCTTCCCGCGGGTATGCTCCAGCCGCTGCTCGGCTGCCTGCAAGGCATGACGCTCGGCAACTGGCTCGGCTTCCCGTACCTTGGCCATTGCACCCGCCAGGAGTCGCTCCAGGCCCGCTACGTCGTCGCTGAGCAGCGTGATGGCTCCAGCGTCGTCATCGCGGCGATCACCAGCGGCTCGGCGATCCTTGATGGCCTGGATCTTTGCCTGCTCCTCGGCGATGCGCCCTTGCAGCTTGGCCAGGGCCTGCTGCTGACGCTGAAGGATGGGCAGGCGCTTCTCCAGGGCAATGCGTGCGACGGCGACATCGCGCACGGCCGCAGCGACAGCAGGGGACAGCTCGATCGGCGACAGCGGCTCCTCGTCAGGCATATCCGCCAGCTCAGGGAGGGCGGTTGCGGCTTCGAGCGCGCCCTGCTGCTCGGCCGCCAGGGTTTCTGTGGCGGCCTGCACGGCGGCGGTATCTCCGGCAGCAGCATCCTCGGCGGCACGGCGGGAAGCGGCGCGTGCAGTGGCCAGCTCACCCTCCAGGGTTGTGATCTGGGCACGGATCGGGGCGGTGTTTTCGCCATCCGACAGCGCCAGATCGAGTTCGGTTTTCGCAGCGTCGATGCGCTGGATGAGTTGTTCGATCGTCGACATGAATAAGACCTCGTTTTACTATCGATTTGGACTCATAAAGGCCTGATAAAGACGCCCTTTCACCAGATGTCCGTCTGTTATCTGCCTGTTACTGAATCATGGCGTCACGACTGATCAGGAGGCAGAAGATGTGCGAAACGGAGGGGTTACCGGCATTGCCGAGCAGGGAGCTGCAGCGGTCGTTCGCGGCAGGGATCCGTAGGCTGGAGGCGGCCGTGGGCAGGGCACGATGGGGCACTGACAGCATCGCCAACGCCGACCAGGTGTACGGCATGGCTGAGTACGAGGACCTGCTGCGAGA
This sequence comes from Pseudomonas cremoricolorata DSM 17059 = NBRC 16634, assembly GCF_000425745.1. Taxonomy (GTDB): domain Bacteria; phylum Pseudomonadota; class Gammaproteobacteria; order Pseudomonadales; family Pseudomonadaceae; genus Aquipseudomonas; species Aquipseudomonas cremoricolorata. Next base: position 136,999 of record NZ_AUEA01000011.1, on the reverse strand, counting down.
GGCCTACGCCGATGGCTTCGTGCACGGCGAGTTGTCCCAGGACGGTATCGATCTGGAGACGATCAATGCCAGGCCCGAGGTGCAGTTGGCGGCGCTACCGGGTCGCGAGCTGCGCCGCTACGTGCACGCGCTATACCGGTGCGAGAGGCACAATCACGGGTGGGGAAGCGTGGTGCTGATGGCCGTCCAGTCAGGCGCGCTGGGGTTGGTCGCGAGGCGGCTGGAGAGTGGCCTGTAATTCAGGCTGAGACGGATGGCAGCGGCCTGAGGCCGAGTGACAGCAAGATGGCGGCTTCACCAGCCAAGAGTGCTCCATCATGCTCCACCGTATCTGCGCCATCGCGGCGCTCACACTGATCACTACCGTCGCCAATGCTGGCGAGGCCGAACTGCTCACGGGGCACCTGTACGCAGCGGATGCCCTGCCCGAACGCATGGTCGGCCGCATCGCGGAGGTGCGCGTGATCGATCTCCCCGACGAGACAGCCCCGGAGGCCCGACAGGACCTCGTCAACGTGGTCCCAGTCTTTCGCATCGAGCCCGGCGAGGCTGTCGAGCAGCCCGAGGTGCGCGGCGCCATTGCCCGGGTCGCCCTCTACATGGCCGATCGCTACCGGCTGCCCATGACCGAACAGGATCGCCAGCGATACGCGGCCTGGAGTGAGCGGTATCCGGTGCAGAGCTGGGAGCGAGCCCGCAATCGCGCGACGGCTTGCGCCCAGGGTCACGGCAACCCGCTTGTGGGGCCGGTGAAGGTCAAAGCGATCGAGAACTGCGCTCCAGAGTAGGAAGGGCGGCCGCGCTATTCCGCCCGGGGTAGGCGCCCGCTCCTCAACCACGATGAGCGGGCGCCCCGTTACTGCACCACAGGCCGACAAGCGCGCTTCACGCTCGCTGCCGATATGCCAAATTGAGCGGCGGTAGCAGCGATGCTGGCGCCATTGTCCTTCCGCCAGGTGGCCACCTGATCATCATTGATGGTCTTCTCCCGGCCCAGGGCCTTCCCTTCAGCCTTCGCCCGCTGGATGCCAGCCATTTGGCGGGCCTTGATGCTGGAACGCTCCAGCTCGGCCACAGCCGCCAGCATGGTCAGCATGGCCTTGCCGATCGGCGTGGAGAGATCGAAGCCCTCGCGAAGGCTGATGATAGCCACGCCCTTCGCCTGCAGGGCGTCAACGGTGAACAGCACGTCCAGCGTGTCGCGCCCCAGGCGATCCACGGCGCCGACGATCAGGGTGTCGCCATTGCGAACGTATTTGAGTAGGGCGGCGAAGCCTGGGCGGTCAGCAGCTCGCACCAGGCCCGACACGGCCTCGTCCGCGTACCAGCTCTCGACCTTATGCAGCTGCTCGATGCTGTGACGCTGCGCCTCGACACTCTGATCGCCCGTGCTGACCCTGATGTACCCAATGACTGCCATACAGCACCCCGTACTGGATCATAATGTATGGCTCAAATGTTAAGACATAGCTCATATTTGAGCAACACCTTTGAGCCAGCCTCGCCCAGCGGCTTGGTGCATGGGTCGCAGGGTGTACCTTTTGAGCTAGGGAGAGAGAGCTAGCCGTGGCTACCGCGCATCCAGCGTGTGTGAAGCCATATAGTCGCCCCAAGACGTAAAAGCAGGGGCAGTGGTGTACTGATCAACTGATGTTTTGAGGTAGATTGGATGGCCGGTGTGGTGATCAGTCGCGCTAAACTCAATGAACCCATCTCGGTTCACAACCCAACATCCTAGGGCCTGCAACTCGTTCGTCTGGGGAGCACCGACCACTTCGGAGCTAAGTCGAGCAAGGTTGACTCCAAACTGGCACTTTATGAACTTCTCAATTGGGCCGGCCACTTCTTCGTCGAGCAATTGAAGGCGGATGGTGTAGCCATCTTGTATTACGATCTTCTCGGCGACAACTGCGGAAAATGAGTTACCGCTGCACATAACCAGAGCTGCCGACGCCATCACTTTTTTCATAAGGCGACTCGCTGCCCATACCTGGTTATTTACGCCACTCCCAATTCCTGCTGTTCCTGATCTGAACATCCCTAATACCAGCATAACGCCACCTCCCTAGTGTTTGGCGCCCTGAATATTAGCGTCATTTTTCGCGCTCTGTGTCCAGCATCTGCATGCCGTGACTGATTGCTCGTGCGTGGCCACTCTGGTGATCTCGATCGGTTCGGATTGGCCGTGATTGTGCCGTCACGCCCACCAGCAGCAGAAGGCGCCTGCAGCGCGATCGGCCATTCCCTCGCGCGCGCACGCAATCACACGCACGCGGGCGTGAGGCTTCGGATGGGTAAAATTTGCGCGGTTTTCCGCTTCTGCCTGCCCGTACGAGCATCAGGCCCAATGAGCCTAGACAGACCGGGCATTTGATTGAATTTCGATCAGGTGGGGCCAAGGTGGCTCCTATCTTCCCTGATCCACCCACAGATTTGCTTCGGTAGGCACTGAGCCAATAATCAAATTTAAGGCACAAAAGGTTGACCTGTGGCCCGAAATCCCATTAGGCGGGCTACCTATGACCTATACGCATCGTCTGCCCTGCACTCCCTATTTCCTATAACTCCCTTGTCATAAAAGGTATTGGTCCACCCACGTCCTCCTCCTCTCAAAATCGCCGGTAATCATTGGGCTTTCCGGGGTGGGTTGACCTTTGAGAGGTATGCTTGTTCGCCACCCTGGGCCACCCTTTCGGCAGGCAAAAAGAAACCCGCTCGGGGCGGGTCTCTCAAAGGCGAGGATGACAGTTCGCTTGGGCGTCAGTGGCGTCCGTTGCCCAGCAGCTTCTCCGGGATGCGGTAGACTGTACGTCCATGCAGCGTCCGCTTGGTGACGCCCATGCTATGCAGCATCTGCCCGGTCTCGGTCGTCTGGCCGCGGTTCGGCTTGTCGTAGCCCATCTCCAGCAGCAGCTGCGTGGCGGTGATCCAGCGTGCGGCCGGCGCCGACAGGTCGTAGTTGGTGGTCAGCAGTTCCTCGATCGGGCTCACCTGGCGGAACTTCTCGTTGCAGGCGTTCAGCTTGGCCTTCTCATCCGGCGCCAGGTGCCACTGCTCGCCACCGCGGTACAGGGTCAGGACCTCGGCCCACAGCTGCTGCATGTCGATGTCGTGGTCGTGCTTCACGGCCTCGACCGCGATGACCCAGAAGCGGCCGTTCCCGGTGTCGTCCTTCAGGAACTTCTCGCTGTTCACGCTCGCGCAGAACACGGTGCGGCGCGGGTACTCGCTGTCGACCCGGTCGTAGGGCCGCCGCAGGCGATCGACAGTCTGCGAGACGAAGGCCTTCAGGCTCTCCATGTCGCGGCGCAGGGTGCTCTCCAGCTCGCCCAGCTCGACGATCCAGTGGCTGACGGCCGTCATGACGCTGTCCTTATTGTTCGCGTCCAGGCTGACGCCCTCGCGAAAGGCACTCAGCTCGGCCGGGATCAGGCGCCGGAACCACGAGGTCTTGCCCAAGTCCTGGGCGCCGTGGAGGGTCAGCACGCCCTTGTTCCAGAAGCCCTTGTGCTCTAGCGCGGCGGCGCAGGAAATGAGCCAACGGCGCAGCAGCACAGTGCGAAACTCCGGGTTCGTGCATACTAGGGTGTCGGCCAGCGTCTGGATGCGGCTCACGCCGTCCCACGGCTTCGACTCGATCCACTCCAGCACCGGGTTGTAGGCATTCGCGTCGGCGATCGCCTTGACGTACTCGGTCAGGTTCTCGCGCGGCAGACCGCACCGGGCCGCTAGGCTGTTGAGGTGAGCCAAGCGCACGTTCTGGGCGTTGTCGCTAGTGCCCCACAGGCCAGGCACCGACAGCTCGACCTCCTTGGCGATCAGGTTGTAGCGGGCCGAGATCCGGTAGTGGTTCATCAGCGTCGCCAGGTTGCTGATGGTGTTGAGCGGGCGCAGCTTCTTGGACAGGTCCGGGAAATCGTGGTCCTGCAGCACGGTCTGGCCGTCCAGGCTCGCGGTTGGCGCTGGCGGATCGTAGTCGTCGTCAGCGCTATCCTGGGCGGGCTGCGGCCACGGGGAGCCGTCCGGCAGCTCCTCGACCGCAGGGGGCACCTCATCCTTGGGCTGGGCCTGGGCAGCCGCCATCTTGGCAGCCCCCTTGGCAATGGCCCGCTCGATTACAGTCGCCACGGCCTCGGGCCCTTCGTTCAGGGCCAGGTCGTTGAAGTCGGTCGGCTTCTTGGTCAGGTCAGCGAACTGCGGGAGAGCGACCACGCCATTGGCCGACAGGGCGGCGCGTTCGGCGAAGTACTTGCCCGGGTTTGGCATCGGCGACTCGGTCCACTGGTCGTTGTCAGCCCCCATGACGATGATGGCATCGGGCTTCGCATCGCGGATCGCGTCTGCCACGGGCAGCAGGTTCGAGCTGTCGAAAGTGACCAGCACCAAGTGGCCGGTGGCCTCGTGGATGGAGGCGCCGGTGGCGTACCCCTCAACGATGATGAACACCGGGCGATCGTCGACCATCTTGGGCCGGCCGATAGCGTGGAACAGGCCGGCCTTGGCGCCACCCTTCAAATAGTCTTTGTCCCTGGCCCCATCGCCCTTGCCCAGGATCTTGCCTGGCAGGATGGCCTGCAGTGACTGGACAGCGCGCTTCCTGTCGCAGATCGGCACCAGCAGGGCGTTGTCGGTCAGGGTGAAGACCTCGCCAGTCTCCTCATTGACGAACTCCCACGGGCCCACGCGCAGGCCATGAGCCTTGACGCCCTTCTTGACCAGGTATGGGTGGTCATCCGACGCGGGCTTGGCAGCATCCCAGATCTGGTTGGCACGCACGGCTGCGGCGGAGTGGCGCTTGCGCTCCTCCTCAGCCTTCTCAGCACGCTTCGCCTCGATGCGCTCACGCAAGGCGCGGCGCTCGTCCGCGGTCATCGGCGCCATCGCACGATCGGCCTTCCAGCTGATCTTGTGCGGCCCGTGTCGTTTGTTGCACCCGAAGGAGGCGGCCGGCGTGGCGTCGATGTGGGCGCAGACCCACCCGTTGCGGCTGCCCTTGCGGTCGCCAAGCACGTGGAAGCGCTCGAGGGTGCCGTCGAATTTCAGGTGGTCGTCGGTCTCGATGCCTTCGGCCAGCATGGCGCTGATCAGCGCGTCGATCGCGGCCTGCTCATGCAGTGCGGTGTTCATGCTGCCACCTTAGCCAGGCCCTGGCGGTGCTTGGCCAGCAGGGCGACGAACTGCTCGAACGACAGCTTCTTCGGCTTCAGGTTGTCGCGACGGACGAACAGGAAGGCATCGCCATCGGCCGAATAAATCAGGCTCGGAGCCTTGCGGTCCCCAGCCCGAGCGACACCGTCAGGGCCAGCAAGCCTCCAACGATCCCATCCCTCCGGAGCGCGGGCGGTAGGTGCGAACTGGGCGCGCTGGCGCTGTTTGCAAACGTGCTGGCCATACACATAGAAGCCACCAGCAGGCACGTCATGCACGGCGCCGAACCACTCGGCCAAAGTTCCGGCAAACTCTTCATCAAAATCGATGATTGGACCCGATACTGCTTGCGTTTTGCCGGCTTCTTCGGCAATAATGTCGGTGTTGCTGTTGTGGTAAGTCATATCAGTTTGCACCTGATGTGAAGCATTGAGTGGGAAGGCCTGACGGGTGGAGCCGTTGGGCCTTTCTGCATTCTGGGGATTTACTTTGCGCATGCTTTGGCCTCGTACAGCTTGGCCAGCCCGCGGATGGCGCTCTCCTTCCAGACGCAGATCCGGGCGGAGACCTTTAAGCCATTTGGCGCGCGGCCATCGAGGATCATGCGGTCGAACGTCGCCACGCTGACGCCGAGCATGGCGGCTGCCTGGGTGCGATTGATCAATCGATCATCAGTGCTCATGGGGATACCTGTAGGTAGAGATGTGGTGTTTTGTCCTCACGAGCGCAGTAAACCGTCTAATCGGCAGGCCATCAATAGCTGGCACGGTCATTGCTATAGAAGCTGATAAGCAAATTTGAGCAATGATCCAACCAAAGTGGGGCGCGTTGATCAGAAAAAATTTTTCAATCACAAAGATTTTTTCAATAGCCTATGGCTATCGATGAGGAGATGATTGGCTGACTGTTCGTCGTGATGGGATGTTTGCCGTGTCGAATGGACCGATATCTCATCAGCCCGCCCCAGTCTGATCATTGGAGCGGGCTCTTTTTGCCCGGTCTGCTCGCGTCTGCCGAAGTCGTGAGCGCATCATTTGAATGCGGATTGCGTCGAGTGAAGCAGTCCTGCTGGTGCCGCTCATCGCCAGCACCCCAGCCCCACCAGGTCCAGTGATCTCGGTGGGGCTTTTTCATGGGTGGTTGTATTGTCAGGCGAAGAAACGGCCGGGAAAGATGGCCGCGCAGCCTAGCGCGAAGGCTCCCAGCGGCGTCAGGGTGACGATCAGGAGCTGGCCAGGGGTGAGGGTGCGCAGATCGCGGCACAGGGCCGCCAGGGCGCTCACAGCTCCGCCCCGTAGAACTTCGCCACAGCGCGTGGCGTCAGCTCGTGCCGCGCCCCAGCGACTATGTTGCCGTCAGCATCGGTCAACCTGAAGAAGCCCATTCCCCATTCATGCAGGGACATCCTGCCACTTGGCTTGCGCATGGTGTGGCCGTGCGCCTTTGCGATGCGCCTGGCAGCGTTGATCAGCTCGCGGGTGAACTCCGGGTTGCCTTCGAGGAGGTTAGGCATGGCGCTCCTCCTCGGCGAACTCGCCACGCTCTGCAGCTGCGACCACCTCATCGAAGCTGGAGAAGCCTTTGCCGACCACCTCGCCAGAGTGGGCGCGGCGGATGACCAGGCCGACTATGGAGCTTTCGATGTAGCAGCCGCTTCTCTCCACGACGCCGTGGGCAATCATCTCAGTGCGGTGTTTCTGCGAGGGCTGGCCGGTGGGGGCTGTGTTGCGCTGCTGAACTTCCCTGCGAGCAATGGCTGGATCGACGCCCGAGGGGGTCGGGAGCGGAAAGTTAACTTCGGGGAACTGGTACCGCATGGAAACCTCCAGGGCCGTCACCTACAGGGGAGCGGCCTGTACATAGTTGAAGTTCTGACTAACCGCGGGTCGCCAAGAAGTAGCCGTCGCATTCGGCAACATTCCAGCGAACACGCCGTCCAATACGGATAGGCGTCGGGAAGTTCTCTTTTTTGGACAGCCGCCACCAAGTTGCACCGCTAATTTTATAGCGCTCGTGGAAGAAACTGGCGGGCTGCCAAGTTTCCGAGATTGTTGGATGCATAAAGCTCACCTAGTGAAATTTCGGGGATCTTCTGGGGCTTCCTATACGTTTCAAAGCCCTTCAGGTGAGCTCATTATGCTTGGATGTTTAATTGGCGCTAGACCCTCGTCCATGCATCAAAAATGATCAATGCCTTTAATTGCCCGAATGCCATTGTTCGCTTATTCAAATTTGAGCAACGCGAAATTCTTGTTTATCGACGTTTCATCCGACGAACGGTCACGCCTAGGCGGTCCGGGCGGTCAGAATCCGTTGCAGCTCTGCATCAAAGACCTCCAATGCCGCGCGCTTTGCCGGCAGATAACCCGCCGGGTCGTTGCGATAGTGGGCTGCAACCACACCACTCACCCCATGGCTTTGGAGAAGATCCGAGGCACGATCATCAACTCCCGCTCGCTGCATCACCTGCGCGCAAGTTCGCCGCAGGTCACGCGGGGTAAAGTGCTCAACATTCCTGCCGTCGAGTACTCCGTTCGTTTGACGCCACTTCGCAATTGCGTGAACCGGCGTCGTAACCGAGATAGGCGTTTTCCCAGTTGTAGACCAAGGCCAATTGCTAGACGGGTTTATCTCCCGAACTTCCTTGAGTATCTTCATGGCAGCATCCGTCAGAGGGACAAGGTGAGTTCTTCTGACGCCTCCGCGGCCTTTCGCATCAATCAAACGCATCGTTCTGGCATCTTCGTCGAAAGATGACCAGGGCTCGCGCATAACTTGCTCAACTCGTTGGCCGGCGGTCGCGACGATGAATTTCAGTAGCCGCGCGACAACTGGGCCGACGCCATCTGCCGTCTCTACGGTTTGCCAGAAGTGCGCCAGCTCCTGCTCGGTAAGGGCTCGCGTGCCGGGCCGGGAATCGTCTGGGACTGACACAGCATCGACCGGGTTCTGCAGCAATCCGAACGACTTACCGCTGGCACGTCCGAGCGCGTGCTCCGCTCGGAGCCCATATGCGAATGCTGCCCGCAGGAAGCTACGGACCTTCGCAGCTTGCCGGCGCGCGTTGCGCTCCCAGATCGGTTCGAGCACCTGGCGAATATGCTGCGGGCCGATATCTTTGGCGGGCAGCTTGAGAAGCTGAGGGAAGCGGCCAAGATCGACTTTCAGGATCCTCTCGAACTCCGCGATCTGGTCCTCGCGAACCTTCCCTCGGCGGTCTGCGACATAATCTTCGAACAGATGACGAAAGGTCCCTCGTGCAGCCTCCTCAGCTGCGCGTTGAACTGCGGCCGCAACGGCCTGGGCCTGATAGTGAGCGCGCTCCTGGAGGCCGCCGTGCTCCCGTACCTCCGCAGATACTCGCTCAGCTTCAGCACGCCAGTATGAGATGCCGCGCTCGCTGCCATCCGGTGCGATGTCGAACAAAGCGCCGAGTTTGATGCGCTTCTGAGATCCGCCCGCTCGCCAGCCGAAATACACCTCCACCGTTCCTGTCTCTCGCCGCTCCAGCAGGAGACTACCGGCGCCACGCTCCTGCAGCCCCTCTGACAATGTCCGCGCGGGAGATGCTTCCTTGGCTCCAGGTTTCCGGATCGAACCGCTCCGCTTCCAGCCGCGCAAAGCAGAGTCACTGTACTTAGCCATAATTCCTCCCGTGAAATGCTCAACACTATGCTCAACACTTCGGCTAAAGACAAGGAAAGCTGCTGAAATACTACGCAACCTCAAACCTAGCAAATACGGGAGCTAGAGAGGCTACCGACAATTCAAGAAAGCGCCTGAAATTTCAAAGCAGCTCCCTCATAATCCTTTGGTCCACGGTTCGAGTCCGTGTGGGCCCACCAACGTCAAAGCCGCGCGAATGCGCGGCTTTTGTGTTTCTGGGGCAAACACGCCAGATACCGTCCTCAGGCCAGCAACCGGTCGATCAACGCCTGCTCGTAATCGTTGAGAGGCTGATCTTCGTAGAGCTTGTCGGAGGCCGCGACCAGCGCCTGGCCCTCGGCCTCACGCCCGCTGTCGCCATAGACATGCCCAAGGTTCTCCAGCGACTGCAGGTTGCCGTGCAGAGAGAAGGAGATCAGGTACCAGCGCTCGGCCTGCTCGAGTTCGCCCAGGCGGTGATAGGCCACAGCCAGGTTGTGCTGGGCGTAGACGTGGTCGGATTCCAGTGCCTGCAACAAGGCCTGCTTGGCCTGCTGATAGTCTTCGAGCTGCAAGTACAGGAGGCCAAGATTGTTGTAGCCGTCGACATTGCCCAACTCGGCCGCGCGCCGGTAGGCCTGCTCAGCCTGCGGATAGCGCTCGGCATGCAGATGGACGTCGCCGAGCAGGTTCAGCGCCTCCGGGTGATCGTGGCGCACGGCGTTGTTGAGGTGCTCGACGGCGGCATCGTGATCGCCATCCTGGTAGGCCATGCTGCCAAGATGGAAGTGGCTGCGAGGACAATCGTACTCGGCGGCTTGCTGGAAGTATTGCCGGGCGGTGTCGTGGTCACCCTCCTGGAAGGCCATGGTTCCGAGGTTGTAGTGGCTGCCTGGATAATCGTGCTCGGCAGCCCTGAGAAAGTGTCGGCGGGCGACGTCGTGATTACCGTCCTGGTAGGCCATGACGCCGAGGTTGTAGTGGCTGCCGGGATAATCAAGATCGGCGGCCTTCTGGAAGTGTCGGCGGGCACCGGCGCGATCGTCACGTGCCAGGCTCACCGCGCCAACCCCATTCATCCAGCGTGCGTCGGCGGGACACGCCTTGGCAAGGGTCTGGAAGCACTCCTGCGCGGTGTCCAGATCCTGCTCGCGAAACGCTGCCCAGGCCTGCTCATGGAGCGCAGTCGCCTGCTCGGCACTGAGCGTTTTTTTATTCATGAACCACATAGTGTTTCCTGCCTTGCGAGGGCCGGCCATTCTAAAGGCGTGCTATGAAAGCCAACAAGGCAATGGCTCTGCTGGGCAGGTTCGAAGCGTATTGAGGCAGGTCGAGCGCCAGAAGCCGTCAGGCGCCCCCCTACAAATCCCGATGCAACACCGTCTTGCCAATATTCCTGAAAGCCTCGGTGTACTGCCGCCGCCAGTTGCCTTTCCAGAAGTCGGCGTCGGGGCTGGTGCCGTCGGTGGAGCGGGCGGCGAGGACGTCGCTGGGGGCGATTTCTTCGGGTTGTTGTTGGCTGAGCATGGGGAAGGACATGTAGCCCTTGAAGTGCTTGCAGTAGATCTTGTCGATGGCCACGCCGCTGTAGGGGGCGTGGCTGAGCAGGCGGTGGCAGCCGGCGGTGGAGAGGATGTAGGCGTGGGTGCCTTTGGCGCGTACGCGGGCGATGCCCAGGTTCCAGGTCAGCCAGACCTTGCCGAGGTTGGCGCCGAGGTAGAGCTGTTCGGGGTCGCGGCGGCGCAGGAAGGCGTTGATCTGCTGCACCTGCACGGACTGGAACTGCATCAGCGTGGCGTCGTCTTCGAGAATCAGCACGTGGCGGTAGCCGCGTTCGAGGGCGAGTTCGGCGCACCTGACGTGGGAGGTGAAGCAGCCGCGCTCGGGGCTGTGGGCGTCGCGGTCGACGATGAGGAATTCGATGTTCAGGCCGCTGCCGAGAAATTCGGCCTCGAGCAGCGCGCGGCGGTCGGTGCGTTCGCGCAGGCTGATGCAGAACACCCCATCGATTTCCAGCTGGCTCAGATCCTTGCTTTTATACATGTCGTGCATTCCTTGTTGACGATGCCTGGCCGTGCTTGGTCAGCCCGGCGATACAGCCGGTTCGTCGCATTCTGTAGGAATTGCTACGTATAGCCTAGAGCCAGCCAGGGAAACTGACCGGGGGTCGGCGAGATCGTTCGGTTCGCTCGCAGCGCAATCGGCAAGGGCTCAGAAACCCAGGCGCAGCACCGTGCGCCAGAAGTTCTTCAGCGGCGATAGCCAATGCTTGCGCCAGTTGCGCGCCCACCACTCGTCTTCGTTGCGCACCACGGTTTCCAGGTCGCTGCCGGCCACCTCGGCGGGAAGCTGGCGGTACATCATCGGGAACACGCAGTGCTGGCGGATACGTTTCTTGAACAGCACGTCGACCGGCATGCCTTCGTACGGCGTGTCGGCCAGAATCTGACAGCCTTCGCGCGACAGCACGTAAGCATGCAGCGCCACCACGCGGCCGCGGGCGATGAACGGGAACCAGGTCAGCCAGGTCTTGCCCATGCTGTAGCCCAGATGCAGGGCCTGGAATGGCTGGCCGCGCATGAAGCGGTTGATCCAGTCGACCTGGCCGGGTTTGAGCGGGTAGGCCTGGGCGTCGTCTTCGAACACCAGAATGCGCGCGAAGCCTTTGTCCAACGCCAGTCGGGCCAGCTGCTGATGGGATTCGTAACAGCCTTGCCGCGGATCGCTGGCGCGCTCGACAACGTGAAAGATCACCGGGTTGCTCATCTGGCTGGCGATGCCCTGACGGAACAACTCGCGACGGTCGTCACGGGCATCCAGCGAGATGCAATAGACGGCGTCGACATCGAAATGGATCTTGCTCAACCCTGTGTACCTGTTGCTGGCGCCCGGTCGGCGGATAGGCGCGGATGATACCGACCCGAGCCTGAGACTACAAAAACCGCCCGCAGCAAATGACGGCCGTCTTGCTCTGGGCGCACAGGGCTGGCTAGTCTGGCCGTCCACCTCCATAGAGCCGAGCCATGTCGCCCCTGCGCCCCGTGACCCTGGATGACACCGACCGTCGTCTGATCGAGCTGTTGCAGATCAACGCCCGTGAGAGCGTCGCCAACCTTGCCCGCCAGTTGGGGATCGCGCGTACCACGGTCAATTCGCGGCTGGCGCGTCTCGAGCAGGCGCAGGTCATCACCGGCTATGGCGTACGCCTGGGCCAACGCCTCACGGACGGTGGCTTGCAGGCGTACGTCGGAATCAAAGTGCAATCGCGCGCAGGCAAGGAGGTGGTCAAACGCCTCAGCGCCATGGGCCAGGTACAGCAGCTGTGCACGGTCAGTGGCGAATTCGACTATGTCGCCTGGTTGCGCAGCGACTCGCCGGAGCAGCTCGATCAGTTGCTCGATCAGATCGGCAGCGTACCGGGCGTTGAAAAAACCACCACGTCGATCATTCTCAGCAACAAGGTTGATCGCGGCTGACTCGGCGAAAGTGCTGGCAGATTCGTCACTATGACGAGCAAGTGGTCGAAACGTCGGCACTCTGCGTCTTAATTACGACAAGACCGCTCTCTAAACTGACCCTCAGGCATTTCCTATACTCAGGCTCGACGCCACGAGCCACACCAGGGTCAGCGCATGAACAAGCACAATCGCCATCCCGACGACGGCAAAGCGCCTATCACCATCTTCGGCCCGGACTTCCCCTTTGCCTTCGATGACTGGCTTGAGCACCCGGCAGGGCTGGGCAGTGTCCCATCTGAGCGCCACGGGGAAGAAGTGGCCATCGTCGGAGCCGGGATCGCCGGGTTGGTGGCGGCCTACGAGCTGATGAAGCTGGGCTTGAAACCTGTGGTGTACGAGGCGTCCAAGCTCGGCGGGCGGCTGCGCTCGCAGCCGTTCAACGGCACCGACGGCATCGTCGCCGAGCTGGGCGGCATGCGCTTTCCGGTGTCATCGACGGCGTTCTACCACTATGTCGACAAGCTTGGTCTGGAAACCAAACCGTTCCCCAATCCGCTGACACCGGCCTCGGGCAGTACGGTCATCGACCTTGAAGGCCAGACCTACTACGCGCAGAACGCCACCGACCTGCCGGCGCTGTTCAACGAAGTCGCCGAAGCCTGGGCTGATGCGCTGGAAGACGGTGCGCGTTTCGGCGAGATTCAGCAGGCCATCCGCGACCGTGACGTAGCCAGGCTCAAAGCGCTGTGGAACGAGCTGGTGCCGCTGTGGGACGACCGCACCTTCTATGACTTCGTCGCCAGCTCGAAGGCCTTCGCCAAGCTGAGCTTCCTGCACCGTGAGGTGTTCGGTCAGGTGGGCTTCGGTACCGGCGGCTGGGACTCGGACTTCCCCAATTCCATGCTGGAAATCTTCCGCGTGGTTATGACCAACTGCGACGATCATCAGCACCTGGTGGTCGGTGGCGTCGAGCAGGTGCCGCAGCGCCTGTGGCGCCACGTGCCAGAACGTTGCGCGCACTGGCCGGCCGGCACCAGCCTCAGCTCGTTGCACGGCGGTGCACCGCGCAGCGGGGTCAAGCGTATCGCCCGCGCGGCCGATGGCCTGCTGGCCGTCACCGACATGTGGGGCACTGCCCGGCACTACGCCGCAGTACTGGTCACTTGTCAGAGCTGGCTGCTGACCACGCAGATCGACTGCGAAGAAAGCCTGTTCTCGCAGAAGATGTGGATGGCGCTGGACCGCACCCGCTACATGCAGGCGTCGAAGACCTTCGTCATGGTCGACCGCCCCTTCTGGAAAGACAAAGACCCGGAAACCGGTCGCGACCTTTTGAGCATGACCCTCACCGATCGCCTTACTCGCGGTACCTACCTGTTCGACAACGGCGACGACAAGCCGGGGGTGATCTGCCTGTCGTATGCGTGGATGAGCGACGCCCTGAAGATGCTTCCACACCCGACCGAGAAGCGCGTGCAGCTGGCCTTGGAGGCGCTGAAGAAGATCTACCCGAAGACCGACATCGCCGGGCACATCATCGGTGACCCGATCAGCATTTCCTGGGAGTCCGACCCGTACTTCCTCGGCGCCTTCAAGGGCGCGCTGCCCGGCCACTACCGCTACAACCAGCGCATGTACGCGCATTTCATGCAGGACCGTCTGCCGGCGGAGCAGCGCGGGCTGTTCCTCGCCGGCGACGACGTATCGTGGACCCCGGCGTGGGTCGAAGGCGCGGTGCAAACGTCGCTGAATGCGGTGTGGGGTATTCTCCACCACTTCGGTGGCCGTACTGCGGCTGACAACCCTGGCCCGGGGGATGTGTTCGACGAGATCGGCCCCATCGCCCTGCCCGACTGACAGGTGCAAGAGCATGCGCATCGCCGTGTATCAAGGATCGCCCCAGCCGCTGGACGTTGCGGGCAATCTGCAACGCCTGGGCCAGCAGGCCGCGCTGGCGGCGCAATGCGGCGCCGAGTTGCTGGTGTGTCCGGAGATGTTCCTCAGCGGCTACAACATCGGCCAGGCTGCCGTGCAGCGTCTGGCCGAAGCCGCGGACGGCGCGGCGGCCGAGGCGCTGGCGCAGCTGTGCCGAACGCATGCCCTGGCGGTGGTCTACGGCTATCCCGAGCGTGGCGAGGATGGCGCGCTGTACAACAGCGTGCAGTTGATCGACGCCCACGGCCAGCGGCTGGCCAACTACCGCAAAACCCACCTGTTCGGTGAGCTGGACCGGGCCCAGTTCAGCGCCGGCAGCCAGCACTGCCCGGTGGTCGAGCTGAACGGTTTCAAGCTCGGGTTGTTGATCTGCTACGACATCGAATTCCCCGAGAACGCCCGGCAGCTGGCCTTGGCCGGCGCCGAGCTGATCGTGGTGCCGACGGCGAACATGACGCCCTACGACTTCATCTGCCAGGTCACCGTGCGCGCCCGCGCCCAGGAGAACCAGTGCTATCTGGTATACGCCAACTACTGCGGCGCCGAGGACGACATTCACTATTGCGGGCAGAGCAGCATCGTCGGCCCGGATGGCAGCCTGCTAGCGATGGCCGGGCACTCGCCCTGTCAGTTGCTGGCCGATGTGCAGCGTGAGCGGGTGCTGGAGGGGCGCAAGGGGTTTCCTTACTTAAGCGATCTGCGCCGCGACCTGCCGCGGCACCGCTGAGGCGCGGTGCACCGATCCTGTGCCGGCTGCACCGCACAGAGGCAGGGTCGTCGGCATGCTGGGCACTGAACTACCTGCAAACCCGCGAAAACAGGGGATTGGAGAAGTTGGCACGGCACCTGCAATAACTCCTGTACAGGTGATCGAAACCGCTCACCAACCCCTTTTGGGGACCTCGGTACAGGCAGGCCGGGATATCCCCTCTTTTATTCGTGCAGTCTCACCTGCACTCGCCAGCGTCCAGCCTCTTCCTCTGCAGCGGTCCAGCTACCGCGCAGGGGGCGGGCCGCCACCAGGGTCAGCAACAAGCCTTTGTCGGCCCGCTGCACCCGCCACGCCACCGGCTTGCCGGCCATCTGCAATTGCCCCCGCGCGGCCTTGCCTTGCGCATCGAACAGCAGCGCCAGCGTGCCCTGGACGTGCTCACCGTGCAGTTTCGGCGGGTGGTCGAACCACAGGTCAAGGCCCGCTTCGACCACTTCGATCTGCTCGAGCTGGCTGGGCGGGGTGGTGGTCAGACGGCCGATCATCAACCCCACCAGCAGGCCGAACAGCACCAGCGACAGCAGCATGCGTCGGCGCGCCTTCGGACGGGGGTCGGGTTCGAGGGTAGAATGCTCATCCTCTTCTTGCCTGGGGCCGTGCATGTTCCACGTCATCCTGTTTCAACCTGAGATTCCACCGAACACCGGCAACATCATTCGGCTGTGCGCCAATAGCGGCTGCCATTTGCACCTGATCGAGCCGCTGGGCTTCGAACTGGACGACAAACGCCTGCGTCGCGCCGGCCTGGACTACCACGAATACGCCACCTTGCAGCGCCATGCCAGCCTCGAGGCGTGTCTGCACAGCCTCGGTCGGCCGCGCTTGTTCGCCTTCACCACCAAAGCGTCTCACCCGTTTCACGAGGTGGCGTATCAGCCGGGCGATGCCTTCCTGTTCGGCCCGGAAAGCCGCGGCCTGCCGGCCGAGGTGCTGGGCAGCCTGCCCGCCGAGCAACGTCTGCGCCTGCCGATGCGCCCGGGCTGCCGCAGCCTGAACCTGTCCAACACGGTGGCGGTGACGGTCTACGAGGCGTGGCGTCAGCAGGGCTTCGCCTGAGCGGCGGGCATGAAAAAGCGCCCTTGGGGGATGCTGTCGAGACGCTTGAGGCTGTTCACGGATAAATCCGCTCCTGCACGGGGAGGGGATTGGTTCGAGAACGAGCCGGCCTGACATCACCACCCCGCAGGGCGCTTCACGACCGCAACGGGCTTATTGCAGGGCAGGCGCTTCGCCAGCTTCCTGCATGCGCTGCATTTCCTGGGCGTACAGGGCGTCGAAGTTGACCGGCGAGAGCATCAGCGCCGGGAACGAACCACGGGTCACCAGGCTGTCGAGGGTTTCACGGGCGTACGGGAACAGGATGTTCGGGCAGAACGCGCCGAGGGTGTGGCTCATCGAAGCGGCGTCGAGGTTCTTGATCAGGAAGATACCGGCCTGCTGCACTTCGGCGATGAAGGCCACTTCGTCACCGTTCTTGACGGTGACCGACAGGGTCAGCACCACTTCGTGGAAGTCGCCGTCCAGAGCCTTCTGCTTGGTGTTGAGGTCAAGGGCGACGCTCGGCTCCCACTGCTGACGGAAGATCGCCGGGCTTTTCGGCGCTTCGAACGACAGGTCGCGCACGTAGATGCGCTGCATGGAGAACTGAGGTGAGGTGTCGTCGGCGGCGGCAGCGCCGCTGTTCTGTTGCTCGGTCATGACAAATCCTATGGCTTAACGAGTGGATACGGCGTGGATCAGGACTGCAGCAGCGGGTCGAGTTTGCCCGCACGCTCCAGGGCGAAGAGCTCATCGCAGCCGCCGACGTGGGTACTGCCGATCCAGATCTGCGGCACCGAGGTGCGGCCCGCCTTCTGGCTCATTTCCGCGCGCACTTGCGGCTTGCCGTCGACCTTGATTTCCTCGAAGTCGACACCTTTGCTGTTGAGCAGGTGCTTGGCGCGCATGCAGTAGGGGCAATAGTCGCTGGAGTAGACGATGACGCTCTTCATGATTACTTCACCAGTGGCAGGTTATCGGCTTTCCAGCTGGAAACGCCACCGCTGAGCCGGGCGGCGTCGAAGCCGGATTTGAGCAGTTCGCGGCACAGGGCGCCGGCCTGCTGGCCCATGGTGTCGGCCAGAATCAGGGTCTTGCCCTTGTATTTTTCCAGTTCGCCAACGCGGCCCAGCAGTTTGTCGTGGGGGATGTTCAGCGCGCCGACGATATGCCCGGCGGCGTACTCCTTGCTCGGGCGCACGTCGATGACCACGGCCTTGTCGGCGTTGACCAGTGCGGTCAGTTGGCCGTTGCTCAGGCTCTTGCCACCGCGGCGCATTTCGTTGAGCAACAGCAACACCAGCAGAACCACGAAGATCGCCACCAGAAGAAGGTTATCCGTGGCAAATTGCAGCAATTTCTCAACCATCAGGGCTGTTCCAAGCGAGTGAAAATGCCGGCCAGTATACACACCGCCTCAGGCCCGCCACAGCCCGGCCGGCCAGCGGTGAGGCGCTTTCATCTCCAGGCTGTAGGCATGCCGCCCGGCGGCACTGAGGATTATTCGCAGTCGCGGAACGATTTGCCCTAAAATGCGGGTCTTTATCATTTTCAGCAACCGTGAGTGGGATTGATGACGAGCACGCCTAAACCCCTGGTCCTGATCATCCTCGATGGTTTCGGTCACAGCGAAAGCCCTGAGTACAACGCCATCTTCGCCGCCAACACGCCGGTCTACGACCGCCTCCTGGCGACTCAGCCCCATGGTCTGATTTCCGGTTCAGGCATGGATGTCGGCCTGCCCGACGGGCAGATGGGCAACTCTGAAGTCGGTCACATGAACCTCGGCGCCGGCCGGGTGGTGTATCAGGACTTCACCCGCGTCACCAAAGCCATTCGTGACGGCGAGTTCTTCACCAACCCGGTGCTCACCGGCGCCGTCGACAGCGCCGCGAAGGCGGGCAAGGCTGTGCACATTCTCGGCCTGCTCTCCGACGGTGGTGTGCACAGCCACCAGGACCATCTGGTGGCCATGGCCGAACTGGCCGCCCAGCGCGGCGCCGAAAAGATCTACCTGCACGCCTTCCTCGATGGCCGCGACACTCCGCCGCGTAGCGCGCAAGCGTCGCTGGAACTGCTCGACAGCACCTTCGCCAAGCTTGGCAAGGGCCGCATCGCCAGCCTCATTGGCCGCTATTTCGCCATGGACCGCGACAACCGCTGGGACCGCGTCAGCGCCGCCTACGACCTGATCGTCGACAGCGTCGCCGACTACAGCGCCGCCACCGCCGTCGCGGGCCTGGAAGCGGCCTACGCACGCGACGAGAGCGATGAATTCGTCAAGGCCACGCGCATCGGTGATGCGGTCAAGGTCGAGGACGGCGATGCCGTGGTATTCATGAACTTCCGCGCCGACCGTGCCCGCGAGCTGTCGCGTGTGTTCGTCGAGCCAGACTTCAACGAATTCCCCCGTGCGCGCCTGCCGAAAGTGGCCGCCTTCATTGGCCTGACCCAGTACTCGGCGAAAATTCCGGCCCCGGCAGCCTTCGCCCCGGCCAGCCTGAACAACGTCCTCGGCGAATACCTGGCCAAGCACGGCAAGACCCAACTGCGCATCGCCGAAACGGAAAAGTACGCCCACGTGACCTTTTTCTTCTCGGGCGGTCGTGAAGAGCCGTTCGAAGGCGAAGAGCGCATTCTGATTCCATCGCCGAAGGTCGCCACCTACGACCTGCAACCGGAGATGAACGCGCCGCAGGTCACCGACCGCATCGTCGAGGCCATCGAGCAGCAGCGCTTCGATGTCATCGTGGTCAACTACGCCAACGGCGACATGGTCGGCCACACCGGCGTGTTCGACGCCGCGGTCAAGGCCGTGGAAGCCCTGGACACCTGCGTCGGGCGCATCGTCGAGGCGCTCGACAAAGTGGGCGGCGAAGCGCTGCTGACGGCCGACCACGGCAACGTCGAGCAGATGGAAGATGAATGCACCGGCCAGGCGCACACCGCGCACACCACCGAGCCGGTGCCGTTCATCTATATCGGCAAGCGTGCGCTGAAAGTGCGTGAAGGTGGCGTGCTGGCGGACGTGGCGCCGACCATGCTGACCTTGCTCGGCCTACCAATCCCAGAAGAAATGACCGGCACCTCGATCCTGCTCGACGCCTGATCGTCCGGCGCATTCCAGACCAACGCCCCGCCGTCGAGACGCCGGGGCGTTTTTTTTGCTGCCCCGGATGGGCATACTAGGTCGATTCTCATCCCTGGTACGCCCAACCTCATGCTTCGTGCTCTCCTACCCCTCGCCTTGTCGTGCCTGCTCAGCCCGGCCTTCGCCGACGAGCGCGCGCAAACCCAGCAGCAGCTGGACGCCACCCGCAAGGACATCGCCGAGTTGCAGAAGATGCTCGGCAAGATCCAGGCGGAAAAAGCCGGCGTGCAGAAAGACCTGCAAACCACCGAAACCGAAATCGGCACGCTGGAGAAGCAGGTGGAGGCCCTGCAACAACAACTAAAAAAGACCGAGGGCGAACTGGAGCGCCTTGATTCCGAGAAAAAAAAACTCCAGAGCGCCCGCGTTGAACAACAACGACTGATTGCCATCCAGGCCCGTTCGGCCTACCAGAGTGGCCGCGAGGAATACCTCAAGCTGCTGCTCAACCAGCAGAACCCCGAGAAATTCGCCCGCACCCTCACCTACTACGACTACCTGAGCAAGGCGCGCCTCGAACAACTGCGCGCCTTCAACGAAACCCTGCGCCAGCTGGCTGCCGTGGAGCAAGACATCTCCCGCCAGCAGGCGCAATTGCTGGCCCAGCGCGGCAACCTCGACAGCCGCCGACAGGAACTGGAAACCGTGCGCAACGAGCGCCGTCAGGTGCTGGCCAAGATCAACGGCGACCTCAAGCAGCGCAACCAGGCGCTGCAAGCCCGCCAGCAGGATCAGGCCGACCTCGCCCAGGTGCTCAAGACCATCGAGGAAACCCTGGCGCGCCAGGCCCGCGAAGCCGAAGAAGCGCGGCAGAAGGCGCTGTTGGCGCAACAGGAAGCCGAGCGCCGCCGTCAGCAGGAAGCCCTGGCGCGCGCCGAGGCAGACAAAGCCCGCGGCGCCACCCCGTCGCCCCCGGCGCCGGTCGAAGACGCCCCCGTCGCGCCGCGCAGGCCGCTCGGCCCGGTGGTATCCAGCGATGGCGCGAACTATGGCGGCGCTTTTTCTGCGGCCCGCGGAAAACTTCCTTGGCCTGTCAATGGTCGATTGCTGGCACGCTTCGGCGATGCCCGCGGTGGCGACTCGCGTGCCAAGTGGGATGGGGTGATGATCAGCGCCTCGCCCGGCACCCAGGTACGCGCCGTGCATGGCGGGCGCGTGGTGTTCGCCGATTGGTTGCGCGGCGCCGGGCTTCTGGTCATTCTCGACCACGGCAACGGTTACCTGAGCCTGTACGGGCACAACCAGAGCCTGCTCACGCGTGCGGGCGATATCGTCAAGGCTGGCGACAGTATTTCCACCGTCGGCGACAGTGGCGGCCAGGAAAGCGCTGGGCTGTACTTCGCCATTCGCCAGCAAGGTCGGCCCGCCGATCCTGCGCAATGGTGTCGCGGTTAGGCTGTTCAACGTCTATTTGGCGTAGCGCCGGCAAGGGCTGCACCGAGGCTCCCGTCTGGAGCGTCACAAGGATCAGGATCAGGAGTTCGTTCGACATGCTGCACTCGCCCCGCCTCACCCAGTTGGCCCTGACCGTCGCGTTGGTGGTCAGCGCCCCCCTGGCCACTGCTGCGCAGCCCGCCAAGGGCGCCGCCGTGCCGGCCACGGAAGTGACGGCCAACGCACCTCTGCCGCTGGACGAACTGCGCACCTTCGCCGAGGTGATGGACCGCATCAAGGCCGCCTACGTCGAACCCGTGGACGACAAGACCCTGCTGGAAAATGCCATCAAGGGCATGCTCAGCAACCTCGACCCGCACTCGGCCTACCTCGGCCCGGAAGACTTCCAGGAGCTGCAGGAAAGCACCAGCGGCGAGTTTGGCGGCCTGGGCATCGAAGTCGGCATGGAGGATGGTTTCGTCAAGGTGGTTTCGCCCATCGACGACACCCCGGCCTCGCGTGCCGGTATCCAGGCCGGCGACCTGATCCTCAAGATCAACGGCGCCCCCACCCGCGGCCAGAGCATGTCCGAGGCGGTGGACAAGATGCGCGGCAAGATCGGCCAGAAAATCACCCTGACCCTGGTGCGCGACGGCGGCAACCCGTTCGACGTGACCCTGGCCCGTGCGGTCATCCAGGTGAAAAGCGTGAAGAGCCAGTTGCTGGAAAGCGGCTATGGCTACATCCGCATCACCCAGTTCCAGGTCAAGACCGGCGAGGAAGTCGGCAAGGCCCTGGCGAAATTGCGCAAGGACAACGGCAAGAAGCTGCGCGGCCTGATTCTCGACCTGCGCAACAACCCAGGCGGGGTGTTGCAGTCGGCGGTGGAAGTGGCCGACCACTTCCTGACCAAAGGCCTGATCGTCTACACCAAGGGCCGTATCGCCAATTCCGAACTGCGCTTCTCGGCCGATCCTGCCGATGCCAGCGAAGGCGTACCGCTGGTGGTGCTGATCAACGGTGGCAGTGCCTCGGCCTCGGAAATCGTCGCCGGCGCCCTGCAGGATCAAAAGCGTGGCGTGCTGATGGGCACCGACAGCTTCGGCAAAGGCTCGGTGCAGACCGTACTGCCGCTGAACAACGACCGTGCGCTGAAGCTCACCACCGCGCTGTACTACACCCCCAATGGCCGTTCGATTCAGGCCCAGGGCATCGTTCCGGACATCGAAGTGCGCTCCGGCAAGCTGACCACCGACGACGACAGCGAGAACTTCAAGGAAGCCGACCTCAAGGGCCACCTGGGCAACGGCAACGGCGGCGCCGACCGTCCCACCAGCAGCACCGCACGCAAGGAACGCCCGCAGGATGGCGACTTCCAGCTGAGCCAGGCCTTGAGCCTGCTCAAAGGGCTGAACGTGACCAAGGGCGACTGAGCCGCCCATGTCTGTACTGCGCTGTGCCCTGTTCTGCCTGCTGGCTGGTGTCGCGACTGCGGCATCGGCCCAGCCTCCCAAAGCCTACCTGAGCCTGATCATCGACGACCTCGGTCAGAACACCGAGCGCGACGCACGCACCCTCGCCCTGCCCGGCCCGGTCACCCTCGCGATCATGCCCGACACCCCGCATGCCAGCGATTTCGCCCGCCAGGCGCACAAGGCCGGCAAGACGGTGATTTTGCACATGCCCATGGACCCGGCCACCGGCCCCTATGCCTGGCACCCCGACGTGCCGCTGCCGACCCTCGCCCAGCGCCTGGACGCCGCGCTCGCCAAGGTGCCGTTCGCCGCAGGCGTGAACAACCACATGGGCAGCCGCATGACCTCGCAGCCGGCGGCCATGGCCTGGTTGATGGGCGAACTGCAACAGCGTGGCCTGTTCTTCGTCGACAGCCGCACCAGCGCCGCCACGGTGGCCGCCGCCAAGGCCCAGGACATCGGCCTGGCGCATGTGTCGCGGGATGTGTTCCTCGATGACGTGCGCACCACAGAGGCGATTGCCGGGCAATTGCAGGTGGCCATCGAGCTGGCGCGCAAGCAAGGCTCTGCGGTGATGATCGGCCATCCGTATCCGCAAACCCTGGAAGTGCTGGAAAAACAGCTGCCCCGGCTCAAGAGCCAGGGCATCGAATGGATTCCGATCAAACAGATGATCGCCGAGCGCAGCAACCGGGCTATGGCCGGCCACGGTCGCAACGGCGTCTACCGCAATCGCTGAGCGCCCCGCGGACGGGGCGCCGCTGGGCTTAGCTGTAGACCCGGCCCAGCACCTGGCGATGGCTCTCGAACTGGTCGAGCACGTCGCGCACGATCTGCTCGGGGACAAAGCCCATCAGGTCGTACTCCTGACTGCCATCGTGCAGGTACACCTCGGCACGGTAGAAGCGCTGACGCACCTCCTCCTCACCCTCGGCCGGTGCTTCACCGGGTGCAGCCAGGTAGCCGTCCAGGCTCACTTCGTAGACGAACGGGTTACCTTCTTCCATCAGCACCCGCAAGCCCATCATGTTGCGTGACTGACCGAGCCGGGTTTCCACCTCGAAGCCTTGTGCGCGCAGGCACTCGGCGGCTTCACGCAGCGCCGGGCTGACCTGCTTGTCCATGAAACGCTGGACGATGGCCTGGGTCGGCTCCAGCTCCAGCTGGGTCAGGCGCTCGCTGAAACCGCGACGGCCACGGGCGGCCAGTTCGGCGCGTTCCTGCTCGATGGCCACATCCTGCTTCATGGCCTTGTGCAGGCCGAACATGAACAGCACCAGCACCACCGAGAACGGCAGGCCGGCCAGCACCACCATGGTCTGCATGGCTTCGAAATTGCCGGCGAACAGCAGGCCGATGGTCACCAGGGTGATCACCACCGACCAGAACACCACCATCCAGTGCGGGGCGTCTTCGTCGACCTTGCCGCCTTTGCACGAGAGGTTGGCCATCATCACCGCACCCGAATCGGCAGGGGTGAGGAACAGCACGAAGCCGACGAAGATCGCCACACCGATGACGATCTTCGCCGCCGGGAAGTATTCCAGCAGTTGGTAGATCGACATCGACGGCTGCTCGACGGCGGTACGCCCCAGCTCCACGGCGCCCTGGTTCATCACCAAGTCCAGCGCGGTGTTACCGAAGATCGACAGCCAGGCCAGGGTGAAGCCCAGCGGAATCAGCAGCACGCCACAGACCAGCTGGCGCACCGTGCGGCCTTTGGAAATACGCGCGATGAACATGCCCACGAACGGGCCCCAGGAAATCCACCAGGCCCAGTAGAACACCGTCCACAGCCCCAGCCAGCGCTCCGACTTGGCGCCATCGCCCTCATACACATAGAGGTCGAAGGTTTTCAGCACGAAGCCGTTGAGGTAATCACCGACGTTCTGCACGAAGCCATTGAGCAGGTGCAGGGTCTCGCCGCCCAGCAGCACGAAGATCAACAGGCCGCTGAACAGCGCGATGTTGAGGTTCGAGAGGCGGCGGATGCCGTTCTCCACACCCGACACCGCGGCGATGGTCGCCACCGACGCCATGGTCAGGATCACCGCCAGCAGGTTGGTCTTGCTGTGGTCCATGCCGAACAGGTATTCCAGGCCCGAGGCCACCTGCATCGAGCCGATGCCGAGGTTGGTCACCAGACCCAGCAGGGTGACGAACATGCCGAAGATGTCCACGGCATTGCCCGCCGCGCCCTTGACCCAGCGCTCACCGACCAGCGGGTACAGCGCCGAGCGCAGTGCCAATGGCTGGTTGTGACGGTAGGCGAAGTAGCCCACCGCCAGGCCGACCAGCGCGTAGATCGCCCAGCCATGCAGGCCCCAGTGCAGGAAGGTCAGCTGCAGGCCTTCACGGGCAGCTTCGAGGCTGGCCGGGGTGCCTTCAGGCGGATTGAAATAGTGGTCCAGCGGCTCGGAGGCGCCGAAGTACAGCAGCGAAATCCCGATGCCCGAGGAGAACAGCATGCCGGCCCAGGCGCCGTAGCTGAAATCGGGAGTGTCGTCCTTGCCGCCCAGCTTGAGCTTGCCGAAGTCGGAAAACGCCAGGTAGATGACGAACACCAGGTAGCCGCAGATCACCAGCATGTAGTACCAGCCGAAGCTGCGGGTGAGCCAGGACTGGGCGACGCCGAGCACGCGGCCGGCGGTTTCAGGTACAGCGATCAGCAAGGCAGTCAGAACGAGGATCAACAAGGCCGAGGTGTAGAACACCACGCGGTTGACCCGGACCCTCTCGGCGGGGGGGTTGGTAAGTGAGGCAGAACTCATTGCACGAATGCTCCGGCGGAGTGCGGCGGTGGAGGCTAATCAGTCTTGTCCCGAGCAATTGGTGCAATAGCCCTACTGCTTCAGGTGTTATAAAAGCACCTAAGGAAATCGTGCTCCCGAATCGAATCGTTGCAAAAAAATCAGGCTCGACCTCACTCCGAAGGCTTGCCGGGCAGTCGCTTGACCGCTCGGCGGAATCTGACTCGTGCATCGCTCATACCCGTCAACGCCTTGTATTCCGGGGGCTTCACGACTTCCTGGGGTTTCAATTCGTGCCCGCTTGAGGGGCTGAAAAGCTGTCAATGGCACAAATTGTCGCAGAGCTTATTCTTTATTGATTGAACGTTCAATCAAAACAAAATAGACTGGTCTTCGCCGAGTCAGACGCCTGTCGCCTGCTCGCCAGACCTGGAGGAGATAGCACGATGCCCAAGGTCGGTATGCAACCCATTCGCCGCCAGCAGTTGATCGAAGCCACCCTGCAAGCGGTCGATCAAGTAGGCCTGGGAGACGCCAGCATTGCGCTGATCGCCCGCCTCGCTGGGGTGTCGAACGGCATCATCAGTCACTACTTTCGGGACAAGAACGGCCTGATCGCAGCGACGATGCGCTACATCATGAACATGCTCAACGAAGGCGTGATCGCCCGGCGCCAGGCACTGACGGACACCAGCCCCCGTGCCCAGCTGCAAGTGATCATCGAGGGCAACTTCGACGCCAGCCAGGTCACCGGCCCGGCAATGAAAACCTGGCTGGCCTTCTGGGCCTCCAGCATGCACCAGCCGTCCTTGCACAGGTTGCAGCGGATCAACGACCACCGCCTGTATTCCAACCTGTGCTACCAGTTCCGTCAGGTGCTGCCGCTCGATGAGGCGCGCAGCGCCGCCCGCGGCCTGGCAGCGTTGATCGACGGCTTGTGGTTGCGCGGTGCGCTGTCGGGCGATGCCTTCGACACCGAGCAGGCGGTACGCATCGCTTACGAATACATGGATCTACAACTGGCTAAGCAGCAACGCCCGGGCAGTGATGCCCACGTGACTGAACAACCGCGCGCAGCCATTGCCCAATCGGCACAGGCGCGACGCGCATAGCCACATCAAACATTGCACTTGCGAGGACACTATGGCCCGTTTCGGAACGCAAAAACTCTACATCGATGGCGGTTACGTCGACGCCGGCAGCGATGCCACCTTCGAAGCCATCAACCCAGCGACCGGTGAAGTCCTGGCTCACGTCCAGCGGGCTACCGAAGCCGACGTCGAGCGTGCCGTAGAAAGCGCCGAGCGCGGCCAGAAGGTCTGGGCAGCGATGACGGCCATGCAGCGCTCGCGCATCCTGCGCCGCGCCGTCGACATCCTGCGCGAGCGCAACGATGAGCTGGCCATGCTGGAAACCCTCGACACCGGCAAGTCGTACTCGGAAACCCGTTACGTCGACATCGTCACCGGCGCCGACGTGCTCGAATACTACGCAGGCCTGGTGCCGGCCATCGAAGGCGAGCAGATTCCCCTGCGCGACAGCTCCTTCGTCTATACCCGCCGCGAGCCACTGGGCGTCACCGCCGGTATCGGCGCGTGGAACTACCCGATCCAGATCGCCCTGTGGAAATCCGCCCCGGCCCTGGCCGCTGGCAACGCGATGATCTTCAAGCCGTCGGAAGTCACCTCGCTGACCACCCTGAAACTGGCCGAAATCTACACCGAAGCCGGCCTGCCCGATGGCGTGTTCAACGTCCTGACCGGCAGCGGCCGTGAAGTTGGCAACTGGCTGACCGAGCACCCGCGCATCGAGAAAATCTCGTTCACCGGCGGCACCACCACCGGCAAGAAAGTCATGGCCAGCGCTTCGAGCTCGTCGCTCAAGGAAGTGACCATGGAACTGGGCGGCAAGTCGCCGCTGATCATCTGCGCCGACGCCGACCTCGATCGCGCCGCCGACATCGCCATGATGGCCAACTTCTACAGCTCCGGTCAGGTCTGCACCAACGGCACCCGCGTGTTCATCCCGGCGTCGCTGAAAGTCGAGTTCGAAGCCAAGATCGCCGAGCGCGTCGCGCGCATCCGCATCGGCAACCCGGAAGACGACAACACCAACTTCGGCCCGCTGGTCAGCTTCGCCCACATGGAAAGCGTGCTCGGCTACATCGCCAAGGGCAAAGAGCAAGGCGCCCGTGTGCTGTGCGGCGGTGAGCGTCTGACCGAAGGCGAATTCGCCAAGGGCGCCTTCGTTGCACCGACCGTGTTCACCGACTGCCGCGACGACATGACCATCGTCCAGGAAGAAATCTTCGGCCCGGTGATGAGCATTCTCAGCTACGAGACCGAGGAAGAAGTCATCCGCCGCGCCAACGACACCGAGTACGGCTTGGCCGCCGGCGTGTGCACCAACGACCTGACTCGCGCGCACCGCATCATCCACCAGCTCGAAGCCGGCATCTGCTGGATCAATGCCTGGGGCGAGTCGCCAGCCGAAATGCCGGTCGGCGGCTACAAACAGTCGGGCGTGGGCCGCGAGAACGGCGTCAGCTCCCTGGCGCAGTACACCCGGATCAAGTCGGTACAGGTCGAGCTGGGCGACTACGCCTCGGTCTTTTGAGAGGCAGCCGCTAGCCGCTAGCTACAAGCTGCAAGAAAGAGCCGGTCGGCGTTGGCCACCGGCCCTTGCAGGGATCATCCACTTGCGAGCCACGCACAAGCGCTTCCACTTGCCGCTTGTAGCTACACGCTCGCAGCTGCTTCCGGAGGAAGCCCCCCCATGGATTACGACTACATCATCGTTGGTGCCGGCTCGGCCGGTAACACGCTCGCCACACGCCTGACCGAAGACGCCAATGTCAGCGTGCTGCTGCTCGAAGCCGGTGGCCCGGACTACCGTTTCGACTTCCGTACCCAGATGCCTGCCGCGCTGGCCTTCCCGCTGCAAGGTCGTCGCTACAACTGGGCCTATGAAACCGATCCCGAGCCGCACATGGACGGGCGGCGCATGGAGTGTGGTCGCGGCAAGGGCCTGGGTGGTTCGTCGCTGATCAACGGCATGTGCTACATCCGTGGCAACGCCCTGGACTTCGATGGCTGGGCCAAGCTGCCAGGCCTGGAAGACTGGGCCTACCTCGACTGCCTGCCCTACTTCCGCAAGGCCGAAACCCGTGACATCGGCCCCAACGACTACCACGGCGGCGACGGCCCGGTCAGCGTGGCAACGCCCAAGGCCGGCAACAACCCGCTGTTCCACGCCATGGTCGAAGCCGGCGTGCAGGCCGGTTACCCGCGCACCGAAGACCTCAACGGCTACCAGCAGGAAGGCTTCGGCCCGATGGACCGCTCGGTGACCAAGAACGGCCGCCGCTCCAGCACCGCTCGCGGTTACCTGGACCAGGCCAAGAAGCGCTCGAACCTGACCATCGTCACCCATGCCCTGAGCGACCGCATTCTGTTCGAAGGCAAGCGCGCAGTGGGCGTGACCTACCTGGTCGGCGACAGCGAAGAGCGTGTCGAAGCTCGTGCGCGCAAGGAAGTGATCGTCAGCTCCGGCGCCATCGCTTCGCCGCAACTGCTGCAACGCTCGGGCGTCGGCCCGCGTGCGCTGCTGGAAAGCCTGGATATTCCAGTGGTTCACGAACTGCCGGGCGTCGGTGAAAACCTGCAGGACCACCTTGAGCTGTACCTGCAATACGCCTGCACCCAGCCGGTTTCGCTGTACCCATCGCTGCTGTGGTGGAACCAGCCGGCCATCGGTGCCGAGTGGCTGTTCAACGGCACCGGCATCGGCGCCAGCAACCAGTTCGAGGCCGGTGGTTTCATCCGCACCCGTCCTGAGTTCGACTGGCCGAACATCCAGTACCACTTCCTGCCGGTGGCGATCAATTACAACGGCTCCAACGGCGTCAAGGAACACGGCTTCCAGGCACACATGGGTTCGATGCGCTCGCCCAGCCGTGGTCGCGTGCAGGCCAAGTCGAAAGACCCGCGCCAGCACCCGAGCATCCTCTTCAACTACATGGCCACCGAGCAGGACTGGCAGGAATTCCGTGACGGCATTCGCCTGACCCGGGAAATCATGGCCCAGCCGGCGCTCGACCCATACCGTGGCCGCGAAATCAGCCCGGGCGAGCACGTGCAGACCGATGAAGAGCTGGATAAATTCATCCGCGAGCACGCCGAGACCGCGTTCCACCCATCCTGCTCGTGCAAGATGGGCGAAGACGACATGGCCGTGGTCGACAACCAGGGCCGCGTGCACGGCATGCAGGGCCTGCGTGTGGTGGATGCGTCGATCATGCCGATCATCATCACCGGCAACCTCAACGCCACGACGATCATGATCGCCGAGAAAATCGCCGACAAGATCCGCAACCGCACCCCGCTGCCACGCAGCACCGCCCAGTACTACGTCGCCAACGGCGCGCCGGTGAAGGGCAAGGCGATGCGTGAGGTGAAGCAGGGCTGATCCGCCTCAGAACCTGTGGGGCGGTTTCAGGTGCATTGGACCGCCCCCAGGGACATCAATAGAAACGCTTTACAGCCAGCCAATTCATCAGGTTAGAATCGATTGGCACGCGACCTGCTAGCTGAATCCCCGGCAGGTCGGCTTCCCCCCGCAACACCTGGAGTACACGCCTTTGGATGCAAGCACCATCAACAGCCTGTTCTTGATCGGCGCTTTGCTGGTGGGTGCAAGCATTCTGGTCAGTTCGCTGTCTTCGCGTCTGGGCATCCCGATTCTGGTCATCATTCTCGCCGTCGGCATGGTCGCCGGGGTCGATGGTGGCGGCATCATCTTCAACAACTATCCCACCGCCTACCTGGTCGGCAACCTCGCGCTGGCAGTGATTCTGCTCGACGGCGGGCTGCGCACGCGGGTGGCGAGTTTCCGCGTGGCGCTATGGCCGGCGCTGTCGCTGGCAACCGTCGGGGTACTGATCACCACGGCGCTGACCGGCATGGTCGCCGCCTGGCTATTCGACCTGAGCCTGATCCAGGGCCTGCTGATCGGCGCCATCGTCGGCTCCACCGACGCCGCAGCGGTGTTCTCGCTGCTGGGCGGCAAGGGCCTCAACGAGCGGGTCACCGCCACCCTGGAGATCGAATCGGGCAGCAACGACCCGATGGCGGTGTTCCTCACCGTGACCCTGATCGACATGATCGCCAGCAACCAGACCGGCCTGCACTGGGGCTTGCTCGGCCACCTGCTGCGTGAATTCGGCATCGGCGGCCTGCTCGGCCTGGGCGGCGGCTGGCTGATGCTGCAAATGGTCAATCGCATCAACCTGGCCAGCGGGCTGTACCCGATCCTGGTGGTCGCCGGTGGCCTGGTGGTGTTCTCCCTGACCAACGCCCTGCACGGCAGCGGCTTCCTCGCCGTGTACCTGTGTGGCCTGGTGCTGGGCAACCGGCCAATCCGCAGCCGCCACGGCATTCTGCACATGCTCGACGGCATGGCCTGGCTGGCGCAGATCGGCATGTTCCTGGTGCTCGGTCTGCTGGTCACCCCGCACGACCTGCTGCCGATCGCCGTTCCGGCACTGGCCCTGGCGCTGTGGATGATCGTGGTCGCACGGCCGCTGTCGGTGTTCGCCGCGCTGCTGCCGTTCAAGGCATTCCACACCCGCGAAAAAGGCTTCATCGCCTGGGTGGGGCTGCGCGGTGCGGTGCCGATCATTCTGGCGGTGTTCCCGTTGATGGCCGGGCTGCCGCAAGCGCAGCTGTTCTTCAACCTGGCGTTCTTCATCGTGCTGATTTCGCTGCTGGTGCAGGGCACCAGCCTGCCGTGGATGGCCAAGTTGCTGAAGGTCACCGTACCGCCTGATCCATCGCCGATTTCCCGCTCGGCGCTGGAGGTCAACATCACCAGCGAGTGGGAGCTGTTCGTCTACCGCCTGGGCGCGGAAAAGTGGTGCATCGGCGCCGCCCTGCGTGAGCTGAAAATGCCGGAAGGCACGCGTATCGCAGCGCTGTTCCGCGGCGAACAACTGCTCCACCCGTCGGGCAGCACCGTGCTGCAGGTCGACGACATGCTCTGCGTGATCGGCCACGAACACGATCTGCCGGCGCTGGGCAAACTGTTCAGCCAGGCGCCACACCGCGGCCTCGATCTGCGCTTTTTCGGCGACTTCGTGCTCGAAGGCGACGCCGAGCTGGGCGCCGTGGCAGCGCTGTACGGCCTCAAGCTCGACGGCCTGGACAGCAAGATGCCGCTGGCCCAGTTCATTCGGCAGAAGGTCGGTGGCGCGCCGGTGGTGGGCGACCAGATCGAATGGCACAGCACGCTGTGGACCATCGCCCTGATGGAGGGGAACAAGATCATGAAAGTCGGCGTCAGATTCCCCGAAGGGGCTCGCCCAGGACCTGGGTTGTTCCTCTAAACTCGTTTATCGCCTCGCGGTTCCATCAAGAAGTCTGCCTATGTTCCTCCGTGCCTTGCGCACAGCCCTGCTCGGGCTGTGCCTGTCCCTATCGCTGGTGGTGGTGGCAGCCGAAGCCCCCGGCACCGCCAGCGTGCAAGAAAGCCTCGACAAGATCGCCGACCGCAAGCTGCCCGAGGCCGATCAGAAGGCCTTGCAGCAACTGCTGGAAAAAACCCTGTCGTGGCTCGACAGCCGGGATGACAACCAGCAAAAGCTCGAAGCGCTGAAGCAGCAGCTGAGCGATGCGCCCAGGGAAATCCGCGACAGCCAGCAGGAACTGGCCAAGCTCAAGGACAGCAAAGCGGCTCCGGTCGCCGAACGCTACGCCAGCCTCAGCGTGGCCCAGCTCGAACAGATGCTCAGCGAACGCAGCACCCAGCAGGGCGACCTGCAAAAGGCGCTGTCGGAAGCCAATAGCCTGATCATCAATTCGCAGACCCGCCCAGAGCGGGCGCAGGCCGAGATCAGCAACAGCCAGAACCGCACCCAGCAGATCAACAGCACCCTCAAGCAGGGCAAGGACAACGGCAAGACCCTCAGCGCCGATCAACGCAACCAGCTCAATGCCGAGCTGGCCTCGCTCGCCGCGCTGACCCAGCTGCGCCGCCAGGAACTGGCCGGCAATGGCCTGCTGCAAGACCTCGGCAACGCCCGCCACGACCTGCTGATCGAAAAGGCCACGCGCCAGGAGCAGGAAATCCAAGACCTGCAAACGCTGATCAACAGCAAGCGCCTGGCGCAGTCGCAGCAGACCGTCACCCAGCAATCGCTGGAGGCGCAGAAGGCCGGCGGCAGCACGCTGCTGGCCAGCGAGAGCGCGGCCAACCTCGAACTTTCTGACTACCTGCTCAAGAGCACTGACCGCCTCAACGAGCTGACCCAGCAGAACCTGCGCGCGCGCCAGCAGCTCGACAGCGTGACCCAGGCCGACCAGGCCCTCGACGAGCAGATCAACGTGCTCAAGGGCAGCCTGCTGCTGTCGAAGATTCTCTATCAGCAGAAGCAGGCACTGCCGCACCTGAAACTCGACCGCGACCTGGCCGACCAGATCGCCGACATTCGCCTGTACCAGTTCGAGGTCAACCAGCAGCGCGAACAGATGAGCACGCCCAGCGCCTACGTCGACAAGCTGCTGGCCGAGCGACCCGAGCAGGACGTCACCCCGGCCCTGCGCAAAGCCCTGCTGGAAGTGGCGATCACCCGCAGCGATCTGCTCGAGCGACTCAACCGCGAGCTGTCGTCGCTGCTCAATGAATCGATCACCCTGCAGCTGAACCAGAAGCAACTGCTCAGCACCGCGCAGAACCTGCGCACCACCCTCGAAGAGCAGATGTTCTGGATTCCCAGCAACAAGGCCATCGACCTGGAGTGGCTGCGCTACGCGCCAGAGCGCTTCGTCGAGCAGATCGCCGGACTGCCGTGGGTCTCGGGCATTACCGAGCTGGCCGATGGCCTGGCCCAGCACCCGCTGCTGTTCCTGCCACTGCTGCTGGTGATCGGCGGCCTGCTGTGGCGCCGCACCTACCTGTACGAGCGAATCAACGACATCCACCAGGACATTGGCCACTTCAAGCGCGACAGCCAGTGGCACACGCCCAACGCGATCCTGATCAACATTCTTCTGGCCATGCCGCTCAGCCTGGGCCTGGCGCTGTGCAGCTACGCCTTGCAGATCGATGCCCGCGGGCAGAACGCCAACCTCGGCGCGGCGCTGTGGCAACTGGCCCAGGCCTGGCTGGTGTTCTACACCGCCTACCGGATTCTTTCCCCAGGCGGCGTCGCCGAGGTGCATTTCCGTTGGCACAAGCCGCAGGTGCAGTTCCTGCGCGGCTGGGTGCGCCGGCTGGGCACCGTGGTGCTGGCGCTGGTCGGCGTGGTGGCGGTGGCCGAGCACCAGCCTTCGGCGCTGGCCGACGATGTATTCGGCATCGCCGTGGTGCTCACCTGCTACGCGCTGATGGCGCTGCTGCTGAGCCGGCTGCTTTTGAGCAGCCCGGCGCACCGCGACACCTCGCTGTTTCGCAAGGCCGTGGGGGTGGCGTTCACCGCGCTGCCCATCGCCTTGTTCGTGGCGGTGTGCTTCGGCTACTACTACACCGCGCTCAAGCTCACCGACCGCCTGATCTACACCTTGTACCTGCTGCTGTTCTGGCTGGTCATCGAGGCTGCGTTCATGCGCGGGCTGTCGGTGGCGGCGCGGCGCCTGGCCTATCAACGGGCGATCAGCAAACGCCAGGCGAACAAGGAAGGGCTTGAAGGTGAAGTGGTCATCGAAGAGCCGACTCTGGACATCGAGCAGGTCAACCAGCAGTCGCTGCGGCTGATTCGCCTGGCGCTGCTCGGCGGCTTCCTCGCGGGGCTGTACTGGGTCTGGTCGGACCTGCTCAGCGTGTTCTCCTACCTGAACAACTTCACCCTCTACGAGTACACCAGCGGCACCGGTGCGGCGGCGAGCATGGTGCCGATCAGCCTGGGCGACCTGCTCGGTGCGCTGGTAATCGCCGGTATCACCGTCGCCCTGGCCAGCAACCTGCCAGGCCTTCTGGAAGTGCTGGTGCTGTCGCGCCTGAATCTGGCCCAGGGCAGCGCCTATGCCATTACCACGCTGCTGTCGTACGTCATCGCCGGGGTCGGTATCGTCAGCACCCTGGCGACCCTTGGGGTCAGTTGGGACAAGCTGCAATGGCTGGTGGCCGCGCTGTCGCTGGGTCTGGGTTTCGGCATGCAGGAGATCTTCGCCAACTTCATTTCCGGCATCATGATCCTGTTCGAGCGCCCAGTGCGTATCGGCGACACCATCACCATCGGCAACCTGTCGGGCACGGTGAGCAAGATCCGCATCCGCGCCACCACCATCACCGACTTCGACCGCAAGGACATCATCGTCCCCAACAAGACCTTCATCACCGGCCAGTTGATCAACTGGTCGCTGACCGACACCATCACCCGCGTCACCCTCAAGCTCGGCATCGACTACGGCTCGGACCTCGACCTGGTGCGCGAACTGCTGCTCAAGGGCGCCCATGAAAACCCACGGGTGCTCAAAGACCCGGAGCCGCTTGTGTACTTCCTCAATTTCGGCGAAACCCTGGAGCACGAACTGCGCATGCACGTACGCGACCTGGGCGACCGCAACCCGACGCTCGATGAGGTCAACCGCTACATCGACCGCGCCTTCAAGGAACACGGCATCAAGATTTCCGTGCGCCAGGTCGAGGTGTTCCTGATGGATGCCAAGGGGGGGCGGCAGCAGATGATTGGGGTGGAGTCGCCGCAATCCCCACTCCCGTAGGAGCGGACGGTCCGTCGCTGCGGCAAGTCGCGACCGTCTGGATTGGGCGTGCTTTGCACGCCAGCGCGAGTAAACTCGCCCCTACAGTCCATCGCGAGTTGATCCCATGCCTGTGAAAGCCCTCGACCAACTGCACTTCGACACCCGCTTCGCTCGCCTGGGCGATGCCTTTGCC
Source organism: Pseudomonas cremoricolorata DSM 17059 = NBRC 16634 (assembly GCF_000425745.1). GTDB lineage: Bacteria > Pseudomonadota > Gammaproteobacteria > Pseudomonadales > Pseudomonadaceae > Aquipseudomonas > Aquipseudomonas cremoricolorata. The sequence continues at coordinate 102,362 of NZ_AUEA01000011.1, read as the reverse complement.
GTCGAAGTTCTGCCTGACCCCATCGACGAGCCACGTCTGGTGGTGGCAAGCCCGGCAGCCATGGCGCTGCTCGATCTCGACCCGGCGCAGGCCGAACTGCCGGTCTTCACTGAGCTGTTCAGCGGGCACAAGCTGTGGGAGGGCGCCGAGCCGCGGGCGATGGTGTATTCCGGGCATCAGTTCGGCGGCTACACGCCGCGCCTGGGCGATGGTCGCGGCCTGTTGCTGGGCGAGGTGATCAACCAGGCCGGCGAGCATTGGGACTTGCACCTCAAGGGCGCTGGGCAGACGCCGTTCTCGCGCATGGGCGATGGCCGCGCGGTGCTGCGTTCATCGATTCGCGAGTTCCTCGGCTCCGAGGCGTTGCACGCGCTGGGCATTCCCAGTAGCCGGGCGCTGTGCGTGATCGGCTCGAGCACAGTGGTCTGGCGCGAACGCCAGGAGCGCGCCGCCATGCTCGTGCGCCTGGCCCAGAGCCATGTGCGCTTCGGCCATTTCGAATATTTCTACTACACCAAGCAGCCCGAGCAGGCTCAGCAATTGCTCGACTATGTGCTCGCGCACCACTACCCCGACTGCCGCGAAGCCGAAGCGCCTTACCTGGCCATGTTCCGCAGCACCGTCGAGCGCAATGCCGAACTCATCGCCCGCTGGCAGGCCTATGGCTTCTGCCACGGCGTGATGAACACCGACAACATGTCGATCCTGGGCATCACCTTCGATTTTGGCCCCTACGCGTTTCTCGATGACTTCGACGCCAACTTCATCTGCAACCATTCCGACGACCGTGGCCGCTACAGCTACAGCAACCAAGTGCCGGTGGCGCACTGGAACCTCAGCGCGCTGGCCCAGGCATTGACCCCTTTCATCGCAGTCGATGATCTCAAAGCCGCACTGGAGCTGTTCCTGCCGCTGTACCAGGCGCACTACCTCGACCTGATGCGCCGCCGCCTGGGCCTGACCACGGCCGAAGACGACGACCTGGCGCTGGTCGAGCAACTGCTGCAGTGCATGCAGCGCGGCGCGGTGGACTACACGCTGTTTTTCCGTCACCTGGGCGAGCAGCCGCTGGACGCGGCCTTGCAGGTGGTGCGCGACGACTTCATCGACCTCGCCGCCTTCGACCAGTGGAGCGAACGCTACCGCGCCCGCTGCGCCCGCGAGCCGAACAACGCACAAGGCCGCCGCGAGCGCATGCACGCGGTCAACCCGCTGTACATCCTGCGCAACTATCTGGCGCAACAGGCCATCGAAGCGGCCGAAGCCGGCGACTACAGCAAAGTCCGCGAACTGCACCAGGTGCTCAGCCGCCCTTTCGAAGAGCAGCCGGGCATGCAGGCCTATGCCGAACGCCCACCGGAGTGGGGCAAGCATCTGGAGATCAGCTGTTCGTCGTGATGTTCAACGGCGCGCCAGATCGGCGCGCCGTGGTTGCAGGGGTGGATGCAGAGGCGGGTTAGCGGGGTAGGCCGAACGGTTGTGCTCACGCTCCGGCCAGTAGCGATTTGTAGGGAATACGAAGTCCCTCGTGCAGACGCTTGATCATGCTCAGACTCAGGATTGAAGACCTCAGACACCCGCCCGCTCAACTGGATCTGCCGGCGGGATTGGGTAATGCGTGGATTCGTAGACCTCGATCAGCGTCACCAGAGTCTCCATCTCATCGGCTTGCGGCGTTCCTGGCCCGGCCTGAAAAATACTCTCCAACCGTTGGAGGGCCAGCTTCAGACCATCGTCATTACGAATGGGCTTAACATTCATTGATTGTCTCCACATCTACCTTGCTCTCCATTTCCCCGGTTTCATCGCAGTCGATCCGAGACCGGCCTTTCATAGCTCCAAGCCCCAAGCTTGAGATCCTCAACGAAAAAGTAACCACGACCCTTCAGGTTTCGCTGAAACATCAAAAGCCTTGGAGAAGATATTTTTACACCAAGCGTCCAGGCGCCACCGACCGCGACTGTAGCCGGCCGGAGCGTAGGTGCTCGAAGGGGCGTGCGCGCAGCGCACCCGAGGCGCAGCCGAGGACGCGAGGTGTTAGGGTTGCGCAGCAACCCTTGCCCGCGCAGCCCCGTAGAGCACCGGAGCGCAGGGGACCCGGAACGGAGCGAAGCGCAGTGCAGGGCCGGCTAGTGGAGCATGGGGGTTTTGCCTACTTTTGTCCCCCGTCAAAAGTAGGTCGCCGCCAGGCGAAACCGGGCCTGAAAACCCAAATGGCACTTACAGATTTACCGCCATCCCAGCCAAAAACTCTACAACCACTAGGCCCGCTCCAGCACATCATGCAACTCCACGAACTGCTGACTCAGCTTGTGCTTCGGATCGAGGTGGATCAGCGGCAGGTTGGCGTGGTGGGATTCGCGCATCTTCACCGAGCTGGCGAGGTACACCGGCAGGACCGGCAGGCCTTCGGCGATCAGTTCGTCGAGCATCTGCTGCGGCAGGCTGGCGCGGGACTGGAACTGGTTGACCACGATGCCTTCGACCTCGAGCGCCGGGTTATGGTCTTCCTTGAGCTCTTCGATTTCCGCCAGCAGGCCGTACAGGGCCTGGCGCGAGAAGCTGTCGCAGTCGAATGGAATCAGCACCCGGTCGGCACCGATCAAGGCCGACACGGCGTAGAAGTTCAGTGCCGGCGGGGTGTCGATGTAGATGCGTTCGTAGTCTTCGTCGAGGCTGTCGAGCAGTTTGCGCAGCTTGTTGATCTTGTGTTTCGCCTCGAGCTTGGGCTGCAGATCGGCCAGCTCGGCACTGGCGGTGATCACGTGCAGGTTGTCGAATGGCGTCTCGAAGATATCGATCTTGTTCTTCTTCGCCACCGGCCCCCCGGCCAGGCTCTGCTTGAAGAAATCGGCGATGCCCACGGGAATGTCGTCGCCCGTGAGGCCGGTGAGGTACTGGGTGGAGTTGGCCTGGGCATCGAGGTCGATCAGCAGCGTTCGATAGCCTTCGTTGGCGCTGACCGCCGCCAGGTTGCAGGCGATGCTGGACTTGCCGACGCCGCCTTTCTGATTGAACACCACGCGCCGCATGTGAGACCTCCGTCTGTGATCGAACAGCGAGTATGTGGTGGCCTCTGTTGCATTACCAGTGTCGGTCAATGGGAAAAAATCCCAGATGCAAGTGAATTCCGCGCGCCATCCGTCGGAAAACGCCTACAAAAACTTCAACTTTTGGCACTAGCCACCGGGTCTAGAGTCTGATGGCGATTATGTAACCAGTATTTGCTAGACACCCTCGTCACCGGGATAATGCGCGCCACTCATCAATGCGCCAACCCTGTCAGGTCGTTGTTCCGAGTCATCCCCACGGCAAGGAAGTCCCTGAGGCGGGAAGTATATAAATCGTGATCACCTTCGATATCAGCCAATGGCGTGCCTGGGCCCCCGGCCTACAGACGCCTGACCAATGGCAGCGTTGGGCGGTGGGCGAAACAGTCAGTGCCGAGGCCGATGCGGCGCCCGATGTTTCCTTCCTGCCGGCCTTGCAGCGTCGTCGCCTCAGCCACCTGGCGCGCATGGCCTTCGCCGTGGGCTGGCCGCTGGCCGAAGGGTTGCAGGCGCTGCCGCTGGTGTTCGTCTCACGCCATGGGGAAACGCCGCGCACGTTCTCGATCCTCTGCGAACTGGCAGAAGGTCAGCCGTTGTCACCGACCCAGTTCAGCCTCTCGGTGCATAACGCGGTGATTGGCCTGTGGTCGATCATGCGCGGCGAAACCAGCGAGATGACCGCTTTGGCCGCTGCCGGCGATGGTTTCGAACAAGGCCTGCTGGAAGCCGCCGGGCTGCTGCACGATGGCGCTGCGGCGGTGTTGCTGATCGTTGCCGAAGAGCAGCCACCCGAGGCCTACCGCCCGCGTATCGACGACGTGCCCTTCGCCTATGCCCTGGGCTTGTTGATCACCCCCGGCGAGCAATGGCAACTGCGCCCAAGCGCAGCCCCTGCCAGCGCCGTCAGCGGCCAGACGACGCCCCACGCCCTGAGCTGGCTGCGCGCATCGCTGACCCGCCAGGCCACCCTCACCCACACCTGGAAGCAGCGCACATGGACCTGGCAGCGACAGCCGTGAAGCGCTCGCGAAATGCCTACTACTGGCGGCTGCTGGCCACCGCCCTGAGCTTTTGCCTGTTCGGTCTTGGCGGGCTGGGCCTGCGCCTGGTGGTCTTCCCCCTACTGGCGTGCCTGCCGGGCGACGCCGAGCGCCACCGTCAGCGGGCGCGGCAGACCATCGGCTGGCTGTTCTGGTGCTTCGTGCGCTTCATGCGCGGCTGTGGCGTGCTCACCTACCAGATCGATGGCGCCGAGCGCCTCGGCCGACCGGGTCAGGTGATCATCGCCAACCACCCTTCGCTGATCGATGTGGTGTTTCTGCTCGGCCTGGTGCGCCATGCCAACTGCGTGGTCAAGCACAGTCTGTTCAGCAACCCGTTCACCCGCGCGCCGCTGCGCGAGGCGCAGTACATCCGCAACGATGGCAGCATGGAAATGCTCGACGCCGCTGTGGCCGCGCTGCAACAAGGCCAGGCGCTGATCATCTTCCCCGAAGGCACGCGCACCCCGCCCGGGCAGACGCCCACCTTCCACCGTGGTGCGGCGGCCATCGCCCTGCGCGGCGCGCGCGTCATCACCCCGGTGACCATCAGCGTCAGCCCCACCACGCTGACCAAGAACGAACCCTGGTACCGCATTCCGCCGCGCCGCGTGCAGTTTCGCCTGCGCGTGGGCGAGGACATCGACCCACACGCCTTCGCGGCCCTCGGCCCGGCGCCGCAGGCGTCGCGCAAACTCAACGATTTTCTGCACCAGCACTACATCAAGGAGCTCGCCGACCATGAGCGAAGCACAGCAAGACCTCAACCGTGACCTCAAGCAACTGATCATCGACGCACTGGGCCTGGAAGACATCAGCGTGCACGACATCGATGACCAGCAGACCCTGTTCGGCGAGGGCCTGGGCCTGGACTCGGTGGATGCGCTGGAGCTGGGGCTGGCGATCCAGAAACGCTACGGCATCAAGATCGACGCCGATGCCAAGGACACCCGTAGCCATTTCGCCAACGTCGCCAGCCTGGCGGCGTTCGTCACTGCCCGTCAGGCCGCCTGAGACCGCACCATGCAAACCCGTGAAGACATCTTCAACATCCTGCGCGACGCCCTGGTCGAGCTGTTCGAACTGGACCCGGCGCGTATCAGCCTGGACTCGAACCTTTACCAGGACCTGGAAATCGACAGCATCGACGCCGTCGACCTGATCGACCACATCAAGCGCCAGACCGGCAAGAAGATCGCCGCTGACGAGTTCAAGTCGGTGCGCACCGTCAACGACGTGGTCGAGGCGGTGTACCGCCTGGTCAACCCGCCGGCATGAAACGCCTGATTGGCCTGGGCCTGGTGCTGGCCGGGGTGCTGTATCCGTTCGCCGTGCATTTCGGCATGGCGCACTTCGCCCCCTGGCAATTCGCCGTGCTGCTCGGCGGCCTGTGGCTGGCGCGGCTGCTGACCTTGCGCCAGCGCACCGGCACGGCGCGCACTGCGGTGGTGGCGCTGGGCTTCTGCGCAGTGCTGGGGCTGTCCGACAGCGCCCAGGTGCTGCGCTGGTACCCGGTGCTGATCAGCGCCTTCATGCTCGCCCTGTTCGGTGCCAGCCTGCTGCGCGGCATGCCGGTGGCCGAGCGCCTGGCGCGCCTGCGCGACCCCGACCTGCCGCCGCGAGCGGTGCGCTATACCCGCCAGGTGACCCAGGTGTGGAGCGGGTTTTTCCTGCTCAACGGGCTGATCGCCGCCGCCCTCACGCTGTGGGCACCGCTGACCTGGTGGACCCTGTACAACGGCCTGATCGCCTATGCCGCGATGGGCCTGCTGTTCGCTGGCGAATGGCTGATCAGACAACGTGTGCGAGGACGCCCATGAGCTGGATCCCGCTTCATCACCTGCTGCGCCCGCTGGATGCGCCGCGCCAGGTCACCGAACAACCATCGCTGGACCACGCCGAGCTGTGCCAACAGGCCCTGCGCCTGGCTGGCGGCCTGCAACAACGCGGCATCCGCCGTCTGGCGCTGCACCTGGACGACGCCGCGCAGCTGGCCATCGCTTTGCTCGGCGCCTGGCGCGCCGGGGTCGAGGTGCTGCTGCCGGCCGACCTGCAACCGCACACCCGCAGCCGCTGGGCCGACCAGGTCGACCTGTGGCTCACCGACCTGCCGGGTGATGCCAACCTCGCCAGCCTCAGCGCTGCGCCCTTGTCGCCTGCCGACCTTGACCTGGAGCGCTGCCGCATCAGCCTGTGCACCTCAGGTTCCAGCGGCGAAGCCAAGCGCATCGACAAACAGTTGAGCCAGTTGCACAACGAAGTCGAAGCGCTGGAGCGACTGTGGGGCGAGCGTTTGGGCGATGCCTGGATCATCGGCAGCGTCGCCACCCAGCACATCTATGGCCTTTTGTTCCGCGTGCTCTGGCCGCTGTGCGCCGGGCGCGGCTTCGAACGCCGCCAGTGGCCGTTCCCCGAGGACTTGCAGCGCGCCAGCCGCGCCCACGCAGCCTTCGCCTGGGTAGCCAGCCCGGCGCTGCTCAAGCGCATGGGCGAGAACCTCGACTGGCCGGCACTTCGCCCGGTGCGCGCGGTGTTTTCCTCTGGTGGGGAGCTGCCGCTGGCCGCCGCCGAGCAGTTGCATCAGCGCCTGGGGCAATGGCCGCTGGAAATTCTCGGCAGCTCGGAAACCGGTGGCATCGCCTGGCGCCAGGACGACGCGCTGTGGCAGCCCTTCGCCGATGTGCGACTGAGCCTGGGGCCAGACGGCGCGCTGCAGATTGCCTCGGCGTATCTGCCAGCCGGGCACCTCGAGCACAGCGCCGATGCCGCCGAAATCGCCAGCGATGGCCGGTTCCGCCTGCTTGGCCGGCTCGACCGCATCGTCAAGCTGGAAGAAAAACGCATCTCGCTGCCGCTGCTGGAACAGGCGCTGGACAGCCACCCGTGGGTCAGCGAAGCGCGCCTGCTGATGCTCGAAGGCGGGCGCGCCAGCCTGGCGGCGCTGCTGGTACTGAGCCCGGCGGGCTTGCACGCCCTGCGCAATGGCGGACGCCGCGCACTGCTGGCGACCCTGCGCGAGCATCTAAGTGGACACTGCGAAGCCATCGCCCTGCCCCGACGCTGGCGCCTGCTGCGCCAGCTGCCCTACAGCGCCCAGGGCAAGCTGCCCCAGGCCGCCTTGCAGGCCATCGTGCAGGCGCCGCGCGGCATGGCCCCGGAGGTGCTCGAGCAGCAGCGCGACGCCGAACAGCTCAACCTGCGCCTGGCGGTTTCGGCAGATCTGGCCTGCTTCACCGGGCACTTCCCACAAAGCCCGGTGCTGCCGGGGGTGGTGCAGATCGACTGGGCCATCGCCCTGGCCGCGCCACTGCTGCCCGAGGCGCAGCGCTTCGCCGGCATGGAGGTGCTGAAGTTCCAGCAACTGGTGCGCCCGGGCGATGAGCTGGAGCTGGCGCTGCGTTTCGACGCCCAGCGCAGCAAGCTGTACTTCACCTACACCTGCGACGGGCGCGCCTGCTCGAGCGGGCGCATCGTGCTGGAGGCCGCCTGTGCATAAGCCCTGTGCGGTGATTCCGGTGTACAACCACGAGCATGCGGTGGGCGCGGTGGTCGATGACCTGCTACGCGCCGGCCTGCCCTGCGTGCTGGTGGACGATGCCAGTGGCCCGGCCTGCGCCCGGGTGTTGCGCGAGCTGGAGCAGCGGCATGATGTGTACCGCGTCGAGCTGACCGCCAACCAAGGCAAGGGCGGCGCGGTGATGGCCGGGTTGCGCGAAGCGGCGCGGCTGGGCTTCAGCCATGCCTTGCAGGTGGATGCCGACGGCCAGCACGACCTGGGCGATGTCAGCCGCTTCCTCGATGCCTCGCGCGCTGCGCCGCAGGCGCTGATCTGCGGTTACCCGCAGTACGACGCCAGCGTCCCCAAGGGCCGCCTGTATGCCCGCTACCTGACCCATGTGTGGGTGTGGATCAACTGCCTGTCGTTGCAGATTCCCGATTCGATGTGTGGCTTTCGGGTTTATCCGCTGCCGCCGACCCTGGCCTTGATCGACCAGGTGCGGCTCGGCAAGCGCATGGACTTCGACCCGGAAATCCTGGTGCGCCTGGCCTGGCGCGAGCAGCCGATGCGCTGGCTGCCGACCCGCGTGCATTACCCGCAGGATGGCCTGTCGCATTTTCGTCTGGTGCACGACAACGCGCTGATCTCGGCCATGCACGCCAAGCTGTTCTGCGGCATGTTGCTGCGCGCCCCAAGCATCCTCTGGCGGCGGTGGCGAAGATGAGCGAACCCCAGCACTGGGCCGAGCACCAGGAACGCGGCAGCTTCTGGCTGATGAAGCTCACCGCGACCCTGGTGCGCCTGCTCGGCCGGCGGGTGCTGAGCCCGGTGATCCACGTCATCGTCGGCTACTTCTTCCTGTTCGGCGGCCGTGCCCGGCGCAGCGCCCGGCAATACCAGCAACGCCTGCACCAGCACAGCGCGGGCCGCACGCCGGCGCCGAACCTGCGCCGGGTGTTCGGCCAGTTCATGGCCTTTGCCGAGGCACTGCTGGACAAGCTCGACGTGTGGAACGGCAAGCTGCGCCTGCAAGACATCGACATTCACGACCCGGCCAACCTGCGCACGCAACTGCGCGGCGCCCGTGGCCAGATGCTGGTCGGCGCGCACCTGGGCAACCTCGAGGTGTGCCGCGCCCTGGCCGAGCTGGGCGAGCAGGTGACCATGAACGTGCTGGTGCACACCCGCCACGCCGAGCGCTTCAACCGCCTGCTCGGCGAAGCCGGGGCGACCAACCTGCGGCTGATTCAGGTCAGCGAGCTGGACCCGGCGGTGATGCTGCAACTGTCCGAACGCCTCGAGCGTGGCGAGTGGCTGGCAATTGCCGGCGACCGCGTGCCGCTGCATGGCGGGCGCACGGTGCAGGTGGATTTTCTCGGCCAGCCGGCGGCGTTCCCGCAGGGGCCGTGGCTGCTCGCCGGGCTGCTGGGCTGCCCGCTGAATCTGTTGTTCTGTACCAAACACCAAGGGCGCTACCGGGTCACCCTGGAGGCGTTCGCCGAGCGCGTGCAGTGGCGCCGCAGCCAGCGCGATCAGGTGATCGCCGAGTGGGCGGCGCGTTATGCCCAGCGCCTGGGCCATTACTGCGAGCAGGCGCCCCTGCAGTGGTTCAACTTCTACCCCTTCTGGAACTCCGATGACGACGCACGCCCCTGAAGCCGTAGTGTTCGGCGAATCGCCGCTGGCAATCGAAGACGTAGTGGCCGTGGCCCAGCGCCAGGCCAGCACGCAGGTGCAGGACGACCCTGCCTACCGCGAACGCATTGCCCGCGGCGCGCGCTTTCTCGACACCCTGCTGGACAAGGAAGGGGTGATCTACGGCGTCACCACCGGTTACGGCGATTCCTGCGTGGTGGCGGTGCCACTGGAGCAGGTCGAGGCCTTGCCGCAGCATCTGTACACCTTCCACGGCTGCGGCCTGGGTCGCTTGCTCGACGCCCCGGCTACCCGCGCCGTGCTGGCCGCGCGCTTGCGCTCGCTGAGCCACGGCGTGTCCGGTGTGCGCATGGAGCTGCTGGAACGCCTGCAGGCGTTTCTCGCCCACGACATCCTGCCGCTGATTCCGGAAGAAGGCTCGGTGGGCGCCAGTGGCGACCTGACCCCGCTGTCGTACGTCGCCGCGACGCTGTCGGGCGAGCGCGAGGTGCTGTACCAGGGCGAGCGGCGCAGCAGTGCTGAGGTTCACCAGCAACTGGGCTGGCAGCCACTGCGCCTGCGGCCCAAGGAAGCCCTGGCGTTGATGAACGGCACCGCGGTGATGACCGGCCTGGCCTGCCTGGCCTTCGCCCGCGCCGACTACCTGCTGCAACTGGCCACGCGCATCACCGCGCTCAACGTCATCGCCCTGCAAGGCAACCCGGAACACTTCGACGAGCGCCTGTTCGCCGCCAAGCCGCATCCCGGCCAGACCCAGGTCGCCGCCTGGCTGCGCCAGGACCTGGCGATCGACGCGCCGCTGCCGCCCCTGCACCGCCTGCAAGACCGCTATTCGCTGCGCTGCGCGCCGCACGTGCTGGGCGTGCTGGCCGACAGCCTGGGCTGGCTGCGCGGGTTCATCGAAACCGAACTCAACAGCGCCAACGACAACCCGATCATCGACGGCGACGCCGAGCGGGTGCTGCATGGCGGGCATTTCTACGGTGGGCACATCGCCTTCGCCATGGACAGCCTCAAGACCTTGGTCGCCAACGTCGCCGACCTGCTCGACCGACAGTTGGCGCTGCTGGTCGACACCCGCTACAACCACGGCCTGCCGAGCAATCTCTCGGGCGCGCCCGCCGCCACGGCGATGATCAACCACGGCTTCAAGGCAGTGCAGATCGGCACCAGTGCCTGGACCGCAGAGGCGCTCAAGCTGACCATGCCGGCCAGCGTGTTCTCGCGCTCCACCGAATGCCACAACCAGGACAAAGTCAGCATGGGCACCATCGCCGCGCGCGATGCCTTGCGCGTGCTGGAGCTGACCGAGCAGGTGGCCGCCGCCACCCTGATTGCGGCCAACCAGGGCGTGTGGCTGCGCAGCCGCCAGGCCGACGCCACGCCGTTGCCGCCGGCCCTGGCGCAAATGCACGAAACGCTGCTGGGCGACTTCGCCCCAGTGATCCAAGACCGCGCCCTGGAAGCTGAGCTGCGCCTGTGCCTGCAACGTATCGGCGCACGCCACTGGAGGCTGCATGCGTAATGCCGGGGTATTCCACATCGACTGCGAGATGGTCGTGCCGTTCTTCGATGTCGACAGCATGCACATCGTCTGGCACGGGCATTACGTCAAATACCTGGAGGTCGCGCGCTGCGCCCTGCTCGACCGCCTCGAACACAACTACACGGCCATGCGCGACAGCGGTTATGGCTGGCCGGTGATCGACCTGCAACTGCGCTACATCCGTGGCGCCACCTTCGGCCAGCGCCTCAACGTGCGCGCCAGCCTGGTGGAATGGGAGAACCGCCTGAAGATTCACTACCTGATCAGCGATGCCGACACCGGCGAGCGCATGACTCGCGCCAGCACCGTGCAGGTGGCGGTGCACATCGACAGCGGCGAGATGCAGCTGGCCTCGCCGCAGGTGCTGCTCGACGCCGTCGCCAAGGTGCTGCCATGAGCCGCCTGCTACGCAGCCTCGCTGCCGTCGCGCTGCTGCTGGCCAGCCCCTGGGCGCTGGCCTTCGACCTCGCTGACCTGCAACGGCAATTAAGCGCCCCGGCAGTGGTGAAGGGCCCGTTCATTCAGGAAAAACACCTGCGCGCTCTGCCCCAGCCGCTGCTGAGCAAGGGCCGCTTCGTGCTGGCCCGTGACCACGGCCTGCTGTGGCTGTTGCAGACACCGCTGCGCCAGGACTACCGCATCGACGCCGAGGGCATCGCCCGACGTGACGCCAGCGGCTGGCAACGCCTGCCCGGGCGCAGCGCCGGGGCCGAGCAGAACCGCCTGTTCTTCGCTGTGCTGCAAGGCGACAGCAGCGGCCTGCAACGCGACTTCGAGCTGCGCCTGAGTGGCGATGCCGAGCGCTGGCAACTGCACCTGACCCCGCGTTCGCTGCTGCTCAAGCAGGTGTTCAGCGCCATCGACATCGACGGTGGCGCCTACGTGCAGCGCATCGAACTGCACGAAACCCAAGGCGACAGCACCGTGCTGCGCTTGCCGGAAAGCCACGGCGAAGCCGTACTCAGCGACGCGGAGCGCAGCGACTTTGCCCAGTGAACGCCTGCTGCCACGCCTGTTCCTGATTCTGCTGCTGGCGGTGCTGGGCGCGGCTGCCTGGCAGTGGCACGCAGGCGCGCCGGTATCGGCTGACCTCATGACCCTGGTGCCCGGCGACAGCCACGACCCGCTGGTGCAGCGCGCCGAACAGCGCATGCAGGAACCGCTCAACCGTGAGCTGCTGGTGCTGGTCGGCCACGCCGAGCGCAGCCAGGCCCTGGCCCTGAGCGAGCGACTGGCCAAACGATGGCAGGCCAGCGGCTTGTTCGAGAAGGTGCAGTGGAGCTTGCAGACTGACCTTTCAGCCTTGCGCACGCAGTTGCTGCAAGGCCGGGTGGCGCTGCTCTCGGCCGCCGACCGGCAACAGCTGCTCGAGCAACCCCAGGCGTTCATCGAGCAGCGCCTGGAGCGGCTGTACGACCCCTTCGCTGGCTTCAGCCTGGTGCCCAACCAGGACGACTGGCTAGGCCTGACCGGACTGATCCAGAACAGCCAGCCGCGCCCGGCCAATGTGCAACTGGACACCGCCAGCGGCGCACTGGTGGCCGAGGCCGAGGGCAAGCAATGGGTGCTGCTGCGCGCCCGCACCCAAGGCAATGCCTTCGACATGCAGCTGCCGTTGCAGGTCGCCGACCTGCTCGATGCCAGCCGCGCAGAAGCCGCGCAGGCGGGGGCGCAGCTGTATGCCGCCAGCGGCCTGCTGCACGCCGCCCATGGTCAGCGTCAGGCCACCCAGGAAATCACCTGGGTCGGCGGTGGCGCGACGTTGGGCATTTTGCTGATGCTGCTGCTGGCGTTTCGTCGCTGGCAGGCGCTGCTGGCCTTCGTGCCGGTACTGGTGGGCATGCTCTTCGGGGCGGTGGCCTGCGTGGCGCTGTTCGGCAAGATGCACGTGATGACCCTGGTGCTGGGGTCGAGCCTGATCGGCGTCGCGGTGGACTACCCGCTGCACTACCTGTCGAAAAGCTGGAGCCTGCGCCCATGGCGCAGCTGGAGCGCGGTGCGGCTGACCTGGCCCGGCCTGAGCCTGAGCCTGGCGACCAGTTGCATCGGCTACCTGGCCCTGGCCTTCACCCCATTCCCTGCGCTGACGCAGATCGCCGCCTTCTCCGCCGCAGGGCTGGTCGGCGCCTACCTGAGCGCGGTGTGCCTGCTGCCGGCGCTGCTCGGGCGCGTCGAACTGCAACCGGCGGCCTGGCCGCTGCGCCTGGCTGAACGCCTCACCGGGCTGCGCGAACGCCTGCTGCGGGTGGTGCCAAGCGCCGTGCTGCTGGGCCTGCTGCTGGCCTTCAGCGCAGCCGGGCTGTGGCAACTGCACAGCCGCAACGACATTCGCCAATGGGTGGGCAGCCCGCCGCAGTTGCTCGAAGAAGCCCAGGCAGTGGCGCGCATCACCGGTTACCAGCCGACCAGCCAGTTCTACCTGGTGCGCGGCGACGATCAGACACAACTGCTGGAGCGCTTGCAGGCGCTGTCGGGCAAGCTCGACGAACTGGTGGCACTGGGCAAGCTCAAGGGCTACATGAGCATCAGCCAACTGCTCGCCAGCGAGCCGGCGCAACAGCAGATGCAGGCCGCTGTTGCGCAGCTGGCGCAGCATTGGCAGCCCTTGCTCGATATCGGCGTGCCGCCAGCGGCGTTGGATGCCGAGGTGCAACAGCTGCAAAAACTGCCGCTGCTCGACATCGACCACGTGCTGGCTGGCCCGCTCGGTGAGGCCTGGCGTCCGCTCTGGCTGGGCCAGGACGGCAATGGCGTGGCGGCGGTGATCAGCCTGCAGGGCCTCGGCGATGTCGCCTTGCTCGGCCTGCTCGCCGAGGACCAGCCGGGCGTGCAACTGGTCGATCGCCTGGGTGACCTCAACCGGCTGTTCGCCGCGACGCAGCTGAGCGCCGCCGAACTCAAGCTGCTGTCATGCGCGCTGATTCTGTTGCTGCTGATCGTGCCGTTCGGTTTCGGCGGCGCGCTGCGCCTGGTGGCGCTGCCGCTGCTCGCTGCGCTGTGCAGCCTGGCCTGCCTGGGCTGGCTGGGGCAGCCGCTGACGTTGTTCAGCCTGTTCGGCCTGCTGCTGGTGACGGCCATCAGCGTCGATTACGCGATTCTTATGCGCGAACGCATCGGCGGCGCCGCGGTGAGCCTGCTCGGCACCCTGCTGGCGGCATTGACCACCTGGCTGTCGTTCGGCCTGCTGGCGCTGTCGAGCACGCCTGCGGTGAGCAACTTCGGCCTGGCGGTCAGCCTTGGCCTGGTGTTCAGCTTCCTGCTCGCGCCGTGGGCGGCCTCGCCGAACGATGAAGCGTCGGCCTCATCTGAAGGGAAGGCATCGGCATGAGCATTCTCGGCGCCTGGGCACTGATCCTGCTGGTCTACGCTGCGGCCGCCGCGCTGGGCAAACGCCTGGGGCTGATCGCCATCGTCAGTCAGTTACTGCTGGCCGCGCTGTTGCCGCTGGCTATGCACGGGCTCGGTGAGTGGTCGGCGCATTTCGAAGGCGCCGCGCTGACCGCGCCCACTTGGGTCAAGACCGTGTACGGCGCAGCCTTCGCCCTACTGCTGGCAGCGATTCTCAGCGACGTGCTGGAGCTGCGCCCGGAGCGCGCCGCGTTCAAGCTGGCGCTGCCCAGCTTCCTGGTGCCTTTCGTCTGCGGCCTGGCCTGTGCAGTGTGGCTGCTGGGGTTGAGCGGGCTGAGTGCGCTGGCCTTGGGGCTGGTGTTCGCCATCACCGCGATTCCGGTGCTGTACCTGTACCTGCGCGCCATCGATTACCCACCCGCGGCCAGCCGCCGGCTGTTGCAGGCGGCGATCCTCATTGACCTGCTGTGCTGGCTGCTGCTCGGTCTGGGCAAAGGCAGCCTGCAACCGACCAGCCTGCTCTTGCCCTTGCTCGGCGCACTGGCCCCGCTGCCGCTGTATGCCCTCGGCGTGCGCGCGGCGAAAGCCTACGGCGCGCTGTTCATCGCCTTGCTGTTCGGCGCCGAGCACTACCACCTCAACGCGCTGCTGCTGGCCATGGCGTATCTGGGCTGCCTGACCTGGCTGAAACTGGGCGTGCAAGTGCCGCTGTCAGCGCGCTGGAGCAAGGCTGCGCAGCAGTATTTCGCGGTGCCGGTGATCCTCAGCTACGGCGTCTTGCAGGTCGACCTGCAAGACGCGCTGCCCGGCCTGAACGCCTGGCACTGGGCAGCACTGCTGGCCTTGCCGATCATCAGCAAGCTGCTCGGCAACTGGCTTGGCCTGCGCTGGGCCGGCGCGTCGTTCCCCGGCGCCAGCCGCTGGCGGGAAAGCCTGCTGCTGAACATTCGCGGCCTGAGCGAAATCGTTTTCCTCAATTTGCTGCTCACCGAGCGGTTGATCAGCCCGTCGTTGTATCTGGCGCTATTGCTGATGAGCCTAGTCGCGACGCTGATGCCCGCACTGGCGGGCCTGCACCGACTTCCCTTGAACACTGCTGCGACGGCCAGGAGGCCGCATGTCGACTACTGAACTGCAACAACGCCAGGTGCTGGTGATCGGCGCCGGCCCGTCCGGCGCCATCGCCGCCGCCCTGCTCAAGCGCAAAGGCCATGATGTGCTGGTGATCGAGCGCCAGCGCTTCCCGCGCTTCTCCATTGGTGAAAGCCTGCTGACCCACTGCCTGGATTTCGTCGAAGAGGCAGGCATGCTCGAAGCCGTGCAAAGCGCCGGTTTTCAGTTCAAGAACGGCGCGGCGTTCGCCTGGGGCGAGGAGTACTCGGCGTTCGATTTCGGCGAGCAGTTCACCGCCGGCAAGCCCAGCACCTTCCAGGTGCAGCGCGCGCGCTTCGACAAGCTGCTGGCCGACCAGGCCCAAGCGCAGGGGGTGGAGATCCGCTATGAAGAGGAAATCATCCAGGCCGACATGAGCGGTGCCCAGCCCAAGGTGCAGGTACGCCGGCCCGATGGCAGCCAATACACCGTGCAGGCCGGTTTCGTGCTCGACGCCAGCGGCTATGGCCGCGTGCTGCCGCGCCTGCTCGACCTCGAAGCGCCGTCGAGCTTCCCGGTGCGCCAGGCGGTGTTCACCCACATCGAAGACCGCATCGAGCACCCCGGTTTCGACCGCGACAAGATCCTCATCACCACCCATCCGCAGCACCGCGACATCTGGTTCTGGACCATCCCCTTCAGCAATGGCCGCACGTCCCTGGGCGTGGTCGCGGCGGCAGAACGCTTCGCCGATGCGCCAGGCGACCTGGACGAATGCCTCAAGCACTTCGTCGCGCAAACGCCAAGCCTGAGCAAGGTGCTGGCCAACGCCGTGTGGGACACCCCGGCGCGCAGCATCGGTGGTTATTCGGCCAACGTGAAAACCTTGCACGGCCCAGGCTTCGCGCTGCTGGGCAACGCCGCCGAATTCCTCGACCCGGTGTTTTCTTCAGGGGTGACCATCGCCATGCGCTCGGCGAGCATGGCCGCCAACCTGCTGCACCGTCAGCTGCAAGGCGATGCCGTGGACTGGCAGAGCGAGTTCGCCGAACCGCTCAAGCGCGGCGTCGAGACCTTCCGTGTGTATGTCGAGGGCTGGTACGACGGCAGCTTCCAGGACGTCATCTACCACCCCGGCAGTTCGCCAGAAATCCGCGCCATGATCAGCTCGATCCTCGCCGGCTATGCCTGGGATGCACACAACCCTTTCGTCGCCGAGCCACGCCGGCGCCTGCGCACCCTGGCCGAGCTGTGTGCACGGGAGGCGTCATGAGTCGGCCGCCGTTTCTCAGCGACAGCTACGTCGAGGAAACCCGCTTCGGCTTCTGGTTCCTGCGCAGCCATACCTGGCAGCACCATGTGCTGCGCGTCGCCATCGACGACCTGCGCAGCCTGTTCGACGGCGAACCACCGGCCGCGCCGGTGCTGCTCGATGCCGGCTGCGGCCAGGGCAAATCGTTCAAGCACCTGCAACGGGTATTCGCCCCGTCGAAGCTGCTGGGCACCGATGCCGACCCGCACAGCCTGGCCCTGAGCGCCGCCGAGGCGCAGCGTCTGGGCCTTGAGGTGGAGCTGCGCGGCAGTGATTGCGCGCACCTGCAATTGGCCGACGCCAGCGTCGACATCCTCTTCTGCCACCAGACCTTCCACCATCTGGTGGAACAGGAACGCGCGCTGGCCGAGTTCTACCGCGTGCTCAAGCCGGGCGGCTACCTGCTGTTCGCCGAATCCACCGAAGCCTATATCGACACCTGGGTGATCCGCTGGCTGTTCCGCCATCCCATGCATGTGCAGAAAAGCGCCGAAGGTTATTTGCAGATGCTGCGTGGCCAGGGTTTCACCTTCACCACGCGCAATGTCTCGTACCCGTACCTGTGGTGGAGCCGGGCCAAGGACTTCGGCCTGCTCGAACGCCTGGGCCTGCGCCGGCCGCCGCCGGTGGGCCAGCGTGAGGAAACCCTGGTCAACGTGGTGGCGCGCAAGCCGCTGGAGCAGGCATGAGGATCGTCCTGAGCCTGGCCCTGTGCCTGTTGCTGAGCGCCTGCGCCAGCGCCCCGCCGCTGCCGACCGCATTGCCACGGTTGCAGTTGCCGCAGCAGTTGCACGTCGAGCGTGAGCAGAACGGCCAGCGCCAGGACTGGCTGCTGGTGATCCAGGGCGAGCAACAGCGCCTGCGCTGGTCGCTGCTCGACCTGCTGGGCATTCCCCAGGCCCGGCAAGTGCTCGACGACCAGCAGTGGCAGGCCGATGGCCTGTTGCCGCCGAACCCGGCGGCGCGGGAACTGTTCGCCGCCGTGCTGTTCGCTCTGACCCCGGCGAGCGAGTTGCAGCAGCGTTATCCACAGGCGCAGCAGCACGGCCAGCAACGCCAATTGCAGCAGCGTTGGCAGGTGCATTACGAGGGCGATCAGCGGTTCCGCCTGAGCCTAGCCGAAGGCATGCATTACCGCGTCAGCCCGCTGCCCGCCGAGGACACGCCATGACCGCCTACCTCAACGCGCTGGGACTGGTCTGCGCCCTGGGCCGTGGCCAGCAGGAGGTCGCCCGACGCCTGTTCGCCGGCGATGCCTCAGGCATGCAGCCCAGCGCCGGCTGGGTCGTAGACCGTGTACTGCCGGTGGGCGCGGTGAGCGGCGAGCTGCCGGCTGTGCCGCTGCCCGAACAACACAGCCGCAACAACCAGTTGCTGTACTGCGCGGCGCTACAGATCGAACCGGCCATCCGCGACGCCATCGCCCGCTTCGGCGCGGCGCGGGTCGCGGTGGTGCTGGGCACCAGCACCTCGGGCATCGCCGAGGCCAGTGCCGGCATCGCCCACTACCTGCATACCCAGCACTTCCCGGACGACTACCACTACGCCCAGCAGGAACTCAGCGCGCCGGCCAGCTTCCTCGCCGACTGGCTGCACCTGAGCGGCCCGGCCTATGTGATTTCCACTGCTTGCACCTCCAGCGCGCGAGCCTTGCTCAGCGCCCGTCGGCTGCTCGACCTGGGGCTATGCGATGCGGTGCTGTGCGGCGGCGTCGACAGCCTGTGCGGCCTGACCCTGAACGGCTTCAGCGCGCTGGAAGCGGTCAGCGCCGAGCGCTGCAAACCGTTTTCCGCCAACCGCGACGGCATCAACATCGGCGAAGGCGCCGCGCTGTTCCTGATGACCCGCGAGGCCAACCGCGACGGCCCAGGGATCGCCTTGCTCGGCGCCGGCGCCAGCTCCGATGCCCATCACATTTCCGCCCCCGACCCGCAAGGCACCGGCGCGCGCTTGGCGATGGACAAGGCGCTGCGCAGTGCCGGCCTGCACCCACACGACATCGATTACCTGAACCTGCACGGCACCGCCACACTGCACAACGACGCCATGGAAAGCCTGGCGGTGCACGGTCTGTTCGGCGCCGAGCTGGCCTGCTCGTCGAGCAAACCCATGACCGGCCACACCTTGGGCGCTGCCGGGGCGCTGGAAGCGGCGTTCTGCTGGCTGGCGCTCAGCCCGCACAACGCCGAGCGCCTGCTGCCGCCGCACCTGTGGGACGGCCAGCGCGACCCGGCGCTGCCGCCGCTGACACTGGTCGATGGCACCCAGCGCCTGCCGGCCAGTGGCCCGCGCTACCTGATGAGCAACTCGTTCGCCTTCGGTGGCAACAACGTCAGCCTGATTCTCGGAGACACCCCATGATTGCCTGGCCTATGGCCGACCTGCTGCCCCACGCGGGCGACATGATCCTCATCGATCAGGTCGAGCGCTTCGATGAGGAGCAGATCCACATCCGCACCACGGTCCGTCCGGGGGGCCTGTTCAACCGCGCCGATGGCAGCCTGCCGGCCTGGCTCGGCATCGAGCTGATGGCGCAGAGCGTCGCCGCCTACGCCGGTTGTCATGCCCGCGCCAACGGCCAGCCGGTGGAGCTGGGTTTTCTTATCGGCACGCGCAAGTTCGAGTGCGATGTCGAGCACTTCCCCGCTGGCGCCGAACTGCACATCCACGCCCAACGCTCGTTGCAGGATGACAACGGCATGGGCGTGTTCGAATGCCATCTGCGCGGTGCCGGCATCCATGCCAGCGCGCGCCTGAACGTCTACCGTCCGCCGCAAGCGGCCAGCTATCTGGCCGAAGCCGGGCCTGAGGAGTCTTCCCATGACTGACACCATTCTGGTCACCGGTTCCAGCCGTGGCATTGGCCGGGCCATCGCCCTGCGTCTGGCCCAGGCCGGTTTCGACCTGGTGCTGCACTGCCGCAACGGGCGCGCGGAGGCCGACGCGGTCGCCGCTGAAATTCACGCCCTTGGCCGCCAGGCGCGGGTGCTGCAATTCGATGTCGCTGATCGCGCCGCCTGCGCCGCCGCGCTGAACGAGGATGTCGAACGCCACGGCGCCTACTACGGTGTGGTGTGCAATGCCGGCCTGACCCGCGACGGTGCCTTCCCGGCGCTGACCGACGACGACTGGGACCAGGTGATGCGCACCAACCTCGACGGTTTTTACAACGTCCTGCACCCGGTGATGATGCCGATGATCCGCCGCCGCGCGCCGGGGCGGATCGTCTGCATCACCTCTGTTTCGGGGCTGATCGGCAACCGTGGGCAGGTCAACTACAGCGCCTCCAAGGCCGGCGTGATCGGTGCGGCCAAGGCCCTGGCCATCGAACTGGGCAAGCGCCGCATCACCGTCAACTGCGTCGCCCCCGGGCTGATCGACACCGCCATGCTCGACGAGCACGTGCCGGTGGATGAGCTGTTGAAGATGATCCCGGCGCAGCGCCTGGGCACCGCCGAGGAAGTGGCCGGTGCGGTGAATTTCCTGATGTCGGCGGAAGCGGCCTACATCACCCGCCAGGTGCTGGCGGTCAACGGGGGGCTGTGCTGATGCGCCGCGTGGTAGTCACCGGCATGGCCGGGCTGACCTCTTTGGGTAGCGACTGGGCGACCATCGTCGGCAACTTCGCCAGCAACCGCAGCGGCATCCGCCGCATGGATGAGTGGAACCGCTTCGAAGAACTCAACACGCGCCTGGCCGGGCCTATCGACGATTTCCAGGTGCCGGGGCATTGGACCCGCAAGCAGCTGCGCAGCATGGGCCGGGTGTCGCGCCTGGCGGTGGCGGCGGCCGAGCGCGCGCTGGACGACGCCGGCCTGCTGGGCGATGCCAGCATCCGCGACGGGCGCATGGGCGTGGCCTGCGGCTCGTCCACCGGGAGCACCGACGAGATCAAGGCCTTCGGCAACATGCTGCTGAACTCGGTGGCCGATGGTCTGAACGCCAATTCCTACGTGCGGATGATGCCGCACACCACGGCGGCCAACATCAGCATCTTCTTCGGCCTCACCGGGCGCCTGATCCCCACGTCCAGCGCCTGCACCAGCGGCAGCCAGGGCATCGGCTACGCCTATGAGGCGATCAAGTACGGTCGCCTGCCGATGATGCTCGCCGGCGGCGCCGAGGAGCTGTGCCCGACCGAGGCCATGGTGTTCGACGCGCTGTACGCCACCAGCCTCAAGAACGACACCCCGCACCTCAGCCCGCGCCCCTATGACAGTGGCCGCGATGGCCTGGTGATCGGTGAAGGCGGCGGCATGCTGGTGCTCGAAGCCCTCGACCACGCCCTGGCCCGCGGCGCGCGCATCCATGCCGAGATCGTCGGCTTCGGCAGCAACGCCGACGGCCAGCACACCACCCGCCCCGAGCAGACCACCATGCGCCGGGCCATGGAACTGGCCCTGGAGGACGCCGAGCTGGCGCCCGAGGCGATTGGCTACGTCAACGGTCACGGCACGGCCACCGAGCAGGGCGACATCGCCGAAACCCTGGCCACCCACAGCCTGTTCGGTGCGCGCATGCCGATCAGTTCGCAGAAGAGTTTTCTCGGCCACACCCTCGGCGCCTGTGGCGCGCTGGAGTCGTGGTTCAGCATCGAGATGCTCAACAGCGACCGCTACGTGCACACCCTCAACCTCGACCACATCGACCCGCGCTGCGGCGAGCTGGATTACCTGAGCGGTGAGCTGCGCACCATGAGCCACGAATTCGTGATGAACAACAACTTTGCCTTTGGCGGGGTCAACACGTCGTTGATCTTCCGTCGCTGGCAGTAACCGCAAGTCCAACCCACTCAAGGATCGATTCCATGCGCCTGAAAACCCTCACCGCCTCCGCCGCCCTGCTGCTCTGCGCCCTGCCGGGCATCAGCCAGGCCCGTGATACCGCGCTGTTCCTGCCGTTCGACAAAGTGGTCCAGCAAATGCTGGCGGAAAAGAAACTCGACGGCTCGGTGAAGTTCTACCTGGCCGGCGTGCAGCCGCGCGGCAAGACCACACTGGTGCGGGCAGGCTCGGTCACCAACAAGAAGACCAACGCCTTCAACAAGACCGACGAAGCCGCCTGTGAATGGGCCCTGCAATCGGCCCTGCTGACCCTGCAGGACGCCGCCCGCCAGGCCAACGCCAACGCCGTGACCAACATCGTCAGCTTCTACAAGAAGAACGAGCGCAAGGACGCCAAGACCTACGAATGCCACGCTGGCGCGGTGATTGCCGGGGTTGCGTTGAAGGGGGATTTGTCGCGGGTGGATTGATTGGTTGGGTCGGCTGGGCCGGGGTATATCCTGTGAATGCTGGGTTTACTTCACGGCCCGGTTTCGCCTGGCGGCGACCTACTTTTTGGAGGTCCGTCTCACGGGAAAAAGTAGGCAAAACCCCATGCTCCACTATCCGGCCCTGCACTGCGCTTCGCTCCGTTCCGGGTCCCCTGCGCTCCGGTGCTCTACGGGGCGCCGCGGGCAAGGGTTGCTGCGCAACCCTAACACCTCGCGTCCTCGGCTACGCCTCGGGTGCGCTGCGCGCACGCCCCTTCGAACACCTGCGCTCCGGCCGGATACAGTCGCGGTCGGTGGCGCCTGGACGGTCGGTGTACAAGAGCCTGGCGATCGTTGCGGCCAGCGAATGGGATCTACCTCAAAAGCTGTTCATTGAGATTCCAGTGCTGCCAACCCTCACGCTCAGCGTTTATCCCACACCTCGAAGTTATACGCCGGCCCATCGCGTTCGGGCGCTTGCGGGGTGCTGGAGGTGAGTTGCCACTGGCGTTCATCGAAGTTTGGGAACCAGGCATCGCCCGCTGGCGACAGCTCGACGCGGGTCAGGTACATGCGGCTGACCAGGCCTTGCTCCAGGGCCTGGGTATAGAGCTGCGCACCGCCGATCAGCATCACTTCTGCCACGCCATGCTCGTGTGCCCACTGCTCGGCGCGGGCGTGTGCCTGGGCAAGCGAGGCGAACACCTCGGCGCCGGGCAGTTGCAGGCCCGGCTGGCGGCTGACCACCAGGTTGAGGCGGCCCGGCAGTGGCCGGCCCAGCGAATCCCAGGTCTTGCGACCCATGATGATCGGCTTGCCCAGGGTGCTGGCCTTGAAGTACTTGAAGTCCCCCGGCAGGTGCCAGGGCATGGAATTGTCGATGCCGATCACGCGGTTCTCGGCGAGCGCCGCGATCAGGCTGAGGGGGAGTGAGGTCGTCATGCCGGCGAGGATAGCAAAGCCTGCCTAGGGGCTGTTCCCGTTTCAGCGCAAACCGCGTTACCGCGCCAAATCGTGCCAGCCGAGGCGAAGGACGCAGGAAAGGGTCATTCCCTTTTCAAGTCCTTCAACGCTGGATGGCGCGATTTGGCGCGTAACCCGAAGGGCCGTGCCTGTTTTTTCGTATGGAGCGTTCGAGTCTTGAGCTCGAAAGGGCGAAAAAACAGGCCTCGGCGCGGTTGCGATGAAACGGGAACAGCCCCTAGGTTATGCTCCCAGCCTCGACCGAGCCGTGGAATACCCTGTGAATGAACTGACCCGATTCGACGTGCGCTGGCTCACCGAGGCGGTGCGTCTGCGTGAAGAACACGCCGGCCTGCTGGACGATCAGGAGGCCAACCGCCTGGCCCGCCAGCACGGCGGCGACCTGGCCCAGCGCATCGAACGCCGCGCGCTGTGGCTGGCCGAGCGCGACGGCATGCGCGCTGCGCTCGGTCACTGGAAACAGGGCGCGCGCCTGGCGCTGCTGGGCCTGGCGCTGCTCGCCGTGCTCAGCGGCGGGGGCCTGGCCTTCGCCGCGCTAGGCGACGGTTCGCGCCCGGTCAATGTGTTCTGGGCTTTGGGCAGCCTGCTTGGTCTGAACCTGCTGATGCTCTGCGGCTGGGCCCTGAGTGGCTGGCTCAGCGGCGAGCACGGCGCACTGCTCGGGCGCCTGTGGCTGTGGCTCAGTGCGCGGCTGGCGCGGGATGCCCAGGCCGCGCAACTGGCCCCGGCGCTGCTGGTGTTGTTGCAGCGCCAGCGTCTGACCCGCTGGTTGCTGGGCCTGCTGGTCAACAGCCTGTGGCTGCTGGCGATGCTCGCCGCGCTGGGCATGTTGCTGACTCTGCTCGCGGGCCGGCGCTATGGCTTCGTCTGGGAAACCACGCTGCTCGCCGCAGAGCCCTTCATCGCCCTGACCCACGCCCTCGGCGCCCTGCCCGCGCTGCTGGGTTTCAGCATGCCCAGCGAGGCGATGATTCGCGCCAGCGGTGCCACCCAGCCGCTGTTCGACGGCGCCCGCCAGGCCTGGGCCAGCTGGCTGTTGGGGGTGGTGCTGGTGTATGGCGTGCTACCGCGCCTGCTGCTGGCGGCGCTGTGCCTGTGGCGCTGGCGGCGCGGGCGTCAGCAGCTCAGCGCTGACCTGGAGCAGCCGGCCTATCAACAGTTGCGCCAGGTGCTGATGCCCAGCAGCGAGCGCCTGGGCGTGCATGACCCTGCGCCAGCGATGGCCGAACAAGCCGCGACTCAGGCGCCGCAATCGGTCAACGGCGGCGCGTTGCTGGTGGGCCTGGAACTCGATGACCAACGCCCCTGGCCACCGGCCCTGCCCGAGCAGGTGACCGACGCCGGCGTGCTCGACAGCCGTGCCTCACGCCAGCGTCTGCTGGAGCAGCTCAGCCGCTTTCCGCCAGCGCGTCTGCTGATCGCCTGCGACCCGCAACGCTCGCCCGATCGCGGCAGCCTGGCGCTGCTCGGCGAGCTGGCGCGCAACGCCGGGGCCACGCGCATCTGGTTGCTGCCAGCAGTGCCGGGTGAACAGCTCGACGCCGCGCGCCTGGGCGACTGGCACGAAGCCCTCACCCGCCTCGGCCTGGCCTACAGCGCCGAGCTGCCGCATACCTGGCTGGAGCACGGTGATGACTGATCCGCTGAAACTGGCCCTGGTCGGGCACACCAACGTCGGCAAGACCTCGCTGCTGCGTACCCTGACCCGCGATGTGGCGTTCGGCGAAGTTTCGCACCGGCCCAGCACGACCCGGCATGTGGAAGGTGCGCGGCTGTCGGTCGACGGCGAGCCGCTGCTGGAGCTGTACGACACGCCGGGGCTTGAAGATGCCATCGCCCTGCTCGAGCACCTGGAACGCCTGGAGCGTCCTGGCGAACGCCTCGACGGCCCGGCGCGGCTCGAACGCTTTCTGCAAGGCAGCGAGGCGCGCCAGCGTTTCGAGCAGGAAGCAAAAGTGCTGCGCCAACTGCTGAGCAGCGATGCCGGCCTGTACGTGATCGACGCCCGTGAACCGGTGTTGGCCAAATACCGCGATGAACTGGAAGTGCTGGCCGGCTGCGGCAAGCCGCTGTTGCCGGTGCTCAACTTCGTCGCCAGCGAGGGCCACCGCGAGGCGCAATGGCGTGAGGCGCTGGCACGTCTGGGCCTGCACGCGCTGGTGCGCTTCGACAGCGTGGCGCCGCCGGAAGATGGCGAGCAGCGCCTGTACGACAGCCTGGCGCTGTTGCTCGAAGACGCGCGCCCGGCCCTGCAACGGCTGTTGGCCGATCAACAGGCACAACGCCTGGCCCGGCGTGACAGCGCAAGGCAGCTGATCGCCGATCTGCTGATCGACTGCGCCGCCTGCCGGCGCAGCGTCGACAGCGAAGCCAGCGTCGCGGCCAGCGCCATGCAAACCTTGCGCGACGAGGTGCGCCAGCGTGAGCAACGCTGCGTCGAAGCGCTGCTCACGCTGTACGGCTTTCGCCGCGACGATGCCCCCGGTGACGACTTGCCACTGCTCGACGGCCGCTGGGGCGATGACCTGTTCAACCCGGAAACCTTGCGCCAGCTCGGCGTGCGCGTGGGCGGCGGGGTTGCCGCGGGTGCGGCGGCCGGTGCCGGAGTCGACCTGCTGGTCGGCGGCCTGACCTTGGGTGCCGCCGCGCTCGCCGGGGCGATTGCCGGCGGTGCGTTGCAGACCGCGCGCAGCTACGGCGCGCGGCTGCTGGGCAAGTTCAAGGGCCAGCGCGAGCTGACCGTCGACGATGCCGTGCTGCGCCTGCTGGCGCTGCGTCAACAGCAGTTGCTGCTGGCCCTAGAGCGTCGCGGTCACGCGGCCATGGGCAGCATCCAGCTGGCACCCCCTGAGGAACGCACCTGGCGCGAAGGCAAGCTGCCGCACGCTTTGCACAAAGCCCGTGCGCACCCGCAGTGGTCGAGCCTCAATCCCGGCGCAAGGCTCAACCAGAGCGAGCGGGTAGAACAGCTTCAGGCGTTGAGCAAGCTGCTCTAGGTTCTGTATGAAACGTCCTGAGACGCCGGGGAGACAAGGCGAAAACAGCCGAGGAAGCGGAGTTTACTGATTGTAAATGAGCATTCCGACCGGGCTGGCGATCCAGGCTGTTTTCAACGCAGGATCACCAAGTATCAGGGCTTTTCATATAGAGCCTAGGTGCGACTGATCGACGCGGTCTATCGGCATATCAAATCAAGCGATTAGACGCGTCCCAGGCACAGGCCTAGGCTTGTAGGCGTATAAAGCCGCCCGGTATTTCGCCTGATGAACAGCAAACCTCCGGTCTGCGCGGCATCCTCGACCCTGGCCTTGCCTGCCGCCAGCAACACCTACGATTACGTCCAGCTCGACGACGGCGCGTGCGCCTGCACGCCGCTGGCCGAAGAAGTGGCCCTGGCGATCGCCTACAACGGCCTGAGCCAGGCCGTGATGCTGGTCAGCCCCACGGATCTTGAAGACTTCGTGGTCGGCTTCAGCATCGGCAGCGGTCTGGTCAGCAGCACCGACGACGTCTACGACATCAAGCTCTCGGGCAGCGGCTCGGCGCTGTACGCCGATGTGGAAATTTCCAGCCGCGCCTTCTGGAACATGAAGGACCAGCGCCGGCAACTGGCCGGCACCAGCGGCTGCGGCCTGTGCGGGGTCGAAGCCCTGGAACAGGCCCTGCCGGAACTCAAGGTACTGCCTGGCGCGCCGCTACCGCCGGTGCACTGGCTGCACGACCTGCGCCGGCGCATCGATGCCTTCCAGCCGCTCGGCCAGCACTGCGGTGCGGTACACGCCGCGCTGTTCATGGACAACCAGGGTCAATTGCGCCTGGGCCGCGAAGACATCGGCCGGCACAACGCCCTCGACAAGCTGATCGGCG
Organism: Pseudomonas cremoricolorata DSM 17059 = NBRC 16634; assembly: GCF_000425745.1. GTDB lineage: Bacteria > Pseudomonadota > Gammaproteobacteria > Pseudomonadales > Pseudomonadaceae > Aquipseudomonas > Aquipseudomonas cremoricolorata. Next base: position 75,714 of record NZ_AUEA01000011.1, on the reverse strand, counting down.
CCCTGTTGCGCGAGCGCATCGATACCCACGGCGGGCTGGCCATCGTCACCAGCCGTTGCAGCCTTGAGCTAATCCAGAAAGTGCTGCGCGCCGGTATCCAGACCCTGGTCAGCCTGTCGGCGCCCACCGGCCTTGCCTTGCAATGGGCGCGCAAGCATCAGCTCAACCTCATTCATTTGCCCAAACACAGTGCACCGCGGGTCTACAGCCCCGCGATGGAGTAATCAAAGCCGTGAGCTCGCATCAGAAGATCCCCGACAACGCGCCAGCCTCCAGCCCGCGCTACAAGCCCTACCCTGGCCCCGCCGGTGGCTGGGGCGCGCTGATCAGCGTGGCCAAGGCCTGGGTTGGCAGCGACAACGCGCTGAAGAACCTGCGCGCCATGCTCAAGACCAACCAGAACGGCGGCTTCGACTGCCCAGGCTGTGCCTGGGGCGATTCGCCGGAAAGCGGCATGGTCAAGTTCTGCGAGAACGGCGCCAAGGCGGTCAACTGGGAAGCCACCAAACGCCGCGTCGACCCGGCCTTCTTCGCCCGCTACAGCGTCAGCGCGCTGCTCGAGCAGAGCGACTACTGGCTGGAGTACCAGGGCCGGCTGACCGAGCCGGTGGTCTACGACCCGAGCACCGACCGCTACAAGCCCATCGACTGGGACAGCGCCTTCGCCCTCATCGCCCAGCACCTCAATGGCCTGAGCAGCCCTGACCAGGCCGAGTTCTACACCTCCGGTCGGGCCAGCAACGAAGCGGCTTACCTCTACCAGCTGTTCGTGCGCGCCTTCGGCACCAACAACTTCCCCGATTGCTCGAACATGTGTCACGAAGCCAGCGGCGTGGCCCTCGGGCAGAGCATTGGGGTCGGCAAGGGCACCGTCACCTACGACGACTTCGAGCACGCCGATGCGATCTTCGTCTGGGGCCAGAACCCTGGCACCAATCACCCACGCATGCTCGACCCGCTGCGCGATGCGGTGAAGCGCGGCGCTCAGGTGGTGTGCATCAACCCGCTCAAGGAGCGTGGCCTGGAGCGCTTCCAGCATCCGCAGCACATGCTCGAGATGCTCACCAACAGCGACAAGCCGACCAACACCGCATTCTTCCGCCCGGCCCTGGGCGGCGACATGGCGTTGCTGCGCGGCATGGCCAAGTTCACCCTGCAATGGGAACGCGAAGCCCAGGCCAAGGGTGAGCCGGCGGTGTTCGACCACGCCTTCATCGCCGAACACGGCCATGGCGTCGACGATTACCTGGCGGTGGTCGAGGCCACGCCCTGGGAGCAGATCCAGGCGCAGTCCGGCCTGAGCCTGGAAGACATCGAGCTGGCCGCGCGCATGTACTGCCGTGGCAAGCGGGTGATCATGTGCTGGGCCATGGGCATCACCCAGCACCGTCACTCGGTGCAGACCATTCAGGAAATCGCCAACCTGCAAATGCTGCGCGGCAACCTCGGGGTCCCCGGTGCCGGCCTGTGCCCGGTGCGTGGCCACAGTAACGTGCAGGGCGACCGCACCATGGGCATCAACGAACGCCCACCGGTGGCATTGCTCGATGCCATCGAGCGCAGGTTTGGCTTCCCGGTGCCTCGCCACAGCGGCCACAACGTGGTCGAGGCGATCCATGCCATGCTCGAAGGCCGCTCGAAAGTGTTCATCGCCCTGGGCGGCAACTTCGCCCAGGCCACCCCGGACACCGAGCGCACCGCCCAGGCCCTGCGCAACTGCGACCTGACCGTGCAGATCAGCACCAAGCTCAACCGCAGCCACCTGATTCACGGCAAGCAGGCGCTGATTCTGCCTTGCCTGGGTCGCACCGACATCGATTTGCAGGTCGAAGGGCCGCAGGCGGTGACCGTGGAAGACTCGTTCAGCATGGTCCACGCCTCCAACGGCCAGCTCAAGGCGCTGTCGAAGCAGATGCGCTCGGAGCCGGCGGTCATCGCCGGCATCGCCGCCGCCACCCTGGGCAAGGCGCCGATCGACTGGCACTGGACAGTGGCCGACTACGGTCGCATCCGCGAGCTGATCGCCGACACCATCCCCGGCTTCACCGACTTCAACGAGCGGCTGCAAAATCCAGGCGGCTTCTACCTGGGCAACAGCGCCGCACAACGGCAATGGGCCACGCCCAGCAAGCGCGCCAACTTCAATGCCAACCTGCTGCCCGACAGCCTGATCGATCCACGGGTGCTGGCCAGCGGCCAGACGCCTGACCTGGTCATGCAGTCGATGCGCTCGCACGACCAGTACAACACCACCATCTATGGCATGGACGACCGCTACCGCGGCGTGCGCGGCCAGCGTGACGTACTGTTCGTCAACGAAGCCGACATCATGCGTCTGGGCTTCCAGCCGGGGCAGAAGGTCGACATCGTTTCGCTGTGGGGCGATGACCACGTGCGCCGCGTACACGGCTTCACCTTGCTGGCCTTCGACATGCCTGCCGGGCAGGCCGCCGCCTACTACCCGGAAGTCAACCCGCTGGTGCCGTTGGAAAGCGTCGGCGATGGCAGCCACACGCCGACGTCGAAGTTCGTGGCGATCAAGCTGGAGCGCGCGCGGGACAATGGCCGGATTGTTTGATCCAGCCATATGACAGACCTATATCACACCCCCCTCTGGGCATTCAGAGGGGCCTGCGGATACTTCTACTCAGGAAAGCGCCGCGTGTTATCCAGTTACATGCTGAATCGTTAAGACTTCGGTTGAGCCGTGGGGGCACGTTGACATAAGTGTCAGCCGGCGTATGATCGACCTCAACGCATGAGAGCTCGCTTTCGTGCCTACCTTCCGAGACCCGCCTGCGAAAGCAGCGGGTTTTCGTGTTTCTGGAGCAAGGAATCCGGTAGCAATGACACACTACGTCGCATACCTGGACGAATTCGGGCATGTCGGCCAGTACGTCTCTCGCAATCATCCAAACTACAAAACGCACCCGGCGTTCGGATTCGCAGGCCTGGTTTTGCCCGCATCTGAAATCCGAGAGTTTGCGATCTATTTTTACAAGGCCAAGTGTCAGCTGTTGGCGCATGACCTGGCCAACGACAATCCAAAAAACCTTCCGGCTTACCAGTGGGAGAAGAAAGGCTCTCAGTTGTACGCACTGCGAAACGTCACCAAGTACGAGCAGCTGCGTCGCACCACCTTTCGACTTCTCAACCACATCGAAAAAATCGGCGGATACGTGTTTTACACCGGTGAGCACAAGACGACCGATCCCAAGGCGCACAACTCAACCGAGACATTCAAGCGGCAGCTTTTGCAATCTGTGCGCAAGATAGATAGGTTCTGCGCGCAGAACGAATCGACGTTCATGCTGATGCTCGATGAGCAACGCGCCGGTAATCAGTGGCGGGAGACCAATGTCGAAGTTTGCACCCTGGCCATGTTCGAGGACGCGTCGGAGAAGTGCAGGACTCTCATTGAACCGCCCATTCAGGCCGAGAGCCACTTGTTCCAAACCATTCAATGCGCTGACTGGATTTGCGGCCTGATCGGGCGACTCACGGCCCTGTCGCTTGCACCCGATGAATATTCGGAGTTGGAGCCGTTCGACAAATACTTCTCGGCCCGCATCATCAAGGTCACCCTGCCAGGCAGTGGGATGGACCATCAGAAGTCTGCGCAGATCCCCGCCAAACGGCTCGAGGAGACGCTGCTTGATGTCGCCGGGACGCTAGCTGGAGAGATACAAGTCGAGTCATCGAAGTGAGCGCACACCTTGCACCCCGGAACAACGAAAAAGCCCCGACCGCAATGGCCGGGGCTTTTTCTCAAGTAACCTATGACCTCACTTTTCGAACAAAGTTTCATAGCTAAAACAACAACTTAGATAAATCGTTAGCATGCGTGCTATTCGTCGGATTTGCGTTGCCAGGCTTGCCTTCGGGCGGCACATTCGCCCTCGTCATCCCTATGAGGCGTTATCGATGAAGAAGTATTCCTCCATTCTGTTGTTGTCCTTGGGCCTGCTCAGCGGCGCTGCAATGGCAGGTGGCAACACCGAAGCCGGCATTGGCGGCGCGCTCGGTGGGGTACTCGGCTCCGTGGTCGGTCAGTCCATGGGCGGCAGCACCGGCTCGGCCATCGGCGCAGGCCTGGGCGGCGCAGCCGGTAGCGCGGTTGGCGCCGACAAGCGCCAGCGCGGCGAGGCGGCCATCGGTGGCGGTCTCGGCGCTGCGGGCGGTAACGTCATCGGTCGCCAGGTCGGTGGCAACACCGGCAGCCTGATCGGCGCAGCCGCAGGCGGCGGCGCCGGCGGCGCGCTGGGCAACTATATGGGCAACGAAGCCGACCGCGACGACCGTCGCGCCCGCCGCGGCTACGATGATCGCCGGCATTACGACCGTGGCCGTCACTACGGCCACCGCAAGCACCCCGGCCCGCGTCATCACCGTCACCATCGTTGAGGCGGTTGGCTGGCCTTCGCTAGCCTGAGTCTCTGTTGCCTGAATATTTTGTCCCGGCTCAAGCCGCTCTTAAAGGGGAAATCCACGACCTGGAAGGAGCGGCGCAGTGCCACCTGCCCTGCTACCCCTCCCCAACCGCCTCACCCAATTGCAACCCTGCCAACACCTTCTGCAACGCATCGGGCACCGCCACCGGGCGGCCGCTGGCGCGTTCGACGAACACCTGCACCACCCGCCCCAGGGCACACGCCTCGGCCTCACCTGGACGGAACAGCCCCAACCGGTATTCCACCGTGCTACCGGCAAGGCGGGTAACGGCCACCGTCACTTCCAAGGCATCGGGGAAACTGGGCAGGGCGAAGAAGTCCGCCGCGGAACTGACCACGAACCCGGTGACGTCGCCATCGCGCAGATCGAGCCCGGCTTCCTGCAGCAGCAATGCCTGCAGCGCCGCTTCGAAATAGCCGTGCACGGTCGCGCCCGAGACATGCCCGTGCAGGTCGTTGTCGTGGGGGCGGGTGAGGATCGGGTAGGAATGGTTGAACTGGCTGCGTTGCACGGAAGTGCTCATGGAGGCGGTCGTCCTTGCCGAGGTTGCCCGCCAGTGAAGCAGATTGCAGCGGCGGCGGGAAACCCTCGTTCGGCAATGCCCACCTGCCGCCGGGGCCGGCACGCGGCCCCGGGGCAGTCACGCAGCGTGCGCCGATTCAGGCGCCGGCAGCGTTCTGCCAGACCTTGGGCCGGAAGAACAGCGTCTCACCGCGAGTCAGCCCGGTAAGGCTGTCGTGGTCCTTGACCACTTCGACCTCGATCAGATCGCTCTGCCCTTCCACCTTGAGAGTGACGCGGGTCGTTGCGCCCAGTGGTCGGATGTCGCGCACCTCGGCGGCATGGTGCCCTTCGGTTTCATGGCGCGACAGCGACACTTCATGGGGACGGAACAGCACATGCTGGCCTTCGCTGATGGCGAAGCGGTTGGAATCGCCGAGGAAGTGATAGACGAAATCGTTGGCCGGGCTTTCGTACACCTCGCCCGGCGAGCCGATCTGCTCGATCACGCCCTTGTTCATCACCACGATGCGATCAGCCACTTCCATGGCTTCTTCCTGGTCGTGGGTGACGAACACCGACGTCAGGTTGATATCTTCGTGCAGGCGCGCCAGCCAGCGGCGCAGCTCCTTGCGCACCTTGGCATCCAGCGCCCCGAACGGTTCATCGAGCAGCAGCACCTTGGGCTCCACCGCCAAGGCACGGGCCAGGGCGATACGCTGGCGCTGGCCGCCGGACAACTGCTCGGGGTAGCGGTCGGCGAGCCAGTCGAGCTGCACCATGTTGAGCAGCTCATGGACCTTCTCGGCGATCTTGCTCTCGCTCGGGCGCTCGCCCTTGGGCTTCATGCGCAGGCCGAAGGCGACGTTGTCGAACACGCTCATGTGGCGGAACAGCGCGTAGTGCTGGAACACGAAGCCGACGTTGCGATCACGGACGTCATGGCCGGACACATCTTCGCCATGGAAGACGATGCTGCCCTGGTCGGGGGTTTCCAGGCCGGCGATGATGCGCAGCAGGGTGGTCTTGCCGCAGCCAGACGGGCCGAGCAGTGCCACCAGCTCGCCGCTATGGATATCCAGGTTAATGGCGTCGAGGGCCTGGAAGGTATTGAAGCGCTTGCTGACGTTACGAACTTCGATCGACATGAATTAGTCCTCCGCTGCGTTGTGGCGCAGGCGGTTAATGCGGGATTCGCTCCACTGCTTGAGCAGCAGGATGAACAGCGCCAGGATCAGCAGCAAGCTGGCCACGCTGAAGGCCGCGACATGGTTGTACTCGTTGTAGAGAATCTCGACGTGCAGCGGCAAGGTGTTGGTCACGCCACGGATATGCCCGGACACCACCGACACCGCACCGAACTCGCCCATCGCCCGCGCGGTACACAGCACCACGCCGTAGATCAGGCCCCACTTGATGTTCGGCAGGGTCACGTGCCAGAACATCTGCCAGCCGTTGGCGCCGAGCAGGCGCGCGGCCTCCTCTTCCTGGGTGCCCTGCTCCTGCATCAGCGGGATCAGCTCACGGGCAACGAACGGCACGGTGACGAAGATGGTCGCCAGCACGATGCCGGGCAGGGCGAAGACGATCTGGATGTCGTGGTCCTGCAACCAGGGGCCGAACAGGCCCTGGGCGCCGAACATCAGCACATAGACCAGACCTGCGATCACCGGCGAGACCGAGAACGGCAGGTCGATCAGCGTGACCAGGATGCTCTTGCCGGGAAAGTCATATTTGCTCACGCACCACGCCGCGCTGACGCCGAACACCAGGTTCAGCGGCATGGAAATGGCCACGGCGAGCAAGGTCAGTTGCAGCGCAGCCAGCGCGTCAGGTTCGAAGATCGCTTCGAAGAAGGTACCGAAGCCGTTCTTCAATGCTTGGGACACGACGATGAACAGCGGCAGCAGCAGAAACAGCGCGAACACCAGCCACGCCGAGACGATCAGCACTCGCCGCGCGGTGGCACTGCCACGGCGTGCGGCGTTGGCATTGGCGGTGGCGCCAAGGGTTGAACTAGACATGAGCCTGGGCCTCCTTCAAGGGGTTTCGATACGCCGCTGCAACAGGTTGATCAGCAGCAGCAGGATGAAGGAAACCACCAGCATCAGCACGCCGATGGCGGTAGCGCCGGTGTAGTCGTACTGGTCGAGCTTGACCATGATCAGCAGCGGCAGGATTTCGGTCTTCATCGGCATGTTGCCGGCGATGAAGATCACCGAGCCGTACTCGCCCACACCACGGGCGAAGGCCAGCGCGAAGCCGGTCAGCCAGGCGGGCAGCAAGGCGGGCGCCAGCACATGGCGGAACACCTGCAACGGCCTTGCGCCCAGGCAGGCGGCGGCTTCTTCGACTTCCCGCGGGATGTCGGCCAGCACCGGCTGCACCGTACGCACCACGAACGGCAGGGTGACGAAGGTCAGCGCCAAAGTGATGCCGAGCGGGGTGTAGGCGATCTTGAAGCCCAGGTCGGTGGCGAACTGTCCGACCCAGCCCGCCGGCGCGTACAGCGCCGTCAGGGCGATACCGGCAACGGCCGTGGGCAGGGCGAACGGCAGGTCGATCATCGCGTCGATGACTTTGCGCCCGGGGAAGGTGTAGCGCACCAGCACCCAGGCCAGCAGGGTGCCGATCAGGCCGTTGATGATGGCGGCGAACAGCGCGGTGCCAAAACTCAGCTTCAACGCGGCGATGACCCGCGGGGCGCTGATGATGGTCCAGAACTGTTCCCAGGTGAGCTGCGAGGCATGGATGAACATGGCCGCCAGCGGTATCAGCACGATCAGGCTGAGATACACCAGGGTGTAGCCCAGCGTCAGCCCGAAGCCGGGTATGACGGGGGAGATACGTCGTGACATAAAAGTCCCTGTTGAATGCACGAAGCCCGGGGGTGATCCCGGGCCGGTGCTGATGATTTGGCCTTCGACCTCTTCAGGCTGTTCTCGCCGGCCGCCGGACCGGCTGCTCGATTACTGCGCCTGATAGATCTGGTCGAACACGCCACCGTCGTTGAAGAACTTCGGCTGTGCAGTCTTCCAGCCGCCGAAATCCTTGTCGATGGTCACCAGGTCCAGTTTGGGGAACTGCTTGGCATACTCGGCAGCGACTTTCTCGTCACGTGGGCGATAGAAGTTTTCCGCGGCGATCTTCTGCCCTTCGGGGCTGTACAGGTGCTTGAGGTATTCGGTAGCGATCTCGGTATTGCCCTTGCGCTCGGCGTTCTTGTCCACCACCGCCACCGGCGGCTCGGCGAGGATCGACAGCGACGGTACGACGATGTCGAACTTGTCGGCGCCACCGTCTTCCTTGAGCGCCAGGAAGGCTTCGTTCTCCCAGGCCAGCAACACATCGCCCTGACCGTTGTTGACGAAGGTGATGGTCGAGCCACGGGCGCCGGTGTCGAGCACCGGTACGTGCTTGAACAGCTCCTGCACGTAGGCCTTGGCCTTGTCTTCGCTACCGCCGGTCTTCAGGCCATAGGCCCAGGCGGCGAGGAAGTTCCAGCGTGCACCGCCGGAGGTTTTTGGGTTGGGGGTAATCACCGAGACGTCATTCTTGACCAGGTCGCCCCAGTCCTTGATGTTCTTCGGGTTGCCCTTGCGCACCAGGAACACGATGGTCGAGGTGTACGGGGTGCTGGCATCGGGCAGACGGGTCTGCCAGTTCTCCGGCAGGGTCTTGCCGAGCTTGGCGATTTCGTCGATGTCACCGGCGAGCGCCAGGGTCACCACGTCGGCGCGCAGGCCATCGATCACCGCCCGGCCCTGTTTGCCCGAACCGCCATGGGATTGCTGGATCTTCACCTTGTCGCCTGGGTGCTGCTGCTGCCAATGCTTGATGAATTCGGCGTTGTACTGCTGGTACAGCTCGCGGGTCGGGTCGTAGGAAACGTTGAGCAGTTCGTAATCCTTGGCGATGGCGGAACCGGCAAACACGGCACTGGCGAGCGCAGCCAGCGCGTAACGGCGGATGGACATAGGTTGAAGCTCCCGATTGGCAGTCGTTTTATTAGAAGTAGGCAGTGATTAGCTGGACTTGCTGGAAGGCTGTTGCAGGCGGAATTTTTCCTTGCGCTCGATCTGCACGACTTGCGCGTTGTGTACGGTGATCTCCACCGCGCCGAAGCGCAGGTCGCGCAGGGCACTCTGGATTTCCCGCAGGATGGTGGCTTCGTCCTGACCGTCGATGCTACGCAGGGATGCACTCATGCTCGTTCTCCTGTGAGTGAAGTGCCGGGCAGAGTGAGAAGGGGATTGCGCCTGGCGTGAGGGCAATCATAGTGAGGCGCGGATATTCTTAAAAATACTGTTTAAGAATGTTTATATAACCATTTTCATGAGGATGGCCGACTGTAGGAGCGACGCCAGTCGCGATGGCCGGCAAAGCCGGCCCAACCCAGGCGACTGATATTTATCGGTCAGATTGCATTGGAGCAATTGGGGCCGCTTTGCGGCCCACCGCGGCTAAACCGGAGCGCCGGCCGGCCGCTCCTACGCTTGCGGCTCGCGAATCTTGTACCAGGCCACATACAGCGCCGGCAGGAACAACAGCGTCAGCAGCGTTGCGCTGATGATGCCGCCGATCATGGCGTAGGCCATCGGCCCCCAGAACACTTCGCGGGCAATCGGGATCATGCCCAGGCTGGCCGCCGCCGCCGTCAGCAGGATCGGCCGTCGCCGGTGGTTGGTGGCTTCCACCACCGCATCCCAAGGTGCATAGCCCTCGGCCTCGAAGGCGTCGATCTGGGTCACCAGAATCACCGAGTTGCGGATGATGATGCCGATCAGCGCCAGCACCCCGAGAATCGCCACGAAGCCCATGGGCGTGCCGGTCGGCACCAGCGCCAGCACCACGCCGATCAACCCCAGCGGCGCCACACTCACCACCAGCAGCAGTTTCTGCACGCTGTGCAGCTGGATCATCAGGAAGGTCGCCATGAGGAACAGCATCAGCGGAATGACCTTGGCGATCGGCCCCTGAGCCTTGCCGCTCTCCTCCACCGTGCCGCCCACCGCCACCTCGTAACCGCTCGGCAGCTTGCTGGCGAACTCGTCGATCTTCGGTTTCAGCTGGGCCACCAGGTCGGTGGGTTGCATGTCGCCGTTGACCGAGGCCTTGAGGGTGATGGTCGGCTTGCGATCACGCCGCCACACCAGCGGCTGCTCGAGCTCGTAGCGCACGGTGGCGAACGCCAGCAGCGGAATCGAGGTGCCGTTGGGGGTGACGATCTGCAGGTTCTGCAAGGTATCGGGCGAGCCACGCTCGCTGTCCTCGGCGCGGGCAATGACATCGATCAGGTAGATTTCATCGTTCACCTGAGTCACTGGCGCGCCGCTGACGATGCTGTTCATCACGTTGGCGACGTCTTCCGACGACAGCCCCAACTGACGCGCCTTGTCCTGGGCGATGTCGATGCGCAGCACTTTGCCCGGCTCGTTCCAGTCGTAGATCATCTCGCCGATGTTGGGGTTGGCGTCGAGCACGGTGGCCAGCTCGATAGCGTGATGGCGCACCTGGTCGATGTCCTTGCCGCTGACCCGGTACTGGATCGGCCGCCCTACCGGTGGCCCCATCTCCAGCGACTGCACGTTGCTACCAATGCCGACGAAGTCTTCGCGCAGGCGCTTCTGCAAGCGGGCGATCAGCTCGCCGCGCTCATCCAGGCCTTTGCTGACGATCACCAGCTGCGCGTAATAGGGGTTCTGCAACTGCTGGTCGAGCGGCAGGTAGAAGCGGATCGCGCCCTGGCCGATGTAAGTGCTCCAGTGGTCGATGTCCTTGTCGTCCTTGAGCGTCGCTTCCAGGCGGTCGACGGTGCGCCGGGTCTCTTCGATGGAAGCGTTCTGCGGCAGGTTGAGGTCGACGAGAATTTCCGGTCGGTCGGATGAGGGGAAGAACTGGTTCTGCACGAAGCGCATGCAGAACACCGCCAGCACGAACAGCACCACAGTGCCGATCACCGTCAGCCAGCGATGGCGCATGCACCACAGCAGACCATGTTCGAAGCCACGCGCGACACGGCCTGGCTTTTCATCGTGGGCCTTGAGCTTGCGGTTGCTGAGAATGTGCACCCCCAACACTGGCGAGAAGAACACCGCCACCACCCACGACACCAACAGCGCCACGGCGATCACCGCGAACAGGGTGAAGGTGTACTCCCCCGCCGAGCTGGCATTGAGGCCAATGGGCACGAAGCCGGCCACCGTCACCAGGGTGCCGGTGAGCATCGGGAAGGCCGTCGACTTGTAGGCGAAGGTCGCCGCATCCTCCTTGCTTTCGCCCATCTCCAGCCGGGTGACCATCACCTCGACGGTAATCATCGCGTCATCCACCAGCAGGCCCAGGGCGATGATCAGCGCGCCCAGGGAAATCCGCTGCATGGTGATGCCGCTGTACTCCATGAACACGAAGACCATCGCCAGCACCAACGGAATCGAGCACGCCACCACCAGCCCGGCGCGCACGCCGAGGCTGATGAAGCTCACCACCAGCACGATGATCACCGCCTCGAACAGCGCACTGGTGAAGCCGCCCACCGCTTCCTTGACCACCTCGGCCTGCTCGGAAACGCTGTGCACACCGACCCCGACCGGCAGCTCGCCGGTGATCTGGGTCATTTTCTCTTTGAGCTGTTCACCGAACACCTGAATGTTGCCGCCCTTCTGCATGCCGATGGCAAGGCCAATGGCCGGCTGGCCGTTGTAGCGGAACATCGGCGCGGGAGGGTCGGCGTAGCCGCGCTCGATGGTGGCGATGTCGGCCAGGCGGAAGAAGCGGTCGTTGATGCGCAGGTTGACGCTTTCCAGGTCCTTCTCCGAGGCGAACTGGCCGGTAGTGCGCACCGAAATACGCTCTGGCCCAGCCTCGATCACCCCGGCCGGAGTCACTGTGTTCTGCGATTGCAGGGCCTGCATCACCTGACGCTGGTCGATACCCAGCGCCGCCAGCTTGCGCACCGAGAAGTTCAGGTAGAGCACTTCGTTCTGCGTGCCGACCACCTCGACCTTGCCGATGTTCTCGACCTCGCGAATCTCTGCGCGCACTTGCTCTACGTAGTCGCGCAGCTGGCGCATGCTCAGGCCATCGGCGGTGAAGGCGTAGATCGAGCCGTACACATCCCCGAATTCGTCGTTGAACGCCGGTCCCTGGATGCCCTGCGGGAACTGCCCGCGGATGTCCTGGATCTTCTTGCGCACCTGGTACCAGATCTGCGGAATATCGCCGGCCTTGGTGGTGTCGCGCAGGAACACCATGATGGTCGACTCGCCAGGGCGGGTGTAGCTCTTCACGTAGTCGAGCGAGTCGAGTTCTTCGAGCTTCTTCTCGATGCGGTCGGTGACCTGATACAGGGTTTCATCCTGGGTGGCACCGGGCCAGCGGGTCTGGATGACCATGGTCTTGATGGTGAAGGACGGGTCTTCTTCACGGCCCAGGTTGAAGTAGGAAAACACCCCCATCAGCAGGCCGACGAACATCAGGTACCAGACGAAAGACTGGTGGCGCAGCGCCCATTCGGACAGGTTGAAGCCGCCTTTCATCGTGATTCCTCGTCGAACGTGACCTTCTGGCCTGGCTTGAGACTGTTGACCCCGGCAGTGACCACCCGCTCACCGGGCTGCACCCCGCCGGTCAATACCACGCTGCGCTCGGTGCGTGCACTGACCGACACATCGCGCAGGTTGACCACCTGCTGCTTGGGGTCGACCACCCACACCTGGGTCTTGCCGTCGCGCTCCAGCAGCGCGGTCAGCGGCAGTTCGCTGCGGGCGGCGATCGGCGAGGTCAGGCTGACGCTGACCGAGGTGCCGAGGTTGAAGCCGGTGGGGGTCGAGGCCAGACTCAGGCGTGCGCGGCGGGTGCGGGTGGTGGCATCGGCCTGGGGTTCGAGCTCGCGCAGGCTGGCGGTGGTGTTGATGTCGGGGTTGAGTTGCGAGGCCACGGTGAGGGTCATGTTCGGGTTGAGCTGTTCGGCCAGCGAAATGGGCAGGTCGATGACCGCTTCCTTGACGTCGGGGCGGGCCAGCGTCACCACTTCCTGACCGACGCTGACGGTCTGCCCGGCTTCGGCGTGCCAGGCGGTGACCACCGCCGAATGATCGGCCTTGAGCTCGCTGTAACCGAGTTGATCGCGCGCCTGGCTGACCGACGAGCGCGCCTGGGTCAGGCTGGCATCGGCGGTTTTCAGGTCGGTCTGGGCGATGTCCAGTTGTGCCTGGGCACCGACGCCACGATCGTACAACTGCTGCTGACGGCGGGCGTTGGCCTGGGCGTTGATCCACTGTGCCTGAACCCGCGCCAGGTCGCCTTCGGCGGCGCGCAGCTGGTTCTGCTGGTCGGTCGGGTCGAGGGTGGCCAGGGTGTCGCCGGCTTTCACCGAGGTGCCGACATCGACCCAGCGCCGCGCGATGCGCCCGGACACGCGAAAGCCCAAGGTGCTTTCATAGCGCGCCTGGATGGTGCCGGCAAAGCGGCCCAGTTGCGCCTCTGACGACTGCTCGACCACGGCGGACAGCACCGGACGCACCGGCGCGGGTTTCTCTTCATCTTTCCCGCAGCCGGCCAACAGCAGCGCCGCGAGGGTTATCCACAGCAGGCGAATCATGGCAGCGCCCCTCCGTCCTTGGCCGCGACCTGCTCGACCTGCATGCCCGGGTGCAGCAGCTGCGCGCCGTTGATCACCACGGTTTCGCCACCGTTGATACCCGCACCGATGATGACCTTGCCGGTCAGGTAGCGGGCAATACGCACGGGGCGCAGCTCGACCTTGTCGCCGTCACCGACGACCCATACCGCAGGGTCGCGCAGGCCCTTGCTCAGCGCCGACCATGGCAGCTCGACACTTTGCTGGCCCTGGGTTTTCGCCTGGGTGGTGACCGGCGCGCCGAGGGCCATGGCCGGCGGCACGTCACGCAGGGCGACCTTGACCTGCAAGGTGCCGCTTTGCGCAGACACGGTCGGGGTGACTTCGCGTACCCGCCCTTGGGCCTGCACCTTGGGGTCCTCGAGCAACTGCACGGTGACGGTTTCGTCGCTGGCGGGGGCGCTGAGCAGCGATTCATAGACATTGAACACGGCATCACGCTCGCCATCGGCGGCCAGGCGGAAAATCGGCATGGTCGCCTGCACCACCTGGCCAACCTCGGCCTGGCGCGCGGTGATGACGCCATCGGTATCGGACACCAAGGCGGTGTAGCCCAGTTGCTCGTTGGCGTTGGCCAACTGCGCCTGGGCCGCCTTCAGGCCGCTCTGATTACCGCGCAAGGCAGCCTGCGCGGCGTCGTATTCGCTGCGGCTGGTGTAGCCCTTGGGCAGCAGTTTTTCCTGGCGCACAAAGGCTGCGGCGCTCTGGTTGACCCGAGCCTGCGCGGCGAAAACCTCGGCCTTGGCCGAGTCGACGTTGTTCTTCAGGTCTTTCGGATCGAGCCGGGCCAGGACCTGGCCGGCCTTGACGTGGTCACCGACATCGACACTACGGGAAATGATCTTGCCGCCGACGCGGAACGACAGGTCGGTCTGCACCCGCGCCTGCACATCACCGGTGAGCGCCACCGACGCGGCGAAGTCCACCGGCTCGACACGCATAACCCCGACCCTGGGCAGCTGCGGGCTGTGTTTTTCCTGCTCGCACCCGGCGAGGGTGAACAGCAGCCCGAGGCACACGACCATCAACGGACGCACCACCGTCATGCTCGCTCCTTGTTTGCGCACAAATGATTCGATGAGTCGACCTTGAGCGTAGATCAGGGTTCAGTTTGTGGGGCTGGTCAGGCTCGTTGGTAAAACAGCGAGACTGTCGTTGAAGGAGATGATGCGGGTAATGGAGGCGAGCTGGCATTTATGCCAGTAGCCAGAAAATAGCGTTTCACTAGCATGGGCTCATCAAGCTGATGGTCTGGACACGACGCCTGTGCGGTGAATCTCTTCTGACTGACTTCAAACTGAGGCATACCCATGAGTACTCCCCGGACGGTGCATCGATTCTACCAAAACGGTCATATTTGCACGGAACTCGACGGCGCGGGATCGCGCTCAGTGCTCCGCCGCAACGGCCTACCCCTGGCAGAATACAGATCAGCGAATCAACCCTCACGCTCGCTGCTGTCCGTGGATAGCGCCAGCACGGTGACCCACGCGCTTGAAGGCGCACGAGGGGCCACGTTCGCTTATACGCCTTATGGCCACTGCGGTGCTCATGACTCAGCAAAACAGCCAGTGGCGTTCACTGGGCAATTACTGGACGCGGCAACACGCGGCTATCTGCTAGGAAACGGTTATCGCTTGTTCAGCCCCAGTCTGGGCAGGTTTGGCAGCGCAGATAATCTGAGTCCGTTCGGCCAGGGCGGGCTGAATGGCTATGGCTACTGCGCAGGAGATCCGGTCAATCGTCATGATCCCTCGGGGCATATGCCTGTTCCGTTCAAATACGCGGCCCTCGGATTTGGCGTATCGAGTATCGGCGTGCTCATTGCAGCGGTATCGACGCAATCGAAGCCCATCAAAGACCTCCTCTATGGTGCCTCAGGCGCTCTGGCGCTGGCGGCTGTCACCGGGTTCGGCACCGGCAAGGCGATACAATGGGCGCTTCGCCCCCCAGTTGGGCAAGTCCCCTCGCGACGAAACTCGTTGACGCCGGTCGGCCCCCCACCATCACCAACGCAATGGGCAAGACAGCCACCTCGACGATCGCTGCAGCTTGAAGATCTGGACGCACCGCCTGATTACGACCAAGTTGTAATGCTCCAACCGAATGCCCGACCAATCTCGGGCTATTCCGAGGCATCCCAGTCCCCGCCTCCCGCTTACAGAGCCCTCTTCGGGGCCCAAGAGGCCGTAAGGGCGCTCAGTACCAGCGTGCAGTCCCCAACGGGGCAGGCCGTGGAACTCTTAACGTCGAACCACAATGTGCGCAATCCAGGCTCAGCGCGCTCAAGCTTTATTGAGAACGGGTCGACCCGCACCTGAGTGTCGCCGGCTTGCGGCGTCGAGCAAGTTGTTCGCGTCGCACCGCGGTGCCAGCAACGCAAGAAGGTTCAGAGAACTGCTGAAGGTGAGTTCTACGGTTTTCCTGTAGCGGCCGCCCCTATTCACCAGCACGATAATTTTCCATAGGGCCCGAGACCATGCCTACCCTCCACATTCAAAACCGAGTTTGATCATGGGCTACCTGACAGAACGCTATTTTTATAGCAGCGACACGGTCATTGCGCGAGCTCACGATCCGATTTGCTATGACCCCTACGGCCACTCAGGAATGCGCGTTTCGGCCGCGAGCAGAGTGAGCTTTTGCGCAGAATTCCTCGACCCGATCAGCCAGCTGTACATGCTGGGCCAGGGGCATCGGGGCTACTCGAGCACACTGAGAAGATTTGTGTCTCAGGATCACTTGTCTCCTTTCGACCATGGGGGGATGAATGCTTACGCCTACTGCGCAAACGACCCGGTCAACTTTCATGATCCGTCTGGGCAGTTCAAAGTCATACAGCTTGACGCTAACTGGACCCTGAAAAGCAGGCCTCACTATCTGCAATCTTCTGTTTTGACGCGTTCCGCTTCAACGATGACTACGCCACTCGCTAGCGCCGGAAACACAAGGGTGCATTGGGGGCTCGCGCATATCAAAAGGTTTGAACAGTCAGAATCTTCATCCGGCTTCACCGGTAGGGAAAGTCTTTCTCACCTCGTTCATGGTCAAAACACGCGCATGGGCGCTCGAAGAGCGGCACGTACGCCTTTGAATATCGAGATCAAGCATCTCAAGTTTCTTCCTGACGCCATACAGCCTCGGGCAGCAGCCTACATACGGGCAGCGAATGCTCGAACCGCGATGATCAACTCCGATGTGAGGAAAACGTCCATGGACTCTCGACGGAGTAAGGACTTCGTCGCCGCGCATAACGAGTTTCGGACACATCGCACCGCGCTTAAAAGCATGATTGGCCACGCAGACCCCCTCACTGCGGGTATCTTGGCCGGTTTGCTGCGGGCCGGACGTTGAGGGGAGATGACCCGAGAGGGACATTTAGAGCTACAAGCCTCATCCGCCAGCCTGGAACCTTTTTGCGCAGGCTCCAGGCCGGACTGAACGATGGGCTCAACGTACTTGTTGAGGACGGACTCCCTCATGCGGTGAACTGCCAGCGGCTGCCTCTTCGATCGCCTGCTGCACGGCCTTGCGCCGACGCTCTTCGGCCTGACGGGTGAAGTACCAGACCAGGAAGGTCACCAGCGACACCGACAGCAGGATCAGGCTGGCCACGGCATTGATCTCAGGCTTCACGCCCAGGCGCACCGCCGAGAACACTTCCATCGGCAAGGTGGTCGAGCCAGGACCGGAGACGAAGCTGGCAAGTACCAAGTCATCCAGCGACAGGGCGAACGACATCATGCCGCCCGCGGCCAGCGAAGGGGCGATCATCGGGATGGTGATCAGGAAGAACACCTTCCACGGCCGTGCACCGAGGTCCATGGCCGCCTCTTCGATCGACAGGTCGAGCTCGCGCAGCCGCGCCGACACCACCACCGCCACATAGGCGGCGCAGAAGGTGGTGTGGGCGATCCAGATGGTGGCAACGCCACGTTCCTGAGGCCAGCCAACCAACTGCGCCATGGCCACGAACAGCAGCAACAGCGACAGACCGGTAATCACCTCGGGCATCACCAGCGGCGCGGTGACCAGGCCGCCGAACAGCGTGCGGCCCTTGAAGCGGGTGATGCGGGTGAGCACGAATGCCGCCATGGTGCCCAGCGCCACTGCCGCAACGGCGGTGTACAGGGCGATTTCCAGCGAGCGCATCACCGCGCCCATCAGCTGGGTGTTGTCGAGCAGGCCGACGTACCATTTCACCGACCAGCCGCCCCACACCGTCACCAGCTTGGAGGCGTTGAACGAGTAGATGACCAGAATCACCATCGGCAGGTAGATGAACAGCAAGCCAAGCACCAGCATCAGCTTGGAGAATCCGAAACGCTTCATGCCCGACCCTCCATTTCCTTGGCCTGACTGCGGTTGAACAGCAGAATCGGCACGATCAGGATCGCCAGCATCACCACGGCCAACGCCGAGGCCACCGGCCAGTCACGGTTGTTGAAGAACTCCTGCCACAGCACCTTGCCGATCATCAGCGTCTCAGGACCGCCCAGCAGTTCCGGGATGACGAACTCGCCCACCACCGGAATGAACACCAGCATGCAGCCAGCGATGATGCCGTTCTTCGACAGCGGCACGGTGATTTTCCAGAAGCTGTTGAAGGTGCTCGAACCAAGATCAGAGGCGGCCTCGAGCAAGCTCTGGTCGTGCTTCACCAGGTTGGCGTAGAGCGGCAGGATCATGAACGGCAGGTAGGAATAGACCACACCGATGTACACCGCGATGTTGGTGTTGAGAATCTGCAAAGGCTGATCGATCAGGCCCAGCCACAACAGGAAGCTGTTGAGCAGGCCGTTGTTGCTGAGAATGCCCATCCAGGCATAGACGCGAATCAGGATCGCAGTCCAGGTCGGCATCATGATCAGCAGCAGCAGAACCGTCTGGATGTCCTTGCGCGCGTTGGCGATGGCGTAGGCCATCGGGTAGCCGATCAGCAGGCACAGCAAGGTACTGAAGAAGGCCACCTTGAGCGAGCCGAGGTAGGCCGCCAGGTACAGGTCGTCCTCACCGAGCAGGCCGTAGTTGGCCAGGTTCAGCACGATCTGGATCTTGTCTTCGACGAAGCTGTAGATCTGCGTGTACGGCGGAATGGCGACATCCGCTTCGGCGAAGCTGATCTTCAACACGATGAAGAACGGCAGCATGAAGAACAGGAACAGCCAGATGAACGGCACGCCGATCACCAGGTGCCGGCCCTCCGGCACCAGACGCTGGAACGCTCGCTTGAGCTTGCGGATTTTCATGAACGCAGTACCACGCCGCTGTCGTCTTCCCACCACACGAACACTTCGTCATCCCAGGTCGGCCGTGCGCCCTGGCGCTCGGCGTTGGCGACGAACGATTGCACCAGCTTGCCGCTGGGCAGCTTGACGTAGAACACCGAGTGACCGCCCAGGTAGGCGATGTCGTGGATCTTGCCGCGCGACCAGTTGTGCTCGAATTCAGGCTGGGTGGTGGTGATCAGCAGCTTTTCCGGGCGCAGCGCGTAGGTGATGTGCTTGTCTTCCACCGAGGTGCTGACGCCGTGGCCGACATAGATCGAGCGCTCGAGCTCCGGCGAGGCGATCAGCGCGTGACCTTCGGCGTCGTCGATGACCTCACCGTCGAACAGGTTGACGTTGCCGATGAACTCGCACACCAGACGGCTGGTGGGGGTTTCATAGATGTCCACCGGCGAGCCGATCTGGGCGATCCAGCCCAGGTGCATGATGGCGATGCGCTGGGCCATGGTCATGGCCTCTTCCTGGTCGTGGGTCACCATCACGCAGGTCACCCCGACCCGCTCGATGATCTCGACCAGCTCCAGCTGCATCTGCGAACGCAGTTTCTTGTCCAGCGCGCCCATCGGCTCATCGAGCAGCAGCA
Organism: Pseudomonas cremoricolorata DSM 17059 = NBRC 16634; assembly: GCF_000425745.1. Taxonomy (GTDB): domain Bacteria; phylum Pseudomonadota; class Gammaproteobacteria; order Pseudomonadales; family Pseudomonadaceae; genus Aquipseudomonas; species Aquipseudomonas cremoricolorata. The sequence continues at coordinate 56,249 of NZ_AUEA01000011.1, read as the reverse complement.
GCTTGGGCCGCTTGGCCAGGGAACGGGCCAGTGCCACGCGCTGACGCTGACCGCCCGAGAGCTGGTGCGGCTTACGCTTGGCGTACTGGGTCATGTGCACCAGCTTGAGCATCTCGGCAACCCGCGCGTCGATCTCGGCCTTGGGCATACGGTCCTGCTGCAGGCCGAAGGCGATGTTCTGCGCCACGGTCATGTGCGGGAACAGCGCGTAGGACTGGAACATCATGTTGATCGGCCGCTCGTAGGGCGGCATGTCGGTGATGTCGACGCCATCGAGGAAGATGCGCCCTTCGGTCGGCCGCTCGAAGCCGGCGAGCATGCGCAGCAAGGTCGATTTGCCGGAGCCGGAGCCACCCAGCAAGGCGAAGATTTCACCTTTGCGGATTTCCAGGGAGACGTCGTCGACCGCGACCGTCTCATCGAATTTTTTCGTCACCCGATCGATCTTGACCAGCACCTGCTTGGGTTGCTGCTCGCCTTCGAGGGTTTTCTTATGGGCGCCGGAGGCAAGTGCCATGAATGAAACTCCCAACAAATGGTGTGTGCCCGCCCCTGCCGTGACGGGCCTGAATGATTACTTGCCTGACTTGACCTTGGTCCAGCTGCGGGTCATCAGACGCTGCACCTTGGGTGGCAATTCGGCGTTGACGAACATCCTGTCCAGTACCTCCTGCGGCGGATAGACCGACGCATCATCGCTGACCGATTCATCCATCAGCGCCTTGGCCTTGAGGTTGGGGTTGGCATAGCCGACGTAGTCGCTGACCCGGGCGATCACCTCGGGCTTGAGCAGATAGTTGATCAGCGCGTGGGCCTGCTCGGGGTTGCGGGCATCCTTGGGGATTGCCAGCACATCGAACCACAGGTTGCCGCCTTCCTTGGGAATCGCGTAGGCCAGGTGCACACCCTTCTTCGCCTCTTCGGCGCGGGCCTTGGCCTGGAACACATCGCCAGAGAAACCGGCAGCGACGCAGATGTCGCCGTTGGCCAGGTCGGTGATGTATTTCGAGGAATGGAAGTAGGTCACGTAGGGACGCACCGCCAGCAGCTTTTCCTCGGCCTTGGCGTAGTCCTTGGGATTGCTGCTGTTGGGGTCCAGCCCCATGTAGTTGAGCACTGCCGGGAGCATTTCATCGGCCGAGTCGAGGAAGGCGACGCCGCACTTGGACAGCTTCTTCATGTTCTCGGGTTCGAACAGCACGGCCCACGAGTCGATCTTGTCGGTGCCCAGCACCTCCTTGACCTTGTCGACGTTGTAGCCGATGCCGTTGGTGCCCCATAGGTACGGGACGGCGTACTGGTTGCCCGGGTCGTTCTTCTCGAGCCGTTTCATCAGGACCGGATCGAGGTTGGCGTAGTTGGGCAGCAGGTTGCGGTCGAGCTTCTGGAAAGCGCCGGCCTTGATCTGCTTGCCGAGGAAATGGTTGGACGGCACGACCACGTCGTAGCCGGTGCGTCCGGCGAGCAGCTTGCCTTCGAGAGTTTCATTGGAGTCGAAGACGTCCTGCACGGGCTTGATCCCGGTTTCCTTCTCGAAGTCCGCCAGGGTGGTCGGGCCGATGTAGTCCGACCAGTTGTACAGATGCACCGTGCCTGCCGCCTGGACACTGCATGCCAGCGTCAGTCCCGCTGCAGCCATCATGGCGCTGCGCAATACAGAAATAGACAAGTGGATAGTCCTCACTCAGTGTGCCAGGGTCACGGCGAACGTCAGTGCGCAGGCCAATCCGGCGCGCAACTTACCTTCGCAGGCTCGATGCCGCAATGTTCATTTGCCTTGCTTGACGCCTGAGCCGAAAAGTCCCGGCCCAGACGCTGTCACGAGGGGCTTACTTGCCCGACTTGATCTTGGTCCAGCTGCGCGTGATCACACGCTGAACGGCCGCTTCAGGCGCGGCAATCGCGTACAGCTGTTTCTTCACGTCGGCCGGCGGATAGATGCTCGGGTCGCTGGTGATGTCTTTGTCGACCAGTGGCGTCGCAGCCTTGTTGCCGTTGGGGAAACGCACGGCGTTGGTGATTTCGGCCATGATTTCCGGCTGCATCAGGAAGTCCATGAACTTGTAGGCGGCTTCCTGGTGTTCGGCATCCTTGGGCATGGCGACCATGTCGTAGAAGGTACCGGCGCCTTCTTTCGGAATGACGTAGTCGAGTTTCACCTTGTCGCCCGCTTCGTGGGCACGCGACTTGGACTGTTCCAGGTCACCGGAGTAACCCACGGCGACACAGATGTTGCCGTTGGCCAGGTCACCGATGTACTTGGAGGAGTGGAAGTAGGTCACCGAAGGGCGAATGCTCAGGAACAGGTCTTCCGCTGCCTTGAGGTCTTCTTTCTTCACGCTGTTGGTGGGCAGCTTCAGGTAATGCAGCGCCGCGGGCAGCATTTCGGTCGGTGCATCGAGGAAACTGACGCCACAGCTCTTGAGCTTCTCGATGTTCTCGGGCTTGAACACCACATCCCAGGAGTCGATCTTGTCGATGCCCAGCGCGGCCTTGACCTTCTCGGGGTTATAGCCGATGCCGATGGAGCCCCACATGTAGGGGAAGGCGTACTTGTTGCCCGGGTCGCTGGCATCGCCCACGGCCTTGAGCAAGTCTTCGTCGAGGTTCTTCCAGTTCGGCAACTTGGAGCGGTCCAGTTCCTGGTAGACACCGGCCTTGATCTGCTTGGCCAGGAAGTTGTTGGACGGTACGACCACGTCGTAGCCCGACTTGCCGGCCAGCAACTTGGCTTCCAGGGTTTCGTTACTGTCGAAGACGTCGTACTTGACCTTGATACCGGTCTGCTTCTCGAACTTGGCGATGGTGTCAGGGGCGATGTAGTCCGACCAGTTGTAGACGTTCAGCACTTTGTCATCGGCCATGGCGGAAGTTGCCATGGCCCCCATCAGCGAAGCGGCGAGCAGCGTCTTGCCCATTTTCTTCATGCGTAATGCTCCAGAATTTTTATCGTGTCCATCGGTTAAGCGGCAGGTCCACGGCGCGAGGCCCTGTAGAAAAGCGTTTGAGCGTGTTACCACGCGATTTTTCCTACAAAGCTTAGTCTGGCAAGTTACTGCGCGCTGTTTCAACCAAAGCGGGGCTCGGTAAGCGATCAATGTCGGGTTGCCGGCACCGCACAGACTCAGACCAGCGTCGCCAGCGTCAGGTCCAGGCATTTGCGGGCTTTTTCGATCAGCTCGTCGATCTCGGCATGACTGATCACCAGAGGCGGCGCAATGATCATGGTGTCGCCCACGGCGCGCATGATCAGGCCGTTTTCGAAGCAGAAGTTGCGGCAGACCATGCCCACCCCCTGCCCCTCGTAACGGCTACGGCTGGCCTTGTCTTTGACCAGCTCGATCGCGCCGAGCAAGCCAAGCCCACGCACTTCCCCTACCAGCGGATGGTCCTGCAGTTCACGCAGACGTTTCTGCAAATACGGTGCCGTGTCGCTACGCACGGTGTCGATGATGTGTTCGTCACGCAGGATGCGCAGGTTTTCCAAACCTACCGCCGCCGCCACCGGATGCCCGGAATAGGTGAAGCCGTGATTGAAGTCGCCGCCCTCGCTGAGCACCTGCGCCACGTGATCACGGACGATCACGCCACCCATGGGGATGTAGCCGGAGGTCAGGCCCTTGGCGATGGTCATCAGGTCGGGCTTGAGGTCGTAGTAGTCCGAGCCGAACCACTCACCGGTACGGCCGAAGCCGCAGATCACTTCATCGGCGACGAACAGGATGTCGTAGCGGGCAAGGATTTCCTTGATCTTGGGCCAGTAGGTTTGCGGCGGGATGATCACGCCGCCGGCGCCTTGTACCGGCTCTGCGATGAACGCGGCGACGTTGTCTTCGCCGACCTCGAGAATCTTCTGCTCGAGTTGCTCGGCCGCCCACACGCCGAAGGCCTCAGGGCTCATGTCGCCGCCTTCACCGAACCAGTACGGCTGGGGAATGTGCACGATGCCTGGAATCGGCAATCCACCCTGCTCGTGCATGGCGCTCATGCCGCCCAGGCTGGCACCGGCTACGGTCGAGCCGTGGTAGCCGTTGACCCGGCTGATCAGCGTCTGCTTGTGCGGCTTGCCCTTGAGCGCCCAGTAATGGCGGACCATGCGCAGCACGGTGTCGTTGCCTTCGGAGCCGGAGCTGGTGAAGAACACATGGCTCATGCCGGCCGGCGCCACGTCGGTGATGGCCTTGGCCAGCTCCAGCGCCGGTGGGTGGGCAGTCTGGAAGAACAGGTTGTAATACGGCAGCTCGCGCATCTGCTGCTGCGCCGCCTGCACCAGTTCTTCACGGCCGTAGCCGACCGCCACGCACCACAGCCCGGCCATGCCGTCGAGAATCTGCCGACCCTCGCTGTCCCACAAATGCACGCCCTGGGCCTTGGTGATGATCCGCGGGCCCTTGCTTTTCAGCTGGTTGTAATCGCTGAACGGGGCAAGGTGATGGCGCTCGCTCAGGGCCTGCCATTCGCGGGTTTGTGGGTTGACGACACTCATGTGCTTCTCCATTGGCCAACAGCCGCCGCAGCGGCTCCAGGGTTGATCAGACAGCGAACAGCAGGAACTCACGCTCCCACGAGCTGATGACACGTTTGAAGTTTTCATGCTCGGCGCGCTTGGTGGCGACGTAGCCGGCGATGAATTTCTTGCCCAGGTACTGCTCGAGCGCGCGGCTGTTCTCCATGCGCTCCAGGGCGTCTTCGATGGTCAGCGGCAGGCGCAGGTTGCGACGCTCGTAGCCGCGACCCACCACCGGCGCGCTGGCCTCGATGCCCTCGACCATGCCGATGTAGCCGCACAGCAGGCTGGCGGCGATCGCCAGGTAGGGGTTGGCGTCGGCGCCCGGCAGGCGGTTCTCGACGCGGCGGTTCTGCGGGCTGGCATCCGGCACGCGCAGGCCGACGGTACGGTTTTCTTCGCCCCACTCGACATTGACCGGCGCCGAGGTGTCGGGCAGGAAGCGGCGGAACGAGTTGACGTTGGGGGCGAACAGCGGCAGCGCTTCGGGGATGAACTTCTGCAGGCCGCCGATGTGATTGAGGAACAGCGGGCTCATGCTGCCGTCGTCGTTGGCGAAGATGTTCTTGCCGGTGGCGACATCGATCACGCTCTGGTGCAGGTGCATGGCGCTGCCCGGCTCGCCGGTCATGGGCTTGGCCATGAAGGTGGCGGCGACGTTGTGCTTGAGTGCGGCCTCACGCATGGTGCGTTTGAACACCAGAATCTGGTCGGCCAGGTGCAGCGCGTCACCGTGACGGAAGTTGATTTCCATCTGCGCGGTGCCGTCTTCGTGGATCAGCGTGTCGAGGTCGAGCTCTTGCAGTTCGCACCAGTCATAGACGTCTTCGAACAACGGGTCGAATTCGTTGGCCGCCTCGATAGAGAACGATTGGCGCCCGGTTTCCGGACGGCCCGAGCGACCCACGGGCGGTTGCAAGGGGAAGTCCGGGTCTTCGGCGCGCTTGGTCAGGTAGAACTCCATCTCCGGCGCGACGATGGGTTGCCAGCCTTTGTCGGCGTAGAGCTTGAGCACTTTCTTCAGCACGTTGCGCGGCGACAGTTCGATCGGCCGGCCTTTCTTGTCGTACGTGTCGTGGATCACCTGGGCGGTGGGCTCTATCGCCCAGGGCACGAGAAACACCGCGTTCTCGTCTGGACGGCAGATCATGTCGATGTCGGCGGGGTCGAGCAGCTGGTAATAGATGTCGTCGTCGACGTAGTCACCGGTCACCGTCTGCAACAGCACGCTTTCCGGCAGGCGCATGCCTTTTTCGGCAATGAACTTGTTGGTCGGCGAGATCTTGCCCCGGGTGATACCGGTGAGGTCGCTGATCAGACATTCGACTTCGGTGATCTTGTGTTCTTTCAACCAATCGGTGAGCTGGTCGAGGTTGTTACTCATAAATACCTCAGAAGGTGATAGGGCCCGGCGACGTCGTGACAGTTACGCCAGCCAGACGGGCGCCGATCGGTGTCGGCGAATCGATTCTGGCTGCAGGACAGGTCTAAAGCAAAACGGGGCGCGAAACACGTGAATACGGCAGGCGTATGACAGTTTTGCAGGATGGCGCGAGGTGAATGCTGCGCCGAGGCAGGTCGACTACGCTTGAAGATGGCAGCGGCTGAACCGTCAACAATTGTGGTCATGGCGAACATCGAGGGTTTCGCAACATCTGCGCAATGCCAGGCGCGACTAACCATAGGCCGTGCTGGATGAACAGCAGGTTGCAGTCGACGCCGGCAGACCATGGGACCCTCGTTTTATTGTGTTCTGGGTTGCAATCGAGCTTAGACCCGTCCATTTTTTTATACAACTGGGCCGTTACAAATATCACTGAGCGCTGCCGCGCTATCGGCTTGGAACGAAAATAGCGGATAATGCGGCGCCCCGATTTGCAGCAAATCTGCCGTAGACGAGCCATTTCAGGGCATCCTGGGGCTGGCTTGACTTGAATGGCGCTTTCCGATTGACTGGTTCGGCAAGCCCCCCTTGATTGATATTTTTAACAACAAAGGTGTTGCATCATGTCGGTACCCCCGCGTGCCGTTCAGCTTAACGAAGCGAACGCGTTCCTTAAGGAACATCCTGAGGTTCTCTACGTTGACCTTCTGATTGCAGATATGAATGGTGTGGTGCGTGGCAAGCGCATCGAGCGCACCAGCCTCCACAAGGTTTACGAGAAAGGCATCAACCTGCCGGCCTCGCTCTTCGCCCTGGATATCAACGGCTCTACCGTTGAAAGTACCGGGCTCGGTCTGGACATCGGCGATGCCGACCGTATCTGCTATCCGATTCCCGACACCCTCTCCAATGAGCCTTGGCAGAAGCGCCCCACCGCGCAGTTGCTGATGACCATGCATGAAATCGAAGGCGAGCCGTTCTTCGCCGATCCACGCGAAGTGCTGCGCCAGGTGGTGAGCAAGTTCACCGATATGGGCCTGACCATCTGCGCGGCGTTCGAACTCGAGTTCTACCTGATCGACCAGGAAAACGTGAACGGCCGTCCGCAGCCGCCGCGCTCGCCGATTTCCGGCAAGCGTCCGCAGTCGACCCAGGTCTACCTGATCGACGACCTCGACGAATACGCCGATTGCCTCCAGGACATCCTCGAGGGTGCGAAGGAACAAGGCATTCCAGCCGACGCCATCGTCAAGGAAAGTGCACCGGCACAGTTCGAAGTCAACCTGCACCACGTGCCGGACCCGCTCAAGGCCTGCGACTATGCGGTACTGCTCAAGCGGCTGATCAAGAACATCGCCTACGACCATGAAATGGACACCACCTTCATGGCCAAGCCCTACCCGGGCCAGGCGGGCAATGGACTGCACGTGCACATTTCGATTCTGGACAAAGATGGCAACAACATCTTTACCAGCGAGGATCCCGAGCAGAACGCCGCATTGCGTCATGCAGTCGGCGGTGTGCTCGAGACCCTGCCCGCCTCCATGGCGTTCCTCTGCCCCAACGTCAACTCGTACCGCCGCTTCGGCGCTCAGTTCTACGTGCCCAACGCGCCGAGCTGGGGTCTGGACAACCGTACCGTCGCCCTGCGCGTGCCCACCGGCTCGCCGGATGCCGTGCGCATCGAGCACCGCGTAGCCGGTGCCGATGCCAACCCGTACCTGATGATGGCCGCGGTGCTGGCCGGTGTTCACCATGGCCTGACCAACAAGGTCGAGCCGGGCGAGCCGATCGAAGGCAACTCGTACGAGCAGCTGGAACAAAGCCTGCCGAACAACCTGCGCGATGCCCTGCGCGAGCTGGACGACAGTGAGATCCTCAACAAGTACATCGACCCGAAGTACATCGACATCTTCGTCGCCTGCAAGGAAAGCGAGCTGGAGGAGTTCGAACACTCCATCTCCGACCTTGAGTACAACTGGTACCTGCACACGGTGTAAACGAAAACGCCGCCCTTCGGGGCGGCGTTTTCATCTGTGCTGCGTCAATCGCCGGGTCGGCTCAAGCAGCCGCCCTATAACGACTTCTCGAAAATCTTCGAATTGCGCTGGTAGTTGTACAGCGATGCGCGCGCCGCCGGCAGGCGCTCGACGCCGCTGGGCTCGAAGCCACGTTCACGGAACCAGTGCGCGGTGCGGGTGGTGAGCACGAACAAGGTGTTCAACCCCAAGGTGCGGGCGCGGCTTTCGATGCGTTCGAGCAAGTCGTCACCGCGGCCACCGTGGCGATACTCCGGGTTCACCGCAAGGCAGGCCAGCTCGCCGGCCTGGGAGTCGGCAATCGGATACAGCGCGGCGCACGCGATGATCGTGCCATCGCGCTCGACCACGCTGAACTGCTCGATCTCACGCTCCAGCACCTCGCGCGAACGGCGCACCAGAATGCCCTGCTCTTCCAGCGGACTGATCAGCTCCAGCAGGCCGCCGACATCCTCGATGCTCGCTTCACGGACCACCTCGAACTGCTCCTGGGCCACCAGCGTACCGCCACCGTCTCGGGTGAACAGCTCGGTGAGCAGCGCGCCGTTCTCGGCATAACTGACGATATGGCTACGCGCCACACCGCCTTTGCAGGCCTGCGCGGCGGCGTCGAGCAGCTCGCCCTGATAGTCGCCAGCCAGCCGGGTGAGGTGCGCCGCCACCTGCTGCGGACGCAGCTCGCGCACCAGTTTGCCGTGCTCGTCCAACAGGCCAGGCTCGGCGCCGAACAGCAGCAGTTTGTCGGCGCCCAGCTCGATGGCGGCGCGGGTGGCGACGTCCTCGCAAGCGAGGTTGAACATCTCGCCAGTGGGCGAGTAGCCCAGCGACGACAGCAGCACGATGGAGCGCTCATCGAGCAGGCGACCGATGCCTTTGCGGTCGATGCGCCGCACTTCGCCGGTGTGGTGGTAATCGACGCCGTCCATCACGCCAATCGGCCGCGCGGTGACCAGATTGCCGCCGGCCACCCGCAGCCGCGAGCCCTGCATCGGCGAGGAAGAAATGTCCATCGACAGGCGCGCTTCGATGGCCAGGCGCAACGCCCCGACCGCATCGATCACGCACTCCAGGGTGTCAGCGTCGGTGATGCGCAGGCCGTGATGGTAGCGGGGCGCGATGCCGCGGGCAGCGAGGCGGCTTTCGATCTGCGGCCGTGAACCGTGCACCAGCACCAGGCGCACACCGAGGCTGTGCAGCAGCACCAGGTCGTGGACGATGTTGCCGAAGTTGGGGTGATCGATGGCCTCGCCGGGCAGCATGACCACGAAGGTGCAGTCGCGGTGGGCGTTGATGTATGGGGACGAATGACGCAGCCAGTTGACGTAATCGGGCATGACAGAGCCTGTGGTTGGGTGGACGGGGTCGGCGTGTGGAATGGCGCTCTGGATCATCGTCGGAACAGGCTTGCGGTCACGCGCATTCTCCTCTGGCAGGACGAAACATTCGGTCGGACGTTTAGTTGAGGCAATAGTGCCGAATCAGATCACGCAATAGACGCACGGTAGGCTCCAGACGTGACATTTCAAGGTACTCGCCCGGCTGGTGGGCGCAGCGGATATCGCCAGGGCCGAGCACGATGGTTTCGCAACCCAGCTGTTGCAGGTAAGGCGCTTCGGTACCGAAGGCCACGGCCTCGGCGCGGTGCCCGGTCAGACGCTCGGCCAGTTGCACCAGCTCGGCATCGGCGGCCTGCTCGAACGGCGGCACTTCGGGGAACAGCGGAGCGTAGTCGATCTGCACCTCGTGGCGTTGGGCCAGCGGTTGCAGTTTCGCCTGGATGGCCGCGCGCAGCTGCTCGACATCCATGCCCGGCAGTGGCCGCAAGTCGAACTCCAGGGCGCACTGGCCACAGATGCGGTTGGGGTTGTCGCCGCCGTGGATGCAGCCGAAGTTCATGGTCGGTGTGGGAATGGTGAACTGCGGGTTGTTGTAGGTCTGCTGCCACTGCTGGCGCAGGCCCATCAGCTCGCCCATCACCGCGTGCATGGCTTCCATGGCGCTGCGCCCCAGGCTGGGGTCGGAGGAGTGACCGCTACGACCGAGAATGTCGATGCGGTCCATGAGAATGCCCTTGTGCATGCGGATCGGGCGCAGCCCGGTCGGCTCGCCAATCACTGCGGCACGCCCCAATGGACGACCGGCCTCGGCCAGGGCACGGGCGCCGGACATCGAGCTTTCTTCGTCACAGGTGGCAAGAATCAGCAGCGGTTGCTTGAAGTCGTGCTCGAGCAGCGGTTGCACCGCCTCGATCACCAACGCGAAGAAGCCCTTCATGTCGCAGCTGCCCAGGCCGATCCAGCGGCCATCCTGCTCGGTGAGCTTGAGCGGGTCGCTGTGCCACAGCTGCTCGTCGAACGGCACGGTGTCGCTGTGACCGGCCAGCACCAGGCCGCCCGGGCCAGTGCCGCGGCTGGCGAGCAGGTTGAACTTGCCGGCACTGACCTGCTGGATTTCGCAGTGGAAACCCAGGTCGCCCAGCCACCCGGCCAGCAGGTCGATGACCTGGCGGTTGGACTGGTCCAGGGCGGGCTGCGTGCAGCTGACGGAAGGCGCGGCGATCAGCGCGGCGAACTGGTCTTTCAGCGTTGGCAACGGCATGCGCGCTCTCCTTTCAAACGGTCCCCATCATAGCAACGCATTCCGACCAGAGGGCAAGCCTGCCCGGCTTGACCTGCCGCCCGACGCAGCGGTAGACGGCCGACTGCTGTAGACTGCCGGGCATTCAAGCCCGTCTTTATCGAGCCCGCGATGCACACAGAAACCGAACTCAAACTCCGCGCCAGCCGCGAGACCCTCGCCGCACTGCGCGAGCACCCTCTGCTGAAGAAGCGCAACAAGGCCGGCTGGCAAACCCGTGAGCTGACCAATCAGTATTTCGACACCGCCGAGCGCGATTTGTCTGCCGCCCACGTGGCGCTGCGTCTGCGCCGCGATGGCGATGTGGTGATCCAGACCCTCAAGTGCCGCGGCAAGAGCGTGGCCGGGCTGTCCGAGCGTCAGGAGTTCGAGTGGCAGCTCGACAAACCCAAGCTTGACCTGAAAAAACTCGACGCCAGTTGCTGGCCCGAGCAACTGAACGCGCTCGACAAGAAGACCATCAAGCCGCTGTTCACCACCGATTTCACCCGCCAGTACGCCGAGATCGCCTGGGGTCGCGGCAAGGCCAAGGTGGTCATCGAAGTGGCCCTCGATCAGGGCAGCGTGGTCGCCGGCAAGCTCAAGGAAGAGATCTGCGAGGTCGAGCTGGAACTGCGTGAAGGCAGTGCCGAAGCGCTGCTCGAACTGGCCGCGGAACTGGCCGCCGGTCACGCCCTGATGCCGTGCGACATCAGCAAGGCCGAGCGCGGCTATCGCCTGCTCGACCCCAACAGCTACAGCCTGAGCCTGCCGACCAGCGAGCTGGACGCCGGCATGGCGCTGGACGATGCCTTCGCCGCGCTGGCCTGGGAGCTGCTCGGCAGCAGCCAGCGCCTGGCCGAGCAATACCGCCACAACGGTCACTGGAGCCTGCTGCAGGACTGGGTCAAGTGCCTGGCCGAGCTGCGCGCACTGGTCACCAGCCTGGGTCAGGCCGCACCACGCGCCACCACCCGCAGCTTGCGCGCCAGCCTCGATGCCCTGCTCGAAGACTGGCGCCCGCTGGTGCAGGCCGGCAACGATGACGAAGACATTCGCCGCGCCGCGCCCGAACAGTTCGCCGAAGAACTGCAAGACCCGCGCTGGGGCCAATTCTCGCTGGAGACCTCACGCTGGCTGTCGGCCCGCGCCTGGACCAGCGAACGCCCCAACCGCGGCGAGCGCCAGGGCAAGGCGCAATTGGCCAGCTGGCTGATGCACCTGCTGGGCGAGGAAGGCCGCGCCTTGCAACTGCCGCTGTACGCGCAACGTCCTGAAGATCTGGCTGAACAGCTGCCGCGCCTGGAGCGTGTGCAGAGCTGGCTGCACCATGCCCGGCAGGTGCTCGAGGCACCGCAGCTCGACCGCCTGTACGGTGATCTGAACCGCCTGCAACTGTTGGCCGAGCAGCCGCTCACCGACGAAGACGAGCAAGCCGACGCGCGTCAGCAGTTGCTCGATGCGCGAGTCGAGCAAGTGCGTGCCATCGACCAGAGCCGTGCCTGGAAACACCTGCTCAAGTCGCCCTCAGCGCGTTAATGGCAGGCTGGTGGTGGACTTGATCTCCGACAGCGCGACGATCGAGTTCACCTCCTGAATGCCGGGCACGTTCGACAGTTTTTCAAAGAAGAAGCGCTCGTAGGCCTCGATGTCGGCAGTCACGATGCGCAGCAAAAAATCCACCGAGCCCATCAGCACATAGCACTCCAGCACCTCCGGAAAACCGCGAATCGCCTCGGTGAATTCGGCGAAGTTGGAGCGGCCGTGGGCGTTGAGTTTGACCTCGGCGAAAATCTGCGTATCCAGGCCGACTTTCTTGCGATCGAGCAACGTCACCTGAGCGCGAATCACCCCCTCCTCCTTGAGCCGCTGAATGCGCCGCCAGCACGGCGACTGCGACAGCCCGACCTGTTCGGCGATCTGCGCGCTGGACAGTGATGCGTCGTCCTGCAACAGGGCGAGGATGCGGCGGTCGTAGGCGTCCAGCTCGGTGCGCATAATCAATTCTCCTCAAGGGCAAAACCGAATAGAACAATTGGCCGGTAACGCCAAACAGGGTCATGTTAGCGAAAAAAACCCACAAGCCTCCTGTCAGAATGCTCGCATCCCTGTGGAGGCATGCATGAACGCACTGGTCAATCTCGATACCCTTTCTCGCCCGGACGCCTGGGCAACCCCAGCCGCGCAGGTGCAGGTGAACTACGACATTCGCGTGGAAGCCGAACCCGACAGCCTGTGCCGAATCCTCAACCTGTTCGCCCTGCAATCGCTGACCCCGCACCACGTGCAGGCGAGCCAGACCGATGAGCTATTTTCCGTACACATCGCCGTAGGTGGCCTCACCTGGCACCGCGCCGAACTGATCGCGCACAAGCTGCGCAACCTGATCTGCGTGGCCGACGTGTCACTGCACGGTTGCGGCAAGATTCTGTAACCGCGGCGCAGCGCGCCGGGCCAGGTGGCTGGCTAACCTGACTGCCGACACCCGCCCGGCAAGGATGCCCGCCATGTACTGCGCCCACGACCGCTCGCTCGACCTCAACCGCCTGCTCGACACACTGCTCGCTGAACAGCACCTGCCCGCCAGTGCGGTACTGGCCGCGCTGGACAGCGCCGAGGCGCACCCGCGCAGCCACCCGCTGGAAACCATCGCCAGCCTGGCCCTGGAAGACCTTCAGGCCCCTGGCCAACGCCTGGACATGGACTGGTTGTGCCGCTGGCTGGCGAAGAAGGTCGGCCAACCGTACCTGCACCTCGACCCGCTACAACTGGACCTCAGCCGCACCAGTGCGTTGATTTCGCCGGCCTTCGCCGAGCGCCATGCCATCCTGCCGATCAGGGTCTCGGCCAATGCCATCACCATCGCCAGCGCGCAACCCTACCAGCACGACTGGGAGGCTGACCTTGGCAGCAGCCTCGGGCTGAGCATCGATCGCGTATTGGCCAGCCCGGTGCTGATCCGCAAGCTCAGCCAGGCATCCTTGCAACTGGCCGAGCGCGTGGCGGGCGCCAGCCAGCAGCACGGCAGCAGCATCGAGCACCTGCGCCAGCTGCTCGAGCCCAGCCGCCGCCAGCAGGAGTCCAGCGCCGAGGACGCGCACATCATCGGCCTGGTCGACTGGATCCTGCAGTACGCCGTCGAGCAGCGCGCCAGCGATATCCACCTGGAACCGCAGCGCGAGCAGGGCCAGTTGCGCTACCGCATCGATGGTCTGTTGCACCCGGTGTACCACTTCCCGGGCAACGTCATGCTGGCACTGAGCAGTCGCCTCAAGCACCTGGCGCGGATGAACGTCGCCGAACGACGTCGAGCGCAGGATGGGCGGCTGCAGCAGCGTCTGGCCGATGGCCGCGAACTGGAATTGCGCGCCTCCAGCCTGCCCACGCCGTTCGGGGAAAAACTGGTGCTACGTCTGTTCGATGCCCAGCAATTGCAGCAGGGTTTCGCCCCACTTGGCCTGCAGGGTGCGCTGCTGGAGCGCTGGCTGAGCCTGTTGCAACGGCGCCAGGGCATCATTCTGGTGACCGGCCCGACCGGGTCGGGCAAGACCCAGACCCTCTATGCCAGCCTCGACCATCTGGCCTGCCCGCAGATCAACCTGTGCACCATCGAAGACCCTATCGAACGCCTGCAACCGAGCTTCAGCCAGCTTCAGGTCAACCCCGCACTGGAGCTCGATTTCGCCGGTGGCGTTCGCGCACTGCTGCGCCAGGACCCCGACGTGATCATGATCGGCGAGATCCGTGATCAGCAAACCGCCCAGGTGGCGATCCAGGCGGCGCTGACCGGCCATCTGGTGCTCTCGACCCTGCACACCAACGACGCCTGCAGCGCCATCACTCGCCTGCAAGAGCTGGGCGTGGCCGATTACCTGATCAAGGCCACGCTGGCAGGCGTCATGGCGCAGCGTCTGGTGCGCACGCTGTGCACCCACTGCCGTGCTCCGGCAGGCGCCGACGTACGTACCTGCCCGACCTGCCGCAATACTGGCTACCACGGCCGCACCGGCCTGTTCGAACTGTTGCTGATGAGCGATGGCCTGCGCCAGCAGATCGATGCCGGCGCCGATGTGCAGCGGCTGCGGCAACAGGCGGCCAGCGAAGGCCTGCGCGAACTGCGCCAGTGTGGCGAAGAGAAAGTGGCACAAGGCCTGACGAGCTTGCAGGAGGTCATGCGCGTCTGCGGTTGAGCACCGATGTCACCCCCGCGAACCGGGAACTTGCTACCTGAATTTAGATCGATATAGCACTTTCAGCCGGGTCACCACCGAGGTTCGTCCATCATGCGCCTGCCAATCGTCATCGCTACTGCCGCCCTGCTCGCACTACCTGTCGGTTCTGCCATGGCCAGCGGGTTCTGGCGCGATGTCCTGTCATCCGGTGCCACCACCGGCTCGACCTACCTGACCTTCAAGGACCACAAGCTCGTCGCCGCCGCACAGGAAGATGCCGGCAGCTTCGTCGCCAGTGACGGCGCCATTCGCGGCCCGTTCCTGGAAGCCGCCATGCGGCAAGTGCGTCAGGACAACCCAGAGGTCAAAGCCAGCGACATGGATCTGGCCAACGCCATCCTGGCGCAGAACGCACCCGGCCAGTAAGGAAAAAACACCCAGGATCAAGGCGATGGACGCGATGCAACGAGATGGGTATCATTGCGCCCCGTTGCACTCGTAGCTCAGCTGGATAGAGTATTGCCCTCCGAAGGCAGTGGTCGTGGGTTCGAATCCCGCCGAGTGCGCCATACACATCAGCACTCACCCCATCACCCCAGATGCTGCCTTGGCAGCGTGGGTACAAGGGGGAAGCAGCAGCACAAGAAAAGGCCCCGTATAGCTCGCTCTATACGGGGCCTTTTTCGTTGCCTGGCGCCAGCCTCGACCCGTTCACGATGCGTTGACCCGAATACCTTCTGCGCAATGGGCGGTGAAACGTGCCAGGCACTCACCATGCTGCTGGTCGTCGCGCTCATACTGTGTCGACAACCTGTTGGCGTGACTCATGGCTGCGTTGAAGGCGGCTTCTTCGCCGGGTGACGCGGGTTCGAAGGCGCCCCAGGTTCTGTGGTCTTCGTCGAACTGGGCATCCCAGCTCGTGAAAACCAGATTGTATTGAGGGTTCTCCTCGTCTTCGTCGAACTGGGCCATCTCGACTTCGGAGGCCGGACGACCTCCGAAGTTGGGCACGGGCGAGCGCAGCGCTGTCCAGGCCATGCGGCCATCCGGCGAGCACTTCACCACGACGAGCCCTGGCTCCCATTCCACGCACCAGTAAATGTCTGCGCCGCTGACGATGTAGCTGTAACGCGCACCGGTGTGGAGCAAAGCGGCGGGGCCGTGGAGATACTCCTCATCGCTCAACGGTCGCAGATGAGGCATCACGCCTCGGGTGAAATAGTCGGCATCCTGCGGCGCGACCGGACCGGTGTAGAGACCGTCGGGGCAGGGTTGTTCACTGATGAATACGATGTACCTCATGACACCTCAGCCTGTGTAGTCGGGATGATCCTGCAACGCTGCGGGGCTTGGCCATTCAAGCAACGACACGGCAAGCATGATTGCTCCCGCCCTCGTCGACAATTACTATGGCGCCCAGGGTGCGTCAGGCATGTGGCTTGAATCGCAGGTTAAAAATCCAACGCTGGTCGGGCCGCTAGCGCGGAGTCGCCATGCCTGCGCCCAACACCCCGGCCACACGATCCATTCCACGCCCCCAGATTCTGACGACGCGCGCCATGGCCGCGTTCGAGCGTTTCAGTCATATCGAAGCGGTCAGCGGTATCGTTCTGATGCTGGCTGCAATCACCGCGCTGGTCTGGGCGAACAGCCCGGCCAATGCCACCTACGAGGCGTTCTGGCACACCGAAGTCGCCCTGAGCATCGGTTCGATCACCCTCGCTCAATCACTGCACTTTCTGGTCAACGATGGGCTGATGACCATCTTCTTCCTGGTCGTGGGCATGGAGATCAAACAGGAAATCCAGGATGGCTCGCTGTCGAACCTGCGCATGGCGACGCTGCCTGTCGGTGCGGCACTGGGCGGCGTACTGGTGCCTGCAGCCATCTATCTGGCCTTCAACACATCCGCCACCTCCCACGGCTGGGCGGTTCCAACGGCTACCGACATCGCCTTCGCCGTCGGTGTGCTGGCGTTGCTGGGCAAATCGATCCCGGCGAATCTGCGGATCTTCCTGCTGGCCCTGGCCATCATCGATGACATTGCCGCCATCGTGATCATCGCTGTGTTCTATACCTCGACCCTGGACTACTCGGGCCTGCTGATCGCCGGTGCCGGCCTGGGTATGGTATTCGCCTTGCAGCGCATGGGCATTGGTCTGGCCTGGGCCTACCTGGTGCCTGGCGTCATCGTCTGGAGTGGCCTGTTGAAGCTGGGCGTTCACCCGACCCTGGCGGGCGTGGTGCTCGGCCTCATCACTCCGGTGAAATCGATGCCTTCCCACGAACGTCCCGTTGAAATCATGTCCAAGGCATTCAACGAACTGCTGCACCGTCTGGACCGGGATCAAAAGGCAATTGCCAGCCCCCTCAAGCAGATCCGCGTGGCTGAACGCGAGGTCATGCCGCCAGTGCTGCGCGTGCAACAAAGCCTGCATCCCTGGGTGGCGTTCCTGATCATGCCGCTGTTCGCGTTGGCCAACGCAGGGGTCGACCTCGGCGGAACCCGGTTCGACAACTCGGAGGTCGTGCATATCGTCTCCGGGGTGGTGACGGCGCTGGTACTGGGTAAACCGGTGGGTGTGATGCTGGCCACTTTCATTCTGGTTCGGCTGGGCCTGTGCAAGCTGCCCGACCACGTGACATGGGGCGGTGTGGCGCTGGTGGGTCTGCTGGCGGGTATCGGCTTCACCATGTCCATTTTCATTGCCGGACTGGCCTTCAACGACGCGCAGCAGCTGGCTGCCGCGAAGCTGAGCGTGCTGGGTGCGTCGACCATGGCAGCAGTGTTGGGGGTGCTCTGGGGTGTGGTCTACATCAGGCGTAAAGGCAGGGTTGCCTGAGCGGTCGTCAACGCGGACACGCGGGATTGTCGAACAGGTTGCATCGGCGCCTGAGGCAGTGCGGGCATAGGCCCTGCACTGCCATGATGCTATTCAGTCAAGCGTGATAGCACGTTGATTGGGACTGCTTCGCAGTCCATCGCGGCTAAAGCCACTCCTATAGAGACCGCACATCCTATTAGAAGCGGCGTTAGCCCCGGAGCAGCGCAGGTTCCGCGAACGCATCCGATGCGTCCCAGGACGCATTGACTCCCTGCGCTTCAAGATCACACGCTGCCATCTCCAGGTATCGCTTAATCCACGCCCGCTCATACGCAATGCTGTGGATACCGTCGAGAATCAGCCAGTACAGAAACCCTGCCGCCATGGCCAGCATGACCACGACCCAGCCCTTTCCCAGGGCGAACAACGCGCTGGCTTTCATGGCTTCTGCACTCAAGGCGATGATCAGACCGATCATCGAGGCAAAGCCGAGGTTCGCTGCCAGCCCGGGCCTTGCCGGCTTGCAGGCCAGATCCGCATAGCTCGACAGCCCGCGCAGGCGTTCAGCGGTATAACCGGCAGCGCGCACCGCTTCGAGGAAAAACGCATAACAAAGAATGTTTTCCTTGCCCAAGGCAGATTGCCGGTCAATGGCGTGCTCGGCGAACTCTGCCGGGTACACGGTGCGCAGCGCTGCCATGCGGGTCAAGTACAGGGCCATAGCCCAGGGCAGCAACAGCATGTAGCAGAAGGGAATCAGCACCGGGTAGGCCATGCCCAGGGCTGCAAAAAGCACCAATGGCAGGGTTGCAGCAGCGGCCGCCCACATCGGCCATAGCGCTCTGACCGCGCTCCAGGTGAACAGCAGCTTGTTCGGCCGGCGGCGGCTTTGCTTGTACAGGTCTTGCAGGTCGGCCCATTCGGCGAGTTTCATCACGACTCCTTGATTATCGGTATACCCAGGAAACGACTGAGAGCGGCCATAAACCATCAGACCGGGCGCGGCTTGCCTGGGAGATGTCTGATCGGGGCGCGCAAGCACCTGTGTATACAGGGCTGGAGGCGTTCTGGCTGCGACGCAGCGGGTCTTGCGTTGTGCAGATCGTCGCCTTGAACCGCTCATGGCGTTTTTCAATCGGGTCGATGCCGTTTTCTGCGTTGCCGGCCAGCCCGCCGTGCAGGATGCTTGAGGCACTGGCGCCCCCAGGGCTGACTCCACCCGCAGAGGTCTGTATGAAAAACGTCGAACAAATCCTCAAGAGCAAGGCTGAGCACCAGACCGTGTATTCCATCGGCCCTGATGACTCGGTGCTCGATGCCCTCAAGCTGCTGGCAGAGAAGAACATCGGTGCCCTGCCGGTGCTGGAAGACGGCCAGGTGGTGGGTATCGTCAGTGAGCGCGACTACGCGCGCAAACTGGTGCTCAAGGGGCGCTCTTCGGCCGCCACGCCGGTGCGCGAAATCATGAGCGCGCCGGTGGTCACGGTCGAGCCCAAGCACAACCTCGAGTACTGCATGAACCTGATGACCAACCGCCACCTGCGCCACTTGCCGGTGGTGCACAACGGCAAGTTGCTGGGGTTGTTGTCGATCGGAGACCTGGTCAAGGAAACCATTGCCGAACAGGCCGGGTTGATTCTGCAGCTGGAACAGTACATTCGCGGTGAAACGGCCTGAGTCAGTGGTATGCCTGCTCCAGCTCGTCGAGTTGGTGATCGAAGCTGCGTAGGCGTGCCGACCAGGTGTACACCAGCACTTCCAGCTCGCGATTGAGCACGGCGGTGGCGCCTTGACGGGCCGCCGAGGGATCGTTCAGATCGAGCCGGTAGCGATCACGGGCCATTGCCGTGGCGACGCTGCTGAGGTCGCGGGCGTTGGCTGACCAGTGCTGGTGAGGGTCGTGGATCTCACGGTCCAGCTCCCGGCACTGCTGCTTGAGCACCTCCAGGCTATGCTCCAGCGGCGTGCCCTTGAGTTCGCCCATGACCTCTTCGAACGTGCGACCCGAATGCCAGTAGCTGCCCCAGAAATAGCGGTCGAACACCGTTTCGACCCGGCGCAGCGCCACTTTGGTGTTCCAGATGATCAGCAAGGTGTGACCCTGGCGCACGACGCGGCGATTGAGCTGCAGGAAACGCCACGCCACCCAGACAAGGGCTGCCAGCGCCGCAGCGCCTGTGAAGGCTGCTGCGGCGTAGAGGTACTGCACCGCCAGGTGCATGTGCTGGACTGAGCGAATACCGTAGTAGTAGCCGGCGCTGAGGGTGGCCAGAACCACGACGGTGCACCAGAAGGCAGGTGCATAGGGGTCTTTCATGGCGCCCTCCCCTTGTTCTTCCCGAAAGCATAGCAATGCTCCGGGAAGCGGCCAGGCGCCGTTGGGCGCTTATTTCTTCGGTTCGTGCAGCGCTTCGTTGAGCTGGTCGATCACCATGATCCAGTCCGAATCCGCGATGTAGTTTTCCTTGAGAAACGCGCGTTGGCCTTCATTCCAGAACGGCGCATCGACCAGTTTGACGTCGTCGTCGAGCGGACCATGGGTGGTGATGAACTTGTCGATTTCGACTGGGTCATCACCCACCCCCAGTTGCATGAACAGCTCGGGGTAGGTCGGAGTGGAAGTGTCCATAGTGCCTCCTCGGTGTCAGTCGCAGCCTTCAGCTCGCACTAACGAAGTGGGTTGAGAGGGTGAGTGATCACCCGTCTGAAGATGAGACAGCGTGACGCCTGCCGAGGGTTCCAACGAATCACCGATTCACTGCGCGCCCAGCTCAAAGCGGCGCGCGGCGCAGGGTGGCGAGGAAGGTTGCGGCACCGAGGAACAGGCCGGCGAAGGTGCGGTTCAGACGTTTCTGCTGGCGCGGCGTGCGCAGCAGGCGCAAGACCCGCGAAGCCAGGCCGGTATAACCGGCCATCACCAGCATGTCGACGGCGATCATGGTGGCGGTGATGTACAGGTACTGGCCGAGCAGTGGGGCGTGCGGATCGATGAACTGCGGCAGCACCGCCAGCATGAACACCAGCGCCTTGGGGTTGCTGACATTGACCAGAAAGCCGCGCAGCACCAGGGTCGAGGGCTTGCCCACCGGACGCAGGCTGGCGCCCTCGTTCATGTCCATGGGCAGCGCACGCCACTGCCGATACGCCAGATAGATCAGGTAACACACGCCAAACCACTTGATCACCTGAAACGCAGTGGCCGAAGCCGCGAGAATCGCGCCCACCCCGGCGGCGATGACGGCGATCTGGGCGATCAGACCCAGTTGCAGGCCCAGGGCATTCCAGTAGCCGCGCCAGAAACCGTACTGCAGGCCGCTGGACATCGAGGCGATGGCACCGGCGCCTGGCGACAGGCTGATGACCCAGCATGCAGCGAAGAACGCCAACCAGGTTTCCAGGGACATCGCACACCTCGCTCGACAAATGTTTGCAAAACGTAACGCTAAGCGGCGAAGGGGAAAATCACCAGAAAAATTTGCCGGTAGCTGGGCAAACGCTGGCCGATGGCTGTGAACAGCGCATCCGCCAGCAGCGTCAGGACAGCGCTTCGAGTTCGGCCTGCATGCTCTCGAGGGTTTCCAGCGCTTCTATCCAGGCTTCTTCCAGCTCGCCTTCGCGCTGCTTGAGCGTGCTCTGTCGAGCCAGCAGCTCGCGCAGTTGCTCCTTGCGGGCAGCGTCATAAAGGCCACTGTCACCCAGCGCGGTTTCGATCTCGGCCAATTGCGTGTGCACTTGGCCCAGTTCGCTTTCCAGCTTGTCGGCCGCCCGCTTGTGCGGCGCCAACTGCTGGCGAAGGGCGGCTGCGGCCTGGCGCTGGGCTTTCTTGTCGGTTTTATCCGGATTGCCCGGCGCCGCAGTCGATGCCGCGCTGCGCTGACGGAATTCCAGCAGCCAGCGGCTGTAGTCATCGAGGTCGCCATCGAACGCCTCAACCTTGCCGTCGGCCACCAGCAGGAAATCATCGGTAGTGCTCTTGAGCAGGTGACGGTCGTGAGACACCACCACCACAGCGCCGCTGAATTCTTGCAGCGCCATGGTCAGGGCCAGACGCATTTCCAGGTCCAGGTGGTTAGTCGGCTCGTCGAGCAGCAGCAGGTTGGGCCGCTCCCAGGCGATCAACGCCAGGGCCAGACGCGCCTTTTCACCGCCCGAGAAATTCACCACCGGCTCGTCGACCCGATCACCGTGGAAATCGAAGCCACCGAGGAAGTCGCGCAGGGTCTGCTCGCGCTCGCTCGGCGCAAGGCGCTGCAGGTGCAACAACGGGCTGGCCTTGTCATCGAGCGAATCGAGCTGGTGCTGGGCGAAGTAGCCCACCGCCAGGTTCTCGCCGCGGACCAGACGCCCGCCCAGCGGTTGCAGCTCGCCGGCGAGGTTCTTGATCAGGGTCGACTTGCCTGCGCCGTTGGGGCCCAGCAGGCCGATCCGTGCACCGGGCACCAGTTGCAGCTTGACCTTCTCCAGCACGGCCCGCTCGCCGTAGCCCAGACGCCCTTCGGAGAGGTCGAGCAGCGGGTTGGAGAGTTTGTGCGATTCGCGGAAAACGAAGTCGAACGGCGAATCGACGTGCGCCGCCGACAATTCTTCCATGCGCTCCAGCGCCTTGATGCGGCTCTGTGCCTGACGCGCCTTGGTGGCCTGGGCCTTGAAGCGCGCGATGTACTTTTCCATGTGCGCACGCTGGGCCTGCTGCTTCTCGTAGGCCTGTTGCTGCTGCGCCAGACGCTCGGCGCGAGTGCGCTCGAAGGCGCTGTAGCCGCCTTTGTAGAGGTTGAGCTTGCGCTGCTCGACATGCAGCACATGATCGACCACGGCGTCGAGGAAATCGCGGTCGTGGGAAATCAGCAGCAACGTGCCCGGATAACCCTTGAGCCAGTCTTCGAGCCAGAGAATGGCGTCGAGGTCCAGGTGGTTGGTTGGCTCGTCGAGCAGCAGCAGGTCGGACGGGCACATCAGGGCCTGGGCGAGGTTCAGGCGCATGCGCCAGCCGCCGGAGAAGTCGCCGACGCGGCGGTCCATCTGCTCGTTGGTAAAGCCCAGCCCGGCGAGCAACTTGCGCGCCCGCGCATCGGCGGTGTAGCCATTGGCGCTGTCCAGCTCACTGTGCAGGCGCGCCTGAGCGGTACCATCCTGCGCTTGCTCGGCGGCTGCCAGCTCGCGCTGCACCTGGCGCAGGCGCAGGTCGCCGTCGAGCACGTAATCGACCGCGACGCGGTCGAGCGTATCGACCTCTTGACGCATGTGCGCGATGCGCCAGTCGGCCGGCACCTGGCAGTCGCCACCGTCAGGCGACAACTCGCCGCGCAGCAAGGCGAACAGGCTGGATTTACCGGCGCCGTTGGCACCGATCAGGCCGGCTTTATGGCCGGTGTGCAGGGTCATTTCGGCGCCTTCTAGCAGGCGCTGAGGACCACGCTGTAAAGTGAGGTTGGATAGTCTGATCATGATGGTCGCGGAGTCTACCAGCTTCCTCGACCCAGTAGTGTGGGGCCAATGATGTCGAACGATCTGTGGAGTTACGCACTGGCGCTGTATGGCCGTGGCGGTGTGGAAACGGCCGCTCTGGCCTTGCAGGAAGCGGGTGCGGACGTGTGCCTGCTACTGTGCGGCTGCTGGTTGCACAGCCGCCAGGTGGGTGCCGATGCCCAGCGCGCAGACACGTTGTGCGCACTGGCAAGCGCCTGGCAGAACGAAGTCATCGGGCCATTGCGCCTGCTGCGCCAGCACTGGAAAGCGCAGGCACAGAGCGACCCGCAACTGGGCATGCTGCGCGAGCAATTGAAAGGCTTGGAGCTGAAGGCGGAACGCACACTGCTGGAGCGGCTGGAGGAGGCTGCGACGCACTGGTCGCCAACGCCTGGACGGCAAGGGCAGGACTGGCTGCGGTTGCTGCTACCGATTTCTGCGCAGCACCACGACGCGCTCCAGACGGTGCGCGTCGCGGCTTGCCGGCTTCAGGAAGAAACGGGTTTCTGAGCGGCGTCGGCAGGTGCGGCTGACGAAGCCGGGGTGCTCGCAGCAGCGCCTGCAGGTGCTGCAGGTTTGCTGGCAGCGGGCTTGCGGGCGGCAGGCTTGGCCGCTGCCTTGCGTGGCGCAGGCGCAGTGCCTGCGGGCTTGGCCGGTGCCTTGCGCGGAGCGGGCTTGGCGGCGGCAGTGGCTTTGTCGGCAGGCTCGGCTACCGCTTTGGCTGCCGCCGCGCGGCTGGCCGGCGCACGCCGCGCTGCAGGTTTGCCCGGGGCCTTGGGCGCCTCACTTGCCGCAGCAGGCTTGGCCGCTGCCGGCTTGCGCGCGGCGGGCTTGGCCGGCGCTGGCGCAGGTTTGGCGGCGCGCTGGTCCAGCGCCTTGGCAGCGGCTTCGCGCACTTTGCCAACCCCTTGGGCCAACTTCAGGCTTTCCTGTGCATCGCGCTTGAGTTGCTGAATATACGTGCGGGTTTCAGTCTGGCGCTCTTTGAGCGAGTCGAGCAGTTCTTCCAACTCACCCGCCACTTTTTGCGCCTTGCCCTGGGCCTTGGCTTTTCCGGCTTTTGCCGAATCCTGCAACTTCAGGCGGGCGTTATGCAGTTTGTCCTGCGCCTTGCCGCGTTGTTTCTCAAGCTTGGCGAGCAGTTTCTCGGCATCGGCCAAGGCTTGGCTGCAGGCATCTTCCAGATGTTCGAGCAGGCTATTGGAAAGTTGTTGGAGCAGGTGCAACGGAGTACTGACTGGCTTCTTCTTTGCCGACATGGTCTACATCCTGGCTGAGGAGAGTGCGACTCATACTATGCTTCTGCCGCTGACACCGCTAGAGCCTGTCAGGGGCACGCAACGGGTAGTTTGACTTCGCTCACGATTGTTTATTCATCCAACCTGGGAACCTTACTTCGCCCGCCCGCGTTCAAGCAACGTCCGCCCTGCAACACTGGCATACTTGCCGCCCCGATCGTAGGAGTTCACCGTGCGCCGCTATCTTGTTCTTGGCCTGTGCCTGTCGACCCCACTGACCTTCGCTGCGGCACCTGCCGACGCGCCTGATGACGTGGCCTATAGCGTCGGTGCAAGCCTGGGTGAGCGGCTGCGCAAGGAAGTGCCCGATCTGCCGATCGAAGCATTGCTCGAGGGTCTGAATGCCGCGTATCGACAGCAACCGCTAAAGCTCGACGCGCAGCGCATGCAAACGCTGTTGCAGCAGCACGAGGAGCAGGCCAATGCCGCTGCCGAACAGGCCCACACGGCGGAACTGATGGCCGCAGAAGCGCGTTTCATCGCCCAACAGCGGGCGCGCAGCGGTACGCATGAGTTGACCCAAGGTGTGCTGTACAGCGAGCTGGCCAGCGGAGCCGGGCCGCAGCCAGCAACAGCGGGCAGGGTCCAGGTGCGCTACACCGGCTGGTTGCCGGACGGCACGGTATTCGACCAGAGCCAGACCGCGCAGTGGTTCAGGCTGGACTCGGTGATCGAAGGCTGGCGGCTGGCGTTGCCGCAGATGCGGGCGGGCGCCAAGTGGCGGCTGGTGATACCGTCGGCGTTGGCCTACGGCGCACAAGGCGCTGGTGACGTGATCGCGCCCTACACGCCGCTGGTGTTCGAAATCGAACTGCTGGCTGTAGGCAACTGAGCAGGGCTCAGGCGCGCGCGGTGTCTTCGGTGTTGTGGGCGTTGTGCAGCACTTCGATCAGGCAGTCTTCGAGCTCGAAACGCTCACGCAATAGGCTCCCCAATTCGCCAAGCTTCTTGGCGAAGCGTTCGGCGTCAGTGCATTCGGCTTTTTCACAATGGTCGTTGAAGGCCAGGGCGATCTGGGTAATTTCGTCGATGCGCGGGTTGATTTCATTGGCCAGACGCAGGGCACGGTCATCGCCAAAGGCCTTGGCCTCGCTGATCAACTGTTCGCAAATGCCGAAGTGCCAGCCCGACACATAATCGACGAGAATTTCGCAGAATCCGGTGTTGTGCTGTTTATCAGCAAACGCAGGCTTGGCGTCGCGCATTTGACGAAATGCCTTGACCAGCTCGTGGCGTTCTTCCAGCCAACGGTCGATCAGCTTGTGAACCCCGCCCCAGCGTTCCTGAGCATTCTGACAACTATCAAGCATGGCGATCTCATCCCTTCTGGGTTGATGCCCTTCTACCCTGGCAATCTGAAATTGCCCCTGGGGTGATATCAGCAAACGGGCATCGAGCAGGTGTATTTTTCGGTATGCGCTGTGGGAGATTATTCCCGCAGGTCCTGCCCATCAAGGTACGCAGCACACTAACTTCATACAAGCGTTTAATCCTCGCCCCAACCACCGCTGGTCGAGCAAACAGCCGATGCCGTGCGCCAGATCAATCCGTCATCAGGGTGCGCAGACGCTGCGCGAGCAAAAAGCTCAACGGCAGGCACGCCAGCCCAAGAAACGCCAGCAGACTCCACTCGGGCAGGGTCAGATCGAGAAAGCTCCAGCTGATCGGCGCGCATTCCGGGCTGCCCAGCAGCAGCCGGTACAGAGCCTGGCCCAGCGGCAGGTCGGACAGCATCGGCACTGGCGATGGACAACTGACCGTCGACCAGCTTTCGCTCTGCAACCACACCTGGCGCCCGGCCAGCCACGCACCCAGCCCGGCGCTGAGCAGCAGCGTGCGCGCATAGTTGCGGTCACTGCGCCGGCTGGGGGAGTAGATGATCGCGCACAAGCCCAGCAACAGATACACACCCAGTAACGCGCGTTGGCTGTAGCACAGCGCGCAGGGCGCCAGACCCGCCATCGACTCGAGCTTGATCGAGCCGATCAGCACGATCAGCGAGGCCAGCGAGGCGGGAAAGAACAGCGTGCGCAAACGAGCCAGCGACATGGACGAGGACATTCCCGGAGGATAATGGTGGCCTGAGACGGTAAGGAAAGATCTCCCCTGTTTCAAGGCGCTACAGACCAGATATGTCCCAGAATTGGCGGGAAAGGGTGCAAGAACAAGTGGGAGGTTTCTGAGGACCCAAACCTTAAGACCAATCGCCCTACAACGGACCGGGAAAAACGCCTCGGCTCTGTGGAATGACCAAAGAGCCGAGGACGGTTCAGGCGTTGATTGCCTTGGGCAGTGGCAGGGCCAGCAGGCGGCTGTCGAGCAGATTCAGACCCTCCTGGAACAACTGGTTACTGCGTTCGGTATCGCCCATCGCAGCGAGCAGCCGCGCCAGCTCCGCACAGGTTTCCGGGTTACGCTCGAGGCGCAGGCTGCTTTCCAGGTAATCGCGCGCCTTGCCCCACAAACGGTTCTGCAAGCTCAGGCGGCCCAAGGTCAGCAACAGGCTCGGGTCTTGTGGATGCTCCTTGAGCCAGCCTTCAGCGGTGTTCAGTTGTTTGGCAGGGTCTTCCCCACGAACCAATCCGTACGACCGCGCCAGGTGGCTTTCGTACTGGCGCTTGATCGCGGCACGCAGCACCTGCTCGGATTCGCCCTGCGCACCCAACTGACGCATCTGTTCGGCATACGCCAGAACCAGCTGAGGCTCCTGGCGCTGGGCGTTGCTCAGTTGCTGCCAGGCCCGCTCGAGTGCCTGCCGGGCCGCCTGCGCATCTTCGCCGGTGGTCGCGGCCAGGCCCAGGTTCTGGCCCCAGGCACGTTGTTCGAGGGTGGCGAGCTCGGTCGCAGGCAAGGCTTTTTGCTTGCGCAATTCAGGCAGCAGGCGCACCAGCGCCGACCAGTCGCCGCGCTCAAGATGCAGGCGGTGCAGCAGGCGTAGCACCTGGGCGTTGTCCGGGTAGCGCGCATGCATGGCCTGCAGGGTATCGAGCGCACCTTCGCTGTCGCCGCGGTCGAGCTGCAGTTGGGCATGGGCCAGGGCGATCGCCAGCTCTGCCTCGGGCTGACGCTCGAGCGCACGCTCTAGCAGGTTGTCGCTGTCTTGCGTGCGGCCCAGCTCGTTGGCCGCGCGCGCCGCGCCAAGGTAGAAGAGCAACGGCTGACGCTCGGCTTCAGCCGCTCGACGCAGGTGTTTGTGCGCGCTCGCCCAGCGCCCTTCGGCCAGATCGAGCTGGCCCTGCTCGATGGAAATCCGCGTGCGCCGGCTGCGGTTGCGCCGCGACCAGGGATTGACCACACCCGTGGAGGTCAGCACGAAGCCGATCAGATGACGCAGCAGCCAGATCACCAGCACCAGCAGCAGCAAGCCACCCAGCGCCGCCCACAGGCTGGACTGATAACGGAAGCCGCCATAGGCGATCAGCACGTAACCGCTGTGCTTGGCGATGGCAATGCCCAGCGCTGCCGCTACGGCGATGGCAATGACTGCCAGCAGGTACACCCGCTTCATGGCTTGGCCCCTTCAGCTTCGGCCGGCACGTGACGGCGCTGAATGTAGGCCTGAACCGCGGCCAGGCTCTCGCTCAGGTCGGGCACTTGCACCGAAACCGGCTGGTCGGCCAATTGGTTGAGGCTTTCCAGCATGGCCTTGCTTTGCGGGTTGTCGGGGTTGAAGTTGGCCAACAGCACACTGCGGGCATCATCCAGCGCCTGGCTGTAGACCTTCGCCTCGCCGTTGAGCGCCGCCCATTGCGCCTGCTCGATGGTCAGGCTCAGGGCCAGACGCAGCTGGTTCAGCGACTGCCCGGCCAGCAGCGGACGCACGTTCTGATCGGCGTCGAAGTCAACCTGGAAGTACTTGGACATCTGCCCCCACCACTGCGACAGGCGGCTCGACATATCGCCCTCGCCAGTCAGCGCACCCATGGCATCGGCGTTGGCGTCGAAATCGGGCGACTGCGCGCTGAGCTGCTGCACCAGGTCACGCTGGGCCGCCAGCTTGAGGAACAGGCCGGTGCGGTCGGGTTGCTCGGTGCTGTCGAGAATCGCCTTGCTGCGCGCCAGTTGCTCGCGCGCGGCGAACGAGCCTGGGTCGCTGTGCTCGCGCAGAATCTGGTCGGCTCCCTCGACCAGCGCCCGGGCGCTGGTGATGTCCTGCAACGCAGACAGGCGCAGGGTCGCCAGACGCAGCAAATGTTCGGCCTCGGCCAGGCGCCATTCCTTGCGGCTCTCGCCGAGCACGGTGTCCATGCGCTGGCTGAGGCGTTGTTGATCACCTTGCAGCTGCGCCACCAGGCGCCGGCGATCTTCCAGCTCACTGGCCGCAGGCAGGCTCGACAGCTGGGCGCTGATCTGTTGCTCGCGCTGCTGCAAGGCATTGGCGCGCTCGTTCAGCGCTTGCAGGCTCTGGCCCTGCCCCTGCTCGTCACCTTGCAGTTGGTGGACTTGCCAGGCACCCCAGCCACCGACGGCCACACCGGCTGCGCCGAGCAACAGGGCGAGTACCGCAATACCATTGCCGGAGCGTTTGGCAGGCTTGCCCGCGGGGGCTTTCGGCGTCTGCGGCGGCGCCGGTTGTTCGTTGTTGGACAAGACAGTTTCGCTCACGTATCCATCCTTTGCATTGAGGCGCAGCGCTCGGCTCAGCACCCTGACAAGGCAGGTACAGCCGTTCGCTGTACAGCTGCCAGCAAGGCCGCAGCATTAGCGCCGCGGCATTCCACAACCTGTTGCGCGCCTAGCGCCCGCGCCTGTTCGGCGACGCGGGGGCTGGGCACGAATAACGGCATCGTCGCCAGGCGGGGCCAGTGGGCCGCCGCCAGACGATGCAAATGTTCAAGACCTTGCCCACTGCTGACCACCAGCCCGTTGAGGCGTTCCCCGTCGATCAGGCCGAGCAGAGTGCCCAGCGCGTGGTCTGGCAGGCACCGGCGGTACAGTTCCAGATAATCGACACTAGCACCTTGCTCTGCAAGACGCTCGGCCAGCAGTTCGCGACCTCCGACCCCACGCACGATCAGAACCCGTGGCCGGGTGGCAAGCACGCGTTGCAGCGCCGGCAGTGCGAGCAACGCCTCGCTGTCATCGCCCTGCACCGGCCAATGCACCTGCAACGACTGCGCTTGCAGCACGCGGGCAGTGGCCTCACCGACGCTGAACCAGTTCGCCGCAGGCGGCACCTGGCCGAATGCGGCCAGATGATCGAGCAGCAGGCGCGCTGCCGGCTTGCTGACCACGATGAATGCCTGATAGCGCCCAAGGTCGCTGAGACGGCCACGCAACGGGGCGTCCAGCGGCAGCGGCTCGATGTCGATCAGCGGCAGGCAGCTGGCGGCGATGTCGGCGTGCGCCAGAGACTGGGCCAGTGCTGCGCAGTCCTCGCCCGAGCGCGTCAGCAACAGGCGCCAGCCGCTCACGGGTGTCCGGCCTCGCCGTAGATGTCTTTGAGAATCGCCTCGGCGCCCTGGCCCAGCAGCGCCTGTGCCACTTCTACCCCCAGCGCTTCGGCGGCGCCGCGCGGTGCACGCCCCTGGGCGGTGAGCAGGGTCTGGCCGTTGGGCTGGCCGACCAGGCCGCGCAACCACAGTTGATCGCCTTCGAGCACGGCATAACAGGCGATCGGCACCTGGCAACCGCCGTTGAGGTGCTTGTTCATCGCCCGCTCGGCCGCGACCCGGTCGGCGGTGTCGGCGTGGTTGAGCGGGGCCAGCAGGGCGTGGATCTCGGAGTCGGCACTGCGGCATTCGATACCGACCGCACCTTGACCGCCCGCAGGCAGGCTGTCGTCGACGCTGATGGTGGAGGTGATGCGGGTTTCGAAGCCCAAGCGAATCAGGCCGGCGGCCGCGAGGATGATCGCGTCGTACTCACCGGCATCGAGCTTGGCCAGCCGCGTGTTGACGTTGCCGCGCAGGAAATGGATGGTCAGGTCGGGCCGGCGTGCCAGCAGTTGCGCCTGGCGACGCAGGCTGGAGGTGCCGACGATGCTGCCGGCAGGCAAGGCGTCGAGGCTGTCGAAACGGTTGGAGACGAACGCATCGCGCGGGTCTTCACGCTCGCAGATGCAGTACAGGCCAAGGCCTTCGGGGAAATCCATCGGCACGTCTTTCATCGAGTGCACGGCGATGTCGGCGTGATTGTCCAGCAGCGCGGTTTCCAGTTCCTTGACGAACAGGCCCTTGCCGCCGATTTTCGCCAGCGGCGCATCGAGCAGTTTGTCGCCACGGCTGACCATGGGCACCAGGCTCACCGCCAGGCCCGGATGTGCCTGCTCGAGACGCGCCTTGACATATTCGGCCTGCCACAGGGCAAGCGCGCTTTTACGGGTAGCAATGCGGATTTGGCGAGGGGACATGGGCATACCGAAACAAGGGAAATGCCGCCGATGATAGCAAACCTGCCTGCGCTGCCTGCAGACCCAGGTCATGCCGCGCCGTCCCTGGCGCCGGGGATGATCGCCGCGATACAGGCGGCCAGTGCGTGATCAGAGGGTCTGCATCATCTTGCGCACGCCGGCGACGTGGCGCCGGCTTACGGTCAGCGCGTCGCCATCCAGGCCGCGCAGGTACAACTGGAAGTGCCCCAGCGGCGTGCGCTGCAAGCGCTCGATGCGCTCGCGTGCCACCAGGGCATTGCGGTGAATGCGTACGAAACGGTCGCCGAACTCATCTTCCAGCGCCTTGAGCGGCTCGTCGAGCAGCACCTCGCCGCCTGCGTGGCGCAGGGTGACGTACTTGTGATCGGCGATGAAATAGATCACCTGCGGCAAGGGGATCAGCTCGATGCCCTTGCGGGTCCGCGCGCTGATATGACTGCGCGGGCCGCCTCCGGCTTCGTTGGCCGGGCGGGTGAGCGCGGCCAGTTGCGCGCGGTTGGGCTTCTCTGCCTTGCGCAGCGCATCGCGCAGCGCCGCCGACTCGACCGGCTTGCTGACATGGCTGAGCGCGCTGTCGGAAAACGCCTGGCTGCCGTATTCATCATCACCGGTGCAAAACACCACCGCAGGCGGCGCCTCACGCTCGCACAGCCGGGCCGCGACCTGCAGACCATCGAGGCCGGCCATGCCGATATCCAGCAGTACTACATCAGGTTTCAGGCTTTCGATCAGGGCCAGGGCTTCTTCGCCATTCGTGGCACTGGGTTCCAGTACGGAGTAACCCTCTAATTCACCGAGCAACCGGCTAAGACGGTCACGGGATTGGGGTTCGTCATCAACGATCAGGACATTCATAGTTACGCTGGATTCCTGAGTGAGTCTTGCACGGGTTGAGCGCAGAAGGGCGTGGAACGACCGGCACCGCAGTCACGCTCTAGACCGATGCAATAGCCAAAGATTCAGTGCCCTGGCAGTTTCTGCCAAGCCTTTGTGCAACTGTAGACGGTCCATGGAACGCTGCCGTTCAATCGGTAAATATCTCCCCGGCAAACTTTCCTTGCAGCCTCGCTCATCCGGGTGGCAGCGGGTGTCCTGCGAAAGGACGCTGTTCCCTGATATGATCGGCGCCACTTTTCGTCACGCCTGCAATGAGTGAATCCATGAGCACCGACAAGACCAATCAGTCGTGGGGCGGCCGCTTCAGCGAGCCGGTCGACGCCTTCGTCGCCCGTTTCACCGCCTCGGTCGACTTCGACAAGCGCCTGTATCGCCATGACATCATGGGTTCGATCGCCCACGCCAGCATGCTGGCGCAAGTTGGCGTGCTCAGCGACGCCGAACGCGACACCATCGTCGAAGGCCTGAAGACCATTCAGGGTGAAATCGAAGCCGGTCAGTTCGACTGGCGCGTCGACCTCGAAGATGTGCACATGAACATCGAAGCACGCCTGACCGACCGCATCGGCATCGTCGGCAAGAAGCTGCACACCGGACGCAGCCGCAACGATCAGGTCGCCACCGACATCCGCCTGTGGCTGCGTGACGAGATCGACCTGATCCTGGCCGAAATCACCCGCTTGCAGCAAGGCCTGCTGGAGCAGGCCGAGCGTGAAGCCGACACCATCATGCCCGGTTTCACCCACTTGCAAACTGCCCAGCCGGTGACCTTCGGGCACCACCTGCTGGCGTGGTTCGAAATGCTCAGCCGCGACTACGAGCGCCTGGTCGATTGCCGCAAGCGCACCAACCGCATGCCCCTGGGCAGCGCGGCACTGGCCGGCACCACCTACCCCATCGACCGTCAGCTGACCTGCTCGCTGCTGGGCTTCGAGGCGGTTTCCGGCAACTCGCTGGATGGCGTTTCCGACCGTGACTTCGCCATCGAATTCTGCGCCGCCGCCAGCGTTGCGATGATGCACCTGTCGCGGTTCTCGGAAGAGCTGGTGCTGTGGACCAGCGCGCAGTTCCAGTTCATCGAACTGCCTGATCGCTTCTGCACCGGCAGCTCGATCATGCCGCAGAAGAAAAACCCCGACGTGCCTGAACTGGTACGTGGCAAGAGCGGCCGTGTGTTCGGCGCCCTCACCGGCCTGCTGACCCTGATGAAAGGCCAGCCGCTGGCCTACAACAAGGACAACCAGGAAGACAAGGAGCCTCTGTTCGACGCCGCCGACACCTTGCGTGACTCGCTGCGCGCCTTCGCCGACATGATCCCGGCGATCAAGCCTCGTCACGCGATCATGCGTGAAGCGGCGCTGCGCGGTTTCTCCACCGCCACCGACCTCGCCGACTACCTGGTACGCCGCGGTCTGCCTTTCCGCGACTGCCACGAAATCGTCGGCCATGCGGTGAAATACGGCGTGGACAGCGGCAAGGACCTGGCCGAGATGAGCCTGGACGAACTGCGCCAGTTCAGCGACAAGATCGAGCAGGACGTGTTCACGGTGCTGACCCTGGAAGGGTCGGTGAATGCCCGTGACCACATTGGCGGCACCGCACCAGCGCAGGTGCGTGCAGCCGTTGCCCGCGGCCACGAGCTGCTGGCCGCGCGCTAAGCGACAGGTCGAGGCGCCTGGGCGTCTCGACCTTTCTGCCGGTTACTTCCTGGCGCGCATCATCTCCAGGAAAGCCGGCATGGCCGCGTCCTTGTCGGCCTGAATCTTCGCCATGTGCCCGTTTTCGCCCAGCTTGGCGAGCAACGTTCCAGCTTCGGAACACTCGGCCAGCAGGTCGAGGTTGAGCACTTTCTTGCCCACGGCTACAGCCAGGTCCACCGAGAAGACGAACATCACGTCTGCCAGGGTCAGTTCCGAACCCGCCAGGTACGGTGCGAATCGGCCATTGCGCTTTAGGGTCGCGAACCCGGCCAGCAGCTCGGTACGGGCCTTTTCCTTGATCAGCGGTTCGGTCGGCATGCCGAAGAACGCTTCGCCGTAGCAGCTACGTGCCGGCAATTCGATGTACAGCTCGATCTCTTTCATCAACTCACGGACCTTGGCCCGGGCGAACGGATCGGCCGGCAGCAGCGCCTTGCCGCTCTGAGTCTGTTCGATGTATTCGAGAATCACGCTGGTCTCGCTGAGGAAACCGTGTTCGGTCTCCAGCACCGGCACTTTGCCGCGCGGGCTGACTGCCAGCGTCTGCGAGGTCTGACCAGAGAAGAACTGCACTTCTTCGAAAGGCACCCCTTTCTCCAGCAACGCCAGCTTGACCATGTTGTAGTAGTTGCTGACTGGAAAACCGTGCAACTTGAGCATTGGGTAGAGCCTCCGGGCCGTGTGGGGTTGGAGCGGCTGTTATAGCCCGCCATCCTGTGCCTGACCAGCGTCATGCACGCTATCGATAGGCGCACATTGCCATGGGCCGTGGCACACTGGGGGCCTTCACACTCGCGCGCCATCACACGCGCCACCACAGGAGTTACGCCATGAGCGAACCGACCGATTTCGACCTCGACGATGACGAAGCCTTCGCCGAGGCGACCCTGACCCAGGCCATCGAAACCCAGATCGAAAGCGGCGAGCCGCCTGCGGCCAAGGCGACCTACAACAAGCTGAGCCTGGTGGGTTATCCGCGTGAGGACATTCTCATGTTGATGGCGGTGGTGCTGGCCTACGAAATCGACGCCATGCTCAGCGAAGACCGCCCCTTCGATAACCAGTGGTACGAGCAGACCCTGCGCGGGCTGCCGGATCTGCCGCCGGAACTGGCCATTGACGATGAGCAAGGCGACCCCGAGCAAGATTGACTACACTCCCCGCTCAGGCGTCCGCCATTCGCGCAGGGCGCCGCCCTCCTTCCCTGGAAGTCTGGAGTCGCCATGTCCTTCACCCCCGAACTCATTGCCGAACTCGAAATCCTCGCCCTGTTCAATCTCGACAGCACCCAAGAAGGCATCAAGGTCCACAGCAACGCCTCTGCCGAACTGATCCAGGCCGCCCAGCGCCTGCATGACAAACAGCTGACCACCCAGCCCGACGGTGGCTATCTCACCAGCCTGGGTCTGGATGCCGCGCAGAGCGCCCAGCAATTGCTGACCATCCTGGGCGCCGCGCAGCCGGCCTGAGGGTTCGCCACCGGGCGTACCCTCCCCCCATGCCCGGTGGCGTTATTGGTACAAATGGCGTCAATCCTTTTTTTGTTACTTATTTCCTCGGCCACACTCGGGCTACACTCGCCCAGCCCCCGCCGCCGAGTGCGCAATGAATCATCCCCACGAGATTCGCCCAGACCTTGAGCAGGGCATCGACCGCAAGGTGCTGGCCGCACTGCGCGAGCGCTTCCTGCTGCTCAGCCGCGGGCGCCTGACGCGCGCCAGGGAGGGGTTGTCGACGCGCCAGCAGCAGGTCCTGACCCTGCTGCCGCTACTGCTGCATATCAACCATCCGCTGCTGCCCGGGTACATCTCCAGCACCACGCCCGCGGGCATCGCCGGCTTTCAGCCCAGCATCCATGTGCTCGCCGAAGCCCAACGGCTGACCCGCACGTTCAGCTACAAACCCTACCAGCGTGATCGCACGTGTCCGCTCACCGGCCTGTACCTGATCGGCAGCATGGGCACCTTGGCCCAGGCCGAGCAGAGCGACATGGATCTGTGGGTGTGCCACCTGCCCGGCCTGAGCGCGGCCGAGCTGGACGAGTTGCAGCGCAAATGCACCCTGCTCGAGCAGTGGGCCGCGAGCCTGGGGGCCGAGGCGCATCTGTTTCTGATCGACTGCGCCGCCTTCGCCCGCGGCGAACGGGCCGGTGAGCTGGGCTCTGACGATTGCGGCAGCACTCAGCATTTTCTTCTGCTCGACGAGTTCTATCGCACGGCGATCTGGCTGGCTGGGCGCACCCCGCTGTGGTGGATGGTGCCGGTGTACGAAGAAGGCAACTACCACGGCTATGCGCAAACTTTGCTCGGCAAACGGTTCATCCGCACGGACGAGCACCTCGACCTTGGCCACCTGGCGCAGATTCCGCCCGGCGAGTTTCTCGGCGCCGGGCTCTGGCAGCTCTACAAAGGCATCGATTCCCCCTACAAGTCGCTGCTCAAACTGCTGCTGATCGAAACCTATGCCAGCGACTACCCGCGCTTGTGCTGCCTGGGTCTGGACTTCAAGCAGGCAGTGTTCGCCAACCAACTCGACCTCGACGAGCTCGACCCCTATGTGATGGTGTACCGGCGTATCGAACGCTACCTGCTGCAACGCAACGAATCCAAGCGTCTGGAGCGAGTACGCCGAAGCCTTTACCTGAAGGTCAACCTCAGGCTCAGCGAGGCCGACGGCAACCGCGCCGGCAGTTGGCAGCGGGCGCTGATGCGACGGCTCACCGAGCAATGGGGCTGGGATGAGCAGCGGCTGCGGCTGCTCGACCGTCGCGCTCACTGGAAAGTAGGCCAGGTGGCCGAAGAGCGTCGCGAACTGGTCGCCGAGCTTCGCCACAGCTACCGCTTCCTCACTGCATTCGCCCAGGCCAGTGCGGTCAATACCCGCGCCGACCAGCGAGATCTGAACGTTCTGGGCCGGCGCCTGTACGCGGCGTTCGAGCGCCGCGCCGGCAAGATCGAAGTGATCAACCCCGGCATTGCCCCGGACCTTGCCGAAGACACCCTGACATTGGTTCATGCGCTCAACCGCAAGGCTCCGGACAGCCATCACTGGAGCCTGTATGCCGGCAGCCTGGGCAGCCACGACTGGCCCGCTGCCACACCGATCAAGCGCTGCCGCGAGCTGATCGAGCTGCTCACCTGGGCCCACCGCAACGGTGTCGTCGACCCCGCTTCACGGCTGGCCGTACACCCCGGGATCAGCGATCTGAGCGAGCTGGAGCTGTTTCAACTGCTCGGCTGCCTGCAGCAAGGCATCGCGCTACCGCTGGCGCCCGTCAGCGATGTGCAACTGCTGCAGCCCAGCGTGGCCAACGAAGTGCTGCTGCTGGTCAACGTCGCCGTCGATCCGCTGCGCCTTCACCGCGACCTGAACATCCTGATGACCAGCGAACGCACCGATTCGCTGTGCTATGCCGGTGTACGGGAAAACCTGGTACTGACCCTCGACCAAGTCACGCTCAATAGCTGGAACGAGGTGCTGGTGCGGCGCTATGACGGCGCACAGGCCCTGCTGCGCTGCCTGCACGACTACCTGAATGAACTCGACCCGCGCCGCCCGCGACCACGCTTGCGGGTGCGCTGCTTTTGCCACAATCGCGCCCAGGCCATCAGGCAACGCGTCGAAGCCTTGTTCGAGACCCTCGCGCAATTGCTCGAGCACACCCTCGAGCAGCGCTACCTGCTGCAAGTGGCGCAGACCCTTCACGTGTTCGAACTGCGCTACCGCCGGGTGCGCCTGGTGACACTGGATGACCGTGCCGCGCTGCTCGACTACATGGCCCAGGAGCGCCGCGACTACAGCCCGCTGCACCTCGATGCCAACGCCTTGCAGGAGGACGATCTGGGCCTGCTGCTGCGTGAAGGCCAAGCCAACTGTGTGCAGGTGTTCTATCGGCCGACGGCCGGATGGGCCGATGTCTACGTGCTGGATGAGCACAACGCGCTGTGGCAGGAAGGTCTGCCCTATCAGGACGAAGAGCATCTGTTACTGCCACTGCATCGCTTCCTCTGCTCGATCGCCGCCCGGCGCAGCGCCCATCTGGCGCTCGACAACCAGCCTCAGGGCACACTGGACATCCGCTATTACCAGTTGCAGTCCGAGGGCGCCGGCAACGCCCGCCAGTGCCAGCCACGCCCCACTCCAGCAGCAAAAAACGGCCAGCCAGGCTACGAGGTGCAGGCCATCGTGCAGGCCAGCGACCATGGGCACCCGCACGTGACGCTGTATTGCGATCAGCAGGAGTACTCTGAGCTGGACCACGGCGAACACCTGTATGCCGTGGTCGCCCGACAGATCCTCGAACAGCGCCGCAGCGCCGGCGCCTACCGCTGCTACATCACCGACCTCGACCTGTCAGGCTCGCTCGATCAGGAGCGCGGTTCGCTACTGGCGTACCTGCGCCACAGACAGGCACTCGAGCACGCGCTCAATGCCGGCCTGAGTCATTTGCAGGCCAAGCCCAAGGCCTGACCGGAACAGCCCCCCGAACAAGCTTCCTGCTGCCTTCGCACACAGGCCCGCTCGACCATGGCGCACCTTTGCTATCTCGGAGTGCGACATGAACAAACAACAGTGGATGGGCAACTCACCTGAAATCGGCAGCCTGCGCATCGATCAGCTGATTCTGCCCGGCAGCCACGACTCAGGAATGGACAAACTGGCGGACAGCCTGACCTTGCCCCAGGAAACCACCCAGGACGTGCCCTGCATCGAACAGATCCGCGGTGGCATTCGCGTGCTCGACCTGCGCGTGCGCGCCAACCGCGAATACACTCCCGACTCACCCAACCGCTACAAGCTTTTCCACCTCAACACCTCGGGACGCACCCTGCTCGGGGATGTGATCCTTGAGCTGCAACAGTTCTATGCCAACCCCGACAACGCGCGGGAAATCATCATTCTCGACTTCCACCAGCTGGATAATTTCAGCGACAGCGAGCACCAGTGGCTGCTCGATCTGCTGGAGAAAACCCTGGGGCAGTGGTTCATTCCCCATGCGTTGAGCCACCTGACGGTCGAGCAGCTGTGGCACGACTATCCGGGGCAGACCGTGGTGATTGCCTACAACCATCACCGCCGCGGCCCACACTGGCCAGGGGTGCGGCAGGAATGGATCGGCGAGGACACGCCGTCCACCGACGAGCTAAAGGCGTTCATGGATCAGGCCTGCGGGCGAATGCGCTACGCCAGCGGCCTGCGTTCGATTCAGTGCGCCAAATACAACAAGGTGCTGTACACCCCAGACGACTTCAGCGACAAGATCGACCTGTGGTTCGACTCGCAGGACCTGGACAGCTACATCCAGCAGTTCACCATCATCAATACCGACTGGTCGCTGCGCAGCCGTATCGTCGAAAACTGCATTCATGCCTGCCGCATGCGCGGACAAGCCCAGCAGCAAGGTTGAAGCGCAGGGCATCAGCGCGCGCGCTCAGCGGGCTGATGCCTGGGCGGCTTCAGAGATCGAAGTCGCCCGCCGCCTCTGGCTGGTACTCGACGGCCAGCAAGGTCAGCTTGAGGGTCTTGCCGCCGGGCGCTGGCCAGTCGATCTGGTCGCCCACCGACAGCCCGAGCAGCGCGCTGCCGATCGGCGCGAGGATCGACACATGGTGTTCCTTGCCGGCATCTTTGGGGTACGCCAGGGTCAGGTGGTAATCCTTGCCGCTGGCCTCTTCCCGGCAATGCACGCGCGAGTTCATCGTCACCACCCCGGCAGGCACCTCTTCATGACCGACTACCTGCTCGGCGCGGTCCAGCTCATCCTGCAGCGCCAGTACGCCCGGCACGGATTCATCGAGGCCGTCGATGAGTTGCTCAAGACGTTGCACGTCCAGTCGGGTGAGGATGAGTGAAGGCTTGGTGCTCATGATCCAGTCAGGCTCCTTTGAACAGGGGAAATATCGATGCGCAGATAAAGCAAAACCCCGCCCAAGGGCGGGGTTTGTCAGTTCGCCAATTGACGGCGAGGTTGCGACCGACACTATCACAGCGGGGCAAATACTCAAGCCCGGCGCTCAATGGCTGCGGCGCGCCTCGGCCTCGCGGCAGATTTCCCGCCGCCGCTGGTCGTCGGCGGCGCGCCATTCGCGGATGTGCTCTACCGGGCGATGGCAGCCGGTGCAGACCTTGTGCTCATCCAGCCGGCAGACATTGATGCAAGGCGACTTCACCGCAGGGCTGACGTTGCTGTACAGCGGCTTGGGCGCTCGAACGGGGCTGCTCATGGTTCAGATCTCGGAAAAGTCCAGCTTCTCGCCGCCACGCTCCCAGACGATGCGCTCAAGCATCTCGCCCAGCAGTTCGTCGCTCTTCTCGCAGGTCCACTGGCCACTTTCTTCGTCGTAGTCGAAGTGGAAACCGCCCGAACGGTCGGCCAGCCACAGTTGGCGCAGAGGCTCCTGACGGCTGAAGATCAGCTGGCTGCCATTGTCGAACTTGACGGTCAGCACCCCGGCAGAGTTTTCCATGTCGAGGTCCATGTCGCTTTCGTCGAACAGGTCTTCGAGGGCCTGCTGGGTGGCGTCCACCAGATCATGGAAACGTGCTTCGCTCAAACTCATTGCGGGAACCTCGAAAATGGCGGCGTACAGGCAAGCCGGGCAAGATACGGGCGCTTTACCGCGAATGCAAAGGATAGCGTCGATTCACCGGCGGCGAGCCGTCAGACCGGCTGGCGCTTACATAGGCAATCAGCCGGTCGCTCGGTATACTCGGGCGCAATACTGCATATTTCAAAGGATTTCGCTCATGAAGCGCCTGATTTCCTCCCTCGCGGCGCTGGTCGCGGTTGCCTGCCTCGTTTCGGCCTGCGGTCAGAAAGGCCCGCTGTATCTGCCAGACGACAGCAAAGACGGCCAGGACAACCAACCGTCGCACCAGCACCACCAGTAAAGGATTCCCATGGACGCTTTCAACGACCGCGACGGCCAACTGTTCGCGGAGGGCGTGGCCCTGTCGGCGATCGCCGAACGCTTCGGCACCCCCACCTACGTGTATTCGCGCGCCCATATCGAGGCGCAGTACCGCAGCTATACCGATGCCCTGCAAGGCGCTTCGCACCTGGTCTGCTTTGCCGTCAAGGCCAACTCCAACCTGGGCGTGCTGAATGTACTGGCGCGACTGGGCGCAGGCTTCGATATCGTTTCCGGTGGTGAGCTGGAGCGTGTGCTGGCAGCCGGCGGGCGTGCCGATCGTGTGGTCTTCTCCGGCGTAGGCAAGACCCGCGAAGACATGCGCCGCGCGCTGCAGGTTGGCGTGCATTGCTTCAACGTCGAGTCGGCCGACGAGCTGGAACGCCTGCAGGACGTGGCAGCCGAACTGGGCAAGCAGGCCCCGGTGTCGCTGCGGGTCAACCCGGATGTCGACGCTGGCACCCACCCGTACATTTCCACGGGTCTGAAAGAGAACAAGTTCGGCATCGCCATTGCCGATGCCGAAGCGCTGTACGTGCGCGCGGCGCAACTGCCGAACCTGGACGTGGTCGGTGTCGACTGCCACATCGGCTCGCAGTTGACCACGCTGGAGCCGTTCCTCGATGCCCTCGATCGCCTGCTGATGCTGATCGACCGTCTGGCCGAGTGCGGCATCCATCTGCGCCACATCGACTTGGGTGGTGGCGTCGGCGTGCGCTACCGCGACGAGCAGCCGCCGCAGGTGGCCGACTACATCCGCGCCGTGCGCGAGCGCATTGGCCAGCGTGACCTGACCCTGGTGTTCGAGCCAGGCCGCTACATCGTCGCCAACGCCGGTGTACTGCTGACCCGCGTCGAGTACCTCAAGCACACCGAGCACAAAGACTTCGCCATCATCGACGCCGCCATGAACGACCTGATCCGCC
The DNA here is from genome assembly GCF_000425745.1 of Pseudomonas cremoricolorata DSM 17059 = NBRC 16634. Lineage (GTDB taxonomy): Bacteria > Pseudomonadota > Gammaproteobacteria > Pseudomonadales > Pseudomonadaceae > Aquipseudomonas > Aquipseudomonas cremoricolorata. The sequence goes on along the minus strand of NZ_AUEA01000011.1, from coordinate 15,135 downwards.
CGGCGCTGTACCAGGCCTGGATGGGTGTGCGTGCGGTCACCCCGCGCGGCGGCGAAGGCCGGGCCTACGACCTGGTCGGGCCGATCTGCGAAACCGGTGACTTCCTCGCCAAGGACCGCGTGCTCGATCTGCACGAAGGCGACCTGCTCGCCGTGGAGTCGGCAGGGGCCTATGGTTTCGTCATGAGTTCGAACTACAACACCCGCGGCCGCTGCGCCGAGGTGCTGGTCGATGGCGACCAGGCATTCGAAGTGCGCCGCCGGGAAACCATCCCAGAACTGTTCGCTGGCGAAAGCCTGCTGCCGGAGTGACCCATGCTGCTGCGCTTCACCAAAATGCATGGCTTGGGCAACGACTTCATGGTTCTCGACCTGGTCAGCCAGCACGCCCACATCCAGCCCAAGCATGCTCGGCAATGGGGTGACCGCAACACCGGCGTGGGCTTCGACCAACTGCTGATCGTCGAGGCGCCGAGCAACCCGGATGTGGATTTTCGCTACCGGATCTTCAACGCCGACGGCTCCGAAGTCGAGCAGTGCGGCAATGGCGCGCGCTGCTTCGCCCGCTTCGTGCTCGACAAACGCCTGACCGCGAAGAAGCTGATTCGCGTGGAAACCAAGGGCGGCATCATCGAGCTGGACGTGCAGAGCGACGGTCAGGTATGCGTCGACATGGGGCCGCCGCGCCTGGTTCCGGCCGACATTCCCTTCGTCGCCGACGCCCAGGCGTTGAGCTATGCCCTTGAGGTCGACGGTCAGGCGTACCCGATTGCCGCCGTGTCGATGGGTAATCCCCACGCCGTGCTGCGCGTGGAGGACGTCACCAGCGCCCCGGTCCACGACCTCGGGCCGAAGATCGAACACCATCCGCGCTTCCCACAGCGGGTCAACGCCGGCTTCATCCAGGTGCTCGACCGCCATCACGCGCGCCTGCGGGTGTGGGAGCGCGGCGCCGGGGAAACCCAGGCCTGCGGCACTGGTGCCTGCGCGGCGGCGGTCGCGGCCATCAGCCAGGGCTGGATGGATTCCCCCGTGCACCTCGACCTGCCCGGTGGACGCCTGCATATCGAGTGGTCTGGCCCGGGCATGCCCGTGCGCATGACCGGCCCAGCCGTGCGTGTCTACGAAGGGCAAGTTCGCCTTTAATCGAGTGAGTGCCCATGACCGATCAGCAGAAGACCACGGACCTCGACGCAGAAGCGGTGATCGCCTACCTGCGCCAGCACCCAACGTTCTTCGCAGAACACGACGAGCTGCTGCTCGAACAGCAGATCCCTCACCAGCGTGGCGACAGCGTGTCGCTGGTCGAGCGCCAGCTCAAGCTGTTGCGCGACCGCAACATCGAAATGCGCCATCGCCTCTCGCAATTGATGGACGTCGCCCGTGACAACGACCGGCTGTTCGAGAAGTCGCGCAGGTTGATCCTCGACCTGCTCGACGCCAGCAGCCTGGAAGAAGTGGTAATGGCCGTGGAAGACAGCCTGCGCCAGGACTTCCAGGTGCCCTTCGTCAGCTTGATTCTGTTCAGCGACAACGCCACGCCGGTCGGGCGCTGGGTGTCCAGCAGCGAGGCCCAGGTGGCCATCGGCGCGCTGATTGGCAGCGGCAAGGTGGTCAGCGGCAGTCTGCGCGAACATGAGCTGGCCTTCCTGTTCGGCGAAGCGCAGCGCAAGGATGTCGCCTCCAGCGCCGTCGCCACCCTCGAATATCAAGGCCTGCATGGCGTGCTTGCGGTCGGCAGCCATGACCCGCAGCACTACAAGAGCAACGTCGGTTCGCTGTTTCTCAGCCACATCGCGCAAGTGCTGGGCCGGATGATCCCGCGCTTCACCCAAACCTTGCGTTCGGTGCGCTGATGAACCCACAGCTGGAAGCTTATTGCGCGCACTTGCGCAATGAGCGCCAGGTGTCGATTCATACGCAGCAGGCCTATCGCCGCGATCTGAACAAGGTCGTCGACTTCTGCGCCCGGCAGGGCCTGAACTCCTGGGCCGACCTGCACATCCAGCACCTGCGCCAGATGGTCGCCCGCCTGCACCACGACGGCCAGTCTTCCACCAGCCTGGCGCGACTGCTGTCGGCGGTGCGCGGCCTGTACCGCTATCTCAACCGCGAAGGTCTGTGCCAGCACGACCCGGCCGCCGGACTGGCCCCGCCCAAGGGCGAACGGCGCCTGCCGAAGACCCTCGACACCGACCGCGCGCTGCAACTGCTCGATGGCGGTGTCGACGACACCTTCATCGCCCGCCGCGATCACGCCATCCTCGAGCTGTTCTATTCCTCGGGGCTGCGCTTGTCTGAGCTGGTCAACCTCGACCGCGCCCATCTCGACCTCGGCGCAGGTTTGGTGCAGGTGCTCGGCAAAGGCAACAAAACGCGCATCCTGCCGGTCGGGCGCAAGGCGCGCGAGGCGCTGCAGGCCTGGCTGCAGCAGCGCGGACTGGGCGCACCGAGCGATGATGCGCTGTTCATCAGTCGTCAGGGCATCCGCCTCGGCCCCCGGGCCATCCAGCAGCGGCTGAAACTGGCCGGTCAACGTGAACTGGGCCAGCATCTGCACCCGCACATGTTGCGACACTCCTTCGCCAGCCATGTACTCGAATCGTCCCAGGACCTGCGCGCCGTGCAGGAAATGCTCGGCCATGCCGACATCGGCACCACGCAGATCTACACCCACCTGGATTTCCAGCACCTGGCTTCGGTGTACGACAGCGCCCATCCCCGGGCCAAACGCAGCAAAGGCACAGACTCATGAGCATTCAGCTGATCACTTTCGACCTCGATGACACCTTGTGGGACACCGCGCCGGTGATCGCCACCGCCGAGGTCGTCCTGCGCGACTGGTTGCAGGCCAACACGCCCAAACTCGCCGAACTGCCGCTCGAGCACCTGCAGGGCGTGCGCGCCCGGCTGGTGCAGGCCGAGCCCGGCCTCAAGCATCGCATCAGCGCGTTGCGCCGGCAGGTGCTGTTCCATGCCTTGCAAGAGGTGGGCTACAGCGAACAGGCGGCTCGCGAGTTGGCCGATGAGGGCTTTGAAGTATTCCTCCATGCGCGCCACCAGATCGACATCTTCCCTGAAGTGCAACCGACGCTCGAAGCCCTGCGCCAGCGCTACACCCTGGGCGTGGTCACCAACGGCAATGCCGATGTCAGCCGCCTGGGCCTTGCAGACTATTTCCACTTCGCGCTGTGCGCCGAAGACCTGGGCATCGGCAAGCCAGACCCGGCACCGTTCCTCGAAGCGCTGCGTCGCGGGCAAGTCACGGCTGATCTGGCGGTGCACGTGGGCGACCACCCTGGCGACGATATTGCCGGCGCCCAGCGCGCGGGGCTCAAGGCGGTGTGGTTCAACCCCCAGGAAAAACCCTGGACCGGTGAGGGCTGCCCGGATGCGCAGATCCAGCGCCTGGCACAATTGCCGCAGGTGCTGGCGCGCTGGGGCTGACAGACACAAAAAAGCCCGCAGCGACGGCGGGCTCTTTTTGCAGCGAGCCGTTCAGATAGGACGGCTGCCGTACTTGTTGTCAGGCTTCTTGGGCGGGTCAGCGACCACATTGGCCTCGACTTCCTGAACCTTGCCGCCACGGGAGAGGAACTCTTCCATGGCCCTGGCGAGGGCATCGCGCTCTTTCTGCTTGGCTTCCATGCTAGGCATTTCCTCTACGGAAACGGCCTTGGCCTTGCCCTTTGCAGCAGGTGCCGGGCTTTCATCTTCGCCCGCGTCTTCGGCACCGTCATCAGCGGCGGTTTCAAGGGCCTCGTCACCCTCTTCGTCGTCGCCTACTTCGAGTTCGTCATTTTCCAGATCGTCGTCGCTCATGTTCTACCTCATGACTTGCGTAAAGCAGATTTAGTTAGTTTTGTAGCCCGTTGACGCCGTAGACAGGCGTTCAACAGAAAAAATTCCAAGGCGTATGGCGTGGTGGATGACCACAAGTCGGGCCACGGACAACTGCCGCTCGCGGCGCTGACCTGTTACTGCAGCGCCAAGCCATGCACAGGACCAGCCACTGCACGGGTGAGGCGAAACGCGCTTCGGCGCGCATTCTAGCGCGCCCGTGGAAAAAGCAAAGCACCCTTGTTGCCCGACAACCTGTAAGTTTTTGCACCTGCGCGCGAACGTGTCGAGTAAAGCTTTCGAGAGTCATGAAACAGCGTGCTTCGGACAAAAAAATGCCCGGCAAGCCGGGCAGATTTTTTAGTGTGGCGCAGTTACAGGTTGTAGCCGCGCTCGTTGTGTTGAGCCAGGTCGAGACCGACCGCCTCTTCTTCTTCGTTGACCCGCAGGCCCATGATCATGTCCAGCACCTTGAGAATCACGTAAGTGACGATGGCGGTGTAGACCACGGTGAAGATCACGCCCTTGGCCTGCACCCAGACCTGCATGCCGATGTCGGTGACTTCGCCGAAACCGCCCATTGCCGGTGCGGCGAACACACCCGTGAGCATGGCGCCGACGATACCGCCGATACCGTGCACGCCGAAGGCATCGAGCGAGTCGTCATAGCCAAGCTTGCGCTTGAGGCTGGTGGCGCAGAAGTAGCAGATCACACCAGAGGCCAGGCCGATCACCAGTGCGCCCATCGGGCCCACAGTGCCGGCTGCCGGTGTGATCGCCACCAGGCCGGCGACCACACCCGAGGCGATACCCAGAGCGCTTGGCTTACCGTGGCCGATCCACTCGGCGAACATCCAGCCCAGGGCCGCAGCAGCGGTAGCGATCTGCGTGACCAGCATGGCCATGCCTGCGGTGCCATTGGCAGCGGCAGCGGAACCTGCGTTGAAGCCGAACCAGCCGATCCACAGCATCGCTGCACCGATCAGCGTGTAGCCCAGGTTGTGCGGTGCCATTGGCGTGGTTGGATACCCTTTGCGCTTGCCCAGCACCAGGCAGCAGACCAACCCGGCGATACCGGCGTTGATGTGCACCACGGTGCCACCGGCGAAGTCCAGCACGCCCCAGTCCCACATCAGCGCACCGTCACCGCTCCACACCATGTGCGCGATTGGCGCGTACACCAGGGTGAACCAGATCGCCATGAAGATCAGCATGGCAGAGAACTTCATGCGCTCGGCGAAGGCACCGACGATCAGCGCCGGGGTGATGATGGCGAAGGTCATCTGGAAGGTGATGAACACCGCCTCAGGGAACAGCGCCGTGGCCGAGGTCAGGCTGGCCGGCGTGACGCCGCTGAGGAACGCCTTGGAGAGGCCGCCAACGAAGGAATGCAGGTTGGTTACACCTTGCTCCATGCCGGTCGTGTCGAACGCCAGGCTGTAGCCGTAGACCATCCACAGAATGCTCATCAGACCGGTGATGGCGAAGCACTGCATCATCACCGACAGCACGTTCTTGGAACGCACCATGCCACCGTAGAACAGGGCCAGGCCGGGGATGGTCATGAACAGCACCAGGGCGGTGGCCGTCAGCATCCAGGCGGTATCGCCGGAGTTGAGCACGGGGGCAGCTTCGTCCGCCAGGGCCAGGCCTGGCATTACGAGGGGCAATAGGGCGCCGAGCCCTGCGATCTGACGCAGAGTCATGTTGTTTTCTCCTGGGGCGTTGGGGTTTGGTGAGGCTTAAGCGGTGTCAGATCGCATCGGTATCGGTTTCGCCGGTACGGATGCGAATCGCTTGCTCCAGATTGACTACGAAAATCTTGCCGTCACCGATCTTGCCGGTGTTGGCCGCCTTGGTGATTGCCTCGATGACCCGGTCGAGGTCTTTGTCGTCGATGGCGACGTCGATCTTGACCTTGGGCAGGAAATCGACCACGTACTCCGCGCCGCGGTACAACTCGGTATGGCCCTTTTGCCGGCCAAAGCCTTTGACTTCAGTGACCGTGATGCCCTGCACGCCGATTTCCGACAGCGACTCGCGCACGTCGTCCAGCTTGAACGGCTTGATGATGGCAGTGACTAGCTTCATGAAACTTTCTCCCGATGTTGTGGACTTGCCCCAGGAAAACAAACCCGTCTCAAGTCTAAGCGCAGCGCCTGGCTTTGTAACGCATCGTCAGCGCCGTCCCTCCCGGTGCCTAGCGACCTGCGCACTGCCTGGCCGCAACGGACCGCCTCAGTGCATGGCTTGCAAGAGTCTTAGCAGATTCCTTGCCAACTCCCGCGAGCCCAGGCGGCAGAGGCCCTGGCGGCGCACGGGGATACTTGGCTGGGTGCCATCACCGTGCCTGCGCACACTTTCAGTGCACAGCCGATCGCTCCTGTGCGCAAAAAACGTGCAGCGCTGGCGCCTGTGCCCCCCGTGCTACACTCGCCGACCCTCAATCACTGGACGGACAGCCCATCATGCTCGCGCCCAAAGCCTTCCTCGATGCCCTGAGCGATCAGGCGTCGCGCCTGTTCAGCAACGACAGCTCACTGCCTCGTGGCGAAATCGAAAGCCAGTTCCGAACGCTGATGCAGGGTGCGTTCAGCAAGCTCGATCTGGTCAGCCGCGAAGAGTTCGACAGCCAGATGGTGGTGCTCGCACGCACCCGCGCCCGCCTCGAAGCACTGGAGCAGCAGGTCGCCGAACTGGATGCGCGGATCAATCCGGCAACGCCCGAGAGCTGATCCATCGAGCCTGGCGCATGCCCTGTGCGCCAGGTCGAACTGCACCTGAAGTTCTACTCGGTAAAAATTCCTACATATCTTTCAGACGTGAAATGCACATTAAATTTAATTAAAGTGCCTCGCGCCAATTGACGCCCATACTCCTGTTAACTAAAGTTCGTTCGCTCTCGTAGCCGAGCACCTTTTCATCATTTCAAGAGTTCATTCCAGACATTAATGGACACCTATATTAGACGCTGCCTGGCCCGCGCCCACCGCGATGGTCAGGCACCCGAACAGCATCCTGCCCGATACCCGAATCGGGCGAGCCACGTCCGCGCCTAAGGCCACGTCGTGGCTTGCCCCTGCCGGTTCCAGGCCGGTTGGAGGCAAGCCATGCAGCATTCCCTCGTTCATTCGCTCAGTCATGCAGCCCGTGCATCAGCGCTGTATGCCTGCACTCTGCAATCTGCCAAAGCAAACGATCTGATCCTTTCCCGTCGATGTTGACGCGGCGGCGCCTGCGCGCTGCCCAGACTTTCATTTATCAAAACGTCTTCAACTGTCACACACGCTTATATCAGGGCGGGTGCAGACTTCTATTACTTATTCATTACTGCAAGGAACATATCCATGGAGCTTCCGAGTAGAAAGTTCGTTGCCCGCTCGATCTCGGCTCTGGGTAGCGATCCAAGCAACGCCGAACTTCACCTCATCAGAACCTCCCAGCGACATCCCGGCTCGGTTCGTCCCATCGACCCCGTCCGGCGAGGTGCCGCCTCCTGCGGCAGGAGCATTTGCCATGACCATCAAAGACCGCAACACCACCCAAACACTGTCCATGCGCGCCGCCCGTGAGGCGCGTAATGGACTGCAAGTCACGTTCGCCAACCTCGATACCGCTGAGCACGGCCTGACCGAACGCGAGGCCGGCAAACGGCTGGAGCGCGACGGACGCAATGAGGTCGCCCACGACAAGCCGCCTTCTGCGCCCATGCAGTTTCTCAAGGCACTGAACAATCCCTTCATCTACATCCTGCTGACCCTCGCCGTCATCAGCTTCATCACTGACTACTGGCTGCCAGTCAGAGCCGGCGACCTCGAAGAGGCCGACCTGACCAAGGTCATCATCATCATGACCATGGTCAACCTCAGCGGGCTGTTGCGGTTCTGGCAGGAATACCGCTCGAACAAGGCTGCCGAAGCACTCAAGGCCATGGTGCGCAGCACCGCCAGCGTGATACGCCGGGAAAAGCGTGGTGACGCGCCGCGCATGCGCGAAGTGGCGATGAGCGAACTGGTCGCCGGCGACATCGTGCAGCTCTCGGCTGGAGACATGATCCCTGCCGATGTGCGCCTGATCGAGTCGCGTGATCTGTTCATCAGCCAGGCAGTGCTCACCGGTGAAGCGCTGCCGGTGGAAAAGTACGACACCCTGGGCGACGTCGCGCAAAAATGTGCGGCTGACAGCGCTGAACCCACCCAGGACCTGCTCGACCTGCCCAACACCTGCTTCATGGGCACCAACGTGGTCAGCGGCAGGGCCCGCGCGGTGGTGGTAGCGACCGGCTCGCGTACCTATTTCGGCTCGCTGGCCAAGTCGATATCCGGCAGCCGCAGCCAGACCGCCTTCGACCGTGGCGTGAACAGCGTCAGCGCCCTGCTGATTCGCTTCATGCTGGTCATGGTGCCGGTGGTGTTCATGATCAACGGGCTGGTCAAGGGCGACTGGGGTGACGCCTTCCTCTTCGCGCTCGCGGTGGCCGTCGGCCTGACACCGGAAATGCTGCCGATGATCGTCAGTGCCAACCTGGCCAAGGGCGCAGTGGCCATGGCCAGGCAGAAGGTTGTGGTCAAGCGCCTGAATGCTATTCAGAACCTCGGCTCGATGAACGTGCTGTGCACCGACAAGACCGGCACCCTGACCGAAGACCGCATCGTGCTCGCCGACCATGTCGACCTCGATGGCCAGCGCGCCCCTCACCTGCTCGAACTGGCCTGGCTCAACAGCCATCATCAAAGCGGCGTGCGCAACCTGATGGACCAGGCGATCGTTGCCTGCGCCACCAACACCGCGGGCTTCCAACCTCCCTATGCCTACGCCAAGGTCGATGAACTGCCGTTCGACTTCGTCCGTCGCAGGCTCTCGGTGGTGCTCGACAACGGCAATGGCCAGCACCTGCTGGTGAGCAAGGGCGCGGTGGAGGAAATGCTCGCAGTCGCCACGCACGTGGAGTACGCCGGTGGCGCCTTACCCCTGGATGAAGACCGTCGCCAGGCGCTGCTGGCGCAGGCGAGCGCCTACAACGAACGAGGCCTGCGCGTGCTGCTGCTTGCCACGCGCATCGTCAATGGCACGCGATGCAAACGCCAGTACACGGTCGAAGATGAGCGCGAGCTGGTCATTCGCGGTCTGTTGACCTTCCTCGATCCACCCAAGGCCTCTGCCGGCCAGGCGATCGCCGCGCTGCGCGAGCAGGGCGTGACGGTGAAGGTGCTGACCGGCGACAACCCACAGGTCGCCAGCACCATCTGCAGGCAAGTGGGCCTGGAGCCCGGCCAACCGATCCTGGGCCACGATATCGACTCGCTGGGTGAGGCCGAGCTCAAGCAGGTGGTCGAACAACGCACGCTGTTCGCCAAGCTCACGCCGTTGCAAAAATCCCGGGTGGTCAAGGCACTGCAGAACAACGGCCACACCGTGGGCTTTCTCGGCGACGGCATCAACGATGCGCCGGCGCTGCGCGACGCCGACGTGGGCATTTCGGTGGACAGCGGCACCGATATCGCCAAGGAATCGGCCGACATCATCTTGCTCGAAAAAGACTTGCTGGTGCTCGAGCAGGGCGTGCTGAAAGGCCGGGAAACCTTCGGCAATATCATGAAGTACCTGTGCATGACCGCCAGTTCCAACTTCGGCAACGTCTTTTCGGTGCTGGTGGCGAGCGCCTTCATTCCCTTCATGCCAATGCTGGCGCTGCACCTGCTGCTGCAAAACCTGATGTACGACTTCTCTCAGCTGTCGCTGCCGTGGGACAAGCTGGACAAAGAGTTCCTCAGCCAGCCGCGCAAGTGGGATTCGAGCAACATCGGGCGCTTCATGCTGTGGATTGGACCAACCTCGTCGATCTTCGACATCACCACCTTCGCCCTGATGTGGTTCGTGTTCGCGGCCAACAGTGTGGAAATGCAGGCGCTGTTCCAGTCCGGCTGGTTCATCGAGGGTCTGTTGTCGCAAACCCTGGTGGTGCACATGTTGCGCACGCGCAAAGTGCCGTTCTTCCAGAGCACTGCAGCCTGGCCAGTGATCCTCGCCACCGGCGTGGTGATGTGCCTGGGCATCTACATTCCCTTCTCGCCGCTGGGTGCGATGGTCGGTCTGGTGCCGCTGCCGTGGGAATACTTCCCTTGGCTGGTGGCGACGCTGCTCGGCTACTGCATGGTCGCTCAAGGCATGAAGACCCTGTACATCCGCCGCTTCGGCCAGTGGTTCTGACCAGCCTTCACTAGAGGCCGTACCGGGGCGGTGTCCGCCGCCCTGGTCACACTCAACCCTGCGCAGCCAACAGTGACCATAGGCCGACCGCGATTCAAGCTTCGTCCAAAAACCCCCTTATGCCTCGCCGTCGCGCAATTACTCTGCGTCGATCGCGGGTCACCCTAAACGATCTCAGCGTGAAAGGACGGCGCCTGGAAGTTTCAGGATTACGTACCTGGCCCAAGACAGCAGGCGCACTGAAATTTGTGGATTGGCTCGATGAGATCGTTTCTGTCCATGAGTGGCGCCAAGGGCGAGGGCTTTGGTGCGCTGACCGCTGTATCGTTTAATACTTAACGGTCGATGAAATCTACGTGAGTTTTCTTGCCCCAAGCACCTGCAGCCCGTCCCCGCAATCGACCATATTCGAATAAAAACAGGAGTGCCCAGCTATGCTTTTGCGCCAACTTACCTACTTGGTGACGCTTTCTCGAGAGCAACACTTCGGCCGGGCTGCAGAGAAGTGCAATGTGTCGCAGCCCGCACTTTCCGAGGCTATCCGCTCGCTGGAGCAAGACCTCGGCGTGACTGTCGTACAGCGCAGTCGGCGCTTCGAAGGGTTCACAGCCGATGGCCAGAAGGTACTGGTGTGGGCCCGTCGCATCCTTGACGACTGCGCAGCCCTGCGTCAGGAAGCGAGTGACCGCGAGTCTGGACCAGAGGGGACACTTCGCCTTGGGGCGATCCCAACGGTTCTATCGATGGTGCCATTGATGACCGACACGTGCCTCGCCAACTTTTCGCGCATGAACCTTGAGGTGTACACACTGGCCACATCACAAATCCTCCAAAGCATCAGCAATTTCCAGCTCGATATCGGCATGACGTATTTATCCGATGGGCGCTTGAAGTCCTTTGATACCTATCCGCTGTTCACCGAGCGCTACGTGCTGATTGCCCGCGACGATACTGGTCTGCAAGGCCGGTCGGCGCTGAGTTGGGAGGAGGTGGCTCGGCTTCCGCTATGCCTGTTGACGCGCAACATGCAGTGCCGCCAAGGCATAGACGAGGCGTTCACCAGGGCCGGCGTGCAGCCGACGCCACGGGTGGAGACCGATTCAATGATGGTGCTCTACGGCCATGTCCGCTGTTCCGGCCTCTACAGCGTGGTACCCCACAGTGCACTGGTGCTGGCAGAGATGCGAGGAGAGATCGTCGCTATCCCAATCGTCCCGGAACTGCAGCGGGAAATCGGACTGGTGACGCTGCATCGTGATCCACAGCCTCCGCTGCTGAGGTCCGCGCTGACGTTATTCACCTCTCTGGACTTGCAACATCGCGTGGACAGCTTTCTGCGCTGCTGATCGGTTTGCCTGATCTCATGATCGGAACAAGCGATTGGCCTCATCCCCCCATCCTCCCTGAGTATTTTTGGCAGGCAGCAAGACCTGCCAGGGTGCGCGTCAGTAACGACTCAACACCCATTCCAATAATCAGGAGGCTTCAATGGCAAAGATTGTTTGCGTACTGTACGACGACCCGGTCACCGGCCAACCTCAGAGCTACGCTCGCGATGACCTGCCTCATCTGGACCAATACCCCGATGGCCAGACCCTGCCTACCCCGAAGGCCATCGACTTCCAGCCAGGCACTCTGCTGGGCAGTGTTTCCGGTGAGCTCGGCCTGCGCAAATACCTGGAAGCCAACGGCCACGAGTTAGTCGTGACGTCCAGCAAGGACGGTGCCGACAGCGTCCTGGATCGCGAACTGCACGACGCCGAAATTGTCATCTCGCAGCCGTTCTGGCCTGCCTACATGACCGCCGAGCGCATGGACAAGGCGCCGAAGCTGAAGATGATCGTCACCGCCGGCATCGGCTCGGACCACACGGATCTGCAAGCAGCGATGGAACGCAACATCACGGTTGCCGAAGTCACCTACTGCAATAGCAACAGCGTTGCCGAGCACGTCGTAATGACCACATTGGCGCTGGTGCGCAACTACCTGCCATCCCATCAATGGGTGCTCAAGGGCGGCTGGAACATCGCCGACTGCGTTGCCCGTTCCTATGATGTCGAGGGCATGCACGTCGGCACGGTCGCTGCCGGCCGTATCGGCCTGCGCGTACTGCGCTTGCTCAAGCCTTTCGATATGCATCTGCACTACATGGATCGCCATCGCCTGCCTGAAGCAGTCGAGAAGGAACTCAACCTGACCTATCACAGCAGCCTGGAAAGCCTGGCCAAAGTCTGCGATGTGGTGACGTTGAACTGCCCGCTGCATCCGGAAACGGAGCATATGATCAACCGCGAATCGCTCAAGCAATTCAAGCGAGGCGCTTATCTGATCAACACCGCACGGGGCAAGCTTTGCGACCGCGACGCCATCGCTGCTGCACTGGAAAGTGGACAACTGGCAGGGTATGGCGGCGACGTCTGGTTCCCACAGCCAGCCCCTGCAGACCATCCGTGGCGTGGCATGCCTCACCATGGCATGACCCCTCACATCTCCGGTACAAGCCTGTCAGCCCAAGCACGATATGCCGCCGGCACCCGTGAAATTCTCGAGTGCTACTTCGAGAACCGGCCAATCCGCGACGAATATCTGATCGTCCAGGGCGGCGAACTGGCCGGGGTCGGCGCGCACTCCTACAGCGCGGGTAACGCGACCAAAGGCTCAGAAGAAGCAGAACGCTTCAAGCAATGACATCCTCGACAACAAAAGCGGGCCAGATACCTGGCCCCACCAAGCACAGCAGGGCCTTAGCCCTGCTGTGGATAGGGCTCGGTGCCTTCATCGGGCTTTCAGGCTTAGGCGCTATCGCCCTCAGTACCAAGCAGCCGTGGTTGATTGGCTCCTTCGGAGCAAGTGGTGTTTTGCTGTTCGCATACCCTGAAGGGCCATTTTCTCAAGTACGCAATGTGGTTGGCGGGCACGTACTGACATCGCTGGTTGCGCTGGTCTGCCTGAAGGTCCTCGGGCCTGGCCTGTTGCCCATGGCATTCGCGGGTGCTTTGGCGACCGTTCTGATGGTCGTCACTCGCACTGTTCATCCTCCCGCTGGGGGCAATCCCGTGATTGTTTTCATGATCCAGCCTAGCTGGTCATTTCTGCTGATACCCACCCTGGGTGGTGCCTGCTTGCTGATGCTGACAGCCTGGCTGTATTGGAGAGCCATCCGGTGGCTTAACCTGAAATCCGACAAGCCATCAGCTAACAAGGTTAGGAAGCAGGTAACTGAAGATAAATAGAAGCACCCAGGCATCACAACGACTACGCCCTCTACAAACGAACGCTTTCAGAATTGCCCCATTGCGCCACACATGAACGTCGTGGGCCATGAACGGACCAACCGATTCTGGCTTACGACATCCCGCGCCCTGCCAGCGGCAAAACCTCGTCGCACTTTCCTCCAGCTCGATCACCACCGCCCACTATGCTTGCCCTGCCGCAGGAAGCGGCGTCCTGTTCAAGACAATGGAGTGCTCATGGCCCTAGCTCTGGTCCACAGTCGCGCCCAGGTCGGCGTGCAAGCGCCGGCGGTCAGCGTTGAAACCCATCTGGCCAATGGCCTTCCCACCCTCACTTTGGTCGGCTTGCCTGAAACCACCGTCAAGGAAAGCAAAGACCGCGTACGCAGCGCCATCGTCAACTCCGGACTCGACTACCCGGCACGCCGCATCACCCAAAGCCTGGCACCGGCCGACCTGCCCAAGGACGGCGGCCGCTACGACCTGGCGATCGCCTTGGGTATTCTGGCTGCCAGCGGTCAGGTTCCAACAGCGCCGCTCAGCGAGCTGGAGTGCCTCGGCGAACTAGCGCTGTCGGGGGCATTGCGTGCCGTGCAAGGGGTGCTGCCGGCAGCACTGGCTGCGCGTGACGCAGGGCGGGCGCTGGTGGTACCCCGGGAAAACGCCGAAGAGGCCAGCCTGGCGAGTGGCCTGGCAGTGTATGCGGTAGGGCATCTGCTGGAGCTGGTGGGCCATCTCAGCGGCCAGACGCCACTCGCCCCGTACGCAGCCAACGGCCTGATCCTCAATCCCCAGCCCTATCCGGACCTGAGCGACGTACAGGGTCAGATCGCCGCCAAGCGCGCGTTGATGATCGCTGCCGCCGGCGCACACAACCTGCTATTCACCGGCCCTCCTGGTACCGGCAAGACGCTGCTCGCCAGCCGCTTGCCCGGTCTGCTGCCGGCCCTGGATGAACACGAGGCGCTGGAAGTGGCGGCCATCCGTTCGGTTAGCGGCCATGGGCCACTGAACAGTTGGCCACAGCGCCCGTTTCGTCACCCGCACCATTCCGCTTCCGGGCCGGCCTTGGTGGGCGGTGGCAGCCGGCCGCAACCGGGGGAAATTACACTGGCCCATCATGGCGTGCTGTTTCTGGATGAATTGCCGGAGTTCGAACGACGCGTGCTTGAGGTATTGCGCGAGCCACTGGAGTCCGGTGAGATCGTCATCGCCCGGGCGCGAGACAGGGTCCGCTTCCCCGCTCGCTTCCAATTGGTCGCGGCGATGAATCCCTGCCCCTGTGGCTACCTGGGCGACCCATCCGCCCAGTGCCGTTGCAGCAGCGAGCAGGTCCAGCGCTATCGCAACAAGCTGTCAGGACCTTTGCTTGACCGCATCGACCTGCACCTGACCGTCGCCCGCGAAAGCACCACCCTCAGCAATGCCCCCAGTGGCGAACCCAGCGCGCGCATCGCTGAGGTAGTTGCCGCAGCGCGGGAGTTGCAGCAGCGCCGTCAGGGCTGTGCCAACGCCTTTCTCGATATGCAGGGCCTGCATGCTCACTGCCTGCTGGATACCGCCGATCAGGCTTGGCTGGAAAACGCCTGCGAACGTCTCAATCTGTCGCTGCGCGCTGCCCATCGCCTGCTCAAGGTCGCACGCACGTTGGCTGATTTGGACGGCGCAGGCGCTATTGCCAAGTCGCATCTGGCCGAGGCCCTGCAGTATCGACCGGCAGGGTGACGAGCCCAGAAAAGACAAAACCCCTACCTGCATGCGCAGATAGGGGTTTTGCGAAATGAATCTTGACGATGACCTACTCTCACATGGGGAAACCCCACACTACCATCGGCGATGCATCGTTTCACTGC
>NZ_AUEA01000010.1 GCF_000425745.1 Pseudomonas cremoricolorata DSM 17059 = NBRC 16634 | reverse complement strand
ACGCCATTCAGTCGATTCTCGGCACCATCCGCTCGATTGCCGAGCAGACCAAC
The DNA here is from genome assembly GCF_000425745.1 of Pseudomonas cremoricolorata DSM 17059 = NBRC 16634. Classification (GTDB taxonomy): domain Bacteria; phylum Pseudomonadota; class Gammaproteobacteria; order Pseudomonadales; family Pseudomonadaceae; genus Aquipseudomonas; species Aquipseudomonas cremoricolorata. The sequence continues at coordinate 239,370 of NZ_AUEA01000010.1, read as the reverse complement.
CTGCTGGCGCTCAACGCCGCCATCGAAGCCGCCCGCGCCGGTGAACAGGGCCGCGGCTTTGCCGTGGTGGCCGATGAAGTGCGCGCCCTGGCCAAACGCACCGCCGACTCCACCGCGGAAATCGACGGTTTGCTCGGCAACCTGGCCAACCGCACCGCCGAGGTGGCCGAGCAGATGCACGCCAGCCTGGAGGTATCGGTGCAGTCGGTGACGCGCATCGGCATGGCCCGCGACAGCTTCGGGCAGATTCGCGAATCGGTGGATGTTATCCGTGACATGAACACCCAGATCGCCACCGCCGCCGAGCAGCAGCACCAGGTGGCCGAGGACATCAACCGGCATATCAGCCAGATCCATGGCGATGCGCAATTGGTGGCCGAACTGGCCCAGGCCGCGCGCCAGGATTCCGAAAGCCTGGCAGGGCTGTCCAACGAGCTGGATTCGCTGGTGCGGCGATTCCGCACCTGATCCTGAGCGGATACCAGGGCTGCGCCCTGGTTTCGCGGCTGAAGCCTCCAGACCACCGTGGAGGAGCGGAGTTATTCGCCAATGGCCGGCACAGCCGGCCAAATCCAGACTGCGCATGGCCGCGCCACAACCGCGCAACCCCCCTACCCAGAGCCTCTCAAGCCACTCCACAAGCAATTGACGTACGCGTCGTATGCCAATAGCATGCGCGCCGTATGTCAATGGCTCAGGAAGGTCGCATGGCTCAAGCACGCCGTAGTCGCGCCCACATGATCGAAGAGACGCGCGCCAAGCTGATCACCACGGCGCGCAGCGCGTTTGCCGAACACGGCTTCGCGAATACCTCGATGGATGATTTCACCGCCGCCGTGGGCCTGACCCGCGGCGCGCTGCACCACCATTTCGGCAACAAGGAAGGGCTGTTGATCGCAGTCATCGAGCAAATCGAAACCGAGGTCAACGAGCACCTGCGCCAGGTATCGGCGGCGGCGCCGAACCGCTGGGAAGGCTTCCGCCAACGTTGCCGCACCTACCTGCAACTGGCCTTGGAGCCGGAGATTCGCCGGATCATCCTGCAGGATGCCCGCGCCGTGTTCGGTGACGTGCCCGCTGCCGCGCAATCCTTGGGGGTCGCCGAGCTGCAGGCGGCGCTGGATCAACTGCTCGCCGATGGCGTCATCGCAGCGCTGCCGACCCCGGTCATGGCGCGGATGATCTATGGGGCGGTCACCGAGGCCTCGTGCTGGATCGCCGAACCGGACGCCGATCTGAATGAACGCCTGCACCAGGCACTGGACGCTCTCGAGCGTCTGCTGGACGGGTTGCGGGTCACAGGAGAACACCCATGAGTACCGTCAACAGCGCCCAATGGCGCAACACCTCGACGCAGTTCGGCAGGCTGGCCAAGTGGCTGCACTGGACCAGCGCCGCGGCCTTCATCGCCGCCTATGTGGTGGTGTATTACGTGATCTGGTTCATGGACGATGAGTCGCCCGAAGCCTGGCCAGTGCTCAACGTGCACTGGATGCTGGGCCTGCTGGTCGGCTTTCTGGTGGTGCCACGCCTGCTCTGGCGCGCGCTCAACGTGCAACCTGAAGCGCCGCCAGGCTCGCGTCTGGAGCATGGTCTGGCGCGGGTCGCGCACTGGGGATTGTATGGCCTGCTGATCCTCATGCCCTTGACCGGCTATCTGGGCACCGGAGCCAACACCGACTACGGCCTGTTCAGCGTCACCGGCTTCAACGAAACGGCGCTGTTCGGCTGGATCAGCAACCACTACGCGGTGAGCTGGGAAGCCTTCGAAGCGCCGCTCGATGTCGTGCATCACTTCGTCGGCAAGTGGCTGGCCTGGGTCGTGGTGGGCCTGCACGTGCTGGCCGCGCTGTACCACCATGCGGTGCGCCGCGACGACACCCTGCGGCGCATGCTGCCCTGAGCGCTAGCGCTCGACGATCACCGTGACCCCCTGCCCGCCGGCAGCGCAGATCGAGATCAGCCCGCGGCCCTTGCCCGCCTTGCTCAGCAGCTTGGCCAGGTGGGCCAGAATGCGCCCGCCGGTCGCGGCGAATGGATGGCCGGCGGCCAGTGAGCTGCCCTTGACGTTGAGCTTGCTGCGGTCGATGGCGCCCAGTGCCTGATCCAGACCCAGTTTGCTGCGGCAGAACTCATCGTCTTCCCAGGCCTTGAGGGTACACAGCACCTGGGCGGCGAAGGCTTCGTGGATTTCGTAGTAGTCGAAATCCTGCAAGCTCAGCCCATTGCGCGCCAGCAGGCGTGGCACGGCATACACCGGCGCCATCAGCAGCCCCTCGCTGCCATCGACGAAGTCCACCGCAGCGGTTTCGCCATCGACCAGGTAGGCCTGCACCGGCAGATCGTGCGCGGCTGCCCACTCTTCACTGGCCAACAGCACCAGCGAGGCGCCGTCGGTCAGCGGCGTCGAATTACCGGCGGTCAGGGTGCCTTTTTCGCTGCGCTCGAACACCGGTTTCAGGCGGCTGAGCTGCTCCAGGGTCAGGTCCGGGCGCAGGTTGTTGTCGCGCACCAGGCCCAGGTAGGGGGTGAGCAGATCGTCGTGCCAGCCCTCGGCATAGGCGGCAGCGAGCTGCTTGTGGCTGTTCAGCGCAAGGGCATCCTGGGCGCTGCGGGGAATCTGCCAGGTCTGCGCCATGCGCTCGCAGTGCTCGCCCATCGACAGCCCAGTACGCGGCTCGCCATTGCGCGGCAGCTCCGGCTTGATGTGGCCGGGGCGCAGGCCGAGGAAGGGTTTCAGGCGCTGGCCCAGGGTCTTGCCGCGGCTGGCCGCGAGCAGAATACGGCGCAGCCCTTCATTGACGGCGATGGGCGCATCGGAGGTGGTGTCGACGCCGCCAGCCACCGCGCAGTCGATCTGCCCGAGGGCGATCTTGTTGGCTACCAGCAGCGCCGCTTCCAGGCCAGTGCCGCAGGCCTGCTGAATGTCATAGGCCGGCGTCTGCGGGGCCAGACGCGAACCGAGCACGCACTCGCGGGTCAGGTTCATGTCCCGCGAGTGCTTGAGTACCGCCCCGGCCACCACCTCTCCCAGGCGCTCGCCCTGCAAGCGGTAGCGTTCGACCAGCCCTTCCAGCGCAGCGGTGAGCATCGCCTGGTTGCTGGCGGTGGCATAGGCGCCATTGGAGCGGGCGAAGGGAATGCGGTTGCCGCCCAGAATCGCGACCCGGCGAATTGAAGCCATATGCTGGTTCCTCCTGAAACCTGTTGATCGGTACAGACTAGGTGTTTTTCCCTGATTCGAACGACCCACCGACGCAGGTGGTCCACACTGCATGTTTGCCCTTCACGGAGACCCTTCCCATGAGCGATCGCTATATCGGCTTTGCCAACTCCAACCTCGGTCGACGCCTGGTCGATGCCCTCGGCCTGCCGCGTCCAGCCGCCCTGGAGCGTTGGCAGGCCGGGCGCATGCGACCGGTCGACGGTGCCCTGCTGCTGGGTGGCGGGCCATTGATCGCACGCGTCGAAGGCTTCGCCAAACGCCTGAGCGACGAGCTCTACGGTTTCGAGACCGCTGAGCTGCAGGCACCGACCTGGGTCGCGGGCCTGGGTAACAAGGTCAAGGCAGTGGTGTTCGACGCCAGTCATCTGTCCGACAGCGAGCAACTGCGGCAGTTGCGCGAATTCTTCCAGCCGCTGCTGCGCAGCCTCGCGCCCTGTGCCCATGTGGTGATTCTTGGTCGCCCCCCGGAGCAGCTCGATGACCCGCAGGCCAGCATCGCCCAGCGCGCGCTGGAAGGCTTCAGCCGCTCGCTGGCCAAAGAGCTGCGCAATGGCGCCACGGCGCAGTTGCTGTATGTCGGCGCGGATGCCGAAGACCAGCTCGAAGGCGCACTGCGGTTTTTCCTGTCGCCGAAAAGCGCGTTCATTTCCGGCCAGGTACTGCGCCTGCAAGCCTGCGCCGCCCAGGTGCAGGACTGGAGCCGGCCGCTGGCCGGGCGTCGCGCGCTGGTCACCGGGGCGGCGCGTGGTATTGGCGCGTCGATCGCCGAAACCCTGGCGCGTGACGGTGCCGAGCTGGTGCTGCTCGATGTGCCCGGCGCCAGCAAGGACCTCGAAGCGCTGGCCGCGCGCCTGGGTGCCCGCACCCTGGCCCTGGACATCTGCGCCGCCGATGCCGCCGAGCAGTTGCTCGACGCACTGCCCGAAGGCATCGACATCGTCGTGCACAACGCCGGCATCACCCGCGACAAGACTCTGGCCAACATGACCCCGGATTACTGGGACTCGGTGCTGGCGGTCAACCTCAAGGCGCCGCAGCGCCTGACCCAGGCGCTGCTCGATAGCGGTCGACTGGGCGCCGATGCACGTATCGTGCTGCTGGCCTCGGTCAGCGGCATCGCCGGCAACCGCGGGCAGACCAACTATGCCGCGAGCAAGGCCGGGCTGATCGGCCTGGCCCAGGCCTGGGCGCCGCTGCTGGCGGCCCAGGGCGCCAGCATCAACGCTGTGGCGCCCGGCTTCATCGAAACCCACATGACCGCCGCCATGCCCGTGGGCCTGCGCGAAGCCGGACGCCGCCTGAGCTCGCTGGGCCAGGGCGGCAAGCCACAGGATGTCGCCGAAGCCGTGGCCTGGCTGAGCCAGCCGGGCAGCGGTGCAGTCAGCGGTCAGGCTCTGCGGGTCTGTGGCCAGGCATTGATGGGAGCATGAGCATGACTCGGCAATGGCTCGACCTGCACCACCCCGACTCACGCGCCAGCCTGTACCTGCGCGCGGTCGGCAAACGCAAGATCAGCGGCAGCGAGTTACCCACTCGCGGCCTGCGCTGCTACCTGCCGGTAGTGGCCGATAACCTGGCCGCCTACCAGCGCCTGTGCCACTTCCCCGACGACGGACGCCTGCCGGCAACCTATCCGCATGTGATGGCGTTCAACCTGCAACTGCATTTGCTCACCAGCAGCGACTTCCCCTTCCCGCTGCTTGGCCTGGTGCACCTGCACAACAGCGTCGAAGTGCGTCGCCCGCTAGGTGGTCTGGAGGGCCTGCGCATGTCGGTGTGGGCAGAAAACCTGCAACCCCACGCCAAGGGCGGCACCTTCGACCTGATCAGCGAGGGCGAAGACGGCCTGGGCCTGCTTTGGCGGGAAACCAGCCGCATGCTGGTGCGCGGCCTGAAGCTCGAGCAGACGCCGGCAAGCGAGGAAGACGGCGAGGCGTCGCCCGACGAAGCGACGCCCGACGCTGAGGCCCCCGCGCTCAAAGAGGCCTCGCGCTGGTACGCCGATGCCGACATTGGCCGGTGCTACGCCAAGGTGGCGGGCGACTACAACCCCATCCATCTGAGCGCGGCCAGCGCACGTCTGTTCGGCTTTCCCAGCGCTATCGCCCACGGCATGTGGAGCAAGGCCATGGCCCTGGCCGCGCTGCGCGGACACCTGCCCAAGAGCGGCTACCGCTTCGAGGTCGACTTCCACAAACCCATACGCTTGCCGGCCGAAGTGGTGCTCAGCGCCAGCGAAGCAGGCCCAGCCGGTGAGCTGCTTCTGCACGGCAGCGAGCAACGCCTGCACATGAGCGGACGCTGGGCGGTGCTGTGAAGCGCCGCTCGGTGAGCTTCACGCTCGCTGGCGCTTGATTTGCCGTGGGGCTCGCCTGAAGCTATGCGCCCAAGGAGAGCCCCATGAACCTGCAAGAACTGACCGAACGCCTGCACCGCATCCGCGACAACAACGACTGGCAACGCTTCCACAGCCCGAAGAACCTGGCCATGGCCGCCAGTGTGGAAATGGCCGAGCTGGTGGAAATCTTCCAGTGGTCGAGCGAAGACCAGTCGCGCCAACTGGCGCCCGAGCAACTGGCCCACGCCGGCCAGGAGGTCGGCGATGTGGTGCTGTACCTGTTGCTGCTGTGCAGCGAGCTGGGCCTGGACATGAATGAAGTGGTGCGCGCCAAACTGGCCGACAGCGAACGGCGGTTCGCCAAGTGAACGACCGCCATTTCGACACCCTGGCCACACGCTTTGCCGAGAAAATCTACGGCGGCGCCAAAGGTGCCATTCGTCTGGCCGTGCTCCAGGCCGATCTGGCTGAAGCCCTGCCCGCGCGCCCACTGCGGGTGCTGGATATCGGCGCCGGCCTTGGCCATATGGCGCTGTGGCTGGCCGAACAGGGCCATCAGGTGACCTTGGCCGAGCCGGCCGAACCCATGCTCGACGGCGCCCGGGCGCGCTTTGCCGAGGCGCGGCGTGAGGCCAGGTTCATCCAGGCACCCTGGCAGGCACTGGGCGAACACTGCGACGAACCCTACGACCTGGTGGTGTGCCATGCAGTGCTGGAGTGGCTGGCCGAACCCCAGGCCATCCTCCCGGTGCTGCATCACCTGACAGCGGCGGATGGCTGGTTGTCGCTGGCGTTCTACAACCGCGACGCGCTGGTCTATCGCAACCTCATCAAGGGCCACTTCCGCAAGTTGCGCAGCAATCAGCTGGCTGGGGAAAAACAGAGCCTGACGCCGCAGCGACCAGTTGACCCACGCGAACTGCGGGCGCAACTTGAACCTAACTGGCGGGTCGAACAGGAAAGTGGCGTCAGGGTGTTTCACGACTACATGCCCAAGCCGTTTCAGGACAAAGCCGCCCTCCCCGACCTGCTGGAAATGGAACTGGCCCACCGCCGTCATCCCACCTTCGCCGGCCTTGGGCGCTACCTGCACTGGATCTGCCGGCCGCGCTGAGCGGCCCGCTTCCGGGAGACCGTCATGCTCCACCGCATCCTCTGCTTCGCGCTGTTGCCGCTGACCTTGGCCGCGTGCCAGGGCAGCAATCCGTACGTGGCCAGCAGCCGCCCGCTGCCGCCGGCGCCGCCGCAAGCGGCGAACACGTTCGACGCCAGCGCCTACCCGGCACCTGCACGCGACTATGGCCGTTATCGCACCTGGGCCTGGCGCAATGGCCAACTGCCCAGGGCCAGCGCCAATACCGACCCGGCGCAACTGGCCGAGGTGATCGCCAGTGGCCTCGATCAGCAGGGCCTGCGCCCGGCGCGCAACGGCCAGGCCGATGTGCTGGTCAGCGCCGATCTGCGGGTCGAACGGCGGGTGCGCCAGGTGCGCGACTACGACAGCTACGACCCGTACTACGGCCCAGGACCTTACGGCGGCATGGGTTACGGCGGCTACCGCAACGGCTTCGGGGCCTATGGCAGCGTGCCGATAACGCGCACGTATCAGGTGGAGGTCAGCGTGGTGCACATCGAACTGTTCGATGCCCGCGACGGCCAGCCGGTGTGGAGCGCCAGCGCCGAAAGCGGCGCAGACCGTTCGACCATCCGCGAGCGCGAAACGGCGCTGCGCGAGAGTGTACAAAAGGCCCTCAGCGGCTATCCCCCACGTTGATCGCTCGGAGAACCGTCATGATGCGACGCCTCGCTGTACTGTCATTCACGCTGTTGCTGGCCGCCTGCTCGAGCAACAACGTTCAGCAGGATTACGACGCCAGCCGCGATTTTGCCGGCTACCGCAGTTGGGCCTGGCAGGAACCGGCGATGCACTACCGCCCGGACGATCCACGCATCAAGAGCGACCTCACCGAGCAGCGCATTCGCCAGGCCGTGGCCGAGCAACTCGACCAGCGCGGCCTGCGTCCAGTGCAAGGCAACGCGCGGGCTGACGTCAAGGCCCAGGCCTATCTCATCGTCGAAGACCGTCAACGCGAAATCACCACCAACTATGGCGGCGGCTGGGGTGGCTATTGGGGCGGCTACTGGGGCGGGCCGATGTACAACGAGACCCGCAGTGTCGACTACAAGGTGGCGACCATTCAGGTCGACCTATTCGATGGGCGCGACGGCAAGCTGGTCTGGCGCGGCAGTGCTGAACAGATGATGAACAGCTACCCGCCCACGCCGCAGGAACGCACCCAGGCGATTCAGAAGACAGTCACACAGTTGATGGCCAACTATCCACCGCGCTGATAGTGCCCTCTTACCTTGTGTTTAACCCCGCCATACCGGGCATTGGGGACGATGCCCGGCGTATTTTCCCCACCCCTGCACGTGCAAAAACCTCAATAAACGGCAAAAGAATCTGACTCGCCATGCAGTTTTTTCCCAGCGGTAAAGCCTGCCTGCGCGATCCCGTCTACCCTGAGCATTAGGCCGCCGTGGCCTGAAGGAAAACGCCTACCAAAATAAGGACGAAAGGCCGCCGATGCAGAGCATTGTTCTCTTGATGTGGCTCGCGTTATGTACTGAACAGGATGTGCGGGAACGCCAAGTGTCAGATCTGTTGACCTTGGGTGTGGGCGGCGCTGCGCTGATCTGGCTGTTCATGACCGGCCACAGCTGGCTGGGCGCTGAAGCCAGCGATGCCGGTTGGGGGCTGGCGATCGTCATGTTGCTGACCCTGCCCGGTTACATGCTCGGCCGGCTTGGCGCCAGCGATGTGAAGCTGCTGGCGGCGTTGGCCCTGGCCAGTAGTCACCACTACGTGCTGGGCACGTTCATTGGCGCGGGGGTCAGCGTGGTGGTGTGGATGCTGTTTAGGCGGCGGTTGTGGACGCTGCTCAACCCCAAGGTAAAGAAGCGTCTGCAAGCACTCGCAGAACAAATGAACGACAAGCAGCCGTTCGTGCCCTATGTGATCGCAGGCTTTCTGCTGACCTCGGTGTGGATACAGTAGCGGCGCGCAGGTAAATGCGGTGCTGGCCTGGAGTAGGCCGCCGCGTAGCGCTTTTTCAATCGCCGATATGGCTGGCCCCGGATCAGGGCCGTGAAACGACAGGGAGTTGTCCATGAGTAAAGCTGTCAGTGAAGTGAAGGTCTTGCTGGTCGACGAGCAGACGGCGGCCAGTGCGGCCTTGAGCACCTTTCTGGAAGGTCAGGGCTATCGCTGCGTCGCCGCGCAAAATGCCGAACAGGCCGTCGACTGCTATCAGCGCGACAGCGCCATTGGCCTGGTGCTGTGCGACCTGCACATGGCCGACGCCGATGGCCTGCAACTGCTCACCCGGCTCAAGGCAGCCGACAGCCGGCCGCGTTTGTTCGAGGCGATCCTGTTGGCTGAGCAGGCCGACGAACAGCAGGTCATCCACGCCCTGCGCGAAGGTTTCGCCGACTACTACCAAAAGCCCGCCGACCTCGACGCGCTGCTCAGCGGGGTGCGCCGCCAGGAGCAATCGTTGCTCGAGCGCCAGCGCCAGGTGCGCGAGCTGGGCAGCCTCAATCAGCGCCTGCACGAACTGGCCGAATCGCTCGACGAGCTGTACCTCGATCTTGAGAAAGCTCGCGGACAGAGCCTGCAACGACGCGCTACCGATCCTGCCGAAGCCGATGCCGAACTGCCGGCGATCTTCGACAAACTGTCGCCGCGTCAACTGGAGGTGGCGCGACTGGTCAGCAAGGGCAAGACCAATTTCCAGATCGCCTGCGAACTGGGCATCACCGAGAACACGGTGAAACTGTACGTCTCGCAAGTGCTGCGCCTGACCCACATGCACAACCGTACCCAGTTGGCCCTGGCCCTGACCCCGCGCAGTTCACCGGTGCATCAGCGCTTTACGGCGCATTGATTGGGGTAAGCGAGGGATACCGGATTACCTGTGAAGGGCACTCACATCACTCACTGACCTGAAACGCCACGCGCGCCGTTTCGCCGCTCTCGTCCAGAGCACTTAGCTCGAACTGCCCGGCGCGCTCGAAGGACACGGTCAGGGTCTGCTGCTCGACGCTTTCCCCCAACGGTTGGCCATTGAGAAACCACCAGCGCCGCCCGCCCCCGCCTAGCGCCGACACTTGCAGCTGCAACGGCTCGCTGTCGCTCGCCGGGCGGCGCAGGTGATCGCCGCTGCGCACGCCGACGATCGACAGCGGCGGCGCAGTGGCCGCCACCTGCGGTGGGCAGCTGGGGTCGATGGCCGGCAGGCGCGCGGCGCGGCGCTCGGCACGCGGCAGCCAAGGTTCCAGCGGGGCCGGCCACAGCGCCACCTGGCGTGCTTGCGCACCGGGGCACCCGGCATCCACGCGCAGCCCCTGGGCATTCACCCACAGGGTTTCGCGCAGGCCCAGGCCCAGCGGCTGGTCGGCCGCTTGCAGGGTCGGCGGCGTGGTGCCTTGCAGGGTCCAGGCGAAGCGCTGGCGCCGGCAGTTGTCGTCCTGTCGCGCCATCGGTTGGCCCAGCGGCCAGCAGATCGCTGCCACGCCGACGCTGGCCGGCACCGGCTCACTGGCGCTGACGATGCCGCGCTGGCGGTCACGGTTGCTCAGCAGGTCGTGCACTTGCAGCATCAACGGCGCAGCCGAGGCCAGGCCGAATTGCCCGGCCACTGGCGTGCCATCCGGGCGGCCGATCCACACCCCGATCAGGTAACGCGGGCCGACGCCAATCGACCAGGCATCGCGAAAGCCGTAACTGGTGCCGGTCTTCCAGGCCAGTGCCGGGCGCTGCACCAGCTCGGCGTGCGGGTCACGGTCGGGGCGCGCCTGGCCGCTGAGAATGCGCCGGATGATCCAGGCCGACCCCGGCGACAGCAGGCGGTGCTCGATCAGCGGCGCCTGGGGCTGCAAGCGAATCTCGGCACTGCGCCCCTGGCGCGCCAGCGCCGCATAACCGCCGACCAGCTCTTCCAGGCGGCTGCCCGCCCCGCCCAGAATCAGTGCCAGGTTCGGTTCGGCCAGCGGCGGCAGCACCAGCGGTACACCGCCCATGTGCAGTTGCGCGGCGAAGCGCTTGGGGCCGTAGGCTTCGAGCAGTTGCACCGCCGGCAGGTTGAGCGACAGCGCCAGCGCGCTGCTGGCCGACACCGGGCCACTGAAGCCCATGGAGAAGTTGCCCGGCCGATAATCGCCATAACGCCGCGGCACGTCCTGCAACAGTGACTCGGAGTGAATCAGGCCATCGTCCAGGGCCATGCCATAGAGAAACGGCTTCAAGGTCGAGCCCGGTGAGCGCAAGGCGTGGATCATGTCGACATGACCAAAGCGACGGGCATCTCCGAGGTCGATGGAGCCCAGGTAGGCGCGCACCGCCATGCTCTTGGCCTCGACCACCAGAATCGCCGCCGAGGTGCGCTCCGGGAGCCGCGCGCGCCAACCCAGCAGCAGGTCTTCCAGGCGCCGTTGCAATGCGGCATCGAGGGTGGTGTGAATCAACGCCGGGCTGCCCGGGGTGGTCAGCCGCCGCGCCAGCAGCGGGGCCAGCGCCGGCTCCTGGCGCGGCGCCAGCAGCAAGGCTTCTTCGCGGGCTTCACGCAGCTGTTCGGGCGGCCACACCTGGTAGTCGGCCAGCCGTTGCAGGACTTTGTCGCGAGCACGCTGGGCGCGCTCGGGATGACGATCCGGGCGCAGCCGGCTGGGCGCCTGCGGCAGCACTGCGAGCAACGCAGCTTCGGCCGCGGTCAGGTGCTGCGGCGACTTGCCCAGATACGCCCAACTGGCCGCAGCCACGCCCTGCAAGGTGCCGCCGAACGGTGCGCGGTTGAGGTAGATCTGCAGAATCTGCGCCTTCGACAGGTGCCATTCGAGCTGGGCGGTGCGCCACAACTGACGCAGCTTGCCGGCCACGGTGCGGTCGTGCGGATCGAGCAGGCGCGCCACCTGCATCGACAGCGTGCTGCCGCCCGACACCACTCGCCCGCCGCTGAAGTTGAGCCAGGCCGCACGCAGCAAGGCCATGGGGTTGACCCCAGGATGGCGGTAGAACCAGCGGTCTTCATAGGTCAGCAGCGCCTGCAAGTACAGCGGCGACACCTGCTCGGCGCTGACCGGGTAGCGCCACACCCCGTCGGCGTCGGCAAAGCGCCACAGCGGCGTACCATCCTCGGCCAGCACCACCCGCGCCAGGTCATCGCCGGGCAGCGGCAGCGGCCAGATCCGGTCGGCCAGCCATAACCCGCCGACCAGCAGCACAAGGCTCAGCACGCCGCGCCGCAACCAGCGCCCTGCGCGGCGGTTCAGGCGAGCTACGCTTGCCATCGGGAACCGACCTGGCCGGATGATGGCCAAAGCCGTGACGCCGATTCGTTCATCAGGAAGCAATCATGCATGTAGAAGGTTTTTTCGAATGGCTGGGCCAGGCGCTGGGGTCGTTGATTCGTATCATCGTCGATGCCTTGAGCGGCCTGTTCAACCTGCTGGCCAACGCTGGCGGTAATTTCATCGATGGCCTGTCGCGCACGCTGGGTATGGACACCTCACTGGTGAGCATCCTGGCGCTGATCGTCGGCCTGCTGTTGCTGTGGTCGGCGATCCGCGCGTTCATGCGCGCCTCGGTGATCATGGGCATCATCTGGCTGGTGCTGGGCCTGTGGGTGATGAGTTGGGTGATTCACTGACGCACGTTGCGCGCAGAGCGGTCAGCAACGTCTGACCGCTCTGCGCGCTGATTCGCCTCAACGCGGCTTGACCACCAGCTCACCCTGGCTCTCGCCCACCGCTTGCAGGTTTGGCCGGTACATCGACTCGACCTGCGCCGGCGGAATGCGGTAGCTGCCAGGCGTCACTGCCCGGGCCAGGTACAGCAGGTGGGTGGTGCCGTAGCTTTCCAGCTTGACCGCTGCCACGTAGCGGTCGTCGCGGAACTCCTGGTGCACCAGGTTGGCGTTCTGCATCGATTCACGCCACTCCTTCACCGCACTGCTGGCGTTGTCCAGACTGGCCGCGCTTTGCGCGAGATTCTGGTTCTCAAGCTCCAGACCTGCTGGCAGCAGGTCGACCACCAGCGCATCGGGCACGTACTGCTTGGCCTTCAGCGCCACATGCACCAGCACCAGATCACCACTGCGCAGGTTGCTCAGGTTCAGCGGCTGGCCGTTGAGGCCCAGGTACTCGCGGCGGATTTCCAGGCCATTGCTGACCGGCGCGGGCGCCTGGCGTGGGTAGCCGGACAGGGTCAACTGCTGGTACAGGGTGTCGCTGCTCTGGTTCTGCACGGTGAGCGGCGAGGCCAGCATGGCGCCTTCAAGCTTCAGCCCGGCGTCCTGGTCGTTCAGCTCACGCACATCGCCGGCGCTGTCCAGACGCGCCTGCCATTGCCCCTCGGGCTTGCCCAGCAGGCCACGGCCGGCGAGGAACAGCGCGTTGCGCTCCTGGGTCGACAGCCAGTTGTTGGCGGCCAGTTCGTCCGACAGTGCGAACAGCCGCTGCTCGACCTGGTTGCCGGCCAGCTTGTTTTCTTCCAGCAGGGCCAGAATCAGTGCCTGGTCACGCAACGGGCTGCCGTAGTCGGCCATCCAGCCCTTGCTGCGGCTCACTGCCAGCCCGGCTTGCAGGGCCTCTTGCGCACGCGGCTTGTCGCCCATCTGTTCGAGGGCCACCGCCAGTTGCACCAGCGGCAGGCCGGAGCGCACGTCGGCGCGCCGTTCGAACAGGCTGCGCAGGGCACCGAGCGGCGCCTGCTGGTTACGCGCCAGCACCAGCGCGGCGTAAGCCTGCACGGCGAAGCGGGTGTGTTCGACGTTGTCGCTGGCCTCGACCTCGATCAGGTTGCGCTCCTGCAAGTAGCGCAGCAGGCGCTCGTTGGCTTTCTTGAGCGCTTCGGCCGGCACGCCGTAACCTTGGTCACGGGCGCGCTGGAGGAAGTCGGTCACGTAGGCGGTCAGCCAGTATTCCTCTTCGCTGTCAGCACTCCACAGGCCGAAACTGCCGTTGTAGCGCTGCATGCCGAGCAAATGCTCGATGCCGGCTTCGATCTTGCGCTTGCGCACATCGGCCGCCTCACCCTTGATGCCCAGGCGCTTGAGGCTGGCGGCATCGGCGTACAGCGACGGGTACAGGCCACTGGTGGTCTGTTCGGCGCAGCCGTAAGGGTAGGCTTCGAGGGCGCGAATCTGTTCGGCGATGTTCAGCGGCGGACGGCTGGACAGCGCCAGGGTCGCCTCCAGGCCCGCTGGTTCGAAGGCCGCCAGCTCCTGCTCAGGCAGGCTCCACGGCTGATCCTTGAGCGCCACACGGAAATGCTTGAGCAGCGCCGGGTAGGCTGGGCGCACGCCCAGGGTCCACTCACGGCTGAACGGCTTGGCCGCCTCGCCGGGCAGCTCCAGGCCGCTGACCTGCACCAGCACCTTGCCCTGCCCCAGGCCACCTTCGGCCTGCACCGGAATCATCAGCGTCTGGCGCTGGCCTTCAGCCAGGCTGATCTGCTGTTCGGTGCTGCCGGTCAGGCTCAACTGACCTTCGCTGCGCACTTGCACGGTCAGTTGCTGCGCGCGCCCCGACAGGTTGGCCAGATCCAGCGCCAGCCGGGTGCGGTCACCGCCGGCCAGGAAGCGCGGCGCCGATAGCTCGGCGATCAGCGGTGCGGCGACCACCGTCTTGCCTTCGGCGACGCCGAAGTGCTCGTCGGTCCAGGCCTGGGCCATCAGCCGCAGCTCGCCGTTGAAGTCCGGGATGTCGACCGTGGCAACGCCCTCGCCCTTGTCATCCAGGGTCACCGGCAGGCTCTGCTGGGCGACGATGGTGACCGTGGTGTTGGGTCGCTTGCCGCCCTTGGCCATGGCCGCGTCACCGCCGAAGGCCAGGCTCGCCAGGCGCCCCTGGCCGGCTTCGATCAACTGCCCGTAGATGTCCAGCTGATCAGCTCCGTAGGCCTTGCGCCCGAACAGGCTGGTGAAGGGGTCGGGGGTCTTGAAGTCGGTGATGTTGAGAATGCCCACATCCACCGCCGAGAACAGCACATGCACCTGCTTGGGCACGCTGCCATCGGCGTTAAGCGCCTTGAGTTTCACGCTCAGCGGCTGTTTCGGGCGCATCTTCTCGGGCGCCTGCAGGGTCAGCGCCAGCTTGCGCTCGCCGCGTTGCAGCGGCAGGTGCAGCACACCGACTGCGCGCTTGGGCGTGGCATTGGCCTTGCGCTCGCCGGGACGAATCACCAGGGCGCTGACATACAAGTCATGGCGCGCCCATTTCGGGTCGAGACGCACCTCGAAGGTCTTGCCTTCAGCCGGCACCTCGATGGCCTGCCACCACAGCGGACCGTCGGCCGACTCGACCATCAGGTAGCCACTGCCGGCAGCCGGCGGGGTAACGGTGATCTGGGCAGTGGCGCCATCGCTGTAGGCCGGTTTGTCCAGCGCCAGCTTGACCTGGTCGGGACGCACCGCGCCGCCTTCGGCGTTGTCCTGGGCACGGTAGCCGGCCCAGAAGCGCTCGCTGGAAACGATGCCGGTCTGTGGGTCTTCGACTTCGACGCGGTACGGGCCCCACTCCACCGGGAAGTTCAGCCTGGTGGTGGAACCTGCCTTGACGCTGACCACCTCTTCGCTTTGGGTGAGGAATTTCTCGTTGAAGTTGTAGCTCCAGCCGTCGTCCTGGGAGTAGTTCCAGTAGTAGTCGCGGCGCTCGCGAATCAACCGCACCTTGAGCTCGTCGGCGGCCAGCTTGTTGCCGTCACGGTCGGCCACGAGGATTTCGAATTGCACCGGAGCATCGCTGTCGGTCTCTTCACCGTCGAACAGCCCGCGCAGGCCGGGCAGACGCTCGGCTGGCCAGATCGGCTGCTCGAGGCGCCGGGTGATCGGCCGGCCGCCCGACTCCTGCAAGCTGGCCTGCACGGTCAGTTGCAGCGGCGAGCGCGCCTCGGCCCAGCGGCTTTCGATGTCCAGGCTGGCCTTGCCGGCCTGATCGAGGGTAACTTCGTCCAGCTCCAGGTCCTGGCTGAGGTCGCTTTCGCTGACCGAGCCGAACTGATAGCCCGGCAACGCCGGCACCGCTTCACGCAGCGGGCGCAGGTAGGCTTGGCCGCTCAAGCGATTGCCCGCTGCCGGGGCGCCGTACAGGTAACGACCATTGACCTGAATGCGCGCAGTCTGCTCGGGGCTCAGCGGTGTGGCGCTGCCTTTGAGCTCCAGCGCCAGGCGCTCGGGGAGAAAATCTTCGACGAGGAATTCGTACACCTGCTGACGGCCACCGCCCAGGTCGAGCAGCAGTTGCCAGCGGCCGGTCGGCGCCTCGCCTGAGAGCTGCAACTGGTACTGGAACAGGCCATTGGCATCGGCTTCCCAGACGAACTTGCGGCTGACCTGCTCATCGGGCCGGCGCACTTCGACGTTAACCGGCTGGGCCTTGACCGGCTTGCCGTCCTGGTCGCGCAGCAGGCCATTGAGCAGCACGGTTTCGCCCGGACGGTAGAGGTCGCGCGGGCCGAAGATGAAGAACTGCAGCGGGTTGTTCTGCGGGCCGGTGATATCGAATTCGGCCAAATCCAGCGCCGAGCCGCTCAGGCGCAGCAAGGTGGTGTGCACGCCCTGGGTGGCGATCAGCGTGTCGGCCTTGGCATCGATCGGCAGTTGCGCATGGCCGTCGCCGTCGCTGCTGGCCTCGGCGAGCAGCTTGCCCTTGGCGTCGTGCAGTTCGAGCTTGACGTCCTTGAGCGCCTTGCCGCCTTCAAGGGCCTGGGTGAAGACGTCGATACGGTCGCGGTAACGGTGCGCCGAGACGCCGATGTCGCTGAGGGTGAACAGCGTCGCCGGCTGCGAATAGTCATAGGTGCCCGAGGCGCGCATCACCGCCAGGTAGACACCGGGCTCTTGCAGCGGCTTGATCCCGGCGATGGGCAGCAGCACGGTTTCACGGGTATTGCGCGCAGGGTTGAGGTCGAAACGGCCGCTGTAGACCAGGTCGGCCTGGGCCAGGGTTTCCTTGGACTGGTAGTAGTACAGGCTGCTGTTGCGGCCCCAGCCGGCAAGGAAGCTTGAAAGCATCTCGGGTTTGACGCGGAAGAACTCGACATCGACCTTGTCGACGTTCAGGGCGATCACCGGCAGGCCTTCGGCGAGGCGCGTCGGCAGCAGCGAGCCACGGCTGGCGAAGCCCACGGTGGCCTGCATGTCACGGGTTTCCAGACGGCTCACCAGTTCATCGGCCAGGGTCTTGCCGTTGACCCCGAGCAGGCCCTTGTCGACGGTCAGCACCAGTTTGCGCTGCGGTTCGAGGTGACGCAGCCGCAGTTCCATCTGGTTGTCCGAGAGTTCCCAGGCGCCATCGACCTTGCCCTTGACCGTATCGACCAGATGCAGCTTGGCGGCAAAATCCTGCTCGGCATCCAGCGGCGCCGAGAAGCTCACCGACAGCGCGCTGGCGCCGTCGATCTGCACTTCCGAGACATCCAGCACGTTCAACTCGCGCCCGGCGTAGCGCTTGGCCAAAACTGCCGGGTCTTCGCGCTTGGCCGCAGGTGCTGCCGCCGGGCTGGCCGCCGCAGGCGGGGCAGCCGGCGCGGGTTGCTCGGAGGTCGAGGAATCACAGGCACTGAGCAGTGCCAGCGCACAGGCCAGCAACAATCCTTTGTTGAACATGGGTCGAGACTCTTCGGCAGCGTGGTCGTGAGGGCGGCAACTATAGCCCACCGGGAAGCGATTCACTCGCAGGTGTGCGTGGGCTGAGACCCTGTTCGCAGGGTTTGGTTGCTCGATCTGCCAAGCACTTTACAAAATGTGTCGCGAACACTCCAGACCGCTAGAATGGCGCGCCCCGCCAGGCAGCCGGCCTGGCCATTTTCGGAGTTGCAATGCCTTCACTGCTCGCCGACTGGCGCCACCGCGCCACCCACCGCAGAGTCTGGGCGCTGGCCGCGCCGATGATCCTCTCCAACATCAGCGTGCCGCTGGTGGCGCTGGTCGACAGCACTGTCATCGGCCACCTGCCCCATGCCCATCAGTTGGGCGCGGTGGCGGTCGGCGCGATGCTGTTCACCTTCATGATGGGGCTGATGGGTTTTCTGCGCATGGGCGCCACCGGCTTCGCGGCCCAGGCGGCGGGGCGCGGCGATGGTGATGGGTTGCGCCAGGTGCTGCTGCAAGGCTTGCTGCTGGCGCTGCTGCTGGCAGCCCTGCTGGCGGTGCTGGCGCTGCCGTTCAGCCACCTGGCGCTACAAGCCATGCAGCCCAGCGCAGCGCTGCAACAGGCCACCGAAACCTTCTTCCACACGCGCCTGCTCGGCCTGCCTGCGGCGCTTGCCAGTTATGCCTTGGTCGGCTGGTTTCTCGGCACGCAGAATGCCCGCGCACCACTGGCGATTCTGCTCACCACCAATGTGCTCAACATCGCCCTCAACCTGTGGTTCGTGCTCGGCCTGGACTGGGGGGTGGCGGGTTCGGCGCGGGCCTCGGTGATCGCGGAATGGAGCGGCGCGCTGCTGGGGCTGGCGCTGACTCGCCCGGCTCTGCGCGCCTACCCCGGGCACGTGGTGTGGTCGGCGCTGCGCCGCTGGCAGGCCTGGCGACCGATGCTGGCGGTCAACCGCGACATTTTCCTGCGCAGCCTGGCGCTGCAATGCGTATTCCTGTTGCTCACCGTGCAGGGCGCGCGGTTGGGCGAGGCGACGGTTGCGGCCAATGCCCTGCTGCTAAACGGCCTGCTGCTGACCGCCTATGCCCTCGATGGCCTGGCCCATGCGCTGGAAGCCTTGTGCGGACACGCCATCGGCGCGCGGCAGGGCGCTGTATTGCGTCGCTCACTGGTGGTCGCCGGCGGCTGGTCGCTGCTGGTCAGCCTGGTGTTCGCTGCGGTGTTTCTGGCCGGGGGGCATCTGTTCATCGCGGCGCAGACCGACATCGCCAGCGTGCGCGCCGCCGCTGAGCCTTACCTGCCGTACCTGGCAGTGTTGCCGCTGGTGGCGGTGTGGAGCTATTTGCTCGACGGCCTGTTCATCGGCGCCACCCGCGCGCGGGAAATGCGCAACGCCATGCTGCTTTCGGTGTTGCTCGCCCTGCCCCTGGCGCTGCTGTTGCGCGGCCTGGGCAACCACGGGCTGTGGCTGGCGTTTCTGGCGTTCATGGGCTTGCGTGCGCTGACGCTGGGCTGGATCGGCTGGCGTTTGCAGCAGCGTGGGGCGTGGGTGGGTTGAGGGCAATGGAGGGAGGGCCGTTCGCGGCTGACCGAATTATCGGCCAGCCGCATCGTGCGGGCAGCGGGTCGATCAGGACGACAGGTACGACGAACGGGTCAGGCCCAGGCGCAGGGCGTCGAGGTACTGGGTGCGTTCACGGGCGGTGATCTTGGCGCTGGCGACCTTGTCACGGTAGTGGGTCATCAGTTCCTCCGGCGACAGGTGCACGTAGCGCAGCATGTCCTCGATGGTGTCGTGGGTCTCGATGCCGGCGTGGTACACGCTGCCGTCGGCGTTCTGGTAGATGTTCACCGAATCGGTGTCACCGAACAGGTTGTGCATGTCGCCGAGGATTTCCTGGTAGGCGCCGACCAGGAAAATCCCCAGCAGGTAGTCCTCACCCTCGTTGATGCCGTGCACCGGCAGGCTGGTTTCGATGCTCTGCTCGTCGACGTACTGGTTGATCTTGCCGTCCGAGTCGCAGGTCAGGTCTTGCAGCACGGCGCGGCGCAGCGGTTCTTCGTCCAGGCGGTGCAGCGGCAGAATCGGCAGCACCTGGCCAATGGCCCAGGTGTCGGGCAGGCTCTGGAACACCGAGAAGTTGCAGATGTACTTGTCGGCGAGCTTGTCGTTGAGCTCGTCGAGCACCTGGCGATGCGAACGCTGGCGCGCCTTCAGCGAGTTGTGCAGGCGGCGGCAGACGGCGAAATAGCACTGCTCGGCCAGGGCTTTTTCCGACAGGCTGATCTTGCCGTCGGCGTACTGCGCGGCGACATCACCCAGGTAGTGGGTGGCGCGCCAGTAAGTCTCGGTGACCATCTCGATGTCGGTCGGGCCAAGCAGATCGACCAGCCACTGCACGGTTTCCGGCAGGCTGCTCTTGTCTTCGATGATCGGCACCTGGTCGTTGTGCTTCTCGACGTCGGTGACCTGCACCACCAGCATGGCGTGGTGCGCGGTCAGCGCGCGGCCGCTTTCCGAGAAGATGTGCGGATGCGGCAGGCCCTGAGCGTCGCAGAACTCCTTGAGCATGCCCACCACCACGGCGGCGTAATCGTCGATGTCGTAGTTGATCGAGCTGGCGTTGCGCGAGTGGGTGCCGTCGTAGTCGACCCCCAGGCCGCCGCCGACGTCGATATGGTCGACCGGCAGGCCCAAGGCACGCAGCTCACCGTAGTAGCGGATCGCTTCCTTGAAGCCGTGCTGGTAGTCGGCGAGGTTGGCGATCTGCGAACCCATGTGGAAGTGCAGCAGGCGGATGCCCTGGTCGAGACCGGCATCCTTGAAGCGCTGCACCACCGAGAGCAACTGCGCCGCCGACAGGCCGAACTTGGATTTTTCACCGCCGGTGTCGGCCCACTTGCTCGACGCCAGCGACGACAGGCGCACGCGCAGACCGACCTGAGGCTTGACCTTCAGCTCGCCGGCTTCTTCGATCACCAGCGCCACTTCCGACTCTTTTTCGATGACGATGAACACGTTGTGGCCAAGCTTCTGGCCCATCAGCGCCAGGCGGATGAACTCGCGGTCCTTGTAGCCGTTGCAGACGATGGTGCCGCCCTTGGGCGCCAGCGCCAGCACGGCCAGCAGCTCGGGCTTGGAGCCCGCTTCCAGGCCGATGGAGACGTTCTGCGTGGCGATGATGTTCTCGACCACCGCTTCCTGCTGGTTGACCTTGATCGGGTACAGCGCGGTGTACTGGCTCTGGTATTCGAGGCGCGCGATGTTGGCGTCGAAGGCGCCGGTCAGCTGGCGCACGCGGTCTTGCAGGATATCGGGGAAGCGCACCAGCAAGGGCAGCGACAGGCCGCTCTGGCGCAGTTGGTCGACCTGCTCGAAGAGGTCGATGGGCGAGCTGTCCGGGCCATTGGGGCGTACTTCGACGCGCCCGGCTTCATTGATGGCGAAGTAACCCGCGCCCCAGTGGCGGATACCGTAAACACTGCGGCTGTCGGCCACGGTCCACTGGCTGCCATCGTCTTTGCGTGTGCGTCGTACGGACATTCAAGTCCCCTATTGATGAGTCAAGACACTGCCCCGCCGGGGGCGCAGGCAGTGTAGGAGCGGAAAATGACGGTTCGTCCATGCTCTGGGGTAGACCCTTCAAGCAGCAACGAGTTTAGAAAGGACTGGACGAACCTGCCCGTGGCGGCTTCAGCCGCCGGACTTCTTGGCCTTGAAACCGAGTTTGACCAGCTCGGCGATGAGCAGCTCGACGTGGTCGCCCTGGATCTCGATGACGCCGTCCTTGAGCGCGCCACCGGTGCCGCAGCGGCGCTTGAGGTTGCTCGCCAGGGTTTTCAGCTCGTCGCCGGCCAGCGGCACGCCGCTGACGGTGGTGACGGTCTTGCCGCCGCGGCCCTTGCTTTCCCGGCGCACGCGGGCAATGCCGTCGCCTTCGGGGACGCGCTGCTGATGACAGGTACAGGCGTCCACCGGTTGGCTGCATTCAGGGCAGTGACGACCGGCATCGGTGGAAAACACGAGACCGCCAAGGGCGGAAAAGGAGGAGGCTTTCTTGGCCACTTTTGTGCCTCTTGCTGAGGACAAAAACTGATCGGGCCTGAGCCAGGGCCGACCGCGATGCCCCACTCTGGCAGGGGCGGCGCTTTTGTCATGGACCCATGACAACCCGAAAAGGGCGCGCAGTTTAACCACAAATCCGCTGCCGCCCAAGTAGTGGAATGCGGCATTTTGCGCAGGTTATGCGACCTCGGCCAGCGCTAGGCGGGCCTAGCCGTGACTGGCCTGGCGGTAGCGCTGCAAGGCCGCCAGAGAGTCAGGGCAATACGGCTGCTGCTGGCTGTGGGCAAGGGCCTGGGCAACGCTGACGAAGCGCGCTTCGAGCACCTCTTGCGGCTGCAAGCGCAGCGGCCCGTCCCACACGGCCGAAAACACCGCACACCAGAGGTGATTGTCGGGCTGGTCGAAGAAGAACTTCTCGTGGAACTGCAAGGGCACGCCGCTCACCCCCAGCTCTTCTTCCAGCTCGCGGGCGGCCGAATCGGCGTAGCTTTCCGTGGCGCCGACCATGCCGCCGGCGGCCACGTCCCAATAGCCTGGGTACAGCGCCTTGCTCAGGGTGCGGCGGTGCACGCACAGCTCGCCCTGGCTGTTGAACAGCAGAATGAACGTGCCGCGGCCGATCAGACCGCGCTCGCGCAGCTCGGCGCGGGGCAAGGCGCCGAGCGGCTGATCGTCGGCATCCACCCAGGCGATCAGCTCGGCATCGGAGGCCGCCCGGTGGGCGACCTCGCTGGCGTCGATCGGCATGTCAGCCCTGCGACAGCAGCTGACGCAGGTCGATCACCGCTGCGTTGGCACGGGAGATGTAGTTGGCCATGACCAGCGAGTGGTTGGCCCACATGCCAAAGCCGCTGCCGTTGAGCACCATCGGGCTCCACAGCGGCTCCTGCGAGGCTTCCAGCTCGCGGATGATCTGCCGCACGCTGACGGTAGCGTTCTTCTTCGCCAGCACGTCGGCGAAGTCGACCTCGATGGCGCGCAGCAGGTGCGACAGTGCCCAGGCCTGACCGCGGGCCTCGTAGAACACGTTGTCGATCTGCAGCCATGGGGTTTCAACCAGCTCTTCGTCAACCTGCGGCGCCTGGCCGGGCACGATGGCTTCGGTCTTCAGGTTGCTGTTGAGCTTGACCCGGCCAACGCTTGCCGACAGACGCTGGGACAACGAACCCAGACGGGTGGCGACGTCGCCCAGCCAGTTGTTGAGGTTGTCGGCACGGGTGTAGAAGATCGCGCCCTTGTCACCGGCAGCCAGGCGCGCCTGGTAGCGCGACAGCGACTTGATGCCTTCCTCGAACTCCGATTCGCTCGACGGCAGAATCCAACTCTTGTGGTCGAAGTTGAAGCGCGGCTCGGCCTTGGCCAAGTCGGCGTCTTCGGTCGATTGCGATTGCGAACGGGCGAAGTCCTTGCGCAGCGCACGGGACAGATCACGCACCTGTACCAGCACGCCATATTCCCAGCTCGGCATGTTGTCCATCCACAGGCCTGGTGGGAAACGGTCGTTGGCGATGTAGCCGCCCGGCTTGTTGAGCAAAGTGCCGGCGACGGTCTTGAGGGTTTCCACGGTGGTGTAGCCGATGACCATCTGCTGGCCATCACGCTGCGCTGCGGCCTGCGCGTTCTGCTGCACCGGGAACAGCTCGGGCTCCTGGCTCCAGTACCAGCTAAGGCCTATGCATACCAGCAGGTAGACACCGATGACGATGCCCAGGGTACGACCCCAGATGCCGCCGCGCTTGCTGCGGGTGGTGGTTTTGCGGGATTCGTCCCGCTCGCGGGGCTCGGCTGCGGCCTCGCGTTTTTTCCAGTCCAGCATGGCTATAGTCCTTAGTCAGTCACGTCGAATTCGAAGCGTTATGGCAAAGCCGCCGCAGTGCGCAGGTACTTTTTCCACACAACCTGGGGTTAGGACCGCAGGCTGCAGTCAGGGTGCCACGGCTTTCATCACGCGCAGCACTATAAAGCAGACACTCCCATGCGCATACGCGACCCAGGGGTCGTCAACTGAATGCATGGCCGATGGCACTTTACCCGACGGAGCGCGGTCACAGCCCTGCAAGCAGTGCTAGCATAGAGCCACTATCTAGCTGCCCCTACCGCAGTGTGCCGATGAACCAGCCAGCCGCAGCAAACCTCGATCGCCTCCAGCAGTTGTGCACCCAGCGGGTGTTGCAGCGTATTCGTCATGTCCTGCAAATCTGGCAGCGCCTGGCCCACGATGGCTGGACGCCCGGTACCGTCAACGAGCTGCACGACGCCAGCCAGCAACTGCTGCAAGACGCCGAGCGCTTCGAGTTGCCGACCCAGGCCAAGCTTGCGCGCACCTTGTGTCAGCACCTGCAACCCCTGCAAGAGCAGGCCAGCCCGCTCGACGCGCAATCGACCGCGCAGTTGCGCGGCCTGCTCGAACGCCTGGCGCACACCAGCCTGCGCCGCGGCGAACAGCTCGAAGAGGTGCCGCTGCCCGACCTGCCGAGGCCGGCGTACATCCTCCTGCAAGACCGCGAACAGGCCGAGCACCTGGCCCAGCAACTGGCCTTCTATGGCACCGCAGCGCAGGCGCTGGCCGATGCCGAGGCCTTTCGCAGCGCCCTGGCCGAGCGCGCACCGGCACTGATCGTGATGGATGTCGACTTCGCCGGCCCTGGCCAGGGACTGGTCCTGGCGCAGCACATTCAGGACGCCTCCAGACAACCGGTCGCGCTGCTGTTCTTCTGCGCCGACGATAGCGACACCGCCTCGCGCCTGGCCGCCGTGCGTGCCGGCGGCCAGGGTTTTCTCACTGGCAGCCTGGAAGCGTCAGAGCTGCTGGAGAAGATCGAGCTGCTCGAACACCCCGCCCACAACGAGCCGCTGCGGGTGCTGATCATCGATGACTCACGCACTCAGGCGCGCTACAGCGAGCGCCTGCTCAATGCCGTGGGCATCGACACACGGGTGCTGACCGAACCGCTGCAAGCCATGGAAGCGCTGGCCGACTTCCAGCCCGACCTGCTGATTCTCGACATGTACATGCCGGCCTGCACCGGCCCTGAGCTGGCCAAGGTCATCCGGCATAACGAGCGCTACGTGAGCTTGCCGATCATCTACCTGTCGGCCGAGGACGACCTCGACAAACAGCTCGACGCCATGAGCGAAGGCGGCGACGACTTCCTCACCAAGCCGGTGCGCTCGCGGCAGTTGATCAGCACCGTGCGCAACCGCGCCGCCCGTGCCCGCCACCTGCAGACCCGGCTGGTGCGCGACAGCCTCACCGGTCTGTATAACCACACGCACATCCTGCAACTGCTGGAAGACTGCAGCAGCCGCGCCCGCCGTGACGAGCAGCCGCTGAGTTTCGCCATGCTCGACCTCGACCACTTCAAGCGGGTCAACGATCAACACGGCCACCCGATGGGTGACCGCGTGCTCAAGACCCTGGCCCTGTTCCTGCGCCAGCGTCTGCGCCGCAGCGACTGCATCGGCCGCTATGGCGGTGAGGAATTTGCCGTGGTCATGCCCAACACCGAGCTGGACGCCGCCCATGGCGTGCTGAACGAAATCCGCCAGCGCTTCGCCGACCTGCACTTCCCCGCGCAACGCCAGCAGTTGCAGTGCACCTTCAGCGCCGGGGTGGTGATGCTCAGGGGCGACATGGACGTGATGGAACTGGCCAGCGCCGCCGACCAGGCGTTGTATGCGGCCAAGCACGGCGGGCGCAATCGGGTCGAAAAAGCCGACTGCTGACCACTGAAGGCCAATTGCCACTTTTTTTTGGCGTCAAGCCGCCGCCGTCATCAATCGGTCACACCTTGGCAATACTGTCTGCGCCCACCAATCCCTTGCTGGAAGTGCGCGGCCATGCGTCTGAAGCTGCTGACCAACTTCAACACCCTGCTGCTGGTAACCGTGTGTATCGCCCTCGGCGCGACACTGTGGTGGTCGCAGCAGGCGCTGCAACGCCCCTACCAGATGATGGAGCGCTACCTGGGCCTGGCGCAGCAGTTCCAGAGCGGTGTGGCGAGTAACGTGCAAGCGTACCTGGCCAGCGGCGATGCCTTGCGCCATGCCGCTGCCGTGCAGGGAACAGAACAGCTTCAGACTGAACTGGCCGCCTGGCCGGTCGAACTGGCCGACACCCTGCACCCCAGCCTCGATCAATTGCAGGCCTTTGCCGGCAGTGACCTGCTGGCCGCCGGCAAGCTGGCGGGCGATCCCCAGGCCCTGCTGTTGCAAGCCGAGCGCGAGCTGGGCGCCAACCTCGAACAGCTCGCACGCTATGCCGACGGCAGCGACGCGGCGCTTGCCGACCGCTACCGCGCGCCGCTGCTGGAGGCTGCCGTGCACCTGGCGCGGCTGTCGCTTGCGCGGGACAAACTGGTCAGCAGCGGCCGCGCCGAGCTGGCCGCGGAAGTCGAGCGCGAGCTGCAGCAGATCGATGCCCAGGCCGAGCGCCTGGATGCCCTGGCGCTGCTCGGCGTCACTGCGCCAGCGCAGTCGAGCGGCGATGATTTCGCCGCTTTGATGGGCTTGCAGAGCGAGGCGCAGAAAGCCCCGGAAGACCTCGGCGTCGACCTCAAGCGCCAGCTGCACAGCCTGCTCGGACGCTATCCTGCGGAATTGCAGCGCACCCGCGAGCAGATCGAGCGGCGCACGGCGCTGTCGGCCAGCACGCAAACGCACCTGGACGCGGTGCAGCAGGCGATCGCCGCGCTGGAGCCGCAGGTGCGTGGCCTGCACGGGCAGATCCAGGGTGAGGTGCGCACCCTGCAAGTGCTGATGATCGCGGTGATTCTGCTCATCGCGGTGCTGATCGACACCTTGCAACGGCGCATGGCGCGGACCTTGAGCAATCTGGCGCCGGCGCTGTCGCGCTGGGCCGAAGGTGATTTCGCCGAGACCATCTCGCTGGGGCGTACCAACCGCGAACTGCACGACATTCAGGATTCGCTCAACCGCCTGCGCCAGTACCTGGTGGAGCTGGTCGGCACCCTGCGCCATCATGCCGAACAGGTCGGCGGCAGCAGCCACGCCCTGGCCGACATGAGCAGCGCCCTGCATGACGGTGCCGAACGCCAGGCCAGCGACACCGCGCAGATCCGCGATGCCTTGGGCGAGCTGGAGACCACCATCGTGCAGGTCGCCAGCGATGCCAGCGCCGCAGCCAACGCCGGGCACGATGCCGGGCGCGCCGTGCAACACGGCCAGCAAGTGATCGGCAGCAGTTTGTCGGGGCTGCGCACGCTGGTCGATGAAGTACAGGGCAATGCCCGCAGCATCGAACAACTGGCCGAGGAATCGGCCACCATCGGCGGCGTGCTGACGGTCATCCGCTCGATTGCCGAGCAGACCAACCTGCTGGCGCTGAACGCCGCCATCGAGGCGGCGCGGGCCGGGGAAATGGGCCGCGGCTTTGCCGTGGTCGCCGACGAAGTGCGTTCGCTGGCCCAGCGCACCACCGGCGCTACCGGGGAAATCCAGAGCCTGATCGATCGCCTGCAACAGGCTGCGCGGCAATCGGTGGCGGGCATGCGTACGCAACTCGAGCATGCCCGCAGCACCGCCAGCCAGGCCGAGGCCGCCGATGGCGCGCTGGAGGAGATCGTCCGCGCCATCGACACCATCGCCGCCACCGCCGTGCGCATTGCCGATGCCACCGCGCAGCAGCGCGGCGCAGTCAGCGAAATCCGCGACCACAGCGAACGAATTCATGAACTGGGCAATGACAACTTGCAGCGTATCGGCGAAGGCCGTGAACAAGGCGGCCAACTGTTGCGCCTGGGCGGTGAGCTGAATACGGCGGTGCGGGCATTTCGCGTGTGAGGCGAGGTGCGGCCATTCGGCCCACGCCAATGCCGATACCGTACAAGTCCGCTATGATGCGCGCACGTTTTGCCTAGCGAGTCCGTCATGCGCCGCCTGTTCTTCCTGTTATGTCTGCTGCTGACCACACCGGTATTCGCCGCCGGGCTGCTCGACAACCGCCCCAGCGCCACCCTCGGCGCCGCTGCCAGCAGCAACCAGGCCGATTTTCTGCCGGTCGAGCAAGCGTTCCAGCTAAGCCTGGTCAAGGCTGACGCCCAGTCGATCACCGTGCGTTTCGTCGCCACCGACGGTTACTACCTTTATAAGCACCGCTTCCAGTTCCACAGCGAACCGGCCGACGTCGCGCTGGGCGCAGCGCTGATTCCACCAGGTGAGGCCAAGCACGACGAATTCTTCGGCGATGTCGAGGTGTACCACGGCGTGCTCGACATCGAGCTGCCGCGCCCCGCCAGCGCCAGCCACGCCTTCACCCTGCTGGTGGGTTACCAGGGCTGCGCCGACAAGGGCCTGTGCTACCCGCCTCAGACCCAGCGCCTGGAGATTCCCGGTGATGGCCCCGCGCCGAGCACGGCGGCGGCGGCAAGCGAACAGGGCTGGAACTGGAAATCGCTGCTGCTGTTCTTCCTCGCAGGACTTGGCCTGACCTTCACCCCCTGCGTGCTGCCGATGCTGCCGATTCTCTCGGGGGTGGTCTTGCGCGGTCAGGTCGGTGGCGCGCGCGGTCTGGCACTGTCGCTGGCCTACGTGCTGCCGATGGCCGCCAGCTTCGCCGCGCTGGGTGCCCTGATGGGCCTGTTCGGCGCCAGCCTCAACTTGCAGGCGCAGCTGCAATCGGCCTGGGTGCTGGTGCCCTTCGCGCTGTTCTTCGTGGTGTTTGCCCTGGCCATGTTCGGCCTGTTCGAAATCAAGCTGCCGCAGGCGCTGAGCAGCCGCCTCGACAGCGTCGCCAGCCGCACGCGTGGTGGCTCGCTGCTGGGCGCGGCGGTGCTCGGCGTGCTCTCGAGCCTGCTGGTGTCGCCGTGCGTGTCGGCGCCCCTGGCCGGTGCCCTGCTGTATATCAGCGCCAGCGGTGATGCGCTGGGCGGGGCATTGAAGCTGTTCGCCCTGGGCCTAGGCATGGGCGCGCCGCTGCTGCTGGTGGCCACCGGTGGCGCGGCCTGGCTGCCGAAAAGCGGGTCGTGGATGAACACCGTGAAGAACGCCATTGGCGTGTTGCTGCTGGGCCTGGCCATCGGCCTGCTCAGCCGCGTGTTGCCTGGCCCGCTGACGCTGCTGCTGGTGGGCCTGCTGGCCGCCGGCGTTGCACTGTTCCTCGGCACCCTCGAGTGGGGGGTGAAGACCCCGCGCCAACGCCTGGCGCAACTGCTCGGCCTGCTGCTGCTGAGCTACGCGCTGGCCTGCTGGTATGGCGCGCTCAGCGGCCAGGGCGACCCGCTGCGACCCTTGCCCGGCGCAACGCCAGCGGTGGCCGGCGCCGCCCAGCCCGGCACTCAGTGGCAAACCATCAGCAGCCCGGCAGCGCTGGATGCGGCGTTGGCTGCGGCCAAGGCCGAGGGCCGTCCGGTGCTGCTCGACTGGTACGCCGACTGGTGCATCAGTTGCAAGGTGATCGAACACGAAGTGCTCAACGCGCCCAGCGTGCAAGGCTCGCTCGGCGAGTTCCGCCTGTTGCGCTTCGATATCACCCAGAGCAACGCCGAACAGCGCGCACTGCTCGACCGCTACGGCCTGTTCGGCCCACCTGCCCTGCTGTTCTTTGCCGCGAACGGCGAGGAAGTGCGCGCCGAGCGGGTGGTTGGCGAGATCAACGTCGGCGATTTCGCCGAGGTCCTGTCGCGTGTGCACACGATCTTGAAGCCTTGAGCATGCCTGCTGCTGGCAACGTGTCGCGTTGAGTGACCAAATCCAGGCATTCAGTCACATACTTTTCCCGAACCTCGGACATCGTGCTGTCTATTGCTGGGAACTGGACACTCAAGGTCGGTTTACGGCATAGTCGCCGCGCTATGTCGAATTGCCCTACAAAACCAAGGAACCACCGATGGCAACCCTACTGGTCCTGCACGGCCCCAACCTGAACCTGCTGGGCACCCGCGAGCCAGGCCACTATGGCGCTGCCACCCTCGCCCAGATCAATCAGGACCTGGAGCAACGTGCGCGTGCCGCAGGCCATCACCTGCAGCATTTGCAGAGCAATGCCGAGTACGAACTGATCGAGCGTATTCACGCAGCCCGTGACGAGGGCGTCGACTTCATCGTGATCAACCCGGCGGCGTTCACCCACACCAGCGTCGCGCTACGTGACGCATTGCTTGCGGTGAGCATCCCATTCATCGAAGTGCACCTGTCCAACGTGCACAAACGCGAACCGTTCCGTCATCACTCCTACTTTTCCGATGTTGCCGTAGGCGTGATCTGCGGCCTGGGCGCCACTGGCTACCGCCTGGCCCTGGAGTCCGCGCTGGAACACCTGGCTGCCAACGCACAGCCCTGATGACCCAAAGCCCTGGCCTTGCGCCGGGGCCTCGAAGAAACGTCAGCGAACGTTTTTACCCTACACCCCCGACCGAATCCTGGGAGTTGCTTAATGGATATCCGTAAAGTCAAGAAACTGATCGAGCTGCTGGAAGAGTCTGGCATCGACGAGCTGGAGATCAAGGAAGGCGAAGAGTCCGTCCGCATCAGCCGTCACAGCAAGACCCCGGCTGCCCAGCAGTTCTACGCTCCAGCCCCGGCTCCGGCCGCAGCGCCAGTGGCCGCTGCACCTGTCGCCGCCGCGCCAGCCGCCGAAGCGGCCGCTCCGGCGCTCAAGGGCACCGTGATTCGCTCGCCAATGGTCGGCACCTTCTACCGCAAGCCTTCGCCGACCTCGCCGAACTTCGCTGAAGTCGGTCAGAGCGTGAAGAAAGGCGACACCCTGTGCATCGTCGAAGCCATGAAGATGATGAACCACATCGAAGCCGACATCGGCGGCGTGATCGATGCCATCCTGGTGGAAGACGGTCAGCCGGTTGAGTACGACCAGCCGCTGTTCACCGTCGTTTGAATCGCGGAGAGCCAACGATGTCTGCGAAGCTCGAAAAAGTCCTGATCGCCAACCGTGGCGAAATCGCCCTGCGCATCCTGCGTGCCTGCAAAGAGCTGGGCATCAAGACCGTCGCCGTGCACTCCATCGCCGACCGTGAACTGATGCACCTGGGTCTGGCGGACGAGTCGGTCTGCATCGGCCCGGCACCGTCCAACAAGTCCTACCTGCACATTCCGGCGATCATCGCGGCCGCCGAAGTGACCGGCGCTACCGCCATTCACCCAGGCTACGGCTTCCTCGCGGAAAACGCCGACTTCGCCGAGCAGGTGGAAAAATCCGGTTTCGCCTTCATCGGTCCGAAAGCCGACACCATCCGCCTGATGGGCGACAAGGTGTCGGCCAAGGACGCCATGATCAAATCCGGCGTCCCGACCGTACCGGGCTCCGATGGCCCGCTGCCCGAAGACGAAGACGCCGCCCTGGCGATCGCTCGCCAGGTTGGCTATCCGGTGATCATCAAGGCAGCAGGCGGCGGCGGTGGCCGTGGCATGCGCGTGGTGCACAAGGAAGAAGACCTCATCGCTTCGGCCAAGCTGACCCGTACCGAAGCCGGTGCGGCCTTCGGCAACCCGATGGTCTACCTGGAAAAATTCCTCACCAACCCACGTCACGTGGAAGTGCAGGTGATGTCCGACGGCCAGGGCAATGCCATTCACCTGGGTGACCGCGACTGCTCGCTGCAGCGCCGCCACCAGAAGGTGCTGGAAGAAGCACCGGCCCCGGGCATCGATGAAAAAGCCCGTCAGGAAGTGTTCAAGCGCTGCGTCGATGCCTGCATCGAAATCGGCTACCGCGGTGCCGGCACCTTCGAGTTCCTCTACGAAAACGGCAGCTTCTACTTCATCGAGATGAACACCCGCGTGCAGGTGGAGCATCCGGTGTCGGAAATGGTCACCGGTATCGACATCGTCAAGGAGATGCTCAGCATCGCCGCTGGCAACAAGCTGTCGATTCGCCAGGAAGACGTGGTCATTCGTGGTCACTCGCTGGAATGCCGGATCAACGCCGAGGACCCGAAGAAATTCATCCCGTCCCCAGGCACCGTCAAGCATTTCCACGCGCCGGGCGGCAATGGCGTGCGGGTCGATTCGCACCTGTACAGCGGCTATTCGGTTCCGCCGAACTATGACTCGCTGATCGGCAAGCTGATCACCTACGGCAAGGACCGCGACGAAGCCATGGCGCGCATGCGCAATGCCCTGGACGAGATCGTCGTCGACGGCATCAAGACCAACATCCCGCTGCACCGCGACCTGGTGCGTGATGAAGGTTTCTGCAAAGGTGGCGTCAACATCCATTACCTCGAGCACAAACTGGCCAACCAGGACTGATCGAGCGTTACTGCGATGAGAAAACGCCCCGGCACCTGCCGGGGCTTTTTCATTTCAGCCGCCAGACAGATCGACCAGCGCCAGGCCGTGCGGCCGATAGGCACTGGCGCTCTGCACCTGCCCGGCAGCGTTGCGCACCAGGCCATCACTGCCCTGATACAACGGCTCGGATCGCACCCGCGCCATGAACCGCCGCGCGCGCTCGGCCAAGGCGCCGCCGGCACCGCGCTGGGCGACGCGCATCAGCGGGTCGAGCACGCTTTCCACCAACTGCGCATCCATCGAGTAGACCCGCGTCATCCCACTGCGCAGGTCGAGGGTCAGGCCGTAGGTGTTGCCCAGACAACTGGAATACGACCAGTGCTGCCAGCTTGGGCGAACGCCGTTCTGGCGCAGCACCGCGCGCAGCGGGCCGCCGATGTCCTGCCCGCCCAGCCAGTCGCCACCGGCCATCACTGCCCGCACCGGGCTGCTGCCCTCGCCACGGATACGCACCAGCACCTCGCGCACGGCCTGCTCGATCAGGGGTTTGATGTTGTGGTCCAGATGAATCACCGCGCCGGCCTGGGTTGCCGGGTTGTACAGCGACACGGCCACGCAGGTCTGGGCATTGAGGGTGAACAGGTAGGCGTCGTCGCTCGACTCGCTCAGCCGCGCCACCAGCGCCTCGCCTTGCAGCGCCCCGCGCAGGTTGTCCGGCGCGCCCTCGCCCAGGGCCACCTGGCGCGGCGAGGTGATGCGCCCGGCGTCCTCCAGCGGCGCGCCACCGCGCAAGCCGGGGCTGTTGGCCAGCCATCGTCCATCGGCGCCGCGCAGCACGGCCGGGCGATGCAAGCTGCCTGGCGAGTTGGCCTTGAACACGCGCAAAGTGTGCTGGGCCGAATCGTAATCGACCTTGAAATAACGCCCCTGGTGGCGAATGAAATGCTCGACACCAGGCACCTCGGTGCTCGCCGCGCTACGCCAGGTGCCCAGCCAGATACCCGGTTCATGCACCGCCTGCAACTGATCGGGTACCTGCGGCACCGCCCAGCGGCGATCGAACTCCAGCGCCGCCGGGCGGCTGGCCGCAGTGACGTGCACCCGCGCCCTGGCGCCCACCCGGCGCGTGCCCTGCAGCAGCGGCCTGACCGCGCGCAGGCTGGCGCCGGGCAAGGACGCCAGCCCACTCAGTGCAGCCCAGGAGGCTTCCAGCCAGGCTTGCAGCGCCCGCGCCGTATCGCCCCGGGTGTGGGCGATGACCGCCGTGCGCAGCGGCGCCACCACGAACCAGGCGCCGAGCAGCGCGGCGAACGGCGGATAGACCAGGCTCAGCGGAGCGGCGAACAACAGCCCTTTGATGACCTGGCCGCGGATCACCTCGGCGCGACTGTGAGTGGCGTCGTCGACATCGGCCAGGCCATGCTCGACGAAACGATCGAATTCGCGAGGCAGGTTGACCACCAGATCGATCAGCCGCAGCGAGTCGAGATGCGCCTGATTCCCCGCGAGCGCCCGCAACTGCCGCTCGACCTCGCCACGCTGGGCCAGCCGGCTGCGGGTCAGCAGATAATCGCTCAGCGTTGCGCCTGCCGCCGCCGCGAGCCGCGCATAGGGGCGCCAGAGCACGCCATCGGGCGCATCGGCGGTGTACAGCCAGTCCTCAGCGGCGCCCTCTCCGATCAGCCGAAACACATAACAGCCGATGATCGGCGCCCCCGCCACGCGCAGGCGCAGCACGCCGGCGCGGTCGAGCACCGCCTCCGATGACGAATCGTCGAGGTCATCCGGGGCCAGGCGCAGGAGTTCGCTGATCAATTCCAGCAAGCGCTCGTAGCTGCTGCGTTGCAGCTGCCCACTGGCCAGCGCCAGACGCAGGTCACGCTCCATCCCGGCACTCACCGCGCCGGCGAAACGTAGCTGATGCGGGCGGTAATCGGCGCCACTGGCGGCCAGGTAGCGGGCCCGCACCTCGGCCACGTACTGCTCGCCGAGGTAGGCACGCCGCGCATAGCGCGCCAGATCTGCGCTGCGCAGGGCCGAGAGGTCCTGGCCTAGCGCTGAGCGCACGCCGCGTTCTGGGTGGTCGATGCCGCTGTTGTCGTCGTAACCGAAGCACACCAGATCGATCAGGTTGATCGACTCGAGCGGGCCATCGCCCAGCGAAGGGTTCAGATCGATGATGATCGACTCCGGATCGACCGCCTCGCTCAGGCCCTTGCTCGCCAGATACGGCGCGATGGCCTCGCCTACCGCCTTGCGCGCGTAGCCATGAAAACTCGGGTATCCGCCCAGGCCTCTGGCGAAGGCCTGCTCGGCCAGCCTGGCGCGTTGGCGCAGATGGGTGATGGCGCGGCGCTCGTCGAGGCTTGCGGCGCCATACCAGTGCGGCGCGACAGTGCGTGCCAGTTGCGCCTCGCGGCTGTGCAGGCGGGCCTGAAGGCCGCGCTGCAAGGCGCTCGAGTAGTCGCCGGTGGCGCTGCGCAGATCACCGTCCAAGGGCCATTGTGCGGGCGCGTCCTGCACCTGCTGGAGACGCGCGCCGAGCCGCTGGCGCTGGTCGAATGGCAGTTGGCTAAGCAGGTAGTGACGCCCGGCGGCGCTGCCCAGCCACTGCCCCAGCTCGGCGCTCAGCGCCCGCGCCGAGGGCAGCATGATCCATTCCTGGCCATCGGGTTTGCCGGGGGCATAGAGCGCCAGCGCTGTAGTCTCGCCTCGATCGTCATTGAAGCTGAAGACCAGCAAGTCGCTGCAGGGCGCATCGAACACCTCCAGGCTGCTGACGTGTACCTGCGCCGAAGGCTGCTCGAGTGCCGCCAGCAGTTGCTCATGCAGGGCCGTCGAAAGGTGCCCGGCATATTCCCCACGCAAGGCGCTGTAGCGCAATTGCCGGTCTGCCGCATCCAGCAGCGCCTGGCGCACCTCGCTCTGGGCATGCCGGGCCTGCACCGCGGCCAGGTAGCCGGCGCTGCCATCGCACTCGCGCACCAGCCGTTGCACCTGGTCGGCGCTGGGCGCGGCGCTCAGGCGCACGACGCTGCTGACCGCGCGCAGTTCATACAGCAGGTCCAGCTCTTGGGCACCGCCTGCGACCAGCTCGCTGAGGCTGCGTCTTAGGGGCGGTAGCTGCGGATGCTCACGGCTGCCGAGCTCGACGCGGATCAGGTCGGGCGACAGCTGGATATCGAACTGCTCGGCCAGGTAATCAGCCGCGATCTGCCGGGCATGCTCGTGCAGACTGGCTACCCCTGAAAGTAACCTCCGTGCTTGCATCTGGGCGGCGCGCCACAGGTCGCGGGCGTCTTGCAGGCGGGCATGCTCGGCTGCGTCCAGCGGGTTGAGCCGATCGGGCAGTTGCGCCTGGGCCAGTCGATCGAGCGCTGCACGTTCATCGGCGCTGGCCAGGCAGATGAGCGCGTTCTGCTCGTGCCAGGCTCGCTCCAGGGCATGGATGGCAGCGCGAACCTCGGCAATCGATAACTCGGCCAGTGCTGCCGGTGCCAACGCCGTATTCAGCTCGGCCTGGTGCGCTGCCAGCCAGGCATCGCGGCGCTGGCGATAGTCGTCGGGCGCGGGCAGGTCATCGGGCACTGTCTGCCAGTGACGGGTCAGGTAGTCGTGGTAGTGGTCGAGCAGGCGTGTACCGATGCTCTCGATCAGCAGTTCGACGGTCTCGCGTCGCTGCTGGTCGATCTCCTGGACCGCCTGCCCTTCCCAGCGCCACGGCGCATGCAGCGCCGGGTCGAAGGTCAGCGGTTGCTGGCTGATATGCCGCTGCAGCGCGGCATCGAGCAGATCCTGCACCAGGCGCGGGTCGATCGGCCCGGCGTAATGGGTGCGTAGCTCGACGCCAATGTGCTCTTCGAGCACTTCGAGCAGGCTCAGTTGCGCGCGCAGGCGCGGTTCGAGCTCGGCCGACCAGGCCAGCAGGTGGTCGAGCAGAACGGCGTTGGCGGTGGGGGTCGGTGTCTGGGTGGTGGAGGTGCTCACAGCGGATGCTCCGGGTGATGGACGGGGTGGCAACGCTGCGCCTCGCACCGCCTCTAAAGGCGCTATCTATTGCTGAGAGGCGTTGCCCTGCGTGCTCCACATTCCCCTGCGCCTGGCGTAGACTGCGCGCTTTGCACAGCCCACGCGGCTGTCCCATCGATTTCCCTAAGGTGCCCGCCATGCC
Organism: Pseudomonas cremoricolorata DSM 17059 = NBRC 16634; assembly: GCF_000425745.1. Lineage (GTDB taxonomy): Bacteria > Pseudomonadota > Gammaproteobacteria > Pseudomonadales > Pseudomonadaceae > Aquipseudomonas > Aquipseudomonas cremoricolorata. The sequence goes on along the minus strand of NZ_AUEA01000010.1, from coordinate 203,705 downwards.
CTGGCTGCAAGTACGTCTGGCCATCAGCCCGGAACAAGCCGAAACCTACGAAGATGCGCTGCTGGAAGTGGGCGCAGTATCCGTGACCTTCATGGATGCCGAAGACCAGCCGATCTTCGAACCCGACCTCAACACCACGCCGCTGTGGTCCAACACCCACCTGCTGGCGCTGTTCGAGGCCGAGGCCGAGCCGCAGGCGGTGTTCGCGCATCTGCAACTGCTGACCGGCGCCGCGCTGCCCGAGCACCAGGCCGAAGTCATCGAAGATCAGGACTGGGAACGCAGCTGGATGGACGGATTCCAGCCGATGCGCTTCGGCGAGCGCCTGTGGATCGTGCCGAGCTGGCATGAAGCGCCGCAGGCCGACGCGGTGAACCTGCTGCTCGATCCCGGCCTGGCCTTTGGCACCGGCACCCACCCGACCACCGCACTGTGCCTGGAATGGCTCGACGGCCAGGCGCTGGAAGGCGTTCAGGTGCTGGACTTTGGCTGCGGCTCGGGCATTCTCGCCATTGCCGCCCTGTTGCTCGGCGCCCGTGAGGCGGTAGGCACCGACATCGACGTGCAAGCGCTGGAAGCTTCGCGCGACAACGCCGGGCGCAACGGCATCGCCGAGCAGCGCTTGGCGCTTTACCTGCCCGAGCAGATGCCGGCCATGCAGGCCGACGTACTCGTCGCCAACATCCTCGCCGGACCGCTGGTGTCGCTGGCGCCCCAGCTGGCTACGCTGGTGCGCGAAGATGGCCTGCTGGCGCTGTCGGGCATCCTCGCCGAACAGGGTGAGGAAGTGGCCGCTGCGTATGCCCAGGCCTTCGACCTCGACCCGATCGTCGAGCGCGATGGCTGGGTGCGTATCAGTGGCCGCCGGCGCGTCGCCACTTCCGTCTAACTCCCTCCCCCGGATCGCCGCATGACCGACAGTTTCGTCACCCAGTGCCCGCAGTGCCAGACGCGCTTCAAGGTCACCCACCAGCAGCTGAGCGTGGCCCGCGGTGTGGTCCGTTGCGGCCATTGCCTGCACGTGTTCAACGCGGCCCGGCAGTTGCTCGAACAAAGCCAGGCGGCGACCCTCGACCCGTCCCTGGCAGCGCCGTTGGCGCTCGCCGCTGGGGCCGCTGAACAGGCCTCGGTCGCTGACCTCAGCAGCAGCGCGCCGAGCCCGGTCAGCGTACCGCCGCTGCCAGTGGCCCCGGCCAGGCCGACCCAGGCCGACTGGGAAGCCACCACCCTGGCGCTGGATGCCCTCGACCTCGATCAGGCCCTGGCCAGCCTAGAACGCCGCCACCCGCCGCGCCCTGACGAAGCCGCGCAAGGCACGGCGCCGCTGCAGGCGCGGCGTGACGATCACAGCCTCGACGATCAGCCACACGAGCCGTTCGGCACCGCCACCGAGGCGCACCCGGAGGAGCCGCAAGTGCCCTTCGCGCCCGTGCCGACCCTGCACGAAGACGACGCCCTCGAGGCGCCGGACGAGGCTCGAGCACGCACCGAACCGACCCTGGGCCTGCACACCGCTGACGCCTACCAGCCGCTGGGCCTGGCGCCCTCGCCGGACGCGCAGCAGGAGCCGCGCCTGGGGCGCCTTGAGCGCGACGATGCCGCGCAGGCCACAGCCGGACTCAGCGCACTGGACGACACCCCCGCCCGCGACCGCCTGTCGGCGCATGACGACGAGGATGGCGAACGGCTGCATGAACACGACAGCGACGGCGAGCGCCTGGAGCCCAGCCTCGCCGCGCGACCGGGCCGCGGCGCCTACAAGGAACCGCTGATCGATGTGCTCGATGACCCGCTGCAGCTGGACTGGCAACCCGAGCCACCGCGCTGGGGCCGCCGCCTGCTGTGGGGGCTGCTGTGCCTGCTGGCCCTGGCCGGCCTGGGCGCGCAGTACGTGATCTACCATTTCGACGGACTGGCCCGCCAGGACCGCTACCGGCCGCTGTTCCAGCAGGTCTGCCCGATGTTCGGCTGCAGCGTACCGACCCGCATCGACGTGGATCGGATCAAGAGCAGCAACCTGGTGGTGCGCAGCCATCCGGACTTCAAGGGCGCGCTGATCGTCGACGCGATCATCTACAACCGCGCGCCGTTCAGCCAGCCGTTCCCGCAGCTGGAACTGCGCTTCGCCGACCTCAACGGCCAGCTAATCGCCAGCCGCCGCTTCAAGCCCAGCGAATACTTGTCGGGCGAGCTGGCCGGACGCGGCGACATGCCCAGCCAGACGCCGATCCACATCGCCCTGGACATCCTCGATCCTGGGCCCAAGGCGGTGAACTACAGCCTCAGCTTTCGGGCCGAGTAGCCGCTGCTGCGCTGCGGCTGCTCGGCACGGAAGCTGAGAGCTGCAAGCTGCAAGCTGCAAGCTGCAAGCTGCAAGCTGCAAGCTGCAAGAGAAAAGCAGAGCCGCTTGTCGCTTGAAGCTTGCAACTTGCCGCTGGCAGTTGGCCCCGGCCAACTGCTCACATTTTATCCAACTCCATCTTTATCCAGTCATCGAGAGCGGGTATCATGCCCACCCTTTTTCGAACTCCAATGATTCGGCCCCACAACAGGGAACACCTATGTCGGCGGTACGCATCGGCCCTTACACACTGAAGAACAACCTGATCCTTGCGCCCATGGCCGGGGTCACCGACCAGCCTTTCCGTACGCTTTGCCAACGCCTGGGCGCCGGCATGGTGGTGTCGGAGATGGTCACCAGCGACATGAGCCTGTGGAACAGCCGCAAGTCACGTCTGCGCCGCATCCACGAAGGTGATCCCGAGCCGCGCTCGGTGCAGATCGCCGGGGGCGATGCGCAGATGCTGGCGGCTGCGGCCCGGGCCAACGTCGAGGCCGGCGCGCAGATCATCGATATCAACATGGGCTGCCCGGCGAAAAAAGTCTGCAACAAAGCCGCAGGCTCTGCTTTATTGAAAGATGAAAGCCTGGTCCACGACATTCTCCACGCCGTCGTCGGCGCGGTGGACGTCCCTGTGACCTTGAAGATTCGCACCGGCTGGGACCGGGCGAACAAGAACGGCATAACCGTGGCGAAGATCGCGGAACAAGCCGGTATTCAGGCCCTGGCCGTGCATGGCCGGACCCGGGCCGACCTGTACACCGGCGACGCCGAGTACGACACCATCGCGGCCATCGGCCAGGCGGTGTCGATTCCGGTGTTCGCCAATGGCGACATCACCTCGCCCGAAAAAGCCCGTGCCGTGCTGCAGGCCACTGGTGTCGATGGCCTGCTGATCGGCCGTGCTGCACAAGGCCGGCCGTGGATCTTCCGCGAGATCGAACACTTCCTGCGCACCGGCGAGCATCTGCCGGCGCCGACTCTGGACGAAGTGCAACGCATCCTGCTGGAGCACCTAGGCGCGCTGCATGCGTTCTATGGCGAGGTGATGGGCGTACGCATAGCCCGCAAGCATGTGGGCTGGTATCTGGCGACCCGACCCGGCGGCAAGGAATTCCGCGCCCGGTTCAACGCACTGCAAGACCCGCAGGCACAGCACGATGACGTTGCCGCGTACTTTCAGGAGCGTCGACAGAGCCTTGGCACAGAGGACGAACAAGGGGTGGCCGCATGACCATGATGACCGAGACATTAGTGAGTGGAACAACGCCCGTGAGCGACAACGCCAACCTCAAACAGCACCTCAACACGCCGAGCGAAGAGGGTCAGACCCTGCGCGACAGCGTCGAGAAGGCGCTGCACAACTACTTCGCCCACCTCGAAGGCGCAACCGTCACGGATGTGTACAACCTGGTGCTCTCCGAAGTCGAGGCCCCGCTGCTGGAAAGCGTGATGAACTACGTCAAGGGCAACCAGACCAAAGCCAGCGAGATGCTCGGGCTCAACCGCGGCACCCTGCGCAAGAAGCTCAAGCAATACGATCTGCTCTAAGCCAGAATCCCAACCAGAAAAGGCGGCTCCCGAACGGAGACGCCTTTTTTGCTGACTCCACCGCGTTATGGAATCCGAAATGACCGACCAGACTACCCGCCTGCCGATTCGCCGCGCCCTGATCAGTGTCTCCGACAAGACCGGGATCCTCGAATTCGCCCGTGAGCTGCAGCAGCTCGGGGTCGAGATCCTGTCCACCGGCGGCACCTACAAGCTGCTCAAGGACAACGGCGTGAACGCGGTGGAAGTGGCCGACTACACCGGCTTCGCCGAAATGATGGACGGCCGGGTCAAGACCCTGCACCCGAAAATCCACGGTGGCATCCTCGGCCGTCGCGGCACCGACGACGCCATCATGGCCGAACACGGTATCCAGCCCATCGACCTGGTGGCAGTCAACCTGTACCCCTTCGAAGCGACCATCGCCAAGCCCGGCTGTGACCTGCCGACCGCCATCGAGAACATCGACATCGGTGGCCCGACCATGGTCCGTTCGGCGGCGAAGAACCACAAGGATGTCGCCATCGTGGTCAACGCCAGCGACTACGCAGGCGTCGTGCAAAGCCTCAAGGCCGGCGGCCTGACCTACGCCCAGCGCTTCGACCTGATGCTCAAGGCGTTCGAGCACACCGCCGCCTACGACGGCATGATCGCCAACTACATGGGCACCATCGATCAGGCCCGCGACACCCTCGGCACCGAAGATCGCAGCGAATTCCCGCGCACCTTCAACAGCCAGTTCGTCAAGGCTCAGGAAATGCGCTACGGCGAGAACCCGCACCAGAGCGCGGCGTTCTACGTCGAAGCGAACAAGGGTGAAGCCAGCATTTCCACCGCCACCCAGCTGCAAGGCAAGGAACTGTCGTTCAACAACGTGGCCGACACCGACGCTGCGCTGGAATGCGTGAAGAGCTTCGTCAAGCCGGCCTGCGTCATCGTCAAGCACGCCAACCCGTGCGGCGTGGCGGTGGTGCCGGAAGAAGATGGCGGCATCCGCAAGGCCTACGACCTGGCCTACGCCACCGACAGCGAGTCGGCGTTCGGCGGCATCATCGCCTTCAACCGTGAACTGGACGGCGAAACTGCCAAGGCCATCGTCGAGCGTCAGTTCGTCGAAGTGATCATCGCCCCGTCGATTTCCCAGGCGGCCCGCGAAGTGGTTGCGGCCAAACAGAACGTGCGTCTGCTCGAATGCGGCCAGTGGCCGGCCGAGCGTGCTGGCGGCTGGGACTTCAAGCGGGTCAACGGTGGCCTGCTGGTGCAGAGCCGCGATATCGGCATGATCGGCGCCGATGATCTGAAGATCGTCACCCAGCGCGCACCGAGCGAGCAGGAAATCCATGACCTGGTGTTCGCCTGGAAAGTGGCCAAGTTCGTCAAGTCCAACGCCATCGTCTACGCCAAGAACCGCCAGACCGTCGGCGTCGGCGCCGGGCAGATGAGCCGGGTCAACTCCGCGCGCATCGCCGCGATCAAGGCCGAGCATGCTGGCCTGCAGGTGCAGGGCGCCGTGATGGCCTCCGACGCCTTCTTCCCGTTCCGCGACGGCATCGACAACGCGGCCAAGGTCGGTATCAGCGCGGTGATTCAGCCGGGTGGTTCGATGCGTGATGCCGAAGTCATCGCCGCTGCCGACGAAGCGGGCATTGCGATGGTATTCACCGGTATGCGCCACTTCCGCCATTGATCTTGAGCGGCAAATTTCAAGCTGCGAGTTGCAAGCGCGTGCAGGCCGAGTCGCCTGGGTTTGCAGCCGCAGCCTCATGAATCCCCGAGCTGATAGGTGCAGGAAAACGCAAAGCGCTTTTTCTTGAATCTTGCAGCTCGTAGCTTCTCCGAAGGAGCCTGTAATGAAAGTTTTGATCATTGGCAGCGGCGGTCGTGAGCACGCGCTGGCCTGGAAAGTCGCGCAGGACCCGCGGGTCGAGAAGGTCTTCGTCGCGCCGGGTAACGCCGGTACCGCCATCGAGGCCAAGTGCGAGAACGTCGCCATCGGCGTGACCGACATCGAGCAGCTTGCCGACTTCGCCCAAAGCAACGTGCAGATGACCATCGTCGGCCCGGAAGCGCCGCTGGTGGCGGGCGTGGTCGATCTGTTCCGTCGCCGCAATCTGGACTGCTTCGGCCCGACCCAGGCGGCCGCCCAACTGGAAGGTTCGAAAGCCTTCGCCAAGGATTTCCTGGCGCGGCACCAGATCCCCACCGCCGAATACCAGAACTTCACCGAGATCGAGCCGGCGCTGGCCTACCTGCGCGAGAAAGGCGCGCCGATCGTGATCAAGGCCGATGGCCTGGCTGCGGGCAAGGGCGTGATCGTCGCCATGACTCTGCAGGAAGCCGAAGACGCGGTGCGCGACATGCTCGCCGGCAACGCCTTCGGTGACGCCGGTTCGCGGGTGGTGATCGAGGAGTTCCTCGACGGCGAGGAAGCCAGCTTCATCGTCATGGTCGATGGTCACAACGTGCTGCCCATGGCCACCAGCCAGGACCACAAGCGCGTCGGCAACCAGGATACCGGCCCCAACACCGGCGGCATGGGCGCCTATTCGCCTGCGCCGGTGGTCACCGCCGAGGTGCACCAGCGGGTGATGGACCAGGTGATCTGGCCCACCGTGCGTGGCATGGCCGAGGAAGGCAATGTCTACACCGGCTTCCTCTATGCCGGGCTGATGATCGACAAGGCAGGCAACCCCAAGGTCATCGAATTCAACTGCCGCTTCGGCGACCCGGAAACCCAGCCGATCATGCTGCGTCTGGAGTCGAGCCTGGTGCTGTTGATGGAAGCGGCCTTCGCCAAGGCGCTGGACAAGGTCGAAGCGCAGTGGAATCCACAGCCGAGCCTGGGCGTGGTGCTGGCTGCCGGTGGTTACCCCGGTGACTACGGCAAAGGCCAGGTGATCGACGGTCTGGACGCCGCCGCCAAGCTCGATGGCAAAGTGTTCCACGCCGGCACCGCCTTGCAGGACGGTCAGGTGGTCGCCAACGGTGGTCGCGTGCTGTGCGCCACGGCGCTGGGCAAGTCGGTTGCCGATGCCCAGGCCAATGCCTATCGTCTGGCCGGGCTGGTGAGCTGGGCAGAAAGCTTCTACCGTACCGACATCGGTTACCGCGCCATCGCCCGCGAACGTGGCGAGCACCACGATTGAGCACCCTCGCAGCGCCGCGCAGCCTTGGCTGGCGCGACCTGCGGCGTGCCGACCGGGCCCTTGCGGCCCTTGTGTTGGTTCGCCGGCGCCACTATTGATGGCCGTCCGGCCTCTGAGCTAGGAAGGGATTTCGTCTTGCGTCGGCTTCGGATTGCCATTGCCCTGTTCGTCAGCCTGCTGACCCTGCTCTGCCTGTTGCCGGCCCAGGCCGACGACGGCGCAGGCTGGTCGGTGCTGCTCGACGAGCAGGCCAATCTGCAACTGAGCGATGTCCGCTCAGAGCGCTATCGCAACCAGTTCGCCCCCTTGCAACTCGACCAGCTCGATGCCGCGATGCCTGAACAGGCGCTATGGCTGCATTACCGGCTCGAACCCGGCGAGCAGGAACAGTTGGTGCGCATCTTCGCCCCCGATCTTTCCCGCCTCGACCTCTACGCCCTGGAGGACGGCAGGCTGCTGCGCCAGTTGCACCATGGCCTGCACAGTGAAGACAGCAGCCCCACCCTGCGCGGCAGCGACCATGTATTGCCACTGCCCAACAGCACACGCCCGGTAGACGTCTACCTGCGGCTGGTTTCGGAACATCAGTTGCGCCCCGCCATCAGCCTGGAACCGGCTGCGGTCGCTGCCGCCGAGCAGTTCCAGCCGCTGCTGTTCGGCGTGCTGTTCGGCGGCATGCTGATGCTCATCCTGGACAACCTGGTGCGCTTCGCCAATGCGCGTTCCAGCTCGGCGCTGACCCTGGCGCTGTACCACGGCCTGATGCTGCTCAGTGCCTTGATTCTGCTCAACCTCAGCGGGCCGTGGTGGAACATCTGGCACAGCGCGCAGACCCCGGCGGCCTACCTGACGCTGGTACTCGCCGGCATGGCCGGGCTGTATTTCACCCAACACTATTTCGCGCCCTGCGCCGAACCGCGCCTGGCGCGCCTGCTGCAGGTCGAGATCGTCGTGACCGGCCTGAGCGGCCTGGTGCTGCTGTTCATCGATACCTTGCCGCTGAACCTGACCACCTATGCCCTGCTCGCCGTCAGCAGCCTGAGCATGCTGGCCATCGGCATCTACCACTGGCATCGCGGCTACGCCCCGGCCCGCCTGTTCACCTGGGCGATGCTGGTGTTCTGCACCGGTGGCCTGGTGCTGCTGCCGGCGCTGCTGGGGCTGACTCGCACCCCCACGCCGTGGTTGCTGTTCATTCTGCTGGGGCTGACCCTGCTCAGCGGGCTGCTGCTCAACCTGGCGGTGGGCGGACGCCTGCGCGGCATCAGCGAAGAGCGTTTCCGCGCCAGCCGGGCGCTGGCGGCGAGCGATGCCGAGGTCAACGCCAAGGCCGAGTTCCTGGCCAAGATCAGCCATGAAATCCGCACCCCCATGAACGGCGTGCTGGGCATGACCGAGCTGCTGCTCGGCACCCCGCTGTCGGTCAAGCAACGCGATTACGTGCAGACCATCCACAGCGCCGGCAACGAACTGCTCACCCTGATCAACGAGATCCTCGACATCTCCAAGCTCGAGTCGCGGCAGATCGAGCTGGACGATGTGCAGTTCGACCTCAATGCCCTGCTCGAAGACTGCCTGAACATCTTCCGCGCCAAGGCCGAGCAGCAGAACATCGAGCTGATCAGCTTCACCCATCCGCAGGTGCCGCAGGTCATCAGTGGTGACCCGACGCGCCTGCGTCAGGCGCTGTCGAGCCTGCTGGACAACGCGCTGAAGAACACCGCCCAGGGCGAAATCCTGCTGATGACCGCGCTGGATTCGCGCAGCGAGGGTCCGCGTCTGCGCATCAGCGTGCAGGACAGTGGCGAGAGCATGCCGCTCACCGAGCGCGAAGCCTTGCTGCAGGCCGAGCTGCACAGCCGGCACTTCCTTTCCAGCAACAAGCTGGGCGGTCATCTCGGGCTGATCATCGCCAAGCAGCTGATTGGCCTGATGCAGGGCGAATTCGGCATCAAGGCCGGGGGCGCTCCGGGCAACACCTTGTGGCTGACCCTGCCGCTCGATCCGGCCCGCCTGGAGCAGCCGGCCACCGACCTCGACGGCTCGCTGCGCGAAGCGCGGGTGCTGGTGGTGGACGACAACGACACCTGCCGCAAGGTGCTGGTGCAGCAATGCACGGCCTGGGGCATGAACGTCAGCGCGGTGGCCTCGGGCAAGGAAGCCCTGGCGCTGCTGCGCACCAAGGCGCACTTGCGTGACTACTTCGACGTGGTGCTGCTCGACCAGAACATGCCGGGGATGACCGGCATACAGCTGGCGACCAAGATCAAGGAAGACCCAAGCCTGAACCACGACATTCTGGTGGTGATGCTTACCGGCATCAGCAATGCCCCGAGCAAGATCATCGCGCGCAATGCCGGAATCAAGCGCATCCTCGCCAAGCCGGTGGCCGGGTACACGCTCAAGACCACCCTCGCCGAGGAGCTGGCCCAGCGCGGTCGCGAGCACCCCGCAGCGCTGCCCCCCGGCACCACGCCGACGCCACTGGAGCTGCCCAGCGATTTCCGCATTCTGGTCGCCGAAGACAACAGCATCTCGACCAAGGTCATTCGCGGCATGCTCGGCAAACTCAACCTGGAGCCGGACACTGCCAGCAACGGCGATGAAGCGTTGCAGGCGATGAAGGCCCAACACTACGACCTGGTGCTGATGGACTGTGAAATGCCGGTGCTCGATGGCTTTTCCGCCACCGAGCAACTGCGCGAGTGGGAAGCGGCCACCCAGCGCACTCGCACGCCGGTGGTCGCACTCACCGCGCACATCCTCAGCGAGCACAAGGAGCGGGCGCGACAGGCGGGCATGGACGGGCACATGGCCAAGCCGGTCGAGCTGTCGCAATTGCGTGAGCTGATCCAGCATTGGGCGGCCAAGGGCGTACGGGCGTCCTGAACGAAGGCTCAACCACTCGGCAGCTCAGGTAGGCGCAAGCGGGCGATCTGCTTGCCTTGAATCTTCGCCAGGGCCCGTTCCACCTTTTCTCTGAATGTCTGGTCGAACAGGCGCACGTTGAAGCGCACCAGTTCTGCCCTGACCTCGCTCTGGCGTCGCTGGCGGAAGAGAAAGCCCGAGGTCAGATGCCGTGCCTCAGACGCTTCGTGACACAGCACCATGTCGACCCGATTGGCGCCGGCCGGCGCACACGGCAACAGACGGAAATGGCCCGCCTGTAGCGCGCGTTGCTCGAACTGCAACAACGTAGGGGGCTGCTCGCGCAACCCGACATAGGCCAGCTTCATCACCTCGACATGCCGTTCGCCGGCGATCTTGCCGATGGCATGCAACGCGTCATCGCGCAGCTCATCACGCCGCGAGTCCGGCCAATGCACCTGTTTCGGTGTCGTCGCATCCCAACCGTAGTAACGCAATTGGTTGCGATAGAACTCCAGCCAATCGATGCCGTGGCCCTGCTCCATGGCCGTGGCGGCGCTGTGTTCGGCCATCAGCAAGGCCAACATCACCGACTCTCGATGGGCAGAAGGCACCTGGGCCATGAAGGAAACCACGCTACCAGCGACTAGCGCAGCGCTTGAAGTAGTCATGCACGCCTCCGCCGCAGCACATCACCGGGCTGCGGGAATGGTTGATGGGAAGAACGGCTGCGAAGGGTTCAGGCCTTGGGCAGGGTGATGTTCAGCACACCCTTGACGGTGTGCTCGCCCAACTGCCCGAGAATATGCTCGCGTACCTGGCCGTACAGCCCGGCGTTGAGCACCAGCACCGCCGAGCCCTTGTAGTACTCGCTGCCTGCGAGCTTGACGTTGATGCCCAGCACGTCCAGATCGTTGCCGGGGGCTTTGGCATCGACGGCGCTGATGACCATGGTCAGCACGCCCTCGCTCTCGACACAGCCGACGATGCCGGTCAGGCCCTTGAGCGAATCATGCTTTTTCGCCAGGAATGCCTCGACGTCCTTGGTCATCACGCTGAGGCCGTCGAACGCTTGTGCCGCCAGTGCCCCCAGCGCATCTCCGATCGGCCCGCCCAGCACCGCCCGGCCCACCACACCGAACACCCGCAGCGCCACGTCACCGACGGTGATCGAGGTAGAGGACGCGGTTTCCTTTTCGTAACTGCGCTGCTGCACCGACCAACCGCATGTGCGCAGGATCTCCACCATGCGGTCGAACCACTGTTCGCGCTGCTGCTTGCGATCGAATTCAACGCTGGCGGCCAGGGCGGCGAACTGGAAGCTGTTCTGCGCATCCTGACGGTTCTGCGCGCTCATGCCGGCGCGGAAGGTACTGACCACGTTGTCGATCAGCGCCGCGGTGTCAGCAGCGGTCGGCGAGGTCGCAGAGGGTGGTGGTTTGACACCCGGCGCAGGTTTCACCGCCGGTGGAGGCGGTGTCTGGCCAGGCACAGCAGGCCGTGTTCCGGGCAGTGCCGTGCTGGGCGGGGTTGGTCTGACACCCGGTGCAGGGGGCGTCAAAGGTGGCGGTTTTACACCTGAAGCGGGCGTCAGCGGTGCAGGCGGTTTTGGCGGAAGGCTCACGATGTGTCTCCTGAAGTCAGTCCACCCGGCGCGGGTGGGCGCTGATTCTAGGAATCACGCTGCCAGGCTCGACAGCGTGAAGGGCTTCCTCGCTTCAGGGTCGCTGCGGGTACCAGCGCGGGGTGTAGACCCACTGGCCGCCATCGGCACGCGGGAAAACGCAGGTGGTCGATGAGCCCACCAGCACCATGGTGCGCATGTCGACCATGCTCGGTTGCAACTCGCCCAGGCTGACCACCTTGAGCGTGGCCCCCGGGCGACCGACATCGCGGCCAAGCACCACGGGCGTATCCGCCGCACGGTGTCGACGCAGCACCTCCAGCGCCTGACCCAACTGATATGGCCTGGATTTGGAGATCGGGTTGTAGAAGGCCAGCACCAAATCGGCCTGAGCTGCCAGATCCAGCCGGGTTTCGATGATCGACCAGGGCTTGAGGTTGTCCGACAGCGACATCACGCAAAAATCATGGCCCAGCGGTGCACCGGCCCAGGCAGCGGTGGCCAGCGAGGCGGAAACGCCGGGCAGAACCTCAAGCTCGACCCGCTGCCAGGTGGGGTCGGTGGATTCGTGCAGCGCCTCGAGCACCGCCGCGGCCATGGCGAACACCCCCGGATCACCCGACGACACCACCACCACCGAGCGCCCTGCGGCGGCCAGTTCGAAGGCATGCCGGGCACGCTGCATTTCTTCGCGGTTGTCGGTGCAGTGCAGTACCTGATCGTCACGGAACGGCCCGGCCATGCGCACGTAGGTTTCGTAGCCCAGCACATCCTCGGCGCGCGCCAGCTCGGCCTTGACCGCCGGCACCATCAGGTCTGCCGCGCCAGGGCCCAGGCCGATCACCGCCAGACGCCCGCGAGCGCGGCCGATGCACTCGGCGCGCAGCGGTGTCGGGGCAACCGCCACCGGCAAGGCACCGTCGAGCACGATGCGCGCCTCCGGCAGGCTCTGTTCGATCAGCTGTTCGAGGCGGGCCGCCGCTGGCGCAAAGCGCAGCGGTACGCCCAGCACCCTCGCCGCTTCATGCAAGGTGGCGTCAGCCATGTCGGTGTCACCGGCCAGCAGGCAACCCAGCGCCTGCTCGGCGCTGCCCGCCGCGTGCAGCGCCTGGCGCACCTGCGCAGGCAGGTCGACCAGGCCACTGCGCACGGCCACCAGCACGCAGCGGCTGTGGATCGACAGCGTGTCGCGGCTGGCCGGTCGCGCCTGCCAGCCGACGCTCAAAATGCGTTGCCCGTGTTCGCTGGTCGCAAGTCGTGCTTCGCTCAGCCACGGCGCGTCGCCCTCGACGCGCAAGGTCTGGCCGGCCAGCAGGTCGGAAACGAAGCGCTTGCCCTGCTCCACGTCATCGAGCACGTAGCCGCTGGGCGGGTTGAGCAGGCAGGTGCCGAAGCGCAGCTCGCCGCTGGTGGTAATCGCCGGCGCCACGTGCAAGTGCGCAGCGATCTCTCGTGCCATCTGGTTGACGCCACTGAGGCCCCCGAGCAGCGGCACCACCGCGCTGCCATCCTCGGCCAGCGCGAGCACTGGTGGCTCGTTGTCCTTCTCGCCGAGCACGCTGGCCAGGCTGCGAATGACGATGCCGGCGGCGCACAGGGCGATGATCGGCGTCTCGGCCTGGTACAGCGCGCGCAGGTGATCGGCGAAGCCGTCGTACAGCTGTTCGACGCCCTCGACGCGCCCGCGCAGGCCATGGATCTGCCCGGCCCCGTACAGCTGTTGCAGACGCCGGGCGGTGTCCAGGCTGCCAGCACCGAGAACGACGATGGCCGGTGCGCGATGGGTTACCCCTGCCATTTTTCCCCCGGCACGATGATCAACGAAAAATACGGCGAAGACTGCGGGTCGACGTCGGCCAGCGGCACGATCTTCTGGTTGCCCATGGTCGCCCGCTCGACATACAAGGCGCGCTGGTCCAGGCCCAACTCCACCAGCACCTGGCGCACCTTGGGCAGGTTGCGCCCAAGTTTCATCACCACGGCGGCATCGGCATCGGCCAGGCGACGCTTGAGCTCCTCGCCCGGCAACACCCCGGACAGCACCGACAGGCTCTGGTTGCGGTAGACCAACGGCGCGCCGAGCACCGAGGCGCCCCCGAGCATGGAACAGACCCCGGGAATCACCTGCGCCTCATAGCGCTGGGCCAGGCGGTCGTGCAGGTACATGTACGAGCCGTAGAAGAACGGGTCACCCTCGCAGATCACCGCCACATCGCGCCCGGCGTCGAGGTGTTCGGCCACCTGCACGCTGGCTTCGTCGTAGAAGTCGCTGATCACTTGCTCGTACGACAGCGGCGCCGGCAGCACTTCGGTGGTCACCGGGTACACCAGCGGCAGCAAGGTTTGCTGTGCGTGCAGATGCCCTTCGATGATGCCGAAGGCATTGCCACGCTTGCCCTTGGCGACGAAGTACGCCACCACCGGCGCTTCGCGCAGCAGGCGCAAGGCCTTGACGGTGATCAGTTCCGGGTCACCGGGGCCTACGCCCAGGCCGAGCAAACGTCCACGGGCCTGCATCATTCCACCTCCGTGGCCAGGGCGTTGACCGCAGCAGCCGCCATGGCGCTGCCGCCCAGGCGGCCCTGCATGATGACGAAGGGCACGCCACGGCTGTCGGCGGCCAGCATCGCCTTGGATTCGGCGGCGCCGACGAAACCGACCGGGAAACCAAGGATCAGCGCCGGTTTCGGCGCCCCGGCATCGAGCATTTCCAACAGGTAGAACAACGCTGTGGGGGCGTTGCCGATGACCACCACGGCCCCTTCCAGGTGCGGCCGCCACAGTTCCAAAGCCAGCGCCGACCGGGTGTTGCCCGCCGCTTTCGCCAGCCCCGGCACGCTGGGGTCGCGCAAGGTGCAGATGACCCGGTTGTCGGCTGGCAGGCGCGCGCGGGTGATGCCTTCGGCGACCATGTGCGCATCGCACAGGATCGGCGCACCGGCCTGCAACGCCTCGCGTCCGGCGCGTCCGGCACCCTCGGAGAACTGCAGGCCATCGACCGCCTCGACCATGCCGCAGGCGTGAATCACGCGCACGGCGAGCTTCTCCAGGTCGGCCGGGATGCGCTCCAGGCGCGCCTCTTCGCGGATGATGCGGAAGGAATTGCGATAGATCTCCTGACCATCGCGGATGTAGTCAATCATCAAGGTGCTCCGTCGGCAGGTCGAGCATGGCGCCTGCTTCTTTCAAGGTAAGGTCGCGCCCGCGCAAGGCACCGAAGCCCGGCACGCGCGGGTCGCGCAGATAGAGGTCATAGCGCCCCGGCGCACGCGCCAGCAAGGTCGCCGGCGCGGCATGGGCCAGGGCGCAGGAGCGCGTGCAGCCGGTCAGGTGCACGCTGGCCGGCGCCTGTGGGCCAAGCCAGTCGGCCAGTTGCAGGGCATCGGCCTTGGTCTCGGCCAGGCCTTTCGCGCAGCCGCTGCTGCCCGTGCAGGCCGTGAGCCGGGCCAGGGGCTGGGCGTGATCGCAGATGAACCCCAGCTCGCCCAACGCTGCCAGCGCGCGGTCTTGCGCAGCTGGCTCGACACTGGGTAGCAGCAGGCTCTGCCAGGGGCTCAGGCGCAGGCTGCCATCGCCCTGTTCGCGGGCCACACGCGCCGCGCCGCGCAGCATCGCCGGGGTCAGCCGACCCAGTGGCGGGGCGATGCCAAGGGCGCTGCCCTGGGCTTGTGCCAGCACCCCCAACCAGCGGCAGGCCTGGCGTGGACGTTGCCAGTCGAGCACCGCGCGGTCGCGCCGCAGCGGCAATTGCAGCCCATCGATGAACGCCTCGGGTGGGCAATCGAGCAGCACCTGGCGCATCCGCGATCGCTCGGCGCTGGCCAGGTCCAGGAAGCGTTCGAGCACCGCACGCACCAGGCTCAGGCCGTCGGCGTAAGGCACCGCCGCCAGGGGCCGGGCGTTACCCGGGCAACCTGCCAGGCCCACGGCCAGCCACAGCTGACCGTCCAGGCGCAAGGCCGACAGCCACACATCATGGGGGTGATCGAGCATCGCCAGGGCCTCGCCACCGTCGAGCAGCAGGGCGAACTTGGCCGACAGATGGTGAAAGGCCGGAGTGCCTTCGAGCAGTTCCAGCACCTGCGCGGCCAGTGGCCGGGTGTCGACCAGCGCCTGCGGGTCGTAGCCGGCCAGGGGGCTGAGCATCAGGTTGCGCACATCGTCACTTTCGGCCTGACGCGGGCCGAGGCCGGCGGCCAGCAGGGCTTCGACCAGGCCGGCGTGGTCGGCGCCGATGCCGCGAATCTGCAGATTGCTGCGGTTGGTCACTTCGATCACCCCACCGGCATAGCGCTCGGCAGCCTCAGCCACCGCGTCGGCCTGCGCCGCCGAGAGCAGCCCTGCGGGCAGTTTGATGCGGCAGATGCCGCCATCGCGGGCCGCAACGATGCGCCACAACCCCGGGCAGGCCGAGGGGCGAGGAATGACATCGAGGGGCGGGGCCTGCTTCAAAGGGGGCATTCCGGTAATCGTCAAGGAGCGCTTCGGCGTGGAAGGCGCGGTATTATGCCTGCTTTGTCCGGCGGCATGAAAAGCCGGTGGTCGAAGGCCGGCGCGACCCGCACTGGCCGGTATGCATTCGAGGAACACATGACACCCTGGCTGACGGTAGTGGGCATCGGCGAAGACGGCTTCAGCGGCCTGGGCAAACAGGCCCGGCGTGCGCTGCTGGCGGCCGGGCAGATTTTTGGCAGCCCGCGGCAACTGGCGCTGCTGCCACGCTGCGTCAGCGCGGCGCAGGTCAACTGGCCGAGTCCGTTCAGTCTGGCGCCGGTATTGGCGCTGCGTGGCCAGCCGGTGTGCGTGCTGGCCAGTGGTGATCCGATGTTCTATGGCGTCGGCGCCAGCCTGGCGCGGCAGCTGCCGGCAGACGAGCTGCGCGTGCTGTCGATGCCCTCCTCCTGCGCCCTGGCCGCAGCGCGCCTGGGCTGGCCGCTGCAAGAGGTGAGCGTGCTGTCGCTGGTGGCCCGCCCCCTGACGGCGCTGAACGCCGAGCTGTACAGCGGCGTGCGCCTGCTGCTGCTGAGCAACGATGGCGACACCCCCGCAGCCGTCGCCGCGCTGCTGTGCGAGCGCGGCTTCGGACCCAGCCGAATGCAGGTCTTCGAGCACCTGGGCGGCAGTGATGAACGCAGCTTGCACGGTTGCGCCGAGGATTGGCCGCACGCCCGTGTCGCGGCGCTCAACCTGATCGCCGTCGACTGCCTGGCCGGGCCCGCTGCCACGCCGCTGTCGCCCTTGGCAGGGCTCAGCGACAACGCCTTCCGCCACGATGGCCAACTGACCAAACGCGATGTCCGCGCCATCACCCTGGCGCGCCTGGCGCCGCAGCCCGGCGCGCTGCTGTGGGATGTCGGCGCCGGCTGCGGCTCGATCGGCATCGAGTGGATGCGCGCCCACCGCAGCTGTCGAGCGCTGGCCATCGAGGCCGATGCTGGCCGCCAGGCATTCATCGAATTCAACCGTGATGCCCTCGGCGTGCCCGGCCTGCAGTTGATCCGCGGCAGCGCACCCGAGGCCCTGCAGGGTCTGGAGCGCCCCGACGCGGTGTTCATTGGCGGCGGCGTCACCCGCGACGGGGTACTGGACACCTGCTGGGCGGCACTGCGACCCGGCGGGCGGCTCGTAGCCAACGCCGTGACCCTGCAAAGCGAGCTTGCCCTGGCGCACTTTCGCCAGCAGCACGGCGGCGAGCTGACCCGCATCCACATTGCCCAGGCGCAGCCGCTGGGCAGCTTCGACACCTGGCGCCAGGCCCTGCCAATCACCCTGCTGGAGGCGCTCAAGCCCCTCGATGCGTGAAGAAACCCGCGAACAGCCCGCGCCGCTGCGCAGTGGCTTGACCACCGGCAGCTGCGCCACCGCCACCAGCCTGGCCGCCGCGCGCCTGCTGCTGACCGGGCACAGCGCCGATGCCGTGCACATCACCCTGCCCAAGGGCAAGGTCGTGCAGATGCGCCTGGAGTTCTGCCGCACCTGCGCGCAGGGCGCCGAAGCGGGCACGCTCAAGGATGCCGGCGATGACCCGGACGTGACCCACGGCGCCCTGCTCTATAGCCAGGTGCGCCTGCTCGACACCCCCGGTATCCGCTTCGTCGCAGGCACCGGCGTCGGCACCGTCACCCGCCCCGGCCTGGTGCTGGCGGTGGGCGAGCCGGCAATCAACCCGGTGCCGCGGCGGATGATCAGCGAGCACCTGCAACAGCTGGCCGGTGAGCACGGCTTCGAAGGCGGTTTCGAGGTCACGGTGAACGTGCGCGACGGCGCGCAACTGGCCCTCAAGACCATGAACCCACGCCTGGGCATCCTTGGCGGGCTGTCGATTCTCGGCACCAGCGGCATCGTCCGACCGTTTTCCTGCGCCGCCTATATCGCATCCATCCAGCAAGGCCTCGACGTCGCCCAGAGCAACGGCTACACGCACATCGCCGCCTGCACAGGCAACGCCAGCGAAGACTGCATGCGCCGGGTGTATGCAATGCCGGACATCGCCCTGATCGAAATGGGCGACTTCGTCGGCGCCGTGCTCAAGCACCTGCGCCGCGTGCCCATGGCGCGCCTGAGCCTGTGTGGCGGCTTCGGCAAGATCAGCAAGCTGGCCGCCGGGCACATGGATCTGCACAGCCGCCATTCCAGTATCGACCTGCCGCAACTGGCCGCCTGGTCCGCCGACCTCGGCGCCGACGCTGCGCTGCAACAGGCGATCATCGCCGCCAACACCAGCCAGCAGGCGCTGGCCCTGGCACATGCCGAGGGCGTGCGCCTGGGTGATGCCGTGTGCGCCCACGCCCGGGCCTTCGCCCGCAGCGTGGTGCCGGCGCAGGTGCAGGTGGAGGTGTTCGCCATCGACCGCCAAGGTGGCATCGTCGGCACGGCGGGGGTGGCATGAGTCGGCGCATCCTGCTGCTGGGCGGCGTCACCGAAGCCCTGGCGATCGCGCGCAGGCTTGGCCCCGAACACATCTACAGCCTGGCCGGCGTCGGCCGGGTGCCGACCGACCTGGCCTGCCAGGTGCGGGTCGGCGGCTACGGCGGCGCCGACGGCCTGGCGCAGTACTTACGTGAAGCCGGCATCGACCTGCTGATCGACGCCACCCATCCGTATGCTGCGCAAATCAGCCACAACGCGGCACTCGCTGCGCGCGCCGCCGGCGTTGCCTGCTGGGCGCTGCGGCGACCGGCCTGGCAAGCGCAGTGCGGTGACGACTGGCGCGAGGTCGACGACTGGCCTGCACTGGTCGGCGCATTGCGCAGCTTTCGCCGGCCACTGTTCACCCTGGGCCGCGAGCCGTTACAGCATCTGGCAGAGATCCCGCCCGAGCAGTTCTGGACCCTGCGCGCGCTCGACGCTTGCCCTGGCAATGAGCGCTGCGAGGTGATTGGCGCCCGTGGCCCGTTCACTCTCGAAGGCGAGCGCGCGCTGTTCCAGCGCCGCGCAATCGACGTGCTGGTGAGCAAGAACAGCGGCAGCGTTGCCACCGAGCCGAAATTGCAGGTGGCGCGTGAACGGGGTATCCCGGTGCTGGTGCTCAAGCGCCCGGCATTGCCAGCGGTGGACCGCGAGTTCGTCCAGGTCGATCAGCTACTGGCGGCATTGGCGCTGTGATCGCGGCTCGGTCTTACAGCCACTGAGGATCTTTCCTGCACGTGTTGCAGAGCTCAGGTCATGGTCGGCGGCCACTGATCTGCCGTAAGCTGCGCGTTCTCTTTTCGGAAGACCTTCCATATGGACATGCAATGGTGGACCTGGCTGGTATTCGGTGTCGCGCTGATCCTGCTCGAACTGATCCTGCCGACCTTCTTCATCATCTGGTTCGGCATCGGCGCCGTGCTGGTCGCTCTCATCGCCCTCGTCGCCCCCAGCCTCAACCTGGCCACCCAGGTGCTGCTCTGGGTGCTGTTCTCATCGGTCACCACCCTGCTCTGGTTCAAGCTGTTTCGGCGCAAGAAGGCCGATACGCGCTGGACCGCCGACAGTGTCATTGGTGAGGTGGGGCTGCTCACCGCAAGCGTGTCCGAATTCCAGAAAGGCCGCGTGCGCTTCCAGAAGCCGGTTCTGGGCAACGAAGAATGGGTCTGTGTCGCCGACACCGACATCGCTGCGGGCGAGCGCGTGCGCCTGACCGCCATAGAAGGCAACACCGCCCGCATCACCCGGGCCTGAATCCGCAACCAAAGGACGCTGCATCATGACCAGCCTGATCGTCGCCATCACCCTTGCCCTGTTCGTTCTGATCACCGTGTTCAAGGGGGTGCGCATCGTGCCCCAGGGCGAGGAGTGGATCGTCGAGCGCCTGGGTCGCTACCACAGCACCCTCAAGCCCGGCCTGAACATCCTCATCCCCTACATGGACGTGGTCGCCTATCGCCTGCCGACCAAGGACATCATCCTCGACGTGCAGCAGCAGGAAATCATCACCCGCGACAACGCCGTCATCGTCGCCAACGCGCTGTGCTTCGCCAAGGTCGTCGACCCGCAGAAAGCCTCCTACGGCGTGCAGAACTTCTCCTTCGCCGTCACCAGCCTGACCATGACCTCGCTGCGCGCCATCATCGGTGCCATGGACCTCGACGAAGCCCTGTCCAGCCGCGAGCAGATCAAGGCGCGCCTGCGCGAAGCGATGTCCGAGCAGACCGAAGACTGGGGCGTCACCGTGCGCTCGGTCGAGATCCAGGACATAAAGCCGTCGCCGAGCATGCAGGTCGCCATGGAGCGTCAGGCCGCCGCCGAACGTGAGCGTAAGGCCGAAGTGACCCGCGCAGAAGGTGCCAAGCAGGCGGCGATTCTCGAAGCCGAAGCACGCATGCAGTCGGCGCGTCTGGATGCCGAGGCGCAGATCAACCTGGCCGAAGCCTCGGCCCGTTCGATCACCCTGGTGCGCGAGGCGATCGGCAGCGAAACCACGCCGGCCATGTACCTGCTGGGCGAGCGCTACATCGGCGCCATGGAAACCCTGGCCGCCAGCGACAACGCCAAGATCGTGGTGCTGCCTGCCGACCTGCAGGAAACCGTACGCGGCCTGCTCGGTCGCAAAGCCTGACCCTGGGTCGCAGTCCAAGGGGGTGTGCCGCGCGACTGCGGCACATCACCGCACGGTGATATTTTTCCCTATACTGCGCCGTACAATGCGCACCTGATTCCTGACCGGATCTCTCCATGCCCCCACGTCGCCACATCGCC
Organism: Pseudomonas cremoricolorata DSM 17059 = NBRC 16634; assembly: GCF_000425745.1. GTDB lineage: Bacteria > Pseudomonadota > Gammaproteobacteria > Pseudomonadales > Pseudomonadaceae > Aquipseudomonas > Aquipseudomonas cremoricolorata. The sequence goes on along the minus strand of NZ_AUEA01000010.1, from coordinate 182,995 downwards.
TGGATCGCCTGCCTGGCAGTGCTGTTCAACTTGTTGGCCATGCCGCTCTCTGCCGCCGCGTCGAAAGGCCCGGCCGAGCAGCTGCTGTGGGGCGCGTTCTGTACCAGCGGTGGCAAGGCACTGGCGCACGTGCAAGGGCTGGCCAAGATCGATCTTGGCCAGTCGCAGGACGACCACTCGAACATGCAGCACTGCTGGTGCTGCTCGGGCGCCGCGCCGCTGCTGGCCCTCGGCGGCCAGGCGCCGCAATTGCGCACACCGCCACAACGGGTCATCGGTGCGCTCGACGAGCACCCCACCTACCGACCCACGCCGCGCCAGCAATGGCCTGGCATCAATCCTCGCGCCTCTCCCCTCGCTTGAGTCATCCAGCGCTGCCCGCCTGAACCTCAATCGATCGGAGCTTCATCATGCTCAAGCAAGCCCTCGTCGTGGCCGCCCTGCTGCTGCCCGGCGCATTCGCCAGTGCCCATGAATACAGTGTCGGTGACCTGCACATCGCCCACCCCTGGTCGCTGGCCCTGCCGCCCAACGCGCCGAACGTCGCGGCCTATTTCGTCGTGCACAACAACGGCCAGGAAGATGACCGTCTGCTCTCGGTCGACACCCCGCTGAGCGCCGATGCGCAGCTGCACGAGCATGTGCAGGGCGCAGGCGGTGCGATGAAGATGCAACAGGTCGACAGCATCGAGGTGCCCGCCGGCAAAGACCTCACCTTCGCCCCCAGCGCCTATCACGTGATGATTTTGCAACCGCAGGACCGCAGCCTGCTGGTCGCCGGCCAGCGTTTCCCGCTGACGCTGCATTTCCAGCGTGCGGGCGATGTCACCGTACAGGTCGCCGTGCAGCAGCAGGCGCCCGCTGAACAGCAGGATCACAGCCACGCCCACTGATCGCTGACACCCCCGCTCCATGAGCCTCTCGCGCCACAGGCACGTCCGCACCACCCGCCCTGCTCGCAGGCGCGTCGGTGGCGGCTGGCTGAGCCTGTTCGCCATGTGGATGATCTTCATCGGCCCACTGGTTTCCCAGTCGATGCCGATGAACCATCACGCCGGCATGGACATGGCGATGCCCATGGACATGCCCATGGCCAGCGAGCACGGCCACGGCCAGCACGCCCCGGCGAACGATGGTCAGTTGCATGTGCTGTGGGAGAAATGCGGCTACTGCAGCCTGCTGTTCAACTGCCCGGCGCTGCCACAGAACCTCAGCCCGCTCACCCTCGGCCACCAGCCACCGGCCATCGCTGCGGCCCTGGCCGTGCAGTCCGGCCACGCCGCCCAGGCGGTATTCCCCGGCGCCCGCAGCCGCGCCCCGCCCCAGTCGCTGATCGTCTGATCTCGCCATTGCCCGGAGCCTCGCGCTTCGCGCTCACCCCTGACTGATCGACTGGAATACTTATGTCCGGCTGTACCTTTGCACCTGCACTTTCCCTGCGCGGCAGCATCGCCCTGCTCTGTGGCTCGCTGATCGCCCCCGTGGCCCTGGCGGCCGACCTCAGCCACAGCCCGCACGCGGCCGAGCAGCCCGAGCTGAGCCCCACGGTAATCACCGCCGTGGCGCCCAGCTCGCCGCTGACCGTCACCACCAACCCCAAGGACCCTCGCCAGCCGGTGCCGGCCAGCGATGGCGCCGATTACCTGAAAACCATCCCCGGCTTCTCGGCTATTCGCAGCGGTGGCACCAACGGTGATCCGGTGCTGCGCGGCATGTTCGGCTCACGGCTGAACATCCTCACCAACGGCGGCGTGATGCTCGGCGCCTGCCCGAACCGGATGGACGCGCCAACCTCGTATATCTCTCCGGAAACCTACGACCGCCTGACGGTGATCAAAGGCCCGCAAAGCGTGGTCTGGGGCCCGGGCGGCTCGGCTGGCACGGTGCTCTTCGAGCGCGAGCCGGAGCAGTTCGGCGAGCTTGGCAGCCGGGTCAACGCCAGCCTGCTGGCCGGCTCCAATGGGCGCTTCGACAAAGTGCTGGACGCCGCCGCCGGCAACCGTGACGGCTATGCCCGCTTTGTCGGCAACCAGTCGCGCGCCGGCGACTACGACGATGGCCACGGCGACCGCGTGCCGTCGCGCTGGGATAAATGGAACGGCGATGTCGCCCTGGGCTGGACGCCCGACAGCGACACCCTGCTGGAACTGACCGCCGGCAAGGGCGACGGCGAAGCCCGCTATGCCGGACGCGGCATGGACGGTTCGCAGTTCAAGCGCGAAAGCCTCGGCCTGCGTTTCGAGAAATCCAACCTCGGCGAGGTGCTCGACAAGGTCGAGGCGCAGGTCTACTACAACTACGCCGACCACGTAATGGACAACTACAGCCTGCGCCGGCCCTCCGGCAGCGGCATGATGGGCATGCCGATGGTCAGCAACGTCGACCGACGCACCCTGGGCGCACGGGTCAAGGCCACCTGGCGCTGGGCCGATGTGCAGCTGATCAGCGGCCTGGATGCGCAGACCAACGAACACCGCAAGCGCGGCGGCATGGGGGTCGATGCGCACCGTGGCAAGGCCTGGACCAAGGACGCCGACTTCCACAACTACGGCGTGTTCAGCGAACTGACCTGGTACGCCACCGGCGAAGATCGACTGATCAGCGGTGCGCGTCTGGACCGCGCCTCGGCCCGCGATTTCCGCCAGAACATCGCCACCAGCGGCGACACCCGCGCCGACACGCTGCCCAGCGGTTTCGTGCGCTACGAGCACGACCTCTCAGCCCTGAACGCCACCAGCTACATCGGCCTCGGGCATGCCCAGCGCTTCCCCGATTACTGGGAGCTGTTCTCGCTCAAGCAGGGGCCAGCCGGTTCGGCCAATGCCTTCGACGGCATCAAGCCTGAGAAAACCACCCAGCTCGATGTCGGCATCCAGTACCGCGACGAGCGCCTGCAAGCCTGGGCCTCGGGCTATGTCGGCCAGGTCCGCGACTTCATTCTGTTCGACTACCGCAGCGGCATGATGGGGCCAACCAGCCAAGCGCAGAACATCGACGCGCGCATCATGGGCGGTGAGCTGGGTGCAGCCTACACGCTCAGCGAGCGCTGGAAGGCCGATGCCACCTTGGCCTACGCCTGGGGCAAGAACAGCAGCGACGGCAAGGCTCTACCGCAGATGCCGCCGCTGGAAAGCCGCCTGGGCCTGACCTACAGCCGCGACGCCTGGAGCGTCGGCAGCCTCTGGCGGCTGGCGGCGGCGCAGAACCGGGTGGCGGTCAACCAAGGCAACGTGGTGGGCAAGGACTACGAGAAAAGCGCAGGTTTCGGCGTGTTCTCGCTCAACGGCGCTTACAAGGTCAACGCCAACCTCAAGCTCAGTGCCGGTGTCGATAACCTGTTCGACAAAGCCTATGCCGAGCACCTGAACCTGGCCGGCAACGCAGGCTTCGGCTATCCGGCGCAGGACCCGCAGGCGGTCAATGAGCCTGGCCGCACCCTGTGGACCAAAGTCGATTTCACCTTCTGACAACAACGACGGGCGCAGCACGAGCTGCGCCCCCTTACCTGACCTGATGAGTCGGGAGGTTATCGTGCGTGCACCCCGTACTTCGTTCTATTCCCTGGCCTGGCGCTGGCATTTCTACGCCGGGCTGTTCGTTGCACCGTTCATGATCGTGCTGGCGCTGACCGGCATCGTCTACCTGTTCAAGCCCCAGCTCGACCCGCTGCTGTACCGCGAGCTGATGGTGGTCGAGGCCGGCGAGCACCGGCACAACGCCGATCACCTGCTGAGCCAGGTGCAGCAGGCCTACCCCAAGGGCCACATCGGTCAATACCTGCCGCCTGCGGCCGATACCCGCAGCGCGCAGTTCGTGGTGCATGACGGCGGTCGCGAGCTGAATGTGTTCGTCGATCCCTACAGCGCCAAGCTGCTCGGCGCTCAGGACGGCAAGCGCAACCTGCAAGCCATCGCCCGCGCCCTGCACAGCGAACTGATGATCGGCACCCTCGGCGATCGCCTGATCGAGCTGGCCGCCGGTTGGGGCATCGTGCTGGTGGTGTCCGGGCTGTACCTGTGGTGGCCGCGTGGGCGGCGCAGTGGCGTGCTGTGGCCGCGCTTGAATGCCAGGGGCCGCGTGCTGTGGCGCGACCTGCATGCGGTGAGCGGTTTCTGGGGCGCCGGTCTGCTGCTGGTGATGCTGCTCAGCGGCATGACCTGGACCGGCCTGTGGGGCAAGCAGTACGCCGAGCTGTGGAACCGCTTTCCGGCTGCGATGTGGACCGACGTGCCGCAGTCCGATCGCCAGGCCGGTGAGCTGAATGCCGCGCACCGCCAGACCGTGCCTTGGGCGCTGGAAAATACCCCCATGCCAGCCTCCGGCGCGCATGCCGAGCAGGCCGGCCATGGGACGCATTCCAGCGCACCGGCTGCGCCGCAGGTGAGTCTGCAACAGGTCGAAGACATCGCCAGCGCCCGGCACATCGAGCCAGGCTACAGCATCACCCTGCCGACCACCGCCGAGGGCGTGTTCACTGTTTCAGTGTTCGCCGACGACCCGCGCAACGACGCCACCTTGCATGTCGACCAGTACACCGGCCAGGTGCTGGCCGATGTGCGCTGGCACGACTACAGCCCGGTGGCCCGCGCCACCGAGCTTGGCGTCAAGCTGCATGAGGGCAAGATGTTCGGGCCGCTGAACCAGATCATCGTGCTGCTCATCTGCCTGATGATCCTGCTCGGTTCGGTCAGTGGTCTGGTGATGTGGTGGATGCGCCGTCCGGCCCAAGGCTTGGGCGTGCCGCCGCTGCGCCATGACCTGCCGCGCTGGAAAGCCGCGATCGGGGTGATGCTGGTGCTGGGCCTGGCGTTCCCGCTGGTGGGGGTGTCGATGCTGCTATTGTGGGCATTCGACAGCCTACTGTTGCGGCGAGGTCGAACGGCTAGCGCCTAGGGCCATGGGCCGATTGCGCAACCGCGCAGTCGGTCCTGCACCGGGGTTATCGAGGCGATCTGTCGCGCCACGACCTGGAACGCGCGTGTTAGCCTACGCGGCTACGTCTCTGAAGAAGACGGCCCCTTGGCTCTGTATGAAAAGCCCTGAGACGCCGGGGAGGCAAGGCGAAAACAGCCGAGGAAGCGGAGTTTACTGGTTGTAAATGAGCATTCCGAGGCTGTTTTCAACGCAGTATCACCAAGTATCAGGGCTTTTCATACAGAGCCTAATGGAATGCCCCATGACCCGGACCACCACCGCGACGCCCCCAGAAGATCCGCACCTGCAACGCAACCTAAGCAACCGTCACATCCAACTGATCGCCATTGGCGGCGCCATCGGCACCGGCCTGTTCATGGGTTCGGGCAAGACCATCAGCCTCGCCGGCCCGTCGATCATCTTCGTCTACATGATCATCGGCTTCATGCTGTTCTTCGTCATGCGGGCGATGGGTGAGCTGCTGCTGTCGAACCTCAAGTACAAATCGTTCATCGACTTCTCCGCCGACCTGCTCGGCCCCTGGGCCGGTTATTTCACCGGCTGGACCTACTGGTTCTGCTGGGTCATCACCGGCATCGCCGATGTGGTGGCGATCGCCGCGTACTCGCAGTTCTGGTTCCCCGACCTGCCGCAATGGATACCGGCGCTGAGCTGCGTGGCGCTGTTGCTGTCGCTGAACCTGGTGACGGTGAAGATGTTCGGCGAAACCGAATTCTGGTTCGCCATGATCAAGATCGTCGCCATTCTCGGCCTGGTCGCCACCGGCCTGTACATGGTCATCACCGGCTTCGTCTCGCCCGGCGGCAGCACTGCACAGTTGGCCAACCTGTGGAATGACGCAGGGATGTTCCCGCATGGCCTGATGGGCTTCTTCGCCGGGTTCCAGATCGCCGTGTTTGCCTTCGTCGGCATCGAGCTGGTCGGCACCACCGCAGCCGAGGCGAAGAACCCCGAGCGCACTTTGCCGCGGGCGATCAACTCGATTCCCGTGCGGATCATTGTGTTCTACGTGCTGGCGCTGATCACCATCATGGCGGTCACGCCGTGGCGTGACGTGGTGCCGGGCAAGAGCCCGTTCGTCGAACTGTTCGTGCTGGCCGGCCTGCCGGCGGCGGCGAGCATCATCAACTTCGTGGTGCTGACCTCGGCGGCCTCCTCGGCCAACAGCGGCGTGTTCTCCACCAGCCGCATGCTCTACGGCCTGGCCCAAGAAGGCGACGCACCGAAGTCGTTCGAAAAACTCTCGCGTCGCGCGGTGCCGGCCAACGGCCTGCTGTTCTCCTGCGTGTGCCTGATGCTCGGTGCGGTGCTGATCTACCTGGTGCCGGATGTGGTCGAAGCCTTCACCCTGGTGACCACGGTGTCGGCGGTGCTGTTCATGTTCGTCTGGACGCTGATTCTGCTGTCGTACCTGACCTACCGCAAACGCCGCGCCGCCCTGCACCAGGCCTCGAAGTACAAGATGCCTGGCGGGCGGGTGATGTGCTACGTGTGCCTGAGCTTCTTCGCCTTCATCCTGGTGCTGCTGAGCCTGGAAGCCGACACCCGCTCGGCGCTCTTGGTTACGCCGCTGTGGTTCGTGGTGCTGGCGGTGACGTATCAGTTCGTGCGGCGCAAGCGGCAGGTTCGCCGCTGATCCATGACCGCAAATGGGCGCTCTTCAAGCATGAATAGCGCCCATTTTCGTTTCAGCTACTCGGCTTCGATGCCCTCTAGTACGGCCTCAGCCAGCGCCAAACCTTTCTCTAGCGAATTTTCAGTAGCCACCAGTAGGCTGCGCAGCGGCTCGTCCGCTTTTTCCAGCGCGACCGCGTTGGTTTCGTACGCGGCCTTCAATGCGGCGACAGCGCACACCAGGGCATCTTCACCATCGATCCCCTCGCGAACCGTGAACGTAGGCTCGTGGGCATGGTTGCAGGTGCCGAATGCTGTACAGGCGGTGACTGGACGAGAAGCCTCAGGATTGGGAGGGCTGCTAGATGGCAAGCTCATGGGCGTACCTCTTGGGCGTAAAAGAGGCGCTTGAAAGATAGGCAGGGTGGGTCCGGGACGATCTTTTTGAACATGGTGCGACTCCTTGCAACGCTTCCGAAATGTCACTCCGTGTCCATACGCCAATATGGGTGGACGGAGCCGTGCGGGTTGGCGTTGCCGGTCGGAGTCCGGTGAGCCCGAAGGCTCCCACACACGGCTCCGCCCATAACGGGTACAGCCCTGCGAGACACGACGCTCGTATGTGAGCGGTGTCCGATTTCCGACAACGGGACGCCAATCCCGTGCCGCAGAATCTACTGCGGTGGCGCACGGTACTCAAGTCTCCAGAACGTGTCAAAACGTTAGTTGACCCGCTTGCTGCGCTGCCGACAGAACTGGGGAGCCTGCCTGGCAGAAGGTCCCATCACGGCTCGGAACGCTGGACGAGGTCTTCCATCCCCCCTATAAATGCCAAGACCGCCGATCCCGCCCGCGCGCGCCTGCCCAATTCCTCCAACCGCGAACGAATAGCCTCCATGACCCTTGCCATCCGCGAAGCCTCACCAGACGACCTGCCCGGCATCCTCGCCATCTACAACGACGCCGTGCACAACACCCTGGCGATCTGGAATGAACAGCCGGTAGACCTCGCCAACCGCCAGGCGTGGTTCGAGGCCCGGGCGCAGCAGGGTTATCCGATTCTGGTGGCGGTGGATGCCAGCGGCGTGCTCGGCTATGCCTCGTTCGGCGACTGGCGCCCGTTCGAGGGCTTTCGCCTGACCGTCGAGCACTCGGTGTACATCCGCCACGATCAGCGTGGCAGAGGTCTGGCTGGGCAGTTGATGACAGCGCTGATCGAGCGTGCTCGCGGCTGTGGCAAGCATGTGATGGTGGCAGCCATCGAGAGCGGCAATGCCGCTTCGATTCGTCTGCACGAACGCATGGGCTTCGTCGTGACCGGACAGATGCCACAGGTAGGGGTGAAATTCGGTCGCTGGCTGGACCTGACCTTCATGCAGGTGCAACTGGACAATCAGGCACAACCGCCCGCCGCGATCACACCTGCGTGAATCGGCCCAGGCGCTGGCGCAGCATGCTGTTCTCGGTGCGCAGGTGCTGCACTTCCTCCAGCAACTCCAGGGCCAGCGCCACCCCTTCCCACTCCAGCTGCAACTGCTCGCGCAGCTTGGCCGCGCGCTTGGCCAGCAGCGGCGCCTGATCGTCGAACAGCCACTCATCCGGCGTTCGTCCCTTCGGTTCGACGATGCCATGCTCGACGATCTCGATGACATAGTCGGCAGACACGTTGGCTTCACGGCACAGGGTACGCATGTCCAGTTGCACGATCAGGGTGCTGCTCATGGTCACTTACTCCAGTGGGCCCTCGGATCGAAGGCGGCATGCTGTGAGAGTTGGGTCCACAGTTCACGGCTGGTGGCATCGGACTGACTCGGCATGACCACCTTGAGCTGGGCGTACAGATCGCCGCGCTCCCCCTGCTTGTTGGCCAGGCCCATGCCTTTGACCCGCAGGCGCTGGCCGCTCTGGCTGTCGGGGCGGATGGTCAGGTTGATGCGTCCGGTGAGGGTCGGCACGGCCACCTTGGTGCCGAGTGCGGCTTCCCACGGCGCCAGCGGCACGGTGATGATCAGGTCGTGGCCTTCGACGTCGAACTGCGGGTGCGGGGCCAGGCGGATGGTCAGGAACAGGTCGCCGTTGGCGCCGCCGCCAATGCCAGGCGCGCCCTGACCCTTCAGACGGATACGCTCGCCATCGACCACGCCGGCCGGAATCTTCACGTTGAGGGTCTTGGTGCTGAAGCCGGTACGCTGGCCGGCGGCATTGCTCTGCGGCACCTGGAAGCTGATCTGCTTGGAGTCCTTGCTCAGGGTTTCTTCGAGGAAGATCGCCAGCTCCAGTTCAACGTCCTGGCCGCGCCGGCCAGGGCTGCGCTGCTGTTGGCCGCGGCCGAACGGGCTGCCGCCACGGTTGCCGAAAATCGAGCTGAAGAAGTCGGAGAAATCGCCGTTCTCGAAGCCTGCCCCGGCACCGCCGCGGTTTTCCCAACCCGGTGGCGCCTGGAACGGCCGGCCATGCTGGCCGCCGTACTTGCGCAGTTCGTCGAACTCGGCGCGTTTCTGCGCATCACCGAGCACTTCATAGGCCTCGTTGGCCTCTTTGAATTTGTCCTCGGCGTCGCGCTCCTTGCTGACATCGGGGTGATACTTGCGCGCCAGCTTGCGGTACGCGGCCTTGATGGCCTTGTCGTCAGCAGTCGGCTCGACGCCCAGTATCTTGTAATAGTCTTTGAAGTCCATCCAAGGGTCACCAATGTGAAATACGTGTTGCCACTGAAGATAAGGCCCAAGAATAGCCGTTCAAGGTCACCTTGGGGGTTTTGCCAGGCAGATCGACGGTCTTGATTTAGCTGCGCACTCGCATACACTGCGCGGCCGTTTTGCCTCCGGAAGCTTTTCTTCATGTCTGACGTATCACCGGCCCGCGCCTGCGGCATCGACTTCGGCACCTCCAACTCCACGGTCGGCTGGCATCGTCCCGGGGTCGACTCGCTGATCGCGCTGGAGGACGGCAAGATCACCCTGCCTTCGGTGGTGTTCTTCAACCTCGAAGAACGGCGCCCGGTCTACGGCCGCCAGGCCCTGGGCGAGTACCTGGAAGGCTATGAAGGCCGGCTCATGCGCTCGCTGAAAAGCTTGCTCGGCTCCAAGCTGATCAAGCACGACACCAGCGTGCTGGGCACGGCACTGCCGTTCAAGGACTTGCTCGGCATGTTCATCGGTGAACTCAAGCAGCGCGCCGAAGCCAACGCCGGGCGCAGCTTCGAGCAGGTGGTGCTGGGCCGCCCGGTGTTCTTCGTCGACGAAGACCCGGCCGCCGACCAGGAAGCCGAGGACACCCTGGCCGAGGTGGCGCGCAAGATCGGCTTCAAGGAGGTGTCGTTCCAGTACGAACCGATCGCCGCGGCCTTCGACTATGAAGCCAACATCAGCCGTGAAGAACTGGTGCTGATCGTCGACATCGGCGGCGGTACCTCGGACTTCAGCCTGATTCGCCTGTCGCCCGAGCGTCACCACCAGGACGAGCGCCACAGCGACATTCTCGCCACCGGCGGTGTGCACATCGGCGGTACCGACTTCGACAAGCAACTGAGTCTGCAAGGGGTGATGCCGCTGTTCGGCTATGGCAGCCGGATGAAGAGCCAGGCGCTGATGCCGACCAGCTACCACCTGAACCTCGCGACCTGGCACACCATCAACGCGCTGTACTCGAAGAAGTCGCAACTGGCGCTGGGCAGCATGCGCTACGACATCGAAGACACCCTCGGCATCGACCGCCTGTTCAACCTCATCGAACAGCGCGCCGGGCACTGGCTGGCGATGGAAGTCGAAGCGAGCAAGATCGACCTGACCGAACACACGACGCGGCAGATCGACCTGAGCCGGGTCGAAGCGGGCCTGACCGCCGAGCTGACCCGCGCGCTGTTCGAGAGCGCCATCGAGGGATTGCTGGAACGTGTACGCGGTAGCGTTAGCGAGTTGCTGAACAAGGCGGGCGTCACTGAACAACAGGTCGACACGGTGTTCTTCACCGGCGGCTCCAGCGGTATTCCAGCGCTGCGCAACAGCGTCGCGGCCATGCTGCCCAATGCCCGCCATGTCGAAGGCAACATTTTCGGCAGCATCGGCAGCGGCCTGGCCATCGAAGCGCGCAAACGTTACGGCGTGTCGAGCCTGTAACCACGACTGGCCAGGCACGTACCCAAGGCCTGCTGGTAACCCTGCAGCACGCTCGGCGCCGGGGCGTAGCTGGCGCTGGCCGGGTCGAAGCCGGTCTGGCTGACCGCCCAGCGGTAGCACTGGTAGCGGTCCTGCTGCTGTTGCTCGGGGCTTTTCCCGCTGAGCGGGTACGGATCGATCATCGCCGCACCACCCGGCAGCGGTGCAGGCGCTGCAGGGTCGACCACCACGTACTCACCGCTGCCGGGCAGGTACTGATAGTAGGTGTCGGCAACCACGAACAGCGGCCTTCCGCCCAGCCAGACCTCCTGGGCATAGTCAGGCAGCATTTCCACGCGCAGGCCACGTGGCGGGGTCACCACCACGTAGGCGTTGCCATAGGGGCGATACCAGTAGCCGCCGGAATAGAAATACTCATCACCCCGGTAAGGAATCTTCCAGTAGCGCTCGGGGAAGCGCTCGATGTGCTGACCGGGCCGGTAATGCGGGCCGCCACCCCAGCCATCGCCATGCCCTGATGGACGCCCGGGCCATTCGCCGCCCGGGCGTTGGCCGGGACCACCGGCCTGCCAGCGGCGGTAATCGCCGTCTCGTCGCGGGATGTCCTGGTAATAGCCTGGGCGGGGGGGTTGGGTCTGGCGCACTTCGTCGCGGCTATTGAGCGGCGACTGGCCTGCAGGCACTGGGCCTCGGTCTGGGCCTGCACCAGGGCCGGCACCAGACGCATCTGCAGGGCCGAGCGCCAGGGCGTTGGCGGTCAGGCTCAGGCAGAACACGGCAATACAGGCATCGAGCCCACGGCGTGGCTTCATGGCGTCTCTCTCAGGCAAAGTGGCAACAGGCCTGCTGAGTCTACGCGTTCGTTGCGCCCGCGCGATGAATCCTGGGCATGAAAAAAGGGAGGCCTGCGGGGCCTCCCTCTTGAATGGTTGTCCGTGCTCGACGTGGATAACACCGGCTCACCTCACCGGGTCTTGTGGACTCGGTGTAGCCCGGGGGCCTGGCCGATCCGATTGGATGGCTGGCCGCAAAGCCCCGTCTAGGGCGCTTCGCTGTGGACTGATGTCCGGGCAGTGATTCTGTGGATAACGATAGCGCCAGGCTGCCGGCAGATGATTGCGAATATTGCTCAGATAAATAGCACTTTCGCAATTTTTAACTCTCTATTGATAATTCGCGGCAATCCGAAAAGAAAAGGCCTTATACATGAGCAAACTCGACCGTTATGACCTGAGCATCCTCGCCGAATTGCAGCGCGATGCGCGGATTTCCAACCAGGAATTGGCCGAGCGCATCGGCCTGTCGCCCTCGCCCTGTTCGCGGCGGGTCAAGCAGCTGGAAGACGACGGCTATATCTCGCGCCAGGTCGCGTTGCTCGACCGCAAGAAGCTCGGCCTGAGCCTGACCGCCTATGTGCTGATCGGCATGGACCGCCACACCCCGGAGCGCTTCGAAACCTTCGAGGCGGCGATTCGCAGCCTGCCGCAGGTGCTCGAGTGCTGCCTGGTCACCGGTATGGACGCCGACTACCAGCTCAAGGTGGTGGTGCCGGACATGGACCACTACCAGAAACTGCTGCTGGGCAGCCTGACGCGCATCGAAGGGGTCACCAGCGTGCGCTCCAGTTTCGTGCTCAACCAGGTGCTGGCCAGCACCGAGATGCCCTTGACCCACCTGCGCTGAGTCAGCCCTGCCGGCGTATACTCGCCGGCCGACTCACGGCTGATGGAGCATGGCGATGGACCCGGCGGTTTTCGAAGAGTGGATGATGATCATCCTGGTCAGCGTGCTGATCGGCTTCATGGGCTTCATCGTCTGGGACCTGGCGAAGAAGTCGCAAGCGGGCCGCTTCGGCACATTGATCCTGTTCGGCGTGCTCGGCCTGGGCGTGTTGGCGTTCATCATCAAGAGCGTGGCGGTGGCGCTGATCGAAGGCGTCTGAACGGCTACAGCCTGGCCGGTACTTCGCGCCAGCTGCCAGGCTCCAGGCCATCGAGCGCCCAGTCACCGATACGCACCCGCACCAGACGCAAGGTCGGCAGCCCCACCGCCGCAGTCATGCGCCGCACCTGGCGGTTGCGCCCCTCACGAATCACCAGCTCCAGCCAGCAGGTCGGCACGCTCTTGCGAAAGCGTACCGGCGGCGTGCGTGGCCACAGTGCTGGTTCGTCCAGTTGCCGTGCCTGGGCGGGCAAGGTCGGGCCGTCGTTGAGCTGTACGCCGTCGCGCAATTGCTGCAACTGTGCCTGGCTCACTTCACCTTCCACTTGCACCCAGTAGGTTTTGGGCAACTTGTGCTTAGGGTCAGCAATGCGCGCCTGCAAGCGGCCATCGTTGGTCAGCAGCAACAGCCCTTCGCTGTCACGGTCGAGGCGTCCTGCCGGGTAGATGCCGGGAATATCGACGAAATCTTTGAGCGTCGCGCGGCCTTCGCCGTCGCTGAATTGGGTCAGCACGTCGAACGGTTTATTAAGCAGAATCAGCCGCGGCTCGGCCGGCGGCGCCTTGGCCTGACGCCGTGGGGCAGCAGGCCGCGGCACTGGGCGACGCGGGGTGGGACGGGACGGCGGGGGCATGCAACCTCAGCGGAACGGCGGCTCATCGAAGCTGCGCAGTTTACGCGAGTGCAGCGAGTTGAGCTCGGTGCGCAGCAGGTCGAGGGCAGCGATGCCGATCTTCAGGTGCTGGCTCACCGCGCGGTTGTAGAACGCGTTGGCCGAACCGGGCAGCTTGATTTCGCTGTGCAGGGGTTTGTCCGATACGCACAGCAAGGTGCCGTATGGCACCCGCAGGCGATAGCCCTGGGCTGCGATGGTGCCGCTTTCCATGTCCACCGCAACGGCGCGGGAGAGGTTGATCAGCGGCCGCTCCTGAGCCCAGCGCAGCTCCCAGTTGCGGTCGTCGTAGGTCAGCACGGTGCCGGTGCGCAGGCGTTTTTTCAGTTCATCGCCACGCTCGCCGGTGATCTGCGCCGCCGCTTCCTGCAAGGCCATCTGCACCTCGGCCAGTGCGGGGATGGGAATGTTCGGCGGCACCACGCGGTCGAGAATGCCGTCACGGCGCATGTAGGCGTGGGCCAGCACGTAGTCGCCGATGGTCTGCGATTGGCGCAGGCCGCCGCAGTGGCCGATCATCAGCCAGCAGTGCGGACGCAGCACGGCGAGGTGGTCGGTGATGTTCTTGGCGTTGGACGGGCCGACGCCGATGTTGACCAGGGTGATGCCATCGCCATCGGCGGCGATCAGGTGATAGGCCGGCATCTGGTAGCGGTGCCAGACCACGCTGGCGACCAGCCCCTGGACCTCTTCGTCGGCCATGGTGTTGTCGATCACCACGTTGCCGGGCAGCACCATGCGCACGAAACGCGGGTCGTGGCGCAGTTGCTCGAGGCCGTGGGCGATGAACTGGTCGACATAGCGGTGGTAGTTGGTCAGCAGGATCCACGGCTGCACGTGGCGCCAGTCGCTACCGGTGTAATGCACCAGGCGACGCAGCGAGAAATCCACCCGTGCGGCGTCGAACAGCGCCAGCGGCAGGGCCTCGGCGTTGCCCCAGTCCCACAGGCCATCGGCGATGTCATCGGTGGCTGCCGACAGGTCGGTGCTGGGGAAGACCCGCGCCAGCGCCGCTGCGGTGATGCCGCTGCCGGCCAGCTCGTCGCCCTGGTCGACCACATAGGGGTAGGGAATGCTCTGCTCGCTCATGCCGACTTCCACGGTCACCGTGTAGTCGTCCATCAATGGGCGCAACTGGTCGAGCAGGTAGCCACGGAAGGCTTCCGGCTGGGTCACGGTGACGCTGTAGGTGCCGGCCACCTGAACCTTGGCGTAGGCGCGGGTAGTGGCGGCGACTTCACCTTGGCTGTAGTAGGTCAGGCGCAGGGCCGGGTAGCGGTACAGCGCGCGTTCGCTGGGGCTGGGTTCGGAACGGTCCTTGAGGTAGCGCTTGAGGGCTGCGCTGAGGGCGCCGGTGGCCTGTTCATGCAGGGCCGCCAGACGGTCGACGGCCTGTTCGGGGGTATCTACGACTTCAAACGCTTGGCTCACGCTGGGCATCCTGTCTGGACATGCAGGGCACTCATCTTGCCTCGGTTCGCCGGGAAATACACCCCCAGTGCCTGCTTGTCAGAGCGGCCAGGGCGGTGTCGCTCGCGCCACCAGTGCGGCGAGGTCAGTACCACGCGGCAGGGTGCCGTAGAGCCGCCCGCCAGCGTCGAGGCGGCTGCCGATGAACGCTTCGCTGACGGTACTGCTGCCACCCTCGAGCAGCAGCCTGGCCTGCACCGCCAGGGCGATGTCTTCGCTCAGTCGCCGGGCGCGGGAAGGCAGCTCGGCGGGGTCATCCAGCGCCTGGCGCAGGCGCTCGATGTGCGCCGCCAGGCGGCGGTCGCCGTGCCCGTCACCCAGCTCGTCGAACAACGCCTCGCGTACGCCATCTTCCTTGCCCAGCGCACGCAGCACATCGAGGCACTGCACGTTGCCCGAGCCTTCCCAGGTGGAGTTGACCGGCGCTTCGCGGTACAGCCGCGGCAGGATGCTGTCTTCGATGTAGCCCGCCCCGCCCATGCACTCAGCCGCCTCGTTGATCATCGCCGGGGCACGCTTGCACACCCAGTACTTGCCCACGGCAGTCATCAGGCGGGCGAATAGCCGCTGCCGGGGGTCATCCGGTCGATCCAGCGCCTGGGCCATGCGCAGGCTCAGGGCCAGTGCCGCTTCGCTTTCCAGGGCCAGATCGGCGAGCACGTTCTGCATCAGCGGCTGCTCGCTGAGCAGGCGTCCGCTGACCGTGCGGTGGGCGCAGTGGTGGCTGGCCTGGGTCAGCGCCTGGCGCATCAGGGCGCTGGAGCCGACCATGCAGTCGAAGCGGGTCATGCCGACCATTTCCAGAATGGTGGCGATGCCCCGACCCTCCTCACCGAGCATCCACGCCAGGGCGCCGCGAAATTCCACTTCGCACGACGCATTGGCGCGGTTGCCGAGTTTGTTCTTCAGGCGCTGGATGTACAGCTCGTTGCGGCTGTCGTCAGGGCGATGGCGGGGTAGCAGAAAGCAGCTCAGGCCCTGTTCGGTCTGCGCCAGGGTGAGGAAGGCATCGCACATCGGCGCCGAGCAGAACCACTTGTGCCCAAGCAATTCGTAGGCCTCGCCCGGTCCGCTGGCCGCCACGGGGAAGGCCCGGGTGGTGTTGGCGCGCACGTCACTGCCGCCCTGCTTTTCGGTCATGGCCATGCCCAGCGTCACGCCAGCCTTGTGCCGGTCGCCGAGGTTGCGTGGGTCGTACTCGCGGGCCAGCGCCTTGGGCACCCAGTAGGCGGCCAACGACGCTTGGCGACGCAGCGCCGGAACGGCGGCGAAGGTCATGGTCAACGGGCAACCACTGGCGGCTTCGGCCTGGCTGTGCAGGTAGGTCATGGCCGCGCGGGCGACGTGCGCGCCGGGGCCGGGTTCGCTCCAGGGCAGCGACGGCAGGCCATGTTCGATGGCCGTGCGCATCAGCAGGTGATAGGCCGGGTGAAACTCGACCAGGTCGATGCGGTGCCCATAGCGATCATGGCTGTGAAACTGCGGAGGATTGGCCTCGGCAAGAAATCCCGCGGCCATCAGCGGGCCGCCCGCCAGCGCGCCATAGGCTTCGATGCGCGCCTCGGCCCAGCCAGCGCCGAAGTGCCGCGCCCAGTGCTGCAAGGGCAAATCGATGCGGTACAGGTTGGCGCCATCCAGCGGCGGCGGCTGGTTGCTGACGGTGTGGGTTTCGGCGAATGCGTGCAGGTTCATGGGCGCCTCCAATCGATGCGCATGCTCGCGGCCGTTGCGTGCGGCCGGTCCGATATAGCCTAGAAGCGTCCGCGGCGCTGCGCCTCCTCTACCTGCGGCACCCGCCCCTGCACCACCGCCAGGCTCAGGCTCAGCTCGAAGCGACTGCCCTTGCCTGGGGTCGATACCTGTGACAGCCGCGCGCCGAGCAACTCGCCCATCTGTCGGCAGATCGCCAGGCCAATGCCCAGGCCGCCGTGTTGGCGGGTGGTGGAACCATCGACCTGGAAAAAGCGCTGATACAGGCTGGCCTGATCGAGATCGGCGAAGCCAATGCCGCTGTCGATCACGCTGAAGGTCAAGGCCACGCGGTCAGGCCCGGTGCGACGGCCACGCACCTGCACCATCACCCCGCCTTGGGCGGTGAACTTCAGGGCGTTGTCGAGCAGGCAGGCCAGACAGCGCGTCAGTTTCTGCGCATCGCCCAAGAGGTATTCGGGCAGTTCCGGGCTGAGGTCGAGGCTCAGGTACAGCCCTTTTCCCAATGCCTGGCTGGCGTAGCGGGCGCGCAGTTCTTGCAGCAGTCGACCAAGATGGAATGGCAGCGCCTGGGCGTGCAGGCGCCCGGCCTGCAGCTCGGTCAGCACCAGTAGGTCATCGACCATGGCCAGCATGTCGTGGGCAGCGGCGCTGGCGCTGCGGTGGAACTGCGCCTGCTCGGCGCTGAGCGAGGGTGAGTGCAGCAGTTCCAGCGAACCGACCACGCCGTTCATCGGCGTGCGCAGCTCGTGGCTGACGGTGGCGAGGAATTCATCCTTGAGCCGATTGCTGCGCGCCAGTTGCTGGTTGAGCTGCTCGAGCGTGGCGCCGGTTTCACGCAGGGTGCGCGCCTGCTCGTCGCGCATGCCGTTGATGCGGTCGGCCAGCGCCAGCGACAACAACGCCACCTCCAGCGCCGAGCCAAGCTGGCTGGCGTACATGGTCAGGAACACGTTGGGCAGGTAGCCCAGCACCATCAGGGAGTTGATCAGCCCACCGCAGAGAAACGCCGACCAGGCGATGATGAACCAGCGCGCCACCCGCAGCCCGCGCCACCAGGCCAGCAGGCCTGCTGCGAAGATGCTCAGGGTGAATGCCAGGGCCAGCCCGGTCGCCAGGCGCAGCGCCAGGCCGTAAGGCGCCAGCAACGCCATGGCCATGACCACCGCGGCAGCGGCCATCAGCCCGAGCAGCAGACGGTCGTATATCTGGCTGATCCGCGCCAGTTGCAGGAAGCGCCGGGCGAACTGACAACCGAACAGCCCCGCAGCGCCGATGAAAAAGGGTGTCGCGGCATTCGCCCACCAAGGGTTGTCGGGCCACAGGTAGGCGACGCCGGCCCCGTTGACCGACACTTGGTACAGCCCGAACGCGGCGATATAGAGGATGTAGTAGAGATAGGCGACATCACGCACGCTGACGTACAGGAAGAAGTTGTACACCAGCATCACCAGCAGCACGCCGTAGATCATCCCCAGCACATACAGACGGCTGGGCTGCTGCTCGATGTAGGCATGCGCCGACCACAGGGTCAACGGCGCCTGCAGCGAGCCTTCGCTGTGGATGCGCAGGTAGACGGTGGTGGTGTGACCCGGGCGCAGCGGCAGGTCGAACAGGTAGGCATCCTGGCGGATCTGCCGGCTGGCGTAGGGCAAGGCGTCGCCTGTGCGCTGTGCCAGCCGGTAGCCGCCCTGGCCATCGGGCAGGTACAGCTCGAGGTGATCGAGCGGCGGATACGCCAGTTCAAGCAGCCATTGCTTTTGCGGGCTGCCCGGCCCTTCGCTGTAGGTCAGCGGCACCTTGAGCCAGAACACCGAGCGTGAATAGCCGGCATTGAGCACGTCGCGGTCCTGTTGGCGAAAGCCGCGAAAGCGTGGCGCGCTGACCTCATCGATGGTGCTCGCACCGCCGCGGTCTTCGAACACCTGCAAGGCCCGGCCCAGCTCCAGCCGCGTGGTGGCGTTGTCGAATCCGACCGCCTGGGCCAGCAGGGGCATGCAGCCCCACAGGAAAATCAGCAAATAACGCATACAGCCCCAACATGGCCCGTCCGTTGGCGCCGCAGTGTTCTCTGGTCCGTGTGAGAGGGGGCGCCGTGCGGCACCCGCTTATCGAATTGAACGCGGACTTTAGCATAGCTTGGCCAGGCAACGCGCCCATCCGCAAGGCACGCAGGCCGCACCGCGCCTGGGCTGGCGCCCGCTGCAAAGCACCTGCCCAGGCGCCGGGCGCGTCGCATCGGGCGGTTTGGTGGTAAGCTCGGCGACCATGACTATCTACAGCTCCCGCCCCGTTGTCCTCTGTCTCTCCGGCCACGACCCCAGTGGCGGCGCCGGTCTGCAGGCAGATATCGAAGCCCTGCTCGCCCAAGGCTGTCACGCCGCACCTGCGGTGACCGCCCTGACCGTGCAGGACACCGTCAATGTCAGCGACTTCCGCGTGCTCGACCGCGAGTGGGTACTGGCCCAGGCCAATGCCGTGCTCGCCGACTCGCAGGTCGCCGCGGTCAAGCTGGGCATGCTCGGCTCGATCGAGATGGTCGACACCGTCGCCGAACTGCTCAGCGCCCACCCGCATCTGCCATTGGTGTGCGACCCGGTGCTGCGCGCCGGTGGCGGTGGCCAGTTGGGCAAGGACGAGGTCGGCTACGCCCTGCGTGAGCGCCTGTTGCCGCTGTCGGTGATCGCCACGCCCAACCTGCCCGAAGCGCGCATTCTCGCCGAGCTGCCCAACGGCACCGCCGATGAGTGCGCCGAGGTGCTGTTGCGGTTCTGTCGCAACCTGCTGATCACCGGCGGGCATGGCGACGAAGCGCAGATCCACAACCGCTTCTACAGCCGCTTCGAGGCGCCACAAACCTGGCTCTGCGAACGCCTGCCCGGCAGCTACCACGGTTCGGGCTGCACCCTGGCCAGTGCCCTGGCCGGGCGCCTGGCCATGGGCGAACAGCTGCCAAGCGCGGTGCACAGCGCCCTCGACTACACCTGGCGAACCCTGCGCGACGCCGAACGACTGGGCCAAGGCCAGTTCGTGCCGCGTCGCCTGCCGCTCGATTTCTGCTCCTGATCTGACGAGGCCTGAGATGACCCTACGCGGTCTTTACGCCATCACTGATAGCCAACTGCTGGCCGGCCGCTTGCTGCCTTATGTCGAGGCGGCATTAAACGGCGGTGTGTGCTTGTTGCAGTACCGCGACAAAAGCGAAGACTCCGCCCGCCGCCTGCGCGAGGCCGAGGCGCTGCAAGGCCTGTGCGAGCGCTATGGCGCCACCCTGGTGATCAACGACGACGCCGAGCTGGCCGCGCGCCTGGGGGTGGGCGTGCACCTGGGCCAGAGCGACGGCCCGCTGACCGCGGCGCGGGCCCTGCTCGGCCCCCAGGCGGTGATCGGCGCGACCTGCCACGCCAGCCTCGAACTGGCCACCCAGGCTGCCGGTGAAGGCGTTAGCTATGTGGCGTTCGGGCGCTTCTTCAATTCCCTGACCAAACCCGGCGCCCCGGCCGCCAACCTGCAACTGCTGACCCAGGCGCGGGCGCAGGTTCGCCTGCCGATCGCGGTGATCGGCGGCGTCACCCTCGACAACGCTGCCCCGCTGGTCGCCCACGGCGCCGACCTGCTGGCGGTGATCCACGGCCTGTTCGGTGCCGACAGCTCGGCCGAGGTCACTCGCCGCGCCCGCGCCTTCAACGCCCTGTTCGCATCCTGATTCAAGAGAGTATGTCCATGTCCCGTTCCGAAGACCTGTTCGCCCAAGCCCAGAAACACATCCCCGGCGGGGTCAACTCGCCGGTGCGCGCCTTCCGTAGCGTCGGCGGCACGCCGCTGTTCTTCAAGCATGCCGAAGGCGCCTACGTGATCGACGAGGACGACAAGCGCTACGTCGACTACGTCGGCTCCTGGGGGCCGATGATTCTCGGTCACGGCCATCCCGAAGTGTTGGAGTCGGTGCGCAAGCAACTGGTGCACGGCTTGTCCTACGGCGCGCCGACGGCCATGGAAACCGAAATGGCCGACCTGGTCTGCTCGATCGTGCCGTCGATGGAAATGGTGCGCATGGTCAGCTCGGGCACCGAGGCGACCATGAGCGCCATTCGCCTGGCCCGCGGCTACACCGGCCGCGATGCCATCATCAAGTTCGAGGGCTGCTACCACGGCCACTCCGACAGCCTGCTGGTCAAGGCTGGCTCCGGCCTGCTGACCCAGGGCGTGCCCAGCTCGGCCGGGGTGCCGGCCGACTTCGCCAAACACACCCTGACCCTGCCGTTCAACGACCTGGCCGAGGTGGAAAAGACCCTGGCAGAAGTCGGCGACAGCGTCGCCTGCATCATCGTCGAACCGGTGGCCGGCAACATGAACTGCGTACCGCCTGCGCCGGGCTTTCTCGAAGGTCTGCGCGAGCAATGCGACAAACATGGCGTGGTGCTGATTTTCGACGAGGTGATGACCGGTTTCCGTGTTTCCCTCGGCGGCGCCCAGGGCTACTACGGCATCACCCCCGACCTGTCGACCTTCGGCAAGATCGTCGGCGGCGGCATGCCGGTAGGTTGCTTTGGCGGCAAACGGGCGATCATGGAATGCATCGCGCCGCTGGGGCCGGTGTACCAGGCCGGTACCTTGTCGGGTAACCCGCTGGCAATGGCCGCCGGCCTGACCACCCTCAAGCTGATCAGCCGTCCTGGCTTCCACGATGAATTGACCGCCTTCACCAGCCGCATGCTCGACGGCTTGCAGCAGCGTGCCGATGCCGCCGGCGTGCCGTTCGTCACCACCCAGGCAGGTGCCATGTTCGGCCTGTACTTCAGCGGCGCCGACGATATCGTCACCTTCGACGACGTCATGGCCAGCGATTCTGAACGTTTCAAGCGCTTCTTCCATCTGATGCTCGAAGGCGGCGTGTACTTGGCGCCGAGCGCGTTCGAGGCCGGTTTCACCTCGATCGCCCACGGCGACAAGGAGCTGCAGATCACCCTCGACGCCGCAGAACGGGCATTTGCCGCGCTGCGCTGAGGGCGCGACACCGCCACGGGGGCGGCACCTTTCGCTCCCGAGGTAGAAATTCGCGTAAATCTTTGTAAGGTTGGCGTTGCTTATCCCATAATGTGCCACCAGACATTGGCCGCAGCTTTGCAGAGGTAAGTCTATCCCCATGAACCGCACCGGCCGCGCCCTGACCCTGGGGTGTCTGTTGCTTCTCACACCCCTGCTGACGCTGGCAGAGGAAGGCAACTCGTTGCTGATCCCAGCCACGGGCCGTTGCACGCTCAATACTCAGCCCCAGGACCTCGAAAAGGCACTCAAGGCGTGCGAAAGCACCGCCGAAGCCGGCGATGCCGAGGCGCAGTTCGAACTGGGCGAGTACTACCACACGCAATCACCGCCGCAACTGGACAAGGCCCTGGCCTGGTTCCAGAAGGCCTCGTTGCAAGGCCATGCCGAAGCCCAGTACCGCCTGGGCGGCATGTTCTTCAAGGGTGAGGGGGTCAAGGCCAACAACGTGCAGGCCTACATCCTGCTGAAGATGGCCGCGGTCAACGGCGCCGAAGATGCGCTGGACATGGCGGATGAAGTCACCGAACAGATGCCGCGCGATGAGCTCGAGCACGCCACCCAGGTGCTGGGGCAGATCTTCCGCAAATACCTGCTCGAACTGCAGAACGCCGAAGGTCGCTCGCCCTTCTCACCCCTGCCCTGAGGGAATTGCCCGCTTTGCCTGAGGCCTCAGCGTTCGGGCACCGGCATCGGGAACGGCATCACATTGCCGCCGCCCTTGGCCTCACTGATCTTCGCCGTACCCAGCCGCTCGACCTCGTCAATGCGCACGATCGACTGCAACGGAACGAAACTGCGCACCACGCCCTCGAACTGGGTCTTGAGTTTTTCCTCACCGGGATCGACCAGCAGTTGGCTACGCTCGCCGAAGACGATTTCCTCGATTTCCAGAAAGCCCCACAGGTCGCTCTGGAAGATCTGCTTGGCGTACAGCTCGAAGACCTGGCCCTGGTTGAGGAAGATGACTTTATAAATGGCGGGTTCGCGCTTGCTCATGTTCGCTGGATGGCACGTGCTGGAAAAAAGGCCGGGCATCATAGCAGAGCGCTGACGCCTGCAAGCACCTGCCGGCGCCGACAGCCTCACTGTCATACGCGGCGTCGACAATCGCCCGCGTTGCCTTTGAGGCCGACCGCCCGCTTTCGCTGACCCTTGATCGTTTCAGTGCTTTCGTCCCTGTCATTCAAGGGTTATTCTTCAGCCCACATTCATTGCCGTCGAGCGGCCAAAAAACACCTTGAACGCACCCATACAGCCCCATCGTTTCCTCCTCGAACCCTTCGAGGCCCATCGCTTCGCCAACTTGTGCGGCCAGTTCGACGAGCACCTGCGCCTGATCGAACAACGCCTGGCCATCGAAATCCGCAACCGCGGCAATCAGTTCGAACTCATCGGCGACGCCAAATCCACCTCCGCAGCCGAGCAGCTGCTGCGCCGTCTCTATCGTGAGACCAAAGCGACCGACCTGTCGCCAGAGATGGTGCACCTCTACTTGCAGGAGTCCTCGGTGGAAAACATCGACAACCCGGCCGTCAACGAAGTCAGCGTCTCGCTGCGCACGCGCAAGGGCCCGATTCGCCCGCGCGGTGTCAATCAGCAGCGCTACGTGAAGGAAATCCTCGCCAACGACATCAACTTCGGCGTCGGCCCTGCGGGCACCGGCAAGACCTACCTGGCCGTCGCCTGCGCGGTGGACGCGCTGGAGCGCGAACAGGTACGGCGCATTCTGCTGGTGCGCCCGGCGGTCGAGGCCGGCGAGAAGCTTGGTTTCCTGCCCGGTGACCTGGCGCAGAAAATCGACCCGTACCTGCGCCCGCTATACGACGCACTGTACGAAATGCTCGGTTTCGAGCACGTGGCCAAGCTGATCGAGCGCCAGGTGATCGAAATCGCCCCGCTCGCCTACATGCGCGGACGCACCCTGAACAACAGCTTCATCATCCTCGACGAAAGCCAGAACACCACGCTGGAACAGATGAAGATGTTCCTCACGCGGATCGGTTTTGGCTCCACCGCGGTGATTACTGGCGACATTACCCAGGTCGACCTGCCGCGCGGCACCAAGTCGGGCCTGACCCACGTCATCGACGTGCTGAAGGATGTGCCGGGCATTAGCTTCACCCACTTCCAGCCCAAGGACGTGGTGCGCCACCCGCTGGTACAGCGCATCGTCGAGGCCTACGAGCGCTTCGACGCCCAGCAGACCGGCGTAGAGGCTACGCGCAAAGATGCTTGAACTCGACCTGCAACGGGCTTCGACAGCGGCCGCGCCCGATGACGCCGCCTTCCGCCTCTGGTGTGAGCTGGCCCTGCGCCAGCGCAGCGCAGATTCCGAGCTGACCATCCGCCTGGTCGACGAAGCGGAAGGCCGCGAGCTGAACCACACCTGGCGGCACAAGGACTACGCGACCAACGTGCTGTCCTTCCCTGCCGACGTGCCGGACGAGCTGCTCGACATCCCCCTGCTCGGCGACCTGGTGATCTGCATCCCGGTGGTCGAGCGCGAAGCACACGAACAAGGCAAGACACTGGACGCGCACTGGGCGCACCTGGTGATTCACGGCTGCCTGCACCTGCTCGGCTACGATCATATCGATGATGACGAAGCCGAAGAGATGGAAGCCCTGGAACGCACACTGCTGGCGGAACTGGGTCATCCCGATCCGTACGCCGACGACGAACATTCTCCAACCGCTGACTGCAAGGACCACGAGTAACCGCCATGAGCGAAGACCGATCGAGCAACGGGCAAAAGTCCTGGCTGGGTAAACTGACCCAGGCTTTTGCCCATGAGCCGAAAAACCGCCAGGAGCTCCTCGAGCTGCTGCGCGAAGCCCATCAGAACAAGCTGCTCGACAGCGAAGCGCTGGCCATCGTCGAAGGTGCTATTCAGGTCGCCGACCTGCAGGTGCGCGACATCATGGTGCCGCGCTCGCAGATGATCAGCATCAAGGCCGGGCAAACGCCTCGCGAGTTCCTGCCAGCGGTGATCGATGCCGCGCACTCGCGCTACCCGGTGATCGGCGAAAGCCATGACGATGTGCTCGGAATACTCCTGGCCAAAGACCTGCTGCCGCTCATCCTGCGCGAGAACGGCGACAGCTTCGACATCAAGCAGTTGCTGCGTTCGGCCACCTTCGTGCCCGAATCCAAGCGGCTCAACGTGCTGCTGCGCGAGTTCCGCGCCAACCACAACCACATGGCCATCGTCGTCGACGAATACGGCGGCGTCGCCGGACTGGTGACCATCGAAGACGTGCTCGAGCAGATCGTTGGCGACATCGAAGACGAGCATGACGTTGAGGAAGACAGCTACATCAAGCCGCTGCCCAAC
Organism: Pseudomonas cremoricolorata DSM 17059 = NBRC 16634; assembly: GCF_000425745.1. GTDB lineage: Bacteria > Pseudomonadota > Gammaproteobacteria > Pseudomonadales > Pseudomonadaceae > Aquipseudomonas > Aquipseudomonas cremoricolorata. Next base: position 158,150 of record NZ_AUEA01000010.1, on the reverse strand, counting down.
GGTGACTTCCTGGTCAAGGCACTGACCCCGATCGAGCACTTCAACGAGTTCTTCGACGGCGAGTTCTCCACCGAGGACTTCAACACCGTCGGCGGGCTGGTGATGACCGCGTTCGGTCACCTGCCCAAGCGCAACGAGACGACGGAAATCGGCCTGTGGCGCTTCCGTATCCTCAATGCCGACAGCCGACGCATTCACCTGCTGCGCCTGACCCCGATCAACCGTTAAGGACTCCCATGCGCTGGATCACCCGCCCCGGCTGGCCCGGTAACCTGCTGGCCGTGGTGGCTGGCGCTTCGACGCTGCTCGCCCTCTCACCCTTCGACCTGTGGCCGCTGGCACTGCTGTCGATCGCTGTGTTCTACCTGGGCCTACGCGAGCTGAGCCCACGCCAGGCCATGGGCCGCGGCTGGTGCTTCGGCTTTGGCCTGTACGGTGCCGGCACCAGCTGGATCTACGTCAGCATGACCACCTACGGCGGTGCCTCGCCGCTGCTGGCGGTGCTGCTGTTGCTGGCCTTCTTCGCTGCCATCGCCTGGTTCTTCGCCCTGCCCGCCTGGCTGTGGGCACGCTGGCTGCGGCGCAGCGATTCGCCGCTGGCCGATGCCCTGGCCTTCGCCGCCTTGTGGCTGCTGCAAGAGGCGTTTCGCGGCTGGTTCCTCACCGGCTTCCCCTGGCTGTATGCCGGCTACAGCCAACTGGCCGGGCCGCTGGCCGGGCTGGCACCGCTGGGTGGGGTGTGGCTGATTTCCTTCGTGCTGGCCCTGAGCGCCGCCTTGCTGTGCAACCTGAACCGCCTGCGCGCGCGTTTGCCGGCGCTGGCGGCGGGGCTGATTTTGCTGGTCGCGCCATGGCTGCTGGGCGGGGTACTGAAAGAGCACGCCTGGACGCAACCTGCGGGCGATCCACTGCGCGTGGCGGCGATTCAGGGCAACGTCGAGCAGGATCTGAAATGGGACCCTGCACACATCAACGCACAACTGGCGCTGTACCGCGACCTGAGCCTGACGGCAAAGCCGGTCGACCTGCTGGTCTGGCCGGAAACCGCAGTGCCGATCCTCAAGGATCAGGCGCAGGGCTACCTGGACATGATGGGCAGCTTCGCCGCGGGCCGTGATTCGGCGCTGATCACCGGGGTGCCGGTGCGCGAAACCGTGCAAGGCCAGCGCCGCTACTACAACGGCGTGACCGTGACCGGTGAGGGCGACGGCACCTACCTCAAGCAGAAACTGGTGCCGTTCGGTGAATACGTGCCGTTGCAGGATATGCTGCGCGGCGCCATCGAGTTCTTCAACCTGCCGATGTCCGACTTCGCCCGAGGCCCGTCCGACCAGACGCTGCTTCAGGCCAAGGGTTACCAGATCGCCCCGTACATCTGCTACGAGGTGGTCTACCCCGAGTTCGCTGCCGGCCTTGCCGCACGCAGCGACCTGCTGCTGACCATCAGCAACGACACCTGGTTCGGCACTTCGATAGGCCCGCTGCAACACCTGCAAATGGCGCAGATGCGTGCCCTGGAAGCCGGGCGCTGGATGATCCGCGCCACCAACAACGGCGTCACCGCACTGATCGACCCGTTCGGCCGCATCACCGCACAGGTGCCGCAGTTCGAGCAGGCGGTGCTGTACGGTGAGGTGGTGCCGATGCAGCAACTGACGCCCTACCTGCAATGGCGCTCCTGGCCGCTGGCCAGCCTATGCGTCGTGCTGCTGGGCTGGGCGCTGCTGGCTCGGCGCAGGGCGCGCGCGCTGTAACCTGGCGCAATGCCTCAGTAGAACAGCCGGTACCCCAGCAGGCCGACGGCTTCATTGAGCAGTTGGCCGTTCTGCCACATTGCGCGGCTTTCCGGCAGTAGCCCGGCGAACGGCCGCGCGTTGTCGCGGCCAAGGAAACCGACCGGTGCCGGCACCACGCTGAAACCGGCGCGCTCGAAACTCCAGCGCGCCCGCTGCATGTGCCAGGCCTGGGTCACCAGCACCACACGCCGTTTGCCCAGAGGCTGCAGCAAGGCAGCGCTGTAAGTGGCGTTTTCCCACGTGGTGCGGCTGGCCTGCTCTTGCCAGGTCACCGGTACGGCAAAGTCGCGTTGCATACCCTCAGCCATCAACTGCGCCTCGCTGGGCCGCGTGCCGTAGTGCAGGCCGCCGCTGGTCAGCACGGGCAGGCCGCTGGCCTTGGCCAGTGCGGCGGCGAAACGCATGCGCTCGATGGCCAGCAGGCTCGGCTGGTCGGCACCGCCCCAGGCCGGGTCGCCGCGCTCGCGGCCGGCGCCGAGCACGACGATCACATCGCCACGCTCGGCCAACTGCGCCCACTGCTCCGGGGCCAGGGGCGGCTCACTTTCCAGCACACGCGCCGCCTGCTCCATCACCAGCGGCAGGCTCATCAGCAGCAGCCCGCCGGCACCGCTGAAAAAGCACAGTGCCGCCAGCCGCGGCCGGCGACGGCGCAGCCACCAGCCGAGCGACAGCAGAATCAGCAGCAGCCCGGGCGGCAGCAACCATTGTTTGATGAAGAACCTGATCGGCATGGCGCACACCTTTGTCGAAGGCCTGCAGCCTAGGAGGATCGGCGCTGCGCCTCAAGAGCGCGGGCACCGATCAGGTTGAACAGGGTTGAGTGTCAGGCGCGGCCCGCCGGAGGGCGGGCGCGGATTACCTGGAGGTCTGCGTGCGAGTAGCCGGCGCGCGCGCGGGACGCTTGCGGTCTTTGAGCCAGATGACTCTGGCAGTGCTGGCCGGCGCGCGGTTGTCGCGGCCCGCCTGGGCGAGGCGACCGAGCGCCTGGGTTTCCAGCCAGGTCCTGATCAGCTCGAACTCGGCGGGGCTCAGACCTCGCAGTTCCAGCTCAGTGGGTGTCTCGTCGCGCAATCGGACGGCAGTCCTGGCGGTTTCCAAGGCCAGGCCAAGACGATCGATCAGGCGTTCATAGACCTCCGGTTCGGTTGTGGTCAGCGGCGAATCTCCCATCCGTACACCTCATTGAAGATAACGATATCTCCCCCCAGCCATGAGCTTAGCGTCACTCGCAAAAGCAGCCGGGCGCCGCGACCAACGGCCCCCGGGCATAGATTGGTTAGCCAGCGGCGGCGGCGCTCATGTATGCTACGGCGCTCACTCTCACGACGCCGGAGTGCCGGACGCAGCGAGGTTGCGCTGCCTGGAACAGGGTCCCTTCTCTCTCAGCAAAAAGTAGCCATGCACGAACAATACACGCCCCGTGATATCGAAGCCGCCGCCCAGTCTTTCTGGGATGCGCAACAGTCGTTCGCCGTCAATGAACAGCCAGGCAAGGACACTTACTACTGCCTGTCGATGTTCCCGTACCCGAGCGGCAAGCTACACATGGGCCACGTGCGCAACTACACCATCGGTGATGTGATCAGCCGTTACCAGCGCATGCTGGGCAAGAACGTGCTGCAGCCCATGGGCTGGGACGCCTTCGGCATGCCGGCGGAAAACGCCGCGATGAAGAACAACGTCGCCCCGGCCAAGTGGACCTACGAAAACATCGATTACATGAAGACCCAGCTGATGAGCCTGGGTCTGGCCATCGACTGGTCGCGTGAAGTCACCACCTGCAAGCCGGACTACTACCGCTGGGAACAATGGCTGTTCACTCGCCTGTTCGAAAAAGGCGTGATCTACCGCAAGAACGGCACCGTCAACTGGGACCCGGCCGACCAGACGGTCCTGGCCAACGAGCAGGTCATCGATGGCCGTGGCTGGCGTTCCGGTGCGCTGATCGAAAAGCGCGAAATCCCGATGTACTACTTCCGCATCACCGACTACGCCGACGAGCTGCTGGAAAGCCTCGACGAGCTGCCGGGCTGGCCTGAACAGGTCAAGACCATGCAGCGCAACTGGATCGGCAAGTCGCGCGGCATGGAAGTGCAGTTCCCCTTTGATCAGGCCAGCATCGGCCATGCCGGCGCGCTGAAGGTATTCACCACCCGTCCCGACACGCTGATGGGCGCCACCTACGTTGCCGTTGCCGCCGAGCACCCGCTGGCGACCCAGGCCGCCCAGGGCGATGCCGCGTTGCAGGCGTTCATCGATGAATGCAAATCGGGCAGCGTCGCCGAGGCCGACATGGCCACCCAAGAGAAGAAAGGCATGCCCACTTCTCTGCGCGTCGAGCACCCGCTGACCGGCGAAAAACTGCCGGTGTGGGTCGCCAACTACGTGCTCATGCACTACGGCGACGGCGCGGTCATGGCGGTTCCTGCCCACGACGAGCGCGATTTCGAATTCGCCCGCAAGTACCAGCTGCCGGTCAAGGCGGTGGTGCGTACCAGCGCCGGCGACGAGGTCGGCAGCGAGTGGCTCGAGGCCTATGGCGAGCACGGCCAGCTGATCAACTCCGGCGAGTTCGACGGCCTCGACTTCGCCGGTGCCTTCGACGCCATGGAAGCCGCGCTGATCCGCAAGGACCTGGGCAAGTCGCGTACCCAGTTCCGCCTGCGCGACTGGGGCATCAGCCGCCAGCGCTACTGGGGCTGCCCGATCCCGATCATTCACTGCGCACAATGCGGTGACGTGCCGGTGCCGGAAGACCAACTGCCGGTCAAGCTGCCCGAGAACGTGGTGCCCGACGGCGCCGGTTCGCCGCTGGCGCGCATGCCTGAGTTCTACGAGTGCACCTGCCCCACCTGCGGCAGCCCGGCCAAGCGTGAAACCGACACCATGGACACCTTCGTCGAGTCGTCCTGGTACTTCGCCCGCTACGCCTCGCCGAACTACGAAGGTGGCATGGTCGATCCGAAAGCGGCCAACCACTGGCTGCCGGTCGACCAGTACATCGGCGGCATCGAGCACGCGATCCTGCACCTGCTGTACGCGCGCTTCTTCCACAAGCTGATGCGCGACGAGGGCCTGGTCACCTCCAACGAGCCGTTCAAGAACCTGCTGACCCAGGGCATGGTGGTCGCCGAAACCTACTACCGCGTTGCCAGCAACGGCGGCAAGGACTGGTTCAACCCGGCCGACGTCGAGATCGAGCGCGATGCCAAGGCCAAGATCATCGGCGCGCGCCTGAAGAGCGATGGCCTGCCGGTTGAAATCGGCGGCACCGAGAAGATGTCCAAGTCGAAGAACAACGGCGTCGATCCGCAGTCGATGATCGAAGCCTACGGCGCCGACACCTGCCGCCTGTTCATGATGTTCGCCTCGCCACCCGACCAGAGCCTGGAATGGTCCGACTCCGGCGTCGAAGGCGCCAGCCGCTTCCTGCGCCGTGTCTGGCGTCTGGCCCAGGGCCACGTGGCCCAAGGCCCATCCGGGGCGCTGGATGTCAGTGCCCTGGACGATGCGCAGAAGGCCGTGCGCCGCGCCATCCATGCGGCGATTCGCCAGGCCAGCACCGATATCGGCCAGTTCCACAAGTTCAACACCGCCATCGCCCAGGTGATGACGCTGATGAATGTACTGGAAAAGGCGCCGCAGGCCAGCGCTCAGGATCGCGCATTGCTGCAGGAAGGTCTGGAAGCGGTGACGCTGCTGCTGGCACCGATCACTCCGCACATCTCCCATGCGCTGTGGGCGCACCTGGGCCACGCTGGCGCGGTGATCGACGCGACCTGGCCTGCGGTGGACGAGAGCGCGCTGGTGCAAGACACCCTGACCCTGGTGGTGCAGGTCAACGGCAAGCTGCGCGGTCAGGTTGAAATGCCGGCCAGCGCCAGCCGAGAAGAAGTCGAAGCCGCTGCGCGCAGCAACGAAAACGTCCTGCGTTTCCTCGATGGTCTGACCATTCGCAAGGTCATCGTGGTACCGGGCAAGCTGGTCAACATCGTCGCCAACTGATGGCAACGCCTGCTCGCCAAGGGTGCGAGCAGGCGGAATCGGCCCACAAGGGAGCTACAACATGATCAAACGCAATCTGCTGGTGATGGGCCTGGCCGTCATGCTCAGCGCCTGCGGCTTCCAGCTGCGCGGCACCGGTGCCAATGACCTGAACATCCGCGAACTCGACCTCAGCGCGCGCAACGCCTATGGCGATACGGTCAAGCAACTGCGCACCGCGCTGGAAAACAACGGCGTCAAGGTGTACAGCGGCGCGCCGTACCACCTGGTGCTGACCAACGAACAGGACACCCAGCGCGCGGCCACCTACACCGGCGGCACCCGCTCGGCCGAGTACGAACTGACCACCGTGGTCAGCTATGTCGTGCAGGGCTTGAACAACGCCGAGCTGCTGTCCGACAAGCTGGAAGTGCACAAGATGTACGTGCATGACGGCAACAACATCACCGGCTCCGACCTCGAAGCCCAGCGCGTGCGCAAAGAAATGCGCAACGATGTCGTGCAGGGCCTGATGCTGCGCCTGCAACAGCTGACTCCAGCACAGCTCGACGAGCTGCAGCGCAAGGCCGACCTGCGCGCCAAGGCTGAAGCCGAACAGATGGAAGCGGCCCGCCGTGCGCAGGACGCCACGCCCCAGCAATCGCCGATGGAAGTTCCGGCCAACTGAGGCCGAGCGGGGCACTGCGGTGCCCCGCCCTATTTCATGAAGCTTGCCCCCGCCCAGCTCAACAAACACCTGCAAGGCAGCCTGGCGCCGGTCTACGTGGTCAGCGGCGACGACCCGCTGCTGTGCCAGGAAGCCGCCGATGCCATCCGCGTGGCCGCGCGCGCCCAGGGTTTCGATGAGCGCCAGGTGTTCAGCGCCGACGCCAACTTCGACTGGGGCACCTTGCTGCAAGCCGGTGCCAGCCTGTCGCTGTTCGCCCAGCGGCGCCTGCTGGAGCTGCGCCTGCCGTCGGGCAAACCCGGCGATAAAGGCGCTGCTGCATTGATCGAATACTGCAGCAGACCCGCCGAAGACACCGTGCTGCTGATCAGCCTGCCGCGGCTCGATGCCAGCGCCCAGCGCAGCAAATGGGGCAAGGCGCTGGTGGAAGGTCAAGCGTGCCAGTTCATCCAGATCTGGCCGGTGGAAGCACGCCAGCTGCCGCAGTGGATCAATCAACGCTTGGCCCAGGCCGGGCTGTCGGCGCAGCGCGACGCGGTAGACCTGATCGCCACCCGCGTCGAAGGCAACCTGTTGGCCGCAGCGCAGGAAATCGAAAAGCTCAAGCTGCTCGCCGAAGGCAACCAGATCACCGTCGACACGGTGCAGGCGGCAGTGGCCGACAGCGCGCGCTTCGACGTTTTCGGCCTGGTCGACGCGATTCTTGCCGGTGACGCCGGGCATGCCCTGCGCATTCTCGAAGGGCTGCGCGGCGAAGGTGTCGAGCCGCCGGTGATTCTCTGGGCACTGGCCCGCGAGCTGCGTTCACTGGCAGGGCTGGCCCAGCAGTTCAGCCAGGGCGTGCCGCTGGACAAAGCCTTCAGCCAGGCCAAGCCACCGATCTGGGACAAGCGCCGGCCGCTGGTGAGCAAAGCGCTACAGCGGCTATCAGCGCAGCGCTGGGCGCAGCTGTTGCAGGATGCCCAGCGCATCGATGCGCAAATCAAAGGCCAAGCCGAGGGGTCGCCGTGGATGAGCCTGAGCCGCCTGACCCTGCTGATGGCCGGCCAGCGCCTGGCACTGCCCGCGCAGTGACTGCAACGGCGATTGACATATTCAATTGGCCTGCACTCAAGTTGAGTCCTACAGTGCCCATCGTCTTACACCCCAGACAGGACACTGCCATGAGCAAAAAGGCCAGCAAACCCGGCCCGAACAAAGCCAAATCGATCATCGCCCAGCCACTGTTCCGCTGCCGCCAGGAACGCGCCGGCAAGGGCAAAGGCAGCTACCGCCGCGAAGCCTTCCAATCGAGAGATTGGGAGGCTTCTTCCTTTCTGGCGGCATGAAGGCGTAAACCGCACAAGCATGATATGGTCGTCACCTGCCCTGTAATTCCTGGACCTGTGCATGCCTCCCAGTCTTTTCCCTCGCTGGCAATCGCGCCAGCTGATCGCGGCCTCCAGTCTCATTCTGCTCGTGGCCTGCGCGGAAAAACCCACCGCCGCCGATGCGCTACCGCTACCGCCAGCCCAACCGGCACCGGTGGTGACCGTCCCCAACGCCCAAGCAGACACCAGCAGCGACATCCAGCCGGTACAAACCTTCGCCCAGTGGCAGGCAGGCTTCCGCGAGCAAGCGCTGCAGGCCGGCATTTCCGCCAGCCTGTTCGATCGGGCCTTCCTCGGCGTCACTCCGGACATGGACGTGATCAAGGCCGACCGCAGCCAACCCGAGTTCAGCCGCCCGGTGTGGGAGTACCTCGAAGGCGCCCTGTCGCCGCTGCGGGTGCGTAACGGCAAGCGCCTGCTCGAGCAGAACGCCGAGTTGCTGGCGCGCCTGGAACAGCGCTATGGGGTCGACCGGCAGATTCTGGTCGCGGTGTGGGGCATGGAAAGCAACTTCGGTCAGTTCCAGGGCAGCAAGTCGGTGATCCGATCGCTGGCGACCCTGGCCTATGAGGGCCGCCGTCCGCAGTTCGCCCAGGATCAGCTGATCGCCGCCCTGCAGATCCTGCAGAACGGCGACATCCAGCCAGACGCCATGCTCGGCTCGTGGGCCGGCGCCATGGGCCAGACCCAGTTCATCCCCACCACCTACAACACCCATGCCGTCGACTTCGACGGCGACGGCCGCCGCGACATCTGGAAAAGCACGCCTGATGCCCTCGCCTCCACCGCCCACTACCTGCAAAGCTCTGGCTGGAAGCGTGGCCAGCCGTGGGGCTTCGAGGTGCAGGTGCCAGCCGGCTTCGACTACTGGCAGGCAGACGGCGCGCAGCGCAAAACCGTCAGCCAGTGGCTGCAGATGGGCGTGACCTTGCCCGCCGGCACGCAGTTGCCGGCGGGCAGCAACGAACTGTCTGCCGCATTGCTGCTGCCGGCCGGTGCCCGCGGCCCGGCGTTCCTGGTACTGGACAACTTCCGCGCCATTCTCAAGTACAACAACTCTTCGTCATACGCGCTGGCGGTCAGCCTGTTGGGTGATCGCTTCTCCGGCTGGGGTTTCATCGGCGGCAGTTGGCCGAAGGACGACCAACCGCTGAGCCGTAGCGAGCGTGTCGAACTGCAGAACCTGCTCAATGCCAGCGGTCACGAGGCTGGCAATGCCGATGGCATCATCGGCGCGAACACTCGCAAGGCGATTCGTACCGCGCAGCAGGCGTTGGGCTGGCCGGCAGATGGCTACCCCACGCACAAGCTGCTCGACAGTTTGCGCAGGTAGCCACGGCGCCCAGGTTAGTCGCGACACCACGCGTGGGCTGCTGCGCAGCCCATCGCCGGTAACCCTGAGCGCCCGCCGTTACGACCTGAACAGGTTTTGTTCCAGCGTCAGAGTCTGCGCCGTACTGTCCAGGCGCACTTGGGCGCCTAAAGGCAGGCACAGATTCGGGTCGCAATGACCGCTGCGCCAGCCGGCCAGTACTGGTATCTGCAAAGGGTCGAAGATATCCCGCAACAAGGGCGTCAAAGCCGCGACCGTGATGCCTGCGAAATCGCCCACCAATACCCCTTTCAGCCCCGCAAGCTTGCCCGCCAGGCGTAGCTGAGTCAGCAGTCGGTCGACCCGATACAGTGGCTCGTTGACGTCCTCGATGAACAGGATCGCGCCCTGCAGCTCTATCTCCGCTGGGGTGCCCAGCGTAGCGCCGAGCATCGACAGGTTACCGCCCAGCAGACGGCCACTGGCAGCGCCAGCACGCACGCAGGTCAGTGGGTGATGCGACGGATGAGCGATCAGCGCGCCTTGTGCCAAGCGTCCTGTAAGCAGGTCGAGTAACGATGATTCGGTGGGCGCCTGCTTGCCGCCCAGCAGATCGGCATTGAGCATCGCGCCGTGGAAGGTCAGCAAGCGAGCATGGTGAGCGAAGGCGGTGTGCAGTGCGGTGATATCGCTGTAGCCGATCAGCGGCTTGGGGTTGCGTGCCACGAGTTCGAAGTCGAGAGTATCGAGCAAACGCATGCTGCCGTAGCCACCGCGCATGCACAGGATCGCATCGATGTCAGGGTCGGCGAAGGCGTCATGCAGGTCTTGCGCACGCTGCGCATCACTGCCTGCCAGGTAGCCATCGGCCTGCATGACACTGGGATACAACCGGCACTGCAAGCCGCGCTGGCGAAACCAGTGCTCGGCCTTCGCCGTATCGACACGTGCCGGGCCGGCCGGCGCCACCACGGCGAAGCGCGCGCCGGCGGTCAACGGGCGGGGCAAGAGGAAGTTCTCGGGTTCAGCGCAGTTCATGTGATGACTCCTTGCTAGACAGGGGCGGTCACCTTAGGCATGGATGAACGCCCTGCCCCATCGGGTAAGGCTTACCCCATAAAAAAGCCGATGGCGCCTGTTCGGCGCGCATCGGCGTCGTGGACTCAGCCTGGCGTCAAAGCTTGATCTTGGCTTCGTGCGCCTGCTGGTCGGCGTGGTACGAGGAACGTACCAGCGGCCCGGAAGCCACGTTCTTGAAGCCCATCTTGTAACCTTCCTCGGCGAACCAGGCGAAGGTGTCCGGGTGCACGAAGCGCTGCACCGGCAGGTGGCTGCGCGACGGTTGCAGGTACTGGCCGAGGGTGAGCATGTCGATGTCATGTTCGCGCATGCGGTGCATGACCTCGATGACCTCTTCGTCGGTTTCACCCAGGCCCAGCATCAGGCCGGACTTGGTCGGCACATGCGGCACCAGCTGCTTGAATTTCTGCAGCAGGTCGAGCGACCAGTCGTAGTCCGAACCCGGACGCGCCGCCTTGTACAGGCGTGGCACGGTTTCCAGGTTATGGTTGAACACATCCGGCGGCTCGGCGGCGGTAATGGCCAGCGCCACGTCCATGCGCCCGCGGTAGTCCGGCACCAGGGTTTCCAACTGCACGCCCGGTGACAGCGCGCGGATTTCGCGAATGCAGTCGGCGAAGTGCTGGGCACCGCCGTCGCGCAGGTCGTCGCGGTCGACCGAGGTGATCACCACGTACTTGAGGCGCAGGTCGGCGATGGCCACGGCCAGGTTCTTCGGCTCGTCGGCATCCAGCGCCTTGGGCCGGCCATGACCGACGTCGCAGAACGGGCAACGACGGGTGCAGATGTCGCCCATGATCATGAAGGTGGCCGTGCCGCCCGAGAAGCACTCACCCAGGTTCGGGCAAGAGGCTTCTTCGCAGACACTGTGCAGCTTGTGCTTGCGCAGCAATTGCTTGATGCGGTCGACCTCCGGCGATACCGGAATGCGCACACGAATCCAGTCGGGCTTCTTCGGCAATTCGTCGGTGGGGATGATCTTCACCGGAATCCGCGCAACCTTCTCGGCACCGCGCAGCTTGACGCCGGCTTCGACTTTCTTGGGCGCCGGACGCGGCGTCACGTCGGTGGTGGCGATGAGGTTCGGCACGGCTTCTTGCACAGTTGTCATATTCAGTCGATTCCGCCCGTGAGGGTCGTCTGCTCTGCGTAGTCGAGGTGTCTGACCAGCTGTTCACGCAGCCTCGTCCTGACCTCGTCGAGTTCGATCGGGCCTGTGTGCTCGCTCAGCTGGGTCATGACCAGCCCGGCATAGCCACAGGGATTGATGCGGCGAAACGGCGCCAGGTCCATGTCGACGTTCAGCGCCAAGCCATGGAACGAGCAACCGTTACGGATGCGCAGCCCCAGCGAGGCGATCTTCGCCCCGTCGACGTACACCCCGGGGGCATCGGGCCTGGCCGCCGCTTGCACACCGAAACTGGCGAGCAGGTCGACCAGGCTGCGCTCGATGCGGCTGACCAGTTCGCGCACGCCAATGCCGCGGCGGCGCACGTCGAGCAGCAAGTAGGCCACCAGTTGCCCGGGGCCGTGGTAGGTCACCTGGCCGCCGCGCTCGGTCTGCACCAACGGAATGTCGCCCGGCAACAGCAGGTGCTCGGGCTTGCCCGCCTGGCCCTGGGTGAACACCGGGGTGTGCTCGACCAGCCAGACTTCATCCTGAATCGTCGCGTCACGCTGCCCGGTAAAACGCCGCATGGCTTCCAGCACCGGTTCATAGGGCTGTAGACCAAGCTCGCGAAAACCCAGGCACGCGTGCATCAGAGCACCATTTTCACGATGCCGGTGGCACGCAGGGCGCTGTTGATGTCGTGCAGCTGATCTTCGCTGGTGGCGACGATATGCAGCTGCACGGTGGTGTACTTGCCTTCCTTGCTCTGCCGCTCGGCCAGAGTCGAGAGGTCGACTTCGGCGTGCTTCTTGAGAATTTCGATCACCGTGTCGCGGAAATTGACCACGGTGTCACCGATCACCTTGATCGGATAGTCGGCGCAGGGGAATTCGATTTTGTGCGACTTGACGTCTGCTTCGCTCATGGCAGTAACGGCCTCGTAAGCCGTGGCAACAACAAAACCCCCGCGGGTGGGCGGGGGCTTGCCGGGTCACGTATCAGTTGAACAAGCCATAGAAGAATAGCCGAATGCTATCCCACATACGACGGATGAAACCACCTTCCTCGACCGGCTCGAGGGCGATCAGGTCGGCGCTGTGGACCACTTTCTCGTCCAGTTTGACTTCCACTTTACCGATCACGTCACCTTGCGCGATAGGCGCGGTGAGCTGCGGGTTGATGGTCATCGAAGCCTGCAGGCGCTTGAGCTGGCCTTTGGGCATGGTCATGGTCAGGTCGTTGGCCAGGCCGGCCTTGACCTGCGAGGTAGCACCCTTCCACACCGGCGCCTGGGCCAGTTCGGTACCTTTCTGATAGAAGGTCTGGGTTTCGAAGAAGCGGAAGCCGTAGGTCAGCAGTTTCTGCGTTTCGGCAGCGCGAGATTGCTCGCTGTTGGTGCCGAACACCACGGCGATCAGACGCTGGCCGTCACGCACTGCCGAGGACACCATGCAGTAGCCGGCCTCTTCGGTGTGGCCGGTTTTCAGGCCGTCGACGGTCTTGTCACGCCACAGCAGCAGGTTGCGGTTCGGCTGCTTGATGTTGTTCCAGAAGAACTCTTTCTGCGAGTAGATCGCGTAGTGCGCCGGATCTTCGTTGATGATCGCCCGGGCCAGCACGGCCATGTCGTGCGCCGAGGAGTAGTGCTCGGGGTGCGGCAGGCCGGTCGGGTTCATGAAGTGGCTGTTGCTCATGCCCAGGTCGGCAGCGGTCTTGTTCATCATGTCGGCGAAAGCATCTTCGCTGCCGGCGATGTGCTCGGAGAGCGCCACCGAGGCGTCGTTACCCGACTGAATGATGATGCCGTGCAGCAGGTCGCTGACGCTGACCTGGGTGCCGACCTTGATGAACATGCGCGAACCACCGGTGCGCCAGGCGTTTTCGCTGACGGTGACCGGATCGTTCTCGCCGATCTGCCCGCGACGGATGTCGAGTGTGGCGATGTAGGCGGTCATCAGTTTGGTCAGGCTGGCGGGCGGCAGGCGCTCGTCACCGTTGTTCTCGACCAGCACGTTGCCGCTGGAGGCGTCCATCAGCACGTAGGATTTGGCGGCCAGTTGCGGCGGTGCTGGCATCATCTGCTCTGCCGCGAAGGCAGCAGGCATGATCATCAGCAGCACGGGCAGGCACAGGCGTTTGGCTATTTTGGTGATGTTCATCCGTCTCTCGTAAATCGCTAAGGGTCTGATGTTTCGTGGACCGGGTAATCTCGGCTATCCAGACCACGCCCCCACATCAATGTTCACGCCCGGGGCCTGGGCCCAGGGTCTGGCGGGCAAAAACGGCCATTGTACATGGCCCTGCCCGCCGATTCATGACAAAACCTACAGATGCGCTCAGTCGGCGCTGACCAGCTTGGCCTGACCGAGATTGGCCAGGCGCACGCTGTCCTGCATCTGCTGCACTTCGCCCTGACTGTTGATCGGCCCCAGGCGAACCCGGTGCAAGGTTTGCTGGTTACGCACGATCGAGCTGATGAACACCGGCGCGCTGACCATGGTGCTCAGTTTCGAGCGCAGCAGCTCGGCGGCATCCGGGTTGGCGAAGGCGCCGACCTGCAGGAACATCGCCCCGCTGTTGGCCGGCCCAGCGTTGCCGCCGACCTGCACAGGCACCACGGGTGCGGCGTGCTGTTGCGGCGGCGGCGTCCACTGCTCGACGGCTCCGGTGCTGGCCGGAAGCGGCTGGGTCTGCGCCACCTGCGGCTCCTTGAGCACCAGCGGCGCCGGGCGGCCACGCTGGGCCCACCACTGCTGCGGATCGATACCCTCGACGCGCACCCGGGCGGTGCCGGTTTCGGCATAGCCAAGCTTCTTCGCCGCCGCGTAGGACAGGTCGATGATGCGGTCGGAGTAGAACGGCCCGCGGTCGTTGACCCGCAGGATCACGCTGCGCTGGTTGTCCAGGTTGGTCACCCGAACATAGGCCGGCAGTGGCAGGGTCTTGTGCGCCGCGCTCATGCCGTAGAGGTCATAGACCTCGCCGTTGGCGGTGTTCTGGCCATGGAACTTGGTGCCATACCACGAGGCCGTGCCCTCGGCGCGGTAGTTGCTCGACTGCTGGATGGGGTAGTAGGTCTTGCCCAGTACCGTGTACGGGTTGGCCTTGTAGTTGCCGGTGTGCAGGGTCGGCGTGGCGTCGGGAATCTTGTTGACGTCCACATCCCACCACGGCGCGCCATCCTTGTGCGCGCGGTTGATGTCCAAGCCCGGCTGCGAGCGCACGATGTCGCCGCTTTGCTTGGGCTTGCTCGCGGTCGGACGACTCGACGAGCAACTGCTCAGCACCAGCGCAGCGGCCAGGCAGCAGACCAGCTTCAAGGTGTTCGCTTGGAAAAAATCGCGCATTTAGTTGACGCCTCGTGCCTTGACCAGCTGCTCGGAAAGCTGATGCACCGCCATGGCATACATCACGCTGCGGTTGTAGCGAGTGATCGCGTAGAAGTTCTTCAGGCCCATCCAGTATTCCGCGCCGTTGTCGCCTTCGAGGCGGAACGCGGTGACCGGCAGATCGCCTGGCAGCGCATCATGACTCGACCAGCCCAGCGCTCGCAACTGAGCCACCGTGCTGGCCGGCTCGATGCCCTGGGTGACGCCTTGCTCGAAGCGATCGCCACTGACCTGGGCACGGCTGACCACGCCTTCGCCGGCCACCCAGCCGTGACGCTTGAAGTAACTGGCGACGCTGCCGATGGCATCGTCCGGGTTGTTCCAGATGTTGATGTGGCCGTCGCCGTCGAAATCCACCGCGTAGGCGCGGAAGCTGCTCGGCATGAACTGCGGCAGGCCCATGGCACCGGCGTAGGAGCCCTTGAGGGTCAGCGGGTCGACTTGCTGCTCGCGGGCCAGCAGCAGGTATTCACGCAGTTCCTTGCGGAAGAACTGCGCCCGCGGCGGGTAATCGAAGCCCAGGGTCGACAGTGCGTCGATCACGCGGAAGTTGCCGGTGTTGCGACCGAAGAAGGTCTCGACGCCGATGATCGCCACGATCACTTGCGCCGGCACGCCGTACTCCTGCTCGGCACGGGCCAGCACGGCCTCGTGCTGGCGCCAGAAGTCGACACCGCGGGCGATGCGCGCGTCGGTGAGGAACATCGGCCGGTATTCCTTCCACGGCTTGACCCGCTCGGCCGGGCGCGAAATGGCGTCGAGAATCGACTGCTTGCGCTGCACCTCGGCGAACACGTCGAACAGCTGCTCGCTGGCGAAGCCGTGGTCGCGGGTCATCTCGGCGACGAACTCGGCCACCTGCGGCGAGCCATCGTAATCGCCGGCATTGGCTTGCTGGACAGCGCCAAGCAACCCCAAGGCACCGATCCACGGCACCCAACGAGCGGCCCAGCCGCGCACGACTTGCATGAAATTGATCACCTTATTCAAACCTGCGCGATCCACTTGCGGTGCGTGTGGATCGACATCAAAACGCCAAACGCTGACAGCAGCGTCACCAACGAAGTTCCGCCATAGCTGATGAAGGGCAACGGCACCCCCACCACTGGCAGCAAGCCGCTCACCATACCGATATTGACGAACACGTACACGAAGAAGGTCATGGTCAGACTGCCGGCCAGCAGTTTGCCGAACAGGGTCTGCGCCTGGGCGGTGATCATCAGCCCGCGGCCGATCAGCAGCAGGTAGATGATCAGCAACAGGCAGATACCCACCAGGCCGAATTCCTCGCCGAGCACGGCGATGATGAAGTCGGTGTGGCTCTCGGGCAGAAAGTCCAGGTGCGACTGGGTGCCGAGCAGCCAGCCCTTGCCGAACACCCCGCCCGAACCGATGGCCGCCTTCGACTGAATGATGTTCCAGCCGGTGCCGAGCGGATCGCTTTCCGGGTCGAGGAAGGTCAGCACGCGCTGCTTCTGGTAGTCGTGCATGACGAAGAACCACATGCCCACCGCCACCGGCACGGCCGCGGTCAGCACGCTGATGATCCAGCGCCAGCGCAGGCCGCCCATGAACAGCACGAAGGCGCCCCCGGCAAGAATCAGCAGCGCGGTGCCGAGGTCGGGCTGGCGCACGATGAGAATGAACGGCACACCGATCAGCACCAGGCTGATCAGCACGTGCTTGAGATGGGGCGGCAAGGTGCGCTTGGACAGGTACCAGGCCAGCGTCGCCGGCATGATGATCTTCATGAATTCCGAGGGCTGGAAGCGGATCACCCCGGGGATGTTGATCCAGCGCGTGGCGCCCATGGCGTTGTGGCCCATGACGTCGACCACCACCAGCAGCAGCACGCCGAACAGGTAAGCCAGCGGCACCCAACGGGCCATGAAGCGCGGTTCGAGCTGGGCGATGATGAACATCGAGCCCAGGCCCAGGCCGAAGGACGTCGCCTGCTTGAGCAGCAAGTCCCAGTTCTTGCCACTGGCCGAATACAGCACGAACAGGCTGCCGGCGGCCAGGGTCAGGAGGATGAGCAGCAACGGCCCATCGATGTGGATGCGTTGCAGGAAGCTGGCGCGGCGGCGCATCACGTCTTCGCTGGAGAGCATCCGGTCGAAATTGTTCATCACGGGGCCGTCTCCTCGGCAACGGTGGCAGGCACGGCGCCGGACTTGAGCCGGCCGTTTTCATCGAGCAGCCAGGCATCCATGATCTGACGGACTACAGGCGCTGCGACGCCAGAGCCGGATTCGCCGTTCTCGACCATCACCGAAATGACGATCTCAGGCTTCTCCGCCGGGGCGAAGGCGACGAACAGGGCATGGTCGCGGTGGCGTTCCTGCAGTTTGTTGCGGTCGTACTTCTCGCCCTGGCGAATGGCGACGACCTGGGCCGTACCGCTCTTGCCGGCGATGCGGTACTGCGCGCCGAGCGCGGCCTTGCGCGCAGTGCCACGGGCGTTGTGCATCACCTGCTCCATGCCGTGGGTGACCTTGGCCCAGTCGGACTTGTCACGCAGGACGATATCCTCCATGGGGTTTTCGTCCACCGGTGGCTGACCTTCGATGGTCTTGGCCAGGTGCGGACGATTCCACACACCCTTGTTGGCGATCAGCGCCGTGGCCTGGGCCAGTTGCAGCGGCGTGGCCTGCATGTAGCCCTGGCCGATACCAAGAATCAGGGTTTCACCGGGGAACCAGGCCTGACGACGGGTAGCGCGCTTCCATTCACGGGACGGCATCAGTCCGGCGGACTCTTCGAACATGTCCAGCGAAACACGCTGGCCGATGCCGAACTTGTTCATGTAGGACGACAGCCGATCGATGCCCATCTTGTGCGCCAGATCGTAGAAATAGGTGTCATTGGAACGCATGATCGCCGCGTCCAGGTCGACCCAGCCGTCGCCGCTGCGGTTCCAGTTGCGGTACTTGTGGTCGTAGTTGGGCAACTGGTAGTAGCCGGGGTCGAACACCCGACTGCCGGCGTTGACCACGCCGCTGTCGAGACCGGCGATGGCCACCGCCGGCTTGATGGTCGAGCCCGGCGGATACAGCCCGCGCAGCACGCGGTTGAACAGCGGGCGGTCGATCGAATCGCGCAGCTCGGCGTAGGCCTTGAAGCTGATGCCGGTGACGAACAGGTTGGGGTCGAAGCTTGGCTGGCTGACCATCGCCAGCACCTCGCCGGTGCGCGGGTCGAGCGCCACCACCGCGCCACGGCGACCGCCCAGCGCCGCTTCGGCGGCCTCTTGCAGCTTGATGTCCAGGCTCAGGACGATGTCCTTGCCAGGCTTGGGGTCAGTGCGTTTCAGCACACGCAGAACACGTCCGCGGGCGTTGGTCTCGACCTCTTCGTAGCCCACCTGGCCGTGCAACGAGTCTTCGTAGAAGCGCTCGATGCCGGTCTTGCCGATGTGGTGGGTGCCACTGTAGTTGACCGGATCGAGGGTCTTGAGCTCTTTCTCGTTGATACGCCCGACATAGCCGACCGAATGGGCGAAATGCGCGCCCTGGGGGTAATGGCGAACCAGTTGCGCGACCACTTCCACCCCGGGCAGGCGGAACTGGTTCACCGCAATGCGGGCGATCTGGTCTTCGTTGAGTTCGAACAGAATCGGCACCGGCTCGAACGGCCGGCGCCCCTGGCGCATACGCTTCTCGAATAGCACGCGGTCGTCTTCGCTGAGCTTGAGCACCTCGACGATGGTGTCGAGCACCTGCTGCCAGTCACTGCCGGCGCGCTCGCGGGTCATGCTGAGGCTGAAGCTGGGCCGGTTGTCGGCGATGATCACGCCGTTGCGGTCGTAGATCAGCCCGCGTGTCGGCGGAATCGGCTGCACGTGCACCCGATTGTTTTCCGACAGCGTCGAGTGATAGTCGTACTGGATGACCTGCAGGTAATACAGCCGAACGATCAATACGCAGATGAGCAGCATGATTGCCACAGCACCGACCACGACGCGGTTGCGCACCAGACGGGCGTCTTTCTCGTGGTCCTTGAGGCGGATCGGCTGCGACATCGGTCAGGCTTACAGGCTCATTTGTGGTAGGGATGCCCGGACAACACGGTCCAGGCGCGGTAGATCTGCTCGCCGATCAGTATCCTTACCAACGGGTGCGGCAAGGTCAGCGGCGACAGCGACCAGCGCTGCTCGGCCCGCGCGCACACTTGCGGCGCGAGGCCCTCCGGCCCACCGACCATCAAATTGACGGTACGCGCATCCAGCCGCCAGCGGTCCAGCTCACCGGCCAACTGCTCGGTGCTCCACGGCTTGCCATGGACTTCGAGAGTGACGATGCGCTCACCGGGCTGCACCTTGCTCAACATGGCGTCGCCCTCCTGACGAATCAGGCGGGTGACATCGGCATTCTTGCCGCGGGTGTTGAGCGGGATTTCCACCAGTTCCAGGGCCATTTCCGCAGGCAGGCGCTTGGCGTACTCGTGCCAGCCTTCCTCGACCCACTTGGGCATGCGCGAACCGACCGCGATCAGACGCAGACGCACGGCGCAGACCTATTCCCGGTCCTTGAGCTTTTCGAAGTAGTCGTGGGTGGCGTTTTCCGGGCTGTGGTGCTTGCCATCGGCGGCGCGGCTCTGCTCGGCACCGACCCACAGACGCTCGAGGTCGTAGAACTGACGGGCAGCGGCGGTCATCATGTGCACGATGACGTCGTTGAGGTCGAGCAGCACCCAGTCGCTGTCGCCCTTGCCTTCTTCGCCCAAAGGCTGTGCGCCCTTGGCCTTGACCGCTTCACGGACCTTTTCCAGCATTGCGTTGATCTGCCGGTTGGAAGTACCGGTGGCGATGATCATGTAGTCGGTGAGGCTGTGCT
Organism: Pseudomonas cremoricolorata DSM 17059 = NBRC 16634; assembly: GCF_000425745.1. Classification (GTDB taxonomy): domain Bacteria; phylum Pseudomonadota; class Gammaproteobacteria; order Pseudomonadales; family Pseudomonadaceae; genus Aquipseudomonas; species Aquipseudomonas cremoricolorata. Next base: position 138,582 of record NZ_AUEA01000010.1, on the reverse strand, counting down.
TGTCGCGCACGTCGATCACCTGGATGTCCTGGGCCTTGACGTCTTCCAGCGCGGCCTTGGTCAGCTCGACCAGTTCTTCGCCGTGGATTTTCTGCTTGGTCATATAAAACTCGTTCAACGTGTTGAGTGAGGTGCCTGTTGGCACCTTCAGTTAGACGCACGATACAGGTCGTGCGCCTCTATGTAGGCCAGTACTGCGTCCGGCACCAGGAACCGCACCGACTTGCCGCTGGCCAGCAGCTGTCGGATCTGCGTGGCGGACACCGCAAGCGGTGTCTGCCAGACGAACGAAATGTTTCCCGCCGGGCCGGACATGGCGGTGGGATCGCTCTCGGAGCGTGCAGCCAGCAGGTTGCGCAGCTCAAAAGGAGGTTCGACATCGGCATCCGGGCGTTGCAGCACCAGGATGTGACAGTGTTGCAGCAATTCTTCCCAGCGATGCCAACTGGGCAGCCCGCAAAAGGCATCCCAGCCCAGCACCATGAATAGCTGATCGTCAGCGCCCAGCTCGGCGCGCAACGACTCCAGGGTGTCGATGGTGTAGGACGGTTTGTCGCGGGCCAGCTCACGGGCATCGACGCGCAACGGCGCCGCGCCCTCGACCGCACCGCAGACCATGGCCAGACGCTGCTGCGCGGTGACCTGCGGGGTCTCGCGGTGCGGCGGTCTAGCGTTGGGCAGCAGGCGCAGTTCGTCCAGTTGCATCAGCTCGACCACTTCCAGCGCGCTGCGCAAGTGGCCGATGTGCACCGGATCGAACGTACCGCCGAGAATGCCGATGCGCCGGGCTGCCGGGGGCTGGGTCAAATCAGCACGGCTCCTGACCGCGCAGTTGACCGTCGCCCACCACCACGTACTTCTCGCAGGTCAGCCCTTCCAGGCCCACTGGACCGCGCGCATGCAGCTTGTCGGTGGAAATGCCGATCTCGGCGCCCAGGCCATACTCGAAGCCATCGGCGAAGCAGGTCGGCGCATTGAGCATGACCGAAGCGGAATCTACTTCGGTCATGAACTGACGGGCCTGACCCTGGTGTTCGGTGACGATGGCATCGGTGTGGTGCGAGCCGTAATGATTGATGTGCTCAATGGCCTGCTCCAGGCCCTCGACCACGCGAATCGACAGGATCGGCGCCAGGTACTCGGTGTGCCAGTCCTGTTCGCTGGCCGGCAGCACGTCGATCAGCGCCTGGGTGCGCTCGCAGCCGCGCAGCTCGACGCCCTTGGCCAGCAGCGCCTCGGCCATCGACGGCAGGAAAGCCGCGGCCACGCGCTGGTCGACCAGCAGCGTTTCCATGGCGCCGCAGATGCCGTAGCGGTAGGTCTTGGCGTTGAGCGCGATGCGCTGGGCCTTGTCCAGCTCGGCATGTTCGGCGACGTAGACATGGCAGATGCCGTCGAGGTGCTTGATCACCGGCACGCGGGCGTCGCGGCTGATGCGCTCGATCAGGCCACGGCCACCGCGCGGGACGATGACATCGACGTACTCGGGCATGCTTATCAACGCGCCAACGGCTTCGCGGTCGGTGGTTTCCACCACCTGCACCACGGCGGCCGGCAGGTCGGCGGCGGCCAGGCCACGCTGAATGCAGCGGGCAACGGCGCGGTTGGAATGAATGGCTTCCGAGCCGCCACGCAGAATGGTCGCGTTACCCGACTTCAGGCACAGGCTGGCGGCGTCGATGGTCACGTTCGGGCGTGACTCGTAGATGATGCCGATGACCCCCAGCGGTACGCGCATCTTGCCGACCTGGATGCCCGAGGGCCGGTAGCTCATGTCGCGGATCGCGCCGACCGGGTCGGGCAATGCCGCGACCTGGCGCAGGCCGGTGATCATGCCGTCGATGCGCGCCGGGGTCAGCGCCAGACGGTCGAGCAACGCGGGCTCAAGACCATTGGCGCGACCGGCGGCGAGGTCTTGCTCGTTGGCGGCGGTGAGCTCGTCACGGGCAGCGTCCAGGGCATCAGCGGCGGCATGCAGGGCGCGGTTCTTCTGCGCGGTGCTGGCACGGCCGATGACCCGCGACGCCTGGCGGGCGGCGCGACCCAGGCGGGTCATGTAGTCAAGAACGGACTCAGTCATGGGTTCGGTGTCTTGGCGAAGGGGAAATCGGCCGATTATAACTGGCGCGCCGGTATACGCCCAGCGGTGGGAGGCGGATGGTAGTGGATGTGTACTTCTGAATGTAGGAAAGATGTAACCGGTGGTATCGGATTGTTCTGATTGTTTTCCACCGCCGAAGCTGCTCATGCCGCGTCACCACTCGCCTGGCGCCTGGCAACGGCGTTGCGTTGAACCCCCTCAGGGGGCGCCTCGGACAGCGGCGATTCAGCCACCGCTGGCCGATTCATTGCTATGCTCGCGGTCTTTTCATCCGGACCGATCGCCCGCATGACCCAGCCCGCCCCTTCGCCCTACCCGGCGCTGCCCGATACCTTCTTCGACCGTGATGCGCAGACCGTCGCCAAGGACCTGCTCGGCAAGGTCATTCGTCATCGCCAGAACGGCCTGTGGCTGGCCGCGCGCATCATCGAAACCGAAGCCTATTACCTCAGCGACAAGGGCAGCCACGCCTCGCTGGGCTTCACCGAGAAACGCAAGGCGCTGTTTCTCGATGGCGGGCATATCTACATGTATTACGCCCGCGGCGGCGATTCGCTGAACTTCAGCGCCCAGGGCCCCGGCAACGCGGTGCTGATCAAAGCGGCCTACCCGTGGCTGGATGCGCGCAGCGACGCCAACAGCCTGGCGCGCATGCAACTGAACAATCCCGACGCCAGCGGCAACGTGCGCCCGGCCGAGCGCCTGTGTGCCGGCCAGACCCTGCTGTGCCGAGCCCTGGGCCTGAAAGTGCCGGAGTGGGACGCGCAACGCTTCGACGCGCAGCGGCTGTACGTCGAGGACTGCGCCAACCCCGTGCCGGAGGTGATCCAGACCACCCGTCTGGGCATTCCCCAGGGCCGCGACGAACACCTTCCCTACCGCTTCGTCGACGCCCAGTACGCGCGGTTCTGCACACGGAACCCACTGCGTCGGGGCCAAGTCGAAGGCCGAGACTTTTTCCTCCTGAAACAACAAGGAAGCTGAAACCATGGGCCAATGGCTCGACAGCCTCACCGTCTGGCTCAGCGCCAACCCCGAGTGGCTGGGCGTCGCGATCTTCATCATCGCCTGCATCGAATGCCTGGCGATTGCCGGCATCATCGTCCCCGGCACGGTGCTGTTGTTCGGCGTTGCCGTGGCCGCCGGCAGCGGTGCGCTGAGCCTGGGCCATACGCTGCTGCTGGGCTTCCTCGGCGGGCTCTTGGGCGACGCAATGTCCTACGCCATCGGCAAGTATTTCCACCAGAACATCCGCCGCCTGCCGCTGCTGCGCAGTCACCCGGAGTGGATCGGCGGCGCGGAAACCTACTTCCACCGCTATGGCATCGCCAGCCTGCTGGTCGGGCGCTTCATCGGCCCGTTGCGGCCCATGCTGCCGATGGTGGCCGGCATGTTCGACATGCCGCTGCCGCGCTTCATCGCCGTCAGCCTGGTGGCCGCAGCCGGGTGGTCGGCAGCCTACCTGCTGCCGGGCTGGGCCACCGGTGCGGCAATGCGCCTGCCCTTGCCGGAGCACTTCTGGCCCCAGGCCGGGGTGGTTGCCGCGGGCCTTGCGCTGCTGCTGGGCCTGAGCCTGAACAGCAGCATCCGCGACCGCCGCTACGGCACGCGGATGATCAGCGGCCTGTGCCTGGCAACGTTGATTGCGCTATTTCTCGGCTGGCCGTGGCTGCACGACTTCGATCAGGGCGTGATGACCCTGGTGCAGGAACACCGCAGCCAGGCCCTGGATGGCGCCGTGGTGCTGGTCACGCGGCTGGGCGATTTCCGTACCCAGTTCTTTCTTGGCGGGCTGCTGACCGGCCTGTTGCTGCTGATGCGGCAATGGCGCCATGCGCTGTTCGCCGGCGCCGCGCTGATTGGCACGGCGATCGGCAACGGCACGCTGAAGTGGCTGTTCGCCCGCGCTCGCCCGGAAGTGCTCACCGATCCCCTGACCAGCTACAGCATGCCCAGCGGCCACAGTTCGGCGTCGTTCGCATTCTTCCTGGTGCTGGCGGTGCTCGCGGGCCGCGGCCAGCCGCCACGCATGCGTCTGACATGGGTATTGCTGGGCTGCATACCGGCGCTGTCGATTGCCTTGTCGCGGGTTTACCTGGGCGCGCACTGGCCGACCGACATTCTCGCCGGCGCGCTGCTGGCGTGCTGCGTCTGCGCCCTCAGCCTGACCCTGGTGCAGCATCGCCAGCCATTGCCGACCATGCCGCTGCGGGTCTGGTGGCTGGTGTTGCCCGCCTGCGTTGCGCTACTGGGCTTCTTCGCTCTGTATGCCTTGCCCGATGCGGTGGCGCGCTACCAGTACTGAGACAGCCCTGGCTCAGTCGAACAGCTCGCCCTGCAAACGTTCGAGCAGCCGCTGGATTTCATCCAGGCGCTGCTCGGGCGAGTCGATCGCCAGCAAGTCGAGCTTGTCCTGCTCGGGGAACGGCAGCAAGTAACCGAGCTGATTGGCCAACGCCTGCCGCCCGGTGATCGCCAGCGGCATGTCCAGCGCCTTGACCATCGGATGTTCACCCAGCGCCAGCAGCAGGGCGAGCAGGTCGTCGTCTTCTTCGCCCAAGGCGCTGTCGGCGTGCTCGCTCAACCAGTTCGGCTCGCCGAGCAGCAGTTGGTCCTTCTGCACCTCGGTGTGCCCCACCTTGAAACGCCGGGCCCCTTCGACGCGAATGCCCAGCAGGCCATTGTCCTGCTGCACGAAGTCACGGATCAGCGCCTCGCAGCCGATGCTGGCGATGCCTGCCGGCGCCTGGCCGACCTGCTCGCCCTCATGGATGCACACCACGCCAAAGCCTTCACCCTGTTTCATGCAGCGGCCGATCATGTCCAGGTAGCGCGCCTCGAAGATCTGCAAATCGAGCAGGCAGCCCGGGAACAGCACGGTATTGAGCGGAAACAGCGGTAAGGTCATTTTCCCTCCTCAAGCAATCACGCTGACGGCCAGCGGCAGGAACACCGCGGTCGCCACGCCCATCAGGCTCATCGCCAACGCGGCGAATGCACCACATTCATCACTCTCTTGCAGCGCCACCGAGGTGCCCACCGCATGGGCGGTGACACCCAGCGACATGCCGCGCGCCTCCGGGCTGGTGACCCCGAAGCGGTCGAGCAAGGCCGGGCCGAAGATCGCCCCCAGCACCCCGGTGATCAGCACGAACACCGCCGCCAATGCCGCCACGCCGCCGATCTGCTCGGCCACCAGCATGGCAATCGGTGAGGTCACAGACTTCGGCGCCATGGTCATCAGAATCATGTGTTCGGCGCCGAACCAGTAGCCCAGCGCCACACAGGCCACGGTGGCGAACACGCCACCGATCACCAGCGTAGTAAAGGTCGGCCAGAACAGCTGGCGAATGCGCCGCAGGTTCAGGTACAGCGGCACAGCCAGGGCGACCGTGGCCGGGCCCAGGAGGATGTTGAGGATTTCCGTGCTCTTGCGGTATTCGGGGTAGTGAATGCCGCACAGCAGCAGTACGCCGATCACCAGCAGCATCGACACCAGCACCGGTTGCAGGAAGATCCAGCGGGTCTTGTCGTAGGCCGCCACCGCCAGTTGATAGGCGCCCAAGGTGATGCCGATGCCGAACAGCGGATGATGCACCACCGCATCCAGCGCGCCTTGCCAGTCCGGGTTCATGGCTGCTCCTTGCGTGCGGCCTGGCGATGGATGAGCTTTTGCATCAGCACACCGACCAGTACCAGGGTCAGCAGGCACGACAGCACCAGCGCACCGACGATGGCCCAGAAATCGGCGGCGATGTCCTTGGCGTAGACCATCACCCCCACCGCTGGTGGCACCAGCAGCAATGGCAGGTAGCGCAGCAGGCTGGACGAGGCCTCGCTCAGCGGCTGGGCCACTTCGCCGCGGCTGATCAACCAGGCGAGCAGCAACAGCAGACCAATGATCGGCCCCGGCAGCATGGGCAACAGCAGGTGATTGATCGCCGTACCGAGCAGTTGGAACAGCACCAGCCAGGTCAATCCACGCAACAGCATACGAACCTCCTCCAGGCAATTGCGCCTATTAAGCAAGCTGCGCACAGCATGCTGCAAGGTGCAGGCTGAACGCAGGCAGCGACTGCCAGCGATCGGCCAACGCCGTTGACCCGCCCGCTGACGCTTGAAGCACGTGCGCAGCCAGCCCCATACTCGCCGGTTTGCCGTCCCCGGATACCGTCCATGCGCCCATTGCTGCCACTCGCCTTGATTCTGCTGCTCGCTGCCTGCGGCGAAGGCGAGCCGCTGTCGCCACCCGATGCTCGCCTGCCTGATGGCGGCCGCTATCGCGGCGAGGTGGTCAATGGCCTGCTGCAGGGCCAGGGGCGTATCGACTACCCCAACGGCAGTTTCTATCAGGGCGGCTTTCACGATGGCCAATGGCAGGGCGACGGGGAATGGCACGGCAGCCACGGCGAGGTGTATCGCGGCCAGTTCAAGGGCGGGCTGTTCCATGGCCTGGGCGATCTGACCACCCCGGGTAGCCACTACAGCGGCACCTTCGAGGGCGGGCGGCGCTCTGGTGAAGGCACCCTCAAGCAGAACGACCAGCTCTACCGTGGGCAATTCAAGGACGATCAATACCAAGGCGCCGGCGAGTTGCAGATGGCCGACGGCAGCCGCTACCAGGGCCTGTTCAGCCAGGGCAAACCCAATGGCGCCGGCGTGCGCAGCGACGCCAGCGGCAACCAGTTCAGCGGCACCTTCGTCGACGGCCAGTTGCAAGGCAGCGGCACATTCGACAGCGTCGAGGGCGAGCAGTACATCGGCGAATTCAAGGACAACCGCCTGCAAGGCCGTGGCCGTTATGAAAATGCCGACGGCGATGTCTGGATCGGCACCTTCAAGGATGGCGCGCTGGTCGGTGACGGCGAATTGCTCGGCGCCGATGGCAGCCATTACAAAGGCCAGTTCCGCGACTGGCGCTTTGCCGGCAAGGGCCACCTGCAACTGCCCGACGGCAGCCACTACCGCGGCGGCTTCGATAATGATGCGTACCAGGGCCAGGGTCGCCTGACCCACGCTGACGGCCGTGTCGAAGCGGGGCTGTGGCGCAATGGCGTGCGCGTGCGCGATGACCAGGGCCACGCGTTGCCCGACCCGCTGGATCTGGCCCTGCTCGATCAAGGTCGCTTGCTCGACGACGCGCTGGCGCTCGTGCCGCCCTCGGACAAAGCGGTGCAGCTGTACAGCCTGGTGGTGGCGGGCGACGGGCAACAGAGTGTGTTCATGCGTGAGGCCGATTACGTCAGCAACCTGCTCAAGGTGCGCTTCGGCGCCAGCGGGCAAGTCACGTTGGTCAATCACCGCGACAGCATGAACACGCGCCCCATGGCCACCCGCGAGAGCATCAGCCGCGCCGCGCAGACCCTGGCCGAACGCAGCGACGCCGACGACCTGCTGTTCATCTACCTGACCACTCACGGCAGCGCCGACCACCAGTTGGTGCTCGACCAACCGCGCCTGCAACTGGCCGACCTCACCGCCGACGAACTGGTCAGCGCCCTGGCACCGCTAAAAAAACGCAACAAGGTCATCGTCATCTCGGCCTGCTATTCGGGCGGCTACATCGAACCGTTGAAAGACGCCCACACCCTGATCATGACTGCGGCGCGGCCTGATCGGGTCTCGTTCGGCTGCTCGGAAGAAGCTGACTTCACCTATTTCGGCGATGCCCTGTTCGCCCAGGCGCTGAACCAGACCGACGACCTCGAACAGGCGTTTGAACTGGCCCGCGCCAGCGTTGCCGAACGAGAACAGCGCGAAGGCTTCGAAGCCTCCGAACCTCAGCTCTGGGCGCCCGCTGCGGTGCTTGAACACTGGCAACGCCTGCGCCGCCAGCAAGCCGAACAGGCGCTGGGCGAACAGGCGCAAGTAACGGGCCCGGCAAAGGAAAAACGCTCACAGAGCCACTAAGCTGGATGTAAACAAGGAGGGACACCATGTATCTGACTCCTCAGCACGTGCTGCTCGCAGGCGCCACCGGCCTGACTGGCGAACACCTGCTCGACCGTCTGCTCAGTGAGCCGACCATCACCCGCGTGTTGGCGCCGACCCGCAAGCCGCTCGCCGAGCATCCGCATCTGGAAAATCCGGTCGGCGAGGTGTCGGCACTGCTCGCGCAGCTCGACGGCCCGATCGACATCGCCTTTTGCTGCCTGGGCTCCACGATCAAGCAGGCCGGCTCGGAATCAGCGTTTCGCGCCGTCGACCTCGACCTGGTGGTGGCCTTTGCCCAGCGCGCGCGGGCCTTGGGTGCACGGCACCTGCTGGTAATCAGCGCCATTGGCGCCGACCCTGGGTCATCGGTGTTCTACAACCGCATCAAAGGGGAAATGGAACAGGCGTTGCAGCAACAGGACTGGCCGCAACTGACCATCGTCCGCCCCTCGTTGCTGCTCGGCGAACGCGCCCAGCCAAGACTCGCCGAGCGCCTGGCCGCGCCGCTGTCGCGGTTGATTCCCGGCAAGTACAAAGGCATCGAAGCCCTGGCCCTGGCCCGCGCCCTGTGGCGTCTGGCGCTGGAGGAAGAGCCTGGCGTGCGGGTGGTCGAGTCGGATGATCTGCGGCGCTTGGGTAAGTGAGGTTTGCGACCTGGACTGCCCTACAACCCACCGCTCACCTGGCTATACGCACCTGCCGCCATCGGCAACGACAACGGCAGCAGCAAGGTATCCAGCACAGCGCTACCGGGCAGGTCGAGCGCCGGCCAGCGGGGGCCGGCGGTGCCGAAGCGCTCTTCGGCGCAGCAACCGCCTTGCAGCGTATAGAGGTTCAGGCGGGTGCCGGCATACACCACCGGCGCGCCGGGCTTGTTGGCGTCCAAGGTGCTGACCGTGGCGCAACCGCCCAGCAGCGCCAGCACGCCGAACACCAGAGCGGCTTTCACTCTTCTCCGCCGATGTGATGCTCGCCCCAGCGCGGCAGCATGTCCTGGGGGATATCCAGCAGGTTGAGAATCCGCGCCACGACGAAATCGACCAGATCGTCGATGGTCTGCGGCTGGTGATAGAAGCCCGGTGCCGCTGGCAGGATGACCGCGCCCATCTGCGACAGCTTGAGCATGTTCTCCAGGTGTATGGTCGAGAACGGTGCCTCGCGCGGCACCAGAATCAGCTGCCGACGCTCCTTCAAGGTCACATCGGCGGCGCGCTCGATCAGGTTGTTGCAGGCGCCGGTGGCGATGGCCGACAGCGTGCCGGTCGAACACGGCACCACCACCATCGCCGCCGGAGCACCGGAGCCGGAGGCCACCGGCGACATCCAGTCTTCCTTGCCATACACACGAATCTGCCCGGCCGCCGCGCCGGTGTATTCGGTGAGAAACATCTGCGCAGCCTGCGGTTTGGCCGGCAACTGCACATCGGTTTCCGTGGCCATGACCAACTGCGCGGCCTTGGAAATCAGGAAGTGCACCTCGCGCTCTTCGCGCACCAGGCAATCGAGCAGACGCAGGCCGTATTGCGCGCCGGAGGCCCCTGTCATCGCTAGGGTGATGCGCTCGGGGCCGCTCACTGCAGCGCCTCGGCCAGCTTGCCGTGCAGGCCGCCGAAGCCGCCGTTGCTCATGATCACCACGTGGGTGCCGGGTCGTGCCTGGCCCTTGACCCGCTCGATGATCGCTTCGAGGCTGTCTGCCACTACCGACGGTACGCTGCACTGTTCGGCGGTGGCGGCCAGGTCCCAACCGAGGTTGGCCGGGGCGTACCAGATCACCTGATCGGCGTCGTTGACGCTTTCTGGCAAGCCATCGCGATGGGCGCCGAGCTTCATCGAGTTGGAACGCGGTTCGATGATGGCGATCACCGGCGCTTCACCGACGCGCTTGCGCAAGCCGTCGAGGGTGGTGGCGATGGCGGTGGGATGGTGGGCGAAGTCGTCGTAGATGGTCACGCCGTGCACCTGGGCGACGGTTTCCATGCGCCGCTTGACGCTCTTGAAGGCGCTCAGGCCTTCGATGCCCATGGCTGGCACCACGCCCACATGGCGCGCCGCGGCCAGGGTAGCCAGGGCGTTGGCGACGTTGTGCTGGCCGGTCAATGGCCACTGCACCACGCCCTGGACCTCACCGTCGAACAGCACTTCGAAGCGCGAGCCGTCGGCGCTGAGCAGGCGCGCCTGCCATTGTCCGCCTTCGCCGGTGGTCTGCACCGGAGTCCAGCAGCCCATGTCGATGACCCGCGCCAGCGCAGGTTCGCTGGTGGGATGAATCACCAGGCCTTCGCTGGGGATGGTGCGCACCAGGTGATGGAACTGCCGCTCGATGGCCGGCAGGTCGGGGAAGATGTCAGCGTGGTCGAATTCCAGGTTGTTCAGAATCGCCGTGCGCGGATGGTAGTGGACGAACTTCGAGCGCTTGTCGAAGAACGCGCTGTCGTATTCGTCGGCCTCGACCACGAAGAACGGCGTGTCGCCCAGACGCGCCGACACCGCGAAGTTCTGCGGCACACCGCCGATGAGAAAGCCCGGGCTCATGCCGGCATGCTCCAGCACCCAGGCCAGCATGCTGCTGGTGGTGGTCTTGCCGTGAGTGCCGGCGACGGCCAGTACCCAGCGGCCTTGCAGCACGTGATCGGCCAGCCACTGCGGCCCCGACACGTAAGGCAGGCCCTTGTTGAGCACGTACTCCACGGCCGGGTTGCCGCGCGACATGGCGTTGCCGATGACAACCAGGTCGGGCGCCGGCTGCATTTGCGCAGGGTCGTAGCCTTGGGTCAGTTCTATGCCCTGAGCTTCGAGCTGGGTGCTCATGGGCGGGTAGACATTGGCGTCGGAGCCGGTGACATGGTGGCCAAGCGCCTTGGCCAGCACGGCCAACGAGCCCATGAAAGTGCCGCAAATACCAAGAATATGAATGTGCATGATCGACCTCGCAAAACGTCGAGGCAGGGTAGCCCAGCGCCGGGTAAAGCGCACCCGCTGATTCGCTCAGTGGCGGCGCGCGATACCGTGTTTGCGCAGTTTGCGGTACAGCGTGTTGCGGCTGATCTGCAACTGCGCCGCGACCTCGGTCATGTGCCAGCGATACTGCTCGAGCGCCGCCAGCAGCGCACTGCGCTCGGCGTCTTCGAGGCCGCAGGCAGGGCTGACGGCAGGCGCCGCGCTGCGCACGATCAGCGCCGGCAGCTCGGCCAGGCCGATGCTCGGGCCATCGGCGAGCGCCAGCAGCGTGCGCAGCACGGTACGCATCTGCCGTACGTTGCCTGGCCAGGGGAAGGCCAGTAGCGCCGCGCGTGCCGCTGGATCGAGAGCGGCCACCTGGCCGCCCGCCTCTTGCTGCAACAACAGCTCGAGCAACTGCGCCTTGTCGCTGCGCTCGCGCACCGGCGGCAGGTTCACTTCCAGGCCGTTGAGGCGGTAATAGAGGTCTTCGCGGAAGCTGCCCTGCTCGACCCGTTCGAGCAGATCGCGGTGGGTGGCGCTGACGATACGCACATCGACCTGCTGCGGCTCACCACCAATCGGCACCACCTGACGCTCTTCCAGCACCCGCAACAGGCGGGTCTGCAAGGCCAGCGGCATGTCGCCGATTTCATCGAGCATCAAGGTACCGCCATCGGCCTGCAACAGCTTGCCGCGCATGCCTTCCTTGCGTGCCCCGGTGAAGCTGCCGCCGCGGTAGCCGAACAGCTCGCTTTCGATGAGGTTTTCCGGAATCGAGGCACAGTTGATCGCCACGAATGGCTTGCCCTGGCGATCGCTGGCCTGATGCACTGCCTGGGCGAAGGCCTCTTTGCCACAGCCGGTTTCACCGCGCAGCAGTAAGGGCACATCCCGGTCGAAGACTCGCACGGCGCGGCGCAGATCCTCTTGCAGGGCAGGGTCGAGCAAGCACCAGCGCGGGGTTTGCACAGGCTGCGGCGCTGGCGCTGCGGGCGCGGCGAACAGCGCCTTGCGCGGCTGCCCGCGCAGGCTGGCGAACATCTGCCGACCGCTCTGGGTACGCAGCGGCCAGGCCGCGCCGCCGTCGCGGGTGGCGCGGGCGAACAGCTCGTCGGGGTGGCAGGCGAAAACCTGCTGCACGGGCTGGCCGAGCAGCCCGGCGCGGGTGCCGCCGAGCAGGTTCATGGCGCTTTGGTTGAGCGCGCAGATACGCCCGTCGCCATCCAGCGCCAGCAGCCCCTCGCTGAACAGCCCGACCGACTCGGCCTGCACATGCAGGCGCAACAGCCACAGGTGCTCGAACTGGCGCAGGAAATAACTGCTCTCGATCAGCTTGGCCGACAGATTGACCAGCGCCATGGTGTGGAACTGGCTCTGCCGAGACACATCGCGCCGCGCAGACGACACATCGAGCACTGCCAACAGTTCGCCGTAAGGATCGAACACCGGGCTGGCCGAGCAGGTCAGGCCGGTGTGGCGGCCGCGAAAGTGTTCATCACGATGAATGATCAGCGCCTGACGCTCGACCACACAGGTGCCGATGCCGTTGGTGCCTTCGCGCGACTCGCTCCAGTCGGCTCCCAGCCACAGCCCGGCGCCCTCGAATACGCGCTGTTCGCTAGGGGCAGTGATGCAGTTGAGGATGATGCCCTGGGCGTCGGTCAGCAGCACCGCATGGCCGGCGCCACTGAGTTGCTGGTGCAAGCTGTGCATCTCGCCGCCGGCAATCTCCAGCACCCGCCCCAGGCGTTCGCGGGTCTGCTGCAGGTGGCCCTGCTCGAGTACCGCCGGCGCCTGCGCCAGGGCCGGATCGAGGTGGTAATCCTCCAGGCAGCGCAACCACGAACGGGCAATCGATGAATCACTGCCGGGCTCGCTGGGCTGGCTGCGGGCGACAGTGAACACTTGCTGGGCATGACGGCTGAACGGGCTGCTCTGCATGATCGCGGGCTTCTGTGCAGAAAGAGTTCCCTGAGCATCCTCCAGGCGATTGTGCTTTGCAATGGTGCACCGGCTTTGCGGTGCTCAAGCGTCACGCCGATGGCACAAAGTGTCACTGCAGCTGTGCCACAAGCGGTACAGGTTGCCCGGGCAAATCCGCGCTGCAACTGCCAACCCCTTGAATTCATTGGCCCTGCCCACGCTGGCCCAGGCTTTGCTCTACGCTTTGCACTCCTCAACAACCATAAATCAACCAGGAGACACACCATGCGTTACGCACATCCCGGTACCGACGGCGCCAAAGTCTCGTTCAAGGATCGCTACGGTAACTACATCGGCGGTGAGTTCGTCCCCCCGGTGAAGGGTGAGTACTTCACCACCACGTCCCCTGTGAATGGCCAGCCCATCGCCCAATTCCCCCGTTCCACTGCCGAAGACGTCGACAAAGCCCTCGACGCTGCCCACGCCGCCGCCGATGCCTGGGGCCGCACCTCGGTGCAGGATCGCTCCAACGTCTTGCTGCGCATCGCCGACCGCATCGAGCAGAACCTCGAAGTGCTGGCCATCACCGAAACCTGGGACAACGGCAAGCCGATCCGCGAAACCCTCAACGCCGACATCCCGCTGGCCGTCGACCACTTCCGCTACTTCGCCGGCTGCATCCGTGCCCAGGAAGGCGGCGCTGCCGAAATCAACGAAACCACCGTCGCTTATCACATCCACGAGCCACTGGGCGTGGTCGGGCAGATCATCCCGTGGAACTTCCCGCTGCTGATGGCCGCCTGGAAACTCGCCCCGGCCCTGGCCGCCGGCAACTGCGTGGTGCTCAAGCCTGCCGAGCAAACCCCGCTGGGCATCACCGTGCTGATGGAGCTGATCGGCGACCTGCTGCCCAAGGGCGTGCTTAACGTCGTCCAGGGCTTTGGCCGCGAAGCTGGCGAGGCCCTGGCCACCAGCAAGCGCATCGCCAAGATCGCCTTCACCGGCTCCACCCCGGTCGGCTCGCACATCATGAAGTGCGCCGCCGAGAACATCATTCCGTCGACCGTAGAGCTGGGCGGCAAATCGCCCAACGTCTACTTCGAAGACATCATGCAGGCTGAGCCAACCTTCATCGACAAGGCCGCCGAAGGCATGGTGCTGGCGTTCTTCAACCAGGGCGAAGTGTGCACCTGCCCGTCCCGTGCGCTGGTCCAGGAATCGATCTATCCGCAGTTCATGGAAGTGGTGATGAAGAAGGTGCTGCAGATCAAGCGCGGCGACCCGCTGGACACCGACACCATGGTCGGCGCCCAGGCTTCCGAGCAGCAGTTCGAGAAGATCCAGTCGTACCTGAAGATCGCCCAGGAGGAAGGCGCCGAGCTGCTCACCGGCGGCAACGTCGAGAAGCTCGAAGGCTCGCTGGCCACCGGTTACTACATCCAGCCGACCCTGCTCAAGGGCAACAACAAGATGCGCGTGTTCCAGGAAGAAATCTTCGGCCCGGTGGTCAGCGTCACCACCTTCAAGGACGAAGCCGAAGCCCTGGCGATTGCCAACGACACCGAGTTCGGCCTCGGCGCCGGAGTCTGGACCCGCGACATCAACCGCGCCTATCGCGTTGGCCGTGGCATCAAGGCTGGCCGCGTGTGGACCAACTGCTACCACCTCTACCCCGCCCACGCCGCGTTCGGCGGCTACAAGAAGTCCGGCGTTGGCCGTGAAACCCACAAGATGATGCTCGACCACTATCAGCAGACGAAAAACCTGCTGGTCAGCTACGACATCAATCCTTTGGGCTTCTTCTAAGGCCCCGCCGCTGGGGCGGCGGGGCAGCGGCAAGCTTTGAGCTTCAAGCTGCAAGAAAGGCGATCGGCGTAAGGTGCGCGCTTTTCTTGCCGCTTGTGGCTTTTAGCTTGCCGCTTGCCGGAGCGCCGCTCTGGCGCACTTCGTGCAACAACAAAATCACCATGGGCCGGAGCTCTTCCGGCCAACAAAAAGAACAGGTGAATACATGCCAAGCGAACACACCGGCCCTGCGCCGACAACCTCGTCGGTCGACTTCGAAAAAGTCGGCTCGGACTACTTTCAACAACGTCAGCTCAAACAAGGCGCCGCCGGCTGGGTATTGCTGGTCGGCCTGGGCGTGGCCTATGTGATTTCCGGCGACTACGCCGGCTGGAACTTCGGTCTGGCCCAGGGCGGCTGGGGCGGTATGTTCCTCGCCACCTTGCTGATGGCGACCATGTACCTATGCATGTGCTTCTCGCTCGCCGAGCTGTCGTCGATGATCCCCACTGCGGGCGGTGGCTATGGCTTTGCCCGCAGCGCCTTCGGACCGTGGGGCGGATTCCTCACCGGCACGGCAATTCTCATCGAATACTCCATCGCCCCTGCGGCCATCGCCGTGTTCATCGGCGCCTACTGCCAATCGCTGTTCGGCATCGGTGGCTGGATGATCTACCTGGCGTTCTACATCATCTTCATCGGCATCCACATTTTCGGCGTGGGTGAAGCCTTGAAGCTGATGTTCGGCATCACCGCGGTCGCCGCCATTGCCCTGGTGGTGTTCCTGGTGAGCATGGTGCCCCATTTTGATGCAGCCAACCTGTTCGACATCGCCCAGACCGACGCCGCCGGCGCCAGCAGTTTCCTGCCCTTCGGTTATGTCGGGGTGTGGGCGGCGATCCCCTACGCCATCTGGTTCTTCCTCGCCGTAGAGGGCGTGCCCCTGGCCGCCGAAGAAACCAAGAACCCCAAGCGCGACCTGCCGCGCGGTTTGATCGGCGCCATGCTGGTGCTGCTGACCTTCGCCTTGCTGATTCTGGTGATCGGCCCGGGCGCTGCCGGTTCGGAAGCGCTCAAGGCCTCGGGCAACCCGCTGGTCGAGGCACTGGCCAAGGCTTACGGCGGTTCGACCTGGATGGGCAGCTTCGTCAACCTGGTGGGTCTTGCCGGGCTGATCGCCAGCTTCTTCTCGATCATCTACGCCTACTCGCGGCAGATTTTCGCCCTGTCACGCGCTGGCTACCTGCCGCGCAAGCTGTCGCAGACCAACAAGAGCAAGGCGCCGGTACTGGCCCTGGTGATCCCCGGGCTGATCGGCTTCGCCCTGTCGCTCACCGGCCAAGGCGACCTGCTGATCCTGGTGGCGGTTTTCGGCGCGACGTTGTCCTACGTACTGATGATGGCTGCGCATATCACACTGCGTATCCGCCGGCCGAAGATGGAGCGCCCGTATCGCACCCCTGGTGGCATCTTCACCTCGGGCCTGGCCCTGGTGCTGGCATGCGTGGCGGTGGTGGCCGGGTTCCTGGTCGATCCACGGGTGGTGATCGGCGCGGCGGTGATCTACGGCGTGCTGATCGCCTACTTCGCCTTCTATAGCCGTCATCATCTGGTCGCCGGTACGCCGGAGGAAGAATTCGCCGCGATCCAACAGGCCGAGGAGGCCTTGCACTGATCGCCACGCTGCGCCCCGGGCCAGGCCTGGGGCGCTCTGGAGAATTTGTATGGCACGTTTCGTACACACGGCAGGCAATCTGCTGTACCGCTTCGACAGCCTCAGGGACGTCATGGCCAAGGCCAGCCCCGCCCGTTCCGGTGACTTTCTCGCAGGCGTTGCCGCCAGCAGTGATGCCGAGCGGGTGGCGGCGCAAATGGCACTGGCCGACATTCCCCTGGGCCAGTTCCTCGACGAGGCGCTGATTCCCTACGAAGACGATGAAGTCACCCGGCTGATCATCGACAGCCACGACCCTGAAGCCTTCGCCGCGGTCAGCCACCTGACCGTTGGCGGGCTGCGCGACTGGCTGCTCAGTGAAGCGGCCGACGAACACAGCTTGCGCGCCCTGGCCCCTGGGCTGACGCCGGAGATGGCCGCGGCAGTGTCGAAGATCATGCGCGTTCAGGACCTGGTGCTGGTGGCGCAGAAAATCCGTGTGGTCACCGCGTTTCGCGGCACCATGGGCCTGCGCGGCCGGCTATCGACCCGGCTGCAACCCAACCACCCCACCGATGAGCCGGCCGGTATCGCCGCGAGCATTCTCGACGGCCTGCTGTACGGCAATGGCGATGCGATGATCGGCATCAACCCGGCCACCGACAGCACCGCCTCGATCTGCGCCCTGCTGGAAATGCTCGACGCGGTGATCCAGCGCTATGAAATTCCCACCCAGTCGTGTGTGCTGACCCACGTCACCACCTCAATCGAGGCGATCAACCGCGGCGTGCCGCTGGACCTGGTGTTCCAGTCCATCGCCGGCACCGAGGCCGCCAACGCCAGTTTCGGGGTCAACCTCAATGTTCTGCAGGAGGGTTACGAGGCGGGGCTGTCGCTCAAGCGCGGCACTGTCGGGCAAAACCTGATGTACTTCGAGACCGGCCAGGGCAGCGCGCTGTCGGCCAACGCCCACCACGGCGTCGACCAACAGACCTGCGAGACCCGCGCCTACGCCGTGGCGCGGCACTTCAAGCCGTTTCTGGTCAACACCGTGGTCGGCTTCATCGGCCCGGAATACCTGTACAACGGCAAGCAGATCATCCGCGCCGGGCTGGAAGACCACTTCTGCGGCAAGCTGCTCGGTGTGCCGATGGGTTGCGACATCTGTTACACCAATCACGCCGAAGCCGACCAGGACGACATGGACACCCTGCTCACTCTGCTGGGCGTGGCCGGAATCAACTTCATC
Source organism: Pseudomonas cremoricolorata DSM 17059 = NBRC 16634 (assembly GCF_000425745.1). Taxonomy (GTDB): domain Bacteria; phylum Pseudomonadota; class Gammaproteobacteria; order Pseudomonadales; family Pseudomonadaceae; genus Aquipseudomonas; species Aquipseudomonas cremoricolorata. The sequence continues at coordinate 120,994 of NZ_AUEA01000010.1, read as the reverse complement.
ATGGGTATCCCGGGGTCGGACGACATCATGCTCAATTACCAGACCACCTCGTTCCACGATGCGCTGTATGCGCGGCAGACCCTTGGCCTGCGACCGGGGCCGGAGTTCGAGGCCTGGCTGGAACGCACCGGCATCTTCACCCAGGCCGATGGCCGGGTACGCTTCGGCAACGACCTGCCGCCGGCATTCCGCCAGGCGCTGGCACAACTGGCCTGAGAGGTGAGCATGGACCGTTCGACACCCGCTGCCGACAACCCCTGGTTGGCCCTGCGCACCCTGACCCCGGCGCGCATCGCCCTGGGCCGTACCGGCACCAGCCTGCCGACCCAGGCGCAGCTCGATTTCCAGTTCGCCCACGCCCAGGCACGTGATGCCGTGCACCTGCCCTTCGACCATGGCGGCCTGCGCCAGCAACTGAGCGACGCCGGGCACGACAGCCTGCTGCTGCACAGCGCCGCCAGCGACCGTCACGAATACCTGCAACGCCCCGACCGCGGCCGGCGCCTCGATGAAGCATCGGCCGAACACTTGCGCGCTCACGCCAGCGCCAACCCGGGCGGCGTGGACCTGGCCATCGTCATCGCTGATGGCCTGTCGGCACTGGCCGTGCATCGGCACAGCCTGGCCCTGATCAAACGCTTCGACGAACAGGCCCAGGCCGATGGCTGGAGCCGTGCACCGGTGGTGCTGGTCGAGCAAGGGCGGGTGGCCGTGGCCGATGAGGTCGGCGAACTGCTCGGCGCACGCATGACGGTGATGCTCATCGGCGAGCGCCCGGGACTGAGTTCACCCGACAGCCTGGGTGTGTATTTCACCTACGCGCCACGGGTCGGCCTCAATGACGCGGCGCGCAACTGCATCTCCAATGTGCGCCTGGAAGGCCTGAGCTATGGCATGGCCGCTCACCGGCTGCTGTACCTGATGCGTGAGGCCTGCCGGCGGCAGCTGTCGGGAGTTAAGTTGAAAGACGAAGCGGAGATTCAACGCATCGACGGCGACGATTCCACTGCGAAAGTGGGTAATTTCCTCTTGGGCGAGGAGTAGCGGCAACGCCGCATCCCCCCTCTTTCCGTCGATCAGGGGCGTTCGCCTGAACGCTTCCGGTCGACGCCCACCCGCAGGCAACGCAGCGAAACTCGTAACCCCCCGCTACAAACTCCCCGGGCACATTCCCAAGTTAGCCGTATAATGCCCGCACTATCGTGTATGAAATTTTACCCACACCCTGGCCCTCCCAGTGCCAAGGCGCAGTCCATCATCGCTCGCCCGTCGCTGCGGGACCCGAACACAGGTGTTGTACATGGAATTCAACCCGCTCGACCTCATCCTGCATCTCGACTACTACCTCGATGTCCTGGTGGCCAACTATGGCACCTGGATCTACGCCATCTTGTTTGCGGTGATCTTCTGTGAAACCGGGCTGGTGGTGATGCCGTTCCTGCCGGGCGACTCGCTGTTGTTCATCGCCGGCGCGGTGGCTGCTGGTGGAGGCATGGATCCGGTCCTGCTGGGCGGGCTGCTGATCATCGCGGCGATCATGGGCGACAGCACCAACTACGTCATCGGGCGAACGGCTGGGGAACGGCTGTTCCGCAACCCAACGTCGAAAATCTTCCGCCGCGACTACCTGCAAAAGACCAACGACTTCTACGCCCGCCACGGCGGCAAGACCGTCACCCTGGCGCGCTTCCTGCCGATTCTGCGCACCTTCGCCCCCTTCGTGGCCGGCATCGCCCGCATGCACTACTCGCGCTTCCTTGGCTTCAGCGTTGCAGGTTCGCTGCTGTGGGTCGGCAGCCTGGTGACCTTGGGCTATTTCTTCGGCAACGTGCCGTTCATCAAGCAGCACCTGTCGCTGATGGTCGTGGTGATCATCCTGCTGTCGCTGGTGCCGATGATCCTCGGCCTGCTGCGCGGTCGCTTCGGCCGCGCCGCCAAGGCCCACTGATTCACCCCGATGTGGTCGTTCAGCGCCTGGCGCCGCCGACGCACCCTTGCCCGCTACCCGATCAGCGAGTCACTGTGGCAGCAGGTGCGCCAGCGCCTGCCGATGCTCGACGGCATCGAGGCCAGGGAAGATCGCTGGCTGCGTGAGGCCAGCGTGCTGTTCCTGCACGCCAAGCACCTGACCATGCTGCCCGGCGTCGAACTGGACGACGAACAGCGGCTGTTCCTCGCCGTGCAGGCGCAGTTGCCGCTGCTGCATCTGGGCGAGCACGACTGGTACCAGGGCTTTCATGAGCTGATTCTCTACCCCGACGACTTCCAGAGCCCGCAGCGTCACCGCGATGGCAGTGGTGTCGAACACGTGTGGAATGGCGAGCACAGCGGCGAAGCCTGGCAGCAGGGGCCGGTGATCATGGCTTGGCCTGGGGTGCTGGCCGGCGGTGGCTGGGAGGCCTACAACCTGGTCATCCATGAGCTGGCGCACAAGCTCGACATGCTCAATGGCGATGCCACCGGCCTGCCGCCGCTGCACAGCGACATGCACATCGGCGAGTGGGCGGCGGCCATGCAGCAGGCCTATGACGACCTCAACCGTCAGCTCGACGCCAACCCCGACGCCGACACCGCCATCGACCCCTATGCCGCGGAAAACCCAGCCGAATTCTTCGCCGTGACCAGTGAGTACTTCTTCAGTGCTCCCGACCTGTTGGCGCAGGCCTACCCCGAGGTGTACCGGCAGTTGGCGCTGTTCTATCGGCAGAACCCGCTGACCCGTCTCCAGCAGTTGCAAGCCGAGCATCCCGAGTATCAGCACGATCGACCCTGAGGCCGCGGCGCATCAGGGCGGACGTGGCATGGCTGGGCAGAATATGCCTATAATCGCCGCCACTTTTTCGGTCAAACACGGGGGCACTGCCCAATGAGCTACAGCAAGATTCCGGCGGGCAAAGACCTGCCGAACGACATCTACGTCGCCATCGAAATCCCGGCCAACCACGCGCCGATCAAATACGAGATCGACAAGGACAGCGACACCCTGTTCGTCGACCGTTTCATGGCCACCCCGATGTTCTACCCGGCCAACTACGGCTTCATCCCCAATACCCTGGCCGACGACGGTGACCCCCTCGACGTGCTGGTCGTGACCCCGTACCCAGTGGCACCAGGCTCGGTAATCCGCGCCCGTCCGGTCGGCATCCTGAACATGACCGACGACGGCGGCGGCGACGCCAAGGTCATCGCCGTTCCGCACGACAAGCTCTCGCAGCTGTACGTCGACGTGAAGGAATACACCGACCTGCCTGCCCTGCTGATCCAGCAGATCGAGCACTTCTTTGCCAACTACAAAGATCTCGAGAAGGGCAAGTGGGTCAAGATCGAAGGCTGGGACGGCGCTGATGCTGCCCGCGCTGCGATCACCAAGTCGGTCGCCGCCTACAAAGGCTGATCGCACTGCATGAAACCCTGCCTCGGCAGGGTTTTTTTACGCCCGTCGTTTGGCGACTGCTTACCAAGCCAGCCGAAACGTCCTACACCGATGTCTGACAGACCGAGCCTTTTTCATACAGCCTGTTCAACGTCACGTTGATACGCCCCGCCCTCCCCCGCCGCTAGAATGCGCTGCATGAATAATTCCGGCGATCGCTTGAAGGCACTGCTGCAGGAGTGCGACCTGACCCCCTCGGACTTCGCCGCGCAGCGCGATGTCTCGCCGCAGCACATCAACAACTGGTTCAAACGCGGCGTGCCCGTCGCCCGCCTGGAAGAAATCGCCGACCTGTTCTGCGTGCACCGGCGCTGGCTGAAAAGTGGCGAAGGGCCCAAGCACCCGGACCCGATCCTGCGTCCGCGCCCCGTGAGCCCCACTCCGCCGCGACCGCCATCGCTGCTGCTGACCAGCAACGGCGTACAGGTTCACTGGCCGTTGCAGCACTGGCAGCACGGCGAGTTCAAGGTGCTGGAGGACTGCCGGGTCAGTGTGCCGCAGCAGGCCCTGGAAGCGCTGGGCATCTTCGCCCGTGACGTGCTGTGCCTGGCGATGCCGGCAGACAACATGGCGCCGGTGATTCCGCGCGACAGCATCCTTGCCATCGACCGCAGTTGTACCCAGGTGGTGGAAGGCGAAACCTATGCGTTGTTGCACGGCGACCAGCTACGCATCCACTGCCTGAGCCTGGGCCACAAGGAGGTGCTCAGCCTGCACAGCCATGACCGTCTGCACCACCCAAGCGAACGCTACTCCCCCGCCCAGCGTCAGGCGCAAGACCTGCGCATTCTCGGCTGGGTGTTCTGGTATACCCACCTGCGCCCGCAACACCCCCGCCACAGCGAAGGCAGTTAAGGCTGGGCAACCGCGTCCAAGGCTTGTATCCTAGCCGCCACGTTCACCCCAGCCCGTCTACGACGCAGCGCCTGGGGCCGGCAGTGGCGCACACCGTCGCTCGCCCATCCTTTCCATGGCCCTTGCGGCCATACCGTTCAAGGCGGTCGCGGCCCATCAAAAATGAGCCAAAACCGCCCTCGAGAAGCCGGCCACAAGCCGGCTTTTTAATGTCTGCGATTTTTGAACCTGGTGACGACACCGTTTGTCGGCACTCGCACGATGGCGGAAGACGCTGGCGTATTCGAGTGCGAGTAATCGCACTTTCACAGATAACGCGGTCAGTCGCGTTTCGCCCGCCTTCCAACCTCCATCGCCAGGCCATGGATGGCGTTGTTGAGGTTTTCGCGACAGACCTCCCCCCCTTCAGAGGACTGATTTGATCTGCAACCCGAACACTAGGGCATTGGCGATATCCCTGCCGGAGAACGCGCCTGGCTCGATGATGTATTGCACATCCGGGCGCAGGCTCAGCCATGGCGTTACCTGGTAGCCGTAGCTCAGTTCGATCAACCGTTCGGCATTGTCGATAGCGGAGAAGCGCTCGCCGTTGTCGAATGCCGCCTCTTCCAGAACGTCTCGGCTGCGCGGGTTGGGGACGGCACGGCCATAGCCCAGGGCCACGGTATCGCGCGGTCGACTCTGGAATGGTTTGTACAGCACCACACCCGCGCCATACCACTTGGTGAACGGCGAAGCGGCCTTGCTCGACGCCGAGTATTGACCGAACACGTGCAGACTACGGCCCGGCGATGACTCATCGTTCCACACGGCCTGGTCGGCCAGCAGGTAATGGCCGCTACGCCCGGACACGTCCTTGTCGCTACCGATGCGCTTCACGTCCGAGCTGTCGTAGTAATAGCCCAACTTGTACTCCCCTGAGCGCTCGCCCTGAAGCTTGTACACCAGCTCCAGCGGCACGACGGTACCGGTGGTGTGCTTGGGCCCGATGTGCCACGCACGACTGGAATTGCCATTGCTTTCAGGATCGACGTTGAACGCGGCCACGCGTAGTTGCCAGGAGGGGGACAGGTCGTATTTAACGCGCACGCCCAGACGTGCGTTGGGGTAGTTGGTCCAGCCGCTACCGCCGGACATATTCAGCGGGTGGCCGCAGAAACCAGCATTCATGAAGTTGCACAGGATGCCGCTATCAAGGCCGCCCAGGTCGTTGCCCATGGCCATGTAGCCGAGCTTTACATTGAGCGCCGGGGTCAACAGGGTGCGCTCGTAGCTCAGTTCGGTGAGGCGGGTGTAAAGGCCGCCGAAGTTTTCCTGAATGGGCAGGCGGTTGCCGACGAGGTCTTCCGAGGCGCTGTTGCCGCGGCGGTCGTTGATGGTCAGTTGCACATTGCCGCCGTTGTCGAGTGCAAAGATTTTCGACAGGTCGAACCGCGCGCCGAGCTTGAGGTTCTGCGAATAGCGGGCCGAGCGGTGCAGACCACCGTGGGCGTTATAGGCGGTTTCGCCGCTGTAGTCGCCGGTGAACTTGATGCCGTTCTCATCGAGCTGGTGGCGCAGGCCGCCCCAGTCGCCGGTCATGGTGCTACGCGAAAATACGTCACTGGCGGCCAGCACGGGGCTGCTGGCCAGGGTCAGGACTGCCAGAAAAAGATAGCGAGAAGTGGGTGGCATGAGGGTGAGCGTCTGTCAGTGTTCAAAGGTCTTTTCGCCGCTGGAACAGTCCTGCAAGCCATGGGCTTGCAGGAAAACTGCTCTCGACGGCTGGAGCGGTGCGGCACTTACTGCAGGGTGTAGGCGATCACGTAGTCGCCCCGATCCGTCGACTGGCGCGCACCGCCGGCAGTGATCACGACATACTGCTTGCCGGTCTTGGGCGAGACGTAGGTCATCGGGCCGCCCTGGCTGCCAACGGGCAGGCGGGCCTTCCAGATTTCGTTACCGTTGCTGCTGTCGTAGGCGCGCAGGTAGAAGTCCTGGGTGCCGGCGATGAACACCAGGCCACCTTGGGTGGACAGGGTGCCGCCGAGGGTCGGCAGGCCGATCTTGATCGGCAGGTGCATGCGGATGCCCATTGGGCCTGTGTCTTCGACAGTGCCGACCGGAACCTGCCAGGCAATCTGGCGAGTCTTCATGTCGACGGCGGTCAGGGTGCCGAATGGTGGAGCCTGGCAAGGAATGCCGGCAACCGACAGGAAGCGGTTCTTGTTCACCGCATAGGGCGTGCCCTTGAGCGGTACGGCGCCCATGCCGGTGTTGAGCGCTTCGCCACCCGAGGCGGCCTCACCTTTGTTTTGCGACGGGATCATCTGGATCCAGAGGCCCAGGCGCATGTCGTTGACGAAGATGAAGCCGTGTACCGGGTCAGTCGAAATGCTGCCCCAGTTCATGCCGCCCAGCGAGCCAGGGAAGCTCAGCGACAGATCGCTGCCTGGCGCGGTGTAGAGGCCGTCGTAGCGCATCTTCTTGAAGTCGATGCGGCACAGCAGCTGGTCGTAAGGGGTTGCGCCCCACATGTCAGACTCGGTCAGGGTCTGCGCGCCGATCTGCGGCATACCGACCGATTTCGGCTGGGTTGGGGAGTATGGCTCGCCAGGAATGTTGCTCGGATTGACTGGCACTTCGTCGACCTGAGTCAGCGGTTTGCCAGTGGCACGGTCGAGCACGTAGATCTGCCCGGCCTTGGTGCCGATCACCACCGCAGGCACGGTCTTGCCATCCTCCTTAGTGAAATCGATGAGGCTCGGCTGCATCGGCAGGTCGAAGTCCCACAGATCGTTGTGTACGGTCTGGAACACCCACTTCTGATTGCCCGTGGTGGCGTCCAGCGCCAGTACTGAAGCCCCGTAGGTGTGGTCGAGCTTGCTGCGCTCGACACCATAGATGTCGGTGGACGAAGAGCCCATCGGCAGGAATACGGTGTTCATGTCCGCATCGTAGGACATCGGCGCCCAGCTGTTCGGGGTACTGCGTACGTACGTGCTGCCGTCGGCTGGCGCCGCACGGTCTTGCGGGTTACCCGGGTCGAAGGCCCATTTCATGGCCCCCGTGATCACGTCGAAGCCTCGGATCACACCACCTGGCATGTCGGTCTGGACGTTGTCGGCAACGCGACCGCCAACGACCACGGTCGTACCGGCCATCAGCGGCGCGGAAGACAGCTGGTAGTAGGAATCGGGCACCTCGCCCAGGCCGGCCTTGAGGTCGACCTGGCCGTTGTTGCCGAAGTCCTGACAGAACTCGCCGTTATCCGCATCGACAGCGATCAGGCGGCCGTCAATGGTGTTAGTCAGCAGGCGGCGCTGGCATTGGCTGCCGGCCGCAACGCTACCGCCGGTCACTGGCGAGCTGTCTGGCTGGGTCGGCTGGACGATGGCGCTGGTGGCGTCGTAGTAGGCCATGCCACGGCAACGCTGCCAGACCTTGGACTGGGCGTTGATCTGGTTTTTCCACAACTCCTTACCCGTGTCGGCATCGAGTGCGATCAGGTTGTTGTGCGGGGTGCAGATGAAAACCTTGTTACCGATCTGCAGCGGGGTCAGTTGGTCTTCGGCACCGTTGCCGTCGCTGATAGCGACGTCACCGGTGTGATAAGTCCAGGCCACCTTGAGTTTGTCGACGTTGTCACGGTTGATCTGGTCGAGCGCGGCGAAGCGGCTGCCGCCTTCGGTGTTGCCGTAGTGGGCCCAGTCCTTCTGCTCTGTGCCCGCCTCGACGGGCGTCATGCCTGGGCCCTTGCCATTCGGTGCGACGCTCGGATGAGCGACGAACATGTTGCCAGCGGCGATCACCAGCGCCACGGCCAGCACGCCGGCAAGGCCGTAGGCGCTGCGCCCGGCGACGCCACCACTGGCACGCACCAGCATGGGATAGACCAGGGCCACGACCAGACCGATGGCGCCGAACATGAACAGGCGAGAGAACAATGGCCAGAACACCAGGCCGGCGTCGATCACTGCCCAGATGGCCGTGCCGAGCAAAAAGACCGCATACAGCCAGGCGCCGGCGGGTTTGCGCAAGGCTAGCAGGATGCCTGACAAGGTCATCAGAGCGCCGCCCACCAGGAAGTACCAAGAGCCACCCAGGCTGACCAGGCGACCGCCGCCGATGGCAAGGCCTGCTCCGAGCAGGCTGATGATCAACCCTAGCCCGATCAGAATGAAGGTTGCAGCTCGAAGTCGTGAGCCAGTGTTTGTCATGATTGAAGACCTCATGGGGGGATCATCTGAAAAGGTGGTTTTTCTGCTCGAGAGCGTTGCCGGCGAAAACCCATATGCCCGCCAACTGCCAGCGAACGGGTACGCCATGACCCGGCCCCAGAGCACGCCCATACCGCAGCCGAGGGCAAAAATCGTCGACCAGACGTGGTCCAGATCGGCGTAGGCGCTTTCGTCGAGCTCAAGCCATGCACCCTCGAGCACCATCGGTTGCTCGCAAGACCAAGGGTGATGGCAGAGACCGGGATGTGAAACGAAACGACGAAGGCGAACTGGTTTCGGGCAGGCTCTGACGCACGTCCATCGAACATGCACTTCTGCCCTGACAAGGATGACACAGGCAGTGGTCCGTCAAGGCGGCAGGTCGCAGTAACATTAGCTTACACGTTGTGACGACCGCCTGTCGTGCCTGAGGCACCTGGCCGATACGGGTTCCCGACCGCCACAGGCGATGCGAGTCCATGCTGGCCGCCCTGACTGTTTGCGCAGACGCCTGACCTGGGCTGCCCCCGATCGTGTCGCACCTTCATCTCAAGACTGTGGCTACAGAGCCTGGTGCGAGACCCTACGCAACATCTGATTGAAATGATGACGCAGGTGATGAGCAAGCAGTATGAAGATCCATTGTTGAATCAGTAGCCCAATGTTGAACTCAAACGCCAAACCCAAATCACTCTTTGAAAAAAATCAAACTTTGGCCGATTTTTTCTCAACAGCCGGAATATAAATTCCTTCACGGCTCCACACTACACACATCAAAATCTCAGAACATTCCTACCTGAAAAATCAACACATCCCTCAATATCACGCTGAGCTTTTATCCAAGCAGATGCACCAGCGCCATAATCGTAAATCCTGGAAACCACTATCAAATAAGCACACTGTAAAAGTTACACTTTATCGCTTTTCCCACCCGCACGTTTTCTCTAGAGTCCTGACCCGCCGGCACAGTCAAGTACGCCTCGCTCGCCAAGGTCTTTCAGAAAGGCCGATGCCGGTCCCAGCTAGGCGGCCACTGGCTATCCGTCTTTTTCAGAGAGTTCGTCAATGTATAAATCGGCGTTAATCATCGTGGCCGCCCTCGCCCTCACCGCCTGCGCAAGTCCGAATCCATCCACACACAGCGCCGAACTGAAGCTCGCCGCGGTGCGCTGCCTAGTATTGACCGAAACACCGCCGGTGAAAGCCAGTACCGTCGACTATGTGATGGCTCAGGCAGAGAGGGGCAACACCACGTGCATGAAGACGCTTGGAAAGATGTACCAGCATGGCAAGGACTATGGTGTTTCGCAGAACTTCACCAAGGCGCGTAGATTGTTCCGCGCCGTTAGCCACTATGATCCCTCCGCCTATGCGGCATTGGGCCAGATGGCGGAAGAAGGCCAGGGTCAGTCGGTCGATTACGTCAAGGCGCGCGGATTTTATCATCTGGCGGGCGAATCCGGTGCCATACAACTTGGGCAACTTGTGGAGGCAGGAAAAGGCGGCCCGAAGGATGTTGACGAAGCCTTGGCGCTTTACATGAGTGTCATGCGCCGCTTCGACGACGAGGCGTGGAACAACGTAGCTCGTCTACGCCACTTGGGGCAGCCGTTCGACGCCTTGCAGCGCGAGCGGTATCAGGACTTGTGGGTGCGGGGTGTGCATGAGCGGTTAGGCTCGATCCTCAAAAGCCGAGAGTCAGTCGATGCCTTCAGGGCGAGTGGGCAAATCGACGAGGTCAGGACGGCCAAATTGTTTCTCACCTTCACCGCCGACAGCGGCAAACCGAGGGTCAGGCTGAGCGAGCGTACCGGGTATGCTCGTCTGGATGCGGCGCTACTCAGTGTGGCATCGACCTTCAGCATGGGCTCGTCTGCGCCGTTCACCGACAAGTCAGGCAAAGTGGAAATGATCGCACCGGTGATCTTCGCAACCCCATTCGAGCTGTAAAGCTCGCGATCGATGTCCACAACGAGGTGCCTGTGCCGCTCAAACTGCGAGCCAGTTACCACCAGCGACCGCTTGTTATCCTGCTGGCTTTTCGCCAACAATGTAGAGAATCATTCTCACATAGCACGCTGCCATGTCTGCCCTCGATTCCTCTTCTTTGCATCAGCTCTACCAGGCCCACAACGGCTGGTTGAAACAGTGGCTGCGCACGCGTCTGGGCAATGCCAGCGATGCGGCAGATCTGGCCCAGGACACCTTCGTGCGGGTGCTGGCTGCGCGAAATGTGCAGTCGATTCGCGAGCCGCGCACCTACCTCAGCGCCATCGCCCGGGCGTTGATGATCGATCGCTTCCGCCGCCGCGCCATCGAGCAGGCCTACCTGGAAACGCTGGCTTTACAGCCCGCTGCCGTGGCGATCTCGCCGGAAACTCGGCTGTTGATCATCGAGACGCTGGTGGCAGTGGATGCGCTGCTCGAGGGCCTGGGTGAGCGAACCCGAGGGATTTTCCTTGCCGTGCAGCTCGAAGGCCTGAGCTACGTGGCCGCAGCCGAACGCTTCATGGTATCGGTGACCACGGTGAAGAAGCATATGGTCCGCGCCCTCACCCACTGCCTGCTGTTGGCCCAGGAAGGCGACGGTGCTTGAGCGCAAGGAGCTGGAGGCCGCAGCCAACTGGTACGTGCAACTGACGGCGCAGCCTGGGCACGCCCCCACCCAGGCAGCCTGGCAGCGCTGGCTGGCGGCCGACACGCGGCACGCCCAGGCTTGGGCGCAGGTGGAAAAGCTGCAACGTCAGTTCGCCCAGTTATCACCCGAACAGGCCCTGCCGACCTTGGCCGGCGCCAGGGCTCGACGGCGTCAGGTGCTGAAAGTGCTTGGCGTGCTGCTCGCCGCTGGAGCTACGGGTACGGGCGCACTGCTGGTCGAACCGCTGCCCTCGCGCCTGGCGCGGTACCGCACCGGTAAAGGCGAGCGCCGGCATCTGCAATTGGCCGATGGCAGCCGGCTGCTGCTCGACACCGACACCCGCGCCGATGTGCATTTCAACGAGCGGCGCCGTGAAGTCCAGCTGCATCGAGGTCGACTGCTGCTCGAATCCGCCGCCGACCCCGCCCACAGGCCGCTGCTGGTACTGACCCCGCAAGGCAGCGTGCGCGCCTTGGGCACGCGCTTCAGCGTGTCCAGCCAAGGCGAGCACAGCACGGTGCAGGTGTTCGAACACGCTGTGGAGCTACGCCCGCTGAACAACCCCGGCGCGCTGCTGCGGGTAGAGGCCGGCGAGCGCTCGAGCTTCGATCGGCAAGGCCACGACGCCATCGCCGCGCTGCCGCCCGGCAGTGATGGCTGGACCCGCGGCATGCTCATGACCCTCGACTGGCGCCTGCGTGAGGTGCTGACCGAACTGGCCCGCTACCGCCCTGGCTATCTCACCTGCACCGACGCTGCCGCCGGGCTGCGGGTGACCGGGGCGTTTCGCCTGGACGACAGCGATGCGGCGCTGGGCAACCTCGCCAGCGCCCTGCCGATTCGCATTCAGTACCTGACCCGCTACTGGGTACGCATCGACTTGGCATGAAAAAACCGCACGCAGGGGTTGCCGATTTTCATTCTCGTTCGGCCATGCACTGAAGCGGCGATCACTGCCGCACCTCTGCCACGTCGACGAAAGGAAAATCGCATGTCCCGCCCCACCCCGAAACTGCCCAGTGCGCTGGCGCGTGCCGTTCACCTGGCCTGGCTCGGCCTGCTGGTCGCGCCCATCACTGCGCTGCCAGGGCTGGTCATGGCCCAGGCCCAGGTCACCCGCTTCGATATCGCCCCCGGGCCGCTGGGCAAGGCACTGGCGGAGTTCGCCAATCGCGCCGGAGTGACGCTGTCGTTCGCCAGTGAACAGACCGCTGGCCTCAGCTCGCCAGGCTTGCGCGGCGATTATGGGGTGGATGATGGCCTGGCCCAGCTGCTGCAAGGCAGCGGGTTGCAGGTGCGCCGGGAAACCAATGGCGGTTACCTGCTGATGCCCAGCACCGCCACCAGCGACGGTGCGCTGGAGCTGACCGCGCTGAGCATTTCCGGCAAGGCGCCAGGCGCCACCACCGAAGGCACCGGGTCGTACACCACGGCATCGTCGAGCAGCTCGACGCGGCTGAACCTGTCGCTCAAGGAGACCCCACAGTCGATCACCGTGCTGACCCGCCAGCGCCTGGACGATCAGAAGCTCGACACCCTCACCGACGCTCTCGATGCCGCCCCGGGCATCACCGTGATCCGCGAAAGTCTGGGCGCAGACAGCACGGTGTACATGTCACGCGGCTTCTCGATCCGCAACTTCGAGATCGACGGCGTGCCGACCTCGGCCAACATGGACAACTACACACAGAACACCGCGATGTACGACCGAGTCGAGATCGTGCGCGGCGCCACCGGCCTGATCAGCGGCATGGGCTACCCCTCGGCGACCATCAACCTGATCCGCAAGCGCCCGACCGATGCTGCGCAAGTGCTGCTATCGGCCGAGGCCGGCAGTTGGGACCGCTATGGCCTGAGCGTGGATGTGGGCGGTGCGCTGAACGACGCCGGCACGGTGCGCGGCCGTTTCGTCGCCGATCACAAGGACCAGCACGCCTGGATCGACCGCTTCAGCCAGGAAACGTCCACCCTGTATGGCATCACCGAAATGGACCTCAGCGACTCGACGCTGCTGACCTTCGGCCTCAGCCACCAGGTGACCCACAGCAACGCGCCGATGCGCACCGGCTTTCCGTTGTTCACCGTCGATGGCCAGCGCACCGACTTCAAGCGCTCGTTCAACACCTCGCCGGACTGGAGCTACTACGATCGCCAGCAGAGCACGCTGTTCACCTCGCTGGAGCACCAGTTCGCCAACGGCTGGAGCGGCAAGCTCGAATACAGCCACGCCCGTAATGCCTACGACACGGTGATCGCCTATGTCGACGGCGAGATCGACCCGGTCACCGGCGAAGGCGCGACCATTTCGCCCAACCGCTGGCAAGCCACCCCGACCCAGGGCAACCTCGATGCCTACCTCACCGGCACCTTCCCGTTGCTCGGCCGTGAGCATGAGCTGATCGGCGGCGTCACCCTGTCGCGCATCGAAGAACGCGGCACCGCCAACTACGGCGGCTGGCAAAGCGCCCGCACCGGCTACGACGACACCATCGACGACATCTTCAACTGGCACGGCCAGTCGCCCAAGCCGGTGTTCACCAAGTTCGGCACCACCGACATGACCGAAACCCAGTACGCCGCCTACCTGACCTCACGCTGGCGCCTGAGCGATGCGGCCAGCCTGATTCTCGGCACGCGCGTGGTCGACTGGCACCGCGAGAACCTCAACAAGCCCTACAGCGGCGACCGCCAGCGCACCGAGCGCACCGAAAGCGGCGTGGTGATTCCCTACGCCGGCCTGGTCTACGACCTGGATGACACCTGGACTGCGTACGCCAGCTACACGCAGATCTTCAACCCCCAAGGCAATCAGGTGCGCGATGTGAACGGCTCGCCGCTCGACCCGCTGGAGGGCACCGGCTACGAGCTGGGGCTGAAGGCCGACTTCTTCGACAGCCGCCTGAACGCCAGCCTGGCGCTGTTCCGGGTCGAGCAGGACAACCTCGCCGTGGCCGATGGCAGAAATCTTCAGCCCAGCGGCTTCCAGGCCTACCGCGCCGAGAGCGGCACCACCAGCGAAGGGGTGGAACTGGAGGTCAATGGCGAGTTGAGCGAAGGCTGGCAGGTGATGGCCGGCTATTCCTACAACGTCAGCTTCAATGACGACGACAAACGCATCGTCACCGAGATTCCGCGCAACAGCGTCAAGCTCTTCACCACCTACCGCCTGCCCGGCGAGCTGGACAAGTGGACCGTCGGCGGCGGCGTGAACTGGCAGAGCGCCGCCGGCTACGACCTGAGCTACGCCACCACGCAAAGCAGCTACGCGGTGACCAACCTGATGACCCGCTACCAGATCACCCCTGCGCTGTCGGCCACGGTGAACCTCAACAACCTGTTCGACAAACACTACCTGACCACCACGGCGGGCGGCCTGTACGGCGCGCCGCGCAATGTCATGACCACATTGCGTTATGCGTATTGACCCCGTTGGTTAGTGCCCTGCCGCGTGGGTGAGCCAGACCGGTTCAGAACGTGTAGCGAGCGCCGACCATCATGCTCCGCGAAGGCCCGTAGAAGTTGAAGGTCGAGGTCGAGCCGACCCGGGAGAGGTAGTCACGGTCGAACAGGTTGTTGACGTTGAAGGTCGCGGTCAGCTTGGACGTGAGCGGGTACGACAGCATGGCGTCGACGGTGGCATAGCCCGGCGCGTCGATACGTACGCCGCCGTTCTCAGCGTGGAAGTTGCTCATCGCCGAGATCCCGCCGCCAATCGCCAGGCCGCTGAGCGGCCCCTGGTCGAGGGTGTACTTGCTCCACAGCGAGGCCTGATGGCGCGGCATGATGAAGAAGGTGGTCTCGGCATCGCCCTTGACCGTGTCGGTCTGCATCCAGGTGTAGCCGGCGAGCAGTTCCCAGTTGGTCGTGAGCTTGCCGCTGACCTCCACTTCCATGCCTTTGACCCGGGTCTTGCCCGTGGCCACCGAGTAGCCGGTATCCACGCCGTCTGCGTCGAAGGCCGTGGTGGCGCGGTTCTGGTCGGTGAGGTGGAACGCCGACAGGCGCGTGTTCAAATCACCTCCGTAGAAGCTGCTCTTGAGCCCGAACTCATACTGCTCGCCCTCACGCGGCTTGAGCACCCGGCCCTGGGCGTCGGTGTCGGATTGCGGCTTGTACACCTGGGAGTAGCTGGCATACAGCGCATGGGTGTCGGTCAGGTCATAGACCACGCCGCCATAGGGTGTGAAACGGCCATCCACGCGTTTGTCGTCAGTTGCCGTCGCACCGGTGCTCAGGGTGGTGGTGTAGAAGTCGCCGCGGTACCAGCTGAAACGGCCACCGGCGATCAGCGCCAGACGCTCGACCGGGCGCAACGTGACCTTGGAATAGAGGCCATATTCTTCCTCCTGCATGCCGGTCTCGGTGCTGTAGTTGGGCGACGGTTTGGCGAAGTCGGTGGGGCGGTAGCTGCCGACATCGATCACGCCGAGGTTGCTGGTGCCGTTGAGGTACTCGGTGTCGTAGTTCTTGTAGTCGCTGCCGACCACGAATTCACTGACCTGGCCGAAGGTGGCGAAGGGCTGGCTGTAGCTGGCATCCAGCGAATAGGTGTCCTGGGTGAAATCCCGGGCGCTGACCCGCTCGGAATTGGCCCCGGTGTTGGCGTTGGTGGCGGTGAAGGCGTACAGGTAGTCGGTCCTGCGCTGCGAACCGCGGGCGGCGATACGGCCATAGCCGCCATTGTCGAAACGGTGGGTCAGCTCGGCGACCAGGTCGGTGGTCTTGCCGTCGAAATGGTTCCAGTCGGCGCCGAGGAAGCGCGAGTGGCTGAAGTCCGGCACCTCGCCCGACAGACTGGCCGGGTAGCCGTTGTGCGGAACGATGTTCTTCACTTCATGGATCAGACCGAACGACAGCGTGGTGGCTTCATCGAGGTCGACATCCAGCGCGCCGTAGTAACTGTTGCTGGTGTTGGCGTTGTAGTCGACTTCGCCGTTGGTGTCGTCGCGCGAGGCGATGAAACGCCCACGCACCCGGCCTGCATCATCCAGCGGGCCGCTCAGGTCGATCTCTTCATGGTTGGTGTCCCAGGTGCCGTAGCTGGCGTCGACATGGCCCTGAAATGCTGCGGTCGGGCGCTTGCGCACCATGTTGACGATGCCGCCCAGCTCGCTGGTGCTGCTGAACAGGCCTGCCGGGCCGCGCATGATTTCCACGCGGTCGAAGGCCGCCAGCGAAGGCACGGTGCCGAAGATACTGCCCATCGGCGCTGGCAGGCCGTCGATGTTGTATTCGCTGTACTCGTAGCCGCGGGCGTAGATCGACGAGCGGCCGCTGTCGTTGGTCAGCGTGCGCAGGCCCGCGGTGTACTTGGCCAGGTCGTCCAGGTGCACGAACTGGCGATCCTTGAGGTAGTCCTGGGTGTAGACGGTGATCGACTGCGGGATCTCCTTGAGCGAGGCCGGGGTCTTGGTGCCGACGGTCGCGGCATCGACGCTGTAGCCGCCGGTGGCTTCGGAGGGCAGCATGTCGTACAGGCGATTGCCTTCGATGGTCAGCGCGGGCAGGTCCAGCGCGGGCTCGAGGCTGGTCTGCTCGGCAACCGTCTGCGCCAGCGCCGAGAAGGAAAATGGCGCCAGCATGCCCAACCACAGCCAGCCACGAATGCGTCCCGAGTTGCCCAAACCGTTGCTACCGCACATGCCCTGCTCTCCCCGCCCAAATGATATTGAATCGCAAACGCAACACGTTGCTTTTTGCGAAGATACCGAAGCCGGTACTGGGGTGCAGCAGGCTTAACCTTCTTAACCCTTGCGCCTGCGGGCAGCGATTGCCCTGCCTGGCCGACAGTGGGATGATCGCCAACTGATAAACATTCTCATAACCAGCCAACCATGCCGACCTCCCTCCTACTCGTCGAAGACGACCTGCGCCTGCGCCACGATCTGCGCGAGCATTTCCTCAACCGCGGATTTCAGGTACAGGACTGCGCCACCGGCACACAGGCGCTGGAGCAGGTGCAGCGGCGCACGTTCGACCTGGTGCTGCTGGACATCATGCTGCCCGGCATCGACGGCCTGAGCCTGCTCGACCAGCTACGCCGCGAGCAGGCGGTGCCGGTGATGCTGATGTCGGCGCTGGGTGCCGAGCAGGATCGCATCAGCGGCTTCACCCGCGGCGCCGACGATTACCTGCCCAAGCCATTCAGCCTCGCCGAACTGGATGCGCGCAGCGATGCCCTGCTGCGCCGCGCCGCCTACGGTCGTGAGACGGCGCGCGAGGCCCAGGGCAGCGGCTTGCAGTTCGATCACCAGGGTCAGGATGTCTTGCACCACGGCCGCGCCGCCGGACTGACCGCGTCCGAGTTCCGCCTGCTGGTGACCCTCAGCGCACATCCCGGCGAAGCCCTGAGCAAAGCCTTTCTTTACCAGACCGTGCTGTATCGGGCCTACACCCGCCTGGACCGCGGGCTGGATGTGCATGTGTGCAACCTGCGGCGCAAACTGGCCGACATCGGCGCGCAGCACCTGCAGATCCAGGCAGTGCGCAGCCAGGGCTACGTGCTGCTCGACGCCGGTCACGACTGATGCGGCGCCATCCCCTGCTGTGGAAACTGGCGGCCATTCAAGTGAGTTTCGGGCTGCTGCTGACCTGGCTGATCTGGACCTGGGGCTTGTCCGTCGAGCGCAGCAGCTACTTTCTCGCACCCGCCGATCAAGCCTACCTGGCCCGCTACGCGCAACAGGCCGAGCAGGCCTGGCAAGAAGGCGGCGCGACTGCCGTGGACGCGTTCGGCAAGCAACTGGCAGCAGCTGAAGACACCTGGGTGGCGGTGGTCGGTGCCGATCTGCAAAGCCTGGGCAGCACCGCGCTGAGCGCAGAGGAGTCGGCCAACCTGGCGTTCATGCGCAAGCTCGACTGGCCGCTGAGCCGGCGCCTGCAGGATCAACTGCCCTACGTCAGCATCGAGTTTCCCCGCCACCCCGAACTCGGCCGGCTGGTGTTGCAGCTACCCGAACGCTTGTTGCCCACTGGGCTGACGCCCTGGACCCACGTCGTCACCCACGGCGTGGCCCCTACCTTGCTGGCGTTGCTGCTGGGGCTGGCGCTTTATCGGCAACTGGTAGTGCCGCTCAACCGCCTGCGCGATCGCGCCGACGCTCTGCGCGCCGACAACCTCGACAGCCCGGCGCCTGCCTTGCAAGAGCGTCGCGACGAGCTGGGTGAGCTGGCCCAGGCCTTCGAACATATGGCCGCGCGGCTGCGCCAGAGCCTGGAGCAGCAGCGCCTGCTGCTGCGCACGTTGTCCCATGAACTGCGTACGCCGCTGGCGCGGCTGCGCATCGCCCATGACAGCGACCTGCATGGCGCGCAGTTGCGCGAGCGGGTCGGACGCGAAGTCGACGACATGCAAAAGCTGCTCGAAGACACCCTGGACCTGGCCTGGATGGACACCGAACAACCGCAGCTGGCGACCGAGCCGGTGCCCGTGCTGTCGGTCTGGGAAGCGCTGTGCGAAGACATCTGCTTCGAAAGTGGCTGGGCTCCTGAACGCCTGCCGTGCACCCTGGGGATCGACTGCCAGGTGCAGGCCCATCTCGACAGCCTGGCCCAGGCCCTGGAAAACCTGCTGCGCAATGCCGTCCGCCATTCGCCGGTCGCCGGCCTGGTCAGCCTGGAGGGCTGGCGCGAGGCCGAGTTCTGGCACCTGTGCCTGCGCGACCACGGCCCGGGCGTGCCCGACGCCGAGCTTGAGCGGATCTTCCAGCCCTACCAGCGCCTGGCCGACAGCGGCGCCGGGTTCGGCCTGGGTCTGGCCATCGCACGTCGCGCCATCGAGCTGCAGGGCGGCAGGTTGTGGGCCAGCAACGCCGACCCAGGGCTGCGCCTGCATCTGCTGCTGCCGGCCGCTGCGCTCGCCTGCGAGCGCTCTGTTTAGAGTGTTAATGCGCTTTACCGCTGCTCGCTGCCGACTATCATCGGGGGCCTTCGGCGACGCCTGTGTGGCGCTGCCCCTGACCGAGCGCCGTGATGCCCATCCTGATCCTGCCCCTGTTGCTGACGGCGCTGCTGTCACTGCTCGCCCCTGTCGCCCTGGCGCGACCTGACCCGCAGCAGCCGATGGACACTTCGCTGCTGCAGCGCCACGACCTGGGCTACCGCTTCAGCCAGCTCGATGTCGATTCGCTCGACGGCCAGCGGCATTACCGCCTGTGGATCGGCCGACCGGAGCGTCCGGCGCCGGCTGCGGGTTACCCGGTGCTGTGGATGCTCGATGGCAACGCAGCGCTCAGCGCACTCGACGCACAGCAACTGCAGCAACTGGCCGCAGGCCAGGCGCCATTGCTGGTCGCGGTCGGCTACCAAAGCGCGCAGCGTATCGAGCGCAGGGCACGCACCTTCGACTACACCCCGGCGCTGCCCGGGCAAGCGCAGCAGATCGACCCCCTGAGCGGTGAACCCAGCGGTGGCATCGACGCGTTTCTCGACCTGCTGACCCAGCGCATGCGCCCGGCGGTGGCCGCGCGAGCGCCCATCGACGCACAACGGCAGACCCTGTGGGGTCACTCCTACGGCGGCCTGGCGGTGCTGCACACCCTGTTCACCCGCCCCCAGGCATTCACTGACTACATCGCCGCCAGCCCCTCGTTGTGGTGGCACGACGGCGCGATCGCTGCCCAGGCGCAGGGCCTGCATCAGCGTCTCGGCACGCATGCCGCGCGTCTGGTGCTGATGCGCGGCTCGCAGGAACCGGCCACCCCCCAAGGCCCGCAACAGGCCGATGCGGAAGGGCCGATGCGCGCACTGCTCGATCAACTGCGTCAGACCCCAGGCCTGAGCGTACGCTTCGAACGCTTCAACGGCTTGAGCCATGGCCCGATGCTGCCGGCCTCGTTGCACTGGGTGCTGGAGCAGATGCAGCGCTGAAGCCTGTGCATCGGCGTGCGCGTCTGTGAAGCTTGTCACCTTGCGCCAACCCGGACTTGCCAGAACGCCACTGCCTGCC
Source organism: Pseudomonas cremoricolorata DSM 17059 = NBRC 16634 (assembly GCF_000425745.1). GTDB lineage: Bacteria > Pseudomonadota > Gammaproteobacteria > Pseudomonadales > Pseudomonadaceae > Aquipseudomonas > Aquipseudomonas cremoricolorata. The sequence goes on along the minus strand of NZ_AUEA01000010.1, from coordinate 100,922 downwards.
TGTATGCTTTACGGGTCTTCAGGGCGGGGTGAAAGTCCCCACCGGCGGTAAATCGAAAGATGAGCCCGCGAGCGCTCCGACCCGGTCGGAGGTCAGCAGATCTGGTGCGACTCCAGAGCCGACGGTCATAGTCCGGATGAAAGAAGGCGTAGGTCAGGTGCCGAGTTCGGCGCCTGCACGCGCATTGCGTTCGCCCCGAGACGTTCATCGAGCCATTACGAGGAGCGTTTCATGTCTACCCCGCATTTCCCCAACGTATCCGCCGCCATCGCCGCGTTCCAGGCCGGCCGGCCCGTGCTGCTGCTGGACGACGACGACCGTGAAGATGAAGCCGACATCATCGCCGCCGCAGAAAACATCTCGCTGCAGACCATGGCCATGATGATCCGAGACTGCAGCGGCATCGTCTGCCTGTGCCTGGACGAGGCCACCGTCGACGCCTTGCAACTGGCGCCGATGGTCGCCAACAACCAGGCCCGGCACGGCACCGGCTTCACCGTCACCATCGAGGCCGCCGACGGCATCAGCACCGGCGTGTCGGCACAAGACCGCATCACCACCATCTTCGCGGCGCTCGATTCCACCCCGCAGCACCGCCGAATCGTCAGCCCCGGGCATGTCTTCCCGCTGCGCGCGCGCAACGGCGGCGTGTTCACCCGCCGCGGCCACACCGAAGGCTCGGTCGACCTCGCCCGCCTGGCCGGCCTGCGCCCGGCGGCGGTGCTGTGCGAACTGATGAACTCCGACGGCAGCATGGCCCGCGGCGAGCAGGTGCAAGCCTACGCCCGCGAGTACCAATTGCCGGTGCTGACCATCGATGAACTGGTGCGCTATCGTCAGGCGCTGATGCAGCGGGAGGTTGTGGCGGGGTGAAGGGCGTTGGGCAGTGGTCGGGCTTGATCTGACCCGCCTGACTGGAACCTGTCTTGGCAAGCCAGCCCCTTCCTTTTCACGCCCGCCATGCACTTGGCGATCTCTGCGTGTGATCAAAATACAACCACTGCCGCCTTGGAATGGATGTACCGCAAGATTGGCAAGGGCAAACACCTCCAGTACGTGCGTTGCCCAAGAGCCGAACCCTGCACGGATACCCGGCACGTCGATCGACGTGCCGGGCTGCGTTACAGCTTCAGTCGTTGCTTGAGGAAGTCGTACAAACCCTGAGCACTCTTGCGGTAGCCGTCGGCGCTCAGGTGCACCAGATCGGGTCGGGCCAGGCCCTGGGCCTGCCAACGGGCAATAGAGCAAGGGCCGCCCATGTAGGCCTGCCAGTCCCAGAACAGCGCCTGGTGCTTGCGCGCGAGCTGGCGTTGAATCCGCACCACTGCGGCCAGCGGTTGTGGCTGGCGAGCTGCACAGCTGCCGGCGCGACGTTGCTTGATCGAATCCGGCGGGCCGACCAGCAGAATCGCGGCGCCTGGCATGTCGCGATGCAGGCGGGTCAGCGTGGCGTCCATCTGACTCTGGTACAACGCCAGGTCCAGGGTGTCATCGAAGGCTTCATTGGTGCCGTAGGCGAGGATGATCAGGTCGGGGCGCAGGGCCTTGAGGGTGTCCTGCCAGCCGGCTTGCCACTTGTCGACCACCTCCAGCCGCGCCCCGTTGATGCCTAACGATGTGTAGGTGACGCCGGCGTTCTTGCGACCCTGCACGTACCAGCCGCCCAGGGCCAGGCCCTGGCTCGCGCTAACGTTCAGTTGCGTCGGCAACCCGATGTTGTCCAAGGCCGGGCTCAAGCGCCACTGCCCTTGCGTGGCGGGCAGCGCGACACGCTGGCCAGCGCTGGCGCTGGCGCTGAGGCTGGCATCGGCACCGGCACGGTACAGCGCCGAAACCTGGTAGCGCCGGCTGTCGTCGCCCCGTGCTTGCAGGCTCACCGTCGAACGCGCCGCCAATGGCAACGAAAGATAGCCGCCCAGCGGGAACTGCTCGCTTTGCTCGTTGCGCGCCGACACCAACTGCCACTGACGAGCGCTGCTGTTGATGATCAGCCGGTCGCTGCGAATGCCCGGCACCGCACTGGCCGGCACCAGGCCGATACCACCGTCGCCGTAGCGCGCCTGCAACAACTGGCGCAGCTCGCCGCTGAACAGGTCGGCGGCGGTGTGCGAATCGCCCAACTGCACGATATGTACACCCGCCCGCTTGGCCGCGCGCAGTTTGCCGGCCAATACCGCCGCCGGCGTTCGCGGCGCAGCGGGCGCGGCGGCCACCGGTGCGAGGTTCGGCGCCGGCTTGGCGTGTCTGCCGGCGTCGGCGCTACAGCCCGGTGTGGCACTGAAGATCAGCGCTGCGGCGGCGAGGTGAAGCCATGGGCGCATGTCAGTGTCCTGTAACGATCAGGCCGGAAAAACCGATCAGGGCCATGAGCTGGCTGGCGATCATTTTTTGTCCAGTGATGGTGAAGTGAATGCCGTCGTCGCCGCGCACCTTGACCTGGGTACCGTCGGCGCCAGGCACGCTGGCGGAAAACTGCTCGTCGGTGTAGCCGAGGAACGGGTTGGCGGAAACGTAGTGCTGGCCGTATTGCCCGGTCTGCTGCTGGTACAGCTCGCTCAAGTAGGCCATGGCCTGAGACAGACGCGGCGTGCTCATGTTCGGCGGGCCGACCCAGATCACCTGCACGTGGTGGTCGCGCGCAGACTGCAAGATGGCGTCGATGCGCGCGCGGTAGGTCTGTTCCCACAGTGGCGACTTGAAGTACACGAACGGCTTGCCCTTGCCTTGCGGCATGTCCCACGGGTCGTTGGCGCCGAGGAACACCACCATCAGGCGGATGTGCGGGTGTTGCGCCAAGGTGTCAGCGACGGTGCGCGGCCAGTTGAAGAAGCCCGGGTACGACAGCCCGGTGCTTTGCCGACTGAGGTTGACGGTGCGCACCTTGTGCCGGCGCAACAGGCTGTTGGCCAGGTGCGGCGCGACGCCTTGCATCAGCGAGTCGCCGACCAGAAACACTTCATCGCCCTCGGCCAGGGTCGCCAGCACAGGCCGGTCGCTGGACAGCGCTGACGGCGCTGCGGATGCGGCCGGCTGCACCGGCAGCGGCGGTTGTGGCGCCGGCGCGGTGCTGACATCCACCGTGACCACCGGCGCGGTGGCAGGCAGGTTCACGGTTGGCGGCTGATCGGCCTGCTGCTCGCGGTCGCTCAGGCTGGCGAGGAAACTGTCGCGGCCTTCACCTAGTGCGGTGCTCAGATCCGCGCCCAGGCGCCACAGCGACCAGCCTCCCAACACCGGCACTTCGCAGCTCTGGTGGTATTTCTGCTGGCAATAGAGCTTGATCGAATCCTGGTTCAGCCAGCACAACAGCACGCTGACCACCAGCATGGCGTACAGCGTACGGGCGACGCCGAACGTGCTCTGCGGCGCGTCAGAAACTGGCATAGATGAACCCCGGCACACCCGATTGCGAGGCGAAAATCACCAGCGCGATGAACAGCGTCAACGGCAATGGATACAGCTGCCACGGCAGGCGCTGACTGGCGGCAAAACCCTGGCGCAGCATCGCCAGCCACTGCGGATAGGTGGCGACGAACAGCAGGAAGGCCAGAATCAGCGCGCCGCTGCTCGAGTGCAGGCCGGCCAGGCTCAGGCCGCCCAGGCCACTGAGCATGTCCCAGGCATCGTCCAGCGTTGCGCAGCGGAAGAACACCCAAGCCAGGGCTACGTAGTGGAAGGTCAGCAAGCGCGCCAGCAGCGCCGCGCCGGGCATGCGGGCAAAGCCCCAGACTTCCTGGCGAAACAACTTGAACAGCGCCAGGCCCACACCATGCAGTGCGCCCCAGACGATGAAGTTGAGGCTGGCGCCGTGCCACAGGCCCGAGACCAGCATCGCCACCAGCATGTTCAGGTTGCCGCGAAAGGCGCCTTTACGGTTGCCGCCCAGCGGGATGTACACGTAGTCACGAATGAAGCGCGACAGGCTGATGTGCCAGCGCTCCCAGAATTCCTTGAGGTTATGCGCGGCGTAGGGTGCGTTGAAGTTCGTGGGCAGGCGAAAGCCGAGCAGCAGCGCGATGCCGGTGACCAGGTCGGTGTAGCCGCTGAAGTTGAAGTAGATGAGGAAGCTGTAGGCATACACGCTGAGCAGAATCTGCTCGGCGCCGAAGCTGCCGGGGGTGGCGAACACTGGGTCGACCCACAGGCTGCCCAGCCAGGCACTGCAGAAAAACAACTTGAACACCGCCAGCGCCACCAGCCCGAGGGCACGCGGCGGTTCGAGGACCTCTCGTCGCTCGCTGCTGCGGATTTGCCCGAGCAGGTGATCGGCGCGGTTCACCGGCCCCGCCACCACGCTTGGAAAGAACGCCAGGTACAACGCCAGGTCCTGGGGCGCAGCAGGCTTCATCTCGCCGTGGTGGATCGACACCAGGTAACTGACCGAATGAAAGGCATAGAACGACAAGCCGATCGGCACCAGCAATTGCAGCACCGGCAACGACACATGCACGCCCAGATCGGCGAATGCAGCCTGCGCCCCTTCGACCAGGAAGGTCTGGTACTTGAACAGATAGAACGCGCCGAGCACCAGGCTCAGCAGCAGCAGGGGATTGAACCAGCGTCCCGGGTAACGCCCGGCCAGCAGGCCCAGCAGACAGACCAGCGCGCTGTAGCCCAGCAGGGTGTACAGCGAGGCCAGCCCGAAGCTTGCGACCAACCCGTAGCTGGCGCCCAGCAACAGCAGGTTCTGCCACTTCGGCCAGGCGCCCAGACCCCAATAGGCCACGAACAACAGCAGAAAACACAGGCCGAATTCGATCGAAAGGAAACTCACGACGCAGTCCGTTACGCGATAGAGAAGAAATGACTGGCAAACCCGTGCCGGGGCCGGTGCCAGAGCGCGGCGAGTATGGCAGAGGGCATCAGGGCTCACAATGAAAGGAATTTCCTGAAATCAAGAGGAAATCGGCTGTAGACCCTAAGGAAAGTGCAACAAGACGTAAGCGCGTAGCCATTTGCTACCCCTGTCCCGCTCTGCTAACGTCGCCGCGTTATATACGCCACCGAGACCAGCGCCATGGCCCGCAAGAAAACCCCTATCGATTTCGAACAATCCCTCGCGGAGCTTCAATCTGTGGTCGAGCGCTTGGAGAATGGGGAGCTGTCGCTGGAAGACTCGCTGGCCGCCTTCGAACAAGGCATCAGCCTGACCCGCGACTGCCAGGGCGCCCTCGCCCAGGCCGAGCAAAAGGTACAGATTCTGCTGGAGCGTGACGGCCAGCTCAGGGAGCAGCCGTTCGACCCGGAGCCCGAAGCATGATCGGCGCCTACCAGGCCAGCAGCCAGGCGCGCGTCGACGCGGCCCTCGAACCGCTGTTCCAGGCCCCGGCGCCTGAGCTGGAACGCCTCTACGCAGCGATGCGCTACAGCGTCATGAATGGTGGCAAACGGGTTCGCCCGCTGCTCGCCTACGCCGCCTGCGAAGCCCTGGACGCGCCGGCTGAACTGGCCAACGGCGCGGCCTGTGCGGTCGAGCTGATCCACGCCTATTCGCTGGTGCATGATGATCTGCCGGCCATGGACGACGACGATCTGCGCCGCGGCCAGCCCACCACCCACAAGGCTTTCGACGAAGCCTGCGCGATTCTCGCTGGCGACGGCCTGCAAAGCCTGGCGTTCGGCGCGTTGCTCGACCCGCGCCTGAGCCCGCAGAGCGACAGTATCCGCCTGCGCATGGTGCAGGCATTGTCGGCCGCAGCGGGCCCTGCCGGCATGGTCGGCGGGCAGGCCATCGACCTCGGTTCGGTGGGCCTCAAGCTCGATCAACACGCTCTGGAGTTCATGCACCGGCACAAGACCGGCGCGCTGATCGAAGCCAGCGTGCGCCTCGGCGCCCTGGCCAGCGGACAGGCTGACGAGCAGCGCTTGCAGGCATTGCAGGTGTACGCCCGGGCGGTGGGCCTGGCATTCCAGGTGCAGGACGACATCCTCGATGTGGAAAGCGATACCGCGACCTTGGGCAAGCGCCAGGGCGCCGACATCGCCCGTGACAAACCAACCTATCCGGCATTGCTCGGCCTGGCTGCGGCCAAGGCCTATGCGATCGAACTGCGTGACCAGGCGCTGGTCGCAGTGCAAGGGTTCGGTGAATGCGCCGAGCCACTGCGAGCCTTGGCCCGCTATATCGTCGAACGCCGCCACTGAAGGGTTGCCGAACATCACCCAGGTGCAGTGCCGAGCGGCGCTCGCTCAGCGCTGAACCGCGGTGGATATTGGCCGGTACGCTCCACTGAGCGGCGCCCAGTGCAGGGGGCAGGTTTTCCCTCAATGGGGTAAACTGCCGCGTCTTCAAACCTATAACGACTCGCCTGATGCCCACGACGTTTCAAGAGATTCCCCGCGAACGCCCGGTCACGCCGTTGCTCGACCGCGCCGACACGCCTGCCGGCTTGCGCCGCCTGGCCGAAGCCGACCTGGAGACCCTGGCCGACGAGTTGCGCCAGGAACTGCTCTATACCGTGGGCCAGACCGGCGGGCACTTCGGTGCGGGCCTGGGCGTCATCGAACTGACCATCGCCCTGCACTACGTCTTCAACACCCCCGATGATCGGCTGGTGTGGGACGTCGGCCACCAGGCCTATCCGCACAAGATCCTCACCGGTCGCCGCGAGCGCATGCTCAGCCTGCGCCAGAAGGACGGCATCGCCGCCTTCCCGCGCCGTGCGGAAAGCGCTTACGACACGTTCGGCGTCGGCCATTCCAGCACCTCGATCAGTGCCGCACTGGGCATGGCCATCGCTGCCCGCCTGCAGGACGACCCGCGCAAGTCCATCGCCGTGATCGGCGACGGCGCGCTGACCGCCGGCATGGCCTTCGAAGCGTTGAATCACGCCCAGGAAGTCGACGCCGACATGCTGGTGATCCTCAACGACAACGACATGTCGATTTCGCGCAATGTCGGCGGCCTGTCCAACTACCTCGCCAAGATTCTCTCCAGCCGCACCTACGCGAGCATGCGCGAGGGCAGCAAGAAGGTGCTGTCGCGCCTGCCTGGCGCCTGGGAAATCGCCCGCCGCACCGAAGAGTACGCCAAGGGCATGCTGGTGCCGGGCACGCTGTTCGAAGAGCTGGGCTGGAACTACATCGGCCCCATCGACGGCCACGACCTGCCGACGCTGATCGCCACGCTGCGCAACATGCGCGACCTCAAGGGCCCGCAGTTCCTGCATGTGGTGACCAAGAAGGGCAAGGGCTTCGCCCCGGCCGAAGTCGACCCGATCGTCTACCACGCCATCACCAAGCTCGAACCGCTGGACAAGCCGGCGGTGCCGAAGCCAGCCGCGCCGAAAGCGGTCAGCGGGCCGAAGTATTCCGGCGTGTTCGGCCAGTGGCTGTGCGACATGGCCGCGGCTGACCCGCGTCTTGTCGGCATCACCCCGGCGATGAAGGAAGGCTCCGACCTGGTGGCCTTCAGCGAGCAGTACCCCGAGCGCTACTTCGACGTGGCGATCGCCGAGCAGCACGCGGTCACCTTCGCCGCTGGCATGGCCTGTGAAGGCGCCAAGCCGGTGGTGGCGATCTATTCGACCTTCCTCCAGCGCGCCTACGACCAGTTGATTCACGACGTCGCGGTGCAGAATCTCGATGTGCTGTTCGCCATCGACCGCGCCGGGCTGGTGGGCGAAGACGGCCCGACCCACGCCGGCAGCTTCGATCTGTCGTACCTGCGCTGCATCCCCGGCATGCTGGTGATGACCCCAAGCGACGAGAACGAACTGCGCGCGATGCTCACCACCGGCCACCTGTACGACGGTCCGGCGGCGGTGCGTTATCCACGCGGCACTGGGCCGAACGCGCCGATCAGCGCAGAACTGCAGCCCCTGGAAATCGGCAAGGGCGTGATTCGCCGCCAGGGCAGCAAGGTCGCCCTGCTGGTGTTCGGCGTGCAACTGGCTGAAGCGCTCACGGTCGCCGAGGCGCTCGACGCCACGGTGGTCGACATGCGTTTCGTCAAACCGCTGGATGAAGCCCTGGTGCTGGAGCTGGCCGCCTCTCATGAGTTGCTGGTAACCATCGAGGAAAACGCCATCATGGGCGGTGCCGGCTCGGCGGTCGGCGAATTCCTGACACGCGAGGCGGTGCTCAAGCCGCTGTTGCAGTTGGGCCTGCCTGATGTTTACGTCGAGCACGCCAAACCTGCGCAGATGCTGACTGAGTGCGGTCTGGATGCCGCGGGGATCAAGGCGTCGATTGAAGCCCGTATGGCCAGGCTAGGCCTGTAATAACGCTATGGGAGCGGCCGGCCGGCCGCTCCTACACGGTCCCCTATGAAACGACCTGCCCTCGCCACCCTGCTCTGCCTGCCCGGCACCTTGTTTGCCGTAGAACCTGATCGTGACGAGGCGCTGAAGCTGGCCGATGTCGTGATCAGCGCCAACCGCCAGGTCGAGTCGCGCAGCACCAGCAGCGCCGCCAGCACGGTGTTCACCCGCGCCGACATCGACCGCCTGCAACCACCCGGGGTCACCGACCTGCTGCGCCGGGTGCCAGGCGTGCAGGTGGCGCCGACTGGTGGCCGCAGCAGCGTCACGGGCATCTTCCTGCGCGGCACCAAGACCGCCCAGGCGCTGGTGCTGGTCGACGGCGTACGCATCGCCAATGCAACCTCCGGTGACAGCGGCCTGCAGTTTCTCGACATCGACCAAGTCGAACGGGTCGAAGTACTGCGCGGTTCGCGCTCGGCGGTGTACGGCAGCGACGCCATCGGCGGCGTGATCCAGATCTTCACCCGCCGCAGCAGCGGCCCCGGCCTGCAACCGCGCCTGCACCTGGCCGCTGGCAGCCAACACACCTGGCAGCGCAGCCTGGGGCTCTCCGGCGGTGACGACGCCACCCGCTTCAACCTCGGCGCCAGCCTCGATGAAAGCGCGGGCATCGACGCCACCGGCCCATCGTTCGCAAGCGACGCTGACCACGAGGCGTACCGCAATCGCTCGCTGAACCTGAGCCTGAGCCACGCCTTCAACGAACGTTTCGAGGCTGGGCTGAACCTGCTCGACAGCCAGGGCCGCAGCGAGTACGACAACCCCTACGGACGCTTCGACCCGGTCACCTTCGACAGCCTGGCGCAGAAACCGTACACCGACTTCACGGTCAGCAGCCTGGGCAGCTACCTCGATGCGCAATTGAGCGAACGCTGGCACAGCCGCCTTGAGCTGGGCCATAGCGAGAACCGCAGCGAAGGCCGCGACAAGCTCAGCAGCGAGCGTTCGGCGTTCAACACCTACCGTGACCAGCTCACCTGGCAGAACACCCTCACCCTGAGCGAGCAGCACAGCCTGTCAGTGGGTGCCGACGGTTATCAGGACCGCGTCCACGCCAGTGAACGCCTGGACCGCAACAGCCGCTGGAACCGCGCTGCGTTCATTCAGCACCGCTTCGAAGGCGAGCACTTCAACACCGAATTGGGCGTGCGCCGCGACCAGAACCAGCAATACGGCGGGCAGACCAGCTGGAGCGCCAGCCTGGGCGTGCCGCTGAACCTGGCCAACGACCTGCTGGTTTCCTACAGTGAAGGCTTCCGCGCGCCGACCTTCAATGACCTGTACTACCCCGGCTTGAGCAATCCGGGACTGCAACCGGAACGCTCGAAGAGCGTCGAGCTGCAATGGCGCAGTCAGTTGAGCAGTAGCAGTCGCCTGGAAGCCTCGCTGTACCGTACCGAGCTGCGTGATGCCATCGTCTTCGCCGAACGGCAACCCGAGAACGTCGCTGCCGCGCGCATCAACGGTTTCGAACTGAGCCTCGACCAGCGCTGGGGCGCCTGGCAGAGCCAGCTCGGCCTGGCGCTGATCGACCCGCGCGACCGCGACAGCGGGCATACCCTGGCCCGTCGTGCCCGCCGCACCCTGAGCCTGGACCTCGACCGACAGTTCGATGCCTTCAGTGTCGGCGCCAGCTGGCAGGCGGTCAGCACCAGCTTCGATGATGAAGCCAACCGGCGGCGCCTGGCGGGTTATGGCTTGCTTGGACTGCGCGGGGAATGGGCTGCGAGCCCTGCGCTGAAGCTGCGCCTGAGCCTCGACAATCTGTTGGACAAGTCGTACAGCCGGGCCTTGTACAGCTTCGATGGCGCCCACTACGGCTATCGCGAAGAGGGCCGCACCTGGCTGATGAGCGTTACCTGGACGCCGGCGCTGTAGTTTCGATCAGGGCGCAGAGCTTGGCCGTCGCCTCGATCATCTGCCCGCTGGGCCGCTCGATGCCGTTGTCCGGCACCACCAACAAGCGGGCATGGGCAACCGCATCGACCTGCTTGCGGGCCTTCCAGGCGTTGAGCTGGGCCTGATCGTTGCCCAGGATGACCTGCGGATCACGCTCGATCACCGACTCGACACTGACCATCGGCGCGGGCTGGTCGAGATCTTCGAACACATTGCGCGCGCCGCACACGCGCAGGGCATCGCTGATGATCTGTTGGCCACCGAGGGTGTACAGCGGGTTGTCCCAGACCTGATAGAACACCTTCAGCGGCTCGGCGCGACGGTACTGCGCACGCAGCGCCTGCAAGCGCGTGCGTAGTGCGGCGGCGTGCTGCCTGCCTTGCTCGGCACGGCCGACCCGCACGGCCAGCGCTTCGATCTTGTCGATCAGTTGGTCGAGGTCACGCGGCACGATGGCCAGGCTGGCAATGCCCAGGTTGTGCAATTGCTTGAGCTCGGCGGGCGACACCCCGCCCTCCCACAGCAGCACCAGATCAGGCTTGAGGCTGACCAGTCGCTCCATGTTCAGCGAGCCGTAGGTGCCGACCGAGGGCAACTGCGGCAGCGGCGCTGCAACGCCCTCGGCGTCGACCACACCCACCAGCAGTTCCTGGGCACTCAGTTCGATCATCATTTCGGTGAGTGCCGGGGCCAGGCTGACCACCCGCGACGGCGCGGCGTGGACGCTGAACGCGCAGAGCAATGACAGCCCGAGCAACGACCGCGCAACGCAGTGGCGGGCGCGGCCTGTCATGGCCGGGAGATTCACCCCTGTGGCACTTCGCCCTGATGCTCGTTGCCCATCATGTGGCCGAGCTTGCCGGCCTTGGTGGCCAGGTAGTGCAGGTTGTGCGGGTTCTGCCCGGTGTGCAGCGGCACACGCTCGGCCACGGCGATGTTCATGCTGGTGAGGGCGTTGACCTTGCGCGGGTTGTTGGTCATCAGCCGCAGCGAACTGACACCCAGGTGTTCGAGCATCGGCAGGCACATGGCGTAGTCGCGCTGGTCGGCGGCAAAGCCCAGGCGCTCGTTGGCCTCGACGGTATCGGCACCGCCATCCTGCAGCTCGTAGGCGCGAATCTTGTTCAGCAGGCCGATGCCACGGCCTTCCTGACGCAGGTACAGCAACACACCTCGGCCCTCGCGGGCGATGGCCTGCAACGCCGCCTCCAGCTGTGAGCCACAATCGCAGCGCTGGCTGAACAACGCGTCGCCCGTCAGGCACTCCGAATGCAGGCGCCCCAGCACCGGCTGACCATCGGCAATGTCACCCAGGCTGAGCACGACGTGCTCGCGGCCAGTGGCTTCGTCGAGAAAGCCATGCATAGTGAAGGTTGCAAAGGGCGTCGGTAATTTTGAGGCGGCGACAAAGACGACGGGCACGTTGTGCTCCTGATGGGTAACTAGGGGGTTCACGTGCGGCGATTGTATCAGCAGACCCGGCAACTGTGCGCAGGCTACTGCGGCTGGCTGTTGGCGGTGAACGGGTACGGCTGCTGCCAGCGCTGGAAGATTGGCTTGAGCTCTCCGCTGCGCACCAGTTCAGCCATGCGCCGATCGAACAGCTCCAGCAGTGGCCGGGCCTCGGCGGTATTGGCGAACGCCAGGTACAGCGGCAGTTCGGCGACGTGCGTGCGGCGAAAACGCCGCGGCTCGGCGGCGTGGCCCAGCACGTAGTCGACCTCGGTCAGGGCGTCGATGTAGAAGTCGACGCGGTGATGCTCGAGCATCGGCAAAATGCCTTCGCGGCGCTGCACCTCGCGGCCATTGCTGACGTTTGGCAGATAGCGCGCGTAGTCGTAGCCGCGCACCCAGGCCAGGCGATAGCTGCCGATGTTCTCGGCGCTCGGCACAGGCCCGTCGACCAGGCCCAAGGCATAGATGTGATCGACATCGAAGTGCCAGCGCGGATACAGGTTGTCGGCATTCTCAGCCTTGTACGAGCCGACCCAGGCATCGGCCTCGGCGCGCCTGACCAGGCCGATGGCACGGCTGTACGGCGCGGTTTGCGCCACCACCTTGACCCCAGCCGGCTCGAACACCTTGCGCAGCACGTCCCAGGCCAGGCCACTGCCATCGGCTTCGGTGTACTGATCCCAGTCTTCGCTGACCAGAATGATCTGCGCGGGCGGCGCAGCACACGCAGCACCTGCGCAGAGCATCATCAGCAGCGCCAGCAGAACCGCTTTCATCCTCGACCCCTTCTAGTACGACAGCGTCTGCACCTGTGCCTGCGCATGCAGCCAAGCGAAGACTGCAAGCGGCGAATCGTCAAGCGTGCCGCGCCTCTCGCCACGGCACGCGCAACAGCCTTCAGGGTGCCCCGTGGAAATGCTGATAACCGCGTAGCACCGGCGTGACGTCACGCCCTTGATCGTCGACTACGCTGACCCCGTGACCCGCCAGCACCCGGCCAATCACATGAATCCCTGGCACCGCATGAGCCAGGCCGGCCAGCTCGCCAGGCGGCAGGGTAAACGCCAGCACGTAGTCATCACCGCCACTGAGCGCCGCCTGCAACGCGCCCTGCTCGCCCAGCAGCGCCTGCAATGCCGGCGACAGCGGCACCCGCTTGCGCTCGATCTGCAACGCCACTGCCGAGGCCTTGGCGATATGCCCACAGTCGGCCAGGAGACCGTCAGAAATGTCCAGCGCCGCACTGGCCCGCCCGCGCAGTGCCTGGCCCAGGGCCAACTGCGGCGGCGGTGACCAGTAATGCGCCAGCAGCGGCGCGCTGATGTGCTGGGCCGCCGTTTGGCTGCCGAGCACCAGCGGCAACGCACCGGCCGCATCGCCCAGGTTGCCGCCCACGCACAGCAGGTCGCCCGGCTGCGCGCCGCTGCGGCGCAGCGCCTGGCCATGCGGCACACGACCGAACACGGTTAGGGTCAGGCTCAGCGGGCCACGGGTGGTATCCCCTCCGACCAGGCTCAGCCGGCATTGCCCGGCCATGCACTGCAGGCCCTCGGCAAAGGCCTTGAGCCAGGCAGCGCCGACATCGGCAAGGGTCAGGGCGAGGGTGAAGGCCAGGGGCGTGGCGCCCATGGCGGCAAGATCACTGGCAGCAACGGCCAGCGCGCGCTGGCCGAGCAGGTAGGGGTCGGCATCGTGGGGAAAATGCACCCCTGCCACCAGGGTGTCGGTGGACACCGCCAGGTGCTCGCCAGGAGGCACCTGCAGCAGGGCGCAGTCGTCGCCGATCCCCAGCGCCACGCCCTCGCCACCTTGCGCACAGGGCGCCGCAGCGAAGTAGTGGTTGATCAGCTCGAACTCACCCATTGAGCGTCAGCGCCGTGCTCAGCGCTTGTTCGCCTTGACTTCGACTTCACGCAGCGTCGGCGCCAGCTTGTCGAGTACGCCGTTGACGAACTTGTGTCCGTCGGTCGCACCGAACACCTTGGCCAGTTCGACGCCTTCGTTGATCACCACGCGGTACGGCACATCGACACGCTTGAGGAACTCCCAGGTGGACAGGCGCAGAACCGCCAGCTCCACCGGGTCGAGCTCGTCCAGGGCGAGGTCGAGGCAGGGCGTCAGGGCGGTATCGATTTCCACCTTGCTGGCGGGGACGCCATGCAGGATTTCGCGGAAGTAGGCGCCATCGACATCGGAGAAATCGTTATCGACCCGGAACTGCGCTTCGATCTCGTTCAGCGAGTGCTTGGCCATGTGCCACTGATAAAGCGCCTGGGTCGCGAGCTTGCGGGCTTCGCGGCGCTTGGCGCTTTTCGACGGCTTGCCGGCATCCGCAGGTTTTGGATCGCGCGGGTTGAAACGATCGCTTTCGTCGCTAATCACTTGGCCTCCAGCTGCGCCAGCAGACTCACCATTTCCAGGGCCGACAGAGCAGCTTCGGCGCCTTTGTTGCCGGCCTTGGTGCCGGAACGCTCGATGGCCTGTTCGATGGAATCGACGGTCAGGACACCGAAGGCCACCGGCACGCCGAACTCCATGGAAACCTGGGCCAGGCCCTTGGTGCATTCACCGGCCACGTATTCGAAGTGCGGGGTACCGCCGCGGATCACCGCACCCAGGGCGATGATGGCGTCGTATTCGCCCTGCTGTGCGACCTTCTGCGCCACCAGCGGGATTTCGAACGCGCCTGGGGCACGGATCAGGGTGATTTCGCTTTCGCTGACGCCGTGACGCACCAGCGCGTCGACCGCGCCGCTGACCAGGCTTTCGACGACGAAGCTGTTGAAGCGGCCAACCACCAAGGCATAGCGACCTTTGGGGGCGATGAAGGTACCTTCGATGGTCTTCAGGGTCATTCCAGAGTTCTCATATTCAGTAGCGAGGCCGCGCTAGGCGGCCTCGACAGGGTTTCGACTCGAGCTTCAGGGCGTAGGCCGCGCCTGGCGTCACTCGGAGGGCACGTATTCTACAACTTCCAGATCGAATCCGGATATCGCGTTGAACTTCATCGGCGAACTCATCAGGCGCATCTTGCGCACGCCGAGGTCACGCAGAATCTGCGAACCAGCACCGACGGTGCTGTAGGTGGTCGGGGTCTTGACCGGGGCTTCGCCGGCGCTTTCGCGGATGTGCGAGAGCAGCACGTCACCCTCCAGCGGATGGCCCAGCAGCAACACCACGCCACTGCCGGCCTCGGCGACGGCAGCCATGGCCGCGCGCAGGCTCCAGCGGCCCGGTTGCTTGACCAGCAGCAGGTCGCGCAGCGGGTCCATGTTGTGCACCCGCACCAGGGTCGGCTGTTCGCCATTGATGTCGCCCAGGGTCAGCGCCATGTGCACGTCGCCTTCCACCGAATCACGGTAGGTGACCAGGTTGAACTCGCCCAGCTCGCTTTCCACCGGCTGCTCGGAAACCCGCTGAACGGTCCGTTCGTGGATCATGCGGTAGTGGATCAGATCGGCGATGGTGCCGATCTTCAGGCCGTGCTCGGCGGCGAACACTTCCAGCTCGGCGCGGCGCGACATGGTGCCGTCGTCGTTCATCACCTCGCAGATCACCCCGCTCGGCTCGAAGCCGGCCATGCGCGCCAGGTCGCAGGCCGCCTCGGTGTGGCCGGCGCGAGCCAGGGTGCCGCCGGGCTGGGCCATCAGCGGGAAGATGTGGCCGGGGCTGACGATGTCTTCGGCCTGGGCATCCTTGGCCGACGCCGCCTGCACGGTGCGCGCGCGGTCAGCGGCAGAGATGCCGGTGGTGACGCCTTCGGCCGCTTCGATGGACACGGTGAACTTGGTGCCGAAGCCCGAACCATTGCGCGGCGCCATCAATGGCAGCTTGAGGGTTTCGCAGCGCTCGCGGGTCATCGGCATGCAGATCAGACCGCGGGCATGCTTGGCCATGAAGTTGATGTGCTCGGCCTGGCAGCATTCGGCTGCCATGATGATGTCGCCTTCGTTCTCGCGGTCTTCGTCATCCATGAGGATGACCATCTTGCCTTGACGGATGTCTTCGACCAGTTCTTCGATGCTGTTGAGCGCCACGCGGCACCCCCTTCTCAATTCATTCAGGATTTCAAGAAGCCGTTGGCGGCCAGGAAGCTTTCGGTGATGCCACTGCCCTTGCTCGGTTCGGCAGCCTTGTCGCCCAGCAGCAGACGCTCCAGGTAACGGGCCAGCAGGTCGACCTCAAGGTTGACCCGACGCCCAGCGCGGTAGTCGGCCATGATGGTTTCGGACAGCGTGTGCGGGACGATGGTCAGCTCGAACTCGGCGCCATCGACTTCATTGACCGTCAGGCTGGTGCCGTCAACGGTGATCGAACCCTTGTGGGCGATGTACTTGGCCAGCTCCTTGGGTGCACGCACGCGGAACTGGATGGCGCGGGCGTTATCGCTGCGCGAGATGATTTCGCCGACACCGTCGACGTGGCCGCTGACCAGGTGACCGCCCAAGCGGGTGGTGGGCGTCAGGGCTTTTTCCAGGTTGACCCGGCTGCCGGTCTTGAGGTCGACGAAGGCGGTGCAGTCGAGGGTCTCGCGGCTGACGTCGGCCCAGAAACCGTCGCCGGGCAGTTCGACGGCGGTCAGGCACACGCCATTGACCGCGATGCTGTCGCCGAGCTTGACGTCGCCCAGGTCGAGCTTGCCGGTGTGCACGTAGACGCGCACGTCGCCGCCTTTGGGGGTCAGGCTGCGGATGCTGCCGATGGATTCGATGATGCCGGTGAACATGGTGTCTTCCTCGGGAACAGGGCTGCGCGCGGCGAGCCGGGCATTATACGGCGCAGGGCCGCAGCGGCACGGCAGTGACCTGCCAGTCGTCGCCAACGGCGCGCATGCCGGTGATTTTCAGCCGTGGCGCTTCGCTCATGTGGGCCAGCGGCCAGTCGAGCAGCGGCCTGGCGCTGGACCCCAGGAAGGTGCCGGCGACGAACAGACGGTACTCGTCGATCAGCCCCAGTTGGGCAAAGGCACCGACCAGGCCGGCGCCTGCTTCCAGCAAAATCTCGTTCACGCCACGCGCTGCCAGGGCAGGCAACACGGCGGTCAGGTCGACGCGGCCAGCGCTGCCGGGCAAACGCAGCAGTTCATGCCCAGCGGCGCTGTAGCGTGGGTCGTCGGCGGCTGCGGTGATCACCAGGGCGGGGCCGGCTTGGAAGAACGGCGCGCTCAGCGGCAGGCGCAGGCGGCCATCGATCAGCACCCGCAGTGGCGGGCGCGACTCGGCCAGCGTGGCGAGTTCGGTATCGACCCCCAGCTCGGCGCTGCGTACGGTCATGCGCGCGTTGTCGGCAAGCACGCTCTGGGCGCTGCTCAACACCACGCTGGAGCGTGCACGCAGGCGCTGCACGGCGGCCCGCGCAGCGGGGCCGGTGATCCACTGGCTTTCGCCGCTGGCCATGGCGGTGCGGCCGTCCAGGCTCATGGCAAGTTTTGCCCGCAGGTACGGCAGGCCGTGCTCCATGCGCTTGAGAAAGCCGGGGTTGAGCGCCCGCGCCTCGGCCTCGAGCACGCCACTGGCGACAGCGATGCCAGCCTCTGCCAGACGCGCCAGACCTTGCCCGGCGACGCTGGGGTTGGGATCTTGCATGGCAGCGACCACCCGCGCCACGCCGGCGTTGATCAGCGCATCGGCACAGGGCGGGGTACGCCCATGGTGGCTGCACGGCTCGAGGGTGACGTAGGCACAGGCACCGCGCGCACGCTCGCCGGCCTGGCGCAGCGCATGCACCTCGGCATGGGGTTCGCCGGCGCGCACATGCCATCCTTCGCCGACCACTTCGCCATCACGCACGATGACGCAACCGACGCGGGGATTGGGGTGGGTGCTGTAGAGGCCCTTGCGCGCCAGTTGCAGCGCCCTGGCCATGTACTGGGCATCGAGCTGAGCGGTCAGGCTGGACATGTTCACTCTTTGGCAGGCTCGCGGGCCAGGCGGTCGATCTCTTCACGGAATTCTTCCAGATCCTGGAAGCGTCGGTACACCGAGGCGAAGCGAATGTAGGCGACTTCATCGAGCTTGCGCAGCTCGCTCATCACCAGCTCGCCGACCACCAGCGACTTGACCTCACGCTCGCCGGTGGCGCGCAGCTTGTGCTTGATGTGCGCCAGCGCTGCTTCCACCCGTTCGATGCTCACCGGGCGTTTTTCCAGCGCCCGCTGCACGCCGGCGCGCAGTTTGTCTTCGTCGAAGGGTTGCCGGGTGCCGTCCTGCTTGATCAGCCTGGGCAGCACCAGCTCGGCGGTTTCAAAGGTGGTGAAGCGCTCGCCGCAGGCCACGCATTCACGGCGACGGCGCACCTGCTCGCCCTCGGCGACGAGGCGGGAGTCGATGACCTTGGTGTCGTTGGCACCGCAAAAGGGACAGTGCATGGTGGCAGGCAACAGAAAAAAGGGGGCCTCATGGTAGCGCATCCCACTGGCAAGACAAGCCAAAGGGTTTACCATCAGCGAAATCTGCCCGTGAAGGATTACCCCATGCACCCTCGTGCGCTCATCGTGCTGTGCTGCGCCGCCCTGCTGGCTGCCTGCGGCAGCGATCGCCCCAAGACCCCACCTGCCGTGGCAGCGCCGCCCGAGAAGGTGGCGGTGAAGAAAGTCGATGAACCCGGCCCGCTGCCCGCCTGGCAGCGCGAACTCAACGGTTCGCTGGAAAACATTCCACCGGGGGCAGACGTGGAACTGGCGCTGCTGGTGGTGGATGACAAAGGCCGTCCGCAGCGCCTGCTGGCCAGCAGCAACCTCACCGGCACCGGCCAGCCGCTGGCGTATCACCTGCGCTTCAACCCCGACGCCTTCCCGGCCAATGCCCGCGTCGAACTGCGCGGCCGCGCCAGCCAGTCGGGACAGTTGATTCTGCACATGGATTCGCAGCGTATCGCTCAGGCTCAGACCCAAACCCTCGCCCCCGTTCGCTTCGACAAGGCGCCCTGAGGTGCCGCTGGCGCATCTGCAGCACGCCTTGAGCGCGCTGATCGGCGAAGCGCGCCTGGCCGTCAGTGCCCTGCCCGGCACCGACCTGCAGCTGTGGCTGCTCGACGAGCAGAACATGCAGCGCGCCTTCAGCAGCGAAGAAACCCAGCGCATCCTGGCCGAACCACCGTACTGGAGCTTCTGCTGGGCCAGTGGCCTGGCCATGGCCCGGTATCTGGCCGCACAGCCGCAGTGGGTGCAGGGCAAGCGTGTGCTCGACTTCGGCGCCGGCTCAGGGGTTGCCGGGATCGCCGCCGCGCGCGCCGGGGCCAGGGAGGTGGTGGTGTGCGACCTCGACCCGCTGGCCTTGCAGGCGTGCCGGGCCAACGCCGAGCTGAACGCGGTGACCCTGGGCTACAGCGCCGACTTTTTCAGCGAGGCGGACCGCTTCGACCTGATCCTGGTTGCCGATGTGCTGTACGACCCCGCCAACCTGCCATTGCTCGACCAGTTCCTCAGCCGCGGCAGCGAAACGTTGTTGGCAGATTCCCGAGTGCGCGATTTCAGCCATCCGCTCTACCGCCCGCTCGGCACGCTGCACGCCCTGACCTTGCCGGACCTCGCCGAACCCCACGAATTCCGCCGTGTCAGCCTGTACCATGCGGCGCGCCAGCCTTTATAGTGGCGTCACCTTGCCTTGCGAGAATCACGATGAGCGCTACCGACACCCCGTACATCTTCGATGCCACCGATGCCGACTTCCAGCAGTCGGTGATCGAGAACTCCTTCCACAAACCGGTGCTGGTGGATTTCTGGGCCGAATGGTGCGCGCCCTGCAAGGCCCTGATGCCGATGCTGGCGAAGATTGCCGAGGAATATCGCGGCGAGTTGCTGCTGGCCAAGGTGAACTGTGATGTCGAGCAGCAGATCGTCGGCCAGTTCGGTATCCGCAGCCTGCCCACCGTGGTGCTGTTCAAGGACGGTCAGCCGGTCGACGGTTTCGCCGGTGCTCAGCCTGAATCGGCCATCCGCGCGATGCTCGAACCTCACGTTCAGTTGCCGCCGGCACAAGAGGCATCGCCTCTGGAGCAGGCCCAGGCGCTGTTCGCCGAAAGCCGCTTCACCGAAGCCGAGGCGACCCTCAAGCAACTGCTCAGCGAAGACAACAGCAATGCCTTGGGCCTGATTCTGTATGCCCGCTGCCTGGCCGAGCGTGGCGAACTGGGCGAAGCCGAAACAGTGCTGGGTGCGGTGACCGGTGACGAACACAAGGCCGCGCTGGCCGGTGCCAAGGCCCAGCTGACCTTCCTGCGCCAGGCCGCCAGCCTGCCTGACGTCGCCGAGCTGAAAACCCGCCTGGCGCAGAACCCGAGCGATGACGAAGCGGCCTACCAGTTGTGCATCCAGCAACTGGCGCGTCAGCAGTACGATGCCGCGCTCGATGGCCTGCTGAAACTGTTCCAACGCAACCGCAGCTATGCCGATGGTCTGCCGCATAAGTCATTGTTGCAGGTCTTCGAACTGCTCGGCGGCGATCACCCACTGGTCACTCAGTACCGCCGCAAGTTGTTCGCCGCCATCTACTGAGTCAACTCTGCCCCGCGCTACCCAGCCAACGGTACAGCGGGGCATCGCCCGCACTCTCGACCTTGACCTCAGCGGCATGACGCAAGCGCACCAGCAGGCGCTTGCCGGCAGTCTCGCTACCCGCCAAGACTTCCAGTCGCTCGAGCAGTTGAGGCCCGTTGAGTTCGCCCGCTTCCTGCAACACCGCCTTGGCGGCTTCCCAGGTGCGGTCATCGCTGCGCGCAGTGGCTGGACGTGGCGTGTGCGCTTCGGGCTCAGGCTCGGCCGGTGCGATCTGGCCGCGCAACTGCGCCCACTCGTCAGGCTCCAGTTCGACGGTCAGGTCCACCGGCCAGTCGCCGATCTGTCCACGTATTCTCACGATGTCACCTTCTGCATGATCCGACGATGCCGCGCATGCTCCCATGACATGAAACTTGCGCCAAGCACTCTGGCAGCGCCGACGACCTTTGTTATAACATCACAAAATCTTCCCGCACCCGCTTCCGGAGTCGTCCATGCGTCGTCTGCTGCTCGCCCTGCCCTTCGCTTTGCTGCCACTGGCCGTTGCCCAGGCCCACGACGATCACGACCATGATCATGACCATGCCCACGGCACCCTCGCGGCCCACGAGCACGGCGTCGCAAGCCTTAACGCCGTGCTCGACGACAGCACCCTGGAGCTGCAACTGGTCAGCCCGGCCATGAACCTGGTGGGCTTCGAACACGCTGCCAGCAGCGATGCCGACAAGGCCAAGGTCGCCGCCGCACGCCAGCAGCTCGAACAACCGCTGAAGCTGTTCGCGCTGCCTGCCGCCGCAGGCTGCAAGGAAGACTCCCAGGAGCTGGAAAGCCCACTGTTCGGCGATGCGCCCGAGGCTGACGACGACGATGGCGATGCGCATGAACACGGTCACGAACACGCCGACGTGCACGCGCACTACCAACTGACCTGCGCCAACCCAGGCAAGCTCACTCAGGTCGACCTGGCGCCGCTGTTCAAAGCCTTCCCCGCCACCCAGAAAATCAACGTGCAGGCAATCGGCCCGAACGGTCAGAAAGGCCTGGAAACCATACCAGGCAAGGCCGTGGTCGCGTTCTAAATGAGCCAGCCGCTGATCGACCTGAATGACCTGACCTTCGCCTGGCCCGGGCAACCGGCCTTGCTCGACATTCCGCGCTTTCACCTCGAGCGCGGCGAAGCGCTGTTCCTCAAAGGCCCCAGCGGCAGTGGCAAGACCACCCTGCTGGGCCTGCTCGGCGGGGTCAATCGGGCGCAGCAGGGCAGCATCCGTCTGCTGGGGCAAGACCTGGCCGCCCTCGGCCAGGGCGCCCGCGACCGCTTCCGGGTCGATCACACCGGCTACATCTTCCAGCAGTTCAACCTGCTGCCATTTCTGTCGGTGCGCGAAAACGTCGAACTGCCCTGCCGCTTTTCCCGCAGCCGTGCGCAGCGCGCCAGCCAGCGTTTTGGCAGTGTCGAGCGCGCCGCAGCGACATTGCTGGCGCATTTGGGTCTGGCCGATGAAACGCTGCTGGCGCGGCGTGCCGACAGCTTGTCGATTGGCCAGCAACAGCGCGTGGCCGCCGCCAGGGCGCTGATCGGCCAACCGGAACTGGTGATCGCCGACGAGCCCACCTCGGCGCTCGATGCCGACACGCGCGAAAGCTTCATCCGTCTACTGTTCGCCGAATGCCGTGAAGCCGGCGCCAGCCTGCTGTTCGTCAGTCACGATCAAAGCCTGGCGCCGTTGTTCGACCGCCACCTGTCGCTGCTCGATCTCAACCGCGCCAGCAAGCCCCAGGAGGCCTGATGCACCTGCTTCGTATTGCCCTGGCCAGCCTGGCCAACCGGCGTTTCACGGCGCTGCTCACGGCTTTCGCCATCGCTCTCTCGGTGTGCCTGCTGCTGGCGGTGGAGCGCGTGCGTACCGAAGCCCGCGCCAGCTTCGCCAGCACCATCAGCGGCACCGACCTGATCGTCGGCGCCCGCTCGGGGTCGGTGAATCTGCTGCTGTATTCAGTGTTTCGCATCGGCAACGCCACCAACAACATTCGCTGGGACAGCTTCCAGCACTACGCCAACGACCCACGGGTGAAGTGGGCGATTCCGATTTCCCTGGGCGACTCACACCGCGGCTACCGGGTCATGGGCACCAGCACGGCATATTTCGACCATTACCAGTATGGCCACCGGCAGAACCTGCAACTGGCGCAGGGCCGCGCCTTCGCCGACGATCCATTCGAGGTGGTGCTCGGCGCGGAGGTCGCCGAAGCGCTGCACTACACACTGGGCGATCACCTGGTGCTGGCCCACGGCATCGCTGCGGTGAGCCTGGTCAAGCACGACGACAAGCCGTTCACCGTGGTTGGCGTGCTCAAGCGCACCGGCACACCGGTTGACCGCACCTTGCACATCAGCCTGGCCGGCATGGAGGCCATCCACATCGACTGGCACAACGGCGTGCCCGCCCGCGGTGCCGGGCGCATCAGCGCCGAGCAGGCGCGCGGCATGGACTTGCAGCCGGCGGCCATCACCGCCTTCATGCTCGGGCTGAACAACAAGATCGCCACCTTCAGCGTGCAGCGCGAAATCAACGAGTTCCGCAACGAACCGCTGCTGGCGATTCTGCCCGGAGTGGCCTTGCAAGAGCTGTGGAGCCTGATGAGCACCGCCGAGCAGGCGCTGTTCGTGGTGTCGCTGTTCGTCGTGCTGACCGGCCTGATCGGCATGCTCACGGCGATTCTCACCAGCCTCAACGAGCGGCGTCGGGAGATGGCGATTCTGCGCTCGGTCGGCGCCCGGCCCTGGCACATCGGCGGCTTGCTGGTGCTGGAAGCCGCTGCCCTGGCCGCAGCCGGTATCATCGCCGGCCTGGCCCTGCTGTACGCCGGCATCGCGCTGGCCCAAGGCTATGTGCAGGCCAACTACGGCCTGTACCTGCCGCTGGCTTGGCCCAGCGCCCACGAGTGGAGCCTGCTGGGGCTGATTTTCGTCGCCGCCTTGCTGATGGGCAGCGTGCCGGCCTGGCGCGCCTACCGCCAATCACTGGCCGACGGCCTGTCGATCCACCTGTGAGGCCGCCCGCGATGAACCGCCGCATGCCACCGGCAAAACGCCTGGGACCGGGCGCGCTGACACTGATTCTGCTGCTGATGCTTGCGCTGATCGCACCCGCCTGGGCGGGCGAGCCGCGGGAGCTCGATTGGCCGGCGCTGATCCCCGAGGGCGCGCCGATCATCGAGCCGCAGATGGCCCCGCTGCACGACCTCTCGCAACTGAGCGATGCGCTGTCGGCCGAGTCGGCGCCAGCGGCGCTGCAACCGGCGCCCAACGCCCCGGTGGTGCAGGCGCTGGACGGCCAGATGATCAAGCTGCCCGGTTATATCGTGCCGCTGGAAGTCAGCGAGGAAGGCCGCACCACCGAGTTTCTGCTGGTGCCGTACTACGGCGCCTGCATCCATGTGCCACCGCCCCCGGCCAACCAGATCGTGCACATAGTCAGCGAGATGGGCGTGCGCGTGGAAGACCTCTATCAGCCGTACTGGATCGAGGGCACGCTCAAGGTCGCGCATTCGAGCAGCGAGCTGGCCGAGTCGGGCTATCAGATGGAAGCCGAGAAGATCTACGCCTACGAATTGAAGTGAGCAAGAGTTCCCTGACCCCGACGCTTTGTTGAGCTGTGTCAAATCTTGCGCAAAGGCCGCTCCGTACCATTGCGCCATTCACTTCATAACGTCCTTTCGGAGCTTCCATGAACAAGTCCTTGCTCGGTGCCTCGCTGATCGCCCTGGCCCTGGCAGCGCCGGCTGCCCACGCTTATCAGGCTGGCGATTTCATCCTGCGTTCCGGCGCCATCACCACCGCGCCCAACGAAGACAGCGGCGAAATCAAGCTCGACGGCGCGCGGGTTTCGGGCACTAAAGCCACCCTCAACAGCGACACCCAACTGGGCCTGGCCTTCGCCTACATGCTCACCGAGCACGTCGGTATCGAACTGCTGGCCGCCACCCCGTTCAAGCACACCGTCGGGGTCAAGGGCCTGGGCGCAGGCCTTGACGGCAAGCTGGCCGACATCAAGCAACTGCCACCGACCCTGTCGCTGCAGTACTACCCGATGGACGCCTCCTCGAAGTTCCAGCCCTACGCGGGTATCGGCGTCAACTACACACTGTTCTTCGATGAAGAACTGAGCAGCTCGCGCAAGCAGCAAGGCTTCAGCAACATGAAGCTGCAAGACTCGGTAGGCCTGGCCGGCCAGCTGGGCATGGACTACATGCTCACCGACAACCTGCTGGTCAACGCCGCGGTCTGGTACGTCGACATCAACACCAAGGCCACCATCGACGGCCCGAGCGCCCTGGGCGTTGGCAAGACCAAGGTCAACGTCGAAGTCGACCCATGGGTGTACATGGTCGGTATCGGCTACAAGTTCTGATCTGACCCCAGTCAGAGCAACGCCCCACCCCCGCGACAGCGGAGGTGGGGCGTTTTCATAGGGGTCTGAAACGATCAGGCCTGCTCGAGCAGCTCGCGCAGGCCATCGACCAGGGCGGTCGGCTCGGCCAGGGTGAAGCGCGCCAGGAGGCGGCTGTTGTCAGCCCGTGAGTGACGAATGTCGCCGGAGCGCGCCGAGCCATGGCTGATCGCAGGCAGATTGCCCAGCGCCTGACCCAGCGCGGTCAGCAGCTGATTCAGCGAAGTGGCCTGGTTCAGGCCGATGTTCACCGCGCCCTCTTCGACCTCAGGCTGGGCCAGGGCCTGGAGCATGATCTGCACCAGGTCGGTAATGTAGAGGAAATCGCGGGTCTGCTCACCATCGCCGAATACCGTGATCGGCAATTGCTGCAGCGCCCGTTGGCAGAAAATGCTGATGACCCCGGAGTACGGCGAAGATGGGTCCTGGCGCGGGCCGAAGATATTGAAGAAACGAAACACCACCGGCTGCAAACCATGCTGGCGGCGGTAGAAATCCAGGTACTGCTCGCTGGCGAGTTTATCCACCGCATAGGGCGTCAACGGCGCCTTGGGCGTGTCTTCAGCGATGGCCTGGCCTTCACCGTTGTTGCCATACACCGCCGCACTGGAGGCGAACAGTACACGGCCTACGCCGTGCACGCGCATGGCTTCGCAGACGTTCAGGGTGCCGATGAAATTGCTCTGGTGGGTCTTGACCGGGTCTTCCACCGACGCCTGCACCGACGCCACCGCGGCCAGGTGCACCACGGCGCGACAACCTTGCACAGCACGCAACACCAGCGCGCTGTCGGCGACATCGCCCTGAATCAGCTCGAGGTGCGGGTGATCGATCTGCAGGTTGCTGCGCTTGCCGGTGGACAGATCGTCCAGTACCCGCACTCGCTGACCGCTCGCCAGCAGCGCGTCGCACAGGTGCGAGCCGATGAAGCCGGCGCCGCCGGTGATGAGAACGGGTGCATCAGACATTTCGGTAGAAGCGCTCTAGTAAAGGGGGCAGTCCAGCGCGCCAGGCACGCGGCTTGATGCCGAAGGTATGCAGAATCTTCTTGCACGCCAGCACCGCGTTCTGCGGTTCTTCGCTGGCATCGAGGCTGGCAGCGTGCGCTTGCGCGCCGGGTACCTGAATGGCCAGGGTGCGGCGCTGCGCAGCCTCGGCGAGAATCGCCTGGCCGAGCACCACCGGAGTGGTCGCCTCGTTGCCGGCGTAATGATAGGTACCCCACAGCGGTGCGGCGCAATCGAGCTGTTTGAGCACAGAGATGATCACCCGCGCGGCATCATCGACCGGTGTTGGGTTGCCCCGTCGGTCATCGGCCAGCAACAGTTCCTGGGGCAGCTCGGCGCGGGTCAGGAAGCGTCCCAGCAAGCCGTCGATGCTCTCGTCCAGCACCCAGCCGAAACGCAGCAGAATGTGCTGCGGGCAGGCCGCGCGCACGCTCTGTTCGATCCGCCACAAGGCCTGACCGCGCTGGCCGAGCGGTACCGGCTCGTCCTTTTCGCTGTAGGCGGTGGCCCGTGAGCCATCGAACACGCGATAGCTGGACGGTTGCACCAGGGTGATCTGGTGGTGCTGACACAACTCGGCCAGCCGCTCCACCGCACGCTCTTGTTGTGCCAGGCGCTGGTCGCTGACCGACTCGGCCTGGAACCAGTCGAAGTAATAGGCGAGGTTGATCAGTGCATCGGGACGGTTGTCGTCGAGCAACTGGGTCAGGCTTGCGGCATCCCAGCCGTCTTCGGGTGGCCGCGGTGCGAGAAATCCGATGTTTTCCTCGGCCCCGAGACGAATCAGCGCTTGCCCGAGGGCATTGCCACCACCCAACAGCATCAGGCGCATACGCATAGAGTCAGCAGATCCGAACAGGTTGATAAGGAAAGCGAACATTGTGGGGTTTCCCTTCCTGCCAGCGCAACCCCGGCAACGGCGCGGCCCACGCGGCTATTCGATTTCGAACAAGCCGTGGCTGATCGGCCCGACGCTGAGGCGTTCACGCACATCATCATCGATGCGCGGGTCGTCAGGCCGGTACAACCTGACCTGGCGATAGGCGTTGATCCGATTGATGTCTGCGCCCAGGAACTCCCACACCACCCGGGTACAGGCCGGGTTGCGCCGGTCGCCACTCGATACGCCGGTCTTCAGACCGTTGAGTCGAGTAATGCGGCTCTTGAAGCTGGGAATCAGGATGGTCTGGCTCATTTCGTTGAGCGTCAGCGATTCGTAGTCGATCAGGAACAGTCGATCCTGCAATTGAAAGGCCGCGCCCAGATAACGGCAGCGCACCCAGTCTTCGGCCTGCACGTCGGTGCTGCTGGTGCGTTCCTGACGCTCCTGGCGTTCGAACAGGAAACGCCCGGATTCCTCGCGCAGATGCACCAGCGACAGCAGCACCATTCCCGGCACCGATATGCAGTTGGAATACTCGAAGTAATAACCGCAGTAGCGCGACAGGTTGCCACCGTGTTCATGCAATGGCTGGAATAGCTCGGCGATGGGGTCGCCCTGCTGCTGGGCCAGCGTCGAGGTGTGTCGCGCGCCGATCAGCCGCGCGAACTGCTCGGGCGGCAGGCCCAGTTCGTAGTCCTCGACGCCGAAGAAATCGCCGATGCGTTTGAGGTTGTAGTTCGTCGGACGGCTTTGCCCGCTGAGGTATTTGTTGAATTGCGCGCGATTGATCGCCAACTGCCGGCAAACCTCGGAGATAGAGCGGTAGTGGCTGCAGGCCAGCTTGAGATTGAGGGCGAAGTGCTCGCTCATGTGTCCGTCCAACTGATGCTAAGGGCGCAATTCTAGCATCAAGTCGCATCAAGTGAGACCAAGCCGCGAAATTGTAACCCTTCGTGTCATAGCCAACCATGCGCCCCATCGAATTGCGCCGCGCCCTGCCGCGCGGGTCATCCAACGCGAAAAATAAGAATCGAGGTTCTTTCCATGCTCGACGCACTCAACGATTTCCTCTCGGGGAAACTCCTCATCGTGCTCATCGTCGGTCTCGGCGGCTACTTCACGATCCGCTCGCGGTTCGTGCAGTTTCGCCACTTCGGCCACATGTTCGGGGTATTCAAGGAATCCCTTCGCGGCCAGGCAGGCCAGCTCAGCTCGTTCCAGGCGCTCATGCTCAGCCTCGCTGGCCGGGTCGGCGCCGGTAACATCGCAGGTGTCGGTATCGCCGTGACCCTGGGCGGTCCAGGTGCGGTGTTCTGGATGTGGGTCACCGCGCTGGTGGGCATGTCCAGCAGCTTCTTCGAATGTACCCTGGCCCAGGTGTACAAGCGCGCCGACGGCGACGGCCTGTATCGCGGCGGTCCGGCGTACTACATCCTGCACGGCCTCAAGCGCCGCAGCATGGCCATCGTCTTCTCGATCCTGCTGCTGGTCACCTATGGCTTCGCCTTCATCGGCCTGCAGTCGTACACCGTGACCCACTCGCTGCAGAACGCCTTCAACTTCTCGCCGAGCCACACCGGCCTGGTACTCGCAGTACTGCTGGCGATCACCTTCATCGGTGGCATCAAGCGTATCGCTGCGGTGTCCGACCTGCTGGTACCGGTCAAGACCCTGGCCTACATCGGCGTGACCCTGTACGTCATCGGCACCCAGATCGAACACGTGCCGGCGATGCTGGAAACCATCTTCAAGAGCGCCTTCGGCCTTGACCCGGCATTCGGCGGCCTGCTCGGCAGCGCCATCGTCATGGGCGTGAAGCGCGGTGTGTTCGCCAACGAAGCCGGCCTTGGCAGTGCGCCCAACGTCGCAGCGGTGGCAGCCGTCAAGCACCCGGGTGCGCAAGGCGTGGTGCAGGCTTTCAGCGTGTTCCTCGATACCTTCGTGATCTGCACCTGCACCGCGCTGCTGATCCTGCTGTCGGGCTTCTACACCCCTGGCTTCGAAGGCGATGGCATCGTGCTGACGCAGAACTCGCTGGCCGCTGTGGTGGGTGACTGGGGCCGTATCTTCGTCAGCGTGGCGCTGTCGCTGTTCGTCTTCACCTGCATCCTCTACAACTACTACCTGGGCGAAAACAGCCTGCAGTTCCTGACCCGCAACCGCGCGGTGCTGATGGGCTTCCGCGCACTGGTGCTGGCACTGGTGGTGTGGGGCTCGATGCAAGACCTGTCGACCGTGTTCGCCTTCGCCGACATCACCATGACCTGCCTGGCCTTCGTCAACCTGATCGCCCTGACCCTGCTGTTCAAGGTCGGCCTGCGGGTAATGCGCGACTACGACGCCCAGCGCCGTGCCGGCATCAAGCAGCCGGTGTTCGACTCCAGCAAGTTCGCCGACCTCGACCTGGATCGCGCCGCCTGGCCGGCCAATCCGCAGCACGAAACCGCTGCCGACCACAGCGTCGTCCACCCTCAGACGCAACGCTGATACCCTCCCCTCGTCAGCCGCCCCGTTCGCGGGCGGCTGCCCTCCTTCGCCCATCGCTACGGAATGCTCCATGCGCGCAGTCAAGAATCTTCTGGTTTTGTATACCGGCGGCACCATCGGCATGCTCGAAACCCCAAGCGGTCTGGCGCCGGCTGGCGGCTTCGACGCCCGCATGCGCGAACATCTGCTGCAGCGCAGCGATGCCCCGCAGATCGACTGGACCTTGCGTGAACTGAACCCGCTGCTCGACAGCGCCAACATGCAGCCGGGCAACTGGCTGGCGATGCGCGATGCCATCGTCGAGGCGGTCGACCAGCACGGCCATGACGGCGTGCTGGTGCTGCATGGCACCGACACCCTGGCGCACAGTGCGGCCGCACTGTCCTTCCTGCTGCTCGGCTTGCCGGTGCCGGTGCTGCTGACCGGCTCCATGCTGCCAGCCGGCGCGCCAGACAGCGATGCCTGGGACAATCTGTGCGGCGCCCTCAGCGCGTTCGAACAGGGCCTGGAAGACGGCGTGCAGGTGTTCTTCCACGGCAAACGGCTGCACGGCTGCCGGGTGTCGAAACTGCGCAGCGAAGCGTTCGATGCGTTCGCAGCGCTGCCCCGTCACCGTGAAAGCGAAAAGGCTACCGCCGTACCCGCCAACCTCGACTACCGCCACCCGCGCCAGCCGGTGAACCTGGCCGTGCTGCCAGTGTTCCCGGGCCTGCAGGCCGAACAGGTCCGCGGCCTGATCGACAGCGGCGTACAGGGTCTTGTGCTGGAATGCTACGGCAGCGGTACCGGCCCGTCCGACGATCAGGCACTGCTCGACGTACTGCACGACGCCCGCCAGGCCGGCGTGGTGATCGTCGCCATCAGCCAATGCCCGGAAGGTGCCGTGCTGTTCGACACCTACGCCGCCGGCAGCCGCCTGCGCGACACCGGCCTGCTCAGCGGCGGCGGCATGACCCGCGAAGCGGCCCTGGGCAAACTGTTCGCCCTGCTCGGCGCCGGGCTCGACCAGCAGGCCGCCGAGCACTGGTTCATGCTCGATCTGTGTGGTGAGCGGGCCTGAGTCGCTGACCGCTGCCGAAAAAAAACCGTGGCCTGAGGTCACGGTTTTTTTTTGCGCAGCGTACACGGTAGGCGACACCGCTCAGATGAACGGACGACAGGCCAGCTCCAGGCCGAGCACGATCAAAAAAAGCAGGAAACACTGGCGAAAGCGCGCTGCACTGATGCGCACTCTTATCCGCTGACCCAGCCACATCCCCAGCAGTGCAGGCACCACGGCCAGCGTCGACACACCCACCTGCGAGATCTGAAACGCACCGTTGAAGAACAGTCCAAGGGCCAGCGCCAGCGTCGAAACGGTGAACGACAGCCCCAGCGCCTGAACCAGTTCTTCGCGACTCATGTGCAACGACCCCAGATACGGCACAGCCGGCATGACGAACACCCCGGTTGCGCCTGTGACGATGCCGGTGAGCGCACCGATCAACGGCGACAGCCACCGCTCGGCCGTGATCGGAACGGCGAGGGTCGGCGCGATCAGTGCGTACACGGCATACACCAGCAAGGCCAGGCCCAGCGCGAACCCTGACCATAGCGGATTGACCGCCACCAGCAGCGCAGCGCCAGCCGTCGTGCCGATGATGATGCACAGCATCATCGGCCACAGCCGCCGCAGCAGACGCGCCAGCGATGGCCCGCTGAACAGCTGCCAGATATTGGTCACCAACGAAGGAATGATCAGCAGCGCTGCTGCGGCCACAGGCGACATGACTGCACCAAGCAAGCCCATCGCCACTGTCGGCAGGCCCATGCCCGTGACCCCCTTGACCAGCCCCGCCGCCAGAAAGGTACCGGTCAGCAGAAGGGCGAAGACAACCGAATCATGCATGCTAGAGCGCCTGATCTGAGGTGGAGTTGGCTCAAATTGAAGCCCGTGCGCGCCTGCGGCACAATCAGGAAATCTCAGCCAAGCCTTCGGCTAGTCCGAAGGCAGCCCCAGGTGAACCATGCGTCTGGATGTAGCCGACCTTCAGCTGTTCCTGTGCATCGTCGACGCTGGAAGTATCACAGCCGGAGCCGAGCGCGCCAATCTCGCCCTGGCGTCGGCCAGCGAGCGCCTTCGCAGCATCGAGAAGGCGGTGGGCGTTGAGCTGCTGCAGCGCCGCTCCAGAGGTGTGACCACCACCGAAGCCGGCGAGGCCCTTGCCCACCACGCCCGCTTGATCGTGCGGCAACAGGAAGCGCTCAAGAACGAGCTGGACGATTACGCCAAAGGCGCTCGCGGCACGGTGCAGCTGTATGCCAACACCGCAGCCCTGTCGGATTTTCTGCCCAGCCGCCTGGCGCCTTGGCTGGCGCAGCGCCCGCGTCTGCGCATGGAGATCAAGGAGCGCACCAGCGCCGATATCATCCACGCGGTCGCTGCAGGGCTGGTCGAGGCCGGGGTGGTTTCGACCGCCGTACAGGTGCAGGCCGTCCAACTGATAGCGATTGCACAGGATCATCTTGTGCTCATCGCCGATCCAGCGCTCGCGAGCGGCTTTGCCCGAGAAGTTGCGTTCGCCGACCTGCTGGCTCTGCCTTTTGTCGGCCTCTACCCAGGCAGCGCGTTGCAGGATCACATCGATCAGCATGCACACGATGCCGGAAGACCCTTGGACATTCGAATCAGGATGAGCAGTTTCGAGAACGTGTGTGAGATGGTCGCTCACGGCGTGGGCGTTGCGATCGTTCCCAGGAGGATCGCTCAGCGATACAGACGGCGACATTCACTGCGAGTGTTCGGACTGAGCGATGCCTGGGCAAAGCGAGAATTGTGTCTTTGCCTGCGTAACTGGGAGGGGCTGTCTGGCCCCATGCAGAGCCTGCTCACGCATCTCCGACAGGGTGCGGAAAGGCGGGATTGAGGGGCTAGAGATCAGTCCTGCAATGACAGACTGTACGGTTGGGTCGTCACGTACCGTATGAACTGCAGGACACCCTTCGGGTGTTGCGACTAACTTGCGGGAGTTGGCGGACTGGCCTCTTCAGTAATGGGTGTAATACTGAAAGTATCACCACCCAAGTACTCGATCTGCACCTTACCTGCTGCGGCTTGGCCATCCGCAGTAATAAGGTTGTAGGCAGCTCCCAGGAACGTTTCTGGATCGACCGTCGCATAAACCGATAATAGGCTGGTGCTTATGCCAAACAGAGCACAGCCCATCCAGGTAAGATGCATGGCGTAGGCCTGAATGTACTGGAACAGCGAAGGCCCAGTGCTTACGAGATAACGAATCTCCGACGGTCTGACGATCAGTGCATAGACGCCCAGTAGACCAACAACAACCCCTACGCCGCATAACGCCCATGCAAAGTAGTAGCTGGCTGATTGGCCGTTTTTGAGGTAGATGGAATAGAGCTCAGAAAAACCTCGTATGGTGTAATCACCCGGCTCACCTCTCAGGTGTATATCTGGCCGTTTTAATTCTTCCTGTCTTGGTTGCATGAGCCACTCCTTTAAAAGGATGGATTGTAGGCAACTCAAGAGGTAGATAAGGACTTGAAAACTAGCTTCGGAAACTTCCTACGTTAAAAGTAGATATCCCTTTAAGTTAAGAGCAATTGAAAGCGTCACTTTCTCTGACCAGATAGAAAAAGCCCGAGGCAATGGCCTCGGGCTTTTGGTTTAGCGCACTGTCTGACGGTTCGAATCAGAACGGGAGTACAGATAAAACATATACATCTATCTGTTTTTATTGGAAAAACACTAAAATTTAGCTAGTGCAGCGATATTCTGTAAAGAAAAGCAAACAGCTTCTGACTAGCGATTTTCGCGCCGTCAAGACTGTAAAGAATGCCGTGCATTTTCGTTAGGGGCGTCATGCTTAGGAAGATCCAAGCCTCCAGCTGGCCCTCAATCCAGAAGACTGAAGTAACAGGGGCATCTATCCCAGACATGGAATAGATTCTGGCCTGGCCCTGGCCCTGGCCCTGGCCAGCAGCATATGGAATGGCGAACCTTCACTCAGCCCCTAGAGCCCGCCTCACGAAACTCTGGTCTACGTACCCCATAAACTCCCAGGCCTGTTCGTTCTGCCGGAGATATTCAGCCAGCTCATCCACGCCCGCTCCTTCGGGAAACTCCACCAACTCAGCCATGCGGTGTGTAAGCGGCTGGTGAACACGTCTTCCATTTTGATGAGGGCATCGCGTGGCCCCTCATCTGGCGTTGGCCGACGCAAAATCCTTGATCACACTGAAAAAGGTTTCAAGAGAGCGAGAGATAAACTTGTCCCTGTGATAAACCGCGTGCAACTGCCGCTTGTGCTCAGGAATCACGTGGTTCAACGAGATCAGGCTGCCTTCGGCGATGAGGTCTCCGACTACCCAATAGGAAAGGCAACTGATTCCGACGCCCGCCGCTACCATCCGCTTGATGGCTTCTGAACTGCCAATCTGCCGGGCATTGCGCCAGGCACCCAGGTGTGGAAAAAGCCAGCGTTGCACCTCTTCAGCCGTGCCCGATCCCTCTTCGCGCACCAGCCATCGCGCGTCTTGCAGGTCACCAAGCGAGAGCCGCCCCTTGTGGGCCAGCGGGTCATCTGCCGCTGCGACAATGATCAACTCGTCTTCACACCAGGGCCGCACGGCCAGAGTGGGCTGGTGGCTCGGCCCTTCGACCAGGCCAACGTCAATTGACAACTGTGCCGCCTGCCGGGCGATCTCTGCGCTGTTGCCCAGGATGACATCGATCTGCATCCCGCCGGCGCGCTTGGCCATGTCTTGCATCAACTGCGGCATGATGTAGTTGCCAATCGTCGTGCTGCAACCTACTTGCAGCCGCGCGACCACGTCAGTCCGAAAACCATCCTCGATCTCCAGCGCAGCCTCCAGCAGGCGGATAGCCTTGGGCAACAGTGTCTGGCCGTTTTCGTTCAGCACCAGGCGTTTGCCGACGCGGTCAAAGAGTCGAATACCCAATGCGCCTTCGAGTTCATGGAGTGCCGCACTGGTGGCTGATTGCGACAGGGCAAGGGCTGCACTGGCTTGGGTGGTTGAACCCAGTTGGGCGATAGCGCGGAAGATATCCAGTTGCCGAAGTGTGAGCTTCACTTTCTTACCTTTAAAATAGGTATGCCATATTCAAAATACCCGTTTTTCCAGATAAGCGCATGCCGCTATTCTGAACCTGTTGCCGCATCGCAATCATTCGGAGGTTTTATGCGCGAGATCAGCCTTACCAAGATCATGCAGGGCGGCCAGCCACTCTCGGCGCTTTCCAATCCCAAGGAAGCGATTCGACAGTTCACGCCTAACTGGTTTGCCGCCACGATGGGCACCGGTATTCTGGCCTTGGCCCTGGGGCAGTTGCCGGGTCACAGTGCGCTGCTTGCAGGTATTGGGGAGGCCCTTTGGCTGTTCAATATCTTGCTGTTTACCGTCTTCACCCTGATGTACGCCGCGCGCTGGGTGTTCTTCTTCGATGAGGCCAAACAGATCTTTGGGCATTCCACGGTTTCGATGTTTTTCGGCACGATACCGATGGGCCTGGCAACGATCATCAATGGCCTGGTTCAGTACGGCCTGCCCAACTGGGGAGACGGTGTGATCCCCTTGGCCCACATGCTCTGGTGGCTGGACGTCGCCATGGCACTCGCGTGTGGGGTGCTGATCCCGTTCATGATGTTTACCCGGCAGGAGCACAGCATCGATCAGATGACTGCTGTATGGCTGCTTCCTGTGGTAGCGGCGGAAGTGGCAGCGGCGAGCGGCGGTACCATCGCACCGCATCTGGCCGATATCAGCGCTCAGTTCACGATGCTGATCACCAGTTACGTCTTGTGGGCTTACTCGGTTCCGGTGGCCTTGAGCATTCTGGTTATCCTGGTACTGCGCCTGGCGCTTCACAAGTTACCCCATGAGAGCATGGCGGCGTCGTCCTGGTTGTCGCTGGGGCCGATTGGTACCGGTGCTCTGGGCATGTTGGTCATTGGCAGCGATGCACCAGCAATCTTCGCTGCCCACGGCATGCCAGGCATCGGCGTGGTGGCCGGGGGTATCGGGGTGGTATCGGGCGTCCTGTTCTGGGGCTTGGGCTTATGGTGGATGCTGTTGGCGCTGCTGATCACCGCGCGTTATGCCAAGGGCGGAATACCCTTCAATCTTGGCTGGTGGGGCTTCACCTTCCCGCTGGGGGTATATGCGGTGACCACACTGAAGCTCGGCGCGACGCTGAATCTGGCCTTTTTTGATGTGCTGGGTGCCAGTCTGGTGGTGATGTTGGCCATCATGTGGCTGGTGGTCGCAAGCAAAACCGCCGCCGGTGCATACCGTGGCAATCTGTTCGTATCGCCCTGTATCGCGTCGCTGAACGCCAAGCGCGCCGGTCGCTGACGATTAGACGCTTGCCAGGTGCGCCGCTCGGGTGAGCGTGGAGACGATGTCTTTAGCGACATCGGGGTGCTGACACACTGAAAGCGGGCTTGGGTGGGGCATGGCGAGTAGCCTGAGCTCGGGGCGATAATGCTCGATTCCAGGTGCCCCTCTCTGCGCCACGCGTCCGGCCAAGACCACCACGCGAAGGCGCGGGAGCAGATCCAGTACCTCTTTCAGGAGTTTGACGCCCTCAGTGATTTTCGAGCGGCTAATGGCTTGGGCAGGGCTGCCCAGATCCGGCAGCCATGGATAGAGGTTCCACAAAATGGTCTGCTCACGCGCGAGGCATGCCTGTTCAAGGAAGCGCTTCAGGTTTCGCTGGGCAGGCCCTGCATTGTCGCGAGAAACGAAGCGTGGCCATGAGCTGTCCCTCGCCGGAGACTCCAGCAGTATCAGGATACGAGCATCAACTCCGCCATCCAGTGGATCAAAGTAAGGCAATTTTCTGCCCCCTAAGCAGTAGGCTTCCACCCATCTATTCAAGGCTGCAACGGAGCGAGAGTACAGACGATGTCTGCGCGCATCTTCAATATTCATCAACCCCCTGGACATCGATATAAGTGACGCTCGCATCGTTGATCGTAACGCGCTATTTACCTGACAATTATGGGAGTGATATGTTGCCTCCAAGGAGATGGCATTCCTCCTCATAACCGCCCCGTGCTGATGATGCCTACGTTAACCCCTGACAGGGTGCGTAGGTGCGCCCTGTCCATAGACGAGGACAGGAAATGTATTTTCGACGTTACTACCCATTAAATCAGCTCTTGCCTTATCCCACCGTTCGGTGGGAAGGGTTCACATCGTGCTGAAGTCACTGATGGCCATCGCGGGAGGTGCTGCGCTTGGCGCCTGGCTTCGCTGGGCGCTGGGCCTGAAACTCAACAGTTGGTTTCCTTCGCTACCGCCAGGTACCGTCGTCGCCAATTTTATAGGCGCCTACATCATAGGCGTCGCCGTTGCGTTTTTTTCAAACCTGCCTGGTATTGCTCCTGAATGGCGTCTTTTCCTGATTACAGGCTTCTGCGGAGGCTTGACGACTTTCTCTACATTTTCCGCCGAGACCTTGGTCTTGATCCAGCAAGGACGACTGTTGATGGCGCTTGCAGCGATCACAGTGCACGTGGTTGGGTCTCTGTGCCTGACTGCGCTAGGAATGGCCACCTACTTTTTATTCAATCCAAGGTGAGGGTTATAGCGTGAATTCTGTTAATGGTTACTTGGTTACATTTTATACCCAGCAAGATCGCCGTCACGGCCATCAGCAAATCAGTGAATGGCTCATGAATCTTGCACGCGACCTAGGCTTTGAAGGGGCGACACTCACCGTAGCAACAGAAGGATTTGGTCGAGACCGAAAGCTGCACTCCGCGCACTTTATCGAATTATCTGACATGCCAGTTCAACTGAGTCTCGCGATTACGGAGCAGGAATGTAATACGCTTTTCGAGAGGCTTGAAGCAGATGATGTTCAGGTGTTTTTTATTAAAGTGCCCATTGAAATGGGAACCTCTGGTAGGCATAGCTAGTGGCTGAGAGTATGGAACTCTTGGTTTAGTGATGGATGAGCGGTGCAAGACGGCTGCCAGAAGCTTGGTAGCAGTTCATCAATCTCGCTAAACCTCTGTGTCGGCAACCGCGTCAACACATCCTTCAGGTACGCGTACGGATCGTGCCCATTCATGCGGGCGGACTGGATCAGGCTCATGATCGAGGCTGCCCGTTTACCGCTGCGCAGTGATCCTGCGAAGAGCCAGTTCGATCTACCGAGCGCCCACGGCCTGATCTGGTTCTCCACGGCGTTATTGTCGATAGGCACAGCCCCATCATCCAGATAGCGCGTCAGCGCTATCCAGCGTTTCAGGCTGTAATCCAGTGCCTTGGCTGTGGCCGATCCCTCGGGCACAAGCGCGCGTTGAGCGATCATCCACTCGTGCAACTTTTCAGCGATGGGCACCGCAACTTCCTGGCGTAATCGCCAGCGGTCTTCATCGCTCATGTCCTTGGCCTGCCGTTCGACTTCGTACAAGCCGCCGATGGAGTGCAGCGCCTGTTCGGCCAGCTGGCTTTTATTCGCCACATGCAGGTCGAAAAACTTGCGCCGGGCATGGGCCATGCAGCCGATTTCGGTGATGCCCTGCTCGAAGCCGGCTTTGTAGCCTGCGAAGTCATCGCACACCAGCTTGCCGTTCCAGGTGCCCAGGAAGTTGCGCGCATGTTCGCCGGCACGGCTGGGGCTGAAGTCGTACACCACAGCTTTAAGTGCCGAGAACGGTGTCGTGCAGTAGGCCCAGACGTATGCTCGATGGGTTTTCTTTTCGCCCGGGGCCAGCATCTGCACCGGTGTTTCATCAGCGTGGACGACTTGCTGGGCCAGCACGGCTTCGCGCAGCGCATCTACCAGGGGTTGCAGGTGTACGCCGGTTTGGCCGACCCACTGAGACAACGTTGAACGCGGTATCGCCAGGCCGGCACGATCGAAGATCTTTTCCTGCCGGTACAGCGGAAGATGGTCGGCGAACTTGGCCACCATCACGTGGGCCAGCAAGCCGGCGGTGGGGATGCCCTTGTCGATCACCTGTGCCGGTACCGGCGCTTGAGTCAGCGTTTCACACTGACGGCAGGCCCACTTTCCACGTACATGTTGCTCAACCGTGAACACGCCCGGCGTGTAATCCAACTTCTCGCTGACGTCTTCGCCGATGCGCTGAAGTTGGCAGCCACAGGAGCACTGAGTGTTCTCTGGCTCGTGATGAATGACGGTACGAGGAAACTGCGGCGGCAGCGGCGCACGTTTAGGTTGTTGACGTGCTTCGTCCGGTGCCGGGGCGGGGCGAAGCGCTTTCAACTCGGCATCAATGGCTTCGAGGTCAGTGCTCAGCAAGTCATCCAGCAAGCTGCCTTGCGCCGGGCTGATCTGCTCACTGCGCTTGGCGAACTTGTGACGTTTGAGAATGGCGATCTCGTGAGAGAGCTGCTCGATGACGGTCTTGTCGCGGCGACTCTCTCGGCCCATGGTGTCGACCTTCGATAGCAACTGCGCAGCGAGTGCGCGCAGTTGATCAGGCGTCATTTGGTCGAGATTGGGCGAGGAAGTCATGCCGTGGATTTTACCAAAGCAACCCACCTGACACAGCTAAAAGACCCGATTCAGAGCAACGTAATTGCGCCTTTTGGGCCAACCCGCTGCCAAGGCAGGCCCAGCACCAGCGCTTGAAATTGTTCGGCGTCGAGTTCGACTTCCAGGCCCCGGTGTGTGCCTGGCCAATGGAACTTGCCCTGGTTCAGGCGGCGCGCGGCCAGCCAGATACCCACGCCGTCGTGCACCAGTACTTTCATCCGATTGGCGCGGCGATTCGCGAACAGATACGCGCTGTGCGGCTTCGCCGCACCGAACACGGAGATCACACGGGCAAGGGCTGTTTCGGTGCCGGCGCGCATATCCATGGGCTCAGTGGCGAGCCAGATGGCGTCGATGCGAATCATTGGGAGAGGCTACGGATAAAGCGGGCGCAGCCGTCCGGGTCGGAGATCGGCCAGTTCACAGTGACTGCTTGCTGCCCTGAGGAAATATCGATGCGGGCTACATCCTGCAGAGCAGGCGTCGCCGCAGCGTTCTCAAGCTTCAACTGTACAAATGCAGGCAAGGCAGAAGCCTGCCGGTCACGATAGATAGGTATCCACTTGCGAACCAGATTAGCGTTGATGCCGTGCCGCAGCGCCACGCTGGCAATGGATACATCGGGGCTCAGGCATTCCTGGACAACTTGGGCCTTGAAGAGTTTGGGATAAGAGGTGCGCTGACGCATGGTGTTCCTTGAATTAAGGACGATGGTGTCCACGTATTTTAAGGTGGACACCATCGCCCTTAATCTGGGGATTCTGAAGGTGTGTTCGCCATCCGCTTACTGCGGTGTAGCGTCTGGATGGGGATACCTATCTCTTCAAGCGCGTTCACGCCTGCTGGGAGGTGGAAATTCTCAAAGCCCATCCTGACATGGCTGTAGTCAATAGTGCTGCGCATCCCCTTTTTGATAGCGTGCAAACGAACAACGTCCTCCAGCAGCCCCAGCAACTTGGGGATGGTGTATCCGAAGGCATTGCTCACCAGCTTCAGATCATTGTTGAGCGACTTGGAGAGGTTTACTTTCTCCTGTGCTTTGATCCGCTGCTTGGTGTACTCAATCTGACCTTTTAGAAAAGCCGAATAACTGTCGGCCTTTAGGTAGGCGGTCAGCTTGGCCAAGATGGTATCTGGGGTTTTGGTTTGAAGACCATTCGTAGAAAACGCCTTGGGTACGATCTTGCTGCTGATCTTAGCCAACGTTTTCAAAAATCCGGGCGCTGGAGACCAGTGAAAAATAAGTGACTCAAACTCGTCTT
Source organism: Pseudomonas cremoricolorata DSM 17059 = NBRC 16634 (assembly GCF_000425745.1). Taxonomy (GTDB): domain Bacteria; phylum Pseudomonadota; class Gammaproteobacteria; order Pseudomonadales; family Pseudomonadaceae; genus Aquipseudomonas; species Aquipseudomonas cremoricolorata. The sequence goes on along the minus strand of NZ_AUEA01000010.1, from coordinate 61,176 downwards.
CGTTGAGCATCTGAACCAAGCTGTACAGTTGCTCAAACTGCTCCATCCTGAAGTAGGAGTGCTTCTTGACTAGATCGACGGAAAACCGATCCTGGACAAACGCGGCTTCAAACCGATCCTGGGAATATTCAGTCAAATGATCTGGCTGGGCGCTAGCTAGCAGGTTCAGCGGCGTATCGTCATCCTGAATCCCCAGAGGGATATCGACCTCCTGATTCAGGTTGTCTTCGGGAACGTCTTCCAGGCAAAACACCTTGCCGACGAAGTGGATGCCCATCCGCCCCGCACGGCCTTTAATGTTGCCGTGGGTGAATTTGTCGATTCCTCGGGTGCCGTTGCGGTTGTCGTAAATAACGACATTCTTAGCAATCGTATTTACACCCTCGATGATGGTTGCGGTGCACAGGAGAAATCGCAGATCCCCCGCATTGAACCGGTCGGCGGTGTACTGCTGAAGGGCTCGGGGAAGTCCGCCGAAATGCAGACCGATGCCATTCTTAAGGGCATAGGTGTAGTCCCAATCCGGGTCGAACTCTTCAGCAACCCAATCAATGTGAGGACTCTGGAACGGCTGACCGTACCCAAGTCTGACCAGCTCGCGGGCGACGTTGCCGGCCACAGTGGACGACTTGCAATAGATAATCGTGGCGCCTTCACACTGTGGTGCGATGGTCGCCAACATCTCAAGCTTCTTCTCATCATCATTGGGATCCACACCGAAGGTCTGCACATCGACCGCCACGGTGTTGAAATCGGCAGATATGAATGTGTGGTCGTACCCCAGTTCGGTTAGGCCCCGAATGCTGTTGATGAAGGGCCCCGTGAGGTAGAACTGCTTGGACACTTTCAGCAGCTTACTGAGGGCGATATTCAACTCAGTAACCCGTTCATCCTTGAAGTCGGTGGTGCCGTTTTTAAGCTGCTGGAAGGCCAGTTTGTAGAACTCATCAATAACGAAAAGATCGATAGCCTTGATGTCATCACGCTCGTTTACCCGTTCTTGGGTCAAGACGTATACGACCCTGTCGCTGCGGCACTCTTGCGAGCTGTGGTGAATGATCTGATAGACCTCGCCAAAGCGCTCCTGAAGACGCCGCCGTGTCTCGTCAGCCAGAGCGACCGTGGGTACCACTAGAACGACCCGCTTGAAGCGACCAAGGCCAAGTAGCGAGTCGACGATGGCACTCTTGCCCATGCTGGTAGGCGCACTCAGTACGACGTTGCGGCCAGCCTTGAGCAGATCGAAGATCCGGAACTGCATCGAGTGAAAAACAAAGTCTTCCGAGAATGGCGTTCGGTACACGTCCAAGGCAATACGTTCGCCTTGGGAAAGCTCCGAGAACTCTTTCTTCAAGTACGGAAATAACCCAGCCTTCCTTACCATATTGCGCAGAATACCAACGTGATCCACGAATTTCTCACGGGAACCAAGCGCCCGAATGGTCAAATCTCTACCCAATGAACTGGAAACGGGGTTGGACAGGAGGGAGTTGACCGCTGAGAGGTAGCGGAACGCGGAGAACCCATCTGCGCCCAAACTCTGTTTTGCAGCATCATAAACTTCGATCACAAGGCCTCCCTGACCTTCTTGTCTACCAACTGGGTTAACGTCTCCAAACTTGGCGCTGGGTAGATGAACACGTTGATTGTGAGCTTTGCGAAGGTGGGGTCGTGTTCCAGGTCATCGGCAAACTTTTCGAATAGGGCTGCCGTTTCCTGCTCAAGCTGATCTTCGTGCCCCAGGGTTTCAGGCTCAGTGAGCAACGTTGAGTCGTACCCTATGAAGAGCACGAACCGAAGACGATGCAGATGAGAGTCGAACGAGTTGCTCTCGTCCAAGATCGTGTCGATATCATGGCGCAGTAGGTAGGCATCATCCTTGATGTCGAGGATCTTGCCGCGAGCGCTGCTGAAGCACTCCATAATCTCCTCGTAGAGCTCATCACGGATCTCATGCAAGCGCGCAGCGATGTTTGACGCCGTGACAAGCTCACTGAAGCCAACCCACAACTCATCACCCTCGGGATCTCGCCGAACGATATGGACGTTCTCCAATATCTTTTCTTCGTCCTGACCTTGGAGGTAAAGCATGCAGGGTATCGGCTGACTGGAATGCGTCTGTCGAATCGTGGCGTGGAGAAGCACCCGACCCAAGAAGGAACGCACATCTGCCAGGGAAGCGAAGACCGTGTTTTTTAAGCGCTGGCTTTGCTCAACAAGCGATAGCTTGTGGATGTCGGCCAGTTCATTGGGGCGGAGAAACACCTCGTCCAGCCATTTGCAGACGTTGTCGACGATGTGTTTATAACGGTAGCGCGTCATGCTGTATTGCTGGTGCAAGACGAGGCCGTTTCGTTTAGCACACGGTGTGGACAAAGGGGCGCGGAACGGAACCAGAATATGCGGTAGCTGCCGCTTGACGTAGATCTTGCGCCCTACCCGCTTCTGATCTTCCTCGACCCGGCCTTGGAACCAAGTGTTCAAATCGGCGCGAAGATAAGATTTGCTATCCACCGAGTGGATTCTGCGTGACAGAGCGCCTTTACGCGTAACCGTGTCCAGGATACCTCGCCAGATATCCTCTGCAGAAGCCTCGGTGCTCAAGATGGCCCCGTGGAGCTCATCCGCAGCAAGCCGAATGTTCCTAATACCCAAGAGCTCAATCTCGCGCATGGTTCGGAACACTTGCCACCACGCGGCGTCAACCCAATTCGCCACGTCCACCCCACTGGTAGCAACGTAATTGGCGGTTTTCGAGTTGAGGTATTTGATCAGCTCATCGCGCCCTGGCTTGCCGTCACGTTCGTCTCGGCTGATAAGCAGGTATTCGAGAGTGACGTTAGTGGGATGCTCCGTAACGATCCTGAATTTTCTTGGCACGGTGAGTTCAGGTTCGCACTCCATGGACTTGTGCAAGATCGAGCTACAAGGGATCTTTTTGTTTTTGGCACCCTTACTCAGAACGACAAGATCACTCTGGGCCCAAAGGGTCTTCGTGGTGGTTTTGACCTGTACGAACTCTACGAAATCATCGCAGACGACATCGATATCGTCTGTGACCTCGCAGCGGATGCGTCGAATTGTCTTGTCACGAAGCATCTGTGTGACGTAAAAGGCGGCAACGCAATCCTGAAAAATGAAGCCGTGCTTGGCAGCAACTCCGCCGGCATCGTTTGGTTCCATCTTGACATCCATGGCAGCTCTGTCCATGGAATTTATGGCAATAGCCCCCATGCGTCTAGGTTATTGATGGCGTTTTGATGTGTCTCGCGTGGGCCGGCAGCCTCCTGATGCGTTATTTCACTGCCTTCGGGCCCCCGCCCCCCGCGCCATTCTTGAAGCCCCAGACCACTCAGAAGCCCCAGCTGACAGCATCCCAACCGCAATCAAATCAGGGGGGATGTTGACTGATCCTGGCCTCCTGGTGGACACCCATGGCCCAACGATTTTCGGATGAGTTGATCGTAAGGGGCCGGTGAACACACCTTCCGAGCCTGCCCGGTAAGGGTAATTGTGTCCGCGTATTTTCAAGCGGACGCAATTACCCTTAACGCTAGGATCGCTACCACTTAACTAGCTGGACACTATGCTTTCGGCGGTTGAGACAGGAACGTTTGTTGGAGGACGGTTACGCTGAGGGAGCCAGCCAGCGCGGCCAACTCCTCAGTGCGCGCTCATGCGTATTCAGTAAGCGACCGGACTTTTCCGCCTTTAAACTTCAATAGCTCACACCAGGGCTGGATAGTGTTCAGTGCTTCGACGGGAGACAACTCAGCGTTAGAGATGTAGCTGATATGAAGCTGATCACGGGCACGTGTCATCGCGACATACAGCTTGGCAACATCACCAGCGTCAGTCACTTCTTGCGGACGAGCAATGGAAACCGGCTCGGCCACACTGGCAAGGAACACGCAGCCAAACTCAAACCCTTTGGCGCTTTCCACTGTCGACACACGAACACCTGGCGCATCGATCGAAGCCTTGATGTCAACATGAGGTATGCCCAAGCCCATCATGGCCTGAATCACATCACTTCTGAAGCCTCGCGACCGCGAGATCACGCACACGTCATCAAGAGCTTCGACGCCGTGGATTTCCTTGATTTTAGTGATTGCAGAGATGACGTACGCCAGTTCGTCCTCTTTGGTCTTACACCTCACGAGTCCTGGGCGCTCACCCCGCCGAACGGCGAAGTCAGGCGCCAACGGCTTCTGCTGAGAATCTTCATCAATGTCCGAAAATTCGTAATTGATGATCAGGGCATACGCGGCTTGCAGGATTTCTTTGGTATTGCGGTAGTTCTTCTTAAACACGCTAGCCCGATTGAGCGTGATCCCGAGCGTTTTCAGCGAGAAGCCTCGCTTATAGATGGTCTGCGCGCCATCGCCCACCAAAAATAGACCGTCTGGAGCCGTTTTCAGCAGATCACCGCTGTCCGTCCTGATCAACGACAGCATGTGAATCTCGTTCTGGCTCAAATCCTGAACCTCATCGGCCAGCACGGCACGCCAGCGTTTTTTACTCTTCTCCCCAAGAGTATTCTGAAGGGTGATGGCGTCCTGCACGATGCCCTCAAAATCTGGAGCACCGCCCTGCGCAATGAATTCTTCATAAACTTGAAGACCCTGCATGACTAATTTCCGAGCAGGTTCCGCCAATGCTTTACCCCGACCAATTCGTCGGAACGAAGATTTTAGGTAGTTTGAGTATTCCGATGGCAGCAATCGAGTGCGGATGTAGCTCAGCTCCTCCCGCAGGAAATGCCTGAGATCATGTGCCGAAAGTCGACCAAGTGCAGAAACACCAGTATTGAACTCAGGTACGGCCTTGATAACAGCAGCCAGCGCAGCGTCGGTGTAAGACTCAACTGGCCTGCGGGTTGGATCTGGTTTCAAATCATTGACAAGATCACGCGCCAACGCCTGGATAGTCGTGACATGGATCAGCGAACGCTCCGGGCCGCACAGGGATGTGACAAGCGAGTTCAGAAGCTTGCGCATGCTGTCAGTCAGCGTCACCACCAGCACGTATTCGCCATATTTCTTGGCCAAGTACTGAGCACGGTGCACCAAGACGCAGGTTTTGCCACTCCCGGATACCCCCCTAAGGCGCGAAGGGCCAGCAAGGTCTGCGATTGCGATCTTTCGCTGTTCAGGATGCAGGTACAGCATCCACTCTTCCCGGTTGGAGGGCTCAGGCATGCCCTCTTCTTCCTTCCACGTATAGAAGGTTTCAGCATTAACCGGCGAACTGACACCTTCGAGCAGGTCAGCAGCACTGACCTCATGGGCTTGCTTAGCGTCCAGGCGCAACCGCTGCCGAGCCCCTTCGTGATCGCCATGATCAGCCATGCCCAGCACATCCGCAGCCAGCACAGCAGACTCGAAATCCTGCTGCTTTTCCACTTTTTCGAGAATGCTGTTTGCAGCCTCACCCCAGTCACCTTTGGTCACACCCAGCAGAATCTGAATGGTCTCACTCTGAAGCGTCGAGCCTTTGAAATCCTCGCTGGTAAAAGTCGACAGCAACGGCTCATCCAGGACGTGCTCAGGTGTGTCCATGGCAACGTCGATGATCGGTGGACGGATCGGCTCTTCCGCGCTGGACACCTGGATGAATTCGATCTTGCCGTCAGAATCCTTCCGCACCCATTTGTATTTGCGGTGCAGTTCCAGCCAGATATCAGATTCTGCATGGGATCCGACAAACAACATGATCAAGAAGTCTTCCGTACCGACCTTGTTCCGCTGAAGCACCAAACGGTAACCGTCACCGAGTTCGTACTTCTCGCAATCTAGGCGCGATTCACCGTTCTTCGTTCGTTCCAAGCGAATTTGGTCGCTTAGGCTTGCTTGGGTGCAAGCGGCTTCAGCACGTTGGGCTGCACTCTTGCCCACTTTGTCAGATTTGCTGAGGTCTCGAAGCATTTTCCGAAAGGAACGCGGGATGATGACTTGAGGCATAACCGTCCTTGATTAGAAGCTTGGATGCTAGGTTGTCCGGGCCTTCGCACGGGTCGCCAAACCGAGATAATGGCACATTGGAATGACGACTTCGAGCTTCATATCAACTTGGCGCTTTTGGAAAGTTCGCGGTCATTCTGTCCGGTCTACAGAGTGAATTTCTCAGAGCTAGCAGAGATGTCTAGAGGCCGTTGCAGCCCTTTAAAATACTGATTTAAAGTATGCGTCCGGCCCACCCGTCTTGCACGACTAAAGGCGTGTTTGCCGGCCCCTTACAGTTGATCGCAAGAGAGAGGCGTACCCTGGGTCAAGACACAGAGGACTCGGGCACGCAGCTCGACCAGCCCAAGCGGCACTCAGACTCTGCACCGACGCCAGAATCCACCTCAGCCCAACGACAAGTGTGATCCAACCTGCATGCTCGAACGCGTCCTCAGCTGCGGCCAAGAAGACCAGCGTTCAACTATCCTCGTCATCCTCCTCGGGCGTACATGTGATCGCACTGGGCCGCAAGCAGTGGGCATTCAAGGCTTTCTCTTGAACCGTACCCAGGGTCAGGACTTCACTGATCTCACGGGGTTCGCAGAGCACGTGCTGGCGTACAACCGACGCTGAGGTTGCCGGGCAAGCCGGGCTGGATGCCCGCAGCCACGAAACTAGAAAGGCCGATCACACCGGCACGATGGACACGAGCTCGAAATACCGAAACTTGCGTTTCTTCGCAGCCGCTCGCGCCTCCTGCTCGGCCAGAAAGGTGCTCAACGTGTCCCCATCGTGGGTGAAGACCTCGAAGGCCACGGTGAGTAGGCATGGCGGCCAATCGGCGGCGTTGCAAGGCTGAGCGCCTGTGTGCCGGCCCCCTCAAGAGCTGCTTTAAAGCACCACGATCTCTTCGGCTGTTAACCAGCCAGCGTCAATGACTGTAGCTTTCGCAATCTCAGGCTGTGCGCTGTAGACGACGATGGCCAAGCTCTGCTCTGCACGACTGCAGGTGACGTAAAGAAGCCTTTGCGTACGTGATAGCGAATTGTCGAGTCCCTCGCGCTCATTCTTCACGTCGCTCGGCGAAGCGGGTTTAACACCGAGCAATTTTTCATAGCTGAACAGAAAACCACCTGCTTCTTCGTCGTTTAGGATGACCATCACCCGAGGAAACTCTAAGCCTTTGACCCCCTGGTGGGTGCCGTAGGGCGAGAGGCCATTCGCGTAGCCACCAAAGGCCGCGATTTCGGAGTAACGACGCCCCAGAACAACCCGATAAGCATGGATTTCAAGTGCCTCACGATCCGTTGTTTCGGGTGCAGGGTCTGAAGTGGCACCTTGAGCCACTGCGGCAACGAGTCGATCGGGCAGCGTAAGCAAACCTGTGCTCTGGAGGATGTGGATCACCTCCTCAATCAACGGGTCGTTGCCTTCCAGCAGCCCGCAGAGAGAGTGGGTCGCCGCGCCAACAGATTCCAACAGTTTGAATTGCCCCTCTCCAGCCGCCTCCAGGTGCTTAGGATCAAGCAAAGGAGAGCGTAGCCGCACCGCCTCCATGAGCGTGAAATCATCTGAACGGGCTGCGGCGACGATTGGAGCGACCCCATCAAAGAAAACCCTGAGGATGGGTAACGTACCGTCCAACAGTGCAGTATTCAGATGTTCAACGGCATAGAGTGGCGCGAATACCCCTTCAAAACCCATGCGGCGGGCAGCCATCTTGTGCTCCAAGATCAGCGTCTTGCGGCCTTCCATGCCATTCGACCACTGAGCATCGCCCGTGATAGCTGCCATTTGATTAGCGATCCGGTCTTCCAAGCTGAAATCTTGCCCCGGTGCCTGCCGGATGCAGAACATACGCACAGCACCTTGGGCCGCTCCCTGCTTTGGTATCTGTTGATGATCATCCGCTCCCGCTCGGATTTTGTTGATCAAATCGACAACTCGGATCGGGCAACGACGATTGATACGTTTTTCGGGCCTGGCCCAGTCGCGCGGTATCGCCTCATAGAGCTTTGGCTTCCCGTCGTTGTAAATTCGCTGCATCGTGTCGCCGAGCAGGCCTAAGCAAAATCTTCCAGGAATCGCTGCCTGCGCTTCAAGAAATGCATCCATGAGCGGGCCGTACGTATCCTGGCTCTCATCGATGAGCAGCACCGGGTGCCGATCCGCCAAAACATCGAGCAAAGGTGGCTGGGGTAGAAACGCTGCGGCCATCTGAATGACTTCACTGTGGTTCAGCGATTGCCTACTTCGGTTATCTCCTGACGGGCTATAGGTGAATTCGTAAATTTCATCCAACGCCGCCAAGCGACGGGCTTTGCTATCCCGGCTCGCCTTGTTAGCCAGGTAGGTCTTGTTCACTGATTTCGCCCGACCGAGCTTGTCGTCCAACTCAGCGATATCGTCCGCAAGCTTGATACGTAACCATTCACGAATATCGTCGTTGAAGCCCTTGATCATCTTCCAAGAGAAAGCATGAATGGTTGAAACCTCAACCAGCGGATCGTGCTCAAGTCGGCGCGCGATCTCCTCACAGGCTGCGTTGGTGTACGTGATGATCGCGATTTGGCGGCCTTCAAAGGTGAGGCGCTGACGTTCGCGTTCCTTGAGTGATTTCACCGCTACGACGAGGGAGTGGGTCTTACCTGAGCCGGCGCCGGCATATAGGAAAAAGCTGCGTGGCGTCTCAAGATTCAAGCATTGCTTGATAATGTCATCCGCAGTGGGCGTGACTTCATCGGTGGTATCCTTTATGGCACTCATTCGGGCGTTACCTCGACACTGGCCGTCGGGATAATCAAGAGCTCCTTGCTCTTCTTCTTCAGCTTTTCCTCTAACCAGACGAGCCCTTCCCGGATGTACTCTGGAATAGCCACCTCGGCGAAGTCGGGATCCCCAAGCACCTGTAGTGCAAACTCCGCTTTGTCACCCGTCCTGAGCGCTTCAAACAAAGCCTTACCTAGGTCGTCTACCGTGGCAGACTCACGGAGCGCTTTGGCGAAAGACTTGGTCAGACCACGGCCTTTCTTGACTGCAAAGTGCTGCACATTGCTCAGCACCAGGCTGTCTTCAAACGTGTTGGGCAGCGCCTGGGCCTCAATTTCAGCCTTGGGGAGAACGACGCTGATGGGTGTCTGATACGCAATGCGGATCGCAAACAAGTCGTCTATCTGCTGCGATTTTTTCTCCGCATCGAGATCCAGCAAGGTGTCGACATCGTGCCCTATTCCCAGGGCGGTGACCCAGCCGCGCAGGGTGGGGTTATTGGTTTCTTGTTCGGCTTTGCGCTTGACGGGTACCGCTGATTTTTTCAGTCCGGCATCCAGATCCGTGATAACCAGCGTCACGATTCCCAATGCATCGACTAGTGGCCTGAGGCGATGTGCGTGACTGCCACCAATATCCAGAATGGTGATGTAGCAACGGTCAAGGAACGAAAATTGACTGCGTAGGAAATGCGGCAACATCATTCGCTCCGCAGCGCCTTCAACCAAGATCACTGCGTCAGCAAAGAAGAGATCGGCATGCTGCGCCCGCAGGTAACGAGTCACGAACTCCTTGGTTTGCCTGTGACGGTTTTTGTCGCCAAACACTGTGCTCAAGTTAGAGACGGTGGACACCGGGATAGGCACACCGGCCATTCCTGCGGGTAGCCTTCGGAAATACCGAAGGTTTGCATAGTCCGTCTCATGAGCAACATGGCTGGAGTGAGAGCTGACCACCAGTTGTGTTTTGAGCCTCGGGTATTTCTTGAGAAGCGGGTCATTACATAGGACGTGATACGCGTGCTTGATAAAGGCCTGCTGCACTTGAACATGAAGATGAGCCTCTGGCTCCTCAACCAGCACGAGGTGGATCGGCTCAATGCCGGCGTCGGACTGCTCCTCGGTATTTTTGTACTTCCTCAGCCACTCATCCCGAAATGCCATCAGCTGGAAAATCATCGAGATCAGGTTTTGGTAACCGAGACCATTGGATGTTTCGGGCAGACGCATGGGAGGAGCACCAGGTGCGCCTGCGACTGAATCCAACTCGAACAGCACCGCAGCTTCATGGTTCATGCCGTCCGTAGGGGAAAGCCTGGTTTCCACCCTGATCGCAGGGTCAGTAGTGTTCGGATAGCCCAGACCTGCGACCTCTACAAGGGCGGGAGCGAAACTGGAGGTTAGTCGGGAATCGAACGCCGACTGCGCAGCTTGAATGGCTGTCAGCGCTTCCAAATCTGAAATGTCAGGGCTGTCTCCGGGATCGAGATGCCGACTGTAGTAAGCACGCAGTTGCTCAGTTAGTTTTTTCCCTGAGCCACCTCGCCCCTCAGTGACGGACTCCTCGGCGCTATCACCGAAGCCACGCTGCGCATTGATCTCGTGCACGCGTATGAGATCGGTCAGCGGGTTGCTCTCCAGCGGAAGTGCATTAGCAGACAGTCCTTGCAGGCTGGCGTGACGAGTCTCGGGATCTGGGTCGCAGAGCTGCGCCGGGTCTAGACGGTACCAGCGTATGGTAAACATCGCCCCCAAGCGACGGTTAAGGTAGTCATGCAGGCTTTGCGGCCAAAGTGACAGCGTGGGCGGAGTTTTTCCTTTCTCGGTCTTGTTCGAGATCTCCTGCAACAGGGTTTTGACCCGGTTACGCTCTTTCCGGTAATCGGTAAAGAGTTTGGCCATGTCCTTGGGCTCAAGTCGAAAACGCATCCCGACACAGCCACCTTTCCAGGAAAAATTGGGAATCAAATCCTTGATGTAGTGCAGCTCCCCTTTCGAGGCTTCCACCCATAGATCGAGAGTGGGCAACCAATGCTTCCAATCGTTCGCAACTGGTGTCGCAAAGGTTTCGTCAACCTTTTCCCACTCGACACCAATCTCATTGATGGCCGTGAGGTGAGCAAGTGTCAAATCTTGGAGGCGGAAAGCGCTAGCTTTCGAGAGCAGGAATTTTCGCAACGCCAACATTGCAGAGGATTTACCACTGTTGTTAGCGCCGACCAACAGGGTGGTGGTGCTGGCCAGGTCGATTCGAACGGACAGGAGCTTGCGGAAATTCGCGATCTCTAGGTACTGGATCTGCATAGCCTCTTCCTTGTGACGGCTTAAGGTATTTCACCGGGCTGATAGATCCTGAAACTCTAGCCCAGCACCTGCTGCGCTCCAATAGACGTAGTCAGTTTTTGCCACTACGTTCTGGACAAGCGTCCCATCATCGCGTTTGCGGGCGGTGATAGAAAAACTCCGGCCATCCTGGCGGATCTTCGTGGCAGGTGGATCCCAGGCTTTGGGAGGGAATGTGCACAGAGATCCGTCCAAGTAAGCGATGCCAATCTGAACGTCTCGTTGAGCCGGGATCAGGTTTCCGTTGAGAGAATCTCAAGGATCCTGAGAGCAGGGGGTCAGTCTAGAAGTCAGTGGCGGCTAGGCGCACCCACTTATTCAATCGATCCCATTCCGGTTGGAAGTCTGATAATTGAGGAAAGTGTGGCGCGCCGACGCTGGCCCGGGCCAATGAGGACATAGACAGAGTCTTTGGTCTCAAAAAAACGCTCTTCTACGAAGGAATGCAGGGGTGCAGTCCGGGCCCAGCCACCAACGGGGTACCGCCCAAGGGTGTCGTGCACCATGTCGAGAAACACGAGCATAATGGGCTTTTGCCCCATACCGGCCATGCCGTCACGTACCAGATCGGGCATCTCTAGATCGAAGAGCACCCAGTCCTGAACCACGCAGTACGGTTTCCCGGGGAACCTCTCGGCTACTTGTGCTGCGGCCTCCTCGGGGGATACATCCAGCCCTTGCATAGCCAGAGCCGGCCCGCGCAGCATCTCTGCCAATAGCTTCAGCTTTTCCATGTGCACCTTCAATGTTCAATCCGTTGGGCGAGATCCAGAGGGAGCTCTTCAGGGCTTTGCGGCACCAGGACGTAAGCGCTACCAGTTGAGGTAAGCGCGACGGAGTACCCACCTTGGTCGACAAACTCAACGATCATGGAAGTACGAATGCGCCGGCCATCCTTGAAGCGGTTTTTCTGATCGAAGTAGACGATCCCCGTCAGCATGAAACCCTCGACCTCAGGACAGAACAAAAACGCAGTTATCCCGATATTGAAATGCGCACGTTTGGCATCCGTGACTTGAATGGGGACTCGGTCTCTATCAGGCATCAGCTTCGTTCTCTGCGCTGGAATCATCAGCGTCGATTGAGGATACGAGGACGTAGTAGTCACCCCCGCTCTCGCTTTGCAAAAGGGAGAAACCTTGCGCTCGGCGGATGGGTCGGACGGGCGGAGTGAGGACAGTCTCACCATCTCTAATCTGGCCAGAGCAATCGAAGTAAGCATGCGCCGAGTAGTGGCCGCCGATCCGGCCTGCTCCGCAAAGGTAGGCGTCGATCGCGACACCCCAGTCAACGGCTTTCGCATCCAAAACCGCCTGAGGCACAGTAGTTGAGGCCCCCTGTTTCACATCAAACTTTTCAGCGACGCTCATCTAAATCCAACACCTTGTAGGGGTCAAAACCTGTCTGTTCATCCGGGTAGCCGAGCGGGTTGGAAACCAGCCTGCAGCCGCCTAACTCAACATCGATCGCGTGGTGCGTATGCCCGAAAATCCACACGTCACTGCGCGCGACAAGTGAGTGCCAGTTGTTGCAATACGAGGCAGTGATTGGCCCTTCGTTCTCATGTCCACCGACTTCAACGAGCGGCGCGTGATGAGTGATCACCACTGTTTGCCCATTGAATGGTTTCTCCAGTTCGGCAGCTAGCCATGCGTGGGATTGACGACTGCGGCCAGCGACTTCGTCGGTGCGCAGCTTGTGGAAATTCGAACCGGCGCGGATCACTCGGAAGTCGTTCATCGTGTTCCTGGCAGCAGCGCTAGCCGCCGATACATCACCCACGGCGCTGAAGTCTGTCCATCCCGTACAAGCCAAGAATCGAATGCCGCCCTTGATGAAAACATCGTTCTCCACCACATGCACATGGCTCTCAGCCGCCTGCCGCGCTTTCTCCAACGCCCGATCAAAATGGCCGCCGTAGAATTCATGGTTGCCCAAGACGTAGAGCACCTCGCCGGAAAACGCCTGGTTCGCCCATTTTACGCCCCGCTCGCGCGTGTGAATGTCCCCTGCAAGCACGACAAGATCAGCGTCCGAAACCGCCGGCTCGAATGGCTTGAATTCGAGGTGCAGATCAGACAAGACGCTAATCTTCATTCCAAGCTCCAGTCTCTATTTAGCTATAAATTGATGTATCCAACACTCGCTGACGCAAGGCGGCACCGGCCTGCCTGGTGGTCATGCGATAGTGGGCACATCGTGCGGGTGAGCATCTTAGCTGAACCAGACCGTTAATGTCAGCATGCACCGTTTATCGGCCTAGCTGGCTGTGGCTCTATCCTCGCTTTTGGACGCTTATGTCACTCAAGATCGAGATAGCAGCAGCGCTTCGCGGTATTCGCCAGGAGCGGCAACTGAGCTATGAAAATTTGGCCGGTGGCTCGCTGCGCACGACCATCGGTGCCCTTGAACGCGCCAAGGCTGGCGTGACACTCGACAAGCTCCATGAGATTGCCGCAGTACTCGATTTCGACCTCGTGACGCTTGTGGCTCTGTGCGTGGGCCTAAAGGACGGCAAGGAGCCTAAGACTGTATTAGAGGCGGCCATGCAGGAGCTTCAGGCGTTCGAGGCATCAGGTGGTGCTGTCCTCGTCCACGATCAGCTCAAGGACGGCCAACTGTCTTCTCGATCGGTCGGCAAGCCGAAGAAGGTGCGTAATCAGGATGCTGTACTGGCACTGAAGGCGCAGGGGAAAACGCCTGCTGAGGTTGTGGAGATTCTGGGGTTGTCGCGTACGACGGTGAGCAGGTACTGGCGCTCCGAAGGTTCGGCAGGTTCGTCAGTCTTGGGGGAAAAGGCAGGCAGCCAGCCATAGTCAGGAGAGTCACGGTGACGGATTCAGATCAGTACATGTCTGAGAACGAGTTTAGGGACATGATGCTGGGTCAAGTGCACCCGGTGATCCTGAGCAGTGAGCACCTTGACGAGCACTATTCTCATGGAGGCATTGGGACTGCCTTTGTACTGGAATACTGCGGCGAGCTCTTTGTCGTAACAGCTCTTCACGTTCTCAAGAACCAGTTCGCCGCCCATGACGAATTGCGGATCTTGCTGCGCAACGCCCCGCTCTCCATCCTGTTCGACCTCCGCGCAGTATTCCGGGATGAGTCAGATCCCGACCCGGATTCAGACCTGGTGATTTTGCGAATCGTGAAATCTCAGCACACCGAGTTGTATGCGGCAGGGCTCGTCAGTCTTAACGCTGCTGAGTGCGCTTTTATCGAGGATTACAGCCGCGCTGAAAGCTTTGACGTGTTTGGCTACCCAGAGGCCGGACGATCTTACGACTACGAAGCGAACGTTCTGGGAGCCCAGTTACATTGGCTAAAGGGGGAACTGACAGCGCCTGCGGTACAAGGCCTTTGTACCCTCCAAATCAGAGGCCATCGCCCGAACGATTTCAACGGCATGAGTGGTTCGGTGGTGATCGCCGACGTTGATGGCCTCATGAGGTTCGCTGGCCTGGTCACGCTGGCAAGTAATGAGCGTGGGATATTGAACTTCATTCCTGCAGAGAAAATAACGCACCATTTAGATGAAATGATACGCATGGAACTGGCGGAAATTATAGTGCCTGACGATTCGGGCTCTGTGGATGAGGGACGCCCCTAGGAGAATGCGGGAGTCAGGCATTTGATCACCTAGGGTTCGGTGGACTTGAGTGAAATGCTGGACGGATCAGGTGTCAGCGGCAAAGATCTCCACAGATGCCCAACGGGCTGAACAGTGCTGGTAGAAACTGACTGGTATTACTCCTCCCTACGTGAAGCCACAGGAGGTATTACGCCCTCAAACGGGCGTAACAAATTGTCGACCTGTCTGGAGGTCATGCCTTTGCTCTCCAAAGGGATTACCTTATCAACATCTACCATTTGAATCCCTCGCTGACGAATATTATAAGCAATTCGATACCACCGACGATTCCACAGGGCTTCTTGGCTTTCTAATTGTTTTACTCGCTCACGCAATGCCAATAACTCGTCCCTCAGAGACTCGTCAGTATTTTCTGGCAAAGGTATCTCTTGCCCAGAAGAACGATAACCCTTGCCCTGCCGAACTATTTTTTTGGCAACATCATATGCCCCTTTGATGTCGTCTCTCGCCTGCAGTGCCTGGCGAGTGAAACCGGAAAACTCCTCAACGTCTCGCCAAGTCAGTTTCGCGTCAGAAGTCACGGAAGACAGGAACTGCAACACCCGCTCGACGTCCGACTCACTCATTTTCCGGTACTTCATTAGAGACCTCCTTCACCGGAATGTATTTAACCTCAGACCTATCCCTGTAACACGCCTCAGGGAGTGCACCGTAAAGCTCAACCACATAGTCATGAAACTTCACGCGATTTTCAATGTAATGACTATAGCCGACACGTACGCCTTTCTGTATTTCTTCGAACGCAACACCATCCAGCTGGCCGGTATTAATAAAATCTTCAATATCCTCATCTTCGAAAGAGACCCCCATCTCTGCAAGCTGCATTTGCTGCAAATGAAGCTTGGAATAAACATGTTTCTGCCATTGCCCATAAATTGAAACACCTTCAGAAACGGCTACAAACAACGTGAAGAAACTGTGAGCCATCTGGTGCTTTATCTCGCGAACAACCGAATCAGACGCCCCAACATCTTTTTCATCTGCACTAGGAATCACATAGATATATTTTTCGCACCCAGTGTCGCAGTCGAGATGCCGCGGACAGCCGCCTTGGTTCCACTGGTGCACGCAATGCCCGTTGCCGAGATCATGAACTGCCTTCACAGCTGATTTGAGAAAGGCCTCTCGCCTTTCAACAGGGACACGCATAGCCCGCTCAGCGATCACACCACCAGCCTGTCCAAGTTTTATTTGCTCTCGGATTTTTAAAGCCTTCTGCTCAGGTGTTATATGCTGATACGAAGCGGTATCTCGCCGATTTTTTCGGCCAAAAAACTCGGTCTGCATCAAATCAGGCAAATTCCCTTTATCCAATGCATCATTTAATGTGTGCCGAAAGTCATGAGATGTAAAGCGATCAGTAAGTGAAGCTCCTGCGTACTCATCAGCAAAACGGTGTATCTTCTTGAGAAAGTTTGAAAATGAAATGGCCGTTACCGTATTCACAACCCACTTTGCATAATGACCAGATGATGTACCCCTAAAGTTAAGCAAAAGCATATCCTTTAAAAAGTACTCCACACCATCCGCCACATATAATGGCGCAACAAAGACCGGATCATAATGAGAAGCACAATATTTAATCACGTCTTTTTTAAAAACGCTCCTCCTCCCAGCTAGCACCTCAGAGTGATTTCTAAAACAGCCACTACTGTCAAACATATTAGATGGCATTCCCATTTCGAGGAGACGCTCATAATAAAGTGGCTCATCGGGATCGACATCCGCAAGAAACCGAAGATCCGGCCCATTGACACGACACATTTCTTCTGCAACCGCGTAATACTCGGCGCTATTTTGCTCGACCTCTTCCAAGACACTTTCAACCAGCGGCACGACCCGCGAAATCAGTGGCACACGTTTCATGACGTACTGCGCACTACCTCTTTGCCCTTTTAGCACTAGATACTTGAAGTAAACACCACTTGAATCAACCTCAAGCTTTTGCCTGGGCAGCAAGGTAATCTCAGTTAACCGTCGCCCAGTACAGACCAGCAGCGTTATCACCAGGAGATAGATACGATATTTGTGACCAAATGGAACAGCTCGAATGAGCGCGCCAAGCGTTTGATAGGTGGACAGTGCTAACACACGACTAGACTTTTCGACTTTTACAGCAGGATCATCCAGCCTAATAGCTGATCGCCCCCCATGCGAATCTGGGCGCTTCATACCGGCGTATCGATAGTCACTCAAATGTGCCTTTGAAAGGCCATATTGTGAGCACCTATTAACGATTTCGTGCATGAGATTAAGGCGCTTATACACCTCAGATTCAGATGACGAACTATTTGAAATTGCTCGTGCTGCAGAGTCCAGAACTTCAGGAGTAAGCCTTTCCAACGGACGACCGGCAGCCGCGTTGCAAACGAAACCGAAAACAGTCAGAAACGTTCTATGGGACGAGACGCTCTTGTGTTGCTCTACCTCTCGTCTAACCACCATGAGCTTCGCGACATCCTCCCAGTCCTTCGGCAGAGGGCCGCCGCTCAAACAGACTGGATATGTGAAATCCAGCCTTACCGACCTGGTATTCTGGCCACGCTTCTTAAAGAGGGCCGCCGACAGCATCCAAGCTGACTTTTCCCACTCCACTTCCTCACCGAGTAGTACTGCCTGCCCCTTGGCCAGCTCAATCTGGCGTGCCAAATTCTTTTCCGGGCTAGAAGACTTATCAGGGTTGATAGTTGCCCGTGATTTTCGCCGCCCATATCGCCTGTTCATGCAACCACCCCCTGCTCCTCGCACATACGCACGACTTGACTGACCGCGTAGATAACATCCATGCGATGAGGCGCCCCTGGGCTGTTCTCACCGTTCCGCTGGTGAACTGCCAACAGCTTGTTAAGCAAGTAGCTATGCACAGGAGACTTATAGGGCCTGAACTTTGGACAGAGGTAGCAGGAAAGCGGAGGACTCAGCGTACACAGCTCCGATAGCCCGCAGCCCCCCGTTGCGATTGATGAACCTGGAAGGTCGGGATCTTGAGCTCGAACCTCACGATCAGACGCGATCAGTTTGGCAACCTGGCTGGGCTCGGCAGGTTTATGCCCCCTGAATACATCAACGTACTCCGCATACACCAAAGCTGCGGCCTTATCCAAATGCGGGAGCATCTTTGCAGCAGCATCGAAGTAGACATCCACATTTTGAGTATCGGTATGATCCAAAAATGCGGCGAGCTCCCGCCTAGTAGCCCCCAGTGCCGCGTACATCGTCGCAGATGTGTACCTGAACCGCCGGGTAGTCAGCCGCATACGCTCCCCGGTTAGAGGAGATATGAGATTCATTCGCTCAGCAAAATCCTGCAACAAGCGACAAAACTGACTGCTGTACATTTCGTAGGCTGAGCTGTATTCACCCCGCATCAGCCGGGTGCTATTAGGTTCCACTAGCCGGAATAATGATCGGTCACACTTAATAGGCTTGCCATTTACTTCTACGGTACTTGGCAACCCCTTATTCTGCTCAATAAGCTCAGTCACATAACGAACGTTTTCGCCTGAAATCGGCTCCTCAATAAAATCATGGCGGGCTGATCTAAACCCTTTCTTGATCCTTGGCATATTCAACACGAACCAAGGCTCGCTGGGGCTGTCGGCCAAATCGACCAAGTCCTGCTCCCACAAGGCCCGGTAGTTTGCGCTATTTCGCCCGTACGTCATAGACAGTGCTACTGCGGCGCGCTGTTGATAGTGCTCGAATTTAGTGCCCTTATCTCGCGACAAGGCATTGGCTATCAGAGGAACTTCAAAGGTTGAATGGAGAGCACCCTCCTCTTCGTCACTTGAACGAACAGCAGCCCCCTTGATATTCCCTGGAATTGAAAGCTGGTCTAACTCATGTGCATAGATTGGGCAGAACCCAAGTTCGGGATAGTACTCTGCCGCCCAAACATAAAAGCTAATCAACCGATAGGCTCTATGGAGCTTAAATTCAGCCCGCAGTTTCAACAACACATGATTTACCTGAGAAATCAAGGCCTCCTTGAAAATCTCAGGATGAACACAGGATGCTGACTTATTCAGAAAGTCACGAGGAGCCAACTCAGTAAATATGGATCTCCATGAATTATTACCTTCCATGCTGGACGTGGTTCTGGCGCGATAAATTAGATACTTTGTAGCCGCCCAACTCAAAATTGGGGAACAATGCCCCTCTAGTATCAGAACACCTCGCTCCGACTCAATCGGGAGATAACAACGCCCATTTGTTATCCTGGCCTCACGACCTTCTCGGGTGATAAATTTTTCAGGTATGGCCTCCCAGTCATTGTCCTGGATCAGAAGCCTGAGGTAATCAGTAGGCTCAGAATGGGACATCAGGGGCACTCCTAGAGGAAGCCATCTTCAGATGGTATTGCTTGAGGATTTCTCGACCTGCTTCCTGATAATCAATGTAAGTGTCCTGGGAGCCAGGGGCTGTATCACCGCGCAGATCCATCAGAATCTGCGTGATCTCGTCTTCAGGATGCCCCGCCTTTCGCAGATCCGTGTAGATCTGGTCGGTGAAGGTGTGTCGCAGTGCCTTGGTTGTCAGGTGCGGCGGGAGGGACTTGGGATAGCGGCTACGAAGACCGCTGCAGAGCTTTTGGAGCGCATCACTCGTCAAGGGCGAGCCCTCGTCGCTCAGCAGCAGGAATGGGGTGTCGGACGCCTTACCATGGCGCATGCACTTCTCGCGATGATCCATGATGTAGTCATCAAGCAGCATAGCGATACGAGGCGAGTCGAGCGGCAGCACCCGTCCAGCACGCTTCACGGACGGAGGTCTTTCACGAGGATCAGCTAAAGAGGGGCCTCGGCGGATAACGCGGATGGACGTGATGGAGCCAAATTCAATGTCACTGACTCTCAGGCTCAAAAGCTCACCAACACGCAGCCCCAAGAACAACATCAGCGTGATCGCAAGAAAGTTTCGCAGCTTTACCGTTCTGTCACGTCCGAAATCCGACCCGCCGTCTGGATCTAAAACATCCTGTAAGAACTGTGCCTGCTTGGCGGTCAGCCTCTTCTTTTTCTTGGAGGACGGCTCATTGTTCTGGCGAGCACTTAACAGATACTTAATAACAAAGTTTCTGTTTTCATTAATTAGATCTCGTTTGGCGTCAGACAACTCCTCCGTACTAACGACAACGTCAAAACACCAGCCGATATGATTAATAGCTGTTCCAATTCGCTTGTTCGCGGTATCTGGCGTCACCGCCAACTTGACGACCGTGGACTGCTGCTGTCGAGGGCGCCGAAGACACTCGACCAGACTACTGACTTCCGCCTCACTGAACCGCTTAGCCGAACGTATCCGTTCAAATAGGTCGATGCCTGCATGCTGAAACCAGCCATACATCACCGCTAGCTCGTTCATGTTACGGCTCAGCGAGTTGTAAGAAAGGTGCCGACGGACAAGCATCCATTCGCACGGGCCAGGGACAGGCAGGCCTTGCTCATCCAAGAGCATGGGCAACCGTTCTCCCGACTGCAAACGAACTGTCTCGACAACCATGCACCGACCTCCAATGTTTACATTTGGTTTAGTCGGCATCCCTAGCTTGTCAAAACCGTTTGTCCGCTTTCCTGAAGCTGCTTTACAAAATGCAGTGCAAAAAAAACCTGAGAATCTTTACAGAATCTCAGGCTTTCTTGTCCTATCTACTTGTATTTAAACAGCTTATGAAAAAACCTTTACAAAATAGACTTTATTCCGCCCTAGAACGGAATATCGTCATCGAAGCTGTCGAAGTCTGCCGCTGGCTGCTGCTGTTGCGCCGGCTGCTGGGCTGGACGCTGAGCCTGTTGCGGACGCGGGGCTTGCTGGCGAGGAGCCTGGTTGTATTGCTGCTGACCGTGATCCTGATTGTAGGAATCGCCGTTGTCACGCGGGGCCTGGGCGTTGCCACCGCCACCGCCGCTACCGCCCAACAGCTGCATGGTGCCGTTGATGTCGACGATGATCTCGGTGGTATAACGCTTGACGCCGTCCTTTTCCCACTCGCGGGTTTGCAGCTTGCCTTCGATGTAGCACTGCGAGCCTTTGCGCAGGTATTGACCGGCGATCTCGGCAACCTTGCCGAACAGCGACACGTTGTGCCACTCGGTGCGCTCGACCTTCTGCCCGGACTGCTTGTCGGTCCACTGCTCGCTGGTGGCCAGACGCAGGTTGGTCACGGCGTTACCGTTGGGCAGGTAGCGGGTTTGAGGATCCACGCCACAGGTCCCGACCAGAATGACTTTGTTAACCCCACGGGCCATAACGTTCTCCTAGGCTTCGCACGCCGCCGAGGGTGGGTTCACCAGCCGCTCGAGGGTCGCACGATCCAAAATTTTCGTATCCAGTTTGATGTAGATGGCAGCTTCGTCCGCCACCACCACGGCGTCGGTCACACCCGGCACGGCCATGAGGCGCTCGGCCAGCCCGGCATCACGGGTTGCCTCTGGCGTCAGCGGCATGCGCAGACTGGTGACATAAGGCGGTTCGTTCATGCCCAGCGCGCTGATCAACCACACGGCGCACAATACCGCACAGCCGATGAAAACCCCGTTCAGGCCACCATGCTGGAACAACCAGCCACCGAGAATGCCCCCCAGTGCAGCGCCAAGGAACTGGCTGGTGGAATACACCCCCATCGCCGTGCCTTTGCCACCTGCAGGTGACACCTTGCTGACCAGTGAAGGCAAGGACGCCTCCAGCAGGTTGAACGCCGTGAAGAATATCACGGTGCCAATCACCAGTCCGCGCAAGTTGTCAGCCCACTGCCAGAAAAACACTTCAACCAGCAGCAGCACACTCACCGCGCCAAGCAACACGCGCTTCATCTTGCGCTTCTTCTCGCCGTAGATGATGAAGGGCACCATTGCAAAAAATGAAACGAGCAACGCGGTCAGGTATACCCACCAGTGTTGCTCTTTAGGCAGCCCGCCGCGCTCGACGAACGCCAGCGGCAGGGCAATGAAGCTGGCCATGAGGATGGCATGGAGGATGAAAATGCTCACGTCCAGGCGCAGAAGGTCCGGATGGCGCAAGGTCGGGCCCAGGGCCTGGCGCGCGACGCCTGACTCGCGATGCTGCAGGGCGGTGTGTGCGTTGGGTACGACGAAGGCCACGATGCCCAGACCGATCACGGCAAGTCCTGCGGTGGCGAGGAAAAGACCTGACAAGCCGAAGGCACTTGTCAGCAACGGCCCGACGACCATCGCCACTGCGAACGACAGACCGATGCTCATGCCGATCATCGCCATGGCTTTGGTCCGATGCTGCTCACGGGTCAGATCCGACAACAACGCCATGACCGCCGCCGAGATCGCCCCGGCACCTTGCAGGATGCGCCCGGCAATCACACCCCAGATCGAATCGGCCTGGGCCGCCAGGATGCTGCCCAGGGCGAAGACCAGCAGCCCGAGGTAGATGACCGGACGCCGGCCGACGCGGTCGGAAATCATCCCGAATGGAATCTGCAGCACCGCCTGGGTCAGTCCGTAGGCACCGATCGCCAGGCCAATCAACGCAGGCGTTGCGCCAGCCAGGTCCATCCCATAGGTCGCCAGCACCGGCAGCACCATGAACATGCCCAGCATGCGAAAGGCAAAGACCAGGGCAAGGCCGCCTGCGGCGCGCGTTTCAGTGCCACTCATGCGGTCGCTATGGGTGTCGTGCATGGATAAACCTCGTGTGAACCGGCGGCGATTCTATCAGTCGGACGGCTTATGGGCATACACGCGACGCTTTGCCGCGTAATGGCACGGCGCCGTATACTTCTTCGTTTGTGCCCGCCAAGCGAGGCTGCAGTGGACAAGATCCTGATCCGTGGGGCGCGTACCCACAACCTGAAGAACATCGACCTGACCCTCCCGCGTGACAAACTGATCGTCATCACCGGCCTGTCCGGTTCGGGCAAGTCCTCCCTCGCCTTCGACACCCTCTATGCAGAGGGTCAGCGCCGCTACGTCGAGTCGCTGTCGGCCTACGCCCGGCAGTTCCTGTCGATGATGGAAAAACCTGATGTAGACACCATCGAAGGCCTCTCGCCGGCCATTTCCATCGAGCAGAAATCGACCTCGCACAACCCACGCTCGACCGTTGGCACCATCACCGAGATCTACGACTACCTGCGCCTGCTGTACGCCCGCGTCGGTACCCCGCGCTGCCCCGACCACGACATTCCACTCGAGGCACAGACTGTCAGCCAGATGGTCGACCTGGTGCTCGAGCGCCCAGAAGGCAGCAAGCTGATGCTGCTGGCGCCGGTGATCCGCGAGCGCAAGGGCGAGCACTTGGCCGTGTTCGACGAGCTGCGCGCGCAAGGCTTCGTCCGCGCGCGCATCAACGGCCGGCTGTACGAGATGGACGAGCTGCCCAAGCTCGACAAGCAGAAGAAGCACAGCATCGATGTGGTGGTTGATCGCTTCAAGGTTCGCGCCGACCTTCAGCAGCGTCTGGCCGAATCCTTCGAAACCGCACTGAAGCTGGCCGACGGGCTTGCCCTGGTGGCACCGATGGACGACGAGCAAGGCGAAGAAACCATTTTCTCCGCCCGCTTCGCCTGCCCAGTGTGCGGTCACTCGATCAGCGAACTCGAGCCCAAGCTCTTTTCCTTCAACAACCCGGCGGGTGCCTGCCCGACCTGCGACGGCCTGGGGGTCAAGCAATTCTTCGACGTCAAACGCCTGGTCAACAACGAGCTGACGCTGGCCGAAGGCGCGATACGTGGCTGGGACCGGCGCAACGTCTACTACTTCCAGATGCTCGGCTCGCTGGCCCAGCAATTCGGCTTCAGCCTGGATAAGCCGTTCGGCGAACTGTCTGCCGACCACCAGAAAGTCATCCTCCACGGCAGCGGCAAGAACAACGTCGATTTCAAATACCTGAACGACCGCGGCGATATCGTCAAGCGCTCGCACCCGTTCGAGGGCATCGTGCCCAACCTTGAACGCCGCTATCGGGAGACCGAGTCGAACACCGTACGTGAGGAGCTGGCCAAGTTCCTCGGCACCCAGCCCTGCCCTGACTGCCGCGGCACGCGTTTGCGCCGCGAAGCGCGTCACGTGTGGGTCGGGGAAAAGACCTTGCCGGCGGTGACCAACATGCCGATCGGCGACGCCAGTGGGTATTTCGCCGATCTGACCTTGACCGGTCGCCGGGGAGAAATCGCCGCCAAGATCCTCAAGGAAATCTGCGAACGCCTGCAGTTTCTGGTCAATGTCGGCCTGGATTACCTGACCCTGGATCGCAGTGCCGAGACGCTGTCGGGCGGCGAAGCCCAGCGCATTCGTCTGGCCAGCCAGATCGGCGCCGGCCTGGTCGGGGTCATGTACATCCTCGATGAACCGTCGATCGGCCTGCACCAGCGCGATAACGACCGTCTGCTGGGCACCCTCAACCACCTGCGCGATCTCGGTAACACAGTGATCGTCGTCGAGCACGATGAGGACGCCATCCGGCTTGCCGATTACGTGGTCGACATCGGTCCTGGCGCGGGCGTCCACGGCGGCCAGATCGTTGCCGAGGGCACGCCTGACGAGGTCATGGCACACCCTGATTCGCTGACGGGCAAATACCTGTCGGGCCGCAAGAAGATCGTCGTGCCGGCCAAGCGTACCCCGCGCAACAAGAAGCTCTCGCTCAAGCTCAAAGGCGCGCGCGGCAATAACTTGCAGAACGTCGATCTGGAAGTACCCATCGGTCTGCTGACCTGCGTGACCGGGGTTTCCGGTTCAGGCAAGTCGACGCTGATCAACAACACGCTGTATCCCTTGGCCGCCGCGGCGCTCAACGGCACCACCAGCCTGGAGGCCGCTGCCCACACGAGCATGGACGGGCTGCAGCACCTGGATAAAGTGGTCGATATCGATCAAAGCCCGATCGGTCGCACCCCGCGCTCCAACCCGGCCACCTACACCGGCATCTTCACCCCTATTCGCGAGTTGTTCTCCGGCGTGCCGGAAGCGCGTTCGCGCGGGTATGGCCCGGGGCGCTTCTCGTTCAACGTCAAGGGCGGTCGCTGCGAGGCCTGCCAGGGCGATGGTCTGATCAAGGTCGAGATGCACTTCCTGCCCGATATCTACGTGCCGTGCGACGTGTGCAAGAGCAAGCGCTACAACCGCGAGACGCTGGAGATCAAGTACAAGGGCAAGAACATCCACGAGGTGCTGGAGATGACCATCGAGGATGCTCGGGAATTCTTCGATGCGGTTCCGGCGCTGGCGCGCAAGCTGCAAACGCTGATGGATGTGGGTTTGTCTTACATCAAGCTGGGACAGTCGGCCACTACCCTGTCGGGCGGTGAGGCGCAGCGGGTCAAGCTGTCGCGCGAGCTGTCCAAACGCGATACGGGCAAGACGCTGTACATCCTCGATGAGCCGACCACAGGTCTGCACTTTGCCGACATTCAGCAGTTGCTCGACGTGTTGCACCGTCTGCGCGATCACGGCAATACCGTGGTGGTGATCGAGCACAACCTGGATGTCATCAAAACCGCCGACTGGCTGGTCGATCTGGGCCCTGAGGGTGGTTCCAAAGGTGGTCAGATCATCGCCTGCGGCACGCCTGAAGAGCTGGCCAAGCATAAGCAGTCGTATACCGGCCACTATCTCAAGCCTCTGCTGGAACGCGACCGCGAATAGGTTTTTTCGAGGCATTGAAAAGCCCCGCCAGTTCGCACTGGCGGGGCTTTTGTTACAACGGATGCTTTTTACATCTGCGATTGCAGGTAGTTCTGCAGACCGATGGACTTGATCAGGCCTTGCTGTTTTTCCAACCAGTAGGTGTGATCTTCCTCGGTATCGGCCAGCTGCGCACGAAGAATGTCGCGGCTGATGTAGTCCTTGTGCAGCTCACACAGCTCGATGCCTTTGCACAGTGCTGCGCGGACTTTGTACTCCAGGCGCAGGTCCGAGGCGATCATCTCTGGCACGGTGGTGCCGACATCGAGATCATCCGGACGCATGCGCGGCGTACCCTCAAGCATGAGGATACGGCGCATCAGGGCGTCAGCGTGCTGAGCCTCTTCTTCCATTTCGTGATTGATACGTTCATAGAGCTTGCTCAGGCCCCAGTCTTCGTACATGCGCGAGTGAATGAAGTATTGATCACGTGCTGCCAGCTCGCCCGTCAGCAACGTGTTGAGATAATCGATAACGTCCGGGTGACCTAACATCGACGTGGTGCTCCCTCAGTGATAGCGGTAATGCGCATAGTGTGAACCAGGGCATCGAGCAGGTCACTGAAAAAAGACCAAAACATGCAAAAAAGCGAGCAAACAGAAGTGATATTCATTGAAAAACCGCCCAAATGAGGGCGGTTCTTCTTAGCATTACGACTTAGCTGAAATTACCACCCAAGGCTTTTGCAACTCCGGCCCCATAGTGTGGATCGGCCTCGTGGAAGTACTGCAACTGCCGTTGGATGACATCCTCACTGACACCCTGCATCGCACCGGCAATGTTGCTCACCAGCAGCGCTTGCTGCTCAGGGCTCATCAGACGGAACAACGCGCCGGCGTGGCTGAAATAATCGCCATCGATGCGGTGGTCATGGCGATCAGCCGTACCGTGCAGCGCGAGCGATGGCTCGGCGTGTTGCGGCGATTGCTTGGGCGCATCCTGGTAGCTGTTGGGCTCGTAATTCGGTGCAGCACCGTAGGCACCCATCGCCATCGAACCATCACGCTGATAGCTGTTGACCGGGCTGCGCGATGCGTTCACAGGCAATTGCTGGTGATTGGTACCCACGCGGTAGCGATGCGCATCGGCATAGGCGAAAACCCGGCCCTGTAGCATGCGATCTGGCGACAAGCCGACTCCCGGCACCATGTTACTGGGCCCGAACGTGGCCTGCTCGACTTCAGCGAAGTAGTTGAGCGGGTTGCGGTTGAGCTCCAGCACGCCGACTTCGATCAACGGAAACTCTTTCTGCGACCAGGTCTTGGTGACATCGAACGGGTTCTCCGAACGCTGCGCAGCCTGCTCTTCGCTCATCACCTGAATGCACGCCGTCCACTTGGGGAAGTCGCCACGCTCAATGGCTTCGAACAGGTCACGCTGCGCGTAATCAGGGTCACTGCCTGCCAGGCGAGCGGCTTGTTCACCTGAAAGATTCTTGATGCCTTGCTGGGTCTTGAAATGCCATTTGACCCACGTACGCTGGCCTTGTGCATTGATCAGGCTGTACGTGTGGCTGCCAAAGCCGTGCATATGCCGGTAACCGTCCGGAAGACCGCGGTCCGAGAACAGGATGGTGACCTGATGCAGCGCTTCAGGCGAGTGCGACCAGAAGTCCCACATCATCTGGGCATTCTTCAGGTTGGTCTGCGGATGGCGCTTCTGCGTGTGAATAAAGTCGGGAAACTTCAATGGATCACGTATGAAGAACACCGGCGTGTTATTCCCCACGATGTCCCAGTTGCCTTCCTCGGTGTAGAACTTGAGGGCGAACCCGCGCGGATCGCGTTCGGTGTCCGCAGAGCCACGCTCGCCACCTACCGTGGAGAAACGCAGGAAGGTTTCGGTCTGCTTGCCAATATGGCCGAAGAGCCGGGCACTGGTGTAGCGAGTGATATCCGCAGTGACGGTGAATGTGCCATAGGCACCTGAACCTTTGGCATGAACACGGCGCTCAGGAATGTTTTCACGATTGAAGTGAGCCAGCTTCTCGATGAGGTGGAAATCATCGAGCAACAGCGGGCCGCGTGCACCCGCCGAACGGGAATTCTGATTGTCGCTTACGGGGGCACCGCTTGCGGTAGTGAGGATCTTGGTCATGGGCTCTCCTTATCGAACGGCTTTGCCGGCTTGTCGGCTTGGAGAGGATTATGCAAAGACATGCCTGCTAGATCTAATTGATTGACCCTGGGCTTTCGATAGACGAAACACATAACTGCAGGCATAAAAAAACCGGGCACTAGGCCCGGTTCTTTTTTGCAGACTGACGTCTTATTCAGCAGCTTCTACAGCGCCGCCGACAGGACGATCAACCAGCTCGACGTACGCCATAGGCGCGTTGTCGCCAGCGCGGAAACCGCACTTCAGGATACGCAGGTAGCCACCCTGGCGGGTTGCATAGCGCTTGCCCAGGTCGTTGAACAGTTTGCCAACGATAGCTTTCGAACGAGTGCGGTCGAAGGCCAGACGACGGTTAGCAACGCTGTCTTCCTTGGCCAGAGTGATCAGCGGCTCGGCAACGCGGCGCAGTTCTTTGGCTTTCGGCAGGGTAGTTTTGATCAGCTCGTGCTCGAACAGCGACACCGCCATGTTCTGGAACATAGCTTTGCGGTGAGAGCTGGTACGGCTCAGGTGACGTCCACTTTTACGATGACGCATGATTCATTCCTTACCAAACACTACGTTCGGTGATTACGACGATCAGGCAGTCGCCTTGTCGTCTTTCTTAAGGCTTGCAGGCGGCCAGTTGTCGAGGCGCATGCCGAGAGACAAACCACGGGAAGCCAGGACGTCCTTGATTTCAGTCAGGGACTTCTTGCCCAGGTTCGGAGTCTTCAACAACTCTACTTCGGTACGCTGAATCAGGTCGCCGATGTAGTAGATGTTCTCCGCCTTCAGGCAGTTGGCCGAACGTACGGTCAGTTCCAGGTCGTCTACCGGGCGCAGCAGGATCGGATCGATCTCGTCTTCCTGCTCAACCACTACCGGCTCACTGTCACCTTTGAGGTCGACGAACGCAGCCAACTGCTGTTGCAGAATGGTTGCAGCGCGGCGGATAGCCTCTTCAGGGTCCAGAGTACCGTTGGTTTCCAGATCAATGACCAGCTTGTCCAGGTTGGTACGCTGTTCAACACGGGCGTTTTCGACCACATAGGCGATACGACGCACAGGGCTGAACGAAGCGTCCAACTGCAAACGGCCAATGCTGCGGCTCTCGTCTTCATCACTCTGACGGGAGTCGGCTGGCTCGTAACCGCGACCACGAGCTACGGTGAGCTTCATGTTCAAGGCGCCATTCGACGCCAGGTTAGCGATTACGTGATCGGGGTTGACGATCTCGACATCATGATCCAGCTGAATATCGGCAGCGGTAACCACCCCCGAACCCTTTTTCGACAAGGTCAGCGTAACTTCGTCACGACCGTGCAGCTTGATGGCCAGACCTTTCAGGTTCAACAGGATTTCAATGACATCTTCCTGTACACCTTCGATCGCGGAGTACTCATGGAGTACGCCCTCGATCTCGGCCTCGACCACTGCACAGCCAGGCATAGAGGACAACAGGATGCGACGCAGCGCGTTGCCCAGGGTATGGCCGAAACCACGCTCGAGAGGCTCGAGCGTAATCTTGGCGCGGGTTGGACTGACAACCTGCACATCGATGTGGCGGGGTGTCAGGAACTCATTTACCGAAATCTGCATGGATGCACCTATTTTCTAGCCCTTACTTGGAGTAGAGCTCGACAATCAGGTTTTCGTTGATGTCGGCGGACAGGTCGCTGCGAGCAGGAACGTTCTTGAAAACGCCCGACTTTTTGGCAGCATCCACGTCAACCCACTCAACGCGGCCACGCTGGGCGCACAGTTCAAGGGCTTGAACAATGCGCAGCTGGCTCAGCGACTTCTCGCGAACCGAGACCACGTCACCCGGACGAACTTGGTAGGATGGAATGTTTACGGTTTTACCGTTGACGCTGATCGCTTTGTGCGAAACCAGCTGACGAGATTCGGAACGGGTAGAACCGAAGCCCATACGGTAAACGACGTTATCCAGACGGCATTCGAGCAGTTGCAGCAGGTTCTCACCGGTGGCACCTTTTTTCGAGGCTGCCGCTTGGTAGTAACCGCGGAACTGACGCTCCAGAACACCGTAGATACGACGAACTTTCTGTTTCTCGCGCAGCTGGGTACCGTAGTCGGACTGACGGCCACGGCGCTGGCCGTGGATACCTGGGGCTGCTTCGATGTTGCACTTCGATTCCAGAGCGCGAACGCCGCTCTTCAGGAACAGGTCAGTGCCTTCACGGCGAGACAGTTTGCATTTTGGACCAATGTAACGTGCCATTTATCTGTCTCCTGATTACACGCGGCGCTTCTTCGGCGGACGGCACCCGTTATGCGGGATTGGCGTCACGTCGGTGATGCTGGCGATCTTGTAGCCGCAGCTGTTCAAAGCACGAACGGCGGACTCACGACCTGGACCTGGACCCTTGACGTTGACGTCGAGGTTCTTAAGACCGTATTCCAGCGCAGCTTGACCAGCACGTTCGGCAGCGATCTGAGCAGCGAACGGGGTGGATTTGCGCGAACCACGGAAACCGGAACCACCGGAGGTCGCCCAGGACAAAGCATTGCCCTGACGGTCGGTGATGGTCACGATAGTGTTGTTGAAAGACGCGTGGATGTGGGCGATGCCATCAACCACTGTCTTTTTGACTTTCTTACGAGGACGAGCAGCAGGTTTTGCCATGTCTATATTCCTGGGCGATTACTTGCGGATCGGCTTACGCGGGCCCTTACGGGTGCGTGCGTTGGTCTTGGTGCGCTGACCGCGAACCGGCAGACCTTTACGATGGCGCAGACCGCGGTAGCAGCCCAGGTCCATCAAGCGTTTGATCTTCATGTTGATGTCACGACGCAGGTCACCTTCGGTGGTGAACTTCGCGACTTCGCCACGCAGAACTTCGATTTGCTCGTCGCTCAGATCTTTGATCTTTGCGGCGGGGTTGACGCCAGCGTCTGCACAGATTTTCTGCGCAGTAGTGCGACCGACACCATAGATGTAGGTCAGCGAGATAACAGTATGCTTGTTATCTGGAATGTTTACGCCTGCAATACGGGCCATTCAGTGGGACTCCAATTGACAGCTACCTACGCCCCGGAAGCCAAGAAATAGGGCGCGAGATAATATCGCTGTAGAAACGATTAATCAACCCAGCAGCACACTAGCTGCTGGGTTTACAGCGCAATCACACTCAGCCTTGGCGCTGCTTGTGACGCGGTTCCGCGCTGCAGATCACTCGTACGACGCCTTCGCGACGAATAATCTTGCAGTTGCGGCACAGCTTTTTCACCGATGCACGAACTTTCATTACCGACTCCTCGACCTTAGGGGCTAATCAGCGCAGCAGACTGCTGCCGCCATAGCCTTTCAGGTTGGCTTTCTTCATCAGGGATTCGTACTGGTGCGAAACGAGGTGCGATTGTACTTGGGACATGAAGTCCATCACAACCACTACCACAATCAGCAACGAGGTCCCGCCAAGGTAGAACGGCACGTTTGCAGCCACCACCAGGAACTGGGGCAGAAGGCACACGGCCATCATGTATAGAGCACCGAACATGGTCAAACGGGTCAGGACGCCATCAATGTAGCGTGCCGACTGCTCACCAGGACGGATACCCGGAATAAAGGCACCGGACTTCTTCAGGTTTTCCGCTACGTCTTTCGGATTGAACATCAGCGCTGTGTAGAAGAAGCAGAAGAAAATGATCCCTGCACTAAACAGCAAGATGTTCAACGGCTGACCAGGAGCGATCGACTGCGAGATGTCCTGCAGCCAGCCCATACCTTCGGACTGACCGAACCAGGCACCCAGCGAAGCCGGGAACAGCAGAATGCTGCTGGCGAAAATGGCTGGGATAACCCCTGCCATGTTCACCTTGAGCGGCAAGTGGCTGGTCTGCGCAGCGAAGACCTTGCGGCCCTGCTGACGCTTGGCGTAATGAACGGCGATACGCCGCTGACCACGCTCAATGAACACCACGAAACCGATGATCGCTACTGCCAGCAACCCGATTGCGACCAAGGCGAAAATGTTGATATCGCCGGTACGCGCAGACTCGAAAGACTGCCCGATTGCTCTCGGAAGACCGGCAACGATACCTGCGAAGATCAACATCGAGATACCGTTGCCCACACCGCGCTCGGTGATCTGCTCACCCAGCCACATCATGAACATTGCGCCGGCCACGAAAGTGGACACCGCAACGACATGGAAGCCGAGGCCTACAGAAAACGCCACGCCCTGGTTAGCCAGGCCAATGGACATGCCAATGGCCTGGACCAACGCCAGGATTACAGTGAGGTAGCGGGTGTACTGGCTAATCTTGCGACGGCCAGCTTCACCTTCCTTCTTCAACTGCTCCAGCTGTGGGCTGACTGCGGTCATGAGCTGCATGATGATCGATGCCGAAATGTACGGCATGATCCCCAGTGCAAAGATGCTCATGCGCTCCAGCGCACCACCGGAAAACATGTTGAACAAGCTAAGAATGGTCCCCTCATTCTGCCGAAACAGATCCGCGAGACGGTCAGGATTGATGCCGGGAACCGGGATATGCGCGCCGATCCGGTAGACGATGATCGCCAAGAACAGAAAGCGCAGACGAGCCCAGAGTTCCGACATCCCGCCCTTACCGAGCGAAGAGAGAGCACCTTGCTTAGCCATTTATTCCTCGAATTTGCCGCCAGCTGCTTCGATAGCCGCACGCGCACCTTTGGTGGCTGCGATACCCTTGATGGTGACTGCACGAGTGACTTCGCCAGACAGCATGATTTTCACACGCTGTACGTTCTGGTTGATCACGTTGGCATCCTTCAAGGACTGCACGGAGACGACGTCGCCTTCCACTTTGGCCAGCTCGGACAGACGCACTTCAGCGCGATCCATGGCTTTCAGGGAAACGAAACCGAACTTCGGCAGACGACGGTGCAACGGCTGTTGACCACCCTCGAAGCCTGGAGCAATGGTGCCACCGGAACGGGAGGTCTGACCTTTGTGGCCACGGCCGCCAGTCTTACCCAGACCGCTACCGATACCACGACCCGGACGATGCTTCTCGCGACGGGAACCCGGCGCTGGACTCAGATCATTGAGTTTCATCGATTAACCCTCGACCTTCAGCATGTAGTAAGCCTTGTTGATCATCCCGCGGTTCTCGGGAGTATCCTGGACTTCTACAGTGTGACCGATGCGACGCAGACCCAAGCCTTTAACACACAGTTTGTGGTTAGGCAGACGGCCGGCGGTGCTTTTGATCAGCGTTACTTTTACGGTTGCCATGATCAGATGATCTCCTCGACGCTCTTGCCGCGCTTGGCAGCAATGGATTCAGGAGATTGCATGGCTTTCAGACCCTTGAAGGTGGCGTAAACCACGTTCACTGGGTTGGTCGAACCGTAGCACTTGGCCAGAACGTTCTGGACACCAGCAACTTCCAGTACGGCACGCATTGCGCCGCCGGCGATGATACCAGTACCTTCCGAGGCAGGCTGCATGTAGACCTTCGAGGCGCCGTGGGCAGCCTTGGTGGCGTACTGCAGGGTGGTGCCCTTCAGATCAACCTGGATCATGTTGCGACGAGCAGCTTCCATGGCTTTCTGGATCGCAGCAGGAACTTCGCGCGATTTGCCACGGCCAAAACCAACACGGCCTTTGCCATCACCTACCACGGTCAGCGCGGTGAAGGTGAAGATACGGCCGCCTTTGACGGTTTTAGCTACGCGGTTAACCTGAACCAGCTTCTCGATGTAGCCTTCGTCGCGCTTTTGATCGTTATTTGCCATAACTTAGAACTCCAGCCCGCCTTCACGAGCAGCATCAGCCAGCGCTTTGACGCGGCCGTGGTACTTGAAGCCGGAACGGTCAAAGGCAACTTGAGATACACCGGCGGCTTTCGCACGCTCAGCGACCAGCTTGCCAACCTTAGTGGCCGCGTCGATGTTGCCGGTGGCGCCATCACGCAGGTCTTTGTCCAAGGTAGAGGCGCTTGCCAGAACCTTGCTGCCGTCGGCCGAAATGACCTGGGCATAGATGTGCTGCGACGAACGGAACACGCAGAGGCGCACGACTTCGAGTTCGTGCATTTTCAGGCGTGCTTTGCGAGCGCGACGCAGTCGAATAACTTTTTTGTCGGTCATTTGCTAGGCCCTACTTCTTCTTGGCTTCTTTACGACGGACGACTTCGTCCGCGTAACGCACACCTTTGCCTTTGTACGGCTCTGGCGGACGGAAGTCGCGGATTTCAGCGGCCACCTGACCCACCAGCTGCTTGTCGATACCCTTGATCAGGATGTCGGTCTGGCTTGGGGTTTCAGCGGTGATGCCGGCTGGAAGTTCGTAGTCAACTGGGTGAGAGAAGCCCAGGGCCAGGTTCAGGACGGTGCCTTTGGCCTGTGCCTTGTAACCAACACCGACCAGCTGGAGCTTACGCTCGAAGCCTTGGCTTACGCCTTGGACCATGTTGTTCACCAGAGCGCGGGTAGTACCGGCCATGGCGCGAGCTTGCTGGTCACCATTGCGAGCGACGAAACGCAGCTCACCAGACTCTTCGGTAACTTCAACAGACGAGTGAACGTTCAGTTCGAGAGTGCCCTTGGCACCCTTCACCGAAAGCTGCTGGCCGGCGAATTTGACTTCGACGCCTGATGGCAGCTTAACGGGGTTCTTAGCGACGCGAGACATGCCTATCCCCCCTTAGAACACAGTGCAAAGCACTTCGCCGCCAACACCGGCAGCCCGCGCAGCACGATCCGTCATCACACCTTTGTTGGTGGAGACGATGGATACGCCCAGACCGCCACGAACTTTCGGCAGGTCAGAAACGGATTTGTACTGGCGCAGGCCTGGACGGCTGGAGCGCTTCAGTTCCTCGATGACCGGACGGCCTTCGAAGTACTTCAGTTCAAGGGAGAGAGAAGGCTTGGCCTCACCGGTGACTTGGTAGCCAGCGATGTAACCTTCGTCCTTCAGAACTTTGGCAACCGCAACCTTCAACGTCGAAGAAGGCATGCTCACGACTGACTTCTCAGCCATCTGGGCATTACGGATGCGAGTTAGCATGTCCGCTAACGGGTCCTGCATACTCATGGGCTAGATGCTCCTGATACAAGAATTATTAGCCTTGCGGCTATCACAACCACCTGAGCGGACAGGGCAAAAGACCCGGGCCCAGGTGAGCCGGTCATTCTAGACACAAGACAAAAACGAAACAAGCCCCACGAGGGGGCTTGTTTCGCTGCAGGTTTACCGGCGGTCGGAAGGTTGCCCCTCCGGCGCCTTGGTACAACCTCGCGGGATTACCAGCTGGCCTTGACCAGACCTGGTACATCACCACGCATTGCAGCTTCGCGCAGCTTGTTACGACCCAGACCGAACTTACGGTAGACACCGTGAGGACGACCGGTCAGACGGCAGCGGTTACGCAGACGCGCGGCGCTGGCATCACGAGGCTGCTTCTGCAGAGCGACAACGGCGGCAAAACGCTCTTCAGGAGAAGCGTTCAGGTCGACGATGGTCGCTTTCAGCGCAGCACGCTTCTTGGCGAATTTAGCGACCATGAGCTGACGCTTCAGCTCGCGGTTTTTCATGCTCTTCTTGGCCATTTTCCTACTCCAATCAGTTGCGGAACGGGAATTTGAATGCACGCAGCAGAGCGCGGCCTTCGTCATCCGAACGAGCAGTGGTGGTCAGGGTAATGTCCAAACCGCGCAGAGCATCGATCTTGTCGTAATCGATTTCCGGGAAGATGATCTGCTCTTTCACGCCCATGCTGTAGTTGCCACGACCATCGAAGGACTTGGCATTCAGGCCGCGGAAGTCGCGGACCCGCGGCAGGGAGATCGCCAGCAGGCGGTCCAGGAACTCGTACATCTTGTCGCTACGCAGGGTCACTTTGACACCGATCGGCCATCCTTCGCGGACTTTGAAGCCAGCGATGGATTTACGAGCGAAAGTCACAACCGGCTTTTGGCCAGTGATCTTTTCCAGGTCGGCCACAGCGTGCTCGATGACTTTCTTGTCGCCGATCGCTTCGCCCAGACCCATGTTCAGGGTGATCTTGGTAACGCGAGGAACTTCCATCACGTTCGAAAGCTTAAGTTCGTCCTTAAGCTTGGGAGCGATTTCGTTCCGGTAAATCTCTTTCAGTCGTGCCATGGTCTTCTACCTAGCAGTGTTCAAGCATCAACCGCTTTTTGGGTCGACTTGAAGACACGAATTTTCTTACCGTCTTCTACTTTGAAACCAACGCGATCAGCCTTGTTGGTTTCACCGTTGAAGATGGCAACGTTGGAAGCGTGCAGAGGCGCTTCTTTTTCGACGATACCGCCCTGAACGCCCGCCATCGGGTTAGGCTTGGTATGACGCTTGACCAGGTTCAGACCGCTAACGACCAGACGGTCGTCAGCGAGAACCTTCAGCACCTTACCGCGCTTACCTTTGTCTTTGCCGGCGATCACGATGATCTCGTCGTCACGACGAATCTTTTGCATGTCGGATCTCCTTAGAGCACTTCAGGGGCGAGCGAAACGATCTTCATGAACTTCTCGGTACGAAGTTCACGGGTCACTGGCCCGAAGATGCGAGTGCCGATCGGCTCTTGCTTGGTGTTCAGCAGAACAGCAGCATTACCGTCGAAACGAATGATGGAACCGTCAGCGCGACGTACACCGTGACGGGTACGAACGACAACGGCGGTCATCACTTGGCCTTTTTTGACCTTACCGCGAGGAATTGCTTCCTTGACGGTAACCTTGATGATGTCACCGATGCCAGCGTAACGGCGGTGCGAACCACCGAGTACCTTGATGCACATGACGCGACGAGCGCCGCTGTTATCGGCCACATCGAGCATGGATTGAGTCTGAATCATAAAATTTCTCCGACCCCTAGCCCTTAGACTTCAACAGCGCGTTCGAGGACTTCAACCAGTGCCCAGGACTTGGTCTTGGCCAGCGGACGGGTTTCGGTAATGGAAACCTTGTCGCCGATTTTGCACTGGTTGGTTTCGTCGTGCGCGTGCAGCTTAGTCGAACGCTTAACGTATTTACCGTAGATCGGGTGCTTGACGCGACGCTCGATCAGAACGGTGATGGTCTTGTCCATTTTGTCGCTGACGACACGGCCAGTCAGCGTACGGACGGTTTTTTCAGCTTCAGCCATGATCACTTACCTGCCTGCTGGTTGAGCACAGTTTTCACGCGAGCGATGTCACGCTTAACTTGCGAGAGCAGGTGCGACTGCCCCAACTGGCCAGTTGCTTTCTGCATGCGCAGATTGAACTGGTCGCGCAGCAGGCCGAGCAGTTGCTCGTTCAGCTGCTGTGCCGATTTTTCACGAAGTTCATTCGCTTTCATCACATCACCGTCCGCTTAACAAAGGAGGTGGCGAGAGGCAGCTTTGCAGCAGCCAGAGCAAATGCTTCGCGCGCCAGCTCTTCAGAAACACCCTCGATCTCGTACAGGACTTTGCCTGGCTGGATCTGGGCAACCCAGTACTCCACGGAACCCTTACCTTTACCCATACGCACCTCGAGAGGCTTCTTGGTAACCGGCTTGTCCGGGAATACACGGATCCAGATCTTGCCGCCACGTTTTACGTGACGGGTCAGCGCACGACGCGCCGACTCGATCTGACGGGCGGTAAGACGACCGCGAGCAACAGCTTTCAGAGCGAACTCGCCGAAGCTGACTTTGCTACCGCGCAGTGCCAGACCACGGTTGTGGCCAGTCATCTGCTTGCGGAATTTTGTACGCTTAGGTTGCAACATTTGGCGTACCCCTTACTTAGCAGCTTTTTTACGAGGCGCTGGTGCTTGAGGCTTCAGCTCTTCTTGGCGACCACCAATTACTTCGCCTTTGAAGATCCAAACCTTCACACCGATCACACCGTAGGTGGTGTGAGCTTCGTAGGTGTTGTAGTCGATATCGGCACGCAGGGTGTGCAGAGGCACACGACCTTCGCGATACCACTCGGTACGTGCGATCTCGGCACCGCCGAGACGACCGCTCACCTGGATCTTGATGCCCTTGGCACCAATACGCATGGCGTTCTGCACGGCGCGCTTCATGGCGCGACGGAACATAACGCGGCGCTCCAGCTGCTGAGCTACGCTTTGCGCAACCAGCATGGCGTCGAGTTCCGGCTTGCGGATCTCTTCGATGTTGATGTGCACAGGCACACCCATCTGCTTGGTCAGGTCCTGACGCAGCTTCTCTACATCCTCACCCTTCTTGCCGATAACGATACCGGGACGAGCGGTGTGGATGGTGATGCGTGCAGTTTGTGCCGGACGATGAATATCGATACGGCTCACGGACGCGCTTTTTAGTTTGTCTTGGAGGTACTCACGCGTTTTCAGATCCTTCAACAGGTAATCTGCGTAAGTCGCACCGTCTGCATACCAGACGGAGGTGTGCTCCTTGACGATTCCCAGGCGAATGCCAGTGGGATGTACTTTCTGACCCATCTGATCGACTCCGTTACTTGTCCGCAACCTTGACAGTGATATGGCAAGACCGCTTGACGATGCGATCAGCGCGGCCTTTGGCACGCGGCATGATGCGCTTCAGCGAACGCCCTTCGTTGACGAAAACGGTGGAGACCTTAAGGTCATCAACGTCTGCGCCTTCGTTGTGTTCGGCGTTGGCAACGGCCGACTCGAGGACTTTCTTCATGATTTCAGCGGCTTTTTTGCTGCTGAAGGCCAACAGGTTGAGCGCTTCGCCCACCTTCTTCCCGCGGATCTGGTCGGCGACCAAGCGGGCTTTCTGGGCGGAGATTCGAGCGCCCGACAACTTAGCGGCTACTTCCATTTCCTTACCCCTTAACGCTTGGCTTTCTTGTCAGCCACGTGCCCACGATAAGTGCGGGTACCGGCGAACTCGCCCAGTTTGTGGCCGACCATGTCTTCGTTCACGAGAACGGGGACGTGTTGGCGACCGTTGTGTACCGCGATGGTCAGACCGACCATTTGTGGCAGGATCATGGAACGGCGCGACCAGGTTTTAACTGGCTTGCGATCGTTCTTCTCCACCGCCACTTCGACCTTCTTCAACAGGTGAAGATCGATAAAAGGACCTTTTTTCAGAGAACGTGGCACTGTCGTATCCCTCTAGTTACTTGCGACGACGGACGATCATATTGTCGGTACGCTTATTACCACGGGTTTTCGCACCCTTGGTTGGGAAGCCCCATGGCGATACCGGATGACGACCACCGGAGGTACGACCTTCACCACCACCATGCGGGTGGTCAACCGGGTTCATGGCAACACCACGAACGGTTGGGCGAACGCCACGCCAGCGTTTGGCACCTGCTTTACCCAGCGAACGCAGGCTGTGCTCGGAGTTCGAGACTTCGCCCAGGGTCGCACGGCATTCAGCCAGTACTTTACGCATCTCACCAGAACGAAGACGCAGGGTCACGTACACGCCTTCACGAGCGATCAGCTGAGCCGAAGCACCAGCGGAACGAGCGATCTGGGCGCCTTTGCCCGGCTTCAGTTCGACACCATGAATGGTGCTACCAACTGGAATGTTACGCAGCTGCAGCGAGTTACCGGCCTTGATTGGGGCCAGGGAACCTGCGATCAGCTGGTCGCCAGCGCTCACACCTTTCGGTGCGATGATGTAGCGACGCTCGCCGTCTGCATAGCACAGCAGGGCGATGTGAGCAGTACGGTTTGGATCGTATTCGATACGCTCGACAGTGGCCGGAATGCCATCTTTGTCGTTGCGACGGAAGTCGACCATACGGTAGTGCTGCTTATGACCACCACCAACGTGACGCGTGGTGATGCGGCCATTGTTGTTACGACCACCAGACTTCGATTTCTTCTCGAGCAGCGGTGCGTGAGGAGCGCCTTTGTGCAGCTCCTTGTTGACCACCTTGACCACGAAACGGCGGCCAGGGGAAGTCGGTTTGCATTTAACGATTGCCATGATGCACCCCTTCCTTACTCAGCACTGCTGCTGAAATCGAGATCTTGGCCTGGCTGAAGGGAGACGATCGCCTTCTTCCAGTCATTACGCTTGCCCAGACCACGTGCGGTACGCTTGGTTTTACCCAGAACGTTGACAGTCGACACGTTTTCAACTTTTACGTTGAACAGGCCTTCGACAGCTTTCTTGATTTCCAGCTTGGTTGCATCGGTAGCAACCTTGAATACGAACTGGCCTTTCTTCTCAGCCAGAACGGTAGCCTTCTCGGAAACGTGCGGGCCAAGGAGGACTTTGAATACGCGTTCCTGGTTCATCCCAGCAGCTCCTCGAATTTCTTCACGGCCGAGACAGTGATCAACACTTTCTCGTATGCGATCAGACTGACCGGATCGGAACCTTGTACGTCACGAACATCGACGTGCGGCAGGTTACGAGCAGCCAGGTACAGGTTCTGATCAACAGCGTCGGAAACGATCAGTACGTCGTTCAGACCCATGCCGTTCAGCTTGTTCAGCAGATCTTTGGTTTTCGGTGCTTCGACAGCGAAGTCCTGAACCACGACCAGACGGTCGCTACGCACGAGCTCGGAGAGGATGGAGCGCAGAGCTGCGCGGTACATCTTCTTGTTGAGCTTCTGCGAGTGATCTTGAGGGCGAGCTGCGAAGGTGACACCACCGCCACGCCAGATCGGACCACGAGTGGTACCAGCACGAGCACGGCCAGTACCCTTCTGACGCCATGGGCGCTTACCGCCACCTGCTACGTCGGAACGGGTCTTCTGTTGCTTGGTGCCCTGACGGCCGCCGGCCATGTAGGCCACGACTGCTTGGTGAACCAGCGTCTCGTTGAATTCGCCACCGAAAGTCAGTTCGGAAACTTCGATCGCCTGAGCGTCATTTACATTGAGTTGCATGTCAGTTTCCCCTTAACCGCGAGCCTTGACAGCTGGACGTACAACCACGTCGCCGCCAGTAGCGCCTGGAACGGCACCCTTGACGAGCAGCAGATTGCGCTCAGCGTCTACGCGAACAACTTCCAGGGACTGAACAGTCACGCGCTCGGCGCCCATGTGACCGGACATTTTCTTGCCCTTGAACACACGACCAGGAGTCTGGCACTGGCCGATGGAGCCTGGGACACGGTGCGACACGGAGTTACCGTGGGTGTTGTCCTGACCACGGAAGTTCCAGCGCTTGATGGTACCGGCGAAGCCTTTACCTTTGGACTGACCAGTAACGTCTACCAGCTGGCCTGCAGTGAAGAGTTCAGCTTTGATCGAGTCGCCAGCCTGGAAATCGCCTTCTTCAAGACGGAACTCCCAGACACCGCGACCAGCGGCAACGTTTGCTTTAGCGAAGTGACCTGCCTGAGCAGCGGTCACGCGCGAGGCGCGACGCTCGCCGACAGTGACTTGCACTGCACGGTAGCCATCGGTTTCTTCAGTCTTGAACTGGGTGACGCGATTCGGCTCGATCTCAATGACCGTGACCGGAATGGAGACACCTTCTTCGGTGAAAACGCGGGTCATACCGCATTTACGACCGACTACACCAATAGTCATGTTGTAACCTCATGAGTGTACGGGGCTTTCACCCGCTATGGCCGCCCATTTCAGAGCGTTACACGGACAAGACCGGAGTCTTAGCCGAGGCTGATCTGTACTTCCACACCTGCCGCAAGATCGAGCTTCATCAGCGCGTCAACGGTTTTATCCGTTGGCTGGACGATGTCCAGAACACGCTTATGAGTGCGAATCTCGTACTGGTCACGCGCGTCTTTGTTGACGTGCGGGGAGACCAGAACGGTGAAACGCTCTTTACGGGTAGGCAGTGGAATTGGACCACGCACTTGTGCACCAGTACGTTTCGCGGTTTCCACGATTTCCTGGGTGGATTGGTCGATCAGGCGATGGTCGAAAGCCTTCAACCTGATACGGATTTGCTGATTTTGCATTGGATTTCAGACTCCAGGCTGTTCCCAACGGACGCACTACGCCCGCTAAAAGGAGGCGTGATTCTATAGATGCCCCCATTTAGTGTCAACCCAATAAAAAAAGCCCCCGCTGAGCGGGGGCCTTTTCAACCGGTCGAGTGATTACTCGATGATTTTGGCTACGACGCCGGCGCCGACGGTACGACCGCCTTCACGGATGGCGAAGCGCAGACCGTCTTCCATCGCGATGGTCTTGATCAGAGTGACAGTCATCTGGATGTTGTCACCTGGCATTACCATTTCAACGCCTTCCGGCAGTTCGCAGTTACCGGTCACGTCAGTGGTACGGAAGTAGAACTGAGGACGGTAGCCTTTGAAGAACGGAGTGTGACGACCGCCTTCTTCTTTCGACAGAACGTAGACTTCTGCAGTGAACTTGGTGTGCGGCTTGACCGAACCTGGCTTGACCAGAACCTGACCACGCTCAACGTCGTCACGCTTGGTACCACGCAGCAGAACGCCGCAGTTCTCGCCAGCACGACCTTCGTCCAGCAGCTTGCGGAACATCTCAACACCGGTGCAGGTGGTGGTGGTGGTGTCACGCAGACCAACGATTTCCAGCGGATCTTGAACGCGAACGATACCGCGCTCGATACGGCCGGTAACAACGGTACCGCGACCCGAGATCGAGAACACGTCTTCGATCGGCATCAGGAACGGCTTGTCGATAGCACGCTCAGGCTCTGGGATGTAGCTGTCCAGAGTCTCGACCAGCTTCTTGACAGCGCTGGTGCCCATTTCGTTGTCGTCTTTGCCTTCCAGCGCCATACGAGCCGAACCGATGATGATCGGAGTGTCGTCGCCTGGGAAGTCATAGGTGGACAGCAGGTCGCGAACTTCCATCTCGACCAGTTCCAGCAGCTCAGCGTCGTCTACCAGGTCAGCCTTGTTCAGGAAGACCACGATGTACGGAACGCCAACCTGACGGGACAGCAGGATGTGCTCACGGGTTTGTGGCATCGGACCATCAGCGGCCGAGCAGACCAGGATCGCGCCGTCCATCTGGGCAGCACCGGTGATCATGTTCTTCACGTAGTCAGCGTGACCTGGGCAGTCGACGTGAGCGTAGTGACGAATGTTCGAGTTGTACTCGACGTGAGCGGTGTTGATGGTGATACCGCGCGCTTTTTCTTCCGGAGCCGAGTCGATCTTGTCGAACTCAACGACTGCCGAACCGAAAACTTCGGAGCAGACGCGAGTCAGAGCTGCGGTCAGAGTGGTCTTACCGTGGTCAACGTGGCCGATGGTGCCGACGTTGACGTGGGGAAGGGAACGATCAAATTTTTCTTTAGCCACGACAGTGAACCTCTTGCCTAAAGGGGATTAGCCTTGTTTTTTAACGAGTGCTTCGACGATGTTCGACGGAGCTTCGGCGTATTTGGAGAATTCCATGGAGTAGCTTGCGCGACCCTGAGACATGGAACGTACGTCGGTCGCATAACCGAACATCTCTCCGAGCGGAACTTCAGCGCGGACTACACGGCCAGAGACCGATTCATCCATACCCTGTACCAGACCACGACGACGGTTCAGGTCACCCATCACGTCACCCAGGTAGTCTTCCGGGGTTACAACTTCGACCTTCATGATCGGCTCGAGGACCACACCACCGCCCTTCTGGGCCAGTTGCTTGGTCGCCATCGAAGCAGCGATCTTGAACGCCATTTCGTTGGAGTCGACGTCGTGGTACGAACCGTCGAATACCGTGGCCTTGAGGCCGATCAGAGGATAACCGGCAACAACGCCGTTTTTCATCTGCTCTTCGATACCTTTCTGGATCGGGGCAATGAATTCCTTAGGAATTACACCACCAACGACTTCGTTCTTGAATTCCAGACCTTCGGTGATGTTGCCTTTCGCGTCGACTTCCGGCTCCGAGAAACGGATCCAGCAGTGACCGAACTGACCACGACCACCCGACTGACGAACGAATTTGCCTTCGATCTCAACGTTGGACTTGGTGATCTTCTCGCGGTACGAAACCTGCGGCTTGCCGATGTTGGCTTCGACGTTGAATTCGCGCTTCATGCGGTCAACGAGGATGTCCAGGTGCAGCTCACCCATACCGGAGATGATGGTCTGGCCAGTCTCTTCGTCGGTCTTGACGCGGAACGACGGGTCTTCCTGGGCCAGCTTGCCCAGTGCGATGCCCATCTTCTCCTGGTCAGCCTTGGTTTTCGGCTCTACGGAGAGCGAAATCACCGGCTCAGGGAAGTCCATGCGCTCGAGGATGATTGGCTTGTCGGCGTTGCACAGGGTTTCGCCCGTGGTCACGTCTTTCATGCCGATCAGGGCCGCGATGTCGCCAGCGCGAACTTCCTTGATCTCTTCACGCTGGTTGGCGTGCATCTGCACCATACGACCAACG
This sequence comes from Pseudomonas cremoricolorata DSM 17059 = NBRC 16634, assembly GCF_000425745.1. GTDB lineage: Bacteria > Pseudomonadota > Gammaproteobacteria > Pseudomonadales > Pseudomonadaceae > Aquipseudomonas > Aquipseudomonas cremoricolorata. The sequence goes on along the minus strand of NZ_AUEA01000010.1, from coordinate 17,448 downwards.
CGCTCTTTCTTGCCTTTGACCGAGTTGATGACCGAGTCACCAGAGCTCAGAACGCCGGAGTAGACGCGAACGAAGGTCAGAGTGCCGACGAACGGGTCAGTCGCGATCTTGAACGCCAGAGCGGAGAACGGCTCATCGTCATCTGCATGACGCTCGTCCTTGCGAACGGCCGGGTCTTCTTTGTCCAGGTCCTTGTCGTCCGGGTTGATACCCTGGATTGCAGGGATCTCGGTCGGAGCAGGCAGGAACTCGATAACGGCGTCGAGAACCAGGGGAACACCCTTGTTCTTGAACGACGAACCGCAGACAGCCGGAACGATCTCGCTGGCCAGGGTGCGCGCACGCAGGCCTGCCTTGATCTCTTCGACGGTCAGCTCACCTTCTTCAAGGTACTTGTTCATCAGTTCTTCGTTGGCTTCAGCGGCGGCTTCAACCATGTTGTTGCGCCATTCTTCAGCCAGCTCCAGCATATCGGCAGGAATTTCTTCCTCGCGATAGGTGGTGCCTTTGTCGTCTTCGTTCCAGTAGATAGCCTTCATCTTGATCAGGTCGACCTGACCCTGGAAGTTATCTTCCGAACCGATGGCCAGCTGAATCGGAACCGGGGTGTGACCCAAGCGGTTCTTGATCTGACCTACGACACGCAGGAAGTTGGCACCGGCACGGTCCATCTTGTTCACGTAGACGATACGTGGAACGCCGTACTTGTTGGCTTGACGCCATACGGTTTCGGACTGCGGCTCAACGCCGGAGGTGCCGCAGAATACGACGACAGCGCCGTCGAGTACGCGCAGCGAACGCTCTACTTCAATGGTGAAGTCAACGTGGCCGGGGGTATCGATGACGTTAACGCGGTAGTTGTCGTACTGACCAACAGAACCCTTCCAGAAGGTGGTAACCGCAGCGGAGGTAATGGTAATACCCCGCTCCTGCTCCTGCACCATCCAGTCGGTGGTCGCGGCGCCGTCGTGCACCTCACCCATCTTGTGGCTCAAACCTGTGTAGAACAGGATCCGCTCGGTAGTAGTGGTCTTGCCCGCGTCAACGTGCGCGCAAATACCGATGTTACGGTAGCGGTTGATTGCTGTAGTACGAGCCATAAAGCCCTCGCGAATAGATTGATGCTTGAATTAGAAGCGGTAGTGCGAGAACGCTTTGTTGGCTTCGGCCATACGGTGCACGTCTTCACGCTTCTTGACTGCAGCACCCTTGCCTTCGGCAGCATCCAGCAGTTCACCGGCCAAACGCAGAGCCATGGACTTCTCGCCGCGCTTGCGGGCGTAGTCTACGAGCCAGCGCATTGCCAGAGCGTTACGACGGGATGGACGAACTTCAACCGGGACCTGGTAAGTGGCACCGCCTACACGGCGGGACTTGACTTCGACCAGCGGAGCGATGGCGTCGAGAGCTTTCTCGAAGATTTCCAGGGGGTCGCTGTTCTTGCGAGCTTTGACGGTATCCAGAGCGCCGTAAACGATGCGCTCGGCTACGGCCTTCTTGCCGCTTTCCATCACGTGGTTCATGAACTTGGCGAGAATCTGCGATCCGTACTTAGGATCGTCGAGAATCTCACGTTTTGCTGCTACACGACGTCTTGGCATGATAAGCCCTCAAACGGTCTTCAGGTTAGCCCGGGACTCGGTCTCTCGACCCCTGCCCGACCTTACTCTTATCGACTCAAATAAATGGATGTCTGCAAACGACCGATTACTTCGGACGCTTGGTACCGTACTTCGAACGACCCTGGTTACGGCCTTTAACGCCCGAAGTATCCAGAGAGCCGCGAACGGTGTGGTAACGAACACCTGGCAAGTCTTTTACACGGCCGCCACGGATCAGGACGACGCTGTGCTCTTGCAGGTTGTGGCCTTCACCACCGATGTACGAGGAAACCTCGAAACCGTTGGTCAGACGCACACGGCATACTTTACGCAGTGCCGAGTTAGGTTTTTTCGGCGTGGTGGTGTACACACGAGTGCACACGCCACGACGCTGCGGGCAGTTCTGCAGCGCAGGTACGTCGGATTTCTCGACGGTACGCTTGCGCGGCTGACGTACCAGCTGGTTGATAGTTGCCATCTACTAGCTCCACTGATTGTCTTGCGACGCTATTGTCTTGCAAGAAAGCCAAAAATTGGCGAGACGGAGCCTCACCAAATTTAAGGGTACAAAAGTCTAAAGAGGATCTTGCACCCAGTCAAGACAAAGGCCCCGCCCCTCCCCACCAGTCATCGGTGACAATGTGTGTCACCGATGCCGGCGGGAAGGGCCGAGGCCCTGCCCTGTACTTAGTTGCCGCTGGAGTTCAGCGCTTCGGTCAATGCAGCTTCGACCTCACTGGCGCTCACACGCAGCGGCTTGTCGGCATCACGGCGACGCTTGCGCTCGCTGTGGTAGGCCAGACCGGTACCGGCCGGGATCAGACGACCCACGACCACGTTCTCTTTCAGGCCGCGCAGGTAGTCACGCTTGCCGGTAACGGCCGCTTCGGTCAGTACCCGCGTGGTTTCCTGGAAGGAAGCCGCGGAGATGAACGATTCGGTCGACAGCGACGCTTTGGTGATACCCAGCAGAACGCGAGAGAACTTGGCGATGAACTTGTCTTCGCCGGACAGCTTCTCGTTTTCCACGAGCACGTGAGTCAGTTCCATCTGGTCGCCCTTGATGAAGCTGGAATCACCCGACTCGGCAATTTCGACCTTGCGCAGCATCTGCCGCAGGATGGTCTCGATGTGCTTGTCGTTGATCTTCACGCCTTGCAGGCGGTAAACGTCCTGGATCTCGTTGACGATGTACTTGGCCAGGGCGCTGACGCCCAGCAAGCGCAGGATGTCGTGCGGATCGCTCGGGCCGTCGGAGATAACTTCGCCGCGGTTGACCTGCTCACCTTCGAACACGTTCAGGTGGCGCCACTTCGGAATCAGCTCTTCGTACGGATCGCTACCGTCGGTTGGCGTGATGACCAGGCGACGCTTGCCCTTGGTTTCCTTGCCGAAAGCGATGGTGCCGCTGACTTCTGCAAGGATCGACGCTTCTTTCGGACGACGCGCTTCGAACAAGTCGGCAACACGTGGCAGACCACCGGTGATGTCACGGGTCTTGGACGTTTCCTGAGGAATACGCGCCAGAACGTCACCCACTGCAATCTGCGCACCGTCAGCAACGCCGACCAATGCGTTGGCGGGCAGGAAGTACTGAGCCGGTACGTCGGTACCTGGCAGGTACAGATCCTTGCCGTTGGCGTCGACCATCTTGATCGCCGGACGGATTTCCTTGCCGGAGGCAGGGCGATCCTTGACGTCCAGAACTTCAATGTTGGTCAAGCCAGTCAACTCGTCGGTCTGACGCTTGATGGTGATGTTTTCTTCCATGCCCACGAAGGTCACGGTACCTTTCAGCTCGGTAACGATCGGGTGGGTGTGCGGGTCCCACTTGGCGACGATTGCGCCAGCGTCGACCTTGTCACCTTCCTTGACCGAAATCACCGCACCGTAAGGCAGCTTGTAACGCTCGCGCTCACGACCGAATTCGTCGGCAATCGCCAGTTCGCCCGAACGGGAGACGGCGACCAGGTTGCCATCGGCACGCTCGACCTGTTTGAGGTTGTGCAGACGTACCACACCACCATTCTTCACCTGGACGCTGTCGGCAGCCGAGGTCCGGCTCGCCGCACCACCAATGTGGAAGGTACGCATGGTCAGCTGGGTACCCGGCTCACCGATGGACTGGGCGGCGATGACGCCGACCGCTTCACCGATGTTGACCTGATGACCGCGTGCCAGGTCACGACCGTAGCACTTGGCGCAGATGCCGTAGCGGGTTTCACAGCTGATCGGCGAGCGAACGACGACTTCGTCGATGCTGTTCAGCTCGATGAACTCGACCCACTGCTCATCCACCAGGGTACCGGCCGGAACGATTACGTCCTCGGTGCCAGGCTTGAACACGTCACGGGCGATTACACGGCCCAGTACGCGCTCACCGAGCGGCTCGACCACGTCGCCACCTTCGATGTGCGGCGTCATGTGCAGACCATGCTCGGTACCGCAGTCGATCTCGGTCACTACCAGGTCTTGTGCCACGTCTACGAGACGACGGGTCAGGTAACCGGAGTTCGCGGTCTTCAATGCGGTATCCGCCAGACCCTTACGAGCACCGTGAGTCGAGATGAAGTACTGCAGTACGCTCAGACCTTCACGGAAGTTCGCGGTGATCGGCGTCTCGATGATGGAGCCGTCCGGCTTGGCCATCAGACCACGCATACCGGCCAGCTGACGGATCTGGGCTGCGGAACCCCGCGCACCCGAGTCAGCCATCATGTACATCGAGTTGAACGACTCTTGATCGACTTCATTACCTTCGCGGTCGATGACTTTCTCTTTCGAGAGGTTGGCCATCATCGCCTTGGAAACTTCATCGTTCGCCTTCGACCACAAGTCGATGACCTTGTTGTACTTCTCGCCCTGGGTAACCAGGCCGGAGGCGTACTGACTCTCGATTTCCTTCACTTCGTCGGTAGCGGTACCGATGATGCGGGCTTTTTCATCGGGGATAACGAAGTCGTTGACGCCGATTGAAACGCCGGAAATGGTCGAGTAGGCAAAGCCGGTGTACATCAACTGGTCGGCGAAGATGACGGTCTCTTTCAGACCAACCACGCGATAGCACTGGTTGATCAGCTTGGAGATGGCCTTTTTCTTCATCGGCTGGTTGACCACGTCGTACGGCAGACCTGCCGGAACGACCTGGAACAGCAACGCACGGCCGACAGTGGTGTCGACGATACGGGTGTTCTTGACCACCGAACCATCACGCTCTTTCACGGTTTCGTTGATACGAACCTTGATCTTGGCGTGCAGTGCAGCTTCGCCGGCGCGGAATACGCGGTCGACTTCCTGCAGGTCGGCGAACACACGACCTTCGCCCTTGGCGTTGATCGCTTCGCGGGTCATGTAGTACAGACCCAGAACGACGTCCTGCGAAGGAACGATGATTGGCTCACCGTTGGCTGGCGACAGGATGTTGTTGGTCGACATCATCAGCGCACGCGCTTCGAGCTGGGCTTCCAGCGTCAGCGGTACGTGAACGGCCATCTGGTCACCGTCGAAGTCGGCGTTGTACGCGGCGCAGACCAGCGGGTGCAGCTGAATGGCCTTACCTTCGATCAGAACCGGCTCGAACGCCTGGATACCCAGACGGTGCAGGGTCGGCGCACGGTTGAGCAGTACGGGGTGTTCGCGGATGACCTCGGCGAGAACGTCCCACACTTCCGGCAGCTCGCGCTCGACCATCTTCTTGGCAGCCTTGATGGTGGTCGCCAGACCACGCATTTCCAGCTTGCCGAAAATGAACGGCTTGAACAGTTCGAGGGCCATCTTCTTCGGCAGACCGCACTGGTGCAGACGCAGGGTCGGGCCTACGGTAATAACGGAACGACCGGAGTAGTCAACGCGCTTACCGAGCAAGTTCTGACGGAAACGACCTTGCTTACCTTTGATCATGTCAGCCAGGGACTTCAGCGGACGCTTGTTCGAGCCAGTGATGGCGCGACCGCGACGGCCGTTGTCGAGCAGGGCGTCGACCGCCTCCTGCAGCATGCGCTTTTCGTTGCGCACGATGATGTCCGGCGCCGACAGATCGAGCAGGCGCTTGAGGCGGTTGTTACGGTTGATCACCCGACGATACAAGTCGTTCAGGTCGGAGGTCGCGAAGCGGCCGCCATCGAGCGGAACCAGCGGACGCAGGTCTGGCGGCAGAACCGGCAGAACGGTCAGCACCATCCACTCAGGCAGGTTGCCCGAACCTTCGAAGGCTTCCATCAGCTTGAGGCGTTTGGACAGCTTCTTGATCTTGGTTTCCGAGTTGGTCTGCGGAATCTCTTCGCGCAGGCGGCCGATCTCGTGCTCCAGGTCGATCGCGTGCAGCAGCTCGCGGACAGCCTCGGCACCCATGCGGGCATCGAAATCGTCACCGAACTCTTCAAGCGCTTCGAAGTACTGCTCATCGTTGAGCAGCTGGCCTTTTTCCAGGGTGGTCATGCCTGGGTCGATAACGACGTAGCTCTCGAAGTAGAGCACGCGCTCGATATCGCGCAGGGTCATGTCCATCAGCAGGCCGATACGGGACGGCAGCGACTTCAGGAACCAGATGTGGGCAACCGGAGACGCCAGCTCGATGTGCGCCATGCGCTCACGACGAACTTTGGCCAGCGCGACTTCAACGCCGCACTTCTCACAGATCACACCACGGTGCTTGAGGCGCTTGTACTTGCCGCACAGGCACTCGTAGTCCTTGACCGGGCCAAAGATCTTGGCGCAGAAAAGGCCGTCACGCTCAGGCTTGAACGTACGGTAGTTGATGGTTTCCGGCTTTTTGACTTCACCGAACGACCACGAACGGATCATTTCAGGCGACGCCAGACCGATACGGATGGCGTCGAACTCTTCGACTTGACCCTGGTTTTTCAGCAAATTCAGTAGGTCTTTCAAGGCCTTTCCTCCTGGCGGAGCAGGAAGCGGGCATCAGCTGCACCGCTCCCCTTCGCGTCACGTGTTATTCGGTTTCCAGATCGATATCGATACCGAGCGAACGGATCTCTTTGATCAACACGTTGAAGGACTCGGGCATGCCCGGCTCCATACGGTGATCGCCATCCACGATGTTCTTGTACATCTTGGTACGGCCGTTCACGTCGTCCGACTTCACTGTGAGCATTTCCTGCAGGGTGTAGGCCGCGCCGTAAGCTTCCAGCGCCCACACCTCCATCTCCCCGAAACGCTGACCACCGAACTGCGCCTTACCACCCAGCGGCTGCTGGGTAACCAGGCTGTAAGAACCAGTGGAACGCGCGTGCATCTTGTCGTCCACCAAGTGGTTCAGCTTGAGCATGTACATGTAACCAACGGTCACTGGACGCTCGAACTTGTTCCCGGTACGGCCATCGAACAGCACCATCTGGCCGCTTTCTGGCATGTCTGCCAGTTTCAGCATGGCCTTGATCTCGGTTTCCTTGGCACCGTCGAAGACCGGCGTTGCCATCGGCACGCCCTTCTTCAGGTTGTGCGCCAGAGCGAGGATCTCTTCATCCGAGAACTCGTCGAGGTTTTCCTGACGACCACCGATCTCGTTGTAGACCTCGGTCAGGAAGCCACGCAGCTCTGCGGCCTTGCGCTGCTCTTCGATCATGCGGTCGATCTTCTCGCCCAGACCCTTGGCCGCGAGGCCCAGGTGGGTTTCGAGAATCTGCCCGACGTTCATACGCGATGGTACGCCCAACGGGTTGAGCACGACATCGACCGGCGTACCGTTGGCGTCATGCGGCATGTCTTCGACAGGCATGATCACCGAGACCACACCCTTGTTACCGTGACGACCAGCCATCTTGTCACCCGGCTGGATGCGACGGCGGATAGCCAGGTAGACCTTGACGATCTTCAGCACGCCCGGAGCCAGGTCATCGCCCTGCTGCAGCTTGCGCTTCTTGTCTTCGAACTTGTCGTCCAGCAGACGGCGACGATCGACGATGTAGGCCTGAGCTTTTTCCAGCTGTTCGTTCAGGGCGTCTTCTGCCATGCGCAGCTTGAACCACTGACCGTGCTCGAGGCCGTCGAGGACTTCATCGCTGATCACGGTGCCTTTCTTCAGGCCAGCACCACCATCGACGACCTGACCGTTCAGAGCCGAACGCAGACGCTCGAAGGTCGCGCCCTCTACGATACGGAACTCTTCGTTGAGATCCTTGCGGATCTCGTCCAGCTGGCTCTTCTCGATGGACAGGGCACGGCTGTCGCGCTCTACACCATCGCGGGTGAAGACCTGAACGTCGATGACCGTACCTTTGGTGCCGGTCGGCACACGCAGGGAGGTGTCTTTGACGTCGCTGGCTTTCTCACCAAAGATGGCGCGCAGCAGTTTTTCTTCCGGAGTCAGCTGGGTCTCGCCCTTGGGGGTGACCTTGCCAACCAGGATGTCGCCAGCGCCAACCTCGGCACCCACGTAAACGATACCGGCTTCGTCCAGCTTGTTCAGTGCAGCTTCACCCACGTTCGGGATGTCTGCAGTGATTTCCTCTGGGCCAAGCTTGGTATCACGGGCCACACAGGTCAGTTCCTGAATGTGGATCGTGGTGAAGCGGTCTTCCTGAACCACACGCTCCGACAGGCAGATGGAGTCTTCGAAGTTGAAGCCGTTCCATGCCATGAAGGCGATGCGCATGTTCTGACCCAGTGCCAGTTCACCCATGTCGGTGGACGGACCGTCGGCCATGATGTCGCTGCGCTTGACCACATCACCCTTGCTGACCAGCGGACGCTGGTTGATGCAGGTGTTCTGGTTCGAGCGGGTGTACTTGGTCAGGTTGTAGATATCTACACCTGCCTCGCCGGTTTCCACTTCGTCATCGGCAACGCGAACGACGATACGGCTGGCGTCGACCGAGTCGATCACACCACCACGGCGAGCGACCACACAGACGCCGGAGTCACGGGCGACGTTGCGCTCCATGCCGGTACCTACCAACGGCTTGTCAGCGCGCAGGGTCGGAACCGCCTGACGCTGCATGTTCGAACCCATCAACGCACGGTTGGCGTCGTCGTGCTCGAGGAACGGAATCAGCGACGCTGCGACCGAAACGACCTGCTTCGGCGAAACGTCCATCAAGGTGACGTCTTCCGGCGCCTTGACGGTGAATTCGTTCAGGTGACGAACTGCAACCAGCTCATCGATCAGTTGCTTGTTCTCGTTCATCGCGGCCGAAGCCTGGGCGATGACGTGATCAGCTTCTTCGATGGCCGACAGGAACACGATGTCGTCGCTGACGACGCCTTCCTTCACCACGCGGTACGGGCTCTCCAGGAAGCCGTACTGGTTGGTGCGGGCATAGGCGGCCAGGGAGTTGATCAGACCGATGTTCGGACCTTCAGGGGTCTCGATCGGGCATACGCGGCCGTAGTGAGTCGGGTGGACGTCACGTACTTCGAAGCCGGCACGCTCACGGGTCAGACCACCAGGGCCAAGTGCCGAAACGCGGCGCTTGTGGGTGATCTCCGACAGCGGGTTGTTCTGGTCCATGAACTGCGAAAGCTGGCTGGAACCGAAGAACTCTTTCACCGCCGCCGCGACCGGCTTGGCGTTGATCAGGTCCTGCGGCATCAGGCCTTCGCTTTCAGCCATCGACAGACGTTCCTTGACCGCACGCTCGACGCGCACCAGGCCAACACGGAACTGGTTCTCGGCCATCTCGCCGACGCAACGTACGCGACGGTTACCGAGGTGGTCGATGTCATCGACGATGCCTTTGCCGTTACGGATATCGACCAGAGTCTTCAGGACTTCGACGATATCTTCCTTGCTCAGCACGCCCGAACCTTCGATCTCGGTACGACCGATACGGCGGTTGAACTTCATGCGGCCAACGGCGGACAGGTCGTACCGCTCGGCGCTGAAGAACAGGTTGTTGAACAGGGTCTCGGCGGCATCCTTGGTCGGCGGCTCGCCAGGACGCATCATGCGATAGATTTCGACCAGGGCTTCCAGCTGGTTGCCGGTGGTGTCGATCTTCAGCGTGTCGGCGATGAACGGACCGCAGTCGATGTCGTTGGTGTACAACGTTTCGATGCGCACGACCTGAGCCTTGGCCACCTTGACCAGCAGGTCGGTGGTCAGCTCGGTGTTGCACTCGGCGAGGATCTCGCCAGTGGCCGGATGCACGATGGCTTTGGCGGTGGTGCGGCCCAGGACATATTCCATCGGCACCGCGAGCTCTTTCACGCCGGCTTTTTCAAGCTGGTTGATGTGACGGGCGGTGATACGACGGCCTTGCTCGACGATGACCTTGCCGGTTTCGTCATGGATATCCATGACGGCCACTTCGCCACGCAGACGCTGCGGCACCAGTTCCAGGCTGAGTTGCTCGCCGGAAACGTGGAACACGTTGGTGGTGTAGAAGGTGTTGAGGATTTCTTCAGTGGTGTAACCCAGCGCGCGCAGCAACACGGAGGCAGGCAGTTTGCGGCGACGGTCGATACGGACGAACACGCAGTCTTTCGGGTCGAACTCGAAGTCCAACCACGAACCGCGGTAAGGAATGATACGCGCGGAGTACAGCAGTTTGCCGGAGCTGTGAGTCTTGCCGCGGTCGTGGTCGAAGAACACGCCTGGCGAACGGTGCAGCTGGGAAACGATCACACGCTCGGTACCGTTGATAACGAAGGTACCGTTTTCAGTCATCAGGGGGATTTCACCCATGTAGACTTCTTGCTCTTTGATGTCCTTGATCGCTTTGTTCGACGATTCTTTGTCGAAAATGATCAGGCGCACTTTCACCCGCAGCGGGACTGCGAAAGTCACACCACGAAGGACGCACTCCTTGACATCGAAGGCCGGCTCACCCAGGCGATAGCCCACGTACTCCAAGGCAGCATTGCCGGAGTAGCTGATGATCGGGAATACCGATTTGAAGGCCGCGTGCAGACCGACATCGCGGAACTGCTCCTTGGATGCTCCCGCTTGCAGGAATTCTCGATACGAATCCAGCTGGATGGCCAGGAGGTAAGGCACATCCATGACGTCCGGCAACTTGCTAAAGTCCTTGCGGATACGTTTTTTCTCAGTGTATGAGTAAGCCATCAGCGTTCCCCAGCTTGGTCACCTGCTTGTTTGGCTTCTCCCGGCGGGAGCAGCCAGAAAATCGTGCAAACCCCATGGTTTGCGTCACCCACTATGGGTGTGTACAGCACGTCATCGGGGTCGAAACAATCGCCCGCCAATAACGGAAAAAGGCCGGTGGCCTAAGCCACCAGCCGTCAGCCTCGCGCTTAACGCTCAGGCTGGAGTCGCACAGTCGAGATTACTTCAGCTCGACTTTAGCGCCTGCTTCTTCCAGCTTCTTCTTGGCGTCTTCAGCAGCTTCTTTCGAAACGCCTTCAGCGACAACCTGAGGAGCGCCGTCTACTTTCTCTTTGGCTTCTTTCAGGCCCAGACCGGTCAGTTCACGAACTGCCTTGATCACGTTGACCTTCTTGTCACCAGCTTCCAGCAGAACGACGTTGAACTCGGTTTGCTCTTCAACAACGGCAGCGGCAGCAGCTGGGCCAGCGGCGGCAACGGCAGCGGTAACGCCGAAGGTTTCTTCCATAGCTTTGATCAGCTCAACAACTTCCAGAACGGTTTTCTGGCCGATTGCTTCGATGATTTGCTCGTTAGTCAGGGACATGACTTGAATCCTGTATTGGGGTGGCAGCCTACGCAGCCATCAAATTAAACGTATGATTTTGAAAGACAGTGCGCGGCCTCAGGCAGCAGCAGCTTCTTTCTGGTCGCGAACGGCCGCCAGAGTACGAGCCAGCTTGCTGGTAGCGCCTTGAATCACGCTCATCAGCTTCGCGATAGCTTCGTCACGGGTCGGCAAGGTAGCCAGCACGTCGATCTGGTTAGCGGCAATGAAATTGCCGTCAAACGCAGCTGCCTTGATCTCGAACTTGTCCTGACCCTTGGCGAACTCTTTGAACAGACGGGCAGCAGCGCCCGGGTGTTCGTTGGAGAACGCAATCAGGGTAGGGCCAGTGAGGGCGTCGTTGAGGATACTGAATTCAGTATCGGCAACAGCGCGCTTGAGCAAGGTGTTACGTACGACACGTACATAGACACCAGCCTCACGGGCCTCTTTACGGAGTCCGGTCATTGCGCTTACAGTCACGCCACGGGCATCAGCCACGACAGCAGACAGAGCGACTTTGGCAGCCTCGTTGACTTCAGCGACGATGGCCTTCTTGTCTTCGAGTTTAATTGCCACGGGTTTACTCCTGGTTTTAACCGTTTCATCTGGCCGAGGCCGGATGTCGTTTTGGTGTCTGATTCGATAACGAACCGGGAGCACCATCTGCGTAGGCTGGAGGTTTAAGACTTGCGCCGCCTACGGTCTTGGACAGCCCCCGCCAGGCAGGGACCCCAATCTCTTCCAACCCGTGCAGACATGCCGCACGGGTGATATTTCTTATACGTCCAGCGAGCTCTGATCGATGACCAGACCTGGGCCCATAGTGGTGCTCAGGGTAACGCGCTTGACGTAGATACCTTTCGAAGAAGCTGGCTTGATACGCTTCAGGTCAGCGATCAGGGCTTCAACGTTTTCCTTCAGCTTGCCAGCTTCAAAGCCGATCTTGCCAACGGAAGTGTGGATGATACCGTTCTTGTCGGTACGGTAGCGAACCTGACCAGCCTTGGCGTTCTTGACGGCGCCGGCTACGTCTGGGGTCACGGTACCCACTTTCGGGTTAGGCATCAGGCCGCGAGGACCCAGAACCTGACCCAGCTGACCTACGACACGCATTGCATCAGGCGATGCGATGACGACGTCATAGTTCAGGTCGCCGCCTTTCATTTCAGCGGCCAGATCGTCCATACCTACACGGTCAGCGCCGGCAGCCAGGGCGGCCTCGGCAGCAGGACCCTGGGTGAAGACAGCGACGCGAACGGTCTTGCCAGTGCCGTGTGGCAGTACGGTTGCACTGCGAACGACCTGGTCGGATTTACGCGGGTCAACACCCAGATTGACGGCGATATCGAACGACTCGACGAACTTGGCAGCCGGCAGCGAAGCGAGCAGGGTTGCTGCTTCTTCGAAGTTGTAGGCCTTGCCTGCTTCGATTTTCTCGGCGATAGCCTTTTGGCGCTTGGTCAGCTTAGCCATTACACACCCTCCACGTTCAAGCCCATGCTGCGGGCAGAGCCAGCGATGGTGCGTACAGCTGCGTCCAGGTCAGCAGAAGTCAGATCAGCCTGTTTGGTCTTGGCGATCTCTTCCAGCTGAGCGCGGGTAACGGTACCAACCTTGACGGTGTTCGGGCGAGCCGAACCACTGGTCAGGCCAGCAGCTTTCTTCAGCAGAACCGAGGCAGGAGTGCTCTTGGTCTCGAAGGTGAAGCTACGGTCACTGTAGACAGTGATGATCACAGGAGTTGGCAGACCGGCTTCCTGACCCTGGGTACGGGCGTTGAAGGCCTTGCAGAACTCCATGATGTTCACGCCGTGTTGGCCCAGTGCAGGACCGACGGGTGGGCTTGGGTTGGCCTGGCCGGCCTTAACTTGCAGCTTGATGTAAGCCTGAATCTTCTTAGCCATGAGCTACTCCAAAATCGGGTACGAACGCCTAATGGCTCCCCGGATGACTTGCGTTTTATCCCAGTGACGACAAAACCCCGCAGCACATGGCTGCGGGGTATGGGGTGCTGCGTTCCGCTAGACCTTTTCGACCTGGCTGAACTCGAGCTCCACCGGGGTGGAGCGACCGAAAATGAGGACCGCAACCTGCAGCCGGCTCTTCTCGTAATTTGCTTCTTCTACGACGCCGTTGAAATCAGCGAACGGACCGTCAGTAACACGAACCGTTTCACCTGGCTCGAACAACGTCTTGGGTTTCGGCTTGTCTGTGCCATCAGCGACGCGACGCAGAATGGCCTCAGCTTCTTTATCGGTGATCGGCGCAGGCTTATCTGCAGTACCACCGATGAAGCCCATGACACGAGGCGTGTTCTTGACAAGATGCCAAGTCTCTTCGTTCATTTCCATCTGGACCAGAACGTATCCAGGGAAGAACTTACGCTCGCTCTTACGCTTCTGACCGTTGCGCATCTCGACGACTTCCTCGGTCGGAACCAGGATTTCGCCAAACACGTCTTCGATGCCAGCAAGCTTGACGCGCTCACTCAGGGAGCGCATGACATACTTCTCGTAACCCGAGTAAGCATGCACAACGTACCAACGCTTAGCCACGGGACACCCTTAGCCAACAATCAAGGAAACCAACCAGCCGAGCAGGGAATCGAGCCCCCACAGCAGCAGCGCCATTACCAGCACAACCACCACGACGATTAGCGTGGTCTGCATGGTTTCTTGGCGGGTCGGCCACACGACTTTACGGATCTCGGCGCGAGCTTCCTTCGCCAGCGTAAAGAACGACCTGCCCTTCGCGGTCTGCAGAGCAACGAAGCCCGCGACAGCAGCCAGAGCAAGCAGTGCAAGAACGCGATACAGGATAGGCGCTGCGGAATAGTACTGGTTACCCACCACACCTACGACCACCAAAGCTACAACAGCCAGCCACTTGAACAGATCGAAACGTGTTTCTTGGGCTTCAGTTTTGGGAGTCATCGAGGAAGATCCTGTAAGAAGAAAGCCAATCACACCGAGGTGAATGGCAGGTCAGGAGGGAATCGAACCCCCAACCTACGGTTTTGGAGACCGTCGCTCTGCCAATTGAGCTACTGACCTTTAACGCTGTATCAGGCCGCGCATTATGCAGACCTGACCTTGAGAAATCAACCACTTGTTCAAGCAATTCGCCTGACCCAACACGGGGAGCAGGACCTGCCGAACAGCGATCAACCCGACACCCATCAGGACGCAAACAGACATTCCTGACAGAACAAAGGCAGATATTTTCATATCTGCCTTTGTTTGCATGGAGCTCTTGAGCGGACTTGAACCGCTGACCTCACCCTTACCAAGGGTGTGCTCTACCAACTGAGCTACAAGAGCAGTACACATTGAAAACAACAAACTTGGAGCGGGTAGCGGGAATCGAACCCGCATCATCAGCTTGGAAGGCTGAGGTTCTACCACTAAACTATACCCGCGGAGCTTGCAGCTCTCGCAAAATGGTGGAGGGGGAAGGATTCGAACCTTCGAAGTCGAAGACGTCAGATTTACAGTCTGATCCCTTTGGCCGCTCGGGAACCCCTCCTGAGCGTGGGCGGCATTTTCAACTCTTGCCGTCCCGCTGTCAAGCTTTTTCTCATTTAAATCCTGAGGTTAGCTCATTCGACAGCAACTTGCAGCTGGACCACTAGGTGGTGTTCCCTGCGAAGCGGGCGCCATTCTATCAAGCTATTCAGCCGTTGCAACCCCTTCGCATAAAATAATTTTATGTTTTAAGTCTTTGAAATCCTTGGAAAGACTCTGCAGCAGCGACTGGTCCAGCAAGCGCTCGCTCTGCGCATCGATCTTCAACCAAAAGCCCTCGACACCTGGCAACCGCCTCTCTATCAACTGGCTGGATATATCCAGACTTACGAGCCGCTGGCGCAATTGCTGGACACGCTCGTTTGAGCTCAGGCCGCCCAACACCAGGCACTCATCACGGCGCACCACCGGAAGCGATGAGCCTGTCTCGCGCACCAGGCGGATTTCTTGTTGGCCACCTTTGTAGAGAGAAAGCGGTGTCACATCTTTGATCTTCAGGGGCGCTTCCTGTTGGCGCCACGTGAAGTAAAAGATGTTGAGCACGACCAGAAGCAAGAACAACCAGCGCATAAGGACCTCAATTCAAAGGGCAAGCCATTGCCAGCCCTACAAACACCAAGTCTGGCACTATGCGCCCCTGCGGCGCTGCGTCCTTCACCAAAGGCGCATCTCCCCCGGTAAGGAAGAGAGTAAACTCTTCGCCCCAAAGCGCTTTGGCCTGGTCGATCTGTGAGCGAGCAAATCCTTGCAGCATCATCACACACCCGCGTTCCACAGCTTCCACCGTCGAACGCCCAGGCTCCAGACTGGCAAGGGCACGCTCGGCGGATGCATCGTCATAGCGTATACGCCGGGTATGGGTGCGCAATTGGGTGCGCATCAGTGGCATACCCGGGCAGATGTATCCACCCAAATGCTGACCATCCGCTGCAACGAAGTCGGCCTTCGCCGCGGTACCAAAGTCGATGACCAGGCAGGCCCCTCCTGCCAGGTGATAACCGCCCAACGCCGCGAGCCAGCGATCCATACCTAGACGCTGGTAGTCATCATAGCCATTGCGGACGCCGGCCATTTCTTGAGCAGGCTGGGCGAACAGAGGAGTGATACTGAACGCGCGCTCGAGTTGTGCGCAGAGCGATGCGGTTTCTTCCTCGCTACGGACACTGACGATTCGGCAACCCGATAACCGCGGAGCCGCAAGGTTTCGAACCGCCTCGAGCAAGGCCTGATCCGAGTCGACAATTCCCCCGCCCACAATGGATGCATCGGCAGCGAAAATCACCCGCCACTTTATAAAGCTGTTACCGCAGTCGAGCTCAAGAATCATCACGCAACCTCAAACTGAGCTCACCACCGCTGAAGCTCTTCTCGATACCATTGAGGTCGAGTCGCAAGCCACCATGAGCGTCCACTCCTTTCACCACTCCGTCGATTCGGCTCGTTCCAGCAATCAGTGACACGGTGCGCCCCTGCCAAAGGTGAGCCCGCTCCCACTCGGCCTGAAAGACTGCAAAGCCGTGCGCTTGGTGTTTTTTCAATTCACGCTCAAGCTCGCCACTGAGTAACGCTACCAAGTGGTTGCGGTCGACCGTGGCGCCCGTTTCGCAGCGCATTGATGTCCAGGGCTGATCGACCTGGTCGGTGGCCTGCATGTTCACGTTCACGCCAATGCCCAGTACCACGTGGCAAACATCCGCAGGATCCCCTACCAACTCCAGGAGAATACCTGCGATCTTACGATCAGCAACCAGCACATCATTAGGCCATTTGAGGCCCGCTTGTTTGACGCCCAGAACGTGCAACACGCGCATGACAGTCAGCCCTACTACAAGGCTGAGCCCTTCGAGTTGGCGCATTCCGCCCTCGATGCGCAGCACTGCGCTGTAATAGAGGTTCTCGGCAAACGGGCTGACCCATTGCCGACCGCGACGCCCGCGCCCAGCATTCTGGCGCTCTGCGAGTACTACAAATGGGGTGGACTGGCCTCGAGCGGCCATTCTCAGGCCCTCGGCGTTGGTCGAGTCGATCTCGTCGTGGATGAACACAGGCCAGGGCGCATGAGAAGCATCGCTCACGATCGTCTGCGCACTCAGCAAGTGCAGGGGCTCGGAAAGTTTGTATCCCTTACCACGGACCTTGAAGATCGTAAGGTTCAACTCGCTTTCCAGGTTCTGCAGTTGCTTCCATACGGCGCTCCGGCTAATACCGAGGGCCGCCCCCAGGTCTTCACCAGAATGAAAACGGCCGTCTCTAAGAAGGCTCAACAACTTCAGCATGCCAATCTCGACTCGGAATGAGGGTCGCATGATAGCCACGCACCGATTGATTGCATAGAACTGCGAGACCGCCCTATTCAAGCACGGGCGTTTCCCAGCGGCCCAAAAAGACAAAACCCCTACCTGCTCGCGCAGATAGGGGTTTTGCGAAATGAATCTTGACGATGACCTACTCTCACATGGGGAAACCCCACACTACCATCGGCGATGCATCGTTTCACTGCTGAGTTCGGGATGGGATCAGGTGGTTCCAATGCTCTATGGTCGTCAAGAAATTCGGTAGCCGGTGCGTTCTGTGAACGTGCCAGCGAATTCGGATATGTGATGTTCGTGAGCTGCGAATCTTCGGGTTCAGCGTCTTCACCACCACAATCTGCGTTGCAGATTGCTTGGGTGTTATATGGTCAAGCCTCACGGGCAATTAGTATGGGTT
>NZ_AUEA01000009.1 GCF_000425745.1 Pseudomonas cremoricolorata DSM 17059 = NBRC 16634 | reverse complement strand
CAGTTCAATACTGCTTGGGTTTTTAAGAAACCCTAAACTTGGCTCAGCAATCTCAAATGACTATGTGATTTCTCGCATGGCCACTTGTGATGCTGATAATCTATGCGACGATCAGTCCGTACTCACAAGCACCCACACGAATTGCTTGATTCAATTTGTTAAAGAGCGTTTGGTTGAGCCTTTCGTCTCAACCGAGGCGCGCATTCTACGCTTTCCTCTAAGTCTGTCAAGCGTTTATTTCGAAGTATTTTGCGAGAATCTCGTTCAACTTCAAACACTTGGCTCGCTGCGATCGCTCGTAGCGGGAGGCGAATCATACAGCGTTAAACAACGCTGTCAACCACCTCGTTAAGCATTTCATTTTCTCGTTCAAAGTTGAAACCAAGAAAACCTGACACTTAACTCCCCGTCGCGAAGTTCATCGTTGCGGGGAGGCGAATAATACGCGACTGGCTTTTGCTGTCAACCCGCGAAACGAGAAAAACATCCGGGGCGACCGCCATTGCTGCCGCAACTATTCATACGCCCATTGATCTGTAGAGAACCCACCCCCTCACGAGCGCCGCTGGCATGAACGACGAACACACTACCAAGACTCCCGGGCTATCCGCCGATGAGGAGCAGGAGATCAACGAGAGCCAGCCACCTCGCGCGGCGGTCCTGCATGAAATCATCCGTGCCCAGGGCGACCAGGAGCTCGAACGCACCCTCGCCGCATTATGGTGGTCGGCACTGGCCGCCGGGTTGACCATGGGTCTTTCGCTCATGGCCATGGGCTTGCTCTACTCGCGCCTGCCCGACGGCGAAACGGCGCAGGTGATCGCAAGTTTCGGTTATAGCGCAGGCTTTTTGGCGGTGATTCTGGCTCGTCAGCAATTGTTCACGGAAAACACCCTCACCGCCGTCCTGCCGATAATGACCACACCGACCCTCGCCAATGTCGGTCGCCTGTTGCGTCTATGGGGCGTAGTGTTGCTCGGTAACCTGGCCGGTACCCTACTGGTGGCGTGGGTCATGCTCGAGCTGCCGATCTTCGACACCAAGACCGACCTCGCCTTCCTGGAGGTGGGCCGCAAGGTCATGGAAAACGACATCGGCCAGATGTTCGCCAAGGGCATCATCTCGGGCTGGATGATCGCGACCATGGTGTGGATGATTCCGTCCATGGAGCACGCCAAGATCGGCATCATCGTACTGATCACCTACCTGATGGCGCTGGGCGATTTCACCCATATCGTGGTCGGCTCGGTGGAAGTGTCCTACCTGGTCTGGGCCGGGGAGGAAACCTGGAGCACGTTCTGGCTGGATTTCGCCCTGCCGACGCTGGCAGGCAACATCATTGGTGGCAGCTTCATCTTCGCCCTGATCAGCCATGCACAAGTACGCAGCGACAGCGGCAAGGCACCCTCGAAGCTGCTCGACGAAGACCAGCCTTCTACTAATAAGAACAAGCGCAACGATTGACCCCCACCCTTGCGTGACCCTGCCCTGCCGCGCAGGGCCACGCCCCTCCGATGCGCTCCCGCCCATCCGAATCCTCCGACACCGCCCGCATCACCGCTGATTTGGCTTGCAAGGTCAGTATTCAGATTCCGACGAATCATCAACAATAAATCTGAACTTATGCGATAAACCGCGCCCCACGACAGAATCGACATCATGATGGCTACCAGCAGCGGCAAGGGACTCTCGTTCGTAAAGCGCATCTATGTGCCTCGCATCCTCGGCAAGGCCATGAGCCTGCTGGCAGTCACCGCAGCCATTGCCCCGCTGTCTGCGCCAATCTGGCTATGGACACTGATGGTGTTCAACGGTCTGCTCTGGCCTCACCTCGCCTACCTCTGGGCCAGCCGCTCGCCGTCGCCGTATGCCGCCGAGCAGCGGAACCTGTTGATCGACTCGGTAATGGCGGGATTCTGGGCCGCGGCCATGCAGTTCAATCCGCTGCCCAGCCTGACCATCCTGTCGATGGTGACCATGAACAATGTCGCGGCCGGCGGACGTCCACTGGTTGCGCGCGGCGCACTGGCGCAGCTGGCCGGCGCTGGTGTTGGCATCCTTATACTGGGGCCGCACCTACAGTTGCATGCCACCGACCTGCAGGTCTATGCCAGCCTGCCCATGCTCACCTTCTACCCCTTGGCACTGGGCTGGGTGTCGTTCAAGCTGGCGACCACTCTTGCCGAACACAAGCGCCGACTCAGTGACCTCAGCCGCACCGACAGCCTGACCGGACTGTTCAATCACGGTTACTGGAAAGACCGCCTGCACCTGAAATTTCTCATCTGCCAGCAGCGCAAGAGCACGGCAGTGATCGCCTTGATCGACATCGATCACTTCAAGGTCATCAACGACACCTATGGCCATGTCGTGGGTGACCGGGTGCTGCGTCAGCTCAGCGAGGAACTCAAGCGCAGCCTGCGTGACAGCGATCTGGCCGGGCGCTACGGCGGCGATGAATTCTGCGTGATCTTCCCAAGAGCGACCGAGGAACAGGCGTGCCTGGCCATGGAGCGTCTGCGCGAGCGCGCTGCGAGCTACCGCAATGCCCATCTGCCCGAGCTGCGCATCAGCCTGAGTATCGGCCTATGCGCCTACCGCGCAGATTTCAGCGGCCCCGAACAGTGGCTCGATGAAGCGGACCGGGCGCTGTATCACGCCAAGCACGAGGGCCGTGATCGGGTCGATGTCGCCCCGCCGCTGCCTTTCAATGGGCTACGCCTGGCCTGGCCTGAATGAGCGGCGTACGCTCTGCGATGATTTCCGGCAAGTCGACGCGCTTTAGATAGAGCCGCAGCGGCTCGCCGATATTCAGCCGATCGTCGACATGTTGCTCCAGCAATAGCGCCAAACGCTGACGGCACAGCACCTGGCGATCATTGTCCAGTGCGCGCCAGACGAATTCGCTGCAAGGCTGCAGCGACTCCTGCGCGACATCCAGGCCGAAGGCGTCTTCGGAAAACCTGAAGATGTGGACGCCACGCTTGAGGTGGAACCCGACCAGGCCATTGAGCTGATCGGCAGCGTGGCAGATGTCGGCGGAAGTGATGGACATGGGATACCTCAATCGAGTGAGCCAGGCCGGACGGCGAGGATGACGAAAACCGGACAAAAAAAATGGGCGACCGAAGTCGCCCTAAATGCCTTGCGTGCTCGTGATTCCGAAAGGATCAGCGCGACTTGCGCTTGCTTGAGTCCTTCCAGATGAAAATGCCCAGACCGACAAAGAACGCGACCATCAACCCGACCGTTACCACACCTGCGATAACCACATTGTCGAAGAACATGTCGACCTCCCATTCGCTTGCCGTTGTCCGATGGGTGAACGTTAACCAAAGATGGGCGCAGGGAAATTGATCAGGATCAATGGTGCCCAGAGCGGGCACGCAGGCGGGGGTGAGAATTGATGCAGGTCAGTGCTCAGCGCTTCTTCGACTTGCCTTTGCGCTTGGTTTTGCTGGTCTTGGCCAGGGGCATGGCCTGTTCGAAGGCCTGGCGCATGTCGTCAAGGCGCTTGTCGTTGATGTCGTGAATGCGCTTGGCGCGCTCGGCGCCGAAGTCGATCAGCTTGTCTTGGCTCATGGGGCAGGCTCAGGCTAAAGCGAAGTACCAATGATGACGAAGCATGGCCAGGCTGACCAGCCTCATATCTCTATGTCGACCAGCAGGCCCTGACGATTGGGCTCACCGAGGGGAATCACCGGAACGGTATTGTCGGCATTGACGGCGTCACCCGGTTCGGCAAGGTAGCGCTCATCTTCCTGATCGGCATGTTGCTGCTGCCGGCGACGCTGCTCGTCGCGCAGCAACAACGCTTGTTCTTGCGGGTCCTGACGCTGGCGCAGATCGACGCTGCCGTCGCCAGAGGTGGTCTGCACGGGCACCACGGGCGGGATGTCGGGGCGCGGCTTGACCGGGTCAAGCTGGGACGTCACCGGTATGGCACTGAGCGGAATGATAGGCGGCAGCATGGAAGTCTCCTTTAACAGGTTATCGGCCTGGCAAGAGCAGACATGAGTCGGCCGCAGGGCCCATCAGTGGATCTGCGTAAAACTACTCGGCAGCATCCGGATCATCGTCTTCAGCCGGCTCACTGACTTCACTCCAAGGTCGCTTGTAGACCTGCTTCCAGACCTCATCGAGGTGGTCGCGCAAGACCTTGTCCGCCTGGTTGAACGAAGCACTTTGCTCGCGTTCACCACCGAAAGGCTGCTCGCCGGCGGGGCTGATCAGCGATTGTCCGGTAACAGAGTAGACCGACTGTCCCTCGCGCAGTTCGATGGCGATGTCCTGGGGCTCGATACCGCCGCCGCAGTAGGCATGGCTGGCCACGGTGATGTCAGCGATACCGTTGCCATTCAGATCACTGACGCCACTGACATCGGTATAGAAGTCGACATCAAGGTCCAGGCCTGCGCAGCTGGTTTCCTGTTCGATGTTCCAGCGCGGGGTGAAGGCCGCGTCACCCGTGCGGCCGTACAGCGTGGCCTTGAGCACCACGCGGTCGACCTCCTGCTCGGTTTCGGCGTCGGTGGCCTGGCCATCGACACGGCTCAGCACCAGCAGGCCTTCGCCCTGCTGATCGCGGAAATGCACACTCTTTATAGGTGCCTGGACGCCGAGCACTTCGAGCTGTTCAGGGGGAATGGCGGGGAGAATTTCGAAGCGTTTCTGCTCGCAGGCCGCCAGCAGCAGCGTGCCGGCCACGAGAAGACAGACATTGAAGCGACGGTACTTGGCGGGCATCGCGGTCCTCGTGCCTGATGGCAAGCGGTATTGTTCAACGAACGCACTAGACTGATTGGTCCTGCCGGACCTATCCGTTACCATAGGCGGCTTTTCATCGCGGGAGTTCAGCCAGTATGGCGCAGCAGTATCAACCGGGGCAACGCTGGATCAGCGACAGCGAAGCCGAGCTTGGCCTTGGCACTATCCTGGCGCAGGACGGCCGCCTGCTGACCGTGTTGTATCCGGCCACCGGCGAGACCCGTCAGTACGCCGTACGCAATGCGCCGCTGACCCGCGTGCGCTTCGCGCCGGGCGACCAGATCACCCATTTCGATGGCTGGAAGCTCACCGTGCGCGAAGTCGACGACGTCGACGGGCTGATGGTCTATCACGGCCTCGACGCCCAGAACCAGCCGCGCACCCTGCCGGAAACCCAGCTGTCCAATTTCATCCAGTTCCGCCTGGCCAGCGACCGTCTGTTCGCTGGGCAGATCGACCCACTGGCATGGTTCTCGCTGCGCTACAACACCTTGCAGCACACCAGCAAGCAGATGCAGTCATCGCTCTGGGGCCTGGGCGGCGTGCGCGCGCAACCCATCGCTCACCAGTTGCACATCGCCCGCGAAGTGGCCGACCGCGTCGCACCACGGGTGCTGCTGGCTGACGAAGTGGGCCTGGGCAAGACCATCGAGGCCGGCCTGATCATCCACCGCCAGTTGCTCTCCGGTCGCGCCAGCCGCGTGCTGATCCTGGTTCCGGAAAACCTCCAGCACCAGTGGCTGGTGGAGATGCGCCGGCGCTTCAACCTGGAAGTGGCGTTGTTCGACGCCGAGCGCTTCATCGAGAGCGATGCCAGCAACCCGTTCGAAGACGCGCAGTTGGCGCTGGTCGCACTGGAATGGCTGGTCGAAGACGAGAAGGCCCAGGATGCGCTGTTCGCCGCGGGATGGGACCTGCTGGTGGTCGACGAAGCACACCACCTGGTCTGGCATGAACAGAAGGCCAGCCAGGAATACGCCCTGGTCGAACAACTGGCGCAGGTGATCGACGGCGTGCTGCTGCTGACCGCCACACCCGAGCAACTGGGCCAGGACAGCCACTTCGCCCGCCTGCGCCTGCTCGACCCGGACCGCTTCCACGACCTGGCCGCGTTCCGTGCCGAAAGCGAACACTACCGCCCAGTCGCCGAGGCAGTGCAGGAACTGCTCGACAACGGTCGCCTGTCGAGTGCGGCGCACGCCACCATCCAGGGTTTCCTGGGTGCCGAAGGCGAAACGCTGCTGACTGCCGTCAGCGACGGTGATACCGATGCCTGCGCGCGACTGATTCGTGAACTGCTCGACCGCCACGGCACCGGACGGGTGCTGTTCCGCAACACCCGCGCCGCGATTCAGGGCTTCCCCGAGCGCAAGCTGCACGCCTACCCGCTGCCCAACCCCCAGCAATACGCCGAGTTGGCGCAAGGCGAGCATGCCGAGCTGTACCCGGAAGTGGCCTTCCAGAGCGACGCCGACAGCACCGAGGATGAGCGCTGGTGGCGCTTCGATCCACGAGTCGACTGGCTGATCGACACCCTGAAGATGCTCAAGCGCACCAAGGTGCTGGTGATCTGCGCCCACGCCGAAACGGCCATGGACCTGGAAGACGCCCTGCGCGTGCGCTCAGGCATCCCCGCCACGGTGTTCCATGAAGGCATGAACATCCTCGAGCGCGACCGCGCCGCTGCGTACTTCGCTGACGAGGAGTTCGGTGCGCAGGTGCTGATCTGTTCGGAAATCGGCAGTGAGGGGCGCAACTTCCAGTTCGCCCATCACCTGGTGATGTTCGACCTGCCGGCGCACCCGGATTTGCTCGAGCAGCGCATTGGCCGCCTCGACCGCATAGGCCAGAAGCACACCATCGAACTGCACGTTCCGTATTTGCAGGACAGCCCGCAAGAGCGCCTGTACCAATGGTACGAGCAAGGGCTCAACGCATTTCTCGCCACCTGCCCGACCGGCAACGCCATGCAGCATCAGTTCGGCCCGCGCCTGCTGCCGCTGCTCGAGGGCGGCGATAACGCTGCCTGGGAGGCGCTGGTCAGCGACGCCCGCCAGGAGCGCGAGCGACTCGAAGCCGAGTTGCACACAGGCCGCGATCGCCTGCTCGAACTCAATTCCGGTGGTTCGGGTGAGGGCGAAGCGCTGGTCGAGGCGATTCTTGAGCAGGACGATCAGTTCGCCCTGCCTATCTATATGGAAACCCTGTTCGACGCCTTCGGCATCGACAGTGAAGACCATTCGGAAAACGCGCTGATTCTCAAACCGAGCGAGAAAATGCTCGATGCCAGCTTCCCGCTGGGCGACGACGAAGGCGTCACCATCACCTACGACCGGGCGCAAGCGCTGTCGCGCGAGGACATGCAGTTCATCACCTGGGAACACCCCATGGTGCAGGGTGGCATGGACCTGGTGCTGTCAGGGTCGATGGGCAACACCGCAGTGGCGCTGATCAAGAACAAGGCACTCAAGCCTGGCACCGTGCTGCTCGAGCTGCTGTATGTCAGTGAAGTGGTCGCCCCGCGTCACTTGCAGCTGGGTCGCTACCTGCCGCCGGCTGCTTTGCGTTGCCTGCTCGATGCCAATGGCAACGACCTGGCCGCGCGGGTCAGCTTCGAGACGCTCAACGACCAGCTCGAAAGCGTGCCGCGGGCCAGTGCCAACAAGTTCGTTCAGGCCCAGCGCGACGCGTTGGCCAAGCGAATTGCCGCAGGCGAAGAGAAGATCATGCCCACCCACGTCGAGCGGGTCGCCCAGGCGCAACGTCGCCTGGCGGCCGAGGCCGATGAGGAACTGGCGCGCATGACGGCACTCAAGGCAGTCAACCCCAGCGTGCGTGACAGCGAACTCGATGCGCTGCGCAAACTGCGCGAAGAAGGCGTGGTGATGCTGGAAAAGGCCGCTTTGCGTCTTGAGGCGATCCGCATCCTGGTCGCCGGCTAAGAGGGTCATCACCTGGCGCCATCCACACAGGATGGCGCCAGGTGGACGTCAGGGCTTCTGGCGGTAGAGCTGCACCAAGGTGGCGGGGTCATGCTGCAGATGGCCCTGACTGCCGTGCAGGCGCATCAGCTGCGCTGCCAGGGCGCTCACAGGCGTTGCCGACCCCTGTTCCCGAGACAACTGCACGGCGTTATCCAGATCCTTGAGCAAGGTTCGTACATGCCACTTGACCGGCTCGAAGCGGCTTTCGGCCATTTGCCCGGCAAGAATCTGCAACGGTTTCGAATCGGCGAAGCCACCGGCCAGTGCCTCGGCGAGCAAACGGGCATCGACACCAGAACATTCGGCCAAGGCCACCGCCTCAGCGATCACCAGTGCGTTGCAGGCGACGATCATCTGATTGCACGCCTTGGTCACCTGCCCTGCGCCGACTCCCCCCATATGCGTCACCCGCTGGCCGAGAGTCAGCAGGATGTCGCGAACACGTTCCAAATGCTCTGCTCGAGCCCCCACCATGATCGCCAGGCTACCGGCCTCGGCGCCAGCGACCCCGCCGGAGACCGGTGCATCGACCCAGCCCATGGCACACAAGGCCGCCAGCTCCGCGGCCATTTCCCGCGTGGCCGAGGGCTCAAGACTGGAAAGGTCCACCAGCAGTTGCTGAGCACGACCGGCAGCGGCGACGCCGTGCTCGCCGAACACCACTTCACGTACCGCTGCGCTGTCGGCAAGGCAGGTCAGGATGATATCGGCGTGCTCACACAGCTCGGCAGGGGTGGCCACGCTGCGTGCGCCAAGCTCCACCAGCTCATGGCATTTCTCGGCGCTGCGATTCCACACGGTCAGCGAATACCCCGCGCCCAGCAGTCGCCGACACATAGGTAGACCCATCAGTCCGATACCGGCAAACGCCACCGTTGGCAGTCCAGACTTCATCAACAGCTCCCGAGAAATGATCCAAAGTTATTACGCCCTGCGTAAGTTGTTACCGCAGTGTGCAAAAGCGCCGACGACTGTTACCAACCTGCACCGTTGTTTCACCTCACCCCGCCTCAAAAAGAAGCATCGAGGTGAAGAGGTGCACCAGAACGCCTCAGTGCGATTGCGACGTCTTTTCTTGTATCAAAATAAATGGGGAAACGACCACCGCCCATATCTCTGGATCGCGGGCTTGAAGGCTGGCAGCGAGGTCGACCGGAACCGGTACGACCGTGCCATCAGAGCGCCATTTGGCGACGGTTTCGCTCTGGTTTTGCGCAAAAGCGCTGGCCACCTCGATCAGATCCAGCGGCGGCGCGACCCAAATCAGGTCACCTTTGGCCCAGAAGCGTTCCAAGGCCTTCCACTCGATAATTGCAGTTTCGCCAATCAATTTGGCATAGAGGGTGCTTGTGTGATCGGTCATGGGGTCCTGATGGAAAAGTGATCTGCTGAAAACGGCTGACATTTTTACAGAAAACCCTGGCTCTAAACACGTAATTGGTCGATCGACTCCGAACGGGCGAGCCAATAGCGTGATATGCAGTGCAGCGATGGCGCGTTTCTATATGTTTGTATCGACGACGCGACACTGCTGGAACAAGGCGCTATGAGCCGGCTTTTCAAGCGCGCGAACAGCGCTCTACACTGTACCGGTACAGTTCCGGGACATATCTCGGGGGAAGGTGGGGTTGCGGTCTGGCAGCGTCATGCCGCTGCCCCGCCCGGTCTGTAGCCCTGGCCGCCAGGACTATAAGAATTACAACAGAATGAGTGGAGCATCATGATCAAGATTTCCAAGCTGTTCGCTGCATTGGTTGTGGCCGGTTTCGCCAGCCATTCGATGGCCGCCGACACCATCACCATCGGCATCGCCGGGCCCAAGACCGGCCCTGTCACCCAGTACGGTGACATGCAGTTCATCGGTGCCAAGCAAGCCATCAAGGACATCAACGCCAAAGGCGGCGTCGACGGCAAGATGCTCCAGGCCAAGGAATACGACGACGCCTGTGACCCCAAACAAGCCGTAGCCGTAGCCAACAAAGTGGTCAACGACGGCGTCAAGTTCGTGATCGGTCACCTGTGCTCCAGCTCCACCCAGCCTGCTTCGGACATCTACGAAGACGAAGGCGTGATCATGATCACGCCGGCCGCCACCAGCCCGGAAATCACCAGCCGCGGCTACAAGCTGATCTTCCGCACCATCGGCCTGGACAGCGCCCAGGGCCCGGCAGCCGGCAACTACATCGCCGACTTCGTCAAACCGAAAGTGGTTGCGGTTCTGCACGACAAGCAGCAATACGGTGAAGGCATCGCCACCGCGGTGAAAAAGACCCTGGAAGACAAAGGCACCAAGGTTGCCGTGTTCGAAGGTCTCAACGCGGGCGACAAGGACTTCTCCTCGGTCATTCAGAAACTCAAGCAGAACAACGTCGACTTCGTTTACTACGGCGGCTATCACCCCGAGCTCGGGCTGATTCTGCGTCAAGCGCAGGAGAAGGGCCTGAAGGCCAAATTCATGGGTCCTGAGGGCGTCGGCAACGATTCGATCTCGCAGATTGCCCAGAACGCCTCGGAAGGTCTGCTGGTGACCCTGCCAAAATCGTTCGATGCCGACCCCGAGAACAAGGCGATCGTCGACGCGATCAAGGCTGACGGCAAAGACCCAAGCGGTCCGTTCGTGTTCCCGGCCTATTCGGCAGTGGAATTGATCGCCGAAGGCATCAAGGCCGCCAAGTCGGAAGACACCGACAAGGTTGCCGCCGCCATCCACGCGGGCTCGTTCAAGACCCCGACCGGCACCCTCACCTACGACGAGAAGGGCGACCTCAAGGACTTCAAGTTCGTGGTCTACGAATGGCACTTCGGTAAACCAAAGACTGAAGTCTCCCCTCAGTAATCGCCTGACCTACAGCTGACCTACAAGCCCACTGTGCGAGCAGTGGGCTTTGTTTTACGAGGTTCATGGGCTCGATTGCCGCGATCCGGCAGCCATCCCACCTGAAAATCTTAAAACCGTCACCCGCGGTTCACTGGCCAAGCCCCGTCATCGTCGCCCAGACGGCGAGGCGCATCGGGTTACCCCCACGCCAGCGAATGCACTTCAGGTTTTTAGGAGCGCTTCAATGCCTGAGATCTACCATTTCTTCCAACAATTGGTTAACGGATTGACCATCGGCAGCACCTACGCGCTGATCGCCATCGGCTACACGATGGTGTACGGCATCATCGGCATGATCAACTTCGCCCACGGCGAGGTGTACATGATCGGCTCTTACGTGGCGTTCATCGCGCTGGCGGGCCTGGCGATGATGGGTATCGATTCGCTGCCGATCCTGATGACCGTCGCCTTCGTCGCCACGATCTTCGTAACCAGCGCCTATGGCTACAGCATCGAGCGGGTCGCCTACCGGCCACTGCGCAACAGCAACCGCCTGATCCCGCTGATTTCTGCAATCGGTATGTCGATTTTCCTGCAGAACACCGTGCTGCTGTCACAGGACTCCAAGGACAAATCCATCCCCAACCTGATTCCCGGCAGTTTCTCCTTCGGCCCAGGTGGCGCCGAGGAAGTGCTGGTGTCCTACATGCAGGTGCTGGTGTTCGTCGTCACTTTGGTGGCCATGACCCTGCTGACCCTGTTCATTTCCAGGTCTCGCCTGGGCCGCGCCTGCCGCGCCTGCGCCGAAGACCTGAAAATGGCCAACCTGCTCGGTATCAACACCAACAACATCATCGCCCTGACCTTCGTCATCGGCGCCGCCCTGGCGGCGGTCGCGGCCGTGCTGCTGAGCATGCAGTACGGCGTGATCAACCCCAACGCCGGCTTCCTGGTGGGCCTGAAGGCCTTCACCGCGGCAGTGCTCGGCGGCATCGGCAGCATCCCTGGCGCCATGCTCGGTGGGCTGGTACTGGGTGTGGCCGAAGCCTTCGGCGCCGATATCTTCGGCGACCAGTACAAGGACGTCGTGGCGTTCGGTCTGCTGGTTCTCGTTCTGTTGTTCCGGCCGACCGGCATTCTGGGCCGCCCGGAGGTTGAGAAAGTATGAACAGAAATCTCAAACAGGCGCTGTTCAGTGCCTTGCTGGTGTGGGCCGTGGCCTTCCCGGTGCTGGGTCTGAAGCTGAGCATCGACGGCATTCGCCTGGTGGTGCACAGCCAGGGCAACTTCACCTTGTCGATCATTGCCGTGTGCTCGTTGCTGATGTTCCTGCGCGTGCTGTTCGACCGGCAGTGGAGTGCGGTCATGGGGCAACGCTCCGGCCGCAAGCTGGTGCCGCCTTCGGTGAGCAACTTCCTGACCCTGCCCAAAACGCAACGCTGGATCATCCTCGGACTGATCGTGGTGGCGCTGATCTGGCCGTTCTTCGGCTCTCGCGGAGCGGTGGACATCGCCACGCTGATCCTGATCTACGTGATGCTCGGCCTGGGCCTGAACATCGTCGTCGGTCTGGCTGGGCTGCTCGATCTGGGCTATGTCGGCTTCTACGCCGTGGGTGCCTACACCTACGCCATGCTCTCGCACTACCTGGGCTGGGGCTTCTGGATCTGCCTGCCGATCGCCGGCCTGATGGCGGCCACCTTCGGCTTCCTGCTGGGCTTCCCGGTGTTGCGCCTGCGTGGCGACTACCTGGCCATCGTGACCCTGGGCTTCGGCGAGATCATCCGCCTGTTCCTGCGTAACCTCACCGACTGGACCGGCGGCCCCAACGGCATCAGCAACATCGACAAGCCGAGCTTCTTCGGCCTGAGCTTCGAGCGCCGCGCCGCTGAAGGCATGCAGACCTTCCACGAATACTTCGGCCTGCCCTACAACTCCATCAACAAGGTGATCTTCCTTTACCTGGTGGCGCTGTTGCTGGCGCTGGCGGCGCTGTTCGTCATCAACCGCCTGCTGCGCATGCCCATCGGCCGGGCCTGGGAAGCGCTGCGCGAAGACGAGATCGCCTGCCGCGCGCTGGGCCTCAACCCCACCGTGATCAAGCTTTCGGCCTTCACCCTGGGGGCGACCTTCGCCGGTTTCGCCGGCAGCTTCTTCGCGGCTCGCCAGGGCTTGGTGACACCTGAGTCGTTCACCTTCATCGAGTCGGCGATCATTCTCGCCATCGTCGTGCTGGGCGGCATGGGCTCGCAGCTGGGCGTGATTCTGGCGGCCATCGTGATGATTCTGCTGCCCGAGCTGATGCGCGAGTTCAGCGAGTACCGGATGCTGATGTTCGGCGCCATGATGGTGCTGATGATGATCTGGCGCCCGCAAGGTCTGCTGCCAATGCAACGTCCCCACATGGAGCTGCGCCGATGAGCCGCGAAATTCTGCAAGTCAGCGGCCTGAGCATGCGCTTTGGCGGCTTGTTGGCGGTCAACGGCGTTGCCTTGACCGTCAAGGAAAAACAGGTGGTGGCACTGATCGGCCCCAACGGCGCTGGCAAGACCACCGTGTTCAACTGCCTGACCGGCTTCTACAAACCCAGCGGCGGCAGTATCCTGCTCGACGGCCAGCCGATCCAGGGCTTGCCGGGTCACCAGATCGCGCGCCGCGGCGTGGTGCGCACTTTCCAGAACGTGCGCCTGTTCAAAGAGATGACCGCGCTGGAAAACCTGCTGATCGCCCAGCACCGGCACCTGAACACCAACTTCTTCGCCGGACTGTTCAAGACGCCGAACTTTCGCCGCAGCGAAAAGGAAGCGATGGAGCGCGCCGCCTACTGGCTGGAGAAGGTCAACCTCACCGAGTTCGCCAACCGCACCGCCGGCACCCTGGCCTACGGTCAGCAGCGTCGCCTGGAAATCGCCCGCTGCATGATGACCCAGCCACGCATCATCATGCTCGACGAGCCGGCGGCAGGCCTCAACCCCAAGGAAACCGAAGACCTAAAGGCGCTCATCAGCTACCTGCGTGAATCGCATAACCTCACGGTGCTGCTGATCGAGCACGACATGAAGCTGGTCATGAGCATTTCCGATCACATCGTGGTGATCAACCAGGGTACGCCCCTGGCCGATGGCACGCCCGAGCAGATTCGTGGCAACGCCGATGTGATCAAGGCCTACCTGGGGGAGGCATAAATGCTCAAGTTCGAAAACGTATCGACCTTTTACGGCAAGATTCAGGCGCTGCACGACGTCAACGTGGAGATCAACCAGGGCGAGATCGTCACCCTGATCGGTGCCAACGGCGCCGGCAAATCGACCTTGCTGATGACCCTGTGCGGCTCGCCGCAGGCACACAGCGGCAGCATCAAGTACCTGGGCGAAGAACTGGTCGGCCAGCCTTCCTCGCACATCATGCGCAAGAGCATCGCGGTGGTGCCTGAAGGTCGTCGGGTGTTCGCGCGCCTGACGGTCGAGGAAAACCTGGCGATGGGCGGGTTCTTCACCGACAAGGGCGACTACCAGGAGCAACTCGATCGGGTGCTGCAACTGTTCCCGCGCCTCAAGGAGCGCTACACGCAGCGTGGCGGCACGATGTCGGGAGGCGAGCAGCAGATGCTCGCCATTGGCCGCGCACTGATGAGCAAACCCAAGCTGCTGCTGCTCGACGAGCCGTCGCTGGGGCTGGCGCCGATCATCATCCAGCAGATCTTCGACATCATCGAGCAACTGCGCCGTGATGGCGTCACGGTGTTCCTCGTCGAGCAGAATGCCAACCAGGCGCTGAAGGTGGCTGATCGGGCCTATGTACTGGAAAACGGCCATGTCGTGATGCAAGGCACGGGCGAAGCCTTGCTGGTCGATCCGAAGGTGCGTGACGCCTACCTGGGCGGCTGATCGACTGCCGCGCTGCATTCACCCGCTTGTGCAGGGTGCTCGAGAGGATGTCGAGCCCCGGTGCAAGCGGCGCTTCGGTTCACATACCTCCGCCCGCCACGACGCCCCAACTCACGCCACATGCCCGCATGGGCTTTTCTTCGCCACCTGCACTTGAGATCGCCCCGCCGCCTCGGTAACGTGGCCGACACTTTTCGTCTCAAGGCTGGAGCTTTCCATGCGCCTCACCCCTCCACTGCTGCTCGCAGCGCTGCTTCCCCTGTTTGCAGGGTGCCAGTTGTTCGCCGAACAGCCGACTGATTCCACCAGCGGCACCACGCGCATGCAAGGCGAACTGAGTGC
This sequence comes from Pseudomonas cremoricolorata DSM 17059 = NBRC 16634, assembly GCF_000425745.1. Classification (GTDB taxonomy): domain Bacteria; phylum Pseudomonadota; class Gammaproteobacteria; order Pseudomonadales; family Pseudomonadaceae; genus Aquipseudomonas; species Aquipseudomonas cremoricolorata. The sequence continues at coordinate 249,965 of NZ_AUEA01000009.1, read as the reverse complement.
AGGCAACGGCAAGCTGCTGTTCAAGCCGTGCAATGAAAACCGCCGCTTCGTGGTCAACGATGCCGGCAACACCGGCCTGTTGCAGGAAGCCGACAGCCTTGCCGGCAGCGCCAAGGCACGCCTGTTCGCAGACTTGCGCGGGCGCCTGGGTGGCAGCCGCCAGGCCGACAGCGATGGCCAGTTCGATGTGCAGCGGCTGTACCGTCTAGAGCCTTCGAGCAACGCGTGCAGCGATCCCAACTTCAAGCAGTTGACGCTGCGCGCCGAAGGTCAGTCGCCGGCCTGGGGCGTGAAGGCCAGCAACCGTGGCATGGTCATCGAGCGTGAAGGCCTGCCGCTATTGCCGCTGCCCTTTCTGGAAGAGGAAATTCCAGGTGGCGGCCTGAGCCTGAGCAGCGAAGCCAACGGCCAGCGCGTCGAGCTGTGGCTGGCCCCGCAACGCTGCGTCGACCCGCAAAGCGGCGCCATCAGCCACCTGCGGGCCGAACTGCGCATCGACGGCAAGACCCTGCAAGGCTGCGGCTATTTCGGTGGCGCCAGAGACAGCTGATCGGCGCGACGCGTTAAGCCTGCCGTTAAGGCGGTCGAACAGCTTATAATCGGCGGTTTGTTCAGAGCCGCCGGCCGACCGACCATGCTACGAATCAACGAACTGAAATTGCCCCTGGACCATTCCGACGATGCCCTGCGCCAGGCCATCGTCCAGCGCCTGGGCATCGCCGACGAGCAACTGCTCGACTTCACCCTGTTCAAACGCAGCTACGACGCGCGCAAGAAAAACAGCGAACTGCTGTTCATCTACACCATCGACCTGCAGGCCAGCAACGAAAGCGAACTGCTGGCCAAGTTCGCCGACGACCGCAACGTCGGCATCGCCCCGGACGTCAGCTACCGCTATGTAGGGCAGGCCCCGCAAGACCTGCAGGAGCGACCGCTGGTGGTCGGCTTCGGCCCCTGCGGTATCTTCGCCGCGTTGTTGCTGGCACAGATGGGCTTCAAGCCCATCGTGCTCGAACGCGGCAAGGAAGTGCGCCAGCGCACCAAGGACACCTGGGGCCTGTGGCGCAAAAGCGAACTCAACCCCGAGTCCAACGTGCAGTTCGGTGAAGGCGGCGCCGGCACGTTCTCCGACGGCAAACTCTACAGCCAGATCAAGGACCCGCTGCACCACGGCCGCAAAGTGCTGCACGAGTTCGTCAAGGCCGGCGCGCCGGACGAAATTCTCTATATCAACAAGCCGCACATCGGCACATTCCGCCTTACCGGCATGGTCGAAACCATGCGCCAGGAAATCATCGCCCTGGGTGGCGAGGTGCGCTTCCAGGAGAAAGTCAGTGATCTGCTGATCGACGGCGAGCAACTGACCGGCGTGGTGCTGGAAAGCGGCGAGCGACTGCTGTCGCGCCACGTGGTCCTGGCGCTGGGCCACAGCGCCCGCGACACCTTCCGCATGCTGCACGGCAAAGGCGTGTTCATGGAAGCCAAGCCGTTCTCGGTCGGCTTTCGCATCGAACACCCGCAAACCATCATCGACAAGGCGCGCCTGGGCAAGTACGCCGGCCATCCAAAGCTTGGCGCAGCCGACTACAAACTGGTCTATCACGCCAAGAATGGCCGCTCGGTCTACAGCTTCTGCATGTGCCCTGGCGGTACGGTGGTGGCCGCCACCAGCGAACCGGGCCGGGTGGTCACCAACGGCATGAGCCAATACTCGCGCAACGAGCGCAATGCCAACTCGGGCATCGTGGTGGGTATCGACCCTGAACGCGACTACCCGGGTGGCCCGCTGGCCGGCATCGAGCTGCAAGAGCGGCTCGAGGCCCACGCCTATGTGATGGGCGGCAGCAATTACCAGGCACCGGCGCAACTGGTGGGCGACTTCGTGGCCGGGCGGCCATCGACAGCCCTGGGCAGCGTCGAGCCGTCCTACAAGCCGGGGGTGACCTTGGGCGATCTGGCGCCAAGCCTGCCGGCCTTCGCCATCGAAGCCATCCGCGAGGCCCTGCCCGCCTTCGATCGGCAGATCAAGGGCTACAACATGAACGACGCCGTGCTGACCGGTATCGAGACGCGCACCTCCTCGCCGCTGCGCATCACCCGCGGCGAGAACTACCAGAGCCTCAACCTCAAAGGCCTGTTCCCGGCTGGCGAGGGTGCAGGCTATGCCGGTGGCATTCTTTCGGCTGGGGTCGATGGCATTCGCATCGCCGAGGCAGTGGCGCTGGCGATGATCGCTACCGCGTAGAGCGCTTAAGCATCACTGCCGTGGCCTAGGGCGCTGACCTGCGCCCTTCAGCGGGCACAAAAAAACCCGATCGGCCATGCCGAGTCGGGTTTTTTTATGGGTCAGGATCAGTGCGAAACGCGGCTGGTACCGTCGACGGTCATGATGCGCACGCGCTCACCGACACGGAACACTTCGTTCTGCTGAACCGACTGCACGTAGGCGCGCATGCTGCCGTCGTCTTCACGGACGGTGATTTCCACGCCTTGAGTACGGGTGATGCCCTCTTCGGCCGCCGAACCTGCCAGGCCGCCAGCGACCGCACCGATGACCGCCGCCACCAGGCTGCCGCGACCGCCGCCAATGGCGCTACCGGCGACGCCGCCGACCACGGCACCGGCACCGCCACCGATAGGCGTCTTGGTGCCTTCGATCTTGACCGGACGCAACGATTCGATGGTGCCCATGCGAACGGTCTGCACACGGCGGGCCTCGTCACGGGAGTAGCTGTCGCCAGACAGGTTGGAGGCACAGCCTCCGAGCAGCAGCGACGCGGTAGTGAAGGTCGCCAGCAGCAGAGCGGATTTACGCATGGGAAGAATCTCCGTGGGTCAGGTGTACATTAGACGCCGCGCAAGGACGGCTGTCACGACACCGGCTCATAAAAAACAGCTTTCGTTCAGCCACGGTACAGCCAGTGGCGAGCGAAAAATGCTGCACATGAACCTGTGACCGACGTTGTTCGGTGATTACTGCACCGGCGATGATCACCGGTGCAGCGCTCATCAAGGGGCGAGACGCTCGCGCTGCCAAATGCCTGCGATCAAGCGGTAGTTGAGGCGATCATGCAGCCGACTCGCACGCCCTTGCCAAAATTCAAGGCGCTCGGGCAAGAGACGGTAGCCACCCCAGTGCTCGGGACACTCTGGCTGGGAGTCGGCGAAACGCGCGCGGGTGGCTTCGAGCAGATCCTGCAACGCCTGACGATCGGCGATCACCTGGCTTTGTGGCGAAGCCCATGCGCCCAGGCGACTGCCCAGCGGACGCACCTGGTAGTAATCATCAGACTCTTTGGCGGTGACCTTTTCCACGCGTCCTTCGATGCGCACCTGACGCTCCAGCGCCGGCCAGAAGAAGGTCATGGCTGCGAATGGATTGGCCAGCAATTGCTGGCCCTTGGCGCTCTGGTAGTTGGTGAAAAAGGTGAAACCGCGTGCATCCAGCCCCTTGAGCAGCAACACCCGGCAATGCGGACGGCCCTCGGCGTCTACCGTGGCCAGGGTCATGGCGTTGGCTTCGACCGGAGCCTGCTCGGTTTTGACGGCCTCGGCGAACCACTGCTCGAACAAGGCGAATGGTTCAGCCGGGGCCTGCTCCTCGGCCAGGCCATCTCGGGTGTAATCGCGGCGCATATCGGCCAGAGACTGGGTCATGACGCTGTTCCTTGGCGATCAGTTGGTGGTCTTGGCAGCCTTGGTAGTGCTGTTGGCGGCGACGCTCTTGTCGGTGCTGGCCTTCTTCGCTGCGGGTTTGGCTGGGGTCGCGGCTTTTTTCGCCACGGGCTTGGCGGCGGCTTTAGCAGCAGGTTTCTTCGCGGCAGGCTTGGCAGCCGGTTTCGCCGCGACTTTGGCGGCAGGTTTGGCGGCTGGAGCAGCGGCGGCCGGCTTGACGTCCTGGGTGGCGACCATCGCTGCCGGAGCAGGTGCTGGGGCGGCCTGCTGGTACTTGGCGATCAGCGCCTGCATGGTGTTCTGCGGGGTCAGCAACAGCTCGACGCGGCGGTTGAGTGCGCGACCCTGCACGCTGTCGTTGGCAGCGCGCGGCATCACCGAGCCCATGCCCTTGAGGGTCAGGCGGTCACGTTGCAGGCCGCTGAGGCGGAAGATCGCCGACACCGAGGCTGCACGCTCGAGGCTCAGGCGCTGGTTGGCCGCGGCCGCACCACTGCTGTCGGCATGACCAAGCACCATCACGGCAGTTTTCGGATCGCCCTCAACCACTTTGGCGACGCGGGTGATCGGCGCCAGGGTCACCGGCAGCAGCATGTTCGGACGGTCGGGGTTGTAGGAACCGTCCACTGGAATGGTCACTGCCAGCACGTCGTCGCGGCGTTCGAGTTCGAACTTGCTGTCCTTGAGCGCTTCGCGCACTTTCGGCTCGTATTGGTCGAGCCAGGCCTGGGTGGCCTTCTGATCGATCTTCGGCACCGCTGCGGCAACCGGCCCCTGTTTGTCCTCACTGCCGCCGAACGGCCACCACCAACGGGTGCCCGAGGCATTCTTGCTGGCCGACTTGGCATCGGCCTGGGCAACCTTTTCGGTGACCGCGTCCTTGACGTCCTGCTCAGCGACCTTGTCCGAGCCAAACGGCCACCAGCTACGGCCCTCGGTGCTCGCGTCGGTTTGCGGGTGCTGAGCGCAGCCAGTCATGGCCAGGCACAGGGCGAGAGCTAAGGTTTTATGTGAGGACATCAGCGATACACCATGAATTGAAAGGGAATTTTGCCAGCACGCGCGTGCAGTGGCCTTCAGGATAGACAAAGGATTCGGGCAACACCCGCGTTACCCGATCAAAGGCAGGTACCCAGCACGCGCACCAAATGCTGCGCTCGCGGGTCCATCAACACGTACGGCCCTAAGGTATTGGTAACAAAGCCAAAAGCCACATCGTGCTCGGGATCGGCGAAACCCACCGAGCCACCGGCCCCAGGGTGACCGAACGCCCTCGCCCCCAGACCGAAGGTCGCGTTGGCCACCTGCGGCTGGTCGAGCATGCAGCCCAGACCGAAGCGCGTCTGCGTCAGCAAGGTGCGATCTTCACCCAGGCTGTGCTCGCGGGTCAGTTCGTCGAGCAGTTCGGCATCAAGCAAGCTGCCATCGAGCAGGCCGGCATAAAAGCCGGCCAGGCTGCGGGCATTGCCATGCCCGTTGGCAGCCGGCTGCTGCATGCGCCGCCATTCAGGCTTGTTGGTGCTGGTGAGAATGGCCGGCGGGTTGGTGAAGGCGCGGGTCGACAGTGCTTCTGGCTCACGCATCGTCACCTGCAACAGACGCTGCGCCGCGGCGTCGCCGGCATTGCCCTTGCCACGGGCGATGTGCGCCACACGGTAAAACTCCTCGTCAGCCAGGCCGATGTGGAAATCCAGGCCCAAGGGCGCGGCCGTGCGAGCGACGATCGACTCACCAGGGCCGCGCTGTTCGACGCGGCGAATCAATTCGCCGATCAACCAGCCATAGGTGATGGCGGCATAGCCATGCTCGCTGCCCGGGGTCCACCAGGGCTGCTCGGCAGCCAGGGCGGCGGTCATCGCCTGCCAGTCGTACAGTGCTTCGGCGGGCAATAACTGGCGAATCGCCGGCAGCCCGGCGCGATGGCTGAGCAACTGGCGCAGCGTCACTGCCTGCTTACCGGCCTGGGCGAACTCCGGCCAGTAGCGCGCCACCGGCGCATCGAGGTCGAGCTTGCCTTCACCGACCAGTTGCAGCGCAGTCACCGCGGCAAACGGCTTGGTGCACGAGAACAGGTTGGCGATGGTATCGGTATGCCAGGCCTGCTGGCCGTCCTTGTCGGCGGTGCCGGCCCAGAGGTCGACCACGGTCTGGCCGCCCACCTGCACGCACAGCGCCGCGCCGCGCTCCTGAGGATCGTCGAACAGCGCGGCGAAGGCATCGCGCAGCGCTTCGAACTTCAGCTCATAGTGACCCTGGATCTGCACCGCCCGCTCCCACTGACCTGTTGGCAAAGGCGTGCATTGTTTCAGTAGTTGGCGGTTTTGCCTACCGGCCAGCGTCCTTCGGCGCGACGGACGTCGCCCGCCCACGCCCAAGGCCTGACGCCGATCAAGGGGCCGGTTGCTGCAGCCGCTGAGCCAGCTGGCGGGTGAGTGCCAGGTTGGCTTTGCGTACCGCCTCGATGAAGCCGCTCCAGGGCACATCGGTGATCGCCACCAAGCCCAGGTGGCCATTCTCGCCGTCCAGCAAGCGACCGCTGGCCGGCTGGTCGAGGTATTGGAACCAGTGCGCGCCGACGATCGTCGGTTGCGCCAGCGCGGCCTTGAGGAAGGTCTCGTAGGCAGGGCCACGGTCTTCTTCGCGCGGCAACTCCAGCGGACCCGGCCAGAACGGGCCACGGTCGCGCGAACCGAACTGGAACTCGGTGACCAGCACCGGCTTGTCCAGCTCGCTGAGCCAGGCGAAGTCATAGCCATCTTCAGGTTTGAGGGTATAGAGGTTGAAGCTCAGCACGTCGCAGAACTCGGCGCACGCCTTGACCGCCTCGGGCGAGGTGACGCCGAAGCGACCGCCAAGCAGCAGGTGGTTGGGCGCGTGCCAGTCAAGGGCATCGGCGACGGTCTTGAAGTAGGTTTGTGCGAACACTTCCTGGAAGTGCTGGTAGTCGCGCTCGATCTCGGGATGCTCGGGGTTGGGCAGCGGCGCTTCGAAGCCTGGGTCTTCCATCAGTTCCCAGGCTTGCAGGTCGATACCCCAGGCCTTCGACAGGCCTTGCTGGTTGCGATACTTGTCGCGCAACTGCTTGAGGAAGGCGCGCTTGGCCGGCACGTCGGTGGTCAGGCGCAAAGTGCCGTAGGCCAGGCCATAGCGGGCTTTCGGATCGCCACCCGGGGCGGCCCAGGCCAGTTCGTTGTCGGCGTAATAACCGATCAGCCAGGGGTCGTCGCGGTGGTCGCGGGCAGCGATCGCCACGGCGCGCTCGGTGGCCATGGCGAACCGCGGGTCGAACGGATCGGGCAAGCGCCCCCACCAGTCCATGCCGGTGCTGATGCTGGCGTAGTCGCCGACGATCGACAGTGGCAAGGTGTAGGGCACCCGCTGCGTCTGGCCCAGGGCCGGGTCGCTCCAGTTGCCCAAGGTGTTGAAACCCCAGGCCAGCAAACGGTCGATGGCCTGGGTCTGCCAGTGTTTGGCGTCTACCTGTGGTGCAGGGCATTCGGCCGACGCCTGGCCTTGCTCGGCTGGCGGGCACGGCGTGGCGTGGCTGCGCTGCAGGTTGGCGGCATAGAAGTCATACCAGCGGCCTTGCTTGAAGCCGCGCCCCTGGGACGATGCATTGCCATCGTCGTTGTTGCCTTGACCATAGAACGCCGCCAGCGGCTGGCCTGATTCGGGCAAGGCCTTGAACATCGATTCGCGCCCCGCCACGTAGGTGCGCCCGCCGTCGGCGGCCACGGCATTGATCCCCAGCGAGAAGAACCCATGGCCGTCTGGGGTGACCAGGTACCACTGGCCGGCACGCTTCTCGGTGCGAAAGAAGCCTTTGGCTTCGAAAGCCGGGCCGGCCAGCAGGCCGCCGTAAGGATCGAGCGACGCTTTGCCGTGCTCGGCCAACCAGCCTTGCACCTGCTGTCGCTCGCGGCGGACGGCGGCCTTGAGCTGCTCATCGTTGTCGATTTTCTCGGGCCAGCGGCCACGGGTGGATTGTCCGTATTCATCGATCAGGCCGGCATAGGCCGCCTTGAAGGCCTCGTCGTCATCCTGCAGGCCAACGCGCTCGATCAACAGGCTTTGCGCCACATTGGGCCTGGGGATGCTCAGGCTGACCGAGGTCACCTGCTTGAGATCGACCTGGCCGACGCTGCTGGTGAGCAGCACGCGCTGGCCTTGGTGCGTCCATGGCATCGGCGGCCCGGCGCGCATGCCCTGACTCAGCGGCGAACGCTCGGTGAGCGGCAGCATGACGGTTTGCGCAGGCCCGGCCGGCAGATCGATGCGGCTGGTGAGTCTCTTGCCGGCACTGTCCTGCACCACCACATCGACGCTCAGCGCCCAGTCCATGCCGCTTTGCAGGCGCAAGGTGAGGAACTGCCCGGCGGACCAGTCCCAACTGCCGGCGTGCGGCGTCAGGCGCAAGGTCGGCCGCTCGGCCGGATTGAACACCACCCGCCTGAGCACTTCGCCCTGGGCCGTCTGCTCGGCGTTGTACTGCGGCAGGCCCGCGTCCTGGGTGACCACGTTGATCACCGAGGTCGGGCGGACGAAGCTGAACAGCGTCTGCTGCCCGGCCCACGCGGGCGAGCTGAGCAACAGGCTGAGTACGGCAGGCAGGCTGCGACGAATCATAGGGCGGTAGCACTCCTTCAGAGCCCGACAGGGCTCACGACCGAATAGAAGACAACGAGCCGGCGCATCATGCACCGGCGATCAGGCAATTTCCCGCCGGAAGGGCGGGAGCGCATTGAGGATAGCCTTGCCGTAGCGCTGGGTGACCAGGCGCCGGTCGAGCAAGCTGATGATGCCGCGGTCCTGTTCGGTGCGCAGCAGGCGGCCACAGGCCTGGATCAGCCGCAACGAGGCGTCGGGCACGGCGATTTCCATGAATGGGTTGCCGCCGCGGGCTTCGATCCATTCGGCCAGCGCCGCTTCCACGGGGTCATCCGGCACGGCGAAGGGGATCTTGGCGATGACCACGTGCTCGCAATAGGCACCGGGCAGGTCGACACCCTCGGCGAAACTGGCCAGGCCGAACAGCACGCTGTGCTGGCCATCGTCGACCCGGGCCTTGTGCTTGTTGAGGGTTTCCTGCTTCGACAGGTTGCCCTGGATCAGCACCAGCTTGCGCCAGTCGCGGTCCAGGCCATCGAACACGTCCTGCATCTGCTTGCGCGAGGAAAACAGCACCAGGGCGCCGCGGGCGTCTTCGACCATGGCCGGCAGCTCGCGAATGATCGCCGCGGTGTGCGCCACCGCATCGCGCGGGTCGGCGCGCAGGTCAGGCACCCGCAGCACGCCGGCATCACCGTGCACGAACGGGCTGGGCACCACACAGGTGACTGCGTCGCGCGGCAACCCGGAGCGCATGCGCAGGCGGTCGAACTTGCCCAGCGCAGTCAACGTCGCGGAGGTGACCAGTGCGCCATAGGCGACATTCCACAAGCTGCGCCGCAGCATCTCGGCGGCAAGAATGGGGCTGGCGTTGACCTCGATGTCGAACAGCGCGCCATTTTCGGCCAGCGACAGCCAGCGCGCCATCGGCGGGCTGTCTTCAGGGTCTTCGGCGGTGAAGGCGGTCCACAGTTCCCAGTTGCCCTGGGCGCGGGTCACCAGGCTGCCGAACAGCGGATACCACTCTTCGGCCTGGTGGCTGGCGATGCCGATGTTGACCTCGCCATCCATACCTTCCTTGAGCAGGTCGGCCAGGCGCGTGAACAGATCGTTGAGGCGGGAAAAACCCTTCTTCAGCTCGATGCCGATCTCGCGGATCTGCTCGGGGATCACCCCGCCCTCGAAGCGATAACGCGGGCGGTCGCGACCTTCGTTGTCTTCGCCTGGGCGAAAATCCGCGACCTGCTCGCACAGGGTGAACATGAACTGCTGCTGGGTGCGAATTTCCCGCGCCAGCTCCGGCACTTGCTCGATCAACTTGCCCAGATCGCCCGGCAGCGGATGCTGGGCCAGCAGCTTGGTGAGGTTCCTGGCGGTCTGCTCGAGCCAGTCGGCGGTCGAGCGCAGGCGCGAGAAGTGGGCGAAGTGGCCGATGGCCTTGTCGGGCAGGTGGTGGCCTTCGTCGAACACGTACAGGGTGTCGCGAGGATCGGGCAGCACCGCGCCACCGCCCAGGGCCAGGTCGGCCAACACCATGTCGTGGTTGGTGACGATGACATCGACCTTGCCCATGCCTTCGCGCGCCTTGTAGAACACGCACTGCTGGAAGTTCGGGCAGTGGCGGCCGGTGCACTGACTGTGGTCGGTGGTCAGGCGCATCCAGTCCTGATCCTCGAGCGCTTCGGGCCAGCTGTCGCGGTCGCCGTCCCAGCGATTGCCGGCGAGCTTTTCGATCATCGAATTGAACAGCTTCTGGCTGCGTTCATCGACGTCGAGGTGAAAGCCCTCTTCCTCGAACAGTTGCGCAGTGGCCGACTGCGCCTGGCCCTCCTGCAGCAGCACGTCGAGCTTGGACAGGCACAGGTAGCGCCCACGGCCCTTGGCCAAGGCGAAGCTGAAGTTCAGGCCGCTGTTGCGCATCAGGTCGGGCAGGTCCTTGAAGACGATCTGCTCTTGCAGGGCCACGGTGGCGGTGGCGATCACCAGGCGCTTGCCGGCAGCCTTGGCCGCAGGAATGGCGGCCAGGCTGTAGGCGACCGTCTTGCCGGTACCGGTGCCCGCCTCGACCGCGACCACGGCCGGGTCGCCGGCGCGGCGCCCTTCGTCGTCCACGGCGATGTCGCCGAGCACCTTGGCGACTTCGGCGATCATCAGGCGCTGGCCATAGCGCGGCTTGAGCCCCTTGGCTTCGAGGAAACGCGTATAGGCGCCTTGGATGGTGGCTTTGAGTTCGTTGCTGATCATGGTCTGCGCGCCCGAAGGGCTGGATATATTTTCAGTGTTTTACACGGGCCGGCTATCATACCTGCCTCACGCCGTTTATGCCTTCGGAGATCCTCATGCTCGTCCATGCCCTGCCCTACACATTGCACGTCCTGGCCTCGCTGGTCTGGGTCGGCGGCATGTTCTTCGCCTGGATGGTGCTGCGCCCGGCCATGGCCAAAGCGCTGGAAGGGCCGGCGCGGCTGCGTTTATGGGGGGAAGTTTTCCCACGCTTCTTCGGATGGGTCTGGGTGGCAGTGGCGACCTTGGCGATCAGCGGTGTGGCGCTGATCCACAGCCGCTTCAGCGGCTTCGAAACCGCGCCGCGCTACGTGCAGTGGATGATCGGCGGGGCCATCGTCATGGTTGCGGTGTTCCTGCGCATCCATGCCCTGCTGCTGCCACAATTGCGTGATGCGCTGGCCCGTGAAGACTGGCCAGCCGGGGCCAGCGCGCTGGCGCGTATCCGACGGATGGTGGGCATCAACCTGCTGCTGGGCCTGCTGGTAGTGGCTATCGCCAGCACCCGCTGGAGCTTCTGAGGCCTCAGGTGCGCGGCGTCGGTCGGGGCAGCGACATGACGTGGAACATGCCGGTGAGCAAGATCTGCAAGCGGTCGAACCAGCGGTGGCTGCGCCCGCGCAGGCTGGCGTTGAAGCACAGCACTTCCAGCACGTGCAGGCTGAACAGGCACAGCCCTGCAGCCTTTATCAGCAAACTGAAGGGCATCGCCTGCGGCACGAGCTGATTGAACAGCACCACGCCCCAGAACAGCACGGTCAGGGCCTTGCCGAGGTTGAGAATCACGCCCATGGCGGCGCTCCTTGGTTGAACGGTTGGCGCAGAGTCATCACCAAACGCCCACGGCAGTGACGGCCTGCCGTGGGCTGCGCAGCTCAGCGGTCGATCTTGATTTCGGTACGACGGTTCATCGCACGCCCTTCGGCCGTCGCGTTATCCGCCACCGGCTGGCTTTCACCGGCACCTGTGACCGAGACGAAGCTGCTGCGCGGTACGCCGCTGCCGATCAGGTAATCGGTCACCGAATGGGCGCGACGGTCGGACAGCTTCTGGTTGTAGCTCTCGGCACCGACGCTGTCAGTGTGCCCGGTGACGCTAAGACGGGCGCTGGCCGCTTCTTGCTTGAGGCGCGTGGCGATGGTGTTGAGGCGCTCTTTGTCGGTGGCGGTCAGGCGCGCCGAATCGAACTCGAAGTGCACGTCGCGGATCACGATCACCTCTTGTTTCTCGACCACCACCACTTCCTCGACCACCGGCGCTGGCTCCGGCGCCTTGAGTGGGCAACCGGTGGCATCGACTTGAACGCCGCGCGGCGTGCCCGGGCACTTGTCGCGGCTGTCCGGCACGCCGTCGCCATCCTCATCGCCATCGCCGTGGGCCCAGCAGTAGCCGGCGGCCAGGCCGCCGCCGAGCAACGCGCCCCAGCCTGCCCAACTGGAGCTTTCGATGGCGCCCAGGGCGGCGCCGCCGACACCGCCTACGGCAGCGCACTTGGGCCAATCGGTCTTCTGCAGGCCGGCGCAGCCGGTCATCAGGCTGGTAAGCAAAATCAGAGGTATCGCGGTGCGAACTGTACTCATGGGTTGCTTCTCCTAATGGGGGGCGTCGGCCGATGACCGATCCACCGCAGTAAAGACCCGCCATGCCGGCTCTGCCAGTGTTGGGCCATCAGTGAGCGCCGCAGCCTCTATGCCCGCAGGCCGCAGACCGTTAGTCTTGAGCGCTCTGAGCGAGGAACCTCGATGACCTTGAATATTTCCCAGCGCACGCCGCAGCAGGCCCTGGCCGCGCTGCTCGAGCGCGTCGCGCCGCAGCGACTGTTGCTGGTCGGCAGCCATTTCCCGGCCCTGGACGCCTTCGCCCAGGCCCATCCGCAGACGCTCATCGAGCACGTACCGGCCGCAGCCCTGCCCAGCCACATCGCCGCACAACGCTACGACCTTGCCGTGCTGGTCGAATGCCTGGAGCACCTGCCCAAGCGCAACGGCCTGGAACTGCTGGGCGGCATCCGCAATCTCAACGCCAGCAAAGTAGCGGTGCTGGCTGACCTGCAGGCCTGTGGCTGGCATGACACCGACTTCTACGCCCTGGCCCTGTCGGCCAGCGAGACGTTCAGCCGCGACACCCAGCAGTTGCGCCTGTTCACCTATGATCTACGTGACTACAAGCAGGTCCCGGACTGGCTCAACGCGCGGTTCTGGGCCAACCCGGAAAACTTTGGCAAGTACTGGTGGTGATTTCATGAGTGTTTCGGTCTGCCCCTGTGGCAGTGGCAACCTGCTCGACGCCTGCTGCGGGCACTGGCATGCCGGCACCCCGGCGCCCGATGCCCAGGCCTTGATGCGCTCGCGCTACAGCGCGTATGTGCTGGGCCTGATCGACTACCTGCACGACACCACCCTGCCCGCCCAGCAGGCAGGTCTGGACCGAGCCGCGATCAGTGCCTGGAGCGCGCAGAGCACCTGGCTTGGGCTGGAAGTGGAAAGCGCAGAGGTGTTCGGCGGCCAGCCCGAACATGCCTTCGTCACCTTCACCGCGCGCTGGCACGACGCCAGCGGCGATCACCAGCACCGCGAGCGCTCGGCCTTCGTCCAGCATGCCGGGCGCTGGTACTTCATCGACCCGACCGTGGCACTGAAGGTCGGACGCAACGACCTCTGCCCGTGCGCCAGCGGGCAGAAGTTCAAGAAATGCTGCGCCAGCTACCTGGCCGGTGAGCGATGAGCGCATCGATTCGTCTTTTGCTGCTCAGTTTGATGCTGAGCGTGCTCGGCGGTTGCGCCAGTTGGGGCAGCGATGACTGGCGCGAGCCGCAGTTGCGCCTGGTCAAGGTGCAGAAGGTCAAGGCCACCATGCACCAGCAGCGCTTCATCCTGCATGTGCGCGTCGACAACCCCAATGACAGCCGGCTGTTCATCCGCAACCTGGATTTCGACGTACGTCTCAACGACATTCCGCTGATCGAAGACAACGCCAGCCTGTGGCGCAGTGTGGCTGCGCACGAACAACGCACCTTCAAGATCGAGGTGCGCACTAACCTGTGGCGCCACCTCAAGCCGCTGGTGAAGGTGATCCGCCGCAAGCAGCCGGTGCCCTACCAGCTCAGCGGTGAGCTCAACACCGGCATGCTGTTCTATCGAAGCCTGCACTTCTGGCGCAGCGGTGAGATAATCCCCGGCGATTTTCACTAGGAGTAGACCCGCGATGACCCAGCAACCTCATGTCCATGGCCCGGACTGCAACCACGACCATGACCACCACGACCACGGCCATGTGCATGGCCCGCACTGCAACCACGCCCCGCAGGAGCCGGTGCGCAACACGCTGAAGGACGTGGGTCGCAACGACCCATGCCCGTGCGGCAGCGAGAAGAAGTTCAAGAAGTGCCACGGCGCCTGAGCCGTTGAGCACAGCGCAGCGGCCCTCGGCGAGAGTCAGTCGAGCGGCCACTGCGCTTGAGGCAGTGCCTGATACACCGGCCGGGCGAACAGGTAGCCCTGAAACAGGTCGATGCCCAGCGCCTTGAGCGCCCGGTACTCGGCCACCTGCTCCACCCCCTCGGCAATGATTCGAATCCCCAGTTTCTTGCAGATGCCGACGATGCCCTCGACGATGGCCAGTCGCGCGGTGTCGTGATCGATCCCGCGAATCAGTTCCATGTCCAGCTTGATGATGTCGGGCTGAAACTCGGCCAGCAGTCCCAACCCCGAATAACCGGCGCCGAAATCATCGATGGCGGTCTTGAAGCCTTGCCGCTGGTACTCGATAAGGATGTTCTTCAGGTGAGTACGGTCGGTGAGGCTTTCGTTCTCGGTGACTTCGAAGATGATCCGGTTGGTGGGAAAGCCCACCCGTTGCGCGGCGTCGAGGGTCGCGCGAATGCAGGCTGCCGGCTGATACACCGCGTTGGGCAGGAAGTTGATGCTCAGGTAGCCCTGCAGGTTCAGTTGCGCGGCCAGTTCGACGGCCTTGATGCGGCAGGTCTGATCGAAGGTGTAGCGGTTGTCCTCGGTGACCTTGCTCAACACGCTGTAGGCGCCACTGCCGTCGGTGCCGCGCACCAGTGCCTCGTAGGCGAATACCTGCTGGCGCCCCGGCGCGACGATCGGCTGGAAGGCCATGCTGAAGTCGAACGGCAGCGGCGCCTGGTCGGCGCAGCGTCGGCAGCCGACAGGGCGCGTGGCGGGTTGGGCTTCGGTCGGGCGGGTCATGACGGTTACCTCGGTGAGCGGGTCGCGGCAGGCGGTGTGAATCGGATATGCAGGTTCGACAACAGCATTGATGGCTTTACGCCAGACTGCCATGGCAGTCGTCGGCCGGGCCGCAACGCGTGCCGCACTGGGCGGCTGTGCGCGGTAAAAAAGCCTACGGCGCGGCTTGCGCCGCGCCTGCGCCGTCACTAACGTAGCGCCTTTCCCAATTGCCCCCTCGCCCTGCAGGAGCCCTTGCCATGGCCGCCGCCGCCTTCGCGTCCTTTCGCCCACGTCTTACCGCCGCTGCCACGTTGCTTGGCCTGCTCGGTCTGGGCGGCTGCCAGATCGGCGTGCAACCCGACAGCGTGCCGCCCAGCGTCGGTGTGCAAGCGCTCAAGGGCCTGGCGCAAGGCGCTTCGGTGCGGCGCAACGGCATGGGCGCGCCGCTGATCGAAAGCGCCAACTTCCATGACGCGCTGTTCAGCCTGGGCTATGTGCACAGCGTCGACCGCATCGAGCAGATGCTCGCCATGCGCCTGCTCGCGCAAGGGCGCATGACCGAGCTGGCCGGCGCCGAGGCGCTGGACATCGACCGACTGATGCGTGCGGTCAACCTCAGACAAAGCGCCGGTCAGCTGTACGCCGCGGCCTCGCCGCGCGTGCAGCGTTTCTTCGAGGTCTACGCCCGCGGCGTCAACGCCTATCTGTTCCGTTATCGCAACAGCCTGCCGGGCGGGCTGGCCCAGGGTAATCAGCAGGTCGAGTACTGGAAGCCCGAGGATTCGGCGCTGATCTTCAGCCTGTATGCCTTCAGCCAGTCGGTGAACCTGCAGGAAGAACTCTCGGCGCTGACCCTGGCCCGCCAGGTGGGCAGCGACAAGCTGCCCTGGTTGCTGCCGGTGGCCGCCGATGAGCCCCTGGCCGAGGCGGAAGCGGGGAAACTCAAGGGCCTCAACCTGGACGACCAGTTGCCGGGCTTCACCGCGCTGGCGGCGGCCGCGCAGAAGCTGGCCGACCTCGATCTGCTCGGCAGCCCGGGCTCGGCCAACCTGGCCATCGCGCCGCAGCGCAGCCGCAGTGGCAAGAGCCTGTTGGCCAGCGACAGCCGCGCGGCCTGGGCCTTGAGCCCGGTGCAGGTGCACACCAGCAAGTACCAGGTGGCCGGGCTGTCGCTGCCGGGCCTGCCGTTGTTGCTGGCCGGGTACAACGGCAAGCTGGCCTGGAGCAGCAGCGCGGTGATGGCCGACAACCAGGACCTGTTCCTCGAACAGGTGCGCCGCCAGGGCAATCAGCTGACCTACCTGGCCGACGGCAAGTGGCTGCCGGCACGCGCGCGCAACGAGACCTTCTTCGTCAAAGGCGAGCGCCCAGTGCGCGAGGTGCTGTACGACACCCGCCATGGCACCTTGCTCGGCCAGCCGGGCAGCAATGGCCTGGCCCTGGCGCTGTACCTGCCGTCGCTCAAGGACGACCGCAGCCTCGATGCGCTGTTCGACCTGACCCGCGCCAGCTCGGTGGAAAAAGCCTTCGACAGCACCCGCGAAGTGGCTGCCGCCGCGCTCAACTTCGTCTTCGCCGAACCGCAGCACATCGCCTGGCAGGTCAGTGGCCGCTACCCCAATCGCCGTGAAGGCCAGGGCCTGCTGCCTTCGCCTGGCTGGGACGGGCGCTACGACTGGGATGGCTATGCCGACCCGATGCTGCACCCCTACGACCAGGACCCGACCGCCGGCTGGATCGCCCATGCCAACCAGCGCAGTCAGCCCAAAGGCTATGGCATGCAGCTGTCGAGCACCTGGTACTACCCCGAGCGCGCCGAGCGCCTTGGCCAACTGGCCAGCAGCGGTCGCTTCGATGCGCGCAGCCTGAACCTGTTGTTCAACGACGCGGTAACGCCGCTTGCCGACAAGCTCAAACGCATGTTCGAAGCCCCCGGCATGGCCCAGCCGCTGCAACAGGCGATCAACGCCCTGCCCGCCGACCAGCGCAGCGCCGCCCGCGAAACACTGGCGCGGCTCAAGGCCTTCGACGGGCGCCTGAGCGCAGCCTCAGCCGATGCTGCGTTGTATGAATTGTTCTTGCAGAGCGTGGCGCGGCAGACCTTCCTCGACGACCTCGGGCCAGAGTCCGGTGCCCCCTGGCAAGCGTTCGTCAGCAATTCGCGGCTGTCGTACTCGGCGCAGATCGACCACCTGCTGGGCCGCGACGACAGCCCGTTCTGGGATGACCGCAGCACGCCGCAGAAGGAAGACAAACCGACCATCCTCGCCCGCAGTCTGGCCGCCGCGATGCAGGCGGCCACTGCGCAACTGGGCAGTGATCGCCGCGCCTGGCAGTGGGGTGCGCTGCACCAGTACCACTGGCCGGCGCCGACCTGGCATGGCCTGGGCGACCCATTGAAACGGCCCGCCATGGCGGCCTCCGGCGACTTCAGCACCCTCGCCTTCACCCCCTACGCCATCGGCAGCCAGTTCGACACCACGCTGCCGGCCTCGGCACGGATGATCGTCGACTTCGGCCAGGTCGAGCCGCTGCAACTGATGACCAGTTCCGGGCAGTCGGGCAACCCGGCAAGCGCGCATTTCAGCGACGGCCTGGACGCCTGGTTCAAGGGCCAGATGATGAGTCTGCCCCTGCAACCGCAGCACTTCGAGCGCGCCTACGGCAAGCAGCGACTGTCGCTGGTGCCGGGCAAGTGAGCTGACGATTCGGTCGAACTTCCAGCGCGGCGCGGCGCTCCCAACAGGAACTCCCTGCTCGGCGCCACCGCCATGGATCTTGTCATCGCTCGCCCCGAAGGCCTGTACTGCCCGCCAGGGACTTTCTACATCGACCCCTGGCGCCCAGTGGCACGGGCGGTCATCACCCACGGCCACGGCGACCATTCGCGCCCAGGCAACGGCCACTACCTCACCGCCGCACCCGGCGCTGGCGTGTTGCGCAGCCGCCTGGGGCAGGACATCAACCTGCAGACCCTGCCCTACGGCGAACGCCTGGTGCACCACGGTGTGACCCTCAGCCTGCACCCGGCCGGCCACGTGCTGGGCTCGGCCCAGGTGCGCCTGGAATATCAAGGCGAGGTGTGGGTAGCCTCGGGCGACTACAAGGTCGAACCCGACGGCACCTGCGCGCCCTTCGAGCCGGTGCGTTGCCACACCTTCATCACCGAATCGACCTTCGGCCTGCCGATCTACCGCTGGCCCAGCCAGGCCGAAATCTTCGCCCAGATCAACGACTGGTGGCGCGGCAACGTTGCGCAAGGCAAAGCCAGCGTGCTGTTCTGCTATGCCTTCGGCAAGGCCCAGCGCATCCTCCATGGCCTGGACCCCAGCATCGGCCCGATTCTCGTGCATGGCGCCGTGGAGCCGCTGAACCGGGTCTATCGCGAGGCCGGCATCGCCCTGCCCGACACTCACTACGCCGGCGACTTCGCGCGTAACGATCCGCTGTTGCGCCAGGCGCTGATCATGGCCCCGCCCTCGGCTGGCGGCAGCAGCTGGATGCGCCGTTTCGGTGACTACAGTGACGCCTTCGCCAGCGGCTGGATGCGCCTGCGCGGCACCCGCCGGCGGCGTGGCGTCGACCGCGGCTTTGTGCTCTCCGACCATGCCGACTGGCCAGGGCTGCTGTGGGCCATCGAGCAGACCGGCGCCGAGCGGGTGATGGTGACCCACGGCTCGGTCAACGTACTGGTGCGCTACCTGTGCGAGATCGGCCTGGATGCCCGCGGTTTCGTTACCGAATACGGCGATGAAGACGACAGCGCCAGCGCCGAGGGCCAGCCATGAAAGCCTTTGCCGAGCTGTACCTGCGCCTCGATGCCACCACCTCGAGCAACGCCAAGCTGCTCGCCCTGCGCGAATACTTCGCCCAGGCTCCAGCGCAGGACGCCGCCTGGGCGGTGTACTTTCTGGCTGGCGGTCGCCCGCGGCAACTGGTGCCGACGCGGGTGCTGCGCGAGCTGGCCACGCAGTTGTCGGGCCTGCCGGAATGGCTGTTCGAAGAAAGCTACCAGGCCGTGGGCGACATGGCCGAAACCATTTCCCTGCTGCTGCCGGAAAGCGAGCATGCCACCGACGAAGGCCTGGCTCACTGGGTCGAGCAGTACCTGTTGCCGCTACGTGGGCAGACTCCCGAGGCCCTGCACGAACGCCTGCCGCAGCTGTGGGCGCAGCTCGATCGCCCAAGCCTGATGCTGTGCCTGAAGCTGATCACTGGCAGCTTTCGCGTGGGCGTCTCGAAGCTGCTGGTGACCCGCGCCTTGGCGCAGTTGGCCGAGCTCGATGCGAAACGCGTGGCGCAGCGCCTGGTTGGCTATACCGACCTCAGCCACCGGCCCAGCGCCGCCAGCTACCTGAAGCTGATAGCCGCCGAGTCCGAGCAGGAACACCAGGAGCGCGGCGGCCAGCCCTACCCGTTCTTCCTCGCCCACGCCCTGCAAGCGCCGAGTGAGGAATTTCAGACCCTGATCGGCGCGCCCAGCCAGTGGCAGATCGAGTGGAAGTGGGACGGCATCCGCGCCCAGGTGGTCAAGCGCGATGGCCAGCTGTGGATCTGGTCGCGCGGCGAAGAACTGATCACCGAACGCTTTCCAGAGCTGCACAGCCTGACCGAAACCCTGCCGGACGGCGTGGTGCTGGACGGCGAGATTCTGGTGTGGAAGCCCGGAAACGGCGCTGATGACGTGGCCGTGCAACCCTTCGCCCTGCTGCAACAACGATTGGGCCGCAAGACCTTGGGCAAGAAGCTGCTGGCCGATGCGCCGGTGGTGCTGCAAGCCTACGACCTGCTCGAATGGCAGGGCGAAGACTGGCGCAGCCGCCCGCAGCATGAACGGCGCAGGCAGCTCGAACAGCTCACCGAGCAGTATCCGCTGGCGCCCGTGCTGCTCTCGCCGCTGTTGCACGGCCAGGACTGGGCCGACCTCGAACGCCAGCGCGAAGCCTCGCGCAGCCTTGGGGTCGAGGGCATGATGCTCAAGCACCGTGAGGCGCTGTACGGCGTCGGGCGCACCAAGGACATGGGCGTGTGGTGGAAATGGAAGGTCGATCCGTTCAGCGTCGATGCGGTGCTGATCTATGCCCAGCGCGGGCATGGTCGTCGCGCCAGTCTGTACAGCGATTACACCTTCGCGGTGTGGGATGGCCCACCGGGTACTGCGCAGCGCACCCTGGTGCCGTTCGCCAAGGCCTACTCGGGCCTGAGCGATGAAGAAATGCGCAAGGTCGACGCCATCGTGCGCAAGACCACCGTGGAGACCTTCGGCCCGGTGCGCAGCGTCACCCCGACCTTGGTCTTCGAACTGGGTTTCGAGGGCATCGCCCTGTCCAAACGGCACAAGAGCGGCATCGCCGTGCGCTTCCCGCGTATGCTGCGCTGGCGCCAGGACAAGACCGTCGAGCAGGCTGACGACCTGGCCATTCTGCAAGGTCTGCTCGGCTGAAGGCCCACGCCTGAGCTGCTGGTGATGCACAACAGCGCAGCGCTTGCGGCCATCCTGTGCTTTCATTCACGGCTCAGCGCCCGCTCCCGTCCACCACTCGAGTCGCCCCAGGATCGTCCATGCACCACGCTTCCCACGAACTGCTCTGCTCCGTGCCTGGCGTCAGCCGCCATCTGCACAGCTTCCACTTTGGCCCGCGCGGCACCAGCAAGACCTACATCCAGGCCTCGCTGCATGCCGACGAACTGCCAGGCATGCTCGTGGCCTGGCACCTCAAGCAGCGCCTGCAAAGCCTGGAAAGTGCCGGCCGCCTGTGCGGCGAGGTGGTACTGGTGCCGGTGGCCAATCCCATCGGCCTGGAACAAGTGCTGCTCGACGCGCCGTTCGGGCGCTTCGAGCTGCATAGCGGAGAGAACTTCAATCGTCGCTTCATCGACCTGGCAGACAGCGTCGGCGATGCCATCGAGGGGCAACTGAGCCAGGACGCTCAGGCCAATGCGACGCTGATACGCCAGCAACTGTGCCAGGCGCTGGCCGATCATCAGCCGCAGACGCCCTTGCAATCACTGCGCCTGACCCTGCAACGGCTGGCCTGTGACGCTGAACTGGTGCTCGATCTGCACTGTGATTTCCAGGCCGTCGAGCACCTCTACACCACCCCAGATGCCTGGCCGCAGATCGAACCGCTGGCGCGCTACCTGGGTGCGCAGGCCAGCTTGCTTGCCACCGACTCGGGCGGGCAATCGTTCGATGAGTGTTTCAGCCTGGTCTGGTGGCAACTGCAACAGCGCTTCGGCACGCGTTTTCCGATTCCCCTGGGCACGTTGTCGGTGACCCTCGAGCTGCGCGGTCAGGCCGATGTCAGCCATGCCCTGGCGCAACAGGACTGCCAGGCGATTCTCGATTACCTGACCCTGCGCGGAGTGATTGCCGGTGACGCCCCAGCCTTGCCTGCGTTGCCCCGTGCAGCGACGCCACTGGCCGCGGTGCAAGCGCTGACAGCCACCCGCGGCGGGCTGTTGGTGTACCACGCCCAGCCTGGCCAATGGCTCGAGTCGGGGGCACTGGTGGCCGAGATCATCGACCCGCTGACCGATCAGGTCAGCAGCGTGTACAGCAGTCATGCCGGACTGCTGTACGCACGCAGCGTGCGGCGCATGGCCACAGCAGGCATGGTCATCGCCCACATCGCAGGCGAGCAGGTGTGTCGCAGCGGTTATCTGCTGGGCAACTGAGCTCGGTAAAACCAACCGGGTCAGCGCGCGGTCTGTAGCAACATAGCCCGCCTGGACGCCGCCGCGCATGCCACCACCCGCTGACCTCGCCACTTCCTGGTTCGCCACCCGTGGCTGGAAGCCGTTCGCCTTCCAGCGCAGCGTATGGGCCGCGGTGGGACGCGGTGAGTCCGGCCTGTTGCATGCCAGTACCGGCGCCGGCAAGACCTACGCGGTGTGGCTGGGAGCTCTGCGCGCCTTCGCCAGCACTGCCGCTGGCACGCCCCGCCAGGCGGCGCCGTTGCAGGTGCTGTGGATCACCCCCATGCGCGCGCTGGCAGCAGACACTGCACGCGCCTTGCAGGCGCCGCTCGACGACCTGCAACTGCACTGGAGCGTCGGCGTGCGCAGCGGCGATACCCGCAGCGCCGAACGCGCGCGCCAGGCCCGGCGCCTGCCCAGCGTGCTGATCACCACCCCGGAAAGCCTGACGCTGCTGCTGACCCGTGCCCAGGCCGAAACGGACTTCGCCAGCCTGCGCATGGTGGTGGTGGATGAGTGGCACGAGTTGCTCGGCAACAAACGCGGGGTGCAGCTGCAACTGGCTCTGGCCCGCTTGCGCCGCTGGCATCCGCAACTGCGCGTGTGGGGCCTGTCGGCGACGCTGGGCAATCTCGATCATGCGCTGCAGGTGTTGCTGCCCAACGGCGGCCAATTGGTTCAGGGCAAACAGGACAAACGCCTGGACGTCGACACTTTGCTGCCACCAGACATCGAACGCTTCCCCTGGGCCGGGCACATGGGCCTGAAGTTGCTCAAGGCGGTCAGCGAGCAGATCGATGCCAGCAGCAGTTGCCTGGTGTTCACCAATACCCGTGCCCAGGCCGAGCTGTGGTATCAGGCCCTGCTCGATGCGCGGCCAGACTGGGCCGGGCTGATTGCCCTGCACCATGCATCATTGGCGCGTGACACCCGCGACTGGGTCGAACGCAGCCTCAAGGAAGGCACCTTGAAGGCCGTGGTGTGCACCTCCAGCCTGGATCTGGGGGTGGATTTTCTGCCGGTCGAACGGGTGCTGCAGATCGGCTCGAGCAAGGGCATCGCGCGCCTGGTGCAACGTGCCGGGCGTTCCGGGCACGCTCCAGGGCGGCCGTCCCGCATCACCCTGGTGCCGACCCATAGCCTTGAACTGGTGGAAGCAGCGGCCGCTCGCGAGGCGCTGGCGGCCGGTCATCTCGAGGGCCGCCAGTCGCCACGGCTGTGCATGGATGTGCTGGTTCAGCACCTGGTCAGCATGGCCTTGGGCAGTGGTTTTCGCGCCGACGAACTGCTTGCCGAGGTGCGCAGTACCTGGGCCTTCCACGACCTGCGCGACAGCCAGTGGCAGTGGGCGCTGGACTTCGTCTGCCACGGCGGTGACTCGCTCAGCGCCTACCCCGACTACCAACGGGTCGAACGGCATGCCGATGGCGTCTGGCGGGTCGCCAGCGAGCGCCTGGCGCGGCGCCATCGGATGGGCATCGGCACCATCGTCAGCGACGCCAGCCTGCAACTCAAATACTGGAGCAAGGGCGGCGGCGGCAAGCACCTGGGCAGCGTCGAGGAATCGTTCATCTCGCGACTGCGCCCGGGCGACACCCTGGTGTTCGGCGGCCGTGTGCTGGAACTGGTGCGGGTCGAGAACATGACCGCCTACGTGCGCCGCAGCACTGCGCGCAAGGCGGCAGTGGCGCGCTGGAGCGGCGGACGCATGCCGCTGTCGAGCGAGCTGGCCCAGGCCCTGGTGGCCCAGCTCGACGGCGCCGCTCACGGCCGTTTCGCCAGCCCGGAACTGCGTGCGGTGCGCCCACTGCTCGAACTGCAGGCGCGCTGGTCGGCACTGCCAACGCTCGGCACCTTGCTTGCCGAAACCTTGCACACCCGGCAAGGCTGGCATCTGTTCCTCTACCCTTTCGCCGGGCGCATGGCCAATCTGGGCCTGGCCAATCTCATCGCCTGGCGCGTCAGCCGCGCGCAGCCGCTGTCGATCTCGATCGCCGTCAGCGACTACGGCTTCGAGTTGCTCAGTCCAAGCCCGGTGGACTGGGCGGCGTATCTGCCCGAAGCGCTGTCGACCGAGCATCTGCTGGAGGACGTGACCGCGAGCCTGAATGCCGGCGAGATGGCCCTGCGCCGCTTCCGCGAGATCGCGCAGATCGCCGGCCTGGTGTTCGGCGGCTACCCGGCGGCGCAGAAAAGTACGCGGCAGATTCAGGCCTCCAGTGGGCTGTTCTACGAAGTGTTCCGCAAGCACGATGCCGACAACCTGCTGCTGGGCCAGGCGCGTGACGAGGTGTTGCGCGAGGAGCTTGAAATCGAACGCCTGCATGAACAGTTGCAACGCATCGGCGGCCTGGCCCTCGACCTGCGTGAACTGCCCCGCCCTGGGCCACTGGCCTTTGCCTTGCTGGTCGAAGGCCTGCGTGACACCCTCAGCAGCGAAAAACTGGCTGACCGTATCGCCCGAATGGTCGCCGATCTGGAGAAAGCCGCCGAGCGCCGATGACCAGCCCTACCCTGCCCCCTGCCAACCCGCCGCACGCATCCTGCCCTGCCACCGACTACCTGGCCATCGAACACAGCGGTGAAACGCTTTGGCTGCTGCCTGACAAAGCCATCTACTGGCCCGCCCAGCGCGCGCTGCTGGTCGCCGATGTGCATATCGGCAAGGCCGCGAGCTACCGTGCCCTGCACCAGCCGGTGCCACGCGGCACGACCCAGGCGACCCTCGACAGGCTGCAGGTGCTGGTGAATCGGCATGCCTGCGAGCGGTTGATCGTACTGGGTGATTTCCTCCACGCCCGCAGCGCCCGCGCGCCCGCAACCCTGGCCCGTCTTCAGGGTTGGCGTGAAGCCAATCCACACTTGGCAATGACGTTGGTGCGCGGCAACCACGACCACAACGCCGGCGACCCGCCGGCATCGTTGAATATGGAAGTGGTGGATGAACCGTTGATGCTCGGTCCGTTCGCCTTGCAGCATGAACCGCATGCGCATGCCGAGCGGCCCGTGCTGGCCGGGCACGTGCACCCAGCCTTCGTGCTGCGCGGACGGGGCCGGCAGCGGCTGCGCCTGCCGTGCTTCGTGATCGAGCCTGGCGTCAGCCTGCTACCGGCCTTCGGCGAATTTACCGGCGGCTGGACCATCGACCCGCAACCCGGCGCACGTATTTTCGTTGCGGGCGCCGAGCGGGTCTGGACGGTGCAGGGCTAATCAGGCAGTCGGCGCTAATCAGGCCACGGGGGCGGGAGGCGGCTCATCGGGCAGGGTAGGTTCGCCTGGCACATCGGGGATGTCACCCGGTTCGCCCGGCTGTGGCGTGTCGGGGCCAGGCTGGTGCGGCACGCCGCCGAGGTAATGGGGCAAGGGAGGGACAGGTGGGTGGGCCAGCAGTGACCAGGCGGGCACGCCGACGTGGTTGGGCTGGAGGACAGCCAGCTTGGCACTGACAGCAGCATTGAGCTTCATAGGCTTCTCCTGACGAAACTGGCCGCTGCCGTTTGAACGAGTGCGATCGAACGGCAGCGGCCTCGACTGATACGTTGGAGTGCCGATCAGGGAAACAATTCCCTTGGCTGCCGATCTCAGGTGCGCGGCAGGGTCACACCGCGCTGGCCCTGGTACTTGCCGCCACGGTCCTTGTAAGACACTTCACATTCTTCGTCGGATTCGAGGAAGAGCATTTGCGCCACGCCTTCATTGGCGTAGATCTTCGCCGGCAAGGTCGTGGTGTTGGAGAATTCCAGAGTCACATGCCCTTCCCACTCTGGCTCCAGCGGCGTGACATTGACGATGATGCCGCAACGGGCGTAAGTGCTCTTGCCCAGGCAGATGGTCAGCACGTTACGCGGAATGCGGAAATACTCGACAGTACGGGCCAGGGCGAAGGAGTTCGGCGGGATGATGCAGACATCGCTCTTGATGTCGACGAAGCTGCCAGCATCGAAGTTCTTCGGATCGACGGTAGCCGAGTTGATGTTGGTGAAGACCTTGAATTCATCAGCGCAGCGCACGTCGTAGCCGTAGCTGGAAACGCCGAAGGAAATGACCCGGCTATCGGCCTCGCCGCGCATCTGGCGCTCGACGAACGGTTCGATCATGCCGTGTTCCTGCGCCATGCGGCGAATCCACTTGTCCGATTTGATGCTCATGGCGGGGGTGTCCTGAGAGTGCGAAGGAAAATCTGACGCGCATCTTACCGGTCCTTGCCTGCGGGTTAAAGTTCTGCGCCGCATCCCGCGCCATATGTGGGCTGGCCGTCTGTCGCAGTGAATGACAGCAATCCGCATTCAGACCATTGGCAGGTCGCGGAAAGTGGGTTAAGGTGTCGCCACTGTGCTGCACGTGACACCGAGAATCTCTAGTTTGATGCACGATACCAATCTGCTCATCGCTGAATTTTCCTACTCTTTGCACTCAGTCCGGCCGGGGCGTTTCCTGTGCCGAAATCAACTTTGTCCAAGGAGACAGACACATGTCCAACCGTCAATCCGGTACTGTTAAGTGGTTCAACGATGAGAAAGGCTACGGCTTCATCACCCCGCAATCGGGCGATGACCTGTTCGTGCACTTCAAAGCCATCCAATCTGACGGCTTCAAAAGCCTGAAAGAAGGCCAGGCTGTTACTTTCGTCGCTACCCGCGGCCAGAAAGGCATGCAGGCTGAAGAAGTTCAAGCGGTCTAAGCCGTTTAGCTTCATCGCTTCGAAAACCCCGCCTCTCGGCGGGTTTTTTTATGTGCATCCGAAAGCCTAGTCGCGGCCGAGCGAGGCGTGCTGCCTCGCCCCGCGCTAGGTCAGTCTTCGCTGATGCTGATGGTGGGCATGGCCGGAGCCGCAGCGGCCTGAAGCACGATGCGCGCGCCCACCTGCCGAGCCAACTCCTGATACACCATGGCGATCTGGCTGTCGGGTTCGGCGATCGCGGTCGGTTTGCCGTTGTCAGCCTGCTCGCGAATCAGCATCGACAGCGGCAATGAGGCGAGCAGGTCGACCCCGTACTGACTGGCCAGTTTCTCACCACCGCCCTCCCCGAACAGGTGCTCGGCATGGCCGCAGTTCGAGCAGATGTGTACCGCCATGTTCTCCACAACGCCGAGCACCGGAATGTTCACCTTGCGGAACATCTCGACACCCTTGCGTGCGTCGAGCAAGGCCAGGTCCTGCGGCGTGGTGACGATGACCGAGCCTGCCACCGGCACTTTCTGCGCCAGGGTCAGCTGGATATCGCCAGTACCCGGCGGCATGTCGATGACCAGGTAATCGAGGTTGTCCCAGGCCGTTTGCGTGACCAGTTGCAACAGCGCACCGGAGACCATCGGCCCACGCCACACCATCGGCGTGTTCTCGTCGGTGAGAAACGCCATCGACATGACCTCGACCCCATGGGCCTTGATCGGCACGAACCACTTCTGCTCGCGAATCTGTGGCCGGGTACCCTCGGCGATGCCGAACATCACGCCCTGGCTGGGGCCATGGATGTCGGCATCGAGAATCCCCACGCGAGCCCCTTCACGGGCCAGGGCCAGGGCCAGGTTGGCAGCGGTGGTGGATTTACCCACACCACCTTTGCCCGACGCGACAGCAATGATGTTCTTGACGTTGCTCATGCCCGGCACTTGCGCCTGCGCCTTGTGCGCGACGATCTGCCAGTCGACCTCGACCTGCGCCTGGCCCACCCCTTCGAGGTTTTCCACGGCACTGGCCAGCACTTGCGCCCAGCCCTTGCTGAACAGTGCGGCCGCATAGCCCAGGCGCAGGTGCACGCGAACCTGATCTGCCTGGATGTCGATGGCCTGCACACACCCGGCGCTAACCGGGTCCTGGTTCAGGTAAGGGTCGGTGTATTGGCGCAGCACGCCTTCTACGGCGGCACGTGTGACGGCACTCATGGAGGCTCCCGTTGCAAGACAGTCAATGGATCAGGCGCCTATGCTAACCCGTCAATCGTCAGCAGATGTGCACGCGGGGTGAAATATATTCCTCAGGCCTTTATAGTGGCCGATCAACTTTTTCTTCACCCGATGCCCTATAAGTAGCCGAGCCACCATGTCCGAGCCCCGTCAGATTCTCGTAACCAGCGCCCTGCCCTATGCCAACGGTTCCATTCACCTTGGCCATATGCTCGAGTACATCCAGACGGACATGTGGGTGCGCTTTCAGAAGATGCGTGGCAACCAGTGCATTTATGTCTGCGCCGACGATGCCCATGGCTCGGCGATCATGCTGCGCGCGGAAAAGGAAGGCATCACCCCAGAGCAACTGATCGCCAATGTCCAGGCCGAACACAGCGGCGACTTCGCCGACTTCCTGGTGGACTTCGATAACTTCCACTCCACCCACAGCGAAGAGAACCGTGAACTTTCCGCGCTGATCTACTCACGCCTGAAACAGGCCGGGCACATTTCCACGCGCTCGGTGACGCAGTATTTCGACCCGGAAAAAGGCATGTTCCTGGCCGACCGCTTCATCAAGGGCACCTGCCCGAAGTGCGCTGCCCAGGACCAATACGGCGACAACTGCGAGAAGTGCGGCGCCACCTACGCGCCCACCGAGCTGAAAGACCCAAGATCGGCCATTTCCGGCGCCATTCCACAGCTGCGTGACTCCCAGCACTTCTTCTTCAAGCTGCCTGACTTCCAGGCCATGCTCGAACAGTGGACCCGCAGCGGTACGCTGCAGGATGCGGTCGCCAACAAGCTGGCCGAGTGGCTCGATGCCGGCCTGCAGGAGTGGGACATCTCCCGCGATGCGCCTTACTTCGGTTTCGAAATTCCGGGCGAGCCGGGCAAGTATTTCTATGTCTGGCTGGACGCGCCCATCGGTTACATGGCGAGCTTCAAGAACCTCTGCGCGCGTCGTCCCGAACTGGACTTCGATGCGTTCTGGAACGCGAACTCCACCGCCGAGCTGTATCACTTCATCGGCAAGGACATCGTCAACTTCCACGCGCTGTTCTGGCCGGCGATGCTCGAAGGTGCCGGCCTGCGCAAGCCGACGGCGGTCAACGTGCACGGCTACCTGACGGTAAACGGCGCGAAGATGTCGAAGTCGCGCGGCACGTTCATCAAGGCGCGCACCTACCTGGATCACCTGGCGCCGGAGTACCTGCGCTACTACTACGCTGCCAAACTGGGCCGTGGTGTGGATGACCTTGATTTGAACCTCGAAGACTTCGTGCAGAAGGTCAACTCCGACCTGGTGGGCAAGGTGGTCAATATCGCCAGCCGCTGTGCCGGTTTCATTCACAAGGGCAATGCTGGCGTGCTGGTATCTGGCGACGCCGCCCCGGAGCTGACCGAAGCCTTCCGCAACGCGGCACCGGCGATCACCGATGCCTATGAAAACCGCGACTTCGCCAAGGCCATGCGGGAAATCATGGCCCTGGCCGACCGTGCCAATGCCTGGATCGCCGACAAGGCACCGTGGTCTCTGGCCAAGCAGGAAGGCAAGCAGGATGAAGTACAGGCGATCTGCGCCCAGGGCATCAACCTGTTCCGCCAACTGGTGATTTTCCTCAAGCCCGTGCTGCCGCTGCTCGCCGCCGATGCCGAAGCGTTCCTCAACGTCGCCCCGCTGCGCTGGGAAGACAGTGCCACGCGCCTGGAAAACCATACCCTCAATGCCTTCAAGCCACTCATGAGCCGTATCGAGCCAGGCAAGGTGGACGCGATGATCGCTGCCAGCAAGCAAGACCTGGCCGCCACCCAGAGCGAAGCGCAAGCGCCAGCGGGCAATGGTGAGCTGACCAAGGAACCGCTGGCCGCCGAGATCGAATTCGACACCTTTGCGGCAGTCGATTTGCGGGTCGCGCTGATCGTCAAGGCCGAGGCCGTGGAGGGTGCGGACAAACTGCTGCGCCTGACGCTCGATATCGGTGACGAGCAGCGCAACGTGTTCTCCGGCATCAAGTCGGCCTACCCGGATCCAGCGCAACTCGAAGGCCGGCTCACCATGATGGTCGCCAACCTCAAGCCGCGCAAAATGCGCTTCGGCGTTTCCGAAGGGATGGTCATGGCAGCCGGCCCTGGCGGTGAAGAGATCTACCTGCTGAGCCCGGACAGCGGCGCCAAGCCCGGCCAGCGAATCAAGTAACCGATCCACACCTGCAGCGGTTCGCCAGCCCGTGCCCGAATCGCTGTAGCGTGCCGCCGGTCTGCCAGTCGTACGCTCGTCGCCCTGGAAACACTTGAATCATGAATGCTGCCAAACGCCTGGAAATCTTTCGCAGGTTGCACGAAGACAACCCCGACCCTAAAACCGAACTGGCCTATACCACGCCCTTCGAGCTGTTGATTGCAGTGATTCTGTCGGCGCAAGCCACAGACGTAGGTGTCAACAAGGCCACCGCTCGCCTTTACCCGGTGGCCAACACGCCTGAGGCCATCTACGCCCTGGGCGTGGAAGGCTTGAGCAACTACATCAAGACCATCGGCCTCTACAACAGCAAGGCCAAGAATGTCGTCGAGACCTGCCGCCTGCTGGTCGAACAGCACGCCAGCCAGGTGCCGAGCACTCGCGAGGCGCTGGAGGCATTGCCAGGGGTTGGCCGCAAGACGGCGAACGTGGTGCTCAATACCGCATTCCGTCAGCCGGCCATGGCGGTCGATACGCATATTTTTCGGGTCAGCAACCGCACAGGAATCGCCCCAGGCAAGACGGTGCTGGAGGTTGAAAAAAAACTGGTCAGGTTCGTGCCGAAGAACTATCTACTCGATGCCCATCACTGGCTGATACTGCATGGCCGCTATGTCTGCCAGGCCCGCAAGCCGCGCTGCGGCAGTTGCCGAATCGAAGATCTGTGCGAGTACAAAGCCAAGACCTCGGACGATTGAAGCAATAGCATTTGCGCGCCGTTGTGATTGAAAAAATCTTTTTTACCGGCTTGCTGATTCTCGCTATAAGGACGGCCAGAGGCCCTTATGGCGCGGAGTGATAGATGAGCACCGATAAAGACGACACGCTACTCGATGATGATTTCACCTCCGACGACGACACACCCGTCGCCGTCGAACCTGCCAAGACCAACTTGAGCAAACGCCGCACTATCGACAATCTGCTCGAAGAGAGGCGACTGCAACGTCAACTGGCAGATTTCGACTACGACCTGTGAGCCTGGCACACCAGAGACGTGCGCTGCATATGCGCTCAGACGATGCTGTTGCGCTGTGCCAGCTCGATGAGGTCGACGAGTGAGCGTGCATTGAGCTTGAACAACAAGCGGCTCTTGTAAGTGCTCACCGTTTTATTGCTGAGAAACATGCTGTCGGCGATTTCCTTGTTCGAGCGCCCCTTGGCCAGTTGTTGCAAGACCATCATTTCCCGGCTGGACAGCCGTTCGACCATCTCCGATTCGGACGTTCCGCCCGTATTACGCGATGCGTGCATGGCCTGATTGGGGAAATAGCTATAGCCCGAGAGCACGGCCTTGATGGCGCTGAGCAGTTCGGTGAGCTCCTGTTGTTTGCAGACATATCCCGCTGCACCGGCCTGCATGCAGCGCATGGAGAAGTGGCCGGGCGACTGCGAGGTCAGAACCAGCACCTTGCTGTCAGGGCTGAGGGTGTTCATGCGTGCGACAACCTCGAGACCATCGAGCTTGGGGATGCCGATATCGAGGATGACGATGTCCGGGAGCAGATCACGCGTAAGCTGCAGTGCGTCAACGCCATTGTCGGTTTCTGCCACGACGTCGTAGCCATGCCGCTCCATCAGCATGCGTACCGCCAGACGAATGACGGGATGATCATCCACGATCAGTACTTTGTTCATGCGATATCCATTGACTCGTTATTGTGGTTGCAAGCGCACTAAACGAGGAGACTAACCTGTACCTGACGAGAAATCCGGCCATGCATGGCTACTAGGATCACACCTACTCCAACTAGGGAAAGTTCCTACATATTGTTCACCTTGCGAACGCCCGACGCCGATCCTGCGTCGTTGCCGCCGCCATCGCACGCCCGTGCTGATGGCCCCGCCAGGGAAAGTCGGCACGCTATACCCGAGCGCCCTCATGGCGTACATAGGCACGACCACCTGCCGATCGCCTGCCATGAACAAGTCCGAGTCCATCAGCCCGCTAAGCATCATCGCCATCTTCGCCGGCATCATCGAAGCGTCCGCGCTAGCCTCGTTACCCTTTCTCAGCCGCGAGAGCCAGTACATCTACACATGGTTTCTGGTAGCGTTTCCTTTCTTCCTCACGGTGTTGTTCTTTCTGACGCTGAACTTCAACTACCGCTCGCTGTGGCGGCCCTCAGGCTGGATGAGCGCGAGTGACGCCGCCGCAGAGCGCAGCGATGCCAGCGACGCGGCAGCCAGCGCACCGAAGCCGCTGATGACCCTGGCGCTGTCGGGCCCAGACACAGCGCAGGAAATCGAGAATCGGGTCGTGCAGGCCCTCGGCAAGCCGCTCCAGCAACCACAGACCTGGCTGTTCTACGACCTGGACAAACGCCTGCAGATATCGCTCACCATCACCCCGGGCGCCGACCCGCCCTCCTGACCTGCAGGCAAAAAAAAACCCAGTCAGCGACTGGGTTTTCAGATACCACGCAGTGCGATCAGAGCAGCGAGCGGCCCTTGTTCGCGGCAATGCGCATGCGCAGCGCATTGAGCTTGATGAAGCCTGCGGCGTCGGCCTGGTTGTAGGCGCCGCCGTCTTCTTCGAAGGTCGCGATGTTGGCATCGAACAGCGAGTCGTCGGACTTGCGGCCGACGACGGTCACGTTGCCCTTGTACAGCTTGAGCCGCACCACACCGTTCACGTTGACCTGCGAGGCGTCGATCATCTGCTGCAGCATCACGCGCTCCGGGCTCCACCAGTAGCCGGTGTAGATCAGGCTGGCGTACTTGGGCATCAGCTCGTCCTTGAGGTGTGCCACTTCACGGTCGAGGGTGATCGACTCGATGGCGCGGTGCGCGCGCAGCATGATGGTGCCGCCAGGGGTCTCGTAGCAGCCGCGCGACTTCATGCCGACGTAGCGGTTCTCGACGATGTCCAGGCGGCCGATGCCGTTGGCACCGCCGATGCTGTTCAGCTCGGCCAGTACGGTGGCAGGGCTCTTCTCGACGCCGTCAATGGCCACGATGTCGCCGTTGCGGTAGGTCAGCTCGATATAGGTGGCCTGGTCCGGTGCATTCTCAGGCGAGACGCTCCAGCGCCACATGTCTTCTTCGTGCTCGGTCCAGGTGTCTTCCAGGACGCCGCCCTCGTAAGAGATGTGCAGCAGGTTGGCATCCATCGAGTACGGCGATTTCTTCTTGCCGTGACGTTCGATCGGGATGGCGTGCTTCTCGGCGTAGTCCATCAGCTTCTCGCGCGACAGCAGGTCCCACTCACGCCATGGCGCGATGACCTTGACGCCGGGCTTGAGCGCATAGGCACCCAGCTCGAAACGCACCTGATCGTTGCCTTTGCCGGTAGCACCATGGGAAATGGCGTCTGCGCCGGTTTCGTTGGCGATTTCGATCAGGCGCTTGGCGATCAGCGGACGGGCGATGGAAGTACCCAGCAGGTACTCGCCTTCATAGACGGTGTTGGCGCGGAACATCGGGAAGACGAAATCGCGGACGAATTCTTCGCGCAGATCGTCGATGTAGATTTCCTTGACGCCCATCGCCTGGGCCTTGGCGCGAGCCGGCTCGACCTCTTCGCCCTGGCCGAGGTCAGCGGTGAAGGTCACCACTTCGCAGTTGTAGGTGTCTTGCAGCCACTTGAGAATCACCGAAGTATCAAGGCCGCCGGAATACGCCAGTACGACCTTATTTACGTCCGCCATGCCATCACTCCACGGGGTTGTACGGAAAGCGGTCGATTCTACCGGCCTTGCGCACAGATTTACAGGGGCGCGACAGCTTGTGATGACAAAGCGACAGTGCCTCCGGCAAGCCCGCTATCTGGCTCAGCTGCGACCAGGCGCTGCCGTTGCCGGACCGGCAGCAGGAGCCGCAGGCGCGGCGCTCGGCGTAGTGGCCGCCGGGGCGGCGCCCGCGCCTGGCGTGACGGCAGGGCTGGCCGCAGGCGGTGCGGCATCGACGGGATGCTCGGCTGCCGGCGCTTTGTCCTGCGCTTTGGGCGCGACCGGCAGCCGCTCGAGCTGGATGCTGACCCGCCGGTTGCGCGCGCGGTTGGCGGCACTGTTGTTCTTCGCCACGGGGTAACGTTCGCCGTGGAAGCGCACGATGATCTGCTCCATCGGCACGCCATGACTGACCAGGTAGTCGGCCACCGCCAAGGCGCGACGGCGGGACATCTCGCGGTTGCTCAAGCGATTGCCGCTGTTGTCGGAGTGGCCGTCCAGTTCGATGTGGTTGACCGATGGATCGGCCTTCAGGTAATCGAGGATGACATCCAGGCGCGCCCGCGCCGCGCTGTCCAGTTCTGCCTCGGTGCCGGGGAACACCACCTGCGTCTGCCGCACCTGGTCATAGTTCATCGGCAGCAGCTTGCCGGCGCAGGCCAGGTAATCGTCGAAGGCCTTGGCAAAGCTCACCGGCAGCACCCGTACTTCGATGCCCCGCCCCGCTTCACCGCCGGCCTTGCGCAGCACGGCACTGCGGCCGTCGAGCAAACCGCTGATCAGGCGACTGGCCTGAGCCTGGGTCGATGTGAACAGCACACCACTGCTGCCCAGGCGCACGCTGCCAAGGTTGATGTCACCGCGACCTGGCTGCCACGGCGCAGCCGCCGCGAACAGGCTGGCCGAACCAGCGCCGAGCAAGTGGCTTTCCGAGCGCAGACGGAAGGTCGGCTGCTCGCCGGCGCGGCGCAGGAACTCGCCGCTGCCGAAGCCTTCGATCGGCTGTGACAGACGGCATTCGAATCGATCACCCTCGACCTTCCAGGCAGCGTTCTCCATCCGGCTTTGCAAAGTCATCGCTGCAGACGGAAGGCTGACGAACAGGGTCAGGACGATCAGGTAACGCTGGCGCACGGGCGGCTCCATGAATCATTGCGGCATACCTGCAGGCTATCGGGCGGAGCTGGGAAAACTTGATAGTGGCGCGCACATGGCCGGTGCTGGCGCCTCGGCGGTGATGCTCGCAGGGCGGTTTTCCGGTAGGATTCACCCCCTGAGTTCGACCCGCCTGGAATCCTCAATGTCCGATCGCCTGACCCTCCTGCGCCCCGACGACTGGCACATCCATCTGCGCGATGGTGCCGTGCTGCGTCACACCGTTGCCGACGTGGCGCGCACCTTCGCCCGCGCCATCGTCATGCCCAACCTGGTTCCACCGGTGCGCAGTGCCGATGAAGCAGGCGCCTACCGCAGTCGCATCCTTGCCGCGCGCCCGGCAGGCAGCAGCTTCGAGCCGCTGATGGTGCTTTACCTGACCGACCGTACCAGCCGCGAGGACATCCTCGCCGCCAAGGCCAGCGGTTTCGTCTACGCCGCCAAGCTGTATCCGGCCGGGGCCACCACCAACTCCGATTCCGGCGTCACCAGCATCGACAACATCTTCCCGGCCATCGAGGCATTGGCCGAGACCGGTATGCCGCTGCTGGTCCACGGTGAGGTCACCCACGCCGACATCGACGTGTTCGACCGCGAGAAACGCTTCATCGACGAGCACATGCGCCGTCTGGTCGATCGCTTCCCGACCCTCAAAGTAGTGTTCGAACACATCACCACCGCCGATGCCGCGCAGTTCGTCAACGAGGCCTCGGCCAACGTTGCCGCCACCATCACCGCCCAGCACCTGCTGTACAACCGCAACCACATGTTGGTCGGCGGCATCCGCCCGCACTTCTATTGCCTGCCGATTCTCAAGCGCAACACCCACCAGGTGGCGCTGCTCGACGCCGCCACCAGCGGCAGCGCGAAATTCTTCCTCGGCACCGACTCGGCGCCCCACGCCCGTCACGCCAAGGAAAATGCCTGCGGCTGCGCCGGTTGCTACACCGCCTACGCTGCCATCGAGCTGTACGCCGAGGCCTTTGAGTCGCGCAACGCGCTGGACAAGCTGGAAGGTTTCGCCAGCCTGCACGGCCCGGCTTTCTATGGCCTGCCGGCCAACACCGATCACATTACCTTGGTCCGTGAAGCGTGGACGGCTCCCGACGCCCTGCCCTTCGGTGAGCAGACCGTCATTCCGCTGCGCGCGGGTGAAACACTGCGCTGGCGCCTGCTGGAGGAACACGCGTGAGCGACGAGCATTACGAAGACGAGCAAGAAAGCCAGGGTAACAGCGGCCCACGCCACCCGATGGCCGAGCGCTTTCGTGGCTATCTGCCGGTGGTCGTTGACGTCGAGACCGGCGGTTTCAACAGCGCCACCGACGCCCTGCTGGAAATTGCCGCAGTGACCATCGGCATGGACGACAAAGGCTTCCTGTTCCCGGAACACACCTACTTCTTCCGCGTCGAGCCGTTCGAAGGCGCCAACGTCGAAGCGGCAGCGCTGGAATTCACCGGGATCAAGCTCGACCATCCACTGCGCATGGCGGTGCAGGAAGAAGCGGCCCTGACCGATATTTTCCGCGGCGTGCGCAAGGCGCTGAAGGCCAATGGCTGCAAGCGGGCAATTCTGGTCGGCCACAACAGCAGTTTCGATCTGGGCTTTCTCAATGCCGCGGTAGCGCGCAACGACATCAAGCGCAACCCGTTCCACCCGTTCTCCAGCTTCGACACCGCCACACTGGCGGGGCTGGCCTACGGACAGACCGTCCTGGCACGTGCTTGCCAAAGCGCCGATATCGACTTCGACGGACGCGAGGCGCATTCGGCCCGCTACGACACCGAGAAGACCGCCGAGCTGTTCTGCGCCATCGTCAACCGCTGGAAAGACATGGGCGGTTGGCGTTCACATTGAGGATAGCGGCAAGTGACAAGAGAAGGCCGACCGCTTGCCGCTTGCAGCTCCCAACTTGCAGCTAAAAAAACCGGCCATCGAGGCCGGTTTTTTTGTTCCCTTACAGCTTGCCGGCGTTCTCGCTCAGGTAAGCCGCAACACCTTCAGGCGAGGCGTTCATGCCTTTGTCGCCTTTCTTCCAGTTGGCAGGGCAGACTTCGCCGTGCTCTTCGTGGAATTGCAGGGCATCGACCAGACGCAGCAGCTCGTCCATGTTACGACCCAGCGGCAGGTCGTTGACGATCTGCGAACGCACGACACCGTTGGTATCGATCAGGAAGGCGCCACGGAAGGCCACGCCGCCTTCGGATTCGACGTCGTAGGCTTTGCAGATTTCGTGGGTGATGTCGGCCGCCAGGGTGTATTTGACCTGGCCGATGCCACCATTGTTGACTGGGGTGTTACGCCAGGCGTTGTGGGTGAAGTGCGAGTCGATGGAGACACCGATCACTTCCACGCCGCGGGCGGCGAAGTCAGGAATACGGTTGTCCAGGGCGATCAGTTCGGAGGGGCAAACGAAGGTGAAGTCCAGTGGGTAGAAGAACACCAGACCGTACTTGCCCTTGATGGCCGAGGCCAGGTTGAAGCTGTCGACGATTTCGCCGCTGCCGAGTACGGCTGGAACGGTGAAGTCAGGGGCTTGCTTGCCAACGAGAACGCTCATTCTTTATCTCCTGATGAGGGGCAACGATTAACGCCCGGCGGAACGTATTCGACCGGGATCACACAAGGCCGACCATCATACACGGCTTGAGGTGACAGTCCGAATCTACCGTCGGTCGCCGTGGCGGAGGAAAGCGCCGGGGCGTTTTGACAAGCATTATCATTACCATTAAGCTCCAACCCATCGAACCTCCAAGCGATGGTCAGCCTTATGTATGTGTGTCTTTGTGTCGGTGTCACCGATGGACAGATCCGCGAAGCGATCTACGAAGGATGCTGCAGCTACAAGGAAGTACGCGACACCACCCAAGTCGGTACGCAGTGCGGAAAATGCGCCTGCCTGGCCAAGCAGGTGGTCCGCGAAACGCTCACCGAACTCCAGGTCAGCCAGCAGACCACGACATTCGCGGTAGAATTTACCGCCGCTTAAATAGCGCTTATTTGAAGAACCGGGCCTCGCGTCCGGTTTTTTTATGTCCTAAATTCAACAAGTTAGCGCTCTAACGCGGTTCACAAACATTCTTATTCCCATTAAATTTCACTTATTATTCAATAACTTAGGTTTGACACCCTGCAAGGACGCGCTCAGACTTGCTGCTATTGGCATCTTTTCCTATAGCAGGCACCCAGACATGAAAGGCGATATCAGCGTCATCCAGCATCTCAACAAGATCCTCGGTAACGAGCTGGTCGCAATCAACCAGTACTTCCTGCATGCCCGTATGTACGAAGACTGGGGCCTGAACAAGCTCGGCAAGCACGAGTACAAAGAATCCATCGACGAGATGAAGCACGCTGACAAACTGATCAAGCGTATTCTGTTCCTCGAAGGCATTCCCAACGTTCAGGATCTGGGCAAGCTGCTGATCGGTGAGCACACCAAGGAAATGCTCGAGTGTGACCTGACCCTCGAACGCAAAGGCCTGACCGACCTCAAAGCCGCCATCGCTCATTGCGAAACCATGGGTGATTTCGGCAGCCGTGACATGCTCGAAGACATCCTCGAGTCCGAGGAAGAGCACATCGATTGGCTGGAAACCCAGCTGGGCCTGATCGACAAGATCGGTATCGAAAACTACCTGCAGTCGCAGATGGGCGAAGAGTAATATTCCGGCCCACGAAAAAGCCCCGCTACGTGCATGCGTAGCGGGGCTTTTTCATTCCAACCTGGCCGGTGCCGGCGTCGAGGTCACGACGGGCACCGGTAGCTGTCAAGCAGCCTCAGGCTTCGGCGGCCTTGGCCTTGGCAGCGGCGTCCTTGACCAGGGTCTGTAGTTCGCCGTTTTCGAACATCTCGAGCATGATGTCGCAGCCGCCGACCAGCTCGCCGCCTACCCACAGCTGTGGGAAGGTCGGCCAGTTGGCGTACTTGGGAAGGTTGGCGCGGATTTCCGGGTTCTGCAGGATGTCGACGTAGGCGAACTTTTCACCACAGCCCATCACAGCCTGGGAAGCCTTGGCCGAAAAGCCGCACTGCGGCGCGTTCGGCGAGCCTTTCATATAAAGCAGAATGGTGTTGTTGGCGATCTGCTCTTTGATTGTTTCGATGATATCCATGAAGCACCTCGGCTGAACTTTCCGACAGGTTCGTCGGCACGGTGGGGCATTGTATCGGAAAGCCGATCAGCCTGCTCGGTCATACCGACCGGGCGATATCACCCCGCGCCTGCGTTGCAGCAGACACAGCCCGGCAGTCACTGACGACCCGCACAGTTCAGAAGCGACGAGGGGTTTGCCAAGCGATGGGCGAGCCGTGTACAACCGATGTAACAAATAAACAACGGCCGCCCCACTATCGGCGCCGTACTCTGCGCGCGATCCGCCTGAAGACCCCTTGGTTTCAAGCGACATTTAATTATAGTATTGCGCCTTTCCCCATTTCCGTCCGCGCTATGCGGCTTACGCCGCAGGCCATTGCCGTTGTCAAGAAAAGCCAACGGCGGCCTGCAAAACGTTGCAATTAAGGTAGTCAATCATGAGCGCTAGGCACTTTCTCTCCCTGCTGGATTTCACTGCTGACGAATTGATCGGCGTGGTCCGTCGAGGCATCGAGCTAAAAGACCTGCGTAACCGCGGCGTGGTATTCGAGCCGCTGAAAAATCGTGTACTGGGGATGATTTTCGAAAAATCCTCGACGCGGACTCGCGTGTCATTCGAAGCCGGCATGATTCAGCTCGGCGGCCAGGCCATTTTCCTCTCCCCGCGCGACACCCAACTGGGTCGCGGCGAGCCGATCGCCGATAGCGCCAAGGTGCTGTCGCGCATGGTCGATGCGGTGATGATCCGCACCCATGCCCACGACACCCTCACCGAGTTCGCCGCCAACTCACGCGTACCGCTCATCAATGGTCTGTCGGACGAATCGCACCCCTGCCAGTTGCTGGCCGACATGCAGACCTTCATCGAGCACCGCGGCTCGATCCAGGGCAAGACCGTGGCCTGGGTCGGTGACGGCTTCAACATGTGCAACTCGTACATCGAAGCTGCCGTGCAGTTCGACTTTCAGCTGCGCATCGCCTGCCCGGAAGGCTACGATCCAGACCCACGCTTCATGGCCTTGGGGGGCGATCGCGTACAGATCGTGCGCGATCCGCAGGCGGCGGTCAGCGGCGCGCATCTGGTGACCACCGATGTCTGGACTTCCATGGGCCAGGAGGAGGAAACTGCACGGCGCCTGGCGCACTTCGCGCCATACCAGGTGACCCGAGCGTTGCTCGACCTGGCGGCACCCGACGCCCTGTTCATGCACTGCCTGCCTGCCCACCGGGGCGAGGAAATCAGCCATGATCTGCTCGACGACCCCCGTTCGGTCGCCTGGGATCAAGCTGAAAACCGCTTGCATGCGCAGAAGGCCCTTCTCGAATTCGTCATCGAACCGGCTTACCACCACGCATGAGTCATTCCCTACTGCTGAATCTGCGCAACCTGGCCTGTGGCTATGGCGATCAACGCATCGTCCAGAACCTCAATCTGCACTTGAATGCCGGCGACATTGGTTGCCTGCTGGGCTCCTCGGGTTGCGGCAAGACCACCACGCTGCGCGCCATCGCAGGCTTCGAACCGGTGCACGATGGCGAAATCCAGCTGGCCGGCGAGGTCATCTCGCGGCCCGGCTTCACCCTGTCGCCGGAAAAACGTCGGATCGGCATGGTGTTCCAGGATTACGCACTGTTCCCCCACCTGACCGTGGCGCAGAACATCGCCTTCGGCATCGCCAAGCACCCGCGCCAGACCGAGGTGGTGGACGAGATGCTGGCATTGGTCAAGCTCAACGGGCTGGGCGCCCGTTACCCCCACGAGCTCTCCGGAGGCCAGCAACAGCGTGTGGCGCTTGCCCGTGCGCTGGCCCCCGAGCCGCAGTTGCTGTTGCTCGACGAACCGTTTTCCAACCTCGACGTCGAACTGCGTCGACGCCTGAGCCACGAGGTGCGTGACATTCTCAAGAGCCGCGGCACCAGCGCCATTCTGGTCACCCACGACCAGGAAGAAGCCTTTGCCGTGAGCGATCAGGTCGGCGTGTTCAAGGAAGGCCGTCTCGAACAGTGGGACAGCCCGTACAACCTGTACCACGAACCGCAGACGCCGTTCGTGGCGAGCTTCGTCGGTCAGGGCTATTTCATCCGCGGGCAAATGAGCAGCCATGAAGCGGTCAGCACCGAACTGGGCGAACTGCGCGGCAATCGCGCCTATTCCATGACCGCAGGCAGCCCGGTC
This sequence comes from Pseudomonas cremoricolorata DSM 17059 = NBRC 16634, assembly GCF_000425745.1. Classification (GTDB taxonomy): domain Bacteria; phylum Pseudomonadota; class Gammaproteobacteria; order Pseudomonadales; family Pseudomonadaceae; genus Aquipseudomonas; species Aquipseudomonas cremoricolorata. The sequence continues at coordinate 209,280 of NZ_AUEA01000009.1, read as the reverse complement.
GATGTGCTGCTGCGTCCGGACGATCTGGTCTACGCACCCGACAGCCCACTGCGTGCGCGGGTGGTCGGCAAGAGTTTCCTCGGCGCCTCGACGCTGTATCGCCTGCAACTGCCGACCGGCAGCCAGCTGGAGGCGATTTTCCCCAGCCATAACGATCATCAGGTCGGTGAAGAGGTGGGTATCAAGGTTGCCGCCGAGCACCTGGTATTGTTCGCCGTCTCTGGCAGCGTGGCGGCGCAACTGACCGAACAGCACGGCGTGCGCCGCCACAGCTCGCCGCTCTGAGCCCTTCCGTGCCCGCCGCCTCGACCGAGGCGGCCGCGCGGCATCAGCGTCCGATGGCGGCGAACACCCCTTGGGTATACTGCGCCAGCAGCGCCGCCGCCAGCTCCACTTCCAGCCCACGCCGTCCAGCACTCACATGGATGCTGGGAAACGATTGCGCAGACGCGTCGATGAACGTGCGCAGGCGTTTTTTCTGCCCCAGCGGGCTGATCCCCCCAACCAGATAGCCAGTCGCCCGCTGAGCAGCGCCAGGGTCGGCCATTTCGCACTTTTTCACCCCGGCGGCCTGGGCCAGCGCCTTGAGATCGAGGGTGCCCACCACCGGGACCACCGCCACCAGCAACTCGCCCTTCTCACTGCTGGCCAGCAGCGTCTTGAACACCTGCTGTGGATCGAGCCCAAGCTTCTCGGCGGCTTCCAGGCCATAGGAGGCGGATTTGGGATCGTGTTCATAGCTGTGTACGCGATGTTCGGCGCGGACCTTCTTCAGCAGGTCAAGGGCGGGTGTCATGGGCGACTCCGGACGAGGCCAGTGGGGCCGCTACTGTAGAAGAAAAGCCCATGCCCAGCCATAGGTCGGTGCGCCTGGCCAATGGACGTTCTCTATGACTCTGGTCAGAATATGGCCCAGTGTTCAGTTTCGACCTTTGACATCCGCGTTTCTTGTCTATATTTTTTCGTTTTTGAATAGAGGGTGCACTTTCCTGGTGCAGCTTCCTTACTTGCCCGACGTCAACTGGATCGACCACGGGCCTTGCTGTCAGGCGCACAGCGCGTCTCACTACAACAAGAAACGAGGTCATACATGACGAATGCTCTAAGACAGCCCACCCTGGCCGCTCAATGCCTGGCCGAATTTCTCGGCACCGCCCTACTCATCTTCTTCGGCACCGGCTGCGTCGCCGCGCTCAAGGTCGCGGGCGCAAGCTTCGGCTTGTGGGAAATCAGCATCATCTGGGGAATCGGCGTGAGCATGGCGATCTACCTCACCGCGGGGGTATCGGGCGCTCACCTGAACCCGGCCGTGAGCATCGCCCTGGCAGTGTTCGCCGGTTTCGAGAAACGCAAGTTGCCGCTGTACATCGCCTCTCAGGTGCTCGGCGCGTTTTGCGCCGCGGCGCTGGTCTACACGTTGTACAGCGCGTTGTTTTTCGATTACGAACACCTGCACGCCATTACCCGCGGCAGTGAAGCGAGCCTGGAACTGTCGGCAGTGTTCTCTACCTACCCCAATGCCGCATTGTCCACGGCCCAGGCCTTCCTGGTGGAAACCGTCATCACGGCGATCCTGATGGCCGTGATCATGGCCCTGACCGATGACAACAACGGACTGCCACGCGGCGCGATGGCGCCCTTGCTGATCGGCCTGCTGATCGCAGTAATCGGCAGCGCGATGGGGCCGCTTACCGGCTTTGCGATGAACCCGGCGCGGGACTTCGGCCCCAAGCTGATGACTTTTTTCGCTGGCTGGGGCGAAATTGCCTTCACCGGTGGTCGAACCATTCCTTATTTCCTGGTACCGATCTTCGCCCCCATCTTCGGCGCCTGCCTCGGTGCCGGACTGTACCGTGTGCTCATCGCCCGGCACTTGCCCGGGCCGGTCGAAGCGCCGCTGAGCGACGATACTGCCCAGGGTGAAACCCAGACTTCCTGATGTCGATGCCGGGTGCAGCCACCCGCGATACCCGGACCCTCTTCTTCTTGCAGGCCAACGACCATGACAGACACCCAGGACAAGCACTACATCATCGCCCTGGATCAAGGCACCACCAGTTCGCGAGCGATCATCTTCGACCGTGATGCCAATGTGGTGGGCACCTCCCAGCGTGAATTCGTCCAGCACTATCCGCAGGCCGGCTGGGTCGAGCATGACCCGATGGAAATCTTCGCCACGCAAAGCGGCACCATGGTCGAGGCGCTGGCCCAGGCCGGCATCAGCCATGCCCAGGTCGCCGCGATCGGCATCACCAACCAACGCGAAACCACCGTCGTATGGGACCGCGAGACCGGTCGGCCGGTGTACAACGCCATCGTCTGGCAATGCCGGCGCAGCACCGAAATCTGCGCCCAGCTCAAGCGCGACGGGCATGCCGACTACATCCGCGAAGCCACCGGTCTTGTCACCGACCCGTACTTCTCAGGTTCCAAGCTCAAGTGGATCCTCGACAACGTCGAGGGCGTGCGCGAACGCGCCGAGCGCGGCGAGCTGCTGTTTGGCACCATCGATACCTGGCTCATCTGGAAATTCACCGGTGGCAAGGTCCACGTCACCGACTACACCAACGCCTCACGCACGCTGATGTTCAACATCCATACCCTGGAGTGGGACGACAAGCTGCTGGAGATTCTCGACATCCCGCGGCAGATGCTGCCCGAGGTGCGTTCGTCTTCCGAGGTCTATGGCCACATCAAGAGCGGTATCGCCATCGCCGGTATCGCGGGTGACCAGCAGTCGGCGCTGTTCGGGCAGATGTGCGTTGAGCCGGGTCAGGCCAAGAACACCTACGGCACAGGCTGCTTCCTGCTGATGAACACCGGCAGCAAGGCGGTCAGTTCGTCCCACGGCCTGCTCACCACCATCGCCTGCGGCCCGCGTGGCGAGGTGGCCTATGCCCTGGAAGGCGCGGTCTTCAACGGCGGCTCCACCGTGCAATGGCTGCGTGACGAACTGAAGATCGTCAATGACGCGCTGGACACCGAATACTTCGCCAGCAAGGTCAAGGACAGCAATGGCGTGTACCTGGTGCCGGCCTTCACTGGCCTGGGCGCCCCCTACTGGGACCCGTACGCGCGCGGCGCGCTGTTCGGCCTGACCCGCGGGGTCAAGGTCGACCACATCATCCGCGCGGCCCTGGAGTCGATTGCCTACCAGACCCGCGATGTGCTCGACGCCATGCAGCAGGACTGCGGCGAGCGCCTGTCGGAACTGCGCGTCGATGGCGGTGCGGTGGCCAACAACTTCCTCATGCAGTTCCAGGCCGACATCCTCGGCACCTGCGTCGAGCGCCCGAAAATGCGCGAAACCACGGCCCTTGGCGCGGCCTACCTGGCCGGTCTTGCCTGCGGTTTCTGGAGCGGGCTGGAGGAGTTGCGCAACAAGGCGGTGATCGAGCGCGAGTTCAGCCCACAACTGGACGATGGGCAAAAAGAGAAGCTCTACGCCGGTTGGAAAAAAGCCATCGAGCGTACCCGCGACTGGGAAGATCACGACGCCTGATCAGTGCAACGCCAGCGGTGCTGCGGTTGTTTTCTGACACCCAGCGCCGCTGGCCTACGGACCGTGTAGACCCCGACGCACTGGCCGTCATCCCTTTCCTACGGCATGATTGCAGCATTTGTCCGGCAGCCCCCAAGGACCGCCCATGAATCTGCCTCCACGCCAGCAACAAATCCTCGAGCTGGTCCGCGAACGCGGCTACGTCAGCATCGAGGAGATGGCGCAGCTGTTCGTCGTCACCCCGCAAACCATCCGCCGTGATATCAACCAGCTAGCCGAGCTGAACATGCTGCGCCGTTACCACGGTGGCGCTGCCTACGATTCGAGCATCGAAAACACCGCCTACAGCATGCGCGCTGACCAGATGCGCGACGAGAAGCAACGCATCGCCGAAACCGTCGCCGGGCAAATCCCCGACCACGCCTCGCTGTTCATCAATATCGGTACCACCACCGAATCCATTGCCCGTGCACTGCTCAACCACAGCCAGTTGAAGGTGATCACCAACAACCTGCACGTGGCCTCGATTCTGAGCGCCAAGGAAGACTTCGAAGTCCTGGTCGCAGGCGGCACGGTGCGCCGGGATGGCGGTGTGGTGGGTCAGGCCAGCGTCGATTTCATCAGCCAGTTCAAAGTGGATTTTGCCGTGGTCGGTATCAGCGGCATCGATGAAGACGGCAGCTTACTGGACTTCGACTATCAGGAGGTGCGGGTGTCCCAGGCGATCATCGCCAACGCGCGCCAGGTAATTCTCGCTGCCGACTCGAGCAAGTTCGGGCGCAATGCCATGGTTCGCCTGGGTTCGATCAGCCTGGTCGACTGCCTGGTGACCGACAAGCCGCCCTCCCCTGCGCTGACCCAACTGCTCAACGAGCACAAGGTGCGCCTGGACCTGGTGTAACCAGCACTCCCCCTGACGCAGCAGACATGCGAATCGATCAGGTCAATGTTCGATAATGTTCGTTTCGTCGAAAAAAGATCAAAAACCCAATCAACACACTGGAGATTGAAATATACCTGGGCTAGTATTTTCGCAAACGAACATTAGTGTTCACTTTTGCTGATACTCGCGCCCAGGAGGCCTTCACCGTGTCCCAGCCCGTCACCTCCACGCCCCCGCTTGCCGACTGCTACGACGTTGCCGTGATTGGCGGCGGCATCAATGGTGTCGGCATCGCCACCGATGCCGCAGGCCGCGGGCTCAGCGTGTTTCTGTGCGAAAAGGACGACCTGGCCCAGCACACCTCTTCGGCCAGCAGCAAGCTGATCCATGGCGGCCTGCGCTATCTGGAGCATTACGAATTTCGCCTGGTTCGCGAGGCGCTGGCCGAACGTGAAGTGCTGCTGGCCAAGGCCCCGCACATCGTCAAACCGATGCGCTTCGTCCTGCCCCACCGCCCTCACCTGCGCCCAGCATGGATGATTCGCGCCGGCCTGTTCCTCTACGACAACCTGGGCAAGCGCAAGCGTCTTGGTGCCTCGCGCAGCCTGCGTTTCGGCCCGGGATATCCACTCAAGCCGGCCATCACCCGCGGCTTCGAATATGCCGACTGCTGGGTCGACGACGCGCGCCTGGTGGTGCTCAACGCCATGGCCGCCCGCGAACACGGCGCGCATATCCACACCCGCACGCGCTGCCTGCGTGCCGAACGCGTCGACGGCGTGTGGCAGGTCGAGCTGCAGCGCGCCGATGGCAGCGTCTACAGCATCCGCGCCCGGGCATTGGTCAATGCTGCCGGGCCATGGGTCGCAAGCTTCATCAAAGATGACCTCAAGCTCACCGCGCCCTATGGCATTCGCCTGATCCAGGGTAGCCACCTGGTGGTGCCGCGCCTTTACGAAGGCGAGCAGGCCTACATCCTGCAGAACGAGGACAAACGCATCGTCTTCTGCATCCCTTACCTCGACCGCTTCACCCTGATCGGCACCACCGACCGTGAATACAGCGGCGACCCGGCCAAAGTGGCGATCACCGAAGCAGAAACCGACTACCTGCTGAACGTGGTCAATGGCCACTTCAATCACCAGCTGAGCCGCAGCGACATTCGCCACACCTTCTCGGGGGTGCGACCGCTGTGCAACGACGAATCGGACAACCCCTCGGCCGTCACCCGTGACTACACCCTGGCGTTGTCGGCCAGCAGTGGCCAGGCACCGTTGCTGTCGGTATTCGGCGGCAAGTTGACCACCTACCGCAAACTGGCCGAATCGGCCATGGCCGAGCTCAAGCCGTTCTTCAGCCAGATGCGCGGCAGCTGGACCGCCGAAGCGCCACTGCCAGGCGGTGAGCAGATGAGCACCGCGCAGGCGCTCTGCGAGCAACTGCAGGCGCGTCACAGCTGGCTGGCAGCCGACATCGCCAAGCGCTGGGCAGTCACCTACGGCAGCCGTGTGTGGCAGATGCTCGACGGTGTCAGCGGGCCTGCCGACCTGGGTCAGGCCTTCGGCGCCGGCTTGTTCAGCCGCGAAGTCGACTACCTGCGCGCCAACGAATGGGCACTGGAGGTCCGCGATATCCTCTGGCGACGCACCAAGCTGGGTCTTTCGCTGAACCAAAGCGAACAGCAGGCCCTGGCGGACTACCTGGCAGAAACCGCGCAGCGGTCCACCGCAGCAGCCTGAGAAACGCGTCGGTGCACCTATTCATTCGGATAACCGAACGGTGCGCCGACAGTCGTTCGGTATTCCGCACGAATACTTACTTACAGGTTCGTTGAAAAAGATCAAACCCCGCGATTTTCACGACGTTATAGTCGAGCAGTGAGCTTGGCACGACTCATGCTCTACACTTGGTCACCGACTGCAGCGATCACGCGTTGCAGACGTTGAACGAAAGAGTCCGCCAACGGCTCCATAAAAAAAACAAACACGTCGAGGAAAATTTGATGCGTATCGTTCGTCAATTGCTGGGCGCGGCCATCGCCGCTGCGGTATTCGCTTCCCCCGTCATGGCCGAAGAACTGACCGGCACCCTGAAGAAGATCAAGGACTCCGGCACCATCACCCTGGGCCACCGCGACTCCTCCATTCCATTTTCCTACCTGGCTGGCAAGCCAGAGCCCATCGGCTACTCGCACGACGTGCAACTGGCTGTGGTCGAGGCCCTGAAGAAGCAACTGGGCACCGACATCAAGGTCCGCTACAACCTGGTCACCTCGCAAACCCGTATCCCGCTGGTGCAGAACGGCACCGTCGATCTGGAGTGCGGCTCCACCACCAACAACGTCGAGCGTCAGCAGCAAGTTGGCTTCACGGTTGGCATCTTCGAAGTCGGTACCCGTCTGCTGACCAAGGTCAAGGACGGTCAGCCAGCCTACAAGGACTTCCCTGACCTGGCCGGCAAGAACGTCGTGACCACTGCCGGCACCACGTCCGAGCGTCTGCTCAAGGCGATGAACGCCGACAAGCAGATGAAGATGAACGTGATTTCCGCCAAGGACCACGGCGAGGCGTTCAACATGCTCGAAAGCGGCCGCGCCGTGGCCTTCATGATGGACGACGCACTGCTCGCCGGCGAAATGGCCAAGGCCAAGAAGCCTGCCGACTGGGTCATCACCGGCACCCCTCAGTCGTACGAAATCTACGGCTGCATGGTGCGTAAAGGCGACGACTCCTTCAAGAAAGCGGTCGACGAGGCCATCGTCGCCTACTTCAAGTCGGGTGACGTGAACAAGAGCTACGACAAGTGGTTCCAGCAGCCGATCCCACCCAAGGGCCTGAACCTGCAGTTCCCGATGAGCGACGAGCTCAAGAAGCTGATCGCCGAGCCGACCGACAAGGCCGCCGACGACAAGACCTCCTGACCCCACCCCTGGCCTGCTGCGCCGTATGCGCGTGAATTAACCCGGCAGGCCTGCCGTTAGTGTCTAACCTTTCCTCCGAGGGCGCCCGTCGCCCTCGAAGGTTCGAAGGTGCCCGTGAAACGATCGTCTGAGGGGAAATCCCGATGAATTACAACTGGGACTGGGGCGTGTTCTTCAGGTCCACCGGGGTGGGCGATGAAACCTACCTCGACTGGTACATCACAGGTCTTGGCTGGACCATCGCCATCGCCATCAGCGCCTGGATCATCGCGCTGCTGCTGGGCTCGGTGCTGGGTGTCATGCGTACCATGCCGAACCGCCTGGTGTCGGGAATCGCCACCGCCTACGTCGAGCTGTTCCGTAACGTGCCGCTGCTGGTGCAGCTGTTCATCTGGTACTTCCTGGTGCCCGATCTGCTGCCCGAAGGCCTGCAGGAATGGTTCAAGCAAGACCTCAACCCGACCACTTCGGCGCTGATCAGCGTGATCGTGTGCCTGGGCCTGTTCACCGCAGCGCGGGTCTGCGAGCAGGTGCGCACCGGTATCCAGGCGCTGCCGCGCGGCCAGGAGTCGGCGGCTCGCGCGATGGGCTTCAGCCTCACGCAGATCTACAGCAATGTGCTGCTGCCCCAGGCCTTCCGCATCATCATTCCGCCGCTTACCTCCGAGTTTCTCAACGTCTTCAAGAACTCCTCGGTCGCCTCGCTGATCGGCCTGATGGAGCTGCTGGCGCAGACCAAGCAAACCGCCGAGTTCTCCGCCAACCTGTTCGAAGCCTTCACCCTCGCCACGCTGATCTACTTCACCCTCAACATGGGGCTGATGCTGCTCATGCGCCTGGTCGAGAAGAAAGTCGCCGTGCCCGGCCTGATTTCCGTAGGAGGCAAGTAAATGGAACTGGATTTCAGCGAAATCATTCCTGCGCTGCCGGCACTGTGGGACGGCATGCTGCTGACCCTCGAACTGATGGTCATGGGCGTGGTCGGCGGTATCGCCCTGGGCACCGTGCTGGCCCTGATGCGGCTGTCGTCGAGCAAACTGCTGTCGCGCGTTGCCGGCGCTTACGTCAACTACTTCCGCTCCATTCCGCTGCTGCTGGTGATCACCTGGTTCTACCTGGCGGTGCCGTTCGTGCTGCGCTGGATCACCGGGGAAGACACGCCGATCGGCGCGTTCACCTCGTGTGTGGTGGCGTTCATGATGTTCGAGGCGGCGTACTTCTGCGAAATCGTGCGCGCCGGCGTGCAGGCGATCTCCAAGGGCCAGATGGGCGCCGCACAGGCGCTGGGCATGACCTACGGGCAGACCATGCGCCTGATCATCCTGCCCCAGGCGTTTCGCAAGATGACGCCGCTGCTGCTGCAACAGAGCATCATCCTGTTCCAGGACACTTCGCTGGTGTACACCGTCGGCCTGGTGGACTTCCTCAACTCGGCACGTGCCAACGGCGACATCATCGGACGCTCCCACGAGTTCCTGATCTTCGCCGGGGCGGTGTACTTCGTCATCAGCTTCTCCGCTTCGTGGCTGGTCAAGCGTCTGCAAAAAAGGATCGCCGTATGATTTCCATCAAGAACGTCAACAAGTGGTACGGGGACTTCCAGGTACTCACCGACTGCAACACCGAGGTCAAGAAAGGTGAAGTGGTGGTGGTCTGCGGTCCGTCCGGCTCGGGCAAGTCGACCCTGATCAAGTGCGTCAATGCCCTGGAGCCCTTTCAGAAGGGCGACATCGTGGTCGACGGCACCTCGATCGCCGACTCCAAGACCAACCTGCCCAAGCTGCGCTCGCGGGTGGGCATGGTGTTCCAGCACTTCGAGCTGTTCCCGCACCTGAGCATCACCGAGAACCTGACCATCGCCCAGCGCAAGGTACTCGGCCGCAGTGAAGCCGAAGCGACCAAGAAGGGCCTGGCGCTGCTCGAGCGCGTGGGCCTCAGCGCCCACGCCAAGAAGCACCCCGGTCAGCTTTCCGGTGGTCAGCAGCAGCGTGTGGCCATTGCCCGTGCGTTGTCGATGGACCCTATCGTCATGCTGTTCGACGAACCGACCTCGGCGCTCGACCCGGAAATGGTCAACGAGGTGCTCGATGTGATGGTCGAGCTGGCCCACGAAGGTATGACCATGATGTGCGTCACCCACGAAATGGGCTTCGCGCGCAAGGTGGCCAACCGGGTGATCTTCATGGACAAGGGACACATCATCGAGGACTGCCAGAAGGAAGCCTTCTTCGGTGACCCAAGCGCTCGCCACGAGCGCACCCAGCAATTCCTCAGCAAGATTCTGCAGCACTGAGTGTCGCCCGCCTGCGTTGCTTGGGCAGCGCAGGCTGGTGGTGACAAGGCCACTGTGATGAAATGCAACCCCGCGCTCCTTCGCCTCACCCGGCCCACCGTGAAATCCCGTCTGCTTCGCCAATTGCTCATCCCGCCTTTGATCATCCTTCTGATGGTCGGCATCGGCCTGGTCGCCTACCTGATCAGCCAGAGCAACGGCATCCGCACCCTCAGCGAAACCGGCGAGCGCCAGCTCGAGCTGCACGCGCGCACGGTAGAAAGCGAGATCAGCAAGTACACCTACCTGCCCAGCCTGCTGGAGCTCAACGACAGCGTGTCGCAGTTGCTGCTCGACCCGGATGGCGGCGCTCGGCAGTCGGTCAATGAATACCTCGAAGGCATGCAGCGGCGCAGCCGCAGCCGGGCCATCTACATTCTCGATACCCAGGGCCGCGTACAGGCCACCAGCAACTGGCGCGATGCCGACTCGTTCCTCGGTGAAGACCTTTCGTTCCGCCCCTACTTCCAGGATGCCGTGCGCGGCCAGCCGGGACGCTTCTATGGCATCGGCAGCACCACTGGCGAGGCCGGCTACTACCTCGCCCATGGCCTTGAAGAACACGGCAGGATCATCGGCGTGGCGGTGATCAAGGTACGCCTCGACACGCTGGAAGAACGCTGGCAGCGAGCGCGCCTGGAAGCCTTCGTCAGCGACGAGAACGGCATCATCATTCTTTCCAGCGATCCGGCGCGGCGCTTGAAGTCGTTGCAGCCGCTGACGCCGCAGGTCAAGGAACAGCTGGCGCGCAGCCTGCAGTACTACTGGTGGCCGCTGGAAGAACTGCAACCGCTGGCCCGCGAGCCACTGGCCGATGGCGTGGAAAAGCTCACCTTCCCGGCCAACAGCGAAACCGCCCAAGGCGAGCCGCAGGAAGTGACCTACCTGTCACAGACCCGCCGCCTGGCCGACACGCCCTGGCACTTCACCCTGCTCACCCCGTTGCAAGACTTGCGCCGCGAAGCCATGGTGCAGGGCGCGCTGGTGGCCTTCGCCTTCGCCTTGCTGACCATCCTCGGCATCGCCTGGAACGAGCGACGCAAGGTCATCGCCACGCGCCTGGCCGCCCGCGAAGCGCTGCAGGAAGCCAATGCGCAGTTGGAGCGGCGAATCGCCGAGCGCACCGCCGACCTGCGTGCCAGCAACGAGCGGCTCAAAGGCCAGATTCGCGAGCGCAGGCACGCCGAGCAGACCCTGCGCCAGGCTCAGGATGAACTTGTGCAGGCCGGCAAGCTGGCCGCCATCGGCCAGATGTCCACCAGCATCGCCCACGAACTGAACCAGCCTCTGGCCGCGCTGCGCACCTTGTCGGGCAACAGCGTGCGCTTCCTCGAGCGCGGCGCGCTGGACGTCGCCAGCGCCAATCTGCGCACCATGAACGAGCTGATCGACCGCATGGGACGCATCACCGCCAGCCTGCGCTCGTTCGCCAAGCGCAGCGACGATGGCGGCCAGGCGTCGCTGTGCAAAGCCGTGGATGCCTGCCAGCAATTGCTGGCCGCGCGCCTTTCCAGTAGCCGCCTGCGCATCCACCGTGATTTCGACGAGCAACGCCTGGCCATCGACCAGACCCGTCTCGAGCAGATTCTCGCCAATCTGTTGGCCAACGCGTTGGACGCAACCCAGAACCAACCGCGCCCAACCCTGTGGCTGGAGGGCGAACTGCAAGGCGAGCGCTACCGACTGCAAGTGCGCGACAACGGCCACGGCATCGATCTCGAAGCACGCAAGCACCTGTTCGAACCGTTCTTCACCACCAAGCCAGGCGAACACGGGCTGGGCCTGGGGCTGACCTTGTCGGCGAGCCTCGCCGCCGCCGCCCAGGGCAGTCTCAATGTCGAGCACCCAAGCGAAGGCGGTACCGCCTTCGTGCTGGTGCTGCCCCTGGCCAACCTTTCCCTCGATACGGCTGAGCATCCATGACCCAAGCCCCCCTGACTGTCCTGATCGTCGAAGACGACCCCCATGTACTGCTGGGCTGCCAGCAGGCACTGGCGCTGGAGGATATCGCCTGCGAAGGGGTGGGCAGCGCCGAGGCGGCGCTGGAACGCATCGGCGATGACTTCGCCGGTATCGTGGTCAGCGACATCCGCCTGCCCGGTATCGATGGCCTGGAGTTGCTGGCAAGGCTCAAGGCCCGCGACCGCAGCCTGCCGGTGGTGCTGATCACCGGTCACGGCGACATCGACATGGCGGTGGGCGCGATGCGCAACGGCGCCTACGACTTCATGGAGAAACCCTTCTCCCCCGAGCGCCTGGTGGATGTGGTGCGCCGCGCCCTCGAGCAGCGCGGGCTGGCCCGCGAGGTGGTGGCCCTGCGCCGCCAACTGGCCGGGCAAGGCTCGCTGGAGGCACGCATCATCGGTCGCTCACCAGCAATGCAACACCTGCGCGAACTGATCGGCAACGTCGCCGACACCTCGGCCAATGTGCTGATCGAGGGCGAGACCGGCAGCGGCAAGGAACTGGTCGCTCGCTGCCTGCATGATTTCAGCCGGCGCCAGGGCCAGCCCTTCGTCGCCATCAACTGCGGCGGGCTGCCCGAGAACCTGTTCGAAAGCGAAATATTCGGCCATGAAGCCAACGCCTTCACCGGCGCCGGCAAACGCCGCATTGGCAAGATCGAACATGCCAATGGCGGCACGCTGTTCCTCGATGAAATCGAAAGCATGCCGATCAACCTGCAGATCAAACTGCTGCGTGTGCTACAGGAACGCACGCTGGAGCGATTGGGCTCGAACATGAGCATTCCGGTCGACTGCCGGATCATCGCAGCGACCAAGGCCGACCTGCAAAGCCTCGGTCAACGCGGCGAGTTCCGCAGCGACCTGTACTACCGCCTGAACGTGGTGACCCTGGAGTTGCCGCCGCTGCGCGAGCGGCGCGAAGACATCCTGCAACTGTTCGAACACTTCCTAGAACAAGCGGCGCTGCGTTTCGACCGCGAAGCGCTGGCGCTGGACAGCCAGACCCTGTCGCAGATCATGGCCCACGAGTGGCTGGGCAACGTACGTGAGTTGCGCAACGTGGCCGAGCGCTTCGCATTGGGTTTGCCGGCGTTCAAGAAGAGCCCGAGCGGCGCCAGCCAGGGGCTGGGTTTTGCCGAAGCGGTCGAGGCGTTCGAGCGCAACCTGCTCAGCGAGGCGCTGCTGCGTACCGGCGGCAACCTCAGCCAGGCCAGCCAGGACCTGGGCATGGCCAAGACCACGCTGTTCGACAAGGTGAAGAAATATGGCCTGGCCTGAACCCTGCGCTTAAAGCCCGGCGATGTGCGCAGATTCAAGGCGCTGGGCGCGCAGGTAAGGCAGGATCGCCCCCAGCAGCGGTGCCTTGAACGGTTCTTGCAAACGGTGGGCGAGGCCTGGAATCAGTCGCAGCTGGCTGCCGCGGATGTGCGCTGCCAGGTGCACCCCGTGCATCACCGGCAACAGTGGGTCTGCCGTGCCATGCACTACCAGGGTCGGCACCCGCAACTGGTTCAGCAGCGCCACGCGACTCGGCTCGGCGAGAATCGCCATGATCTGCCGACGCCCGCCCTCGGGATTGAAGCCCCGGTCATAGGCCCGCGCGGCCTGTTGCAGCAGTTGCGTGCGGTCATCGGCAACCTGCGGATTGCCCAGTGCAGACAACAGCTCGACCTGCTGCTGCAAGGCCGTGTCGCGGTCACTGGCGCCGCGCTGAGCGAACAACTGCACCAGGGCCGCACTGGGCGCCGGCAGGCCCACCGCGCCTGAACTGGACATCAGCAGCGTCAGGCTGCTGACCCGCTCAGGCGCCTCGGCGGCCAGGTGCTGGGCGATCATGCCGCCCATGCTCACTCCCAGCACGTGAAAGCGCTCAATGCCCAGTTGGTCCATCAACCGCAGGCCGTCGTCGGCCATGTCGGTAAGGCTGTAGGGCGCCGCCACCGGCAGGCCGAGCTTATAGCGCAGCAGTTCGAGGGTCAGGCTGGCCGACGCCGGCGGCTGTATCCAGCGGGTCAGGCCGGCATCGCGGTTGTCATAGCGAATCACCCGAAAGCCCTGGCGACACAGGGCCTCGACCACGTCATCGGGCCAGTCGATCAACTGCCCGCCCAGGCCCATGACCAGCAGCAATGCCGGATCATTCGCAGCGCCCACGCTCTGATAGGCCAGGCTCAGTTGACCCAGCTCGGCCTGCTGCACCGGCACCTGTGCATCACAGCGCGCCGCCGCGACTCCGGGAACCCCCACCCACAACATCAACCACACCAACAACGCTCGCATGCCCTTAACACCAGATTGCAGATTCCCAGTAGAGCGCGAGTGTGATGAATCCCGTTCAAGCGCGCTGCCACACTTCAATGACAGTTTGATGAAGCCGGCCAGGCGGTCACGCCGGTGCAGGTCGACACCTGCGGCAACATGAGGGAAACTCATCGCCCTGATCGCACCAGTGGGAATAGCCCCGGAGTTCGTTGTGCTGGAAATCCGTCACCTGAAAACCCTTCATGCCCTGCGCGAGGCCGACAGTCTGGTGGAAGCGGCGGAACGCCTGCACCTTACCCAATCGGCGCTCTCCCACCAGTTCAAGGAACTGGAAGAGCGCCTGGGCCTGCCGCTGTTCGTGCGCAAGAGCAAGCCGTTGCGCTTCACCAGTGCCGGCCTGCGTCTGCTGCAACTGGCCGATGCCACGTTGCCCCTGCTGCGCAGCGCCGAACGCGACATCGCGCGTCTGGCCGGCGGCACTGCGGGGCGACTGCACATGGCCATCGAGTGCCATAGCTGCTTTCAGTGGCTGATGCCGACCATCGATCAGTTCCGCGACGCCTGGCCGGAAGTCGAGCTCGACCTAGCCTCGGGGTTCGCCTTCGCACCCCTGCCAGCGCTGGCCCGTGGCGACCTCGATCTGGTCGTGACCTCCGACCCGCTGGACCTGGCAGGCATCACTTACGTGCCGTTGTTCACCTACGAGGCCATGCTGGCGGTGGCCAATCAGCATGCGCTGGCGAGCAAGCCCTACATTGTGCCGCAAGACCTGCTCGACCAGACCCTGATCACCTACCCGGTGGAACGCGACCGGCTGGACATCTTCACCCGCTTTCTCGAGCCGGCCGATATCGAGCCGGCCGCGGTGCGCACCTCAGAGCTGACGGTGATGATGATGCAACTGGTCGCCAGCGGCCGTGGCGTCTGCGGCATGCCGCACTGGGCCCTGCATGAATACAGCTCGCGTGGCTATGTGAAGGGCAAACGGCTGGGCGAGAAAGGCCTGTTCGCCACGCTGTACGCGGCGGTGCGCACCGACATGCTCGATGCGCCCTACATGCGCGATTTCCTGCTGACCGCCAAGGACACCTCGTTCGCCACCCTCGATGGGGTCAGCGCGGTGCGCTGAAGCGTTCGCGGTACAGCGGCAGGATCTGCTCGGCAGTCAGTGGCGCGAGCACTACATCAGGGGTTTGCTCTGCGGTCAGCCACAGTACCTGCTCGATCTCGGCGGCAGGTGCGACGGCTTGATCGGTGAGCACCTGGAACAACTCGGCGTGCACCTGACAGCCAGGCTCGTTGGCTGCCGGAGCGCTAAAGCTGCCCAGGTGCTGGGCAGCCTGCGGCTCGATGCGCACGCCGAGTTCTTCGAACAGCTCGCGAGCCAGGGCCTGGGGCGCTGTTTCACCAGAATCGATCTTGCCACCGGGCTGCATGAAGGCCTGGGTGCCGCGTTTGCGTACCAGCAAGGTACGGCCCTGCGGGTCGACCAGCAGAGCGGCGGCGATGCGAATGATGTTGGACATGGGAGCCTGCCTGAAAAGGGCGTGCGAGCATCACACGCCCGGCAGACTCAGGCAAGCGGGCGCTCTGGATCAAGGGGCCGGTCACTGCGCAGGTTTGCTGGCGAAGCCGGCGAAACGCTTGTTGAAGCCTGCCACACGACCTTCGACGGTGGTCTTGCGCTGCTGGCCGGTATAGACCGGGTGGGACGCACTGGACACATCGAGGGCTACATAGGGGTAAGTGTTGCCGTCGCTGTGCTTCTGGGTACGGTCGGTGTCGACGGTGGAGCCGATGAGGAAGTACACGTCTGCTGCGGTGTCGTGGAACAGCACGGTACGGTATTGCGGGTGGATGCCGGGTTTCATGGTGAATACCTTTGAGATGGATTGATACTCTATAACATACCAATCGGGAATCATTCCTGACAACTACTCAGTGATTAAACGCGCCGCGCCGGAATAATCGCGCAACCTCTGCCCGGTACCGTTTGTCACAAGTAAGTCTTGGCTTCCTTTGACAAAATTTTCACATCGCCCGCCCAGCGTCTAAGCTTCTGCCCAGCAAGATGAAACTACCTGGTCGGATTTAGAACTATGGGCGCACTGTGGCACACGGAACCTCCCCGAATGGAAGCACCCGATACCGAGCAGCCCTCTGCCCCAGCGCCACCACCCCGCCGCCGTCGCCGCCTGTGGTGGCGGCTGCTGGCACTGCTTGTGCTGCTGGCACTGATCGCACTGGGCATCGCCCTGTACCAGGAAAGCCAGACCTCGGCCTTGCAGGCCCGTACGTTCAGCCGCCTGGCCAGTACGCTGACCTATTCGCTGCAACCGGGCCCCAGCGACGCGGTGATCTACCCCGGCGAAGGGCCGTTCGACAAACGCCTAGGCTACAGCGGCATTGGCGAGTTCATACCGCGCCTGCTCAAGCGTGACTATGTCATCAGTGAGCAGACGCGCTTTTCGCCAGCGCTGATGGACTACGTCGGCCATGGCCTGTTCGTGCCCTACGTGGAGAAAATCCAGGCCGGCCTTTCCATCACCGACTGTCGCGGCGACAGCCTTTACCAGTACCAGTATCCGCAGCACCTGTATCCGGCGTTCAGCGACATCCCGCCGGTGATGGTCAACAGCCTGCTGTTCATCGAAAACCGCGGCCTGCTCGACCCCAAGGACCCGCAGAACAACCCGGCAGTCGACTGGCCACGCTTCGCCAAGGCAGCCTATAGCCAGATCGCCAAGTACTTGGCCCTGCCCGGTCAGTCCGCCGGCGGTAGTACGCTGGCCACGCAACTGGAAAAATACCGTCATTCGCCCGATGGGCTGACCGTGTCGGGTGCCGAAAAGCTGCGGCAGATGTTTTCCGCCAGCGTGCGCGCCTACCAGGGCGGCCCCGACACCACCCTGGCGCGCCAGCGCATCGTGCGCGATTACCTCAACAGCGTGCCGCTGTCGGCCGTGCCCGGCCACGGCGAGGTGCATGGCATGGCCGAGGGCTTGCGGGTGTGGTACGGCGCTGACTTCGAGCAGGTCAATGCGGCGTTGAAAAGCACCGCGAGCGATGCCGAGCATCTGGCCGAACGTGGCCTGGCCCTGCGCCAGGTGCTGTCGCTGATGATCGCCCAGCGCCGGCCCTCGCACTATTTGTCCAAGGGCCGCATCGAGCTGGCCGAGCTGACCGATTCGCACGTGCGCGTGCTGGCCGCCAACGGCATCATCGAACCGGCCCTGGCCGACGCCGCCCTGGCCAGCAAGGCGATCTACCGCGACTGGGTGGCGCAGCCGACCATCGTGCCGATCGTCACCAACAAGGGCATCAGCCTGGCGCGCAACCGCCTGGCCGCGATGTTCAACCGTCCCCTCTACGACCTCGATCGTCTCGACCTGTCGGCCACCAGCACCTTGCAGGCCGACTTGCAGTTGCAGGTCAGCGACTACCTCAAGCACCTCGCCGACCCCGCCTTCGCCGCGCAGATCGGCCTGATCGGCGAGCGCCTGCTGACCGCCAGGACCACCGACCAGGTCAGCTACAGCTTCACCCTGTTCGAACGCACCGCCGACGGCTCTCGGGTGCGCGTGCAGACCGACAGCACCAACCAGCCGTTCGACATCAACGAAGGCAGCAAGCTGGAACTTGGGTCTACCGCCAAGTTGCGGGTGCTCACCACCTACCTGGAAATCATCGCCGAGCTGCACGGGCAATATGCCGGCAAGCCGCCGGCCGAGTTGCGCAAGGTGCAGGTCGCCGACCTCGACCGCCTCAGCCGCTGGTCGCTCGACTGGTTGCTGCAGAACCCGAAGAACCAGAACCTTGCGGCCATGCTCGATGCTGCGCTGGAACGCAAGTACTCGGCCAATACCGGGGAATCGTTCTTTACCGGCGGCGGCATGCACGTGTTCAACAACTTCCGCAAGGAGGACAACGGCCGCAACCCGAGCCTCAAGGATGCCCTGCGCGAATCGATCAACCTGCCGTTCATTCGCCTGATGCGCGACATCGTGCGCTACGTGACCTACCAGCAACCCTACAACCGCGAGCCGCTGCTCAAGGACGACGCCGATCCGCGCCGCCAGGAATACCTGGCGCGCTTCGCCGACCGCGAAGGCACCAATTACCTCTTACGCTTCTGGAAAAAATACCAGCGCAAGACCTCGCAGCAGCGCCTCGACACCTTCCTCGACAGCCTGCGCGTGACCCCGCAGCGCCTGGCCGCCGTGCACCGTTACCTGTTCCCCGAATCACGCCAGGAAACCTTCAACGCCTTCGTCCGCGCCCACAGCCAGGGCAGCCCGGCGGCGCTGGCCAGGCTCAGCGACAGTCGTCTGGTGGAAATGTACGCCGCCTACGGACCGGGCAAGTACGACCTGCCCGACCAGGGCTACATCGCCAAGGTGCACCCGCTCGACCTGTGGCTGCTCGGTTACCTGCTGAAAAACCCTGGTGCGACCCAGCGTGAGGCGATCAACGCCAGCCGCTTCGAGCGTCAGGAGGTGTACAGCTGGCTGTTCAAGAGCCGCCACCAGGGCGCGCGCGACAGCCGGGTGCGGACCATGGTCGAGATCGAGGCCTTCCTCGATATCCACCAGCGCTGGAAACGCGTCGGCTACCCGTTCGACCACTTGGTGCCATCGCTGGCCACCGCCATTGGCAGCTCGGGTGATCGCCCGGCAGCGTTGTCGGAGCTGGTCGGCATCATCCAGAACGATGGCGTGCGTTTGCCGACCTTGCGTATCGACACCTTGCACCTGGCCGCAGGCACCCCGTACGAGACGCAGTTGGTCAGCGATCCTGACCGCGGCAAGCGGATTTTGCCGGTGGAAGTGGCACAGGCGCTCAAAGGCGCCATGTCGCAGGTGGTCGACGCAGGGACGGCGCGACGTATTTCCGGCAGCTTCACCCTGCACGATGGCACCCCGCTGGTGATGGGCGGCAAGACCGGCACCGGCGATAACCGCATCGAAAGCTTCGGTGCCGGCGGTCGGCTGATCGGCTCACGCTCGCTGAACCGCACGGCCACCTTCGTGTTCTTCCTGGGCGACAACCATTTCGGCACCCTCACCGCCTTCGTGCCGGGACGTACCGCCGAGGCCTTCACGTTCACCTCCGCCCTACCGGTACAGGTGCTAAAGGGCATGGCGCCGATTCTGATGCCTTACCTGGAGCCGGGCAGCGCGACCGAATGCAAGGCGCCGCAGATGGCCGCCAACGGGGCGTCGTAGGCGCCCAATAGAGGCGTTCAAACACCTGCCGCATGTTTCTCGAATGAGAAACATGCGCATTTATAACTTGCTAAAAGATATATCTTGCGTAAGCTTCTGCGATACATCTGATTGCGGAGGCTCCCTGTGCGCAACCCCCTTGCCCAAGACCCGTTCGAGCGCCGTGGCGGCCGTGGCCCGCGCATGTTCGCCCCAGGCGACCTGAAACTGCTGCTGCTGTCGCTGCTGGCCGAACAACCCGGTCATGGCTACGACCTGATCCGCCAGATCGAAAACCTCTTCGACGGCGGCTACAGCCCAAGTCCCGGGGTGATCTACCCCACCCTCAACTTCCTCGAAGAAGCCGAGCTGATCCGCGGCCAGGCGCAGGGCAGCAAGCGCCTGTACCTGATTACCGAACTCGGCCAAAGCAGCCTCGCCGAGCAACACGTGGCGCTGCACAACCTGCGCATGCGCCTGGACATCAGCAAGCGTGCGCTGACCGGCCAGCAGCGCCCGGAACAGATCCACCAGGCGGTGGGCAACCTGCGCCATGCCTTGCACATGCACAACGGCCACTGGAGCGCCGAGGAAATCGAGCGTGTCAGTCGCCTGCTCAACGATGCCGCCAGCGCAATCGCCGCCGGCCCCCACTCATCCCCGGAGAACCGCTCATGAATGACAGCGTGCATCGCGTCAACCACACCATCCGTCAGCGCTGCCTGAGCGTGCTCAGGGTCACCGAGCTGACTCCACGCATGCGCCGTATCACCCTGGGCGGCGCCGAACTGGAGGGCTTCACCAGCCTGGGCAGCGACGATCACATCAAGCTGCTGTTCGCCAGCAACCCCGAGCAACAGGCGGCCATCGACGCGCGCCAACTGGGCCGCGATGCCGAGGTCAAGCCAACCCTGCGCGAATACACACCGCGGCGCATCGACCTCGACGCCCTGGAACTGGACATCGACTTCGTTCTGCATGGCGACGGCCCGGCCTCGACCTGGGCCGCCCAGGCAGCCGCCGGCCAGACCCTGCACATCGCCGGGCCGCGCGCTTCACTGGTGGTGCCGGACATCTTCGACAGCTACCTGTTGATCGGCGACGAGACCGCCTTGCCGGCCATCGCCCGGCGCCTCGAGGAACTGCCGGCAGGGCGCCAGGTAGTGGCACTGATTCAGATCGAAGACGCCGCCGAGCGCCAGCCGTTGCCCAGCCAGGCCGATGTCGAGGTGCATTGGGTGTTGCGCCACGCGCAGGATATGGCGACCCAGGTCGAGGCCCTGGAGCTGCCGGCAGGCCGACTGTACAGCTGGGTGGCGCTGGAAAAGAGCCTGACCCGCGAGGTCAAGGCGCTGCTGCTGGACAAGGGCGTCAACGAGCAGGATCTCAAGGCTGCCGCCTACTGGCGCGCCGATGCCAGCGCCGACGACGCCTGACCCTCAGCCAGCGCGCCGCGCGCGCCAGCGGTCGATGGCGATGAACAAGCCACCGACCAGGCAGAAGCCCAGCAGCAGCCCGAGCGCGTTGAGCAGCACCCTGCCATAGCCCAGCTGCGCCACGTCGATGAAGGGATAGGGATACACGCCAATCTCGAATCCGCGCCACAGCGCGAAGGCGAAATAGCCCATCGGGTACAGGCTCCAGGCCGCCAGGTGGCGCAGGCGCAAGCGGCCCTTGGGCACCATGCGCCACCAGTACACGACGAACAGCACAGGCATCACATCGTGCAGCAGCTCATCGGCCAGCCACTGCCAACCGCTGGGCTGCCACAGGTGGCGCAACAGCAGACTGTAGGCCAGCGCCACCAGGCTGATGCTGACGGCGATGCCGGTGCTGACCGGCGCGCTGAGAAACCAGCGCCGCACCGGCCCCTCTCGGCCCCAGGCGGCGTGGCTCAGCACCGTGGCGACCAAAGTGTTGCTGAGCACAGTGAAGTAACCGAACACGCTCACCAGCCCACCGACCAGATTCGCCTCGGCCTGCCAACGAGCCACCAGCACCAGCCAGATCTGCACGCTCAGGCCGGTCCAGCCGAGCAATGCCGCCAGCGTCAGCCACGGATGCCGGATGCTCAACCGCGGCGCTGCAACTTCACATACAACTGCTCGACTTTTTCCCGCGCCCAAGGGGTCTTGCGCAGAAAAGTCAGGCTCGACTTGATGCTTGGGTCGCGCTGAAAGCAGCGCACCTCGACCCGCTCGGCCAGCCCCGACCATTGGTAGTGCGCTACCAGTTCGGTGAGGATCTGTTCGAGGGTCTTGCCATGCAAGGCGTTGTGTTCCGACGTGCTCATGCCGCGCTCCAGAATTACCAAGGGGCGCACTTTACACCGGTAAGGCCGCCCAGGTTGATTCTGACCACCCACGGCGGCAGCGGTTTCTTCCAGACCTACTCACCGCAGGCAGCGGCGACAAAGTGCTGGTCAGCCGTGATGGCTTTGTGCTGGAATAATTATGTTACTTTATAACGTAATAACTATCTGCCAAGGAACGTCACCCGCCATGCTCCGTTTTTCGTTCACCCTTTCCCCCCTGGCCGCTGCGCTGTGCCTGGCTTCGATGTCGAGCCAGGCACTGGAACTGCAACCCCAGGTGGTCACCGCCAACCCGCTGGGCAGCGCACAACTGGCCACGCCCAGCACCGTTCTGGAAGGCGATGAGCTGCTGCAACAGCAGCACTCAAGCCTTGGCGAAACCCTCAACAAGCAACCCGGTGTGGCCTCGACCTGGTTCGGACCCGGTGCCAGCCGCCCGGTGATCCGCGGCCTGGACGGCGACCGCATCCGTATTCTGCGCAATGGCGTCGGCGCGCTGGACGCCTCGTCGCTGTCGTATGACCACGCCGTGCCACTGGACCCCAACAGCGTCGAGCGCATCGAAATCGTCCGCGGCCCCGCAGCGCTGCTGTATGGCGGCAACGCCATTGGTGGCGTGGTCAATACCTTCGACAATCGCATCCCCAGTTCACCCATCGACGGCATTCACGGCGCCGGAGAGTTGCGCTACGGCGGCGCCGACACCACCCGCAGCAGCGCCGGCAAACTGGAAGCCGGTGACGGCACCTTCGCTCTGCATCTGGACGCCAACAGCCGTCAGTTCAACGACCTGCGCATTCCCGGCTACGCCAAGCGCAGTAACCTGCGCGATGCCGATGATCCGGGCCGTAAAGGCCGGCTGGAGAACAGCGACGGCCGTCAGGATGGCGGCGCCATTGGCGGCTCGTACAACTGGGAGCACGGCTACACCGGGCTCTCGTACAGCCGCTACGACAGCAACTACGGATCGGTGGCCGAGCCTGGCGTGCGCCTGGACATGCAGCAAGAGCACTACGCCTTCGCCTCGGAGCTGCGCGATCTGTCGGGCCCGTTCACGTCACTGAAATTCGACGCCGGCTATACCGACTACCAGCACCGCGAAATCGAAAGCGGCGAGGTGCACACCACCTTCAAGAACAAGGGCTATGAAGCGCGCGTGGAAGCGCGCCATCAGCCGCTGGGGCCGCTGGAAGGGGTGATCGGCGCGCACCTTTCCCGTAACGAGTTCTCTGCGCTGGGCGAAGAAGCCTTCGTGCCGCATACCAATACCGACAGCCTGGCGCTGTTTCTGCTGGAGCAGTGGCAGGCCACCGAGCGCCTGAACCTGAGCTTCGGCAGCCGCCTGGAGCACACCCGGGTCGACCCCGATGCCAAAGGCAACGCCACTTTCGCCGCGGCCGACAGCACCAGCAGCTTCAACGCCCTGAGCCTGTCCTCCGGGGCGGTGTACCAGCTCGATCCGGTGTGGGCCCTGGCCGGTAACCTGGGCTACACCGAGCGCGCGCCGACCTTCTACGAGCTGTATGCCGACGGTGCCCACGTGGCTACCGGCGCCTATGAGGTGGGAGATGCAAGCCTGAACAAGGAAAAGGCGCTGTCCGCAGACCTGGCCCTGCGTTTCGACAACGGCACCCACAAGGGCTCGGTAGGTGTGTTCTACAGTCACTTTCGCAATTACATCGGCCTGATCGGCAGCGGCAATCTGCGTGAAGGCCATGAGCATGACCATGGCGACGACGATCACGATGATGACCATGACCACGACCATGGTGAAATCCCCGAATACCTGTACCAGGGCGTGCGCGCACGCTTCTACGGCATCGAGGCTCAAGACCGCTGGCAACTGGCCGACAATCGATATGGCCAGTTCGCCCTGGAACTGTCCGGTGACTACACCCGCGCGAAGAACCTCGACAGCGGCCAGCCACTGCCGCGTATTGCCCCATTGCGCCTGAACAGCGGGCTGTTGTGGTCGAAGGATCGCTGGCAGGCGCGGGTCGATGTGCAACACGCCGCCGCGCAGCGGCGCACGCCCGAGAACGAAAGCCACACAGCTGGCTACACCACCTTGGGCGCCAGCGTCGGCTACCGCTTCGACATCGGTGAAAGCCAATGGCTGGCCTTCGTTCGCGGCGAGAACCTCACCGACCAGACCGTGCGTTACGCCAGCTCGATCCTGCGTGACGTCGCACCAGCCCCTGGGCGCAGCGTCGAGGTGGGCCTGCGCACCACCTTCTGACCGCCGCAACACCTGCCGTGCGCGTGCAATGCGCGCACGGCAGCGCCTGGTCGAGGGGACTGTTACCGCGCGGGCAACAGTCCCCTGCGACATTTTGTCTTTTTTTCTGCCGCGTTCCTCTATATCCTCCGCGCCACGCTGAAACGCTTCAGCTCTATCCCCTTTGAATTTCGCATCGAGGCCGCCCGCGCCCTCGAGGCCTTCGGCATGCTTCGACAATGACAAGACAGCGCTACCTTCCGCTCAATCCGCCTCGCCCGATCCTGCTCGCCCTGACCCTCTGCCCCGTGCTCGTAGCCCTGGCCCCCGGCGCAGCAGCGCAGGCTGCGTTCGACGCCGACTCGCCGTGGATGCTCGGTGACTGGAACGGCAGCCGTAGCCAGTTGCTCGAGCGCGGCTACGACTTCACCGTCGGCTACACCGGTGAGGTGGGCAG
Source organism: Pseudomonas cremoricolorata DSM 17059 = NBRC 16634 (assembly GCF_000425745.1). Taxonomy (GTDB): domain Bacteria; phylum Pseudomonadota; class Gammaproteobacteria; order Pseudomonadales; family Pseudomonadaceae; genus Aquipseudomonas; species Aquipseudomonas cremoricolorata. The sequence goes on along the minus strand of NZ_AUEA01000009.1, from coordinate 185,221 downwards.
CAACCTGCGCGGCGGCTACGACCATGACCGCACCGCGCGCTACAGCGATCAGTTCACCTTTGGCAGTCACTTCGATCTGGCGAAGATCGCCGGCTGGGCCGACACCGATGCTCAACTGACCATCACCGAGCGCAGCGGCCGCAACATCAGCAATGACCGCATCAACGACCCGCGGGTCGGTGGCTTCACCTCGGCGCAGGAAGTCTGGGGCCGCGGGCAGACCTGGCGGCTGACGCAGATGTGGGTTCGGCAAAAGTACTTCGACGGTGCGCTGGACGTGAAAGTCGGCCGTTTCGGTGAAGGCGAGGACTTCAACAGCTTCCCTTGCGACTTCCAGAACCTGGCGTTCTGCGGCTCGCAGGTGGGTAACTGGGTCGGTGGCATCTGGTACAACTGGCCGGTCAGCCAGTGGGCGTTGCGGGTCAAGTATCACCTCACGCCGGAGCTGTTCGTGCAGGTCGGCGCGTTCGAGCAGAACCCGTCGAACCTGGAAACCGGCAACGGCTTCAAGCTCAGCGGCAGCGGCACGCAAGGTGCACTGATGCCCGTCGAACTGGTATGGAAGCCCAAGGTCAATGGCCTTGAGGGCGAGTACCGCGCCGGCTACTACTATAGTAATGCCAGGGCGCAAGACGTCCTCGACGACAGCCATGGACAGCCAGCCGCCAGCAGCGGCAACGCCTACCGCAGCCGTGCCAGCAAGCACGGGTTGTGGCTTGGTTTGCAGCAGCAGGTGAGCGCGAAGGCCTCCGATGCCTCGCGCGGCCTGAGCCTGTTCGCCAATGCCACCGCTCACGACAAGAAGACCAACGTGATCGACCACTACCTGCAGGCGGGCCTGGTATACCGAGGCCTGTTCGACGCAAGGCCCAAGGACGACATCGGTTTCGCCGTGGCCCAAGTGCACGTCAACCCGGCGTTTCGCAAGAATGCACGCCTGGCCAACCAGGCTGCTGGGCTCTATGACTATGCCGATCCGGCGTTCCTGCCGGTTCAGGACACCGAATACAGCGCTGAACTCAACTATGGCGTGCACGTGGCCAACTGGCTCACCGTGCGTCCCAACCTGCAGTACATCCGCCATCCGGGCGGAGTCAGCCAGGTCGACGACGCGCTGGTGGCCGGCGTGAAGATTCAGAGCAGCTTTTGATCATCTTTCGATTTCTACTGACCTACGGAGAACACCCCCATGAGCACTGACGGTGCCAAACCCGGCGCCCCCTGGCTGCCTCGCCTGATGGGCGTCCTGCTGTTGTTGATGGGCCTGGCGCTGCTGGCCGGCGGCATCTACCTGAGCCAGCTCGGCGGCTCGCTGTACTACCTGGTCGCAGGTATCGGCTTTGCCCTGTCGGGCGTGTTGCTGCTGGCGCGCCGGCGCCTGGGCCTTGGCCTGTACGGCCTGGTGCTGCTGGGCAGTACCGTGTGGGCACTGATGGAAATCGGCCTGGACTGGTGGCAACTGGTACCGCGCCTGTCGCTGTGGTTCGCCCTGGGCGTGGTGTTGCTGCTGCCGTGGGCGCGTCGCCCGCTGATCGGCTCGGCCAGCCGCGCCAACACCGCGCTGCTGACCGTTGCGGTGATCGCCTCGGGCGCCACTGCAGTCGCCAGCCAGTTCACTCACCCGGGTGAAATCCGCGGCGAACTGGGCCGTGACAGCAGCGAAATGGCCAGTGCCGCCCCGGCCATGCCCGATGGCGAGTGGCAGGCCTATGGCCGTACCGAATACGGCGACCGCTACTCGCCCCTGCGCCAGATCACCGCGCAGAACGTCGGCCGCCTCGAAGAAGCCTGGCGCATTCGCACCGGCGACCTGCCGACCGACGATGACCCGGTCGAGCTGACCAACCAGAACACCCCGCTCAAGGTCAACGGCATGCTCTATGCCTGCACGGCGCACAGCAAGCTGCTGGCGCTGAACCCCGACACCGGTGCGGAAATCTGGCGTTTCGACCCGCAGATCAAGAGCCCGACCAAGACCTTCAAAGGCTTCGCCCACATGACCTGCCGTGGCGTTTCCTACTATGACGAAAACCGCTACGTCAGCCGCGACGGCAGCCCCGCGCCGAAGATCAGCGAAGCCGGCAAACTGGTCGCCCAGGCCTGCCCACGCCGCCTCTACCTGCCGACTGCCGACGCCCGACTGATCGCCATCAACGCCGACACCGGTAAAGTCTGCGAAGGCTTCGCCAACCAGGGCGTGGTCGACCTGACCCGCAACATCGGCCCGTTCTCGGCCGGCGGCTACTACTCCACCTCCCCCGCCGCCATCACCCGCGACCTGGTGATCATCGGCGGTCACGTCACCGACAACGAGTCGGTCGACGAGCCATCCGGGGTCATCCGTGCCTATGACGTGCACGACGGTCACCTGGTGTGGAACTGGGACAGCAACAAGCCCGAAGACACCCGTCCGCTGGGCGCCGGTGAGGTCTACACCCGCAACTCGGCGAACATGTGGTCGATCGCCAGCGTCGATGAAGAGCTGGGCATGATCTACCTGCCACTGGGCAACCAGACCCCTGACCAGTGGGGCGCCGACCGTACCCCAGGCGCCGAGAAATACAGCGCAGGTGTCGTCGCCCTCGACCTCGCCACCGGCAAGCCACGCTGGAACTACCAGTTCACTCACCACGACCTGTGGGACATGGACGTTGGCAGCCAGCCGACCCTGGTGCACCTGAAGACCGACGACGGCGTCAAGCCTGCGGTCATCGTACCGACCAAGCAGGGCAGCCTGTACGTGCTGGACCGCCGCGACGGTACGCCTATCGTGCCGATCCGCGAGATTCCGGTGCCCCAAGGCGCAGTGAAGGGTGACCACACCGCCCCGACCCAGGCCCGTTCCGACCTCAACCTGCTCGGCCCTGAGCTGACTGAACAGGCCATGTGGGGCGCAACGCCGTTCGACCAGATGCTCTGCCGCATCCAGTTCCGCGAGCTGCGCTACGAAGGCCAGTACACCCCGCCGTCGGAGCAGGGTTCGCTGGTCTATCCGGGTAACGTCGGCGTGTTCAACTGGGGCAGCGTGTCGGTCGACCCGGTCCGCCAGTTGCTGTTCACCTCGCCCAACTACATGGCCTTCGTGTCGAAGATGGTGCCCCGTGAGCAGGTCGCTGCCGGCAGCAAGCGGATGAGCGAAACCAGCGGCGTGCAGCCCAACACCGGTGCGCCTTATGCCGTGACCATGCACCCGTTCCTCTCGCCGATCAGCCTGCCGTGCCAGGCGCCGGCCTGGGGCTATGTGGCAGCCATCGACCTGTTCACCAACAAGGTAGTGTGGAAGCACAAGAACGGCACCACCCGTGACAGCACCCCGGTACCGATCGGTCTGCCGGTTGGCGTGCCGAGCATGGGCGGCTCGATCGTTACCGCAGGCGGCGTTGGTTTCCTCAGCGGCACCCTCGACCAGTACCTGCGCGCCTACGACGTCAACGACGGCAAGGAGCTGTGGAAAGGCCGCCTGCCGGCAGGTGGTCAGGCCACGCCGATGACCTACACCGGTGAAGACGGCAAACAATACGTGCTGGTGACCGCAGGCGGGCATGGCTCGCTCGGCACCAAGATGGGTGACTACATCATCGCTTACAAGCTGGCTGACTAAAGTACGGCCACACGTCCGCGCCCCCGCCTGGGGGCGCCTCTGCCAAGGCGCGCAGCCCTGCGCGCCGAGGCGCTTGCCATCCCGGCACTCGCCATTGAAACCACTCACCCCCTGCCCCATCTAAGCACCATAGCCAATCACGCAGGTGCCCCATGAGCGACCAGCAGGATCTTCCTGATCATCCCGACGAAAGCGACGAAGTCGAACATATCGAGGCCGATGCCGAGGCCGGCCGCTTCCTCGCCCTGCCAGGCCAGCAGCTGCCGGACAAGGTCTACGTCATCCCGATCCACAACCGCCCGTTCTTCCCTGCCCAAGTGTTGCCGGTCATCGTCAACGAAGAGCCGTGGGCCGAGACCCTCGACCTGGTCGCCAAGACCCCGCACCACTCGCTGGCGCTGTTCTTCATGGACACCCCGGCCGAAGACCACCGCCATTTCGACACCAAGGCGCTCCCCGAGTACGGCACGCTGGTCAAGGTGCACCACGCCAGCAAGGAAAATGGCAAGCTGCAGTTCGTCGCCCAAGGCCTGACCCGGGTGCGCATCCGCACCTGGCTCAAGCACCACCGCCCGCCGTATCTGGTGGAAGTCGAGTACCCGCGCCAGCTCTCCGAGCCGACCGATGAGGTCAAGGCCTACGGCATGGCGCTGATCAACGCGATCAAGGAACTGCTGCCGCTCAACCCGCTGTACAGCGAAGAGCTGAAGAATTACCTCAACCGCTTCAGCCCCAACGACCCTTCGCCCCTCACCGACTTCGCCGCCGCACTGACCTCGGCCACCGGCGTGCAGTTGCAGGAAGTGCTCGACTGCGTGCCGATGCTCAAGCGGATGGAAAAAGTCTTGCCGATGCTGCGCAAGGAGGTCGAGGTCGCGCACCTGCAGAACGAGATCTCCGCCGAGGTCAACCGCCAGGTCGGCGAGCATCAACGCCAGTTCTTCCTCAAGGAACAGCTCAAGGTCATTCAGCAGGAACTGGGCCTGAGCAAGGATGACCGCAGCGCAGACCTCGAGCAGTTCCAGCAGCGTCTGCAAGACAAGAAAGTCCCCGAACAGGCGCAAAAGCGCATCGACGAGGAAATGGGCAAGCTGGCGATCCTGGAAACCGGCTCGCCCGAATACGCCGTGACCCGCAACTACCTCGACTGGGCCACCGCCCTGCCGTGGGGGGTGTATGGCGACGACAAGCTCGACCTCAAGCACGCGCGCAAGGTACTCGACCAGCACCATGCCGGGCTGGACGACATCAAGGAACGGATTCTCGAATTCCTTGCCGTCGGCGCCTGGAAGGGCGAGATCAGCGGCTCGATCGTGTTGTTGGTCGGCCCGCCTGGGGTGGGCAAGACCAGCGTCGGCAAGTCCATCGCCGAATCCCTCGGCCGGCCGTTCTACCGCTTCAGCCTCGGCGGCATGCGCGACGAGGCCGAGATCAAGGGTCACCGACGCACCTACATTGGCGCACAGCCGGGCAAGCTGGTGCAGGCGCTGAAGGATGTCGAGGTGATGAACCCGGTGATCATGCTCGACGAGATCGACAAGATGGGCCAGAGCTACCAGGGCGATCCGGCCTCGGCCTTGCTGGAAACCCTCGATCCTGAGCAGAACGTCGAATTCCTCGACCACTACCTCGACCTGCGCCTGGATTTGTCCAAGGTGCTGTTCGTGTGCACCGCCAATACCCTCGATTCCATCCCAGGCCCTCTGCTCGACCGTATGGAAGTGATTCGCCTCTCGGGCTACATCACCGAAGAAAAACTCGCCATCGCCAAGCGCCACTTGTGGCCCAAGCAATTGGCCAAGGCCGGTGTGGCCAAGACCAGCCTGAGCATCAGCGACACCGCGCTGCGCCAGGTGATCGAGGGTTATGCGCGTGAGGCCGGGGTGCGTCAGCTGGAAAAACAACTGGGCAAGCTGGTGCGCAAGGCGGTGCTCAAACTGCTGGAAAACCCAGAGGCGAAACTGAAGATCGGCCCGAAAGACCTTGAACCGGCGCTCGGTACGCCCGTGTTTCGCAGCGAACAGGTGCTGTCGGGCAAAGGCGTCATCACCGGGCTTGCCTGGACCAGCATGGGCGGCGCCACGCTCCCGATCGAGGCAACCCGCGTGCATACCCTCAACCGCGGCTTCAAGCTAACCGGCAAACTCGGCGATGTGATGAAGGAGTCGGCGGAAATCGCCTACAGCTATGTCAGCTCGAACCTTGCGCAATACGGCGGTGACCTGGCCTTCTTCAATGAAGCCTTCATCCATTTGCATGTGCCCGAAGGCGCCACGCCAAAGGACGGCCCCAGTGCCGGGGTGACCATGGCCAGCGCATTACTCTCACTGGCGCGCGACCAAGCGCCGAAAAAGGGCGTGGCCATGACTGGCGAGCTGACCCTCACCGGCCAGGTGCTGCCCATTGGTGGGGTGCGGGAAAAAGTCATCGCCGCGCGGCGGCAGAAGATCTACGAACTGATCCTGCCGGAGGCCAATCGCGGCGACTACAACGAACTGCCCGAGTACCTGCGCGAGGGCCTGACGGTGCATTTCGCCAAACGCTTCAGCGATGTGGCCAAGGTACTGTTCAGCTGAGGACGCAATCAGGCAACCGGCAAACACACGATCGCCGCAACGCCGGGCGACCGTGTGTACTGCCTGTCAGAGTTGCAGTTCGGCGACCAGACGCTGCTGAACTGCCAGCAGTTGCCGGAAGGCTGCCGCCAACGCCTTCACCGCCTCGACGTCGTCCAGGGCGAGGCGGCTGATGTCCTGGTTCAGGCGCTGCAAACCGGTGAGCAGGTGTTCGGCGCCCGCCCCCCATTGTTCGCGCATCTGCTCCAGTGTGTGCAGCGTGTCCATCTTGTCGAGTTGACCGGTCAGCTCATTGCTGCGCCGATCGAATCGACGCACCTGTTCCTGTTCGGTCTGGGCCCGTCGACGCATCGCCTTGGCATGCTCGTGCAGCTGGCCGTACTGCATGCCGACGAGGACATCACCTAGCAAAGTCTGCAGATCCTTCAGGGCGTCCGTGGCGATTTTCGCTGCTGCGGCATACTCCCCGCCCGGCACCATCAGAGCGCTGAGGGCGTCGAGCGAGGGCACCACATTACCAAACCGGGTTTGCAAACCGCTTTGCTCCAAGGCAGCGATGGCTTTTTCCACTCGTTCGAGCTCTGCGCTATAGCGCGCCACATCCTCCGTGGCGCCAGCGCGCAGGCTTTCCACGCGATCTTTCTCTTCGAGCAAACGCTGTTTTTCCAGGGCACTGTTGAGGGCTGGCAGCGTATCGAGCGCGTTTCGCTCGTCACGTAGCAAATCGATCTGCTTCTGAAGACTGCTCACCGCGTCACGCTGACGCTTTCGCGCGTAGCTGAACGCACTGGGGATGGGCTTGCGCTCCAATTGTTCGATGACCCTGTTCAACCCTGAGGTCGAGAGACTGGCGATCTTGCCTTGCGCGATGAAGCTGACTTGCTGGTGGGCCTGGTCGAGCAGCCTTACATGGCGCTGCAGGTTTTCCTGAAGGTAGCTCAGGAACTTGAAGTCGCCCTCCTGCCAGGCCGTGATGAACAAGGCGCGGGCGGTTCTCATGGGTTTCAGGTCAAGGTCGAAGGCAGAGCTATTGATTGTGGAAACAATGGCTTTCATGGAGTGCGTACCTTGTGATCAAGCGGCAGAGGCCTGAGAAAAAATTCGGGTGAGCTGAACGGACTGCGCTTCGATGCCTTGCCATTGCTCGAGGAAGGTTTCGAAGTGAATGACGAAGATGAACAGTTCCTGGGAGTCTTCGATTTCCTGCAGCACTTCCATGGACTGGGTGATATAGGCCTCGACTCTCTGCCACACGCTGTGCAGCGAGTCTGCGCTGATCACCACCTCCTTGAGCCGCGCGTTCAGGTCATCGACGAAGCTGCCGAGCTCGGCCATACGCCCCTCGAGCCGTACGCGGGCCTGCAATGTCTTGCACGTCCTGAAGCGCTCCTTGTTCAGCTGATTGCGGCGCTTGCGCACCGACTCCGCCTTGGCGCCATAGATACCGCCAGTGATGGCCAAACCGATCAGACCTGCGGAAAGCCCCGCCAGGGAGGCTTTGACGTAGTTGTCGTACTCACTGTTGAGCTTGCTGATTTGCTCATCGAGTTCCTTGAGTTGCCTGCGCAGGTCCTCGATCAGGCCGTCACCGCGCTTGCGCTCGATCGCGCGGCGCTTGTCGTGGACGGCAGGAATGAGTGTGTACCGCGCCGTGTCGCGGAAGATCTCGGCTTGAGCACCGACCTCCTTGACCTTGTTGGCGTACTTGCGCACTTCTGCCTGGACAATGCGCAGCACGGTATCCAGCCGCTTGATTTGCCGTTTCTCGTGGTCGTCCAGCGCAATCGCAACCGGCAGCGTGACCTGTTGCCAGTGCTCGGGAGGCACCTTCTGATCGAGCACTTTTTCGCACTCGATGATGATGCGCTTGCCGTAGGTGAGCAGCGATCGGGCGCTGGTGCCCAGATCCGCAGCCAAGCGCTTGCTGTTGTCTGACAAGGGCTGCCATGACCCCGCATGGTTGCGTAGGGCATCGAACAGAACCGTCATCCCATCTACCGTCAGCTCCGGCTCATCGGTGGCTTGCGGCCCCAGCCATCTGCCCAGTTCGGCAGGCGTGGACGGCAGCGAAAACACGTAATTGGCATACCGGTTGATGGTGATGATGTCTTCACGACCGAAGGTCAAGCCGCCTTCGTTCGGGCCGTCTCGTTCGGCCAATGTACGGACGAACTCGCCCGGTAACTGGGCGGCCTCTCCTTGTAGCGCTAAATAATCGTCAGATTGGACATTCACGACTGTACTCCTGAGTCAGGCCCCAATGGCCCTGGCCCCGAAGCTAAGGAACCTGACTGTCTGGCAGCAGCGGGCAGACCTTCCTCGACTGCAATGAGTCCCCGAGGCAGACACCGCGCCTGATCGCGATCGAGGCAGAGTCATGCAGGTACTGCCCAGTTTGGCTAGAATGCGTGCCCTTCATCGTCAGCGCAGTGGAAGTTCCGTGAGCAAAACCCCCGACCGCCTATTCGCCCAGCCGCTGGAGCAGGTGCCCGACTTCGTCTTCAACGAAGATGTGGTGCAGGTGTTTCCAGACATGATCAAGCGCTCGGTGCCCGGTTACCCGACCATCGTCGAGAACCTCGGGGTGCTCGCTGCCCGCTTTGCCCAGCCAGACAGCACACTGTACGACCTAGGCGCCTCCCTGGGCGCTGTCAGCCAGGCGCTGCGCCGGCACGTGCGCAGCGAAGGCTGCCGGGTGGTAGCGGTGGACAACTCGGCGGCGATGGTCGAGCGTTGCCGCCAGTACCTCACCGCGCAGGACTCGATGTTCCAGGAACTGCTGCCGGTCGAGGTGGTGGAAGCCGACATCCTCACCCTGGCTTTCCAACCCGCCTCGCTGGTGGCGATGAACTTCACCCTGCAGTTCATCGCTCCACAGCAGCGCCTGGAGCTGCTCACGCGCATCCACCAGACGCTGTTGCCCGGCGGTGCGCTGATTCTTTCGGAAAAGCTGCTGATGGCCGATGCGCAGACCCAGCAACTGCTCAATGACCTGCACCTGGACTTCAAACGCGCCAATGGCTACAGCGAACTGGAAATCGCCCAGAAACGTAGCGCCATTGAAAACGTGATGAAACCCGATACCTTGCAGACCCATACCGAACGCCTGCACGCCGCTGGTTTCAGCAAGGTGGTGCCCTGGTTCCAATGCCTTAACTTCGCGTCGTTGATAGCCCTGCCATGATCGATCTCACTCCCCTGGTCCAGCGTCTGGCTGGCACCCCGCTGGCGTCCTGGTCAGCTGGCTTGCAAGCGCAACTGAACCTCAAGCTGGAAAAAGGCCACGGCGACCTGGCGCGCTGGCGCGATGCGCTTGCCGCGCTGCCGGATATCCAGCCCAGCGACGTTGACCTGCGCAATGGTCTGCGCCTGGATTGCCCTTGCGACGACACCACCCGCGCGCAGATGCGCAGCGCACTGATGGGCCTGTCGCCGTGGCGCAAGGGCCCTTTCGACCTGTTCGGCGTGCACGTCGACACCGAGTGGCGCTCGGACTGGAAATGGCAACGCATCGCCCCGCATCTGGATCTGCGCGGCAAGCGCGTGCTCGATGTCGGCTGCGGCAACGGCTACTACCAGTGGCGCATGATCGGTGCCGGTGCCGACATGGTGGTTGGCGTCGATCCCAACTGGCTGTTCTTCTGCCAGTTCCAGGCCGTGCAGCGCTATCTGCCTGCCCTGCCCGCCTGGCACCTGCCCTTCGCCCTGGAAGAGCTGCCCGCCCAGTTAGAAGGCTTCGACACCGTGTTTTCCATGGGTGTGTTCTACCACCGGCGTTCACCCATCGAGCACCTGCTGGCGCTCAAGGACTGCCTGGTCAAGGGCGGTGAACTGGTGCTGGAAACCTTGGTGGTCGAAGGTGACGAGCAGCAGGTGCTGGTGCCGGAAGACCGCTACGCGCAAATGCGCAACGTCTGGTACCTGCCCTCGGTACCGGCGCTGGAACGCTGGCTGCGCCGCGCAGGTTTCAGCGAGGTGCGCTGTGTGGATGTCAGTGTCACCAGCGTCGAAGAACAGCGCAGCACCGACTGGATGCGCTACCAGTCGCTGGCCGACTTCCTCGACCCGAATGACCACTCGCGCACCGTCGAGGGCCTGCCGGCGCCGCGCCGGGCGACGCTGCTGGCGCGCAAGTGAGGGCCCTGGCCGCTGGCGGCGTCAGGCTTTGAGAGTCTTCTTGGGGTAGATGTCGTAGCGGCTCGATTTGCCGTCGATGCTGTGGCTGGGCTTGGCGCCGTCGATCACCGGCGCCTTGCGCGGGCGCTTGACCACCACCCGGTGGCTGGCCAGTTGCAACGCCGCGGCCAGCAGCGCCGGTGCGTCGAGGTCATCGCCCACCAGCGGGCGGAACACGCGCATTTCCTTTTTCACCAGGGCGCTCTTGTCGCGGTGCGGGAACATCGGATCGAGGTAGATCACCTGGGGCGGCTCGCCCTGCCAGCTGCGCAGGTGCTCGATGGCATTGCCGGTGAGCAGGCGCATGCGCTCGACGATCGGTGCCACCTCGGCATCCAGACGCCCGCGACCCAGGCCATCTTCGAGCAGCGCGGCAATCAGCGGCTGGCGCTCGATCAGCGTCACCTGACAGCCCAGGCTGGCCAGCACGAAGGCATCCTTGCCCAGCCCGGCAGTGGCATCGAGCACCTGCGGGCGAATGCCTTGGGCGATGCCCACGGCCTTGGCGATCATCTGCCCACTGCCACCGCCGAACAAGCGCCGATGCGCCGCCTGGCCTTCGACGAAATCGACCCGTACCGGTCCTGGCGCCTGCGGCCCCAACTGCTGGATCTGCAAGCCATCGCCACCCAACTGCACGGCGAACTCGGCCTGCTCGTCGACCAGCGGCAAACCCAGGCGCTCGGCCCATTGCTGCGCCTGCGCCTGGAACGGCGCTGACAGGGCTTCGACCCGGATGCCCACCTGTTGCTGTTGCTCGACCATCTGCTCACGCACCCAAAAAATTTAATGAAACCCCGGCCACCGCCGATACACCCAGTATCCGCTATTGTGCCAGAGCGCCTGCTTCGCGACCGCCATGACCGACACCTCACCTGCCATCGGCCTGACCTACCTGTCTTCTGTCGGCAACTATGCCCGGCAGAACACACAGGCGCTTAGCGGCGTCAGTCAGCTGTGGCAGGACTTCTTCAGCCGTGCACTGGACGATCAGCAACAGCTGCCGGTGGATGCCTTCAGCGACTCGTTGACCCGGCTCGACCCACTCAGCGGCGAGCCGTGCGGCGGCGCCCGCGCCCTGGAGCTGATCGACACACAACGCGCCTGCGCGGTTGCAGAACGCCGGGTCGAGCCGCCCGAGCCGCTGTTCCTGCCTAAAGCCGAACTGGACGCCGCCTTGCTGCCGCCTGCAGCCGAGCCGTTCAGCAGCGCCGAACTGATCGAACAGCAGCGCCAGCTCGACCTCGACAGCAGCTGGCTGCGACCGCTGGTGATCGGTCAGGGCCACGAGCCCGCTGCGCCTGGCGCTGCGCCCAGCCCGCGCCCGCTGCACTTGCCCATCGCCGAGTTCGAGCTGGACTTGCTCGAAGATGCGCCTGAGCCCTTCAGCGAGGCCGCAGTGGCCGCGCAGCAGCATGATCTTGAGTTCGACCTGCACTGGGCGCGCCCGGTAGTGCTGAACAACCTGCGCGCCTACGCCTGATCAGCGCGCTGAAAACTCACCGACAGACCTGCCACAGGCCCATATCGAGGTGGAAGTGATTGGCGTGGGCGGCGTTGTAGTCAGGTCCGAGCACCGTGCTGAAATGCGTGCAGGCTGCCTGCTGCACCGCCCGCAGGAACTGCGCCTTGGGCCCGTCACCCTGCCAGTCGCGAGCGAGCAGGATGCGCTCGCCGTTTTGCAGGCGAAAGCCGCTGATGTCCAGGGCATTGGCGCTGGCGTGCTGGCTGAGCCGTCCCTGCTTGCGGTGGTAGACATTGCGGCAGGCAAAGCTGCCAAGGTGGTCGACCTGGGCCACCGGCTGGCCAAGGTACTGCTGAGCGACCGGCTGCAGCCCGTGCAATTCGAACGCCGCGTAGGCCACCGCCAGCGGGCAGCTGGCAATGAAGCTGCTGCTCAGCCGCGCCTGGCCGCCTTCGATCCGCCAGACGTTGCTCAGCGGACAGTTGGCACTGGCCGGGCTGTCGGCCTGGGCACGGTAGCGCAAGCCGGAGGTGGCCAGGGCCTGGCTGCACAACTGCGGGTCGTCGCGCAGGCGCGAGAGTTTATAGGGCGTCAGCAGGTTCGGCGGCTGCCGCACATCCAGCGGCGCCCAGGGATTCCACTGCGCTGGCGGACGCCAGCCGCTGGACCACAGCGCCCCCGCGCCGAGCAGCACGAACAGGCAAAACAGCACTAGGCCGCGCACCGGCCTCAGCGCCTGAACAAATCGTTGAGTTCAGCGAACGGCATGCCCTGCTCGGCGTAGCTGAACGTGCCGCGCTCGTGGATTTCCAACGCGGCCCGCTGCAGGGCGCCAAGGGCCGTGCGGGCCAGCGACGAGCCGACGCTGATGCGGCGCACGCCAAGGTCCTGCAACTGCTGCACGCTAAGCGTCACGCCGGGCATGCCCATCAGCACGTTGACCGGCCTGGGCGCCAGCGCCTGCACCACGCTGCGAATCTCCTCGGCAGTGCGCAGGCCCGGTGCGTAGAGCACGTCGGCGCCGGCTTCGGCATAGGCCTGCAGGCGCTTGATGGTGTCGGCCAGATCGATTCGCCCGTGCAGCAGGTTCTCGGCACGGGCGCACAGGGTGAAGGGGAATGCCAGCGCACGGGCGGCGTGCACGGCGGCCTGCACGCGCTCGACCGATAGCTGGAAGTCGTAGATCGGCGCGTCGCTGCATCCGCTCGCATCCTCGATGGAGCCGCCCACCAGACCGACCTCGGCGGCGCGGCGAATACTCTCGGCGCAGTCTTGCGGCGAATCGCCAAAGCCGTTCTCAAGGTCGGCAGTCACCGGGAGCGCAGTGGCCTCGACGATGCTCGCGGCGTTATCGAGGATGTGCTCGAGGCTCAATGCCCCTTCGGCATCTGGGCGGGCGAGGCTGAAGGCCAGGCCCGCGCTGGTGGTGGCCAGGGCTTCGAAACCGAGACTGGCCAGCAGCCGCGCCGAGCCGGCATCCCAGGCATTGGCCACGACGAAGGCACCATCGCGTTCGTGCAGGGCTTTGAAGGCTTCGCCGCGCAGGGTTTGCACATCCATGATCAGCACCTCGGGTCGGAAGAAGAAATGCGCCCGGTGGAATCGCTCGAGCGCAGACCCGCGAAGGTATCAGAGAAGCCCGAGCTGTTCGACTTCTGGGCCGCGTGCCAGTTGTGCCAACGGCGCCAGGCCCGGCAGCCGCTCGCTCAGACGCTGATGGAAACGCTGCGCCAGCGCTGCCGCCAGGTGATTGTCAGCGGTATGCAGAAACACGTAGGGATGCTTGCCCGCCTCGATCCAGGTGGCGACTTTTTCCACCCAGGGACCGAGGAACGGCTCATTCCCCGCCAACTGCGGATGGCCGATGAAACGCACCTGCGGATGCTCGGTGAAGGCTGCCGGACGCACCGGCACGTTGGGCTTCTTGCTTTGCGCGTGGAGCACCGCCGGGTCACGCGAGGTGCAGCTGAACAGCGCACGCGGGTCGAGGCAGATGCGTTCCACGCCCATGCCGTGCAGCAGCCGATTGAGCTGGCGCTCGTGCTCACCCCGAGCGAAGAACGCCCGATGACGCACCTCCACCGCCACCGGCACCGCCAATTCAGCCAGTAACCAGGCCAACTCCCCCAGGCGCGGCGGACCGAAGCTTGCCGGCAGTTGCAACCAGAAAGGCGAGACGCGCTTGCCCAGCGGCGCCATCAGCCGGATGAACGCCTGCGCTGCATCGAGTTGCGCGCGCAGATCATCGCTGTGGCTGATGTCACGGGGAAACTTGGCCGTGAAGCGAAAGTGCTCAGGCATCACCTGCGCCCAACGGGCCAGGGTGTCGGCCGCAGGGCGCGCGTAAAAGGTGGTGTTGCCTTCGACGGCGTTGAACACCTGGGCATACAGCGCGAGGTAATCGTTGCCGCGGGCGTCTTCAGGATAGAAATAGTCGCGCCAGGCGTTGTCGGCCCAGGATGGACAACCGAGACAATAAGGCAGTGCGTGCGAGGTCATCGGTCAGATGTACAGGTCCAGGCCGAGCACGTCCATGTCCCACTCGCTGTAGCCGGCGGTGGCCAGGTAGCTAGCCAGGGCGCTGGCAGTGCGCCGATCACGGGCACGCGGGAAGATCACATCCTGCTGGCGCACCGGCAGACCACCGCGGCGATTGCCCTTGGCCAGTTCGACCAGGTCGACCTCTTCGGCCAGTTGGGCGTCATCGATCTGCTCGTCGGCCACAGGCGCGCGGCGCGGGGGCGTGCGCTTGACCGGGTAGGAGGAAGCAGGAAAACCATCGATGCGCATGAAAGGCAGACTCGGGACCAATGATGGCAATCTAGCAGCATCAAAGGTCCTTCGCTAATGCTCTAGTGTTAACTCGACCACACTTACCGCAGAAGGTTTGACGCTGGGAAGGCCGAGCCGACGGACGACCGCTTTTGGCTCAGTCGTGGCGCCTCAACGCGCCTTGGGCGTGGCCACGTTATCGCGCAGGTACACCGGCTGCGCCTGGTCGGCAGCGACCGCTTCACCACGGCCCCAGGCGAAGGTCGCCAGGGCCAGAATATCCTGCGCGGTCGGCAGGCGCGTGGCATCGAACGCCTTCACAGGCACCGCCAGGCGCTCTGCATAGCCCCAGCCTGTACCAGTGCCGAACCAGTCGCCGGTAAGTTCGACCGGCAGCGCTACGCGCTCGGGCGGCAGCACCGCTTCGTCGCCCAGCAGGCGCATTTCACCGGCCTGGGCGCGGTAGCACCCCCAGTAGACCTCATCCATGCGCGCATCGATGGCGGCAGCGACCTGGCTGTGGCCGTGTTCGCGCAAGGCACCCTGGGCCAGTGCTGCAAGATTGGACACCGGCAGCACCGGCCGCTCGAGGGCGAACGCCAGCCCCTGCACCACACCGATGGCGATGCGCACACCGGTGAAGGCACCAGGGCCACGGCCAAAGGCAATCGCATCCAGCGCGCTCAGCGGCAAGCCGGCCTCGGCCATCAGCTGCTTGATCATCGGCAGCAGCTTCTGCGCATGCTGGCGCGGAATCACCTCGTGGTGGCTGATCACCTCGCCGCCTTGCAACAGGGCAACGGAACAGGCTTCGGTGGCGGTATCCAGGGCCAGCAGGGTGGTCATCGAACAGGGTATCCAGGCAAAAAAAGAGCGGCAGTATAAACGACAACGGCCCGCAAGCGGGCCGTGGTGCGATGGACGCTGGGCTCAGCGGAGCGCTGCGAGCACCTTGGCGGTGATCGAATCGACCGAACCGACGCCTTCGATGTGGCTGTACTTGGGCTTGCCTTCGGCAGCGGCGAGCTTCTGGTAGAAGTCCACCAGCGGCTTGGTCTGGGTGTGGTAGACCGACAGGCGATGACGCACGGTTTCTTCGCGGTCGTCGTCACGCTGGATCAGCTCTTCGCCCGTGACGTCGTCCTTGCCCTCGACCTTCGGCGGGTTGTACTGGATGTGGTAGGTGCGACCGGAGGCCAGGTGCACGCGGCGACCGGCCATGCGCCCGACGATTTCTTCGTCGTCGACGGCAATTTCGATGACGTTGTCGATCGCCACACCGGCCTGCTGCATGGCTTCGGCCTGAGGAATGGTGCGCGGGAAGCCATCGAACAGGCAGCCATTGGCGCAATCAGGCTGGGCGATGCGCTCCTTGACCAGGCTGATGATCAGCTCGTCCGACACCAGTTGGCCGGCATCCATGACTTTCTTCAGCTCCAGGCCCAGCGGCGTACCGGCCTTGACCGCGGCGCGCAGCATGTCGCCGGTGGAGATCTGAGGGATACCGAACTTTTCGGTGATGAACTTTGCCTGAGTACCTTTACCGGCCCCGGGAGCTCCCAGCAGAATTACGCGCATCTCGTGCTCCTCATAATTTTTATGTAAATCAATGGATTCGGCTGAACGGGCCAACTCCGGAAAAACGGTCTCGACCGGAAAATCGGTCAAAAGGCTGCTCAAGATACACAGCGCCTGTCAGGCAGACAAGCATCCCAAAGTGGCAGGAATGCCCCCCTTGCGACCCAGCGTCGCAGGGGTTGCGCCTTGTGCCACCCTCGCGCGGGCCGGCCACTGGCGACCGACCCAGGAAGCGCTTTGCGCAGCCGCGCGAGGCCTCAGCCAGTATTACGCAAGCCCGCAGCGATGCCTGCCACGGTCACCAGCAAGGCCTGCTCCAGCGGGCTGTCCAGAGCGGCTTCGCGGCCTCGGGTGCGCGCCAGCAGTTCGGCCTGCAAGCGGTGCAAGGGGTCGAGGTAGGTATTGCGCAGGCGGATGAACTCCAGGGTGTCGGGGCTGTGGGCCAGTAGCACCGATTGCCCGGTAAGGCCTAATACCACCTCGCAAGACTGCGACAATAGGTCGCGCAGATGACTGCCTAACCCCAGCAGGTGCGGTTGCACCAGACGTTGGTCGTAGGCCTCGGCGATTTGTGCGTCAGCCTTGGCCAGAACCATCTCCAGCATATCGATGCGGGTGCGGAAAAACGGCCACTGTTCACGCATCTGCCCCAGCAGTTCGCCGTCACCACGCGCCAGCGCATTGTCCAACGCCGTCTCCCAGCCAAGCCAGGCCGGCAGCATCAGGCGCGTTTGCGTCCAGCCGAAAATCCACGGAATCGCCCGCAGGCTCTCGATCCCGCCGGCACGGCGTTTGGCCGGACGACTGCCCAATGGCAGACGGCCAAGCTCCTGTTCAGGGGTCGACTGGCGGAAGTACTCGACAAAATCAGGGTTTTCCCGCACCACCTGGCGGTAGGCGTTGACCCCATCGCTGGCGAGCTGGTCCATGACCTGGCGCCAGGCCGGTTGCGGCAAGGGCGGTGGAAGTAACGTCGCCTCCAGCACTGCGGCCAGGTAGAGGTTGAGGTTCTGCTCGGCGATGCCCGGCAAGCCGAACTTGAAGCGGATCATCTCGCCCTGCTCGGTGGTACGGAAGCGCCCGGCCACCGACCCTGGCGGCTGCGACAGGATCGCCGCATGTGCCGGTCCACCGCCGCGCCCCACCGTGCCGCCACGGCCGTGGAACAGCAGCAGCTCGACATCGTGTTCGCGGCAGATGTTCACCAAGCTTTCCTGGGCGCGGTACTGCGCCCAGGCAGCCGCGGTGGTGCCGGCGTCCTTGGCCGAGTCGGAGTAGCCGATCATCACTTCCTGCGGGCCTTGCAGGCTGGCGCGGTAATCAGGCAACTGCAGCAGTCGCTCGATCACAGGGCCTGCGTTGTCGAGGTCGGCCAGGGTCTCGAACAACGGCACCACGCGCATCGGCCGGGTCAGCCCGGCCTCCTTGAGCAGCAGTTGCACGGCCAGCACATCGGAGGCTGCACCGGCCATGGAAATCACATAAGAGCCCAGTGAAGCGGCAGGCGCCGACGCCACTTCCCGGCAGGTGGCGAGCACCTCGGCGGTGTCGTCTTCGGCCTGGAAGTGCGCCGGCAACAGCGGCCTGGGGTTGTTCAGCTCGGTCTGCAGGAAGTCCATGCGCTGCGCCTCGCTCCACTCGGCGTAGTGGCCAAGGCCCAGGTACGCGGTGATTTCCGACAGCGCATCGCGGTGCCGGGCTGCGTCCTGGCGCACGTCCAGGCGTACCAGAAACAGGCCGAAGGTGACCGCGCGGCGCAGGCAGTCGAGCAACGGGCCGTCGGCGATCCCCCCCATGCCACAGGCATGCAGCGAGGCATGGCACAGCTGCAAGGGTGCGATCAGCTGCTGATTGTCGACCAGCACCTCCGGCCCGGCCGGCTGCGCTGCACTGAGGCTGGCATGGGCCCAGGCGCGGGTGGCTCGCAGGCGCTCGCGCAGTTGCTTGAGCACAGCCCGGTACGGTTCGCGGCTGTCGCCGACCTGCTCGCGCAGGGCCGCGCTGGCCTGCTGCATCGACAGCTCGCCAGCCAGCGCGTCGACGTCGCGCAGGAACAGATCGGCCGCCATCCAGCGCGCCAGCAGCAGCACCTCACGCGTAACCGTCGCGGTGACATTGGGGTTGCCATCACGGTCGCCGCCCATCCACGAGGCAAAGC
This sequence comes from Pseudomonas cremoricolorata DSM 17059 = NBRC 16634, assembly GCF_000425745.1. Taxonomy (GTDB): domain Bacteria; phylum Pseudomonadota; class Gammaproteobacteria; order Pseudomonadales; family Pseudomonadaceae; genus Aquipseudomonas; species Aquipseudomonas cremoricolorata. The sequence goes on along the minus strand of NZ_AUEA01000009.1, from coordinate 166,895 downwards.
GGATCGGCGCGGCGTCGAGCGGCAAGCGCTGCCCGGTGGCAGCCTGCAGGGCCGCATCGACCTTGCGCAGGTGATTTGGAATGGCCTGCCACAGCGAATGCTCGATCACCGCGAAACCCCACTTCGCCTCGTCCACCGGGGTTGGCCGGCTACGGCGAATCTCCTCGGTGTGCCAGGCCTCGGCGATCAGCCGTTGCAAACGCTCGCGCACCTGCTGGCGCTCGGCCTCGGTGAGGTCGCGGTGGTCCTGCGCGGCCAGCTGTGCGGCGATGGCGTCGTACTTCTGGATCAACGTGCGCCTGGCCACTTCGGTGGGGTGTGCAGTGAGCACCAACTCGATCTGCAGTTGCGCCAGTTGCTCGGCCAATGACTGCTCAGCGTGCCCGTCCTGCTTGAGGCGCTCGAGCAACTCGGGCAGCACGCGGGCTTCGAACGGCAGTGGCTGGTCGTCGCCGCGCCGATGAATCAATTGATACTGCTCGGCGATGTTGGCCAAGTTGAGGAACTGGTTGAACGCCCTTGCCACCGGCAGCAGTTCATCGTCAGCGAGGCTGTCGAGGGTGCTGCTCAGTCGCTCGCCGGCACCGCTGCGATCGGCCTTGGCACTGTGGCGAATGTCTTCGATCTTCTGCAGGAACGCCTCGCCGTGCTGCTGACGAATCGTTTCACCCAACAGTTCACCCAGCAGGTGGACGTCTTCGCGCAAGCGCACATCGATATCGGTCATCAGCCCTTCTCCATTCGAGGAAACCGCGTGGCGTCAAGAGTGCCCATGCCATCGTGCTCAAGGCAAGCCGAGCGAACCCGGCGCAACTAACCCGCCGCGCGCATGCTCACAAGCAATGTCATGACACAGCCCTGGAGGTCACCGTGAAAATCCGCGAACTTGCCCAGCATTGGGAACAGAACGCCAAGGGCCGCCTGAGCCCGACCAGCCATGTCCTGCACCTGGACCTCGAGGCCGAGGCGCGCCTGGCCGCGCTGATCGACATGTACCCCAAGCGCACCGCACAGGAACTGCTCGGTGAACTGGTCGGGGCGGCACTCGAAGAACTGGAGGAAAGCTTCCCCTACGTCAGGGGCCAGCAGGTGATCGCCACCGACGAGGAAGGCGACCCGCTGTATGAGGACGTTGGCTCCACACCACGCTTTCTGGCGTTGTCCAAGCAGCATCTGCACAGCCTGGACCGTGAATCCGACGACGACAAACAGTGACGTCCAACGCCCGCTGTTGGCGCCGGCATACCGTTTGGCAAGCGGTAAGTTCAGTGCAAAAACGCCTGACCAATCAGTCAGGGAAAAAAATCGTTAGCGCGCGAATTTATCGGAACTATTCAAAAAATGCCTCGGTCACAAACGGTAGCCATCACGGCAAAACCCTGTAAATGCGGGCGTTGCGGCGCTCGGGAGCATCAGGGAAACAGCGATGGATCCACTGCGGACATCGTCGTTATCAGGAGTGACCAATGGAGTTGACCACCATGAAGACCCGCATCGCAAAACCTTCTTCCTTCAACATGCGCGGGCTCAAGCTGGCCGCACTGGCCTTGGGCAGCAGCCTGGTGCTGGCCGGTTGTGCTGGCAAGCCCCCGACCGAGCAGTACGCCGTGACCCAATCGGCGGTCAACTCGGCGGTCAGCGCTGGCGGCACCGAGTTCGCGGCGGTCGAGATGAAGGCAGCCCAGGACAAGTTCAAGAAAGCTGAAATCGCCATGCACGACAAGAAGTACGAAGACGCCAGAATTCTGGCCGAGCAAGCCGAGTGGGACGCCCGCGTAGCCGAGCGTAAAGCCCAGGCTGCCAAGGCCCAGAAGGCCGTACAGGACGCCCGTCAAGGGGTTCAGGAAGTGCGTGAGGAAGGTATGCGCGCTGCTGAATAAGCCGCGTTTCCAGACCCTAAGCCTTCGTTAACGATCAAAGGATGAACACCATGCGCAAACACGTAATGATCCCTGCCCTTCTGGCCCTGAGCGTCGGTCTCGCTGCTTGCTCGCACGACCCGAACCCTAACCTGGAATCGGCCCGCAGCAACTTCTCGGCGCTGCAAAGCGATCCACAGTCGAGCAAGGTCGCGGCCCTGGAAACCAAGGACGCACAAGACTGGCTGAACAAGGCTGACAAAGCCTACATGGACCGCGAAGACGACAAGAAGGTCGACCAGTTGGCCTACCTGACCAACCAACGTGTTGAAGTCGCCAAGCAGACCATCGCCCTGCGCACCGCCGAAGGCGAGCTCAAGGGTGCAGCCGCCGAGCGCGCCAAGGCCCGCCTGGACGCCCGTGACGCGCAGATCAAGAAACTGCAGAACGAGCTGAACGCCAAGCAGACCGACCGCGGCACCCTGGTGACCTTCGGCGACGTGCTGTTCGACTTCAACAAGGCCGAGCTGAAAAGCAGCGCCCTGCCGAACATCACCAAGCTGGCGCAGTTCCTGAGCGAGAATCCAGAACGTAAAGTCATCGTCGAGGGTTACACCGACAGCGTCGGTTCCGACAGCTACAACCTGTCGCTGTCCGACCGCCGCGCCGGTGCCGTGAGCACTGCCCTGGTGCGTGCCGGTGTCGACCCATCGCGCATCGTCTCGCAGGGCTACGGCAAGCAATACCCAGTGGCTGACAACACCAGCAACTCGGGCCGTGCGCAGAACCGTCGTGTGGAAGTCACCATTTCCAACGACAACCAGCCTGTCGCACCGCGTTCGACCATCCGCTAACCGCGTAGGTTGAAAGCTAAAACCCCGCCTTCGTGGCGGGGTTTTTCGTTCTGGCTTAAACACAGTTGGCGCAAGGGCGACGCCAGAGGTGCCACATCTCTATCGCAGCTGCTTTTCCACGATGGCGCAACGTGCGGTTTTCAGCCATCACGGAACACGCCCATGGATTACCATCCGAAATACCCCGAATACCCTGCACCCGGCGAGCCTTTCTCCCCAGAGCCGGCCAGTCATCCTGAACGGGTATTGCCGCGCGGCGAGCATAACCTGCTGTCGATCATTCCAGCCGCGCCTGAACAAGACGAGGAGATCCTGCCATCGATCGAGCAGTCTTTCGCACGCGAGCACATCGTGCTGCAAACGCCCCACGACTTCGCCGCCCAGACCCTGCGTACATTGCTCGATCAGCACGCTATCGACGATAGCGCCGATGACCTGATTCTGGCCACGCTGTACATCGACCAGGTGCACATCGAGCAAGGCCCGTGGAAGGCGCAACTGGCCCATGCCATGACCCTGCCACAGGCGATGCTCGGCAATTGGCAACAACGCGGCAGCGGTGACTCACTCGACCACCTGGGGCATCCGCTGGCCTGGCGCACGGATGGTTACGCGATCAGCGAGCTGGGCACGCTGGAGCCTGCCGAGCTGGCCAATAGCGAAGCCTACGACGCGGTGTATCGGCGCACCTCGCCGCAAGTCTATGGGCCGGACAACCAGATCGCGCTCGATCCTGCGACCTTCCAGCGGGCGGTATGGGACGCCGACCTGCAAAGCAAGTACATCGGTTATCTGCAACGTTTCTGGAGTCAGCACGAAAGCAACTATCCTCTGATGCTCAAGGGCAATGTCGTGCGTGCCGCCCTGCTCCAGCGCGACGAGGGCAGTCTCAGCCAGGCCCACGCCGAATTGGTCCTCAACAGCATGATGCTGCACAGCAACACCAGTTGGTCAGGCACCTCGATGCGCTACTTCGCCGACAACCCGATGTCTGAGCGGCATCAGGTCAGGCCCCTGCTGATTCATCGCTATGTGGCCACCGACATCGTCAGCTTTCAAAAGCAGGGTGAGGACGATGTGGTGCTGTACATCCCTGGCAATGCCTCCCCACTGCACGGCTTCGCTTCCCTCAAGGAGCTGCGGGAGTGGATCGGTCACACCTGCCGCGACCCGCGCAGGCGCGCCGTGCTGGCCAGCCACTTCAGTCGCAAGGATCGCCGCGACGGGGTCTTCTACAGTGGTGTGGACACCGCGCTACGCGGCCTGGGTGCTTATCCCAAGCGGCTCGACGACAGTACCGGGCTATGGTCGCTCAGCAGTACCATTCGCTTCGCAGCACCGCTCTACCCTCACACGTTCTCGTGCCTATGCGACGCCATCAAGGCACGTTTTTACAGCGACGCCGACTACGACATCAGCACTCAGGCCGACTATCAGCGCAAGCAGGTGGCATATGGCCTTGAGACTGCGACCAACGTCGTCGGCGCCATCGCCCTGGCAGTGCCGGCCCTGGATACCGTTGCCGCAGCGCTGGGTGTGGCACTGCTCGCGGCAGGCGCAGGAGAGATGATCGCCGCCAAGGACGCGACCGAAGCAGTCCAGGGCGGGCAACGTCTGGCCTTCGGTTTGCTCAATGCGCTGCCGCTGGTCGGCAAGGCCAGTCAACTGCTGGTTGCCAGAGAGTCCCTGCAGGGAGCGGCACTGGAGGCACTCGACGTCGCCGAGGCCGCCCAGCGACGGGAACTGATCCAGGCAAGCGAAGTGTCCCCCCAAGCCGACACCGGCGCGCACTGGCCGCTGCTGGCAGAATTTCAGGTTCAGCGTCCGGTACTGGACAGTCTCGCCCCTGAGCTGCGGGCAGGTCTCGCAGAGCTGAGGGTGACGCGCGAGGTACACGTCAGCGGCGGTGGTAAAGGGGTGTTCATCGACGATGGCAAGATGTACATCAACCTGCGCAAGGATGTGTACCGGGTGCAATGGCTCGAACACGAGCAGCAATTGCGTATCTGTGCCGAGAACGATCCTGCATCCCCTGGACCGTTCCTCACCGCGCTGGAGGACGGCTATTGGGATATTCAGCTGCGCTTTGGCCTGCGCGGCGGTGACTCGGCACGGCAGTTGCCCGTGCAGCGACTGCCAATACAGAGCGTCGACGGTATACAGCGCCAGCCCTTGCTGCCGCGGATCGAAACCACCTTGGCGCTTGACGACATCAGCGAGCAGAGCGATGGCTACATCGCCGACGTGCAACTGTCGCGGCGCCAGGCGCAGGCGCTGGAAATCGATGAGCGAAGCGTGCAGATGCCCGTGTGGTACGACGCCGACGCCGCAGCCTGGCGCATGTACTTCCAGGACTTGTACCTGTGGCGCGAAAAGCTGCCGTTTCGCGACAAGGTTCGCTGGAAGGCGGGCAGCGCCGAGCAATATGAACGCGTACGTCACCACCTGCCGGCTGAAACGCTGTTCGCCGACTACCGCTTCCCCGATCTGCCCCAGCTACCGCAGTCCGCCGAACCGATTTCCCGCGAGGTGCACATGATCTGGATCGGCGACAAGCCTGTGCCACACAAAATCGCCTGGAAGCTGCGCAAGAACCTCGACAAGGGCGGCTATCGCTTCATCATCCACCTCGATAACGAGCCGAGCGTGTTCGACGCCAATCGAGCGCTGTTCGAGTCTCTGGGCATCGAAGTGCAAGACCTGCGCGAGCAGGATTTCTTCACGCGCTTCAATGAAAATGCCGAGGGTCAGGCCTACCGTTATTTCCGTAATCCGCACAGCCCTGCGCGCAACTACGCAGCGGCGGCGGATTTTCTTCGTTATCGCCTGATCGAGGAATATGGCGGTTTGTACATGGACGTCGACGACGAGCTGCTCACGCTGCCGACAACGCCCTTGCACGCGGCGCCGCATGATGTACTGCTGGGCGGCAGTTACAAGATGCCGTGGAGCGGTAGGGTACGGGTGGGCAATTCGCACTTCGCCAGCCACCCTGGCAATCCAGTGCTCAGGCACCTACTGCAAACGGCCAACGAGCGATTCCAGCAGTTGCCGGAGTCGTTCCTCAGCACAGCGCGGCCGGTCCAGGAGGGGCCAGCTCTGAACGCGCACATGCAGGTGATTTCGACACTGGCAGGGCCGGATGCCTTCCACCAGGTGTTGTCCAGCGTGCGGCCCGATTACCTGCCGCTTCTGGATTATGTCGAAGGGCGTGCGGCGGTGCGCTCAGCCACCTACGACGCTCTGCACCGTGAGGCCTTGGATCACTACTTCCCGTTCAGGCTCAGCGGTCCGGCGCCAATCATGCCGGGCAGCGCTCACTCGTGGATCAGCCACTGACCGGGTCGTTGCGAAGAACGCCATGGCGGGCACAGAAGCCTTGCCATGGCGCTCGCTTCACGGGGCGTCTTGCACACAGCGCACGGCGCGCTTGCGATTGTCCACCAGCACGCCGGTCAGGCCCTTTTGCTGGGTATCGAACAGCACCAGCACGCCATCGATGCAATGGGCGACCTGTTCAGCCGGCGCCAGCGAAACTTTGTAGTCCTCGCCGGGTACGGTCTTGAGCATGGTGTAGTCCTGCAACAGCAAGGCATCTTCGGGTTTGGCGAAATGCAGGTAGCCGTAGTACCAGAGCGCACCGACGGTGACGAAGATGCTCGCCAGGCCAGTCAGGATCAGCGGGATGGCGTTGCGTTCTTCGCTCATTGCGGGGCTTTCTCGTCGGGGTAGTTGGGCACTTCGGCAAGACGCCGTAGGCCGTTGAAATGCGTGGGGTCGTCCATGAAACGCAGCATCACCTGCCGCCAGTTGGGATCGGCGAAGGTCTGCACATGGCCGCCACGGGTCAGTTGCAGCACCCTGGGCGGGGGCGCGTGCTGGTACAGGCGGATGCCGTTGTCCAACGGCACCAGGTTGTCGTCGATGCTGTGGAAGAACAGTTTGGGCGGGCTGTCGAGGCGTTCGATGGAACGGATCGCGCTGTCGCCGTCGGGCACCAGCCAGGCCAGCGGCACCTGCAACGGCCAGGTCAGCCAGGAGGTGCCCAGAGCATAGCGGCCGACATCTCGGTAACTGGCCGGCACCCCATCGAAAATCAGCGCCGTAAAGCGCTTGCGCTGCTCGGGGTGTTGCGCCAGGTAATGAATCGCCAGGGCACCGCCCAGGCTTTGCCCCAGCAAGTAACGCGGTGTGCCGCGCACTTCAGGGGCCTGGTCGAGCCAATCGAATGCCGCAGCCAAGTCCTGGTACACCGCCGGCAGGCTCGGTGTGCCCTGCGACAGGCCATAGCCACGGTAGTCGAGCATCAGCACCTGATAGCCCTGCTCGGGCAGCCAGTAGCTGCCGCCCAGATGGCCGGCCAGGTTGCCGCCATTGCCATGCAGGTGCAGCACCGTACCCTTGAGCGCAACCCCCTGTTTTGACGGCAGCCACCAGCCGTGCAGCTTCACGCCATCGGCGGTGGTCAGGGTCACATCACGCCAGGCGATGCCGGCCCGCTCGGGGGTGAATGGCTGGCCTGGCTCTGGGTAGAACAGCAGGCTGCTGCATCCGGCCGAAAGCAGCAGGGCACCGGCGACGAGCAGACCGCGCAGGCGCTTAGAGAATGTTCGCGTAGTCGGCTTCAATGCGGTCGAGGCTCAGGTGGTTGAGGAAGTTGGAGAAGCACATCCAGGCCGACAACGCATTGAGGTCGCGGAATTGCTCGGGCAGGTACTTGGGTGGCTCGACCAAGCCCTCTTCGACCAGCTGGCGCAGCGTGCGCATGTCTTCCAGGGTGGTCTTGCCGCAGAACAGCAGCGGTATCTGTTCCAGCTTGCCCTTCTTCACGGCCAACTGAATGTAGTTGTAAACCATGATGAAACCCTTGAGGTAGGACAAGTCCTTGGTAAACGGCAGGCCATTGGGCACCGAACCGCGGAACACCCGGCTGGCATTGCTGTAGCTGTTGCCCAGGTCGAAGCCCTGCTCGCGGAAGAAGGCATACACCTGCATGAAGTCGGCGCCCTCCTCGACCATGTGGATGGCGCGGGTGCGGTTGGTCAGCTTGCGCAGGCGGCTGGGGTAGGACGCGAAGGCGATGACTTCCATCAGAATGGCCAGGCCTTCCTGGGTCACCGTCGAAGAAGGCGGGCCCTTGGCCAGGAAAGTGCAGATCGGCTGACTGAGGCCGTTGAGGGTGGTGCCGACGTGCACCAACCCTTCGTGGACCTCCAGCGCGCGCACGTCGCGGCTGTTGAAGCGGGCATCGGCGCGCACCTTGATATAGTCGGCACCCGCCGCGGCGTCTGCGACGATACCGTCGGATTCGAACACGCGGATGGTGCCCTCGGCCTCACCGAACACCGTGTTCAGGCGCCGCTGGAGAATCTCCACCGCCTGCTTGGCGCTCAGATCCTTGGCTTCGTCCTTCAGATCACCGCGCCCGTCGATGTTGTCCAGGTAGTTCGACAGCATCAACCCCAGGTCCGCCAGGGTCGGATCACCGGCGTGGAACGCATCGGATGCAGCGCCGTAGAGCTCCTGGGAAATCAGGCCGAAGTCTTCGGTGCCGCGCGCTTCGAGCATGCGCACCACCATGCGGTATTCCTTGCACATGCGCCGCATGATCTGCCCGACCGGGTTGAACTGGCCCAGGCGTCGGGTAATGTCACGCTCGATGGCCTGGAATTCAGCTTTCACCGCGCTGGAATCGAAGCCCAGCGGGCGGTTCTGGTAATAGGCGCGATCGACCGCAGGCGCTGCCTTGCCCTTGGCGTCGAGGAAGGCCTGCTTGATGCTGTCGTCCCATTTCACCGCATCGAGCACGCGAATCGGTGTCTGCGCGGCGACGATGCGGTCGGACAGCGCGCGAATGGTCTGCTGGTATTCGTCCATCGAGGACTCCTTGAAGCGCTGGAATCACTGCTCCATGCGCTGGAAACGGGCGGCCTCGACGAACAGGTCGCTGTTGGCCGGATCATCCAGGTAGGCCTGGAGCTGGGAAGGCGGAGTGTCGATGCGCATGCCCGGGCCGTCGTCTGCCGCTACGTCGACGGCATGGCCTTCGAGCTCACCGGCCTCGACCGCCTGCCTGACCTGCTCGACATCCAGACTGTAGATGACCAGCTCACGACGCCCTACCAGGTCGAAGCCTGCGACGGTAAAGCCAGAACCGAAGGCAGCCGGGACCGCTGCCGAGGCATACCAGCGATGGCCTCGCTGCAGCACAGTGAACCGATAGCGCTGCGCCGGCTTGCCCTGGGCCTGGGCGGTCGCGGTATAGACGCCGGCCTTGTCGCGGCCGATGCTCAGGGTCAGTGGCTCGCCCCAGGCGTCCTGGCTGCGCCACTGCCCGAGCAGCGCCTTGGGCGCGCTGCCGGCGCCCGGCAAGGGTTCATCGAAGGTCACCAGACAACCGCCCAACAGCAGGAATGACAAGGCCAACAGCGCACGCCAGGGGTTCATCGGCTTCTCCAGAAAAAAGGGTCGCGCCTTACCCCGCTGCCAGCACCAGGTGCAGGTAACGGCTGAGGATCGCGAGCATTTGCCCATCGTCAGGCGTATCGGCCCGGCGCAGCAGGCCCTGATACTCCATCTGCTCGATCATCGCCGTCAACACCAGGGCGTCCTGCTCGGGCTGCGCCGAGCCAATCACCTCGAGCATCTGCCGCGCACCGTGCAAGAGGATCTGCTCATGGGCGCGCACCAGCTCGGCCAGGCGCGGGCAGAGCAGCGCCTCCTGGCGAAACGCCTGCTCGGCGATGAGAAAATCACGCCGGTTGAGCAACTGGCGACTGACGTAGTCGGCGGTCATCTGCGCGATCTCGTCAGCCAGCCGTGCCCGCGCAGCCGGGCTACCGTCGCCCTGGGCGATCAGCTCACGCAGCACGCCTTCGGTGGTCGCCCACAACTTGGCCATGTAATCGGCGCTGCGCGCGACGTACTGGGCGAAGGTATCGGTGAGCAGGTCTTCGATGTCCTTGAAGTAGTAGGTCGTGGCCGACAGCGGCACCTGCGCCTCGGCCGCCACCGCCCGATGCCGCACCCCGCGCACGCCATCACGCACGACAACGCGCATCGCCGCATCGAGAATCTTCTGCCGGCGCTGCTCGCTGCCCTGCCGGGCGGTCTTGCGACCCTGGTACTGCACGTTTTCAGCGACGGCGCTGGCGATACCGGCGGCGCCCTGGGAGACAAGTGAAGGGGACACGGCTCAACCTCAGTGGAGTGGCTAGCGGCGAGCGGCGAGCTGCAAGCTGCAAGCGCAAGCGCAAGCAAAAGCCGGTACGCATTTGGCTTTGGCTTGTAGCTTAAAGCTTGCAGCTCGCAGCTAAAAAAAGCCGCCCGTAGGGGCGGCTTCTCACTCAGGCCTGGGGACGCATGTGCGGGAACAGGATCACGTCGCGGATCGACGGCGAGTTGGTCAGCAGCATCACCAGGCGGTCGATGCCGATGCCCTCGCCCGCCGTTGGCGGCATGCCGTATTCCAGCGCCTGGACGAAATCGGCGTCGAAGTGCATGGCTTCGTCGTCACCGGCGTCCTTCTCGGCCACTTGGGCCAGGAAGCGCTCAGCCTGGTCTTCGGCATCGTTGAGCTCGGAGTAGGCGTTGGCGATCTCGCGGCCGCCGATGAACAACTCGAAGCGGTCGGTCACGGCCGGGTTGTCGTCGTTGCGACGGGCCAGCGGCGAGACTTCGAACGGGTACTCGGTGATGAAGTGCGGCTGCTCGAGCTTGTGCTCGACCAGCTCTTCGAAAATCATCACCTGCAACTTGCCCAGGCCTTCGTGGCCGAGCACCTTGGCACCGGCCTGCTTGGCGATGGCGCGCGCCTTGTCGACATCCTGCAGGTCAGCTGCGGTCAGTTCCGGGTTGTACTTGAGGATCGAGTCGAACACGCTCAGGCGGGCGAACGGTTCGCCGAAGTGGAACACCTTGTCGCCGTAAGGCACGTCGGTGCTGCCCAGCACCAGTTCGGCCAGCTCGCGGAACAGTTCCTCGGTGAGGTCCATGTTGTCGCGGTAATCGGCGTAGGCCTGGTAGAACTCGAGCATGGTGAACTCGGGGTTGTGCCGGGTCGAGACGCCTTCGTTGCGGAAGTTGCGGTTGATCTCGAAGACCTTCTCGAAGCCACCGACCACCAGGCGCTTGAGGTAAAGCTCAGGCGCGATGCGCAGGAACATGGCCATGTCCAGGGCATTGTGGTGGGTTTCGAACGGCTTGGCCGCCGCGCCGCCAGGGATGGTCTGCAGCATCGGTGTCTCGACTTCGAGGAAGTCGCGCTTGGCCAGGAAGCTGCGAATGTGCGAGATCACCTGCGAGCGCACGCGGAAGGTGTGGCGGGTTTCTTCGTTGACCATCAGGTCGACGTAGCGCTGGCGGTAGCGCTGCTCGGTATCGGTCAGGCCGTGGTGCTTGTCGGGCAGCGGGCGCAGCGATTTGGTCAGCAGGCGCACCTGGGTCATCTCGACGTACAGGTCGCCCTTGCCGGAACGGGCCAGGGTGCCTTCGGCGCTGATGATGTCGCCCAGGTCCCAGGTTTTCACCTCGGCCAGGGTTTCGGCCGGCAGGGTCTTGCGGTTGACGTAGACCTGGATGCGCCCGGTCATGTCCTGAATGACCATGAACGAGCCGCGGTTGAGCATGATACGACCGGCAACCTTGACCGGAATCGCTGCAGCTTCCAGGGCTTCCTTGGTCTGGTCGACGTATTGCTGCTGCAGGTCATTGCAGTAGCTGTCGCGGCGGAAGTCGTTGGGGAAGGCGTTGCCCTTGGCGCGCTCGGCGGCAAGCTTGCTCTTGCGCAGGGCGATCAGGGCGTTTTCTTCCTGCTGCAGGTCGGGGGTTGCGGTGTTCTGGTCGCTCATGTCGTCAGTCTTTCCATCAGGTATTCGTGGCCCTTGGCGGGCGAGGCGCGCGAGGCCGGGGGCGACCGGCCTGCGCGGCGGTGGTGTGCGGCTTACAGCCCCTGCTTGAGGCTGGCCTCCAGGTACTGGTCGAGGTCGCCATCGAGGACCTTCTGGCAGTCGCTGCGCTCGACGCCGGTGCGCAGATCCTTGATCCGCGAGTCGTCCAGCACGTAGGAGCGAATCTGGTGGCCCCAGCCGATGTCGGACTTGCTGTCTTCCAGGGCCTGGGAGGCGGCATTGCGTTTCTGCATTTCCAGCTCGTACAACTTGGCCCGCAGCATTTTCATGGCGGTGTCCTTGTTGGCGTGCTGTGAGCGTTCGTTCTGGCACGCGACCACGGTATTGGTCGGCACGTGGGTGATACGCACCGCAGAGTCGGTGGTGTTGACGTGCTGACCACCGGCGCCCGAGGAGCGGTAGGTGTCGATGCGCAGGTCGGACGGATTGATGTCGATCTCGACCTTGTCATCGATCTCGGGCGAGACGAACACCGCCGAGAACGAGGTGTGGCGACGCGCACCGGAGTCGAACGGACTTTTACGCACCAGACGGTGCACGCCGATTTCGGTGCGCAGCCAGCCGAACACGTATTCGCCCTTGATGTGCACCGTGGCGCCCTTGATGCCGGCCACTTCGCCTTCGGAGAGTTCGATGATGGTGGCGTCGAAGCCGCGCTTGTCGGCCCAGCGCAGGTACATGCGCAAGAGGATGTTGGCCCAGTCCTGGGCCTCGGTGCCGCCGGAGCCGGCCTGGATGTCCAGGTAGGCGTTGTTCATGTCCATCTCGCCGCTGAACATACGGCGGAATTCGAGCTGGGCCAGGGCTTCTTCCAGGCTCTGCAGTTCGCTTTCGACGTCGCTGACGGTGCCCTCGTCGTCTTCTTCGACGGCCATGTCGAGCAGGTCCTTGCAGTCGGCAAGGCCGTTGGCCATCTTGTCGAGGGTCTCGACCACCTGCGCCAGCATGGCGCGCTCGCGGCCCAGGGTCTGGGCGTATTCAGGCTTGTTCCACACGGCCGGGTCTTCCAGCTCGCGATTGACTTCGATCAGGCGGTCATGCTTTTGATCGTAGTCAAAGATACCCCCGAATCGACTGGGACCGCTCGTTGAGGTCCTTGATGGTATTGAGGATCGGTTGGATTTCCATGGGCGGCGGACTCTCTCGCAGGATTCGGTGAAAAGCCGCAGAGTATAAACCAGTCTGCACTATCGCGGCAGGCCCATCGGGCGCTCGGTAGCACGCCAGGCACCTCGGCCGCCGGCCCGTTCGTGATGCGCTTCAGGCCACCCCGACGCGGTTACGCCCTTCCTTCTTCGCCTGATACAGCCCCTTGTCGGCCGCCGAAATCAATTGCCGGCACAGGCTGCCGATTTCCGGGGTCTGGGTGGCAAGACCAATGCTCACAGTCAGGCGCGAATCGGCCGCTGGGGTGGTATGCGGGATGTCCAGCGCCAGCACGGTCTGGCGCAGTTTCTCGGCCACCAGGCGCGCGCCACCCGGCGAGGTGTTGGGCAGTACCAGGGCGAACTCCTCACCGCCATAGCGCGCCGGCAGGTCGCTTGGACGGGCGCAGGAACGGCGGATGGCATCGGCCACCTGGCGCAGGGCTTCGTCGCCGGCCAGGTGGCCAAAGGTGTCGTTGAACGACTTGAAGTAGTCGACATCGATCATCAGCAGCGACAGCTGATTCTGCTCGCGCATGGCGCGGCGCCATTCCAGTTCCAGGTATTCATCGAAGTGACGGCGGTTGGATAACCCGGTGAGGCCGTCGGAGTTCATCAGCCGCTGCAGCATCAGGTTGGTGTCGAGCAACTGCTGCTGGCTCACGCGCAGCGCGCGGTAGGCTTCATCGCGTTGCAGCAGGGTCAGGTACGAGCGCGAGTGATAGCGGATGCGCGCTACCAGTTCGATGGTGTCGGGCAGCTTGACCAGGTAATCGTTGGCCCCGGCAGCGAACGCCGCGCTCTTGACCAGCGGGTCTTCCTTGGTCGACAGGACGATGATCGGAATGTCCTGGGTCGCCGGGTTGTTGCGGTACTCGCGCACCAGCGTCAGGCCATCCAGGCCCGGCATGATCAAGTCCTGCAGGATCACCGTCGGCTTGATGCGAATGGCCTGGGCCACCGCCTGGTGCGGGTCGGCGCAGAAGTGGAAATCGATGTTTTCCTCGTTGGCCAGACCGCGGCGCACCGCCTCGCCGATCATCGCCTGATCGTCGACCAGCAAGACCATCGCCGAATTCTCGTTGCTGGCGTTGAAACCCTCGAGCAGTAGATCATTCATGCCTATTCACCAGGTCATTGCCGGTCATGCGGCACGACTCAAATATCGTCATTTCGAAAAGACTTCCGTAAGTCGCCCGGCGATACGCTCCAGCGGGCGGATTTCCACCGCGGCGTCGATCGCCGCGGCAGCCTTGGGCATGCCGTACACCGCACTGCTGAGCTGGTCCTGGGCGATGGTCAGAAAGCCCTGCTCGCGCATCAGTTTCAGGCCCTGGGCGCCGTCCCGGCCCATGCCGGTCAGCAACACGCCCACCGCCTCGCCGTTCCAGTAGCGCGCCACGCTCTCGAAGAACACATCGATCGAGGGCCGGTAGATTTCATTCACAGGCTCCGGGGTATAGGCCAGCTGGCCATTGTGCAGCAGACGGATGTGATGATTGGTGCCGGCCAGTAATACGTGCCCAGCCTGCGGCGGCTCGCCCTCGCGGGCCAGGCGCACCGGCAACCCGGAGACCCCGCTGAGCCACTCGGCCATGCCGGCGGCGAACACCTGGTCGACATGCTGCACCAGCACGATGGCGGCCGGAAAATCCTTGGGCAGGGCCTTGAGCAGTACCTCGAGCGCGGCCGGGCCGCCGGCCGATGAGCCAATCGCCACCAGCGCGCGGCGCTGCACGTCGTGGCGCTGCGTCGAGGGCATCGCTCGCGGCGCGCTGGGCCGCTGCTGGCCGATCAGCCAGCCAATGTTGAAAATCTTGCGCAACAGTGGCGCCGCTGCCTCGCGGGCATCACCTGCGCCCAGCGACGGGGTGTCGACCACATCCAGGGCGCCATGGCCCATGGCCTCGAACACCCGGTGCACGTTCTGCTTGCGGTCGACGGTGACGATGACGATGGCGCACGGGGTGTCGGCCATGATCTGCCGGGTCGCCTCGACGCCGTCCATCACCGGCATGATCAGGTCCATCAGAATCAGGTCCGGGATCTGCTCGCGGCAGCGCGCGACGGCCTCGGCGCCGTTGCCGGCGACCCAGATCACCTCATGCGCGGGCTCGAAGGCGATGGCCCGGCGCAGTGCCTCCACGGCCATGGGCATGTCATTGACGATGGCGATTTTCATCCTTGCGCCCCTCCAATCAGCTCGACCACCGCATCCAGCAGCGCGTCATCATGGAAGCTGGCCTTGGCCAGATAATAGTCGGCGCCAGCATCCAACCCGCGGCGGCGGTCTTCCTCGCGGTCCTTGTAGGACACCACCATCACCGGCAATGACTGCAACCGATTGTCGCGCCGCACCAAGGTCACCAGCTCGATACCGTCCATGCGCGGCATGTCGATGTCGGTGATCAACAGGTCGAAGTCCTCGCTGCGCAAGGCGTTCCAGCCATCCATGCCATCCACCGCCACGGCCACGTCATAGCCGCGGTTGCCCAGCAGCTTGCGCTGCAGCTCACGCACCGTCAGCGAGTCATCGACCACCAGCACGCGCTTGCGCACCAGCCCGCGGCCGCCCTGCGGACTGCGTTCGATGCGCTCGAGTCGGCCGGTGCTGAGCAGCTTCTCGACCGAGCGCAGGAGGTCTTCGACGTCGATGATCAGCACCACCGAGCCGTCGTCGAGCAGCGCCCCGGAGGAAATATCCTGAACCTTGCCCAGGCGCGCATCGAGCGGCATCACCACCAGCACCCGTTCACCCACCAGGCGCTCCACGGCCACGCCATACAGTTGCTCGCGCTCGCGGATCACCACCACGCGCAGACTGCTGCGCTCGCCCTGGGTGGGAGGGCGATTGAGCAACTGGCTGGCAGCGACCAAACCGATGTGCCGGCCCTCATGCCAGAAGTGCTGACGCCCTTCGATCTGCACGATGTCTTCGGCGGCCACATCGAGGGTGCGTTCGATGTGCGCCAGCGGGAAGGCATAGGCTTCACCGCCGACGTCGACCACCAAGCTGCGCACCACCGACAGGGTCAATGGCACCTGGATATGGAAGCAACAGCCGTGGCCCGGCTGTTGGGTCAGCTCGATGGCGCCGCGCAGGTTGCGCACCATGTGCTGCACCGCATCCAGTCCAACGCCCCGCCCCGAGACTTCGGTGACGGTGTCGCGCAGACTGAATCCGGGCAGGAAGAGGAAGGTCAGCAGTTCGGCCTCGCTCATCTGCGTCACTGTTTCGGCCGGCGACAGCGCGCGCTCGATGATGCTCTGGCGCAAGCGCTGCAGGTCGATGCCGGCGCCGTCGTCAGTGAGTTCCAGCACCAGTTGCCCGGCTTGGTGCGAGGCGCGCAGACGGATTTCGCCGGCAGCGGGCTTGCCGGCCAGCAGGCGCCGCTCGGGCAATTCGATGCCATGGTCGACGGCGTTGCGCAGCAGGTGGGTCAGCGGCGCTTCGAGTTTTTCCAGCACGTCGCGGTCGACCTGGGTCTTGTCGCCGTCGATGTGCAGCGTCACCTGCTTGCCCAGCGAGCGGCCCAGGTCGCGAACCATGCGGCTCTGCCCGCTGAGGACATCGGCGAACGGGCGCATGCGACAGGCCAGCGCCGTGTCGTAGAGCAGTTGCGCGCGCTGGCTGGCCTGCCAGCCGAATTCGTCGAGGTCGGCCGCCTGCTGGGCGAGGATGTCCTGGGTTTCGCCGAGCATGCGCTGGGTCTGCGCCAGCGCTTCGAGCACTTCCGGGCTTTGCCCGCCCAGTTCGAGCTGCGCACGCAGGCCATCGAGGGCGCGCATGCCCTGCCCGTGCATGCGCTTGAGGCGTTGCAAGGTCGCCAGATAGGGTTTCAGACGCTGGGTTTCCACCAGCGACTTGCTCGACAGATCGAGCAGGCTGTTGAGCCGATCGGCGGTGACCCGCAACACCCGCTCACCGCCCTCGCCTGCGCCAGTGCGGCGCGGCGTCGCCGACACCGGTACATCGGAAAGCTCGCCAGGTGCAGGAGCGGGCGCGACGGGTGCGGGCGGCGAGGTGTTCGCTACAGGCGCACTGGCCACCGCCGGCGCAGGCCACGCGGCCCCGGCAAGGCTGCCCGGGTCGAGCAGCGCCGCCATCTGCGCCAGAAACGGCGCCACGCCAGCGCCGCTGGTGCTATCGGCCGGGGTGGCGATGCGCATCAGCAGGTCAGTGCCTTGCAGCAGCGCATCGATGTGTTCCGGGCTCAGCCGCAGCCGCCCTTCCTGCGCCGCCACCAGGCAATCTTCCATGACATGGGCGACGCTGACCCCGGCATCGATGCCAACGATGCGCGCCGCGCCCTTGAGCGAGTGGGCAGCGCGCATGCACGCTTCGAGCTGATCGGCCTGGGTCGGACTGCGCTCCAGCGCCATCAGGCCGGCATTGAGCACCTGGGTCTGCGCCTCGGCTTCCAGGCTGAACAGTTCGAGCAACGAGGCATCGCGCATTTGCTCGGGGGTCATGACAGGCTCCGCTTGACTGCCGCCATTAGCTGACGCTCATCCAGCACCCGCACGCTGCGTCCGCGCCAGTGCAATACGGCCAAGGTGAACGCTGCCGATGAAGGGTCTGTCGACAGGCGCGTCGGGTCGAGGCGGTGGATGCCATCCACCTCATCCACCGGCAGCACCACCGGGCCGCCGTCGGCGGCGAGGATCAACATGCGCGGCAGGCTGCGTGTAGCACGCTCGGGCGCTGCGCTGGCATCGATCTCCAGCAGTTGCGCCAGCGACAGGCATGGCACCAGCGCACCGCGCACATTGACCACCCCTTGCAAGGCCCGCGAACGCTGGTGCGGCAAGGCGTGCACGGTCTGCGTCGGGGCGATCTCGGCAAGGCTTGCGGTGGCCAACGCCAACCATTCCTCGCCCAGGCGCAGCAGCAGCATCGAGCGGCCCGTTGCGCTGGCCACCTCGGCCGGAGCCGGCGCTTGCTCGTCGGTCATCAGGGCGTAGCGGTCGAGCAGCCGTGTAGCCGCTGCGGCATACACCTCGCAGTTGCGGCAGTGAATGTGTCGCGCCAGCAGCGGGCACTGCTTGTCGCCGCGCACGCCGATGCGGTTCCAGCAATCGTCAATGGCTTCATCGCCCTGCGCCAGCACCCCAGCCGAATCGCTATCGATCATCGTTCAGGCTCCCGTCCGGCCCGTGCCGCACGTTCCTGCAGGCGCCGCGCACCGACCGCATCACCCTGGGCCGCGAGCAAAGTCGCCAGGTGCATCAGCGCCTCGGGGTGCTGCGGCTGCAGGTACAGCGCCTTGCGGTAATGGCCGATGGCCTGGGCGGCATCGCCCTGGGTATCGCTGAGCAGGCCGAGCCAGTAATACACCTGGGCGTGCGGGGCGAATTGCTGCAAGTAGCGTAGGCAACTGGCCTGCGCTTCACGGCTCTCGCCGGCATTGGCCTGACGGGTGATCTGCGCCAGCAGCGCCGCCTCGCCGACCGGCGCCGGGGCGGGAGCTGGCTCGACCAGCGGCGCCGGCCGCGCGCGATGCAGCGCACGTGGCGCAGGTGGCGCAGGTGTCGCAGGTGCCGGCGCGGCAGGCGCTGCCGCCCAGCTAGCGACAGGCTTGGCCGGGGCGCTGGGCAGCGCTGCGGCAACCACCGGCGGCTGGCTGTGGCGCACGTAGGCGAACGATTGGGCGATGCCCAGCGGACGCATGCCCAGGCGCGCCAGCAGGCTGCCCTCGGCCGGGCCGATGAACAACACGCCGCTGGCGTGCATCAGTTGTTTGAGCACTTCGAACACCCGCTGCTGGGTCGGCACATCGAAATAGATCAGCAGGTTGCGGCAGAACACGAAGTCGTACAGCCCTTCGCGGCCGCGCAGCGCCGGGTCGAGCACATTGCCGACCTGCAGCCTGACCTGCTCGCGCACCCGCTCGCTGAGCCGGTAACCCTCCTCGCCCACATCGAAATGCCGTTCACGGAACGCCAGTTCGCTGCCGCGGAACGAGTTGCGGCCATACACGGCCTGTTGCGCCCTGGCGATCGACAGCGGGCTGATGTCCATTGCCTCGACACTGAAGCTGCCCGCGGCAAGACCGCTGTCGAGCAGCGCCATGGCAATCGAATAGGGCTCTTCGCCGGTCGAACAGGGCAGGCTCAGAAGACGCAGCGGCCGGGCGCCGGCCAGTTCGCCCTGGCGCTTGTGTGCCAGGCTGGCCAGCGCGGCGAAGGATTCGGGATAGCGGAAGAACCAGGTTTCCGGAACGATCACCGCCTCGATCAATGCCTGCTGCTCGGTCGCCGACTGCTGCAAGTGCAGCCAGTAGTCGTCCAGATCGCGCGCCTGCACCGCGCCGCTGCGCTGGCGCAGGGCACGCTCGACCATTGCCGCGCCGACCGACTCGACATCGAGGCCGATACGCTGTTGCAGAAAACGGTGAAAGCGGTTGTCACTCATGGGCTAGCTGCTCGTTGCCGAGGGGATACAGCTGCAGGCGCACGGCTTCAGGCAGCAGCTCATCGACCTGGATGCGTTGCAGCAGGCCTTCAGCGTCCTGGCGCACCGGGCCCAGGTACGGCGCCTCACGGTTGTCCAGGCCATAGGGCTGAAACTCATCCGGGGCGCAGCGCAGGGTCTGGCTGGCCTGCTCCAGGATCAGCCCCAGTTGCAGGTCACGGCCGTCGCGGGGTCGATAGTGCACCAGCACCAGGCGCGTGCTGGTGCGCTGACGCGAAGGCACGGCGAAAGTCAGTTGCGCCAGGTCGATCACCGGCAGCAACAGGCCGCGATGGGCGAGCACCCCGGCGACCCAGGCAGGCGCCTGGGCAATCGGCTTGAGCGGGCGGTGGTGAAGCACCTCGACGACCTCGCGCACATCCAGCGCGAAGCGTTCTCGGCCAAGCCGAAACAGCAGGTACAACGCACTCTGACGTGCGCCCGCCTCGACCACTGCACCCCGGGGTTCGCTCATGGCCTGCTCAGACTTTGAAGCGCGACACGCCGCCGCGCAGGCCCGCGGCCACCTGGCTCAGCTCGTCGATGGCGAAGCTGGCCTGGCGCAGCGACTCGACCGTCTGCGTGCTGGCATCGCTGAGCTGGGCCAGCGCCTGGTTGATCTGCTCGGCACCGGTGGCCTGGGCCTGCATGCCTTCGTTGACCATCAGCACCCGCGGGGCCAGGGCCTGGACCTGATGGATGATCTGCGTCAGTTGCTCACCGACCTGGGTCACTTCGAACATGCCGCGGCGCACCTCCTCGGAGAACTTGTCCATGCCCATCACCCCCGCCGATACCGCCGACTGGATCTCGCGCACCATTTGCTCGATGTCGTAGGTGGCGACCGCAGTCTGGTCGGCCAGGCGACGCACTTCGGTGGCGACCACGGCGAAACCGCGGCCGTACTCGCCGGCCTTTTCGGCCTCGATGGCGGCGTTGAGCGAGAGCAGGTTGGTCTGGTCGGCGACCTTGACGATGGTCACCACCACCTGATTGATGTTGCCGGCCTTCTCGTTGAGGATGCCCAGCTTGGCGTTGACCAGCTCGGCGGCGCCCATTACCTGATGCATGGTGTCTTCCATGCGCGCCAGGCCCTGCTGGCCGGCACCGGCCAGGCTCGAGGCCTGGTCGGCGGCCCCGGTGACTTCGCTCATGGTGCGCACCAGGTCACGCGAGGTGGCGGCGATCTCGCGCGAGGTGGCGCCGATTTCGGTGGTGGTCGCGGCGGTTTCGGTGGCCGTGGCCTGCTGCTGCTTGGAGGTGGCAGCGATTTCGGTTACCGAGGTGGTCACCTGCACCGACGAGCGCTGAGCCTGTGACACCAGGCTGGCGAGCGCCTCGGCCATTTCGTTGAAACCGGTTTCGATGGCGCCGAATTCGTCCTTGCGCGATAGGTTCAGGCGCATGCTCAGGTCGCCCGAGCGCAGCCGGTCGAGGGCCTGGACGATCTTGTGCATCGGGTCGAAGATCGCCCGCATCAGCAGCAGGCCACAGATGCCCGCAGCGAGAATGGCCAGGGCCAGCGACACCATCATGCTCACCTTGGCCGTGGCTACCGCAGCGACGATGTCGCTGGTGGCCTGGTTGGCGCGGTCGCGGTTGCGCTCGATGACTTCGTTCAGGTGCCGCCGCCCCTCCACCCAGACCGGCGTCAGCACTTCGATGATCAGCCGTTCGGCTTCCACGTAGTTCTGCTCGCGGTAGGCTTGCAGCACCTGATTGACCAGGCCGACGTACTGCTGCTCCATGGCCACGAAGGCTTCATAGCTGACCTGGTCTTCGCTGCTGCGGATGGTGCGTTGGTAGCTGGCCATCGACTGGCGCAAGCGCTCTTCGAAGCTCTTGAACATCTCGACGTCGGCGTTGCTGATCTCGCGATGACGCGACAGGCCCACCAGTTGCTGACTGCTGACATAGCTGTCGACCCAGGCGCTGCGGATCATCGAGCTGTAGTAGACCCCGGGAATGCTGTCCGAGCCGACCGCCTCTTCACTGGCTTCGATGGCCACCAGGCGCGAATAGGCCGCCACGATCATCAGCAACATGATGGCGATGATCACGGCGAAACTCGCCAGGATCCGTTGGCGCATGGTCCAGTTCTTCACAGTCAGCCCTCGGAAATACTCTACGAGCGGGGAAAAATCGCCAGAGTATAGCCCAGGGTTCCTACGTAATTCCGGGAGAAATTCCCGGTTTGAAGGGATTGGCTCCTACAAAACAGGTCAACCGCAGCCCAGCCCTGCCCCACCCACGATCACCCCGCCAACTGACGCTGCGCTTCCAGTTCCTGGCGCAGGTCCGGGTCGAGGCGCAGTTGCCTGGCCAGCTCGTCCAGGTAGGCGCGCTCCATGAAGTTTTCCTGATCGACCATCATCAGGCTGGCAAGGTACATCTCGGCGGCCATTTCCGGGGTTTGTGCAGCGAGTGCCACGTCCGCCGGGTCCAGCGGCTTGTTCAGTTCGGTGTGCAACCACTGGCGCAGCTCGGCGTCGCTGTCCAGGCGGGTGAATTCGCCCTCGATCAGCTCGCGTTCGCGCTCATCGACATGGCCATCGGCCTTGGCTGCAGCCACCAGCGCGCGCAACACGGCCTGGCTGTGCTGTTCGGCTTCAGCGGCTGGCAGGCGGTCGACGGTCTGCGGCTCGCGCTGAGGCGCGCCGGCCTGTTTGGCCTGCCAATTGCCGTAGGCCTTGTAGGCCAGTACACCCAGCGCGGCCAGGCCGCCGTAGGTGATGACCTTGCCACCGAGCTTGCGGGTCTTCTTGTTGCCCAGCAGTGCACCGAGCGCTCCGGCGCCCAGTGCCTTGCCTCCGACACCCGACAACAGACCACCCAGCCCGGAACCCAATCCGGAGCCCGAGCCTGAGCCTTTGCCAGTGTGCTGTTGAAGCAGGTCCTGACCGGATTTGAGCAGTTGATCGAGCAAGCCACGCGTATTCATGCCAGCGTCTCCATGGACAAGGGAATCATGCTCAGGATCGGACAGGCAGACCCGCACCCGGTTCTCTGGCGAGCGCCGGGCGGGTGGCGAGATGTGCGTCTGGATGTTGCCGTGGCGCCGGCACGCTCCATCAGGAACGTGCCGCTGACAACGGCGTGGGCCGCGACAGGTCAGTCGCGCAGGTCTGACTCGTGGATCGGGCTGGAACGACTGGTGGCACGCTGGTACTGCGCGGGCCAGGTGGCCTTGTGTCCGCCCAAGTCATCATCAGCATGCAGCGGCCAGTAAGGGTCGCGCAGCAGCTCGCGGGCAAGGAAGATCAGATCGGCCTGGCCGGTGCGCAGGATGTGTTCGGCCTGGGCCGGCTCGGTGATCATGCCAACGGTGCCGGTGGCGATTTCCGACTCCTTGCGCACCCGCTCGGCGAAGCGAGTCTGGTAACCCGGGCCGGTGGGAATCTCGGCGTTGACCGAGGTGCCGCCCGAGGAGACGTCGATCAGGTCGACACCGATGGCGCGCAGGCGCCTGGCAAGTTCCACGGTTTCATCAGGGTTCCAGCCGTCCTCCACCCAATCGGTAGCCGACACGCGCACGAACAACGGCAGCTCGGCTGGCCAGACGTCACGTACGGCCTGGGTCACTTCAAGGGTCAGGCGGATGCGATTTTCGAAGCAGCTGCCGTATTGGTCGCGGCGCTGGTTGCTCAGCGGCGACAGGAATTGGTGCAGCAGGTAGCCGTGCGCGGCATGCACCTCGACCACCTTGAAGCCTGCGGCCAGGGCGCGGCGCGCAGCGTCGGTAAAGGCCTGCACGACCTCGGCAATGTCGTGCTCGCTCAACTCGCGCGGCGCGGCATGTTCAGGGTCGAAGGCAATCGGCGAAGGACCGACCGGCTGCCAGCCGCCCTCCTCTGCGCTGAGGCTGCCATGCTTGCCCAGCCACGGCCGATGGGTGCTGGCCTTGCGCCCGGCATGGGCCAGTTGCACGCCGGGGATACTGCCTTGCGCGGTGATGAAACGGGTGACCCGTTGCAGCGGCGCGATCTGTTCGTCGTTCCACAGGCCAAGGTCTTCTGCGGTGATACGACCATCGGCCGTCACCGCCGTGGCTTCGGCGATGACCAGTCCCGCGCCCCCGACCGCGCGGCTGCCCAGATGCACCAGGTGCCAGTCGTTGGCCAGGCCATCGAGCGCCGAGTACTGGCACATCGGTGATACGGCAATGCGGTTGGGCAGGGTCAGCTGACGCAGGGTGTAGGGCTCTAGCAGCAGGCTCATGAAAGACCTCCCATGACTCCAAGAAGAAATGCGACCCGGACACTCGTCAATCCCCTCGATCCGGTGCCGCTCCTGTGAGACTAGACCAGTTTGCCCCGGCCAATGGTTCCCGCGGATTTGCCCAGCCTCGGCCTGCGCGGGCCGAGACCGGCCAGGTGCCTGGGCTCAGCGCGGTTCGATATGGGCGATCAGCAGTTGCACGCTTTCATTGCCGCGAAACTCGTTGACGTCCAGCTTGTAGGCCAGCTCGACCCAGCGCACGCTGGGGTTGGGCCACACTTCACGATCGACGCCAAAGGCGATGCCGTCCAGGCGCAGCGAGCCGCATTCGCTCTTGAGCACCACCTTCAGATGGCGCTCACCGACGATGCGCTGCTCGACCAGCTGGAACACGCCATGGAACAGCGGCTCGGGGAAATGCTGCCCCCACGGCCCGGCATTGCGCAGCGCACGGGCCAGGTCAAGGTGAAATTCCTCCACCGCCAAGGTGCCATCGGAGAGCAATCGACCGGTCAGGTCGTCCTCCACCAATTGTCGGCGCACCTCGGCATCGAAGGCCTTGGCAAAATCAGTGAAGTGCTCGCTGGGCAGCGACAGGCCCGCGGCCATGGCATGCCCGCCGAACTTGCTGATCAGCGCCGGATGGCGGGCGGCCACCGCATCCAGCGCGTCACGGATATGCAACCCCGGAATCGAGCGCGCCGACCCCTTGAGCATGCCCTCGCCAGCGTCGGCGAAGGCGATGGTCGGCCGGTGGTAACGCTCTTTCAGTCGCGAGGCGAGGATGCCGATCACCCCCTGGTGCCATTCGGCCTCGAACAGGCACAGGCCGTAGGGCATGTCCTCCAGCGGCAGGTCCTTGAGCTGGGCCAGGGCTTCGCGCTGCATGCCCTGCTCGATCGACTTGCGGTCCTGGTTGAGGCCGTCCAGTTGCTGGGCCATATCCAGGGCCAGGCCCGGGTCATCGCACAGCAGGCACTCGATGCCCAGGCTCATGTCGTCCAGGCGTCCGGCAGCGTTCAGCCGTGGGCCGAGGATGAAGCCCAGGTCGGTGGAGGTGATGCGCCCAGGCTCACGCCGCGCCACTTCGAGAATCGCCTTGATGCCCGGCCGCGCGCGCCCCTCACGAATGCGTTGCAGACCCTGATGGACCAGAATCCGATTGTTTGCATCCAGCGGCACCACGTCGGCCACGCTGCCCAACGCCACCAGGTCGAGCAGTTCGCGCAGGTCTGGTTGCGCCTGCTCGCCGTAGCGACCCAGCGTGCGCAACTGCGCCCGCAACGCCATCAGCACGTAGAAGATCACCCCGACGCCGGCCAGGGCCTTGCTGGGGAACTCGCAACCGGGCTGGTTGGGGTTGACGATGGCGTCGGCGGCGGGCAGTTGCGGGCCTGGCAAGTGGTGGTCGGTGACCAGCACCTTGAGCCCCGCCGCCTTGGCCGCGGCCACGCCTTCGACGCTGGAGATGCCGTTGTCGACCGTCATCAGCAACTGCGGCTGACGCTGCAGGGCGACTTCGACGATCTCCGGGGTCAGGCCGTAGCCGTACTCGAAGCGGTTCGGCACCAGGTAGTCGACCTCGGCGGCGCCCAACATGCGCAGGCCCAGTACCCCGACCGTGCTGGCGGTGGCGCCATCGGCGTCGAAATCCCCGACGATGAGGATGCGCTGGCGCTGGTCGATGGCCTCGACCAGCAATTGCACCGCGGCATCGATGCCTTTGAGCCGCTCGTACGACAGCAGATGCTTGAAGGTTTTATCCAGTTCGGCTTCGCTCTGCACGCCACGGGCGGCGTACAGGCGAGTCAGCAGCGGCGGCAGATTGCCAAGTGATGGCAACGGTGAAGGCAGTGCACGGGGTTCGATACGCATGGGGTCTTCAGGTGTTTCCTTGTGAGTCGGTTCAGCCGCGTTCGCCGAGCAGCCATTGCAGCTGCACTTCGTGCTGGCCGTGGTCGTCGGTGACGAACACGGTGCCCTCGCTGATCATCACGTCCCACTTGATGGTGCGCGGCATGTTGTTGGCGAGGGTTTCCAGCACCTCTTGCGGGACGGCGGCGATGTTCAGGTTCTTCAGCGACTTCACCGCCGGCACCACCTTGCCTTCCCACACACGCAAGCTGCCATAGGCCAGCAGGCTGGTGCGTTCGGTGCGCCGCGAACACCAGGTCAGGCGTTCGGCGTCCGGCTGGCCCACCTCGATCCAATGCAGAATGCGGTCATCCAGGCTCTTTTCCCACAGCGCAGCTTCATCGACGTCTGACAGACCGCGACCGAACGACAACTGCTCGTTGTACCAGAGCGCGTAGGCCAACAAGCGTACCGCCATGCGCTCTTCGGTTTCCGAAGGGTGCCGGGCGATGGTCTGGCGCACATTTTCGTACACGCCACGGTCAAGGTCGGTGAGGTTGAGTTCGAATTTGTAGGTGGTGGACGGCTGGGCCATAGGAAGGGGCTTCGTGCTCGCGAAAAAAAGTACGCCAGTCTAACCGATCCGCCCCCGCAGCGTTCGTCTGTCGCGTGCGCGTAGGGCTGCGCTTGCGCGTGTCCGGCCCCGCGCTGCCAGGGGAAAAAAGAAACCCCGGCCGCTGGGGTAGTCGACCGGGGTTCAAGCAAGAAGCCATCTGGGCTTCCCGTGGCAGCGTCTCGCTACCGGAGCAAAGCATCGAGACGGGTGCCAATGATGTATCTGACGCTTGCGTCAGGCGAAGGTTCCTTGCGGCAGTTTCTGATGCTGCAAGGCGGCGATGACGCACGGTTGCAGGCGCCCTTCGGCGATTTGCAGGTCACGGTGCAGGCCGTCGACCAGATCGACCAGCAGGCGGCGATCTTCCAGCTGGCGCAGGCTGACCTGGCATTTCAAGGTTTCCGCACCCTGGCGGTTGAATACGGTCAGCAGGCGCTGGCCGCTGGCATCTTCGTCACTGAGGCGAGTGTGGTAGGGGGACAGCGCATCGTTGAGCAGTCTGCAGATTCTTTCCATCCGGCGTACTCGCTTGTTGTGTTGGATACAGTCGTACTGACCTGCAAGCGAAGCGGAAAGTTCGGCGCTGGGCGCTCATCAGCGGGCGTATTCGACGGCCACGGGACGGCTGTGCAGCGGCAAAGGCCGGGCGATGCCGTCGAGCCGCTGCAAAGCCATGCGCAGGCCATTGGCCGACAGCGGCCAGTCCAGCTCACCCACCACCCACAAGCCTTGTTGACGCGCCAGATGGGCGAAGTCCTGGCAGGCACTGTCGGGCTGCCCGACGAACAACAACGCCGGTGTGCGCCGCGTTCCACCCAGTCGCTCCAGCAGGGCCTTGCCGGCCCGCGCTGGCATGCGCTGGTCGAGCATCAGCAGGTCTGGCGCCCTGCCCGCCTCGAAACGCTCGGGTATCGCGCGCAGGTCGTCGCACAGGCGCACATCGAATACGCCTTGGGCGTTGCAGGCCTGGTGCAGGGTGATCTGGTGAAAGGAATGCTGTTGGTGGATCAGGACGGTCAGCCGTTTCATGAGTCGCGCCTCGATGCCGTGGGGCAGCCGGAAAGACCCGACACTCTAGGCAAGCAGGCAACGGTTCTATATAGGAAAACGGCGAAATGATGCGGCGATGCGTCTGAAGCGAATGTCGATACAGCCATCAACCTGCGGCACGCTACGCTGTGCAGACGCAATGGGCAGCACCTGGCGGCGCTCCCCATTGCGGCCTATCGAGTTACAGCGGCTTGCCGCGGTTACCGTGCTGGCTGACGAACGCCTGAACGGCTTTCAGGTCATTGGCCAACACCGTGCAACGCTCTTCACGGCTGAACAGATCGCTCAGGTGAGGTGGCAGTTCCAGCGCCTTGCCGACGCCAGCCTTCTCCACCGCTTCCGGGAACTTGACCGGATGCGCGGTGCCCAGCACCACCATCGGCGTGTCCAGGCTGCGGCGGCATTCGCGGGCCGCGCGCACGCCAATGGCGGTGTGCGGATCGAGGACTTCACCGGTGCTGGCGAAGACCTCGGCGATGGTTTCGCAGGTTTGCTCATCGCTGACCGCCAGCGAGTCGAACAGCTTGCGCGCCTCGCTCCAGCGATCGTCGTCGACGCTGAAGCCACCGCCCTGACGGAAGGTGTCCATCAGCCCGGCAATCGCTGCACCGTTGCGACCGTGCAGGTCGAACAGCAGGCGCTCGAAGTTGGACGAGACCATGATGTCCATCGACGGCGACAGGGTGGCGTGCAGGGTTTCCTTGACGTACTGGTTGCCGCTCATGAAGCGGTGCAGGATGTCGTTGCGGTTGGTCGCCACCACCAGTTGGCTGATCGGCAGGCCCATGTTGCGCGCCAGGTAGCCGGCGAAGATGTCGCCGAAGTTGCCGGTCGGCACCGAGAACGCCACCGAACGCGCCGGGCCACCGAGCTGCAGGGCGGCGTGGAAGTAGTAGACGATCTGGGCCATGATCCGCGCCCAGTTGATCGAGTTGACCGCCACCAGGCGCGTGCCCTTGAGGAACGACTGGTCGGCGAAGCTGGCCTTGACCATCTCCTGGCAGTCGTCGAAGTTGCCTTCGATGGCGATGTTGTGAATGTTTTCGCCGAGGATGGTCGTCATCTGCCGGCGCTGCACCTCAGACACACGCTGATGCGGGTGAAGGATGAATATGTCGACGTTGTCGCACTGGCGGCAGCCTTCGATAGCGGCAGAACCGGTGTCACCACTGGTGGCGCCGACGATCACCACACGCTCGTTGCGCTTGGCCAGCACATGGTCGAGCAGGCGGCCGAGCAGTTGCAGGGCGAAGTCCTTGAACGCCAGGGTCGGACCATGGAACAGCTCCATGACCCATTCATTGCCATTGAGCTGGCGCAGCGGCGCCACGGCCGCGTGGGCGAAGGCGCCGTAGGTCTGCTCGAGAATCTGCTTGAAATCGGCATCGGCGATGCTGCCGGCAACGAACGGGCGCATCACCCGGAAGGCCAGCTCGTGGTACGGCAGGCCGGCCCAGGAGGCGATCTCTTCCTGGGTGAAGCGCGGCAGGTTCTCTGGCACGTAGAGGCCGCCATCACTGGCAAGGCCCGCCAGCAAGACATCTTCGAAGTTCAGGGCCGGCGCCTGGCCGCGGGTACTGATATAGCGCATGGGGGGGCAAACCTTTGGTTTGAGTGGCGAGCTTGTAGCTGCAAGCTGCAAGTAAAAGCCGATCGGCGTTTTCCCGCGAGCTGCACTCAGGCGTCGCCACGTAATTAATC
Source organism: Pseudomonas cremoricolorata DSM 17059 = NBRC 16634 (assembly GCF_000425745.1). GTDB lineage: Bacteria > Pseudomonadota > Gammaproteobacteria > Pseudomonadales > Pseudomonadaceae > Aquipseudomonas > Aquipseudomonas cremoricolorata. The sequence goes on along the minus strand of NZ_AUEA01000009.1, from coordinate 138,235 downwards.
TTTCAACCTCAACGCTGCGCTGCTGTTTCTTGCAGCTTGCAGCTCCAAGCTTGCAGCTTCAGTTCAGCTGTTCGACGCGAATGCGCACGACTTTGCCAACCACATCCTGCAGCGCTTCCAGGGCGACGATGGCATCGTTGATACCTTTCTCGATGACCCGGTGAGTCAGCAGGATCATCGGCACCAGGCCGTCCTGCTCCTCGGCTTCTTTCTGCATGATCGACTCTATGTTGATGCCACGCTCGGAAAGAATGCTCGCCACCTGGGCCAGCACGCCGGGGTGGTCCTTGGCCTGGATACGCAGGTAGTAGGCGCTCTCGCAGGCTTCGATCGGCAGGATCGGGTGAGACGACAGCGAATCGGGCTGGAAGGCCAGGTGCGGCACGCGGTTTTCCGGGTCCGAGGTCATGGCACGCACCACATCGACCAGGTCGGCCACCACCGAAGAGGCGGTCGGTTCCATGCCTGCGCCAGCGCCGTAGTACAGGGTCGATCCTGCGGCATCGCCGTTGACCATCACAGCGTTCATCACGCCATTGACGTTGGCGATCAGGCGGTCGCTGGGGATCAGGGTCGGGTGGACGCGCAGCTCGATACCGGCCGAGGTGCTGCGCGCTACGCCCAGGTGCTTGATGCGATAGCCCAGCGCTTCGGCGTAATTGACGTCGGCCGTGGTCAGCTGGGTAATGCCTTCGGTGTAGGCCTTTTCGAACTGCAGCGGGATGCCGAAGGCGATGGAGGCGAGAATGGTCAGCTTGTGCGCGGCATCGATGCCTTCTACGTCGAAGGTAGGATCGGCTTCGGCATAGCCCAGCGCCTGGGCTTCGGCCAGCACGTCCGGGAAGGTGCGGCCCTTCTCGCGCATTTCGGTGAGGATGAAGTTGCCGGTGCCGTTGATGATGCCGGCCAGCCAGTTGATGCGGTTGGCCGAGAGGCCTTCGCGAATGGCCTTGATCACTGGAATGCCACCGGCCACGGCCGCTTCGAAGGCGACGATCACGCCCTTGTCGCGGGCGCGGGCGAAGATTTCGTTGCCATGCACGGCGATCAGCGCCTTGTTCGCGGTCACCACGTGCTTGCCATTGTCGATGGCCTTGAGCACCAGATCACGGGCGATGGTGTAGCCACCGATCAACTCGATGACAATGTCGATTTCCGGGTTGCTGGCGACCTCGAACACATCGGCGGTAATGGGGGTACCGGTAATCTGGCAGTTCGGGTTGGGCGAGCGCATGGCAATCTGTGCCACTTCAATACCGCGCCCGGCACGGCGGGCGATCTCCTCGGCGTTACGCTGAAGCACATTGAAGGTTCCGCCACCGACGGTCCCCAACCCACAGATGCCTACTTTGACCGGTTTCACTGTGAACTCCCCATAGAACGGCCGACCACCTTGGCCGACCGTGAAACGTGCCGTCACCCCATAGCGACGGCGTGCTGAAAATCGATTACTTGGCCAGAGCCAGCTTGGCCACCTGCGGCGCCGGCTGGTAACCCGGAATCACCTGGCCGCTTTCCAGAACGATGGCCGGCGTGCCATTGACGCCGATCGACTGGCCCAGCTCGAACTGCTTGCCGACCGGGTTGGCGCACTTGGCGGCCTTGATGTCTTTGCCGTCGACCATCTTGTCCATTGCCGCACGGCGGTCACTGGAGCACCACACCGCCTGCAACTGCTGATCACCGTCCGAGCCGATACCCTGGCGCGGGAAGGCCAGGTAGCGCACTTCGATACCGCGGCGGTTGAGCTCGGGCACTTCGGCGTGCAGCTTGTGGCAATACGGGCAGGTGGTGTCGGTGAAGACGGTGATGTGCGACTTGGTCTCACCCTTGGCAGGATAAACCACCATTTCCGCAGCCGGAATGCCGTTGATGAGCTTGGCGACGCCCAGGCGCTCGGTCTTTTCCGTGAGGTTCACCGGCTTGCCATCCTGGATCTGGTACAGGTAGCCCTGCATGACGAACTGCCCATCGGGGCTTGCGTACAACACGCGGCCGCCTTGCAGCTTGACTTCATACAGGCCGCCGACCGGACTGCTGGAAACACTTTCCACCGGCACGTCCAGTTCAAGGCTTTGCAGGGTCTTGCGAATTGCCTGTTCGGCGCCAGTGTTGGCGTCGGTCGCCGCAGCGGCGGCAAGGGTGCTGCACAGCGCCAGGGCGGCGGCTGCGAAAATCCGGGTCACGCGCATGGGAACTCCTGAAGGCGGGCGGGGGCTCGAGGGTGTGGCCTGCGCCCACGGCGCGACGACCAGACGGCCCCTGCTACAAACCGGCCAAGACTACCACAACAGGCTGGCGCTGACTGTCGTTGCACACGCCACCTGGCAGAACATGAATTCCATTCATCCGCGCGGATGGTGCTGCGCGTGCAGTTGCTGCAGCCGGGCCTTGGCCACATGGGTGTAGATCTGCGTGGTCGACAGATCGCTGTGGCCCAGCAGCATCTGCACCACGCGCAAGTCGGCGCCGTGGTTGAGCAGGTGGGTGGCAAAGGCATGGCGCAAGGTGTGCGGCGACAACGCCTTGTCGATCCCGGCAACCTTGGCGTGGTGCTTGATGCGGTGCCAGAACGTCTGGCGGGTCATCTGCTCACCCCGCAGGCTGGGAAACAGCACATCGCTCGGCCGCTCGTTGAGCAGCTCGGCGCGGCCATGGCGCAGATAGCGCTCCAGCCACAGCACAGCCTCCTCGCCCATCGGCACCAGGCGTTCCTTGCTGCCCTTGCCCATCACCCGTAACACCCCCTGGCGCAGGTTGATCTGATCGAGGGTCAGGCTGATCAGCTCGGTCACCCGCAGGCCGCAGGCGTACAGCACCTCCAGCATGGCGCGGTCGCGCTGGCCGATCGCCTCGGCAAGATCCGGCGCCTGCAACAGCGCTTCGACATCGGCTTCGGACAGCGACTTGGGCAGTGGCCGCCCCAACTGCGGCATCTCCACCAGCAGCGTCGGGTCGACCGCGATCAGCTTCTCGCGCAGCAAATAGCGATAAAAGCCCCGCACCCCCGAAATGAAACGCGCCGTCGACCGCGGCTTGTAGCCTTGATCCAGACGCCAGGCGAGATGGTCGAGAATCGAGTCGCGCCCCGCCTGCGCCAAGTCGACACCGCGCTCGTCCAGCCAGCCGTTGAACAGGGTCAGGTCGCTCTTGTACGAGACACGGGTATTGGCGGACAGGCCTTTTTCGAGCCAGAGCGCATCGAGAAAGGGGTCGATCAACGGGTGGTCCAGAGCAGGCATACAGGCAAGGTTACTCGGTGGGGCGAATCAGAGTGATTTGGAGGCGGCGACTTCGCAGCCCAAGTCCGGCAGTACCGGCACCGGACGCTTGTCCTCATCGATGGCGACGAAGCTGAATACGCCGTGGATGGCGCGCTCGCGGCCATCGAGGTACATGTTTTCGACGAACACATCGACCTGCACCTGCAGGCTGGTGTTGCCCACCTTGATCACAGTGCCGACCAGCTCGACGATGGTGCCGGCCGGAATCGGGTGCTTGAAGTCGATACGGTCGGTAGACACTGTCACCAGCGGCAACCGGCAGAAACGCGTGGCGGCGATGAACGACACTTCGTCCATCCAGGCCAGGGCGGTGCCGCCGAACAAAGTGTTGTGATGGTTGGTGGTGTTGGGGAATACCGTTTTGGTCACACGGGTGACAGACAACTCGGTACGGCGCTGGATTTGCTGGTCACGCGGCGTCATCGATTGCTCCCATCGCAAGGGTTTACGCGGCAGAGGGTGTTATACGCGGAAAAACCCACGCCCACAAAAAAGCAGCCCGAAGGCTGCTTTTTCTTTCGCATGGCAGCCTGGGCTGCCGGTCAAACTGCACTCAGGACAGTTTTTCCTTGATGCGAGCTGCTTTACCGGACAGGTCACGCAGGTAGTACAGCTTGGCTTTACGCACGTCACCACGACGTTTCACGGCCAGGCTGTCGATCTGCGGGCTGTAGGTCTGGAAGGTACGCTCTACGCCGACGCCGCTGGAGATCTTGCGCACGGTGAAGGCGCTGTTCAGACCGCGGTTGCGCTTGGCGATGACGACGCCTTCGAACGCCTGCAGACGGGAACGCTCACCTTCCTTCACTTTAACCTGAACGACAACGGTGTCGCCCGGTGCGAAGGTCGGGATTTCCTTGCTCATCTGCTCTGCTTCGAGCTGCTGGATGATTTTGTTGGTCATGCTGTGCTCCTAAGATGGATGCTGTGATCCACCATCGATACGTTAACTATCGTTCCGCTCTCGGAGGTATTCCTCGAGCAGCTTCTTCTCTTCTCCAGAAAGTGAGCGACTTTCCAGAAGATCGGCGCGGCGCTGGAAGGTCCTGCCTAAGGACTGCTTCAACCGCCATTGCCGGATGTGTGCATGGTTGCCACTGAGCAACACGTCGGGTACACGCTGATCCGCATACACCTCAGGTCGGGTGTAATGCGGGCAGTCAAGCAGGCCATCGGTGAAGGAGTCTTCCTCCGCCGAACCCACATGCCCCAAAGCTCCGGGCAGCAGCCGTGTAACCGCATCGATCAACACCATGGCCGGCAGCTCGCCACCGGACAGCACATAGTCGCCAATCGACCACTCTTCATCGACGTGAGCTTCGATAAAACGCTCGTCGATGCCTTCGTAACGACCGGCGATCAGGATCAACGACTCCTGTTCAGCCAGGCCTTTGACCGCTTGCTGAGTCAGCGTGCGGCCTTGTGGCGAGAGGTAGATCACCTTCGCCGATGCTCCGGTCGCTTGCCTGGCACTGGCCAGGGCGTCTTCCAGAGGCTTGATCTTCATCACCATCCCCGGACCACCGCCAAAAGGCCGATCATCCACCGTATGGTGGCGATCAGTGGTGTAGTCCCGCGGATTCCAGCAGGTCAGTTGCAACAGACCCTGCTTCACCGCGCGGCTGGTAATGCCGTACTCGGTAATGGCCGAAAACATCTCAGGGAACAGCGTGACGACTTCTACTCGAAGGTTGCCCATCTGTCAGAAATCCGCATCCCATTCGACCCGCATCACACCGGCTTCCAGATCGATTGCCAGCACGCATTGCCGGGTATACGGCAACAGGCGCTCACGATCATCCAGGCTGCCTGCGCAAGGCTTGACCACTACTACATCATTGGCGCCGGTTTCCAACAGGTGATCGACCTTGCCGAACAGATGTTCGTCCTGGTTGATGACGCTCAGACCTACCAGCTGATGCCAGTAGTATTCGTCTTCGCTCAAGTTGGGCAAAAGGCTGCGTGAGATACAGATCTCGTAACCGCTCAGAAGACGCGCTTCGTCACGATCGTCTAGCCCTTTGAGTTTCGCGACCAGATCCTTTTGCGTGGAACGGCCACTCACCAGCTCGACCTGTTTGACCGACCCTTCACGCCGAAGCGTCCAGTGACGGTAATCCAACAGGTTTTCAATCGGATCGGTAAAGGAAAAGACCTTCACCTCGCCGCGAACGCCGTGAACCGAAAAAATCTTGCCAACGACGATGAGGTCGTCAGGCTTTTCTGGCGTCGCGTTCATACGGTTCAGGCTGCAGCCTTGGCCGCTTCCTTCAGCAGCTGAGCAACGCGCTCAGACGGCTGTGCGCCAACGCTCAACCAGTGAGCGACGCGATCTTCTTTAACGGACAGGCGAACTTCCTGACCACGAGCGACGGGGTTGAAGAAGCCAACCTGCTCGATGTGGGAGCCGTCACGCGGGTTGCGCGAGTCGGTTACGGTCAGTTGGTAGAATGGGCGCTTTTTGGAGCCGCCACGGGCAAGACGGATGGTTAGCATTGAACATCGTTCCTGTAGTCGGTGCTGCAAATCATGATCCCTGCGGGCACACGGGTACCCGAAAGGCCGCATATTCTCAAGGAATGTACGGACTTTTGCAAATGCCTTTTTCAGTTGAACAAAGGCCTGCCGGTCGATCTGCACGATTGACTGCCTGCCGAAGCGGACAGCGTTGACCCCGCCGCAGCGGGGATCCCGGACCCAGGCGAACACGCCCGAGCCCTGAATGGGTTACATCTTCGGCATGCCGCCGCCTGGCAACATGCCGCCCAGCCCGCGCATCATCTTCGACATGCCGCCTTTGCTGGAGAATTTCTTCATCATTTTCTGCATCTGCTTGTGCTGCTTGATCAGCCGCCCGACGTCCTGCACCTGGGTGCCGGAACCCAGGGCGATACGGCGCTTGCGCGAACCACTGAGCAGTTCAGGGTCGCGGCGCTCGGCCGGGGTCATCGAGTTGATGATCGCTTCCATCTGCTTGAACTGCTTCTCGGCAGCGCCCTGAGCATTGCCCATCTGCGACAGGTTGACGCCACCGATGCTCGGCAGCTTGTCCATCAGGCCACCGAGGCCGCCCATGTTCTTCATTTGCAGGAGCTGGTCGCGGAAGTCTTCGAGGTCGAAGCCCTTGCCCTTCTTCAGCTTCTTGGCGAGCTTGTCGGCCTTGGCCTTGTCGATGGTCTGCTCGGCCTGTTCGATCAGGCTGAGCACATCGCCCATGCCGAGAATGCGCGAGGCGATCCGATCAGGGTGGAATGGCTCGAGGGCATCGCTCTTCTCGCCCATGCCGAGGAACTTGATCGGCTTGCCGGTGATGGCGCGCACCGACAGCGCGGCACCGCCGCGGGCATCGCCATCGACCTTGGTGAGGATCACACCGGTCAGCGGCAGCGCCTCACCGAAGGCCTTGGCGGTGTTGGCCGCGTCCTGGCCGGTCATGGCGTCGACCACGAACAGGGTTTCCACCGGCTTGACCGCGGCGTGCAGGGACTTGATCTCGTCCATCATGTCGGCGTCGATGTGCAGACGGCCGGCGGTGTCGACGATCACCACGTCGATGTACTTGAGTTTGGCTTCGCGAATCGCCGCTTCGGCGATAGCTACCGGCTTCTGGCTGATGTCGGACGGGAAGAAGGTCACGCCGATATCGTTGGCCAGGGTTTCCAGCTGTTTGATCGCGGCAGGACGGTAGACGTCGGCCGACACCACCATCACGCTCTTCTTTTTGCGCTCCTTGAGGTGGCGCGCCAGCTTGCCAGCGGTGGTGGTCTTGCCCGCACCCTGCAAACCGGCCATCAGCACCACGGCAGGGGGCGCAGCGTTGAGCGCCAGCTCTTCGTTGGCCGCGCCCATCAGGCCTTCGAGTTCGGCCTGGACGATCTTCACGAACGCCTGACCCGGGGTCAGGCTGCGCGACACTTCGGTGCCGACCGCACGTTCCTTGACGCTGTTGACGAAATCCTTGACCACCGGCAGGGCCACGTCGGCCTCAAGCAGCGCCATGCGCACTTCGCGCAGGGTGTCCTTGATGTTGTCTTCGGTCAGCTTGGCCTTGCCGGTAACGTGGCGCAGCGTCTGTGACAGGCGGTCGGTCAGGTTTTCGAACATGGTGATCCTTTCAGGCCCAGTAAAGCCGAGGGTGGTCAGGCAACCTGGTACTCGATGAAAAGACCCAGGGCACAGCAAGCCGGCGATTATAGCGCAGCGCGCCGATTACGCACACCTCGGCGCTGACGGACGCACGCTTTGCTGATCTATGCCGGCACCGCGCCGGGCGCGCCGCTACAGACTTCCTTGCTCGCCTCCTTCTATGCCACACTCCGCTTCTTTAAGGGCTTGCCTGCCAGGACTTATGCTCTCTTCACCCAGCCTCGTTCCCAATCTGCTCGCTGCCGGCCTCTACCTGCTGGCGACGCTGCACCAAGCCATGCGCATTCGCCAGGGTTCGCGCGCCGACAAACGCCTGCTCGGCCTGCTCGGCGGCCTGGCCGTGCTGGCCCAAGGTGGCGCGCTGTTCTTCCAGCTGATCACCCCGCTGGGCCTTAGTCTGGACTTCTTCAGCGCGGCCAGCCTGATCGCCGTGGCCGTAATTGCCCTGACCCTGCTCGCCTGCCTGAGCATCCCGGTGGAAAACCTGCTGGTGCTGCTGTTCCCGCTGGGCGCGGTGACCGCGCTGCTGGCGCAGTTCGCCCCCGCCGGCACGGTACCGCTGATCAATGAAGAACCTGGCATCCTGGCGCACATCCTGCTATCGATCCTCGCCTATGGCCTGTTCACCATCGCAGTGTTCCAGTCGTTGCTGCTGTTGCTGCAGGATCACCAGCTCAAGCACAAGCACCCCTCAGGGCTGATCCGCAACTTCCCGCCTTTGCAGACCATGGAAAGCCTGCTGTTCGGCTTTCTCTGGGCGGGCTGGGCGCTGCTCAGCGCCTCGCTGGTGTCGGGCTGGCTGTTCCTCGACAACCTGTTCGCCCAGCACCTGGTGCACAAGACCTCGCTGGCCTGCCTGGCCTGGGTGGTGTTCGGCGTCCTGCTGTGGGGTCGCACGCGCCTTGGCTGGCGCGGGCACAAGGCGATCCGCTGGACCCTGGCCGGCTTCTGCCTGCTGATGCTGGCCTACTTCGGCAGCAAGCTGGTACGCGAATTCATCCTGCACATCTGACCATCACCCATGTTCACCCTGCCGCATGCCACCCTGCTCGCAACCCTGGCCCTGGCGCTGCTCTGGTCGGTGCTGCTGAGCACGGTGGACGCCGCCGCACAACGACCGCGCGCCGACGCAGATGACGACCTCACCCCGGCCCTGCCTGGCCAGGCCCTGGTGCTCGGGGCCAGTCTGGGCAAGCTGCTGGTGCTGGGCCTGGCGTGCCTGGAAGGCTGGCGCCACGACAGCGAGCACGGCTTCTGGCTGGCCGGCCTGGGCGCTGCGCTGACGCTGCTGGTGCTGGCCGACTACCTGCCGCGACGCCTCGCCCGGCGCTACCCGCAGGGCTGCCTGAACCTGGGCCGGCAACTGCGCGCGTCGCTGTGGCTGCTGCAACCACTGGCCTGCCTGCTCGACGGCTGCGCGCGCCTGCTGCTGCGACCGCTGCGCCGGCAAGCAGCCCAGGCCCGCGCAGTGGGCGCCAGCGACGACCCGTTCGAGCATGACGCCACTCCCACGCCCCTGCGCCCCGGCATTTCCCACGGCGTACAGGCACTGGAGCAGGTCACCGTGAATGACATCCTGGTGCCGCGCAACGAGGTCGATGGCATCAACCTCGACGATCCCATCGAGCAGATCAGCGCACAGCTGCGTAGCAGCCGGCACACGCGCCTGCCGGTGTTCCATGCCGATATCAATCAGGTCGAGGCGGTGCTGAACATCAAGCTGGTCCAGCACCTGCTGAGCGCGGACGAACTGACCCGCGATGCGCTGCTTGCCGCCTGCCATCCGCCCTACTTCATTCCGGAAACCACGCCCTTGCAGTTACAACTGCTGAACTTTCACAAGCAGCAGCGGCGCATGGCGATGGTGGTCGATGAATACGGTGAGGTGCTGGGCATCGTCACGCTGGAAGACTTGCTCGAAGAAATCGTCGGCGAGTTCGAGCAAGCGCAGAACCTCAACAACCCGCATATCCAGGCCCAGGACGATGGCCGCTTCATCATCGACGGCGCCACCACGCTGCGGGAAATCAACCGTTGCCTGGGCTGGCACCTGCCCTGCGACGGCGCGCCGAAGACCCTCAATGGCCTGGTCATCGAAGCCCTGGAAAGCATTCCGGAAACCGCGGTATGCCTGCGCATCGGCCGCTACCGCCTGGAGATCCTCGAAACCCAGGACAACTGCGCGAGCAAGGTGCTGGCCTGGAGCGTCAGCCCGGCGCTAGCGCCGCGGCGCTGACTCGAGCAGCTCACCCTTGAGCGTATAGCGATAGCCGACATCGATATCGCCTGCGCGTGGCCGGCTCCAGGTCTTGCGCAGAACGAACTCGAACGCCGGTTCGTACAGCTCGTCGCGCAGCACCGCGCCGGCCAGTACCTCCACCTCGTACCAGCCATTTTCCAGCTCGATGATCGGCCGCTCGGGCGCCTGGTAACGTGCCAGCAGATCGCCCAGCGTCTTGTTGGTGAAGTGCTGCAGCAGGCGCCAGGTAAACAGCATCACCGCGCCGCTTTGCACTTCAAGGATATAGCCGGCGCGGCGATGGCGCAGGTTGCTGCCCGCTTCGAGCAACGCTGGCGACTGCCCATCGAGGGTGAAGATGATGCGATACGGCAGGTTTTCCACCCCTGCCAGCGGCAACACCACCCCTTCGAGCACCGCACGGTCGCCACTGTCGCCGTGGGTGAAGGCGTGGGCCAGGTCATCGGGCAGTTCGTGGTCGTCCTGGAAACGCTTGAGCCGTTGGATATCGGCGAGCAGGAAGTAGTCGATCAGGTCGTTGAGCACGTCGCTGAATTCGTGGCGCATGGCGTTTCCTTCTTGTTCGAGGCGCCGTTGCAGCGCTGAAGGAAAATGTAGCGGATGCCCGCCGCGGTGTCGCGCGGCGGGCTCAGGCCATCAGAACTCGACGCTGACTGCCTGGGCTGCGCGGCTGGCCTTGGCCCGCGCCGCTTCGATGGATTCATCGCGAGCCAGACACACCCCCATGCGCCGCTGACCGTCGATCTGCGGCTTGCCGAACAGACGCAGCGCGGTGTCAGGCTCGCTCAGCGCGGCGCCCAGGTTGGCGAAGGCGGTCTGGGTCGAGGTGCCCTGGGGCAGGATCACCGCCGAGGCCGATGGGCCGAACTGGCGTACCGAAGGAATCGGCAGGCCGAGAATCGCCCGCGCATGCAGGGCGAACTGCGAGAGGTCCTGGGAGATCAAGGTCACCAGCCCAGTGTCGTGCGGGCGTGGCGAGACTTCGCTGAACCACACCTGATCACCCTTGACGAACAGCTCGACGCCGAACAGGCCGCGCCCGCCCAGGGCGTCGGTGACCGCCTTGGCCACCCGTTGCGATTCGGCCAGGGCCTTGGCGCTCATCGCCTGCGGCTGCCAGGACTCCTGATAGTCGCCTTTCTCCTGACGGTGACCGACCGGGTCGAGGAAGGTGGTGCCGCCGACATGGCGCACGGTCAGCAGGGTTATTTCATAGTCGAAATCGATGAAGCCCTCGACGATCACCCGCCCGCCCCCGGCGCGCCCACCTTCCTGGGCGTAGGTCCAGGCGCTCTGCAGGTCGGCGTCGCTGCGCAGCAGGCTCTGCCCCTTGCCGGACGAGCTCATCACCGGCTTGACCACACACGGGTAGCCGACGTCGGCGACGCCCTTGGCATAGTCTTCGTAGGTATCGGCGAAGTGGTACGGCGAGGTCGGCAAGTCGAGGTCTTCGGCGGCCAGACGGCGGATGCCTTCGCGGTTCATGGTCAGCTGGGTGGCGCGGGCCGTGGGAACCACGGTGAAGCCTTCGTGCTCCAGCTCGACCAGCGTAGCGGTGGCGATGGCTTCGATTTCCGGAACGATGTAGTGCGGCCGCTCGGCTTCGATCACAGCGCGCAGGGCTGCGCCATCGAGCATGTTGACCACGTGGCTGCGATGCGCCACCTGCATGGCCGGCGCGTTGGCGTAGCGATCGACGGCGATCACCTCGACCCCCAGGCGTTGCAGTTCGATCACCACTTCCTTGCCCAGCTCGCCGCAGCCACAGAGCAGTACACGGGTCGCGCTCGGCGACAAAGGGGTTCCGATACGGGTCATTAGAGGTCCTCTGAGACGGTCGGGATCGCGTGCAGGAAGCGCTGCCCGGGGAAAAAGGAGCGCCATTCTACACCATCACCGGTCGTGGTCAGCCGGGCTGCGTCGCCCGCCGTGCGCGCCAGCTCATCGCCAGCCACACCGCGCTGACCCCGGCGAATTTCGAGGCCATGGCGGTGCCGACCACGGCAGGGGTGAGTGCGCCGATCATGCCGAAGAAGATGAAGGTATCGACCGGGATGCTCAGCGCCGAGCTGAGCCAGAGGCGATCACGCAAGGGCCGGCGGGTGATGCTGAACACCAGCCAGTCGATCAGCTCGGAGAGGAAGAACGCCGTGGCGCTGGCGAGCGCGATGGCAGGCTCGGAGGTGATGTACGACAGCACCAGCGCGACCAGCATCGCCAACAGGGCACCGTGACCGTAGCGGGTCTGCACCATGTCGCGCAGGATGAACACCAGGCCGCCCCAGGCCGACCAGATGACGTCCAGGTGTGGGGCGCTGGAAAAGGCGAAGTTGATCAGCACCACGCTGCTGATGTAGGCGATGAGAAAAAGCATGGACGAGAGACCTTCGGACAAGCCGCACAGGGTACTGGATTTCCATGCGCCTGACAGCTACCGGCCGACGTGCCTAGGTGCCGAGTATCAACCCCGCCGCCACTGCCCGCTGATGGCACAGCGTGAGCACTTCACGGCGCTGCTGGTCGCTCATGCGCGACCAGCGGCTGATTTCCTCGACGCTGCGCTGACAGCCGGTGCAGATGTCCTGCTCGTCCAGCGCGCAGATACTCACGCAGGGCGAGGCCACCGGACGCGTTGCCACCTCACTCATCGTCGACCACCAGCTCGCGCGCATAGCGCTGGGCGTTGGCCACGTAATGCGCAGCGCTGGCTTCGAGCATGCGCTTCTGCGCCTCGGTCAGCTCACGGGCGATCTTGCCCGGCGAGCCGACCACCAGCGAGCCGTCGGGAATGACCTTGCCTTCGGCTATCAGTGCGTTGGCGCCGATGATGCAATGCTTGCCGATCTGCGCACCGTTGAGCACCACGGCATTGATGCCGATCAGGCTGTAATCGCCGACGCTGCAGCCGTGCAGCATGGCGTTGTGGCCTACGGTGACGCCGGTGCCGAGGGTTAGCGGCGAGCCCATGTCGGTGTGCAGCACCGCGCCATCCTGGACGTTGCTGTCGGCGCCGATGTCGATCAGTTCGTTGTCGCCGCGCAACACCGCGCCGAACCAGACGTTGGCGCGAGCCTGCAGGCGTACCTTGCCGATCAGCGTGGCATTGGGGGCAGTCCAGCTGCTGGGGTGGGCATCGACACGCTGGTCGCCCAGGCGATATTTCATGGCAGGTTCCTCACGCTGATGCGGATGACGGGGTGGGCCCCGTTCACGGTTGGACGAAACATTCCGGCGGCTGGTGCAGGCTGATACCGGCGTCGTACAGCAGGTTGACCAGCTCGACGATCATGATCGCCGACAGGCCCCAGATCTTGTAGTCGTCGTAGCGGTAACTGGGCACGTACCAACTGCGCCCCTGATAGTCGATGCGGTGGGTGTGTTCGCGCGGGTCCTGGCGGAAGAACGCCAGCGGTACACTGAACACCGCAGCGATTTCTGCGTCGTTGGGGCGGTATTCGACATAATCGGGGATCAACCCGACGAATGGCGTCACCTTCAGCCCGTGCAGGGAAATCAGCGGACTCAACGGCCCCAGCACTTCCACCAGACCCGGCGGCAAGCCGATTTCTTCTTCCGCTTCACGCAGGGCGGTGAATACCAGGCTGGGGTCTTCCGGGTCACGCCGACCGCCGGGGAAAGCCACCTCGCCGCCGTGGGTCGAGAGCCCCTGGGCGCGCAGGGTCAGGACCAGCTCGGGCTCTTCACAGCGGGTGATCGGCAGCAGCACGGCAGCTTCCGGGAAGCGCCGGTCGACGTCCATGGACACAGGGCTATGGCTGCTCATCCGCCGAACAAGCTCATCCAGCATCTGCACACTCTCGGTTCAAAGGCCTGCCGAGCATCATGCACCAAAAGCCGCAGGGCACCCAAGCCCCAGGCCAGGGACGGCTTGCGGTGGCAGGCGCGCGCGCGCCAAGATAGCGACTCATTACAGGAACCCCAGCATGAAATTCTGCAGCGCCTGCGGCAACCCGGTCATCCAGCGCATCCCCGAGGGCGATAGCCGGCTGCGTTTCGTCTGCCCGTCCTGTCACACCATTCACTACCAGAACCCCAATATGGTTGCCGGGGTGTTGCCGATCTGGGGCAGCCAGGTGCTGCTGTGTCGGCGCGCCATCGAACCGCGCCGGGGCTTCTGGACGCTGCCGGCAGGCTTCATGGAAAACAGCGAGACCCTGGAGCAGGCGGCGCGCCGCGAAACCGACGAAGAAGCTTGTGCGCGGGTCGGCGAGGCACGCTTGTATCAGCTGTTCGATCTGCCGCACATCAACCAGGTGCATGTGTTCTTTCGCGCCGAACTCAGCGACCTGGACTTCGCCGTGGGCGTGGAAAGCCTGGAAGTGCGGCTGTTCGAAGAACACGAAATTCCCTGGGAGCACCTGGCATTCCGTACCGTGGCGCGCACCCTGCAATGCTACTATCGCGACCGCCTCGCGCAGTCTTACCCGGTCGGCCATGAGTACGTGGCGCCGATGAACCTCGCCTCTTCCAACCCTCTTCCCCGGGAATAGCGTTCCATGCGTTGCTTGCTTGCTGTCATCTGCCTGTGCCTGGCTCCGCTGGCCCAGGCCGGCTTCACCGAGACCATCATCCGCAAGCCGCTCGACAGCGTAGTCACCTCGCCTGCCGGCCCGGCGAGCAAGGCAACGGCAGTGCAGTCGGTGGACAAGATCCTGGTGCTCAAATCCGAACGCCGCCTGCAACTGCTCAGTCGCGGCGAACCGCTCAAGACCTATCGCATCTCCCTTGGCAAGCAGCCCAAGGGCGCCAAGGAGCGCGAGGGCGACAAACGCACGCCGGAAGGTTTCTACTGGATAGACTGGCGCAAGGCCAGCAGCCGCTACAACCTAGCCATGCACATCTCCTACCCCAATGTCAGCGACGCCGCTCGCGCGCGGCGTGAGGGCGTGGCGGCCGGCAGCATGATCATGATTCACGGCACACCGATCAACGACGACTACCCCGAGTGGTACTTCCACACCCTGGACTGGACCGAGGGCTGCATCGCCATGCGCAACGCCGACATGCGCGAGGTATGGAGCCTGGTCAAGGACGGCACGATGATCGAAATTCGCCCATGACCTATGGGTCTGAATATGTGCAAGAGGAAAATTCCTACGGTGTTACCACTTTCGGCTGACGCCTAGGTCAGTACGGGACCGCAGCCAGGCGTGACGCCGGATTTTTACAATCGCCGCAAATAAAAAAGTACCACCCGGTACCTGATTGCGGGATTCCTCGATGTCGACGCCCTCCCTCCGTTCGCTGCGGTGCGCTGGTTCGCTACGCCTTCACACCGCCGGCCTGCTGCTGAGCCTTGCCGTGCAGTCCCTGGCCATGGCAGACGACCTGGCCAGCCGTCAGTTGCGCGAGCAGCACAATGCCCGGCAGGCCGAACAGACCCAGCAGCGCCTGCAACGCTGGCAGCGCGATCGCAGCGAGCCGCCGGCCCCTGCAACGGCCAGCCCTTCTCTCGATGAACCTTGTCAGGCGGTCAGCGGCATACGCCTGAGCGGCCATCGGCAACTCGACGACGCCCAGTTGCAGCGCACCATCGAGCCTTATCTGCGCCCGTGCATGGGCGTTGGCGCTATCAATCAGCTGCTGCGCGCCATCACCCAGCGCTATATCGACGCGGGCTATCCCATGGCGCGCCCGCTACTGCGCAGCCAGCCGCAACACGGCGCGCCGCTGGATATCGTGGTGGTCGAAGGGTTCGTGGAGTCGATCGAGTTTGCCGATGACAGCCTGCCATTGTCTTTGCGCGGAGCCTTCCCCGATCTGCTCGGTAAGCCTCTGCACCTGCCCGACGTGGAACAGGGGCTGGACCAGCTCAACCGCCTGCGCGCCTTCGAGCTGGGCAGCGATCTGCTGCCTGGCGAGCTAGAGGGAGGGACGCGGGTGGTGGTCAAGACGCTGCGGCGTGATGACCCTTGGTATCTGGACGTGCGACTGAACAACCGCGGCAACGATGCGACCGGCCACTATCAGATGGGCCTGTCTGCGGGCGTGGATAGCCCGTTTGGAGTGAACGATGAACTACGTCTGAACCTTTCCGGCACACGTTTCGACGCTCCGGGTCGGTCGCAGAACGTCGCCTTGGAATACGCCGTGCCATATGGCCGCTGGCGGCTGGGGGTAGGCGTGAGCAGCTCCGCATCGTATCTGCCGTTGGGCAGGTCCGGGAACTTCAAGCTGAGTACCAGCAGCCGTAGCCAGACCAGCACCGTGATGGCCGAAAGGGTCCTGTGGCGCAGTCAGCGCGGCTTGCTGAGTGGCGTCGTGCAATTCGACAACGCCCGTTTACGCAACCACCTCGCAGGTCACCGTCTCACTCTGCAAAGTCCGGACCTGTTCAGCGTAGACACAAGCCTGCACCTGCTATGGCTGGAGCAAGGGCTGTGGAAGGCATCACTCGGCGTCGCCCAGATACGCCAGCGTCTGAGCGACCAGCGCCACCACACGTCGAGTACTCGCATGGACAAGTACCGCGCGGAACTTACCTACCTGAGCCCCGCTGATGGCCGGCGTAAGTGGTACTGGCATAGCCAGGCGACGCTGCAGTACAGCGCCGATCCGCTGCCGGCCTTGCACCAGCTTGCAGTAACCAACCATTTCGCGGTACGCGGCTTCCGCGAGCTCAGCGTCAACAACACCAACGGTGCAGTATGGCGTAACACCATCCTTCATCCGCTGCGACCTCTCCCCTCTTCCCTCCCCGCCCTGCAACTGCGTCCCTTCATCGGCCTGGACCTGGGCTGGAGCCGCAGCATGCAGCACAAAAACGCGTTTCGCCTATCCAGCGAACACGACTCCCAACGCCTCGCCGGCGCCAGCGCCGGTGTCGAGCTGCTGCTGCCCAAGCACAGCCTGCGCTTGGAATACCAGCAGCCGCTCTACGCCAGCGCCGTACCTCACAGCGCACTGGAACCCGGTTTCTGGCTGTTCGAGCTGAACCTGAGTCTCTGATTCACCCACAACAAGAGAGAAAACCATGACTGACCTCCGTCATCCCCCGCTGCGCGCAGACACCCTGCGCTGGACCATCTTCCTGTGCCTGGCCACCCCCGCCAGCGGCTTCGCCAACCCGGGCCTGGAGGCCGCCGCAGGCCCCGGTGGCACGCCTTTGATCAACCCCGGGCATGGCGTGCCGGTGATCGATATCGTCGCGCCCAACGCCAGTGGCCTGTCGCACAACCAGTTCCTCGACTACAACGTCGGCGCTGCGGGGCTGGTGATGAACAACGCCCTGGAGGCGGGTCAGTCACAGCTGGCCGGCGCGCTGGCGGCCAACCCACAGTTCCAGGGCCAGGCCGCCTCGACCATCATCAACGAGGTGATCAGCAGCAATGCCTCGCTGGTCGCCGGCGCGCAGGAAATCTTCGGCCGCCCGGCCGACTACATCCTCGCCAACCCCAACGGCATCAGCCTCAATGGCGCAAGCTTCATCAACACCACCCGCGCCGGCTTCCTGGTCGGCAAGCCGCTGCTCGACGAGTCGCAGCAGATCCAGCTCGACACCCTGCAAGCCGGCGGTCAGCTGCAGGTGCTCGAAGGCGGCGTCAGCCAGGCGGGCGGCGCGCTCGACCTGGTGGCGCCCAAGGTGGTCAGCCATGGCCCGATACGCAACGAGGGCGAGCTGAACATCGTCGCCGGGCGCAACCGCCTGCAAGGGGGTTCGCTGGAGGTGCTCGAACACCTGCCAGGCGAGCTGGGCGCGATCGACGCCAGCCTGTTCGGCGCCATGCGCGCCGGGCGTATCCGTATCGTCTCCACCGGGGAAGGGGCCGGCGTACGCCTGGGCGCCTCGCACATAGAGGCCGATGAAGGCCTGAGCGTCAGCTCGGCCGGTGGCCTGACGGTGGAAGGCAGCGACCAGAGCAAGGCTCACTTGCAGGTCAAACGCGGTGAACTCAAGCTCAGCGCCGCCGACGATCTGTCGATGAGCGCGGTGACCGGCAGTGCCGATCAGATCAACGTCAGCGCCGGCAAGAAGCTCACCCTCGATGGCAAGACCCGCGAGAAGGTCACCCGGCAGAACGAAGCGTGGAGCAACACATTCCTCTTCGTCACCAACGAAACCTACAGCAGCGACACCACCACAACCGAGCGCAGCCAGCACGGAGTGATGCTCAGCGCCCGCGACGATATCGACCTCAGCGCCGGCACCGACCTGCGCCTGACCGGCGCGACTGCCGAAGCGGGCCAGCAGGTGAGCGTGAAGGCTGGCGGCGACATCGACATCGAGGCTGCTTTCGACAGCCGCCGCACCCAGACCGAGGTGCGCCACCGCAAGAATCTGTGGCGCGGTGACAACGACACCGATCACTACCAGGAAACCGCCGACCCCAGCCTGCTCAAGGGCAATCAGGTGCTGGTCGAGGCAGGCGGCGATGTGCACATCAAGGGCAGCCGCCTGCAGGCCGAACAGCACATGGAACTCAAAGGCCAGCATGTCGAAGTGGCAGACACCCAGGTGCGCGATGAACTGGCCGTCAAGGACTACCGCGGCGACCTGGTCTCCGGCACCTTCTTCGCCGACCGTGAAGGCACCGACAGCAAAGCCAGCAACGCGGTAGGCAGCACCTTGCGCTCGGAGGGTACGCTCAAGGTCACCGCGCAGCAGGCGACCATCCGCGGCAGCGAAGTGACCAGCAAGGGCGATGGCGTGGTGTACAGCGAACAAGGCCTGCTGGAAATTGGCTCGGCGCTGAGCAAGAGCGAGCGCAGCGACACGCAAAGCGACAGCAAATTGTTCAACCTGCTCGGCAGCAGCAGCCAAACGCAGCAGAGCGATCAGCAGGTGCTGACCAGCGACGTCAACTCCACCAGCAACCTGCGCTTGGCCAGTGCCGGTGAAATGAAGATCGAAGGCGCGCGGATCGCCGCTGCCGAGCAGTTGGAAGTGAGCGCCGCCGGCGACCTGACCATCACCAGCGCCGCCAGCACCCATACCGGCGAACGCCATCAGCAAGAGCGCGGGTTGAGCGCCTCGGCCAGGCAGACTCGCGAAGCCGACGGCGACAAGCCAGGCTCGCGCCAGTTCGAGGCCGGCGTTGGCTATGAGGTGGTCAGCGTCGACGAGCGCACCCACAGCACGCAACAGACCGCCAGCCAGTTGCAGGGCGCCAACGTTGTGCTCAGCAGCGGTGAAACGTTACGCGTGGAAGGCTCCAAGGTCACCGCCGAGGCGGGCGACCTGAAGGTGTCGGCGCCGCGCATCGAGACCGGCGTCACCCGCAACGAAACCGAGCACGAAGAAACCACCACGCGCAGCGGCGGCGGCCTGCAAGTGTCCGGCGGCATCGACAAGCTCGGTAGCCAGTTCGAGGGCCATCGCTTGCAGACCCGCGTCGATGAGCACGACAGCAAGGTCCAGCGCAGCGAACTGCGCGCCAGTGGCGACATCACCCTCGACAGCAAGGAACTGGTCAACGAAGGCGCACGCATCGAAGCCGGCAAGACCCTGCTGGCCACCGCCGAGCGCGTCGAAAACCGCGCGGCCGAGGATACCCACAGCCGCAAGGAAACCACCCGCGACTGGCGCGCTAGCCTGGGCGCCAGCCTGGAGTACCGCGACCTGACCCGGCCCATCGAGCGCCTGGTCGAAGGCGGTGAAGCGGCGCGCTTCCAGCAGGCCTCCACCGAAGACGCCATGAGCCCGCCGAGCCTGGGTGCCGACGCCGGCCTCGCGCACCTGCGCAAGGACATCGAGCACACCGAGCACACCGCACAAGTCACTGAACTGAGCGGCGCTGCGGTGCAGGTCAAGGCCGAGCAGATTCTCGATATCGGCACCAACTACCGCGCCGATGAGGGTCAGCTGCAGATCGACGCGCAAGAGCACCAGATGCTCGCCGCCTACGACCGCAGCACCCATAGCGAGCACATCCAGCAGATCGACGGCACCCTGCGTGTCGACACCAGCACCGGTGAAGACATCAACGGCCGTATCACCGCAGGCGTGAGCCTGAGCGACACGCAAACCGAACAGCTGACCGCCCGCGTCGGCAGCCTGCAAGGCCAGAGTGGCGTGCAGATACAACTGGGCAGCGCCGGCCTCTATGAAGGCACGCGCATCGACGGCGGCAGCGGCCCGGTGCTGGTCGAAGCCACCCAGGGCTTGCAGTTCAGCACCGCGCTGGACAGCGTGAGCAAGGACCACACCCAGTTCGATGGCAGCCTGTGGAGCAAGGGCGGCAATCGCCCTGGCAAGACCGGCGTCGACGTGCGTGGCTACGCCGACTACACCGCCTACCAGTCGCTGGACCGCACAGCCCATGGCGCGCAGATCGACACCAGCGGCGCAGTCACCTTGCGCGGCGGCAGTGAGCTGAACCTCGAAGGGGTTCGCATTGGTACGCGTCAGGCGCCAGTGGCAGCGACCACTCTGGAAAGCGCCGGCGTGGTGCAGGTACTGGCCGGCGCCAACGAGCACAGTGCCACGGGCAAGACCCTCGGCGGTGGCGCAGAGCTTGCCGCCAGCCAGGGAGCGATGAGCGGCGGCGGCCTGGGCGGCCACCTGAGCAACGGCAAGATCGACGAGCAGAGCAGCACCGCCCTCGACCCGAGCATCCACACCAGTGGCACCCTGCGCATCGCCAGCCAGGCCCGCGAAGACCAGGCCATCCACCTGCAAGGCTTGCAGGCCAGCGCCAAGACCCTCGAGCTCGAGGCCAGCAAGGGCGGCATGCTCATCGAGTCGTCCGCCAACCAGGAACACCGCGACAACCTGGAACTCACCGCCGGTGCCGGCTTCAGCCTGAGCAAGGCCGAGGCGCCCAGCGATGACGTGCGCGCCCTGCATGGCCGGGTCAAGGTCGATGTCGACAAGCGCAATGAGCACACCTTCAACGACAGCGCCCTGCGTGCCGATCAGGTGACCCTGAGCAGCGCCGGCGATGTCAGCATCGAGGGCGCCCGCATCGATGCCGACCAGGTGCGCGGCAGCGTCGGCGGTGACCTGCTGGTTGCCAGTCGCAAGGACACGCGCGACAGCACCTCGGTGCAGGTCGATGCCCGTCTGAGCCAGGAGAAGAATCCCCAGGGCTACCTCAATGCCGCAACCTCCCTGGCCGGCCCCGCCGCAGGCAAGGTCAAGGACAAGGCCGGCGACGCGCTGACCAGCCTCGACCCGAACTGGTCGCCGACCCTCAAGGTCGACGTGCAGCGTCAGCAGAGCGACGGTGTCGCCCATGCCAGCGCAATCAAGGGCAATCAGGGCATCAGCCTTGACGTAGGCGGCGATACGCGCCTGGTCGGTGCGCGCCTGCAGGCGCCGCAGGGCGCGGTGGAACTGGGCGGCGGCAACCTGTCGCTGGAAAACCTGCGCGGCCAGGACTACCGCCGCGACGTCAACCTCGATGCCTCCAACTCTGCGGTCGACCTGGGCACGGCAGTGGCCGAGATCACCAAGAGCCGCGGCGCGGCGGACGGCGACAACGCTCTGGACTTCGGCCTGATCCGTACCAGTGGCCACAACACCAGCAACGAATGGAAGGCCGGCATCAACCAGCAGCGCCGTAGCGAGTAAGGCGCAGCCCTTGCCCAGGGCAGCGTCCTGTCATGGGCAAGGGCCTCGGAAGAGCCCGTTTCTGTCATCAGCCTTTAACCGCAGCGTCACAGAACCATCACAGGGGCTGCCTAGAGTCGCGGTTCTCGCAACCCGCCCCAGGAAAAAGGACCCCCGATGAGTCGAGACAGCGGCGACAACCTCAACCGTAACCGCAGCGCCAATCTACCGATGGCCGACGTCATGCAGGCACACCTGAGTCGGCGCAGCATGCTGCGCGGCAGCCTCGGGGCGGCGGTCGCCATGATCGCCGGTGCCGGCCTTGGCGGCAGTCTGTTGGCCCAGGCCGCATCCCCCGCGCTCGCCGCGACGCGGCCGACCAGCGCCAACGGCAAGCCGCTGCGCCTGGACTTCGCCTCGATCCCAGGCTCGCGCACCGACGGCTGCAGCCTGGCCGCCGGCTACAGCGCTTACGTGCTGGCGCCCTGGGGCACACCGCTGAACCGGCAGGCGCGGCCATGGCAAGCCGATGGCAGCAACAGCGCCGAGGATCAGGCCAACGCCATGGGCATGCACCACGACGGCATGCACTTCTTCCCCCTCGATGGCCGCAGCGACGATGGCCTGCTGGCGATCAACTTCGAGTACATCGACCCGGCGGCCCTGCACCCGCAGGGGCCGACCAGCACTGCCGAGGGCAAACGCCCGGCCGAAGAAGTGCGCAAGGAAATCAACGCCCATGGCGCCGGTGTGCTGCGCCTGAGCAAGCGCAACGGACGCTGGCAGGTGGTCGACAACGACCCACTCAACCGCCGCTTCACCACGGCCTCACGCATGCTCATCGCCGGCCCCTTGCGTGGCAGCGAGCACGTCAAGACCCGCTACTCACCCGACGGCACCCACTGCCGCGGGACCAACAACAACTGCGGCAACGGCTACACGCCCTGGGGCACCTACCTGACCTGCGAAGAGAACTGGCCAGGCATCTTCGTCAACAAGGCCACCCTGCCAGCCGACCAGGCCCGCCTTGGCGTCGCCACCTCCAGCGGCCAGTACCGCTGGGAAAGTGCAGCCGGTGACGCCAGCGAAGCGCAGGACGAATTCGCCCGCTTCGACATCACCCCACGTGGCGCCAGCGCTGCCGACGACTACCGTAACGAGGCCAGTACCTTCGGCTACATCGTCGAAATCGACCCCTACGACGGCAAGGCGCTGGCGACCAAGCGCACCGCCCTGGGCCGTTTCCGCCACGAAGGCTGCTGTCCGGGCCTGGCAGTGGCGGGCAAACCGCTGGTCTGGTACATGGGCGACGATTCCAACAACGAGTACCTGTACAAGTTCGTCTCAAGCGCGCTGTGGGACCCGGCCGATGCCACACCCGGTGACCGCCTCGCCACCGGCGCCAAGTACCTCGACCACGGCACGCTCTACGTTGCCCGCTTCGATGCCGACGGCAGCGGTGTCTGGCTGGCGTTGCAAAGCGCCAGCCCGACCACCGACGGCAGTACCTTGGGCGCGCGCTTCGGTGACCTGGCCGCTATCGTGCTCAACACCCGCGGCGCCGCCGATGCGCTCGGCGCAACGCCCATGGACCGTCCGGAGTGGACCGCGGTCAACCCGCTCAACGGCGATGGCTACGTGACCCTGACCAACAACAGCGTGCGCACCCCGGGCACGGTCAACGCCGCCAATCCACGTGGGCCCAACCGTCATGGGCACATCGTGCGCTGGCACGACAGCGACGATCACCAGCGTTTCAGCTGGGACATCTTCGTCTTCGGCGGCAACGCCGGCGGCGCTGCCGACATCAACCGCTCGGGCCTGAGCGAACTCAACCAGTTCGCCAGCCCCGACGGCATGCGCTTCGATAGCCGCGGCGTGCTGTGGTTCGAGACCGACAACAGTGAAACCACCCTGACCGACTACACCAACGACCAGTTGCTGGCGGTGGTGCCGACGCAGCTGCTCGATGGCGCCGGCAAGCAGGTACCGATCAACGCCAGCAATCAGGCCGACCTGCGCCGCTTCTTCGTCGGCCCCAACGGCTGCGAGGTCACCGGCATCGCCTTCACCCCCGACAACAAGACGCTGTTCGTCAACATCCAGCACCCGGCCAACTGGCCCAGCAGCGAGCGGGCGACCGACGTCACAGGGCCAGGCCAGCACGTCAGGCCGCGGTCGGCAACCGTGGTGATCCAGCGCGAGGATGGCGGGGAAATCGGTACCGCGTGATGGAACAGGCTTCCCCGGTAACCCGGCGCGGCTGCTGAACTTGGCCGTGCCGGGCTGGGAAGACTGCCTTCGGGCCGTGAGCCGATGACGCTGACCGGCGAAGGATCTGTCTGATTCGCCGAACCCCCGTTCCAGCGCCCGGCAGCGCTTTGCATGATGAGCGTCCTCTTCACCCAGGAGCTCATCATGCAAGACATGCCCACCTTCCAAAGCCGCTTCGCCCTTGAACAACTGCAGCGTATTGCCGCGCAGTATTCTGCCAAGTCATTCGAGGCGCTGGGCGTATCGGTGTTCGGCCGGCGCGTTACGGCCGAGCAATACCTCAAACTGCACGCCGACCTGCTCGCCGATGCATTGCCCAACCCAGCGTTGCAGGTGCTTGACAGCGATGCCAGCGGCGCCTTCTACGCACCTGCCGACAGCTGCATTCAGGTTCCACGCGGCGTCATCGAGCAGGCAGTGCAAGTCCCGGCCGCCACCGCGCCGTTGTTGCTGAGCCTGATCGAGGCGTTCGGCGATTACCTGGATGCCGGCCTGCATGACGGTGAGGTAGAGCATGCAGCCGAGGTCGACGCGCTGTTCGAAACTGCCCAGCCCAGCACGGCGGGTCAGCGCTACGTGGCTTTTGCGCTGTTCCATGACCCCGCGGTGCAGGACGGCGCCGCATTCGCCGAGTACGCCAGTGCCGAGTTCAACGCCACCTTGACCCTGACCATGCCCAGTGCCAGTGACGCGCCGGACGTGGTCGACGCCCCGCCCGGGTTTCGTCCCGGCGCGCGGTTCAGCGCAGGCCAAGGCAACGGGACTCATTCGTTCGGCCACGGACGTATTGCCAAGGCGCTGGGCAACGTCGGCTTCAGCTCGCAGCAGATCGACGCGATCTACTTCGGCAACTGGCTGCGCGACTATTCGCAATTGATCGACCCAAAAATCGTGCGTGCCAAGCATGCACCGAAGGATTTCCCCTCCAAGCTGTCCAGGGAAGTTCTCACCGAGGTGGTCGATCTGCTGGCGCTCAAGGAGTTCCACCACCTGCAGCAGGACGAAGGCAGCCGCAGTTTCTATAAGGTCACCCCCGACATTCTCGGCGTCTACAGACAGTCCGAACACATCGACAATCCGCTGACCCTCGACGCGGACGCCGATGACCCGCAGGCCATCGATCCCGATTTCGAGCCTTTGGTGCTGGCCGATAGCCCTCAGACCCAGATCGATGAGGAGCGCGCCATGCGCCGACACATCGATGACGCCATCGACTTCATGTACAGAAAGATCATCGACGCCATGCACGAAGGCCCTACCCCAGTGGGCCTGCGCGAATTCGGTGCGGGCCTGCACACGCTTGAAGACTTTTTCGCCCACTCCAATTTCGTAGAACTGAGCCTGCGCAAGATAGGCCACAGCAATGTGCTGCCCTGGGTTTGCGGGGTCGAGAGCCGGCGTGAACACCCGGTGATAACGGGCCTGTTCGGCGGCACCGATGTGCTGGCGAGCATTGCCGAACCCATCGCCAAGGCACTGTTCCCGGCTGACGGCCACATCTACAAACCCATCCAGCCTGGCGAACGCACCGATGAAGAACAGATGCTCTTGATCCTGCTCAAGGAGCATCCGCAACAGCACTGGCGCGATGATCTGGTAACAGCGCTGGAAACCCGCGACAGGCTGGCGGCGAACCCGCTGTATAAACTCACTCAATTGAGCAGTTGGTACCTGAACCTGCCGATGGCATTGCTGGGATCTGCCAAGGATCTGGTGCTGAAGAATCTGCTGATCTGGGCCGGCGATCAGATCGACGACGCGCAGACCCTCCTGCAGAACGACCCGAACGTTGAACCAGGAACCCACGCCACTCACTCGCAGCTTGCCAAGGACCACGACACTCATCCCTTCCATGAGTTGGCGGCGCTGCTGGCCGGCTATGCGGTGGAGCAAGTGGGCAGGGCCATGCATGAGTTTTGGGCGGGCAACCGCGACCGCGATCCGGCCAGCGTGGCGAAGAGCTTCATCGGCCACCCGGAAGTCGACGACTGGCAAGACGAGATCGTATCGACCTGGGCGGATGCCAATCCCGACGCGATCACCGCTGGCGAATCTGCCGACGAGCTGACACGCCGTCACCGCGAGATCAGTGAAAAAGGCCGACAGCGGCTCAAGGAGATGGACCAGAAACACTCAATCAACATCATTGACCTGAGTGACCTTGGCGGTGGCATGCTTGGCTGAAGCGCACCGGGCGTCGGGTCACTGGCTGTAGCGGTGACCCGACAGTACCGATAGGCTCACTACGACTCGGATCGAGGCGCTATACGCAAAACAGTGATAAGTTCCCTGCCCGATCATACTTGCACTGATGACTACCGCATCTGCGCTTACTGTAGCGTGCAGCTAATGAGTTGACACATTAAAAGCCCTGCTGTTAGTTTCTTCGCACTGAGGTCTTTTGCCACAGTGATTAGTCAAGACTGGGATGTCTGCACATGTACTATCATCTCTCTGCTATCCGCTCTTCCCACAGCTTCCCCGACAGCTGTTCCCGGGCCGTCCTGGCCGTCTTCAAAAGCAATACCTGGCGTCGCTAATACGCGAAGACAGGTGTTCGTGCCGCTGTGCGGCCACGTCTGATCTGCTCTCCTGAACCCTTTTCTGCCGTAGCGTGCGCCTGCCTGTAGGGTGCAGTGCGCGATGTCATGCGTGTATGTCTGTGTTAATGCACGACATGCCCCGTTCGCTGCGCGCCTAGGAACTGATGTTCAGGGAACACTTCTTTGTCACTGAATAAAGTGCTCTCGCGCGTTATATATCCTGGCACTTTCTATTTGAAAGTGTTCGAACCGCTGCACCCTGAATACGGTAATCAACGTGAACACTCATTCTATTGCTGTCGATGTATTACGGCGTGAAGAACGCCGCCCCACCGATGCACTTGCCGTGTACGCACAGGCGGCCCAGCAACTGGGCAACGCCTCGGTATTTATTCTCGAATCCTTGTCGGGGCCGAGCCGCGATCGGCGCGCCACGATTATTGGCCTGGAGCCTCTGCTGGAAGTGTGCATCGATGAAGACCGCGCCTGGCTGCGCGGCTGTGCGCAGTTGTGCGAGCACGTGTATGCCAGCCTGTGCCAGCACGGGGTGAGCATCGATCCGTCGCTGAACATCGCCCTGCCCGACCGCGACGCGGCCTGGGATGTGCTGAGGCAGGTGCAGGCCTGCTTCGAACCTGCACCCCAAGCACCGGGTAGCCTGGCGTTCTTCGGTTACTTTTCCTACGACTGCGTCCGCTTGATCGAACGGCTGCCCGACCACGCCGAGAAGACTCATGGCTACCCGCTGATCGCCCTCTCGGTGTACCAGACACTGGTCTACCTGCACAGCGACGGCAGCGTGGAAACGCTGATCAACAACCACCCGCTGTGGCCGACCCGTAGCCTGGAAGACTATCCGTTTCTCCACGCACAAGCGCCGGCGACCTCGCACTCGGCGCCGCTGTACCCGCAAGTGTTCGAAGAGACCCGTAGCGTGTCCATCGAACAGTTCCTGCAACGGGTGAACGTGGCGATGGAGCATATCCGCGCCGGTGACGTGTATCAGATTCAACTTGGCCACGAGATCTGCATTCGCTCGACGGTAACGCCCTTCGAGGTCTACCAGAGCCTGCGTCAGCGCAATCCGTCGCCCTACATGTACCTGGCCCACGTCGGCGGCATCGACCTGATCGGCGCCAGTCCGGAGCTGTTCGTACGCCTTGAGGACGACCTCATCGAAATGCGCCCGATCGCCGGCACGGTGGGTAAGAAGCCCGGCGTCGACCCCACTGAACTGGTGCTGGAGCTGACGCGCTCGGAAAAAGAACGGGCCGAACACCTGATGCTCATCGACCTGTGCCGCAACGATATTGGCCGTGTCTGCCAGGCAGGGTCGCTGGAGGTCGATGAATTCATGCGGGTCGAAGAGTACTCCCACCTCTACCACATGGTTTCCAACGTTCGTGGGCTGATGCGTCCGGGCCTGGATGCCTACGACGTGATCAAGGCGTCTTTCCCGGCCGGCACCATGTCCGGTGCGCCCAAGGTCAGGGCCATGCAGTTGATCGAGGGCATGGAGAGCAACCGCCGCGGTATCTACGCCGGGGCGCTGGGGCTGATCGGCTTCGACGGCAGCGTCAACACTGCGCTATGCATCCGCTCCGCGGTGCACGACCAGGGCACCTACCACCTGCGCGCGTCTGCCGGCGTGGTGGCTGACTCGGTCGCCGAGCTGGAATGGAAGGAAACCTTGTACAAGATGGGCTCGGTGTACCGGGCTGTGACCGGCCAGGAGATTGCCCTGTGAAAGTATTCTTGATCGACGCCTACGACAGCTTCGTCTTCATCATCAGCCAGTACTTCGAACAGCTGGGCCTGGAGACCCACGTCGAGCGCCACGACGCGCCGGACCTGATCGAACGCATAGAAGCCTTCGAGCCTGATTTCTGCGTGCTCGGCCCAGGCCCTGGACATCCCGCCGACGTCGGCTACATCGAACTGATCCGGCACTTCGAAGGGCGCCTGCCGTTGCTCGGTGTGTGCCTTGGTCATCAGGCCCTGAGCCTGGCCTACGGTGCCCAGGTCGGCCGAGCGCCGCACGTGATGCATGGCAAGGTCAGCACCATCGTCAACGATGGCAAAGGGGTCTATGCCCATACCGGTGGGGAGCCGATCCAGGCGACCCGCTACCACTCACTGATGATCCTCGACCAGGCGCTGCCCGACTGCCTGGAGGTCAGCTCGCGCTCGACCGATGACCACTACATCATGGGCGTGCGCCATCGCTCGCTTGCGGTCGAGGGCGTGCAGTTCCACCCGGAAAGCATCCTCACCGAGAACGGTCTTGAGCTGTTTCGCAGCTTTATTCGGCAGTATGTGCACTGCCCCCCAAGAGCGCGGCGCCACGCGTTTTCGAGGTCTGCCAGTCGACTGGGGCGTTGAGTCAGAATTGAGGGGTTTTTCAGAGGGCAATAGACGCTGGGCCTGATGATCAGGCCCAGGCGAGTGCTTCAGATGTCCAGCAGCGGCTGGACCTCGTAAGCGGGCGTTTCATACGGGTGGTGCTGGCGCAGCGCGTCGATCACCGTAGTGATCGCCTCGTCGGCCACCACCAGCTCGACCTTCCATTCTTCCAGCACCTCGACCTCGCCGGCGCGGCCGATGAAGGGCTGGCTGCCCTGCATCGGTCGGAACTGGCCCTGGCCCAGGGTCTGCCAGGCGCAATGCTCGTAGTCGCCGATGCGTCCGCCGCCTGCGGCGAACACAGCGGCCTTGACCTGCTCGACATGGCTGTCTGGAACGAAGAAGGCCAGCTTGTACACCGTCAGTCCACCCACACTCGAGCATTGCGGAACATGCGCATCAGCGCTGCATCTTCCTGCCACTCATCCGGACGCCACGAGTTCTGCACCGCGCGGAACACCCGCTCGGGGTGCGGCATCATGATCGTCACGCGGCCATCACGGCTGGTAAGCCCGGTGATGCCACGGGGCGAGCCGTTGGGGTTGGCCGGGTAACGCTCGGTGACCTTGCCGTGGTTGTCGACGAAGCGCAGCGCCACGCAACCGGAGGCATCGGCGGCCTGCATGGCCTGTTCGCTGGCGAACTCCGCGTGGCCTTCACCGTGCGCGATGGCGATCGGCATACGCGAACCGGCCATGCCCTGGAGGAAGATCGAGTTGGATTTTTGCACCTCGACCATGGCCACACGGGCCTCGAACTGCTCCGAGCGGTTACGCACGAAGTGCGGCCAATAGTCGGTGCCGGGAATCAGCTCGTGCAGGTTGGACATCATCTGGCAACCGTTGCACACGCCCAGGGCGAAGCTGTCGGTGCGCTCGAAGAAGGCCTGGAAAGCATCGCGTGCGCGGCTGTTGAACAGCGCCGACTTGGCCCAGCCCTCACCGGCGCCGAGCACGTCGCCGTACGAGAAGCCACCGCAGGCCACCAGGCCCTTGAAGGCTTCGAAATCGACTCGACCAGCGAGGATGTCGCTCATGTGCACATCGATGGCAGCGAAACCTGCCCGGTCGAAGGCGGCAGCCATTTCGACCTGACCGTTGACGCCCTGCTCGCGCAGAATCGCCACCTGCGGGCGCACGCCCTTCTTGATGTAGGGCGCAGCGACATCTTCGTTGACGTCATAGCCAAGCTTGACCGACAGGCCGGGGTTGTCTTCCTCGAGCAGCGCGTCGAACTCCTGCTCGGCGCAGTCGGCGTTGTCGCGCAGGCGCTGGATCTGGTAGCTGGTCTCGGCCCACTGGCGCTGCAAGGTCGAGCGCTTGCCGCTGTACAGCACCTCGTCGCCCAGGCGCACGTAGATATCGTTGTTGTTGATCGGCTGGCCGATCACCGCGGCGCAGTTCTCGCCCAGGCCCGCAGCGCTGAACTGGCTGAGTACCACCGGCGTGGAATCACGACGCACCTGGATCACCGCGCCCAGCTCTTCGTTGAACAGCACTGCGCAGGCTTTTTCGGCGTTGCCGGTGAGGGTCTTGATATCGAGGTTGATACCGCAGTGGCCGGCGAAGGCCATTTCCAGCACGGTGGTCATCAGGCCACCGTCGGAGCGGTCATGGTAGGCCAGCAGGTGACCATCGGCATTCAGGCCCTGGATCACCGCGAAGAAGGCCTTGAGGTCTTCGGCGTTGTCGACATCCGGGGCCTTGTCGGCCAGCTTGCCGTGGGTCTGCGCCAGAATCGAGGCGCCCATGCGGTTCTGCCCGCGGCCCAGGTCGATCAGAATCAGGTCGGTCTCGCCCTTGTCCATGCGCAGTTGCGGGGTCTGGGTCTGACGTACGTCGCTGACCGGGGCGAAGCCGGTGATGATCAGCGACAGCGGCGAGGTGACGCTCTTGTCCTGGCCGGCTTCGCTCCACTGGGTCTTCATCGACATCGAATCCTTGCCCACCGGAATGGTGATGCCCAGCTCAGGGCACAGCTCCATGCCGACGGCCTTGACCGTGTCGTACAGGCGGGCATCTTCACCCGGGTGACCTGCGGCGGACATCCAGTTGGCCGAGAGCTTGATGTCGGACAGCTTGCCGATGCGCGCTGCAGCCAGGTT
Organism: Pseudomonas cremoricolorata DSM 17059 = NBRC 16634; assembly: GCF_000425745.1. Lineage (GTDB taxonomy): Bacteria > Pseudomonadota > Gammaproteobacteria > Pseudomonadales > Pseudomonadaceae > Aquipseudomonas > Aquipseudomonas cremoricolorata. Next base: position 107,709 of record NZ_AUEA01000009.1, on the reverse strand, counting down.
GGTGATGGTTTCGCCGATGGCCATGCGCCCGGACGCCGGGGCGTCGAGCAGGGCCAGCGGGGTGCGTTCGCCCATGGCCATGGCTTCACCGGTGTAGACGTCGAAGCTGGTCGCGGTGACGGCGCAGTCGGCCACCGGCACCTGCCACGGCCCGACCATCTGGTCGCGGGCCACCAGGCCTGTGATGGTGCGGTCGCCGATGGTGATCAGGAAGCTCTTGCTGGCCACCGCCGGGTGGTGCAGCACGCGCTCGATGCTGTCTTGCAGCGCCAGAGCGGCCGGGTCGAAGGCATCGCCGAGCTCGGCTTCACGGCTGACCGAACGGTGCATGCGCGGCGGTTTGCCCAGCAGCACGTCGAGCGGCATGTCCACCGGGGTGTTGTCGAAGTGGCTGTCGGTGACGGTCAGGTGCGGCTCTTCGGTGGCCTCGCCGACCACCGCGAACGGGCAGCGCTCGCGCTCGCAGATGGCCTGGAAGCGCTCGAAGTGCTCGCTGCTGACGGCCAGCACGTAGCGCTCCTGGGATTCGTTGCTCCAGATTTCGTGAGGGGCCATGCCCGGCTCGTCGTTGGGCACGTTGCGCAGTTCGAAGCGCCCGCCGCGACCGCCGTCGTTGACCAGCTCCGGCAAGGCATTGGAAATGCCGCCGGCGCCGACGTCATGGATGAAGGCGATGGGGTTGGCGTCGCCGAGCTGCCAGCAGCGGTCGATGACCTCCTGGCAGCGGCGTTCCATTTCCGGGTTCTCGCGCTGGACCGAGGCGAAGTCGAGATCGGCCGAGCTGGCACCGGTGGCCACCGACGAGGCAGCGCCGCCGCCCAGGCCGATGAGCATGGCCGGGCCGCCGAGCACGATCAGCTTGGCGCCGACGGTGATTTCACCTTTCTGCACGTGGTCGGCACGGATGTTGCCCATGCCGCCGGCGAGCATGATCGGCTTGTGGTAGCCGCGCACCTCATCGCCATGCGGGGTGCTGATGGCCTGCTCGAAGGTACGGAAGTAGCCGGTCAGCGCCGGACGGCCGAACTCATTGTTGAACGCCGCGCCGCCCAGCGGGCCTTCGATCATGATGTCCAGCGCATCGACGATGCGTTCAGGCTTGCCGTAGGCCTGCTCCCACGGCTGGGCGAAGCCTGGAATGCGCAGGTTGGACACGGTGAAGCCGGTCAGGCCCGCCTTGGGCTTGGCGCCGCGACCGGTGGCGCCTTCGTCGCGGATCTCGCCACCGGAACCGGTGGAGGCGCCGGAGAACGGTGCGATGGCGGTCGGGTGGTTGTGCGTCTCGACCTTCATCAGGATGTGCACAGGCTCCTGCACCGCGCCGTACTGGCGTGTTTCAGGATTGGGGAAGAAGCGCCCGGCGACATTGCCGACGATGACCGAGGCGTTGTCCTTGTAGGCCGAGAGCACACCTTCGCTGTGCATCTGGTAGGTGTTCTTGATCATGCCGAACAGGCTTTTTTCCTGCGCCTGGCCGTCGATGTCCCAGGTGGCATTGAAGATCTTGTGCCGGCAATGCTCGGAGTTGGCCTGGGCGAACATCATCAGTTCGATGTCGTTGGGGTTGCGCTGCAACCCCTGGAAGGCCTCGACCAGGTAGTCGATTTCATCGTCGGCCAGGGCCAGGCCCAGGTCGAGGTTGGCCTGGGCCAGGGCGGCGCGGCCACCGCCGAGCACATCGACCGAGGTCATCGGGCGTGGCTCGGCATGGCTGAAGAGGTCGGCGGCGTCCTGCAGTTGGGCCAGCACGCGCTGGGTCATGCGGTCGTGCAGTTCGGCGGCGACCACTGCGGCATCGGCTTCGCTGAGCTCACCTGCGACGTAATAGGCGATGCCGCGCTCCAGCCGCTGAATGCTCTGCAAACCGCAGTTGTGAGCGATGTCGGTCGCCTTGCTGGCCCAGGGCGAGATGGTGCCCAGGCGCGGCACGACGAGGAACAGGCGGCCCGCAGGCTCCTGCACCGGGACGCTCGGCCCGTACTTGAGCAACCGGCCCAGCACCTGCTGCTGGTCGGTGCCAAGTTCGCCGTCGACGTCGGCAAAGTGGGCGAATTCGGCATACAAACCGGTAACAGCGGAAACTTTCTGGCTCAGTTGCTCGAGTAACTTACCGTGGCGAAAGGCAGAAAGGGCAGGAGCGCCGCGCAGGATCAACATCGTCGGGACAGCCTCAGGAAGGGGTGTGCTTGGAGGCCGTGCATTCTAGCCTAAGTCCACAGCTTTCGGCACCCGCCAGAGGGTAATGCTGCCAAGTGGCTGAATCGGACTTCAGGGTCAGAAAAATGAGCGCCTGCGGGCCTTGCCGAGCTTGCCAGCACCCGGCCGGTCGCTGGCAAGGGCTGAAACGGCTGCGGTTCGCCTGACCTGCTAGCAGACCTGCCTGTCGTTGTCGAGATATGGCGCGGGCAAGGCTTTGCGTATACTGCACCGCATGTTCGCCCAGACTGCTTTGCGCCAGCGTTGCGCCAGATGGCTCATCGCAACCGGACTCTTCCTGATGCTCGGTGCCTGTGTTGAAAAACCCAGCACACTCGAACGCGTCAAGGATGACGGCGTCCTGCGCGTGGTCACCCGCAACAGCCCGGCCACTTATTTCCAGGATCGCAACGGCGAAACCGGCTTCGAATACGAGCTGGTCAAGCGCTTCGCCGACGACCTCGGGGTGGAGCTGAAGATCGAAACCGCCGACAACCTCGACGACCTCTTCAGCCAACTGGGCAGCCCTTCCGGCCCGGTGCTGGCCGCCGCCGGTCTGGTCAGCAGCGAGAAACGCAACGCCCAGGCCAGGTTCTCGCACCCTTATCTGCAAGTCACGCCGCAGGTCATCTACCGCAACGGCCGCCCGCGCCCGACCCAGCCCAGCGGCCTGGTGGGCAAGAAGATCATGGTGCTCAAGGGCAGCAGCCACGCCGAACAGCTGGCGGCGCTCAAGCAGCAGTATCCGGGACTCGAATACGAAGAGTCCGATGCGGTGGAGGTGGTCGACCTGCTGCGCATGGTCGATGAAGGGCAGATCGACCTGACCCTGGTCGACTCCAACGAACTGGCGATGAACCAAGTGTATTTCTCCAATGTGCGCGTGGCCTTCGACCTGGGCGATACCCGCGACCAGCGCTGGGCAGTGGCCGCCGGCGAAGACGACAGCCTGCTGAACAAGGTCAACGACTTCATCGACAAGGCGCAGAAGGACGGCACCTTGCAGCGCCTCAAGGACCGCTACTACGGGCATGTCGATGTACTCGGTTACGTCGGCGCCTACACCTTCGCCCAGCACTTGCAGCAGCGCCTGCCCAAGTACGAAAAACACTTCAAGGCCAGTGCCAAGGTCGAGCAGGTCGATTGGCGGCTGCTGGCCGCGATCGGCTATCAGGAATCGATGTGGCAGCCGGAAGTCACCTCCAAGACCGGCGTGCGCGGGCTGATGATGCTGACCCAGCGCACCGCCCAGGCCATGGGCATCTCCAACCGCCTCGACGCCCGGCAGAGCATCCAGGGCGGGGCCAAGTACTTCATGCTGGTCAAGGATCAGCTCGACGACAGCATCAAGGAGCCGGACCGCACCTGGTTCGCCCTGGCCGGCTACAACGTCGGCAGCGGCCACCTGGAAGACGCCCGCACCCTGGCCAAACGCGAAGGGCTGAACCCGAACAAGTGGCTGGACGTGAAGAAGATGCTGCCGCGCCTGGCGCAGAAGCAGTGGTACAGCAAGACCCGCTACGGCTATGCCCGCGGCGGTGAGCCGGTGCACTTCGTCGCCAACATCCGCCGTTACTACGACATCCTCACTTGGGTGACCCAGCCGCAGCTCGAAGGCCAGCCGGGTGAAGGCGCCCTGCATGTGCCGGGGGTGAACAAGGACAAGCCGGTGGACGCGGCGCAGCCGTGAGTGTCGGGTCGGTGGGGGCTGGGCCTGCTTTGCACCCCCTATACCGACGCGAACAACCCCCTCACCCCTTCCCCCGCCGCGCCTTGAAGAACTCGCTCAGCACCCGCCCGCACTCCTCGGCCAATACCCCGCCTTCCACCAGCACCCGGTGATTGAGAAACCCTTGGGCGAAGAACTGTCCCTGGCTCTGCACCACTCCGGCCTTGGGTTCGCTGGCGCCGTAGACCACCCGCGCCACACGGGCGTGGACGATCAGCCCGGCGCACATGCTGCATGGCTCGAGGGTCACGTACAGGGTGCTGCCCGGCAGGCGGTAGTTGCTGGCGGCATGGGCGGCGGCGCGGATAGCGACCATCTCGGCATGGGCGCTGGGGTCGCTGTCGAGAATCGGTCGGTTGAAGCCCTGGCCGATGACCTCGCCCTGCTGCACCAGCACCGCACCCACCGGCACCTCGCCCAGCGCCGCGCCTTCGCCAGCCAGGGCCAGGGCCAGACTCATGAATTCCTGATCGCGGCTGCGATCGATGATCTGCGGGCGCATCAAACCACCGCGATAGCGGCCATCAGACCGGTTTCCATATGGTCGATGACATGGCAGTGGAACATCCAGGTGCCAGGGTTATCGGCCACCAGGGCGACCTGGGCACGTTCGTTCTTGCCCAGCAGGTAGGTGTCGGTGAACCACGGCTCACGGATTTCGTGGCGGTTGGAGTTGATCACCTTGAAGCTCATGCCATGCAGGTGAATCGGGTGCTGGTACTGGGTCATGTTCTTCAGTTCGAAGATGTAGCTCTTGCCCTTCTGCAAGGTAGCGATGGGCCGGTCGGCGCAGGTCTTGTCGGTGATGTCCCAGGCCTGGCCGTTGATCTGCCACAGGCTCGGCGGGCGACCGTTGTCGGTGTCCACCGACACCTTGCCGGCCCACTCGAAGTTGAAATTGAGCTTCTCGGCATTGTCCAGGTCGGGTTCTGCGATCGGGTTGGCCGGCAGTGCCTTGGGCCAGTCGCCGGGCGCTTGCTCGCTGGGCACCGAGCGCAAGGTGCCGAGACGCACGAAGCCATCGCGCAGGGAAATCTCTTCGCCGGCCTGGGGAATGCGAATCGCCAGGCAGATACGCATGCCAGGGCCGAGCCAGTAGTCGTCCTCCAGCGGCCGTGGGGTAATCGGGTTACCGTCCAGGGCGTAGATGCGCGCCTCGCAATTGCCGCGCAGGTTGATGCGGTAGGTCCAGGTGTTGTCGAGGTTGAGCAAACGCACCCGTACCACCTGCCCGGCCGGCAGTTCAGTCACTGCATCGGCCGCGCCATTGATGGTGATCAGGCGCCCGGCAGTGCCGTTGCGCGCTGCCTCGCGGGGTACGCTGAAGGGCATGAATTCGCCCTGCTCGTCGACGTGCCAGGTCTTCAGGCTCAGCGTGCGTTCATGGGCGAAACCGGTAGGCTCACGCTCCTCGACGATCAGCGGGCCGACCAGCCCGCGACCGAGCTCTTCGGAACTGCTGACATGGGGGTGATACCAGTAGCTGCCGGCGTCCGGCACGCGGAACTTGTAGTCGAAGTATTCGCCCGGTTTGACCGGCAACTGCGACACGTACGGCACCCCGTCCATTTCCAGGGGCAGGCGAATGCCGTGCCAGTGAATGGTGGTTTCCACCGGCAGATGGTTGATGAAGCGCACCCGCAGCCAGGTGCCCTGGCGCACGCGCAACTCGGTGCCGGGCGCCGACGGGCCGAAGGCCCAGGCCTGGGTCTTGAAGCCTGGCACCAGCTCGACATCCAGCGGCGCTGCGATCAGCTCGTAATCGTGCCCGGCGTTGTCGTCCTCGACCTTGCCAAGCCAGTAGCGCGCCGCGCCCCCCGCGCCCAGGCCTACCACCACCAGGCCACTGAGGCCCATGAGCATTTGTCGACGGGTTACGGACATCGGTGCGGGTACCTCGTAATGCCAAGTCAATTTGCCAGCATGGCCGGCGATCAAGGGCGAATACGATACACCTGCAATTGAGAAAGATTAAGTGAACTCTGCCCGCGGCAGGCTCGAGGCCTGCCCGGCAAGGGGCTCAGGTCAGGCAGGGAAATGCTGCTGGGCGATTTCCAGCACTTGCTGCTCGTTGATCGGCGCCAGAGCTGCCACCGCCCACAGGTCGAACGCCGGGTAGGCGCGCTGGATCGGCAGCACCATGTCGAAGCCGGCAGCCTGCAACGAAGCGGTCAGCACTTTCTTGGTGAAACCGCAGCGATGAGCCATGAACAGGTTGCCGTCGGCCATGGCCGGACGATGGCCGTAGAGAATGTCGATTGGCGCGATGGGCCCGGCCGGCGAACGGTAGGCCTCGTCGGTGAGTTTGTCTTCGGCCACCAGCGCGCATACCGATTGCAGGTCAGGGCAGGTAATCACCACGAAGCCGCCGGGCTTGAGCACGCGTTTGAACTCGCCCAGGGCCACCGGCACTTCATGGGGGTAGAGGTGCTCGATGTTGTGGCTGGAGAACAGCGCATCGACCGACGCATCGGGCACCTGCGACATGTCGGTCATGGTGCCGAGAATGTCCGGGTTGACGCTCTGATCGATGTCGAAGCGCAGCTCCTGCCAGTCGTCAGTGGCAAACCCTTTGGTGGTACCGCTCTTGTTCTTGGGACCGCAACCGACATGAAGGAAGGTTTTCACTGATGGGTACTCGCGCAAAGTGCCAGGAAAGAAAGACGCCGGCGCCCTCGCACTTTGGCGGATAGACGCGGCTTCCCGCGCACACTAGTGGCGCCTCGATACGCGGTCAAGCACCCTGCCCCGGCCCCCTATCGGCCCGGTCGGAGCCGCGCGGTAGAGCGTGCGGGACATGCTGAATGACCGCCTTTTTACAAGCTCAGCCTATAGATAGCGTGCTTTTTATAACCAAAAGAAAGCAAAAGGCAAAACGCCATCAATAAACGATCTTAAGGTTTTTTCAGCCCAGGTCGCTAAACGACGTGGGGGGCTATCCATTCCCGGCCCAAGGCTACGGCGACAACGCTGGCAGCGCACAAAAACCTTAGACAGGATGCGTTCATGAGCTACATCTCTTCGTTGACCCCGGCGCAAGTCGCTGCCTTGAGTACGGCCACCATCGCCCGCTTGGCGACCCAGGATATCGCCGCCCTGAGCACCGCTCAGATCGCTCAGATGACCACGGCGCAGATCGCCGTGATCAGCAAACCCAACATCGCCGTGCTGTCGGCCACGCAACTGCCGGCACTGACCACCGCGCAGATCGTCGCCCTGACCACCGCCCAGGTGACCGCGCTGAAGGCCACCCAGGTCGCCGCGCTGACCACCACCCAGGTCGCCGCCCTCGAAACCGCTGACCTCGCCGCCCTGCCGGTGACCAGCATCGCGGCACTGACCAGTGCGCAGACCGCCGCGCTCACTACCGACCAGGTCGTGGCGTTGACCACCGTGCAGGTGGCTGCGCTGAAAACCACCCAGGTCGCTGCCCTGACCACGGCCCAGATCGCAGCCATGCAGACGGTCGATATCGCTGCCCTGACGACTACCAGCGTGGTCGCCCTGACCACTGCCCAGGTCGCAGCGCTCACCACCGCTCAAGTCGCCGCGCTCAAGTCGACGCAGATCGCCGCGATGGAAACCGCCGACGTCGCCGCACTGACCACTGCGCAAATCGTGGCCCTGACCACCGCTCAGGTCGCCGCCCTGAAGACCACCCAAGTCGCTGCGTTGACCACCGCGCAGATCGCGGCCATGGAAACCGCTGACATCGCCGCCCTGCCCGTGACCAGCGTTGCGGCGCTGACCACGGCACAGGCCGCAGCGCTGACCACCGATCAAATCGTCGCCCTGACCACCGCCCAGGTCGCCGCACTCAAGCCGGCCCAGGTGGCCGCATTGAGCACCGCCCAGGTGGCCGCCATGCAGGCCGTCGATATCGCTGCGCTCAGCACCGCCGGTATCGTTGCGCTGACCACCGCGCAAGTCGCGGCACTGACCACCGCACAGGTCGCCGCGCTCAAGGCCAACCAGGTCGCGGCCATGGAAACGGCTGATATCGCCGCCCTGACCACCGCCCAGGTGGTGGCGCTGACCACCGCTCAGGTCGCTGCGCTGACCACGGCACAAGTCGCCGCCCTGACCACCACGCAAGTGGCCGCCATGGAAACCGCCGATATCGGCGCACTGACCAACGCCAGCGTCGTGGCGCTGACCACCGCCCAGGTCGCGGCCCTGACCACCGCGCAGGTGGCAGCACTCAAACCGACGCAAATCGCCGCCATGCAAACCGTCGACGTCGCCGCCCTGACCACCGCCCAGGTGGTGGCCTTGGGCACCGCGCAAGTGGCTGCGCTGACCACCGCGCAGGTCGCCGCGCTCACCACCACGCAAGTGGCCGCCATGGAAACCGCCGATATCGCCGCCCTGCCGGTGACCAGCGTTGCTGCCCTGACCACTGCGCAGACCGCTGCGCTGACCACCGCTCAGGTGGTGGCGCTGACCACCGCGCAAGTGGCCGCGCTCAAGCCTGCCCAGGTGGCCGCGCTGACGACTACTCAGGTCGCCGCACTGCAAACCGTCGACGTGGCGGCCCTGACCACGGCCGCCGTCGTGGCCCTGACCACTGCGCAAGTGGCAGCACTCACCACCGCGCAAGTGGCCGCGCTCAAGCCAAGCCAGGTTTCCGCCATGGAGACCGCCGATGTCGCGGCGCTGACTACCGCCCAGGTAGTCGCCCTGACCACTGCGCAAGTGGCAGCACTCACCACCGCGCAAGTGGCCGCGCTGACCACCGCTCAAGTGGCCGCGATGGAAACTGCTGACGTCGCCGCCCTGCCAGTGAACAGCGTCGCTGCGCTGACCACCGCCCAGGCCGCAGCCCTGACCACTGCGCAAGTGGTCGCCCTGACCACCGCTCAGGTGGCCGCACTCAAGCCGGCGCAAGTGGCTGCGCTGACGACTGAACAAATCGCCGCCATGCAGCCGGTGGATGTCGCCTCGCTGAGCAACGCTGCCGTGGTTGCCCTGACCACCGCTCAGGTCGCGGCGCTGACCACCGCTCAGGTGGCGGCACTCAAGCCAAGCCAGGTCGCGGCCATGGAAACCGCCGACGTCGCAGCGCTGACCACCGCCCAGGTCGTGGCGCTGACCACCGCTCAGGTGGCCGCCTTGACCACCGCTCAGGTGGCCGCACTGACCACCACGCAACTGGCGGCCATCGAAACCGCCGACATCGCCGCCCTCACCACCGCAGGCGTGGTGGCCCTGACCACCGCTCAGGTCGCGGCCCTGACCACGGCACAGGTCGCCGCGCTCAAGCCGGCGCAAGTGGCAGCGATGCAGACCGTCGATGTCGCCGCGCTGACCACCGCGCAAGTGGTGGCCCTGACCACCGCGCAAGTCGCAGCCCTCACCACCGCGCAGGTCGCTGCCCTGAGCACCGCTCAAGTGGCGGCCATGGAAACCGCCGATGTCGCCGCATTGACCGTCAACGGCGTCGCCGCATTGACCACCGCGCAGACCGCCGCGCTCACCACTGCACAAGTGGTGGCGCTAACCACCGCGCAGGTGGCCGCGCTCAAGCCGGCGCAGATCGCCGCACTGACCACCACACAGGTGGCGGCGCTGCAAACCGTTGACGTCGCGGCGCTGACCACCGCCAGCATCGTGGCCCTGAGCACCGCCCAGGTAGCGGCACTGACCACCGCGCAGATCGCCGCGCTGAAGCCGACCCAGGTCGTCGCTCTGGAAACCGCTGATGTCGCCGCACTGACCACCGCCCAGGTGGCGGCCCTGACCACGGTCCAGGTCGCTGCCCTCAAGCCGACGCAGATCGCCGCCCTGACCACCGCGCAAGTGGCGGCCATGGAAACCGTCGACGTCGCTGCGCTGACCACCACCAGCATCGTCGCCCTGACCACCGCACAGGTGGCGGCGCTGACCACCGCCCAGGTCGCTGCGCTCAAGCCGACGCAGATCGTTGCCATGGAAACCGCTGACGTCGCCGCGCTGACTACCGATCAAGTGGTGGCGCTGACCACGGCCCAGGTGGCCGCGCTCAAGCCAACGCAGATCGCTGCCCTCACCACCGCGCAGATCGCCGCGATGGAGACCGCTGACATCGCCGCCCTGCCGTTGGGTAGCATCGCCGCACTGACCACCGCACAGACCGCGGCGCTGACCACCGCACAGATCGTCGCCCTTACCACCGCCCAGGCCGGCGCGCTCAAGCCTGCTCAGGTCGCTGCGCTGACCACCACGCAAGTGGCGGCCATGCAGCCGGTCGATCTGGCCTCGCTGAGCAGCGCAGGCATCGTCGCGCTGACCACCGCCCAGGTCGCAGCCTTGACCACCGCCCAGGTCGCCGCGCTGAAACCCACGCAGATCAGCGCCATGGAAACCGCTGACGTCGCGGCCCTGACCACCGCTCAGGTGGTGGCCCTCGGCACCGCCCAGGTGGCCGCGTTGACCACCGCCCAAGTGGCGGCACTGACCACCACCCAGGTGGCGGCCATCGAGGCCGTCGACATTGCCGCTCTGACCACCGCCGGAGTCATCGCCCTGACCACCGCACAGGTTGCGGCGCTCACGACCGCGCAAGTGGCCGCCCTGAAACCGACGCAGATCGCGGCCATGCAAACCGTGGATGTGGCCTCGCTGACCACCGCGCAGATCGTCGCCCTGACCACCGCACAGGTCGCGGCGCTGACTACCGCCCAGGTGGCGGCCCTCACCACTGCCCAGGTCGCCGCGCTGGAAACCGCTGACCTGGCCGCGCTGCCAGTCAACAGCATCGCTGCCCTGACCACCGCCCAAACTGCCGCACTGACCACCGACCAGGTCGTCGCCCTGACCACCGCCCAGGTGGCCGCGCTGAAACCGGCCCAGGTTGCGGCCCTGACCACCACGCAAGTGGCGGCCATGCAGACGGTCGACGTCGCCGCTCTGAGCACCGCCGGCATCGTCGCGCTGACCACCGCCCAGGTGGCCGCGATGACCACCGCCCAGGTCGCCGCGCTGAAACCCACGCAGATCGCCGCGATGGAGAACGCCGACCTGGCCGCCTTGACCACCGCCCAGGTGGTCGCGCTGACCACTGCCCAAGTGGCCGCGCTCAAGCCGACGCAGATCGCGGCCCTCACCACCACGCAAGTGGCGGCTCTGGAAAACGCCGACCTGGCAGCCCTGAGCAACCCGCAGCTGGTGGCCCTGACCACGGCCCAGGTCGCTGCACTGACCACTGCACAAGTGGCTGCGCTGAAACCGACGCAGATCGCTGCGATGGAAAACGCCGACATCGCCGCACTGACCACCGCTCAGGTAGTAGCGCTGACCACCGCGCAAGTGGCCGCGTTGACCACCGCCCAGGCCGCAGCGCTGACCACCACCCAGGTGGCCGCGCTGGAAACCGCCGACGTCGCGGCGCTGTCGCTGGCCAGTGTGGCGAGCCTGACCACCGCGCAGACCGCGGCACTGACCACGGCTCAGGTGGTGGCGTTGACCACCGCACAAGTGGCCGCGCTCAAGGTCGGCCAGATCGCAGCGCTGACCACCACGCAAGTGGCGGCCATGGAAACCGCTGATGTCGCGGCGCTGACCAATGCCCAGGTCGTGGCATTGACCACTGCCCAAGTGGCCGCCCTGACCACGGCGCAGATCGTCGCCCTCAAAGCGACCCAGTTCGCGGCGATGGAAACCGCTGACATCGCAGCGCTGACCACCGCGCAGATCATCGCCATCGAAACCACCGACATGGCCGCCCTGACCACTGCGCAAGTGGCCGCGCTGACCACCACCCAGGCGGCAGCCCTGACCACCGCGCAGTTGTCGCACCTGTCGATGAACCAGGTCGATGCCTTCACCACCGCGCAATTGCAGGCCATGAGCGCCAGCCAGATCGATGCCTTGGCGCTGTCGACCCCGCTGGTGCTCGACCTCAATGGCGACGGTGTGCAAACCCGCCACCTGAGCAATGGGGTCAAGTTCGACCTCAACGCCGACGGCCACAAGGAAACCACCGGCTGGGCCAGCGGCGGTGACGGCCTGCTGGTGCTCGACCGCAACGGCGACGGCCTGGTCAACGACGGTTCGGAGCTGTTCGGTTCGGCCTTCCGCCTGCCCGATGGCTCGCTGGCCAAGGACGGCTTCGAGGCCCTGGCCAGCCTGGACAGCAATCACGATGGCGTGGTCAATGCCTCTGACGCGCTGTTCGCCGCCCTGCAAGTGTGGGTCGACCGCAACGACGATGGCATCACCGATGCCGGCGAGCTGCACAGCCTGAGCGATCTGGGCATCACCCAGTTCAACCTCGATGTGAGCAAGACCGCCGAGCTCAACCATGGCAACCTGATCGGCCTCAACGCCAGCTTCGAAACCAGCGACGGCCAGAGCCACAGCATCGCCGACGTGTGGTTCCGTACCGATGGCAACAGCGCCCAGGCCATCGACCTCAGCCAGCGTGACGGGCAGACCGTGGCCCACGTCGACCTGGCCGCCGATGGCGCCAAGGCCACCAGCCTGACCCTCGATGCCGCAGCCGTGGCAGCGCTGGGCCAGGCGGTACAGGGTGAAGCCGGCAACGGCGCGGCGGCGCCGGTGCAGTTGATCGTCGACGGTGCGCACAACGACAGCGTCAACCTCAGCGGCGATGCCGGCCAGTGGCAGTCGGCGGGCACCACCGAAGTGGACGGCGCCAGCTACAACGTGTTCAACGACGGCGACGTGCAACTGCTGGTCGCAACCGATGTGCAGACTTGGATTCACTGATCGTCAGTGGTAAACCTTGACTGACCCGATACCGAGCTCGAAAGAGCTCGGTATTTTTTTATTGGCGGAGAACCTGGCGCCATGCCTACCGACATCCTTCACAGCCCCGACCTCGACGCGGTGCTGGCAGCCGCCCTGCAACTGGCCGAGCGCGCCGCGCTCGAACCCATGCGCCTGCTGGAAACCGCCGAGCGCCTCAATGCCGCCCAGCGTCCACGCGACGTAGCCGTGCTGTATCAGCACTGGCTGCGCCATTGTCACTCGTCGGTCAACTACATCATTCAGTTCAACCTCGGTGCGACCCTGACCGGGCTGGGCGAGCTGGCCGGGGCCGAACAGGCCTACCGCGCCGCCATCACGCAGAACCCCGAGTTCGCCCAGGCCTGGTTCAACCTGGGCGCGCTGCAAGAACGTCAGCAACAGCCGCAACAGGCGCTGGCGACCTGGCAGGCGATGCTCGACCAGCGCTTGGTCGATGCCGAGCACAGCCGCGAGCTGTACCTGATGACCTGTAACGCCCTGGGCCGACTCTCGGAAGAAACCCGTGCGTTCGCCGCCGCCGAAGCGGCGTTGCAGGCCAGCCTGATCGCTGCCCCCGCGCAGCCCAAGGTGATTCAGCATTGGCTGCACCTGCGCCAGAAGCAATGCGTATGGCCGGCCTTCAGCACTTTGCCGGGCGTCAGCGCAGGCGATCTGCTCAAGGCCGCCTCGCCGCTCGCGCTGCTGGCGGCCAGCGACGAACCGGGCCTGCAACTGGCGGCGGCCATGCGCTTCGTGCGTGAGCGGGTCAGGCAACCGGGGCTGAGCCTGGCGCCTGCCGAGGGCTATGCCCACGACAAACTGCGCATCGGTTTTCTGTCTTCGGATTTCTGCCTGCACGCGGTGTCGCTGCTGACCGTCGAGCTGTTCGAGCTGATCGACCGCAGCCAGTTCGAGGTGTATGGCTTCTGCTGGAGCCGCGAGGACGGTTCGGCCCTGCGTCAGCGGGTGCGTCAGGCGATGGATCATTTCGTGCCCATCGGTGAGCTGGATGACAATGCCGCCGCACAGTGCATCCGCCGCCATGAAATCGACATTCTCATCGACCTGCATGGCCTGACCGCCGGTGCCCGCCCGGACATCCCCGCCCTGCGCCCGGCGCCGGTGCAAATGACCTATCTGGGTTTTCCCGGCAGCACCGGCCTGCCCGGCATCGACTACGTGATCGCCGACCAGTACCTGATCCCCGACCGGGAAAAGCCCTACTACAGCGAAACGCCTCTGTATCTGGCGCAGATCTACCAGTGCAGCGACCGCCAGCGCCCGGTCGCCGAGCTGCCCAGCCGCGCCGACTGCGGCCTGCCTGCCGAGCGCTTCGTGTTCTGCTCGTTCAACAACAACTACAAGTTCAATGAAGCGGTGTTCGACTGCTGGATGCGCATTCTTCAGCGCACCCCGGGCAGCGTGCTCTGGCTGCTGGCGGACAACCCCTGGGCCCAGGGCAACCTGTGCGCACGGGCCGCCGAGCAAGGCGTCGATCCGCAGCGCCTGCTGTTCGCCCCGCGGGTGGCGCCGGCGCAGTACCTGGCCCGCTACAGCGCCGCCGACCTGTTCCTCGACACTTACCCGTTCAACGCCGGCACCACCGCCAACGATGCGCTGTGGATGGGCCTGCCGGTGCTGACCCGCTCGGGTCGCACCTTCGCCTCGCGCATGGCCGGCAGCCTGCTCACCGCGCTGGGCCTGCCGGAGCTGATCTGCCAGTCGCTGCAAGCCTATGAAGACCGCGCCGTGGAGCTGGCGAGCAACCCGCAGCGCCTGACCAGCCTGCGCCAGCGCCTGCAGGCCGGGCGCGAATCGTCGGTGCTGTTCGACACGCCACGCTTCGTAAGGGATTTCGAGGATGCGCTCAAGCGGGTGGCGCTAAGACAGCCGCTGGCCCAGGGCTGAGCCGGGTCACGGCCAGCTCATCTCGCCCTTGGCGACCTTGGCGCTCAGCTCAAGCGAGCTGTCGTCGGCGAGCCTTGGGTAGCGCAACTTCATCGCCGTGATCAGTTCGACGGCATCACGGGCTTTGCTGGCCTCGGCATCGAAGGCGCGGATGTAGTCGGCGGTGAACTGCACCGCGCGCACGTCACGGGTGCTCTCGCCCAGGTAATGGCCGGGAATCACCGTGCGAGGTTGCAGCGACTCGATGCGCGCCAGGGTGCTCAGCCAGTCGACATGGGACTGCGCCGATTGCGTATCGGCCATCCACACGTGCAGCCCTTCTGACACCACGACCCCGCCAAGCACTGCACGAATGGAGGGAATCCACACGAAGCTGCGAACCGGCTGCGGGCCATCCAGGCCGATCACTTGCACGGCCTGCCCTTCCAGAACCAGCCGATCACCCTTGAGCACTTTCGGCGCGATCAGCCGCTCGGGGGCATCGGCGCCGAGCTTGGGCGCCCAGTACAGCCGCTTGGCGTTCATGGTCTTGCGGATGTATTTGGCGGTGGCGCGGGAGGCCAGCACCGGCGTGCGTGGGAAGGCCTTGAGCACGGTATACAGCCCGAAGTAGTAGTCCGGGTCGCCATGGCTGATATAGATCGCCTTGAGGCGTTTGCCGCTGGCCTTGAGCCGGCGCACCAGTTGCTCGGCCTGGGCCTTGCCGAACTGAGCGTCGATCAGCAGTGCCTCATGCTTGCCGCTGACGATCACCGAACTGACCGGAAACACGCCGTCCTCGCCCGGATTGAAGACCTCGAGCCGAAGCGGCTCGGCGGCGAGCAGCGGCGTCGAAAGGAACAGGCAAGCCAACAGCAGCCTGCGAAGCAAGGAGCGTGACAACATCGGACATCCTCCGGGAAATGACGGACCAGCGCTGGGGCGGCCAGCGTTACGCTTCGCCCACAAGGCGCCACCCGGTTGACGCACCGGCAAAGGTCGACAGCTTATTGGCTCGATTGCCGGCAAAAAATGCCATCATTGGACACAGTTCATTTCGTAATTCGGACAAATCATGGACCGTCTAACTGCCATGCGCGTGTTCGTCAGCGTGGTCGATCTGGGCAGCCAGTCGGCCGCCGCCGAGCAGCTGCAACTGTCCAGACCGGTGGTGTCGCGCTATCTGGCCGAGCTGGAAGACTGGGTGGGCGCCCGCCTCATGCAGCGCACCACGCGCAGGCTCAGCCTGACCGCCGCCGGCCAGGAAACCCTGCCGCGCTGCCGACAATTGCTGGAGCTGGCCGGGGAACTGCACGACGCCGTCCGCCGACCCGACGACGCACCGCGCGGCACGCTGCGCATCAGCGTCAGCAGTTCGTTCGGCCAGGCGCAGTTGATCGATGCGGTGGTGGAGTACGCCCAGCGCTACCCGGCGGTGAAGGTCGAGTTGCAGATGCTCGATCGCACGGTGGACCTGGTCGAGGAGCGCATCGATCTGGCGATCCGTTCCTGCCACGTGCTCGACCCCAACCTGATCGCCCGCCCACTGGCCTTGTGTCGCTCGGTGGTCTGCGCCAGCCCGGCCTACCTGAAGGCCCATGGCACGCCGTTGCAGGTCGAGGATCTGGCGCTGCACAACTGCCTGACCCACACCTATTTCAGCAACGCTGACTGGCATTTCGAGGTGGAGCGCGAGGCCGTGCAGGTGGCAGTGAAAGGCAACATCAGCTGCAACGAGGCGATCAGCCTGCAAAAAGCTGCCGTGCTGGGCGCCGGCATCGCGCTGTTGCCGGCCTACCTGGCCGCGCCGGCGCTGGGCAGCGGCGAGCTGGTTGGCCTGTTGCCCCAGGCCAAACCCCGTGAACTGATGCTCAACGCGGTGTACACCTCACGCAGGCACATGCCGGCAACGCTGCGCAGCATGCTCGACTTTCTGGTCGAGCGTTTTGCCGATGGCTCGCCGTGGAGCCTGACTGCGCAGGAACATCTGCCCGCCTCGAGCGAATGAAGACGAGGATCACTCCTCGACGTTCATGTACTCCTTGGCCCAGCGGATGTAGTCCTCAGGCTGGGTGTAGGTGTGCGACAGCTCGGTGGCACTGAGGTTTTCCGACTTGTTCTGCCGGCCACGTTGCAGGCGCAGGCAGTCGTAGGTGGCCTTGATAGCCGCGAAGTAGGCGGCATGCCCGTCGACCACGATGCGCACGCCGAGCTCTGCCAGGCGCTGGTCGTCGCGCAGGTTGGGGTTGCCATAGCTGACCAGCATCAGCGGCACGCTGAGGTGGCTGGAAATCTGCTCGAGGTGATCGAAGTCCTTGATGCCGACCATGCAGATGCCATCGGCGCCGGCCTTCTGGTAGCTCTGCGTACGGTGGATGACTTCCTCGGTGCTGAGCACGCCGGCGTTGGTCCGGCCAATGATCGCCATGGCCGAATCGACCCGCGCTTCGACGGCTGCGCGAATCTTGCCGACACCTTCGTCGACCGAGATCAGGTCGGTGGACTTGCGGCCAAATTGCGCCGGCAGCAAGGTGTCTTCGATGGTCAGGGCGCTGACGCCTGCGCGTTCCAGTTCGATGACCGTGCGCATCACGTTGAGTGCGTTGCCGTAACCGTGGTCGGCGTCAGCCAGAAACGGCAGCTGCGCCACCCGGCCGATGCGCGTGGCCTGCTCGACGAATTCACTCAGGGTGATCAGGGCGAAGTCTGGTGCGGCCAGCACTTGCAACGAGGCGACCGAGCCGCCGAGGATGCCCACTTCGAAGCCAAGATCGGCCGCGATGCGCGCCGACATCGGGTCGAAGACCGAGGCGGTGTGGTAGCAGGAATCGGACGCGAGCAACTCGCGGAAGGCAATACGCAGATCGTGGTGGGAAGCCTTGGGCATGATCACTCCGCTGTTACGTCAACTGTTCAACTGGCTCCCAGAGCCGGCATTGCCGACCTGTTCCAATCATTATGATGAAGGCACTCCACGCAAGGCATGCAGGGAGGGAATAGACCGTACGGGATACAGCACTGGATGACCCCGTGACAAAATGCTGCACTATCCTGGTGCAAAGCCTTTGATTCAGGCTGTTTGACGCCGCCACGATAGCACGCAGCCATGTTTCAGACGATGAAACCCCGTATGCCGATCGTGCATAGGGGATGCAGATTCTACATGGGAAGCTATCTAACCCGGCGTACACTTCCTTCCCGGCAAGCTTCAATCGCCACGACCTCAAGCGCAGCGGACAGCACGTGACCACCCAACTCAGCGACACCCATCTACGCGCCGTATTGACCGCCCTAATGCTGGCGATTCTGCTCGGCGCCCTCGACCAGACCATCGTCGCCGTGTCACTGCCGGCGATCTCTGCGCAGTTCAATGATGTCGGCCTGCTGGCCTGGGTGATTTCCGCCTATCTGGTGGCGATGACCGTGGCCGTACCGATCTACGGCAAGCTCGGTGACCTGTATGGCCGGCGGCGGATGATCCTTACCGGTACCGCGCTGTTCACCCTGGCCTCGGTGGGCTGTGCCTTGGCGCAGAACATGGAGCAACTGGTGCTGGCGCGGGTGCTGCAAGGCCTGGGCGCAGGCGGCATGGTCTCGGTGAGTCAGGCGATCATCGGCGACTACGTGCCACCGCGCGAGCGCGGTCGATATCAAGGCTATTTCAGCAGCATGTATGCCCTGGCCAGTGTCGCCGGGCCGGTGCTCGGCGGCTGGCTGACGGCCTACCTGTCGTGGCACTGGGTGTTCTGGATCAACGTACCACTGGGCGTACTGGCGCTGTGGGCGATCCATCGCGCACTGGCTGGGCTGCCGGTCAGCCGCCGGCAGGCGCAGGTCGATTACCTGGGCGGGGTGCTGATGATCGTCGGCGTCGGCAGCCTGCTGCTGGCGATCAGCCTGGTGGGTCAGGGCAGCGCCTGGGGCTCGCCGTCGGTGCTGGCGCTGCTGGCCGGCGCAGTGCTCGGCCTGCTCGCGCTGGTGGCCCGTGAACGGCGCTGCGCCGAACCGTTGCTGCCGCTGGGGCTGTTCAGCAACCGCGTGGCCGTGCTGTGCTGGTGCGTGATCTTCTTCGCCAGCTTCCAGGCGATTTCCCTGACCATGCTGATGCCGCTGCGCTACCAGGCGATTACCGGCGCCGGGGCCGACAGCGCCGCGCTGCACCTGCTGCCGCTGGCGATGGGCTTGCCGCTGGGCGCCTTCACCGGCGGACGTCTGACCAGCCGCACCGGGCGCTACAAGCCGCAGATTCTGGCCGGAGCGCTGCTGATGCCGCTGGCGATTCTCGGCATGGCGCTCAGCCCGCCCCAGGCGGTGTGGTTCAGCGGCGTTTTCATGTTGCTGGCGGGCATCGCTGGCGGCTTGCAGTTCCCGACCTCGCTGGTCGGCACGCAAAGCGCCGTTGAGCATCGCGACATCGGTGTCGCCACCAGCACCACCAACCTGTTCCGCTCACTGGGCGGGGCGATGGGCGTGGCGATCATGTCCAGCCTGCTGCTGGCCCTGCTGCAGCACGATGGCGTGACACTGCTGGGCAATCCGTTGCTCGGCAGCCTGAACAGCCAAGGGGTCGACGCGCAGACGCAGGCACAATTGCTGCAGGTGTTCCGCCAGGTGTTGCTGGGCAGCGCCGCAGTGGCTGCCTTGGCGCTGCTCGCGGCCCTCGCCCTGCCCGATCGGCAGTTGCGCGGGCGCTGAGCCTCATACCAGGGAAGCGTTGCCCTCACAATCGTTCACAAATCCCTGTTTGCGCAGCGCCGGGCTCCAGCGCAGCATGTCCAGCCCGGCGTCGACCCAGCGTTCACCCTGGCCTTGCAGGTCGAAGCTGCCCGGTAGCAGCAGCCAGCGGCCAATCAGGCCATCGAAGTAGGCGAACAGCACCACGGCGGCCTGTTCCGGGTCGAGGTCGGTGGGCAACTGGCCGCGGCGCACTGCATTGGCCATGGCCACCACGATACTGTTGTGGCAGTCCAGCACCGAGCGTTGCCGTTGCTGGCGGATTTCGCACATGTCGTCAGTGAACTCGCACTTGTAATGCAGAATCTCATTGATACGCCGGGTCCGGGCGTCCAGCACTACCTCATTGAGTACCTGCAACAAAAGCGTGCGCATGCAGCCGAGCGGGTCGAGTTCATCCTCGCTTTCGCTGGCGCGAGCCAAATGGTCATGGGTTTCGTGGAGCATGTCGAGCAAGGCCTGAACCAGCTCGGCCTTGTTGTTGAAATGCCAGTAGATGGCACCGCGGGTGACGCCGGCGAGCTCGGCGATATCGGCCAGGGTGGTGCGGGCGACGCCGCGGCGGTAGAAGGCTTTTTCCGCAGCCGCAATGATCTGCGCGCGGGTTTCCTGAGCTTCTTCTTTGGTACGACGAACCATGGCAGCACAACCTCAATCAGGTCCCACGCTTACGGTGCGGCGTGGAAATCCCCCGGGGGCGCCTCTAACGTGCGTATCCCGGAAATGTGTTCAACAGGACGTGGGTAGTAGCCAAGTACCACCCTGCGGTATTTACAAACAACCATGAACGTAAGTATATTCCTTAGCAAGCTATTTATCCACCCGATAACATGGCGCTCCACTCCGTCTCCCAACTGTTGAGCTCCCCTGCTCCCGCGATCCGAGGATCCTCATGCACTTCAAGCCAGCTGTCACCGCTCTGGTTTCCGCCGTCGCCCTGGCCACACTGCTCAGCGGCTGTAAGAAAGAAGAGGCGCCGCCAGCTGCGCAGCCTGCGCCTCAGGTCGGGGTGATTACCCTGCAACCACAATCCTTCACGCTCACCTCGGAGCTGCCGGGACGCACCTCGGCGTTCCGTGTCGCGGAAGTCCGTCCGCAGGTCAATGGCATCATTCTCAAGCGTCTGTTCAAGGAAGGTAGCGACGTCAAGCAGGGTCAGCAGCTGTACCAGATCGACCCGGCCGTCTACGAAACCACCCTTGCCACCGCCCAGGCCAACCTGCAGGCCACCCGTTCGCTGGCCGGTCGCTACAAGCAGCTGATCGACGAGCAGGCGGTCAGCCGCCAGGAATACGACGACGCCAATGCCAAACGCCTGCAAGCAGAGGCCAGCCTCAAGAGCGCGCAAATCGACCTGCGCTACACCAAGGTGCTGGCGCCGATCAGCGGCCGCATCGGTCGCTCGGCGGTCACCGAAGGCGCGCTGGTGAGCAATGGCCAGGCCAACGCCATGGCCACCATCCAGCAGCTCGACACCATCTACGTCGACGTCACCCAGTCCACCGCCGAGCTGCTCAAGCTGCGCCGTGACCTTGCCAGCGGCCAGTTGCAGAAGGCCGGTGACAATGCCGCGCAGGTGCAATTGGTGCTGGAAGACGGCAGCCTGTTCAAGCACCAGGGGCGCCTGGAGTTCTCCGAAGTGGCGGTCGATGAAACCACCGGCTCGGTCACCCTGCGCGCGGTCTTCCCCAACCCTGAGCACGAGCTGCTGCCGGGCATGTTCGTCCACGCCCGACTCAAGGCCGGCGTCAACGCCAATGCCATTCTCGCCCCGCAACAAGGCGTGACCCGCGACCTCAAGGGCACCCCGACCGCGCTGGTGGTCAACCAGGACAACAAGGTCGAGCTGCGCGAACTCAAGGCCAGCCGCACCCTGGGCAGCGACTGGCTGATCGAGGAAGGCCTGAACCCGGGCGACCGTCTGATCACCGAAGGCCTGCAATACGTACGCCCTGGCGTCGAGGTCAAGGTCAGCGAAGCCAGCAACCTGAAGAAGCCGAACAGCCCTGATCAGGCCAAGGCAGCCGACGCAGACGCCAAAGCGGAGTAAACCATGTCGAAGTTCTTTATCGATCGCCCGATCTTCGCCTGGGTGATCGCCTTGGTGATCATGCTGGTCGGCGCCCTGTCGATCCTCAAATTGCCGATCAACCAGTACCCCAGCATCGCGCCGCCGGCCATCGCCATCGCCGTGACCTACCCGGGCGCCTCGGCGCAGACCGTGCAGGACACCGTGGTGCAGGTCATCGAGCAGCAGCTCAACGGCATCGACAACCTGCGTTATGTGTCGTCGGAAAGTAACTCCGACGGCAGCATGACCATCACCGCCACCTTCGAGCAGGGCACCAACCCCGACACCGCGCAAGTGCAGGTGCAGAACAAGCTCAACCTGGCCACCCCGCTGTTGCCGCAGGAAGTGCAGCAACAGGGTATTCGCGTGACCAAGGCGGTGAAGAACTTCCTGATGGTGATCGGCCTGGTGTCCGAAGATGGTTCGATGACCAAGGACGACCTGGCCAACTACATCGTTTCGACCATGCAGGACCCGATCTCGCGGACCGCAGGCGTCGGCGACTTTCAGGTGTTCGGTGCGCAGTACGCCATGCGTATCTGGCTCGATCCGGCCAAGCTCAACAAGTACCAGCTGACCCCGGTCGATGTGCGCACCGCGGTCACAGCGCAGAACGTGCAGGTCTCCTCCGGCCAGCTCGGCGGCCTGCCGGCCATGCCTGGCACCCAGCTCAACGCCACCATCATCGGCAAGACCCGTCTGCAGACCGCCGAGCAGTTCGAGAAGATTCTGCTCAAGGTCAACAACGATGGTTCGCAGGTGCGCCTGCGTGACGTCGCCAAGGTCGGCCTGGGCGGCGAGAACTATTCGGTCAGCGCCCAGTTCAACGGCAAGCCGGCCTCGGGCATGGCGATCAAGCTGGCCACCGGCGCCAACGCCCTGGACACGGCCAAGGCGCTGCGCCAGACCATCAGCGACCTGGAGCCGTTCTTCCCGCCGGGCATGAAAGCGGTGTTCCCGTACGACACCACGCCCGTGGTCACCGAGTCGATCAGCGGGGTGATCCACACCTTGATCGAAGCCGTGGTGCTGGTGTTCCTGGTGATGTACCTGTTCCTGCAGAACTTCCGCGCCACCATCATCACCACCATGACCGTTCCGGTGGTGCTGCTCGGTACCTTCGGCATCCTTGCCGCGTTCGGTTTCAGCATCAACACCCTGACCATGTTCGCCATGGTCCTGGCCATCGGCTTGCTGGTGGACGACGCCATCGTGGTGGTGGAAAACGTCGAGCGGGTGATGTCCGAGGAGGGGCTACCGCCCAAGGCGGCGACCAAGAGGTCCATGGAGCAGATCCAGGGCGCGCTGGTCGGTATCGCCCTGGTGCTGTCGGCGGTGCTGCTGCCGATGGCCTTCTTCGGCGGCTCGACCGGGGTCATCTACCGGCAGTTCTCGATCACCATCGTTTCGGCCATGGGCCTGTCGGTACTGGTCGCGCTGGTGTTCACCCCGGCCCTGTGCGCCACCATGCTCACGCCGCTGAAAAAGGGCGAGCATCACCACGCCAAGGGCGGCTTCTTCGGCTGGTTCAACCGCAGCTTCGACCGCAGCGTGCAGGGTTACGAACGCAGCGTTAGCTTCATCCTGCGGCGCAAGATTCCGTTCCTGCTGGCCTATGCGCTGATCGTGGTCGGCATGGTCTTCCTGTTCAACCGCATCCCCGCCGCCTTCCTTCCCGAGGAAGACCAGGGCGTGCTGTTCGCCCAGGTACAGACACCCGCAGGCTCCAGTGCCGAGCGCACCCAGGATGTGGTCGACCAGATGCGCAGCTACCTGCTCAAGGATGAATCCGACACCGTGTCGTCGGTCTTCACCGTGACCGGCTTCAACTTCGCCGGTCGTGGGCAGAGCTCGGGCATGGCGTTCATCATGCTCAAGCCATGGGGCGAGCGCTCGGCAGAGAACAGCGTGTTCAACCTCGCCACCCGCGCCCAGCAGCACTTTTTCACCTTCCGCGACGCCATGGTGTTCGCCTTCGCGCCGCCTGCGGTGCTGGAGCTGGGTAACGCCAGCGGCTTCGACGTGTTCCTCCAGGACCGCGCCGGCGTCGGCCATGAAAAACTCATGGAGGCGCGCAATCAGTTCCTCGCCAAGGCCTCGCAGAGCAAGATTCTTGCAGGCGTACGTCCCAACGGCCTGAACGATGAACCGCAGTACCAGCTGATCGTCGACGACGAGCGCGCCAGTGCCCTGGGCGTGACCATCGCCGACATCAACAACACCCTGTCGATTGCCCTGGGCGGCAGCTACGTCAACGACTTCATCGACCGCGGTCGGGTCAAGAAGGTCTACATTCAGGGCCAGTCCAGCGCCCGCATGAGCCCGGAAGACCTGCAGAAATGGTACGTGCGCAACGGCCAGGGCGAGATGGTGCCGTTCTCGTCCTTCGCCAGCGGCGAGTGGACCTACGGTTCGCCCAAGCTGTCGCGCTACAACGGTGTGGAAGCGGTCGAGGTGCTCGGTACGCCGGCGCCAGGCTACAGCACCGGTGAAGCGATGGCCGAGGTCGAGCGCATTGCCGGCGAGCTGCCGGACGGCATCGGCTACGCCTGGACCGGCATGTCCTACGAGGAAAAACTCTCGGGTTCGCAGATGCCGGCACTGTTCGCGCTGTCGATCCTGTTCGTCTTCCTCTGTCTGGCAGCGCTGTACGAAAGCTGGTCGATTCCGATCGCCGTGGTGCTGGTGGTGCCGCTGGGCATCATTGGTGCGCTGATCGCCACCAGCCTGCGCGGCCTGTCCAACGATGTGTACTTCCTGGTCGGCCTGCTGACCACCATCGGCCTGGCGGCGAAGAACGCGATTCTCATCGTCGAATTCGCCAAAGAGCTGCATGAACAGGGGCGCAGTCTGTACGACGCCACCATCGAAGCCTGCCGCATGCGTTTGCGTCCGATCATCATGACCTCGCTGGCGTTCATTCTCGGCGTGGTACCGTTGACCATCGCCAGCGGCGCAGGCTCAGGCAGCCAGCACGCCATCGGCACCGGGGTGATTGGCGGCATGATCAGCGCCACGGTACTGGCTATCTTCTGGGTACCACTGTTCTTCGTCGCCGTTTCCTCGGTGTTCGGCGGCAACAAGCGTAAAGCCGACGAACACTCCGAACATCCCGTAACTCCACGTAATGAGGCTGGGCAATGACCAAGTCCCTGCTGTCCCTGGCAGTAACCGCTTTGATCCTCGGCGGTTGCTCGCTGATCCCTGACTACCAGACCCCGGAAGCCCCGGTCGCGGCGCAGTGGCCGCAGGGGCCGGCCTACTCGCCCGCCGAGTCGGCCGATGTCGCCGCAGCCGAACAAGGCTGGCGCCAGTTCTTCACCGACCGCGCGCTGCAACAGCTGATCCAGACCGGTCTGGAAAACAATCGCGACCTGCGCGTCGCGGCACTGAACATCGACGCCTACCGCGCGCAGTACCGCATCCAGCGGGCCGATCTGTTCCCGGCGGTGTCGGCCTCAGGCAGCGGCAGTCGCCAGCGGGTGCCGGCCGATCTGTCGCAGACCGGCCGCGCCGGCATCACCAGCCAGTACTCGGCCACAGTCGGGGTCAGCGCCTATGAACTGGACCTGTTCGGTCGCGTGCGCAGCCTCAGCCAGCAGGCCCTGGAGACCTACCTGTCCAGCGAAGAGGCACGCCGCTCGACGCAGATCGCCCTGGTCGCCAGCATCGCCAACGCCTACTACACCTGGCAGGCCGATCAAGACCTGCTCAAGCTGACCAAGGACACCCTCGACGCCTACGAGCAGAGCTTCAACCTGACTCGGCGCAGCAGCGAAGTGGGGGTGTCTTCGGCGCTCGACCTGAGCCAGGCACGCACCGCCGTGGAAGGCGCGCGGGTCAAGCTGGCGCAGTATCAACGCCTGGTGGCGCAAGACCTGAACAGCCTGACCGTGCTGCTCGGCACTGGCGTGCCGAGCAACCTGCCGGCGCCGCTCAAGCTCGATGCCGATCAGCTGGCCGAAGTGCCGGCGGGCCTGCCGTCCGATCTGCTGCAGCGGCGTCCCGACATCCAGGAAGCCGAGCACCTGCTCAAGGCCGCCAACGCCAATATCGGCGCGGCACGCGCGGCGTTCTTCCCAAGCATCAGCCTGACCGCCAATGCCGGCACGCTGAGCCCGGACATGAGCGGCCTGTTCGGCAGTGGCTCGGGTACCTGGCTGTTCCAGCCGCAGATCAACCTGCCGATCTTCAACGCCGGTGCGCTGCGCGCCAGCCTCGACTACGCGAAGATCCAGAAGGACATCAACGTCGCCAAGTACGAGAAGACCATCCAGACCGCTTTCCAGGAAGTCGCCGATGGCCTGGCCGCGCGCAAGACCTTCGAAGAGCAGTTGCAGGCCCAGCGCGATCTGGTCGCCGCCAACCAGGACTACTACCGCCTGGCCGAGCGTCGCTACCGCATCGGTATCGACAGCAACCTGACCTTCCTCGACGCCCAGCGCACGCTGTTCAGCGCGCAACAGGCGCTGATCAGTGATCGCCTGTCGCAGCTGACCAGCGAAGTCAACCTGTACAAAGCCCTCGGTGGCGGCTGGTACGAGCGCACCGGCCAGGCCCAGCAAGCCTCTGTGCAGACGCCCAAGGGCTGATTCATCGCAATGCCTTGGCAGTTCGAGCGGTGCGGCAATCGCGCCGCTCGAGCTGCGACTCAAGGCACAGCTCAGCCAGCCTCCCCGGCTTGGCCTGAACGCGCCAAACTCTCTATGTAAATTCCATAATCGAATAGATAACCATCCTCCTATTCGTTGACGGAATAACCAGCCAGCGCTGAAAATCCCCTACCCCGCCCTGCTGCTGAGCCCGAGATGGACCTCCGCCAACTGCGCTATTTCATCGCGCTGACCGATTACCGCAGCTTCGTCCGCGCGGCCGACGCCATGGGCATCACCCAGCCGGCGTTCAGCCGGGCTATCCAGAACCTCGAACAGACCCTCGGCTGCCAACTGATCGACCGCGCCAACAAGACCTTGCCGCCCACCGCCCAAGGCCTGGTGGTGCTGCAGCATGCGCGGCGTCTGGTGCAGGGCGCCGCACAACTGAGCAACGAGGTGTTGCAGATGAGCGCCGTGGACGCTGGCGAGCTGGCGTTCGGCTGCGGACCGGCCTTGGCCGTGAGTCTGGTCCCGCAGGCGCTGGCGCAGTTGATGCGCGAGCGGCCAGGCATCCATACCCGCCTGCTCACCGACCAGCCCGAGCGGCTGGGCGAGGCCTTGCGCCGCGAGCAGATCGAATTTTTCGTCGACGACCTGCGCCCCTTCGAAGCCGACCCCTATTTCCACACCCAGCCCATGCAGGCGCGCGCCGGCGCGTTCTTCTGCCGCGCCGGACACCCACTGCTACGCAAGGACAGCCTGTCGACCAACGAGCTGTTCGACTACCCGCTGGTCAGCCATTGGCTGGCGCCTGGGGTGCGCAAGTATCTGGCCAATCTGAGCGGGCGCAGCGACATGCGCCTGCAGGTGCAAAGCGAGGACTTCAGCGTCGTGCGCAGCCTGGTGCTGAGCAGCGACGCCATCGGCTGCGCCAGCGCACAGGCGCTGGCAGAGGATCTGGCGGCCAGGACGCTGGTGACCCTGCACTGGCGTAACCTGCCGCCGCGACTCGACCTGCTCAGCGTGCGCTGCGGGGTGATCAGCCGCAGCGGCTATCGGTTGTCGCCGGCAGCGCGAAGGCTGATCGACACGCTACTGGCACTGGACACCCAACCCGCGCCAGAGCTGGCCTGAAATCGTCGCAGCACTAGGCTGCGTCTTGCACGAACACCAGCACACGACGGCTGAAAGGCTCGCCAATTTCGACGTTGGACAGATGCGCCGCCGGGTATTCGACGAACTGCGCCCCAGTGATGTGGCTTTGCAGGAAGCGCCCATGTTCCGGGGTGGTCACCACGTCAGCGCTGCCGGCGACGATCAGTGTCGGCACCTCGATGCGCCCCAGTTGGCTACGAAAATCCGCATCGCGCACTGCCGCGCAGTTGGCGGCGTAACCCTGGGCCGAGGTGCTGGCGAGCATGTGCGTGATGCGCTGGCATTGCAGCGGATGGTCGGCGACGAAATCCGCGGTGAACCAGCGTGCCAGCGAGGCATCGCGCAGTTCGGCCATGGCCTGCTGACCACCACCCAGCACCAGCTCGATGCGGCTGTTCCACACCTCGGCACTGCCGATCTGCGCAGCGGTGTTGCACAAGGTCAGGCTGTGCAGCCGTTGCCCGGCGTTGATGCCCAGCCACTGGCCGATCAAGCCGCCCATCGACAGCCCTACGAAATGCGCGCGTTCGATCTCCAGCGCATCGAGCAAAGCCAGCACGTCGCCACCAAGCTGCTCGATGCTGTAAGGACCTTCGCTGACCGTCGAGCCGCCATGGCCACGGGTGTCGTAGCGCAGCACGCGAAAGTGCTCGCGCCACAGCGACACTTGCTCATCCCACATGCCCAGGTCGGTGCCCAACGAGTTGGACAGCACCAGCACCGGGGCGTGGGCAGGCCCTTCGAGTTGGTAGTTCAGTACGCCATCGGCCAGTTGCACGTGCGCCACGGTGGTCTCCTTGAGGCTAAGCAGGTTGAAGTTAGGTGTCAGTGATCGTCATGCAGGTACGCCGCCTGCTTGGGCAGGCGCAGGCTGAACAGGAAGGCCACGGCCATCATCGCGGTGACGTACCAGTAGAAGCTGTTTTCGATACCCATCGACTTCAGGTTCAACGCCACGTATTCAGCCGAGCCGCCGAACATGGCGTTGGCCACCGCGTAGGCCAGGCCCACGCCCAGCGCGCGCACTTGTGGCGGGAACATCTCGGCTTTGACCAGACCGCTGATCGAGGTGTAGAGGCTGACGATGCACAGCGCCACAGTCACCAGCACGAAGGCCAGGAACGGGCTGGTCACGGTTTTCAGTGCCATCAGCAACGGCACGGTGAACAAGGTGCCCAGGGCGCCGAACAGCAGCATCGAGTTACGCCGGCCGATGCGGTCGGAGAGCATGCCGAACAGCGGCTGCATGAGCATGAACAGGAACAGCGCGCCGGTCATCACGTAGCTGGCGCTCTTGGCCGGCATGCCGGCGGTGTTGACCAGAAACTTCTGCATGTAGGTGGTGAAGGTGTAGAAGATCAGCGAACCACCTGCGGTGTAGCCGAGCACGGTGATGAACGCCGCGCCATGGTTGCGGAACAGCCCGCCAATGGAGCCGGCGTCCTTGTCCTGGCGGGTTTCGGCGCTGCTGGTTTCTTCCAGCGAACGGCGCAGCATCAGCGAGATGACCGCAGCCACGGCGCCGACCACGAACGGAATGCGCCAGCCCCAGGCACGCAGTTCTTCGTCGCTCAGCAACTGCTGCAGGATCACCACCACCAACACCGCGAGCAATTGCCCGCCGATCAGCGTGACGTACTGGAACGATGCGAAGAAGCCGCGCTGACCGCGCAGCGCGACCTCACTCATGTACGTGGCCGTGGTGCCATATTCACCACCCACCGACAGCCCCTGAATCAGCCGCGCCAACAGCAGCAGCGCCGGCGCCCAGGTGCCGATGCTGGCGTAGGTCGGCAGGCAGGCGATCATCAGCGAGCCGGCGCACATCATCAGCACCGAGATCATCAGCGAATTCTTGCGCCCGTGGCGGTCGGCCAGACGGCCGAAGATCCAGCCACCGATGGGGCGCATCAGAAAGCCCGCAGCGAATACCCCGGCGGTGTTGAGCAACTGCACGGTAGGGTCATCCGACGGGAAGAAGGCTGGGGCGAAGTAGATGGCGCAGAAGGCGTAGACGTAGAAGTCGAACCACTCCACCAGGTTGCCTGACGAGGCACCGACGATGGCGAAAACGCGCTTCTTGCGCTCTTCGCCAGTGTAATAGGTTGAGGTCATGGCGCAGATGCTCCTAGGGATTCACGGTCAACTCTAGACACAGTCGGTAACAAAGTCGTTCCTCAGGAGCCGCTTGCATGGGGCTGGCGAGCCTCAGCCCCCAGCCCCTGGAGTCAGACCCTCAGCCCTCGACCCGCTCGATCGCCAGCGCCAGCCCCTGGCCGACGCCCACGCACATGGTCGCCAATCCTTTGCGCCCGCCGCTCTTTTCCAGCTGATGCAGCGCGGTCAACACCAGACGTGCGCCGCTCATGCCCAGCGGATGCCCCAGGGCAATGGCGCCGCCGTTGGGGTTGACCTGCGGCGCGTCGTCGGCGACGCCCAGCTCGCGCAACACGGCCAGCCCTTGGCTGGCGAAGGCCTCGTTGAGCTCGATGACGTCGAAATCGCTCATCGCCAGGCCCAGCCGTTCGGTCAGCTTGCGCACCGCAGGCACCGGGCCGATGCCCATCACCCGGGGTGCCACCGCCGCGCTGGCCATGCCCAGCACGCGGGCGCGGGGCGTCAGGCCATGGCGCTTCACCGCTTCGGCCGAGGCCAGAATCAGCGCCGCAGCGCCGTCGTTGACCCCCGAGGCGTTGCCAGCGGTGACGGTCTTGTCCGCGCCGTTGACCGGCTTGAGCCGGCTCAGCGCTTCGAGCGTGGTATCAGGGCGCAGGTGCTCGTCGTGCTCGACCAGGGTTTCGCCTTTGCGCAGGGCGATGCGCACCGGGACGATCTCTTGCGCGAAGTACCCCGCCGCCTGGGCCGCGGCGGCCCTCTGTTGGCTGCGCAGGGCGAAGGCATCTTGATCGGCACGCGACACCTGGTAGTCGTCGGCGACGTTGTCAGCGGTTTGCGGCATGGCATCGACGCCGTACTGCTGCTGCATCAGCGGATTGACGAAGCGCCAGCCGATGGTCGTGTCTTCCAGTTTCATGTTGCGCGAGTAGCCACTTTCAGCCTTGCCCATGACGAATGGCGCACGCGACATCGACTCGACCCCGCCAGCGATCGCCAGCTCCATCTCGCCACTGGCGATGGCCCGGAACGCCGTACCAATGGCATCCAGCCCCGAGGCGCACAGGCGATTGAGGGTCACCCCCGGCACCGTCTCCGGCAAGCCGGCCAGCAGCAGCGCCATGCGCGCGACGTTGCGGTTGTCTTCACCGGCCTGGTTGGCGCAGCCGAGGAACACCTCGTCGAGCTGCGCCCACTGCACGCCGGGGTTGCGCTCGATCAGCGCCTTGAGCGGAACCGCCGCCAGGTCGTCGGCACGTACCGTAGCCAGGGCGCCGCCGAAACGGCCAATGGGGGTACGCACGGCATCGCAGATGAATACGTCACGCATCAGGCTTCTCCTGGCGCCTGGCCATGGGCCTGGGCGGTACGGGCTTCAAGGTCGCGCAGCGCCGACAGCTCGGTGTCGCTGGGCGCAGCGGTGTGCTGCAGGTCATCAGCGAAGCGCACAGCCCAGCCGGTGGCGGCGACGATCTGCTCGCGGGTGACACCGGGGTGCATCGAGGTCACCACAAATTCGTTGCTGCCGGCTTCCGGCTCCATGATGCACAGGTCGGTGATGATGCCCACCGGCCCTGCCCCGGGCAGTCCCAGGCGCTTGCGCGAGTCGCCGCCTTCGCCATGGCCTACCGAGGTGATGAAGTCGAGTTTTTCCACGAAAGCGCGCGGCGATTGCTTGAGGATGATCAGCACTTGCTTGGCCGAACCTGCAATTTCCGGAGCGCCGCCGGCACCGGGCAGACGCGTGCGCGGCGCGTGGTAGTCGCCCACCACGGTGGTGTTGATGTTGCCGAAGCGGTCGACCTGGGCGGCGCCGAGGAAACCGACGTCAATTCGCCCGCCTTGCAGCCAGTAGCGGAAGATTTCCCCGGTCGGCACCACGGTGTCGGCGGTCTCGGCCAGTTCACCGTCGCCGATCGACAGCGGCAGCACGCTCGGCTTGGCGCCAATCGGGCCGGACTCGTAGATCAGCACCACATCCGGCGATGAGGTCAGCCGCGCCAGGTTGGCCGCCTTCGAAGGCAGGCCGATGCCGACGAAGCACACTGCACCATTGCGCAGGCGGCGGGCCGCGGCGACGGTCATCATTTCTGCGGTCGAGTAGCTCATTGTGCGGCCTCCACGGTGCTGGCCAGCTTGGCCTTGAATGCGTCGAAATCGGCGGTGCCGCGAATATACGTGTCGACCCAGGCGCTGAACGCCTCGCGGCTGCGGGCAATCGGGTCCCAGGCCTGGTAGAAGCGGTTGTCGCGCTCGTAATAGCCGTGGGCGTAGGACGGGTGCGCACCACCAGGCACCAGGCACACCGCACTGAGCGCCCAGGTGGGCAACACGCAGGCGTTCATCGGTGCATTGAGGTCGTCGACGATTTCCTCGACCGTGACGATGCAGCGCTTGGCTGCCAGGGCCGCCTCCTTCTGCACGCCTAGAATGCCCCACAGCAGCACGTTGCCCTTGCGGTCGGCCTTCTGCGCGTGAATCACCGTGACGTCCGGGCGCACCGACGGCACCGCCGCCAGCACTTCACCGGTGAACGGGCAGGTCACGCTCTTGATAAGCGGGTTGACCTTGGGCAGGTCGGAGCCGGCATAGGCACGCAGTACCGCGAACGGCAGGCCGGAAGCGCCGGCAACGTAGGCGTTGGCAAGATCCGCGTGGCTGTGTTCTTCGATCTCGATGGCGTGCGGCCATTGTTTCTCGACGGCGTCACGCAGACGGTGCAACGAGCCGACGCCGGGGTTGCCGCCCCAGGAGAACACCAGGCGCCTGGCGCAACCGGCGCCGATCAACTGGTCGTAGATCAGGTCCGGGGTCATGCGCACCAAGGTCAGGTCGCGCTTGTTCTGACGAATGATTTCATGACCGGCAGCGGTCGGAATCAGGTGCGTGAAACCTTCCAGGGCGACGGTGTCGCCATCGTGGACGAACTGCTGCACGGCATCGCGCAGCGAAAGGATTGCAGCCATTGGAGACTCCTGGTCAGGACGAGTCGGGGCAGCGGGCCGCGCTGGCAACGCCGCTGTGCGATGGCTTGAGAGTAAGGAGACTGACCCGGACAGGACAATCCGATAATCGCGTATATGGGCGATTATCGAACGCTAAGTGAGTGACCCACTCACTGCTGCACTGCCGCTCAACCGAACAGTTGGTGGCACAGGTCCTGGCTGGTCGACAGCAAGATCGGCAGGAAGCGCTGTTCGAGTTCGCTGCGACTGACGCGGCCGACATGGGTACTGACGTTCAGCGCCGCCAGCACCTGGCCGGAGGCGTCGTAGATCGGCACGGCGATCGAGCGCAAACCTTGCTCGAGCTCCTGATCGACCACGCACCAGCCCTGCTCACGGACCTGCTGGATGCAGGCGAACAGCGAATCGGCGTCATGCAGGGTACGGCTGGTGCGCGGCTTGAGGTCGGCGCGCTCGAGGTATTCGTGCAGGCTGGCGTCATCCAGTGCAGCGAGCATGATGCGGCCCATGGAAGTGCAATAGGCGGGCAGTCGACCGCCGACCGAAAGGTCGACCGAAATCAGTCGTTCGACCGTCGCCGAGCGGGCGATATAGAGAATGTCATCGCCTTCGAGTGTGGCCATGTTGGCCGCCTCGTGGAGCGCTTCGCTGATGCGGTCCAGGTACGGCTGTGCCGACACCGCCAGCGGCGTCGACGACAGATAGGCGTGCCCCAGGGTCAGCACCTTGGGCAGCAGCGAGTAAGTGCGGCCATTGGTGGTGGCATAGCCAAGCTTGATCAGTGTGTGCAGGCAGCGCCTGACCGCCGCGCGGGGGATTTCCGTGCGGTGGCTGATCTGCGCGATGGTCAGGTGGCGCTTGCGTTCCTGGAAGGCTTGGATCACCGCCAGGCCTCGCGCCAGAGAGGTCATGAAATCCGGATCACCGGTGAAGGCCTGGATACGCTTGGCTGGGGACGCAACGATAGGCGGGGCCATGGCCGCGCCAGTGCGCGATGCGGGGGTTGCAGCGGCTTCGGGGGTTTCATCGCTCACGGGGCGGCCTCAAAAAATCGGTGCTTGAATTTCACTGCTTTGTGCGATTATCGGACAAACGACCGATAATCGCAATTGACCGGCGACACGATTGCTTATACCTTTCTCGTGCCCATGTGGCTTCTTTGGAGAGACTGGTCAGGTACCCACCGTGGAAGCTTCAAGGCAGCGGCCTCGCTCTTGCGCGAGGCCGTTTTCATTTCTGCCCCTTGCTCGAACTTTCTATCTTCGTGCCCACTCGAAAGTTTCATTCACGCTGTTACCGCGTACTTATGTGATTACAACTTCATCGGCCGAGAGCACTGCGCCCAAGTCTGGGGGACTGGTCTTCAATGAATCGATGGTTATAATCAGCTTCGTTCGTCGTTAGCGTGTATCGCCGGGCACTGCCCAGTGTTTGCCGGCCAGCGGGCCTGAGGCGCAGTGATGCGTAGCGCGCCTGTCGTTCTCGAGCCAGCCGAACGAGCGCCTTGCACAAGTGTATTGGCAAGGTTTCGCAACACCTCTCCCTGCGCCACCCACTCACGGGTGCTCGCCTGCAGGGCGTCATTTACAACTGACAGGTAAGACTGTGACCAAAGAAGAACTTCGCGCTGAACTTGAGCGCCAAGCCGAGCGTTATACCGGAGTCTACGGTGGCGAAGTCACCACCTATGCCGCGCAACCTGACCCCGAGCGCAAACCCTGGCGCAAACGCGCCACTGTTCATGACCAGGCCTTCGCCGAAGAGCTGGACAAGATGGAAAAGGAACTGCGTAGCGACAAACCCTGATGCAGGTCAACGCGAGTTGAAAAACCTCTTCGGATGAGCCTGTGATTGCGTCAAAACCCGGTCTGCAGACACGCTTTTATACAAATTTCATACAAGCGTTTTAAAAACCGCAAGGGTCGGGTTTTCCCATCATTTCAAAGGTTTTCAATACGTTGCAGCGCAGCTCGGCGTAGTTCTAATGGAACCGGGTCGAAGTCCGCAGCCGCCCGCGTGACTTCGCACAGGCTTTTTGAGTCCAAGCGGGTGCTTCGATTGTCATGGTTTTCTGGCATAATCCGCCCCCCTTTCGACCGCCAGAAAACCTTTCATGATCGATTTATTCAGCGGACTGGACGCCTGGGTAGCCGTGAGCCTGGTGCTCGCACTGACCTTTGTGCTCGCCTTCGAGTTCATCAATGGCTTTCATGACACCGCCAACGCGGTAGCTACCGTCATCTACACCAAAGCCATGCCGCCGCACCTGGCCGTGTTCTTTTCCGGGGTGTTCAACTTCCTTGGCGTGCTGCTCGGAGGCGTTGGCGTGGCCTATGCCATCGTCCACCTGCTGCCTGTCGAGCTGCTGATCAACGTCAACACCGGCCACGGTCTGGCGATGGTCTTCTCGTTGCTGGCCGCCGCCATCACCTGGAACCTGGGCACCTGGTACTTCGGCATCCCCGCTTCCAGCTCGCACACGCTGATCGGCTCGATCCTCGGCGTAGGCCTGGCCAACGCGCTGATCAACCACATCCCGCTGGGTGATGGGGTTAACTGGCAGAAAGCGATCGACATCGGCCTGTCGCTGGTGTTCTCGCCACTGGCCGGCTTCATCGTCGCCGCGCTGGTGCTGCTGGGCCTGAAGTGGTGGCGTCCGCTGTCGAAGATGCACAAGACCCCGGATCAGCGGCGCAAGCTCGACGACAAGAAGCACCCGCCCTTCTGGAACCGCATGGTGCTGGTGGTTTCGGCCATGGCCGTAAGCTTCGTGCACGGCTCCAACGATGGTCAGAAAGGCATCGGCCTGATCATGCTGGTGCTGATCGGTATCGTCCCGGCGCAGTTCGTGCTCGACCTGGGCAGCAGCACCTACCAGATCGAGCGCACCCGCGACGCCACCCTGCACCTGAGCCAGTTCTACCAGCGCAACGAAGCCACCCTGGGCGAGTACCTGGCCCTGGGCAAGGCGCGCTCCGGTGACCTGCCCGAGCAGTTCAGCTGCAACCCGCAGCAGACCGAGCCGACCATCAGTGCGCTGCAGACCTCGCTGCAAGGGGTGACCGACTACCACGACCTGGGCGCCGAAAAGCGCGTGGAAGTGCGTCGTTACCTGCTGTGCCTGGACGACACCGCGAAAAAGGTCAGCAAACTGCCAGGCCTCGACGCCCGCGAACGTGCCGACCTCGACAAGCTGCGCAAGGACCTCACCGCTACCACCGAGTACGCGCCGTTCTGGGTGATCGTTGCCGTCGCCCTGGCTCTGGGCCTGGGCACCATGGTCGGCTGGCGCCGCGTGGTACTGACCGTCGGTGAGAAAATCGGCAAGCAAGGCATGACCTACGCCCAGGGCATGTCGGCGCAGATCACCGCAGCCTGCGCCATCGGCATGGCCAACATCTTCAGCCTGCCGGTGTCGACCACCCACGTGCTGTCTTCCGGCGTTGCCGGCACCATGGTCGCCAACAAGAGCGGCCTGCAAGGCGGCACCATCAAGACCATCCTGCTGGCCTGGGTGCTGACCCTGCCCGCCACCGTAGCCCTTGCCGCTGGCCTGTTCTGGCTGGCGACCCTGGCGATCGGCTAAGCCTGCTCGCATGTCAGGCCACCTCCAGCGCGCGCCTGGAAGTGGCCTGAAGGCGCAGCCCAGCGCCCCGCCCTTCGCAACTCCCTTCCCTCGAAGAAACCGCTCAAGCTTGCGCCTCTGCCGGCCGATACCTGTCTCTGACCGCCCCTGCGCAGCACGCAGCGTGGCGTCTGGCGTGCCCTGTGTGGCAGATGCCAAACCGATAGACAGCCAAGCGGACCCGAGGACGCCATGCGCAAGAGCCTTCGTTTCAGCCACAAGATCCTGATCGCTGCCTCATTGATCGTGATCGTTGCCTTCACCCTGTTCACCCTGTTCAACGATTACCTGCAACGCAACGCCCTGCGTGCCAACCTCCAGAGCTACTTGAACGAGATGGGCCAATCCACCGCGACTAACGTGCGCAGCCTGTTCGACGGGCGCATTCGTCTGGTCGAGAGCCTGGCGCAGAACATCGCGCAGAACCCTGGCGAAGCGGCGCAACTGATGGGTCAGCAAGCCCTGACCTCGAGCTTTCTGACCGTCTACCTGGGCCAGCCCGACGGCCGCTTCACCGTGCGCCCCGATGCCAAGATGCCCGACGGATACGACCCGCGGGTTCGCCCCTGGTACAAGGACGGCATGGCCGCCAGCGGCGCGATCCTCACCGAGCCCTACATCGACCTGACCACCCAGCAGATGGTCATCGGCATCCTCAGCAAGGTCTCGGCCAGCGACGGTGTGGTGGGTGGCGACCTGGCCCTGGACGGTCTGGTGAAGATCATCAACTCGCTGAACTTCGGCGGCATGGGCTACGCCTTCCTGGTCAGCGACCAGGGCAAGATCCTCGTCCATCCGGACAAGGAGCTGGTGATGAAATCGCTCAGCGACGCCTTCCCGCAGAACACCCCGAAGCTGACCAACCAGCTCACTGAAGTCAGCGCCAACGGCGAAACCCGCCTGCTCAGCTTCACCCCCATCAGCGGCCTGCCCACGGCCAACTGGTACATCGGCCTGTCGGTGGACAAAGACAAAGCCTTCGCCATGCTCAGCACCCTGCGCACCTCGGCGGTGATCGCCACGCTGGTGGCGGTGGTGATCATCATCGCCTTGCTGGGACTGCTGATTCGCGTGCTGATGCGCCCGCTGCATGTGATGACCCGCGCCATGGAGAACATCGCCGAAGGCGAAGGTGACCTGACCCGGCGCCTGGATGTGCAGCACCATGACGAATTCGGCATCCTGGGCAACGCCTTCAACCGCTTCGTCGAGCGTATTCACGGCTCGATTCGCGAAGTCGCCTCGGCAACCCAGCAGGTCAATGAAGTTGCGCTGCGGGTGATCAGCGCGTCCAACTCCTCGATGAGCAATTCCGACGAACAGAGCAACCGCACCAACAGCGTCGCAGCGGCAATCAATGAGCTCGGCGCGGCGGCCCAGGAAATTGCCGGCAACGCCGCCCTGGCCTCGCAGCATGCAAGCTCGGCGCGGGTGCTGGCCGAGGAAGGCCAGCAGGTGGTGGAGCGCAATATCCAGGCCATGACCCGCCTGTCGGACCTGATCGTCACCTCCAGCGGCCACATCGAGACCCTCAACGGCAAGACCGTGAACATCGGCCAGATTCTTGAGGTCATCACCAGCATCTCGCAGCAGACCAACCTGCTGGCGCTCAACGCCGCTATCGAAGCCGCCCGCGCCGGCGAGGCCGGACGCGGTTTCGCCGTGGTCGCCGATGAAGTGCGCAACCTGGCCCATCGCACCCAGGAATCGGCGCAACAGGTGCAGACCATGATCGAAGAGCTGCAGGTCGGCGCACGTGCCTCGGTCGAAACCATGGACCAGAGCCAGCGCCACAGCCAGGACAGCGTCAACATCGCCAACCAGGCCGGCGAGCGCCTGGGCAGCGTCACCGAGCGCATCGGCGAAATCGACGGCATGAACCAGTCGGTGGCCACCGCCACCGAGGAACAGACCGCCGTGGTCGAGGCGATCAACATCGACATCAGCGAGATCAACCTGCTCAACCAGGAAGGCGTAGAGAACCTGCAAGCCACCCTGCGCGCCTGTTCGGACCTCGAACAACAGGCCGGACGCCTCAAGCATCTGGTCGGTACGTTCCGTATCTGACAGGCCCGCACCTGCCAGGTCGAGCTGTGCGGCGGCGCACCCGGCGAAGCCGCACGGCGCCGCAGTCTGCCTGAGCGCAAAGCTCAGGCAAGACGGGCCGTGGTCAGCGAAATCGAACAAATCCCCCCGATGAAAGGTCCACCTTCAGGCGCTACCTGTAACGGTGTGTTACAGCCGTAAGACAGCGCCGAAGATGATCCCGGAGGGACACCGATCGTGCACATTGCTGACATCACCATGTTCTACGCCCCGGCAAGCGGCGGCGTACGGACCTATCTTGATGCCAAACACCGCCGCCTCGACGCCATGCCTGGCGTGCGGCACAGCCTGCTGATTCCGGGCGCGACCGCCACTCAGGCGGATGGGATCTACCACGTCCCCGCCCTGCCCCTGCCGTTCGGCAAGGGCTACCGTTTTCCCGTGCGCCTGGCGCCCTGGTGCAACGCGCTGCGCAAGCTGCAACCGGACCTGATCGAAGTCGGCGACCCCTACTTCACCGCCTGGGCGGCGCTGGAAGCACGCCGCCAACTGGACGTGCCGGTCATTGGTTTCTACCACTCCGACCTGCCGCTGCTGGTCAGCAACCGCATGGGCAACTGGTTCACGCCCAACGTCGAAGCCTACGTCAGCAAGCTGTACGGCAACTTCGACCGGGTGCTGGCGCCAAGCCAGGTGATGGCCGACAAGCTGATCCGCCTGGGCGTGAAAGAGGTGCATGTGCAGCCGCTTGGGGTCGACCTGAACCTGTTCGACCCAGCGCGACGCGACCCGCAACTGCGCCCGCGCCTGGGCCTGGCCGATACCACGCGCCTGCTGGTGTTCGCCGGGCGTGGCTCGCGCGAGAAGAATCTGCCGGTATTGCTCGAGTGCATGCGCACCCTGGGCAGCCATTACCACCTGCTGCTGGTCGGTTCGAGCATGCCGGTCAACGTGCCGGACAACGTCAGCGTGATCAACGAATTCTGCCCGCCGCAGGAGGTCGCCAGCCTGTTGGCCAGCGCCGACCTGCTGGTACACGCCGGTGATCAGGAAACCTTTGGCCTGGTCATCCTCGAAGCCATGGCCAGCGCCACCCCGGTGGTGGCAGTGCGCGCCGGGGCATTCAGCGAAATCGTGCGCGATGAGTGCGGCAGGCT
The DNA here is from genome assembly GCF_000425745.1 of Pseudomonas cremoricolorata DSM 17059 = NBRC 16634. Lineage (GTDB taxonomy): Bacteria > Pseudomonadota > Gammaproteobacteria > Pseudomonadales > Pseudomonadaceae > Aquipseudomonas > Aquipseudomonas cremoricolorata. Next base: position 68,703 of record NZ_AUEA01000009.1, on the reverse strand, counting down.
GTGCACGCCGAACGACGCCCAGGCCATGGCGGCCAGCGTGCGTGAGGTATTCGAGGAAGGTGCACGCAAGCTCGGCGCCCAGGCACGCCAGCATGTCGAGCAGCACTACGCGTGGGACAGCGTGGTCAATGGCTTGCTCGAGCACTACCACGCCGTGCTGGGCCATCAGATGCCGGTGCGTGCCCATGCATGACCTGCAGGATGCGCCGCGCAGCGTGATGCTGGTGCTGCACGACGTGGCGCCGGAAACCTGGCCGGACTACCAGCCTTTCGTCGAGGCTGTCGATGCTCTGGGCGAGGTGCCGATGACCTGGCTGGTGGTGCCTGACTTTCATCACCGCAACGCCCTGCAGCACGCGCCAGCCTTCTGCCGCCTGCTGCAGCGGCGCCTGGCCCAGGGCGATGAACTGGCCCTGCACGGCTTCTACCACGCCGACGACGGCCCGCCGCCACGCACCCCACGCGAGCTGTTCATGCGCCGTATCTACACCCACGAGGGCGAATTCTATGCCCTCGATCAGGCCGCGGCGATGCAGCGCCTGCGTGACGGGCTTGCCGTGTTCGATGCCCAGGGCCTGCCGGTCAAAGGCTTCGTCGCCCCCGCCTGGCTGATGAGCGAAGGCACCCGTCAGGCACTGCGCCAGTTGCCGCTGGCCTACACCAGCACGCCACAGCACCTCTACCGGCTGCCTGACTTTCAGGCCATCGACGCGCCGGGGCTGGTGTGGAGCGCGCGCAGCGCCTGGCGTCGTGGCCTGTCACGGGTGGTCAGCGACTGGCAGTGCCGGCGCCTGGCCGGCGCCAGCACCTTGCGCCTGGGCCTGCACCCGGTGGACATGCGCCACCGCTCGTCTCGCGAGTACTGGATGAACACCTTGCGCACGCTCATCGCCCAAGGCCGCCAGCCGCTGACCAAATCGGCCTGGCTCGACCGCCAGCTGCGCCCATGAGCCGACTGGCCTGGCTCGGCGCGGCGCTGCTGCTGGGCGCCGTGGTGCCGTTATGGCTGGGCGGTGCCGACCTGCTGCCGCGGCTGCGTAACTTCTCGCCGAGCCTGCTGGCGGGTCTGTTGGGCATGATTCTGCTGTGCTGGGTGATCAATGCCTGGCGCCTGCGCCTGTTGCTCGGCCAGCAGGGTGAGCGCCTGGGGGCGCTGCGCAGTGTCGGGGTGATCATGGCGACCGAGTTCGCCATCTGCACCACACCCGGCGGCAGCGGCGGACCCGTGGCACTGATCGCGCTGTTGCACCGCGAAGGGGTCAGCGCCGCGCGCAGCGGTGCGGCGTTCGCCATGGATCAGCTCAACGACCTGCTGTTTTTCTTCTGCGCGATGCTGGCGATTGCCGGCTACGCCATGTTCAACCGCCTTGGCCACAGCCAGCAAAGCATGCTGATGGGCAGCGCGCTGATGCTCTGCGCCGCGCTGCTACTGTTGCTCGCGCTGCTGCGCTGGCGCCGTCAGGTGATGCGCTGGAATGGTCGGATGCTCAAGCGTCTGGGCATGGCCGCCAGCCGCAGGCGGCGCTGGGCGCGCAAGCTGCTGCGCTTTTTGCAGGCACTGGCGCAGACCTGGCGCCTGCCCAAACGTACCTTGGCGCTGGTGTTCGCCCTCACCTGTGCACACTGGGGCCTGCGCTACAGCGTGCTGTATCTGGTGCTGCAAGGGCTGGGCGCGAGCCTGGCATGGATACCGAGCTTTCTGGTGCAGATGCTGGCGCTCAGCGCCGGGCAGTTCAGCCTGTTGCCGGGCGGCGCCGGCGCCGCCGAGCTGACCAGCGCCACCTTGCTGACGCCGCTGGTGGGCGGCTCGGCAGCGGCGGCGGCGATCGTCATCTGGCGTGGCATCACCTACTACTTCTACCTGCTGGCCGGCGCACCGGTGTTCGTCTGCCTGCTGGCGCGGCCGCTGCTGCAGCGTTGGCTGCGGCAGACCGACTAGGGGCTGGCGGTTCATCAGAACCGCCCTGAGCCTTAATCGAAGACTACGGTCTTGTTGCCGTGCACCTGCACGCGGTCTTCGAGGTGGTAACGCAGGCCGCGGGCCAGCACCATCTTTTCCACGTCGCGGCCGAAACGCACCATGTCTTCGATGGTGTCGGCATGGCTGACGCGAACCACGTCCTGCTCGATGATCGGGCCTGCGTCGAGTTCTTCGGTGACGTAGTGGCAGGTCGCGCCGATCAGCTTGACGCCACGCAGCGCTGCCTGATGGTAGGGCTTGGCACCGACGAACGAGGGCAGGAAGCTGTGATGGATGTTGATGACCCGCTCGGCGTAGTCCTGGCACAGCTGCGGCGGCAGGATCTGCATGTAGCGCGCCAGTACCACCACATCGGCGCCGTGCTCGGCGACCAGGCGTGACACTTCGGCGAAGGCCGGCTGTTTGTCCTGCGGATCGACCGGAACATGGAAGAACGGAATGCCGTGCCACTCGACCATGCTGCGCAGGTCGTTGTGGTTGGAGATCACGCAGGGAATATCGCAGTCCAGTTCATCGCTGTGCCAGCGGTGCAGCAGGTCGGCCAGGCAGTGCGACTCGCGGCTGGCCATCAGCACCACGCGCTTTTTCTGCGCCGAATCGGTGATGCGCCAGATCATCGAGAACTCATCGGCGATAGGCGCGAAGGCCTCGCGGAACGCTTCGATGCCGAACGGCAGCGTCTCGGCCCGGATTTCGTGACGCATGAAGAACCAGCCACTCTGCGGATCGGAGTGGTGGCTGGCTTCTGTGATCCAGCCGTTGTACAACGCCAGGAAATTACTGACCTTGGCCACGATACCGACACGGTCGGGGCAGGCGATCACCAGACGAAAGGTGCGCATCAAACAGACTCCAGAACTTCGCAAAGGCGCCGATTGTAGCGGGCTGCCGGGCAAAGCGCAGTAATCATCGACGTGCTGCAGACGCGGCGCGTGATTGCACCCTGCCGCGCCGCTGCCCACAACAGGCACTTAAAGTAAATTTTTCTTTACCAAATACATCGTACTGGCCGGCACATTCAAACATCGACGTTCGGATTAGTTGTTTACTTGCCAGAAGCGTCTGTCTATTATTGCGCCACTGTCTCCCAAACTATGTACTCAAGGAACACCTCATGTCCCTGATCAACGAATACCGCGCTACCGAAGAAGCCATCAAAGAACTTCAGGCGCGTCTGGCCAATCTCTCGCAAGACGACAAGCTCAAGCAAGAGCTGGAATTCGAAGGCAAATTGCGCACCCTGATGGGCGAATACTCCAAGTCGCTGCGCGATGTTATTGCCCTGCTTGACCCAGAAGCCAAACTGAGCAAAGCCCCGCGCGGCGCCGCCAAACCGGTTACCAGCAAACGCGCGCGCAAGGTCAAGCAATACAAAAACCCACACAATGGTGAAGTGATTGAAACCAAGGGTGGCAATCACAAGACCCTGAAAGAGTGGAAAGCCAAATGGGGTGGTGATGTCGTAGAAGGCTGGTCGACCCTGCTGGGTTGATGGCCTGACGGGTACGCCCGTCTCCCCACCTGAAAAAACGCCAGCACTTGCTGGCGTTTTTTTATTTGCGTGAAAATTACTTCAAGTTACAACCCATAACGCTGCTGCCGGCGCTCGGCTTCCAGTTGCCAGGCATCGAGCACCTGCCGGGCCGGCGCCGCGACGTTCTGCACAGCGCCCTGCAGGGCCTGGCGAAAATCGTTCAGGGTATTCGGCGCCCCGGCGCCCGCCTCACTCAGACGTTGCCGACAGAATGCATTCCAGCGTTGTAGCTCGGCACCGTTCAAGCTTGCCGGGAAGTTGCGCGCGCGGTAGCGGAACAGCAATTCCGGCAGGCGCGCGTCGTCGAACATCCACTGTCCATCGGCCAACTCTTGCGGGGTCGCTGCACGCACCTGCTCGCACACTCGGCGGTCGCGGTCACCGATAAACCCGTCGTACAACTGTTGTTCCGGATCTTCGCTGGGTGGGAAATCTTGCGCGCTATAAATCAGTGCCAGTTTGTCCTGCCACTGCCCGACCTGACTGATCAATTGCTCGGCCCGCTGCAGATAAAGTGACATATCCAGATTCAGCCGCTGCTCATCGTTGGGCCGCACTACCGAGAGCGGCGCGACCACCGGACAGCGGTTTATCTGGATGCATTTAAGCGGAACCGGCAATTCGCCTGGCGCCAGTTGCTCACGTCGCGTGTATAAACGCTTGCGTAGAATGTCAGGACTTTCCTGCAATAAAGGCAGACTGTCCTGATGTAAATCGCAGACTATCAGTGCATTGCGATTGCTCGGGTGCCAGGCCAATGGCAACACCACCCCGAGGTATTTGCGTTCGGCGCTAAAGCGTCCGGATATATGCACCAAGGGTTGCAGCAGCTGAATCTGCTGCATGACCTTGTGCTTGCTGCGCAGCTCGAACAACCAGTTGTACAACTTCGGCTGACGCTCACGGATCAGCCGCGCCAGGGCAAGCGTTGCGCGCACATCGGACAGTGCTTCGTGGGCGTTGCCATGCTCGATACCGTTGGCCTGACTGAGCAATTCCAGACGCAGGCTGATGCGCCCATCCTGTTGCGGCCACTCCAGGCCCTCAGGACGCAGGGCGCAGGCGGTGCGCACCACGTCGATCAGGTCCCAGCGGCTGTTACCGCCCTGCCATTCGCGTGCGTAGGGGTCGAAGAAATTGCGATAAAGGCTGTAGCGGGTGACCTCGTCGTCGAAACGCAAGGTGTTGTAACCGGCGCCGCAGGTGCCGGGACGGGCAAGTTCGGCATGCACCCGGGTCATGAACTCGGCCTCGCCCAGGCCTTGCTCAGCCAGCACCTGGGGGGTGATGCCGGTGACCTGGCAAGCGATGGGATGGGGCAGGATGTCGTCGCTGGGGCGGCAATACAGATTGATCGGCGCCTCGATCTCGTTGAGCTCGAGGTCGGTACGCACGCCGGCCAGTTGCAGCGGGCGATCACAGCGCGGGTTGATGCCGGTGGTTTCGTAGTCGTGCCAGAAGATGCTGGAGCTCACGGGGTCGTCCTGTCAGAAGATCGACCCGAGTCTAGCGGTGCGTGGGGGGCAGCGGCCAGTCCAGGCCTCAGGCCGAGGCGCTGGCCTGGCGGAAGCTGAAGAACTCGTGCAGGGCGCGAACGTAGGAGTCGTAGTCGCGCGGGGCCTGCAACAACATGAAGCCGGAATCGTAATGGCCGGGGGTCTGATCTTCGTGGCACCACAGGCAACTGGCGGTGAGGTTGATGAACTGCAGCCCGCCATCCTTGAGCGGAACGCGAATCTGCAATTCGAAATCCGGGCCGACCATCAGCGGCAGCTCGCTGATCAGCATCAGGCCATTTTCCGAAACATTGCCCAGATAGCCCAGCGGTTGGCCGGTAATGCGATTGAACACCTGAAGTACAGCGCACAATTCATGACGTTGGATTTGGCGAGCAGTAAACATGGCGGTCAGGGCTTTCCTATGAGAGGCCAGGAAAACTCGGTACTGGCGGAGGTTGTTACAAAGTTTTAACAGATTGCCGGGGTGGCCATGCAAAAAGGCGCCCAGCGGGCATGGGGCATGGGGCATCCAGCGCAGTCGCGCTTGCACGGGGCGCAGTCCTTTACGGCCCCAAACACTGAACGGTATAGCAGAGGATCTGCCCCTGCACCGCACCTGATCAACGCGTAGGTGGCACCCGCGCCGGCATTACCTGCGCAGGCTCCGCTGCCCGGTAGTGGCCCAGCCGCTCCAGGGTCTGCAGGCGCGCAGCCGCACGGTAGGCGTATTCGTTGCCCGGATAACGCTGGATCAGGTACTCATAGGTGTGCGCGGCATCGACATAGAGCTTTTGCCGTTCCAGGCACTGGCCGCGCAACAGCGACACCTCCGGGTGGATGAACGGTCGCGCGCGACTGGTGCGATCGACCTGCGACAGCTCGAGCATCACCCGCGCGCAGTCGCCGCGGTCGTACGCGCGGTAGGCATTGTCAAGGTGGTGGTCCATCGACCAGCGGGTGCAGCCGACGAGGCTGGCGGCTGCGGCCAGCAGAATCAGGGTTCTCATGAACGGTCTCCTCAGATGGCCTCTGTATCGGCACGCTCCGGCAAATCTTCACAGGCACGTGTCAGCATGGCTGCAGTGGCACTGGGTGCAACCCAGGTAGTGCAACTGAACAATGACTACAACACGATTGAGGAGTAGCCTCTCGCTGCGCTTCATTAAAGGAGTCTATGCATGACCATCCGCCGTACCAAAATCGTCGCCACACTTGGCCCTGCCAGCAACTCGCCGGAAGTGATCGAGCAACTGATCCTCGCCGGCCTCGACGTGGCACGTCTGAACTTCTCCCATGGCACCCCTGACGAGCACAAGGCGCGTGCCCGCCTGATCCGCGAGATCGCCGCACGCAATGGCCGCCACGTGGCGCTGCTGGGCGACCTGCAAGGTCCGAAGATCCGTATCGCCAAGTTCAGCGACAAGCGCATCGAACTCAAGGTGGGTGATCACTTCACCTTCTCCACCGCCCACCCGTTGACCGAAGGCAACCAGCAGATCGTCGGCATCGACTACCCCGATCTGGTCAAGGACTGCGGTGTCGGCGACGAGTTGCTGCTCGACGATGGCCGTGTGGTCATGCGCGTCGAGAACGCCACTGCCGACTCTCTGCACTGCGTGGTGCTGATCGGCGGCCCGCTGTCCGACCACAAGGGCATCAACCGCAAAGGCGGTGGCCTGACCGCGCCGGCACTGACCGAAAAAGACAAGGCCGACATCAAGCTGGCCGCGGAAATGGACCTCGACTACCTGGCCGTGTCGTTCCCGCGTGATGCCAAGGACATGGAATACGCCCGCACCTTGCGCGATGCCGCCGGTGGCAGCGCCTGGTTGGTGGCCAAGATCGAGCGCGCCGAAGCGGTCGCCGACGACGAAACCCTCGATGGGCTGATCGCCGCGTCCGACGCCGTGATGGTCGCCCGTGGTGACCTGGGTGTGGAAATCGGCGATGCCGAGCTGATCGCCATCCAGAAGAAGATCATCCAGCACGCCCGGCGCAACAACAAAGCGGTGATCGTCGCCACGCAGATGATGGAGTCGATGATCCAGAACCCGATGCCGACCCGTGCCGAAGTCTCGGACGTCGCCAACGCCGTACTGGACAACACCGACGCCGTGATGCTGTCGGCGGAAAGCGCTGCCGGCGCCTACCCGATCGAGGCCGTTCAGGCCATGGCGCGAATCTGCCTGGGCGCGGAAAAACACCCGACCAGCCAGAAGTCCAGCCACCGCCTGCACACCACCTTCCAGCGCTGCGACGAGAGCATCGCCCTGGCGGCGATCTACACCGCCAACCACTTCCCCGGGGTCAAGGCGATCATCTCGCTCACCGAAAGTGGCTACACCCCGCTGATCATGTCGCGTCTGCGCTCGCACGTGCCGATCTTCGCCCTCTCGCCGCATCAGGCCACCCAGGCCCGTGCCGCGATGTTCCGTGGCGTCTACCCGATCGCCTTCGACCCGGCAGCACTGCCGGCCGAACAGGTCAGCCAGGCGGCCGTCGACGAACTGCTGCAGCGCGGTCTTGTGCAGCAAGGCGACTGGGTGATCCTCACCAAAGGCGACAGCTACCACACCATCGGTGGCACCAACGGCATGAAGATTCTGCATGTCGGTGATCCGCTGGTTTGATCACGGTGTGTCCTCTGCAGGAGTGAACACATCGGCATACAGCTGATTTCTCGGCAATCCGGCAATGAACAGCCGTCGGGCGAACTGCTCGACGGTTGCCGGAGCGCCGCAGGCCAGCGCCACGGTTTGCCGCGACTCCAGGCGCAACGCCGCCAGCACCTCTTGCAACTGATCGGCCAGCACCTCCTCCACGCGCAACGACCGATGCTTGTGCGTCAGTTCATTCAACGCATCTGCCTGATAGTGCCCTGATGCCTCGTGAGCTACGTGCAGCAGCCTGATCGGCCCCGCATGCCCATGGCGCAGCGCCTCGCGCAAGATGCCCCACAGCGGCGCCAGCCCTGTGCCTGCAGCGAGCAGCCAAAGCGGCCTGTCATGCCAGTCCGGGTCGTAATGCAACGCTCCGCCGCGCACTTCGCCCAGGCTCACAGCATCAGCGCTGCGCAACTGCCGAGCACGCTCGCTGAACGCCCCCTGCCTCCGGCAATCGATGTGAAATTCCAGATAACGGTCTTCGCCCGGTAGGCTTGCCAGTGAATACGGTCGTGCCACCCCGTGCAGCCACAGTACCGCGTGCTGGCCCGGCTGATAGCGCAGCGGGCGCGCGGGCAACAGGCGCACACGCAGCACCTCACCCAGCCAGTGCACCTCGACGACCTCGCTCGGCAGGCCGTCGTTGCGCGGATCGAAGGGTGCCACGTGCAGATCGTCGAGCACCCGGCACTGACAGGCCAGGCGCCAGCCCTCGGCACGCTGGGCAGCGTCGAGCGCCTCGGGGCGGGCGTCGGCCGGCTGACCGTGCAGGCAGCGCACCAGGCAGGCATGGCAACTGCCGGCACGACAGCTGTGGGGTACTGCGATCCCCGCCGCGAGCAGGGCATCTAGCAGGTTGCTGTCGGCGGCCACCGACCAGTGCCGGGCGCCGACGCGTAATTCAGGCATGGGGAAAGGTCTCCTGGCGAATGCCGCACAGCATGCCATGCGCAGGCGCACAAGGCTGCCTGAACCGCTCTCAGCACACAGGTGTTTCACCCCGGCAGGTGCGCTATAATGCCGCGCCTTTTTCGCTGGCGGCCTGACCAGCCGCCATCTCCTGCAAGGCACTTCACGCCGCACCCAGCGGCGGCCGAATGCCTTTACGAATGTTCCCGTCTTTAAAGAGGAGCGCGCTGCATGACCGTGATCAAGCAGGACGACCTGATTCAGAGCGTCGCCGATGCCCTGCAATTCATCTCGTACTACCACCCCGTCGATTTTATCCAGGCGATGCACGAGGCCTACCTGCGTGAAGAGTCGCCCGCCGCGCGCGATTCCATCGCCCAGATCCTGATCAACTCGCGCATGTGCGCCACCGGCCACCGGCCGATCTGCCAGGACACCGGCATCGTCACCGTGTTCGTGCGCGTTGGCATGGACGTGCGCTGGGACGGCGCCACCCTGAGCGTCGACGACATGATCAACGAAGGCGTGCGCCGCGCCTACAATCTGCCCGAGAACGTCCTGCGCGCCTCGATCCTGGCCGACCCAGCCGGTGCGCGCAAGAACACCAAGGACAACACCCCGGCCGTCATCCACTACTCCATCGTCCCTGGCGACAAGGTCGAAGTGGACGTGGCAGCCAAGGGCGGCGGCTCGGAAAACAAATCCAAGATGGCCATGCTCAACCCGTCCGACTCGATCGTCGACTGGGTGCTCAAGACCGTGCCGACCATGGGCGCCGGCTGGTGCCCGCCGGGCATGCTCGGCATCGGCATCGGCGGTACTGCCGAGAAAGCTGCGGTCATGGCCAAGGAAGTGTTGATGGAATCCATCGACATCCACGAGCTCAAGGCCCGCGGCCCGCAGAACCGCATCGAGGAAATCCGCCTCGAGCTGTTCGACAAGGTCAACCAGCTGGGCATCGGCGCCCAGGGCCTGGGCGGTCTGACCACCGTGCTCGATGTGAAGATCATGGATTACCCGACCCACGCCGCCTCGCTGCCGGTGTGCATGATCCCCAACTGCGCCGCCACCCGCCACGCGCACTTCGTGCTCGATGGTTCCGGTCCGGCCGAGCTGGAAGCGCCGTCGCTGGACGCCTACCCTGAAATCGTCTGGGAAGCAGGCCCGAGCGCGCGCCGCGTCGACCTCGACAGCATCACCCCGGAAGAAGTCGCCAGCTGGCAGCCGGGTGAAACCATCCTGCTCAACGGCAAGATGCTCACCGGCCGTGATGCCGCGCACAAGCGCATGGTCGAGATGCTCAACCGTGGTGAAGAACTGCCGGTCGACCTCAAAGGCCGCTTCATCTACTACGTCGGCCCGGTCGACCCGGTCGGTGACGAAGTGGTTGGCCCGGCTGGCCCGACCACCGCGACGCGGATGGACAAGTTCACCCGGCAGATTCTCGAGCAGACCGGTCTGCTGGGCATGATCGGCAAGTCCGAACGCGGCCCAACCGCCATCGAAGCGATCAAGGACAACAAGGCCGTGTACCTGATGGCCGTCGGTGGCGCTGCCTACCTGGTGGCTCAGGCGATCCGCAAGTCCAAGGTGCTGGCCTTCGCCGAGCTGGGCATGGAAGCGATCTACGAGTTCGAGGTCAAGGACATGCCAGTGACGGTTGCCGTCGACAGCAAGGGTGAATCGGTGCATATCACAGGTCCCGCGCTGTGGCAGGGCAAGATTGCCCAGAGCCTGGCGGTGGAAGTGAAGTAAGCCGTCTCGCACCCTCCGAACGCCCGGCCTTGGCCGGGCGTTTTCATTGGGCATTACCGATGTCCGTCCCCTACTGACAATTCTGTCAGTACCGCACGATCAGGCTCACCGATACGCTCATTGCCTACATCAGCAAGGAGCAATGAGCATGTCACCCCCCAAAGACTTAACTGCCAACCCCGAGCACTGGCTGGCTGACTTCAGCATTTTCCTGACATCGCGCAGCGATCGCGTGCTCAACAACGGACACCAGCAGATCGAAGTGACGCTGGTAGCCGCTGCGGCAGATGGACAGGTAATCAGCGATGAGCAATTCGAGTCGTTCGGCCTGATGTACCAGAGCGCTAGCGGAGAGTGCGTGCCGATTCCGCGGGACGATGACACGGCAGACTGGTTCTATCGCACCCGACACGACGACCGCTATGACTACTACCCGTCAGGCGCGGACATGGCCGTGCCAGTCGCACCCTTCCGTGCGGATGGCACCGTACGCAGCAAACGCCTGTATGTGCATTGCCGTGCGGCTGATGGCCAGAGCATTACTGTACTCGGCACGGTGCAACCAACCTCAGGCCAGCGGATGGTTACCCCAGAGCCTTTGCAGCAGGAACTGATCGCCGAACAGTCGCCCAACTACTGTTTCCCTCAGGACTACGAATGGCAGCGCAAAGTCCGCATCGGTGAGCGTCTGTTCGACAACTCCGTAATCCGTGACTCGGACGCCCTTCTGGAGTTTTCGCTACGCCCCAAGTGGGGTGGTTTTTCCAGCGCCAGACTGGTCGTAGCGCCAACCGCTGCACGCCAGGCAATGCCTTCGGACCCGCAACCATCGCTCGGCGCCATGCAGCCGAGGGTGGGCTTTGCCCTGCCAAATACGTCGACCATCGTGTATCCGAGCGGCGTGCACGCGACGACTGCCGATCCCGATCATTGGGTGACGCAGCCCCTCACCTCGACCACTGACCAACTGGTGATCGTGGTCCAGCCGCAGCCCTGCCCTGACAGTACGCTCGACGATCGAGCTCAAGCCCAGCCGCAGACGATCGAAGCACGCGACCGACAAGGTGCTCTGCATCTTCTGAGCGTCAGGCCAAGTCTGGATACTCGCTTGGATCTGGAGGTCAGCACTGTCCATTCGGTCGGCAGCCATGCCATCAGCAACATCAGTTTTCTTCGAGTCGCGGGCCGCGGGCTGGCTGCCGATGCGGCGCCGTGCAGGTTGTACGCCAACGGTTCGCAACAGACCTACGTGGACGTGATCATCGAGGCCGTGGATCAGTACGGTATTCCAGTCACCATCCCCGACAGTGTCCTGGCCGGGCTGGAACTGATCGATTACAACACCGGCTCGAGGATGCCACCCGGTTATGGCGTCAGTCGTACGCAAAGCCGGATCGACCTGCGCTTCAGCTACTACCAGAATCAATTCATGGCTGGCGAGTCGCTGCCCATCAGGCCCAATGCGCAGGTCATACGGTTTTTCTACAAGACCTACCAAAGCGCCAATGTTCGGGTCGCCGCAAGATTGATGATCGACGGTAAAACCTACCACAGCCATGACCACACGCTGCCGCCAGGCGACGGTAAGACCGTGGCAGGAAGGTCCAACACCTCAGCCATCATCGAGCCGCGCGCAGTCGATTACGTCTACAACCGACCAGGTGACTTCAGCCTGGTGCGTCACGATGCCGGCGATCACCGCAGCGACGGCGTCAGGGATATCGACCGGTATCACCTGAGCTTCCAGAGCCCCATTGCGCATCGCATCGTGTATTACCCCCAATCGCAAAGCCTGAGGTGGGACTACAACGGCAAAAACATGACCAACTGGATCTTCTGGAGCGCCTTGCTGGGCCAGTCATCGGTTACCGCAGCACGGCTCGATATCTCGCAGCCGCTCAATACGCCGAATGAAGGCGTCAGTCTGTTCCGCCTGCAACTCGACCGAACCTGGATCGAAGGTGAATCCAATCGCGACTGGAGTTACATGTGCAACGTTCAGGACGAAAACGGCAACCACCACTCAGTCTGGGTCGCCGTGCGATACCGCATGAATGTCATGTGGCTGACCGACTGAACTGAGCGTGCATCCGCTTGCAGCCCGTTTCTTGAACTTACTCCAGGTGAATCGCCCCATGAACACCCTCGACAATCCGCAATTCTGGTTACAAACCTTCCGCCTCGAGCTGTCCTCAGCCAGCAGCAACCTGTATGGCAATGCCCGCCAACAGGCCGAGATACGGCTGATTGCCCATGTGCATGCAAGCCAGCCAGCGCTCACTCCCGCGCAACTGGCGAGCCTGACCCTGGTCATGGAGCGATCCGACGGTTTGTATGAGCCTCTGCCCTTCAATGGCCCCGGCGCTCTCAACTGGTGGCAGACCTCAGAACGAGATACACGCTTCGACCTCATGCCAGGGCCGCTCGCTGAGTCGCCAACGAATAGTGCACCGCCCCCACCGGCGAACAAACTGATGTACGTTTCGACCTCACAGCCCGGTGGCAGCAGCGTCAGACTTCGTGCGCGCATTCAGAAAGACCAGAACACGGTCTACTACACCGATATCGCCAACGGGTTCGACAGTCACGTGTCTTTAACTACCGTTCGCCCGCCCTATTTTGGCGAAAACGATTACGAGTGGCAGCAGACCATCAGGGAAGGCGACATCAACAATGTCTTTCTCCATGAATACTCCCTGCGCCTGAAAACACTCGGCCTGTCCACGCAATCGCGAATGGAAGTGCCGGGAATGATTCGCTGGCACACCAACACCCTGACGGAAACCTACGCCACCTATGTCGGCATCGCGCTGCCGGGCGACAAGACCGTGCGATACAACACTGCGATCGACGTCGGTGACCGCTTCACGCCCAGCCCCCGCGCCAAGACACCCGGCAGCGACTCGATGGTGGTGGTGCTCAATGGCGCAGACAACATTCCCTTCAACAGACCAGGACTGAGCCATGCAGGCCCATGCTCGATCAGCCTCGTGGACCGTCACGGCAACGATCATCAGGTGTTGCTGCGCTTCGAAGAAGGGGGCAGCGCGCTGGAGCGCCGCAGCAGAATCACCGTGAGTTACCCGACAACGGATGAATCAGCGATCTGAGCTGTCTGCACGCCGCCAGATGCCGCTCAGGCCCCTGGCGGACTCATCAATGGATAGAGGTCGCATGCGATGTCCCTGTCAATTCCGCACGATCTTGCGCAAGCGCCCGCGCCGCTGAACGCAAGCAGCATCCATACCCAAGGCCACAACTTCCTGCATGCCGTGCAGTCGAGCGTCGACCCACGCACAGGCCAATTCAATCTGGGTATCAACTTGCCCTTGGGAGAGGCCAACGACCTCGCTGGCCCTACCTGGTCGTTTTCCCTGGGCTACAGCGCCATGTCGTCACAGCACGACGAGGGCTTCGGGCTGGGTTGGTCGCTGCAATACAGCCAGTTGACCGTGATCCAGAACGTCTGGACCCTGCGTCTGTCTTCGGGTGAGCAGTTCTCGGTAGACCTGGCCAATTCCGATCTCGGCCCAGGGGGGCTGCTGGCCTTCCTCGATTACAAGCTCAAGGCCATGCAGGTCAGGGTGTGGGCTGACAACGACTCTGCCGGGGAAATCGGTTTTCGCATCCTGCACAAGACTGGAGAAACTGAATTCCTGCGTCGCGTCGGACGCAGCGGTAGCCAGTACGTGTTACACGAACTGCGCAGCCCCGAGGGTCGTAGCCTGCATTTCGACTGGGTGCGCGCCAATGATGTTCTACACCTGCAGGCAGTACGCGACGGGCAGCGAACACTGGCGCGCTACGACAGGCAGCAGCGTGTCCTGACCCTGGAGCCGGGCTCTTCCGAGCAGTCACAGTTTCAGTTCATCCTGAGCAATCAGGAGTTGACGCGGTTGGTTGTCCCGGAAATCAATGACCCCTTCACATTCGGCTACCTCGATCAGGCGGTAGGCAATCAGCGCTTGCGTTTGCCTACACAGGTTTCCGGGCCGCTTGGGGCAACCGACCACGTCAACTGGAGCCAGACCCTCGAGGCGTCTCACCGTCTGCCCAACAACGCGCCAATCGCCTACATGCCGCGTGTGACGAGTTGGTTGCACACAGACGGCCCTGGCGCATCGGCGTTGCTGCGAACCTATGGCTGGGTCGGTTCGAACAACTATCTGGGCGGCGCAAGCCCGCAAGGTTTCGACTGGGAGTTGGGCCGTGACTCGTTGTATCGGCTCGGCAATCGCTATGAATACCAGTGCATCGAGTACCAGAGTGCTGGCGACCTGGCGCTACTGCAGGCGTTTCAGCTCAGCGAACGAAACACCGAACAGGGTGCGCGGAACGATCTGGATGCCCTACTGGCTGAGCACAGGCAACGGGGCGTCGTACCCAGCACCACCATCACTCGGACCTGGGACCGACATCACCTGCAAATTCGCGAGGTCACCGTCAGCGGCGATTGCGAAACCCTCCAGGAGACGGTGTATGGCGTCGATTATGACCAACCTTGGCTGGCGCAACCCCCTCAATGCCAGTTACCTCACCTCACTTGCACCACCTACATCGATCACACGGCAGGCAGCCGCTGCAGTGAGGAAACCTCCTACACCTACGATGTGTTTGGTAACACCCTGCAAACCTCCTTCCCTACTGGAGTGCTCGAGTTCAACGACTACTATCCTGCCTCCGGCGAGCTGATGGGTTGTCCCGTCGACGCCTCGGGGATGGTGCGGTATCTCAAGTCAAGAACGGTGCATCCCGCACCGGGTTGCCCCGGTGATGCGCCGGTTCTGCGCACACGCTATGAATACGAGGCGTTGGCGTCGTTGATCGACGGTGATCCGGATCATGCGGTGGTCTGCCTGGAGGAACTGGTGGATGTGCGCAGCGACACGGTTCTGGAAAGCACCTCGCAAACCTACGAAAGGCAGGAGAAGACCCACTACGGCCGACAACGACTGGTGCTGAGCACCTTGAACGGCCTGACCACCACTACCCGCTACGACTACCGCGTGGTACGCGCACCTGGGGCGCCTGCGCTGCTCGAAACCCGCACACAGATCGATGGCTTCGAGAATACCGAGGTGAGCCGATCGGCCAGCGCAGACACGCGCTCGCTCATCACCGGACTGACTCATTCCGACGTCAGTGCCGATGGCAGCCAGACGGTGTATGCCTACGATGCGCTGGGACGGGCAGTACGTACGGTGATCGCCAGCGGCACCGACTACGAAACAGCCCGGACCTGCGCGTATCACCTGGACGACGAGTTCGTCGCCGAGCACGCCACACGCCTGGGCGATGAACTCGAAGCTCATGTGGCACTGGAAGAAACCGACGCTACCGGCCAGCGCAAACGTTCCTGGCTCGACGGCAGCGGTCGCCTGGTGCTGATGCAACTCGAAGACCTCGACCACCGACCAGGCGTGTTCCGCGACATCAAGCGTATCCGCTACGACGCCTGGGGACGCGTGGTGGAACAACGCTCCCAGGACTGGTCGCCCGAGGGCGATCTGCTGTTCAGCCTGACGCAGACCACCGACTACGACGAGTGGGGCAACGTCTGTCGCCTGACCGCCCCAAGCGGCGTGGTCACGCACACCCGCAATGATCCGTCCCGGCGCTGCATGGAGCATTGGCAGCAAAGCCCTGGCGGCGCCCGGTCGGCCAGGCAACTCACCACCCTGAATGTCGCTGGCAGCCCCGTTCAGAGCGTGCTCTACGACTCCCAGGGACAAAGCGTACGCACCCAGGATTCCCTGCGCGACGGACTCGATCGGCTCATCGAACAGCGGGTCACTCCACGCGATGGCGGTGCCCAGGTCACGCGTTTCGAGTACGACCACTACGGGCGCATCTGCAAGCGTCATCAGCACTTCACCGAACAGGATCGACCGCGCGTCCGCACGGTCGCGTTCACCTACGCCGCGCACAGTGACGGTGACCATCCCGAATCCATTTCCACTGCCGTGAGTGTCGGAGAACAGCCATGACGTCCCTATCAGCCATGACCGATACCCTCCTTGGCAGACAGACCTTCGACGGCCTGGGCCGTCAACTGACCGTCGAGGCCGGGGGTCGCGTCACTGCCTACCACTACCGACCGGCGCAACTGCCTCCCTGCGCCAATACATTGGCCAACGGCGAGCGGGTCGACTTCACCTATGTCGCCGCGCTGCACAATGCCATCGCAGCGATTCTGCCAACCGGCGAGCCGGCCAACCAGTTCAGCTACCACCCCAAACTGGGCATGGTGCAACGCAGCGAAGGTCCATTGGGCAGCCAATTGATGACCTACACGGCCAGCGGTCAGCCTGAAAGCGACACTTGGCAGATCGACGGCGTGGAGCATGTCACGCTCTGGCAGTACAGCCTGGGCGGACAATTGCTCGGTTATGTCGATGCCGACGGTGCAGATCATCGCCGCGCCCACGATGCCCATGGCCGGCTGTGCCAGATCGTGGTCGGTGAGATCCGCTGCGACATCACCTACGACGAGTTCTCTCGGCCCTGCACGTACACCACGCTCGATCAGGTTGGCGGACGCAGCGTAGTGCAGGCCATCGACTACGATGATCTGGGCCGTGAACACCGCCGTCGTTTCACTGCCATCGCCGATGGCATCACGCAGACCTCGGTACAAACGCTGACCTACACCGACCTGAACCAAGTCAGCACGCGACACTGGCAGGATGATGTTCACACCGGCCAGGAAACCTTCGGCTATGACCTGCTAGGCCGTCTGAGCCTGTATACCGCCGATGCCGCGATCGCGCCTACCGATCCATTCGGTAACCGGGTCGTCAGGCAGGTGTTCTCCCTCAACGCACTCGATGGCTATGAGCAAATCGTCAGCACCTTCGCCGACGGCAGCGAAGACTGCGCTACCTATACCTACGACAACTCGCTCGATCCCTGCCAAGTCAGCGCTATCGGCCATACCCACGCAACCTGGCCCTCATCGATTCGCCTGAACTACGACGCCTGCGGTCGCCTGGAAAGCGACAGCCTCGGCCGCACAGTGAAATGGGACGCGCAGGACCGGGTGACTCAGGTCGAGTATCGCGGCCAGACATGCCGCTATGGCTACGATCCCAGTGGCAATCTGTGCGACCGTACGGTGGACGGGGCGCTGGCACGTGGGTTCTTCAGCGCCGGACAGTTGACCCATGAGCAACGCGGCGCCCACACCCTTCGTCCGCTCGGCGATGGCGGTCAGTTGCTGGGACTGGAGCGGCTGCGGGATGGCGTGCGCCAGGGCAATGTCACGCTCTATGGTTGCGATGCGCAGGGCAGCGTGCGCGTCGAAGCCGAGCGACAGCTACGTGCGCGCCGCTACACCGCCCACGGCGCCGAGCACGACGCACCACCGCTCGATGGCATGCAGTTCGGATTCGCCGGTGAGCGTCGTGAGCCGCTGACCGGCTGGTACATTCCCGGCGGCTACCGCCCATACGATCCACTGCTGATGATCTTCCTCGCACCGGACAGCACCAGCCCGTTCAGTCGTGGAGGCCTGAACGCTTACGCTTACTGCGCAGGCGATCCGGTGAATCGTATCGACCCGGATGGTCACAGCTGGTGGACATGGGTCATCGCCGGCGTCGGCCTGGCCCTGGGCGTGGTGGCCACCGTGGCGACCTTTGGTGCAGCAGCCCCGGCGTTCGCGGCAGTGTATGCCGGCGGAATTTCGGCCCTGACCGCCAGTGGCGCGATGGCCATGGGCGCCGCCACATTGGGCGCTGTGTCACTGGGCACCGGGATCGCCTCCACCGTACTGGAAGCGGTGGACAAGGATTCCAAGGCGGCCAGCATTCTGGGTTGGATTTCGCTGGGCACAGGCCTGTTGGGGAGTGGGCTGGAGATGGCGCCCAAAGCTGCATCCTCCATGGCAAAGATTGGGCGCCGTGCAGGCAAGCTGATGAACAAGACCCGCACAAGTACGCGAAGTACCAAGCTCACAGGTAAGGCCGGAACGAGTGTCAGCCTGCCTGGCAATGACCAACCCATCGAAGTTGTCAGCTTTTATCCCAACTACGATGGCAAGAAGACCCCCGCTTTCATCACCCACGGCGATCAGCATGGCAACTTGATGGATCTGGAGGGCAAATTCGTGCCGGCTGAAACCCTCGCCCAGGATTTGATCGGCCCAGAAATCGTCGACTATGCAATGGCAGGCAAAACCAATCCGGAAGGCCCGCTGGTTCTGATCGCTTGCCATAGCGGCAACTCAGGGGCAGCGCATCGCGTCAGCAATACCTTAGGCATACCGGTAATCAGCCCGCTGGGTGAAGCGCAGGTCCCAAGGTTTTTTGACACCCAACAAAGCATGCTTCTTGGTCAAGGCTATGGTCGGATACTCTCGAAACGCTCGACGCTGCCCCGCCACCTGCAGGGCAAACTCCCAAGGCAGGAGTATGTCGACGCTGTCTGGAATCTCTTCCTGCCAGGTGTCAAGTAGGGTGCGCGGCAGCGGTGGTCACAGCGCGAACTGATCCGGCCAATCGCGCCGAATCAAAACCTGGCCCACGTCTCGCACGCGGCGGACAGCGCCGATATCCAGCAGGGTGAACAGCCATTGGCTACTCGCTGGGCTCATGATGCTGCTCTGCGCGACTACACCATCGGCCGGCATGCCATAGTCCGGCGGCACGTACAGGCCGGCGCAGCCGACGTTTTCGTCCAGCGCCGGTGACCACGGCGCCAGGCCCACGGTCGGGCTTTGCAATACGGCGATCTGGTTCTCCAGCGCCCGCGCCTGGGCGCCGATGCGTACCCGGTGGTAACCGGCCTCGGTGTCGGTGCAACTGGGCGCCAGAATCAGGTCGGCGCCCTGCTCGGCCAGGCGCCGGGCGAGCATGGGAAATTCGTTGTCGTAGCAGATCAGAATGCCCAGTCGGCCGAGTGCCGTCTCGAACACCTTCAGCCCGCTGCCGGCGCTGATGTCCCACTGTTCCTTCTCGAAGCGGGTCATCATCAGTTTGTCCTGATGACCCAGCACCCCTTCCGGCCCGAACAGCCACGCCCGGTTGCGATAGCGCCCATCGCCGTCGAGCACCGGCAGGCTGCCGGGTTGCAGGTACACCCCATGCTCGCGGGCGATGCCTTCACACAGCGCCAACCAGCGTGGAATCAGCGGCTGGATGCCGCTGATCGAGCCGTGTAGATCACCGCGCTGCGCAGCGGGCAACTGGCCACTGAGCACCAGCCCGGCGTACTCCGGCAACAGCAGCAATTGTGCCCCGCCGTGCACCGCCTCGGCGCACAACGCCTGCAGATGCTCGGCGTAGGCGTCCCAGGTTTCCAGCAATTCGATGGCGTACTGGCACGCCGCCAGGCGGATCATGCCGGCAGGGCCTTGAGCCAGAACGACATGATCTTGTCCGACTCCTCGGCCTCATCCAGATCACGCCATGCATAACGTGTGCGCAGCGAGGGTTCGTGAAGAAACCCGCGATTGCGCCAGAAGCCTTGCAGTGGTTTGTAGTCGGCGGGGCGCAACGGGTGGCCGGAGGGCCGTTCCACGGCGCAGAAGGCGCAGTAGTCGAACTCGGCCAGCTTGTGTGCGTACGACTCGCGCTCGATGAAAAAGCGCACGCCCAGGCCCTGGTTGCGGTACTCCGGCAGCACCAGCGACTCGCCGAAGTAGTACACCGCGTTGGGGTCGCGGCCCTGGTCGAGGAACGGCTGCTGGAACTCCGGCACTTGGTCGACCAGCGGCAGGCCGGTCGAGGCGCCGACCACCTTGCCGTCGTCCAGCGCCAGCACCAGCAGGCTGCGCCCTGAGCGGGCATAGGCGGCCAGATAATCGGCCTCGTAGTCCAGCGAGCCGTCGTAGAGGTAGGGGAACTCGCGAAACACCGTCAAGCGCAGGCGAGCGAGGTCATCGATGTAGGGCGCGATCGCAGCGCCGTGCAACAGGCGGATTTCCATGCGAAGAGGTCGTTTTGTCGATGTGGATGACGCGCTCGGCTAAGCCGGGCCTGAGGGGAAACCCTATCATCCGGCCAACGTCGATCCCTTGCCCCTACACGACAGGAACTTTGCCATGACCGCTACCGAACTCGTCCAGGCCTACTACGCCGCCTTCAACGCCGGCGACATGCCCGGCTTTCTCGCGCTGCTCAGCGAAGATGTGATTCACGACATCAACCAGGGCGAACGGCAGATGGGCAAAGCCAAATTCGCCAGCTTCATGGAGAAAATGAACCGTTGCTACCGCGAGCGTCTGGCCGACATCGTGGTCATGCAGAACGCCGAGGGCAATCGCGCTGCTGCCGAATTCACCGTGCATGGCGAGTACCTGGCCAATGACGAAGGCCTGCCTGCAGCCGACGGCCAGACCTACGTGCTGCCGGCCGGCGCGTTTTTCTACATTCACTGCGGCAAGATCGCCCGGGTGACCAACTACTACAACCTCAACGACTGGGTCGAGCAGGTCGCCTGAAGGCCGGCCTCAGGCGCGGCGGTCGAGCAGGTTCGCCACGATCCGATCGAGCCAGCCCCACAGGCGCTGCTTGACCCGCCGCCACAGTGGCCGCGCGCGCCAGCTGGCGAGGTCGACTTCCTCGCTCAGGGCGAAATCACGGTCGAAGCTGGCGGCGACCTCAGCGGTGAGCACCGGGTCGAGGCTCTCTAGATTGGCTTCCAGGTTGAAGCGCAGGTTCCAGTGATCGAAATTGCAGGAACCGACGCTCACCCAGTCATCCACCAGCACCATCTTCAGGTGCAGGAAGCGCGGCTGGTATTCGAAGATCTTCACCCCGGCGCGCAGCAGCCGTGGGTAGTAGCGGTGCCCGGCGTAACGCACCGCCGCATGGTCGGTGCGCGGCCCGGTGAGCAGCAGGCGCACATCCACGCCCTTCTGCGCAGCGCGGCGCAACGAGCGGCGCACGCTCCAGGTGGGCAGGAAGTACGGCGTCGCCAGCCAGATGCGGCGTTCCCCGGCGTTCAGCGCACGCACCAGTGAACGCAGGATGTCGCGGTGCTGCCGGGCGTCGGCGTAAGCCACCCGGCCCAGCCCCTGGCCTTGCGCCGGCTGGTTGGGCACCCGTGCCAGGCCATCGAAATCCTTAGGCGGGCGCCAGGCGCTGCGCTGCTGGTTGGCATGCCACTGGCGGTCGAAGAGCAATTGCCAGTCGCTCACCAGCGGCCCTTCGATGGCCACCATCACCTCATGCCACTGGCTGAAATCGTCCTGCGGCACCCAGAATTCATCGGTGACCCCGGTGCCGCCGACCACCGCCAGGCGCTCGTCCACCAGCAGCAGCTTGCGGTGGTCGCGGTACAGGTTGCGCAGGCCGCGGCGCCAGTGGATGCGGTTGTACCAGCGCAGCTCCACGCCAGCATTGAGCAAGCGCTCGCGCAGCGGCCGGCCAAAGGCTTGCGAGCCGTAGTCATCGAACAGGCAGCGCACCTGCACGCCGCGCTGCGCGGCCTGCTCCAGCGCCTCGACCACCGCATCGGCGCAAGCCCCGGCCTCGACCAGGTACAGCTCAAGGTCGACCTGAAACTCGGCGCGCACGATGGCCAGCAGCATGCGTGGAAAGAATGCCGGACCGTCGATCAGCAGCTCGAACTGATTGCCTTCACGCCAAGGGAAAACCGGCCCGGCCACTTCAGCGCGCCGTGAAGATCAGCACCGCATTGACCGGTACCGACGGGTTGATGGTCTTGAGCTTGGCGGCGTTGCGCAGGGTTTCCAGGCCCGGTAGCAGGCCGAAGTCCTCGGCGCGCAGCAGCAACGGCTCGAGGGTGACCACCTGGAAGCGCCTTTCATCCAGACGCGTGGCCAGCAGTTGCGCCTGATAGCGCTGCGACTTGCCGTGCAGGGTGACCGTCAACGGCAGGCGCAGCTCGACCTGGGCGCCATTGGCCAGGTCGTTGATCGGGCGCAGATCGATCTGCGCCTTGATGGTCGCATCGGGGAAGTTGCGCACCTCGAACAGGCTTTCGCGCATACGCTCATCGAGCAACGGCGTGCCGCTGCTGACCGAATCCATTTCGATGCTCAACCCGGCTGCGCCCTTGGTGTCGACCGAGCCATGCAGCACCAGGAAGCGGTGCACATCGACCTCGTCACCATTCTTGCCGGTGACGAACGACAGACGCGACGACTCGCCATCCAGATGCCAGTTGGCATGGGCGGGCAGGCACAGGAAGAGCAACAGCGCAGGCAGCAGGCGGGGCAAATTGAACATGGGAAATCTCGCGAAACAAGATCGCCAACCTTACCCGCAGGCCTTCACGGCAGCAAGCGACAGCCCTCGCCCGCCCCCTGCACTGCCGCCTGCTGGCGCCGGCCCAGACCCTGCGCGCTGACCGACTGCCGAGCGGTGTCTTCTTCCAGGCTGGCAAGCGGCAGGTACTGCTCGACGTAACGCCGGCAATAGGCAGCGTCAAAGCCCATGACGAAGCGGCAGGAACAGTACTCCTTGGCCGAGTACGCCGGCAGGATGTCGGGAAAGTCATGCAGCGCCTGACGCGCACTCCACACCCACAGCCCAGCGCCACCCACCAGCAGCAGCGCCGCGAACCGCAGCCAACGTTTCATCGCGCCTCCTCGGCCAGCACCGCCAGCACCCGTGCCAGCAAAGCGTTGTGGCTGTAGCTGGTATCGCGATCATCGCCGTAGCGCACGATCAGCAATCGCTCGCTGGGCACCACGTACAGCGCCTGCCCCCAGTGCCCCAGCGCCGCGTAGGTGTCGGCCGGCGCATCCGGCCACGGCCGAGCACGCCCGGCAGCCGGCTGGTTGAGCCACCAGTGCCCTCCGGCGATTGGCTCGCCCGGCGCGGCAGCGGCCTGGGCCGGCGCGAACGGTGTGCGATTGAAAGAAACCCAGCCCTTGGGCAGCAGTTGCTGGTCTTGCCAGCGCCCGTCGCGCAGCAGCAACAGGCCGATGCGCGCCAGGTCACGGGCGCTGAGGTAGAGGTAGGAAGAGCCCACCAGGGTGCCGGCGCCATCGCGCTCCCAAACCGCACTGCGGATGCCCAGCGGGTCGAACAGTGCCCGCCTTGCGTAGTCCCCGGCGTCCTGGTCAGCGAGCATGCCGCGCAGGGCTGCGGCCAGCAGGTTGCTGTCGCCGCTGGAATAGAGAAAGCGCGTGCCCGGCGCTACCGCGGCCGGACGCGCGGCGGTGTAGCCGGCCATATCCTGGCGGCCACGGGTATAGAGCATGGCGACCACCGAGGAGTTGAGCGGGGCGTACTCGTAGTCTTCCTGCCAGTCCAGGCCGCTGGCCCAGTGCAGCAGGTCGATCAAACGAACGTCGGGGTGCTGGTGCAGCGCCGGGTAATAGCGCAGGGCTGGGTCGGCAAGCTGGAAGCGCTGCTGCCCGTAAGCCACCCCCAGCAGCGTCGCCAACACGCTCTTGCTCACCGACCAGGTCAGGTGCGGTGTGGTTGCACGGGTCGGTGCGCGGTAGCGTTCATAGAGGATGCGTCCGTCACGGATCACCAGCAGCGCATCGCTGCGCACCCCTGCCCGGCCGGATGCCGCCAGCGTGGGAAAGGCATAGTCATCCAGCGCCTGCCAGTTCAAGGCGTTGTCTGCGCGCTGCCAGTCCGGCACCGGCCACACCTCCTGCGCCGCGGCGCAGGCGCACAGCAGCATCAATCCAACCCCTTGCCACAGCCTGCGCATGCCGGCTTCTCCTGCTCGTGCGATGGCTCTGCAGCATGCCGCCACTTGATGACAACTCGCCCATCAGCACGCCGCGCGGCCTGTCACGCAAGCATCACCAAAGCTTCATGGGGGTGACATTGGCCCTGCCTAGCCTGAGTTTGCCTACAACAAGCCGCCCTGCCCGCTTCCAAGGCTGGCACATGGAGACTCGTAATGACTCGGATCGCTCGCTCTGGCGACACCTGCACCGAACGCCGTCTGCACGCCGAACGCCTGGTCGGCCCCGCCGCCCTGGAGGAAGCCCAGGCGCTGCGCTACACCGTATTCAGCAGCGAATTCCAGGCGCGTCTGAACGGCGCCGAGCAGGGTCTGGACACGGACGACTACGACATCCATTGCCGCCACATCGGTGTGCGCGACCTCAACACCGGCAAGCTGGTCGCCACCACCCGCCTGCTCGACCACCAGGCCGCCAACAACCTGGGGCGCTTCTACAGCGAAGAAGAATTCAGCCTCCACGGCCTTGGGCAGTTGCAAGGCCCGATCCTCGAACTGGGACGCACCTGCGTCGACCCGGCCTACCGCAACGGCGGCACCATCGCAGTGCTGTGGAGCGAACTGGCCGAGGTGCTCAACGAAGGCAACTACAGCTACCTGATGGGCTGCGCCAGCATTCCCATGCAGGATGGCGGAGTGCAGGCGCATGCGGTGATGCAGCGCCTGCGCGAGCGCTACCTGTGCAACCAGCACCTGCGCGCCGAGCCGAAGAATCCTTTGCCGAACCTGGCCTTGCCGAGCAACGTCACCGCTGAACTGCCGCCGCTGCTCAAGGCCTACATGCGCCTGGGCGCGAAGATCTGCGGCGAGCCGTGCTGGGACGAAGACTTCCAGGTCGCCGACGTGTTCATCCTGCTCAAACGCGACCAACTCTGCCCACGCTACGCCCGCCACTTCAAGGCTGCGGTGTGATGCGCCGTCTGCGCGTGACCGCGCGCCTGGCGCGGCTGCTGGCGGTGCTCGGCCTGGGCATCGGCATGGCCAGTGCCATGGCCGCCGCCGAGCGCCTCGGCCTCAAGCCTTCGCTGCAGCGCCGCCAGCGCTGGAGCCGGCGCTTCATGCGGCACCTGGTGGCGGCCCTGCCGTTTCAGGTCGAGGTGATCGGCACGCTGCCGCAACGGCCGATGCTGTGGCTGAGCAACCATGTGTCGTGGACTGACATCCCGCTGCTGGGCATGCTCACGCCGCTGTCGTTCTTGTCCAAGGCCGAGGTGCGCCACTGGCCGTTGGCCGGCTGGTTGGCAGAAAAGGCCGGCACCCTGTTCATCCGCCGCGGCGGTGGCGATGCCCAGCGCCTGCGCGGGCAGATCGCCGAGCAGTTGCACAGCGCGCAACCGCTGTTGATTTTCCCCGAGGGCACCACCACCGACGGCCGCGAGCTGCGCACCTTCCACGGTCGCCTGCTGGCCGGCGCCATCGACAGCGGCACGCCGGTGCAACCGGTGGCCATCGAGTACCGGCGTGACGGCAAGGCCGATCGACTGGCGCCTTTCGTCGGCGATGACGATCTGCTGTCGCACCTGCTACGGCTGTTCGCCCTGCCTCGCGGGCAGGTACGCATTCATCTGCTCGAACCGATCGAAAGCCGCGGCAGGGAGCGCGCGGTACTGGCGCTGCAAGCCCAGCAGGCGGTGTACCTGGCGCTGTTCGGCGTCGCGCCCAGCGCCGTCACTCCAGCGCCGCGTGCCCAGGCGGCCTGAGCTGCATCAAGCAGGTTGCGCCTGCGCGGCAAAGGCCTGCAACTGCGGGTAGAAGTGGCGAAAGTCTTCCAGCAGCGGCTCATACAGCGCCTCGATCTCAGCCATGACGCCGCGCAGCCCTTCGGGCCGCGACAGGCGTCGGGCGATACCGTCGTACACCTGCTCGAGCACAGCGAAATCGGCATAGCTACCCAGCCAATCATCCGCCGCCATGAATGGCGCCATGCGCGCCAGGCGCCCTGGCAAGGCCGGCTCGGCGAGCAGTACGCGGTAGAAGCGCTGGGTGAAGTCGGCCAGCGGGGCGTCGGCATAATCGCGCCAATGACGTGCCAGGCAATGATCGAAAAACACATCGAGGGCAATGCCGGCAAAGCGCCGACGCTCGCGGGGAAAGCGCGCCAGCGCGGTCAGCACCAGCGGGTGCTGGTCGGTGAAACTGTCGATGCGCCGATGCAGGCGAATGGCCGCCTCGACGGCAGGCGGAAAACGCCCTTCCAGACTGCCCTTGACGAAGTCGCCATACAGGCTGCCGAGCAGTTGCTGGGGCTGATCGCCGCCCAGGTGTAGGTGAGCCAGATAATTCATGTGGGCGAGTCTAGCACGCGTATCGTTATAACCCGATATAGCGAAATTAACTGAACCTAGCGCCATACGGTCTTTCCATATCGGAAACCAACGATCTATATTTCGTCCCAACCCGATATTCAGCCATGCGTTGCCAAGCCCATGCCCCTCGACCTCGACGAAATCATCAAAGCCCTGTCCCACCCCGTGCGCCGCGACATCCTGCACTGGCTCAAAAACCCCGCCGTGCAGTTTCCCGACCAGTACCACAGCACCGAGCACGGGGTCTGCGCCGGGCAGATCGACCAGCGCTGCGGGCTGTCGCAGTCGACCGTGTCGGCGCATCTGGCGACCTTGCAACGCGCCGGCCTGGTGAGCAGCCAGAAGATCGGCCAATGGCACTTTTTCCAACGCAACGAAGCCACCATCCAGGCCTTCCTCGCGCAAATGAGCGAAGAACTGTGACGGTACCCCTCACCCATTCCCCACCCCTTAAGGTAAACCTATGACTACGCTGTTCGATCCAATCACCCTGGGCGACCTCGAGCTGCCCAACCGCATCATCATGGCCCCGCTGACCCGCTGCCGCGCCGACGAAGGCCGCGTGCCCAACGCACTGATGGCCGAGTACTACGTACAACGCGCCAGCGCCGGACTGATTCTCAGCGAAGCGACCTCGGTGACGCCCATGGGCGTCGGCTACCCACAAACCCCAGGCATCTGGAGCAGCGAACAGGTACGCGGCTGGACCAACGTCACCAGCGCCGTGCACAAGGCCGGCGGGCGCATCGCCCTGCAGCTGTGGCACGTCGGGCGCATTTCCCACTCGCTGTACCTGAACGGCGAAGCGCCGGTGGCGCCCAGTGCCATTCAGCCGGCCGGACATGTCAGCCTGGTTCGTCCGAAAGTCGACTACCCGACGCCACGGGCACTGGCTACCGAAGAAATCGCCGACATCGTCGAGGCCTATCGCGCCGGCGCCGAGAACGCCAAGGCGGCAGGCTTCGACGGAGTGGAAATCCACGGTGCGAACGGTTACTTGCTCGATCAGTTCCTGCAGAGCAGCACCAACCAGCGCACCGACGCCTATGGCGGTTCGATTGAGAATCGCGCGCGCTTGCTGCTGGAAGTGACCGATGCGGTGGTCGAGGTGTGGGGCGCCGGGCGTGTCGGCATGCACCTGTCGCCACGCGCCGACCTGCACGACATGGGTGATGCCAACCTGGCGGAAACCTTCACCTACGTCGCGACCGAGCTGGGCAAGCGCGGTATCGCCTATATCTGCGCCCGTGAGCATGAGGCGGCGGACAGCCTGGCGCCGCGTCTGAAGCAGGCGTTCGGCGGTGTCTACATCGTCAACGAAAGCTTCGACAAGGCCAGCGCGAACGCTGCCATCGCCGCCGGCACCGCCGATGCCGTGGCCTTCGGCGTGCCGTTCATCGCCAACCCCGACCTGCCCGCCCGACTGCGCGACGACGCGCCGCTGAACGAGGCCGACTCCAACACCTTCTACAGCCATGGTGCGGAGGGTTATATCGACTATCCGCGGCTGTAAAGGCTGCGAAGGTGTTGAACTGAACTAGCCCCAAGGTTGGACCGGCCATTCGCGGCTGAAGGCGCTCCGGTTCAGCCGCGATGGCCGGCAACGCCGGCCATCGCCCCCCCACCGCAACCCCCTGCTCCCCTCAAGGCCGCGCATTGATCTGCTGTTGCAGATTCTGCACCTGGCTTTGCAGGGTATTGAGGGTGCGGGTTGTCTGCCCACGGAAGGCATCGAACTCTTGCACCGAGGCGCCCGAAGTGTTGGCAGCCGGGGCCTTGTCGGCCTGGCTCTTGAGCACCAGCACGTCCTGTTCCAGGCTCTCTAGAGCTGCCCGCGGATTGTTCTGCTTGAGCGCCGCGACATCACTGCTCAGGCTCTTGACCTGCCCTTCGAGCTTGCCGCCATCGAGCTGGCCCGACTTCAGCGCCGCCAGTTCACCGTTCACTGCCTTGAGCTGAGCCTGTAACTGGCCCTGCAACTCAGTGACGGCCTGTTGTTGCTGACGGGTGTCGGCCAGCACCTGCTCCAGGCGCTTGCCCAGATCGCCGGCCTGCCCGGCAACGCCTTGCTGCTGTTTGTCCTGCTCGGCGAGGCTGGCCTGCAACTGACGGATCTGCAACTTCAACGCCTCGCTGCCGGTGCTGACATTCGACTCACTGGCCGCCATCTTGCCGCTGATCGCCTGCAATCGCCCCGCGGCTTCTTCACTGATGCGGGCGAAGGATTCCTGGGTGGCCACCAGTTGCTGTTCGAGCAGGGAAATCTGCTGCACGCTCCACCAGCCCAGCACGCCCAAGGCAATGAAGGCGGCACCGAGCAAGGCCCACAGCGCCCCGGTTGACGCCGGCTTGGCAGCCTTCTGCCGGGTGCGGCTGACATGGGCGGGCAGCAGTTCGTCGTCATCGCGGGTACCGGCGCGCAGGGTCGGTACATTGTCGAAGTCGTCACGGTCATCGTTGCGCATGGGGAAGTTCAACCACGGTAGGAGCTGGGAGGCGAGAGTATAAACCGCTTGCCTGGCCGGCTGATGAATGTCTGTCGCGGCCTCGGGCAAAGCGGCTCAGGGCTGTGGGCGCTGGCCCTGCCACCAGTGGCAGAACTCATCCAGCGCACTCCACAGGCTCACACTTGGGCGGTAGTCGAGCAGTTGCCGGGCGCGGCCGATGTCGAGGGTGAAGTCGCGGCTGAGCGTTTGTACTGCCGTACGAGTGCTGCGTGGCTGCGGCCGCCCGGGCCAGAGCAGGCAGGCCGCCTCGTTCAGCGCGGCCCAGGTGTAGGCGGCGCTGGCCGATCGATAGCGCGTGACCTGCGGCATCTGCACCTGGCGCAACGCGTAGTTGAGCACATCCCACAGCGGCAGCGGCTGACCGTTGCTGATGTTGTAGGCCTGGTTCAGCGCCTGGTCGCCGGCGAACAGGGCGCTGAGCAGCGCTTCGTTGAGGTTGTGCACGCTGGTGAAATCGGCCTTGTTCAGACCATTGCCGATGATCGCCATGCGCCCCTTGGCCTGCTGCGCCAGCAAGCGCGGCAACAGGCTGCGATCACCTGCACCGACCACCATGCGCGGACGCAACGCCAGCACTTCCAGGCCAAACTCGCCGGCGCCGAAGACCTTCTGCTCGGCAAGATGCCGGGTGGCCGCGTAGTGGTCGTGGAAGCGCCGCGGCACCTGTTGCTCGCTGATCTCGGTACGCGAGCGGCCATTGAAGTAGATCGACGCCGACGACACGTGCACCAGGCGCCGCACATGCTCCTTCAGGCAGCCTTCGACGATGTTCTCGGTGAGCACCACATTGCCTTGGTAAAAATCCTGATAGCGCCCCCAGGTGCCTACCGCGCCTGCGCAATGCACCACCGCTTCCATACCCTGACACAGGCGCCGGGCCAGCTCGGCATCGGCCAGATCGCCCGGGATGAACTGCGCACCACGCTTGACCAGGTGCTCGACGGCCTCGCCACGACGGGCGTTGATCCGCACGTCCAGGCCTTGATCGAGGGCGAAGCGGGCGAAGCGCCCACCAATGAAGCCGCTCGCGCCCGTGACCAGAATTCGCATGTAAGACTCCGCCTTGCCAGATTTCAGATGCAACTGACGCTGCCCGCGCCTACCAGGGCACCAGCCATCGCGACGCCGTGCGTCGCAGGTGTTCGGTCAGTTGCGTGAGCAGTTGCCCGCCGTTGCGCCAATGATGCCAGTACAACGGCACATCGATGGGCGTATCGGTGCAGATTTCCACCAAACTGCCGCTGCGCAATTGCTCGCTGGCCTGCAACTCAGGCACCAGCCCCCAGCCCATGCCCGCTTCGAGCATGCGCACGAAACCCTCGGAAGACGGGCACAAGTGGTGCAGGAAACCTTCCTCGATGCCCAGCGATGCGAGGTAGCGGTGCTGCAGGTAATCGTCCGGTCCGAAGACGATACCGGGCGTGCGCAGCAGACGCTGCAACACAAAGCCCTTGGCAAAATGCCGTGCCATGAACGCTGGGCTGGCCAACGCACGGTAGCGCATCGCCCCAAGGGCCAGGCTGCGCGCGCCGGCCACCGGGCGCTCGCTGCTACACAGGCACGCGGCCACCTCGCCGCCTTGCATGCGCCTGAGGCCAACGTCCTGGTCTTCCACCAACAGATCGAACAGCACCGGTTGCTCGGCACTGAACGGGCCGACCGCCTGCGCCCACCAGGTCGCCAGGCTGTCGGCGTTCAGCGCGATGCGCAGACGCTCGGGCAGACCCGGCTCATCCAGTGCCGGCACCTGGCGTTGTACATCGCGTTCGAGCAGGCGCACCTGCTGCACGTGGTTGAGCAACTGCCGGCCCACCTCGGTCGGCACCGGCGGCGTGGCGCGAATCAGCACCGGCTGTCCAACCCGCGCTTCGAGCAGCTTGATGCGCTGCGACACCGCCGATTGCGACAGGCCCAGGGCCTGCGCGGCGCGCTCGAAGCCGGCCTGTTCGATCACCGCAGCCAGGGCGGCGAGCAGCTTGTAGTCGAACATCGATTTTCCTAATGACTGATCAGGTTTATTTGTTTTGCTTATACCCCGCCGCTCGTCACACTCGCCAGCATTCTTTCCCCGGCAACCCGCTACAACCGGCTTGCCCGCCTGACTGGAGACACCCCCGCCATGTGGCAAAGCTATTTCAACGGCATGCTGGTCGCCCTGGGCCTGATCATCGCCATCGGCGCACAGAACGCCTTCGTCCTCGCGCAAAGCCTGCGCCGCGAACACCATCTGCCGGTGGCGGCGCTGTGCATCGTCTGCGATGCCCTGCTGGTCGCGGCTGGCGTGTTCGGCCTGGCCACGGTGCTGGCCAGCAGCCCGACCCTGCTGGCAGTGGCGCGCTGGGGCGGCGCGGCCTTTCTGCTGTGGTATGGCGCCAAGGCACTGCGCAGCGCCTGTTCAGCGCAAAGCCTGCAACGCCAGCAGGGCCAGGGCACGCGCTCACGTCGCGCGGTGCTGCTCAGTGCGCTGGCGGTGACCTTGCTCAACCCCCATGTGTACCTCGACACGGTGCTGTTGATCGGCTCGCTCGGTGCGCAGCAGAGCGTGCCCGGGGCCTATGTGGCCGGCGCTGCCAGCGCGTCGCTGCTGTGGTTCTCGACCCTGGCGCTGGGCGCGGCCTGGCTGGCGCCGTGGCTGGCGCGTCCGGCCACCTGGCGCCTGCTCGATCTGATGGTGGCGCTGATGATGTTCAGTGTGGCGGCGCAATTGATCATCGGCTGAGCGCCATCGGTCGTGCTCAGGCAAGTGCCGGGGAACCCTTAATCCCTATACTTGTTGCGTGGTTAAGCGTAGGGGCCGGTGCTATGATCGGCCCCTTGCGTCGCAAAGGGTAAAGACCCGCCGACGCGATCGGGCCGCCCGTGATCGGCCTTGCGTATACCGCAAACCAGACCTGAATGAGGAGAATCAACCATGGCTTTTGAATTGCCTCCGCTGCCTTACGCCCATGATGCCCTGGCACCGCACATCTCCAAGGAAACCCTGGAGTTCCACCACGACAAACACCACAACACCTATGTCGTGAACCTGAACAACCTGATCCCGGGCACCGAATTCGAAGGCAAAACCCTCGAAGAAATCATCAAGACCTCCTCGGGCGGCGTGTTCAACAACGCTGCGCAAATCTGGAACCACTCCTTCTACTGGGAATGCCTGTCGCCCAACGGCGGCGGCGAGCCCACCGGCGCCCTGGCCGAGGCGATCAACGCAGCCTTCGGCTCGTTCGCCAAGTTCAAGGAAGAGTTCACCAAGACCAGCGTCGGCACCTTCGGCTCCGGCTGGGGCTGGCTGGTGAAGAAAGCTGACGGTTCCCTGGCCCTGGCCAGCACCATCGGCGCCGGCTGCCCGCTGACCGCAGGCGACACCCCGCTGCTGACCTGCGACGTCTGGGAGCACGCCTACTACATCGACTACCGCAACGTGCGTCCGAAATACGTCGAGGCGTTCTGGAATGTGGTCAACTGGGACTTCGTTGCCCAGCAGTTCGAAGGCACTGCCTTCAAGGCCTGATCAACTCAGCCGCCTTGCACGAGAAACCCGGCCAACGCCGGGTTTTTTTTCGCCCATGACCAGAGCGCGGCAAGTTGCCGACTGGCGGCACGCCACTACTCTATAAGCGTCTAGCGACATTGAAGACGCATTCAAGTACACCCGTCGCGCTACCGATACAGTGCGGTAGATCGGCCAAGGATCATTGGAACGGGCATGGCATTAGGCCAATAGTGCATTGCCCAGGTTGCTGGCAGAATGCTGCCGGGCGCATGGATTAAGGAAACCCCTTTGAAGCTGGAATTTCGGCATAGCCTGACGGTGAAGCTGCTCCGGGTGGTACTGCTCTCGGCACTGGCCGTGGGCGTTGTCCTCAGCTGTGCACAGATCATCTATGACGCCTACAAGACGCGTCAGGCGGTCAGCAGCGATGCCCAGCGGATCCTCGACATGTTCCGCGACCCTTCCACCCAGGCGGTGTACAGCCTGGATCGGGAAATGGGCATGCAGGTCATGGAGGGGCTGTTCCAGGACCAGTCGGTGCGCATGGCCTCCATCGGCCATCCCAACGAAACCCTGCTGGCGGAAAAGAACCGGCCCTTGCAGGACATGTCGATGCGCTGGCTGACCGACCTGATTCTCGGCCAGGAACGCACCTTCTCCACGCCCCTGGTCGGCCGCGGCCCTTACAGCGAATACTACGGCGATCTCAACATCACCCTCGATACCGCCTCCTATGGCGAGACCTTCCTGGTCAATGCGGTGATCATCTTCATCGCCGGCGTGTTGCGCGCGCTGGCCATGGGCCTGGTGCTGTACCTGGTCTACCACTGGCTGCTGACCAAGCCGCTGTCGCGGATCATCGAGCACCTGACCCAGATCAACCCCGACCGCCCCAGCCAGCACCAGATTCCGCAGCTCAAGGGGCACGAGAAAAACGAACTGGGGATCTGGGTCAACACCGCCAACCAGTTGCTGGCCTCCATCGAGCGCAATACCCATTTGCGCCACGAGGCGGAAAACAGCCTGCAACGCATGGCTCAGTACGACTTCCTCACCGGCCTGCCCAACCGCCAGCAACTGCAAGCACAACTGGACAAGATTCTGGTCGATGGTGGCCGCCTGCAACACCGCGTGGCGGTGCTGTGCGTGGGCCTGGATGACTTCAAGGGCATCAACGAACAGTTCAGCTACCAGGTCGGCGACCAACTGCTGCTGGCCCTGGCCGATCGCCTGCGCGCCCACAGTGGTCGGCTCGGTGCCCTGGCGCGGCTTGGTGGCGATCAGTTCGCCCTGGTCCAGGCCAACATCGAGCAACCCTATGAAGCCGCGGAGCTGGCGCAGAGCATTCTCGACGATCTGGAACAGCCCTTCGACCTCGACCACCAGCTGATTCGCCTGCGCGCCACGGTGGGCATCACGCTGTTCCCAGAAGATGGCGACAGCACCGAGAAACTGCTGCAAAAGGCCGAGCAGACCATGACCTTGGCCAAGGCCCGCTCGCGCAACCGCTACCAGTTCTACATCGCCAGCGTCGACAGCGAGATGCGCCGGCGCCGCGAAATGGAAAAAGACCTGCGCGAGGCCCTGCCGCGCAATCAGTTGTACCTGGTCTACCAGCCGCAGATCAGCTACCTCGACAAACAGGTGGTCGGCGTCGAAGCGCTGCTGCGCTGGCAGCATCCCGAACTGGGCCTGGTGCCGCCCGATCAGTTCATCCCGCTGGCCGAGCAGAACGGCAGCATCATCGCCATCGGTGAATGGGTGCTCGACCAGGCCTGCAAGCAACTGCGTGAATGGCACGATCTGGGCTTCAGCCAACTGCGCATGGCGGTCAACCTGTCGACGGTGCAATTGCACCACAACGAGCTGCCGCGGGTGGTCAACAACCTGCTGCAGGTCTACCGCCTGCCGCCGCGCAGCCTGGAGCTGGAAGTCACCGAGACTGGCCTGATGGAAGACATCAGCACCGCCGCCCAGCACTTGCTAAGCCTGCGCAGGTCGGGGGCGATGATCGCCATCGACGACTTCGGTACCGGCTATTCGTCGCTCAGCTACCTCAAGTCGCTGCCGCTGGACAAGATCAAGATCGACAAGAGTTTCGTCCAGGATCTGCTCGACGATGACGACGATGCGACCATCGTTCGGGCGATCATCCAGCTGGGCAAGAGCCTGGGCATGCAGGTCATCGCCGAAGGTGTGGAAAGCGCCGAGCAGGAGGCCTACATCATCGCCCAGGGCTGTCATGAGGGTCAGGGCTACCACTACAGCAAGCCGCTGCCCGCCCGCGAGCTGACGGCCTTCCTGCGCCAGGCGCAGCGCAACAGCGAAGCGCTGCACTGAGCGCACGGTGCCATTACCAGCAATTACATGCCGCCCCTTTACAGCGAATGCAAATCTTTCGCATGATGTTGCGTTTTCGCGTGCTCCGGCACACCAGTCCAACCCACGACGCAGGAAACCAATAATGATTCGTATGCCTCTGGCCTCCGCCAGTCTGTTGGCCATTGCCATTGCCTTGGCCGGTTGCGGTGAAAGCAAGGACGACAAGGCCGCCGCACCTCAAGCCCAGGCCCCTGCTGCCGCCAGCAGCACCGCCACCGCCCCCGGCGCGGTCGACGAAGCGGCCGCCAAGGCGGTGGTCAAGCACTACGCGGACATGGTCCATGCCGTCTACAGCGACTCGCTGAGCACCGCGAAAACCCTGCAGGGCGCCATCGACGCGTTCCTCGCCTCGCCCAACGATCAAACTCTGAAGGCTGCCCGTGACGCCTGGGTCGCCTCGCGCGTTCCCTACCTGCAGAGCGAAGCGTTCCGCTTCGGCAACACCATCATCGACGACTGGGAAGGTCAGGTGAACGCCTGGCCGCTGGACGAAGGCCTGATCGACTACGTCGATTCCAGCTACGAGCACGCCCTGGGCAACCCGGCAGCCAGCGCCAACATCATCGCCAACACCGAAATCCAGGTCGGCGAAGACAAGATCGACGTCAAGGACATCACCCCGGAAAAACTCGCCAGCCTCAACGAGCTGGGCGGTTCCGAGGCCAACGTCGCCACCGGCTACCACGCCATCGAATTCCTCCTCTGGGGCCAGGACCTCAACGGCACCGGTCCAGGCGCGGGCAACCGCCCTGCTTCCGACTACCTGGAAGGCGAAGGCGCCACCGGCGGGCACAACGACCGTCGCCGCACCTACTTGAAAGCG
Organism: Pseudomonas cremoricolorata DSM 17059 = NBRC 16634; assembly: GCF_000425745.1. GTDB lineage: Bacteria > Pseudomonadota > Gammaproteobacteria > Pseudomonadales > Pseudomonadaceae > Aquipseudomonas > Aquipseudomonas cremoricolorata. The sequence goes on along the minus strand of NZ_AUEA01000009.1, from coordinate 33,177 downwards.
GTCACCGACCTGCTGGTCACCGACCTCGAAGAAATGGTCGGCAACTGGGCACCGAACGTCTCCGACAACTACCGCGCCACCCTCGAAGGCGAGCCGGTCAACGACGGCCTGCGCAAGATGCTGTTCGGCATGGGCAGCCTGTCGCTGGGTGAACTGGCTGGCGAGCGCATGAAGGTTTCGCTGGAAGCCAACTCGCCGGAAGACGAGCACGATTGCTTCAGCGACAACACCCACTGGTCGCACTTCTACGACGCCAAGGGCATTCGCAACGTCTACCTCGGCGAATACACCCGCACCGACGGCAGCAAGCTGACCGGCCCGAGCCTGTCCTCGCTGGTGGCCAAGGTCGACCCTGCTACCGACAACACCCTCAAGGCCGACCTGCAAGCCACCGAAGCGAAGATTCAGGTGATCGTCGATCACGCCGAGAAAGGCGAGCACTACGACCAACTGATCGCCGCCGACAACACCGCCGGCAACCAGATCGTGCGCGACGCCATCGCTGCCCTGGTCAAACAGACCGGCGCCATCGAGCAGGCTGCAGGCAAGCTGGGCATCACCAACCTGAACCCGGATACGGCTGATCACGAGTTCTGATCCGCGGTTGAGGTGCTGGAAGAAGCGGCTTTCGGGCCGCTTTTTTTATGAGCGTTTTCTTCGATTGAGCAGGCCGCTATGGACCAGACCTCATGGGCCAGCGCCAGCGATGCCGAAGCGGTGACCGGGCTGGCTGGGTGTAGGAGCGGCGCAAGCCGCGATGGACGGCAAAGCCGGCCCGACATGCGCGAAAGAGGGCTAACAGGCACATCTCAGTCGGCTGGGTTGGGCCGGCTTTGCCGCCCATCGCAACTGAAGACGCTCTTGCACCTAACACCAGTTTCATCCGCCAATTGCAAATTGCTCTTATTCAAATATCTACAGCCTGCTAAGCTTGCTCGCCGATTTTAAGCTCAAGTCCAGGACCGTGGATGTCTCTGCTTCGTCTCTCCCCCCTACTGCTGGCCGCTGCCCTGGCTGCCTGTGATGACGCGCCGCCGCGTTTCACTGAGGCCGAGCCGGGCGAAGCGTTGTCGGGGGGTGAGACGACGGTCAAGCGTGGCGATCGAAATGCGTTTTCTCTGCCGGCGGCGAACCTTTCCCACGAGCGGCGTCTGGATTTTGCGGTGGGCAACAGCTTTTTCCGCAACCCGTGGGTGATCGCCCCCTCCACCACCACGGCGCGCGATGGGCTGGGGCCGTTGTTCAACACCAACGCCTGTATCAACTGCCACATCCGTGACGGTCGTGGCCATCCACCCGAGCCTGACGCCAGCAACGCCGTGTCGATGCTGGTGCGCCTGTCGATCCCTGACCAGCCGGCCTACGTGGAAGAAATCAAGCGCCTGGGTGTGGTGCCGGAGCCGGTGTATGGCACGCAGTTGCAGGACATGGCCATTCCCGGCGTGCGCCCCGAGGGCAAGGTGCGGGTCGCGTACACCACGCACACGGTGAACTTCGCCGACGGCCACAGCGTTGAGTTGCGCCAGCCGCAGTTGCAGATCACCCAGCTCGGCTATGGCCCGATGCACCCGGACACGCGCTTCTCGGCGCGCATTGCGCCGCCGATGATCGGCCTGGGTTTGCTCGAGGCGATTGCCGAGAAGGACATCCTCGCCAACGCCGACCCGGATGACCGCAACGGCGATGGCATTCGCGGCCGGCCGAACCTTGTGTGGGATCAGGCCCAGCAGAAAACCGTGCTCGGGCGCTTCGGCTGGAAGGCCGGCCAGCCCAATGTCAATCAGCAGAACGTGCACGCCTTCGCAGGCGACATGGGCCTGACCACCACCTTGCAGCCGGTCGACGACTGCACTGCAGCGCAGACCGACTGCCGCGCCGCGCCCAATGGCGACGGCGAAAACGGCGAGAAGGAAGTCAGCGACAACATCCTGCGCCTGGTGACGTTCTACACCCGCAACCTCGGCGTGCCGGCGCGACGTAACGTCGGCGATGCCCAAGTGCTGGCCGGCAAGAACCTGTTCTTCCAGGCCGGCTGCCAGGGCTGCCATACCCCGCAGTTCACCACGGCCGGCGATGCCGCCGAGCCGGAACTGGCCGGCCAGGTGATTCGCCCCTACAGTGACCTGCTATTGCATGACATGGGCCCAGGCCTTGCCGACAACCGCAGCGAGTTCGCCGCAGGCGGGCAAGACTGGCGCACCCCGCCGCTGTGGGGCATCGGCCTGACCCAGAACGTCAGTGGCCACACTCAGTTTCTCCATGATGGCCGTGCCCGCACGCTGCTCGAGGCCGTGCTCTGGCACGGCGGCGAGGCAGAAAAAGCCCGCCAGCATGTGCTGACCTTCGATGCCGAGCAGCGCGCCGCGCTGCTGGCGTTCCTGAACTCACTTTAAAACGCGCAAGGAGCCGGGCATGTTCCGACCCAAACTGTTGTTCACCAGCCTCGCCGCACTCGCCCTCGGCGCCTGCTCGCCGCAGGACCCGCAAGCAGTCACCTCGGCCGCCATCGCCAAGCAAGTGATCCTGCCCACCTACAGCCGCTGGGTCGAAGCCGACAAGCAGCTGGCCGCCAGCGCCCTGGCCTTCTGCGAGGGCAAGGAATCGCTGGAAAAAGCCCGCGCCGACTACCTCAACGCGCACAAGGCCTGGTCTGAGCTGCAGCCGCTGCTGGTCGGTCCGCTGGCCGAGGGCAACCGCCCCTGGCAAGTGCAGTTCTGGCCCGACAAGAAGAACCTGGTCGGCCGTCAGGTCGAGCAGTTGGTCAATGGTGACAAACCCGTCGATGCGCAGACCCTGGGCAAATCCAGCGTCGTGGTGCGCGGCCTGTCGGCCTACGAGTACATCCTCTTCGACAGCAAGCCGGATATCGCCACTGACGAGCAGAAAGCCCGTTACTGCCCGCTGCTGGTGGCCATCGCCGAGCACCAGAAGGCCCTGGCCGAAGAGATCCTCAAGGGCTGGAACAGCACCGACGGCATGCTCTCGCAGATGACCAAGTTCCCCAACCAGCGCTACGCCGACTCCCACGAGGCGATCGCCGACCTGCTGCGTGCCCAGGTCACCGCCCTGGATACCCTGAAGAAAAAACTCGGCGCACCGATGGGCCGTCAGAGCAAGGGCATCGCCCAGCCACTGCAAGCCGAAGCCTGGCGCAGCCACAGCTCGATGAAAAGCCTCGAGGCCAGCCTCAAGGCGGCCCAGGCGGTCTGGCTCGGGGTCGACAACAAAGGCCTGCGCGGCCTGCTCGGCAAAGACCAGGAAGCCCTGGCGCAGAAGATCGACGACGCCTACGCCACCTCGATCAAGCTGCTCGAAGACAACCAGCAGACCCTCGGCGAACTGCTGGCCGACGATGCCGGCAAACAGCGTCTGAACCAGATCTACGACAGCCTCAACGTCGTCCACCGTCTGCACGAAGGCGAACTGGCCAAGGCCTTGAACATTCAACTGGGCTTCAACGCCAACGACGGTGACTGACATGCTGCGACGCCAGGCCCTGAAACTCGGTAGCGCCCTGCTCAGCGCCCTGAACCTGGGTGGCTGGAGCCTGGCGCGCAACGCCGGCAGCACCCCGCTGCTGCTCTCGGCGCGAGACGACAGCGACGGCAAACACTACGCCGTCGGCTATCGGCTCGACGGCAGCGAGGTGTTCGCCACTGCGGTGAACCAGCGCTGCCACGCCATCGTCAATCACCCGAGCAAGCCGCTGGCACTGTTCGTCGCCCGCCGCCCGGGCACCGAGAGCTACCTGATCGACCTGCGCGATGGCCGCCTGCTGCAGACCCTCACCTCGCAGCCCAACCGGCACTTCTACGGCCACGCCGTTCTGCACAAGGACGGCGAATGGTTGTACGCCACCGAGAACGACACCACCGACCCCGGTCGTGGCGTGCTCGGGGTGTACCGCTTCGAAGGCGACCGATTGCACTACACCGGCGAGATTCCCACCCACGGCATCGGCCCCCATGAACTGGCCTGGCTGCCCGATGGCGAAACCCTGGTGGTGGCCAACGGCGGCATCCGCACCGAGGCCGAAAGCCGCGTCGAGATGAACCTCGACGCCATGCAGCCAAGCCTGGTGCTGATGCAGCGCGACGGCACCCTGCTCAGCCAGGAAACCCTCAGCCAGCAGATGAACAGCGTGCGCCACCTGGCCATTGCCCGAGACGGCACGGTGCTCGCCTGTCAGCAGTATATGGGCGCCGCCGAAGACACTCCGGAGCTGCTGGCGATCAAGCGTCCGGGACAGCCGTTCCAGGCATTCCCGGTGGCCGCGAGCCAGTTGCAGAGCATGGCCCACTACACCGCCAGTGTGGCCGTGCATGACGAGCTGCGCCTGGTGGCGCTGACCGCGCCGCGGGCCAACCGTCTGTTCATCTGGGAGCTGGACAGCGGCGCGGTGCGCCTGGATGCACCGATGCCGGACTGCGCCGGGGTAGCGGCGGTGAACGATGGCTTCGTCGTTACCTCCGGCCAGGGCCGCTGCCGCCTGTACGACTGCCGCAAGGCAGAACTGATCGGCCAGCCGCTGAAGTTGCCCTCGGGGCTGTGGGACAACCATCTGCATCTGATCTGAACGGTGTTGCAGCGGATGACCGGGGCTCGGCGCTCAGCTTGCCCCTGTCGCCGCGGGGCCTAGCTTGGTTATACTTCCCGGCTTTCCCGAATTAATGCCTAAGGGTCCCGCCGCGCATGGATAAGACCTACCAGCCGCACGCCATCGAAACTTCCTGGTACACCACCTGGGAGGCCGAAAACTACTTCGCCCCACAAGGTGCAGGTGAGTCGTACACCATCATGATCCCGCCGCCGAACGTCACCGGCAGCCTGCACATGGGTCACGGCTTCAACAACGCCATCATGGATGCGTTGATCCGCTTCCGTCGCATGCAGGGGCGCGACACCCTTTGGCAACCGGGCACCGACCACGCCGGTATCGCCACGCAGATGCTGGTCGAGCGTCAGCTCGAAGCCAAGGGGCAGAACCGTCACGATCTGGGCCGCGAGCCGTTCCTGGAAAAGATCTGGGAATGGAAAGAACAGTCCGGCGGCAACATCAGCCGGCAGATCCGCCGCCTGGGCTCGTCGGTGGACTGGACCCGCGAGCGCTTCACCATGGACGACGGCCTGTCCGATGCGGTCAAGGAAGCCTTCGTGCGCCTGCACGAAGATGGCCTGATCTACCGCGGCAAGCGCCTGGTCAACTGGGACACCAAGCTGCACACGGCCATTTCCGACCTGGAAGTGGAAAGCCATGACGAGCGCGGTCACCTGTGGAACCTGCGCTACCCATTGGCTGACGGCGCCACCACCGCCGATGGCGAGGCTTACCTGGTGGTCGCCACCACCCGTCCGGAAACCCTGCTGGGCGATGCCGCGGTTGCGGTCAACCCCAACGACGAGCGCTACCAGGCGCTGATCGGCAGCTTCGTCGACCTGCCGCTGGTGGGCCGGCGCATTCCGATCGTCGCCGACGACTACTGCGACCCGGAGTTCGGCACCGGCTGCGTGAAGATCACCCCGGCGCACGACTTCAACGACTATGAAGTGGGCAAGCGTCACAACCTGCCGCTGCTCAACATCTTCGACAAGAACGCCTGCGTGCTCGGCGCCGCACAAGCCTTCAACCTCGACGGCAGCCTCAACGAGCAGGTCGACACCGCCCTGCCCGCGCAGTACGCCGGCCTCGACCGCTTCGTCGCGCGCAAGCAAGTGGTCGCCGACCTCGACGCCCTGGGCCTGCTGGTGAGCATCGATGACCATGCCCTGAAGGTGCCCAAGGGCGACCGTTCCGGCACCGTCATCGAGCCATGGCTGACCGACCAGTGGTACGTGTCGACCAAACCCCTGGCCGAGCCCGCCATCGCTGCGGTGGAAGACGGCCGTATCGAATTCGTGCCCAAGCAGTACGAGAACATGTACTTCTCGTGGATGCGCGACATCCAGGACTGGTGCATCAGCCGTCAGCTGTGGTGGGGCCACCGCATTCCGGCCTGGTACGACGCTTCGGGTCGTGTCTATGTCGGTCGCAACGAGGCCGAAGTACGCGCCAAGCATGGTCTGGGCGATGACGTCGCGCTGCGCCAGGACGACGACGTGCTCGACACCTGGTTCAGCTCGGGGCTGTGGACCTTCTCCACCCTCGGCTGGCCGCAGCAGACCGAATTCCTGAAGAAATTCCACTCCACCGACGTACTGGTCACCGGCTTCGACATCATCTTCTTCTGGGTCGCCCGGATGATCATGCTGACCATGCACCTGGTCAAGAACGAGGATGGCACCCCGCAGGTGCCGTTCAAGACCGTGTACGTACACGGCCTGGTGCGCGATGGCCAGGGACAGAAGATGTCCAAGTCCAAGGGCAACGTGCTTGACCCGCTGGACATCGTCGACGGCATCACCCTCGATGCGCTGCTGGAAAAACGCACCAGCGGTCTGCTGCAGCCCAAGCTTGCGGAAAAGATCGCCAAGCAGACCAAGGCCGAGTTCCCCGAAGGCATCGCCAGCTACGGCACCGACGCCCTGCGCTTCACCTTCTGCTCGCTGGCCTCCACCGGCCGCGACATCAAGTTCGACATGGGCCGGGTCGAGGGTTACCGCAACTTCTGCAACAAGATCTGGAACGCCGCCCGCTACGTGCTGGACAAGGGCGAGGACTGCGGCCAGAACGGCGAGGCCTACGAGCTGTCGCTGGCCGACCGCTGGATCATCTCGCAGCTGCAGCGCACCGAAGCCGAGGTGACCCGTCAGCTCGAGCAGTTCCGCTTCGACCTGGCCAGCCAGGCGCTGTACGAGTTCATCTGGAACCAGTACTGCGACTGGTATCTGGAGCTGTCCAAGCCAGTGCTGTGGGATGAGCACGCACCGGTCGAACGCGCCCGCGGCACCCGCCGTACGCTGGTTCGAGTGCTGGAAGTGGCGCTGCGCCTGGCACATCCGTTCATGCCGTTCATCACCGAGGAAATCTGGCAGCGTATCGCGCCGCTGGCGGGCATCGACGGCAAGACCATCATGCTGCAGCCATGGCCGGTGGCGGTCGAGGCGCGCATCGACAGCGCTGCCGAGGGCGACATCGAGTGGCTCAAGGAGCTGATGGTCGGCCTGCGCAACATCCGCGCCGAGATGAACATCGGTCCTGGCAAGCCACTGCCGCTGTTCCTCAAGAATGCCAGCGCCGAAGACCAGCGCCGCCTGCAGGAAAACGAAGCGCTGCTGAAGAAGCTGGCCAAGGTCGAGTCCTTCACCGTGCTCGCTGAGGCCGAAGAGGCGCCGCTGTCGGCCACCGCACTGGTGGGCGATCTGCAAGTGCTGGTGCCGATGGCCGGGCTGATCGACAAGGATGCCGAACTGGCGCGCCTGAACAAGGAAATCCAGCGCCTGCAAGGCGAAGTGCAGCGGGTGGGCGGCAAGCTGTCCAACGCGGCCTTCGTCGACAAGGCGCCGCCTGCGGTGATCGACAAGGAACGGGCCAAGCTGGCCGAGGCCGAACAGGCCCTGGCCAACTTCACCGAGCAGCACGCACGCATCGCTGCGCTGTAATCTGGCCTCGTCCGCCCCTGCTGGCTGTGCAGGGGCGGACAGTCCACAACCCGGACCCGCAATGACCGAGAACAAACCTACCCTGCATCCGCGCAACCGCCATCAGGGCCGCTACGACTTCCCCGCGCTGATCAAGGCGCATCCCGAGCTGGGCCGCTTCACCCTCACCAATCCCCACGGCAAACCCAGCATCGACTTCGCCAACCCTGAAGCCGTGCGGGTGTTCAACCGCGCCCTGCTCAAGGCGCAGTACGGCATCGTCCATTGGGACATTCCGCCCGATTACCTGTGTCCGCCCATTCCGGGCCGGGCCGACTACATCCATGTCCTGGCCGACCTGCTCGGCGAGGATGCCGGTGGCCAGATTCCGCGCGGCGCCCAGGTGCGCGTGCTGGACATCGGCGTCGGCGCCAACTGCATCTATCCGCTGCTGGGCCACAGCGATTACCGCTGGCGCTTCGTCGGCTCGGACATCGATGCCGTCGCCCTCGCCTCGGCCAAGGCCATCGTTCAGGCCAACGGCCTGGGCAAAGCCATCGGCCTGCGCCAGCAAGGCAACCCCACCGCGATCCTCAGCGGCTTGCTGCAAGCGGACGAGCGCTTCGACCTCACCCTGTGCAACCCCCCCTTCCACAGCTCGCGGGAAGAGGCCACCCGCGGCAGCTCGCGCAAGTGGAAAAGCCTCGGCAAGCAAGACCCCAAGCGTCGCCTGCCGGTGCTGAACTTCGGCGGGCAGAACAATGAACTGTGGTGCAGCGGCGGCGAGATTCGCTTCGTCAGCCAGCTGATCGCCGAGAGCGTGGCCTGCGCCGGGCAGGTGTTGTGGTTCACCAGCCTGGTGTCCAAGGCCAGCAACCTGCCCGGCATCGAGGCAGCGCTGGACAAGGCCGGGGTCGCCGCGCGGCAGGTGGTGGAAATGGGCCAGGGGCAAAAACGCAGCCGCATGGTGGCCTGGAGCTTCCATGACCTGGCAGCGCGTCGCGCCTGGCATGCCCGCGGTAAATCGCAGCCATGAAAAAAGCCGCGTCCGGCAAGCGGACGCGGCTTTCAACGCATCGACAATTACTTGTTGATGGAGTCGGTCAGAACCTTGGCAGGTACGAACTTGACGACTTTCTTGGCAGCGATTTCGATGGCAGCGCCAGTCGAAGGGTTGCGGCCGGTACGGGCAGGACGCTCAGAGACTTTCAGCTTGCCGATGCCTGGCAGGGTGATTTCAGCGCCGTTTTCCAGTTGGTCGGCAACGATCTGGCCCAGTTGCTCCAGAGCGTGCTTGGCGGTGGTCTTCGGCGCATCGACAGCTTCGGCGATATCAGCAATCAGTTGGTCTTTGGTCAAAGCCATGGTGATGTTCCTTCCCTATCAAATCAGTGATTAAGCAACGTGCCGGATCGTTATCGGGCCTGCCCGAATACAGATGGCGGGCCGCACCAATGGGTATGTAGATACCCATTCAAGCGTTTGGTTCGACACGACCCCAGCGGGTTGCCGGCAATGCGCCACCGATGGGGCGCAAGACCGGGCAAAACTACCACAGGCTGTCAGCGAATTCCGCTCAAGACTGCGCTTCTGGTCAGGTTTTTCAGGGGTTTGCGGAAAAAAAACGGTTTTTTGCTCAATAAATAAGCAACTGCCATTTCTGCCACGATCTGGCCACTGCGGCGCAGCCTCCCTGGGTTAAACTCTGCGGCCTGTCGCGCGGGCCACGTTCCGCCTCCACCTGAGCGAGATCTTCATGCCAATCCGTCACTGCATCGTTCACCTGATCGACAAGAAGCCCGATGGCACGCCCGCCGTGCTCCATGCCCGAGAGGCCGAGCTGAGCGCTTCGGATGCCATCGAACACCTGCTGGGCGACCTCAACGACAGCTACAACGCCAAGCAGGGCAAAGCCTGGGGTCTGTTCCATGGCGAATCCGGCGCCTACCCGTTCAGCGGCTGGCTCAAGCGCTACCTGGACAACGACCAGGACTTCACTGCCTTCAGCCGCACCGCGGTCGAGCACCTGCAAAAGCTGATGGACGAATCCAACCTGTCCACCGGCGGCCATGTGCTGTTCGCCCATTACCAGCAAGGCATGACCGAGTACCTGGCCATTGCCCTGCTGCACCACAGCGAAGGCGTGGCGGTGAACGCCGAGCTGGATGTCACGCCATCACGCCACCTCGATCTGGGCCAACTGCACCTGGCTGCACGCATCAACCTGTCGGAATGGCAGAACAACCCCAACTCACGCCAGTACATTTCCTTCATCAAGGGCAAGAATGGCAAGAAGGTCTCGGAGTATTTCCGTGACTTCATCGGCTGCCAGGAAGGCGTCGACGGCCCGGGCGAGACCCGCACCTTGCTCAAGGCCTTCAGCGACTTCGTGGAAAGTGAAGACCTGGCCGAGGAAGTGGCGCGCGAAAAGACCCAGACCCTGGTCGACTACGCCACCACGCAAACCAAGAACGGAGAACCGGTGACCCTCGACGAGCTGTCCAGCCTGATCGACGAGGACCGTCCGCGAGCGTTCTTCGAACATATCCGCAACAAGGACTACGGCCTGTCGCCGGAAATCCCCGCCGACAAACGCACCCTCAACCAGTTCCGCCGCTTCACCGGCCGCGCCGAAGGCCTGTCGATCAGCTTCGAGGCACACCTGCTAGGGTCGAAGGTGGAATACGACGAAGAGGCCGGCACCTTGGTGATCAAGGGCCTACCGACGCAACTGATCGATCAGCTCAAGCGTCGCAAGGACTGAGCGGCAGGCCCTGGTAGCTGGCGACCAGGGCTTCCTTGGCGCACTTGCGCAGCTTCTTCACCAGCCGTTCCTGACGCAGCGCTTCGGGTTTGTCCGGCCACTGCTCGACATACACCAGCGCCTGCGCCGGGCTGGTCTTGAAGTAGCGCGCGCCCTGGCCCTTGCAGTGCCGCTCGAAACGGCGCTGCGGATCGTCGCTGATGCCGCAGTACAACGAACCGTTGGCGGCGCGCACCAGGTATACGTACCACGGCTTGCCCGCCGCCAACTCAGCCACGGCGCTGCTGATAGCTGCGCAGGCCTTGAAACGCCTGGCGGCGTACCTTGCCCTGCAACAGTGGTGACCAGCCCAGCAACAGCCCCGGCAGGCCCAGGGCCTGGCGCGACCAGCTCCACAGCGCGAAGCTGTCTTCATGGCGGCAGATCAGGCCATCTCGCAGTTGGAAGCGTGCCTGTACGTCGTTGACCACCCTGCGCGCGCGCGGCCCGAAACGATAACTGGCCCGCCAGTGCGCGCTGGCGCTGTCGCCGCAGGCACGCACGTCATCGACACTCACCTCGAGCTGCTCGGCACGACTGACCAACATGCGCCACATGTCGCCGGCATCAAGACCGCGCAAAGTGCCGAAGATCGGGTCGCTGAAGACGATGTCATCGCTGTAGCAGGCCACCATCGCTTCGGCATCGCGCTGGACGAAGGCGTGGTAGAAGCGCTCGACCACTGCGCGATTGGCGTCATTCATAGGAGCATTCCTTCCAGGCTGTCGGATGCGCACGATAATCCGTCGCGGCGGCCCATGCCACGTTGATTTTCATCGTGAATGCCTACACCCGCTCGCTCACCGCCTGCACGTGCAACGCTCGACCCGCCTTCATGCCGAACATCAACGCGCCCACGCCGACTACAGCGAAGATCCAGCCCACTGCCGCCCAGCCATCGGTGAGATCGTGCACCAGGCCGACCGCGAACGGGCCCATCGAGGCCAGGGTGTAACCCACCCCCTGGGCCATGCTCGACAGGTTGGAGGCGACGTGGGCGTCCTTGGAGCGCAACACGATCAAGGTCAGCGCCAGCGCGAAGGTGCCGCCCTGCCCCAGCCCCAGCAGCACCGCCCAGCCCCACAGCCCGCTCAATGGCGCGTACAGGCAACCGAACAGCCCGGCCAGGGTCGCCAGCATCACTAAGCCGATGGTCAGCCGCTGGTCCTTGCCTCGGGTCGCCAGCCACGGCGCGCCGAGCGAGCTGAGCAGCTGCACGATCACCGAGCCGGAGAGCACCAGCCCGGCCTGCGTCGGGGTCAGGCCGCGGCCGATCAGAATCGACGGCAGCCAGCCGAAGACGATGTAGGCCAGCGATGACTGCAGGCCCATGTACAGGGTCACCTGCCAGGCCAGCGGATCACGCCACAGGCCGCGCACCCGGTAAGCCACCTTGTGCGCGCCGTGGCCATGCCTGGCCTGTGGCGCCCAGAACACCATCGCCAGCAGCGCCGGCAGCATCCACACGCCCAGGCCGATGGCCCAGCTGTCGTCGAAGAAACGACTGACCGGCACCGTGGCACCGGCGGCCAGCGCCGCGCCAAGGCACAGGGCCATGGTGTAGACGCCCATGAGAATACCGGCGTGGCGGGGGAAGTCGCGCTTGACGATACCCGGCAGCAGCACGCCGATGACGCCGATGCTGGCACCGGCCAGCAGGCTGCCGGCGAACAGCCCGGCCACCCCGAGCAGGCTACGCAGCACGATGCCCAGCGCCAGGGTCAGGAGAATGCCAAGCACCACCCGCTCGGCACCGAAGCGCCGCGCCAGGCGGGGCGCCAATGGCGCGAACAGGCCCAGGCAGAGCACCGGCAAGGTGGTCAGCAGCCCTGCCGCCGAAGCACTCAGGCCAAGGCTGCGGCTGACCTCACCGAGCAGTGGCGCCATGCTCGACAAGGCCGGGCGCAGGTTCAACGCCACCAGTACCAGGCCCAGCAGCAGCAACCAACTGCGCTGGGTCGGGGCTGGGGTGTGCTGAACCTGATCGTCGTCGGCCTCGGCGTCGATCAGCAGTTCGTCGAGCTCGTGGCCCGATGCGGTGGAGCGTTGCAGGGGTGAATCAGCCATGGCGGGCTCCCGGTCAGGATTCGATAAGGGCACGCATCAGCCGCTTGGCCTGCTGCGGGTCGTGGCCTTCGAGGGCATCGACGATCTCCACATGCAGATCGAAGGTCGCCTGGCAGCGCGGGGCGCGGGTCATGTTGTGCTCGACCGCGGCGCGTACCAGGCCTGAGAAGTAACGGTACAGCTCGCTCAAGGCCGGGTTGTGCGCGGCATCGACCAGGCGCTGGTGAAACACCATGTCGGCGCACAGGTAAGCCTCGACCTCGCCGTGAAAATGCCCACGGCTGTGCTCCAGCGCTTCGCGCAGCTCGCGCAGGTCGTCGGCGGTGCAGCGTTCGGCGGCCAGGGCGATGGCTTCGGCTTCCAGCACATGCCGCGCTTCGCGGGCGTGCTCAATGGTGCAGCGCGACAACGCCAGCACCGCTTGCAGGGGGTCTTGCACGGTGCGCAGGTAACTGCCGTCGCCTTGGCGGATTTCCACCAGGCCACTGAAGGCCAGCACGCGCATGGCTTCACGCACGGTGTTGCGGCTGATGCCCAGCTCGCTCGCAAGCTCGGGTTCGGTGGGTAGGCGGTCGCCCACGGCCCAGGCGCCTTCCGCAATGCGCTGGCGCAGTTGCTCCACGGCCTGTACGACGAGGGAGCGCTTGATAAGGGTAGACATTGGGTCAACCAGTCATCCGATGAATTAACCAAGGTGTGCGAGCGTACGCCTGCGCACGGTTCGGCGCAATGCCGTTCTTGATAGAGGGACAAAGACCCGGCTCGCTTCACGCCAGCCGGGTCAGGTGCAGCGCTTAATCCAGCGCGTCGAGCAGCGCCTGGTTCATCTCAGGCGTGCCGATGGTGATACGCAGGAACTGGGCGATCCGCGCCTGCTTGAAGTGACGAACGATCACCCCCTGCTCGCGCAAGCGCGCGGCCAGTTGCGCGGCGTCGTGCTGCGGATGGCGGGCGAAGACGAAGTTGGCCGCCGACGGCAGCACCTCGAAGCCCTTGGCGAGCAAGTGCTCGACCAGGCGCTCGCGGCTGTCGATGACCTTGCGCCGAGTTGCCTCGAAGTAGTCACGGTCATCGAACGCGGCACTCGCCCCGGCAATCGCCGCGCGGTCCAGCGGGTAGGAGTTGAAGCTGTTCTTGACGCGCTCCAACGCCTCGATCAAGTCAGGGTGCCCTACCGCCAGGCCCACGCGCAGACCGGCCAGCGAACGCGACTTGGACAGCGTCTGGGTCACCAGCAGGTTGTCGTAACGATCGACCAGGGCGATGGCGGTGTCGCCGCCAAAGTCGATATAGGCCTCATCGACCACCACCACCGAGTCAGGGTTGGCTTGCAGCAGGGTCTCGATGGCCTGCAACGGCAACAGGCAACCGGTCGGTGCGTTGGGGTTGGGGAAGATGATGCCGCCATTGGGCTTGCAGTAGTCCTCGACGCGAATCTGGAACTGCTCATCCAGTGCCACCTGCTGGTAGTCGATGCCGTACAGGCCGCAATAGACCGGGTAGAAGCTGTAGCTGATGTCAGGGAACAGCAGCGGCGCGTCGTGCTGCAACAGGCCGTGGAAGATGTGCGCGAGCACCTCGTCCGAGCCGTTGCCGACGAACACCTTGGCGGTGTCGACGCCGTAGTAACCGGCCACCGCCTGTTTGAGGCGGTCGCTGTTCGGGTCAGGGTACAGGCGCAAATCGTCGCTTAGTTCGTCGCGCATGGCCTCGAGCGCCTTGGGCGATGGGCCGTACGGGTTTTCATTGGTGTTGAGCTTGATCAACCGCGCCAGCTTGGGCTGCTCGCCCGGTACGTAAGGCACCAGGTCCTTGACGAAGGGGCTCCAGAATCGACTCATGTTCAGTTCCCCTTGTCTTGGTCGAGGATGCGATATTCGGCGCTGCGGGCGTGGGCCGTGAGCGATTCGCCACGGGCCAGCACCGAAGCGGTTTGGCCAAGCTCGGAGGCACCCTGCTCGGAGCAGTAGATGATCGACGAACGCTTCTGGAAGTCATACACCCCCAGTGGCGACGAGAAGCGCGCGGTGCCCGATGTCGGCAGCACGTGGTTGGGACCGGCGCAGTAGTCGCCCAGGGCTTCGCTGGTGTGGCGCCCCATGAAGATCGCCCCGGCATGCCGAATGTGCGGCAACCAGGCCTGCGGATCGGCCACCGACAGCTCCAGGTGCTCGGGCGCAATACGGTTGGCCACCTCGATGGCCTGCTGCATGTCGCGCACCTGAATCAGCGCGCCGCGGCCATTGATGGATTTTTCGATGATTTCGGCGCGCTCCATGGTCGGCAGCAGCTTGTCGATGCTGACCGCGACGCGGTCGAGGAACTCGGCATCCGGGCTGACCAGAATCGCCTGGGCGTCCTCGTCGTGCTCGGCCTGGGAGAACAGGTCCATGGCGATCCAGTCCGGGTCGGTCTGACCGTCACAGACCACGAGGATTTCCGAGGGGCCGGCGATCATGTCGATGCCCACCTGGCCGAACACATGGCGCTTGGCGGTGGCCACGTAGATGTTGCCGGGGCCGACGATCTTGTCGACCTGCGGCACGCTCTCGGTGCCATAGGCCAGCGCCGCCACGGCTTGCGCACCGCCAACGGTGAACACGCGGTCGACCCCGGCGATGCACGCCGCGGCCAACACCAGTTCGTTGACTTCGCCACGCGGAGTCGGCACCACCATCACCACCTCGGCAACCCCGGCCACCTTGGCGGGAATGGCGTTCATCAGCACCGACGAGGGGTAGGAGGCCTTGCCGCCCGGCACGTACAGACCGGCGCGATCGAGCGGCGTGACCTTCTGCCCGAGCACCGTGCCATCGGCTTCGGTGTACTGCCAGGAGTCCTGCTTCTGCCGCTCGTGGTAGATGCGAACGCGCTCGGCGGCCTTTTCCAGCGCGGCGCGCTGCTCGGGGGTGATGCGCGTCAGCGCCAGTTCCAGGCGTTCGCGACCCAGGATCAGGTCGGCGATGCCGCTGGCCTGCACGCCGTCGAAGCGCTGGGTGTATTCCACCAGCGCCGCGTCGCCGCGCTCACGCACGCCCTTGATGATGTCGAGCACGCGCTGGTTGACCGCGTCATCGGAAACACTTTCCCAGCTCAGCAGATGATCCAGATGTCGGGCGAACTCGGCATCGGCAGCGTTGAGACGGGCAATTGCAGTAGACACGGTCATGGCGTGGGCCTCGATTGATTAGCGGGTGTTCAGGCGCCCGAAACGACCGACCCAATCCGCGCGGGCACCTGAACGACGGGCAGTGACGCGGAGGGACGGGCGCGACCCCAGCGGGTCGCGCGCAAGTCAGCCGCGGTGTCGAGACTCGACAGCCCGGCGCAGGGCTTCGATGAGGTGCTGGATTCGCGCGTGCTGCATCTTCATCGATGCCTTGTTGACCACCAGGCGCGAGCTGATGGTCGCGATCAGTTCCTGCGGCTCCAGGCCGTTGGCGCGCAAGGTGTTGCCGGTGTCGACCACGTCGATGATCTTGTCCGCGAGGTTGATCAGCGGTGCCAGCTCCATCGAGCCGTACAGCTTGATGATGTCGACCTGACGGCCCTGCTCGGCGTAGTAACGCTTGGCGACGTTGACGAACTTGGTCGCCACGCGCAGGCGGCCCTTGGGTTCGGCGGCGCCGACCGCGCCTGCAGTCATCAGCTTGCACTGGGCGATCTGCAGGTCGAGCGGCTCGTACAGGCCCTGGCCACCGTATTCCATCAGCACGTCCTTGCCCGCCACGCCGAGGTCGGCGGCGCCGTGCTCGACGTAGGTCGGCACGTCGGTGGCACGGACGATCAGCAGGCGCACATCGTCCTGGGTGGTGGGGATGATCAGCTTGCGGCTCTTGTCCGGATTCTCGGTCGGCACGATGCCGGCCTCTGCCAGCAACGGCAGGGTGTCATCGAGAATACGGCCCTTGGATAGCGCGATGGTCAACATGGGAAGCGTCGTTCCTTAAGCGGCTGCAGCCGGCCGGACCCAAGGCCCGACCGTATTCGATTCGGCTGGCGCGTCCCTGCGCCGGTCACAGACTAGCCCGGTACGCGGCGGATCTTCGCGCCCAGCATCTGCAGTTTTTCCTCGATGCATTCGTAACCACGGTCGATGTGGTAGATCCGGTCGATCAGCGTGTCGCCCTCGGCGACCAGCGCCGAGAGCACCAGGCTGGCCGACGCGCGCAGGTCGGTGGCCATGACCGGAGCGCCCTTGAGCGTAGGCGTACCGGTGACGATGGCGGTGTTGCCCTCGACCTGAATCTGCGCGCCCATGCGGTGCATTTCATACACGTGCATGAAGCGGTTTTCGAAGATGGTTTCGATCACAGCGCCGGTGCCTTCGGCAATGGCGTTGAGGGAAATGAACTGCGCCTGCATGTCGGTTGGGAACGCCGGATACGGCGCGGTGCGCAGGTTGACGGCCTTGGGCCGCTTGCCGTGCATGTCCAGGGCGATCCAGTCTTCACCAGTGGTGATCTCGGCGCCGGCTTCCTTGAGTTTCTCAAGCACCGCTTCCAGGATGGTCGGGTCGGTGTCCTTGAGCTTGACCCGGCCACCGGTGACGGCCGCTGCCACCAGGTAGGTACCGGTTTCGATGCGGTCGGGCATGACCCGGTAGTGGGCCGAGTGCAGACGCTCGACGCCATCGATGGTGATGGTGTCGGTGCCGGCGCCCTGGATCTTCGCGCCCATGGCGATCAGGAAGTTGGCCAGATCCACCACTTCCGGTTCACGGGCAGAGTTCTGCAGCACGCTGCGGCCGCGCGCCAGGGCGGCAGCCATCATGATGTTCTCGGTGCCGGTGACGCTCACGGTATCGAAGAAGAAGTGTGCGCCGCGCAGCCCGCCTTCGGGCGCCTCGGCCTTGATGTAGCCGCCTTCGACTTCGATCTTCGCGCCCATGGCTTCCAGGCCACGGATGTGCAGGTCGACTGGACGCGAGCCGATGGCGCAGCCACCGGGCAAGGCCACTTCAGCCTTGCCGAAGCGCGCGACCATTGGCCCCAGGACCAGGATCGAGGCGCGCATGGTCTTGACCAGCTCGTAGGGCGCGACCAGGGTCTTGATGGTGCGCGGGTCGATTTCCACCGAGAGCTTTTCATCGATCACAGGCTCGATGCCCATGCGCCCGAACAGCTCGATCATGGTGGTGATGTCGTGCAGGTGCGGCAGGTTGCCGACCGTGACCGGGCCATCGGCCAGCAGGGTCGCTGCAAGAATCGGCAGGGCGGCGTTCTTCGCCCCGGAGATGCGGATCTCGCCGTCGATGCGGGCGCCGCCAGTGATAATCAGTTTGTCCATTGCAATCTCGCCGCCAAAGTTAGGCTCAGGTGCGCTCAGCCCAGGCTGCGCTGCTGAAAAATTTCATGGTTATCGCGTGGATGCTGCCGTCGGCGATCCATGGGTTCAGGTGAGCGTAGATCGCTTGCTGACGCTTGACCGGGCTCTGCCCGGCCAGCTCATCGCTGATCACGTTCAGCTGGAAATTGCAGCCCTGGCCTTCAACTTCGACCCGGGTTCCCGGCAATTTCTCTTCAAGGAAGCTCTTAACGTCTACGGCCTGCATGCTCAACCTCAATCGGCGCCCAGTGCGCGGGGGTCGGCCATGATACAAAAAAGCCCCCCGCCTGCGAAGCCCAACAGCGGGCGCGCTGACCGAGGGGCTATGTGGCTGGCAGACTCAGGCGTCGGCCAGCACCTGATCGAGATCGTAGACCTC
This sequence comes from Pseudomonas cremoricolorata DSM 17059 = NBRC 16634, assembly GCF_000425745.1. Taxonomy (GTDB): domain Bacteria; phylum Pseudomonadota; class Gammaproteobacteria; order Pseudomonadales; family Pseudomonadaceae; genus Aquipseudomonas; species Aquipseudomonas cremoricolorata. Next base: position 15,082 of record NZ_AUEA01000009.1, on the reverse strand, counting down.
GGCGATTTCTCGCATGTGCTGCGGCAAGCCACGCAGTTCGCAGAACTTGCCGGCGCCGGTGATATCGCGCAGAAAACCCAGCAGCAACGACAACCCGACGCTGGAGGAATGGCTCACCGCCGTGCAGTCGAGCACCACCTGTGAGCCCTTGCATGCGGCAATCAATGCCGCCCCCTGCTTGCGCAGCGCAGGACCGCTGCGATAGTCCAGCACACCCGACAAGCGCAGAACGCCTGGCTCGGCCATGCTTACGCCCGCCTCGTTCATTGCACTTCCTTGTCCGTCGAGCTGTCGGCGGCCTGCTTGGCCTTGGCCACTTCGCCCGCCCAGTTGTCGATGGTGCGATCGAGATTGTTGCCGTTGCGCTGCATGGCGTCGGCGAACTGGTCACGGAACAGCTTGCCGATGTTGATGCCATTGACGATCACGTTGCGCACCTTCCACTCGCTGCCCAGCTTGACCAGGGTGTACTGCACCGGATAGGTAGCGCCGTTGTTGCCTGCCACCTTCATGGTCACGCTGGCGCGCTCGCCATCATCGCTGCGCGCAGGATCGACGGTGATGCCCTGGTTGTTGTACTCGAGCAATGCGTTGCCATAGAACTGCATCAGGCTGCGCTTGAAGTTCTCCTGGAAGCGCTGCATCTGCGCCGGCGTCGCCTTGCGCGAATACTTGACGGTCATGATGCTCTTGGAAATGCCGTCGGCATCGACGACTGGGCCCAGAATGCTGTTGAGCGAGTTGTAGAACGCCTGGGGGTCGGAACGGTAGCGCTCCTTGTTGACCTTCAGGTCCGACAACAGGGCGTCGGTGGTGCTGGTGATCACCTCATGGGCCGATTGCCCAGGTGCCGCCATCGCCAGCATGGGCAGGCTTGCCAGCAGCACCAGCAGACCACGTCGCAAAATCGAAATCATGGAGACTCCTTAATTAGCTGGGGGGGCTTCTTTGGCTTCTTTGCCGACCGAATTGAGCAGGAACTTGCCGATCAGGTCTTCGAGCACGAGCGAGGACTGGGTGTCATGGATGGTACTGCCTTCCTTGAGCACCTGGTCTTCGCCACCGACGCTGATGCCGATGTACTTCTCGCCCAGCAAGCCGGCGGTCAGGATCGAGGCAGTGGAGTCGGTCGGCAGGTTGTCGACGCTCTGCTCCAGTTGCAAGGTGACCCGTCCGGTGTAGCTGTCGCGATCCAGATCGATGGCGGTGACCTTGCCGATGGTCACACCGGCCATGGTCACTTTGGCTCTGACCGTAAGACCGGCGATATTGTCGAAATATGCATAAACTTTATAGGTGTCGCTCGCAGGGCTCGCAGACAGCCCGCTGACACGGAGCGCGAGGAGCAACAACGCCAGAATCCCAGCCAGCAGGAACAGGCCGACACCGATTTCCAGGGTGCGGTTTTGCATCAGAAGTCTCCAAACATCAAGGCGGTCAGAATGAAGTCCAGACCCAGGACGGCCAGCGAGGCGTAAACTACGGTCTTGGTCGTGGCGCGACTGATCCCCTCGGATGTGGGCTCGCAGTCATAGCCTTGGAATACGGCGATCCAGGTCACCACGAAGGCGAATACCAGGCTCTTGATCACCCCATTGAGCACGTCGCCGCTGAACGACACGCTGTTCTGCATGTTGGCCCAGAACGAGCCCTCATAGACCCCCAGCCAGTCCACGGCGACCCACGAGCCACCCCAGATACCGACCACGCTGAAGATCAGCGCCAGCAACGGCAGGGAAATGAAGCCGGCCCACAGACGTGGCGCGACGATGTACTTGAGCGGGTCGACACCGATCATTTCCAGGCTCGACAACTGCTCGGTGGATTTCATGTTGCCGATTTCCGCCGTCAGCGCCGAGCCGGCACGGCCGGCGAACAGCAACGCGGTCACCACAGGTCCCAGCTCACGCAGCAGGGTCAGGGCGATCATCTGCCCGACCGCCTGCTCTGAACCGTACTTGGTGAGAATGCTGTAGCCCTGCAGCGACAGCACCATGCCGATGAACACCCCCGACACGGCGATGATCGCCAGCGACAGCACGCCGACCGAGTACAGCTGCTTGACCAACAGCGAGAAGCCGCCACCGATGCCGCCGCGCCCCATCAGCGCGTGGCCGAGGAACAGGCACGAACGGCCCAGCACCGCCACGATGTCGATGGCGGCGCGGCCGAACAGGCGGATGCGTTCGAGTATGGAAGTGTTGCGCATCAACGCGCCCCCAGCAGATCGGCGCGGTAATCAGGCGCAGGAAAGTGAAACGGCACCGGGCCGTCGGGATCGCCCTTCATGAACTGGCGAATACGCGGGTTGTCCGAGCCCATCAGCTCGGCCGGGGTGCCCTGCCCGAGTACTTGGCCATCACCCACGACATAGATGTAGTCGGCGATGCTGGCGGTTTCGGCCAAGTCGTGGGAAACCACGATACTGGTGATGCCCAGGGCATCGTTGAGCAAACGAATCAGGCGCACCAACACGCCCATGGCGATGGGGTCCTGGCCTACGAACGGTTCGTCGTACATGAGGATCTGCGGATCGAGCGCAATCGCCCGGGCCAGCGCGACGCGGCGCTTCATGCCCCCGGACAACTCATCGGGCATCAGGCCGATGGCACCGCGCAGCCCGACGGCCTGCAGCTTCATCAGCACGATGTCGCGGATCATTTCCTCGGGCAGTTCGGTATGCACGCGCAGCGGAAAGGCCACGTTCTCGAAGACGTCGAGATCGGTGAACAGCGCACCGCTCTGGAACAGCACGCCCATCTGTTTGCGTGCATCGAACAGTTCACTACGCGAAAGGCTCGGCAGATTCTGCCCGCCGACCCACACTTCACCGGCCGAGGGACGCAGTTGCGCACCCATCAGACGCAGCAACGTGGTTTTGCCGCAGCCGGACGGACCCATGATACCGGTCACCTTGCCACGAGGAATACGTATGTCGACGTTGTTGAAAATACTGCGCGAACCGCGCTTGAAGGACAGACCCTTCAACTCGACCGCGTAGGCGCTATCCCCACTCATCTAGACTCCTTGCGATACAGCCTCGTCTTCATGGACGCACGCCTTCAGGTGGAAGACACACGCATCCCTGGCGGGCCGGATAGCCGCGAACTATATCACCGCTGGGAGGCCCTTCCCAAGGCTATCGCCAGTGTCATTCAGGCCATAGACAGCTTTATAAAGTTTCATGCTGACGATCAAAGGTGAGGGTTTCGTGCATTGCAGCTATAATCGCCGCCTTTCCCGCGAACTCTATTTTCGACCATGAGCAGAACCCTCGAGCTTGTTCAATCCGCCCAGCGCACCCTGCGCCTGGAGCTCGAAGCCGTGCAGGGCCTGGAAGCCCGCATCGGTGCGAGCTTCGTGCGTGCCTGTGAGCTGATCCTGGCAAGCAAAGGCCGAGTCATCGTGCTGGGCATGGGCAAGTCGGGGCATATCGGCAACAAGATCGCCGCCACCCTGGCGAGCACCGGGACCCCGGCGTTCTTCGTTCACCCGGCCGAAGCCAGCCATGGCGACATGGGCATGATCACCCGTGAAGATGTCATCCTGGCGCTGTCCAACTCGGGCGCCACCGCCGAGATCCTGACCCTGCTGCCGCTGGTCAAGCGCCTGGGCATTCCACTCATCAGCCTTACCGGCAACCCTGAATCGACCCTGGCCCAGGCCGCCGAAGCCAACCTCGACGCGCGGGTAGAACACGAAGCCTGCCCGCTCAACCTGGCGCCGACCTCGTCGACCACCGCGGCCCTGGTGCTCGGCGACGCCCTGGCCATCGCCCTGCTCGAAGCGCGCGGTTTCACTGCCGAAGACTTCGCGTTCTCTCACCCGGGCGGCGCGCTGGGCAGGCGCCTGCTGCTCAAGGTGGAAGATGTCATGCACGCCGACGCCAGACTGCCCCAGGTGCAGCGCGGCACGCTGCTCAAGGACGCGCTTTTCGAAATGTCTCGCAAAGGTTTGGGCATGACCCTGGTGCTCGAAGCCGACGGCGCCCTCGCCGGGGTGTTCACCGACGGTGACCTGCGCCGCGCCCTCGATCGCAGCATCGACGTGCACGCCACGCCCATCGAGCAGGTCATGACCGTGCATGGCAAGACCGTGCAGGCCCAGGCCCTGGCCGCCGAAGCCTTGAAACTCATGGAGCAGCACAAGATCAACGCACTGGTGGTGATGGACGGCAATGGCCGCCCGATCGGCGCACTGAACATGCACGATCTGCTGCGCGCAGGTGTAATGTGATGCCTCATCCATCGCCCTTTGGCGCACGTATCCGGCAGCAACTGAACCTCCCCGCCGGTAACTCGCTCCAACGCCCTGAGCCCAGGCACGACGTGGCGCCTCGTGCGTCCTTCATGCAGTCCGCAGCCAGCGGATTCGCCAACGCCCACTACCTGTAGAGCCGCACATGCTTAGCAAAAAAGCCAGAAACATTGCGCTGTTCAGCGTGATAGCCGTCTTGTTCGCCGCGGTCGGCTACTGGAACGTCAGCCCGGAAAGTTTTCTCGACGACAAGCCGGTAGCGCAAGTCGATGAGAACGCCATCGACTACTATGCAATCAACGCCCACAGCGTGCAGTTCCTGCCCGACGGCAAACGTCAGTACGAGATGACCGCCGACAAGATCGAGCACGTCAAGGTCAGCGAGATGACCTTGGTCAGCAAACCTGACCTGCAGATGTACCGAGGCACGACGTTCCCGTGGCATGTGCAAAGCGAGCGGGCCGAGGTCAATCCCGATGGTACCGAGGTGGAACTGATAGACTCGGTGCGTATTTCGCGCACCGACGAACAGAATCGCAATACCCTGATCACCAGCACCCGCATGACCGTGTTCCCGCAGAAGCAATATGCGCAGACCGAGCAAGCCGTTAGAATCGACGGCGCCGGTGGGACGACTACGGGTAAAGGAATGAAAGCGTACCTGAAAGACGGCAGGATGGACCTGCTGTCCAACGTAAGAGGACAGTATGAGGCTCGTTAAAACCCTCCCCTTTTTGCTCAGCCTGAGCGCAGCACTGGGAAGCGCGAGCGCTTGGGCCCTGCCGACCGACCGTGACAAGCCGATCCGCATCCAGGCCGACAACGCCCATTTGGATGACAAACAAGGCGTCGCCACCTATACGGGCGATGTGATCATCACCCAAGGTTCGATGATGATCAAAGGCAACACCGTCACCATTACCCGCGCCCAGTCAGGCGACATCGATGTCGTCACCTCGGTGGGCAACCTGGCGTACTTCGAGCAACAGCAGAACGCCGCCAAGCCCGACAAGATGAAAGGCTGGGCCGTGACCATCCAGTACCAGGCGCAGAAAGACCTGGTGGTGCTCACCGATCGCGCCAAGGTCGAGAACGAAGGCAACACCACCGAAGGCGAGAAAATCGTCTACAACACCAAGTCGCAGATCGCTACCGCAGGCCGCGGCGGCAAGGTCACCGCGCCGCGTCAGCGAATCGACATGGTCATTCAGCCGAAGAAGAAGGCCGAATAAATGGCGACCCTCAAAGCTCAGCACCTGGCCAAGAGCTATAAAGGCCGGCAAGTGGTGCGCGATGTCAGTCTGTCGATCGACAGCGGGCAGATCGTCGGCCTGCTCGGGCCCAACGGCGCCGGCAAGACCACCTGCTTCTACATGATCGTCGGCCTGGTTCAGGCCGATCAGGGCCGCGTCCTGATCGACAGCCTGGACGTCAGCCACCAGCCCATGCATGGCCGCGCCCGCGCCGGCATCGGCTACTTGCCGCAGGAAGCCTCGATCTTCCGCAAGCTGTCGGTGGCCGACAACATCATGGCGATTCTCGAGACGCGCAAGGAGCTGGATGCGGAGGGTCGTCGGCAAGAGCTCGAGAGCCTGTTGCAGGAATTCCACATCAGCCATATCCGCGACAACCTTGGCATGAGCCTGTCTGGCGGTGAGCGCCGTCGCGTGGAAATCGCCCGAGCACTGGCGACTGCGCCCAAATTCATCCTGCTCGACGAACCCTTCGCCGGGGTCGACCCGATTTCCGTGGGTGATATCAAGCAGATCATTCATCACCTCAAGGCCAAGGGCATCGGCGTGCTGATCACCGACCACAATGTTCGGGAAACGCTCGACATTTGCGAAACGGCCTACATTGTCAACGATGGTCAGCTGATTGCCGAAGGTGATTCAGCCACCATTCTGGCCAACGATCTGGTCAAGGAAGTTTATCTGGGTCACGAGTTCCGACTCTGATTCCAGTCGGCGAGGCCCGGAGCCGGGTGTCAATGGCCTGGATGCGGCTTTAATTGTCACACCGCTCTAGGCAAACGTCCGCGTTTCAGGCATACAACTTGCTTAGACCGGGCGCTGCGGCGCCTTCGTGTAGTGGATGGCGCTTGTGCGCCGGCGAACAAGGTATTTAGCCCCAGCCATGAAACCATCGCTCGTCCTAAAAATGGGCCAGCAACTGACGATGACCCCGCAGTTGCAACAGGCCATCCGTCTGCTTCAGCTTTCTACCCTGGACCTGCAGCAGGAAATTCAGGAGGCCCTGGAATCCAACCCGATGCTCGAACGCCAGGAAGAAGGCGAGGACTTCGACAACAGCGATCCGATGGCCGACAACGCCGAGCACAAGCCGGCCGCCGAGACGCAAGAGACCTCCTTCCAGGAAACCACCGCTGCCAACGAGAACCTCGAAGAAGGCGAGTGGAACGAGCGAATCCCCAACGAACTGCCCGTCGACACGGCCTGGGAAGACATCTACCAGACCAGCGCCAGCAGCCTGCCCAGCAACGACGATGACGAGTGGGACTTCACCACCCGCACCTCCACCGGCGAGAGCCTGCAGAGCCACCTGCTCTGGCAACTCAACCTGGCACCGATGTCCGATGTCGACCGCATGATCGCCGTGACCCTCATCGACAGCATCAACCCGCAGGGGTATCTGGAAGACGGGCTCGATGAAATCTGCGCCGGCTTCGATCCGGAACTGGACATCGAGCTCGATGAAGTCGAAGCGGTACTGCACCGTATCCAGCAATTCGAACCCGCCGGCATCGCCGCGCGCAGCCTCAGCGAATGCCTGCTCTTGCAACTGCGCCAACTGCCCGCACGCACGCCGTGGATGAACGAGGCGCAGCGCCTGGTCAGCGACTACATCGACCTGCTCGGCAGCCGCGACTACACCCAATTGATGCGCCGCATGAAGCTCAAGGAAGACGAGCTGCGCCAGGTCATCGAACTGGTGCAAAGCCTCAACCCGCGTCCCGGCTCGCAGATCGAATCGAGCGAGCCGGAGTACGTCGTGCCCGATGTCATCGTACGCAAGCACAACGAGCGCTGGCTGGTCGAACTGAACCAGGAAGCGGTCCCGCGCCTGCGGGTCAACGCCCAGTACGCAGGCTTCGTGCGCCGCGCCGATACCAGTGCCGACAACACGTTCATGCGCAACCAGTTGCAAGAAGCACGCTGGTTCATCAAGAGCCTGCAAAGCCGCAACGAAACGCTGATGAAAGTCGCCACGCAGATCGTCGAACACCAGCGCGGTTTTCTCGACCAGGGCGACGAAGCGATGAAGCCGCTGGTGCTGCACGACATCGCCGAAGCGGTGGGCATGCACGAGTCGACCATTTCCCGGGTGACCACACAGAAATACATGCACACGCCACGGGGCATCTACGAGCTGAAGTACTTTTTCTCGAGCCATGTCAGCACCGCCGAAGGAGGCGAATGCTCGTCCACGGCGATCCGCGCGATCATCAAGAAACTGGTCGCTGGTGAAAATCAGAAAAAGCCATTGAGTGACAGCAAGATCGCTGGTTTACTGGAAGCACAAGGTATTCAGGTCGCTCGTCGTACCGTCGCCAAATACCGCGAGTCTCTGGGCATTGCACCCTCGAGCGAGCGCAAGCGACTGATGTAGCGCCCGGATCAGCCAACGTGTTCCAGAGGCAGGTGCAATACCTGCCTCTTTCTGCACCGGCAATGAAGGAGAAGCTGTATGCAAGTCAACATCAGTGGACAACATGTTGAAGTCACCGCACCGATGCGCGATTACGTAGAACAGAAGCTCAAACGCCTGGAGGGCCACTTCGACAAGATCACCAACGTGCAGGTCACCATGAAAGTCGAGAAGCTGCAGCAGAAGGTCGAAGCGACACTGCAGATTCCAGGTGGTGAGGTGGTTGCCAATGCTGAACACGAAGACATGTACGCAGCGATCGACGCCCTGGCCGACAAGCTCGACCGCCAACTGAAAAAACACAAGGAAAAACAGCAAAGCCTGCTGCAAGGCGCAGGGGCCCGCTGACCTCTCTCATCCATGATCCGACTCGAAACCATCCTGACCCCCGGCCGTTCCCTCGCGAACGCGCCGGGCGGCAGTAAAAAGCGCGCCCTGGAAAAGGTCGCCACGGTCATTGCCGAACAGGTGCCAGAGCTTGAGATGCAGGACATCTTCGAGAAACTGGTCGCCCGCGAAAAACTGGGCTCTACCGGTTTTGGCAACGGCATCGCCATCCCCCATTGTCGCCTCCCCGGCTGCAGCGCTCCGGTGAGTGCCTTGCTGCACCTAGACTCACCCATCGATTACGATGCCATCGATGGCGCGCCAGTGGATCTGCTGTTCGTGTTGCTGGTTCCAGAAGCCGCCACCGACGCCCATCTCGAGTTGCTGCGCCAGATCGCCAGCATGCTCGATCGCAAGGAAGTGCGTGAACGCCTGCGTGCTGCCAACAGCAGCGAGGCCCTGTACCAAGTCGTCCTGGATGTGCAGAACGAGGCCTGAGCATGCGTCTGATCATCGTCAGCGGCCGTTCCGGCTCCGGTAAAAGCACCGCCCTGAACGTGCTCGAAGACCACGGCTACTACTGCATCGACAACCTGCCTGCCGGGTTGTTGCCGCAACTTGCCGAGAAGATCCTGCTCAATACCGAACTGCAGCAACCGAAAGTTGCCGTGTCAATCGACGCGCGCAACTTGCCCGGGCACTTGTCGCGCTTTCCGGCCTTGCTCGAAGAAGCCCGCTCGCGGCACATCCAGTGTGACGTGCTGTACCTGGACGCTGACGAAGATACCCTGCTCAAACGTTTCTCCGAAACCCGTCGACGCCACCCGCTGACCAACGCCAACCGCTCGCTAGCCGAAGCCATCCGCGACGAGAGTGGCCTGCTCGGGCCCATCGCCGATCTGGCTGACCTGAAGATCGACACCAGTCGCCTCAACCTCTACCAGTTGCGTGATTCCCTCAAGCTGCGGCTGCTCAATCAGCCCGAGCCAGGTACCGCGTTCCTGGTCGAGTCGTTCGGTTTCAAACGCGGCATGCCGGTGGATGCCGATCTGGTGTTCGACGTCCGCTGTCTGCCCAACCCCTACTGGAAAGCCGAGCTGCGCAATCATTCAGGCCTCGAGCAACCGGTGATCGACTACCTGGCCGCGCAGCCTGACGTCGAAGAGATGTTCCAGGATATCTCGGCTTATCTGATCAAGTGGTTGCCGCGCTTCGCTGCCAGCAACCGCGCCTACGTGACCATCGCCATTGGCTGCACCGGCGGCCATCATCGATCGGTGTACCTCACCGAACGCCTCGGCCAGTTCCTGCAGCAATCCCTGAAAAATGTCCAGGTCCGCCACCGCGACCTCTAGCCCACAGGATCCACCCAACGATGCCCGCGCGTGAAATCACCATCATCAACAAGCTGGGCCTGCACGCCCGGGCGGCCGCCAAGTTCGTCGGCGTGGCCGGGCGCTTTCCTTGCCAGGTCAAGGTCGGTCGAGCGCCAGACAAGCTGGTCGATGGCAAGAGCATCATGGCGGTGATGATGCTGGCAGCCGGCAAAGGGACTCAGGTGCACCTCGATACCGAAGGCGAGCAGGCCGATGAAGCGCTGCAGGCCCTGGTCGAGCTGATCGACAACAAATTCGACGAAGGCGAGTGAAGCGTCTTCGTCGAACGAGTTCAGGACATTGCGGTGTCCATCACCATCATCAGACAAAAGCCAATGCACAGCCCAAGGCTGGCAAGCCGGTGATGTCCATTGCTACGTGATTCAGGAATGATTTCCTGGGTGACCACCAGCAACATCGCACCCGCCGCACACGCCAGACCCAACGGTAGCAACAGTTCGGCGACGTTCACCAGCCAGGCACACACCACAGCCGCGACCGGCTCGACCAGCCCGGACGCGGCGCCGATGGCGAAGGCCTTGAAGCGCGACATGCCCGCCCCTGCAAGCACCAGCGCGATCACCAGACCCTCTGGCACATCCTGCAAGGCAATGCCCATGGCCAGGCTGTCGGCATCAGGCATACCGCCTCCCGCCGACACGCCGATCGCCATGCCCTCGGGCACGTTGTGCGCGATGATCGCGATCACGAACAACCAGATACGCGCGGCGATCACCGGCTCGTCGCCCTGCCCGACCAATGCCTCAGGCGAAGCCCCAGACACCTTCAGGTCGACCAGAAACAGACACAACGCACCACCCAGCAGCCCAGCGCTGACCAATGCGCCGGCGCCCCATGGGCTGTAGCCGATGGCCTGAGCGGCACCGAGCCCCGGGATGATCAATGAGAAGGCCGTGGCTGCGAGCATCACTCCGGCACCGAAGCCGAGCAGCGTGTCGGCCACGGCAACCGGCATGTTGCGGATCACCAGCACCGGCACTGCACCAAGCGCCGTGCCCAATGCGCACAATGCCCCGCCCTCCAGCGCGCGCATCATGCGCGGCTCGAGGTCGAGCCAGGCAATGCCACGTGCCAGCAACAACGCTGTACCGACCAGCACCAGTAGCGTACCCAGCGCCTGCCTGAACAGGCGCACGCTGCTGACTGACATCACCTGTGAGCGCATAGGCAATCAGCTCACTTCTGGGCGTCGAGGTAGCGACGCTCGACTTCAGCCCAGTCGATGACGTTGTAGAAGGCACCGATGTATTCCGGACGGCGGTTCTGGTACTTGAGGTAGTAAGCGTGCTCCCACACGTCCAGGCCCAGGATCGGCGTGTTGCCATGCATCAGCGGGCTGTCCTGGTTGCCGCTGCTCTCCACGACCAGCTTTTTCTCAGGGGTGACACTGAGCCAGGCCCAGCCGCTGCCGAAACGGGTCAGTGCGGCCTTGGTGAACGCCTCTTTGAACGCTTCGAAGCCACCCAATTGCTTATCGATGGCTTCAGCCGACTGACCTTGCGGTGCACCACCGCCCTTGGGCGACATGACTTTCCAGAACAGGCTGTGGTTGGCGTGACCGCCGCCGTGGTTGGTCACGGGACCTTGCAGGTTCTGCGGCAGTTGCTTGACCGCGCCGACCAGTTTTTCCACCGGCCAGTCAGCCCACTCGGTGCCCTCGACCGCCGCGTTGAGGCCGTTGACGTAGGTCTGGTGGTGCTTGGTGTGGTGGATTTCCATGGTTTGCGCATCGATGTGCGGTTCCAGGGCATCGTAGGCGTAAGGCAATGCAGGCAAGGTATGGGACATTTCAATGAATTCCGTAGGCAGGGTGTGCGGAGGTCACGTCGAGCTGTGCTGCCAGTTCGCTGGCTGCAGCGGCGTTGCGGTTGAGCAGCCGCTCGGTGCGTGGGTATTGGCCATATTCGGCGATGAAATTCAGCAGTTCGGTGTAGGTCCGCGCGCTGTGGCGCAGCGCCGCTTCGCGCAATGCTTGTGGCAGGCGCGCTTCCTGACTGGCCTGGAGCAGGCGTTGGTGTGCCGAGCACAGGTAGTCGGCGCTTTCATGGGGCTGGTTGAGCCGCAGGTGAAGGTCGGCCAGGTTGTGGTGGGCGATGACGAACACCGCCACCGCCTCATCGACGTCATGCCAGCGCTCGAACAGCACCTGGGCCAGGGCCAGGGCTTGCAGATAGTGTTCCCGAGCATCGACCAACTCGCCCTGTTCGAACAGGTGGTTGGCCAGTTGCGTGGTGCGTTTCCAGTGCTGCATGACGATCCTCCTCGGTGCGAGGCAGCTCAGATGCCGCCGGCCGTCAGTTTTTCCGGGTCCAGCAAAGTTTCCAGCTGGTCGCGCGACAAATCGGTATGTTCCAGCGCCACATCGATGATCGGCCGGCCCTGCTTGTAGGCGGTCTTGGCGATTTCGGCAGCCTTGAGGTAGCCAATGATCGGGTTCAGCGCGGTGACCAGAATCGGGTTGCGCGACAGCGCTTCCTTGAGCTTGGCGTCATTGACCTTGAAGCTGGCGATGGCCTTGTCGGCCAGCAGGCGGCTGACGTTGGCCATCAGCTCGATGCTTTCCAGCAGGTTGCGGGCGATCACCGGCAGCATCACGTTCAGTTCGAAGTTGCCCGACTGCCCGGCGATGGCGATGGTCGCGTCGTTGCCGATCACCTGAGCGGCGACCATGGCGGTAGCTTCCGGAATCACCGGATTGACCTTGCCCGGCATGATCGAGGAACCCGGCTGCAACGCCTCGAGCTCGATTTCGCCAAGCCCGGCCAAGGGGCCCGAGTTCATCCAGCGCAGGTCGTTGGCGATCTTGGTCAAGGCCACGGCGGCGGTCTTCAGTTGCCCGGACAAGGCCACGGCGGTGTCCTGCGAGCCGATCAGGGCGAACAGGTTGTTACCGGGCGTGAACTCGATGCCGCTGAGCGCGCTCAGCTCGGCTGCGAAACCAGCAGCGAAACGCGGGTGGGCATTGATACCGGTACCGACGGCCGTGCCGCCCTGGGCCAGGGCTTGCAGAGCCGGCAACAGGGCTTCGATGTGTGCCTGGGCAGCCTTGATTTGCGCCGACCAGCCACCGAGCACCTGGCTCATGCGCACCGGCATGGCGTCCATGAGGTGGGTGCGGCCAGTCTTGATGTGCTGATGGACCTGCTGCGCCTTGGCGTCGATGGTCGCGGTCAGGTGCTGCAAGGCCGGCAGCAGTTGCTCATGCACCGCCAGGGCGGCACTGACGTGGATGGTGGTGGGGATGATGTCGTTGCTGCTCTGCCCGCAGTTGACGTGGTCGTTGGCATTGACCGGCGCACCCTGAACGCGACTGGCGAGGGTGGCGATGACCTCGTTGGCGTTCATGTTCGAGCTGGTGCCGGAGCCGGTCTGGTACACATCCACCGGGAAGTGCTGGATGAAATCGCCCTCAAGCAGTTGTTCGACCGCCTTGACGATCGCCTGGCCCTGCTCGGCGCTGATCTGTTCGAGCTTGACGTTGGCCTTGGCTGCCGCGGCCTTGGCCAGCAGCAGTGCGCGGATGAACTGCACCGGCATGCGCTGACCGCTGACCGGGAAGTTATCGACCGCGCGCTGGGTCTGGGCGCCATACAGGGCCTGACTCGGCACCTGCAGTTCGCCCATGCTGTCACGCTCGATACGGGTATCACTCATGTTCGAATCCTTGCATCAGTTCTTCGTGGGAGATCGACGGCAGCAACTTGCAACTGGCCAGTTGCAGAGCGTAGGGCTGCCAGCGCTGGTTGTCCTCGCGGCGATCGAGGTTGCGCAGGTCGAGCAGCGGCCGCCAGGCCTGATCCAGGCACTGAGAACGCCAGTGCCAGGGCAACATGCGGTCGCACGCGGTATCGAGCAGCAGGCGGAACGAGGTCAGCGCCACCGTCCACGGCGAGGTTTCGGTGCAGCACACCAGGTAGCGGCCTTCGGCGAGGTAATGCTCGATCAGGCGCGGCTCGTCAGGCTCGATGGCACAGCGAATGCGGCGACTGAGCCAGCGCCAGTTTTCCAGGTAGGGCAATTCGTGGAGGACGGTTTTCATGAACGACATCGGCCAGTTGCTGGGTAATGATATTCATTATTAATTGATAAACGGAATCACTTCAAGTTCCGATCCTCAAATCCGCGTGATGGCCGCCTACTCCCTGCGCGCATGATTGTTTTGCTCAGATGTCGCAAGGTGGTCTTGGGGTGCCCCTCTGCCGCTAGCACGGTCAGCACTTTGGCTGCACGTGGCATACCCTCCTCTGGAAGGCATTTGCCACCCGATTTCCAGGACTTCTTCACCTCCCAACGCCAGAACAGGATGCTTCCTGCACGCTTCTCAGACCGTTCTCAGTTTCCAGCTTCGGACGATGCTTCTAAATAGGGTCACTGCCACTTGACGCCACGGACGACCGCTCGGGCCCGTCCTTACTGGAGACCCGCCTCGTTGAAATCGTCCACAGCAATGACCCTTGAGGTACAGCCATGAAGAGCCTGTACAAGATCGCCCTCGGCACCAACCGGCCCAATCAGAAGGAAGTCGGCATCGGTATCATGCACCCGCCGTGCGAACCCAGCATCCCGATCTACCCGTTGCGCTACGGCATCGTCGACACGCCGCTCGAACCCAGCATCTTCCCCACCCTCTGCACCGACGGCTATCCCGCCCTTGGCTCAGGTAAAGCCTATGGCCTGCGCTTATTGCGCCCTGGCAGCTACGTCTACCTGTGCTACTTCAAGGACGGGCGCATGTGGACCCAGCACTATCAGGTCACCGAGGACATCCGCTTCGCCCGCATCTGGTGGGACCGCTGCGACGAAGTCGACGCCACCCCGGGTCGCCAGGGCGTGCCCGAAGTCCAGCAAGCCAGGCCCTACCTGCAAGCCCCGGAAAGCCATATCGCCGAGCAGGTGTACGTGATGATCAGCGACACGCTGCTCAGCCACCGTGCGCTATGGGCCATCGAAACCAATCAGGATGGCTTGCGCGACACCCTCGCCGTCAGGCTCGACCCCGCGGCCGGGCCTGAGCAGCCCCATGCCTTCAATGCCGTGCTGGTCGGCAATGCCACCCCGGAACTGATTCCCAGGGGCTACAGCACGCCCAGGCACTTCGAGTGGAGCGAGATCCAGTTTCCCAACAGCGCACCTGACTACAACGCCATCATCCAGGGCCTCCATGCCGGACTCTACGGACGCCGCGATATCACGCCGCTGGCCGTTGCCCTGCCCGACCCCATCGGCATTGCCAGCGAGTTGCACTACCTGGTCAGCAGCGCGGTGGAGCGCAAGACGAAGTATGCCGGCCAGAATGCCCACGCATTGCAGAGCGCGACGCTCATCAGCAACTACTTCGAGGCCATGCACAAGCAGGCTGCGTATTCCGAAGAGGGGGCCGATGCGCTGATCCGGCAGAAAAAGCTCGTCAAATACACTGACGCCATGGCATT
>NZ_AUEA01000008.1 GCF_000425745.1 Pseudomonas cremoricolorata DSM 17059 = NBRC 16634 | reverse complement strand
CCTTTCGTTTCAACCGAGGCGCGCATTCTACGCTTTCCTCTAAGCCTGTCAAGCGTTTATTTCGAAGTATTTTGCGAGAATCTCGTTCAACTTCAAACACTTGGCTCGCTGCGATCGCTCGTAGCGGGAGGCGAATCATACAGCGTTAAACAACGCTGTCAACCACCTTTTTCACCGCTATCGATCAGCAGATCGAAGCGCCTCCAGTACCACATGAACAGCTAACTCGTTGAAACTCAAGGAGTTTTCCGTTCCGTTTGCCCCGGAAGTGGTGCGCAGTATAAAGAGATTCCGAGGGCGGTCAAGCACTTATTTCAAGAAACTTGAGGTGAGCGTGTTCGCGCTCTTTTAATACGCCTTGCCACAGCAGGCACCCGCAACAACATGAGCACCAGCCCTACCCCAGCATAGATCGACCACTCAGCCAGATCCGATCTCACGATCCAGAGGAAATGCAGCAGGCCCAAAGCCAAAATGGCGTAGGTCAGCTTGTGCAGCGTCTTCCACCGCGCCCCAAGCCGTCGCTGGCTGTAGCGATTGGAAGTCACCGCCAAGACCAGCAGCCCAAGAAACGCGAGCGCGCCGACGATGATGTAGGGACGCTTGCGCAACTCGAGGGCAAGCTGCGCGAAATCAAGCCCAAGAATGAACACCAGATAGGCAGTCAGGTGCAAGGCAATGTAGGCGAAGCTCCACAGGCCCAGCTGTCGCCGCGACACGATCCACCCCGCCCACCCGGTAATCCGCTGCAAAGGCGTCATCGCCAGCGCAATCAGAAGAAAGACCAACCCACCCAGGCCCAGACGGTCGACCAGAATCTTGCCGGGATCAGGCCCAAGCAGTTGCATCGCTGCTTCATAGAGCCACCACGCGGGAAAGCACGCGCTGGCCACAAAGATCGCCAGGCGAAACCATGGATAGCGCATCAGTAGTTCTTCCGCAGATCCAGACCACTATAAAGAGAGGCGACCTCCTCTCCATACCCGTTGAACATGTCCGTGCTACGGACGTTGGGGCTGAACAAACCGCTGGGCAGGCGACGTTCGCGAGCCTGACTCCAGCGCGGATGATCGACTTCGGGATTGACGTTGGCGTAGAAGCCGTACTCGCTCGGAGCAAGGCCCTGCCAGGTGGTGTTGGGCTGCTGCTCGACCAGACTGATACGCACGATCGACTTGATGCTCTTGAAGCCATACTTCCACGGCACCACCAGCCGCAGCGGCGCGCCATTCTGGTTTGGCAGTTCGCGCCCGTACATGCCCACGGCAAGCAGCGTCAGCGGGTTCATGGCTTCATCGAGACGCAATCCTTCCACATAGGGCCAGTCGATCAGCGCAAAACCTGAACGCTGGCCGGGCATGCTTTGAGGATCTCGCAAGGTTTCGAAGCGTACATAGCGAGCCTTGGATGTCGGCTCGACGCGTTTGAGGATGTCTGCCAGCGAGAACCCCAGCCATGGAATGACCATCGACCACGCTTCGACGCAGCGCAGCCGATAGATACGTTCTTCCAACTGACCGTGCTTGACGAGGTCTTCCAGCGCGTAGCGCCCTGGCTTGCCGACCTCGCCGTCCACTAGGACGCTCCACGGTTCGGTTTTCAGGCTGCCGGCATTGGCCGCCGGATCGCCCTTGTCGGGGCCGAACTCATAGAAGTTGTTGTAATGGGTGGCGTCTTTATAAGGCGTGATGGCCTCGTCACCGGCGGTCACGGCACCCCAACGCGCCTTGGCCAGCTGGTCCGAGAACCACGCAGGCGCCTTGCCTGGATCGACTCCGGCATAGCGCGCCGCATCAGCGGCCCTCGCCCCGGATGGCAACGCTGCGATGGCAAGGCCGGCCAGAGAACTGCCGAGCAACGTGCGGCGAGACAGATACACCCGCTCAGGGGTGACCTGCGAGGAGGTGCAATCGGAAGGTCTGGGTATTTTGATGAGCATGACGGCCCCATAGCCAGGTAGGGAATGTACCTATAAGACTATGGAGCCGCCGGGTTATTCCCGCACGCAGGTGATTGTCAGATTTTGCGACGACGACTACGCAGCAGGAACTGCACAGGACCGGACACCGCATACCCGAGGAAGATCAGCAACAGGATGCGCGGTGGATCGCTGAACACGACTGCGAAGACCAGTACGACCGCGAGAATCGCCACGAAAGGGACGCGACCTTTGAGGTCCAGCTCCTTGAAGCTGTTGTACTTGATGTTGCTGACCATCAGCATACCGGCGGCGGCAACGATCAAGGCGACCAGGAACGACAGCTTGGAGCCTTGAATGCCATAGTCGCTGAAGGCCCAGACGATTCCCGCAACCACACCGGCCGCTGCTGGACTGGCCAGGCCGATGAAGTAGCGCTTGTCGGCCTTGCCGACCTGGGTGTTGAAGCGCGCCAGACGCAGCGCTGCGCCAGCCACATAGATGAAGGCGACCATCCAGCCGACCTTGCCCATGTCGCCCAGCGCCCAGACGAATGCCAGCAATGCGGGTGCTACGCCGAATGCGACCATGTCCGAGAGCGAGTCATATTCCGCACCGAAAGCGCTCTGAGTGTTGGTCATGCGTGCCACGCGACCGTCAAGACCGTCGAGCACCATGGCTACGAAAATGGCGATTGCCGCGCTGGCGAAGTACTTGCTGGCCTCGAGCGTGTTTCCAGCGCTCATGAAACCATGTGCATAGATAGAGCTGATGATCGAGTAGAAACCGGCAAACAGGTTGGCGGTGGTGAATAGGTTGGGCAGCAGGTAAATGCCGCGATGACGAACCTTGCGCCCTTCCGCGTCATGCCCTTCTTCAACATGTTCATCGACAGGTAACAGGCTTTCGGCGTCGGAGGGCGTATGCGGCTCTTCGGGACGTTCGCTCATGAAAAAGTACCTTGCAACAGGGTGGAAAACGTTCGACTTGGGCATGCACCGCAGGTTCTGAGTGCATGCTACCGGTCAGCTTTATACCAGATGCTGCCCGCAGAACGAAAAAACGCGGCCTGGGCCGCGTTTTTCGTTGTGTCGAATCCGAACCTTAGTTCTTCGACTTGTCGACGATCTTGTTCGCCGAAATCCACGGCATCATCGAACGCAGCTGCTCGCCGATGACTTCGATGCCGTGCGCAGCGTTGTTGCGACGCTTGGCGGTCATCGATGGGTAGTTGGTGGCACCTTCGCTGATGAACATCTTCGCGTACTCGCCGTCCTGGATGCGCTTGAGAGCATTGCGCATGGCCTTGCGGGATTCTTCGTTGATGACCTCAGGACCGGTGACGTACTCACCGTACTCGGCGTTGTTGGAGATCGAGTAGTTCATGTTGGCGATACCGCCTTCGTACATGAGGTCGACGATCAGCTTCAGCTCGTGCAGGCACTCGAAGTAGGCCATTTCAGGCGCGTAGCCTGCTTCGACCAGTGTTTCGAAACCGGCTTTGACCAGCTCTACGGTACCGCCGCACAGAACGGCCTGCTCACCGAACAGGTCGGTTTCGGTTTCGTCCTTGAAGGTGGTTTCGATGATGCCGGTACGACCACCGCCAACGCCGGACGCGTACGACAGGGCGACGTTCTTGGCGTTGCCCGAGGCGTCTTGGTAGATGGCGATCAGGTCAGGGATGCCGCCGCCTTTGACGAACTCGGAGCGCACGGTATGGCCCGGAGCTTTCGGCGCGATCATGATCACGTCGAGGTCACCACGTGGCACGACCTGGTTGTAGTGGATGGCGAAGCCGTGGGAGAAGGCCAGGGTAGCGCCCTTCTTGATGTTCGGCTCGATTTCCTGCTTGTACAGCTGGCCCTGGAATTCGTCCGGGGTCAGGATCATCACCAGGTCGGCAGCAGCGACAGCCGAAGCGACGTCGGTCACTTTCAGGCCGTGAGCTTCAGCCTTGGCCACGGTGGCCGAACCTTTACGCAGGCCGATAGTGACATCTACACCGGAATCTTTCAGGTTGCACGCCTGGGCGTGGCCCTGGGAACCGTAACCGATGATGGCGACTTTCTTGCCCTGGATGATGGAAAGGTCGCAGTCTTTATCGTAGAAAACTTTCATGAAATACCCCTGGTTATATCTCGACCCCTGTAGGGCCATCGCTAATGTGTTGAATCAGATACTCAGAACTTTGTCGCCGCGGGCAATGCCGGTGACACCGCTGCGCACCGTTTCCAGAATCGAGGTGGTTCCGATGGCCTGGATGAAGCTGTCCAGCTTGTCGCTGGTACCGCTCAGTTGCACGGTGTACACGCTTGCCGTCACATCGACGATCTGCCCACGGAAGATGTCGGTGGTGCGTTTGATCTCGGCGCGCTGCGCGCCGGTCGCCTTGACCTTGACCAGCATCAGTTCGCGCTCGATGTGAGCACTCTCCGACAGGTCGACAAGCTTCACCACCTCGACCAGCTTGTTGAGGTTCTTGGTGATCTGCTCGATCACTTCGTCGTGCCCGACAGTGGTCAGGGTCAGCCGCGAGAGACTTGGGTCTTCGGTCGGCGCGACCGTGAGGCTTTCAATGTTGTAGTTGCGCTGGGAGAACAGGCCGACCACGCGAGACAGAGCACCGGGTTCGTTTTCCAGCAGCAGGGAAATGATGTGCCGCATATCAGGTACGCTCCGTCTTGCTCAGCCACATGTCACGCATCGAGCCGTCCTTGATCTGCATCGGATAGACGTGCTCGGTGCGGTCGATGGCGATATCGATGAACACCAGGCGATCCTTCATGGCGAAGGCCTCTTCCAGCTTGGGCTTGAGATCCTTGAGGCTGGTGATGCGGATACCCACATGCCCATAGGCCTCGGCAAGCTTGATGAAGTCTGGCAACGACTCGACATAGGAATGCGAGTGACGACCGTTGTAGGCCATGTCCTGCCACTGGCGGACCATACCCAGAACGCCGTTGTTCATGTTGACGATCTTCACCGGCAGGCCGTACTGCATGCAGGTGGACAGCTCCTGGATGTTCATCTGGATGCTGCCTTCGCCGGTGACGCAGGCGACGTCCTGATCCGGGAAGTTGAGCTTGACGCCCATCGCTGCCGGGAAGCCGAAGCCCATGGTGCCCAGGCCACCGGAGTTGATCCAGCGGTTGGGTTTGTTGAACCGGTAGTACTGCGCCGCGAACATCTGGTGCTGGCCCACGTCGGAGGTGATGAAGGCATCGCCCTTGGTCACTTCGCACAGGGTTTCGATCACGGTCTGCGGCTTGATGACGCTGCCGTCACCCTTGTCGTACGGGAACAGCCCGCGGTCACCGCGCCATTCGTTGATCTGCTTCCACCAGGCGTCGGCCGCAGCTTTGTCTGGCTGCTGGCCGATCTCGGCGAGGATCGCCTGCATTTCGCTGAGCACGCTTTCCACAGGCCCGACGATCGGCACGTCGGCCTTGATCATCTTGGAGATCGACGCCGGGTCGATGTCGATGTGGATGATCTTGGCGTTCGGGCAGAATTTCGCCGGGCCGTTGACCACGCGGTCATCGAAGCGCGCACCGACAGCGAAGATCACGTCGGCATTGTGCATGGCCATGTTGGCGGTGTAGCTGCCATGCATGCCGAGCATGCCGAGGAACTGCGCGTCGGTACCCGGGAAGGCACCAAGGCCCATCAAGGTATTGGTGACCGGCAGGTTGAGCGATTTGGCGATTGCGGTGAGCGCTTGCGAGCCACCTCCCAGAATCACCCCGCCACCGGCGTAGACGATCGGGCGCTTGGCGGCCAGGAGCATCTCGGCGGCCTTGCGAATCTGCCCGGAATGACCACGCACAGCCGGGCTGTAGGAGCGCAGCTTGACCTTCTTGGGGTAGACGTATTCGAACTTCTCGGCCGGGTTGGTCATGTCTTTTGGAATGTCGACCACGACCGGGCCAGGACGACCGGACTGCGCCAGGTAGAAGGCTTTTTTCAGGATTTCCGGGATTTCCACGGCGTTCTTGATCATGAAGCTGTGCTTCACGATAGGCCGCGAGATACCGATCATGTCGGTTTCCTGGAACGCATCGGTACCGACCATGGTGCTGGGCACCTGACCCGACAGGATCACCATCGGGATCGAGTCCATGTACGCAGTGGCGATACCGGTGATGGCATTGGTCGCGCCGGGACCAGAGGTCACCAGCACCACACCGGCCTTGCCGGTGGCACGGGCGTAGCCGTCGGCCATGTGGGTCGCGGCCTGCTCGTGGCGAACCAGGATATGTTCGACTTCCGGTTCCTTGAACAGGGCGTCGTAAACATGAAGAAGAGCACCACCAGGGTACCCGTAGATGTGCTTAACGCCTTCGTCGCGCAAAAAGCGGACGACCATTTCAGCGCCGGATAAGAGCTCCACGTTGTTCACCTCTAAAACGCCAGAATACCGTCCTCATGGACGGGTCTTAATAGGTTTACTGCCAAGCAGAGCATGAGCGAAAACGTCAGCACTGACTGAGCAAGTATTGGGAGTGCCCCAGAGTGTTGCGGGGGATTCCCACCCAGCGCGAGGTAACGCGTTGCGGGGTGTAACAGGCGGCGCGGGTGTGCGCCTCATGATCTGCTTGGCGGGTCTGCTTCTGGCAGTCCCCCTACAGCGGAAACTGGATTCTTCTGATTCGGCGCCTGCAAGTCAAGAAAAATTATTGCCAGTTTTACGCCAGGATGATTATTCACCACCACGTTTCAGATTCTTAGCAGCAGGAAAATAAAGACATCCACAAAAAAGGGCCACAATCTGCGGCCCTTAGGGAAAAAACAGAAGAAATCAGGCGGAAGGCGCGATCAAACGGTCGAACGCTGCCAATAGTCGCCGCAGCTCGCGACTTTGCTGCGGACGGCTGGCAAACACGGTTTCGGCCATCACCAGAATGCCGGAGGCATTGGGCAGCGGCTGGCCGTACTCGATGATCTGCTTCATGCGCGGCAGGAAAATCCATTGCAACCACTGCTCGAACGGCATGGCATCGACGGCGAACGGCACCGTGCTGGCCATGGCCGCAGCGCTTGGGGCGTCGTCCGACCACCAACCCTGCACCTGCAGCTCACGCTCGATGAGCAGCAAGTGATCGGCGATTTCCAATACCCGTGGCGCTACCGTCACAGGTTGACCTTGGCTTTCTGCCGCGCCAATGCCGCACCGGCGCTGTCACCTTGTTTCTCGCGAGCCTGGGCGATGATGTTCCATAGCTCAGCCTGCAGGCTTGGGCGGCCATTGGAATAGCTCAGGCCGCGTCGCGCCAGCTGTTCTGCTTGCGCAGCCTCACCCTGGTTGAGACGGACCTGCGCCAGACGGAACAGCACCTGCGGCTCACGCGGTGCAATGCGCTGGGCGCGCTCGAGGCTGGACGAGGCGCCATTCAAGTCGCCGCTGCCCTGCTGCTTCTGCGCGGTAGTCAGCAGCGCCAGCACCGGCCCATCGAGCTGCTCGTCGGCAGACAGCCCGCCGGAGCGGTTGTTTTGCGGGATGCCGGTAGGCGCGCTCGGGGCAGAGGCCCCGCCGGACATGGCGGCGATGTCGAAAGGTTCGTCTGCCACCGGGTTGGGGTCGCTGGTCACCGGCGTGGTATTGATCGGCATGGTGTCGATCGGCGTGGTATCGATCGGCGCTCCGCCGCTCTGCGCCGGGAACGACTGGATCGGCGAAGCGCCCGCACCTTGCGGAATCATCACGGTCACGCCCGAATCTTCCGGCAGCGACTGCGCCTGCGCGGTGCCTCTGGCCGGTGCCGTGGCGACCGGACGTTTGCCCTGGATGCGCTCGCTGTTGGAGACCCGGGAACTGGAGTCGACCACCGGAATGTTGCCACGCGGCACGCTGGCGCACCCTTGCAGCACGGCAATGGCCGTCACGACTGGAAACCACCACTTGTTCAATTCAAACCCTCGCATGCTCTGGAGTTGGTGCTCAATTCATCCAGCCCTTGACCCAGTCCATGACCGAGTCGGACTCCTGCGCGCCGCCACAAGCGGCGCCGGCTGGCGGTTCGCTGCCGCGAATATACGGCATCTGTACGGCCCCCGGACAGCTCTGGTCCGAGCCCTGCCCGGTGTTCGGATCAATCCATGCCTGCACGACGTTGTCCGGCTGCGGCATGTCCAAAGGCAAGGGGTCGGCCTTGCGCATGAAGCTGGTCCACACCTGCAGTGCCCCGGTGGCACCGGTGAACGGCGTGCTGCCGTTGTCGTCGCGACCCAGCCAGACCACCGCCAGCAGGTCCTGGCTGAAGCCTGAGAACCAGCTGTCACGCGAGTCGTTACTGGTGCCGGTCTTGCCTGCCAGGGTCAGTGAGCTGGGCAGAACACTGTAGACCGAACGCCCGGTCCCTTCACGCATCACCCGCTGCATGGCGTTCTGCACCAGATAGATGGAGCCGGCATCGAAGGTCTGCTGGATCTGGAACGGGTAGCGCTTGAGCGGCTCGCCCTCGGCTGTCAGCACGCTGCGAATACCGCGCATGGGCGTGGTGAAGCCGCCGTTGGCGATGGTCTGGTACATGGTCGCCACCTGCATCGGCGACATACCGCCGGCGCCCAGCAACATCGAGGGGAATGCCGGCCAGTCGACGTCGACACCCAGCCGGCCGATGGTCTTGATCACGTTGGGCACGCCGACTTCCAGGCCGATCTTGGCGGTGGAAAGGTTGTAGGAGTTGGCCAGGCCCTGATACAGGTAGATGGTGCCGTGCGGGCGACGATCGAAGTTCTGTGGTCGCCAGACCTGGCCATTGGCGCCTTTGACCGAGAACGGTTCATCCTGCACCAGGCTGGTCAGGGTAAAGGTGCCGGGCTTGTCCAGGGCGGTCAGGTAGACGGCCGGTTTGACCAGCGAACCGATCGGGCGCACGGCGTCGATGGCGCGGTTGAAGCCGGCAAAGCCGGATTGACGGCTGCCGATCAAGGCCTGCACTTCGCCCGTTTCCGGGTTGCTCACCACCATCGCCGATTCGACCTCATCGGCGCCCTTGCGTCCGGCGAGGCGCTTGAAGGTCTCGGTCATCGACGTCTCGGCCTTCATCTGCAGAATCGGGTCGAAGCTGGTGAAGATACGCAGGCCTTCTTCGGTCAAGTCTTCGTCGCGGTAGTCCTGGCGCAGCTGACGCTTGACCAGGTCGAGAAACGCCGGGAACGAGCTGTCGGCCAGGCTGCCGCGCTTGGTCACACCCAAGGGCATTTTCTTCGCTGCATCGACCACGTCCTGGCTGGCCACGCCCTGCTCGACCAGCAGGTCGAGCACCAGGTTGCGGCGTTGCAGCGCACGCTCCGGGTAGCGCCGCGGGTTGTAGTAGGACGGCCCCTTGACCATGCCCACCAACAGGGCGATCTGGTGCAGCTTCAGTTCCGACAGCGGCTGGCTGAAGAAGAACTGGCTGGCCAGGCCGAAACCATGCACGGCACGCTGGCCGTCCTGACCGACGAACACCTCATTGAGGTACGCCTCGAGAATCTCGCGCTTGTCGTAATGCAGCTCGAGCAATACCGCCATCATCGCTTCGGTGAGCTTGCGGCTGAGGCTGCGTTCGTTGGTGAGGAAGAAGTTTTTCACCAGCTGTTGGGTCAGCGTACTGCCGCCCTGGCGCATCGCGCCCGACGAAGTGTTGACCCACACCGCACGGGCGATCGATTTGGGCGATACACCATGGTGGCTGTAGAAGTCGCGGTCTTCGGTGGCGATCAGGGTTTCCAACAGGTAAGGAGGCACCTGATTGATGTTGATCAGGATGCGATCTTCGAGGTTCTTGGGGTAGATACCTCCGATCATCAGCGGCTCGAGGCGAACCACATCGAGCTTGCCGCCGTTGTTGCCGGCAAGCCCTGCAACGTAGTCACCCGAGAAGCGCACACGGACGAACTGCGCAGGCTCGGTGCCCTCGTAGAACTGGAAGCCACGGGTGTTGAGGTCGACCGTATTGCCGTTGACCGACGCCTCGCCCGGGCCACTGGCTGCGCTTTCGCGGCGATAGCCGAGGGCATCGAGCTCAGTGAGGAAGTCGTTCTTGCTCAGCTTCTGGCCGACGAACAGCTCCAACGGCCGTGCGTACACCTTGGCCGGGATGGTCCAGCGCTTGCCGGAGAACTTCTCCTGCACCGTCGCATCGAGGTACACGGCGAAGCCGGCGATCAGCACCAGGGCGACCAGGCTGAGCTTCAGGGCCCAGCCAAGCAGCACGCGCGAGCGGCCGGGTCGGGGTTTCTTGGCATTACGGGGGGATCGGGATCGGGTCATGGCGGCGGATTATACGCACTTTACTTTGGCTGGGCAGGCGTCCCGGCGGTTTGCAGGGAAGGCACCATTGACCATAATGAGCCCTTTGAATTCCCTGACCGTCAAGGACCCCTCGTGAGCCAAGCCCTGATCAACGCGCTGCAAAACAGCGCCCTCTACCCGCACGCCGTAGAGGGGTTCCACGTCATCGAGACGCATATTTCCTGGGTGCTGCTCACCGGCGACTACGCCTACAAGATCAAGAAACCGATGAACTTCGGCTTTCTCGATTTCACCCAGCTGGAGCAGCGCCGGCATTTCTGCCATGAAGAACTGCGCCTCAACCAGCGACTGACCAGCGATGTGTATCTGGAAGTGTTGCCGATTACCGGTAGTGCGGAGGCGCCGGTCATTGGTGGTGAAGGCGAGGTGATCGAATACGCGCTGAAAATGCGCCAGTTCCCACAGGAACAGATGCTCAGTACCTTGCAGGCCAATGGCGAGCTGACGGCCGATCACATCGACCAGATGGCCCGGCAGATTGCCCAATTCCACCTCGACGCCCCCCGGGTCGGCGAAGACAACCCGCTGGGAACTCCGGAAAGCGCCATGGCGCCGGTGGAGCAGAACTTCGAGCAGATCCGCCCGTTCCTCAGCGAAGCGGCCGATTTGCAGCAGCTGGACAACCTTCAGGCCTGGGCGCGCAGCACCTACGAGCGCTTGTACCCGCTGCTGCAAGCACGCAAGGCGAACGGTTTAATCCGCGAGTGCCACGGCGATATCCACCTGGGTAACGCCACGGTGATCGACGGCAGCGTGGTGATTTTCGACTGCATCGAGTTCAACGAACCGTTCCGCATGACCGACGTCTATGCCGACACCGCGTTCCTCGCCATGGACCTCGAAGACCGCGGCCTGAAGTGGCTGGCCCGACGTTTCATCAGCCAGTACCTGGAGCTGACCGGCGATTATCAGGGGCTTGAGCTGCTGAACTTCTACAAGGCCTACCGCGCACTGGTACGGGCCAAGGTGGCGCTGTTCAGCCTGGGCGCCGAGGCCGATGGCCTGCAGCGTGCCACCACGCTGCGCACCTACCGCAACTACGCCAACCTGGCCGAAAGCTACAGCGCCATTCCTTCGCGCCTGCTGGCGATCACCCACGGCGTTTCGGCCGTGGGCAAGAGCCATGTGGCCATGCGCCTGGTGGAATCGCTGGGCGCGGTGCGGGTGCGTTCGGATGTAGAGCGCAAGCGCCTGTTCGGCCAAGGCCTGTACGACCAGGACGCCACCAACGCCACCTACGCGCGCCTGCATGAACTGGCCGGCATCATTCTCAAGGCCGGCCTGCCCGTGGTGCTCGATGCTACCTACCTGCAGCACCAGCAACGCCAGGCAGCAGCCCAGGTGGCCAGCGACACCGGTGTGCCCTTCCTGATTCTCGACTGCCAGGCACCGGAGGCGGTGATTTTCAGCTGGCTGGAACAGCGCCAGTCGGAGAACCTCGACCCTTCCGAGGCCACGCTGGAAGTGGTCAAGGCGCAGCAGGCCACACGGGAGCCGCTCGATGAGCGCGAACACTTGCACTGCAAGCGCGTGGACACCCATCTGAGCAGCAGCATGGACCAGCTGATCGAGCAGATTCGCCAGCGCCTGCCGGGCTTGTAAACGCGTCGATCGAAGCGATCTGGGCTGAAATACGCTGCCACGCTGGCGAAAAGCGTATTTGCCCAGCCCCGCTACACTTGCCTACTGACCTGTCTGAAGACCCATCCCATGACACCGTTCGGTATGGCAAGGAGGCTCGATGAGCGATGAGCTACAGCACCTGAGGAATCTGGGCAAAACGTCTGCGCAATGGCTGCATGCCGCTGGCGTGCACAGTTTGTCCGACCTTCGTCGGCTGGGCGCGGTGGGTGCCTACCAGGCAGTGAAAATGCGTGGATTCCGGGCTTCCAAGGTACTGCTGTATGCCATCGAAGGCGCGCTGCTCGACATTCATTGGAACGAGCTTTCTGCCGAACGCAAGGCGGCGCTGCTGGCCCAACTGAATGCAAAATCCCCTTCGGAAAAAAAATTGAAATAAACCAGAGCAAGGGGTTGACCTCGAAATGAGAATCGTTATGATTACCACAACTGGTCGCGAGACTGGTTGGGTAAACTGAAAGCCCTTGGTTCGGACTCTCAGATTATCTCCTCATCAGGCTAATCACGGTTTTTGACCCGGCATTTTGCCGGGTCTTTTTTTGACTGCGATTCGGCTCGGGGGGAAGGTCAGGGATCTGGTCCATCCCTGCCTCAGCCATGTCGGGGGCCGCGCGTCGTTCGCTTTCATGGCTTGGCGAACAGCTCGCGGCTCCCGCGCTGGTCAGCCTGCGGCAAGCGCTCAGCGGGCAATGATCAACGGATGGCCGCGCTCCGGGTGCGCCTGCACCAATACCTCGATCCCGAATACCGTCTTCAGTGCCTGCGGCGTCAGCACCTGCTGCGGTGAACCTGTGGCGTGACAGCGCCCCTCATGCAGCAGGACGATACAGTCGCAGTAACGCGCGGCCAGGTTCAGGTCGTGGAGAATCACCAGTACCGCCGTTCCCCGCTGCGCAATTTCACGTACCGCCTGAAGGGTGGTGTGCTGATGCAATGGGTCGAGTGCAGAAGTGGGTTCGTCGAGCAGCAACACGCTGCCCTCTGCGCCTGGCCACAGTTGCGCCAACACCCGCGCCAAGTGCACGCGCTGACGTTCCCCACCAGAAAGCGCCAGGTAGCTGCGGCCCAGCAGATGCTGCGCATCCGCCGCATACAAGGCTTGTTCGATGATTTCGGCATCGCGCTGCACGCCACTGGCGTGGGGCAAACGGCCCATGCCCACCACCTCTTCGACACTGAACGAAAAGTCCAGACTCGACACCTGCGGCAACACTGCCAGCGCACGGGCACGCGCAGCGCCCTGCCACTGCGCCAGCGCCAGGCCCTGCATCAGCACCTGGCCCTGGTTCGGCGTCAGCTCACCGCACAGGGCACCGAGCAGACTGCTCTTGCCAGCGCCATTGGGCCCCAGCACCCCCAGCACCTGCCCGGCGTGCAACGACAGATCGATTGCCTGCAGCACCTGCTTGCTGCCTCGGCGCACATGCACACCCTGAGCCTGCAGCATCATCCGCGCCCCTTTATCAGCAGAAACAGGAAGAACGGCGCGCCGATGAACGCCGTGACGATACCGATAGGCAACTCGGCCGGCGCCAACAGCAGACGCGCCACCAGATCGGCGAACAACAGCAAGGTGCCCCCGGCCAGCAGCGAGGCGGGCAGCAACAGGCGGTGATCAGGCCCGACCAACATCCGCAGCAGATGCGGCACCACCAGGCCGATGAAGCCGATCAGCCCCGCTGCAGCCACGGCGGCGCCAACACCCAGGGCAGTGCAGAACACCAGCTCACGCTTGAGCGTTTCCACCTCCACACCAAGATGCCGCGCCTCAGACTCACCCAACAGCAGGGCGTTGAGCGCCTGCGCGCGACGCGGCAGCCACAGCGCCACGACGCACACCACCAGCAGCAGCGGCCACAGGCGCTGGTAGCTTGCGCCATTGAGGCTGCCGAGGTTCCAGAAGGTCAGGGTGCGCAAGGTGGCATCGTCGGCCAAGTAGGTGAACAGGCCGACGCCGGCCCCGGCCAGCGCGGTCAGCGCGATGCCGGCCAGAAGCATGGTAGCGACACTGGTACGACCGTTATGCCGGCCCAGGCGGTAGACCAGGGCGGTGACGCCAAGCCCGCCCAGAAATGCACAGAGTGATAACAGATATGGCGCCAAGGCTTCGGGAAGACCACCAAAGCCACTGCCCAGCACGATCGCCAGGGCTGCCCCTAGTGCGGCGCCGCTGGCCACCCCGACCAACCCGGGGTCGGCCAGTGGATTGCGAAACAAACCCTGCATCGCCACGCCTGACAGGGCCAGCACCGCCCCGACCAGCAGCCCCAGCAGGGTCCGTGGCAGGCGAATCTGGCCAACGATCAACTCTGCCTGCTCCAACCCCTGGCCGGCGATCGGCGCACCAAGCAAACGCAGGCCAGCACGCAACGTGTCGACGAACGGCAAGCTGACCGGCCCCAGGGCCAGCGACAGCCAGATCGCCAACAGCCACAGCAAACCCAGACTGAGGAACAGCGTGCGCGGCGCCAGCAGTCGCTTCACGGCTTGAAGCTGACATTGCCTTGCGGGTAGAACGCCCGCGCCAGCGATTGCAGCACCTCAGGCAGACGCGGCCCCAACCCGCCCACCAGCAGCGTGGGGTCGACCACGACGATGCGTCCGTCGCGGGCGGCGCGCGACGCCGAAAGCCCTGGGTTTTCCTTGAGCATGGCCTGCACCGCCGCATCGCCGGTCAAGGCCCGATCAGACACCACCAGCACTTCAGGGTCGAGCCCGGCCAGCGATTCCACCGACACGTTCTTGTAGCCGTCATGCTCAGCCAGGTTACGCCCGCCGGCCTGCTGCACCAGCCAGTCGCCAGCAGTGCCCTGCCCGGCGATCATCGGCTTGCCGCCACCATGCCCGACCAGCAACAACACCCCAGGTGCTTGCTGATGGGTCTTGGCCTGACCGATCGCCGCCTGCAATGCCTGGATGCGCTGGCGATAGTCGCTGGCCAGAGTGCTGGCCCGTTGCTCGGCGCCCAGCAGCGTGCCCAGGTGCTTGAGGTTTTCGTCGACTGCCGTCAGCTCGGCCTTGCTGGAGAACAGCTCGACGCGCACACCGGCCTGCCTGACCTGCGCAAGCACCGGCGGCGGGCCCATCTCCTCGGTGCCAACCAGTACGTCAGGGCGCAGACTGAGAATGCCTTCGGCCGACAACTGGCGTTGGTAACCGATACTGGGCAGCGCTTTGAGCGATTCAGGATGCTGGCTGGTGGTGTCGACGCCGACCAACCGCGCCTCGCCGCCCAGCGCCGCGATCCATTCACTGAGCGCCCCGCCGGCGCTCACCCAGCGTTGCGGCAAGGGTTCGGCCTGGGCCACAGCGGCAAACACCAAGCTGGCGCACAAGGCGATCAGAACAGAGGGACGGCGCATCATCGGGTTTCCTTCTATAAAGCGAGTCGCGCGCCTTGTGGCGAACGGCGGATCTGCGCACCATGTGCAACCGGCGCGATACGTGGCGGCAATTTGATAATTATTCGCATTGAAGCGTCAAGTCAGCCCTCACCCCTCGAGTGTCCGCCAAATCCATGGATTTTCTCTGCCCAAGCTCTGCCCTTGCCGAAGGCAGCAGCCGCGTCTTCGACATCGACGGCATGAGTCTGCTGGGCGTGCGACGCCACGGCAAGGTCTACCTGTACCGCAACCGCTGCCCGCACCGGGGCATCGCGCTGAACTGGCAAGAGCACACGGTGCTCGATGCCAGCGCCAGCCTCATTCAGTGCGCCCATCACGGCGCACTGTTTCTCATCGAAAGCGGCGAGTGCGTGGCCGGCCCTTGTGAAGGCGAGACCTTGCAGGCGCTGGGCTGCGAAGAAAACGCCAGGGGTATCTGGCTCACGGCGTGAGCAGCACGGGCAAAGGTCGATCGATGAAAATTCGCTCGGCATCGAGCTGCGTGCCGTAGGCCAGCACCTCGACGCCGTCAGCCACCGCCGCGCGCAAGGCGTGCGCATACCCTGGGTCGATTTCCTCGGCGGGGCGCACCGCCTCGATGCCAGTGAGGTTGACGCAATACAGCTGCACCGCCCGTACCCCTTGGCGCGCCAAGGCGGCCAGCTCACGCAGGTGCTTGGCGCCGCGCTGGGTCACGGCATCAGGAAAGGCCGCGACTGGGGAGTCGGCATAGCCGAGGGTCACGCTCTTGACCTCGACGTACGCCGGCCCTTCGGCAAACTCCAGGCGAAAATCGATGCGACTGCGCTCCTCACCATAGGCGACCTCACGGCGCAGCCCGGTGAACCCACGCAGCTCGCTGATCAGACCGGCGCGCAGGGCCTCCTCGACCAACGCGTTGGCACGCCCGGTATTGATACAGGCCAGGCGCCCCTGGGGCGTTTCGCCAAGCTCCCAGGTGCCCGGCAGCTTGCGCTTGGGGTCGTTGGAGCGACTGAACCAGACCGCCCCACCCTCAGCCATGCAGTTGAGCATCGATCCGGTGTTGGGGCAGTGAATGGTCAACTGTTCGCCTGAAGGCAGTTCAATATCAGCGAGGAAGCGTTTATAGCGGCGCAGCAGTCGCCCGTGTTCCAGTGCAGGTTGAAAGCGCATCAGCCCTGCCAGCTCCGCAGGCCACGCTCGATCCGCTCGACGGCCTGTTGCAAGCGCGGCAGGTCCTGAGTGTAAGCGAAGCGCACGTGATGCCCGGCCTGATAGCGACCGAAATCCAGGCCTGGGGTAAAGGCCACGTGCTCGGTCTCGAGGAAGTGCTGACAGAAGGCGAAGGCATCGCCACCAAAGGCGCTGATGTCGGCATATAGATAGAAAGCGCCCTGTGGCTCGACGGCGATACCAAAGCCCAGTTCGCGCAATGCAGGCAGGAGGAAATCGCGGCGGCGGGCGAATGCCTGGCGGCGCTGTTCGAGAATCTCCAGGGTCTGCGGCTCGAAGCACGCCAGCGCGGCGTGCTGGGCCATGCTCGGGGCACTGATATAGAGGTTCTGTGCCAGTTTCTCCAAGTCGGCCACCGCCTCGGGCGGCGCCACCAGCCAGCCCAGCCGCCAACCGGTCATGCCGAAATACTTCGAGAAACTGTTGAGCACGAAGGCGTGGTCGTCGACCTCCAGTACGCTCGGCGCGTCCATGCCGTAGGTCAGGCCGTGATAGATCTCATCCACCACCAGATGGCCCTGACGTGCAGTGACCGCCTGCGACAGGCTGGCCAATTGCTGACGATCAAGTACGGTGCCGGTGGGGTTGGCCGGCGAGGCGACCAGCGCACCGACGCTGTCTTGGTTCCAATGGCGCTCGACCAGACCGGCGGTCAGCTGATAACTGGTGTCCGGCCCGACGGGCACCAGTTGCGCGGCGCCCTCGACTAGGCGCAGGAAGTGCCGGTTGCACGGATAACCCGGGTCGGCCAGCAACCAGTGCTTGCCCGGATCGACCAGCAGGCTGCTGGCCAGCAACAGCGCCCCGGAACCGCCCGGGGTGATGAGGATGCGCTGGGGGTCGATGTTCAGGCCGTAGCGCTGGGCATAGAAACCTGCGATCGCCTCACGCAGCGCCGGCAGACCGCGCGCTGCGGTATAGCGGGTATGACCTGCGGCCAGCGCGGCCTGACCCGCGGCGACGATCGGCGCGGCGGTGGTGAAGTCCGGCTCGCCGATTTCCAGATGAATGACATCATGGCCTGCCGCCTGCAGCTCATTGGCGCGGGCCAGCAAGGCCATGACGTGGAAAGGTTCGATTGCGCGACTGCGTGCACTGTAGTGCTGAGTCATGGCCTGTTCTCGCTTGTGACTGAACGGAATAATCTCTCGCTGCCCGAGACCGAACGTGCCGCGCACGCTGCTGTCTACACGCAGGATCGGGCAGGGTAGCGCACCCCCGATCTATCTGGTAAGTTCGGCGGCTCGCAGTCGCAGGGCCGGCGGGTGCCGGAGAAGGAGCAGCCTGCGCATTGGATCAGATGAGTGAGAGGCGGTCTATTCATGTCCACCCCAGAAAAGCAAAAAACCGGTCAGAGCATGTTTGGCCTGGAGCCTTATAAAGAAGCAAAGGGCGAGGAGTACATGGGCGAGCCCATGCGCAAGCATTTCGTCAAATTGCTCGGTGCCTGGAAACAGGAGCTGATGACCAGTGTGGACCGCACCATGGACCATATGAAGGATGAAGCTGCGAACTTCCCTGACCCGGCCGACCGTGCCAGCCAGGAAGAAGAGTTCGCCCTGGAGCTGCGTAACCGCGACCGCGAGCGCAAGCTGATCAAGAAGATCGACAAGACGTTGCAGAAGATCCAGGAAGAAGATTACGGCTGGTGTGAAAGCTGCGGTATCGAGATCGGCCTGCGCCGTCTTGAAGCCCGTCCGACTGCCGACCTGTGCTTCGACTGCAAGGAAATTGCCGAGAAGAAGGAAAAGACCAACGGTAAGGGATGATCTCTCCTACCGGCATGACGGGGCGCTCGATGCGCCCCTTTTCATTTGTGTAGCTGGCCACTTCCATGAACAACGCACCCTACGTTGGGCGCTTCGCCCCGACCCCCAGCGGGCTTCTGCACTTTGGTTCTCTGGTCGCCGCGCTGGCCTCCTGGCTCGACGCCCGCGCGGTGGGCGGACGTTGGTTACTGCGCATGGAAGACACCGACCCGCCGCGCGAAATGCCCGGCGCCCGTGATGCGATTCTGCGCACCCTGGAAAGCTACGGCTTGACCTGGGACGGCGAAGTGCTGGTGCAGAGCGAGCGCCACGCAGCCTATGCCGAGGTGGTCGAACGCTTGTTCAACATGGGCCTGGCGTACGCCTGTACCTGTTCGCGCAAGCAACTGGAAGGCTACGGCGGGCTGTATCCGGGGTTTTGCCGCAATGCCGGACATCCCCGCGAAGGCGCCGCCATTCGCCTGCGCGTGCCAGAACTGACCTACCGTTTCGAGGATCGCGTGCAGGGGCAGTTCAGCCAGCACCTGGGCCGCGAACTGGGCGACTTCGTCATCCAGCGGCGTGATGGCTTGTACGCCTACCAGCTGGCAGTGGTGCTCGACGACGCCTGGCAGGGAGTGACCGATGTGGTGCGCGGCGCCGACCTGCTCGACAACACCCCGCGGCAACTGTACCTGCAAGAACTGCTCGGTTTTTCCCAGCCGCGCTACCTGCACATCCC
The DNA here is from genome assembly GCF_000425745.1 of Pseudomonas cremoricolorata DSM 17059 = NBRC 16634. Classification (GTDB taxonomy): domain Bacteria; phylum Pseudomonadota; class Gammaproteobacteria; order Pseudomonadales; family Pseudomonadaceae; genus Aquipseudomonas; species Aquipseudomonas cremoricolorata. Next base: position 282,872 of record NZ_AUEA01000008.1, on the reverse strand, counting down.
GCTGATCGTCCAGCCCGATGGCCACAAGCTGGGCAAGTCGTACCGTTCGCCGCCGTTGCAGGCCGAACAAGCCACCGCGCTGCTGCTGCGCGCGCTACGGGCGCTGGGCCAGACGCTGGAGACGAGCATGCACAACGCCACCCCGCATGAGCTGCTGGACATCGCTCGGCAGCGCTGGCAGGTGGCGAGCATCCCACGCTGCGCCTCCCTGGCCGAGGCCGATCTGCGGTGAGGCACTTGCCCCGCCGGCCAAAGCCCAATAGATTCTGCGTCCTAGCGAGCCATAGGGAACGGCTGCACACGGCGTGCGCACCGATCCGGCCCGGCCTGCCCTAGCGCCGCCACTCATCGAGGCCAGCATGTACATCTATCGTTTGGTCCTGCTCCTGGTGGTGGGGATCTACCTGTTCTCCCCAGCCATCATGGACTGGTGGATCGACCCCACCGGCGCCTGGTATCGGCCTTATCTGTTGTGGCTGATCCTGATCGTCGTGACCTTCATTCTGCAGAGCCAGCGAGATGCCGATGAGCTTTAGCCTGACCCAGATGATCCTGATCAGCGCTGGTTATCTGCTGGTGCTGTTCGGCGTGGCCTGGATCAGCGAGCGGGGCCTGATTCCGCGTTCGGTGATCCGCCATCCGCTGACCTACACCCTGTCGCTGGGCGTTTATGCCAGTGCCTGGGCCTTCTACGGCTCGGTGGGCCTGGCGTATCAGTATGGCTATGGCTTCCTGGCCTGCTACCTGGGTGTATCCGGAGCCTTCCTGCTGGCGCCGGTGCTGCTGTACCCGATCCTGAAGATCACCCGCACTTACCAGTTGTCGTCGCTGGCCGACCTGCTGGCCTTTCGCTTTCGCAGCACCTGGGCCGGTGCGCTGACCACCATCTTCATGCTGATCGGCGTGCTGCCGTTGCTGGCGCTGCAAATCCAGGCGGTCGCCGACTCGATCAACATCCTCACCGGCGAGCCGGTCAAGGCGCGGGTGGCGCTGGCCTTCTGCGTGCTGATCAGCCTGTTCACCATCTTCTTCGGCTCACGGCACATCGCCACCCGCGAAAAGCACGAAGGCCTGGTGTTCGCCATCGCCTTCGAATCGGTGATCAAGCTGCTGGCGGTGGGCGGCATCGGCCTATACGCGCTGTATGGCGTGTTCGGCGGGCCGCACCAGCTGGAGGTGTGGCTGCTGCAGAACCAGACCGCCCTGGCTGCGCTGCACACGCCGCTGCAGGAAGGCCCATGGCGCACCTTGCTGCTGGTGTTCTTCGCCTCGGCCATCGTCATGCCGCACATGTACCACATGGCCTTCACCGAGAACCTCAATCCGCGCTCGCTGGTCAGCGCCAGCTGGGGCCTGCCGCTGTTCCTGCTGCTGATGAGCCTGGCCGTGCCGCTGATTCTCTGGGCCGGCCTGCGCCTGGGCGCCAGCACCAACCCGGAGTACTTCACTTTGGGCCTGGGCATGGCTGCCAACAACCAGGCGCTGGCGTTGCTGGCTTACATCGGTGGGCTGTCGGCCTCCAGCGGGCTGATCATCGTCACCACCCTGTCGCTCTCGGGAATGGCCCTGAACCACCTGGTGCTACCGCTCTACCAACCACCTGCGGAAGGCAACATCTACCGCTGGCTGAAGTGGACCCGCCGCGCGCTGATCGTCGCCATCATCGGCGCCGGGTTCGTCTTCTACCTGACCCAGGACAACCACCAGAGCCTGGCCAACCTGGGCATCGTCGCTTTCGTCGCCACCCTGCAGTTCCTCCCGGGGGTGCTTTCGGTGCTGTACTGGCCGACGGCCAACCGCCGCGGCTTCATCGCCGGGCTGCTGGCGGGTATCTCGGTGTGGATGGTGACCATGCTGCTGCCGCTAGTGGGCAATGTGCAGGGTTTCTACATTCCGCTGCTGGACATGATCTACGTCCTCGACGACACCAGTTGGCACATGGCAGCCATCGCTTCGCTGGCCGCCAACGTGCTGTTGTTCACCCTGATTTCGCTGTTCACCAACGCCAGCAGCGAAGAGGTCAGCGCTGCGGAAGCCTGCGCCGTAGACAACGTACGCCGTCCGCAGCGGCGCGAACTGCACGCCGCCTCGCCGCAGGAATTCGCCACGCAACTGGCCAAGCCACTGGGCGCCAAGGCCGCGCAGAAGGAAGTGGAGCAGGCGCTGCGCGACTTGTACTTGCCCTTCGATGAGCGCAGGCCCTATGCCCTGCGCCGCCTGCGCGACCGCATCGAAGCGAATCTGTCGGGGCTGATGGGGCCGAGCGTTGCCCAGGACATGGTCGAAACCTTCCTGCCCTACAAGTCGGGCAACGAGAATTACGTCACCGAAGACATTCACTTCATCGAGAGCCGCCTGGAGGACTATCACTCGCGCCTCACCGGGCTTGCCGCTGAACTGGATGCGCTGCGCCGCTATCACCGGCAAACCCTGCAGGAACTGCCCATGGGCGTGTGCTCGCTTGCCAAGGATCAGGAAATCCTAATGTGGAACCGGGCCATGGAGGAGCTGACCGGGATCGCCGCCAAGCATGTGGTCGGCTCACGCCTGATGACCATCGCCGAGCCATGGCGCAGTCTGCTGCAAGGCTTTACCAACATCCCCGACGAACACCTGCACAAGCAGCGCCTGGCCCTCGACGGCCAGCCACGCTGGCTGAACCTGCACAAGGCCGCCATCGACGAGCCGCTGGCACCGGGCAACAGCGGCCTGGTGCTGCTGGTCGAAGACCTCACCGACACCCAGGCACTGGAAGACAAGCTGGTGCATTCCGAGCGCCTGGCCAGCATCGGCCGGCTGGCCGCCGGCGTGGCCCATGAGATCGGCAACCCGATTACCGGCATCGCCTGCCTGGCGCAGAACCTGCGCGAAGAGCGCGAGGAAGACGGCGAGATCATCGAGTTGTCGAGCCAGATTCTTGAACAGACCAAACGTGTGTCGCGGATCGTCCAGTCGCTGATGAGCTTCGCCCATGCCGGCGGCAGTCAGCAGAACAGCGAAGAGCCCGTTTGCCTGGCCGACGTTGCCCAGGATGCGATTGGCCTGCTGGCGCTGAACCGGCGCAACTTCGAGGTGCAGTTCTATAACCTGTGCGACCCCGAGCACTGGGTCGAGGGTGACCCGCAGCGTCTAGCCCAGGTGTTGATCAACCTGCTGTCCAACGCCCGCGACGCTTCTCCACCGGGAAGTGCGGTGCGCGTGCGCAGTGCCCTTAGCGACAGCAGCGAACACATGCTCGACCTGATCGTCGAAGACGAAGGCAGCGGCATTCCGAAGAACATCATGGATCGTCTGTTCGAGCCGTTCTTCACCACCAAGGACCCGGGTGAAGGCACCGGCCTGGGTCTCGCTCTGGTCTATTCCATCGTGGAAGAGCATTATGGGCAAATCACCATCGACAGCCCCGCCGACATCGAACGGCAACGAGGCACCCGGATCCGCGTTACTTTGCCACGGCATGTCGTAGCGACGTCCCCAGACATTCGAGACCGTCGAGAGAACTGAATCAATGCCGCATATTCTGATCGTCGAAGACGAAACCATCATCCGCTCCGCCCTTCGCCGCCTGCTGGAACGAAATCAGTACCAGGTCAGCGAAGCCGGGTCGGTGCAGGAGGCCCAGGAGCGGTTCAGCATCACCACGTTCGACCTGATCGTCAGTGACCTGCGCCTGCCGGGCGCACCTGGCACCGAGCTCATCAGGCTCGGTGAAGGTACCCCGGTGCTGATCATGACCAGCTACGCCAGCCTGCGCTCGGCGGTGGACTCGATGAAGATGGGCGCGGTCGACTACATCGCCAAGCCCTTCGATCACGATGAAATGCTCCAGGCGGTGGCGCGCATCCTGCGCGATCGACCCAAGACCGCCGCGCCCGAAACCGGCGCCGCCGAGGTCCGTGCACCCGGCAAGGCTGCGAATGCCGACAAGGCCGCAGCCACGGCAGCCAACGGGGAAATCGGCATCATCGGCGCGTGTGCACCGATGCTCGATATGTTCAGCAAGATCCGCAAGGTCGCCCCGACCGATTCGAATGTCCTGATCCAGGGCGAATCGGGCACCGGCAAGGAGCTGGTCGCGCGAGCGCTGCACAACCTGTCGCGACGCGCCAAGGCACCGATGATTTCCGTCAACTGTGCAGCCATTCCGGAAACCTTGATCGAATCGGAACTGTTCGGCCACGAGAAAGGCGCCTTCACCGGGGCCAGCGCAGGTCGCGCCGGGCTGGTCGAGGCGGCCGACGGTGGCACGCTGTTCCTCGATGAAATCGGTGAACTGCCGCTTGAGGCGCAGGCCCGTCTGCTGCGCGTCTTGCAGGAGGGCGAGATTCGCCGCGTAGGCTCGGTGCAGTCGCAGAAGGTCGATGTCCGCCTGATCGCCGCCACCCACCGTGACCTCAAGAGCCTGGCCAAGGCCGGACAGTTCCGCGAAGACCTCTACTACCGCCTGCACGTGATCGCCCTGAAGCTTCCGGCGTTGCGCGAGCGCGGCAGTGACGTCAATCAGATTGCGGACGCTTTCCTCGCTCGCCAGAGCGCGCGCATCGGCCGTGACGACCTGTGCTTCTCGGCCGATGCCGTGCAAGCGATTCGTCACTACAGCTGGCCCGGCAACGTCCGCGAACTGGAGAACGCGGTGGAGCGTGCGGTGATTCTGAGCGAGAGCCCGGAAATCTCTGCCGAGCTGCTGGGCATCGACATCGAGCTGAGCGACCTGGAAGACGGTGATCCGCTCGACCACCTGCCCTCCTCCTCTGCCGTAGGCGGCAGTGCCAGCCAGGACCCGACCGAGGCCCTCTCACTCGAAGACTACTTCCACCATTTCGTCCTCGAACATCAGGACCACATGACCGAGACCGAGCTGGCGCGCAAGCTCGGCGTCAGCCGCAAATGCCTGTGGGAGCGTCGTCAGCGCCTGGGCATTCCGCGGCGCAAGACCAGCGCCACCAGCGAGAATTGATCCCCTCCAGGTGCGGAGCTTCCGCACCTGGCCCCCCCCCCCCGATGCCTATCCTCTGAAAAAACCTGTTACCTCCCTGAGCGCCCGTAACATCTGCCGGGGCGAACGGTAACGAATAACCATATTCCAAAATGTGCGCAAAGCCGTCTTACCCTGGCAAACCCCCGGATTCACAGGGTTTGGCAAAGTTGGCACGGCACCTGCTATATCTTTCGTACAAGAACAATAAGAAGCACGGCAACTCAGAATAAGAACAATACGAAACGGCTCACGCATAACAAGAACAACACGGCGGAGGCGCAGCTAACTGATTCTTTTGGAGACGCGTTGTGTGAGGGGCTCGCCCCGAAACCAGGCAGAGAACAACAAAAACTGCACTAAAAAGCAGCGCCTGAACTGGTTGGATCAATCGATCAGCACGACCCAACGATCAAAGCAATCCGTTTGCTCTTTGCCCCTGATGTAGGGGCCGCCTGCAGCGAAGCTTGCAGGCAGGGCACTCAACAAAAACAAGAAGCCCGTCACAATAACAATAAGAGCACGCAACGACTTGATGGGGAGCTTAGGCTCCCCATGTCGTTTCTCCCCTCAGCTCCTTCCGCGACTGCCTACACCATTCCCTGAGTAAATGCTAGAATCCCCGCCCATCATGCGGCCATTCCTCTATCACTGGCCGAACATTCCTTCAAACAGTGCATCCCATGCTGAAGAAGTTGTTCCAGTCTTTCCGCCCTCCCGTCCATGCTCAGCATCATCGGCGCACCACGCCCGAGGTGATCAACAAGAGCCAGCACTCGCTGCAGCGCAGCCAGTTCAGTCGCCATGCGGTGGGCATCGTAGAGCGCCTGCAAAGCGCGGGCTATCAGGCGTACCTGGTAGGCGGCTGTGTCCGCGACATGCTCCTGGGGATCGCCCCCAAGGACTTCGACGTCGCCACCAGCGCCACCCCAGAACAGGTCCGCGCAGAGTTTCGTAACGCGCGCATCATCGGTCGTCGTTTCAAGCTGGTGCACATCCAGTTCGGTCGCGAGATCATCGAAGTCGCCACATTCCGTGCGCCGCACTCGGATGAAGACCAGGACGACAAACACCGTTCGTCGCATCACGCCAACGGGCGAATCCTGCGCGACAACGTCTATGGCACCTTGGAAGAAGACGCCCAGCGCCGCGATTTCACCATCAATGCGCTGTACTACGATCCGGTAAGCGAGCGCATTCTCGATTACGCCAACGGCGTGCACGACATCCGTAATCGCCTGCTGCGCCTGATCGGCGATCCGACCCATCGTTATCAGGAAGACCCGGTGCGCATGCTGCGCGCGGTGCGCTTCGCCGCCAAGCTCGACTTCGGCATCGAAAAACACACCGTTGCACCCATTCGTGAGCTGGCGCCGCTGCTGCGCGAGATTCCGCCTGCACGGCTGTTCGAAGAAAGCCTCAAGCTGTTCCTCTCTGGCCAGGGCGCGATGGTCTTCGAGATGCTGGTCGACCTCGAGCTGTTCGCTCCGTTGTTCCCGGCCAGCGCCCAGGCTCTGGACGATCGCCCCACCTACACCCACACGCTGATCAGCCAGGCGCTGAGCAACACCGACCTGCGCATCAAGCAGGGCAAACCGGTGACCCCGGCGTTCCTCTTCGCCGCGCTGCTGTGGCCCGCCCTGCCAGCACGTGTGCTGCACCTGCAAAACCAGGGTGTGCCGCCGATTCCGGCCATGAACGGCGCCGCCCACGAGCTGATCGCCGAACAGTGCCAACGGGTTGCCGTACCCAAGCGCTTCACCTTGCCTATCCGCGAGATCTGGGACATGCAGGAGCGCCTGCCACGGCGCAGCGGCAAGCGCGCCGATCAGTTGCTGGACAACCCGCGATTCCGCGCTGGCTATGACTTCCTCCTGCTGCGCGAGAGCGCAGGCGAGCAGACCGACGAGCTTGGCCAGTGGTGGACCGACTACCAGGAAGCCCACGACGGTGAGCGTCGGGAGATGATCCGTGATCTGGGCAGCCGTGATGACGGCGCCGCACCGCGCAAGCGCAAGCGCACCAGCAGCAAGCGCAAACGCGGTGGCGACGAGGCCTTCGACTGAGCATGAGCAGCCGCGTCCATATCGGCCTGGGCAGCAACCTGGCCGAGCCGGCCGAGCAGCTGCGCAGCGCCTTGCAGGCCATGGCGCAGATCGCCCAGACCGAGCTGGTGAGTACCTCGGCCTTTTATGCCAGCGACTCGTTGCTGCCCGGCCAGCCGCGCTACACCAATGCGGTGGCAGCGCTGGACACCGGCCTTGAGCCGCTGGCGCTGCTCGACGCCCTGCAGGCCATCGAAAACCAGCACGGCCGTGTGCGTGCCGAGCGCTGGGGCCCACGCACCCTCGATCTGGATATCCTGCTGTTCGGCGACCAGCTCATCGACATCCCTCGCCTGCAGGTGCCGCACTCGCAGTTGCACCTGCGCGCCTTCGTCCTTTACCCGCTTGCCGAACTGGTGCCGGCCGACTACCGCCTGGCTGATGGGCGGGCACTGGCACAGTTACTCGCAGACTGCCCCTTCGTCGGCCTCGAACGCCTGTAATACGGGCGTTTCGCGACGGTAACGGCGGTAACACCGGCGCCGTAACATTGCGGTAACAGGTGATTGACTTCCCTCTTTTCGCTCACGACTATAGGCGTCCCGTGGTGCCACCAGGCGCCACACTGACCTGTTAGGCCCGGACGGCCTGAGCCCGAACATCACACCCGATGATGTGCCGCCCTGGATGATGAATGCATGCGCCCTGCGCAGCGTCTTCACAGCGCCTGAAAGAGGATTTGTACATGCCTGACGTTACCCTGACGACCCTCAATGGCCTCAAGGCCAAAGGGGAAAAGATCACCATGCTGACCTGTTACGACGCCACCTTCGCCAAGGCGGCCAGCCAGGCCGGGGTCGAAGTGCTGCTGGTGGGTGATTCGCTGGGCATGGTGCTGCAGGGGCACGACAGCACCTTGCCGGTGACCACTGCCGAAATGGCCTACCACACTGCCTGCGTCAAGCGCGGCAACCACGGTGCGCTGATCCTTGCCGACCTGCCCTTCATGGCCCATGCCACACCCGAACAGGCCTTCGCCAACAGCGCCCTGTTGATGCAGGCTGGCGCGCACATGGTGAAGATCGAAGGCGCGGCCTGGCTGGCCGACACCATCAGCCAACTGAGCCAGCGCGGCGTACCGGTCTGCGCCCACCTTGGCCTGACGCCGCAGACGGTCAACGTCCTGGGCGGCTACAAGGTCCAGGGCCGCCAGCAAGCTCAGGCCGAACAAATGCGCGCCGACGCCGTGGCCCTCGAACAGGCCGGGGCGGCGATGCTGTTGCTCGAATGCGTGCCCAGCGCGCTGGCCCGCGAAATCAGCCAGGCGGTGAGCATCCCGGTGATCGGTATTGGCGCCGGCGGCGACACGGATGGCCAGGTGCTGGTGCTGCACGACATGCTGGGGTTGTCGCTCAGCGGTCGGGTGGCGCGCTTCGTGAAGAACTTCATGATCGGCCAGAATGATATTCATGGCGCCCTGGCCGCTTATGTCAAAGCGGTCAAGGACGTCAGTTTCCCCGCCAGCGAACATGGGTTCAGCGCATGAATACAGTCAAGACCGTCCGCGAACTGCGCGCCGCCGTCGCACGCGCCCGCGGTGAAGGCAAACGTATCGGCTTCGTACCGACCATGGGCAACCTGCACAGTGGTCATGCCGCCTTGGTGACCAAAGCGGCGCAACGGGCCGATTTCGTGGTGGCGAGTATTTTCGTCAACCCGCTGCAGTTCGGCGCCAACGAAGACCTCGCCACCTACCCGCGGACCCTCGCCGCCGACCAGGCGCGCCTGCTGGAAGCGGGCTGCAACCTGCTGTTCGCACCGACCGTCGAGGAAATGTACCCCAGCGGTACCGCAGCGCAGACGCGGGTCAGCGTCGGCCAGCTATCAGAAGGTCTGTGCGGCGCCAGCCGTCCCGGGCACTTCGAGGGTGTGGCCACCGTGGTCAACAAGTTGTTCAACATGGTCCAGCCGGACCTGGCAGTGTTTGGCGAAAAGGACTACCAGCAACTGGCCGTCATCCGCACGATGGTCCGCGACCTGAACATGCCTATCCAGATTTTCGGCGAGCCCACCGTGCGCGCCGACGATGGCCTGGCGCTGTCCTCGCGCAATGGCTACCTAAGCCCCGAGCAGCGCCAGATCGCCCCGGTGGTCTATCGCACGTTGTGCCAGCTGGCCGACGGCCTGCGTCGTGGCCGCCGCGATTACCCGGCCCTGCTCGACGAAGGCAAGGCGCAACTGCAAAGCGCTGGACTGCGCACCGACTACCTGGAACTGCGTCACGCGCTTTCGCTGCAACCGGCGATGCTCGATGACCGCGACCTGGTGATTCTGCTCGCTGCCTATCTGGGTAATACCCGCCTGATCGACAACCTCTACCTGCACCTTGACGAGCCCACCGCCTGAACCGCTTCAGCGCTTTTCATGATCGTTGCCGCGGGGTTTGCCTATACTGCCAAACGCCCCGCAACTGCTGGCGACCAAGAAGGTCAAAGACTCGAACATGCATCAAGGAAATCTTTCTTAATGGCGTATTACCGGACTCCCCATGATGTAACGGCACTGCCCGCCTGGCAGGCGCTCCAGCAGCACCGCGATACCCTGCAGCAGTTCAGCATGCGCGAAGCCTTCAGCGCCGAGCCGCAGCGCTTCGAACAGTTTTCCTTGAGCAGCTGCGGCCTGTTTCTCGATTACTCGAAGAACCTGATCACCGAGCAGACCCGTGCGCACTTGGTCGAGCTGGCCAATCAGGTCGGTCTGGCCGACGCCATCAAGGCAATGTTCAGCGGCGAGATCATCAACACCTCCGAAGGTCGTCCGGTCTTGCACACCGCGCTGCGTCGCCCGGTGGGCGACAAGCTCAACGTCAACGGCGTCAACGTGATGCCGGAAGTGCACAAGGTGCTCAACCAGATCACCGAGCTGGTGACACGCATTCACGACGGCCTGTGGCGTGGCTACAGCGAAAAGCCCATCACCGATGTGGTCAACATCGGCATCGGCGGCTCGTTCCTGGGGCCCGAGCTGGTCTCCGAGGCGCTGTTGCCGTATGCCCACCGCGGCGTGCGCTGCCATTACCTGGCGAACATCGACGGCAGCGAATTCCACGAGCTGTCGGCCAAGCTGCGTGCCGAAACCACGCTGTTCATCGTTTCCTCGAAATCGTTCAACACCCTCGAAACCCTGAAGAACGCCACCGCAGCGCGCACCTGGTACCTGGCCCAGGGCGGCTCGGAGGCCGAGCTGTATCGCCACTTCATCGCAGTGTCGAGCAACAAGAGCGCGGCCGTGGCGTTCGGCATGCGCGAGGAAAACATCTTCCCGATGTGGGACTGGGTCGGCGGGCGCTATTCGCTGTGGTCGGCAATCGGTCTGCCGATCGCCCTGGCCATCGGCATGGCTAACTTCAAGGAGTTGCTGTCCGGCGCCTACACCATGGACCAACACTTCCAGACCGCGCCGTTCGAACAGAACATGCCGGTGCTGCTGGCGCTGCTCGGCGTGTGGTACGGCAATTTCTGGAATGCCCACAGCCACGCCATCCTGCCGTACGACCACTACCTGCGAAACATCACCAAGCACCTGCAGCAGCTGGACATGGAATCCAATGGCAAGAGCGTCCTGCAAGACGGCAGCCCGGTTCCGGTAAGCACCGGCCCGGTGATCTGGGGCGGTGTCGGCTGCAATGGTCAGCATGCCTACCACCAGTTGCTGCACCAAGGCACGCATCTGATTCCGGCTGACTTCATCGTGCCGGTGGTGAGCTTCAACCCGGTCGCCGACCACCACCAGTGGCTGTATGCCAACTGCCTGTCGCAGAGCCAGGCGCTGATGCAGGGCAAGACCCTGGCAGAAGCCGAGGCCGAACTGCGCGCCAAGGGCCTCAACGAGGCCGACATCGCACAGCTCGCTCCGCACAAGGTGATTCCGGGCAACCGGCCGAGCAACACCCTGGTGGTCGAGCGCATCAGCCCGCGGCGCCTCGGCGCGCTGGTGGCCATGTACGAGCACAAAGTGTTCGTGCAGAGCGTGGTCTGGGGCATCAACGCCTTCGACCAATGGGGCGTCGAGCTGGGCAAGGAACTGGGCAAAGGGGTCTACCAGCGCCTGGTCGGCGCTCAGGAAGACAGCGCCGAGGATGGCTCGACCCAGGGCCTGATCAACTACTTCCGCAGCCGTCACCGCGGCTGATCGTAGAGCTGCTCTCTGCGGGCGCTTCGGCGCCCGCTTTGCATTGACCCTTGCCTTGGCGGCATAGGCACTAGACTGTCCTGACGACCTACAAGAGCAGGACCACCCGCCATGTTCGATCTCAGTCGCTATCCCCATGCCTTCGCCACCAGCCAGAACGCCCGCCTCAGTCAGGCCGAGTACCAGCGTCTTTACCGCCAGTCGGTGGACGACCCCGATACCTTCTGGAGCGAACAGGCCAAGCGCCTGGAGTGGTCCAAGCCTTTCACTCAGGTGCAAGAGTGCGATATCCACACCGGCGAGGCGCGCTGGTTCGAGGACGGCCAGCTCAACGTCAGCTATAACTGCATCGACCGCCACCTGCCCAGCCGTGGCGAGCAGACCGCGCTGCTGTGGGAAGGCGATGAACCCAGTGACAGCAAGGCCATCAGTTACCGCGAACTGCATCGCCAGGTCTGTCGCCTGGCCAACGTGCTCAAGGCCCGCGGCGTCGGCAAGGGCGACCGCGTGTGCATCTACATGCCGATGGTGCCCGAGGCTGCCTACGCCATGCTCGCCTGCACGCGCATCGGCGCCGTGCATTCGGTGGTGTTCGGTGGCTTCTCGCCCGATGCCCTGCGCGACCGCATTCTCGACGCCGACTGCCGCACCGTCATCACAGCCGACGAGGGCGTGCGCGGCGGCAAACGCATTGCGCTGAAACACAATGTCGACAAAGCCCTTGCCAGTTGTCCGCAGGTATCGAGCGTGCTGGTGGTCAGGCGCACCGGCGCCGAGGTGGACTGGAATGATGCGCGCGATGTCTGCTACGCCGCCGCCACGGCGCAAGCTTCGGACGACTGCCCAGCTGAAGCCATGGGCGCGGAAGATCCGCTGTTCATCCTCTACACCTCAGGCAGCACCGGCAAACCCAAAGGCGTGCTGCACAGCACCGGCGGCTACCTGTTGCAGGCGGCGCTGACCTTCGAGGTGGTGTTCGATTACCGCCAAGGCGAGGTGTTCTGGTGCACCGCCGATGTCGGCTGGGTCACCGGACACAGCTACATCGTCTACGGCCCGCTGGCCAACGGCGCTACGTCGCTGATGTTCGAGGGTGTGCCCAACTACCCGGACAGTTCGCGCTTCTGGCAGGTCGTCGACAAGCATCAGGTGAATATCTTCTACACCGCCCCCACCGCCCTGCGCGCACTGATGCGCGAAGGAGCGCAGCCGCTGCGCAGCACCTCACGCGAAAGCCTGCGCCTGCTCGGCAGTGTCGGCGAGCCGATCAACCCGGAAGCCTGGCAATGGTATTTCGATGAGGTCGGCAAACAACGCTGCCCGATCGTCGATACCTGGTGGCAGACCGAAACCGGCGGCATCATGCTCAGCCCACTGCCCGGCGCCCGACAGCTCAAGCCCGGTTGCGCGACGCAACCGCTGTTCGGCGTGCAACCGGTGCTGCTCGACGAGCAAGGCCAAGTCATCGACAGCCCGGGCGCAGGGCTGCTGGCGATCAAGGCCAGTTGGCCGGGGCAGATCCGTAGTGTCTACGGTGACCAGCAGCGTATGGTCGACACCTACTTCAAGCCGTTCGCCGGCTACTACTTCACCGGCGACGGTGCGCGTCGCGATGAACAGGGCGATTACTGGATCACCGGACGGGTCGATGACGTCATCAATGTCTCCGGGCACCGCATCGGTACCGCAGAGGTCGAGAGCGCACTGGTGCTGCACCCGCGCGTGGCCGAGGCTGCGGTGGTGGGCTACCCGCACGACCTCAAGGGCCAAGGCGTATATGCCTTCGTCACGCCCATGGATGGGGTGACGGCGGACGATACGCTCAAGGCCGAGTTGCTGAGCCTGGTGAGCAAGGAAATCGGCAGCTTCGCCAAACCCGAGTTGGTCCAGTGGGCCCCGGCGCTGCCCAAGACCCGCTCAGGCAAGATCATGCGACGGATTTTGCGCAAGATCGCCTGCAATGAACTGGACACGCTCGGTGATACCTCGACCCTGGCCGACCCCAGCGTGGTCCAGGGGTTGATCGATCAGCGCCTGAACCGCTGAGTCGACACAGCCGGGAGCGGCTTGGGTTTTCCACAGGTACAGCGGAACCGTTGTCCCGTGCCATACTCCAACCTCTCCCGCTCGCGACTGACGACGCCTCTCCATGCTCAAAGGATTGTTCCGCGCCCTCTGCGCCTTGGTCGCCCTTGTGGCTCTGTATAGCCTGCTCGGTTTTCTGGTGCTGCCCGGCGTCGCGCTGCGTATCGCCAACCAGCAACTGGCCCAGTACGCCAACGCCCCTGCGCACCTGCAGCGTATCGAATTCAACCCGTTCAGCCTCGAACTGACCCTGTGGGGGCTGGAGATCGGTGAGCCGGGCAAGCCACAGGTCGGCTTCGAACGCCTGTATGCCAATCTGCAACTCGACAGCCTGTGGAAGCGCACTTTGCAGCTGCAGGCCGTGGAGCTGGACAAGCCGCGCACGGAGCTGCTGTTCGCCAAGAATGGCCAGTTGAACCTGACCCAGTTGTTCACCCTGCCGCCGAGCGAAGCACAACCTGAACAGCCCCCGAGCGACCCCTTCCCACTGCGCATCGCCAGCCTCAAGCTCAACGAAGGCTACCTGCACTTTCGTGACTTGCGTCCCAGCGAGCCGATCGAGTTCCTCTACGACTCGATGAATCTTGAGCTGAAGAACCTCAGCACCCTGGCCAACGACAACGCCGACATGACCCTGGTGGCGAAAAGCCCGGCCGGCGGACGTATCGACTGGGCCGGTAGCCTGAGCCTGGCGCCGATCGCCTCCGAAGGCACGCTGAAGATCACCGACGCCAAGATGAAACTGTGGTGGCCCTACGTGCGCGACGCACTGCCGCTGGTGTTGCAGGATGGCGTGATGAGCTTCGACACCCACTACCGCCTGAACCTCGCCAAGGACACCGAGCTGCTGCTCGACAAAACCTCGCTGAAGGTTGCGCCGTTCGCCATCAAGGCACCCGATGGCCGTCAACTGGCGAGGTTGGCGAGCCTTCAAGTCAGCGATGCCTCGCTGGACCTGGCCAAACAACGTGTAGTGATCGGCAAAATTCGCAGCCAGAAGCTGGAAACCTGGGCGGCGCTGGAGCGCGACGGCCAGCTCGACTGGCAGGTGCTGTTCGCCAGCCAGCCCGGCACCCCCAGCGCCAAAGAGAAAGCCGCGCCGGCCACCGCGGCACCGAAAGCCAAAGCCAAGCCCAAGGCAGACGCTGCGCCGGGCAAGCCCTGGCAGGTGCTGCTCAAGGACGTGCAGACGCGCAATGCCATGATCCACCTCGCCGACCGCAGCCAGAAAGAGCCGGTAACGCTAGAGCTCGGCCCGCTGAATCTGAACATGACCGGCTACGACAGCCTCAACCGCTCGCCCTTCGACCTCAAGCTCGACACCGGGGTGGGCAAGCAGGGCAAGTTGCAGGCCAGCGGGCAAGTGAACCTGGCACCGGTCAGCGCCAAGCTCGACATCAACACCCAGGACATCGACCTGCGCATCGCCCAGGCCTACATAAACCCCTACATCCTGCTGGAGCTGCGCAGCGGCATGCTCGCCAGCCAGCTCAAGCTCGATCTGCAAGGTACTGCGCCCCTGGCCTTGAACGTGACCGGCAACGCCCAGGTGGATCAGTTGCACACCCTCGATACCATCAAGAACCGCGACTTGCTCAAGTGGCAGCGGGTCAGTGCCGACGGCATTCGCTATGTGCACGGTGACGCCGTCTCGATCGCCAAGCTAACGCTCACCCAGCCCTACGCGCGCTTCATCATCAACGAAGACCGCAGCACCAACATCGATGACCTGGTCATCCCGCAGCCGGCCAATAGCCCTGCAGCCGCGCCAACCAGTAGCAAAGCCCCGAGCAACGAACGGCCTCTGGGCATTCGCATCGGCCAGATCGATATCGTCGATGGCTCGGCCAACTTCGCCGACCTGACCTTGACCCCCAACTTCGCCACCGCAGCGCAGCAGTTGAATGGCAGCGTCGGCACCATCGACAACCGCCAGCCAACACCTGCCAAGGTCGACATTCAAGGTAAAGTCGACCGCTACGCGCCAGTGATCATTCATGGCGCGCTCAACCCGTTCAACTTCATGGAGAGCCTGGATATCGCCGCCAGCTTCCGCCGCGTCGAGCTGACCACCCTGACGCCCTACTCTGGCAAGTTCGCCGGGTATCGCATTCGCAAGGGACGCCTGAACCTCGACCTGCACTACCTGATCAGCAATGGCCAGCTCAAGGCCGAAAACACCGTATTGGTCGAGCAGTTGCAGCTAGGTGACCGCGTCGACAGCCCGGACGCGCTCAACCTGCCAGTGCGGCTGGCGGTGGCGCTGCTCAAGGACACTCAAGGACGGATTTCCCTGGAGTTGCCGGTCACTGGCGATCTCAACAATCCACAATTCAGCGTCATGCCCATCGTCTGGCAGACCCTGCGCAACCTGGTCCTGCGCGCCGCGCAGTCGCCGTTCAAGTTCATCGGCGGGCTGGTGTCTGGCGGACACTCGCAAGACCTCAGCACGGTGGCCTTCGCCCCCGGTTCCAGCGAGCTGAGCAGCGATGCGCGGGCGGCGCTCGACACCCTGGCCACCGGCCTCAAGCAGCGCCCGCAACTGCGTCTGGAAATCGAAGGCACCAGTGCCCAGTCCAGCGATGGGCCGTTGCTCGCCCAGCAGCGCCTGGACCGCGAATACCAGGCCACCTGGTACAAGATTCTGCAACGCCGTGGCGACAAGGTTCCCGCCAACGCGTCGATGATCGCAGTGGCTGACGACGACAAGCCCGCGATGCTCGAAGGCATCTACCGCAGCCGTCTGAAACAGCAGCCGCCCGCCGAGTGGGAGCAACTGAGCCGCGAAGAACGCACCCGCAACCTGCGCGATGCGGTGCTCAAGTCCTGGACCGAAAGTGCCGCATTGCAACGGCAACTGGGGCAGGACCGGGCCAGCAGCATCAAGGATTATCTGGTAGACAAGGGCGGGCTTGCCGATGATCGCGTGTACTTCATCGACACCACGCTGGGCAAGGCGGAGAAGGACGGCAAGGTCATTACCCCGTTGCACCTGGATGCGGGATAAGCGCTGAGCGCTACTGAATTTCACTGATGCTCTGAATGCAAAAAGCCCCAGCTCTACGCCGGGGCTTTTTTTGGACTTAGCCCGTTCCTTCGGGCCCATGCAGAAGCTTACTGAGTTTTCAGGGCTTCGGCGGTGACGCTCTTAACGCCTTTGATCTTCTTGGCGATAGCGACTGCGGTCTCTTTCTGAGCCGAAGTCAAGGTGACGCCGTCTTTCGAGGAGAGGGCAACTACACCCTTGCTGGTTTCAACTTTGATGTCGGAACCTGGAATGCCTTTTTCAGTCAGCAGGTCAGCTTTGACCTTGGTGGTGATCCAGGTATCGCTAGTTTCTTCCTTGGCCTTGGTAACCTCGCCAGCTGCAAGCACCATTGGTGCCTGCGAAGTCTGCTGAGCCGCGAAGGCAGCGTTGGTCATAGTCAGAGTCATAGCGGCGGCGGCAGCAGCGATAGCGAACTTCTTCATACAAGACACTCCTGTTTTTCGAAAGGTCTGCACCGTAGTCTCCGGCAGCAGGTAGTAGTGATATTGCACGGCCTGTGCCAGCTCAGACCCATAAATAAAATCCTTTAATATCAATAGCTTAAATAAACAGAGCGTTTGACGCTTCGTGCATTTTGCAAGCCAACCTCAAATCCTGCATGCAAGATGCAAGTCCACCAATGAATATCGCAGGCAAAAAGAAAGGGCCCCGAGGGGCCCTTTCCGTTCACTGCCTGATCAGACTCAGACGCCGGAAGCTTTCGCCGCCGCTACGTCCTTGATTGACAGCTTGATACGGCCGCGGTTGTCCACGTCCAGTACCAGCACTTCGACTTCCTGACCTTCCTTGAGAATGTCGGTGACCTTCTCGACGCGCTCGTTGCTGAGCATCGAGATGTGCACCAGGCCATCCTTGCCAGGCAGGATGTTGACGAAGGCGCCGAAGTCGACGATGCGCTCTACTTTGCCGACGTAGATCTTGCCGATCTCGGCTTCGGCAGTGATGCTCAGCACGCGCTGACGCGCCGCCTCTGCAGCGTCCTTGGTCTCGCCGAAGATCTTGATCGAGCCGTCGTCTTCGATGTCGATCGACGCTTTGGTCTCTTCGCAGATGGCGCGAATGGTTGCGCCGCCTTTGCCGATGACGTCACGAATCTTGTCGGTGTCGATCTTCATCGCGATCATGGTCGGTGCGTTGGCCGACAGCTCGGTACGCGAGGTGGCGATGATCTGGTTCATCTGGCCGAGGATGTTCAGGCGCGCTTCCAGGGCCTGGCCCAGAGCGATTTCCATGATCTCTTCGGTGATGCCGTTGATCTTGATGTCCATCTGCAGTGCGGTAACGCCCTTGGCGGTACCGGCAACCTTGAAGTCCATGTCGCCCAGGTGGTCTTCGTCACCGAGGATGTCGGTCAGGATGGCGAACTTCTCACCTTCCTTGACCAGACCCATGGCGATACCGGCAACCGGCGCCTTCATCGGCACACCGGCGTCCATCAGGGCCAGGGAAGCACCGCAGACCGAAGCCATGGAGCTGGAACCGTTGGACTCGGTGATTTCCGACACCACGCGGATGGTGTACGGGAACACGTCGGCAGCCGGCAGCATGGCCTGGACGGACCGACGAGCCAGACGGCCGTGACCGATTTCACGACGGCCAGCGCCGCCCATGCGACCACACTCACCGACCGAGAACGGCGGGAAGTTGTAGTGCAGCATGAAGGGGTCCTTCTTCTCGCCTTCGAGGGTATCGAGCAGCTGCGCGTCACGGGCAGTACCCAGGGTCGCGACGACCAGGGCCTGGGTTTCGCCACGGGTGAACAGTGCCGAACCGTGGGTCTTTGGCAGAACGCCGACTTCGATGTTCAGCGGACGCACGGTCTTGGTATCACGACCGTCGATACGCGGCTTGCCGTTGACGATATTTTCGCGAACGGTGCGGTATTCGATTTCACCGAAGATCTCTTTGACCTGAGCGGCGGTCGGCTGGCCTTCTTCGCCGGAGAACTTGGCGATCGCCTGATCACGCAGCTCGCCCAGGCGCGCGTAGCGGTCGGCCTTGACGGTGACGGTGTAGCCCTGGGAAACGGCTTCGCCGAATTCGGCGCGGATGGCGTCGAACAGCGCGGTGTTGGCTACCGCGGGTTTCCAGTCCCAGGTCGGTTTGGCGGCTTCGGCAGCCAGCTCCTTGACGGCCTTGATCACGGCCTGGAACTCGTCATGGGCGAACAGCACGGCGCCCAGCATCTGGTCTTCGGTCAGCTCTTCGGCTTCCGACTCGACCATCAGTACGGCATCGGCGGTACCGGCCACGACCATGTCCAGGCTGGAGGCAGCCAGTTGCTCGTAGGTCGGGTTGAGCAAGTAGCCGGTGCTCTCATGGAAGGCAACGCGGGCTGCGCCGATCGGGCCTTCGAAAGGAATGCCGGAGATGGCCAGGGCGGCCGAGGTACCGATCATCGCAGCGATGTCCGGATCGGTCTTCTTGCTGGTGGAGACCACGGTGCAGACGACCTGCACTTCGTTCATGAAGCCTTCCGGGAACAGCGGACGGATCGGACGGTCGATCAGGCGCGAGGTCAGCGTCTCTTTTTCCGAAGGACGGCCTTCGCGCTTGAAGAAGCCACCGGGAATCTTGCCCGCGGCGTAGGTTTTTTCCTGGTAGTGCACCGACAGCGGGAAGAAGCCCTTGCTTGGGTCGGCATGCTTGGCACCGACCACGGTCACCAGCACGGTGACATCGTTATCGACGGTGACCAGCACAGCGCCGCTTGCCTGACGGGCAATACGGCCGGTTTCTAGCGTGACGGTCGACTGACCGAACTGGAATGTCTTGATTACCGGGTTCACGGTTTCCTACCTTCTCTATGGCTCTGGGGGAACTGGTTTCTTGCGAATGCTTGGGCAGCATGGGGAATCGGCCCCAACGACCGTCCAGATACAACACGAGGCTGGGAGCCTGACTGCCCAGCGGTAGAACCGCCAGGCGCTGTCAGGCTGCCAACCTCGAAAATACGCCTGGCGTGTCCGACGGCACTGCTGACCAGCAGCCTTGCCGAAGCCTGCGACACGCCATGCACACCACTGGCCGGGCCGCTATTAGCGACGCAGGCCCAGGCGACCGATCAGGGCGCTATAACGCGTGGCGTCTTTGCCCTTCAGGTAGTCCAGCAGCTTACGACGCTGGTTGACCATACGAATCAGACCACGACGGGAGTGGTGGTCTTTGTCGTTGGCCTTGAAGTGGCCTTGCAGCTTGTTGATGTTGGCGGTCAGCAGAGCAACCTGTACTTCCGGGCTACCGGTGTCACCGGCGGCTTGCTGATAATCGGCAACGATCTGAGCTTTCTGTTCAACGCTGAGTGCCATTTGGCTTCTCCTGATAAACGGAACCCGCAAGCGCGTTCCAATAGGCCGGGGAAGACCCCGCTGTAAGTAAGAAGGCGTGACCGCGCCTAATAACAGCCACCCTTTTATCCACAGGCTCGGACCAAGGCCCTTGCCTGTGGTGTTCGGTCATTCCGACCGAATCAGTCGACGCGGCGCAATGCGCCCGTCTTCGCTCACTTCACCGATACCGATGAAGCGGCCGTTGTCATCCTGCACCCGGACCATGCCGAACTGTGGCGCATCCGGAGCTCTTACCGCTTGGCCGTGCAGCCAGTAGAACGCACTGTTGGCCGACAGGCACACCAGCGGCCAGTCGAGCAAACCACTATCAGCGGGCAACAGGAAGCGATCGAGCGCCTCGTTGCCACCTTCCGCGTGGGCCTGCTCCAGCGCTTCGAGGGTCACCGTCTGGGCCAGTTCGAAGGGCCCTGCCTGTGTCCGACGCAGCTCGGCGACATACGCGCCGCAGCCCAGAACCTCGCCGATATCTTCCACCAGCGTGCGGATATAGGTGCCTTTGCTGCAGCCAACCGACAAGCGTGCGCGAGTACCTTCACTGTGCAGCAGTTCCAGGCGCGTAATAGTAACAGAACGCGCCTCGCGCTCCACTACCTCTCCTGCACGGGCGAGCTTGTACAGTGGCTGGCCATCGCGCTTGAGCGCCGAGTACATCGGCGGTACCTGGCTGATCGGGCCGCGAAACGCCGGCAATGCCGCTTCGATGTCGGCGCGACCGACGGTCACTTCGCGGGTTCGCAGCACTTCGCCTTCGGCATCGGCGGTGTTGGTGGTTTGCCCAAGCTGCATGACCGTCTCGTAACCCTTGTCGGAATCGAGCAGGTACTGGGAAAACTTGGTCGCCTCGCCGAAGCACAGCGGCAGCACGCCGGTGGCCAGCGGATCGAGGCTGCCGGTGTGGCCGGCCTTCTCCGCGTTGAGCAACCAGCGCACTTTCTGCAACGCGGCATTGGAGGTGAACCCCAATGGCTTGTCGAGCAGGATGATGCCGCTGACGTTGCGGCGGATACGTTTGACCTGCGCCACCGGCTTACTCCTTGGTGTCCGACTCATCGCCCTGCTGATGCAGGCGATCTTCAGCCACCGCACGCTCGATCAGCGCCGACAGGTGCACACCGCGGCTGACGCTTTCGTCGTAGTGGAAGTGCAGCTGCGGCACACTGCGCAATTGCATGGCACGACCCAGGTGCAAGCGCAGGAAGCTCGCGGCATTGTTCAATGCCTTGAGGGTTTGCGGCACGGCGTCGGCATCATCGCCGCCCATGACGGTGATGAATACCTTGGCATGGCCAACGTCGCGACTGACGTCGACGGCGGTGATGGTCACCAGGCCGACGCGCGGGTCCTTGACTTCACGGCGGATCAGCTCGGCCAGCTCGCGCTGCATCTGATCGCCAATGCGTTGGGTACGGCTATATTCTTTTGCCATTCTTACTACCTGTTTCTCAAGCGGCAAACGCCCGGCGAGGCGTGTGCCTGACCGGGCGTTACCTTGTGAGGCGCGGCCATCCCCGACGGGATGGGGCTGCGCCCGGCACGACCCTTACAGGGTACGTGCCACCTGGACTTTCTCGAAGACCTCGATCTTGTCGCCGACCTTGACGTCGTTGTAGCTCTTGACGCCAATACCGCACTCCATGCCGTTACGCACTTCGGCAGCATCGTCCTTGAAGCGACGCAGCGATTCCAGCTCGCCTTCGAAGATCACCACGTCCTCGCGCAGAACGCGGATCGGACGGTTGCGGTACACAGTACCCTCGATGACCATGCAGCCAGCGATGGCGCCGAACTTCGGCGAACGGAACACGTCACGCACTTCGGCCACACCCAGGATGTTCTCGCGAACATCGCTGCCGAGCATGCCGGTCAGGGCTTTCTTGACGTCCTCGATGATGTCGTAGATCACGTTGTAATAACGCATATCCAGACCTTCCTGCTCGACGATCTTGCGCGCACCGGCATCGGCACGCACGTTGAAGCCGAACAGCACCGCGTTCGAGGCCAGGGCCAGGTTGGCATCGCTCTCGGTGATACCACCGACACCGCCACCAATCACACGGACCTGCACTTCGTCGTTGCCCAGGCCGCCGAGCGAACCCTGCAGGGCCTCGAGCGAACCACGAACATCGGTCTTGAGCACGATGTTGAGGGTCTTCTTCTCTTCCTGACCCATGGTCTCGAAGATGTTTTCCAGCTTGCCGGCGTGAGCACGGGCCAGCTTGACCTCGCGGTACTTGCCTTGACGGAACATCGCCACTTCACGGGCTTTCTTCTCGTCAGCCACCACCGACAGCTCGTCACCGGCTTCCGGGGTGCCGTCCAGGCCGAGAATCTCGACCGGAATCGACGGACCAGCTTCCTTCACAGGCTTGCCGTTCTCGTCGAGCATGGCACGCACGCGGCCATAGTTGGAGCCGCACAGGACCATGTCGCCCTGACGCAGTGTGCCGTCCTGAACCAGGATGGTGGCAACCGGGCCACGACCCTTGTCCAGACGCGACTCGACCACGACACCACGACCTGGTGCGGTCGGCGTGGCGGTCAGCTCGAGGATCTCGGCTTGCAGCAGCACGGCTTCGAGCAGTTCGTCGACACCGGTACCCATTTTCGCCGAGACCTTGACGAATGGCGTGTCTCCACCCCAGTCCTCGGAAGTCACGCCTTCGACAGACAGTTCGTTGCGAATGCGATCGAGGTCGGCACCCGGCTTGTCGATCTTGTTGACTGCCACCACCAGTGGAACGCCAGCTGCCTTGGCATGCTGAACGGCTTCACGGGTCTGCGGCATCACGCCGTCGTCCGCAGCCACCACCAGGATGACGATGTCGGTAGCCTTGGCACCACGGGCGCGCATCTGGGTGAACGCAGCGTGACCCGGGGTATCGAGGAAGGTGACCATGCCGCGGTCGGTTTCCACGTGGTAGGCACCGATGTGCTGGGTGATACCACCGGCCTCGCCAGCAGCGACCTTGGCACGACGGATGTAGTCGAGCAGGGAAGTCTTGCCGTGGTCGACGTGACCCATGACGGTGACGACCGGAGCACGCGACTCGACCACGCCTTCGAACTTCAGCGACTCGGCCAGGGAGTCTTCCAGGGCGGAATCGCTGATCAGCGTGACCTTGTGGCCCAGCTCTTCGGCGATCAACTGGGCAGTTTCCTGGTCCAGCACCTGGTTGATGGTCACCGGGGTGCCCATCTTGAACATGAACTTGACGACTTCAGCGCCTTTGACCGACATCTGCTGCGCCAGCTCGGAGACGGTGATGGTCTCGCCAATGGTGACATCACGCACCAGCGGGCCAGTCGGGCTCTGGAAGCCGTGCTGGTTACGCTTCTTCAGCTTGCCTTTGCCACCACGACCACGACGAGCGCCATCGCTCTCTTCGTCGGTAGTGCGCGGCGCGGCACGCGGCGTCGGCGCCTTCTCTTTTTCCTTCACCTTGACCTTGATCGACACGCGCGGCGCTTCGCCACGACGCTCGCCGCCACGACGATCGTCTTCACGGGTGCGGGTCTCGTTACGGCGAGTCTCGTCTTTCTTGCGCTCGGCAGCACGGGCTGCGGCGTCATCGGCCATCGGCGCGTCGGCAACAGCCGGCGCAGCTGCCGGAGCGGGTGCTGCGGCAGGCGAACCTGCGGCAGGCGATCCTGCGGCAGGCGACGCTGCGGCTGCCGGAGCTGCTGCAGCGGGCGCTTCGCGACGGGTTTGCTCTTCGGCGCGCTGACGGGTGTCCGCCTCGCTCTTGGCACGCTCGGCGTTTTCCGCCGCGCGACGCTCTTCGAGCTCACGCTTCTGCTCAGCCTGGATTTCTTCCGCGCTGCGCTGAACGAATACTTTCTTCTTGCGTACTTCTACGCTGATGCTTTTGCTACCGGCGACACGCAGGGTGCTGGTGGTCTTGCGCTGCAAGGTAATCTTGCGCGGCTCTTCCGCCTTGCTCTTGTGGCTGCTTTTCAGATGGCTCAGCAGTACCTGCTTCTCGTTGTCGGTCACTATCTGACCGGCGTCGGTGTGTGGCAGACCTGCCTCACGCATCTGCTGCAGCAGGCGCTCTACCGGTGCCTCGACCTCTTGGGCCAGTTCTTTCACCGTGACTTGCGTCATGCACTTCTCTCCTCAGGCCACGCCTAATTACTCGAACCAGTGGGCTCGCGCGGCCATGATCAACTTGCCGGCACGCTCTTGGTCGATGCCGTCGATGTCGAGCAGGTCGTCAATCGACTGCTCGGCCAGGTCTTCGCGGTTAACCACGCCGCGCACCGCCAGTTCCGCTGCCAGGTCCGGATCCATACCCTCAAGGGAGAGCAGGTCTTCGGCCGGATGGGCGTCTGCCAGTTTTTCTTCGGTAGCGATGGCTTTGGTCAACAAGCGGTCCTTGGCACGAGCGCGAAGCTCGTTGACGATTTCCTCGTCGAAGCCATCGATGTTGAGCATTTCTTCCAACGGTACGTAGGCAATTTCTTCAAGGCTGGTGAAGCCTTCGTCGACCAGCACTTGTGCCAGCTCCTCGTCGACTTCCAGTTCTTCAACGAAATTACGCAGGATGTCGCCAGTTTCTGCTTGCTGCTTGGCCTGGATATCCTTCTCGGTCATCACGTTCAGGGTCCAGCCGGTCAGTTGACTGGCAAGACGAACGTTCTGCCCGCCACGACCGATGGCCTGGGCGAGGTTGTCTTCGGCGACAGCGATGTCCATGGCATGGGCATCTTCATCAACGATGATCGCCGCGACCTCAGCCGGCGACATGGCGTTGATGACGAACTGTGCCGGGTTATCGTCCCAGAGGACGATATCGACACGCTCACCACCCAGCTCGCCGGACACGGCTTGTACACGCGAACCACGCATGCCGATACAGGCACCTTGCGGATCGATGCGCTTGTCCTTGGAGCGGACGGCGATCTTGGCACGCGAACCCGGATCACGGGAGGCGGCCATGACTTCGATGAGACCTTCAGCGATTTCCGGCACTTCGATGCGGAACAGCTCGATCAGCATCTGCGGCGCAGTGCGCGACAGAATCAGCTGCGGGCCGCGGTTTTCGCTGCGGATTTCCTTGAGCAGGGCACGTAGACGCACGCCTACCCGGAAAGTCTCACGTGGAATGATGTCTTCGCGCGCCAGCAGCGCCTCGGCATTGTTGCCAAGGTCGACGATGACATTGTCGCGGGTGACCTTCTTGACGGTACCGGAGATGATCTCGTTGACCCGCTCGCGATAGGCGTCGACCACTTGGGCGCGCTCGGCTTCACGAACTTTCTGCACGATCACCTGCTTGGCGGTCTGTGCAGCGATACGACCGAACTCGATCGACTCGATCTTTTCCTCGATCACATCACCAACCTGGGCTTCAGGGTGGGTCAGGTGGATCTTGCTCGGCCAGGTCTCGATGGCCGGATCGTCCAGGGCATCTTCGTCCACGACGGTCCAGCGACGGAAAGTCTCGTAGCTACCGGTGTGGCGGTTGATTTCCACACGCAGATCGACTTCGTCTTCAAAACGTTTCTTGGTTGCAGTGGCCAAAGCCACTTCCAGCGCCTCGAAAATGACGCCAGGGGGTACACCCTTTTCGTTGGATACCGATTCAACAACCAGCAATACTTCTTTGCTCATCGTACGCCTCGCCTTGCGCAAGCCATTGGACCCGGATAATCCGGCGGGCCCGGCACGTCTCAGTCAAAACTGGGAATAATATTGGCCTTGTCGATCGAATCGATCGGCAACAGGAACTCGTTGTCATCCACCTGGACGACCACATCCTGATCCTCCACACCACGGAGCAGGCCTTGGAAGTTGCGTCGGCCCTCGAAAGGGATACGCAGCTTGATCTTCACTTGTTCGCCGGCATGCGAGGCAAACTGTTCCAAGGTGAACAGTGGGCGATCCATGCCAGGAGAAGACACCTCGAGGGTGTATTCGCTGCTGATAGGATCTTCCACATCGAGGATGGCGCTGGCCTGGCGACTGACCGATTCACAGTCGTCCACCAGAATGCCGCCTTCCTTGTCGATGTAGATGCGCAATACCGAATGCTTACCCTGGGAAACGTATTCGATCCCCCAGCATTGATAGCCCAGACCCTCGACAACCGGGGCCAACAAGGCCTGCAACTGTTCTAGCTTGCTCGACACCTGAACCCCCTCGTGCATGCTGTGCAAATAAAAAATGGGCGAAACGCCCATCCCTGAAAGCGCCGTTGGACAACGACGCCGAAAACTGTTCGGTTAGCAAAAAGCCCCTGAAAAGGGGCTTAGCCAAAGCTGGTTGCGGGGGCTGGATTTGAACCAACGACCTTCGGGTTATGAGCCCGACGAGCTACCAAGCTGCTCCACCCCGCGACAAAGCTGGGGCGAAAGTATAAGACCGAACCCCTTGCAGGGTCAATCCAACCTCCACCTGCAAGAAAGCCCGCTAAAGCGGGCTCTCAAGCTTCAATTGGTACCGAGAAGGGGACTCGAACCCCTACACCCTATGGGCACAACCACCTCAAGGTTGCGTGTCTACCAATTCCACCACCTCGGCAATACGACTCAATGAAACCCGTTACTTCTGCTCTTCAACCGGAGGAGGTACATCACCTTGCTGGGTGGTTTCGCTCTTCTGCTCTTGGAGCATTGGGACATCATCATTTACTTCAGACTTCTGTTCTTTAACTTCAAGAACTGCTGGATCTGGCAAACCTGCTTGGGACAGCTGGTGAGCCTGTTCCTTTGCGAAGTATCCTAACCCAAGTGCAGTCAGAAAGAAAGTGGCAGCAAGTATAGCAGTAAATTTACTTAGGAAGGTAGCAGAACCTTGACTTCCGAACACAGTATTTGAAGCCCCTGCGCCGAAAGATGCCCCTGCTTCCGCACCTTTACCCTGTTGCATCAATACCAGCGCCACGAGCGCCAGTGCAGCCAACAGATGAAACACAACTACGACTGTTTCCAGCATTTCAGTTTCCTGCGGCGCGACAAATTGCACCGAATTCGTCTGCGTTCAAGGACGCTCCACCAATGAGCCCCCCATCGATATCCGGCATGCCGAACAGTTCAGCGGCATTGGCCGCCTTAACGCTGCCGCCGTAGAGCAACCGCACGTTGGCGGCCACTTCGGCATCCTTCGCCGCCAGCTGGGCGCGGATGGCGGCGTGCACATCCTGCGCTTGCTGTGGCGTGGCCGTAAGGCCAGTACCGATGGCCCATACAGGCTCATAGGCAATTACCGCATTGGCAAACACTGCAGCACCGAACTCATCGACGATACTACCGAGTTGACGCCCTACCACTTCCAGCGTCTTGCCCGCCTCGCGCTCTTCAAGGGTTTCCCCAATACACAGCACTGGCATCAAACCACTGGCCTGGGCCGCTGCAAACTTGCGCTGAAGAACTTCTTCACTCTCGCCCAGAATCTGACGACGCTCGGAATGCCCAACCAACACCAACTTGCAACCGACTTCAGCCAACTGCTCGGGAGCAACTTCCCCGGTCAGCGCGCCCTGCTCGGGCTGTATTGCAGAATTCTGTGCACCTACGCTGATTCCGCCCTCTTCAAGCGCTGCAATCGCACGCTCGATGAATAACTCTGGCGGAAAAATCGCAACTTCCACACCACGTGGCAAGGGCATGTTTCGCAGCCCTTCGAGCAGCTCTGCGACACCGGCGCGGTTACCGTGCATTTTCCAGTTACCAGCTACCATGGGGTGACGCATGCTCTACCTCGTAGGTCGAAGTGGGCGCAGATCTTACCCAACCAGAAACGCGCTGGCAAGCAACTTTCAAGCACAAACTTGCTCGACTACCTTGGCCAGGGTTTGCGCATGACCACGAACCTGATCTTCGTCATCGCCCTCGACCATGACCCGCACCAATGGCTCAGTGCCAGACTTGCGCAACAGTACCCGGCCTCGCCCGGCCATCGCTTCGGTCGCTTCTGCGCTGGCCTGCTGCACCGCAGGGTTTTCCAGCGGGTCGTCCTGACCTGCGCTGTAGCGCACGTTGATCAGCACCTGGGGACACTTGCGCAGGCCTTGACGCGCCTGAGCGAGGGTTTCGCCACGGCGCTTGAGGGCCATCAGCACTTGCAGCGCCGCGATGATCGCATCGCCTGTGGTGGTGTAGTTGCCGCACACGACATGCCCGGAATTCTCTCCCCCCAGCAACCACTCACGCTCGAGCAGTTCAGCCATCACGTAGCGATCACCGACCTTGGCCCGGGCGAAGGGAATGTCCAGATCCTTGAGGGCCAGCTCCAGCCCCAGGTTGCTCATCAACGTACCGACGACGCCGCCCTGCAGCTTGCCGCGATCCTGCAGGTCACGGGCGATGAGGAACAGCAGCTCATCGCCCTCGACCACGGTTCCGGTGTGATCGACCATCAGCACACGGTCGCCATCGCCATCGAAGGCGATACCCAGATCGGCATGACCGTCCAGCACCGCTGCCTGCAGCGATTCGATATGCGTCGAGCCACAGCCCTCGTTGATGTTCAGGCCGTCGGGCTGTGCGTGCAGCACGGTCACATCCGCTCCCAGCTCGCTGAATACGCTGGGAGCAACCTTGTAGGTCGCACCGTGGGCGCAGTCCACCACCAGCTTGAGGCTGTCGAAGCTGGTGCCGGTCGGCACGCTGCCCTTGCAGAATTCGATATAGCGCCCAGCTGCGTCGTTGATGCGTGACACCTTGCCCAGCTTGCTCGATTCCACCACCGTCATCGGCTGGTCGAGCAATTCTTCGATCATCAGCTCGACGTCATCAGGCAGCTTCGTGCCCTTGCCGGAGAAGAATTTGATGCCGTTGTCGTCATGCGGATTGTGCGAAGCACTGATGACGATGCCCGCCTCTGCATGGAAGGTGCGGGTCAGGTACGCGATGGCCGGGGTCGGCATCGGGCCAAGCAACATCACATCGGCACCCGCCGCGGAAAGCCCGGCTTCCAGCGCCGACTCGAACATGTATCCGGAAATGCGCGTGTCCTTGCCCACCAGCACCCGACAGTGACCGAGCTTGCGGAAGGCCATGCCCGCGGCCCAGCCGAGCTTGAGCATGAAATCCGGGGTAATGGGGAACTGGCCGACGCGACCGCGGATACCGTCGGTGCCGAAATACTTTCTGCTCATGTGTCACTCCACTGTGTTCTATTCGGCGCCTTGCACCGCGGCGATCATTCGCACCACATCGACGGTTTGCGCCACGTCATGCACCCGCAGAATGCTGGCACCTTTGGTCATGGCCAGCCCTGCCAGAGCCAGGCTGCCATAGAGCCGCTGGTCCACGGGCTTTTCCAGAGTCAGGCCGATCATGCTCTTGCGCGACACACCGACCAGCAAGGGCCGGCCCAATCGAGCCAGGCGCTGCATGTGCTTGAACAGGCTGAGGTTGTGCGCCAAGGTCTTGGCGAAACCGAACCCAGGATCGAGAACGATGCGCTGCTCATCGATGCCCGCTGCGACGCACGCATCCATCCGCTGCTGCAGGTACACGGCAACTTCGTCAGTCACATTAGCGTAATGAGGGTCGTCCTGCATGGTGCCAGGGTCACCGCGCATGTGCATGAGGCACACCGGCAATCCGGTGGCGGCGGCGGCATCCAGCGCACCCTCGCGCTCGAGCGCACGCACATCGTTGATCAAGCCGGCCCCGAGACGGGCCGATTCGCGCATGACGGCAGGGGTAGAGGTGTCGACCGAGATCACCACGTCGAGACGGCTGTTGATCGCTTCGACGATGGGCGCAACGCGCTCCAACTCCTCGGTGACCGAGACTGCACGCGCGCCGGGACGGGTCGATTCACCGCCGACATCGATCAACGTTGCGCCAGCCTCGACCATGGCCTGGGCATGGAACAACGCTTGATCCAGCTGACCGAACCGGCCGCCGTCAGAGAACGAGTCGGGCGTGACGTTAAGAATGCCCATGACGTGGGTACGTGATAAATCAAGAACCCGGTTGCCGCAAGGCAACCGGGTCGGGTACTGCTTGGAGGTCATAGTGAACCTTAGTGGTGGGCAGCAGGGCCGCCAATCGGAGACTCCGGACGATCGCCCTGGGGCGCCGCGCTGCCCGAATCACCGGCATCGTTGTCCCAGTCCCGCGGTTCGCGAGGAGTGCGACCGGACATGATGTCGTCGATCTGATCCGAGTCGATGGTCTCGTACTTCATCAAGGCATCGGCCATGGCATCGAGCTTGTCGCGATTCTCGATAAGAATCTGCTGCGCCGTGGCGTAGCACTGGTCGATGATGCTGCGCACTTCCAGGTCGATCAGCTTGGCGGTATCGCCAGAGACGCTGGCCTGCTGCGAACCGGCACTGCGACCGAGGAACACCTCGCCCTCTTCCTCTGCGTACATCAAAGGACCGAGCTTCTCCGACAGACCCCACTTGGTGACCATGTTTCGGGCGATCTGGCTGGCACGCATGATGTCGTTGGATGCGCCGGTGGTGACACCGTCGAAGCCGAGGGTCATTTCTTCAGCGATACGGCCGCCGTACAGCGAGCAGATCTGGCTGATCAGTGCGCGCTTGGACAGGCTGTAGCGGTCTTCCTCGGGCAGGAACATGGTGACACCCAAGGCACGCCCACGAGGAATGATGGATACCTTGTACACCGGGTCGTGCTCAGGAACGACACGACCGACGATGGCATGGCCTGCCTCGTGATAGGCGGTGTTACGTTTTTCCTTCTCGGACATGACCATGGTCTTGCGCTCGGCGCCCATCATGATCTTGTCTTTGGCCAGTTCGAATTCCTTCATTTCCACGAGGCGCTTGCCATTTCGCGCTGCGAACAGCGACGCCTCGTTGACCAGGTTGGCAAGGTCGGCACCGGAGAAACCGGGCGTGCCGCGTGCAATCACGGCAGGGTTGACGTTCTCACCCGCCGGCACCTTGCGCATGTGCACCTTGAGGATCTGTTCGCGGCCACGGATATCCGGCAGACCGACCACCACCTGGCGGTCGAAGCGGCCGGGACGCAGCAGCGCCGGATCGAGCACATCGGGACGGTTGGTCGCGGCGATGACGATGATGCCATCGTTCATCTCGAAGCCGTCCATCTCTACCAGCAACTGGTTGAGGGTTTGTTCACGCTCGTCGTGACCACCACCCATGCCGGCGCCGCGGTGACGGCCGACCGCATCGATTTCGTCGATGAAGATGATGCACGGGGCGTGCTTCTTGGCTTGTTCGAACATGTCGCGGACACGGCTGGCGCCGACACCGACGAACATTTCGACGAAGTCAGAACCGGAAATGGTGAAGAACGGCACCTTGGCTTCACCCGCGATGGCCTTGGCCAGCAGGGTTTTACCGGTACCGGGCGGGCCGACCATCAGCACGCCGCGAGGGATGCGACCGCCCAGGCGCTGGAACTTGCCAGGATCACGCAGGAACTCGACCAGCTCGCCCACTTCTTCCTTGGCTTCGTCGCAACCGGCCACGTCGGACAGGGTCGTCTTCACCTGATCCTCCGACAACAGGCGCGCCTTGCTCTTGCCGAAGCTCATCGGCCCGCCCTTGCCGCCAGCGCCACCCTGCATCTGGCGCATGAAGAACATGAACACCGCGATGATGACCAGGATCGGGAAGCTGGCAACCAGCAATTGCGTCCAGATGCTCTGCTGCTCTGGCTGCTTGCCTTCGATGACCACGTTGTTGTCGACCAGATCACCGATCAGGCCATTGTCGGCGATGGCCGGACGGATGGTCTTGAAGGTATCGCCGTCAGAACGCTTGCCGCTGATGACTGCGCCATCTACGGTGACGCGCTCGACCTTACCGTCCTTGACCTGCTGGATGAAGTCGGAATAGTTGAGGGTCTGCGGCTCGTTCGGGCTGGAGAAGTTGTTCATCACCGTTACCAAAACGGCGGCGATGATCAACCACAGGATCAGATTCTTTGCCATGTCGTTCAATTAGCTACCCTCTGAGGTCGGCGCACGACGCAGCCGTGCCTCGCATGATATACAGCGCCCTAACTTACTACATTACCTACGCATCCGCAGGTGCCGTCTGTAACCCTTTGTGAACTCAAGACTACACGAAGTTCGGACATTCCTGACGCAGCGGCCGATTGGAAAAAACTATCGTCAACCGCGCAGGGCGCCTGCTCACGCCCCTTTGAAACCCTTGCCAAGCAGGTATTGCTCGCGGGAGCGATCCCGCGATGAAGACGGCTTGCGCATCTGCACTTTGTCGAACTTGCTGCGCACGTCCTTGAGGTAGGCATCGAAGCCTTCGCCCTGGAAGATCTTGATCAGGAAGTCACCACCCGGGCGCAGTACCCGGCCCGCCAGGTCCAGTGCCAGCTCGCAAAGGAACATGGCCCGCGGCATATCGACTTCCGGCGTACCACTCATGTTGGGGGCCATATCGGAAATCACAAGGTCGACGTGCGAATCACCGACCGCCTCGAGAATTTGCTGAAGCACCGCATCCTGGGTGAAGTCGCCCTGGATGAAGGTGACGTCAGGGATGGAGTCCATCTCCAGAATGTCAGAAGCAATCAGCCGGCCTTGCCCACCAATCAGACGACTGGTCACCTGCGACCAGCCACCTGGCGCAGCGCCCAGGTCGATCACGCTCATGCCGGGGCGAATGAGACGGTCCTTTTCCTGGATCTCCAGCAGTTTGTAACTGGCGCGCGAACGGTAACCGTCTTTCTGCGCCTGTTTGACGAAAGGATCGTTGAAATGCTCTCTCAGCCAGTTCTGGCTGCTTTTGGAACGTTGCGCCACGGGGCACCTCGATGATATGCGTCGTGATTGACTGGGCGCAGCTACGGGCCCTCGGGTAAAATGCCGGTCAATTTTACAGAATCAGACGAAAAGGGTCAGATTATGCCGCTCAATAACGAGCAGAAGAAGCAGTACAAATCCATTGGTCATGACCTCAAGCCGGTTTTGATCATCGCCGGCAATGGCCTGAATGAAGGCGTAGCCGCCGAGCTGGAACGCGCCCTGGCTGACCACGAGTTGATCAAAGTGGAAATTCGCTCGGAAGATCGTGAAGAGCGCGCGGCCACCATCGCCGAGCTGTGCAAGGTAGGCCGGGCCGAACTGGTGCAGACCATCGGCAAGAAAGCCCTGATCTACCGCAAGAACCCGCAGCCGAACAAACAGCTGTCCAACATTCACCGCTACAAGTAACGGTGATGACGGTCAGCGGCGCAGAATCTGCGCCCTGACCGGGACCGGCTGGGCCACCAGCACGATGCCGGAGAAGCCCAGCACCAAAAAGCAGAACATCTGCCAGCGTTCACCCACCGAGATGCCGTAGCGCAACGTGTAGTAACTCACGCACGCCCCCAGCCCCAGCAGTAGCATCTGCCCGCGAAACTGTCGCCACCAGGCGCTCAGTCCCTCTACCCTCGCCAATACAGCCAGCTGCGTGAGCAGCCCGAGCAGCGCCACGCCGATCAACCAGCGGTCGATCTGCGCAGCGATGTCCTGCACCAGCAACGGCGCCAAGCCCGACACCTTGAGCGCAGGCACCAGCCCGACGTGGAACACCCACAAGCCGCCGACCCAGAATACCTGGGCCAGCTGCCAGAGGATCCCCTCGAGGGAAGGCGCCCGCAGGCGCCGGTCAGATGTGTTTGACTTCGACAATCTCGTACTCGACCGTACCGTTCGGCGTCTTCACGACAACCGTGTCACCTTCTTCCTTGCCAATGATGGCGCGGGCGATCGGTGCACCGCTCGACAGCTTGCCTTTCTTCACGTCAGCTTCATCCTCGCCAACGATCTGATAAGTCACCTGATCACCGGTTTCGGTGTTTTCCAACTCGACGGTGGTGCCGAAAATGACCTTGCCGGTATGAGCGATGGTGGTCACGTCGATTACTACAGAGTTCTGCAGGCGACCTTCGATATCACGAATGCGCGCCTCGACCATGCCCTGCTCTTCACGGGCAGAATGGTACTCGGCGTTTTCCTTGAGATCGCCCAGCTCGCGGGCTTCACCAATCGCCTGACTCAGACGAGGACGCTCGGTCTTGGTCAGATGAAGGTGCTCCGCTTCCAGGGCGCGAGCGCCCTGGACGGTCATTGGATATTTGGTAATGCTCATGCTTTCAATCCTGCATGCAGATCCTGCAAGCGGCGAACGGTCTTTTCAGGACCAAACTTCAGCGCTTCACAGATGGCTTCACCCGCCGCGATGGTAGTCGTGCAGTAGATCTTGTGCTGCAACGCATTGCGACGAATCGAGTAGGAATCGGCAATCGACTGGCGACCTTCGGTGGTGTTGATGATCAGCGACACTTCGTCGTTCTTGATCATGTCGACCACATGCGGACGCCCTTCGGTGACCTTGTTGACACGACGCACCTTCAGGCCAGCAGCCTCGATGACCTTGGCGGTACCGGCAGTGGCGACCACATCGAAGCCCAGCGCGATCAGATCACCGGCAACGGCGGCCACTTGTGGCTTGTCGTCGTCGCGCACGCTGATGAACGCGGTACCGCCGGTGGGCAGCACTTCGCTGGCACCCATCTGGGCCTTGGCGAACGCTTCACCGAAGCTGTCGCCAACGCCCATCACTTCACCGGTCGATTTCATCTCTGGGCCGAGGATCGGGTCGACCCCTGGGAACTTGGCGAACGGGAAGACGGCTTCCTTGACGCTGTAGAAGTTCGGGATGATTTCTTCGGTGAAGCCGATTTCCTTGAGGGTTTTGCCGGCCATGACGCGGGCAGCAATCATCGCCAGCGAGGTACCGATGCACTTGGACACGAACGGCACGGTCCGCGAGGCACGCGGGTTGACTTCGATCACGTAGATCTTGTCGCCTTGCAGCGCCAACTGGACGTTCATCAAGCCGACCACGCCCAGCTCCAGGGCCATTTTCTTGACCTGGTCGCGGACTTCGTCCTGCACATGGGCCGGCAGCGAGTACGGCGGCAGCGAGCAGGCCGAGTCACCGGAGTGAACACCGGCCTGTTCGATATGCTGCATGATCGCGCCGATGACAACGTCGGTACCGTCGCAGACAGCGTCCACGTCCATCTCGATGGCGCAATTGAGGAAGTGGTCGAGCAGGACCGGGCTGTCGTTCGACACCTGGACCGCTTCGCGCAGGTAGCGCTTGAGTTCGTCCAGTTCGTAGACGATTTCCATGGCGCGACCGCCCAGCACGTACGAAGGACGCACCACCAGCGGGTAGCCGATGCCACCGGCAGCGCGAATGGCTTCTTCTTCACTGCGAACAGTGGCGTTTGGCGGCTGCAGCAGGTTCAGGCGCTGCACCATCTGCTGGAAACGCTCGCGGTCTTCAGCACGGTCGATGGCGTCAGGGCTGGTACCGATGATCGGCACGCCTGCTTCTTCCAGAGCACGGGCCAGCTTCAGCGGAGTCTGGCCGCCGTAGTGGACGATAACGCCCTTGGGCTGCTCGACGCGGCACACTTCCAGCACGTCTTCCAGGGTCAGCGGCTCGAAGTACAGACGGTCGGAGGTATCGTAGTCGGTGGAAACGGTTTCCGGGTTGCAGTTGACCATGATGGTCTCGTAGCCGTCTTCACGCAGCGCCAGCGCAGCGTGCACGCAGCAGTAGTCGAACTCGATACCTTGGCCGATACGGTTCGGACCACCGCCGAGGATCATGATCTTGTCACGGCCGGTCGGCTTGGCCTCGCACTCTTCCTCGTAGGTCGAGTACAGGTAGGCGGTGTCGGTGGCGAACTCGGCGGCGCAAGTGTCGACGCGCTTGTACACCGGGAACACTTCCAGCTTGTGGCGGTGACGACGCAGGTTCTTGTCGGTGATGCCGAGCAGCTTGGCCAGACGCTGGTCAGAGAAACCCTTGCGCTTGAGGCGCAGCATCAGGTCTTTGTCGATGGCGGTGAGGGCCAGGGTCTTGACCTTCTCTTCATCCTTGATCAGGTCTTCCATCTGCACCAGGAACCACATGTCGATGCCGGTGAGGTCGAAGATCTCTTCGCAGGTCATGCCCGAACGCATGGCGTCGGCGACGTACCAGATACGCTCGGCGCCCGGTACGGTCAGTTCGCGCTTGAGGATGCTGGCAGCTTCCGGGCTGGCCAGGTCGACTTTCGGGTCGAGGCCGCAGGCGCCGACTTCCAGGCCACGCAGGGCTTTCTGCAGCGATTCCTGGAAGGTCCGGCCAATGGCCATGACTTCGCCCACGGATTTCATCTGCGTGGTCAGACGCGCGTCGGCCTTGGGGAATTTCTCGAAGGCGAAGCGTGGCAGCTTGGTGACCACGTAGTCGATGGACGGTTCGAAGGACGCCGGCGTACGGCCGCCGGTGATGTCGTTCTGCAGCTCGTCGAGGGTGTAACCAACGGCCAGCTTGGCGGCGATCTTGGCGATCGGGAAGCCGGTGGCCTTGGAGGCCAGCGCCGAGGAACGCGACACGCGGGGGTTCATCTCGATGACGACCATCCGCCCGGTGTCCGGGCAGATGCCGAACTGGACGTTGGAGCCGCCTGTTTCCACACCGATTTCACGCAGCACCGCCAGCGAGGCGTTGCGCATGATCTGGTATTCCTTGTCGGTCAGGGTCTGGGCAGGAGCCACGGTGATCGAGTCACCGGTGTGCACACCCATCGGGTCGAAGTTCTCGATGGAGCAGACGATGATGCAGTTGTCCTTCTTGTCGCGGACCACCTCCATCTCGTATTCCTTCCAACCGATCAAAGATTCGTCGATCAGCAGCTCCTTGGTCGGCGACAGGTCCAGGCCACGGGCGCAGATTTCTTCGAATTCTTCACGGTTGTAAGCGATGCCGCCGCCGGTGCCGCCCATGGTGAAGGACGGACGGATGATGCACGGGAAGCCGAGCTTCTCGAGCACCGCGTTGGCCTCTTCCATGCTGTGGGCGATGCCGGAGCGCGGGCATTCCAGACCGATGTCCTTCATGGCCTTGTCGAAGCGCGAGCGGTCTTCGGCCTTGTCGATGGTGTCGGCATTGGCGCCGATCATTTCCACACCG
This sequence comes from Pseudomonas cremoricolorata DSM 17059 = NBRC 16634, assembly GCF_000425745.1. GTDB lineage: Bacteria > Pseudomonadota > Gammaproteobacteria > Pseudomonadales > Pseudomonadaceae > Aquipseudomonas > Aquipseudomonas cremoricolorata. The sequence goes on along the minus strand of NZ_AUEA01000008.1, from coordinate 246,240 downwards.
AACTTCTCGAGCACGCCATGGCGCTCGAGATCGAGCGCACAGTTCAGTGCGGTCTGGCCGCCCATGGTCGGCAGCACGGCGTCGGGGCGTTCTTTCTCGATGATCTTGGCCACCGACTGCCATTTGATCGGCTCGATGTAGGTGGCGTCGGCCATGGCCGGGTCGGTCATGATGGTGGCCGGGTTGGAGTTCACCAGGATGACGCGGAAACCTTCCTCGCGCAGGGCCTTGCAGGCCTGGGCGCCGGAATAGTCGAATTCGCAGGCCTGGCCGATCACGATCGGGCCAGCGCCGAGAATCAGGATGCTTTTGATGTCTGTACGTTTTGGCATGGTTGTCACTCAAATCCGCGGGTCAGTCGGCAAGCCGTCTTGAACAATCTTGGGTCAGGCGCTGCCGGACACGACGCAAGTCGGTCCGGGGCCTCGAAGCAGGATGCTCAGCGGCGCTTGGCCATGGCATCGATGAAACGATCGAACAGCGGCGCGACGTCGGTCGGCCCTGGGCTGGCTTCAGGGTGACCCTGGAAGCTGAAAGCGCTCTTGTCAGTGCGCTCGATGCCTTGCAGGGTGCCATCGAACAGCGATTTGTGGATCGCTCGAACGTTGCCCGGCAGGGTCGCTTCATCGACGGCGAAGCCGTGGTTCTGGCTGGTGATCATCACCACACCGGTGTCCAGGTCCTGGACCGGGTGGTTGGCGCCGTGGTGGCCGTGACCCATCTTCACGGTCTTGGCGCCGGAAGCCAGGGCCAACAGCTGGTGACCGAGGCAGATGCCAAAGACCGGAATCTCGGTTTCCAGCACGTCCTTGATCGCCTGGATGGCATAGTCGCAAGGCTCGGGATCACCAGGGCCGTTGGACAGGAACACGCCATCGGGGTTGAGCGCGAGCACTTCACTGGCCGGGGTTTGCGCCGGCACGACAGTGACGCGGCAGCCGCGGGCGACCAGCATGCGCAGGATGTTCAGCTTCACGCCGTAGTCGAAGGCCACCACGTGATACGGCAGCTCGGAGGCTTCCAGGGTCGGGTGACTGTCGGTCTTCAGGCTCCAGACGCTGGAGCGCCACTCGTAGCGCTCTTTGGTGGACACCACTTTGGCCAGGTCCATGCCCTTGAGGCCCGGGAAACTGCGGGCGGCGGCGATGGCGGCTTCTTCGCTGATGTTGTCACCGGCCAGGATGCAACCGTTCTGAGCGCCCTTCTCACGCAGGATTCGGGTCAGGCGACGGGTGTCGATACCGGCGATGGCCACGACGTTGTTGGCCTTCAGGTAATCAGGCAGCGACTGCTTGTTACGCCAGTTGCTGGCCAGCAGTGGCAGGTCACGGATGACCAGGCCGGCCGACCAGACGCGATCGGATTCGGCATCTTCCGGGGTAGTGCCGGTGTTGCCAATGTGCGGGTAGGTCAGGGTAACGATCTGCTGGGCGTAGGAAGGGTCTGTAAGAATTTCCTGGTAGCCGGTCATAGCGGTGTTGAACACCACCTCTCCGACGGTCTGTCCGTCGGCACCGATGGCTTCACCGCGAAAAATGCTGCCATCGGCAAGGGCGAGTATGGCTGGCTTAGTCAAGAAGACCTCCCGTAAAAAAAGCCTGGAAAGGGCGATCGCAGGTTGCAAAAAAGCGGAGTGACGTATGGACACGTCACCCCGCTTCTATGCTGAATTATTCTGCGCGCTTTTAGTGAACACACTAAAGCTGCAGCTTACAGAAAAAGTGCTTTTTGGTCTACGGGGAGGGGAACTAAAACTGATGCAAAGTTGTAGGAGCGACCAGGCCGGCCGCCCCTGCAACGCTCGTTCAGTGCAGCTCGAGCACATCCTGCATGTCGTACAGCCCCGCCTCACGCCCATCCAGCCACAGCGCGGCACGCACCGCGCCCTTGGCGAAGGTCATGCGGCTCGAGGCCTTGTGGGTGATCTCGACCCGCTCACCCTCGGCAGCGAACAGCACGGTGTGATCGCCCACCACGTCGCCGGCGCGAACCGTGGCGAAGCCGATGGTCTGGCGCTCCCGCGCACCGGTCTGGCCTTCACGACCATACACCGCCACCTCGCGCAGATCGCGACCCAGCGCCTGCGCCACCACCTCACCCATGCGCAGCGCAGTACCGGACGGCGCGTCGACCTTGTGCCGGTGATGCGCTTCGAGAATCTCGATGTCGACATCATCGCCCAGCACCCGCGCAGCGGTGTCGAGCAGCTTCAGGCAGAGGTTCACGCCCACGCTGAAGTTGGCTGCGAAGACAATCGGAATGTCCTTGCCCGCCTCGACCAGCAGCTGTTTTTCCTGCTCGCTGAAGCCAGTGGTACCAATCACCATGGCCTTGCCGGCCTTGCGGCAGAAGGCCAGGTTTTTCAGGGTCACCGACGGGTGGGTGAAGTCGATCAATACATCGAACTCGTCCACCACCTTGGCCAGATCATCGGAAACAGGCACGCCGATACGGCCCAGGCCCGCCAACTCACCAGCGTCGGCATTGACCAACGTGCTGTCAGGACGATCGATGGCGGCGGTCAGTCCAGCCTTCGGCGCCTGCTGCTGAACGGCCTCGACCAGCACCTTACCCATGCGCCCGGCGGCGCCCATCACTGCAATACGTCGCATAGCTTGATTCCTTTGTCAGAGGTCGCCGAAGAAGCGCTTCACACCTTCGAACCAGCCACTGGCCTTGGGCGAATGCGAGCTGTCGCCTTCCAGCGAATCACGCAGTTCTTCGAGCAGTTCGCGCTGGCGACGACTGAGGTTGACCGGGGTCTCGACCGCCACACGGCACAACAGATCGCCCGCACCACCACCGCGTACCGGCGCCACGCCCTTGCCGCGCAGACGGAATTGCTTGCCGGTTTGCGTACCTTCAGGGATGCGCAGCTTGACCCGACCATCGAGGGTCGGCACTTCCAGCTCGCCACCCAGGGCAGCCTCGGTGTAGCTGATCGGCACTTCGCAGTACAGGTGCTTGCCGTCGCGCTGGAAGATCGCGTGCTCGCGCACACTGATCACCACGTACAGATCACCGGTAGGCCCACCGTGAGCACCGGCTTCGCCTTCGCCGGACAAGCGAATGCGGTCACCGGTATCGACCCCTGGCGGCACTTTGACCGACAGCGTCTTGTATTCTTCGACACGGCCTTCGCCGTGGCACGCCGGGCACGGATCGGTGATGATCTTGCCCTGGCCATGGCAGCGCGGGCAGGTCTGCTGCACCGAGAAGAAGCCTTGCTGCATGCGTACCTGACCAATACCGCCACAGGTCGGGCAGGTGCTTGGCGTCGAGCCTTTCTTGGAACCCGAACCATCGCACGGCGTGCAGTTGACCAGTGTCGGCACACGGATACTGACGGTGGTGCCGCGCACGGCTTCTTCCAGGTTCAGTTCCAGCGTGTAGCGCAGGTCGCTGCCGCGCTGTGCGCCACCGCGTCCGCCGCCACGGCCGCCACCGCCGAAGAAGTCGCTGAAGACATCGCCGAAGATGTCGGAGAAGTTGGCGCCGCCAAAGCCCTGGCCACCGCCCGCGCTCTGATCGACGCCGGCATGACCGTACTGATCGTACGCGGCACGCTTGCTCGCATCGGACAGCACTTCGTAGGCCTCGTTGGCCTCTTTGAAGGAGTCTTCAGCTTCTTTGTCCCCAGGATTGCGGTCGGGGTGGAACTTCATCGCCAGGCGGCGATAGGACTTCTTGAGATCGGCTTCACTGGCGCCGCGCTCGACACCCAGAACCTCGTAATAATCACGCTTTGCCATAAGTCATTTGCACTCTTGAGGGCGTTCGGCAAACCTCTGCGCAGATCGCGCCGTGCCGCAAGCAAGCACCTGCCGCCACGTACTTAAGCGCCCAGACAGATGCTGTAAAAAATTCTCGTATTCCAGACACGCCAACGCGGGAGCAAGCCCCCGCGCGGCGACATCCTATCAGCTCACCGCCCGCAGGCGGTGCGCTGACCGACAACTTGCAGGGATTACTGCTTGTTGTTGTCTTTCACTTCTTCGAACTCGGCGTCGACCACGTCGTCATGCTTGGCCTCAGGCTCTGCCTGCTGCGCGCCGCCCTGAGGCTGCTCGCCCTGCTGCTCGGCGTACATCTTCTGAGCGACAGGTGCAGAGACCTTGGACAGCTCTTCGACCTTGGCGTCGATCTCTGCCTTGTCGGTGCCTTTGACAGCCACTTCCAGCGCTGCAACCGCAGCTTCGATGGCGCTCTTCTCGTCAGCGCTGACCTTGTCGCCAGCATCAGCGACCATCTTGCGAGTCGAGTGCACCAGCGCATCACCCTGGTTGCGGGCAGCGGCCAGTTCTTCGAACTTGCGGTCTTCCTCGGCGTTGGCCTCGGCATCACGCACCATGCGGTCGATTTCGTCGTCGGACAGACCGGAGTTGGCCTTGATCACGATCGACTGGGTCTTGCCGGTTGCCTTGTCTTTGGCGCCGACGTGCAGAATGCCGTTGGCGTCGATGTCGAAGGTCACTTCGATCTGCGGCACACCGCGCGGTGCTGGCGGAATATCGGCCAGGTCGAACTTGCCCAGCGACTTGTTCTGCGCCGCTTGCTTGCGCTCACCCTGCAGCACGTGGATGGTCACCGCGCCTTGGTTGTCATCGGCCGTGGAGAACACCTGCGACTTCTTGGTCGGAATGGTGGTGTTCTTCTCGATCAGCGCGGTCATCACACCGCCCATGGTTTCGATACCCAGGGTCAGCGGGCTGACGTCGAGCAGCAGAACGTCTTTGACATCACCGGCCAGAACGGCGCCCTGAATCGCAGCACCCATGGCCACGGCTTCGTCCGGGTTGACGTCCTTGCGTGCTTCCTTGCCGAAGAAGTCGGCAACCGATTTCTGCACCAGCGGCATACGGGTCTGGCCACCGACCAGAATCACGTCGTTGATCTTGCTGGCGTCGATACCGGCATCTTTCAGTGCGATGCGGCAAGGCTCGATGGTGCGCTTGACCAGATCTTCGACCAGCGATTCGAGCTTGGCGCGGCTGATCTTGACGTTCAAGTGCTTCGGACCGCTTGCATCGGCAGTGATGTACGGCAGGTTGACGTCGGTCGACTGGGCCGAGGACAGCTCGATCTTGGCTTTTTCGGCAGCTTCTTTCAGACGCTGCAGGGCCAGGGGATCGTTCTTCAGGTCCATGCCGGACTCTTTCTTGAACTCGTCGACGAGGTAGTCGATCAGGCGCATGTCGAAGTCTTCGCCACCCAGGAAGGTGTCGCCGTTGGTAGCCAGTACTTCGAACTGGTGCTCGCCGTCGACTTCAGCGATTTCGATGACCGATACGTCGAAGGTACCGCCGCCCAGGTCGTAGACGATGACGGTGTGGTCACCCTTGGCTTTGTCCATGCCGTAGGCAAGGGCGGCAGCGGTCGGCTCGTTGATGATGCGCTTGACGTCGAGACCGGCGATGCGACCGGCATCCTTGGTGGCCTGACGCTGGCTGTCGTTGAAGTAGGCCGGAACGGTGATCACCGCTTCGGTAACAGCCTCGCCGAGGTAGTCTTCGGCGGTCTTCTTCATCTTCTTCAGGACTTCGGCGCTGATTTGCGGCGGCGCCATTTCCTTACCGGAGGCTTCGACCCAGGCGTCACCGTTGTTGGCCTTGACGATTTTGTAAGGGACCAGCTTGATGTCTTTCTGCACGACATCTTCTTCGAAGCGACGGCCGATCAGACGCTTGACCGCGAACAGGGTGTTCTGCGGGTTGGTCACTGCCTGACGCTTGGCCGACTGACCGACGAGGATTTCGCCGTCATTGGCGTAAGCGACGATCGACGGCGTGGTGCGCGCGCCTTCGGCGTTTTCGATGACCTTGACCTTACCGTTTTCGAGGATGGAGACGCACGAGTTGGTGGTCCCCAGGTCGATACCGATGATTTTGCCCATGTTTACTCTCCCGAAACTTGAATTAGGTAGCAGCGACTAGCTCTGGCCAACTGCGGAAATACTTGAAGGCTTGACACCTAAATGGGGATGCCCTGACAGATTTCAAGCCTTTTCATCGATAGAAGGTTGAGCGGCTGTCGGCGCCTTGCTGACCACGACCATGGCAGGGCGCAGCAGGCGGCCATTGAGCAGGTAACCTTTCTGGAACACCTTGAGCACGCTGTTCGGCTCGACCTCGGCGCTCTCTTCCATGGCCATCGCCTGGTGATGTTCGGCGTTGAACGGCTCACCGTGCGGGTCGACGGTTTCGAGGTTATAGCGCTTGAGCGTGTCGCTGAACATTTTCAGGGTCAGCTCGATGCCGTCACGCATCGGCTTGATGGCTTCATCGTTGGCGCTCGACAACTCCAGACCGCGCTCCAGGCTGTCGATCACCGGCAGCAGGTCGGCGGCGAACTTCTCGAGGGCGAACTTGTGCGCCTTCTCGACATCCTGATCGGCACGCCGGCGAACGTTCTGCAGGTCGGCCACGGCACGCAGCGATTGATCCTTGGCGGCGGCCAGCTGCTCCTCGAGCTCCAGCACTCGGGCATCGGCGGTGTTTTCTGCACCGGCCTGCTCGACGTTGAGGTCTTTTTCGTTCAGCTGTTCGTCAGCCATCGGTTCTCTCCTGGGCAATTTGTGTTCTTCGAGCAGGGCTCGACGGTCTGCTGGCTATATGGGGCCGGAAAAATCACCTTCAAGGGCTGACGTTACCAGGATTGCCCCAGCGCACCGACGAACAGGGCATTGTCAGGCCCTGGAATAACACTGTATAAATAACCAGACCTGACACTCGGGAGCAGCCCCCCATGCTGGTGCATCTTTCCATTCGCAACTACGCCATCGTCGAACACCTCGATCTCGAGCTGGCGCGCGGTATGTCGGTGATCACCGGCGAAACCGGCGCGGGCAAGTCGATCATGCTCGATGCCCTGGGGCTGGCCCTAGGTGACCGTACCGACAACGGCGTGGTACGACCGGGCGCCGACAAGGCCGACATCCTCGCCACCTTCGACCTGGTCGACATTCCGGAAGCCGCAAGCTGGCTGGCCGACCGTGACCTCGAGCATGACGGCCCGTGCATTCTGCGCCGGGTCATCACCGCCGAGGGGCGCAGCCGCGGCTATATCAATGGCACGCCCTGCCCGCTTGCAGATCTCAAGGCCCTGGGCGAGCTGCTCATCGATATCCACAGCCAGCACGAACACCAGTCGCTGCTCAAGGCCGACACCCACCGCCGCCTGCTCGACGAATATGCCGGCGCCATCGATCTTGCCCGCCAGGTTCAGCTGGCCGCGCAACGCTGGCGCCAGACTCGCCAGGAGCTCGAGCGCCTGTCCAACTCAGGCGACGAGCAGCGCGCCCGCCAGCAATTGCTCAGCTACCAGCTCGAAGAACTGGACAACCTCGGCTTGGGTGAACACGAGCTCGAGCAAATCGAGCAGGAACACAAGAACCTCACCAACGCCGAAGCCCTGTTCGGTATTTGCCGCCAGGTCATCGACCAGTGCAGCGAAAGCGACTCGGGCAATGTGCTCAGCGCACTGACCAGCAGCCTCAATCGCCTGGGCGCCGTGTCCAACGCGCCGCATGCACTGGGCGAAGCGGTGAATCTGCTGTCGAGCGCGCAAATCCAGGTCGAAGAAGCCGTCGGCGAGCTCAACCGCTTCCTCGACAACTTCGATGCCGATCCTGCGCGGCTACAGTCTCTGGAAGAACGTCTCGACACTATTTATACCCTCGCTCGCAAACACCGCGTCCACCCCACCGAACTGCCGCACCTGCAGCAGCGGTTGCTGGAGGAACTCGAGGGGCTCAATGCCAGTGACGAATCCCTCGAGCGCCTGGGCGAAGAACTCGCAGCCTTCGCCAAGCACTATCAGGAAAAGGCCAAGCAACTGAGTGAGCTACGTGCCACTGCAGCGGTGCAGCTGGCGGGGGCGGTCGAGCAAGAGATTCAGCGCCTGGGCATGCCCGGCGGGCGCTTTCGCATCGAGCTCACGCCTTTGGGCAACCACGATCTGTCGCCCCATGGCCTGGAGCAGATCGAACTTCTGGTCAGTGCCAACCCTGGGCAGCCCCTCAAGGCATTGGCCAAGGTGGCGTCTGGCGGCGAGCTGTCGCGTATCAGCCTGGCGATCCAGGTCATCACTGCTCAGACTTCGCGCATCCCGACCCTGGTGTTCGACGAGGTGGATGTCGGGATTGGCGGGCCTACCGCCGAAATCGTCGGCCAGCTGCTGCGCCGCCTTGGCGAAAGGGGCCAGGTGCTGACCGTCACCCACCTGCCGCAAGTGGCCGCACAAGGGCATCACCATCTGTTCGTGCATAAAGTGCGCAAGGATGACAGCACCCATACCGCCGTGGCGCACCTGGGCCGGCGTGAGCGTGTCGAGGAAGTGGCGCGCATGCTTGGCGGCATCGACCTGACCAAGGAATCCCTGGCCCATGCGCGCAAGATGGTGGTCACCGGTAAAACCTGAACAGCCACCTACCCGCACAAACAAAAACGGCGACCTTGAAGGTCGCCGTTTTTGCAGGTAACGACTAGCTCGTTACTTCTTCTTACGTACGTACAGGACCAGATTGTGGTCCACCAATTCGTAGCCATGCTCGGCCACGATCTCACGTTGACGACGCTCGATTTCAGCATCCATGAACTCGATGACTTCGCTGGTTTCCACGTTGACCATGTGGTCGTGGTGGCCACCGTCCGCCAGCTCGAATACCGCATGACCGCCGTCGAAGTTGTGGCGAACCACCAGACCCGCTGCTTCGAACTGGGTCAGGACGCGATACACGGTTGCCAGACCGACATCCTCGCCAGCCTCCATCAGTGCCTTGTAAACGTCTTCAGCACTCATGTGACGCTGCTCGGCGGAGTCGAGCATTTGAAGAATCTTCACTCGAGGTAGAGTCACCTTGAGACCGGCTTTGCGCAATTCGCTATTTTCAACCATGGTCAGCTTTCTCGCCGATGCTGCTTCGCAGCTTCTCTTAATACGGGTATGATCGGGGTTTACGTTGTCCAGCCAAGATAGTGGAAGTCGCCCACCGATGCAAAACACCAAGCTCTTGCTAACCAGCCTCACCCTCGTGGGACTGCTCGCACTCGCCGGTTGCTCGTTTCCCGGGGTTTACAAAATCGACATCCAGCAGGGCAATGTCGTCACGCAGGACATGATAGACCAATTGCGGCCGGGAATGACCCGACGGCAAGTGCGGTTTATCATGGGCAACCCCCTGCTCCAGGACACCTTCAATACCAATCGCTGGGATTACCTCTACAGCCTTCAGCCTGGCGGCGGTAAGCGCCAGCAAGAGCGCATGAGCATCTTCTTCAACGAAAGCGATCAACTCGTCAGCCTGTCGGGCGACTTCATGCCAGGCGTGAGCCGCGACCAGGAGATCCTCGGCGGCGGCAGCGAAACCAGCGTCAGCCCAGGCACCGAGCAGACGCCATCCGCACCTGATGCACAGGAACGGCCGGCCAAGCCAGGCTCTGTGGAAGAGTCGATCCAGCGCGAAATCGACGATGTCGAGACCACGCCGGTGCCGACTCCGGCGCCGCTGGAAACAGCGCCGCAGTAAGCACAAAAAAACCGCTCCTTGAGCGGTTTTTTTTCGTCTTGACGGTGAGCGATCAGCTATCGCTCAAGCCCGCTCAACTGCCTGCACCATGCAGTTGCTTGGCCCGCTGGCAGAACGCATCGACCAGGGTGTTGGCAGCCTGGTTGAACAGCGGCCCCAGGGTGGCGCGAATGATCGGCCCGGCATAATCGAACGACAGATCGAGGCTGATCTTGCAGGCTTTCTCGCCCAACGCCTTGAACACCCACACGCCATGCAGCTGGGTGAACGGCCCTTCCTCAAGGTTCATTTCGATGGACTGCCCCGGCACCAGCACATTGCGCGTCACGAACTGCTGGCTGACTCCGCCCTTGGCCACTTCCAGCTTGGCGCGCATATGGGTTTCGCTGGCTTCGAGCACTGTCGACGCCGAACACCAGGGCAAAAAATCGGGGTAGCTGGCGACATCGTTGACCAGATCGTAAAGCGCCTGGGCAGGATACGGCAGCAGGGCGGAGCGTTGAATATGGGTAGTCATCCAGGCGTCACTTCCAAGGCTGGGCGGCGGCACTTCGCAGCATGCCGATAACGGGTTCTGCGTAGAGAACAGTGCCTGCATTGTCCGGTATTCATTGCAGTGGCTCAAGCACACCGAAATCCCGTAGCCGACCGCGCAATGACTTGCCTATAATGCCGCCCCTATGGCTAAACAAAAGAAACATCCGACCGGGACCATCGCGCAGAACAAGAAAGCGCGTCACGACTACTTCATCGAACACAAATTCGAGGCCGGGCTGGTCCTGTCCGGTTGGGAAGTAAAGAGCCTGCGGGCCGGCAAGGCACATCTGGTAGACAGCTACGTGCTGCTCAAGGATGGCGAAGCCTGGCTGTTCGGCAGCCACATCACCCCGCTGACCACCGCCAGCACCCACGTCATCGCCGACCCGATGCGCACCCGCAAGCTGCTGCTCAACAAGCGCGAACTCGAGCGCCTGGAAGCAGCCGTGGCGCAGAAAGGCTACACCTGCGTGGCCTTGGCGCTGTTCTGGAGCAAGCACCTGATCAAGTGCGAGATTGCCCTGGGTAAAGGCAAGAAGGAGTTCGACAAGCGCGACACCGTGCGCGAACGCGACTCCAACCGCGAACTGCAGCGGGCAGTGCGCAACAAGGGCAAGGAAGACTAAAGGTCAGCCTGAAAAGCCTGCCGCCGCCCGGCGGGCTTGCCTGCTCTTCAACCTATTCCCCTCACCTCAACGCCCGTTGCGCCGCTCGGCCCGCGCCACGCGCTGCGCCTCTAGCTGAGCCTCGGCCAGCACCTCCTGCACATACATGATGTGCCGACTCGACACCTCCCGCGCCTCATCCGCTCGACCGTCCATGATCGCCTGATACAACTCACGGTGCTGCCCGATCAGCATGTCGCGGGTTTCCGGGCGCTGCTGATACATGCCACCGATGTTGGTCACCACGTTGCGCTTGAGCAGGTCGAACAGGCCGCGAATGGTGTGCAAAAGCACCGCGTTATGGCTGGCTTCGGCAATCGCCAGGTGGAACCGCGCATCGGCAACGCCCTCCTCGGCGCGGCTGACCTCATCGACCCGGGTGTAGCAATCCTGCAAGGTGGCAAAGGCGGCAGTAAGACGCTCGCGATCAGGCCCCGTGGCCCGCTGCGCGGCGTAGTAGGCACATGACGCCTCAAGGGTGTGGCGAAACTCCAGCAAATCGCGCTGGGCATCGCCGTTGCGCTCGAGCAGTTGCAACAGCGGGTCACTGAAGGTCGAGCCCAGCGATTCAGCGACGTAGTTACCGCCGCCCTGACGACTGATCAACAACCCCCGCGCCACCAGTTTCTGAATCGCCTCACGCAGCGACGGACGCGATACGCCGAACTGCTCGGCCAGTGCGCGCTCGGCCGGCAAACGCTGCCCTGCACTGAGCGTGCCCTCGAGAATCATTCCCTCAAGACGCTCGACGATATCGTCGGACAGGCGCCGTTGGCGGACCTGATCAAAAACCATCACATGCTCTCCACAGACTCCGGGCTGATCCCGAAGCGCTCTATTCTCGCCGATCCGCCGGCTGACCACACTCGGCAGATGAGGAAATTCTGCACCTGGCAGCGCGCCATTCATCGGCATGCGACCAAAGTTGGCGGCGAGACAAATTGACACACCCACGAGGAGGCTTTTAACCTAGCGACCAGCCATTGTAGATTGGTATTACCAATTACCCAATGCCATTGCTGACCAACAACAATTAGGGGTTTCCCCATATGCAAACTTGGCAACAAATCTACGCCCCACTGGGCAGTCTCGGCCTGTCTGCCCTGGCCGCTGTCGTCCCGATCATCTTCTTCTTCCTGGCGCTGGCGGTGTTCCGCCTCAAAGGACACGTGGCCGGTAGCATCACCCTCGGCCTGTCGATCCTGATTGCCATCTTTGCCTTCAACATGCCTGCCGACATGGCCTTCGCCGCTGCTGGCTACGGTTTCATGTATGGCCTGTGGCCGATCGCCTGGATCATCGTCGCGGCGGTGTTCCTCTACAAACTCACGGTCAAGAGCGGCCAGTTCGAGGTCATCCGCAGCTCGGTGCTGTCGATCACCGACGACCAGCGCCTGCAAGTGCTGCTGATCGGCTTCTGCTTCGGTGCGTTCCTTGAAGGCGCCGCCGGCTTCGGTGCGCCGGTGGCGATCACCGCCGCCCTGCTGGTGGGCCTGGGCTTCAACCCGCTGTACGCTGCGGGCCTGTGCCTGATCGCCAACACCGCGCCAGTGGCGTTCGGCGCCCTGGGCATTCCGATCATCGTCGCCGGCCAGGTCACCGGCATCGACGCCTTCCACATCGGGGCCATGACCGGCCGCCAGCTGCCGTTGCTGTCGCTGTTCGTGCCGTTCTGGCTGGTGTTCATGATGGACGGCGTTCGCGGCGTGAAAGAAACCTGGCCTGCTGCACTGGTGGCCGGCCTGAGCTTCGCCGTGACCCAGTACTTCACCTCCAACTTCATCGGCCCGGAACTGCCGGACATCACCTCGGCCCTGGCCAGCCTGATTGCCCTGACCCTGTTCCTCAAGGTCTGGCAGCCCAAGCGCTCGATGACCCAGGCCCAGGGCAGCAGCGCCGCCGCGGTGCTGAGCGTCGGTGGCAGCCAACCTACGCCGTACAGCTTCGGGGCAATCTTCAAAGCCTGGTCGCCGTTCCTGATCCTCACCGTGCTGGTGACCATCTGGACCCTCAAGCCCTTCAAGGCGGCTTTCGCACCGGGCGGGGCGATGTACAACTTCGTGTTCAACTTCGCCATCCCGCACCTCGATCAACTGGTGATCAAGACCGCGCCGATCGTCACCACTGCCACGGCCATGCCGGCGGTGTTCAAGTTCGACCCGATCTCGGCCACCGGTACGGCGATCTTCATTTCCGCGCTGCTGTCGATGTGGGTACTCAAGGTCAGTGTAAAAACTGGTCTTACCACTTTGAAAGAGACCCTGTGGGAGCTGCGCTGGCCTATTCTGTCCATCGGCATGGTGCTGGCCTTCGCCTTCGTCACCAACTACTCCGGCATGTCGTCGACCATGGCCCTGGTCCTGGCCGGCACTGGCGCGGCGTTCCCGTTCTTCTCGCCGTTCCTCGGCTGGCTGGGCGTGTTCCTGACCGGTTCCGATACCTCGTCCAACGCCCTGTTCAGCTCGTTGCAGGCCACCACCGCGCACCAGATCGGCGTCAGCGATACCCTGCTGGTGGCGGCCAACACCAGTGGCGGCGTGACCGGCAAGATGATCTCGCCGCAATCGATTGCCGTCGCCTGCGCTGCCACCGGCCTGGTCGGCAAGGAATCGGACCTGTTCCGCTTCACCGTCAAGCACAGCCTGTTCTTCGCCACCATCGTTGGCCTGATCACTCTGGTTCAGGCCTATTGGCTGACCGGCATGCTGGTCCAACACTAAAGTGAAAGGGACCGGGCGCTCGTCAGCGCCCGGTGTCCCGGCCACCCACGCTGCGAGAAACCATGATCATTTCCGCCTCCACCGACTACCGCGCCGCGGCCCAGCGCAAGCTGCCGCCCTTCCTCTTCCACTACGCCGACGGCGGTGCGTACGCCGAGTACACCCTGCGCCACAACGTCGAAGACCTGGCCAGCATTGCCTTGCGTCAGCGCGTGCTGAAGAACATGTCCGAGCTGAGCCTTGAAACCCAACTGTTCGGCGAAACCCTGAGCATGCCCGTGGCCCTGGCCCCGGTCGGCCTGACCGGCATGTACGCCCGCCGCGGTGAAGTGCAGGCCGCACGCGCTGCGGCTGCGCATGGTATTCCGTTCACCATGTCGACAGTGTCGGTGTGCCCGATCGAAGAGGTGGCCCCGGCCATCAATCGGCCCATGTGGTTCCAGCTCTACGTGCTCAAGGACCGCGGCTTCATGCGCAACGCCCTCGAGCGGGCCAAGGCCGCCGGGGTCAAGACCTTGGTGTTCACCGTCGACATGCCAGTGCCCGGCGCCCGCTACCGCGACGCCCACTCAGGCATGAGCGGCAGCAACGGCCCACTGCGGCGCATGCTGCAAGCCATGACCCACCCACAATGGGCGTGGGACGTCGGCGTCATGGGCCGCCCGCACGATCTAGGCAATATTTCCACTTACCGCGGCAACCCCACCGGCCTTGCCGACTACATCGGCTGGCTGGGCAACAACTTCGACCCGTCGATCTCGTGGAAAGACCTGGAATGGATTCGCGACTTCTGGGACGGCCCGATGATCATCAAGGGCATTCTCGACCCGGATGACGCCCGCGATGCGGTGAAGTTCGGCGCCGATGGTATCGTCGTCTCCAACCACGGCGGCCGCCAGCTCGATGGCGTGCTGTCCAGTGCCCGCGCCCTGCCGGCGATTGCCGATGCGGTCAAAGGCGAGCTGAAGATTCTGGCGGATTCGGGTATTCGCAGTGGCCTCGACGTCGTGCGCATGATCGCCCTCGGCGCCGACAGCGTGCTGATCGGCCGCGCCTTCCTTTATGCACTGGCCACCCACGGCGAAGCCGGCGTCGCCAACCTGCTGCAACTGTTCGAAAAAGAAATGCGTGTGGCGATGGTGCTGACCGGCGCCAAATCGGTCAGCGAGATCACCCGCGACTCGCTGGTGCGCGAACTCAGCGCCTGAGGCGCTCGCCTGTTTACTGCCTGATTGTCGGGACATGCAGCGCGTCAGACGCTGCAGCCCGCGAGGAGACTGCATGACCCTGCCCGCCTCGTTCCTGCGCGATGCCGCGCACGTGATTCCCGCCGCCCGCCGCTTCGACGACGCCACCTCGACCCTGGCCTTCGGCACCGACGCCAGCTTCTACCGGCTGATTCCCAAGCTGGTGGTGCGCGTCGAATCCGAGGACGAAGTGGTGGCGCTGCTCAAGCTGGCCCAGCGCGACCGCGTGCCGGTGACCTTCCGCGCCGCGGGCACCAGCCTCTCGGGCCAGGCCATCAGCGACTCGGTGCTGATCGTGCTCGGCGACAACTGGAACGGCCGCGAGATCCGCAGCCAAGGCACACAGATCCGCCTGCAACCGGGCGTCATCGGCGCCCAGGCCAATGCCTGGCTGGCCCCCTACGGACGCAAGATCGGTCCCGATCCCGCCTCGATCAACGCCTGCAAGATCGGCGGCATCGTCGCCAACAACGCCAGCGGCATGTGCTGCGGCACCGCGCAGAACACCTACCACACCCTCGCCGGCCTGCGCCTGGTGCTGGCCGACGGCACCCGGCTAGACACCGAAGACCCAACCAGCGTCGCCGCCTTCGAGCACAGCCACCCGGCGCTGCTCGCCGAGCTGGCCCGCCTGGGCCGCGAGACCCGCGCCAACACCGAACTGGCCGAGCGCATCCGGCACAAATACCGGCTGAAAAACACCACAGGTCTGTCGCTCAACGCACTGGTGGATTACGACCAGCCGCTGGATATCCTTCAACACTTGCTGGTGGGTTCCGAAGGCACCCTGGGCTTTATCAGCGCCGTGACCTACGACACCGTGCCCGACCACCCACACAAGGCCAGCGCCCTGGTGGTGTTCCCCAGCGTGGAAATCTGCTGCCGCGCGGTGCCAGTGCTCAAGCGCCAGCCGGTGTCGGCGGTGGAATTGCTCGACCGCCGCAGCATGCGCTCGGTGCAAGCCATGCCGGGCATGCCGGTGTGGGTCAGTGGGCTATCCGACGGTGCCTGCGCGTTGCTGATCGAGTCACGCGCCGCCACCCAGAGCCTGCTGCACGAGCAGTTGGCGCAGATCACAACGTCGATTGCCGAGTTTCCGGTCGAGCAACGGGTCGACTTCAGCGAAGACCCGGTGGTCTACAACCAGCTGTGGAAAATTCGCAAAGACACCTTCCCCGCGGTCGGCGCGGTGCGTCAGACCGGCACCACGGTGATCATTGAAGACGTCACCTTCCCCGTCGAACAACTGGCCGAGGGCGTCAATCGCTTGCTGCAACTGTTCGACAAGCACCACTACGCCGAGGCGATCATTTTTGGCCACGCCCTGGAAGGCAACCTGCATTTCGTCTTCACCCAAGGCTTCAACAGCGCCGCCGAAATCGCCCGCTATCAAGCGTTCATGGACGATGTTGCGCAGCTGGTGGCGGTGGAGTTCGGCGGCTCACTGAAGGCCGAGCACGGCACCGGGCGCAACATGGCGCCCTTCGTCGAGCTGGAATGGGGCGCCGATGCCTACCGACTGATGTGGGCGCTCAAACGCCTGCTCGACCCCCACGGCATCCTTAACCCGGACGTGGTGCTCAGCGAAGACCCCGATATCCACCTGAAGAATCTGAAACCGCTGCCCGCCGCTGACGACATCGTCGACAAGTGCATCGAATGCGGCTTCTGCGAACCGGTGTGCCCGTCCAAGGGCCTGACCCTCAGCCCGCGCCAGCGCATCGTCATGTGGCGTGACATCCAGGCGCGCAGTCGTGCCGGCGAAGACACCCGCGAGCTGCTGCACAATTACCAATACCAAGGCATAGACACCTGCGCCGCCACCGGCCTGTGCGCCCAGCGCTGCCCGGTCGGCATCAACACCGGCGAGCTGGTGAAGAAGCTGCGCAGCCAGGCCGCCGAGCACGGCAAGACCGCCGACTGGCTGGCCGACCACTTCAGCACCGCCCTGCGCGGCGCGCGCCTGACCCTGGCCGCCGCCAACGGCGCCCGCAAGCTGCTCGGCGCGCCACGCCTGGCACGCTGGAGCGCCCGCCTCAAGCAGGCCAGCAACGGCGCGCTGCCGAACTGGACCCCGGCGATGCCACAACCGCTGCGCCCCATCCAGTTCAACGCTGCCAGCCTCGATACCCGGCCACGGGTGGTGTACCTCGCCGCCTGCGTATCGCGTGTGATGGGCCCGGCCTTCGCCGACCGCGAACAAAGCTCGCTGCTCGACAAGACCCGCACGCTGCTGGAAAAAGCCGGGTACCAGGTGGTGTTCCCCGAGCAGGCCGACAGCCTCTGCTGCGGCCAGCCATTCGCCTCCAAGGGCTACGCCGAACAGGCTGAACACAAACGCCAGGAAATGATCGCCGCCCTGCTCCAGGCCAGCCGCGGCGGCCTCGACCCGATCTACTGCGACACCAGCCCCTGCACCCTGCGCCTGGTGCAAGACCTCGGCGACACCCGCCTCGACCTGTACGACCCAGTGCGCTTCATCCGCACCCACCTGCTCGAGCGCCTGACCTTCACCCCCCAGGCCGAGCCCATCGCCGTACACGTCACCTGCAGCACCCAGCACCTGGGCGAAAGCCAGGCCCTGATAGACCTCGCCCGCCGTTGCAGCAGCAACGTGGTGATCCCCGAAGGCATCCACTGCTGCGGCTTCGCCGGCGACAAAGGCTTCACCACCCCCGAGCTGAACGCCCACTCCCTGCGCAGCCTGAAAGACGCCGTGCAGCATTGCAGCGAAGGCATCTCCACCAGCCGCACCTGCGAGATAGGGCTGTCGAGCCACAGCGGCATCGATTATCACAGCCTCGTTTACCTGGTCGACCGCGTCACCCAGGCCAAGGCCCCCGCCTAATCGCCATACAAAGGCCAGCATGCGGATGGAACCGCCGCTTACACCGCGCAGTCCATCCCATAGGCCCGCCTTCCAGAGGCCTCAGAAGGAGTTATCCATGAAAGGTACTGCGCTTTCAGCCCTGTTCGCGGCGGCCACTCTGCTGGCCTCTCCGGTGTTTGCTGCGGACGATCTGTGTGCCCTCAATTTGCAGAAAATCGACGACAACATGGCCACCCTCAATGCCACATCCGAAGGCCTGGAGAAATCCCTCGACGACCACATCGCCGACGCCAAAGCCGCCCAGGCCAAAGGCGACAACACCAAGTGCATCGAGATCACCAGCAAGGTTCTGCTGCGTCTGGACAAAACCGACAAAGGCACCAGCAGCGGCTCGTAAGCCCGATTCGCGGGCCAAGCGCCGGAAATTCGACGCCGCCCGCATAAAGGCGTATAGTCCACCCCACGTGCCGAAAGGTGCGTTCAGCTAGAGCTGAGTGAGGGGCCGATTAGGATTCGACGCCGGTAGCGAAACTCTAGGTGCATGCCGAGTTGGTAACAGAACTCGTAAATCCACTGTTGCAACTTTCTATAGTTGCCAATGACGAAAACTTCGAGGCGGAGTACGCTCTCGCTGCGTAAGCAGCTGAGCCCGACCTTCTGGTAGCTTCGGCTCCAGCAATCACTAGGGGATGCCTGTAAACCCGAACTGATTGTCATACAGAACAGGATCGTCGTGTAGCACGTTGGGGGCAAAGCGACTAAAACTTACCCAACTCGTCCAAAGCACCCTGCCACTCGGGCGGCTGCGGATTAACTCAGTTGAGATGGCTAAGCATGTAGTACCGACAGCGGAGTACTGGCGGACGGGGGTTCAAATCCCCCCGGCTCCACCACATTCCATGAAGAAGACGCCTTAGGGCGTCTTTTTTTATGCCTGCGATTCCGCCACGAACGCGTGCGGCAACAAGCGCAAAGAATCAGATTTAAGCCCTTTCCTGTAGGCAATTTCCCAAAGATACTGCCGCGGCGTGTTTCCCGTTGCGGTCAGATTTCCACGGTCTTAGTCTCGGCGGGCCGTTGCTCATCAACGGCATGACTTTGACAGGTCGCAACGGAAAACAACACGCAGCACGCCCTTATGGCGGCTGTACGTGCGGGCACGCTTGCGTGCGCCGGAACTTGTTGTTTCCACCGGTCTGTCAACCCGCGTACAGCTGCCACCCTTTGTTTGACAGCAGATGGTGGCGGCCTTGAAAAGGAAGCAACCATGTTGAAGATCGTTCCTGATCCGCCCCCCTACCTTCAATCCCTCGAAGACACCCTCATGCATGCCACCGACTACGCGCTGTGCGCAGAAGCCGTAGCCCAGCAGGCATTGCAAATGGAGCCCAGGTCCCCAACCGGTTTATTGATCGCCGCGGCAATCCACGAAATCGAAGCGCTGAGAAAGCTGCTCGAGTCAGCGCTGGCCCGGGTGCAGATGCCCGTCGATTCACACCTGCAACGGTAACCGGCGTCTCCACAATCCCGATCTGGGCTTATCAAAGCCGCAACTCCCGCACGGGCCGCCGACCTGCATTGAAAGTGGCGCTGGAACGGTCCAGCCAGACCCTTCCAGCGAACGGCGCGACCAGGACATAGGAAAATCCAACAATGACCACCGAATACGCTACCGAATGCACCGTCGGCCAAACCGCATTCTGCCAAGGCGAAAACCACACCAACCCCCTCTTCCGCATCGAACCCGGCATCCCCTGCCGACACGCCCGCGAGCAGGCCTCAGAGCTGCTCGACTACGCGCGGTACCTCACCATCGAAGGGCTGATGGAGGACAAACCGAAAATGATTTGGGCTTCGCATTATCTTTGTGCGATGGCGAAGGCGTTGTTGGATGATGCGGAGTTGGGGATGGGGGTGTGAAGGATCTGGGCTGTATGTGGCCATTGCAGCGCTCGGAGGGGCCTAGGTCGCTATCATTGCGAGTTTCGGCCCTTAACCGGTTTTACCCACTGGTGCAGAACTGGCCGTACGAACGCTTTCGATGGAAGCACCCCAAGTGATTCGAACGTTGAAGGTCACGCTGGTCACGCGGTGGCTCTCCCGAGGGTAATTCACATCCGGCAGCTCGCCCGGTCACCTCCCCGGTCGTGCCCCTAGGCGATTTTCAAGGCCGGCCGTAGAGCGCATGGCCGCTGTGATCGGCGTGCCCTGCGCCACGGCCTCAGTGCGTTCCAGCCACAGCAGCTGTGGCGAGCCAGGCGCACGCCATGTTCATCTCGACGGCTGGATCTACCCGTTGTCGCTGTACACGCTGACGGTGGCTTGCTCGGGCGATCGAAAAAGCGCGGTGGACCATATTGCGCTGCAGGCCGTACGCGACTGGGAAAGACAGCAGTGGATCGCCTATGGCGAACAGCTCAAGGCGCACCGAGCTGCAATGAGTCTCACCGCGAAGGCACCGACCTCGAAAAAGTCAGCACAGCTAGCCCTGGAAGCCCAACCTGAACCTGTCCAACCAAGACTGCTCACTGCTGAGCCGACAATTGAGGGCCTGGTCAAAAGCCTGTGCCACGGCTTGCCCAGCATGGGGCTATTCAGCGATGAGGGCGGGCAGTTTTTGGGCGGCAGCACCATGAGCAAGGACAACATGATCAAGGCGATCACTCACTTGTCGACCCTGTGGGACGGTAGCCCGATTGATCGGTCTCGCGCGATGGCAGGGGAAAGTCTGCGTGCCTATGACCGCCGACTCAGCATGCACTTGATGCTGCAACCCCGCCTGGCCGATCGCTTGCTTCAGGATGCAGATATCAAAACCAGGGCATCCTGGGGCGCTGCTTGATCAGTTGGCCCGAGCGTCTGGTTGGACAACGGCTGTATAAAGCCATCGACCTGACCCGAGATCCAAAGGTGCACCTGTACCAGCAGCGCATTGCCGCGCTGATGCAGAAGCCTTGGTCACGCCATAAAGACGGCGGCCTCAACCCTGCGGCCCTGGAGTTGAGCCCCCGCGCCCGTGAGGCCTGGATTGCCATTCACGACACCATTGAATGCGAGTCTGGGGAATTCGGCGAGCTGGTCAACGTGCAAGCTGCTGCGGGCAAAGCCGCCGCGAACGTTCTACGCATGGCTGGCGTGATGGCGGTGGTTGAGGAATCGACTGTATTGGAAGACATGCACATTCAGCGCGCCTCCACGCTGATGGATTACTACCTGGCCGAGAACCAACGCCTGACTGAACAGGAACCACTGAATAAGCTTCGCGCTGAGGCTGATTGCCTGCTGCGCTGGTTGATAAAGAAGAACTGGCCACCGTTTCGCCTCCGCGATCTCACGCGCAAAGGCCCTCGCTTTGCCCGTAAAAGCACGCGGCACACTTTCGAGTTATTGCTGCAGCTGGTTGCCCATAACTGGCTGGACAATGACGGGGACATATTCGAGGTGCGCCATGTTCCGCCTAAATGACGCCGTGCGCCGCTATCGGGCGCAAAATCGCTCGCCGACCGAATTACGGTGTGTCGCCGCCACCGTCACCACTTTGTCGCCACGTGCCAAGCCAGACACAGCGAGGGTTGTCGCCAGTGTCGCCGCAGTCGCCACTCCAGCATCTGTGTCTGCCGATGTCACCCGACTCATCGCGCAGTTGCAAGAAGAAGGAGCTCTGCTCCAATACAGCGAAAACGCCCTCCACATCCGCCCAGCACAATGGGAACAGTTAGACAGCGTTAGCCCCCACTGGAAAGCCTTGTTGCTCTTTCTACAAACAGCTGCACGCGGTGAAGAAAATGGCGCTGGTCGGTCGGCGTGATGGTCGCAACTTTGGCTACGGCCGCCAACTGAGCTACGCCGGCCAGCAGGCCCTGAAAGATCTGTTTGCCGGCGGGCACTTCGCCACCGTCAAAGCGCATAGCGATCGCTGGCAGGCCTTCGTACACTGGTGCCGCTCAGAGGACGGGCCTGGCTACAACGATGCTCGCCAGATCGATCGACAGACGCTGCAGGACTACGCCGCTTATCTTCGCCAGCAAATCCTGTAAGGCAAGCTGTGCATCGCTACCGCGCAAAACCGCCTTAGCAGCGTCAACCGCACCCTCGCTGCGCTGCGCGGTGATCAGGGTGTGAGAATCATCAGCCCAAGTCAGGCGTTGAGACAGCAGTGCGCCACAGTACGCGCCCGTGCGCCGGATGGCCAAGACCATCAACAAGTACAGCGAGTGCTGCAAGAGCTTGTTGAACAGCAACACGAGCGTGTGGCAGCCATTCTCTTGCTGGCTCGTACAACCGGTATGCGCCTGCGCGAAGCGATCCTGGCGGACCTGCCACGCCTGCACCGCGAAGCCGAGCTGTTAGGCCAGTTCAACATACAGGACGGTACTAAGGGAGGCCGCTCAGGGGCATCAGCGCCACGGTGGATCACTGCAACCGTACAGGTGAAAGCGGCACTGCAGCTCGCGCGAAAAACATCCCCACCCGGTAGTCGCAACCTGTTAGATAGAGCAGAAAGCTACGCTGCGTTCATGCGACAGAGCGTGCTCCCAGCCCGCAAAATACTTCATAAACACGGGTTGAAGGAGTTCCATGAACTGCGCGCAGCCTACGCTTGCGAGCGTTACGAGCAACTCACGGGTCATCCGGCACCAGTCCATGGCGGACAGGTTTATTTCAGTGACCGCCAGCTTGACCAACACGCACGACAAACGATCAGTGTTGAGCTCGGGCATCAACGAATCGATGTGATGTCTGCCTACATCGGGAGGAGATCATGAACAAACCGTTCGATATGACGCTTTTCCTGAGCGGCGCACTGACCGGCTCGAAGAGCACACAGCAAAGACACCTCCGACAAGCCCGAATCATGCAAGCGGCTATCCAACACCGCTGGAAGCGAGACAATCCGTGGATCTGGCAGTCTAAGCATATGCGCTGGTTCCTAACTCACCATCTGAAAAATCACGCCTACAACACCCGATACTATTACTGGCTTACCGTTTTGTTGATCTTGCGTCGGGTGAAGTGGGCACCGAATACCGTCAAATCACTGGAACGATGTATCGTTTCGGACACACGCCCCCCCCTGAGCAAGCTAGGTATCCCTGACGCTCCCGACATACGAGGGCTACGAGCGCTCAGGAGCCAAGCATATTTCCGTTTTTTTTACCTCAACATGAGGTATGATTTACGGAAATGACTAAGGAGTGAGCGATGCGCGAATTCGAGTTGACCCCTCTATATGCCAGCAGCCGTCGAGCCGCATTCATTGACGATCCAGTACGATCAGAGGCGCGGCTGCTCAACCTTCATCCTGATCTCAGCAGCAGGCTACTTCGGGATGCAATCTTCGGTGGCCTCACTGCGCGAAACGATGTCACCCGAGCTTCCGCACCGACGGCCGCTGGTGTGCAGCAATGGTTAAAAACAGTTGAGGACCTTCGCACCTTACTTAGCGCTGAACGATGGTATATCCATGAGCAGAAAAACTGCCCGTTTATTACATCCCCCGACCGCCTAATATCTATTGTTGTGATGACCGGCAATAGTGACACAGGCTGGGAAGGGGCTGAAGACCCTACCAACCAAGCCGAAAAGGGTGCGGTGGCTGAAAGCTACATTCAAAAAAATCAACAGCTCGAGCTCTTCAACCAAGAGTCATTCAAGTTAGCCAAAGACAACAGCAAAGAAACCCAAGTTTGGGCCTTACTATATCACTATGACAAAGCTTTAAATGAAGTAAGGTATGAGTTATCTTTACCGACCGGATTCGGCAAAAAGAAAATTACATCATGGGGCGAGCGCATCGGCCTCGGGAAAATATCTAACAACCCGTCCAGCTTCGACATTCTCAGCGACGAGATAGTTGAACCTGTATCTGTTGAAGTAATACCAAAACCTGGAATTTAATGAGTCACAACATCATGCTAGAAGTTAACCCCAAGCAAATTTTATTTGCCAGGGTAAGGAGACGCCTTACAAAATCCCAGTTGGCAAAAAAAATTGAGATCACCAGTCGTAGCTTGCAAAATTACGAAACTGGCGCATCCACGCCAGATGAAAAGACATTGCAAAAAATAGCAATCGCACTGAACTTCCCGCTCCGTTTTTTTTACTTAGAAGAAGAGATGCCTGAAATCGCGGAGCATACGGTTAGCTTTCGCAAGCTCTCAAAAATGACAGATGCAATGAAGGGATGTGCTTTTGCGGCAGGCGCGATCGCTCTTAAAATCAATCAATGGGTTGAAGAACGTTTCAATCTACCGCAATCCAATCTTCCGGACTTGAGTGATCTAGCGCCAGAAGAGGCTGCTGCAGCGCTTCGACGGATGTGGGGATTAGGCAATGCCCCAATACCAAATGTAGTTCATTTGTTGGAGTCCAAAGGAATCCGTGTTTTTTCGTTGGCAGAGGAGACGCGAGAGGTTGACGCATTCTGTACATGGTATGAAGAGAAACCTTTCATATTTTTAAACACTCTTAAATCGGCAGAGCGAAGCCGCTTTGATGCAGCACATGAACTAGCGCATTTAGTCCGCGACGTTTACAGCATGCGGCATGGTCAAGCCCACGGACCGGAGATGGAACGACAAGCTGACGCATTCGCTGCCGCTTTCCTGATGCCAATGGCAAGCGTAATTTCAAATCCTCCTCCCGCATTCACTATTAAGTACTTGATGAAGCTCAAGCACTTTTGGGGAGTATCGCTTGTTGCTATAGCGTACCGTTTTAACTCGTTAAAAATGATCAGCGAATGGAACTATCGAAGCCTTTGCATTGAAATAGCTAAGCATGGTTACCGTACTAACGAGCCTGAACCGATGGAGCGAGAAACCTCTCAGCTTCTGTCAAAAGTTATGGACTATTTACACAGTAAAAAACAAGGTCGTCGGGAAATCGCTGAAAGCCTAAGCATCAGCATTGATGAAATAAACGCACTAACATTCCAACTTACAAAACTATCAGTAGTTTCCGGCCGACCAGAGAAAACTGCAAATCCGCCCAAGTCCCCACCAAAGCTAAGGCTAATTTAGCCCTACAAATTCACTCTCCGTAAAGCCAGTAAAATATCAGGGCACGGAATAAATATCCCGCGCCCTTTTTACAGTCACTTTATAACATCGAGCCGTGCCGTTTCTGGGTTATAAGCCTTTTGAGTAATGGACCCATTTCGAATACCTTCGACGGCCTCATCAATCACATGAAGTGGCACAAGGAACCATTCTTTAGGCTTTACCTGGTTGCCAAAGCGATCCGGAATGGCTAGATCTATTTGGACAGAGCCGAATAACCGATGAAACAAATTTTCCAAACGCACCCGATTAATATTATGTAGCTTGTAGGTTGCAACCACTTCTACTTCAGCTAACAGATAGGTTGCATCTTTCTCGGCGCCCGCGATGCGCGACTCTACCTTTCCCCCTGTTACCCCAATCTTGTGAATTAACTCTCGATGTTTACTCACGAAAGGATGTTTTGAATGACTACGAAGTACATAAATAGTTCCACTTTCGATGTCTTCGGGCTCCAGGTACTCAGCAAAAAGTGGGCCAGAATCAGCGTCAGTGACACGTCGACCGGCGTCGTCCTTGTATAAAGCACGCTGAAGGGAACGGCGCAAAAGGTTGCTTTCGGTCCCATTGGAGTAGATAACCCTTAAACGAGCATCACTCTCTCCATTGGGGGCTCTAATAGAGTCTCCAACTTCAGCCACATAAGCCGTCTGCCCGCCCAAGATAAAGAACTGCCCTTCCTCGATGCTCGCATCACGAATGAAAGTACGACTGACTCGAACGCCCGACTGCAGTTCGCGTTGTACCTGCTCAAACAGCGGCTGGAAACGCTCGAAGTCGTCGCATCGCTCGCGATTGGCAATCTCCTCGGCCTCACGTTTCTCGGCATTGCTGCGAACGTAACGGAGGCTCTGAATATCAGAGCAGTCATCGACGGCCAACTCTGCCAGCAGTTCATCATCCGTCATCAAGGATATGTCCGCCGGCTCTCGTACCTCGGCGACACTCAGCAACCCTTGATGGTCAAGCGGCATTAGCAGTTCCCTGCATTCTTCTTGCACGAGTAAGCGATCTAGACGCACCGCATAAAGGCGCTCAAATATGTCATTGTAATCGCTATTTCGTGGCGCACGACCGTGCTGTTCCACGAACCGCTGAATATCTTCAAAACCGGCTATGATACGTTCCTCACGCGGAGTACGGCTGGCTTTCTTGTCTGATGCGGCGAAATCGGAAAGCTCCGCTTCTAGTTCATCAAGATCTAACTCTTTAGACATAACGACCCTCTTTCTTGAAACGCATGAAGGCAGCAGCTCCCTCGGCCATGCTCCGCTCCCAAGGGTCGTGCGCAGTCAGAGACGGAGTTCGTTGATGATCTTTTTTGAACTTTACGGCCCGGACGGCGAGATCTTTGGCCTCTTCGGGCGTTAGACGGGTTCGCTTAGCACCAATTACTGCAGCGACCTGTTTGAGGCTCTCTTCACTCATGGTCTTGGCCAAGATCGCATATGCCTCACTAAAGGGGTTAATATGGTCGATTAAGTCGATATCAAGCTCGCGCACATCCATCGCAAACTTGCGGACGCCATCAATCAGAGCCGAGCTAGGAACGCTACTACTCCCAGTTGAAGTACCTTGCAGATGTTCGTTAAGTACCAATCGCTTGGCTTGCTGGGTCAAATTCAGAGCCGCAATGGCGCGCTGCCGAACAGCCTCTTGGTCTTCCGCATCTAGCTCGGGATACTTATCGCGGATGATCTTACCCATCCGCAGCTGGGTCAGCTCTTCCGGAACCAGCTCCTCATCGAACAAACCGCGCTCGATGTTGGCTTTGTCCTGTACAAAGCTAGCAATCACCTCGTTCAGGTCTTCCAGGCAAATACGATTGGCCTCAGGGCTTTTGGGTTCAGCCAGGCCATTAATTTCAATCTGAAGATGACCGGTTTCGTGATTGAAACCCACGTTGCAGTTGTTTGGCTGATAGCCAGCGTCCCCGTAGTCAAAACCAGCCTGTGGCCCACTGGTGGGCGTCTTCGGTTTGAACTCGAAGCGCGGGGCCAGAACTTGTTCCATTAAGAGGCTGGCGGCAATCGCTTTGAGCGTATCGTTGACGGCCTCGGCCACCATTTTCTCGCTCGCGTCCGGCTCGGCGATCAAGTTGGTAAAACGTGCCCGCGTCTTACCTGGTGCATCACGGGTTGCACGACCAATGATCTGCACGATCTCGGTCAAGCTGGAACGATAGCCTACTGTCAACGCGTGCTCACACCAGATCCAGTCGAAGCCCTCCTTAGCCATGCCCAGTGCAATGATGATATCGACATGGTCGCGGTTGTTCTTCTGCCTGGGATCTTTCAAAGCTGCAGTAACCTTGTCGCGCTTGGCCGGCTCATCATCCACCAAGTCGGCAATCCGCAGTACCCGTCCATCGGCGGACTTCACAAGTTGGAAACCAGTTACCGAGTCGGTTCCTTTCCACTCACCGAGTTCTTCGATGATGTGTTCAACCTCACGGATCTTATCCCTAGTACTCTCTCGGGAATTCACATTAGGGATGTGGATAATTGTTTTTTCGCTAGGGTCGAGTACCTTCAGAATGTCGTCGCAGTATGCCCCTGAGTAGAAGTAGTAACCAATATCCAGCCTCTTCAGATGCTCGTACCCATTGAGCTGCTCGTAGTAGGTGTAAGTCACGGTATCGAATCGAGCTTCATCGATGGGTGCCAATACTGCTTCGGCATCACCCCGGAAGTAAGAACCAGTCATAGCAACGATGTGCACCTTGTCGCGCGCAATGAATTGGCCTAAATGCGTGCCTAGCTTGTTATCCGGGTTGGCAGACACGTGGTGAAACTCATCGACGGCAATCAGGCGGTCATCGAAAACTGCCACACCAAACTTGTCCACGGCGAAACGGAAGGTGGCATGGGTACAGACTAAGACCTTGTCGCTGCTTTCCAGGAACGCTCCCACCGCTTTGACCTTACCACCATCGTCGGTGCCAGGAGCATCACATAGATTCCAACGCGGCTCCACATGCCAGTCAGCCCAGAAACCAAATCTGCTAAGGAATTCGTTATGGAAGCTCGACCCAATGGACTTTTCCGGTACAACTATAATCGCCTGTTCGACACCCTGGTGGGCAAGTTTGTCAAGAGCGATGAACATCAAAGCCCGGCTTTTTCCGGATGCTGGTGGAGACTTAATAAGGAGGTATTGTTCGCCACGACGCTCATACGCACGCTCCTGCATAGGGCGCATACCCAGCTCGTTAGCCTTGGTGGATCGCCCGTTCTGGGCGTAGGAAACGGAAACAGAAGGAGCGGTTTGAGTCATGGCTGCGCAACCTGCCTGGGCTTCATGTTCGCGTTTTTGATTAAGGATAAGTTCACTCATTGCTTAACCTTTCGATGGCTATGGCTGACCGTCATTTCAGTGTACAAGTCGAATAGCTTCTCCAAACGCTCGGTGTCGTTCTTGAAGCGCCGACCAATATAGATGCGTTCCAGCACTTCATCATTGCGCTCGTGAGCTGCTCGCAAGTCATCTGGCATGTGTTCTGGATCGTATAGATCTGCAATAGTTGCTGGGAAGTATTTTTCACGTGCGAGAAGGATATCTTCAACGCAGCGCGTCAGGTCCGCCTTGTTCTTTTCGGTCAGGGTAGGAATTGGGAAAGTATTCCACCCGAGAACATTTGAATATCTATAACGAGTTTCTAATTGGCCGCACACTGTAGCAATCCAAATCAAATGCATGCGAGAAATAAGTAAGGACAGCTGCCATACGGGAGCATCAAATATTGCGAACGCCTCACTTGAGACAATATTTTCAGATGCAATTATGCCTCCAGGCAAAAACTCTCGACTCTCGGAAGAGGTTCTTGGCATTACAAGAGTGTGAGTCTCGGCCTTTCTCATCTCCCTGAGTTGGTGTGCACGCGCAGCCATCGCTCTACCGCCAGCATCAGTGCTACCTTGCCGCATCTTTCTTACGGCTTCAATACGCTCATTAATTAAAGGAATACTTTTCGCCGCATCGAGGTTTTCGTCCTCTATCCAGAGGCAATACCTTTCAATATTGCTGATAAATTCTTTCGAACCGTATATTCTTCGAGTTAGTTTTCTGGAAAGTTGTGTTGACAGGTTAAGCGCGGCTAGTTCGTCTCTGGTCAGCAGTAAGTTTCCGCCATCATAAGGCATGTTCCCCAGATCCATTGTCCCCACACTGGTAATAGGGCGAGGTCGTTTCTGAACCACTACATCCTGCCCACCAACCAGATAGTAGTTAATATTGGAAACCTCTTTAACTAGAACCTCTCCATCATTGGATTGAGAGAAAATCTTTTTTGTCTGCCTTGCGCCGCTATCAACCCCAATAATAGCTACGGTAACGCCAGCGTTATTTTTAGCTAGATTAGCCCACTTAAATGAGGTATGGGCAAAGAAAATCTTCTGATCTAACTTACTAATTATTGGCCATAAAAGTGCGACCTGGTGCCCTTGACACAGTGAATTCGTAGATACAAACGCAAATGATGAATTTGTTTTTTGGCCATACTCAGCAGCCTTAACGAACCAGCATCCGACGTAGTCAATGTATCCGTGTTTGACTTTGTAGGGGCCGAAGACTTTCTCCATATCTTCAATCTGAGAGTTTTTCTTTTTTCCTTTTCCCGCATATGGAGGATTGCCACACAGGTATGTTTCTCCCCCCTCATTCTCAAAGTCTATAAGTGTTTTCACCGAGGGTGAATCAAACAGGTCATCTACGTGTAATTTTGTCCCTCCCCCGGCGGAGGGAAATATTTCAAGCCAATCTAGGCGAAGAGCATTTCCGCAGATGATCCAGTTCTGACTGGAGAGCGGTAAAAATTCGAGCAGTGCTTCTTTCTGCCCTCGGTAAACCACATCACATTGATACTCGGCAATGATCAAAGCCAAGCGGGCAATTTCGGCAGAAAAATCCCTTAGCTCGACACCTCGAAAATTGGTCAGGGGAAGTTCGCTTTTACGTCCCGGCTCACCTCTACGCACATTAATGGTATTTTCAATCTCTCGCAGTTGCTTATAGGCGATGACTAGGAAGTTACCCGAACCGCACGCCGGATCGAATACACGAATGCGCGCCAGACGCTTACGCAGGTTGAGCAGCGTGCGCGGGTTGTCACCTGCCTCCTCGAGCTTGCCGCGCAGTTCATCCAGAAATAGTGGATTAAGAACCTTGAGGATATTGGGCACGCTGGTGTAGTGCATGCCCAGAGCACCGCGCTCTTCGTCGTCGGCCACAGCCTGGATCATGGAGCCAAAAATATCTGGATTGATCTGCTTCCAGTCAAGCTCCCCAATATGCAGCAGGTAGCTACGGGCAATTTTGGAAAAACGTGGTACGTCTGGTTCGCCAGAAAATAGGCCGCCATTGACGTAAGGGAAAGCGTCTGCCCAGCGGGGTAAGTTTGCTGAAGCGCGCTGCGCAATCGGGGTATTCATAGCCCGAAAAATTTCACTCATTACTTCATGTAGATTTCCTGCATCCCGGTCGCTCATCTGCGTGAGAGTGGCGGTAAACAGGCCTGTGCCGTTGAAGATATCGGTGTCTTCGGCGAAGAAGCAGAAGATCACCCGCGCCATAAAATGGTTCATCTCATGGCGACGCTCGGAGGAGCCCCACGTAGGGTTGTCCTTAAGCAACTCAACATAAAGTCGATTGAGGCGGCTGGTGGCGCGGATATCGAAGGAGTTTTCACGGATCTGCTTGACCGTGGAGATACCCGCCAACTGAAGGAAGAAGCCAAATTGGTCGGGGAACTCAGGATAGGCGCATGCGACGGTTTCGCCGCTTTCCAGGTCCTCGGCTTCCAGCGTATCGCCGTCGGTAGCGAGCACATACTTAGCTTTGGCTCGCGCAGTAGCCGGGCTGCCCTTGAGGGATGCTAGCGTCTCGGTGACCTTGCCAGCTTCGCATACCGCCAGGTGAATATTGCTGGTTTGCAGCACACCACCCAAATCAGACTTGTTGGTAGCCCCTGAACGCAGACGCTTTAGGGTGGTTGCCTTGTTGCCGAACGCCTGCAGGAAGGCAAAAGGGAACTCAAGGGGGTCAAATGGCTGACCGGCCAAATCGGTGATGGCTTGTTCGATTTCTACGGGGCTCATAAGCTGAAGCTATCTCGATCGGAACTGTGAAGCGGAAGCAGCGGCCGCTGCCATCCATGCAAAGTGAAGGAATGATAAAGGAAGGTGTAAAACACAGGTAAAAAACCATGCCTCTATAGAACGTACGGGATTCGATATCAACTCTGCTTATACCCCAAGCGATGCTTAGGTGACTTCATAACCATTTGGTAGAGATAGCTGGTCACACCAATCGACCCTGGAAAGCTCAACAGCCCCATGTCTGCTCCCACCAAAGACCTACCGCTTTCAGCAAACGTTCTACGATACGAATCAGCCCCTTGACCACAGAGGTTCCCACAGCCTACTGCAGTCCTGGAGCAGTTAGCGCTAGCCCCTGCGGGCACGGGGGATGCACCTTCGCCAAGCCATCGTAAGCTCAGATTGCACACCAGCATTCCAAAAGGTATTCCTAAAGAAAAAGTGAAAAGTTAAAAAATCATAAAAATTAAATAATAAAATGTCCTGTTCAGATCCCCCCGGCAACTCACTTCACCCTTCTACGCCGGCACATAAAAATAACTCAACGGCACCAACCGCTTTGTCTGCGGATCAGTCGCCGGGTAATGCGCCATCAACGTCCTCGCCAGCTCATCCAACGTCCACATCGTCAAATGCACATTCGCCCGCTCACCTTCGTACAGCGCTTCCTTGGTGAACCCCCCGTGCTCACATACAACCCCCGATCATCCTTATGCCGCCCACCGAGAAAGCTGCGAATTTCGTTGCTGCCCATGCGTGCAACGCGGTGTTTGACTTCAACCACAATGCGCGGGGGTTCGAAGCCGAAGCCGTCTGGGGAGGCGATGATGTCTTTGCCGCGGTCGGCGCCTGCGGGGGATACGAGGGTTTTGTAGCCCATGGCGCGGAGGATGCCGGCGACGAGTTCTTGCATTTCGGACCAGTCGAGGGCGTTGATTTGGTCTTTGATGCGTTCGAAGGCGATTTCCTGGACACCTTTGAGCGGGTCTTCGAGGGCTTCTTGTTCTTCGATAACTTCTTTTGGCGCTGTGGCAGGGTGTTTGCCGGTGGCGAGGGCGATGAGTTCTTTTCGGGCTTCGTCGGCGACGTTGAAGACGGTGAGCGTTGAGCCGAGGCTGTTTCGGCTGCTGCTTGTGAGGCTGTCGCGGTCGACTTCGTTGCTGTACCACTCGACAGACCGTGTGAGCGACATGCCGTCGTCGGCGAGGTCTGTGCGGTACTCGCAGGGGCCGGTGAAGCGGCCGACCAGGTAGGTGCGGTTAGCGGGGGAATAGGTGACTACGGTGTCGCCGACGGTGATTTCGTTGACGAAGCGAAAGACTTGCGATGCGCCGGAGATGGCGGTGCCGTCTTTAACGCCAGGCTGGAGTTCTTTATAGAGCTGGATCAGGGTCTTGCACGATACGCCTGGCTTGGCCTTGGGGGCGAGTTGCAGCCAACCGATGGCGGCGAGGTTTCGATCTCTGAAATCGTCATAGCGACGGCCGCCGTCACCTCGAATCATCCACATCGTTGCCATGTGCGTACTCCCTACTTCCTGTATTGGGTTCGCGACTCTAGCAATGTGGCTGAGCGGTGGGAATGGCTAATGGCGTTAGACGAACAGCCAATTCCTCTGGATTGTATGATCGGCTGTAGTCCATTTCCCAAAGATAGTCGTAGACCGTGCAAACGATTGCGGTGGTTTTTCCCAAGTCATAGTCTCGGCGAGTCGCTCACCTCAGCGGCGGCCCTGAAAATCGTACTCAAGGAAGGAAACACACGCTCATGACAGCCGGATCTCCACCCTCACCCACCCCGCCCGCTTCATCGTCAGACCCCTCCGCCTCCAGCAGCCCCCGACAAGCGCTGTTCAAACTCCTTGCCGATGTCAAATGGTGGCTGCCGGTCGTTTCAACGCTTATCTCAATCTCATTGCTCACCAAATATTTGTGGGTGATCCATCATCCCGAGTTGATCCTGAGTTCGTTGGGGAATCCTTCAAACCTGGTTGCTTGGTTGTTCTTCAGCTTGCTGGTATTCGCATCGCTGCTGCTCATCGTGTCGGTGCCGTCTGTGGTCTTTATGTTCAGTATGTCGATATGTGCTGTCGACCGAGAACTGGAAAAGAGACTCGCCTCGCGCTTTGGCCTTATCGTAGTTGGGGGCTACCTGCTGCTGTCGCTTAACTTGCTGGGAGCGTTCTTTGATTACGTTATAGCCCCAGGCTACTTGTTCTTCATTGCTGTAGCGGCTGCTATTGGCGCCTTGGTGGTTTTGCTTCGCCGTGACGAGACCCTGCACAGCCAGGTGCTGGAGCTGCCGCCTGGCCCTCGCAAACCCTGGCATCGCAAACTCCACTACACATTTCTCGTTGGCTGGCTGGGGATGCTGCTAGCGTTCACCTCGATGACGGGAGTGATGCCCGCCCAGCTCGCGATCATGACGTGGCGAGGTGCAGAAACCGGCGTAGAGTCACTTGGGGCAATTGGTCTTTGCTTGTTGATGATGTGCCTGTACCTTGCGCCAGTTCTTGTGTTCTATCTCGCAAACGGCGATGCGATGCCGCGCACTGCCCGGGCCGCAAAGGTGTTGCTCGGGTGCATCTTCGTCAATGCCATGCTGTTGCCGGCCCTCCTGGACCTGTGGGTGTATTCCGCCGCCAATCTGATCAAGATCAGGGACAATACCGAGCTGAGCTATGTATTGAACGAAAAGGACTATCCGAAAGAAATCTTCAGTGGCGCTCCATGGCAATTGGAGAGTTACCAGGGGGAGAATGGTTTGTACGGCGTCAGGGCGTTTCGTCAGTTCCGCTTCGGCGATACGTTGTTGATCTGTCCTGCCAGCGACCGAAACATCACTTTGAAACAGATCGACAGCTACGCGAATCGCTGCGTGGCATTGTCTGACAGCAAGGTGCATGTCGCTGCCCCTGTAGCAAGCAAGGATGCCGCGACGGAAACCACACCAAATTGAGGCTGGCCCGCGCTTACCCGTGTTCCGGTAGTAGTTGAATACCGGAACGCGCTCTGCCCCCTCCTAGCCATCAGCCCGAACACCAATCCGCTGGTGACAGGCCCAGGCGGACCGGCATGGGCTGGCTGTCCAGGTCCGGGCAGCTGTCGCGCAGATTGGTGCGCATGCCCGTCGCCGGCCCGCCCCATTGCCCAGCCTCGCCAACATCTGCGATCCCCACGAACCCATCAGTTCCAGTTAGCACGGCATCTAGTGTCAGCTCGACCTGCGCAGGTCCGGTCAGCCTGACGGCGGTGACCCTGGCGCTGTGGGTCGAATCGTCATAGCGAAAGCCATGATGGCCAGGATCAATCACCGTAACCGTATCGAGCACCAGCGGTGGGCATGGCACATGGAAGTCTATAAGAATCCTGGTGCCGACCCGCTTCGCCGCAATGGCCGAAACCGGCGCGAAACGTTCGCCGAGCAGAACACTCCGTGCCGCTCGTGCATTGCCGCACCCGAGACGCATGTACTCGGAGGCCTTCATAATTGAATCTGAAGCCATTGCTTCACTGCGCTGCATGTCGTTCACCTTCCCGTCACGGGCAATGAAGCAAACGGTACGTTGATCGGGTCACTCGGGTAGAGCACATCAGTCACTATAAAAAATGTGTCACGTGCGCCTGCCCAGCCGTCGGCGCCGCACGTGAGTCTCAGAGTGATCAAGTGGGTCGACACTACCGACAACACCAGCCCGGAGGCCTAACCCTGGTCAGTCAATTAACGGTAATTTCGTCCAGCGCCACCCTGACATCTTCCACCAACGCCCGCCCCAGCCCGGACAGTAAATGGGCCGCCCAAACCAAGGTCTCGTCCTTCTCCATCACCCCAACAAACGTCAGCCGATGCACACACCCCATCATCACTGACGCCTGCTCAAGCGCGTACTCCAGCGGTAACCCCTGCGCCACCTGGAACAGGTCGGGTGAACTCTCCCCTTCTGCACATTTCGCAATTCCCGGCGTCACGAAGCAAGAACGCCGCGCTTTTGGCAGCTCACTCATGACACCCCTCCCCCGACATTCGCCTCTCTAACTGCACCTGCCCTAACGCCAACTCAACAAGACGGTGGGCAGCCTCAACTTCATGCATCACGGTGAGCGTCAGTACCTGATCGCTTGGGTTCGTCATCTGCTGCGCAGCCTGCTGGGCAACGGTCAGCGCGCAGACGAGATACTCGGAGGCCTGCACCAAGTTGTCTTCGAGGGGTTGGGGGGAATTTTTGCAGCGTGGTGGATCTGGAACGATCTTCAGCATGTGCCTCTCCCGGTGGGTGGGGTCGCCACGGATCTGCTGTCAAACAAATAGGTGGCAACTGTACGCGGGTTGACAGACCGAACACCGGGATTCGGCGCACACGAGGTGCCCCGCGTACAGTCGCCATAAAGGGCGCTACGCAGCCGGTGGTTCGGTCTGTCAAAACCGGTCGTTGAGTGGCAACGACCGAGCGAGACTAGGACCGTCATTCGGCATGCGCAACGGCTTTGGGGCTGTGGAAGTATCTTTGGGAAATGGACTACAGGAAAGACGATAAATCTGAGTTTTGAACACGGCTGGCCAACGCTCGTGAGTTGCAGCTCACGGCCTCGAAACATCACGCAAATCCCCTGTAGGAAATTTCCTCATTTTTGCTAGGCTTTTGCCCTCAGCCTAGGGGAAATGAAATGCCTGTTGTCATCGTTGAAATGGACTCATCGCAGTGGGAAGACCAGACAGGTCTTGTTTACCATTTCCCTAAGCGCTATCTGAAACACTTGCCGGAAGGCGCCGAGGCCATCTACTACAAAGGACGGATGAAAGACAAAAAATTCGCTGCCAGTCGCCTCAGTCGCGCGCCTCACTACTTTGGTACTGCTCGAATTGGTGAGGTTCGCCCTGACCCCCATGATCCAAAGGGCTCCTTTTTCGCGCACATCGAGAACTTCGCGCCATTCGCAGAACCAGTGCCTACCAAGATCGAAGGCGAATACTTAGAGACTGTTCCCTCAAACCTAGCCAGTAATTACTGGCGCATTAGTGTACGGCTCATATCTCAAACCGATTACGACGCAATCCTAAGTCAAGCGCAGTTCCGGCCAGTACAGCCCAACGAGCTTATACAGCTTGACCAAGAAGACCCCATCGACTTCGTCTCAGCCAATGAAGGCAGCCAAACCACCTATTTCGGCACCCGCTACGAGCGCCGGAAGGACCTCAGACTAAAAGCCATCGAAATTCACGGCCTCGACTGCAAAGCATGTGGGTTTGATTTCGAACAGGCATACGGCGAGCATGCCAAAGGCTTTATCCACGTACACCACGTAGTGCCGATTTCCAAGTTCGGTGGGGAGAAGCCGGTCAACCCTGCGACTGATCTGGTGACCTTGTGCGCTAATTGCCATGCGATGGTCCATCGCAAGCGAGACAGCACCCTCAGTATTGATGAGCTCAAGGCTATGCTGCGAGGTCGATGGGTGTTCCAACTCTAACTGACTGCGACGCTATGCCGTCCGTCTCGTTACGCCAACTCAGGAACGCTGCGTTTTGAAGAAACCCTCCGCGATTGGCTGCATCGTCAGCCAGCCTCGACGCCTGCCCTAGGCCAAACAACCGCTCCGCCAATCCCTCCCCCCTTGTCACACCTTGTCCCAACCCCACCCCCCACACCTGATTAGGATTCCCATTCCCAACAACCCCACGAGATCACCCGCATGTCCGCAACACGTCACCTTTTGCGCTATTCCACTACCTTCACCGCCTTGCTGGCCGGATCGGTGCACGCTGAATCCGCCCCTGTGCAACCTGTTCCGTTGAGCCTTGAAGAGGTCGTGGTGACGGCTTCGGGGTTCGAGCAGGCGGTGGAGAATGCTCCGGCGTCGATCAGTGTGATCGAGGGCGAGGACTTGCGGCGCAAGTCGTATCGCGACTTGGGCGATGCGGTTCGGGATGTGGAGGGGGTGACGGTCAATGGCGGCGCCAACGAGAGTGATATTTCCATCCGGGGCATGCCGGGTGATTACACGCTGATTCTGGTCGATGGCAAGCGTCAGAGTGCGCGCGAATCGCGGGTCAATGGCAATGCGGGTTATGAGCAGAGCTTCGTGCCGCCGGCGGCAGCCATCGAGCGGATCGAGGTGGTGCGGGGGCCGATGTCGTCGCTGTATGGCTCGGATGCCATCGGTGGGGTGATCAACATCATCACGCGCAAGGTGGCGCCAGAGTGGGGTGGCTCGATTGGTTATGACTACTCGCTGCGCCAGCACAGTGACGAGGGCAATGCCGGGCAGACCACCTTCTACCTGGGCGGGCCGTTGAAAGAGGATCTGCTGGGGTTGCAGGTGTGGGGGCGTGCGTTGAATCGTCAGGCCGATGACGACGTGCAAATCACCAACGGCCACAGCAAGGCGGACCACAAGGACTTGACCACGCGCTTGTCATTCACGCCGACCATCGACCACGACATTCTGCTCGAAGTGGGTGCCACGCGGCTGAAGAACGGCGATGGCCTGAGCGACAACTGGTCGACGCGCGAGCAGGAAAACAACCGTGACCACTGGTCGTTGTCGCATCAGGGGCGCTGGGGGTGGGCGACGTCCGATGTGGCGCTGTACCAGGAGACCACCAGCCGTGAAGGCAAGGCGACGCCTGCGCAAACCGATATCTATGGCCGCAAGCCGGAAATCCGTAACCGGGTGTTCGACGCCAAGCTGGTGATGCCCACCGAGCACAACATCACCACGGTGGGTACGCAGTGGCAGGAGAGCCAGGTGACCGACTGGAACCAGGGCCTGGGCGACCGGGTGAACTATGAGTTCAAGGTGGTGCAGAAGGCGCTGTTTGCTGAGAACGAATGGTCTGTCACGGATGACTTCGCGCTGACCACCGGCCTGCGGCTGGACAACCACGAACAGTACGGCAACCACCTCAGCCCGCGGGTCTATGGGGTCTGGCGTGCGACCGACCAGTGGACCTTCAAGGGCGGCGTCGCCCGAGGCTTCAAGGCGCCGGAATTGCGCGCGGTGGTGGAAGGCTATGCCTACCTGCGGCGCAACCGCTTCGTGATGCTGGGCAATCCCGACTTGAAGCCGGAAACCAGCACCAACTATG
Organism: Pseudomonas cremoricolorata DSM 17059 = NBRC 16634; assembly: GCF_000425745.1. Lineage (GTDB taxonomy): Bacteria > Pseudomonadota > Gammaproteobacteria > Pseudomonadales > Pseudomonadaceae > Aquipseudomonas > Aquipseudomonas cremoricolorata. The sequence goes on along the minus strand of NZ_AUEA01000008.1, from coordinate 208,473 downwards.
AAGTCTCGGCGCTGTGGTCGAACCGTGACGATCTGAACGCCGGCGCGACGTTGTTCTACAACGACTTCCAGGACAAGCTCTCGACGGTGACCACCGACCGGCTGTGGAACGGCTATATCGTCATGGACCGGGTCAACGTCGACAAGGCGGTGATCCGTGGCGTGGAGCTGACCGGGAAGTGGGATATCACCCACGACGTGTTGCTCAAGGCCAACTACACCTACACCGATTCAGAGCAAAAAAGCGGTGCCAATGCCGGCGCGCCCCTGGCCCTGACGCCGAAGCAGAAGGCCAACCTGCGCGGTGAATGGCAGGTGACCGAGCGTGCCCAGGCGTGGGCGGCGGTGAGCTACTACGGCGAGGAATATGGCAACACCATCAGCGCAGAAAGCGCGCCGGGCTACACCACGGCAGACCTCGGCGGCTCGTTCGATGTGACCGACGCGCTGACCTTGAACGCCTCGCTGAACAACCTCACCGACAAGCGCCTGGACGACGAAACCTACGGCACGGTGAACTACGGTCGTACGCTGTGGATGGGCGCTACCTACAACTTCTGATCGGCTCTCGGAGGGTCTGGCCGCTGCCCAGCGGTCAGTCGCCGCGGGGCAAGTGAATCACTGCACACAACCCTGAAGGCTGGCGGTTCTGCAACACCAGCTCGCCACCATGGGCGTGAATGCAGGACCGCGCAATCGCCAGCCCCAGGCCCAGCCCGTGGTCGCTCGGGCCCAGCCGCACGAACGGCTCGAAGACTTTCTCAAGCCAGGCCTCGGGCAAGCCTGGGCCCTGGTCGAGAATCTCCAGCACCACGCTGTCGCCCTGCTCTCGCACCGCCACCTGCGCCGACGTGCCATGTTTCAGTGCGTTGTCGATCAGGTTGGTCAGTGCCCGTTTCAGGGCCAGCGGCCGGCAGCGCAAACGGATATCCACAGAGTCTGGCCAAGTGACCGGTTGCCCGAGCAGTTGGTAACGGCGCGTCAGTTCGCCCAGCACATCGTTGAGATTGACTGTGCACGTGGCCTCCTGCACGGCGTCTTCGCGTACGTAGGTCAGGGTTTCCCGGACCATCGCCGACAGCTCCCCGAGACTCTCCAGCATGTCATCGCGCGCTGGTCCTTCCTCCAGCAACTCCACCTGCAGACGCAATTCGGTCAGCGGTGTGTTGAGGTCGTGGCTGATGGCCGCCAACAGGCGCATGCGCCCTTCCACATGGCGCGCCAGGCTGGCCTGCATGGTATTGAAGGCGCGGGTCAGGTCGCGCGCCTCGCCCGCCCCGCGCAACGGCAAGGGGGCGATCCATTCACCGCGGCTGACCCGCTCGGTGGCCGCTGCCAGCGACTTCACCGGGCGAATGACGCGGTTGATGCAGACGATCAGCACCAGCAGTACCGGCAAAGTGGTGACGGGCAGGCTGTAGGCCAGCAAGGTGCGCCACGGGTAGGCGCCGCTGGGGTGCTGGACGGCGTTGAGGTACTGCCCATTGCCCAGCGCGAGGCTGCTGCGCAAGCGCAAGGGCGCCCAACCCGAGGCGCTGAGCAGATGCGTGCGGGCGTCCGCACCGTTGGCCCGCTCCAGTTGAACGTTCAGTGACGCTTGCGTTGGCAGCGGCAGCCTGGCGCGCAGGTCGTGTGCCAGGCGTTGCTCCTCGCGGCGCGCGGCGAAGGGCTCGACATCGGCTTTTTCGTCGAGCCAGAAGCGCGCCTGGCCATCGCCCATCACCGACAGCAGCTGCGCCGCCTGGGCCGGGGCAAGCGCGTGGGCGACGTGATACGCCGCCACAAGTTGCCCAAGGCTGGCATCGCGCGAGAGCGGATGCAGCAAGGTGCCATGGCGATGCAGCAAGGCCATGCCGATCAGATTCGATGCCAGCAAGGCCAGGCAAAACAGCACGCTCAACTGCGACACCAGGCCCACGGGCCACACACGCGAAAGCCTAGTCATGGCTGACATCTGCAGTGAGCGAGTAGCCGCGACCCCACAGTGTGCGCAACAGCGTCGGTGACTCCGCGCCGTCCGCCAACTTGCGACGCAGACGGCACACCTGGCGATCGATCGCACGTTCGCTGATTTCACTGTCGTGCGCAGCGGTCAGGTCGACCAGCCGCTGGCGGCTGAGGATCTGCTGGGGGAACTGAAGCAATACCTGCAACAGGCGGCTTTCGGCGCTACTCAGTTGAACCGGCGCCTGATCATCGCGGCTGAGGGTGGCGGTGCTGACGCAGAACTGCCAACCGGCGAAACGATAGCGTGAGGGTTTGACCACCTCGCTACCGGTAGCCGGCAGAGGCCGTGGGGATCGGTAGCGGCGCAGCACGCTGTTCAGCCGCGATACCAACTCGCGCGGCTCGAACGGTTTGGTCAGGTAGTCGTCGGCGCCCAGATCCAGGCCGCGAATGCGATCGGCTGCGGTATCCCGGGCAGTCAGCAGAATGACCGGCAGGTTGCAACGCCTGTGCAACTGCTGGCACAGCTCGAAGCCATCACCGTCGGGAAGCATGACATCCAGCACCACGACGTCGAAGGTGTGCTGCTTGAGCAGCGACTGCATGCCGGCGGCGTCGCCCACACTGCGCACATCGAAGTTATGTCGGCGCAGGTAGGCGGCCAGCGGGTCGCGAATCTTGCGGTGGTCATCGACCACCAGCACGCGTGGGGCAGCGAATTGGGGATGCATGGCGGAAACTGGCTGGAGGCGTTGGGCGGATATTACTACGAACCATTATCACTTGGCTGGCGGTCGTGAAGGTCGTCTTGCATGCCCTGCAACCGCGCCGAAGTCGTCACGTCATTCCCGAAGGTAGCGCACCGAATCGAAGCAGTGCGGGTCTTGATCGAGGTACTTCTTCATTCTGCGCCACAGGGTCGTGGTGCTGATCCCGAGGTGCTTTGCCGCAGCCTGGCGGTTTCCTGTCGCAGCGCTCAGGGCAGCCTGAAGGATGTCCCGCTCGGCCAATACCGGGCTGGGCTGGGCAGTGCCGGATGGCAGCGGGGTGAGGTCATCCAGCACGTCGTCCAGCCAGGGGCCGCTGAGTGGACCGCACTGACTCACCACCTGCAAGCGCTCCACGATATTGCCCAGTTGGCGAACATTGCCTGGCCAGTGATGCGCGCGCAGCCGGGGCAGCAAGCCTTGCACTGCGGCGCGCAATGCAGTGGATGCGCCTTGCAGCAGGTGCATGGTCAACTCGTCGATGTCTTCGCGGCGCTCGCGCAGGGGCGGCAACCTGAGCCTGAGCACGCAGATGCGGTAGTAGAAATCCTCTCGCAGCAGCCCCTGCGCCACCAGGGTCGACAGCGGTCTGTTGCTGGCTGTGATGATGCGGATGTCGATGGGGATGACCTTGTCGTCGCCCATGCGAACCACCTTGCGCTCTTGCAGGGTACGCAACAGCTTGAGCTGGATATCGGCGGAGGTTTCGCTGATTTCGTCGAGAAACAGCGTGCCGGTGTGGGCCAGTTCGAAGACCCCTGCCCGGCCATCGCTGGAGGCGCCGGTGAAGGCGCCCTTGACGTAACCGAACAGTTCGCTCTCCAGCACCCCTGGCGCGAAGGCGGCGCAGTTGATCGCCACGAAGGGCCCGTTTCTGCGCGCCGAGGCGTTATGAATGCTCTGTGCGAACAGCTCTTTGCCGGTGCCGGTTTCACCTTCGATCATCAAGGTGCTGTCGACACCGGCATAGGTGCGGGCCAACGTCTTGGCCTTGTGCAAGGCCGGGCTGCTGCCGATGATGTCGGCAAAGCCCTTGTCGGCCAGGTGCTGGCCAGCCAGGACGCGACGCATCTTCTGCTCGATGGCCTTGATTTCCGTCTGCCGCTGCAGGGTGGCCACGGCGCCGATGATCTGTTGCTCGAGCCGGATCGGGGCGACACTCAAGGTCAGCGACAACCGGCCCACGTCGAGCAATGCGCCACGCACCGATTTGCCGTGGCGCAGCGCCTGCTCGAGGTAGCGGGCGAAGGGCAAACCACCCACCGAATCCCCGCAAGCGATGGTGCTCAGGTAGCGGCTGGCCACGTGGTTGATGCGGGTGATGGTGCCGCCGGAGTCGACGCTGAAAATGCCTTCCGACACGCAGTCGAGTATCGACTGGATCAGCTCATAGCGGCGCTGCAACTCTTGCCCCTGCACACGGCGTTCGTCCTCCACCTGCAACAGGTGGATCGCTTCGTCAACAGCCTCGCCTGCGGCATCACGGTCGGTGTCGGACATGATGTAGTGCATGGAGCGCGCCTTGACCGCTGCCTCCAGCGACAAGCCGCCGATGGCCACTTCGATACCCTGACGCTGCAGTTCATCGAGCTTGGCTGCCGTGCTGCTCGCACTGCCCAGCGGATCGATCAGGCAGATGGACGCACCCGTCATGAACGGCCGCGACTTCTCCAGAATCCTTGCGTAACCCTGGGACGTTGCCAGAAAGGCCACCTGGGGCGAGCGCTGCATAGCCGTGGCGTAGTTGTTCATGCAGTCGAAGAACGTATGCCTGAGTTCGACGATGGGCACCCGAAAGTGCTCGCGAAGCATGTGGGCCGTCTTGCCACGGCTGATCAGTACCGCGGCGCCGTCATCGAGCAATTGCCCGGCGACCCTGATCGCATCGGCCTGCGCCGCTTCGATCACCGGGAACGATAACTGCCGCTCGAGCAGAAGATCGTCCATGACCCGTTTCATCGTGCGCGACGGAGCAATGACCGCAATCCGCGACTGGGTCGCAGCGCCAGAGGTCGGGGTACGAGATGATTTCAGATCATCTTTCTGCATTTCATGATCACTGAAAAGAATGAATGAATGTGAAATCCAGAGATTATCGGTGATTGCCTCAAAGCGAAACGCGCACTTTCCAGCTTTCCTGACAACCCATTGAAAGTAATGAGAAAAAATAAACGAGCAACCGCCCGGCAACGTCCCAAGCGCAGCTGGCACAGGCATTGCTGTTACCTCGAGCAAATAACAGTAAAAAAAGAGGTAGCAGTCGATGGAGCTTGTGTTTATCGGTTTTGGCGAGGCGGCATTTCATATCGCCAGTGGCCTGAGGGCAGAGCACGACATTCAGCTCGGCGCCTACGATGCGTTCAAGGACGATCAGAAAGCCGGACCACTGATCGTTCAGCGTGCCGCCCAGGCACAGGTGACGCTGTTCCAGACCCTGGAACAGGCCTGCGCCACCGCGCAGTTCATCGTCTGCCTGACCAGCGCCAGCAGTGCCTTGGAGCTGGCGCGCACGATTCTGCCGCTGCTCAAGGAAGGTCAGCATTACCTTGACATGAACTCGGCAGCTCCCACCGTCAAGCAGGCGATCGAGCAGTTGCCCAGAAGCGCGGGTGTCGACTACGCCGATATCGCTGTCATGGGCACCGTGCCAGGCAACGACCACCGGGTGCCCATGTTGCTGGCCGGCAGCGCTGCACGGGCGTTCGAAAAGGCCTTTACGCCTTTGGGCATGCGCCTGACCGTGCTCGATGCCGAGCCAGGCGCGGCATCGGCCATCAAGATGCTCAAAAGCGTAGTCATGAAAGGCTTGGCGCAGCTGTTTCTGGAGTCTTTCGTGGCCGCGAATCGCTTCGGTGTGCTCGACACGCTGGTGGCGTCGCTGGGCGATTCGCTCGATGGCAAGAGCGTCGAGCAGCTGGCCAATACCTTCAGCGCCCGTACCCTGATCCACGCCAAGCGTCGAGGCACGGAGATGGACGATGTGGTCGCGACGCTCGAGGCCCTGGGGGTCGATGCGAGCATGTCCCTCGCCACCTGCGAGCGACTCAAGAAACTGGCCGAACGTGACTGGGCGACCCTGCTTGGCCCACACGGCAGTGAGCTCGATTACCGCGCAGCCATCGCGCAACTGTCCACCCAGCCTTGAGGAGCTGCACCATGAACACCGAACTCTACTTCTCGCTGCCCGAACTAATTCCCGAAGACATCCTGCAGCGTGTGCGCAAACTCAGCCCGGCGCAGTTGTGCGATGGCATGCAAGGCCTTGGCATCCCCCGCAACGGCTGCATGGACCACGATCTGATGCCGCTGGACGAAAGCAAGATCATGCTCGGTACGGCATGCACCGTCGACACCGAAGAGGGCGACAACTTCCCTATTCATGTGGCGATCTATCAAAGCCAGCCAGGTTACGTCCTGGTGATCGCGGGCAAGGGCTATCGCGGGCGCGCCTACCTGGGCGACCTGATGGCCGGTGCCGCCCAGGCAATCGGCCTCAGCGGACTGGTGATCGATGGTTGCGTGCGTGACAAGCTGCCTCTGGCAGAGCTGGACATTCCGGTCTACGCCAAGGGCTTCAACCAGCGCAGCCCAGCAAAGCAGGGCCCGGGCAAGATCAACGCGCTCGTGCATTGCGCCGGCGTCGATGTCGCGCCGGGTGATCTGGTCTTCGGCGACTATGACGGCGTCACCGTGGTGCCCCGTGCGCGTCTGCTGGAAGTGCTCGAGGCCTCCGAGAAAAAAGATGCCTACGAGGCCAGGCGACGCGCAGTCATCGATGAGTACGCCCGCTGCCGGGCACAGGGAACACCGCTCCCCGAACTGGCCCCGGCCTGGGTCACCGAGTTGCTCGACAAGCCGTGATGGCCTGGGGAGGCCCTGCCATCAGGCCTCCCCGACATTCGCCCGCTGCACACCCATAAAAATAAGATTAGGGGTTCATGAATGCTTACTGCACTCGGCTTCTTGTTGATCGTTTCGTTTCTGGTACTGGTCATCAAACAGAAACTCTCGCCATTCACCGGTTTGATCGTCGTCTCGTTGGTGGTCGGCAGCCTGGCCTGCCTGGGCACCGACGTACCGGTGGCGACCTTGATCGATTGGGTCAGAGAGGGTCTGTTCTACACGACCAACAGCGAAGGCAAGGTATCGCTGGGCACGATCAATCCGACCGTCATGATTCTGTTCGCCATCCTGTACTTCAGTTTGATGATGAACGTCGGCTTGTTCGATCCGCTGTGTACGTTCCTCATCCGCAAGGCCAACGGCGACCCGCTGAAGATCATTCTGGTGACTGCGTTCACCTCGATGGTGGTGACCCTCGACGGTGATGGCACCACCACCATTCTGATCGTCACCAGCGCCTTCCTGCCGCTGTTCCGGCAGATGGGCCTGAAACTGTCGAATCTGGCCATGCTGATCATATTGCCCTGCGGCCTGGGTAACTGCCTGCCCTGGGGCGGCCCGCTGGCGCGTGCAGCGGCGGTGCTGAACGTGGAGGTCAACACGCTGTTCGTCGCGATCCTGCCTATTCTCGGCGTCTCGGTCGTGTACGTGTTCTTCATGGCCTGGATCATGGGCCGCAAGGAACGCGCACGGCTGGGGTACATACCCGGCAAGCAGGTGATCGTCACCCCCGAACAGATCGAACAGATGGTGACCGTCATCCACGAGCACGACCGCGAGCTGAAGCGACCCAAACTGTTCCTGTTCAATCTCCTGCTGACCGCGGCCATGCTGACGGTATTGCTGGCAGGCTGGGCCAGCGGCGCCATCGTCTTCATGCTCGGCACCGCCATCGCCCTGGCGGTGAACTACAGCGCCACCGAACAGCGCGAGCGCATCACCGCCAACGGCGGCGATGCCATTGCGGTCGCCTCGATCATCATGGCGGCAGGCTGTTTCCTGGGCATCTTCAATGGCAGCGGCATGGCAGGTGCGGTCGCCAACAGCATTGCCGGGATGATTCCAGAATCGATGGGCAGCCACACCGCACTGATGTTCGCCTTCCTCGGGGCCATCGCCTGTTATGCACTGCCGGTCGATGCGTACTACTTCGGCATCCTGCCGGTGGTCGCGCCCATCGCTTATCAGTTCGGTATCACGCCCACGGAAATCGGCATCGCCTCGTTCATGGGCCAGGCACTGCGTTATGCAAGCCCCACGGTGGCGTGGTTGTTCCTGTTGATGAACCGCACCGAAATGACCTTCGGGCAATACCAGAAAGAGTTCTTCAAATGGTCTTTGCCGATGTTCGCTATCTTCATCATCACGGCCATCGTCACCGGTGAATTGCCGGTGGGGTGATGGGCCGCTGACCTCGCTGCACTGGGTCGCAGTGCCCTGCGCAGTCTGCGCCAGACACGCCATGAGCCTTGCACCCATGGCGTGTCAGAACAAATAAGCACAGGCGCCCCTGCGGGCGCTGTGTTCAACGGTTACGCGTCACTCGCCACACGGTATTGGCCAAATCATCAGCAATGATCACCGCCCCCTTCGGATCCACCGTCACCCCCACAGGCCGGCCACGGGTCTTGCCATCCTCACCACGGAACCCGGTGGCGAAGTCCATCGGCTCGCCTGCCGGCTGGCCACTGGCGAACGGCACGAAGATCACCTTGTAACCCACCGGGTTGTCGCGGTTCCAACTGCCGTGTTCGCCGACGAAGGCGCCATTGGCGAACTGTTCACCCATTTCCGGGATGGAGAAATCGACGCCCAGCGCTGCGACGTGGGAGCCGAGGCTGTAGTCCGGTTTCACCGCGATATCGACCATCTCGGGCTTGAACGGCTGCACGCGCTTGTCGGCGTTCTGGCCCCAGTAGGCGTAGGGCCAGCCGTAGAATTTGCCTTCCTGAATCGAGGTCAGGTAATCCGGCACCAGGTCCGGGCCCAGCTCATCGCGTTCGTTGGCCACCGCCCAGAGTTGGCCGGTTTCGGGCTGGATGGTCAGCGCGGTGGGGTTGCGCACGCCGGTGGCGAAGGGTTTGTGCATGCCGGTTTCGGCGTCGATCTGCCAGATCATGGCGCGGTCGGTTTCCACTTCCATGCCGCGTTCGCCGATGTTGCTGTTCGAGCCGATGCCCACATAGAGGTAGCGACCATCGGGGCTGATGGTCATGGCTTTGGTCCAGTGGTGGTTGATCGCAGACGGCAGGTCGACCAGTTTGGTCGGCGCGGCGCTGGCCTGGGTCTGGCCGTCCTGGTAATCGAAGCGCACTACCGCGTCCTGGTTGGCGACGTACAGTTTGCCGTCGTGGAAGGCCAGGCCGTAGGGGGCGTTGAGGTTGTCGGCGAAGACGGTCTGGGTTTCGTACTTGCCGTCGCCGTCGGCGTCGCGCAGCAGGGTCAGGCGGTTGCCACCTTTCACCTTGGTGTTGCCCTGGGCCTTGATGTAGCTGGCGATCACGTCCTTGGGCTTGAGCTTGGCGGCGTTGCCGCCGCGGCCTTCGGCGACGAGGATGTCGCCGTTGGGCAGCACCAGGGTCTGGCGTGGAATCTTCAGGTCGGTGGCGATGGCGGTGACGCTGAAGCCGTCGGGCACGGTGGGTTTGGTTTCGCCCCACTCGGCGGGCTCGGCGATCTTCATGCTCGGCAGCAGGCCGCGCTCAGGCGATGGCAGTTTCGGGTCGGGGCCGCGGGCCAGTTCACTGTCGGCTTCGCCGCCGCAGGCGCTCAGGAGCAAGGCCAGGCTCAGGCTGGTCAGGGCGTAGGGAATTCTCATCGCACACCTCCGTTACGCAGATTGCTCAGGCCCAGCCAGGCGGTGATGACGATCAGCACGCTGACCAGCACCGACAGCCACAAGCCGGCGGGCATCACTGCGTAGGCGTCCTTGGCGTGTTCGAAGGCGTTGACCAGGCCGATCACCCAGGTAATCAGCAGCAGGGCGAAGTACACCAGCGGGCGGCCGCCCTTGTGCTCGGCGCGAATCAGGTTGGCCAGGGCGAACAGCAGCGCCAGGCCTGCGAACAACAGGCCACCTGCGATCAGCCAGGCGGCGAAGTTGGCCCACTGGATCTGGAAGCTGTTGGAGTAGGCGATGTCGCTCAGCAGCGCGCCAAGAAACAGCGGCACGCTGCCGCCGAGCAGAATCGAATGCAGCGGGCCGGGTCGGCAGCGGTAGTCGGGGTGGGTCGTAGTGGTCACGGTGGCTCCTTACCTGGGGTTCAGCGGGTCCGGGACTGACAGCGGGTGAAAAGCTCCGGTCCACCTGGCGAGCGCGGGGTGCGCTTAAGGGAAGATCGCCCGGTGTGCGCATTGGTTCATGTGCATGTGGCCGCTGAAACGTTTTGCGACATACAGCGCCGACAGTGCGTCAGGCATTCCCAAGCCAGCCCGACTGCCCAGTACGCCGTACGCTTTGCTATCGTCGATGCCGTGCACCCCCACTGCCCTGGAGTCGACCATGTCCACCGCATCCACCCGCCCGCCCCTGCCGCCGTTCACCCGTGAGTCCGCCACGCAGAAAGTCCGCCTCGCCGAGGATGGCTGGAACAGCCGTGACCCAGAGAAAGTCTCGCTGGCCTACACCCTCGACACGCAATGGCGTAACCGCGTGGAGTTCGTCAGCAATCGCCAGGAGGCCAAGGAATTTCTGACCCGCAAGTGGAAGAAAGAACTGGAGTACCGGCTGATCAAGGAGCTGTGGACCTTCGCCGACAACCGTATTGCGGTGCGCTATGCCTATGAGTGGCATGACGATTCGGGCAACTGGTTCCGTTCCTATGGCAACGAGAACTGGGAGTTCGGCGAGGATGGCCTGATGCAGCGGCGCTTTGCCTGCATCAACGACATGCCCATCACCGAGGCCGAGCGCAAGTTCCGTTGGCCGCTGGGACGGCGGCCGGATGATCATCCAGGGTTGTCGGAGTTGGGGTTGTGATCGGGCTTTGGGCTGCGGGTTGGCTTGGGTCGATCGGTTTAACGCCCCAAAAGCTTCGCGGCTAAACCGCGATGGGCCGCAAAGCGGCCCCAACCCAAGCGGTAAATTTCCGACGATGACCCTCGTCCTCCGGTGACAACCCGCGCAGCCATTTCTTCTTGGCCAGCGCGCGTCTTTCACCTTCGGACCCGAGTCGTTCATGAACCCGACCCTCAGCAGCCCCCTCTCCGGCGCGGCCCTTGGCCTTTTGATGTGCGCTTTTTCTTCCTGGTCGATGGCCGCGCAGCCGCAGCCGGGCGAGGTGTTCACCGACTGCAAGCCTGGCTGCCCGGAGATGGTGGTGTTGCCCGCCGGTAGTTTCACCATGGGCACGCCGGAAGACGAACAGGGCCGTGAGGACGATGAGGGGCCTTTGCACACGGTGACCTTCGCCAAGCCCTTCGCGGTCAGTCGCTTCCAGGTGCTCAACGGCGAGTGGCAGGCCTACCTGAAAGACACCGGCTACAAAATGCCTAGCGGCGATGATCGCCCCGGCCGCGAATGCATCGCCGGGGTGCCGCGCTACAGCGAAACCCAGGAATACAAAAGCCGCGACGCCAAGCGCTACCCGGCGGTGTGCATGAACTACGCCGAAGCCGAGGCGTACGCTGCCTGGCTGGCGAAGAAGACCGGCAAGCCCTACCGCCTGCTCAGCGAGGCCGAGCGCGAATACGCCGCGCGTGGCGGCAGCACCGGCGCGCAGCCCTTCCCCCGCGATGAAGGCAAGCCCTACAGCATCGCCAAGCACGCCAACACTTATGGCCCGGAAGACGGCTTCAGCTACATCGCCCCGGCCGGCAGCTATGCGCCCAATGCCTTCGGCATCTACGACGCCCACGGCAACGTCTACGAGTGGACCGCCGACTGCCAGAACGACGACTACGTCGGCGCGCCGAGCGATGGCAGCGCCTGGACCACCGGCGACTGCGTGGTGCGCATGATCCGCGGCAACGACTGGACCGAGGCGCCGATCTTCTCGCGCTCGGGCAACCGTAACTACCGCCACACCGAGCGCCGTGGCGACTGGCTGGGCTTTCGCGTGGCCCGCGAGCTGTAAGGCTGTCAGCGCCTAAATCCCCTGTGCCGACGCTCGTCTCCCAACACACGTCGGCTGCCTTCGCGCCGACTTTTCGTTGCGAACGAGGTACCCCATGACCGCAGCATCGCGCAGCGCCACCCGCGAACTCCTGAGCCTGCTCAGGCCGTATCGCCTGCTGGTGATTTCCTCCATCGTGCTGGGCATCATCGGCGGCCTGGCGGTCACTGCCCTGCTGGCGACGGTCAACCAGGGCCTGCACAACGCCAATGGCCTGGGCACAGGGGTCGTGCTGGCCTTCGTCGGCCTGTGCGTGCTGGCGCTGCTGACCAGCATCTTCGCCGACATCGGCAGCAACTATGTCGGCCAGCACGTCATCGCCCGCCTGCGCAAAGACCTCGGCGCCAAGGTGCTGTCGGCGCCGATCGATCAGATCGAACGCTACCGCACCCACCGGCTGATTCCGGTGCTGACCCACGACGTCGACACCATCAGCGACTTTGCCTTTTCCTTCGCGCCGCTGGCGATTTCGCTGACCGTGGTGCTCGGTTGCCTGGGGTATCTGGCGAGCCTCTCGCTGCCGATCTTCGCCATGACCCTGGTAGCCATCGGCATTGGCTCGATGGTGCAGTACATCGCCCAGCGCAAGGGCATGCGCGGTTTCAATGCGGCGCGGGAAGCCGAAGACGAACTGCAGAAGCACTACCAGGCCGTGGCCGAGGGCGCCAAGGAACTGCGCATCCACCGCCCGCGCCGGCACAGCATGCTCACCCGCAATATCCAGGGCACCGCCGACCACATCCGCGACACCCACGTGCGCTCGATCAACATCTACGTGATCGCCAAGAGCCTCGGCTCGATGCTGTTCTTCGTGGTCATCGGCCTGGCGCTGACCCTGCAATCGCTGTGGCCGGCCAACGACCCGGCGGTGATCAGCGGCTTCGTGCTGGTGCTGCTGTACATGAAGGGTCCGCTGGAAAGCCTGATCGGCAACCTGCCGATCATCAACCGCGCGCAAATCGCCTTCCGCCGCATCGCTGATCTGGGCGAGCGGTTCTCTTCGCCCGAACCACACCTGCTGCTCAGCGCCGACGACACCCCGCGCGCACCGTTCCAGCGCCTGGAACTGCGCAACGTGCAGTACAGCTTCCCGGCGGTGGCCGGCAGCGAGGCGTTCACCCTGGGGCCGATCAACCTCGACATCGCGCCGGGGGAAATACTGTTCATTGCCGGGGAAAACGGTTCGGGCAAGACCACCCTGATCAAGCTGCTGCTGGGCCTGTACACACCGAGCCAGGGGGAAATCCGCGTCAACGGCGTGGCCATCGACGCCAAGGGCCTGGACGACTACCGCCAGCATTTCACCACCATCTTCGCCGACTACTTCCTCTTCGAAGACTTGATGCACGAAGGCCGCACCCTGCCCAGCGACGCCGCGCAGTACCTGGAACGCCTGGAGATCGCGCACAAGGTGAGCATCGTCGATGGCGCCTTTACCACCACTGACCTCTCGACCGGCCAGCGCAAGCGCCTGGCATTGGTCAACGCCTGGCTCGACGAGCGCCCGGTGCTGGTGTTCGACGAATGGGCCGCCGACCAGGACCCGGCCTTCCGTCGGGTGTTCTACACCGAGCTGCTGCCCGACCTCAAACGCCTGGGCAAGACCATCATCGTCATCTCCCACGACGACCGTTACTTCGACCTCGCCGACCACCTGGTGCGCATGCACGCCGGCAAGGTGCTGCCGGCCCCGGCGCTGGCCTGAGCCAACGGCGGCGAACCCGCGTGGTTCGCCGCCTGCGCCGCTAAATCCACCCCCGCCCCCTTCGTCTTCCCCGGTACAGCTCAATTCCTCTGCCGACGGCGACGAAACCGATGACGACCTCTCAGTTCACCCCTTGCGATGACGACCTGCTGGCCCTGTTGCTGGCCGACGAAGACGCCGTTGCGGATGCCATCGCCGTACGTCCGCAGGCCGCTGACGCCGACACCACGCCGCGGCCGCTGTCGTTCGCCCAGCAGCGCCTGTGGTTCGTGCAGCAGTTCGCCCCGCACAGCTCGGCCTACAACCTGCCACGCGCACTGCTGCTGAGCGGCGCGCTCGACAGCGCTGCGCTGCAGCGTGCCTTGCAGCAGGTGATCGAGCGCCACGACATCCTGCGCAGCCGCTTCGTGCAGGTCGATGAACAGGCCAGCCAGGTGGTCGATCGCCAGGCGCAACTGCACCTGCAACGCCACGACCTGTCGGCGCTGAGCGAAGCCGAGCGCGAGCAACGCTTACAGCAACTGATGAACACCGAAGCCGGCACGCCCTTCGTGCTGGAACAGGCGCCGCTGATCCGTGCCAGCCTGATCGCCCTGGCGCCGCAGCGCCATGTGCTGCTGCTGAACATGCACCACATCGTCTCCGACGCTTGGTCCAATCCGATTTTGATGCGCGACCTGGCCGCCGCCTACCAGGGCCAGGCACTGCCGCGTCCGGCTTTGCAATACGCCGATTACGCCCGCTGGCAGCGTGACGACTACCCCGCCACCGCCGCCCACGATCAGGCCGCCGCCTACTGGCGCGCTTACCTGGGCGAGGCCATCACCCCGCTGTCGCTGCCCACCGATCATCCCCGCGACGCTGCCCGTGTGCCCCTGGCGGCCAGCCATGCCCTGACCCTGCCCGGCGAGCAAGTGCAACGCCTCAACCGCTTCTGCCAGGCCCATGGCCTGACCCCGTTCGTGGTGCTGCTGGGGGCCTGGCAACTGCTGCTGGGCCGCTATGCCGGGCAAGACGACTTCACCGTCGGCGTGCCCAACGCCAGCCGCAACCAGGCGCAGACCCAAGACTTGGTCGGTTATTTCGTCAGCAGCCAGATCTACCGCGCGCAACTCGACCCCAGCCAGCCGGCGCTGAGCTTCCTGCATGGTCTGCGCCAGCACGCGCTGGCTGCCCTTGAGCATGCCGACCACCCGGTGGAACTGCTGCTCGAAGCCTTGCAGTTGCAGCGCAGCACCCAGGCCAACCCGCTGTTCCAGACCCTGTTCAACTGGCGCGTGGCCGGCAACGAGCAAGGCCCCATGCAGTTCGCTGACCTGGCCTTGGACTTTCTGCCGCTGGGCCAGCAACAGGCCAAGTTCGACCTGTCGCTGGATGTCGCCTACAGCCAGCGCCAGGTCGAGGCGCGTTTGGAATACGACGCCACGCTGTTCGAGGCGCCGCGCATCGCGCAGTTGGCCGGGCACTGGGCGACGCTGCTCGACGCGCTGCTGACCCAGCCGCAACAGGCCCTCGGCGAACTGTCGATGTTGCGCGCCGATGAACAGCAGGCGCTGCTGGCGGCCGGCCATGGCCCGCGCACGGCCAGCGGGGATCTGCCCGCCGTGCATCAGTGGGTTTCCCAACAGGCCGCGCGCATGCCAAAGCGCATTGCCGTGCGCTGCGCCGAGCACAGCCTGTGCTATGCCGAGCTGGAGCAGCGCGCCAATCAGCTGGCCCATCACCTGATCGAACGCGGTGTCGGCCCGGACGTGGTGGTCGGTGTGGCGCTGGCGCGCAGCGTCGAGCTGGTGGTCGGCCTGCTGGCGATTCTCAAGGCCGGCGGCGCTTACCTGCCACTGGACCCAAGCTATCCAGCCGAGCGGCTGGACTACATGATCCGCGACAGCGGCATCGCCCTGGTGCTGCTGCAACCTGAACAACACCTGCACCTACCTGCAGGGGTGCAGGCGCTGGCGCCCAGCGCGCTCGAGGGCTATGGCACTGACGCGCCGCAGGTGCCGGTGCAGGCCGAGCACCTGGCCTACATCATCTACACCTCCGGCTCCACCGGCCGGCCCAAGGGCGTGCAGGTGCGCCATGGCGGCCTGAGCAATCACATGGCCTGGATGCACGCCGAACTGCCGTTGCAGGCCGACGACCGCGTGCTGCAAAAAACCGCCTTCAGCTTCGACGCCTCGGTGTGGGAGTTCTGGCTGCCGCTGCTCAGCGGCGCCGAGCTGGTACTGGCCAGCCCGGCACTGAGCGACGATCTGTCGCTGCTCTGGCAGGAGGTGCACAGCGCCGGCATCAGCGTGTTGCAGATGGCGCCGTCGCTGCTGCAAGCCTTGCTGCCCCAGGCCGAGGACGCGCAACTGGCCGGCCTGCGCCTGCTGGCGCTCGGCGGCGAGGCGCTGGGCGGCGAACTGGTGATGCAACTGCAACGGCGCTTCAGCGGGCGCATCGTCAACCTGTATGGCCCCACCGAAGCGACCATCGACACCTGCCACTACACCCTGCAAGGCGCCCTCGATGGCGCCATCGCGCCGATTGGCCAGGCCATCGACAACGTCCACAGCCATGTGCTCGACAGCCAGTTGCAGCCGTGCTTGGCCGGTACGCCCGGTGAGCTGTACATCGGCGGTGCGGGCTTGGCGCGTGGTTACCATCAGCGTCCGGGGCTGACCGCCGAGCGCTTCGTGCCCGACCCGTTCGGCGCTGGCGGTGCGCGCCTGTACCGCAGCGGCGACCTCACCCGTCGGCGCAGCGACGGTGCCCTCGACTACCTCAGCCGCATCGACCACCAAGTGAAGATCCGTGGCCTGCGCATCGAGCTGGGCGAAATAGAAAGCCAACTGCTGCGCCAGGCCGGCATCGCCGAGGCCGCCGTGCTGGCCCACGACACCCGCCATGGTCAGCAGTTGGTGGCGTATCTGGGCCCGGCCACCGGCAGCGATGCCCAGACCCTGCGCAGCGCGTTGCAACAAGTGCTGCCCGACTACATGGTGCCGGCGCACTTTCTGTTTCTCGAACGCCTGCCGCTGACCAGCAACGGCAAGCTCGACCGCCGCGCCCTGCCCGCCCCCGACAGCCACGCTGCACAGCGCAGCTACCGCGCCGCCAGCGAGCCGATGCAGCAGGCCATCGCCAGCATCTGGCAGGCGGTGCTCAAGCTCGATCAGGTGGGGCTGGACGACAACTTCTTCGAGCTGGGCGGCGACTCGATTCTGTCGATTCAGGTAGTCAGCCGCGCGCGTCAGGCCGGCATCCACTTCACCCCGAAAGACCTGTTCACCTTGCAGACCATCGAAGCCCTGGCCCAGGTGGCGGTGTTCGGTGGCAACAGCGTGCAGGCCGAGCAAGGCCCGGTGCAGGGCGCCGCGCCGCTGCTGCCTATCCAGCACGCTTTCTTCGCCAGCGCCATTGCCCAGCGCGGGCAGTGGAACCAGTCGGTGATGCTCAAGCCGGCCAGCGCGCTCGATGCCGCATTGCTGCGCCAGGCCCTGCACGCCCTGGTGGCGCACCACGATGCCCTGCGCCTGCGCTTCACCCAACACGCCGAGGGTTGGCAGGCGGCACATGCGCCAGCCGTTGCCGATGAGCTGCTGTGGCAGGCCGAAGTCTGCGACGCCGCCGCGCAACTGGCGCTGGCCAATGAGGCCCAGCGCAGCCTTGACCTGCAACACGGCCCACTGCTGCGCGCGGTGCTGATGAGCCTGGCCGATGGCAGCCAGCGCCTGCTGCTGGTGATCCATCACCTGGTGGTCGATGGCGTGTCGTGGCGCATCCTGTTCGACGACCTGCAGCAGGTCTACGGCCAGTTGCAGGCCGGCCAGGCGCCACGCCTGATGGCCAAGACCAGCGCGTTCAAGCGCTGGGGTGAGCGTCTGAGCGAGTACGCCCAGAGCGCCGCCGCGCACAACCAGCTGGGGTACTGGCAGGCGCAGCTGGCCGGCCTTGACGCCGACCTGCCCGGCGCCCGCCGCGACGCCAGCCTGCTCGCCCGCCATGCGCGCACCGTCGGCGTGCAACTGAGCCAGACCCACACCCGTCAGCTGTTGCAGGACGCCCCGGCCGCCTACCGCACCCGCATTAACGACCTGCTGCTCACGGCCCTGGCCCGCGCCGTGCAGGGCTGGAGCGGCCTGCCGGAGGTGCTGGTGCAACTCGAAGGCCATGGCCGCGAAGCGCTGCTCGACGAAATCGACCTGACCCGCACGGTCGGCTGGTTCACCAGCCTGTTCCCGCTGCGCCTGAGCCCGCAGGCCGATCTGGCCGGCTCGATCAAGACCATCAAGGAACAACTGCGCAGCGTGCCGGACAACGGCCTGGGCCACGGCGCGCTGCTGCATCTGGGCAGCCCTGAGGTGCGGCAAAGCCTGCGCGCGCTGCCGGCGCCACGCATCACCTTCAACTACCTCGGCCAGTTCGATGGCAGCTTCAGCGACGACGACGGCGCACTGTTCGCCCCGAGCGCCGAGCCTGTCGGTGACGAGAAAAGCGCCGATGCGCCGCTGGGCAACTGGCTAACGGTGAACAGCCAGGTGTATGCAGGGCAGCTGAACATGGCCTGGACCTTCAGCGAGGCGATGTTCGACGCCGCCCACATCGAGGCCCTGGCGCAGCGTTGCCAGCACGAGCTGGAGCAGCTCATCGAACACTGCTGCAGCGGCCAGCACCTGGGCGTGACGCCGTCGGACTTCCCCCTCGCGCAGCTGAGCCAGCAGCAGCTCGATGCGCTGCCGATGGCGGTGCGCAACATCGATGACATCTTCCCGCTGTCGCCGATGCAGGAAGGCCTGCTGGTGCATACCCTGCTGGAGCAGCACTCGGGCATCTACTTCATGCAGGAGTGCTACACCATCCGCGAACCGTTGGACTACGGGCTGTTCGATGCCGCCTGGCAGCAGGTGGTGCAGCGCTACGAGGCGGTGCGCGCCTCGTTCCTGTGGAACACCGGTGGCGAGCTGCTGCAGGTGATTCACCGCGACACCCCGGTGAAGGTCGAGCTGCTCGACCTCAGCCATCTGCCACTCAAAGAAGCCGAGCCGCACATCCTCACCCTGCTGCGCCTGGAGCGTGAAGCCGGTTTCGACCTGGGCAAGGCGCCGCCGATTCGCTTCAAGCTGATCCGCCTGGCCGACGACAGCCACCGCTTCATCATGAGCAACCACCACATCCTCATCGATGCCTGGTGCCGGTCGTTGCTGATGTCGGACTTCTTCGAGATCTACCACGCTGCCCTCGAACAACGCCCCAGCCAGTTGCGCACGCCGTACCGCTTCCGCCATTTCATCGAGTGGCTGCAACAACAAGACCCGCACGCCGCCGAAGCGTTCTGGCGCGAACAACTGGCCGGTTTCGAGCAGGCCACGCCGCTGCCGCTCGACCGTCCGCAGCTGGCGGATCAGTCGCACTCGCGCATCGACGACAACTACACCTGGCTCAGCGTCGAGCACAGCGCGCAGTTGCTGGAAACCGCCAACCAGCACCGCCTGACCGTCAACACCCTGGTGCAGGCGGCCTGGGCGCTGACCTTGCACCATTACAGCCGCAGCCGCGACGTGCTGTTCGGCGTCACCGTTTCCGGGCGCCCGGCGCATATTCCGCAGATGCAGGACACTGTCGGCCTGTTCATCAACAGCGTACCGCTGCGGGTGCCCCTGCCGACCCCGGAGCAGCCGTGCACCACCCTCGACTGGCTGCGCGGCATTCTCGAGCGCAACGTCGCCCTGCGCGAATACGACTACCTGCCGCTGGTGCGCATTCAGGCGTGCAGCGAACTGGCCGCCGGCCAGCAGTTGTTCGACAGCCTGTTCGTGTTCGAGAACGCGCCGCTGGATGCCTCGGTGGGCAGCGATGCGCGGGACATGGGCGTGGTCTCGGAGTCGTCGCGTACCCACACCAACTACCCGATTACCGTGGTGGTGTACCCCGGCGAACAACTGGGCCTGCACCTGTCCTACGACAGCCGCTACTTCGAGCGCAGCAGCATGGACGCGGTGCTGGCGCAGTTCCAGCAGTACCTCGAAGCGCTGCCCCAGCACCTGCACAGCCCGCTGGAGCAGCTCGCCCAGGCCCACGGCGTCGATGCCGACGCGCTGCTGGCGCACAACTGCACCGAGGTCGAGCATGATCTTGCGCGCTCGTTCATCGAGCGCTTCGAAGCCCAGGTCGAGCGCCGTGGCGAGGCCATCGTCGCCACCTGCGGCACACGCCAGTGGAGCTACCGCGAGCTGGAGCGCCAGGCCAACCGCGTCGGTCAGGCGCTGATCGCCCATGGCGTGGGTGAAGACCAGCCGGTGGCGCTGCTGGCCGAGCGTGAGCTGGAACTGCTGGCAAGCATCGTCGGTGCGTTCAAGGCCGGCGCCGGCTATTTGCCGCTCGACCCCAGCCACCCCGACGAGCGCTTGGCCGACATCCTCGCCCGCAGCCGCACCCCGGCGCTGATTTGCAGCGCCGCGCAACATGGCCGCGCCCAGGCCTTGCTGGCCGGGCTGGCCGCGCCGGTAACACTGTTGGTCTACGAGCAACTGCTGGCCGGCGCCTACAGCGAGGCGCGCCCTGGCCGCTACAGCGCGCCGAACAGCCTGGCTTATGTGATTTTCACCTCAGGCTCCACCGGCCAGCCCAAGGGGGTGATGGTCGAGCAGGCCGGCATGCTCAACAACCAGCTGAGCAAGCTGCCGTACCTGGGCCTGGATGAACAGGCCGTGATCGCTCAAACGGCCTCGCAGTCGTTCGATATTTCCGTCTGGCAGTTCCTCACCGCGCTGCTCTGCGGCGGCCAGGTGCGCATCGTGCCCGATGCTGTGGCGCGGCATCCGGCGCAGCTGCTGCACGAGGTGGCCGAGCAGCGCATCAGCGTGCTGGAAATCGTCCCGGCGCTGATTCAGGCCGTGCTGGAAGAATCGCACCTGGCGCTTCCCGCGCTGCGCTGGCTGCTGCCCACCGGCGAAGCGCTGCCGGCAGAAACCGCTGCCGCCTGGCTGCAACGCTACCCGGGCATCGCCTTGGTCAACGCCTACGGCCCGGCCGAGTGCTCGGATGACGTGGCTTTCTACACCCTGCCGGTCGATGGCGTACAGCGCAGCAACATCCCCATCGGTTATGCCACCGACAACAACCGCCTGTACCTGCTCGACGACTACCTGCAACCGGTGCCGGACGGCGCGGTGGGGGAAATCTGCGTGGCCGGGGTCGGCGTTGGTCGTGGCTACTGCGCCGACCCGCTGCGCACGGTGCCGGTGTTCGTGCCCAACCCGTTCGCCGTGCACCCCGGCGAGCGCCTGTACAAGACCGGCGACCTGGCGCGGCGGCGCAAGGACGACGGCGCCCTGGAATACCTCGGCCGGGTCGACCAGCAGGTGAAAGTGAACGGATTCCGTATCGAGTTGGGCGAGATCGAAGCGCAGATCGGCCAGTTCAGTGCGGTGCGGGAAGCCGCCGTGCTGGTGGTCGAGCACACCCTGGGCAAGGGCTTGGTGGCCTTCCTCACCGTGGAAGACGGCACCACGGTGGACGGCGCAGGGCTCGAGGCGCTGCGGGATTTCCTCAAGGCACGCCTGCCGCTGTACATGGTGCCGGCGCTGTACCAGGTGCTCGACCAGATGCCGCGCAACGCCAACGGCAAGCTCGACCGCAAGGCCCTGGCGCGCCTGCCGGTGAATGCCGGCGAACAGGCCTTCCGCGCCGCAGAAGGCGAAACGGCACAGGCAGTGGCGGCGATCTGGCAAGCCGTGCTCAAGGTCGAGCGCGTCGGCCTGGACGACAACTTCTTCGCCCTGGGCGGCAACTCGCTGCTGGCCACTCAGGTGACCTCACGCATTCAGTTGCAACTGGCCATCGAGGCGCCGCTGGCGGCGCTGTTCGAAAGCGCCAGCCTGGAAGACTTCGTGCGCCGCCTGCCGGCCGCCGCACCACCTGAAACCGAATTGAGCGACTTGTTCGACCTGCTCGATGAGCTGGAGACCCAATGATGCACAGCAAAGCCTTGTCTGACCTGATCGAACGCTTCGTCAAGTTGCCCACCGCCCAGCGCCGAACCCTCTACCAGCAAATGCTCGGCAAAGGCATCGACGTCGCCCGCCTGCCGATCCCGGTCACCCGCGGCGCCTTCGAGCGCGTGCCGTTGTCCTTCGCCCAGGAGCGCCAGTGGTTCCTCTGGGAGCTGGAGCCTGAGAGCAGCGCCTACAACCTGCCCACCGCCCTGCGCCTGCACGGCGCGTTGGATGTGCCGGCGTTGCAGGCCAGTTTCGACGCGCTGCTGGCGCGCCATGAAAGCCTGCGCACGCGCTTTGCCGAGCACGAAGGGGTGCGTCACCAGGTGGTCGATGCGCAGATGCGTATCGTCATCGAAGAGCACGCATTGCCACTGGGCCCAGGCGGCGAAGAGCAGCGTTTGCAGGCGTGGATCGGCGCACGCATCGCTACGCCGTTCGATCTTGCCAACGAGCCGCTGCTGCGGGTGTACCTGTTGCAGGTGGCGGCAGATGAGCACGTGTTGCTACTGGTGCAGCACCACATCGTCTCCGATGCCTGGTCGATGCAGGTGATGGTCCGCGAATTGATCGCCGGCTACGCCGGCCTTGGCGCCGCGCTGCCAGCCCTGCCGGTGCAGTACGCCGACTACGCGCTGTGGCAGCGGCACTGGATGGAAGCCGGTGGCCGCGATCAGCAACTGGCCTACTGGCTCGAGCAACTGGGCGGCGAACAACCTGTGCTGCAACTGCCCGCCAGCCGCGCGCAACCGGCGCGGCGCAGCGGCCAGGGCGCATTGCACGAGGTTGCGCTCGACGCCGGGCTGGCGCAGGCGTTGAAGGCGCTGGCGCAGCAACAGGGGGTAACGCTGTTCATGCTCCTGCTGGCCTCGTTCCAGGCCCTGCTACAACGCAGTTCGGGGCAGAACGACATCCGCGTCGGCGTGCCCATCGCCAACCGCAACCGGGTGGAAATCGAAGGCCTGATCGGCTTCTTCGTCAACACCCAGGTGCTGCGCGCCGAGGTCGATGCTCAGCAGCCGTTCAGTGCACTGCTGCAACAGGTCAAGCAACGCGCCCTCGGTGCCCAGCAGCATCAGGACCTGCCGTTCGAGCAACTGGTCGATGCCTTGCAGCCCGAGCGCAGCCTGGGCCACAACCCGTTGTTCCAGGTGATCTACAACCACCTCGCCGCCGATCCCAGCCAGGCCCAGGCCCCAGCCACCGCTCACCATGGCCTGCGCGTCGAAGCCCTCGACTGGGCCAAGCAGACCGCGCAGTTCGACCTGGCGCTGAACACTTTCGAGTCCGCAAGCGGCCTGCGCGCCTCGCTGATCTACGCCACCGACGTGTTCGACAGCGCAGACGCCGAGCGCCTGGCCGAGCACTGGCTGAACCTGCTGCGCGCCGTGGTGCGTGACTCGCAACAGCGGGTCTGTGAACTCGACCTGCTCGGCGCCGAAGAACAGCGCAGCACCCTCGCCCAGTGGAACCCGGCCACCCAGGTATTGGCCGTCGAGCAGTGCCTGCACCAGCGCATCGAACAGCAGGCGGCGCTGCGCCCCGAGGCCATCGCCCTGAGCTTGGAGGGCGAGCAACTGAGCTACGACCAGCTCAACCGCCGCGCCAACCGCCTGGCCCATCAGCTGATCGCTGAAGGCGTTGGCCCCGAGCGGCTGGTGGGCCTGGCCTGCGAACGCAGCTTCGACATGCTGGTGGGCATTCTCGCCATCCTCAAGGCCGGCGGCGCCTACCTGCCGCTCGACCCGAAATCCCCCGCCGAACGCCTGGCCTACATCCTCGACGACAGCGCCCCGACGCTGCTTCTGGGGCAGGCCGAGGTGCTGGCGCAGATGGCCTTGCCGTCCGCGCTGCCAACCTTGAGTTTCGAAGGCCTGAACGACGACGGCTCCGAGCACGATCCTGCCGTGGCCCTGTCGCCCGACCACCTCGCCTACGTCATCTACACCTCAGGCTCCACCGGAAAGCCCAAGGGCACCCTGCTCGCGCACCGCAACGTGCTGCGCCTGTTCGACGCCCCCCAGGCCTGGTTCGCCTTCGACCACCGCGATGTGTGGAGCCTGTTCCACTCCTACGCCTTCGACTTCTCGGTGTGGGAAATCTTCGGCGCGCTGCTGTATGGCGGGCGCCTGGTCATCGTCCCGCAAGACGTCACGCGCGCGCCGGAAGATTTTCACGCGCTGCTGATCGAGCAAGGCGTGACCGTGCTCAACCAGACGCCCTCGGCGTTCCGCCAACTGATGCACGTGGCCTGCGCTGCGCCGGCTGCGGCCGGGCAACTGCGCCTGCGCACAGTGATTTTCGGCGGTGAAGCGCTGGACGTGTCGAGCCTGGCGCCGTGGTTCGAGCGCTTCGGCGACCACGCGCCACAGCTGGTGAACATGTACGGCATCACTGAAACCACGGTGCACGTCACCTACCGTCCGCTGCGCAAGGTGGACCTTGCCCTGCCCGGCGTCAGCCCCATTGGCGAAGTCATTCCCGACCTCACCTGGTACGTACTCGACGCCGACCTCAACCCGGTGCCGCGCAACTGCGTCGGCGAGCTGTACATTGGCCGGGCAGGCTTGGCCCGTGGCTATCTCAAGCGCGCCGAGCTCACCGCCACGCGCTTCATCCCCAACCCCTTCGAAACCGGTGGCAGCCGCCTGTACCGCACTGGCGACCTGGCGCGCTTCGGCGCCGACGGGGTGATCGACTACATCGGCCGCATCGACCAGCAGGTGAAGATTCGCGGTTTTCGCATCGAGCTGGGCGAGATCGAAGCGCGCCTGCAAGCGCTGGCCGAGGTACGCGACGCGGTGGTGCTGGCCCAGCCTGGCCCAAGCGGCATGCAGTTGGTGGCCTACGTGGTGGCCGCCGATGCCGAGCTGGAGGCCGAACACCTCAAGCAGCAACTGAAAAACACCCTGCCCGAGTACATGGTGCCGAGCCATGTGCTGCTGCTCGAACGCCTGCCGCTGACGCATAACGGCAAGCTCGATCGGCGCGCCTTGCCGGGGGTCGACCTCAGCCAGGCGCAGACCGCCTACCGCGCCCCGCAGACGCCGTTGCAACAGGCCCTGGCGGGCATCTGGCAGCAGGTGCTGCACCTCGAGCGGGTGGGCCTGGACGATGATTTCTTCCAGCTCGGCGGCCACTCGCTGCTCGCCACCCAGGTGACCAGCCGCGCGCGCCATGAACTCAAGCGCGAACTGGCCCTGCGCACGCTGTTCGAACACAGCCGTCTCGAAGCGCTGGCGGCGGCCTTGAGCGCACAGGATGAAGACCAGCACAGCACCATTGCGCGAGTCGAGCGCAGCGGCGCCATGCCGCTGTCGTACGCCCAGGAGCGGCAGTGGTTCCTCTGGCAACTGGACCCCTCCAGCGCCGCCTATACCATTCCGCAAGCCCTGCGCCTGCGCGGCGCGCTCGACCTCAAAGCGCTGCAGCAGGCCTTCGACCAGTTGCTCGAACGCCACGAAAGTTTGCGCACGCGCCTGGTGGAAACCGAGCACGGCGCCTTGCAGCAGATCGAGGCCGCACAGCCGCTGCACATCGAAAGCGCCCAGGTGCCGGCCGAGGTGGATGCCGAGCGCTACCTGCGCGACTACGTGCAGCGCGAAGCGCAGCGCCCGTTCGACCTGCGCAGCGGGCCGCTGCTGCGGGTCGGCCTGTTGCAGGTCGGCGCCGACGATCACGTGCTGCTGGTGACCCAGCACCACATCATCTCTGACGGCTGGTCGATGCAGGTGATGGTCGATGAGCTGGTGGCGCTGTACGCCGCAGCCACCCGCGGCGAAACCGCGGCATTGGCGCCGCTGCCGATTCAATACCTCGACTATGCCCTGTGGCAGCGCCAGCGCATGGAGGCCGGCGAGCGCGAGCGGCAACTGAGCTACTGGGTCGAGCACCTGGGCCGCGAACACTACGTGCTGGAGCTGCCAGGCGATCACCCGCGCCCCGCCGAACCGAGCGGGCGCGGCGCCAGCCACAGCGTGCAACTCGGCGCGGCACTGAGCCAGCGCCTGCAAGCCCTGGCCAGCGCCCAGGGCGCGACCCCGTTCATGCTCCTGCTGGCAGCCTTCCAGACCTTGCTGCACCTCTACACCGGCAAGCACGACATCCGCGTCGGCGTGCCGATCGCCAACCGCAACCGCCTGGAAACCGAGCGGCTGATCGGCTTTTTCGTCAACACCCAGGTGCTCAAGGCCGACATCGATTCGCAGGCCAGCTTCAGCCTGCTGCTGGGCCAGGTGCGTCGCCACGCGCTGGACGCCCAGGCCCACCAGGACCTGCCCTTCGAGCAACTGGTCGAGGCCCTGCAACCGGAACGCAGCCTGGCCTACAACCCGCTGTTCCAGCTGATGTTCAACCACCAGAGCGCCGACTCGCGCCCGGCACCGGTGCAGCACGACTCGACCCTCGACGTGCAGCCGATCGCCTGGGACAACCACTCGGCGCAGTTCGACCTGAGCCTCGACACCCTGGAGACCGCCGAGGGCCTGCTGGCGGTGTTCAACTACGCCAGCGATCTGTTCGAGGCCGCCACCATCGCGCGCATGGGCCGGCACTGGCTGGCCTTGCTCGAAGCCATCGTCGCGGCGCCCGAGCGGCGCATCGCCGAGCTGTCGCTGCTGACGGGCGGCGAACGCCAGCAACTGCTGCACCACTGGAGCGGCATCGAGCAACGCCTGCCCGTCGCCGCCGACATCACCACGCTGATCGCCAGCCACGCGCAGCGAACGCCGAACAAGCCGGCGCTGCTGCTCGATGAGCAGTCGCTGTCGTACGCCGAGCTGGACACCCAGGCCAACCGCCTGGCCCAGCACCTGCGCGAGCAAGGTGTCGGCGCCGAAGTGCTGGTGGGCATCGCCGTGCAGCGCTCGTTCGACATGGTGGTCGGCGTGCTGGCGATCCTCAAGGCGGGCGGCGCCTATGTGCCGCTCGACCCGGCCTACCCGGCCGAGCGCCTGCGGCACATGATCGCCAGCAGCGGCATCGAGCTGCTGCTCAGTCAACACGAAGTGCTGGCCAGCCTCGATCTGCCGGCGCAGACCCGCACGCTGCTGCTCGATTGCCGCAAGGAGTGGCAGCACCAGCCAGACGCCGCGCCGGCGCTGGACCTGCACCCGGCCAACCTGGCCTACGTGATATTCACCTCTGGCTCCACCGGCCTGCCCAAGGGCGTGGCCATCGACCGTGCATCGCTGAACCAGCACAGCCTGGTCACCCAGGGCTTTTTCGACATCAGTGCCGACGACCGCGTGTTGCAGTTCTCGACGATCAACTTCGATGGCTTCGTCGAGCAGCTGTTCGGCACCCTCACCTGCGGCGCCACCCTGGTGCTGCGTGGGCAGACCTTGTGGGACAGCGACACCTTCGCCAGCAACGTGCGCCGGCACGGCATCACCATGGCCGACCTGACCACCGCCTATGTCAGCATGCTGGCCCGCGAGTTCGCCCAGGGCGGCTGCGACCTCGGCCCATTGCGCCGCGTGCATGCCGGTGGCGAAGCCCTGGCCGCAGAAACCCTCGGCGCTTGGGCCCAGGCCGGGCTGAGCGACATCGCGCTGATCAACACCTACGGCCCGACCGAGGCCACGGTGACCTGCTCGACCTACGATTGCAGCGCCCGCGTGTGCAGCCAGGAACCAGCCAGCGACAGCGTGCCCATCGGCACACCGCTGCCAGATCGCGCGCTGTACATCCTCGACGCCCACGGCGAACCGGCAGCGGTGGGGATCATCGGCGAACTGATGATCGGCGGCGCCCTGCTCGCCCGCGGCTACCATGGCCGCGCGGCACTGACCGCCGAGCGTTTCATGCCCGACCCGTTCGTCAGCGGAGGCCGCCTGTACCGCACCGGCGACCTGGTGCGCTACCGCGCCGACGGCAACATCGAATACGTCGGGCGCAGCGACCACCAGGTGAAGATCCGCGGCCTGCGCGTCGAGCTGGGCGAAATCGAAAGCCGCCTGCTGGCGCTGGACAGCGTCGGCGACTGCGTGGTGGTGGCCCAGCGCAATGGCCCGACCCACCAGTTGGTCGCCTATGTGGTGCCGGCTCTGGCGGGCGTTGAACTGGCGCCGCAACAGCTCAAGGCCGAGCTGCGCGAGAGCCTGCCCGACTACATGCTGCCGTCACTGTTCGTGAACCTGCCCGCGCTGCCGCTCAGCCCCAACGGCAAGGTCGAGCGCAAGGCCCTGCCGGCGCCACACCTGGCCGTCGAGGGCCAGGCCCGACAGGCGCCAGAAACGCCCATGCAGCAGCGCCTGGCGGAGATCTGGCAGGCGCTGCTCAAGCGCCAGGACATCGGCATCGATGACAACTTCTTCGAACTGGGCGGCGACTCGATCATCTCGATTCAAGTAGTCAGCCGCGCACGTCAGGCCGGTATCCACATCACTCCACGCGATGTGTTCCTGCAACAGACCCTGCGCGAACTGGCCAGCGTCGCCCGCGACAGCGATCAGCACGTGCCCATCGAGCACGCCCCGGCCAGCGGCGCGTTGACCCTGCTGCCGATTCAGCAGGCGTTCTTCGACGAGGTGCAGCGCGAACGTCATCACTGGAACCAGTCGGTGCTGCTGCGTGCGGCGCAACCAGTCGATGCCGACACGTTGCAGCGCGCCCTGCACGCGCTGCTGAGCCAGCACGATGCGCTGCGCTTGCGCTTCAGCGAACAGGCCGACGGCACCTGGCAAGGCCATTACCTGAGCCTGGCCGAGGCCCAGGCGCAGTGGCAACAGCAGGCCGTGCTGGAGTGCCGTGCGATCAGCGCCGAACAGCTGCTGGACGTCGCCAACCAGGCGCAACGCAGCCTCGATCTGGGCAGCGGCCCGCTGCTGCGTGCGCTGCTGCTGAACCTCGATGACGGCTCGCAGCGGCTGCTGCTGGTGGTGCACCACCTGGTGGTCGATGGCGTGTCGTGGCGAATTCTGTTCGACGACCTGCAACAGGCCTATGAACGCCTGCGCGACGCGCAGCCTGTGGAGTTGCCGGCGCGCACCAGCTCGCTGCAGGACTGGAGCCTTCGTTTGCAGCGCTGGGCCAATGACGGCGCACTGGCTGGCGAGCTGGATTACTGGTGCCAGCAGTTGCAGCACGCCAGCGGCGAGTTGCCCTGCGACCACCGCCAAGGGCGCCTGCTCAACCGCTGCGCCCGGCACGTGCGCATGGGCCTTGCCAGCGACGCCACCCGGCGCCTGCTGCAACAGGCCGGCAGCGCCTACCGCACGCAGATCAACGACCTGCTGCTGACCGCCCTGGCACGGGTGGTGGCGCGCTGGAGCGCGCAGCCCAAGGTGCTGATCCAGCTCGAAGGCCATGGCCGCGAGGCGCTGTTCGACGACATCGACCTGAGCCGCAGCGTCGGCTGGTTCACCAGCCTGTACCCGCTGGCGCTGGTGCCGGGCGATGAGCTCGGCGCGTCGATCCAGGCGGTCAAGGAACAACTGCGCAGCGTGCCGCACAACGGCCTGGGCCATGGCGTGCTGCGCTACCTTGGCAGCCCTGCTGCGCAAAGCGCCCTGGCTGCGCTGCCGACGCCGCGCATCACGTTTAACTACCTGGGCCAGTTCGACGCCAGCTTCGATGCCGACGCAGGCGCACTGTTCAGCCCCTCTGGCGAGTCGGCAGGCGATGAGCAGAGCCCCGACGCGCCGCTGGACAACTGGCTGAGCATCAACGGTCAGGTGTTCGACGGCCAGTTGAGCCTGACCTTCAGCTTCAGTGAAGAGATGTTCGAGGTCGCAACCATCGAGCGCCTGGCAGCGGCCTATGAGGCCGAGTTGCTGGCGCTGATCGAGCACTGCTGTGAGCACGGCCCACGCGGCTTCACCCCCTCCGACTTCCCCCTGGCCGGCCTCGACGCCACGCAGTTGGCGCGCCTGCCGCTGGCGGTCGCCGAGGTCGAGGACATCTACCCGCTGTCACCCATGCAGCAGGGCATGCTGTTCCACTCGCAGGAGGCCGACGAGGCCGGCTTGTACATCAACCAGATGAGCGTGCCGGTGCGCGGCCTTGAGGTGGAGCGCTTCCTCGCCGCCTTCGATGCGGTGATCGCCCGCCATGAAATCCTGCGCACCGCGTTCTGGGCCGAGCAGAGCCTGGTCGAGCCATTGCAGATCGTTCAGCGCCAGGCGCACTTGCCGGTCACCCGCCTGGACTGGCGCGGCCGCACCGACAGCGAGCAGGCCTTGCAAGCGTTGCTTGATGCCGATGCGCGGCAGCCGTTCGACCTGCTGCAGGCGCCGCTGATGCGCCTGACCCTGGTCGAGCGCGACGAGCAGCCGTTGCAGATGCTGTGGACCAGCCACCATATCCTGATCGACGGCTGGAGCACCTCGCGCCTGCTCGGCGAAGTGCTGGAGGCGTACCACCAGCAGCCCGCGAGCCCGATCCGCGGCCGTTACCGCGACTACATCCGCTGGCTGCGCGAGCAACCGCGCGATGCCCTGGAAGGCTTCTGGCGGGCGCGCCTGGCCGAGCTGGAAGCACCGACCATGCTCGCCAGCAGCCTGCCGGCAGCAGACCCGGCAACGCCCCCTGGGCATCAGGCGCTGTACCTGGACTGGGACGCTGCGCAGACCGCGCGGCTGCGTGAACGCGCGCAGCAACTGCGGGTGACCCCCAACACATTGATTCAGGCTACCTGGGTGCTGCTGTTGCAGCGTTTCACCGGCCAGCGCAGCGTGTGCTTCGGCGCCACGGTGGCCGGGCGCCCGGCAAGTCTTGCCCACGCCAACGACATGCTCGGGCTGTTCATCAACACCCTGCCGGTGATCCAACAGCCCGACCCGGCGCAGCCGCTGGTGGAATGGCTACAGCAATTGCAGGCCTGCAACGTCGACATGCGCGACTACGAGCACGCCTCGCTGGCCGACCTGCAACGCTGGCACGGCACCGCCGGGCAGGCGTTGTTCGACAGCATCGTGGTGTTCGAGAACTACCCGGTCGACGAGCGTCTGCAACAGGCCGGGCATGCGCAATTGCAGTTCGGCCAGAGCGAGGGGCGCGACGTCACCAACTTCGCCATGGACCTGGCGGTGCAGTTGGGCACGCGACTGAACATCGAATTCCTCTACCTGCGCGAGCGCTTGCGCGAGGAGTCGGTGCAGTTGATCGTCGACAGTTTCGACTGCCTGCTCAACGCCCTGCTCGACACGCCGCAGGTGCGCATCGGCGAGCTGAGCATGCTCGGCGCCGCAGCACGCGAGCAACTGCTCGACGCCAACCAGCTGACCCCGGTAGGTACCCCGCAGCCGCTGCTGGTCGAGCAGATTCGCCAGCAGGCGCTGGCAAGCCCTGAACGCATCGCGGTGATGTGTGCCGAGCACTCGCTCAGCTGGGCCGAGCTGGAGCGCCGCGCCAATCGACTGGCCCAGCACCTGATCGGCCTTGGGGTCGGTCCTGAAGTGCGGGTCGGTGTGGCGCTGCAGCGCTCGGTGGAGGTCATCGTCGCGTTCTACGCGGTGATGAAGACCGGCGCCGCCTACGTGCCGCTGGACATCGACTACCCCAGCGAGCGCCTGCAATGGATCGTCGAGGATTCGGGCATGGCCGTGCTGCTCAGCCAGCGCAGCGTCAGCCAGCGCGTGCAGTGGCCGCAGTCGCTGGCCGTGCAGTGGCTCGATGAACTGGCCCTGGAGCACCTGCCCGATACCTGCCCGGCGCCACGTGGCGACGGCGCCAACCTGGCCTACCTGATCTACACCTCAGGCTCGACCGGCAAGCCCAAAGGCGTGGCCGTGGCCAACGAGCCGATCCGCATGCATTGCCAGGCAATTGCCCAGCGCTATGCCATGGACCGCGACACCCGCGAGCTGCTGTTCATGTCATTCGCCTTCGACGGCGCCCAGGAACGCTGGCTCACCACCCTCGCCCACGGCGGGCGTCTGCTGCTGCGCGACCACCGCCTTTGGACGCCGGAAGAAACCTGGCAGGCGCTGCATGCCCATGGCATCAGCATCGCCTGCTTCCCACCGGCCTACCTGCAGCAACTGGGCGAATTCGCCCGCAGCCAAGAGCAGGCGCCGCCGCCGGTGTCGATCTACTGCTTCGGCGGCGATGCGGTGGCCGATGCCAACTTCGAGCTGGTCAAGCAGGCGCTCAAGCCGCAGTGGCTGACCAACGGCTACGGCCCGACCGAAACCGTGGTCACTCCGCTGCTGTGGAAAGTCGCCGCCAGCGGCCAGTGCGATGCGGTGTACGCACCGATCGGCACGCGGGTCGGCGAGCGCACCTTGTATGTGCTCGACGAAGCCCTCAACCCGCTGCCAGCCGGGGTGGCCGGTGAGCTGTACATCGGCGGTGCGGGCCTGGCGCGCGGTTATCACCAGCGTCCGGGGCTGAGCGCCGAGCGTTTCGTCGCCGACCCGTTCGCCTGCGGTGGCCGCCTGTATCGCACCGGGGATCTGGTCAGGCAGCGCGCCGATGGCGTGTTCGACTACCTCGGGCGTCTCGACAACCAGGTGAAGATTCGCGGGTTCCGTATCGAGCTCGGGGAAATCGAAGCGCGCCTGCGCGACTTCCCCGGCGTGCAGGATGCAGTGGTGGTGGCCCATCAGGGCACTGCCGGCAAACAGTTGGTCGGCTATGTCGCCGCCAGCGCCGAGCCTGGCCTTGCCGCGCTGCTGCGCAGCGCCTTGCAGGCCGAGCTGCCCGACTACATGGTGCCGGCGCAGATCCAGGTGCTGGCGCGCCTGCCGCTCAATGCCAACGGCAAGATCGACCGCCTGGCGTTGCCGGCACCGAGCTTCAAGGGCCGCGAGTTCGTCGCCCCGCGCACGGCCCTGGAAGCTGCGCTGGCGGCCATCTGGCAGGAGGTGCTGGAGGTCGAACGGGTGGGCGTGACCGACAACTTCTTCGAGCTCGGTGGCGATTCGCTGCGCGTGCTCAAGGTGCTGAGCAAGGTGCGCGGCCAGCCCGAACTGGGCTTGCAGTTGAAGCTGCGCGACCTGATGGGCAAGCCGACCATCGCAGAGCTGTGCGGCTACACCGACGCTGAACGCAGCCTTGACCCACTGCTGCTGCTCAATACCGCGGTGCCGGACAGTCCGGCGTTGTTCTGCCTGCACGCAGGCTTCGGCACGGTGTTCGACTACGACGCCGTGGCCCGCCGCCTGGATGGGCGCTGCAGTGTCTACGGACTGCAATGCCGCATGCTGCTCGATGACGCCTGGGACGATGAGTCGCTGGCGGCCATGGCCATCGATTACGCGCAATACATTCGCCAGAAACAGCCGCACGGGCCCTATCGCCTGCTCGGCTGGTCGCTGGGCGGGCCGCTGGTCAACCTGGTCGCGCAGGAGCTGCTCGGCCAGGGCCAGCAGGTGGAGTTCGCAGGCCTTGTCGACAGCTTCGTGCCCCACGGCGAGGCGCAGCAGGCAGGCGATGAAGACTGCGGCGACGACCTGCGCGCCCTGCTGGCGCTGGTGCTCGGCGTTGCGCCCGAACAGCTGCCGCTGCTGGCGGTGCGTGCCGACGCCGAGCTGCTACACGTGCAGCGACTGATCGACCAGGCTCGCCAGGGCATCGCTGTGCAGGGGGCGCTGGGTGAGATGGCCTCCGATGAGTTGGCACGCACCTTCCGCACCGGCATGAAGCTCAAGGCACTGTCGTTGCAATTGGCGCAGATGCCGCGTTGCGTGGCGCACAGCCACTGCTGGTGGGCGGGGGATGCCCGCGAAGGGGCTGCTGCAGCGTTCAACGGCAGCGTGCAGCACCCCGCGATCGACGCCGATCACTACGCCATCCTGGCGCATCCGGCGTTCCTCGAGGGGTTGCTGCGAGCGTTGCCGCAGTCCGAGCGGGTGATGCCCTGAGGGCTGACGGCAGGCACCCGTGCTGAAACGCGAAGTCCACGGTGGTTCGACCACCGTGGACTTCGCGGGTAACGCGGCTGACAGAGAGGCTTAGTGGAAGGTGCCGCGCAGGGTCAGCATGAAGTTGCGGGGTTCGCCGTAGTAGTTGCCGAACGAGGTGTTGAATACGGTGGAGTAGTAGCGGCGATCGAACAGGTTGTTACCGTTGAGCGCGACGCTCCAGTTGTCGTCAACCTGGTACTCGACCATTGCGTCATACACGGCGCGGCCGGCCTGGTTGAACTTGAACGGGTGGTCGGAGCTGAGAACTTCACCTGTCAGCGGATCAATATCGGAGGCGATACCATTGACGTACGCAGCGCTCTGCGCGGTGACGCCGCCTCCCACGCGCCAGTCGGACAAGCTCCCTGGCAAGGTATACATGGTCCACAACTTGAGTGTGTGCTTGGGCGTGATGCTGCTGTAGAGCGTTTCTTCAGTGTTGTTCTCAATACGGTTGTAGGTGTAGCCGGCCAGCACCTCCCAGCCTGGCGCGATCTCGCCGGTGGCTTCCAGGTCGATACCTTTGCTGGTCACTTTGTCGGAGGCAATGTAGCAGCATGAGCTGCTGTACATGGCCCCGGCCTGGCTGTAGCTCGGGTCCCTTTCGGCCTGATTCTCCCGTTTGATGTAGAAAAGCGCGGCACTGACATTCA
Source organism: Pseudomonas cremoricolorata DSM 17059 = NBRC 16634 (assembly GCF_000425745.1). GTDB lineage: Bacteria > Pseudomonadota > Gammaproteobacteria > Pseudomonadales > Pseudomonadaceae > Aquipseudomonas > Aquipseudomonas cremoricolorata. The sequence goes on along the minus strand of NZ_AUEA01000008.1, from coordinate 174,557 downwards.
GCCGCCCATCAAACAGCTCGCCTTTGATACCCGTTTCATAGGTCTTGCCTGTCATAGGCTCGATCGGCGTCTTGGTCTCCTCCGGACCTTTGAAACTAAGCGACTGTGGTTTGAACACTTCGGCATAACTTACGTAAGTGGACCACTCATCGTTCAGTGCATAGATCAGGCCGCCATAGGGGACGACCTTGGTCGCTACACGATCAAACACCTTATCCGCAGGATCATGTTCCCACTCACCGGTGCCATTGGAACTACGGCTGGCGAAGTCCTGTTCAAACTTGTAGCGCTGCGCGCGAGCACCGACGACCAGCTTCAGTGGGTCGGTCAACTGCAAGCGCAGCGTCGAGTACAGGCCATACTGCACGCGGCCATTGGGCGAGTAGTCACGCCAGAAGCTATGGTTGGAGTCGTCGGTAGGAATGGGCTTGGATTGCGGGTCCCAAATATCGATCGGGCCACCCTTGTCGACCATGCCGCCGGCTGCACGCCAGCGACTGGTGACTTTCTGCCAGTCGGCACCGACCAGCAGTTCATGGCGGCGATTGAACGCGTCGAAGCCGCCCGAAAGGTTCACATCCAGCACTTGTTGCTTGCTGAAACTGCGCACGTAGCTGCCCCACCAGTAAGGGCTGCCATTTGGCTGATCGACCCACCCGTAAGGGTTGACGCCCTCGGTGTTGGACGAGTTGTAGGAGTCGGTCCACGAGGCGTTGAGGCGCCAGTCCTCGTTGAAATCGTGGTCGATCTTGGCAAACCACTCGCGGGTGGCGCTGTCGGCCCAGCCTTGCTTGGTGGTGAACCAGGTGTGCCGCGGCAGGCCTGGGTCGCTACCGTCGGCATAGCGCGGCAGGCCGTCACCGGTGCCGGTTTCCTTCTGTTTGTCGAAGCTGCCACCGAAAGTCAGCATAGTGTCGTCGGTGATGTCCGCTTCGAGAATGCCGTAGAGAAACGGGCGTTCGGTGGCGCGCACATCCTGGAAGTAGTGGCGGTCGGTATAGGCCGCGACCATGCGCCCACGCAGCTTGCCATCGAAGGCCAAAGGGCCGGTGACGTCGACTTGGCTGCGGTAGTTGTCCCAGGAGCCGGCCGAGGTTTCCAGCTTGAGCTGGTACTGATCCATGGGACGCTTACGCACCAGGTTGACGATGCCGCCCGGGTCACCCGTGCCTCCCAGCAAACCGGTGGCACCGCGCAGCACTTCGACGTGGTCGTAGGCGGCAAGATCGTACTGACGTTCGCTGTAGAAGGTGCCGACGCCGGTGCCGATGTCCATCGGTGCCGCGCCGTCGATCTGTACGTTGTCGATGCCGAAACCGCGTGAGTAGAAACCGGTGGTGTTGTAGTTGGAGTTGCGCAGCGTAATGCCCGGCGCCCGCTTCATGGCATCGGCAAGCGACGTGCTGCGGGTATCGTCGATGAGTTGCTTGCTGACGATCGACACGCTCTGCGGGGTTTCCTTGAGGCTCACCGGGGTCTTCGAGCCCACCGACACCAGCCCGGTGGTGTACGACCCGGAGTTCTCCGTGGCCTCGCCCATGCCCTGCCCGGAAATGCTGGTCGCACCCAGCTCGATGGCGCCACTGGCGTCGGCGCCGAGGTTGGCGCTGGTCGGGGTGATGATCACCGTGCCGTTGTCGATGCGGTACGACAGGCCGGCATCACGCAGAATCAGGTCGAGGGCGCGGGTCGGCTCCATCGCCCCGGACACCGCCGGGGCGCGCTTGCCGCTGACCAGCCCCGGCTCGAAGAGCATCTGCAGCCCGGTTTGCTGGGCCAGTTGGGTCAGCGCATCGCTCAACGGTGCCGAGGCAATGTTCACCTGGGTCACGTCGGCCTGCGCCATGCTGCTCATACCCAGGGCCAGCCCGAGCACAACCGCCGATGCCGACGCGCGCCAGCCGGCACGCTCGCAGATGCCAAGGCCACGCATGAGCCTCGCCTGTTCCGATTTCATTTCCTGATCCACTCCGTACGTGTTGTGTTGGTCTATCGCCGACTCTCAGGCCAGCTGACGGACGTCTGGCAATCCCTCGCAAACCGGCTTCCCGGCACAAACCGACCGTGCGGTCGCACTTGTACGCTGACTAGACGAGGTATGGGTAAACGAAATTAGGAATTTTTCACAAACGTTATGCTAGGCGGGTTTCACAGAGGTCATGCAGCCGCGCATTGCGGATACGAAAACGCCCGATGCAGGCATGGGGCGTTGGCGTTCATGGGCTAAGCAAGGAGACGTATCAGTCCCACATACCACGCACGCTCAGCATGAAGTTGCGCGGTTCGCCGAAGTAGTTGCCGCCGGCGGGGTAATACAAGGTGTCGTAGTACTTGCGGTCGAGCAGGTTGTTGCCGTTGAGTGCCACGCTCCAATGCGAATCGACCTTGTATTCGATCATCGCGTCCCACAAGGCATAGCCGCCCTGGCTCAACTTCACGGCGGTCGGGGTGATCTCGGTGTTGCCGTCGTAGTCGACCACGGTGTTGACGTAGTAACCGCTCTGCGCCCTCACGCCACCCCCGACTTTCCAGTCCGACAGCTCGCCCGGCAGCACGTAGGTGCTCCACAGTTTCGCCTGGTGCTTGGGCGTGACAGTGGCAAACGAGGCGTCGCCACTGCGGGTCTGATTACGGTTGAAGGTGTAGCCTGCGGTGATTTCCCAGCCAGGCGCCAACTCGCCTGTGGCTTCCAGATCGAGCCCCTTGCTGACCACCTTGCCGCGTGGCAGGTAGCAGCAGCTGCCGCCGTACAAGGACATCTCCTGTGCATAGCGGCGGTCGAGCATCGCCTGGTTTTCGCGCTCGCCGTAAAACAGCGCTGCCGAGACGTTCAGCGCCCCGTCGAGCAGTTCACCCTTGATCCCGGTTTCGTAGGTCTTGCCGACCATCGGCTCGAGCGGCGCGCCCGGCAGCGGACCTGACTGGTACTGCGCCTGGGGGTTGTAGATTTCCGAATAGCTGCCATAGGCCGACCACTCATTGCTCAGCTCATAGACCAGCCCGCCGAACGGCACCAGCTTGGTGCCGTTGCGGTAGTCAATGATGTTGTCGGGCGCCCAGACGCCGGTCTCGCGGTTCTTCTTGGAGTAGGTCTGGTCGTAGGAATAACGGCTGGCGCGGGCGCCGACGATCAGCTTGAGCGGATCGGCCAATTGCAGACGCAGGGTCGAATAAAGCCCGTACTGCTTCTGGTTGGTGGGGTTGTAGTCGCGCCAGAACTCTTTGTCGACGCCCGTCACCACCCACGGCTCCCACAGCGAACCGAAGCGTCCATTGGCGCCGTCCGCTGCGCGCCAGCGGCTCTTGATCTTCTGCGCATCGGCACCGATCAGCAGTTCGTGCTGACGGCCCAGCAGCTCGAATTTGCCCGACAGGTTCAGGTCGACCACGGTCTGCTCGCTCCAGGCCTTCTGGTAGCTGCCCGACCAGTAAGGACCCTGCGCGTTGGCGTCCATGGTGCCGTAACCGAATGCGCCCTGGCTCTCGACATCGTCCCAGACCCGGGTCAGCGAGGTGTTGAACTTCCAGTTGTCGTCCAGGTAATGGTCGAGCTTGACGAACAGTTCGTTGGAGTCGTGATCGGAATAGGAGAAGCCGGTGGTCGGCCAGTAGCTGCGACTGTAATTGGGTTTCTTGCCGTAGGTGTAGAACGGCAGGCCATCACCGGTGCCGGTTTCCTTGACCTGCTCCAGACGCCCGCCGAAGGTGACCATGGTGTCCGGCGACAGGTCGGCTTCCAGCACCCCGTAGATCGTCGGGTTTTCCGACGCTCGCCCGTCCATGAAGTACTGCCGATCGGTGTAGCTGGCGGCCAGACGCCCGCGCAGCGCACCGTCGAAGGCCAGCGGTCCGGTGACATCGACCTCGGAGCGGTAGTTGTCCCAGGTCCCGGCGGAGGCTTCGAATTTCAGCTGGTAATGGTCGAGTGGACGTTTGCGCACCAGGTTGATGATGCCGCCAGGGTCGCCCACACCGCCGAACAGCCCTGCCGAGCCGCGCAGCACTTCGACGTGGTCGAACTCGGTCATGTTGTACAGGTGGTTGGAGTAGCCACCGTTGGTGTCGACGCTGGCCGCACCGTCGACCTGCAGGTTCTTGATCTCGAAGCCGCGCGAGTAGTAGCGCGGGGTGCGGTAGTTGGAGTTGTTCACGGTAATGCCGGGGGTGGCGCGCATGGCCTGGCCCAAAGTGGTGATCTGCCGATCCTTGAGCGCCTGGGCGGTAACCACCGAGACCGACTGCGGGGTTTCGCGTATCGAGGTCGGGGTTTTCGAGCCGACGCTGGTCAACCCGGCCTTGTACGTCCCGGAGTTTTCCGTGGCCTCGCCCATGCCCTGCCCGGTAATGCTGGTCGCACCGAGTTCGATGGCGCCACCCGCGCCGGCTGGGCTGACCACCGCTTCCTGCAAGGTGTAGCTGCCATTGCCCAGGCGCACAGCTTGCAACCCTGAGCCGGCCAACAGCAGGGCCAATCCCTGTTCGACGCTGTAGGTGCCTTGCAGGCCCGGGCTGCGGCGCCCGGCCGCCTGCTGCGCGGGGTAGGAAATCAGCAGATTGGCCTGATGGCCGAACTGGGTCAGGGCTTGGTTCAACGCACCCGGCGCAACATCGAAAGGCTGGCGACTTTCGGCAGCGCTGGCCAGTGCCGGCGCCAGCAGCAAGGCGCCGCTGAACACACCGGGGGTCAGGGTGCAGAGCATGCTCAGGGTCAGCGAGCGAAGACGCAGAGGGGGATTCATGTAGAGCTCCACGAGAAAGCCGAAGGAAATAAAGGGGGTGTTTATCTCCATGTCTCGCCAGAACGCCGAACGGACCACCCTGCCCGGTGTTTTTCTGAAAAAAATTCAGACCCGGCGTGTTCTGCCTTCCAGGCTGACCCAGTACGGCGTGAAGCGGCGCACCTCCAGGTTCAACGTGGTGCCCAGGGTTTGCAGAATCTTGTCGGTGTCGGCCAAGGGGTAAGTGCCGGCGACGCGGAGGTCGGCCACCTCGCTCGAACAGCCCAGATGCCCCGGACGGTAACGGCTCACCTCGGCGAGGAAGTCCTGCAGGCGCTGGTCGTTGGCAATCAGCATGCCGTCGGCCCAGGCGCCATCGGCTTCGCTGAGCGCCCTCACCGGGCCGATCTGGCGCTCACTGAACAGCACCTTCTGGCCCGCCTGCAAGGTTAGCGGGGCTTGCAGGCCGGCATGCAGGGTGAGCTGGCCGGCGCTGACTGCAACGCTGCCCAGGCCCTTCGACTGACGCAGCAGGAAGCTGCTGCTGTGGCTGTGCACGCTGCCCTGTTGGGTGTGCGCCCAGAACGGTCGGGCCTGCGGGTCGCTGGCGGTGCGAATCTGGACTTCGCCGCGCAGCAGGCGCAGCAAGCGGGTATGGGCATCGAAGTGCACATCGATGGCCGAGTCGGTGTTCAACATCACCCGGGTGCCGTCGGCCAGGGTCAGGCGCCGTTGCTCGCCCACGGCGCTGCGATAATCGGCGCTCAGATTCTGCCAGGTACTGCTGTTGCGCCCGGCCCAGGCCACCGAGCCGACGCCGACCAGCAGCGCCAGCGCCTTGAACACCTGGCGCCGCTCGATGCCGCCTGCAGGTGACAGCGAGGCCAGCGTGGTCTGGGCAACCCCGGCATGTTCGGCGGCGATCGCCAAGCGCTCGCCGAAGGCTTCGATGCGCTGCCAGGCACGCTCATGCTCGGGGTTTTCGGCGCGCCAGCGTTGCCAGTCGACAACGGTTTGCGCAGTGACTGGCGGGCTTTGCAGCTCGACCATCCATTCCACCGCACGCTCGGCGATAGCAGGCGAGATGGCATTCATCGCGGCCTCACTGCGCAAAGACACATTGCACGCCCGCCTTGACGATGTAGCGCTTGACCGTGGTCACCGACGTCCCCAGCCGCCCGGCGATCTCGGCATGGCTCAGGCCATCGAGCTGCGACCACAAAAACGCCTGGCGCACCGGCTGCGCCAGGCCATCGAGCAGGCGGTCGAGTTCCAGCAGGGTTTCGAGCAGGATGGCTTGATCTTCCAGCGACGGCATCACCTGCTCGGGCAGGCTGGCGAGCACCTCCAGGTAAGCACGCTCGAGCTTCTGCCGACGAAAGTGGTTGCTCAGCACACTGCGCGCCACCGTCACCAACAGCGCCCGCGACTCACGAATCTGCAACGGCTCGGGTTTGGCCAGCAGGCGCAGGAAGGTGTCGTGGGCCAGATCGGCGGCACTGCTGCCGCAGCCCAGCTTCTTGCGCAACCAGTTGTGCAGCCAGCCGTGATGGTCGGTGTAGAGCGTTTGAATGTCGAAGGAAGAAGGCGTGTCAGTGGCAGACATGGGGTGGGCCTGTGAAGAGCACTGCGAGGTCGCATGCACATGATAACTATTATCATACGTAACGCTGGCATGATCGCTCAAGACGACCGACGCCATTGCATGAACGTCGGTCGCCCATCAAGCCCAGCCACTCACCCCAACGGCTGCGCCTTCTCCAACAAGCGCGCCTTCTCTTCAGGGCTCATCGCTTCCAGCCGCAGGCGGGCGGTGGCGAGTTTTTCCAGCTGCCCGGGGGCGCTTTCCTGCAAGCGCAGGGCCTGGGCCAGGGCGGCGGGGCTGGGGTTGTCGAAGACCACGCCTGGGTGCACGTCGCAGTGCAGCAGCTTGCGGATGCCGGCCACCAGCTTGATCACCAGCAGCGAGTGGCCGCCGGCGGCGAAGAAGTCCTGCTCGACGCTTAGCCGCTCGCTGCCGAGCAGTTGCGCCATGCGCCCGGCGAGGATGTTCTCCAAGGCGTCGCGCGGGGCCACATAGGGCTGCTGCGCCGCGCTCAGATCCAGGCTGGCGAGGGCCTTGCGGTCGATCTTGCCATTGCCCAGACGCGGCATCTGCGCCAGTACGTGCACCTGACGCGGCACCATCACCGCGGGCAGGCGCTGCTGCAACTGGGCCTTGAGCGACTCGCCGAGGTCAGCCGGCGCAGCGCCCAGCGCGGTGACCAAGGCCAGCGGTTCGTGCTGGGCATCGAGCACCACCGCCGCTTCGCTGACGCCTGCCAACCCCGCCAGTTGCGCTTCGATTTCTGCAAGTTCTACGCGGAAGCCACGCAGTTTGACCTGCTGGTCGGCGCGCCCGTACAGCACGATGCCGCCTTCGGGGCGATAACGCGCCAGGTCGCCGCTGCGGTACAGGCGCTGGCCGGGCAGCCACGGGTGCTCGATGAAGGCCTGCGCTTGGGCGTCGGGGGCATTGAGGTAGCCGCGCGCCAGCTGGGCGCCGCCGATGTACAGCTCGCCCAACTCGCCGCTGGCGACCAGGCGCCGCTGGGCGTCGAGCACCAGCAACTGGTTATTGGCCAGCACTTGGCTGAGCGGCAGTGCCGCGGCGTCGAGGTCGTCGAGGGTGACGTGGTGCACGGCCACGCCGACGGTGCTTTCGCTCGGGCCGTAATGGTTGAACAGGCGCATCTCGGGGCGCAAATGCAGTAGTCGTTCAGCCAAAGCGGGCGGCAGTGCTTCGCCGCCCAGCACCAGAGTGGCGGGCAGCGCCGGCGCTTGGGTGTCGAGCAAAGCGGCCAGGTGCGAGGGGACGATTTTCAGGCAGTCGATGGCCTGTTCGCGGATGAATCCGGCGAAGGCATTGGCGTCCTGCAGCGTGGCGTCATCGGCCAGGTGCAACGTGGCGCCGTGGTACAGCGCGCCGAACAGGCTGGTATGGCCCAGGTCGGCCACAGTGCTGGCGCTGAAGGCGAAATGACGGCAGCTCGCCAGATCGAGCGCGGCACTGGCGGCGGCAACGTAGTTGAACAGCGCGCCGTGCTCGACGGCCACCGCCTTGGGTGTGCCGGTGGAGCCGGAAGTGAACAGCGCGTAGGCAAGATCGCTGGCTATCAGTGCGGGCTGCTCGGGCAAGGCGGCTGGTGCGTGACTGAGATCCAGCCCGGCCAGGTGCAACTGGGCGATCTCAAGTTCCAGCGGCTGCTCGCTGACCAGCAGCGCCGCGCCGGCCTGCTCCAGCAGCAACGCCAGGCGCGCAGCGGGCCACTGCGGGTCGAGGGCCAGCCACGCGGCGCCAAGACGCCAGCTCGCCAGCGCCGCCACCAGCCAGTGCGCCGAACGCGGCAGCGCCAGGGCCACGCGCTGGCCGCGCACAACGCCTTGCGCGGCCATGTGCGCGGCGAGGTGCTGCACCTGCTGCTCCAGCTCGGCGTAGCTCAGGGTCTGCGCGGCGCTGACCAGCGCTGCGGCATCGGGGGTCGATTCAGCCCAGTCGCGAATGCGCTCGGCCAGGTTCAGGCGTGGGTCGAGGGCGGCGCTGGGCGGGTTGAGCGCCAGCAGGCGGCTGCGCTCGGCATCGCCCAGCAGCGGCAGGTCGCCAGCGGCCGTGGCCGGTGCGGCGACGATGCCGCGCAGTAGCACCTGATATTGCGCCAGCAGCCCGGCCATGGCGGCGGCGCTGTAGTGCTGGCTGAGGTAGGTGAGCTGCAACGCCTGTACCGCGCCGCTGCCGTCCAGGCCCACCTGCAAGGCCAGTTCGATGCCCGGCTCCAGGCTCGCAGGCACCTGCACGGTCCAGCGCGCGAGCCCCGCCTGATCGCTGCCAGGCAGGCAGCGTACGGCAAAGCTGTGGCTGGGTGGGGTGGCGCGAATGCTGTCTGGGCAGTACTCCTGCCAGGTGCGGTGCGCGTCGAGCACTGCGGCCAGCTGCGCCAGGCATTGATCGAACGGGCGTTGCAGATCCAGCGGCAGGTGCAGCGGCAGGGTTTTCTCGAACAGGCCCAAGGTCTGCTCGAAGAACGCGTAATCGCTGCGGCCATCATGGCGCCAGCCAGCGATCAGTGCCGAGCGGCCGCTGATCCGTGCCAGCAGCAGCCACCAGGCCGCTTGCAGCACACTGTCGGCGCTGACGCCCTGGGCGCCGGCCAAGGCCTCGATGGCCTCACGCAACTCGTCGCCCACCCGAGTCTGAACTTCGGCCACACCCGTTTCAGCGGCACCTGCACCGCTGCGCCGGTACGGCAGGTGCGGCACGGCAACGGCCGGGTTGCCCAGATGCGCCTGCCAGTACTGCGCGGCCTGGCCTGCGTCTTCGTCGAGCACCACCTCGGCACGCCATTGCAGGTACTGCTCGAACTGACCCAGCTCGTCATCGGCACCCGCCGGGCCTTGCCGGTAGGCCTCGTACAACTGCTCGGCCAGCACGCCGAGGCTGCCGGCATCCACCAGCGCCCTGGGCAGCGCCAAGGTCAGCTGCCAACGATCGTCTAGCCGCTGCAACAGCGCCGCGATGCGCCCACCTTGGGCCGCATGCGCCAGCCACGCGGCAAGGTCCTCGGCTGAGGCGCCGTCCTCTACGCTCAGCGGCACCTGTGCTGCACGCGCAGCGGGGAACTGGCGCTGGCCGTGGTAGCCGGGCACGGCGGCGATGGCGCTGGTCAGCACCTGCTGGCGCAGCGCGAGGTCGTTCAGCGCCGCCTGCAGGGCCGGCTGATGCAGCTCGCCGGCGATGTCGATGCGCAGCAGGTGCAGGCCGGCGGCGCCATGGGCCGGATCGCTCCAGTGCTGTTGCTCGGCCAGCAGGGGCAGGCCAGCGCCAAGATGTTGCAGGTCGATGTCACTCATGCGTCAGCCTCTTGAGTCAGCGGCGCGGCGCTGGGCGCCTGCGCCAGGGAATGGCGCTCGACCATCTCGCCCATCGCCACGACGATCTTGCGTGGCCCCTCGAAGGGGTCGCGGGCGTGGGCGGCGAGCATGTTGTCGAGCAGGATCACATCGCCCTTGCGCCAGTCGAAGCGCACCGCACAGGCTTCGTACAGCTCACCGACCAGGGTCATGGTGGCGTCGTCGATCGGCGTGCCGTCGCCGTAGTAGACGTGGCGCGGCATACGCTCGGCGCCGAACAGCGCCAGCAGGTCGTCGCGCACGTCGGCGTCCAGGCAATGGATGTGGTGCAGTTGCACCTGGTTGAAGAAGGTCTTCTCGCCGGTCACCGGGTGGCGAATGATCGCAGGGCACGGTGTGCGGATCTGCAGTTCGTCGTGGTCGAACCAGGTCCACTGGATGCCGGCGGCGCGGCAACGGGCCTCGACCTCGGCGCGGTCGTCGGTCTTGAAGAAGTGCTGCCACGACACGTCGAGGTTGCTGGCGAAGGTGCGCACGTACAGCAGGCCCTTGCGCTCGAAGGTGTCACGCACCGCTTCCGGCAGACGCTGGTACATCAGCCGGCAGTCCACCACCGGGGTGGCGCCACCGACTGGCGAGGGCTGCTCGCAGAAGAACAGCTGCTTGCGCGGCCAGGTGTCCTGGTGCGAGCTCTCGTTGTGGAACAGGATCATCTTGTTCTCGGGGTACGGCGTCGAGCGGTAGGTGTTCTTGCCGCCCTCCTTCTTCGGCAGGTCGCCGTACTTGCCGTAAAGCCCCGGTTGCACCGCCTCGGCGAAGGCCTCGAAAGCGTGGATATCGTGCATGGCGAAGCCGCGGAACAGCAGGCCGGCGTGGCGCGAGAGCTTTTCTTCCATCCAGGCGCGGTTGTCCTGCACCCAGGCCACCAGGTCCAGGCCCGGGTCGTTGGGTTCGATCAGCAAAGGGAACACCTGCGGCGCCGCCAGCAACGATTCGCGCACGGCCACGGCGCTGCGCGGCTCGACCGATTTGGGCTTTTTCAGGAATGCGCCCAGCTTGTCCATCTTCGACCGCGCAGGCGCCGCGGCAGGGGTCGCTGCGGCAGGGGTCGAAAGAGCGACGGCGGCGGCGGTATCGGTGCTCATCTTGAGGTCTCCTAGTCTGATGTCCGGCTCACGCAGCATCTGCTGCAACAGACCGATCCAGTCCGTGGCCAGGGCGCGTACGCGCTCGGCGCTGAACAGCTCGCTGGCGTACTGCCAGGTGCCGCGCAGGCCGTCACCGTCCTGGTCGAGGAACAGGGCCATGTCGAATTTCGAATAACTGCTCAGCGCCGGCAGCACCTCGACCTTCAGCGCATCGAGGCTGCTGTCGCGCACCGGCAGGTTGTTCATCACGAACAACACCTGCACCAATGGGTTGACCCCACGCTGACGCGCCACCCCCGCGGCCTCGACGATCATGTCGAAGGGCAGGTCCTGGTGTTCGAAGGCGTCCAGCGCGGTGGCGGCAGTGACGCTCAGGTAGTCGCGCAGCGGCTGCTCGGCGGCGTAGCGCGAGCGCAGCGGCAGGATGTTGACGAAGAAGCCGATCAAGCGCTCCAGCTCGGCGCGCGGACGCCCGGCAACGTCGGCACCGACCAGCACGTCATCGCTGGCGCTGGCGCGGTGCAGCAGCAGTTGGAAGGCCGCCAGCAGCACGCTGTAGAGGGTGGTGCCGGCCTGCCCGGCGAGCGCCTGCAGGCCACTCACCAGGGCAGCATCGAGGTGCACGGGCAGATCGGCCCCGGCGCCGCTTGCCCGCGTACTGCGCGGCTGATCGCTGGGCAGGCTGAGCGAACCGGAGTTGCCTGCCAGCGCCTGACGCCAGTAATCGCCCTGTGCCGCCAGCACGCCCTGCTGCTGCATCGCCAGCTGCCAACGGGCGTAGTCGCTGTACTGCACCGGCAACGGTTCGAGACGCGCCGGCTGGCCATCACGCAGCTGGCCATAGAGTTCGACCAGTTCATTGACCAGCAGCGACATCGACCAGCCATCGGAAATGATGTGGTGCATGGCATACAGCACCACGTGTTCGCGCGCCCCCAGGCGCAGCACCCGGCCACGCAGCAGCGGCGCCAGCAGCAGGCTGATCGGCGTGCTGGCGTTGTCCAGCACCGCTTCGGCCACCGCTGATTCCTGTTCGGCGCGGCTCAGGTCGGTGAGGTCGTGCAGCGGCAAATCGACACTCACCGACGCCTGCACCACTGCCTGCGGATCGCCTTCGTCGTCGGCGATGTAGGCCGTGCGCAGTACGTCGTGGCGACGCATCACCTCGGCCAGTGCTTCGCGCAGCAACGGCACCTGCAACTCACCGTGCAGACGCAGCGCCAGTGGCATGCCGTAGGCGCCGCTGGCGCCGGACAGTTGCTCGACCACCCACAGCCGCCGCTGCGCCAGCGACAGCACTGCACCGGCCTCGGCACCTGCGGCGCTCAGTTGCGGCAGTTGCGTCTGCACCTCAGCGCTGCGTGCCTGCAACTGCGCGGCAAAATCTTCCAGGCGCGGATACTGGAACAGGTCGCGCAGGCTCACCGGCTGCGGCAACTGCGTTTGCAGCCGGGCGATCACCTGGGTCGCCAGCAGCGAGTGGCCGCCGAGCTCGAAGAACTGATCGTCCAGGCCCACCTCAGGCAGCTCGAGCACTTGCTGCCAGACCTCGGCCAGCTGGCGTTGCAAGGCGCTGTGCGGCGCGCGCCGCGTGGCCGACTGCACCTCGGCCTGCGGAGCCGGCAGGGCCTTGCGCTCGAGCTTGCCGTTGGGCGTCAGCGGCAGCGCCGGCAGCCAGACGATGAAGGCCGGCACCATGTAGCCCGGCAATTGCTCGGCCAGACGCGCCTTGAGCGTCGCGCCAAGGCCCGTCTGTTGCGCTGCCTCGGCATCCACACCCTGAGCTGCCAGGTAGGCCACCAGTTGCACGCCGCCTTGCAGTTCGCAGGCCAGCACGGCGGCCTCGCGCACCTCGGGCAAGGCCAGCAGGCGCGCCTCGATTTCGCCCAGTTCGACGCGGAAACCGCGAATCTTCACCTGATGGTCGACCCGGCCGAGGTACTCCAGCACGCCGTCGGCGCGGTAACGGGTCAGGTCGCTGGTGCGGTACAGGCGCTCGCCGGGTGTGCCGAACGGATTGGGCACGAAACGCTCGGCGGTCAACCCCGGCCGGCCCAGGTAGCCGCGGGTCAGGCCTGCGCCCGACAAGTACAGCTCGGCGCCGACACCCAGCGGCGCCGGTTGCAGGTCGTCGCCCAGCAGGTAGCTGCCGGTGCCCGGCAATGGCCGGCCGATGCTCGCCGTGCCGCCGACCTTGCGCAGGCTCCAGGTGGAATAGGTGGTGTCTTCCGAAGGGCCGTAGAGGTCGTTGACCTGTTCTACCCCCGGCAGTTGGTAAAGCCCCTCGACCAGCCCCTGCTTGAGCGGCTCGCCGGCCAGGTTGATGATGCGCACGCTGGCCGGCACCTGGCCTGCGCGCAGCAGTGCGGCCAGGGCCGACGGCACGCTGTTGATCAAGCGCACGCGTTCGCGAGCCGGCAGCTCTGGCAGCGCCAGAGCGTTACGCGCCAGCACCAGGAAGCCGCCGCTGGCCAGGGTGATGAAGATCTCCCACACCGACAGGTCGAAGCACACCGAGGTGGCGGCCAGCACACCTTGCAGGTCATCGCGACTGAACGCCTGCTGCGACCAGTCGAGCAGCGCCTGGACGTTGCGGTGGGTGATGGCCACGCCTTTGGGCAGGCCGGTGGAGCCGGAGGTGTAGATGACGTAGGCGAGGTTGTCCGGGGTGACTGCGGTGTGCGGCGCACAGGCCGGGTAGTCGGCCAGCCAGGCCTCGCCAGGCTGCAGGTCGAGCACCTGCAGCCCGGCATCCAGCGCAAGCCCCGCCCGCACCGCCTGCTGGCTGATCAGTACCTGAGCGCGGCTGTCGGCGAGCATGTAGGCCAGGCGTTCTGCCGGGTAATCAGGGTCGAGCGGCACGTAGGCGCCGCCTGCCTTGAGCACGCCGAGCAAGGCCACCAGCAGGTCGCTGGAGCGCGGCAAGGCCACCGCCACACGCACTTCCGGGCCGACACCCATGCCGACCAGGCGCTGCGCCAGGCGGTTGGCGCGTTGCTCCAGGGTGGCGTAGCTCAGCTGTTGTTCGCCATCGATCACCGCCAAGTGCTCAGGTTGTTCGCTGGCGCGCTCGGCGATGTAGCCGTGGATGCAACGCGCCGGCACCGAAGGCCTGGCCTCGGCGTTCCATTCAAGCAGCATGCGCTGGCGCTCGGTGGCGCTGAGCAGGCCCAGTTCGCCCAAGGCTGCTGGCTGCTGCACCAAGCCCTCGAGCAGTTGCAGCAGATGCACGGCAATCGCCTCGACCTGCGCGGCGCTGAACTGTTCGGCGTGGTACTGGAAGTGCAGGCTGATGCCCGCCTCTACGCCCACCAGCAGGGTCAGCGGCAGGCTGGTCTGCTCTTGGGTGCGCACCGCGCCGAAGCGCAGGCCGGCGCCGGCGCCTTGTTGCAGGGCCTCGGCCACCGGGTAGTTCTCGAACACCAGCAAGGTGTCGAACAGCCCTTCACCGCCCTGCCCGGCCCAGCGCTGGATGTCGAACAAAGGCGTGTGCTCGTGCTCGCGCAGCCCCAGGTTGTAGGCCTGCACAGCGGCCAGGAACGCTGCCGGGCTCTGCTCGCCCTTGGGGCTGACGATCACCGGCAAGGTGTTGATGAACAGCCCTACCTGAGTCTCGATGCCTGGCAGCGGCGCCGAGCGGCCGGCCACGGTGGCGCCGAAGGCCACCGTGGATTGCCCGGTGTAGCGCTGCAAGAGCAAGGCCCACGCGGCCTGCACCACGCTGTTGAGGGTGACGCTGTGCTGCCGGGCGAAGGCGTTGAGCCGCTCGCAGGCAGCGGCGTCCAGCTGGCGCAGATGCTGCCCATGGGCATGCTCGGCACCGCCCACCGACGGCAAGGCGGCCGCCAGCCGCGTCGGCGCATCCAGCGTTTGCAGCTGCTCGCGCCAGAACTGCTCGGTGGCCTGGGCATCACGCCCGGCCAGCCAGGCGATGTAGTCGCGGTAGCGGCCAAGCGGCGCTAGCACCGCGACGCCGTGGTAGCGCTGCAACACTTCGCTGAGCAACTGCGCGTTGCTCCAGCCGTCGAGCAGCAGGTGATGGCAGGTGAACAGCAGTTGATAACGCTCATCGCTCAGGCGCAGCAGGCGCAGGTCGAGCAGCGGCGCGCGGCGCAGGTCGAAGCCTTGCAGGCGCAGGCGCTCGCTCAGCGCCGCCAGTGCATCAGCCTGGTCTGGGCGATCGCGCCAGTCATCCACGGCGAACGGCAGCGTGCAGTGGCGCTGCACCACTTGCAGCGGCCGTTCGCCTTCGATGAAAGCGCTGCGCAGGCTGTCGTGGGCGTCCAGCGCGGCCTGCCAGGCGCCGCGCAGACGCTCGGGGTCAAGGCCATCTACCGCCACCGAAAGCTGGTTGATGTAGGCGCCATCGCCCGGCTGGTACAGGCTGTGGAACAGCATGCCCTGCTGCATCGGCGACAGCGGGTAGAGGTCTTGCACCTGGCGTGGATCGAGCTGCAAGCGGTCGAGGGCGGCCTGGTCGAGGCCGGCGAGCGGCACGTCCGAGGGGGTCAGGCTGCCGCTGCCGGCAGCGCAGCAATGTTCGATGAGTTCGCCCAGCGCCTGCTCGTAGGCGCTCGCCAGACGCTGCACGGTGTGCTGCTCGAACATCTGCGCGCTGTACTGCCAGTCCACCAGCAGCTCGCCGCCGTACACCTGGCCATTGAGGGTCAGCCAGTTGCCCAGCGGCGCATCGGCGTCCTGCTCCTGGCCGCGCGGCTCACTGGCCGGAACGAACAGCGCAGCATCGCCGGCGAAGCTGCCATCGAGCTGGCCGAGGTAGTTGAAGGTGATGCGTGGCAACGGCTGCGCAGCCAGCGTCGCACGGGTCTCGGGGCTGCCCAGGTAACGCAGGGCGGCATAGCCGACGCCGTTGTCCGGCACGCTGCGCAGGTGCTCCTTGATTTGCCGCAGTGAGGCGCCCAGCTCACCAGCCACGGGTAACCTGAGTGGATAGAAACTGGTGAACCAGCCGACGCTGCGGGTCAGGTCGAACTCGGCGCCCAGTTGCTCGCGGCCATGGCCTTCGAGCAGCACCGCCACCTCGTCGCAGCCGCTCCAGTCGGCGATGACCCGCGCCAGGGCGGTCAGCAGCAGGTCGTTGACCTGGCTGCGATAGGCCGCGGGCGCCTGTTGCAGCAGGCGCTGGGTCAGTTCGGCGGACAGCCGCGTCTGCGCGCTGCGCGCCTCGCGGTTGCACAGGCTTGCGCCAGAACGCGCCTCAGGCAAATCCAGGTCCAGCGCCTGAGCCTGCCAGTACGGCAACTGCTGCTCCAGGCGCGGCGACTGCGCCGCGGCCTGCAAGTGCTCGGCCCAGGCCTTGAGCGAATGGGTCTTGGCCGGCAGCGCTTGCTGGCGATACGCCGCGTGCAGGTCTTCGAGCAGCACCCGCCACGACACCCCGTCCACCGCCAGGTGGTGGATCACCAGCAGCAAGCGCTGGCTGCCATCGGCGCGGGTGGCCAGCAGCGCGCGAAGCAGCGGCCCGTGGGCCAGATCGAGGCTGCGCTGGGCGCGCTCGGCGGCCACGTTCAGGGCAGTGTCATCGGCCACCGTCTCCTGCCACAGCAGCGCGGCAGGCTCGGCCTCGGGCGCGGCGAAGTGGCCGCGCCCGGCGTTGAAACGCAGGCGCAAGGCATCGTGCTGGCGCAGCAGCGCCTGCAAGGCGCGCTCCAGGGCCGTGGCATCGATGGGCTGACGCGGGGTCAGCAGCAGCGACTGGTTCCACTGCTGCGGGCTGGTTTGGATGGTGTCGAAGAACCAGTGCTGGAACGGCAGCAACGGCGTGTCGCCGCTGAGCGGGCGCTGGTCGATCTGCACGCTTGGCGCAGCGCTCACCGCCACCGCCGCCAGGGCTTGTACGGTCTGGTGCTGGAATAGCTCTTTGGGGCTGAAGTTCAGGCCGGCCTGGCGTGCGCGGCTGACCACCTGAATCGACAGAATCGAATCGCCGCCCAGCTCGAAGAAGTTGTCGCGGCGGCCCACCTGCGGACGTTTGAGCACGTCTTGCCAGATCGCCGCCAGGCACGCTTCGCGCTCACCGCGCGGGGCCTCGTAATGGGCCTGCGCGGCGCCTGCTTCGGGGCGCGGCAGGGCCTTGCGTTCGAGCTTGCCGTTGGGGCTGAGCGGCATGCGCTCGATGAACAACAACTGGCTGGGCACCATGTAGTCCGGCAGCGCCTGACGCAGCGGTTCACGCAGGGCCTCGCGCAATTGCGGCTGGGCGTCCGGCTGCCACTGGCGGGGCACCACGTAGGCCACCAACACGCCGTCGAGCGCCAGCACCACGGCTTCGCGCACGGCGTGCTGCTCCATCAGCCGCGCCTCGATTTCGCCCAGCTCTATGCGCAGGCCGCGAATCTTCACCTGGTGGTCGATGCGCCCGCGGTACTCGATCACGCCATCGGCGCGCTGGCTGGCCAGATCGCCGGTGCGGTACAGACGCTGGCCGGCACCGAACGGGCTGGTGACGAAACGCTCGGCGGTCAGGGCCGGGCGCCGGTGATAACCGCGCGCCAGGCCTTCGCCGCCCAGGTATAGCTCACCGACCACACCGGCTGGTACGGCCTGCAACTGGGCGTCGAGCACATAGGTTTGCAGGTTGGCGATCGGCTGGCCGATGGGCACGGCGTCGCGGCCTTCGTCGCGGCAGGTCCAGTGGGTGACGTCGATCGCCGCTTCGGTGGGGCCATAGAGGTTGTACAGCGCGGTCCACGGCAGGCGCGCCAGCACCTGTTCCTGGGCATCCACCGGCAGCGCCTCACCGCTGCAGACGATGCGCCGCAGGCTGGTGCAACGGCCAACCTGCTCGTCGAGCAGAAACATCTGCAGCATCGACGGCACGAAGTGCAAGGTGCTCACCTGATACGCCTCGATCAGCTCGATCAGCCGCCGTGGGTCACGGTGATCGCCCGGCCCGGCCACGGCCAGACAGGCGCCGCTGAGCAGCGGCCAGAAGAATTCCCACACCGAGACATCGAAGCTGAATGGGGTTTTCTGCAACACCACCTCGCCGGCTTGCAGGCGGTAGGCCTCCTGCATCCAGCACAGGCGGTTGGTCAGCGCGCGGTGGCGGTTGCCGGCGCCCTTGGGCTTGCCGGTGGAGCCTGAGGTGTAGATGACGTAGGCCAGTTGCTCGGGGTCCACCTCGACGTTCAACGCGGCGCCTGAAAGCTCGTCCAGTTCCAGGGTATCCAGCGCCAGGCAGGTGACGCCGGCCGGACACGGCAGGCGCAGGTGCGACTGGCTCAGCAGCAGCGCGATGCCGCTGTCGTCGATCATGTAGGCCAGACGTTCTTCGGGGTATTCCGGGTCGAGCGGCACATAGGCGCCGCCGGCCTTGAGGATCGCCAGCAGGCCGACGACCATCTCCACGCTGCGCTCGGCAGCGATGCCCACCAGCACTTCGGCGCCCACGCCAAGGCTGACCAAGTGCCGGGCCAGGCGGTTGGCGCGCTGGTCGAGTTCGGCGTAGCTCAGGGTCTGCCCGGCAAAGCGCAGCGCCGGCGCTTCGGGGCTGGCCTGCACCTGGCGCTCGATGAGTTGCTGCACCGGGGTGTCCAGCGGGTAGCGGTCGCTGGCGGTGGCATTCCACTGCTCGACGATCAACGCGCACTGCGCGGCATCGAGCAACGGCAGTTCAGCCACCCGCCTGTGCGGGTTGGCGACGATGCCCTGCAACAGGTTCAGCCAGTGCTGGGCCATCGCTTCGATGCGCGCGTGCTCGAACAGGTCGCTGGCGTAGATCAGCGCAGCGTGTAGCGTGCTGCCGTCGTCCTGGGTTTCCAGGGTCAGGTCGAGCTGCGCGGTGGCGGCGTCCCACTGCAACGGCTCGACGCGCAGCCCCGGCAGCTGCAACGTGGCCGCCTGCTGCACGCCGTCCTGGTGGTTGTGCATGGCCTGGAACAGCGGATTGTGGCTGAGGCTGCGGGTCACGCCCAGGGCCTCGACCAAGTGTTCGAAGGGCAGATCCTGGTGCGCCTGGGCCTCGCGTACCTGCTGGCTGACCCGCTGCAACAGGGTGCTGAACGGCTCGTCGCCCTGCACCTGGGCGGCCAGCACCTGGGTGTTGACGAACAGGCCAATCAGCCGCTCGGTTTCCAGCCGCGTGCGGTTGGCTACCGGCACGCCGACGCGCACCTGGGCCTGGCCGCTGTAGCGGTGCAACAAAGTGTGGAACGAGGCCAGCAGCAGCACGAACAGGCTGACGCCCTCGGCCCGCGCGAGCTGGCGCAAGCCGCTCACCAGCGGCGCCGGCAGGCTGATCGGCACCCGCGCGCCAGCAGGGCTGATGGCTGCCGGACGCGGGTGGTCGCTGGGCAGCTCCAGCACCTGTTCGGGGTCACCGAGCTGGGCCTTCCAGTAGGCCAGCTGACGCTCGCCCTCGCCCGCCGCCATCCATTGCCGCTGCCAGGCGGCGAAGTCGCTGTATTGCACCGGCAGCGCCGGCAGGGTGTGGGCCGCGCCCTGATAAGCCGCCAGCAGTTCCTCGACCATCACGCCCATCGACCAGCCGTCGGTGACGATGTGCTGCAACACCAGCACCAGCAGGTGCTGGTCGGCGCTGATCGGTGCCAGGCCCACGCGCAGCAGCGGGCCGTTGGCCAGGTCGAACGGACGCGCGGTGAACTCGGCAACGCAGTCGCGCAGGCGCTGCTCCAGCGGTGCGCTATCGCTCGCCAGGCTGAGGGCTTCGATGTGCAGCGCTGCATCAGCGTCGACCACTTGGCTGACCTCACCGTGCGCCTCGACGAAGCGTGTGCGCAGGCTGGCATGGCGGGCCAGCAGTGCGGCGAAGCTGGCGTGCAGGCGCTCGACATCCAGCGCGCCGTGGAGCACCAGCGCGGTGGGAATGTGGTACGCGCTGCTGCTTGGCGCCAGTTGCCAGAGGAACCACTGCCGCTGCTGGGCGAACGACAGCGGCAACGCTTCACCGGGCGCTGCCGGGACGATGGGCAGGCGGGCGACTTCGATGCCCATGTCGTGCAGCTTGGCGAACAGCTGGCGGCGCTTGTCGGCGCCCAGCCCGCGGATGCGTTCGACCAGTTGCTGGTTGCGCGCGGCGTGTTCAGACATTGTCCATCTCCAGTTCATCGAGCACGCCGAAGATCTGATCCAGCTCGGCGTCGCGGGCCTGGGTCGATGCGTGGGGCTGCAAATAGGTGGCAAGTTCGCCGAGGCTGCGCAGGCCGTGGAAGTCGCGAATCTTCAGCTCTACGCCCAGGTCGCTGCGGATGCGCGAGAGCAGCATTACCAGTTGCAGCGAGTGGCCGCCGAGGGCGAAGAAATCATCGTCGAGGCCGACCCGCTCGACGCCCAGCACGTCCTGCCAGATCACCGCCAGACGTTGCTGCAGCTCGCTGTTCGGCGCCACGTAGGCGCTTTGCAGCAGGCTGGCGTCAGGCTGCGGCAAGGCCTTGCGGTCGAGCTTGCCATTGGTGGTCAGCGGCAGGCTTTCCAGCAGCAGCAGGTGGGCGGGCACCATGTAGTCCGGCAACGGGCCGCGCAGGCGCGCCTTGATCTGCTCGCGGGTGGCGGCCTGGGTGTCGGCATCGGCGTACAGTAGCGCTTTATCGTTCGGCACCACGTAGGCGACCAGTTGCAGCGCCTCGCCTTCACCGTGGGTCAGCACCGCGACGCTGCCGACCTGTGAACCGGACAGCAACTGCGCTTCGATTTCGCCCAGTTCGATGCGGAAGCCGCGGATTTTCACCTGATGGTCGATGCGGCCGATGTAGTCGATGCCGCCATCGGCGCGGTAACGGGCGAGATCACCAGAGCGGTACAGGCGCCCGCCTTGTCCATCGAACGGGTTGGGAATGAAGCGCGTGGCACTGAGGCCGCCGCGGTTCAGATACCCCCGCGCCAGCCCGGCGCGGCCGATGTACAGCTCGCCGATGCAGCCCTTGGCCACTGGGTTGAGGTCGGCGTCGAGCAGGTACCAGCTCAGGTCATTGATCGGTGCGCCGATGGGGCTGCTGGCTTCGGCATCGAGGTCAGCCAAGCACAACGGACGATAGCTGACGTGCACGGTGGTTTCGGTGATGCCGTACATGTTCACCAATTGCGGCGCCTGATCGCCGAAGCGCTCGAACCACGGGCGCAAACTTTTCACATCCAGCGCTTCGCCGCCGAAGATCACCTGACGCAACGCGTGTTCGCCAGGCTCGGCGCAGGCCACTTGCATCAGCGCCTTGAACGCTGAGGGGGTCTGGTTCAGTACCGTCACTTGCTCGGTGCAAAGCAGTTGATAGAACTCGCGCGGCGAGCGGGTCACGTCCTGCTCGACCACCAGCAGGCGGCCACCGTGCAGCAGCGCGCCGAAGATTTCCCATACCGAAAAATCGAAGCCGAAGGAATGGAACAACGTCCACACGTCGTGCTCATCGAAGCCGAACCAGCTGTCGGTGGCAGCGAACAGGCGCAGCACATTGCGATGGGTCAGCAAGGTGCCTTTCGGTTGGCCGGTGGAGCCGGAGGTGTAGATGACATAAGCGAGGTTGTCCGGGCTGACGGTTACCTGCGGGGCATCTTCGCGTTCGCCATCGCTGTCGAGGTTCACTACCGGCAACTGCGCCGGCAGCGGCAGGCGTTCGATCACCTGCGGCTGACCGAGCAGCAGCGCCATGCGGCTGTCTTCGATCATGTAGGCCAGACGCTCGCGCGGATACGCCGGGTCAAGCGGCACGTAGGCAGCACCGGTTTTGAGGATCGCCAGCAGGCCGACTAGCATCTGCGGGCTGCGCTCGGCGGCCAGGCCCACCAGCACGTCGGGGCCGGCGCCCTGCTCGACCAGGCGGTGAGCGAGTGCGTTGGCACGGCAGTCGAGTTGTGCGTAGGTCAGTGAAGCGCCGGGGGCGGTTACGGCGATAGCCTCGGGGCGCTGCTCGGCCTGCGTGGCGATGATTGTGTGCAGGCACTGCGGCACCGGGTAGTCGGCGACCAGCGGGTTCCAGTCGAGCAAGGTCGCACTGCGCTCGGCGTCATCCAGTAGCGGCAGTGCGCCGATGCGTTGCTCAGGCGCGGCGACCATGCCCTGCAACAGCGTCTGCCAGTGCCGCGCCATACGCTCGATGCTGGCGGCATCGAACAGCTCGGTGGCGTAGGTGAACAGCGCTTGCAGGCCATGGGCCGATTCGAAGGTATCGAGCATCAGGTCGAACTGCGTGCTGCTGGCGCTCAGCGCCAGCCCTTGCAGGCGCAGCTCGCCCAGCTGACGCTGCGCGGCCTGCTGCCGGGCCTCGGCCTGGTGGTTGAACAGCACCTGGAACAGTGGGTGATGGGCCTGACTGCGCTGCGGTTGCAGCGCCTCGACCAGACGTTCGAAGGGCAGGTCCTGATGGGCCTGCGCCTCGACTGCGCTCTGGCGCACCTGGGCGAGCAACGCGCGCAGCGGCATCTGCGGGTCGATGTGCGCTTGCAGCACCTGGGTATTGACGAAGAAGCCCAGCAGGCCCTCGGTCGCCAGCTGCTGACGGTTGGCCACCGGCACGCCGACGCGCACCTGCGCCTGACCGCTATAGCGGTGCAGCAGCACCTGCCAGGAGGCCAGCAGCAGCATGAACAGCGTCGCGCCCTCCTGCTGAGCCAGGGCCCTGAGGCGCTGAACCAGCGCGGCGGGCAGTTCCACCCCTAGCGTGGCGCCACGGCCACTGGCCTGGGCCGGACGCGGGCGATCCAGCGGCAGCTCCAGCGGCGTGTGATCGCTGCCCAATTGACCCTGCCAGTAGGCCAGTTGCCGCTCGCCCTCACCCGCCGCCAGGCGCTCGCGTTGCCACACCGCGTAGTCGGCGTACTGCACCGGCAGCGCCGGCAGGTCTGGCGTGCGGCCCTGGCGCAGGGCGTCGTAGGCGTGCAGCAGTTCCTCGACCATGCGCTGCATCGACCAGGCGTCGGAGACGATGTGGTGTTGGGTCACCGCCAGCACGTGCTGCTCTGCCGATTCGCGCAGCAGCCCGACGCGCAGCAGTGGACCGTGCTCCAGGTCGAACACCTGGCTGGCCTGGGCCTGTAGCCAGGTGCCGCGCTCGGCATGGTCGGCCAGGGTTTCCACGGCAATGCGCAGCGGCGCCGCCTCGGCAATGCGCTGCACCAGCTGCGCACCCTCGTGGCTGAAGGTGGTGCGCAGGGATTCGTGGCGCTGGAGCAGGCAGTTGAAGGCCTGCTCCAGCGCCGTGACATCCAGCGGGCCGCTCAGCAACAAGGCGCTGGGAATGTGATAGGCGCTGCTCTGCGGGTCGAGCTGCCACAGGTACCACTGACGTTCCTGGGCGAACGACAACGGCAACGGCTGTTCACGGTTGACTGCACGCAGCGGCGCTTCAACGCTGGCATCGGCGACCTCCAGGCTGGCGGCGAAGGCGCGCAACGTGGCGTGTTCGAACAGGCCCTTGAGCGGCACCGGCCGGCCAAGCGCCTGGCTCAGGCGCGAGACCACTTGCGTGGCCAACAGCGAGTGCCCGCCCAAGGCAAAGAAATCATCCTCGGCGCCGATCTGCGGCAACTGCAGCACCTGGGCCCAGACCTCGGCGACGGCCTGCTCAAGCTGACCTTGGGGTGCGACGTAGGCGCCTTGCAGCAGGCTGGCGTCGGGCTGCGGCAAGGCCGTGCGGTCGAGCTTGCCGTTGGTGGTCAGCGGCAGGCTTTCCAGCAGCAGCAGGTGGGCGGGCACCATGTAGTCCGGCAACGGGCCGCGCAGGCGCGCCTTGATCTGCTCGCGGGTGGCGGCCTGGGTGTCGGCATCGGCGTGCAGCAGCGCTTTATCGTTCGGCACCACATAGGCGACCAGTTGCAGCGCCTCGCCTTCACCGTGGGTCAGCACCGCGACGCTGCCGACCTGTGGATCGGCCAGCAACTGCGCTTCGATCTCGCCCAGCTCGATGCGGAAGCCGCGGATTTTCACCTGATGGTCGATGCGACCGATGTAGTCGATGCCGCCATCGGCACGGTAGCGGGCGAGGTCGCCGGAGCGGTACAGGCGCGCGCCTGCTTCCTCGAACGGGTTGGGAATGAAGCGCGTGGCGCTGAGGCCGCCGCGGTTCAGATACCCCCGCGCCAGCCCAGCGCGGCCGATGTACAGCTCACCGATGCAACCCTTCGCCACCGGGTTGAGATCGGCGTCGAGCAGGTACCAGCTCAGGTCGTTGATCGGGGCGCCGATGGGGCTGCTGGCTTCGGCGTCCAGATCCGCCAGGTGCAGCGGGCGATAGCTGACGTGCACGGTGGTTTCGGTGATGCCGTACATGTTCACCAGTTGCGGCGCCTGATCGCCGAAGCGTTCGAACCACGGGCGCAGGCTTTTCACGTCCAGCGCTTCACCGCCGAAGATCACCTGACGCAAAGCGTGCTCACCCGGCTCTACGCAGGCCACCTGCATCAGCGCCTTGAACGCTGAAGGGGTCTGGTTCAGTACCGTGACCTGCTCGGCGCAAAGCAATTGATAGAACTCGCGCGGCGAGCGGGCCACGTCCTGCTCGACCACCAGCAGGCGGCCACCGTGCAGCAGCGCGCCGAAGATTTCCCACACCGAAAAGTCGAAGCCGAAGGAGTGGAACAGCGTCCACACATCGTGCTCATTGAAACCGAACCAGGCGTCGGTGGCCGCGAACAGGCGCAGCACGTTGCGGTGGGTCAGCAAGGTGCCTTTCGGTTGACCAGTGGAGCCGGAGGTGTAGATGACGTAGGCCAGGTTGTCGGGGCTTACCGTCACCTGCGGGGCATCTTCGCGTTCGGCATCGCTGTCGAGATTGAGCACCGGCAACTGCGCCGGCAGCGGCAGGCGTTCGACGACCTGGGGCTGACCAAGCAGCAGCGCCATGCGGCTGTCTTCGATCATGTAGGTCAACCGCTCGCGGGGATACGCCGGGTCGAGCGGCACGTACGCCGCACCGGCCTTGAGAATCGCCAGCAGGCCGACCAGCATCTGCGGGCTGCGCTCGGCGGCCAGGCCCACCAGCACGTCGGGGCCGGCGCCCTGCTCGACCAGGCGGTGAGCGAGTGCGTTGGCGCGACGGTCGAGTTGTGCGTAGGTCAGTGAAGCGCCGGCAGCGGTTATGGCGATAGCTTCGGGGCGCTGCTCGGCCTGCGTGGCGATGACCTGGTGCAAGCAGTGCTGCACGGCGTGCTCGCCCACGGCGGGGTTCCACTCGCGCACGGTGGCCAGCGCCTCGTCGGCCGCAAGCATCGGCAACTCGGCCAGGCGTCGTTCGTCACCTTCCACCAGTCCTTGCAGCAGTGCAGTCCAGTGCTGGCCCATGCGCGCGATGCTGGCAGCGTCGAACAGGTCACTGGCGTAGGTCAGCGCGGCATGCAGTTCGCCGGCTTTCTCGAAGGTGTCGAGGGTCAGGTCGAACTGCGTGGTGCTGCTCTGCCACTGCACCTGCTGCAGGCTCAGCCCGGCGGGCAGCGCGTAGCTGGCGATGTCGCTCACCTGCGGCTGGTGGTTGTACATGACCTGGAACAGCGGCGTGCGGCTGGCATCGCGGGGCAGTTGCAGGGCTTCGACCAGTTGCTCGAAAGGCAGGTCCTGATGGGCCTGGGCGCCGAGCACTACAGCCTTGAGGCCTTGGAGGAAGGCGGTCACCGACTGCTGGTTGTCGATGCGGGTGCGCAGCACCTGGGTGTTGACGAAGAAGCCGATCAGCCCTTCCACCTCGGCGCGGTTGCGGTTGGCGATGGGCGTGCCGATGCGGATGTCGTGCTGGCCGCTGTAGCGCTGCAGCAGCAGGCTGAAGGCGCCGAGCAGGACCACGAACAGCGACACCTCCTGGCGCCGCGAGAGGGCGCGCAGTCGCTCGGCCAGTGCAGGCTCGACAGACAACGCCAGCCGCCGCCCGCGGTAGCTGGGCTGGGCCGGTCGTGGGCGGTCGCTGGGCAGCTCCAGCGCTGGGTGTTCGTTGCCCAGTTGCGTCAGCCAGTAGTCGAGCTGGCGCTGGCGTTCGCCGGCCTCCAGCCAGCGGCGCTGCCACAGGGCGTAGTCGCGGTACTGGATCGGCAGCGCCGGCCACTCGGGTTGGCGGCCGCAAAGCAACGCGCTGTAGGCGCGGATGAACTCATCGATGAGCACCGCCAGCGACCAGCCGTCGGCGACGATGTGGTGCAGGGTCAGCAGCAGCACATGTTGGTCATCGCCCAGGTGCAACAGGCGAATGCGCAGCAGCGGCCCGCTCAGCAGATCGAACGGCTGCACGGCCATGGCTTCGGCCTGCGCCACGACCTGCTGTTCGCGTTCGGTGTCATGCAGATGTGCCAGTGACTGCTGCTGCACGCTTACCGCTGCCTGCAACGGCACCTGCTGCACCTGCCCGTCGGCCTCGCGGCGAAACACCGTGCGCAGGGTTTCGTGGCGCTCGACCAGCGCAGCGAAGGCCTGCTCGAGCACCGCAACATCCAGAGCGCCGGTCAGCCGTACCGCTGCCGGCAGGTTGTAGGCGCCGCTGCCCGGCTCCAGCTCCCAGAGGAACCACATGCGCTGCTGGGCGTACGACAGCGCATGCCGATCACTCGCCTCGACCCCTGCCGGAATCGGCAGTTGCTGAAAGCTGACCCCTTCCTTTTCCAGCGCCGCGAGGAAGGTGCGGCGCTTGTCCAGAGGCAGGCCGATGAAGCGGCCGGCGAGCGTGAGGGATTGATCAGCGTTCATGTCGAGGCATCCGGTTGCAGAGGCGGGAGACGCGCGGACGCGTCGTCCCTATAGAACGAACCGGTGCAGGAAAAATTAGCAGCGAAGGGAGGTGTTGGCGCTAATGCCTGTAAGGCAAATCTTCATCGTTTGAAGCGTGTTCGGCCAGGAAGGTTGACCTGCGAACGGCGAGCCGCCGTTCGCAGGTCAGGCACAGCGCGTCGACCTCAGCCGAGCGAGCCCACACCTACCGCACGCCGTGCATGGCTGCGGGTGGTGACGATGCCGAGGAAGGAAATCACGATGGCCAGGCCCAGGGTGGCGCTGACTTCGGCGCGGTGCGCCTCGGTGAACATCATCACGCCCAGGGCGCAGCTGATGAAGATGATCACCAGCCAGGTCAGGTACGGGAACAGCCACATGCGGAACTTCAGCTCGGTGTTCTCGCGCTCAAGGCGACGGCGCATGCGCAGTTGCGAGATGGCGATGACCAGGTACACCAGCAGCGCGATAGCGCCCGAGCTGGCCAGCAGGAACTCGAATACGCCCTTGGGTGC
Organism: Pseudomonas cremoricolorata DSM 17059 = NBRC 16634; assembly: GCF_000425745.1. Taxonomy (GTDB): domain Bacteria; phylum Pseudomonadota; class Gammaproteobacteria; order Pseudomonadales; family Pseudomonadaceae; genus Aquipseudomonas; species Aquipseudomonas cremoricolorata. The sequence goes on along the minus strand of NZ_AUEA01000008.1, from coordinate 147,631 downwards.
GAAGTAGTTGAGCACTGCGATGCCGGCGCCGATCAGGGTGCTGCCGAACACTGCTGCACGCGGTACACCGACCTTGCTGGTGCCCTTGAGCATGGCCGGGGCGTCGCCGCGCTTGGCCAGCGAGTACATCATCCGCGAGGCGATGTAGATCGACGAGTTCATGCAGCTGGTGACCGCGACCAGCACCACCATGTCGACCAGGAAGGCGGCGTGGGGGATGTTCATGATTTCCAGCGCGCGCTGATAGGAACCCACCACGGCCAGTTGCGGGTCGTTCCACGGCACCACGGAGATGATCACGAAGATCGACAGGATATAGAAGGTGCTGATCCGCCAGATCACCGAGCGCGTGGCCTTGGCGATGTTGCGCGACGGGTCGCTGGACTCGGAGGCGGCGATGGTCACCGCTTCCGTGCCGATGAAGCTGAACATCACGGTGATGAAGGCGCCGATCACCGCCGACCAGCCATTGGGGGCGAAGCCGCCCTTCTCGGCGATCAAGGTGCTCAGGCCGCTCACTTCGCGGTCTGGCAGCCAGCCCATCAGGGCCGAGAAGCCCAGGCCGATGAAGGCCAGAATCGCGGTGACCTTGAGAATCGCGAACCAGAACTCGAACTCGCCGTACTTGGCCACGCTGAACAGGTTGGTGCAGGCCAGCAGCAGCACCGAGGCGAGGGCGAAGATCCAGCTGTCGACCTGCGGGAACCAGGCGTTGAGCACGTGCCCGGCGGCCAGAGCTTCGATGGGAATCACCAGCACCCAGAACCACCAGTACAGCCAACCGATGGTGTAGCCGGCCCAGCGGCCGATGGCCTGGTCGGCGTAGGTGGAGAACGAGCCGGTGTCGGGATGGGCCACTGCCATCTCACCGAGCATGCGCATGACCAGAACCACCAAGGTCCCGGCCACGAAGTACGAAATGATGGTGGCTGGGCCGGCTGCCGCGATGGCGTGCCCAGAACCGACGAATAGTCCGGCGCCGATGATGCCGGCAATCGACAGCATCGTTACATGACGTGGCTTGAACCCTTGCGCAAGGGCATTGCCATCAGATCCCACGGTGTTCATTGATATTGTTCTCTTTTTGCTGACACAGGAAAGGACGGGCAGGCGTAGGCGAACATTTCTCCTTACAGAACAATGATTAACGCAGTACTCACGCGATTTTGTTGACGTTCTACACGCTATACCCGGCACTGCGCCAGCGAATTTCGGTGTCCATTTAAGCCCCCTCGGCCTGTGGGAAATTACGTGAGAACGTCTTGTTGCTGCGTGATTACGACGACGGTTATCCGATTGCGTCAGATGTCGCGATTGGCATGCCTGTTTGCGTCAACGGCTGTGACGCGGGTGGTGACGAGGAGCAGGAATTCGATTGGATGGGTGAGTCGGGGGAAGGCTTGCGGGTGGATGAGTGCTGTGGTCACACCCGACGGTACTGCTGGGCAGGGCTGCGAGGCGAGTCGGGATCGGTCATCTCGATCACGCCCGCGGCCAGTGCGGGTTTGAGGTAGTTCTTGTTGAACGTCGCCCGGTGTACCAGGCCAAGGCGTTGCATCAGTTCGCTGGCTTTGAACGCAACCCCAGGAGTCAGTACGGCCAACAGCTTCGCTACTTGGTCGCTTACTTGTACGTTTACTTGGTCGCTTACTTGTACGGTTACGTGCTCGCTGTCGCTGGCCTCGCGCAGCGCCAGCTGCAGCGCTTCAAGCATGAATACCACGAAAGGCGTGGCCTCAGCAGCCTGGTCTGCGCAGGCCAATGCTGCGTAGTAAGCCTCCTGCCGGGCGCAGATCACCGATTCCACTGGCAGGTAAGCTAGCACCGGACGCCAGCGGCTGAGAATCAAGGTTTGCCACAACCGTCCCATCCGCCCATTGCCATCAGCGAAGGGGTGGATGAACTCGAATTCGTAGTGGAAGACACAACTGTTGATCAACGGCGGCCAGTCACTGCTCGCCAACCAGCCCAGCAGATCCTGCATCAGCGAGCTCAAGCGACTGGCGGGAGGGGCCATATGCAACAGGCGTTGTTCTCGATAGATCCCAACGCCGCTGTTGCGCAGTTGGCCCGCGTCATCGATCAAGCCATGCATGAGCAGACGATGCGCGGCCAGCAGGTCGTTCAACTGCGCCGGATTCCAGCCCGGCATCGCTTCGTAGGCCTGGAAGGCGTTGCGCACTTCCTGAATTTCCCGCGGCAGCCCAAGCACACGTTTGCCATCCAGCACAGCCGTCACTTGCTCGACATCGAGGGTATTGTTTTCGATGGCCAGCGAGGCCTGGATGGTGCGAATGCGGTTGCCGCGCCGCAACTGCGGGGCCATGGCCGCTTCGCGCCTGGCGGTCAGCACCCCGACCTGCTCGCTGATGTCGGCGACCAGCGCGAGTATGCGTGGGGTGATAGTCAGTGGGGGCTGGTAAGACTTCATGGTTGGCACTCTGGAGCGCTGAGTATCGGAGCGCATCCTATCACTTGCGGGTTTGCTGGTAAGGCTTCAATCAGGCACGGGTTTTAGCCACTCTCATCTCCGCGGTGGGCTGCTCATGTCGCTAAAACCCATTTCCGAGTACACGTTCTGCCCTCATGTCGCTGGCAGCGACATGAGGGCAGAACGTGTCGCTGAAAAGCAGAAATAGCGACACGTCCGTCAAATGAGCTTGATGGCGCTGCGGTGCGATGGCGGTAGTCGCGACATTCTTCACTTCGTAGGCGGGCATCGTGACGAAGTGTCAGAGAATTCCGAATGTTTCTGCGAATGCTTCAGGTCCTGACGCTAGAGATTTATCCTACCGACGCTGCAGCCGTTTCAATATTGCCGGACAAGTTCATAGGGACTAGCTTCCCCAGGTCGCCCCGATTGGCGATGGGGTGTCAGAGCCCGGCTATGCCAAATGCCAGTGTTATGGCAGCCGTTCGCGGGCAGGCTTCGGCCTGGCCGGAATTTCCAGGGCTCGCCGGTCTCTCACACCGCGAACGGCTGCCACCCTGATTTTGTGAGAGGAATCTGTTTGGTAGCTCCTGTTCACTACTTGGAGCTCTGTCATGAACAATCCCATCCCCGACCCGCCCCGCAAACTCATCCACACCCCCTACTTGTCCATCCACAGCGACCTCAGCCCAGAGGATGCCCTGGCCTACGCCGCGCAATTGCTCCAGAGCATCGAAGACGTTCTCGACGAATACTGCCTGGCCAGTGCAGGCGCGCCCGGTGTGGGCATGCTGATAGGCGCTGCGCATGCGGCGCGTACCGGTCAGGCGTTGCTGGGGCATGCGTTGCAGCCACCCTCGCCCGCCCTCACTACCACGCCCTGAACGACAACGGCCCGTCGAAACGGGCCGTTGTCATCCATACCGCGCGTTACTCCGAGGGGTCGGCGGCCGGCGTGCCGTCCTGCAACAGCAACATGCTCTGCGGCGACGACAAGGCGATGCCTTCTTCGCGCAGGCGGCCGAGGATGGTGAACAGCAGGTCGCTACGGGCACCGGAGACTTGCCGCGGGCCAGCCACGTAGCCGCTCACCGACAACACCATGCCGGCGGCGGTGATGTCCTTGAAGCTCACCGACGGCGCCGGCGCGTCGAGAATGCCTTCGTGCTCGTGGTAAGCGTTCAGCAGCAGTTCGCGAACCTTGTTGGCATCGGTGTCCAGCGGCAGGGTCAGGGTGATACCGACCACGCCCAGGGCATTGCCCATGGTCACGTTGCGCACGTTCTGCGAGATGAACTGCGAGTTGGGCACGATCACCGTCGAGCGGTCGGACATCTGGATTTCCGTGGCGCGCACGTTGATCCGGCGAATGTCGCCCTCGACCCCGGCCAGGCTCACCCAGTCGCCGACCTTGACCGGCCGTTCGGTCAGCAAGATCAGGCCGGAAATGAAGTTCTGCACGATCTGCTGCAAGCCGAAACCGATACCCACCGACAGCGCACTGACCACCCAGGTCAGGCTGGTGAGGTTGATGTGCAGGGTCGACATCACCAGTGATGCGAGGAACAGGAAGCCGATATAGCCGACCAGGGTCACCAGCGAGGCACGCATGCCGGCGTCCATGTCGGTGTCCGGCAGCAGGCGTTCGCCCAGCCAGCGCTTGACCACACGAATGGCGAACAGCCCGCCGAAGAAGATCGCCACGGCGAGGAAGATGTCGGTGGGCACCAGGTTGAGGTTGCCGAGCACCTTACCGCCGCTGCCGTCCCATTCCCCCAGGCTCATCAGCAGTTCGCCGGGGCTGGTGCCGGACGGCAGGAAGGCGAACATCGCCGCGATGAACAGCATCAGCGTGCGACCCACGCCAGCAAGAATGGTGCTGGCCTGGGCCTGGTGGCGGTGTTGCAGCCCCAGTGCCGAAGCCAACGCCAGGCCACCGGGTTGACGCGGCGACAGCAGGTTTTCGCAGAGGTCGCCGAACACCGTGACCATCAGGTAGGCGCAGGTGGCGACCACGCTGATCCACAGCAGCTTGGCGGTGAGGAAGTAGGCCAGGGTCAGGAAGCCGGTGAGCAGCGCGACGATGATCACCAGCACCCACACCAGCATCACGAACGGAATCAGCCCGGCCAGCCCCGATGGACGCGGTAGGTCGTGCAGCCGGCGGCTGCGGCGGTAGCGCACCAGTGCGCCCAGGAACAGGCCCGAGACCACCAGCGCGGTGAGGCCGTTGCTGGCCAGGGTCAGCGCCAGGCTGGTGCCGATCACGCTGTTGATGCGCTCGACGGTGAGCAGCAGCATCAGCGCCAGGGCCAGCGCCTGCGGGAACCAACCCAGAGCACTGGCGATTTCATCGGGGATCGGCGGCAGGCGCCAGGACGGGCGTTGCAGCATCAGCATGGCGCGGCCAAGCCCGGCGATGAAGGCGCTGAACACCACCAGGGTGAGGATGTGATCGGTCAGGCTGGTCAGATCGGTGCTGAGTTCGGCGCTGGTTTCCAGGCCCCAGCGCACCAGTGACACCGCGCCACCGATGGTGCTCAGGGTCGCCAGGCTGACGCCCAAAGCCAGGGCGCTGCGGCGCAGGCGTCCTTCCGGCAGCCAACGCACCACCAGGTAGGCCAGGGCCTTTTCCAGCAGGCGGCGACCAAGCGTCCACACCAGTACGGCGGCCAGCAGGCTGCTGAGGAACAGCCAACGGTGCTCGGCGCTGAACGCGCTGGCCACGGCGTCGGCGGCATCGCTGCGCAGGGCACCGAGGCGTGCCACGTCTTCATCGGTGGGCTGGATCAGGCTCGACCAGAACGCCGGACTCAGCGGGCTGGCGGCGCGGCTGGTGATCTGCGAGTTGAACAGGCTGCGGCGCAGGTTGACGATCTGCGTCGACAGGTCTCGCGCCGACTGGGTCAGGTCGCTGGCCTGCTTCTGCTCGGTTTGCAGGGATTTTTGCTGGGCCGTGAGCTGCTTGCGCTGCTGGGTCAGGGTGTCGGGTTCATCGGCCTGGGGCGGGCCGACCACGCTCAGTTGATCGGCGACCCGCTGCACGTCGGTGCTGCGCTGGGTGGCGAGGTCGGCGGCCTGGCGCTGCACTTGCAAGGCGGCCTGGCGCAGTTGTGACAGCAGGTCATCGTTGGCGCTGCTGGTGACACCTTGGCGCACCTGATCGAGGCGCGCGCCGAGCTGCTCGAGGCTGGCGTTGTCCTCCAGGCTCTGCTGCTCGACCACCGCCGGGCGCGGCGCCGGATCGGCAGTGGCCGCCCAGGCGGGCGTGGCGACCCACAGCAACAGGGCCAGCAGCCCCATGCAGAAACGGTCAAGGCGGATGGGCCTCATCGGTTGGTCCTCTTTACGGTGTTACGTGTTGAATGAATTTAGGGCCCTGTTTCCATCGGTCAAAAGGGTTAGCTCAGGACTTGCCCTTCTTGCGCGGCCCACCATTGAAACTGGGCACCTTGCGCACCGGTTTGACCGCCGGCGCGTCCGAGCCGCTGCTGTCCATCCACTTGCCCAGACCGCGTTTGGCAGCCGATTCCTTGGGCTTTTTCGGCTTCTTCGGTTTCTTGATCACCTGGCCACTGGCATCGGTCTGCGGCACGCGGTGGTCGGGAATGAAATCGGGTTCGTCATGCCGCGGCAAGGTCTGGCGGGTCAGCACTTCGATGGCGGCCAGCAGTTGCACTTCATCGGCGCACACCAGCGAGATCGCCTCGCCGCTGTTGCCGGCACGGCCGGTACGGCCAATGCGGTGCACGTAATCTTCGACGACGATCGGCAGGTCGAGGTTGACCACCAGCGGCAGATCATCGATGTCCAGGCCACGGGCGGCGACATCGGTGGCCACCAGCACCTGGATTTCCCGCTGCTTGAAGCTGTCCAGCGCGCGCTGGCGGGTGGCCTGGGGGCGGTCGCCGTGGATGCCATCGGCCTTGATGCCCTCGCCCAGCAGGCGCTCGACCAGTTGGTCGACGCCGTTGCGGGTCTTGGCGAACACCAGCACCTGGCCCCAGCGCTTCTTGCGCAGCAGGTGGCAGAACAGATCGGCCTTGCGCTTCTTGTCGACCGTCACCAGCCATTGCTTGACGGTGCTGGCGGTGACGTTGCGCGGGCTGACTTCGATGCTAAGCGGGTCGTTCAGCGCAAGGCCCGCGAGCAGGCGGATCTGCTCAGAGAAGGTCGCCGAGAACAGCAGCGTCTGGCGCTTGCGCGGCAAGGCGGCGTACACCGCTTGCAGCTCTTCGGCAAAGCCCAGGTCGAGCATGCGGTCGGCTTCATCGAGCACCAGGGTCTGCACCTGACCGAACTTCAGCGCGTTCTGGCGAAACAGGTCGAGCAGGCGCCCTGGGGTCGCCACCAGCAGGTCGACACCGCGGCGCAGGCGCATCATCTGCGGATTGATGCTGACCCCGCCATACACCGCATAGGTGCTGACCGGCAGGTGTTCGCCGTAGGCACGCAGGTTGGCGTGAACCTGTTCGGCCAGCTCGCGGGTCGGCACCAGCACCAGCGCGCGGATCGAGTTGCTGGCGACCTTTTCCCCTTCCATCGCCAGACGCTGCAGCAACGGCAGGCCGAAACCTGCGGTCTTGCCGGTGCCGGTCTGCGCCGCGGCCATCAGGTCGCGGCCGGCCAGGACGGCAGGAATGGCCTTGGCCTGGATCGGCGTGGGGGTGGTGTAGTCCATCTGCTGCAAGACGCGCAGCAGCGGTTCGATCAGGCCGAGTGTGGCGAAAGTCATGGCAATACCGTCAGGGGTTCAGCGAAGCCGGCAAGTTTACCGCAACGCCCTGCCCTACTTGCACATTTTGCCCTCGACCGGCACCACCGGCGCACGCCGCCACTGCGGCAGGCCGATCAGCACCACCGCGCCGATGATCACCGCCATGGCCAGGCATTCCTCGACGCCCACCTGCTCGCCGGCGAAGACGATGCCGAGCAGCACCGCCACGGCCGGGTTGACGTAGGCGTAGCTGGTGGCCGCCGCCGGACGCACGTGCTTGAGCAGGTACATGTAGGCGCTGAAGGCCAGAATCGAGCCGAACAGAATCAGGTAGATCAACGCCCCCCAACCCGCGGCGCTGGGCGCCTGGGTCATGCGTTCACCGCTCAGGGCGCTGGCCAACAGCAGGATGGCGCCACCCCAGAGCATCTCGCAGGCCGCCGCCATGGTGCCCTGGGGCAGCGGCAGGCGCTTGCTCCACACCGAGCCGAACGCCCAGGCAGCCGCAGCGAAGAGGATCAGCACCGCGCCCATGGGGCTGGCTTGCAGGTTGGAGCCGAGGTTGAGCAGGCCGATGCCGGCCAGGCCCAGAAGAATGCCGGCCCATTCCAGGCGCGAGTTGCGGTAGCCGAACAGCAGGCCGAAGAGCAAGGTGAACAGCGGCACCGTGGCCACCGCCAGCGCGGCGACGCCGGACGACACCCCGGCGTGCTCGGCCAGGGTCACGCCGCCATTGCCGCAACTGAGCAGCAGAAAACCGATCGCCCCGGTCGCCCGCCACTGCGGCCAGTTCGGCGCCGGGGCGCCGCGCCAGCGCAGAAAGCCGTACAGCAGCGCGCCGGCGATGACGAAGCGCACCCCGGCCATCAGCATCGGTGGCCAGGATTCGACACCGATGCGAATCATCAGGTAGGTGGAGCCCCAGACGACATACAGGGCAAAGAACGCGCCGATCAACAGCAGCGGGAAACGACGGGGGGCGGACATGACTGACACTCGAAATCCGTTTACGGGTAGCCCAGTGTACGGCGCGGTATTACCTAGGCTCCGTAACAATACGCAACTAAATCACCTGCACACTTTTTCGTGCTACAGCCCTTTCAGTTGCGCAGTAGCAGTCTTCCTTCCACCGGCACGTAGCGGCTGGCGGCGCGCACCAGCGACATCGCGGTCAGACCCTGCACGCCGTATACCACCGCTTCCACGCCATGACGCTCGATCACCCGCTGCAACAGCAGGTCGAAGTCGCCGTCACCGGAAGCCAGCACCACCTGGTCGACCCGGCTCGCCGCATCGACCACATCGAGGGTGATGCCCACGTCCCAGTCGCCCTTGGCCGAACCGTCGCTGCGCTGGATATAGGGTTTGAGGCGCACGTCGAAACCGAGGTTGCGCAAAATCTGCTGGAACTGCCGCTGCTTGGGGTCACCGCGGTCAATGGCGTAGGCCACCGCCTCGACGATCTCACCCTCGGCACTGACCTCGGCCCACAGCGCGGCGTAGTTGAAATGGCAACCGTGCGCCTGGCGCACGGTGTAATAGAGGTTCTGCACGTCGGCGAACAGCGCGATCTTCTTCATCATCACTCCTGTAGGCGACCCGGCCTGGCGGCTAAGTCGCGGAGTATGCCAGAGGCATCAGATGAACGAGTCGTCGTCGGAAAAGAAGCCGCCATCGTCGCTACCGTAATCGGTATCGGCGAAGCCGCCCTGATCGTTGCCGTAGTCGGCATTGTCGGCCACCTGCTGCTGGCCATCCTGGTCGTGCCAGCCGCCTTGCTCGCTGGCCGGCGCCGGGGCCTCTTCGATCACTTCCACCACTTCCTGAGGCTGCGAACCGTGGCTGAACAGGCTGCTGATGCCTTGGGCCAGCAGCACGCCACCGGCCACGCCCGCGGCGGTTTGCATGGCGCCGCCAAGGAAACTGCCGGCAGCGCCACGTGCAGGTGCGGCTGCCGGGGCGCCCGGGGCGGCCTGGGCAGCGGCGGGCGCGGCGCTCTGCGGGCCGTCGCGCCAGCCGCCGCCATTGGGCGCCTGGCTGGCCGGTCGTGCTGGCGCCTGAGACGGGGCTGCAGCGGCAGACGACGGCGCGGCCTGGCGGTTGTTGGAGCCGAATAGGCTAGAGAGGAAACCACCACCGCCGCCGCCTGCGTTGCTGCTGTCGCGGGATTCGGCCTTGGCCTGTTGCAGCTCGGCCTGGAGCTGTTTGTTCTGCTCATCCAGGCGCTTGAGCGCCGCTTCCTGCACCAGAATCGCCTGGGCCATGTAGTACGGCGCGGCCGGCTGCTGACGCAGGTGCTCTTCGATGCACGCCTGGGCCTGGGCATCGCGCGGCTGGGCCGGGTCCTCGGCCTGGCGGATGCGGCCGAACAGGCCATCGATCAAACGTTGTTCTTCAGTGTTCATCGGGGCTACCTCATGGGCGCGAACAGGACATCGGACGCGATCAAGATGGGGGGTCTGACGCAGCGCTTCAAGCACCGCGGCGATGAAACTTTCTTCAGCCGCGCAGCGCTCTGGGCTACAGTGGCGCCCTGCTTTCCGGCCATGCGATGTTGACTGATGAATCCCTACAGCGTTCTGCGCGACTCCTTGTATTTCTTCCGCCTGCACCTGCTCGGCATCGCCCAGCTGTGCCTGCCTGTGGTGGTGCTCGAGGCCTTCTGTGGCCAACTGTTGCTGCAACAATTGGGCGATCAGGCCAGCCCGACCTACGCCATGCTCACCAGCCTGGTGTTCTACCCGCTGTACACCGCGGCGCTGATCCTTTACCTCGATACCCGCAGTAGCGGGCAGGACATCGCCAAGCGCGACCTGCTGGCGCGTGCCGTACAGTTGTGGCCGAAGATGGCCTTGCTGATTCTGATCAGCTCGCTGCTGATAATGGCCGGCCTGATGCTGCTGATCTTCCCGGGCGTGTGGATCATGATCAACCTGGCATTCGCCGAATTCCTGCTGGTGCTGCGCGGGCGCTCGGTGATGGAGTCGATGCGCGAAAGCGCGAGCCTGACCACCGGGCATTTCATGCGCATCCTGACCTGCATGCTCGCGGTGGTCGCGCCACTGTGGTTGCTCGACGGCCTGCTGCTGATGGCCTTCCCGCAGCCACAGCCTGGCGTGGGGCTGCTGCTCGACAGCCTCAGCGGCTTCCTGCAACTGTTCAGCACCGTGGTGCTGTACCGACTGTTCATGCTGCGCGAGGCCGAGGCGGCCAAGGCCTGACGCAACGGCGGCGGCAGTCGGCTGAAATGCCCTGACTGCCGCCGCCCAGGGCCTTGCCCTCGTGCCGCGCGTTAGCACATGTGTACTATTCCCATCGCCCTACCCCCTCCCGATACTCCCTCTGTTGACAATTCTCAGAATGGAAACGCCCACGCCCGGCGCGCCGCCGCGTGCGTGGCCTCTACGGAGTATCTGGAGTCGCTATGAAGCCCCTTTTCACACTTTCCCCGCTGGCCCTGGCGGTCACGCTGGGAGCGTTGTCCAATGCCCATGCCGCCGAACATTACGTGCTCAACAACGGTGCTGACACCTGGAGCAGCGACCGCGGCTACGACAGCATCTCGGTGATCCCCAACGCCGGCCTGACCTCGACCCTGACCATCAACAACGGCGCCACCGCCACCAGCCAGGGCGGGCGCATCGGCGGTCGCGCCGACAACAACGCGCCGATCGCCATGGGCGTGCTGGTGGTCGAAGGTGCCGGCAGCCGCTGGGTCACACCGCGCAACAACGCGGTACTGGGCAACACCGTGCTGATCGGTGGCGCGGCGCAGGGCACGTTGAACGTGCTCAACGGCGGTGAAGTGTCGGTGCGTGACCTGCAACTGGGCGACAACGGCAATGCCGGCGACGGCGATTCGCGGGCCAATCTGCTGGTCGACGGCAAGGACTCGCTGGTCGATGTGGTGAACCTGCGCTCGGGCGGCACGTTCGTCTACGACACGCGGATCAACCTGCAGAACGGTGGGCGGATCAAGAGCGACCAGGTGGCCATGGTGTCGATCACCGAGATGTCCGGTGCAGGCACGCGCTGGGACAACAGCGGCAACTTCCGCAGCCGTCACGACCTGACCCTGAGCAACGGCGCGGTACTGGCCAGCGACACCATGCAACTGGGCGGTGGCGTGGTCGGCGGCAACACCAACATCACCCTGACCGGTGAAGACACGCGCCTTGAGACGCGCACGCTGAAGCTGGGCGACACCATTCGTACCGCCAACCTGATGTTGGCCGACGGCGCCCTGCTCAAGAGCACCGAGGGCGTCGACATTTCCGTCGAGACCGGCACCCTGTCGTCGGGCCACGGCACCCTGGCGTTTGGCGGCGAGGTCACCCGCGATGACAACCGCACCGAGTACGATGCCCTCACCGCAGGTGCCGCCCGCGCCGCGGGGCGTATCGATCCGGCCAGCGACCTGCGCTTCGGCACTGGACCTGCGACCGGCGCCATTGCCTTCAACCACACCGGCGAACTGCAGCTGAGCAATAAAATCAGCGGCGCGGGCCGGCTGTACAGCTTCAGCGGCGACACCACCCTGAGCGGCGACCTGAGCGGGTTGTCCGGCGGCACCATCGTGCGCGGCGGTCGCCTGGTGCTCGACAGCGATATCGACCAAAGCAACCCGCGCGGCACGTCGGCCTTCAGCGTCGGCAACGGCACCCTGGTGGTCAACGGCAAGATCGGCCACGACACGCAGTCTGGCACCTACAGCAACAGCGGCCAGGTACTGGCCGGCGGTGTGCTGGCCGGTACCGGCCAGGTCGGCGCCACCCAAGTGTTCGCTGGCGGTACCTTGTCGCCAGGCGAAGGCAAGATCGGCACCCTGACCATCAACGGCAACCTGGACATGGATGAAGGCTCGCGCTACGCCGCCGACATCGCCGGCAACGGTGGCTCGGACCGGGTCAACGTCACAGGCGCTGCGACCCTGCGCGGCACCCGCGTGGACGTCACCACCCTCAACGACGCGCAAAGCTACACCACCGGCCAGACCTACACCCTGCTGTCGGCCAAGGACGGCATCGTTGCAATCGACAGAGAAGGCAAGGCCTACGCCGAAGCCTTCAGCAACTCGGCGTTCCTCAACGTCAGCCTCAAGCGCACCGACAACGACCTGAACCTGGTCATCGCACAGAAGGACACCACCCCAGAACCGCCAGTCGAGCCACCGGTAGAGCCACCGGTCGAGCCGGAACCGCCGGTCGAGCCGCCCGTGGAGCCTCCTGTCGAGCCGCCGGTCGAGCCTGAGCCACCGGTCGAACCACCCGTGGAGCCGCCCGTAGAACCAGAACCGCCGGTCGAGCCACCGGTGACCCCGCCGGTTGAACCCGAGCCACCGGTCGAGCCGCCCGTAGAGCCCGAACCACCGGTACAACCACCGGTCCAGCCGCCAGAAACCGGCGGCAAGCCCGGCATCTTCCAGACCGTCGCCCGCACCGGCAACCAATGGAACACCGCCGGTGCGCTGAGCCAGCTGCGCCAGAGCGGCGCGCAGCTGCGCCTGTACAACAACCTGCTGATCCTCGATGCCGACAGCGCCCGCAACGCCATCGATCAACTCTCCGGCGATTACCACAGCAGCACCTCGACCGCGCTGATCGCCAACAGCCAGGTGGTCTCCGGGGTACTCGGCACGCGCACCCGCAGCCTGCTCGACAACGGCCGCATCAGCATGCCGGTGGGCGCTTCGAACCTGGCGCCCGAGGCCTCGTCAGGGCACAACGGCGCCTGGGTACAGACCTTCGGCAACTGGTCGCGCCTGGACGGCAACAACGGCGTCAGCGGCCTCAAGCAGCGCACCGGTGGTGTGCTGATCGGTGCCGACGGGCGTATCACCCAGGACTGGAGCGCCGGTGTCTACGGCGGCTACAGCCGTTCGAAGTTCGACGCCGACGACCGCGACGCCAAGGGCAACAGCGACAACTACCACCTCGGTGCCTACACCGGTGCGCAGTTCGACGCCCTGCGCCTGAGCGCAGATGTCGGCTACACCTGGCATGAGCTGGAAAGCAAGCGCAACGTGGCCTTCGCCGGCTTCAGCGACCACCTCAAGGGCAAGCGCGATGCCAGCACCTTGCAGGCCAGTGGCGAGGCGGCCTACCGCATCGGCCTTGGCGCGGTGGCACTGGAACCGTTCATCGGTGTGTCCTACGTCAAGTACGACGCCGACAGCTTCCGCGAGAAAGGCGGCGCGGCGCGGCTGCGCGTGTCCAGCGACAAGCAGGACACCTGGTTCTCCACTGCAGGCCTGCGCGCCTCGACCCGCACCAGCATCGCCGACCACCAGACCGACCTGTACGGCTCGCTGGGCTGGCGCCGTGCCTACGGCGACCTGGACCCGCGCAACGAGCAGTCCTTCGCCGGCGGCCCGAACTTCGAAGTGCAGGGCATCGCGCAGACGCGCAATGTGGCACTGACCGAAGTAGGGGCGAAAATGCGCCTGAACAGCCAGACCGACCTCGACCTGTCGTACCAGGGTCAGTTCGGCAGCGACACGCGCTTCCACTCGGTGAACGCAGGCGTCACGGTTCGCTTCTGACCCTTCCGGGCGGCCGTTCTGGCCGCCCTTCAGCCCTCCTGGCTGCGAGCGCGGTGCTCTACCGCGCTCACGCCTTCACGGCATTGGCGCGCGTTGCTCGGCCATCACCTTGACCTGCTCGAGCAGCACCGCGCGCAATTCAGGTGGCCGCACCGGCTTTGCCAGCACCCAGATATCGAGGCTCTCGACCAGGCGGCGGATACGCTCGATTTCATGGCCGGTCATGATCATCGCCGGCACCTGCCAACCGCGCTGCTGACGAATCGCCGCGATGCACTCGGCACCGGAAATCTTCGTCCCCAGGTCGAAGTCGGCAATGATGATGTCGCAGCCGCTGGTGACGTTCAGGCCATCGCTGTGCGCCTCCACCACGCAGCCCCATTTCTCCAGCAGCGCCGAGGTCGCGCGCAGTACGCTGGCATCGTCGTCCACCAGGCACACGCGCAGGCCGCGCAGTTGCTCGGGCACGCTTGGCGGGCGTACCACCGGCTTCCTTGGCTCGATGCGCTGCAAACCGCGAATGCTCACCCGCGTACCGCGGCCCACGCGTGAGTCCACCGTCACGGCAAGCCCGAGCAACTGGCCGATGCGCTGCACGATGGGCAAGCCCAAGCCCAGGCCCTCGACATCCTTGTCGCGCACCTGGCGCACGCGATAGAACTCCTTGAACAGTTGCGGCAGGTGTTCTTCGGCGATGCCCGGGCCTTTGTCGTGGATGACCACCGCCAGACTGTTGCCCTGGCGGCGCACGGCGATCAGCACTGGCTTGCCAGGGGCGTATTTGAGCGCATTGGACAGCAGGTTCTGCACCATGGTGGTGAGCAGCCCCGGATTGGCCCAGACCCAGTACCGGCAGGGCCGTAGGCGCAGTTCGACACCCGCCCAGCGCGCCGCCTCGGTGTTTTGCCTGAGCACATCCTCCAGCAGCGCGCCGAGGTCGACCGCCTGGGCCTCGGGTTGCAGACGGCCGTTGTCGAGGGTGTAGAGGTCGAGAATCGAGCGAAACAGTTGCGAGACGGTGTGCAGGGAGCGGTCGATGTTGTCCACCAGACGCAGTTCGTCCTGACCCAGACGGGCATCGCGCAGGCAGGCGGTGAACAGACCGATGGCGTGGATCGGCTGGCGCAGGTCATGGCTGGCCTGGGCGAGGAAGCGCGACTTCTCCTGGTTGGCGGCAATCGCTTCCTGCGAGGCCACGCGGGTGCGCTTGAGCAACACGTGGGCGTAGGCCGGCACCACGATGGTGGTCACGCACAGGGTCAGCATGACGAACGGCTGGGCGCGCCAGTAAGGGTCGAAGAGAAACACCGCCATCAGCGTCGCCAGCGCGATCACCGTGGCAATCGCCAGGTACTGCGAGCCAAAGCGCATGCCATTGCCCAGGGTCACCCACAGCAGCACGGCGTAGATCGGCAAGGCATATTCGCCGCCCAGGGCCATGGCGAAGCCGGTGCCGACATAGTCATGCAGCATCGACAACAGCCGACGCCAGAAGAAGTGCCCCGCCCAGCGCTTGATCGCCATGCGCAGAAACACCGAAGCGACGATGAAGGTGACGATATAGGTGACGATGGCGTAGTAGTTCGCGGCACTGGCCGGGTGCAGCGCAATCAGCGCCAGGACATACAACAACGCGCAGGCACTGACGATCAGGCGCAGGGTGGCCTGGTCGAGTTCGCTGTTCTTTTCCATGGGGAACTTCCTGTTCGGGCGAGAAGTGCGCATCGAGGCCCGCTGCAAAGCAATCGGTACTCAATGGCCAGGTTCGAGCTGCAACGTATGACTAACGGTCGATGTTCACGGATTGGCCTGCCGCGCCCCGCTCGCGGCACCCGGAATGTGCCCGAACTGCGCCGCGGCAGCCGCGCGGGTGGGCACGCCCAGCGATTTCAGCAGGGTGGAAACATGAATACGCACGGTGAACGGGGAAATGCCCAGGTCCTTGGCGATTTCCTTGTTGGTCTTGCCCACGGCGATCAAGCCCAGCACCTGCCGCTGGCGCTCGGTGAGCGGGTCAGGCGCTTGTTCGAGCAGCGGATGCTCGGCGTTGTACTGCACCACTAGTTCGCCCTCGCGGATGGCGCTGATGGCCTTGGCGATGCCGGCAGGGTCGACATTCTTGCCAATGAAGCCATCGGCGCCTTGGGCCATCACCTGAGAGATCACCTCGAGGTCTTCGACCATCGACACGATGATGATCGAGGTGCGGCGAAACTCGTCGCGCAGTTGCCCGATGACCTGCAGCGAGGTCATGCCGGGGAAACGCAGATCGAGAATCAGCGAATCGACCTCCGCCCCTGTGCGGGCCAGGTCCAGCACTTCATCCAGGGTGGCGGCCTGTTCGATCACCGCGCCAGGCAGCAGGCGCTGAACGATGTTCGACATCCCTTCACGAAACAGCGGGTGGTCATCCGCGACGATGATTCGGTGCGCCATGTGCCAGGTCCATCCGGTCGACGAGTTGCCGGATAGTAGCGCAAAGCTGACCGAGAGTTTCATATTTGAAACACGCAGGATAGTGGCTAGATGCAATCATTTACCGCCAATTGCAAGCAACTTACGTATCAGGTTTTGCGCGGCTTGGCTCTGGCAGTGGCTTCGGCGACCAGTGGGTCATCCGGCCAGTAGTGTTTCGGATAACGACCGCTACGATGCGACCTCCTCCTCGAGGTCTTCGTCATTGCCCCTGAGGAACGTCATAGCTGTCCGGGATTGTAGACAGCTTTCAGCCTGCTCCTGGCGCAGTGAGTGAGTTTCATGATCTCCCCAGAACTGCACCACGCCCCCCCTTCGAAATACCCCTAACGGCAAAGGATTCGTTGCGTATGGATTGTGGTATACCCGCAGCCCATCGGTGACTTTCTCTGAGCCTTCGCTGGCTCGAATCATTGCCCGCTTCATGCCCTCAGGGGTCAACCAGACCGAACTAATGAATGCATCTGGGTTCCCGCACATGGCGTCTACCTTCCCCCAAGTCGCCAAGTGGCTGAATACCACAGCACTGATGTGGCGGAATCGGGGATTTTGGAACAAGCCGAGCTCAATCTCTGACCCGTTGTCTTTCTCTACACTGCCCAAGGATTTGGTTATGGGGCCCTTTGGAAAGCGTTCCGGGTTCGCAAGGTATTCGGCTTCGTCCACATAGAGGTCGAACAACAAAGCCTCGATGGGCCGATACGCTTGCAGGTGGAATCCGGGCTGCTCAAACGGCGCAATGGCAAGGACAAACGGACGCCCCTTCACGTGGTCGTAATTCGCGTATTTCTCCAGATACTTCTTAGACTTGCTCATGAATGCGTTGGCAAGACGAATGATGGCGATACGGTTGAGCTCATTGAACTCGATGTTCTCTAAAAACTCGGGCGTCAGGGGCTCGCCCCACTCTGGGGTTCCATCGGCTGCGTGATTCGCCGTGGTAGCCTCTACCGTAAAAGTCGTGTCTACTGCGGTGACCAAAAAGTCAGGCGTGGCATGCTTCCATTCAAACGAGAAACCGTACTCGCGGAAAGTCGCGTAAAGATAAATCTCCCAAAAGCTCGAATTGAAGGTGGTCTGAAACTCCTTGACGAACTTGTTATCCCTGTCTGGAAAACCTTCCATCCAACGTAGGATCTCTTCGCGCTGGTAATGCCGACCAACTCGTCCATCAGAAATCGTCTTAAAGTGCTGATGAAGCTTGTCTTGATCGAAAAGCGGCGTAAGCAAGTCCATTTTCTAGCCTGCCTGTAGTTGGAAAAGATAAGATCAGTAGCGCGGTCGACGCTTATTCATCCGCCACCACGCCTGGGAAGTGAGGCCTTGTAGGACGTCGAGGTTGCCCAGACAGTGCGCACTCTGTAATTGATCCTGACCGAGCTGCCGGTCATGACTTGCGGACGAAGTGCTTCAGCCACTCCCCGCGATTCCAGCACCTTCTCGCTAATCTCCTCAAGATCAATGGCCATGCCACCCTCCGGGGTCGCCCTGAGCGTCTTGAGGGCTTCACGACCTCGACGAACTCACGCTCACGTTGCTTTCCCCACTCGGGCCGGCGGTCGGGGAACAGCCAGGCGACAAGGCGCTCAAGGATGATCATGTTGTGCTCCGGGATACGGATAATTGCGATGATCAATCGGCCCATTCGTGCCTAATGAAATCTTCGATGCTCTTTGTCCGAGCTAAAACCATTTCTTTTGTCCAAGAACCCGCTTCATGAATTTGCTGACCGACATAGATTGTGGCGATCAATCCGCAGCTTTGGTAAACGTCCATCTTTTCAACCGGAGGCTTCGCCTTCAGAGAAGAATTCGTTCCAGGCGGTAGCATCGTTAAATTACCGAGTTGATGTACCCACTCGGCGCCATTGTGTTGCGGTGCAATATGTTCTATGGAATTAGCGGCATCTTGCTCCCAGATCTTGCACCATTGACTCTCATTCAACTTCTGCCCCACGAGCTTTGCCAGATGCTCGTCATATCGGTTCAGCACGTAGCGGAGCTGATTTTGCCAGCCTTCGTAGCTGCTCACCCAATCAATATTGTTCAAAACCTCATCAATCGAGTAGCCCTTGGAGATTTTTTCCAGCCCTCGGATAATTTGATCTTCATCCAAGTTGCTCCGACAGATCTCATAACCAAGACGAATGTATTCCCCAACCTTGTGGCGGCTATCTCGGCCCGCTAGCTCGTAGATCCTGAACGTCGCGCGCTCCCATTTACCCAACAGCTTTTGCTCTGTCTTGCTGTTGAACTTCCTCAAGAGGATCGCTGCGGCAACGAACCGAGCATGCACAATGCGCGTGACAGCCCGAATGCGCGGATTTTTGAACAGTCGCAGGTTGGCTTGCACGACCGCCTCCAGATCATGACCAACCTCGGCAATCGTTTTTAGCTGCGTGCCTGCCTTTGACGTTAATAATGCGGTTGAGTCTGCTTCACTGGGAATCCGATTAGGTCGGGTACCGCAGGCCCATGCTCCTGCAAAGCGAAGCGCTTCATCGCCGATTCGTGTGCTGTTTTCCAGCGAGCAATAAATACCCCGCCAGACGTCTCGCATCTCGGACAACGCCTCATCTCGAATACCACCGTTAACATGCTCGAAAATCAGTGCCATCAGCTGACTTTTAAGCTTGTCGATCCATTTGACATCCAGCCCACGACTGTTGAGAACTTCGAAGACACGGTAAACCGTAGCCTCGTCAGAGATCTCATGGTAAATGATCGTCAGCTTGTTCCTGATGGTCACCAACAGTTCAAAGATGGTATTTCCACGAGCCAACCACCTGCTCACGAAGCCCTCACAGTCATGGACAGCATCTACCAAGTTCTGATCTGCAGCAGTTTTGGCTGAGTTTTCCTCGACCGTTCCCTTGTGGATGTAGTTCGTGAAAACCTTACTTGCATCATGATTTGTCTGAAGCAGAATCAGGGAGTGCTCATCTCCTTTCACAAGGAGCTCAGCCAACTCTCGCCGCACCTTGGCTTGCGCGGTGTCATTGATGTCCAAAGCTTGTTCAATCGCTTTCATGAGGATGATCAGGGTCGTTATACGTTGCTGGCCATCCACCAACTCGACCGTCTTGAACTCGTCGACGCCGATCAGGCAGGTCTCTGTATCCTTTGCCAAGGCGACCAATGTAGCCATGAAATGCTCTTGACCGGATCGAAATGCCTCCTCGATGTCGCCGAACAGATCGTTACGCTGGCGGGATTTCCAAGAGTAGGCACGTTGGTATTCTGGAATTCGAAACAGTCTGCCCTCTAGCAAACCAGCGATCTTGAGGTGTAGTGGATTAAGCTTCATGTGCGCTCCTTGCTGTACAAATCAGGAGAGGATAGCTAATAGCCATCATTTATGACTAGTATCCATCGCCTGATTTTCCTGATAGGGCTCGTCCAAGCTAAATCCTCGTCGCAGACCACGAGCGGGCATGACCAAGCGAGCGGCAGGAAGTGCTGATGACTCAGTACTGAAAAAGCCGGTCGAGCAGATTAGTCGCTTGCCCGGACAGTTATACAGGGCTGCATCGTGCCCATCCGCCCATGTCGGTCAGGGTTTCCTAGGCTTGGCTCGCGCAGTCGCTTCGGCCACCAGAGGGTCATCCGGCCAGTAGTGTTTCGGATAACGACCTTTGAGGTCTTTCTTCACTTCGGCATAGGTGCTGCGCCAGAAGTTGGCCAGGTCCTGGGTCACCTGCACGGGCCGACGCGCTGGCGAAAGCAGGTGCAGGGTCAGTACTTGCCTGCCCTGGGCGATGCGCGGGGTCTGCTCCAGGCCGAACAGCTCTTGCAGGCGCACGGCCAGCACCGGAGGGTGTTCGTTGTAGTCGATGCGGATGCTGGAACCTGACGGCACCTGCACGCTGATCGGCGCCTGGGCATCGAGTTGCTGCGGCAGCGGCCAGGGCAGCAGGTTGCGCACGATCGATGAAAGATCAAGCTGGGCGAAATGGCTGACCCGGCTGACCCGCTCCAGGTAGGGTGCAAGCCAGTGTTCGAGGCTGGCGAGCAAGCTGGCGTCGCTGAGATCTGGCCACGGGCCTGCTTCATCCAGGCTGCGCAGCAAGGCCACACGGGCTTGCCACTGGCGCAGCTCCGGGGTCCACGGCAGCAATTCCAGGCCCTTGCGGCGTACGTAGTTGATCAGCGCCTGGCTGCGTGCGGCGCTGTCCAGGTTGCTCAGTGGCGCGGTGGAAAGCACCAGTTCACCGACCTTGCGCTGGCGTTCGGCGCGCAGCACGCCTTCACGCTCATCCCAGTCCAGTTGGTCGACTACGTTCACTTGGTCGGCCAGCACATCGTCGAACAGCGCCGGGTCGAAATCGGCGGCCAGGTAGATGCGCTCCTCTCGCTGGCCCTGGCGGCTGCCGAGGTCGGCGATCACCAGCCAGGGGTGTTTCATCAGCGCGTCGGGGCTGGCGAACAGCGCAGCGCGGCCATTGCTCAGGCGGTACTCGCCGCCGCCGGTGCGGCGCTGCTGGGCGATGCGGTCGGGGTAGGCGAAGGCCAGCAGCGCACCGACCCAGCGCGGCGCCTGCGGGTCGGCCACGCTGGCCTTGGCCGCGCCGCGCAACTGGCCGCGGTATTGGCGCGCCAACTGCCGGGCGCGCTGCACGCCACCCTGCTCGCCACGCTGCGCGCGTTGTTCACCGCCAAGCAGCGCCAGGCGGCTGTGGATATCGGCACCGGCACCGCGCTGGATGTCGCGCTCAGCGAGTAACGCGGCCAGATCACAGGCCAACGGCCCCAGCCCCAGCGCCTGGCCGCGCAACAGCAGATGGGCGATGCGCGGGTGTGCCGGCAGTTGCGCCATGTCCTGGCCGTGGCGGCTGAGATGGCCGCCTTCGGCCAGTGCACCGAGGCGACGCAGCAGGTCGCGGGCCTGGGCGAACGGCGCGTTGGGCGGGGCGTCGAGCCACTTCAGCTCATCGGGCTGCACGCCCCAGCGGGCCAACTGCAAGGCCAGCCCGGCGAGATCGGCCTGGAGGATTTCCGCCGCGGTATAGGCCGGCAATTGCTCGTGCTGGGCCTGCGACCACAGCCGATAGCACACACCCGGCTCGACACGCCCGGCCCGCCCTGCGCGCTGGGTGGCGCTGGCGCGGGAGATGCGCTGGGTGTCCAGACGGGTCATGCCACTGCGCGGATCGAAACGCGGCACGCGCTCAAGGCCCGCGTCGATGACCACGCGCACGCCGTCGATGGTCACGCTGGTTTCGGCGATGTTGGTCGCCAACACCACCTTGCGCAGCCCGGCAGGCGCCGGCTGGATGGCCGCGCGCTGGGCGTCCAGGCCCAGCTCGCCGTGCAACGGGCACAGAAGAATGTCGCGGCGCTCGCCCAGGGCCTCGCTGAGCGCCTGCTCGACCCGGCGAATCTCTGCCTGGCCGGGAAGGAAAACCAGCACGCTGCCCGGTTGTTCGGCCAAGGCTTCCAGGCAGGTGCCGACCACCCGCTGCTCGACCCACTCACCGGTCTGGTACGGCGCGCCCCAGATGGTCGTGACCGGGAACATGCGCCCTTCGCTGGTGACCACCGGCGCGTCATCGAGCAAGCGCGACAGCCGCTCGCCTTCGAGGGTGGCCGACATCAGCAGCACTTTCAGGGGGGCATCGTCACGCAGCATGGCGCGGCCATTGAGGGTCAGTGCCAGGGCCAGGTCGGCATCGAGGTTGCGCAGGTGGAACTCATCGAAAATCACCAGACCGACGCCTTCCAGCGACGGGTCATCCTGCAGGCGGCGGGCAAGAATGCCTTCGGTGACCACCTCTATGCGCGTGTTCGGGCCGACCTTGCTGTCCAGGCGAATGCGGTAACCGACCGTTTCACCGACCGCTTCGCCCAGCTCGCTGGCCATGCGTTCGGCAGCAGCGCGGGCGGCCAGGCGCCGCGGTTCGAGCATGACGATGGTTTGCCCGGCCAGCCATGGCTGATCGAGCAAGGCCAGCGGCACGCGGGTGGTTTTGCCGGCGCCGGGCGGTGCTTCGAGCACCACTTCATGGCGTTGGCTCAACGCCTCGCGCAAAGCTGGCAGAACGGCATCAATCGGTAGTGAAATCATGGTGGTCCTCGGACGGGGCTGGGAGTATAACGGCGAACTGGCCAGCCCTGGCCATGGTCCTACCGCTCGACGCTGGGTCTGCACCAGCCCCGTTGCGGCTTTTCATCCGGAGATTCACATGCGCATTCCTTCCCGCATCATCGGCGGCGCCGTCATCGCCACCCTGCTGACCCAGCTCACCGCGTGCGGCACGCTGTTCTACCCCGACCGCCGCGGTCAGATCGACGGCAAGGTCGACCCGGTGATCGTCGCCCTCGACGCCATTGGCATCCTGTTCTATGTGATTCCGGGCCTGATCGCCCTGGGCGTCGACTTCGCCACCGGCGCGGTCTACTACCCCGACGGCACCACCGCGCAGGTGTCACCGGAAAAACTGCGCCCGGCAGTCGAGGCCGACGGCAAGGTCAACCGGGTCAAGCTGCAGGCGATTCTGGAAAGCGAGCTGGGCCAACGCCTGCCGCTCAACGACCCGCGCCTGATCGAACACCGCGGCAGCGTCGAGCAGTTGGCGGCGTACGGCTTGCATCCGGTCATCTGAGCCACTGGGGCCGCCAGGCGGCCCCTACACCAGCTCGATGCGCCGCAGCTCGCTTTTGAGGTAGGCGTAGTAGATCGGCCCGGCCACCACCCCCGGCAGGCCGAACGCCGCCTCGCACACCAGCATCGCCAGCAGCAGTTCCCACGACTTGGCGCGAATCTGCCCACCGACGATACGGGCGTTGAGGAAGTACTCGACCTTGTGGATGACGATCAGGTAGCCCAGCGCCGCCATCGCCACCCAGATCGACAACGACAGCCCGACGATGGTGATCAGGGTGTTGGAGATCAGGTTGCCGATCACCGGCAGCAGGCCAAGCAGGAAGGTCAGCACGATCAGCGTCTTGGTCAGCGGCAGGTGCACGCCGAACAGCGGCAGCACCACCGCCAGGAAGATGCCGGTGAAGGCGGTGTTGAGCAGGGAAATCTTGATCTGCGCGAAAACGATGTTGCGAAACGCCTGCACCAGCAGGCTCAGGCGCTCGAACAACGCCGCTGCCAGTGGCTTGCGCCGCGAGATGTCGGGCAGGCGCTGCAGGGCGACGATGGCGCCGAGGATCATGCCGATCAGCAAGGTCACGAACATGTGCGCCATACCCTTGCCGACCAGTTGCAGCTCGCTGAAATGCCCTTTGAGCCAGTCGCCGATGGCCACCTTGAACTCGGCAGCGCTGGCCGGCAGGTAGGCGTCGATGAACGGCGGCAGCTGCCCGCGGGCGCGGTCGACCAGGGCCATGAACTTGTCCAGTGAGGCGCCGGGGTTTTCAGCTTCGTGCAGGAGGAAACTGAACGCCCCGGCAATCAGCAGGCTCAGGGTCAGCACCACCAATGTGCCGAGCAGCGCCACCGCCAGCCAACGGGCGCGCTGCCCGGCGAGCAGCGGCTGCAACCTTGGGGTGAGCATGTTGACCAGCTCGAACACCAGCAGGCCGGCAAGCAGGCTGGGCAGCAACTTCAGGGGCAGGGCCAGCAGCAGGCCGGCAAACACGATGATCCAACTGGCGATGGTGATCTGGCGGGGGGTGAAGGTCATACAGCCTCGGCGGCAGACAGCAAAAAAGACCCGCAGTCTGCCAGCCTTCTTCCTACAAAAACAGCAAGCGGTGCGGGTTAGCCTTCGCGCCGCCGGCTCAATGCTGGCGTAGTGCCCTGCTGCGCATGCCGGTGATGCACTCGAGCAGCGCTGGCCCCTGCCCCACTCGCCTCATTTCTTCTTCAGGCAATCACTCATGAACGCCTTGCGCTCGTCACCCTTGAGGGTCTTGGCGCTGGCGTCGGCGTTACAGGTTTTCATCTTTTCCTGCTGGGTGGCGGGCTTGGCTTTCAGGCACTGGCTCATGAACGCCTTGCGCTCATCGCCCTTGAGCGACTGCCCGGTGGCCTGGGCGTTGCAGGTTTTCATCTTCTCTTGCTGAGCGGTGGCGGCGAAGGTGCTGGCGCTGAGCGAAAGGCCGAGCAGCAGCAGAGGCACGGTGATCATCTTCATGACGAGGGCTCTCCGGAAACGCTGCGCACGGCGCGCCGCGATGCGAATGAGTGTAGACAAGTTTTGCAACAGCTAACCGCAGTCATGTGCAGTTAAAAGACTTGACGCCAAGAGGTGAACTGCAAATCGAACTCCCGCGATTGCCTGCGGTTCCAAGCAAAACAGACCTTACGCACGGAGCCGGACCCCATGATCAAACAGACCCTCGCACTTCTTCTGGTTGGTGCCTCCCTGGCCGCCTGTAGCAGCCACCCGGAAAACCCGGTGGACCATGTCACCTACCGCAATGAACCGCTGGTCAAGCACGTCAAGGACGGCATGACCATGCAGAAGGTCATCGCTATCGGCGGCAGCCCCTCGAGTGTGATCGATCTGCCCAATGGCGGTACCTGCAACGACTACATCCTCAACCGTGAGGGTCAGCAACAAGCCTATTACGTGCGTTTCGATGCCACTGGCCATGTCGATGCCAAAGGCTTCAAGACCTGCAAACAACGCGAAGAGGAACGCCGCGCCACCCCAGGCGCCTGAGCCCTCCGCTGATTCAACCTGAACCGATTACCGAATGTTTTGGAGAACACCATGAGCAAGGTAGAACTGACCGATAAAGAAACCCTGCGCGCCCGCGCCCGTCAGCACGTCGAGAATGGCGCTGTCACCGAAGGCTACAGCGCTGACCGCGAGAAGATCATCGAGCTGCTGAACGCCTCGCTGTCCACCGAACTGGTGTGCGTGCTGCGCTACAAGCGCCACTACTTCATGGCAGAAGGCATCAAGGCCAACGTCGCCGCCGAGGAGTTCCTCGAGCACGCCAATCAGGAAGCCGAGCACGCCGACAAGCTGGCCGAGCGCATCGTGCAACTGGGCGGCGAGCCGGACTTCAACCCTGACAACCTGAGCAAGAACTCCCACGCCCAGTACGTGGCTGGCACCACGCTCAAGGAAATGGTCCTGGAAGACTTGGTCGCCGAGCGCATCGCCATCGACAGCTACCGCGAGTTCGTGCAGTACATCGGCGATAAAGACCCAACTACCCGCCGCATCCTGGAAGACATCCTGGCCCAGGAAGAAGAGCATGCCGACGACATGTCGGACCTGCTCGATGGTCTTTGATCTGCTCAAAGACTGATCATGCTGCAGCGAAGGGGCGCCGGAAGGCGCCCTTTTTTGTTTTCGTGAAGAGAACCCTGCAGGAGCGGCTTTAGCCGCGATGGCCTGCACAGCAGGCCTGGACGCTGCTCGGTGGCCTGTAGTGGGCCGGCTGTGCCGGCCATCGCGGCTGAACCGGAGCGCCGGCCGGTCGCTCCTACACGTCTGCCTCGTTACTGCTTGCCCTTGACCGCCGCCGGCGCCTTGCCGGCTTTCATCTGTTGCAGCAACGGGGTGCACTGGTTGTCTTCACTGTCGCCTGGGGCGATCAGCGCCAGCAGGCCCGCAGCCGGTCCGACGGCTACACCCAGTGCGACCATGCCGGCGCCGCGCAACGCCAATGGCAAGGCCTGCACGCCGGCGCTGGGCTTGGCGAACGTTCCACGTACATACAGTGGTGTGCGCAGCGAGAACAGACGCAGCCCCTTCGATTCCGGGGTGATCTTCAGGTCCATCCGCTCGTTGGCGAAGTTGGCCGTACCGTTGATGTAGATGATCGCGTTTTCAGTGTCGAACACGAACACCCGTGTGCTGGCCAGACCATCCTTGATGCCCACATCGGCAGCGGCGCAGTTGATCTTCACATCCTCGTCGCCGAACAACTTGTCGACGATGTAGTTGCCCACGTTGAGCCCAGCGATTTCCATCAGGCTGCGGCTGACTGCGCCATCGTTGATCAGCATGCGCAGGTCACCATTGGCCGTGCCCAGCAGGGCCGCGACCGAGTTGCCGCGGCCAGCGATGTCGGCGTCACCGTTGAGCTCACCGAAGCTGGTCTGCATCGGTGCGAAGGTTGGGAACAGCTGCTTGAGCTTGAAGCCGCGCGCAGTCAATTGCGCGCGACCTTGCATGGGCGTGCTGCGACCGTCCAGACGAATGGTGCTGCTGAGGTTGCCACCGGCCACGCCGAAGCGCAGCGGCTTGAGTTGCAACAGGCCATCGTCGAGCACGACGTGGGCAGAGAGGTCTTTGAACGGCAGTTGTTCGCTGTGCACGATGCGCTTGCCATCGAAGCTGACATCGGCGTCCATGACACGCCAGCGCTCGGTGCGGAACTCCTCGACCGGCAGCACTTTGTCGGCAGGCTGTTTGCTGGCGCCGCCGCGGGCCTTCTGCTCGGTGTTGGAGTCGGCCCCGATCAGCGGCGCGAGGTCCTTGAACAGCAGCTGATTGGACACCAGCTTGCCGGACAGCTTGGGCCGCGGCTGGCTGGCGACGTAGCCCAGATCGCCGTGAATGTCGCTGTCACCGATCTTGCCGTTGAAGCCCTGGTAGTCGTAGGTGGCGCCGTTGGCAGCATGCAGGTTGGCCTTGAGCCGGCCATCGGTGGAGTACGGCGGGGTGTCCGGAAGGGTCACGCCGGTCAGCGGGTACAGATTGCCCAGGCTCTTGCCCGACAGGCGCAGACGCAAATCCAGCGCGCCGAGGTTGCGTGGGTCGGTCAAGGTGCCGGCGACCCGCGCGCGGGTGTCACCGGCGCGTGCGTCGATCTGCAGCGGGAACGGCTGGTTGGCCTCCTGCAGGGCCAGCAGGCCGCCGATCTTGCCGGTGGCCGAGAACGGCTGCTTCTTGTAGCGGCCGTCGGCCTTGAAGCCGAAGGCGTAGTCTTGTGCGCCACCGGCTTTTTCGGCGGTGGCCGTGCCGACGATTTCGCTGTAGGGAATTGGCTTGCCCAGCGGGTCGATCTGCACTTTCACGCTGGTGTCGAGGGTCTGGTCGTCGAAGCGCACGTTGCCCTCGTCGAAGCCGATGGCACCGATGTCGACGGTCCATTTCGACGGTTCGGCGTTTTCATCCTTGGGGCCGAAGTCGAAGGTCCAGTTGGCGCGGCCATCGGCCAGGCGGGTCAGGCTGGCATCGGGCTTGACCAGGTCGATGCGCGGAATGCTGATGGTCTGCGCCAGCAGCGGCAGCGGCGCGAGACGAAAATCCACCCGCTCCAGGCCGACCATGCGCGGTTCCTTGAGCCACTCTGGGTTGCCCAGGGTGATGTCTTCGGCGGTGAAGTGCGGCCACGGCACCCAACGCCGCCAGCCACCCTCATCAGGTGATGTGCGCCAATGCACGGCCAGGTTGCCGTTGATGGCGAAGGGACGGTGCAAGGCTTCGGACACTTTTTCGTTGATAAACGGCTTGGCGCGGTTCCAGTCGAAGGTGGCGATGATGACCAGCAGAATCGCCAGCACGGTCAGCAGCGTGGCGAGGGTCCAGGTGAAAATTCGAAGCGGGCGCGTCATGCGGGGTTTCTCCTGACGTCATGGCACTCGGCAAGCGGGAAATACGGCTCTTGCTAAGTGGGACTGACGAAAAGCGCGGGGGTTTAATCGCTGCACCGCAGCATAGCGAAGAATTTCCCTGAGCCGGCATCGACTTCGCGCGCGCAAGGCGTTCGCCGCTGGCCACCAGCGCCTGGCGCAACCGTGCCAGGGTGTTGATTAAGGGAAGGTTAGAACGACTATCAAACCTGTCGATGGTGACCATCAGCCCAATGAAATGGTGTCTCGGGATGGCGCGCGTAGCATTGCCGACGTACCCACTTTTCAGCGCCCTTCAAGGAGCACCCTGATCATGAAACGTCCTCTTCTGCTTGCCTTCGCCCTGTCTGCTCTGGCCGCCAACGTCTACGCCATGCCGGCGCAGGAGCAACCCGTACTCAGCGAATCCCACGCCAGCGACGCTGCCGCGCAGCCTCTGAACAGCCTTGCCGAAGGCGGCTCGGATCGTCTGATCGAACGCAACGACCGTGTTGCCGAAGGTGGTTCTGACCGTCTGATCGAGCGCAACGATCGCGTTGCAGAAGGCGGCTCGGACCGCCTGATCGAACGCAACAACCGCGTTGCCGAAGGTGGCTCCGATCGTTTGATCGAACGCAGCGAGCGTATTGCCGAAGGTGGTTCGGACCGTCTGATCGAACGCGGTCACAGCGCCTGAGCCACTGCCGGGCCCTGCGGATAGCTCGATGGATGCAGCGGCCAGTCGCGGCTAATGCCCACACACCAGCCGCCCCCGCATTGACCAGCCTTCGTGCTTTTCACTAGAGTGCCCTGCCGTACCTCGCCAGAAGCCTGCCCATGTCGCCGCGCGCCGAACAGAAGCTCCAGACCCGCCAGGCATTGCTCGATGCTGCCTGCGAGCTCATGCAGAGTGGACGCGGTTTCGGCGGTATCAGCCTGCGCGAGGTCGCGCGCAGCGCGGGCATCGTGCCCACCGGCTTCTATCGGCACTTCCCTGATATGGACGCCCTCGGCCTGGCCCTGGTCGGCGAGGTCGAGGCCACCTTCCGCGACACCATCCGCCGGGTGCGCCACAACGAGTTCGAACTCGGCGGCATCACCGACGCCTCGGTGCGCATCTTCCTCGACGTGGTCGCCGCACACCGTACCCAGTTCCTGTTTCTTGCCCGCGAGCAGTACGGCGGTTCGCACGCCGTGCGCCAGGCCATTGCACGCTTGCGCCATGGCATCAGCTCGGACCTGGCCACCGACCTGGCGCGCATGCCGCGCTGGCAGCATCTGGACCACGCGGCGTTGTCGATGATGGCCGACCTGGTGGTCAAGACCGTCTTCGCCACCCTTCCCGAACTGATCGACAGCCCCGACCCGGCGTGCCCCGAGCCACTCAGCGCGCAAGAGAAGATCGCCCAGCAACTGCGCTTCATCTTCATTGGCGCGCGCCATTGGCAGGGCCTGAGCAACCCAGGCTGAAGCGCCCCGTTCGGCGAAGGCTGGTGGCAGTTCTGCTACCATGGCGCCCTGCCTGATCGCCACGAGCCCTGCCATGTCCAACGCCCTTCCCTGCCCGCCCGAGCTGAGCCAGCGCCTGATCCGCGTACGTCGGCATTTCGCCGAGCACATCGTGCCGCTGTGGCAGGGGCCGGGCTGGAATGCCGAACTGGCGCTGCCGTTCGAGGCCCTCGACGCCCAGCAGCGTCCCGAACCCGTCAAGCGCTACCGGGCCATGGCCTGTGCCCGTCAGCTGTACCTGTTCAGCAGCCGCCTCGAGCAGCCTGGCGCGACGCAGCGGGCGGCGGCCTTGTTCGATTCCTTGCAGCGGCATTTCCACGATGCGCAGCACGGCGGCTGGTTTTACAGCATCGATGCCGACGGCAAGCCGCTGGATCGACGCAAAGACCTCTACACCCATGCCTTCATCGTCTTCGCCTGCGCCCACTACTGGGGCCAGGTAAAAGCGCCGGCGGTGTCGGCAGTGCTCGATGACGCGCTGCTGAGCATCGCTCAGCGCTTTGCCCGCGCTGATGGCCTGTTCGAGGCGAGCCTGGCTGAAGACTGGTCGAACCTGGGCAGTGGCGCGTTGCAGAACCCGTCGATGCACCTGGCCGAAGCCTTCCTGCAAGTGCTGGCCGTGCGCGACGACAGCGCGACCGAGCAGGCTTTGCTGACACTGTGCGACGCCCTGCACCGCCACTTCGTCGACCCGCGCCATGGCCTGATGCTGGAAAAGCCGCGCGGAGCTGTGGATAACTGGTTCGAGCCGGGGCACCAGTTCGAATGGTTCTATTTGCTGCACACCTCACCACTGCTGCGCGGCACCCCGCTGCACAGCGCCATCGACCGGGCCTTCGACTTCGCCGAGCAGCACGGCGTGGAACGCGGCGCGGTGCTTGCGATGCTCGATGTGCAAGGGCGCGTGCTCGACGCCACCCAGCGGATCTGGGCCAAGGCCGAATACCTGCGTGCGCTGGTGTTGCGGCCCAACGCTCAAGCGCGTCTGCTCGAGCAGCTCAGCGCCCTGGAGCAGTTGTTCTTGCACCCGCGCGGCTGGCACGAATGCCGTGACGGCAGCGGCGCGGTGAGCCGCGACGACATGCCCTCGACCACGCCCTACCATTTGGCGACCGCGCTCGAAGGCCTGCGGCGGCTCGAGCAGATCGCGCCCTAGCCCTTGGCCGAGCGGTCGATGGCAAAACCTGCCCAGTCCTGGCTCACCGGCATCAGCTCGAGGTTATTGATGTTGACGTGGGCCGGCTGGTTGAGCACCCAGAAGATGGTTTCGGCGATGTCCTGCGGCTGGATCGGCTCGGCGCCGGCGTAGGTGGCGTCGTAGCGTGATTGATCACCGCCGAAGCGCACCAGGGAAAACTCGCTTTCGCACAGCCCCGGCTCGATGTTGGTGACGCGCACGCCGGTGCCGCGCAGGTCGCAGCGCAGGCTCAGCGAGAACTGACCGACGAACGCCTTGGTGCCGCCGTACACATGGCTGCCTGGATACGGATAGTTGCCGGCCACCGAGCCGACGTTGAGGATCGACGCACCACGGCCGTGGGCGATCAAGCGCGGCAGCAGCAGGCGGGTGGTGTACATCAGGCCCTTGATGTTGGTGTCGACCATGGTGTCCCAGTCGTCGAGATCGCAGTTCTGCGCGGCATCGGCCCCCAGCGCCAGGCCTGCGTTGTTGACCAGCGCGCGCAGCGTGGCGAAGCTCGGCGGCAGGCTGGCGATAGCGGTTTCCATGGCCTGGCGATCACGCACATCGACCACCAGAGCGTGCACTTCGGTGTGCGCCGACAGCTCTGCACACAGCGCATCCAGACGTTCCTGACGCCGGCCGGTCAGCACCAGCTTCCAGCCCGCCTGGGCGAAACGGCGCGCGGTGGCTTCGCCAAAGCCGGAGGTCGCCCCGGTGATGAATACGGTATCGGTCATTGCGCTTCTCCTGGACAGATCGAAAACGGTTGGCCAGGCAGCATGCCCGCAGGCCGCGCGACCAGCAAGCCGGACAACCGCTGTACGAAAAGTGACCAATCGCCTGAAAGCCACGCCGCAGTAAGCGTGGCGAAGGCTATGCGCACGTTATCCACAAGGCTACCCCCACCGATTGGGGGCAAGTTTCATGGACTCCCCTGCGGGGCTGTGGAAAACCTCGAAGCCG
This sequence comes from Pseudomonas cremoricolorata DSM 17059 = NBRC 16634, assembly GCF_000425745.1. Lineage (GTDB taxonomy): Bacteria > Pseudomonadota > Gammaproteobacteria > Pseudomonadales > Pseudomonadaceae > Aquipseudomonas > Aquipseudomonas cremoricolorata. The sequence continues at coordinate 116,343 of NZ_AUEA01000008.1, read as the reverse complement.
ACGCCTGAGGACTCGTCTGAACCCCGCAGCACACATGCTACGCATAGCTTTCCCACAGACTTACCCACAGCCTGCCAGGACTAGTGGAAAAAGCGTTCGCCGCAGCCGCAGACAACCGATTCGGCCCACCCGAGGCCGATATGATCAAATAATGATCAAAAGCCTGCAAGCCTCGTCAGAAAAGGGCTGCAAGCACTTGCCACCACCTTTTCCACAGGCAGCTCCACACAAACGGTGGAAACTTTACCGGCTGTGCACAAATCGCTGAACGCCGCGTCAATCACGGCGTTCAGCGCTACCCTGTACGGGATTGTCCACAGGACGGCTCAGTGCCCACCCAGATAAGCGTTGCGCACCTCCTCATTGGCCAGCAGCTCCTGCCCGCTACCGGTCATGCGGATCTGACCGTTGACCATCACATAGGCGCGGTCCGACAGCTTCAGCGCATGGTTGGCATTCTGCTCGACGAGGAAGATGGTCATGCCGCCCTGGGCCAGCTCGCGCAAGGTGGCGAATATCTGCTTGACCACGATCGGCGCCAGCCCCAGCGACGGCTCATCGAGCAGCAGCAGTTTGGGCCGACTCATCAGGGCGCGAGCGATGGCCAGCATCTGCTGCTCGCCCCCGGACATGGTCATGGCCCGCTGCGAACGACGTTCCTTGAGCCGTGGGAACAGCTCGTACATGCGCTGCATATCCTGGTCGGCATGTTTGTCGCCGATGGGGATGGTGCCCATCATCAGGTTCTCTTCCACGGTCATGTCCGGGAACACCCGGCGCCCTTCCGGGGACTGGGCGATGCCGTTGGAGGCGATGTAGTGCGAGCTCTTGCGGGTGATGTCGGTGCCGCGATAGAGAATCTGCCCGGAGGCCGCCCGCGGCTGGCCGAAAATCGACATCAGCAAGGTCGACTTGCCCGCGCCGTTGGCGCCGATCAGGCTCACCGTCTCGCCCTCGTCGATGTGCATCGACACGCCCTTGAGCGCCTGGATCGGGCCGTAGAACACGTTCAGGTCACGCAGTTCGAGAATGGCTGCGCTCATACGATTTCCTCTTCGTCGGCACCCAGGTAGGCGGCGATCACGGTCGGGTTGTTGCGAATCTCCTGGGGCGTGCCTTGGGCGATGACATTGCCGTGGTCGAGCACCACGATATGGTCGGAGATGCTCATGACCATGCCCATGTCGTGCTCGATCAGCACTACAGTGAGATCGTGCTGGTCGCGCAGCACGCGAATCATCCGGCTCAGGGCTTCGGTTTCCTGCGGGTTGAGGCCGGCAGCCGGTTCGTCCAGGCAGATGATCTTCGGCCGCGTGCACATGGCCCGGGCAATCTCCAGGCGACGCTGCTGGCCGTACGACAGCTCACCGGCCAGGCGGTTGGCGCAATCGACCAGATCGACCACCTCCAGCCAGTAGAAGGCATGGTCAAGTGCGTCGCTTTCCGCCTTGCGGTAACCCGGGGTGTTGAGCACGCCGGCCAGCAGGTTGCGATTGACCCACATGTGCTGCGCCACCAGCAGGTTTTCCACCACCGACATTTCGCGGAACAGGCGGATGTTCTGGAAGGTACGCGCCAATCCGGCGCGGTTGACCAGGTGGGTGCCGCCGAACATCTTGTAGTACAGGCGGTTGGCAAACCGCGCGGGCGAAACGAAATCGGTGGGCTCGAAGCGCTCGCCCAGCAGTTGAATGACATTGGTCGGCGCGCCGCGCACGTTCAGCTCGATGCGCCCGCCGCTGGCCTTGTAGAACCCGGTCAGGCAGTTGAACACCGTGGTCTTGCCGGCGCCGTTGGGGCCGATCAGGGCGAAGATCTGGTTGCGCCTGACTTGCAGGTTGACGTCGCTGAGCGCCTTGATGCCGCCAAACTGCATCATCAGGTGCTCGACCGACAGCACGATATCGTCGTTCATGGCGCCACCCCCTTGCGCACCTGCACAGCGGTGCGACCTATGCGAATCAGCCCGCGTGGGCGCCAGATCATCATCAACACCATGAGCACGCCAAACAGCAGCACGCGGTATTCCGAGAAACTGCGCAGCAGCTCGGGCGCCACGGTCAGCACGAAGGCGGCGATCACCACGCCGACGGTCGAGCCCATGCCGCCAAGCACGACGATCGCCAGAATCAGCGCCGACTCGAAGAAGGTGAACGACGACGGGTTGACGAAGCCTTGGTAGGTGGCGAAGAACACCCCGGCAAGGCCGGCAGTCGAAGCGCCCAAGGTGAAGGCCGAAAGCTTGACCAGCACGTGGTTCAGGCCCATCGAGCGGCAGGCGATCTCGTCTTCACGCAGCGCTTCCCAGGCCCGCCCGACCGGCATGCGGGTCAGGCGATGCTTGATGTACAGCACCGCCAGCACCACCAGAAACAGTACCGCGTAGATGAACAGGAATTTCAGATTGGGGTTGTAGTCGATGCCGAAGAACTCGTGGAACGGCACCCCGCCATCCTTGGCCCGGCGGCCGAACTCAAGGCCCAGGAAGGTCGGCGACGGTGCCGGCATGCCATTCGGCCCGCCGGTGAACGACAGCCAGTTGTTCAGCACCAGGCGGATGATCTCGCCAAAGCCCAGGGTGACGATGGCCAGGTAGTCGCCGTGCATGCGCAGCACCGGAAAACCGAGTATGCACCCGGCCAACGCCGCAGCGATGGCGGCCAGCGGCAGTACGCTCCAGAAGCCCAGCCCCAGGTATTGGTAACCCAGCGCCAGGCCATAGGCGCCGATGGCGTAGAAGGCCACGTAACCGAGGTCGAGCAAGCCGGCAAGCCCCACCACGATGTTCAGCCCCAGGCCCAGCAGTACGTAGATCAGCCCGAGGATGACCACGGTCAGCAGGTACTTGTTGGCAAATATTGGGAAGACGATGGCGATCACGATCAGCGCCGGGATGATGTAGCGCAGCCGCGATTTGTAGTCCACCGGGCGCACATGCACCCCCGAGCCGTTGCCTTCGAAGCCTTGCAACAGGCGCAGGCCGGGTGCGGTTTGCAGGAACAGGCTGAGCAGGAAACGCCCGACCATCACCGCCCCGACCAGCCAGGCGACCCGGGTGGGCTGGGCGTTGAAGCTGTAGCCGTCGAGCACCACGCCGACCACCGGGCCGAACACGATCAGCGCCAGCAGGCCGGCGACCAGGGTTTCGATGAGGCTGCGTTTGAGATCGATCGAAGAAGAAGCAGTAGAGGCGACAGTCATGTTCACACCTTGGCCACGAGCGGGCGACCGAGCAGGCCCTGGGGTCGGAAGATGAGGATCAGCACCAGCAGCGAGAAGCTGAACACGTCCTTGTAGTCGGTGTTGATCAAGCCCGAGAACAGCGATTCCGATACCCCGAGGATGATCCCGCCCAGCATCGCCCCGGGCAGCGAACCGATGCCGCCGAGCACCGCCGCGGTGAAGGCCTTGATGCCGATGATGAAGCCTGCGTAGAAGTCGAAGGTGCCGTAGTTGAGGGTGATCAGCACCCCGGCCAGGGCCGCCATCACCGCCCCGATGACGAACACGTAGGAGATCACCCGGTCGGTGTTGATGCCTAGAATCGAGGCCATCTTGCGGTCTTGCTGGGTGGCGCGGCACATGCGCCCAAGCTTGGTGTACTTGATCACGTAGGTGAGCAGCGCCATGCCGGCGAAGGCGGCGATGAGGATGAAGATCTTGGTGTAGGTCAGTTGCACGAAGCCTGAACCAACGTCGAGCCGTACGGCGCCTTCGAGCAGGGTTGGCACGCCTTGCTGGCGGGCGCCCTGGCTGATTTGCGCGTAGTTCTGCAGGATCAGGGAGATGCCGATGGCGCTGATCAGCGGTGCCAGCCGGGTGGAGTTACGCAGCGGCCGGTAGGCGATGCGTTCGATGGTGAAGCCGTACACGCCGGTGACCACGATGGTGAACAGCAAGGTGCCCAACATCAGCAGCGGAAACGACTCGATCCCGAAATAAGCCAGCAATGCCAGGCTGATCGCCGCCAGGTAAGCGGAGATCATGTACACCTCGCCGTGCGCGAAGTTGATCATGCCGATGATGCCATAGACCATTGTGTAGCCGATGGCGATCAGGCCATAGACCGACCCGAGGGTCAGGCCGTTGACCAGTTGCTGCAGGAAAATACCATCCATAAGACGCAATCTCGCGTAAGGGGATCGCACGCCAGGGCCGCGGCAGACTGGCGTGCGGATCTACGAGCAGGAAAGGGGGCTGGGTGTCGATCGAACGAACCAGGTGGGCTGCACCTTGCAGGCGCAGCCGTGCCTGGGGGTGGTCCGATCAGGCTGATCGACCGCTCACGCTCGACCGCTACCCAGCCTTGGGCACCGTCGTGGTTATTGTTGTTTGTCCAACTGGTGGTACTTGCCGTTGGCATCCCACTGGTAGACCACATAGTCGGAGACGGTGAGGTCGCCCTTGCTGTCCCACTTCTTCTCGCCCATGACCGTCTGCACCGGGTTGGCCTTGAGCCACTTGGCCGCGTCTTCGCCCTTGTTCGACTTGGCGCCATTGAAGGCCGCCGCCAGGGCTTGCAGCGAAGCGTAGGCATACAGGGTGTAGCCTTCAGGCTCGGTGCCAGCCTTGCGGAACTCATCGACCACTGCCTTGCTGTCGGGCAGCAGGCGCGGGTCGGCGCCGAAGGTCATGTACACGCCGTTGACGTATTGCGCGCCGCCTGCGGTGGACACCAGCTCGTCGGTGACGATGCCGTCGTCGGACATGAACTTGACGTCCTTCAGGCCCTGCTCGCGCAGCTGGCGCACCAGTGGGCCGGCCTCGGGGTGCAGGCCACCGAAATACACCACGTCGGCGCCGGCGGCGCGGATCTTGGTGACCACGGCGCTGAAGTCTTTCTCGCCACGGGTCAGGCCCTCGTAGAGCACCGGCTTGACGCCACGTTTCTCGAGCTGCGCCTTGGTCGCATCGGCCAGGCCCTGGCCGTAGGTGTCCTTGTCGTGCAGCACCACGACCTTCTGCCCCTTGAGCACATCGACGATGTAGTTGCCGGCCACGACGCCCTGCTGGTCGTCACGTCCGCACATGCGGAACATCGCACTCAGACCGCGCTCGGTCACCTGCGGGTTGGTCGAACCTGGGGTGATGGCGATGACGCCGGCTTCGTCGTACACCTCGGAGGCCGGAATGGTGTTGGACGAGCAGAAGTGCCCCACCACACCGATGACCTTGTCCTGATCGACCAGGCGGTTGGCCACCGCCACCGCTTGCTTGGGTTCGCAGGCATCGTCGCCTTTGACCAGCACGATCTTCTCGCCGTTGACGCCACCTGCCGCGTTGATCTTGTCGGCCGCTGCTTGCGCGCCTTTCATGTACTGCTCACCGAAGGCCGCATTGGCGCCGGTCATGGGGCCGGCAACACCGATCTTCACGTCGGCCTGAACATACGAACTAACACCGAGGGCCATGGCGACTGCCGCGGCCAGAAACGCTTGCTTGGGAAACGAGTGCGACATGAGGTGGTGCTCCTGGAATTTTTTTAGTAGGCACTACGACTTCACAACGCTGTGACCTGAGCAAGGGCCGTGCCATGGCATTGCCATCAATGCAAAACAGTCCGGGCGTCTGCCACGGCAGCGTTCGGGTCGTTCCGCAGCGGGGTGCGCAACCCGCTGCCCAGAGCCGGGCGCCACCGCCAACCTGGCAATGGCGCAACCTCCAAAGGGCATAGGTGCAACCGTTGCCGTGCGCATCGGATAACCTGCCTGTAACAGGCGACGTCACCGAACTGCACATCCTGGGTGCACGACTGCCACCGCAGGCACCGTTTCAAGGCTGCCGACTGCGCGCTACGAGTGCGCAGCGCACGCCACCCGGCAGTGGGCCGAATGACGCAGAGCGGAAAAAAGACTGGCACAATGGCGCCCATTGCCCTGCGCGCTCGCGCCTTTTCGCCTGCGCCGCCGACCTGGAGCCCCTCAATGAGCGAGAGCGCATTTTCCCAGCGCATCGTGCATAACCTGCTCGACACCGATTTCTACAAGCTGACCATGATGCAGGCGGTGCTGCACAACTACCCGGACGCCGACGTCGAGTGGGAATTCCGCTGCCGCAATGGCGAGGACCTGCGCCCTTATCTTGGGGAAATTCGCCGGCAGATCGAGCAGCTCGCCGACCTCACCCTCGACGAGGGGCAACTGGGCTTTCTTGAGCGCATCAGCTTTCTCAAGCCCGACTTCCTGCGTTTTCTCGGGCTGTTCCGCTTCAACCTGCGCTACCTGCACATAGGCATCGACAACGATCAGCTGAGCCTGCGCATCCGCGGCCCGTGGCTGCATGTGATTCTCTTCGAAGTGCCGCTGCTGGCGATCATCAGCGAGGTGCGCAATCGCCACCTGCACCCCGACATGCGCCTCGAGCAGGCCCGCGAACAACTGCTGCGCAAGTTCGACTGGCTGCGCCAGAACGCCAGCAGCGACGAGCTGGCCGAGTTGCAGGTGGCCGACTTCGGCACCCGGCGGCGCTTCTCCAGCCAGGTACAGGGCGAAGTGGTGAAAATCCTGCGCGATGACTTCCCGGCGCGCTTCGTCGGCACCAGCAACGTCGACCTGGCGTGGAAGTTGGATGTCAAACCGCTAGGCACCATGGCCCATGAATGGTTCATGGCGCACCAGCAGCTCGGCCCGCGGCTGATCGACAGCCAGGCCGCGGCGCTGGACTGCTGGGTACGCGAGTACCGTGGGGTGCTGGGCATCGCCCTGACCGACTGCATCACCATGGATGCCTTCGTCAGCGATTTCGATCTGTTCTTCGCCAAGCTGTTCGATGGCCTGCGCCACGACTCGGGCGATCCGATCGTCTGGGCCGAGAAGGCGGTGGCGCACTATCGGGCGCTGGGCATCGACCCGATGACCAAGACCCTGGTGTTCTCCGACGGCCTCGACCTGCCGCGGGCGTTGCAGATTTTCCGCACCCTGCGCGGGCGGATCAACGTCAGCTTCGGCATCGGCACCAACCTCACCTGCGACCTGCCGGGCGTGGCGCCGATGAGCATCGTGCTGAAGATGACCGACTGCAACGGCTCGCCGGTGGCGAAAATCTCCGACGAGGCGGCCAAGACCCAGTGCCGCGATGCCAACTTCGTCAATTACCTGCGTCATGTCTTCAATGTTCCGCACAAGGGGTGACCGATGCACGCCGTTCAGCAACAAATCGCTCAGCAACTCAATGTTCAGCCGCCGTTCGCCGACACCGCCGCACTCGATGGCGAAATCGCCCGGCGCGTGGCCTTCATCAAGCAGTGCCTGGCCAATGCCCACCTGAAAACCTTGGTGCTGGGCATCAGCGGCGGCGTCGATTCGCTCACCGCCGCGCTGCTCGCGCAACGCGCGGTCAGCGAACTGCGCAAGGAGACCGGCGATGACGCCTACCGCTTCATCGCCGTGCGCCTGCCCTACCAGGTGCAGCAGGACGAACACGACGCCCAGGCGTGCCTTGAGGTGATCAAGGCCGATGAAGTGCACACCGTCGACATCGCCCCCGCGGTGCGCGGCCTTGCCGGAAGTGTCCAGGCACTGGCCGAGGGCACCCCGGCACACGTGGATTTCGTGCTCGGCAACACCAAGGCGCGCATGCGCATGGTGGCCCAGTACACCATCGCCGGCGCTCGCGGCGGCCTGGTCATCGGCACCGACCATGCCGCCGAAGCGGTGATGGGCTTCTTCACCAAATTCGGCGACGGCGCCTGCGACCTCGCGCCGCTCACTGGCCTGGTGAAAAACCAGGTGCGCAGCATCGCCCGACGCTTCGGCGCGCCAGAGGCGCTGGTGGAAAAAGTGCCGACCGCCGACCTCGAAGACCTCGCCCCCGGCAAGCCGGATGAAGCCTCCCACGGCGTGACCTACCAGCAGATCGACGCCTTCCTGCACGGCGAATCTGTGAGCCAGGAAGCCTTCGACATCATCGTCGCCACCTACCGCAAGACCCAGCACAAGCGCGAGCTGCCGTTCGCGCCTTGAGCGTGCACTGGCATCAGTACGTCCACTTCACCGTGAGCATGGCGTTGCGCGGCTCGCCGTAGAAGTTGTTGCCGCCGCGATGACGGTTGGAGACCGGGAGGTAGTAGGTCTTGTCGGTCAGGTTGTTGCCCACCAGGCTGATGCTGGTGTGGGCATCGACGCGGTAGGCGAGGTTGGCGCTGAATAAGGTGTAGCCGCCCTGGTACATGTCGCGAGTGGTATCGGTGCTGCTCTGGCTGGTCAGCCCGCCACCGATGCTCCAGCGATCGCCGCCGGCAGCCAGGCGGTAGTCGGTGTAGACCCGCAGCAGGTGCTTGGGGAACCACTGGCCGTACGGGTCGCCGGCCTTGATCGTGCTCGAGACGTCGTCGCGGTACTCGCTGCGGGTGAAGGTGTAGCCGGCGAACACTTGCCAGCGCTCGCTCAGCGCCCCGGACGCCTCCAGCTCCAGGCCTTGGCTGCGCACCTTGCCGGCTGCCTCGTAGCAGTTGTCGACGCACGACGGGTTGCCGTTATCGATCGCGCGGTTTTCCTGAAGGATGCGAAACACCGCGGCCGAGAGGTTGAGTCCGCCGTCGAAGTAGCTGCCCTTGAGGCCGGTTTCGTAGTTGGCGCCGACGATGGGCTTGAGCGGCGAGTTGCCTTCATCGACCACGTTCTGTGGCTTGAAGATGCTGGTGTAGCTGGCGTACCACGAGACGTTGTCGCTCAGATCCCACACCAGGCCGCCGTAGGGCGTGAGCTTGCCGTCCTCGCGGTACGGTGAGCGCGGCTCGTTGCCGGTGCCGAGGTTGAGGAAGCGGCCATTGAAATAGAAGCTGCTGTAGCGGCTGCCAAGAATCAGCTTGAGGTCATCACTGAGGTTGAACCGGCTCGCCGCATACAGCGCGCGCTGGTAATTGTCGTAGCGGTAGCGGTTGCGGTAGGCCACCTCTGGCTTGTCCAGGCTCGAGGGGTCGAAGCTGTAGACGTCGACCTGCGCGGTGTTGGCCAGGATGCCAACGCGGTTGTCGTAGTGCTCTTTCTGATAATCGCCGCCCAGCACCAGTTCATGGCGCCGGGCAAACAGTGGGAAATCGCCGGTGAGGTTGAGATTGGCGGCGTATTGATCGCCCTCATTGTCACGGCGAATGACGTTGTTCAGACGCGCCAGACCATCACTTCCCACCCCCGCCACACCATTGCCGAACACCCCGATGAACTGGCCGTCGCCGTGGGTGCTGGTGTAGTTCAGCGAGCCGTCGAGCTTCCAGTTGTCGTCGAGGTGATGTTCGATCTGGGCGAAGGCGTTGTTCTTTTCGAAGGTCATGGCGTTCCAGCTGGCGCCTAGGAAGGTCGAGCGCGACAGCGGCAGGCTGCTGAAGTCGGTGGACATCGGCACGCCGTACAGGTTGGGCACGATGTGCGACTTCTGCCAGGTGTAACCGCTGGTGAGGGTGGTGCTGGGGGTCAGGTCATAGGCCAGGGTGCCGAACAGCACCTGGCGGTCACCGCCAACGTGATCGACGAACGACTGTTTGTCCTGGTACACCGTCACCAAACGGCCGCGCAGGGAACCTTCGGCGTTCAGCGGGCCGGAGACGTCGATCTCGTTGCGGTAGCTGTCCCAGGAGCCGGCGCCAAGGCTGGCCGAGGCCTGCAAGGTTGGCGTCGGCGCCTTGCGCACCAGGTTCACCGTGCCGCCCGGCTCGCCGGTGCCCTGGGTCAGGCCCGAGGCGCCGCGCAGCACCTCGACGCGGTCGTACAAGGCCATGTCCGGTGAATCGCTGGAGGCTTCGGCCGAGCCCATGCCCGGCACGCTGTTCTGAAACGATGAACTGGTGCCGTTTTCCTGCAGGTTGTCCATGGCAAAACCGCGCGAATAGAAGCGCACCTGATCGGCGCCCTCGTACATCACGTTGACCCCGGTCACCTGCTCGAGCGCATCCTCCAGGCGGGTCATGCCTTGGTCATCCATGCGCTTGCGGGTCACCACGCTGACCGACTGCGGCGTCTGGCGAAGCGACAACGGCAGGCGCGTGGCCACCGCCATGCTGCCGGTGGTGTACGAGCCGCTGTGCTCGGTGGTGCTGCCCAGCTCGAGGCGGCTGTCCTGCACCTGGGTGTCTTCCAGGGTGGTGGCTGCACGTCGCTGCAGTTGGAAATCCTGGCCGTCGCCGACCAGTTCCAGGCCGGTGCCGCGCAACAAGGTGGAGAAACCCTCCAGCACTCCGTACTGGCCGTGCAGCCCAGGGCTGCGCAGGCCCTCGGTGAGGCGCGTGTCATAGATCAGCGTGATGCCCTTGGCGGCGGCGAAGTCGCTGAGCACCTGATTGAGCGGACCGCCGCGCAGGTCGAGGCGCTGCAGCGGGTTGCTGTCAGCGCCGGCGGGCGCCGCGCGCACGGTATCGAGGGGCAGCCAAAAGGCCATGCAGGCCACCAGGCCACGGGTCAGAGGAGTCAGAGGGGCCAGAGGGGTAAGCCAGCTGGAACGGGGTTCGAAAGGGGTAGTCACCGCAAGTGCTCCATTGAGTGAGTCGCACTGTGAATGCCAATCGAACGGTGAAAAGTGTCAGGTGTTTGTGAGATTTTTTTCAATCGCCTCAGGCCAGCGCCTCGACCCTGACCCAGTAACGGGAAAAATACCGCACGCGCACCGGCAGAATGTCCGGCAGTTGCGCCAGCAGTCGATCGCTGTGCGCCAGGGCGAAAACTCCGGAAATCCGCAGCCGACCCGCCGCCTCATCGCACGACAACACCCCTGCGCGGTACGCGGCCAGTTGCGTCAGGTACTGGCGCAACGGCAGGCCATCGGCAAACACCAGCCCCTGCTGCCAGGCCGCGACATGCGCGTCCAGCGCCATGGGCACCGCCGCCCTGCCTGGCTGCAGCAGCAGCGCTTGCCCGGCGAGCAGGCGTACCCACGGCGCACTCGTCGGCTTGACCTGCAATGCGCCATGCAACACGGAAATCTGCACCTGTGCCTGATGCTGGCTGACCACGAAACGCGCAGCTTCAGCCCGCAGTTGCGCCTGGGTGGTGTCGACCTGCAGTGGCCGCTGCGGGTGCGCGGGCCAGGGCGCTGTGTCAATCAGGAAGTCGCCGCCGTGCAAGCGGAGATGGCGTTGCCCGTGATCGAAAGCGGCCTCGGCGGCGCTGCGGGCGTTGAGGTGCAATTGCGTGCCGTCGGCCAAGGTCCACTGACGGCGCTGGCCAGTGCCGGTGGAAAACTCGGCGAAGGTCTGTTGATAAAAGTCGCTGCGCACTCCGGCAGCGGCAGCGCCGCCGACTGCCAGCAAGGCCGCGAGCAGCTTGAGCGCGGCGCGGCGGTCCAGCGCTGGGGTCAGCAAGGTGCTCTGGGCCAGCGCCGGCGGCAGTCCCTGGAAACGGCTGAGCAGCGCCTCGACCTGCTGCCACGCCGCTTCATGCTCAGGCGCCGCAGCCCGCCAGACACCCCACTGACGATGGTCGCTGGCACTGGCGTCGCCGGATGACAACAGCGCGAACCAGTCGGCGGCCTGGCGTTGCGCCAGGGCTTTGCCTGCGCTCCGGCTCATCGACCCGGCCCTTCGGCAGCGCTCATGCAGTGCAGCAAGGCGCGGGCGATGTACTGGCGTACCGAGCTTTTCGAGACGTTCAGGCGCTCGGCGATCTGCTGGTGGCTCAGGCCTTCGAGCTGCGACCAGAGAAAGGCCGTGCGCACCCGCGCCGGCAGGCCATCGAGCAGCGCATCGATGGCCTGCAAGGCTTCGAACAACTGCCAGCGCTCCTCGGCCGAAGGCGCCAGCGTTTCAGGCAGGCTTGCCAGGGCCTCGAGGTAACTGGCCTCCAGCTGACGCCGCCGCAAAAGATTGACGAACAGGCCATGGGCAATGGTCGAAAGCAGTGCCCGCGGGCGCTCGACCTGCGGCGCCAGGCCTTTGCTCAAAATCCTGACGAAGGTGTCCTGGGCCAGATCCGCCGCCACTTCCCGACAGCCCAGGCGACGGAACAGCCAACGCTTGAGCCACGAGTTGTGCGCGTCATACAGGGCGCTGAACTGTGCCTTGTGCTGCCCGTTGCTCATCGACCATCCCATCCCGGCTGCACAGCGCCGCCACAAATTTGCGAATGAGAACGATTATCTTAACAATGATGGCACTGTGCAAACGGTTCTGCGCCCGTTCGCTTGCCGGGTTTTACGATGCGCACAGAAAAAGAGCGCCGCAGGGGCGCTCTTGGCTTGACGGTGTGGCGTGACTTACTTGACCACCACCTTGCCTTTCATCATCGCGATGTGGCCTGGGAAGGTGCAGAAGAAGCTGTAGTCGCCGCCAGCTTCAAGCTTCGAGGTGTCGAACTTCACCTCGGTTTCTTTCTCGGGCGCGCCGATCAGCTTGGTGTGGGCGATGATCGCGGCGTTGTCGGCCTTGATGTAGTCGTTGGCTTCGCCCTGGCTCATGCCTTCGGTGGCGACGCTCTGCATGTCGGCAGTCTTGGTGATCACCAGGTTATGGCCCATCACGTTCTTCGGCAGGTTGCCGGAGTGGGTCAGCTTGACGGTGAACTCCTTGCAGCTCTTGTCGACGGTGAATTCCTTGGTGTCGTAGGACATCTGGTCGGTGGAGTCGACGGTCACCGAGCACTCGGCGGCGAACACTGAGGCGCTGGCGAGGGTCAGCAGGGTTACCGCTACGGCTTTCGCAAACATCATGAATCTCCTTGGCAGGGTAGTTCGTTGCGAGACTGCCCGGTTTAGTCGCCTATGGCGCTGACGTGGATCAAGCACGGCGTCAAGGGGGCAGTCAGTAGAATTGTTCAATAGATTGTATACAACTAATTCAAGTGCGCATGATGCACCCTTGATAGACGATGGGACAACCGCTCATTTAGGAGTAATTGCAATGTCCCTTGGTAGCTTGATGCGCGGCATGCTCGCCGCCTACGCCTGTGGCGCCAGTGGCGCCGCCGTGTGCGAATTCGCCCGACCCGAGTGATGGGCTCGGTTGTGGTCTTCGTTGATCAACCCGCAGATACACCACGGGGGCCCTTGCGGCCCCCGTGTGTCGTTGTCGCTTAGCGCGGAATCACCGGCTGGCGCGGCTTCTTGCCGGGCTTGCCGCCCTTGGCCGCTTCCTTGCGCTCCTTGGCCGCCTGCTGGTTACGGGCGAAGGCCTCGGCCTTGGCTTTCTCGCGCTTGTCCCACGGCTTGCTGCCGTCACTGGCGCGCGGTGGCAGGCCGGAGTGCTGGGTGAGAATCTTCTGTTCCTTGGCCACCTTGTGGCTGCCCGCCGGCGTCGAGTTCTTGCGCCGCGCACTCTGGTAGGTGTCGCTCTGCGGTTGATGCAGCGGAATCAGTTGGTGCTTGCCAGGGCCGATCAGGTCGGCGCGGCCCATGCGCTCCAGCGCCTCGCGCAGCATCGGCCAGCCCTTCGGATCGTGGTAGCGCAGGAATGCCTTGTGCAGACGGCGCTGCTCGTCGCTCTTGACGATCTCCACGCCCTCGCTCTTGTAGGTGACCTTGCGCAGCGGGTTCTTGCCGGAGTGGTACATGGCCGTGGCCGAGGCCATGGGCGAGGGATAGAACGCCTGCACCTGGTCGGCACGGAAACCGTTGCCCTTGAGCCACAGCGCCAGGTTCATCATGTCTTCATCGGTGGTGCCGGGGTGGGCGGCGATGAAGTACGGAATCAGGTACTGCTCCTTGCCCGCCTCTTTCGAATACTTCTCGAACATGCGCTTGAAGCGGTCGTAGGAACCGATACCCGGCTTCATCATCTTGTCCAGCGGACCACGCTCGGTGTGCTCCGGGGCAATCTTCAGATAACCGCCCACGTGGTGGGTGACCAGCTCCTTGACGTATTCGGGCGATTCCACCGCCAGGTCGTAGCGCAGGCCCGAGGCGATGAGGATCTTCTTCACCCCCGGCAACGCGCGCGCCTTGCGGTACAGCTCGATCAGCGAGCTGTGGTCGGTGTTGAGGTTCTCGCAGATGCCGGGGAACACGCACGATGGCTTGCGGCAGTGCTTCTCGATGTCGTGGCTCTTGCAGGCGATGCGGTACATGTTGGCCGTCGGCCCGCCGAGGTCAGAGACCACACCGGTGAAGCCGGGCACCTTGTCGCGCATTTCCTCGATCTCGCGGATGATCGAGTCGTGGGAGCGGTTCTGGATGATCCGCCCTTCGTGCTCGGTGATCGAGCAGAAGGTACAGCCACCGAAACAGCCACGCATGATGTTGACCGAGAAGCGGATCATCTCGTACGCCGGAATGCGCTCCTTGCCATACGCCGGGTGCGGCACACGGGCGTACGGCATGCCGAACACGTAGTCCATTTCCTCAGTGGTCATCGGAATGGGCGGCGGGTTGAACCAGACATCGACTTCGCCGTGCTTCTGCACCAACGCACGGGCGTTGCCGGGGTTGGTTTCAAGGTGCAGCACACGGTTGGCGTGGGCATACAGCACCGAATCACCGCGGACCTTTTCGAACGATGGCAGGCGGATGACCGACTTGTCGCGAGTCATGCCTGGGCTGTCGAGAATCTGCACGACCTTGGCTTCGTTGGGGTCGTCCACCTCGCCCTTCGCCTGCTCGATGGCACACGCCGCAGTGTCCTGCGTGTTCACGTAGGGGTTGATGATCTTGTCGACCTTGCCCGGACGGTCAATGCGCGTGGAATCGATTTCATACCAGCCCTGCGGCGTATCGCGACGCACGAAGGCGGTGCCGCGGATATCGGTGATGCGCTCGATCGACTCGCCTTGGGACAGCCGCTGGGCCACCTCTACCACCGCCCGCTCGGCGTTGCCGAACAGCAGGATATCGGCGCAGGCGTCGATCAGGATCGAGTGGCGGACCTTGTCCTGCCAATAGTCGTAGTGCGCGATGCGGCGCAACGACGCCTCGATGCCGCCGAGCACGATCGGCACGTGCTTGTAGGCTTCCTTGCAGCGCTGGCTATACACCAGGCTGGCGCGGTCAGGGCGCTTGCCGGCCAGGCCGCCCGGCGTATAGGCGTCGTCGGAGCGGACCTTCTTGTCGGCGGTGTAGCGGTTGATCATCGAGTCCATGTTGCCGGCGGCGACACCGAAGAACAGGTTAGGCTCGCCGAGCTTCATGAAGTCGTCTTTGGACTGCCAGTTGGGCTGGGCGATGATGCCGACGCGAAAGCCCTGGGCTTCCAGCAGACGGCCGATGATCGCCATGCCGAACGAGGGGTGATCGACATAGGCATCGCCGGTGACGATGATGATGTCGCACGAATCCCAGCCGAGCTGATCCATCTCCTCCCTGCTCATGGGCAGGAACGGCGCCGGCCCGAAGCATTCGGCCCAGTACTTGGGATAGTCATAGAGTGGCTTGGCTGCGTGCATGTCAGTCACCGGTTCGGAGAGCAGGGAAAATCGCGGGCGCGGAATATAGCACAAATTTTGAGCAAACCCGACGAAAAGCGTGGGACTTAGCTTGGGCGTCAGACGTGCGGACGAATGGCAGGTGACCGAGGTCGTCGCTGCCCTGCAGGTCACTTGGTCAGCGTTAGCGGTGAAGTTTTACCAAATGTAATGCCTCCCTGACCCTCTGAATCATTCAAGTCATTGAAAGAACTCGCTTATTGAAATATCGAGCGGATCTTGTAAGACGCATACTTCATTCAAGGGTAACTTTTCCCACGAATCAATTACTTGTTTCTTTACGTAGCGCCATTGAGCACCCCGAATACTCCATGATAAATATAACGACACTCAAGCAGTGCATTGACCCCCACTATAAATAAGCGCGCAATGGGCCGTCGTCGTTCTGAGATGGCCATCGCGCAACCTTCTCGAACTACGAACCCCATCTTCCTTGCAAGCAAACTTGATCGCGCCACTCGCTTTTAACTCATGACATTGGCCTGTCGTAGGCGGTTGCTGCGTTGAGACCCGGGCGCTTGTATTCGAATACTTTCTGGCGTAAACGCTGCACCGCAACCCGTTTCACAAGCGAAGGCACACTTTTTATATGCCACTTTCCAATCCCATGCTGTTCGCACTGGGCGCCACATTAGTCCTGAAAGTTGCCACGGTCATTCCCGCGCTGGTATTGGCAGACATCATCGACAACCTCTCGACCGTCTCGCCATCGTATGAACTGCTCGGAGCCTTCGCATGCCTGATTATCGTGCAAGTGTGTTTGACCCCCTTGCAGGCCTGGGCCTTGGCTCGGCTCTGCCAGGAGCGTGTCAGGCAACTTTCCAACCGCTGGTGCCGAAACTTGCTGGACAAGCGATTCGAAGCCTATGGACAACTCCATGGCGGAACACTGGTCAAGGTGCTGGATAGGGGCATCACCGCCCAGGAGCGCTGGTTGAATTTCCTGATCGGCACAGCGTGGCCGATCATGGCCGAAACCCTTGTGCTGATCGTTCTTTTCACCTACCTCGGCGCCACGACGGTACTGCTCGGCCTGATCCCATTGAGCCTGGCGTATCTATGGCTCAACGACCGACTGCTACGCTGGCGCCGTCCGCATATCGAGGCGGTCAACGCTAGGGAAGACGACTTGGCCGAGCAATGGGTCGACACCTTCGCCAGCGCCACCACCGTGAAGCTCGAGCAAGCCGAAGATGCGGCGATGACCCCCGTCAGGCATACGCTCGCAAGCTACGCCGATGCAGCGGTACGGGTGGCCAGCAGCGGCGGATGCCTGCAAAGCCTGCGCATCCTGTTCATTGGCATGGGCAGCTGCGGGCTGCTTTTGTGGGGCATGCGCGATCAGGCGAGCGGGTCTGCGCACTTGACGGTGGGAGAACTGGTTGCGCTATTCACCCTGGTCAGCGGACTGCTGGCAGGCGTTGCGCAACTTGCCGAAGCCTGGCGTCTGCTCGATCAGTTCCGCCTCGACAAACGCAAACTGCAAGAGTGGCTGGAGTTGCCCAGGTTCGCTCAGCTCCGCACTGCATCGCCCAGGCCCGCCGACCAAGGCGAAGCGTTGCGCCTCATGCCCTGCGAACTGCGCTCGCGTAACGGGCTGCAATTGCAGGTGACCCAGCCGCTGGTGATCGAGCAGGGTGAACGCGTCGCGCTGGTAGGCACCAGCGGCTGTGGTAAATCGACATTGCTGCATGTGCTTGCAGGCACCGTGCACACGCTGCGCAAGCACGTCTTCCTGGGCAATACCTGCCTTGCACAGCTCGATGCTGCGCAGCAGCTCACCGCGTTGCGCCTGTGCCCGCAACGTGCGCATTTCATTCCCGGACGGCTGCCGCGCTCGGTACTGTTCGACCAGCCTCACGAGCAATCGCAAGTCAGTGGTTGGCTAGGGGCTCTAGGATTGGATGCGGCCTGGTATGACCTAGCCTTCGACGCGCGGGCCACCTCGATTTCCGGCGGTGAAGCACGGCGCCTGACCCTGCTGCGCATCCTCAATCGCCCAGGCGACTTCAACCTGTTCGACGAACCCACCAGCGGTCTTGACGGCGACTCAGCGACACGCACCTGGGATCTGCTGTTCGATTCCCTGAAAGGCCGAGGCCTGATCTGCGTGACCCACGACCAGCAGGCGCTGCACCGCTTCGACCGAGTGATTCAGCTGGAAGCCGGCAGGATCATTGGCCAGACCGGCGCGGGCTACTCATCATCATCGAAGTTGTAACTACCCGGCGCCAGGTTCTCGAAGCGCGTGTACTTACCGATGAACGCCAGGCGTACGAAACCGATGGGGCCGTTACGCTGTTTACCGATGATGATTTCGGCAATGCCCTTGTGTTCCGTCTCGGGGTGATACACCTCGTCGCGGTAGACGAACATGATCACGTCGGCGTCCTGCTCGATGGCGCCCGACTCACGCAAGTCGGAGTTGACCGGGCGCTTGTTGGGGCGCTGTTCCAGCGAGCGGTTGAGCTGCGACAGCGCCACTACAGGGCAGTTGAATTCCTTGGCCAGGGCCTTGAGCGAGCGGGAGATTTCGGAAATCTCGTTGGTGCGGTTGTCACCCGATGAGCCAGGGATCTGCATCAACTGCAGGTAGTCGACCATGATCAGGGCGATCTCGCCGTGCTCGCGGGCCAGGCGGCGGGTGCGGGCACGCATTTCCGAGGGGCTGATGCCCGCGGTATCGTCGATGAACAGCTTGCGGTCGTTGAGCAGGTTGACCGCCGAGGTCAGACGCGGCCAGTCATCGTCGTCGAGTTGACCGGAGCGCACCTTGGTCTGGTCGATGCGGCCCAGCGACGAGAGCATCCGCATGATCAGCGATTCACCGGGCATCTCCAGCGAGAACACCAGCACCGCCTTGTCGCTGCGCAGGACCGCGTTTTCCACCAGATTCATGGCGAAGGTGGTCTTACCCATCGAAGGTCGCCCGGCGACGATGATCAGGTCAGCCGGCTGCAGGCCGCTGGTTTTGCCGTCGAGGTCGGTATAGCCGGTGGAGATACCGGTGATGTCGCTGTCGGAGTTGAACAGCGTGTCGATACGGTCGATGGCTTTGGTCAGCAGCTCGTTGACGCCCACCGGGCCACCGGTCTTGGGCCGTGCCTCGGCGATCTGGAAGATCTGCCGTTCGGCGTCGTCGAGCAGTTCCTCGGCGTTGCGGCCCTGGGGGTTGAAGGCGTTGTCGGCGATGTCGGTGCTGATGCTGATCAGCTGACGCAAGGTGGCGCGCTCGCGAATGATCGCCGCGTACGCCTTGATGTTGGCCACCGATGGCGTGTTCTTCGCCAGCTCCGCCAGGTAGCCGAGGCCGCCCACCTGCGACGACAGGCCTTCTTTTTCCAGCTGCTCGTGCAGGGTTACCACGTCGAACGGCTGGTTCTGATCGACCAGCTTGTGCACTGCACGGAAGATCAGGCGGTGGTCATGGCGGTAGAAGTCCCCGTCGGAGACCTGGTCCAGCACACGCTCCCAGGCGTTGTTGTCCAGCAGCAGACCACCGAGCACAGCCTGTTCGGCCTCGATGGAATGGGGCGGCACCTTGAGGGCGGCGGTTTGCAGGTCGAGTTGCTCGGGGGTGCTGATCTCGTTCATGTCCACGCAAGAAATCTGGGGTGATGAAAACGACAAAGGGCACGACCTGCAATGCAGGAGCGTGCCCGATGTTAACCGGCTAGCCCGGTAAGGAGCCAGCCGATGGTCGGCGCTTAGGCAGCGACGACAACCACGCGAACGGTGGCTTCGACGTCGCTGTGCAGGTGCACGGCTACGTCGTATTCGCCAACGTGGCGAATGGTGCCGTTCGGCAGACGCACTTCAGCTTTAGCCACTTCAACGCCCGAGGCGGTCAGGGCATCAGCGATGTCGTGGGTACCGATCGAACCAAACAGCTTGCCTTCGTCGCCAGCGGTGGCAGTGATGGTCACTTCCAGCTCGGCCAGTTGGGCAGCGCGGCTTTCAGCCGACGCTTTACGGTCAGCAGCGGCTTTTTCCAGCTCAGCGCGACGCTCTTCGAACGCGGCCAGGTTGGCGGCAGTGGCGCTAACAGCCTTGCCGAATGGCAGCAGGAAGTTACGGCCATAACCGGATTTGACTTTAACTTTGTCGCCCAGGTTGCCCAGGTTGGCGACTTTTTCCAGCAGGATCAGTTCCATTTGGTAAAACCTCTTAACTTTTAACCTTCACCGTTCGCGGCACCGTCACCCTGTTGAGGGGGCTTGCTACCGCGAAAATCAATCAGGCTATCGACAATGGCCAGAACCACGAGCAACGGATAAGTCAACTGCATGAACAGCACCATGGTGACGTACAGGCCGACCAGCCAGAATTTGGACAGTCGCTTCTGCGCCACCAGCCCATGCAACAGGGCAACCCCTGCGAACATGAGCGGCACGCTGCACAGCGGAGTCAGCAGCGCCAGGCCAGAGCCAAGGCTCGGACCGAACAGCATGCAACCCAGCAGCACCAGTGCCGGCACCAGGGTGAAACGCACCGTCTGAAACTCACGGCCGAATCCACCCGGGTTGTACAGTGCAGCCTGCCAGTAGCGACCCAACATCAGGGCCAGCACACTGATGATCTGCAACCCTGCTGCCATCAGCCCGGTGAGCACCGGTACGACAATCCCACCGAGTTGCGCCCGCTCCTCTACCGACATCTTCTGGTAGAGACCGTCGAGCATCTGCGGCAGGGCTTGTTCAAGCGCTCGCGCCAGAGCTTCGATCGGTTCGCGGAACACCGAACCCAGGATGATTCCGTACAACAGGCCCAGGCCGATGCTGGACAACAGCACGCGGTTCCAGGAGTGCCCGGCGCGCAACAGCGCCGCCATCCCCAGCGTTCCCGCCAGCACCGCAAGGGTGCGTGGATCGCCGAAGACCCACCAGGCCAGGGCGGGCAACAGGGCCCAGCCGATGACCGAGGAGGCATCCTTGAAACCGCGCCGCAGGAACACCAGGCTCGCAGCGGCGGCACTCAACCAGAACAGCAGCGACAAGGCCGCACAACCGACCACGACGAGCGTGGCCTGCACGCGACCGCGCATGATGAAATCAGCTAACGCTCGCATGCCTATCCCTTACTACTTGTCGATGACCCGTTCTCAGCGGCCGTGGCTGTCGGTGTAGGGCAGCAGGGCCAGGAAGCGGGCGCGCTTGATAGCGGTAGCCAGCTGACGCTGATAACGAGCTTTGGTACCGGTGATACGGCTTGGAACGATCTTGCCGGTTTCAGATACGTAAGCTTTCAGGGTGTTGAGATCTTTGAAGTCGATCTCTTTCACGTCTTCAGCGGTGAAGCGGCAGAATTTACGACGACGGAAGAAACGTGCCATGTAATAGGCTCCTCAAAAAGTCCGTGGATTACTCGTCAGCGTTATCGCTGTCGTTGCTGTCGTTGCTGTCGTCGCCTTCGGCGCCTTCAGCAGACTCAGGACGTTCACGACGCTCACGGCGCTCGCTGCGGTTCTCTTCGGCCTTGAGCATCTCGGACGGGCCAGTAACGGCTTCGTCACGACGGATGACCAGGTTACGGATCACGGCATCGTTGTAGCGGAAGTTGTCTTCCAGCTCGGCCAGGGCCTTGCCGGTGCACTCAACGTTCAGCATCACGTAGTGAGCCTTGTGAACGTTGTTGATGGCGTAGGCCAGTTGACGACGGCCCCAGTCTTCCAGACGGTGGATCTTGCCACCATCTTCTTCGATCAGCTTGGTGTAACGCTCGACCATGCCGCCGACTTGCTCGCTCTGATCCGGGTGGACCAGGAAGATGATTTCGTAATGACGCATGAATGCTCCTTACGGTTTGTAGTCTGCCAGGAACACTGGTCAGACAAGGAGTGAATGAAACGAGTGAGGCTTGCCCTGAAGCGAGGCAGGTGAATGCCGGCCTGAAGGCAAGGCGCGCAATTGTAGAGAAGGCAGGTGGGACAAGCAAGGCGATTGGTGAATATTTGAACAGAAAGGCTAGCCAGAGGCTTTTCGCGGCCAACCCGGCGCACCGGGCCAGCCACGAACAGTGCCTGTCAGCGCTTGCCTTGCCGCTGGCGCACCGCCTCGAACAGGCAGACGCCGGTGGCGACCGACACGTTGAGGCTGCTGACGCTGCCGGCCATCGGCAACTTGACCAGGAAATCGCAATGGTCACGGGTCAGGCGGCGCATGCCGCGGCCTTCGGCGCCCATGATCATCACCAGTGGGCCGGTGAGGTCCTGCTGGTAGATCTCCTGCTCGGCCTCACCCGCCGTACCGACCACCCACAGTCCGCGCTGCTGGAGCTTTTCCAGGGTGCGCGCCAGGTTGGTCACGGCCACCAGCGGAATCACTTCGGCAGCGCCGCAGGCGACCTTGCGCACCACTGCAGTGAGGGTGGCGGATTTGTCCTTGGGAATCACCACCGCCGTGGCACCGGCGGCATCGGCGGTGCGCAGGCAGGCGCCGAGGTTGTGCGGGTCGGTGACGCCGTCGAGCACCAGAATCAGCGGCGGCGTTTCAGAACGCTCGAGCAACTCCTCGAGCATGGCCTCGCCCCACACCTGGCTGGGGCTGACTTCAGCCACCACGCCCTGGTGCACGCCCTCGACCCAGGTATCGAGCTCACGGCGCTCGGCCTGGCCGACCGCAACGCGGTTTTCTGCGGCCAAGGTCAGCAACGCCTGCAAGCGCGGCTCGCTGCGCCCCTCCGACAACCAGATCTGCTTGACCCGCTTGGAATGGTGTTGCAGCAGCGCCTGAACAGCGTGCACGCCGTAGATCTTTTCCAACTGACTCATGACGTGCTCTTGCCCTTGCGTGCCGTGCCCGATTTGGACGGGCCCTTACGGTGTTTGCTCTTGCTGGCGCCCTTGCCGGCAGACTTGCTGCCTTCGGACTTGCCACCGCTGCTGCGCGCATCGCTCATCAGCGCCTTTTTCATTTCGCGGCTCTTGCGCACCTCGGCGTTACGCTCGACGGCATCCTTGGGGAAGTAGGCGTCGGCGGTTTCGCTCTTGCGGCTGCGCGGCTTGGGATTGGCGCGTGCGGTTTCGGGCGCAGCCTGGGCAGGCTTGTCGGCGGTAGGTGCCGCGGCATCACGTGTCTTGCGCCCGACCGGTGCGTTGACCGCGGTCTCGGACAGCTCGAAGTCGATCTTGCGCTGCTCGAGGTCGACGCGCATGACTTTGACTTCGATGCGGTCGCCAAGGCGGAAGCTGCGCCCGGTGCGCTCGCCGGACAGGCGATGGTGCACCGGGTCGAAGTGGTAGTAGTCACCCGGCAGGCCGGTGACGTGCACCAAGCCTTCGACATAGATGTCGGTCAGCTCGATGAACAGGCCGAAGCCGGTGACTGCGGTGATCACGCCGGGGAAGGTTTCTCCGACGCGGTCGCGCATGTACTCGCACTTGAGCCAGTTGACCACATCGCGGGTGGCCTCGTCGGCACGCCGCTCGGTCATCGAGCATTGCTCGCCCATCTGCTCCAGTGCGGTTTCGTCGTACGGGTAGATGCGCGCCTTGGGAATGCTCATGGCGCCTGCACGCTTGACGTGCGGGGTTTCCACGCGGGAACGGATGACGCTGCGAATCGCCCGGTGCACCAACAGGTCGGGGTAGCGACGAATCGGCGAGGTGAAGTGGGTGTACGCCTCGTAATTCAGGCCGAAGTGGCCGTTGTTCTCGACGCTGTACACCGCCTGGCTCAACGAGCGCAGCATGACGGTCTGGATCAGGTGGAAGTCCGGGCGACCAGAAATGCTCGCCAGCAGGGCCTGGTAATCCTTGGGCGATGGGTCTTTGCCCTTGTGCAGCGACAAGCCCAGCTCGCCGAGGAAGGCGCGCAGTTTTTCCAGGCGCTCCGGTGGCGGACCATCGTGCACGCGGTACAGCGACGGCACGTTGTGTTTTTGCATGAATGCGGCGGTAGCGACGTTGGCCGCCAGCATGCATTCCTCGATCATCTTGTGGGCGTCGTTGCGCACGGTCGGACGAATTTCGTCGATCTTGCGGTCTTCGCCGAAGATGATCCGGGTTTCCTGGGTTTCGAAGTCGATCGCGCCCCGGGTGTGACGGGCCGCCAGCAGCACTTTGTACAGCGCGTACAGGTGTTTGAGATCGGGCAGAACCGCGCTGTATTCCTCGCGCAGCGCCTTGCCTTCACGGGTACGGGCGTGCTCGAGCATGCTGCTGACCTTGTTGTAGGTCAGGCGTGCGTGGGAGTGGATGACGCCTTCGTAGAACTGGTAATCGACCATCTGCCCAGACTTGTTCATGGTCATTTCACAGACCATGGCCAGGCGATCGACATGCGGGTTCAACGAGCACAGGCCGTTGGACAGCTCCTCAGGCAGCATCGGCACCACACGCTCGGGGAAGTACACCGAGTTGCCGCGCTGCTGGGCTTCGTGGTCCAGGGCCGAACCCAGGCGCACATAGCTGGATACGTCGGCAATCGCCACGTACAGGCGCCAGCCACCGGAGAACAGGCGCAGCTTGCCAAGCGGTTCGCAGTACACCGCATCGTCGAAGTCGCGGGCGTCTTCACCGTCGATGGTGACGAACGGCAGGTGGCGCAGGTCGATGCGCTTTTCCTTGTCTTTCTCTTCGACTTCGGAGCGGAACTTGCGCGCTTCCTTGATTACATCCTTGGGCCAGACGTGGGGAATGTCGTAGCTGCGCAGCGCTACGTCGATTTCCATGCCCGGCGCCATGTAGTTACCGATCACTTCGACCACATCGCCCTGGGGCTGGAAGCGCGGAGTTGGCCAGTGGGTGATCTTGATTTCCACGAATTGGCCGATCTTGGCGCCGCCGTTGCGCCCGGCGGTGACCAGCACTTCCTGCTGGATCTTCGGATTGTCGGGGGTGACATAACCGATGTCGCCTTCTTCGAAGTAGCGGCCCACCACGCTTTCGTGGGCGCGGGAAATGATTTCCACCAGCACGCCTTCACGCCGGCCGCGGCGATCGAGGCCGGACACGCGGGCCAGGCCGCGGTCGCCATCGAAGGCCAGGCGCATTTGCGCAGGGCTGAGGAACAGGTCGTCGCTGCCGTCGTCGGGAATGAGGAAGCCGAAGCCGTCGCGGTGGCCGGAGACGCGGCCGCAGATCAGGTCGAGCTTGTCTACCGGGGCATAGGTGCCACGGCGGGTGTAGATGAGCTGACCGTCACGCTCCATGGCGCGCAGGCGGCGGCGCAGGGCTTCGATCTGTTCTTCCCCTTCGAGGCCGAACTCCTCCGCCAACTGCTCGCGGGCGGCGGGTTCGCCGCGGTCGGCCAGGCGTTGCAGGATCAGCTCACGGCTGGGGATGGGGTTCTCGTATTTATCCGCTTCGCGAGCGGCCTCGGGATCGAGGGATTGCCAATCGGCCATCAGAAGGGGTTCACCTTGGTATATATAGAGTAGAAGTTTGGCATAGGCCTATTGAAACTGGAAATCTCAGCCTTGGACAGCCCCTGTCCGATAACCGCAGCGCGCGATTAAGACGAGAGGAATCAACGGCTTGGACTTTTTTAAATATTTTTCGCGAGGGGGCTTTACAGCCCTGGGACGCGTCCGTATAGTGCGCACCACAACGACGGACAGCCGACGTTGTAGTCGAGAAGCACGGCGTTGTAAAGAGCTGTAAAGCGCCAGATGATCTTGACATGTGTGCCCAGGTGGCGGAATTGGTAGACGCGCTGGTTTCAGGTATCAGTGACTTAACGGTCGTGGAAGTTCGAGTCTTCTCCTGGGCACCATATAAAAACCCACTAGCTTGCTAGTGGGTTTTTTCTTGCCTGCGATTTAACCCCCGCACCACCCTGCCCCGCTCAGAAGGTCTTCTCGAATTTCAGCGCCAGCTCGGTCTGCCGGTAGGCGTAGGCCCAGTCGATGCTGCTGGCGGTCACCGTGCGCTTGACGTAGAGGTTCGGCACCACGCCAGCGAAGGCCAGGCGCGGCATGCCGAGGTTGGCGATGTAGACCTGCTGGCGATCCTCGCGCCGGCCGCCGAGGAAGTTATCTGCCGCATCGAAGCGGGTTTGCCGGTACAAGCCCACGACGCTCAGGGTCAGCCCGGCGTCGAAACTGTGAAATGCGCCCAGGCTGACCATCGACTCGCGGTTGCTCGACGCCGCGGCCTTTTGTTCACGCCGGGTATAGGTCAGGCCACCGAACAGCAAGGTCTGCGCATCGAGCAGGTACGACAGCGAAGCGCCGAGTTGGCGTTCATCGTAGTCATCGAAGTACTCACGCTGTTCGCCCTGGAAGCGGTAATGCTTGAACTGCGCCTGACCGCTCAGTTGCAGGCGTTCGCTGAGATTGTGCTTCCATTCACCACGCACGCCACTGGCCTGGTACTTAGTGTGGTGGTCGTTGTAGTGGTTCTCGAACAGCGGAGTCAGCGACACGTCATTGAGCACGCTCTGGTAGTTGTAACCGGCGTAGAGCACCGTGGTGTTGTCGTCGTACCAGGTTTCAGGATCATCCTCGCCATGCTTGTCGAACTGATTGCCATAGCTCAGGCCGCGCAGCAGCAGGTGGTGATTGCCGGCCAGCTGAAAGCGCCGCTCGGCGGTGAAGTCATAGACCAGACTGGCTGAAGCCCTGGGCTTGGGCATTTGCCGGGCGTAGTCGAAACATTCATCGAAAATGCTACAGACCAGGCTGTGGGTAACCATGCCATTGCCCTGGTTGATGTTGCTGTTGTAGCCCAGCCCGAGCGAGGCCGATCCGTGCCATTGCCGGCGCAGGTCGATGGCCTGCTGGTAGTCACCGAGCACGCCGAGCAGCGCCTCGGGCACAGCTTCACTGGCGACCTGGCGGAACAGGCGTTCGGCCTCAAGGGTCTGGTTGTCTTCGAACAGGGTGCGGGCCAGCTCCAGTTGCGCACGCACGAACCGCGGATTGAGCTCGATGGCGCGGCGCAGGTGGACGATGGCCAGCGTGTGCTGGCGCTGTTGACGGGCCAACAGGCCTTCGGCCATTTCCACCAACGCCGGTTCGTGGCCGGGCAACTGCCGGTAGCGCTCGACGAACTGGCGCACTTTGCCCCACTGACGCAGGTTGATCGACACGTAAATGGCCGGCGCAAGATCCTGCAGGGTGTTCTGCACGTTGTAGGTCTGGCCCTCGATGGTGATCAGCGAGGCATCGTGCTGTGCCGGATCGGGCGCGCCACGGTTGGCCCGCTCACGGGCTTCGCCGCGTTGTTCGATCTTGTTCAGCAGCAGGCGGGTGTCGTCATCGTCGGCCTGGGCGACGGCGGCACACAGCAGCGACAGGCCCAGCAGTGCCAGGCCCATGGGTGAAAGCGACAGCATGGGGTCGATCCAGAACCTTGGGTTGGATAGGAAAACAGGGCGCCGAAGCGCCCTGCCCTGTTACTGATCCAAGCGTTACTGCCTGGCGCCGCCGAAGGCGACCTTGGTGCTACCCACGGTGTAGATACCCGCCAGCGCTTGGGCATTGGCACCGTAGAACTGGCCTTTGATGGCGACGCCACGGCTGAACGAGCCATCGGAAGCGATGGTGGTGCCATTGAAGTTCGCCGATCCAACAGAGCCTGCCAGCGTGCCCGAACCGCTGCCGTAGTTGGCCGTCAGTACCCCACTGGTAACGCCTGCCGCCGTGCCTGGATTGTATTTGTTCACGCCTACGACGTTGTACTTGGCGTTGACCAGGGTCGGCATGCTGGTGGTCGGGTTCTCACCCGAGAACCATACGGTGCGGTTGGCATGGGACATGTTCAAGTCAGTGCTGTTGGCTGGCTGGGTGCCGGACTTCACCGGTGCCCATTCGCCGAAGTACACCTCCGAACCGGACACCTTGGCGATCACTTCGCCACCGAACTGCGGGAAATTCGGCGTCGGTTCGGCGATCTGGCGGTAGGCATAGACTTCAGTGTTGTAAGCCACCTTGTTTTTCCAGGTTTCGGAAGTGACGACGTTCGTCTGAGGATTTTTCAGCTGTGCCGAAGTCGTGCCATAGCCTGACAACACCTTATCGGTCTGGGCGATCGGGCCAGCCTTGAAACTGACTGCGAATTGGTCGTTCACGGTGCCAGTGGCGGTAGTTGGCATTGCGATACCCGCTGTGCCGTTAGCCATTAAATTTGATTCCCTCGCCTTCACATAACTCGAAGAAGAGCCGCCCACAACCGTCGCGGCAAATGCACCGGACGTGGCCAGGGACAATACGGTAAACGCCATGAGTTTCTTCACAACAACCTCCTAGTCATAGTTTGGAAAACGACTGTTTTTAAGAAAACAGCAAAAAAACCTAGATGCATCAGAAGCGCGCCGTCAGCCCCATCTTCAAGGTGCGGCCGGGGGCCGGCATCATGGTGCGTGCCAGCGGATCGAGGTAATAACGGTTGGTGATGTTGTTCACGCCGAAATCGACATCGACCTGTTCATTCACCCCCACCGTGGCATAGGCATCGAAGACCCAGATCGGGTGCCACTGATACGGCTGGTTAAGGCCGGTGACACTGGGCACACCGCGCTCGATCCACTTGTTCTCTTCCTTGTTCTTCGCGCTGCTGTGGTAAATCATTCGCCCACCCAGCTCCAGGCGCTCGTCGAACAGGCGCAGGCCGCCATCGAGGTTCAAGGAATACTGCGGTTGCAGGCTGGTGCGCGAGAAGGTGGTGGGGAAGCCGCCAGTGACGCATTCATCCATGCCATAGCGCCCATACGGATCGAGGGTGTTGGCCATGTCCTTGTCGCACAGCTGTTGTTTCAGGCGGTACGTGGCGCCGAAACTGGAGAAGTAGCGCCCGCTGTCCATGCGTGCCTGCAGTTCCAGGCCCGACAACTTCTTCTTGTCGAACTGAATGATGTTGTAGAGAAAGTCGCGGTCGATGTAGTCACGAATTTCATTGTTGAAATAATTCAACCGGACATCGGCGTAGCGCCACTGCGGGACGAAGCCTTGCAGGTCCTGGACGTAACCGACTTCCCAGTTGTAGGCATGCTCGGGCTTACTGGAGGTCGCTTGGCGAAGTCGACTGGAGATATACCCTTGGGAGTCTTCATACACTGAGGGGAAACGCACGAACTCGCTGTAACGTGCATAAAGGCGAGCGCGCTCGCTAAGGTTGAAGGTAACGCCTGCCATTGGCGTCCAGGCACTGCCCCGTTGTTTCTTCGGTTTGGCCCAGCGCTCTTCCTCGGTAGGCTGTACGAGGATTTCAGAACCACTGTCCGGAGTAACGACATACCGCGGGACTGTTCCATTCATACCCTGCGCATCGGTAACTTGCTCGTTGAGATCGATCGTGCCGTTGGTGAACGGGTTGGCCGAGCTGACCAGTTTTTTTCCATCGGTGGGAACGACGACCGACTCGGTCGTATAACGGTAGCCATTGATCTTGATGCCTTCATTGAGTTCGTACTCCAGCACTTCTTCAGCTTCTTCCGGGCTGAGCCCCCAGCTTTCAACAGCAGCACGAACATCGGCGACGTACGCCAGGTTTTCTTCGTCGGTCATCAGTCGTCTGTATGTGAACTTCTTGGCCACGATACGAGACGTAGCGGCCCCCGACGGATCACGCGCAGCACGGCGCTCGTCGAGTCCGGTGTCGAACGAGTTGTAGTCGCTGTAGCGCGCGCCAGCGCTGAGCGTCAGCCAGGGTGTCGCGGCCCACTCGTTGTTGAAGCTGAAGTTGTACTGCTCACGTCGTCCCGAGCGAGGCCCCAAGTAGGTAGCTCCATAGATGGCCATGCTGCCGTTGTCCTGGGACGCGCTGTCCTTCATCTGCAGCCGTTCCTTGCTGAAGTCGCTCGACACCGTCAGTTTCCAGGTATCGGTCAGCGCCATCTGGTTGGTCAGGTTAACCCCCCAGCGGTTGTGGTCGGTCAGTTGCAGCGCACGTGAAACGATATTGAAGCGGCCATCGGTATTGGGCAGCTTTTCCGGCGCAGTACCGAGCCCCGCGCAGCCCCAATTGGAAGGATCAGACTGACAGAGGGTGTACTGATCCCACGCTTTGTCGCTCACGCTTGTGTCGCTCAGGGTGTAGATCTCTTCACCATTCTGGTGCCGCTTCGAATCGCTCTGGGTCATCCACCAGCCGGCGCTGAGGTTGAGCCAGCGCGAGTCCTCCGGCGCCAGGGTGTAGGTGAGCGCGACGGTGTCCTGCTTGACCTGGCTGTAGGGCAACTGGAAGCCAAAGTTGCCGCCGGGGGTGCGCTGCTTGAGCACTTCGGCGATCAGGTAAGGCTGGGTCTCGCCGAACTCCAGATCGCTGTGCATATACGAAGCTTTCAGGCTCTGCCCTTCGGCGAAGTACAGCGTGCCTTTGAGCAAGGTGGTTTCCATTTCGCTGGAGGTCCCTGACACCTCATGCCCGGGTAGGTAGAGCGTGGCCAGGTAATTACCGGCGTTGTCGCCAATGGTCGAAGCGTTGTTGTTGGCCTTGCGCGCCGACTCCAGCCAGTCTTCGCTCTCATAGCGTTGGCTGCCGTGCTTGCCGCTGTAGTAGTTACCCCTTTTGCGATAGCTGTAGGCGGCCAGGGCATCGAAGTTTTCCTGGCGGGTAGCCAACGCCAGGCGGTAGGCGTTGTCGTTGAAGTCAAAATCGTTGCCGCGCGATGAGCTGTGCGGGGTGTATTGGCTGCCGCCACCTTTGGGGAAGAACACGTAGGCCCCGCCGACATAGGCGCCGTCGATGTCGCGGTAGTCGCGACCGTAGTTGTTCATCCCCGTTTCGTTGGGCTTGACCGCGTTGGTGGCGGTTTCGGTTTTCAGCTCCAGGCCATAGGTTTCGCCAAGCGGCACGATGTCTTCGGCGTCCAGTGTCTTGATTTCCACCGAACCGCCGATGCCGCTGCGCACCCCGGCGGTGGTCGAGGGGCCTTTCTCCACCGAGATGCTGCTGATCATGTTGGGGTCGACGTAGTTGCGGTTGGCTACCCCCGCCGAGCCTAGCCACACCGAGGTGGCCTGTTCGGTGCCATCGACGGTCACCGGGATACGTCCCTGGCCCTGAATGCCACGAATGTTGGGGTCGAGCGCGCCACTGTTGCGCGACTCGCCGCTGTACACGCCGTTAAGGCCCTTGAACAGATCAGCGGCGTTGGCGCCCTTGTAGCGCTCGATATCCTGCTTGCCGACGTACACGTTGGAGACGTCCTTGCGGTAGACGTCGTTCTGGCCTTTCTCGTCCTTCTCTTCCCACTCAGCCTTCACCTCCAGCGCTTCGAGCACCTGGCGGCCCTTCTGCGACGTGCCGCGCTTGCTCAACTCGTCTTCGAAGCCTTCGGGCAGTTCGATTTCGACCGGGCCCATGTTCGGGGTGGCGCCGTGCGCCTCGGCAGCCACGCTGGGTGCGGATATCGCGAGAAAAATGGCGCAGGCCAGGGGCTTGAGGCGCAAGGTGGCCGGGGCGGTGGGGAACACGTGCATGGCAGAACCTGTGGTTGTCGGTAATACATGGCAAATTCATGGCCGTCTGCTGACGACGGAAAAAGCTTACCGACAAAAGCAAATGAATCTCGTTTAGATTCATATGCGAGAGGATCAAGTTCGTATGCGTTGTGCTGGGGCGGGGAACTCTTGGCAACGATGCCGCGACTGTAAACGCACTCGAGCGGCAACCCGCCCAGCCCCTCAGCGCTTCTTGCCGAAGATCGACTTCGGTGTCCTCCCGAAATAGCGAGTGAAGGCCACGGTGAAGTTATTCGGGTATTTGTAGCCGACCTGCCAGGCGGCCTGGGCCACTTGCTGGCCGGATTCGAGCAGGGTCATGGCCTTGCGCATGCGCAGGTCGAGCAGCATCTTCGCCGGGGTGCTGTCGAACAGCTGGCGGAAGCCCTCCTTGAGCTTGTGCTCGTTCATGCCGACGCTGGTGGCCAGATATTCCACCGTCAGCGGCGTGTGCAGTTGCTCGCAGAGCAGGATGCGCGCGCGCTCCAGGCGCTCGATGTCCTGGGTGCTCAGCGCACTGCCCTGGCTCTGTAGCGGCGCCAGCAGGTTGAACTGCTCCGACAGCAGGCTGAGGGTATGGATGTGCAGGTCGAGGCGGTTGGCCGGGTCGAGCAGGCCCGGTTGCAGGTAGCGCACCAGCGCCGCGGCATGGGCCTGGGCGGCTTGGGAACTACGGCGAAAGTCCAGACGATGCAGACGACCACTGCCCAGCACCTGTTCGGCACGGGCCTCGCCGACGTATTTGCACAGGGTTGGCTGGTCAATCACCACGCGCAGCTGCGAGGCGGTTTCATTGGCCTGGTAGCGGCGCTCACCGGGGGTGGCACGGAACGCGGTAATGGTGGTGTGGCCGGCTTCGAAGGCCAGGTTGCTGCCGTCCTTGCCGATGAAACCCGATTTTCCCTGCAAGCCGATGGTCACCACCATAACGTGGCCGTCGTGGGGTCCGCAGCTCTCCTCGATCACGCTGCGCACCGGGTGGTAGTGCAGCCGCCCCAGCGCCAGGCCCTGCTCCAGGCGCAACAGCTCGGAGTGACACTGGCCAAGGCCTTCATCCAATTGCAGGCACAGCCGGCCATCGGCCTGCACGCTGCGGTGACGCGGTGAGTCCAGGCCGAGGCGGCAGCTTCCTTTCGATGTGTTCATGGTGATCTCCCTCGATGGCAGCGCTCGGCACGGCGCATAGGAACGGCTCCGGCTCGCATACTTATGAATAATGATTCTCATTTAATCTATATCACCTTTATCAGTGATCCGGCCATGGGCTGTTCGCGCGATGCCATGGCCATGAACAGGGAGTTACCGTGCCTCACTCTTGCAAACTGCCCGCCGATACCTTCGAGCTCAGCGCCGCCCACCCGCTGCAAGCCTGCTGGAACCTGCAACTGAACGGCCTCGCCGCCGATGCCTTGCAGGCCGCGCTGAACTGCGCACTGTTCGACCACCTGAACGATTTCACCCGCGCCGCCGACCTGGCCGAACGCCTGAGCCTGGACCGGCACTGCACCGAACTGATCCTCGAGCTGCTGTGGAGCCTGGCCCTGCTGGAGCGCGACCCACAGCACGCAACGCACTACCGCAACCTGCCGGTAGCCGCGCAGCACCTGCACCGTGGCGCACGGGAGTACTGCGGCGATGCGCTGGCCTTCCGCCACCGGATAATGCGCCAGACCGGCAGCCAGCTCGGCGACTACCTGCGTAACGGCCTCAGCCGCATCGACAGCACGCCCTCGGCATCGGGCCTGGCCTGGGCCAACGCAGCACGCGTGCAGATCGCCCAAGAACAACGTGCAGTCACCCGCGAAGTGGCCTGCGCCCTGCTCGAGCGCCTGCCGGAGTTTCGCCAGGTGCAACGCCTGCTCGACCTCGGTGGCGGCCCTGGCCTTGTGGCCATCGCCCTGGCCGAAGCGCTGCCCGCTCTGCACGGTGTGGTGTTCGAGTACCCGGAAACGGCTGCAGTGGCGGCCGACAACATTCACCAGGCCGGCCTGCAGCAACGTCTCAGCGCCCAGGGCGGCGACTTCAATGCCGACGACATCGGCAGCGGTTTCGATCTGATCTGGTGCTCCTCGGTGCTGCATTTTGCCGACGACCTGGCCACCACTGTAGGTCGCCTGCATGCGGCGCTGCGCCCGGGCGGGCTGCTGGTGTGCTGTCAGGCGGAAGTGCCCCGTGAGCGGCAGGCGGCCGCCCAGGTGCTGCCCTACTACCTGCACATGCGTCTGCAAGGTCGCCACGTCCTCGACGAGGGCGAACTGGCCGTGCGCCTGCAACAGGCCGGCTTCTGCGGCGTGCAGCAACTCACCGGCCTGCGCTATCCGGTGACCCCGGTCAACGCTGTGATCGCGCGTCGCGCGCAGGGATGAAGCGATGAACCGTACCCGTAATGCCAGCCTGCAACTGCTGTTCGGCTGGCTCAATCTGGCGCTGGCGGTGCCCAGCATCTACCTGATGTTCGGCATGCCGCTGGTGATGCGCCAGTACGGCTGGAGTGGCACGGAAATCGGCCTGTTCCAGCTGGCCGGCCTACCGGCGGTGTTCAAGTTCCTGCTGGCGGTTCCGGTGCAACGGGTGCGCCTGGGCCGCGGCCACCTGGTGCACTGGCTGTTGCTGCTGAGCGCGGCGCTGCTGATGCTGTACTGGCTGATCGGCCGGCACAACCTGATCGAACAGCGCCTGCCTCTGTTCGCCATGACCTTCACCATCAGCATCATCGCCACCTGGATGGACATTCCGCTCAATGCCCTGGCCGTGCAGTGGCTACCGCGCAGCGAACAACTGCGCGCCGGCAGCATCCGCTCGGCGGCGTTGTTCCTCGGCGCGATCATCGGCGGTGGCGCGATGTTGCTGGTGCAGGCGCGGCTGGGCTGGCAAGCGCCGTTCGTGATCATGGGCGCGGCGCTGCTGATCGGTGTGCTACCGCTGCTGGCGCTGCGCAAACGTGCCCAGGCGCAGACGCCAGATATGGCGCCGTCCGCTGGCCTGGTGGCCGACTGGGTGGGCTTCTTCAGCCAGCCGGCCGCGCGCCAGTGGACCTGGCTGCTACTCACCGCCTTCCCGTTCATTGGCGCGGCCTGGCTGTACCTCAAGCCGCTGATGCTCGACCAGGGCCTGCCCATGCAGGAGGTCGCCTGGCTGGTGGGCATCGTCGGTGGCACCACCGGTGCACTGTTCAGCCTGATCGGCGGCCGTCTGGCCGGGGTGCTCGGCACGGGCCGGGCGATCGTCGTCTACCTGCTGGCGGCGCTGCTCGCGCTGTCGTTGCTGACCCTTACCGTTGCCCTGGGCCTGGGCCGCGGCTGGTTGCTCGCCAGTGTGCTGGCCCTGGCCGCAAGCATGGGCGCGGTGTCGGCACTGATGTTTGGCCTGACCCTGTTCTTCAGCCGCCGTCAGCGCACCGCCAGCGACTACGGCCTGCAATCGAGCCTGTTCGTCATCACCCGCCTGGCCGCGCCAGTGGCGGCCGGCCTGCTGCTCGACCGCCTGGGCTACGTCGGCATGCTGGCTTGCCTGAGCGGCGGCCTGCTATTGGCTCTGCTGCTGGCCTGGCGAGTGCGTCAGGGCATCGCCGAAGGTGCCCAAGCTTTGCTCGGAGAGGATCGGATACGTTCTGCTTCCCTACCGCCAAACGAGGGTCAGGCACGCCGCAATAGGGGCGAAGCGGTACGTCACTGAGCACTGCAGCGAGCGGAACTGCGCGGATCGCAACGCGAATGAATTTTCTTCCATGCCGCCACTTGAGAACTGATTTCGTTTACCATTGTTTCCAAATATGTATCCGTAAGCGAGGAACCACCCGCATGACGATCCGCCCTCATTCGCTGCTGCGCACCCTGGCCGCCGCCGTGCTCGGCCTGGCCCTCGGCGCCCCCGCAGCCATGGCCGATGCCCCGGTCACGCTGACCATGTACAACGGCCAGCACAAGGAAATCGGCGAGGCCATCGCCAAGGCCTACGAGGCCAAGACCGGTATCCACATCAATATCCGTAAAGGCAGCAGCAACCAGCTGGCCAGCCAGATCATCGAGGAAGGTGATCGCTCGCCGGCCGACATCATCTACACCGAAGAGTCGCCGCCGCTGAACAACCTCGGCGAACTGGGCCTGCTGGCGAAGATCGATGACGCCACGCTGAACATGCTGCCCAAGGAATACGTCGCGGCCAACGGCACCTGGATGGGCGTCACCGCGCGCACCCGCGTGGTGGTGTTCAACCCGAAGAAGATCGACGAGAAAGACCTGCCCAAGTCGGTCATGGACTTCGCCGACCCTGAGTGGGAAGGCCGCGTCGGCTTCGTGCCCACCAGCGGCGCGTTCCAGGAACAGGCGGTGGCGATCCTCAAGATGCATGGCCGTGAAGCCGCCGAAGACTGGCTGACCGGCCTGAAGGCCTTCGGCAAGACCTACACCAACAACATGGTTGCCCTCAAGGCCGTGGAAAAAGGTGAAGTCGCTGCCGTGCTGGTGAACAACTACTACTGGTACGCCCTGGAGCGCGAGCGCGGCAAGCTCGATTCCAAGCTGTACTACCTGGCCGACGGTGACGCCGGTGGCCTGGTGACCATCTCTGGCGCCGCCGCGGTCAAGGCCAGCAAGCATCCCAAGGAAGCCCAGGCACTGCTCAACTGGATGGCCAGCGAAGAAGGCCAGCGCGTCATCACCCAGACCACCGCCGAATACCCGCTGCACAAAGGCATGGTCTCTGACCGCGGCCTGAAGCCGTTCGACGAGCTGCGTCCGCCGAACATCACCCCGGCCGACCTGGGCAATGCCGAGGAAGCCCTGGAGCTGGAACGTGAGGTCGGTCTGCTCTGATGACTGCCGCCCTGCCGACCCCTGCGCCGCTGCGCTACGTGCCGCGGCGCAAGCGCCCCTCGATCTGGGTGGTGCTGCCTGTGCTGTTTTTGGTGGCGATGAGCCTGCTGCCACTGCTGTATGTCGCCCTCAAGGCATGGGAGGCAGGCTGGCGCGAGGCGCTGCACCTGCTCTGGCGGCCGTTCGTCTGGGGTCTACTGCGCAACACCCTGATGCTGATGGTCGGCGTCACCGTGGCCTGCATGGTGGTCGGCATGGCGCTGGCCTGGCTGCTCGAGCGCAGTGACCTGCGCGGCCGGCGCCTGTGGGGCGTGGTGCTGTGCCTGCCGTTCGCCGTCCCGTCGTTCGTCAGCAGCTTCACCTGGGTGTCGCTGAGTTCCGACTTCGAGGGGCTGGGTGGGGCGATTCTGGTGATGGCGCTGTCGAAGTATCCGCTGGTGTTCCTGCCGGTGGCGGCGACCCTGCGCAACGTCGACACCTCTCTGGAAGAATCGGCGCGGACCCTGGGCTGCAATCGCTGGGGGGTGTTCTTCAAGGTCACCCTGCCGCTGTTGTGGCCCGCCATGCTCGGCGGCGCGCTGTTGATCGCCCTGCATATGTTGGTGGAATTCGGCGCCCTGTCGATTCTTGGCCTGCAAACCTTCACCACCGCCATCTACCAGCAGTTCGAGCTGGAATTCAGCAACGCCAACGCCGCCATGCTCTCGGCGGTACTACTGGCGCTGTGCCTGGTGATGCTCTGGCTGGAGCTGCGGGTGCGCGGTAAGGCGCGTCACGTGCGTATCGGTCAGGGCGTGGCACGGCGTGCGGCGCCGATTCGCCTCAAGGGCTGGAGCGTACTGGCGCAGCTGTTCTGCCTGGGGCTGGCGATTCTTGGCAGCGGCATTCCGCTGGCGATGCTCGGCTACTGGCTGAGCGTGGGTTCGTCGGCAGCCTTCCCGGTGGCGGAAATCGGCACCGCGCTGCTCACCTCGCTGTCGGTGTCGCTCGGCGGCGCGGCGTTCTGCGTGCTGTTGGCCTTGCCCATCAGCTTCCTGGTGGTGCGCTACAAGGGTCGCCTGGCGATCTGGGCCGAGCGCCTGCCGTACCTGCTGCACGCCCTGCCCGGCCTGGTCATCGCGCTGACCCTGGTGTTCTTCGCCTTGCACTACGTGCCGGCGTTGTACCAGACCACCGCGCTGCTGATTTTGGCCTATTCGCTGCTGTTCCTGCCGCTGGCCCAGGCCCCGGTGCGCACCGCACTGAACAAGGCCTCTCCGACCCTGGAAGAAGCCGCCCGCACCCTCGGGGCCAGCAGCCTCGGCGCGTTCTGCCGAGTGACCCTGCCGATCATCTTCCCGGCCCTGGCCGCAGCCTTCGCGCTGGTGTTCCTCGACGCCATGAAAGAGCTGACCGCAACCCTGCTGCTCAGCCCCACCGGCATGACCACCCTGGCCACCGAGGTCTGGGCGCACACGGCCAACGTCGAGTTCGCCGCCGCGGCGCCGTATGCGGCCTTGCTGATCGTGGTGTCAGGCTTGCCGGTGTACCTGCTGACCACGCGGATGTACCTGAACAAGGCGTGATCATCCTGGCCTGCCTGAGCTGACTGGCACGGGCAGGCCATCACGCCCTGAACTGCCCCAGACTCGCCCGCAACTGCGCCGCCAGGTCATCCAGCACCTTGCTGCTGGCGGTGGTCTGTATCACCACCTCGGCTGAGCGCTCGGCCTGGCTATGGATGGTTTCGACCCGCCCACGCACAGCCTGCGCGCCATTGGCCTGCTGGGCCGCAGCGCGGGTGGCAAGACCAATCGCCGCATGCACTTGCTCGACCGCCGCCTGTACCGACTGCTGGCGGCGCTCGTTGTCGCGCAGCACCAGCAGCCCTTCACTGGCCTTGCGCCCGGCCTGATCGATGGTCGCCACCGCTTCCTTGGCGCCTTGTTGCAGCGCGGTGATGTGCGCCTGGATATCGCCGGTCGAGCTCTGCGTCTTGCTCGCCAGCGCCCGCACTTCATCGGCCACCACGGCAAAGCCGCGGCCAGTCTCGCCGGCGCGCGCCGCCTCGATGGCGGCGTTCAAAGCCAGCAGGTTGGTCTGCTCGGCGATGCCATGGATCACCGTCAGCACCACCTCGATCTGCTCGCTCTGCTTGGCCAGGCGCTCGATCACCTGCGAGCCGGTATCGACCTGCCCGGCCAGGTTCTCGATCAGCCCGGCCAACTGGGTCGAGGCGCGGCTGTTTTCATCAGTGGCCTGACGAATATCCACCACTTGCTGCAACGCCGCCTGCATCGCCTGGCTTTCCGCCTGGGCCTCCTCGGCCATGCTCGAAAGGTCACGCAGGCTGGCCGCCACTTCATCGCGCTGCAAGGCCGCTGCGGTATCGGCACCGCTGCTGCGCTGGGCCATGGCCGCGATTTCGACACCGGTGCGCTGCGCCACCTCGCCGGCTTCACGGACGATGGGTTGCAGCTTGTCGATGAAGCGATTGACCGCCGAGGCCATGTCACCGATTTCGTCGCGGCTGTCGAGCGGTACGCGCTTGGTCAGATCGCCCTCACCCGCTGCCAGGTCATCCAGCGCGGTGATCAACAGGCGCAACTTGCTCAGCACACGGCGGCCCAGCACCACTGCCAGCACCACCAGCATGCCCAGCCCGACCACCGCCAGGGCCAGGCCGATGCGCCAGCGCAGCTCACCGCTGGCCTCACGCACCGCCTGAGCGGTGTTGGCCTGCATCGCGCTGGCACTGGCCTGGGCTTTTTCCAGGCGCTGGCGCAAGGTGTTGCCGCTGTCGGCCGCCGCCCCCACCAGGCTGTCGCCCACCAGTTGTTCGCCGCTGGCGATCAGTGCGGCGAAGCGCTGGTCGAGCGCTTGCAGTTGCTGCTCGATGCCTGCGGTCGACACGCCCAGCAACACCTTGCCGATTTCCGCGCCATTGGGGTTGATCGACGCTTCGACGAAATACACCGCCGGGTCACGGCGAGCGGCATCGATGACCTTGTCCAGGGCACGCTCGCCCTGGCCTTTTTCGATCAGCGCCTGGTTGATGGGGTTCTGCCGGTTGAGGTAGCGGGTCAGGTGCTGGCCTTGGGCATCGTCGTAGACGACGAACAACACGTTGGGGTTGCGCTGGGCGCGCCGGGCGAAGTCCGAGAGCACCGGCACGTCGCTGTCCCAGATCGCCCGCGGCGCTACCGAGGCAAGCAGCTCGGCCATGTCGTTGGCCGATTCCTTGAGCGAAGTTTCCAGGGAGGCACGCAGTTGCTGCTGTTCGCTTTGCAGGCGCTCGGACAACCCCGCGCTCAGGCGCTGGCGGGTGCTGCTGGAAAGGCTGTCGAGGCCCGCACGCACGTCCAGCCCGGCTTGCTGCAGATCAGCCGTAAGCTGGCGGCTATCTTCGCCCAGGCGCTCGCCAAGTTGATCTTCCAAAGTGCTGACCGTGCTTCGGGTCAGTGCAACGGCCACCAGCACCTGCACCAAAAGCGCGATACCCAAGGCAACGAACACAGGCCGCAACAGGCGGCTTCGTAACAGTGAAGAGATGGCAGACACGGTATGACCCTCGTGTTTTCTGGCGCCACTATTTTGATGGCATCTACAGAAACTTCTTACAGCAAGGGTTATGCCGCTACAGCAGGCGTATCGGCCAAGCTCCGGTAGCCGGTCGCTCTCGCGCCCATGAAAAACGCCGCGGTCCCCTGCGGGAGCGCGGCGTTGGCTCAGCGTGTGCGGCTGATCAGGCGAACGGGTGACGCAGCACGATGGTTTCGTTGCGGTCCGGGCCGGTGGAGATGATGTCGATCGGCGCGCCGATCAGCTCTTCGATGCGAGTGATGTAGGCACGCGCATTGGCCGGCAGGCCGTCCAGGCTCTTCACGCCCAGGGTCGACTCGCTCCAGCCTGGCAGGGTTTCGTACACCGGCTGCAGGCCGATGTAGCTGTCGGCGTCGGTCGGCGCTTCGATCACGGCGCCATCGGCGTTCTTGTAGCCCACGCAGATGTTGATGGTTTCCAGGCCATCGAGCACGTCCAGCTTGGTCAGGCAGATGCCCGAGATGCTGTTGACGTCGATGGCGCGACGCAGAATGACCGCATCGAACCAGCCGCAGCGACGGGCACGGCCGGTGGTCGAGCCGAACTCGTGGCCACGCTTGGCCAGGGTGGCGCCGGTTTCATCGAACAGTTCGGTCGGGAACGGGCCCGAGCCGACACGGGTGGTGTAGGCCTTGGTGATGCCGAGGATGTAGTCGATGTACATTGGGCCGACACCAGAGCCGGTGGAAATGCCGCCGGCTGTGGTGTTGGAGCTGGTGACGTACGGGTAGGTGCCGTGGTCGATGTCCAGCAGCGAGCCTTGCGCGCCTTCGAACATGATGTCCTTGCCAGCGCGGCGCAGCTGGTGCAGTTCGGCGGTGACGTCGAGCATCATCGGCTTGAGCTGCTCGGCGTAGGCCATGCACTCGTCCAGGGTCTGCTGGAAGTCGATGGCCGGCTCTTTGTAGTAATTGACCAGCTGGAAGTTGTGGTAGTCGAGCAACTCGCCCAGCTTGGCGGCGAAACGTTCGCGGTGGAACAGATCACCCACGCGCAGGCCGCGACGTGCGACCTTGTCTTCGTAGGCCGGGCCGATGCCACGGCCGGTGGTGCCGATCTTGGCTTCGCCACGGGCCTTTTCACGGGCCTGATCGAGTGCCACGTGGTAGGACAGGATCAGCGGCGCGGCCGGGCTGATGCGCAGGCGCTCGCGCACCGGTACGCCTTTTTCTTCGAGCTTGGTAATCTCGCGCATCAGCGCATCGGGGGCAACCACCACACCGTTGCCGATCAGGCACTGCACGCCTTCGCGCAGGATGCCGGACGGAATCAGGTGCAGCACGGTTTTCTCACCGTTGATGACCAAGGTGTGGCCGGCGTTGTGGCCGCCCTGGTAGCGCACGACGGCAGCTGCATGTTCGGTCAGCAGATCGACGATCTTGCCTTTGCCCTCATCACCCCATTGGGTGCCCAGGACGACGACATTCTTACCCATAACACTTGTCCTCATTCGCAAACTTGGTGCCGGCCTACTGCCGACGCAGAAACTCATTGGGAAAGCGGCAGTACCTGCCAGCGCCCTTCTTGCTGAATCAATTGCCGATCACAATCCGCCTCAAGGGCAGCGCTCAGCGGCTGTCCAGGCAGTGCCTGAACCACTCGCTGGCCCTCGTTGCGCAACTGGCAGACCTGCTGCCAGAGGGC
Source organism: Pseudomonas cremoricolorata DSM 17059 = NBRC 16634 (assembly GCF_000425745.1). GTDB lineage: Bacteria > Pseudomonadota > Gammaproteobacteria > Pseudomonadales > Pseudomonadaceae > Aquipseudomonas > Aquipseudomonas cremoricolorata. The sequence continues at coordinate 75,584 of NZ_AUEA01000008.1, read as the reverse complement.
CGCATCGCCGCTGTCGGGCATCCAGATGCCACCCGTCGGCAGTACGACCTCAGCTCGCCCCAGTGTCACCAGGGTCTTCAAATCCGTCGAGAAACCGGTCGCCGGACGTGCCCGGCCGAAATCGGCACCGATGTCGTCGTAACGTCCGCCTTGGGCGATCGACTGACCGACCCCCGGCACGAACACGGCGAACACCACACCGGTGTGGTAGTTGTAGCCACGCAGCTCGCCGAGGTCGAAGTACAGCGGCAGTTGCGGATAACGCGCTGCCAGCCGATCGGCGATCGCCAGCAGGTCATCAAGTGCCGCCAGCACGCTGGCCGGGGCACGGCCCAGGCGCACTCGCGCTTCATTGAGCACTTCACGGCTGCCGCACAGCTCGGTGAGCGAACGCAGCATCGCGGACAGATCAGGTGGCAGGCCGGTGGTCAGCACATGCACTTCGTCGACGGCCTTGCGCTGCAGGGCATCGAACAGCTGCTGCTCGATAGCCCCTGACAACCCGGCGGCGCGGGCCAAGCCGCGGTAGATACCGACATGGCCGAGGTCCATGTGCACATCGGCGACGTCGGTCAATTGCAGGGTCGCCAGCATCAGGCTGATGACTTCCACATCGCTGGTGGGGCTGGCATCGCCATACAGCTCGGCGCCGAGCTGGATCGGGCTGCGCGAGGTCGACAGCGCCCGCGGCTGGGCGTGCAGCACGCTACCGGCATAGCACAGGCGACTTGGGCCTTCACGGCGCAGGGTGTGAGCATCGATGCGCGCGACCTGAGGCGTGAAGTCGGCACGGAAACCCATCAGACGACCAGACAGCGGATCGACCACCTTGAAGGTGCGTTGATCGAGGTCTTGGCCGGCGCCAGTGAGCAGCGATTCCAGGTACTCGATATGTGGGGTGACGACCAGCTCGTAGCCCCAACTCTGGAACAGGTCCAACACCTGGCGCCGCGCAATCTCGATGCGCGCCGCTTCAGGTGGCAGTACTTCCTCGATGCCATCTGGCAGAAGCCAGCGGTCTACCGTTGCCATTACGCCATTTCCCCTCTGGTCCGGGCGGACTGCCCGCAGGCAGCCTTGAGTGAAGCAGGCGTTGGCGCACAATGACGGGCAGCACCGATCCCAGCGCTACCACCGTGCCAACACCCTGTGAATACGTGACGTCCTGAAAATGCAGGGTTCGGTTAGCAGCAAACGGACCTTGCAGACGCAAAAAAGCCGGGAATTTCCCGGCTGCCCGATCATACACCGCTTTTGATTCGGGATGCACCCCGCCGGGCACTTTAGGCGCCCGGCGGGATGACTCACATCACGGCTTGCTCTTGTCCAGGTAACGGAAGAACTCGTTCTTCGGATCCAGGACCAGCACGTCGCTCTTGCTCGAGAAGCTCTCGCGGTACGCCTGCAGACTGCGGTAGAAGGCGTAGAAATCCGCATCCTGACCGTAGGCCTTGGCGTAGATGGCGGCCGATTGCGCGTCGCCATCACCGCGGGTTTCCTCTGCCTCACGATACGCCTCGGCCAGCAGCACACGGCGCTGACGGTCGGCGTCGGCGCGAATACCTTCGGCCAGCTCGTTACCCTTGGCGCGGTGCTCGCGAGCCTCACGTTCACGCTCGGTGCTCATGCGGTCGAAGACACTGCGGTTGACTTCCTTGGGCAGGTCGATGGCCTTGACCCGCACATCGATGACCTCGATGCCCAGTTCCTTGTTGGCCATGCGATTGAGCGAAGCGGTGATGTCGGCCATCAGCGCGTCACGCTCACCCGATACCACTTCGTGCAGGGTGCGCTTGCCGAACTGGTCACGCAGACCGCTTTCCAAACGACGGGACAGACGCTCGTCGGCGATCTGCTTCATGCCGGAAGTGGCGGTGTAGTAGCGCTCGGCGTCCTTGACCCGCCATTTGGCGTAGGCATCGACCATCACCGCTTTCTTCTCGAGGGTCAGGAAGCGTTGAGTGGGCGCGTCGAGGGTCATCAGACGTGCGTCGAACTTGCGCACCTGGTTGACGTACGGAACCTTCACATGCAGGCCAGGCTGGACATCGGCCTGAACCACGCGACCGAATTGCAGCAGTACCGCGCGCTCGGTCTGAGCGACGATATAGAAGCAGTTCCAGCCGACCACGGCGATGACCACCGCAGCGATCAGGACGAACAGCGATTTATTGCTCATCAGCGGCTCTCCCTGGTACGCGGCGCCTGTTGTTGCGATTGCGAGTCCTGGGCCGTGCGCGCTGCGGCGTCGTTGACCGACGGCGAGGCGTTGTTCGACGAGGACGGTGCGTTGCGGCTGCCTTCGACCATCTTGTCCAGCGGCAGGTAGAGCAGGTTGTTCTGCCCATCCTTGGTCGCCACCATCACTTTGCTGGTGTTGCTGTAGACCTCTTGCATGGTCTCCAGGTACAGACGCTGACGGGTCACGTCAGGAGCCTTGCGGTACTCGGCCACCAGTTTGGTGAAGCGATCGGCCTCACCCTTGGAGCGGGCGATGACTTCGTCGCGGTAACCGTTGGCATCTTCGATGATGCGCTGCGCCTGACCACGGGCTTCCGGCACCACGCCGTTGGCGTAGGACTCGGCCTGGTTGCGCGAACGCTGCTCGTCTTCACGGGCACGGATCACGTCGTCGAAAGCTTCCTGTACCTCACGCGGGGCTGCCGCGCTCTGCACGTTCACCTGAGTCACGGTAATACCGGTGCGGTAGGTGTCGAGGAAGCGCTGCAGACGTTCGCGGATGTCCACGGCCATCTGTTCACGGCCTTCGGTCAGCACCTGGTCCATCGACGTGGAGCCGACCACGTGGCGCAGGGCGCTGTCGGTGGCATGCTGCAAGCTGATTTCCGGCTGGTCGACGTTGAGCACGAAGTCCTGCAGGTTGGTGATCTTGTACTGCACGGTCAGCGGCACTTCGACGATGTTCTCGTCTTCGGTGAGCATCTGCCCCTGCTTGGTGTAGGCACGCTCGCGCGTGACGTTTTCCATGTACTTGCGATCGATCGGCGGGAAGTAGATGTTCAGGCCCGGCCCGACCGTTTCATAGTACTTGCCGAAACGCAGCACCACGGCTTGTTCCTGCTCATCGACCACGTACACGGCGCTGTACAGCCAGATGGCCGCCAGCACGGCCAGGCCGATGCCGAGCAAGCCCAGACCGCCGCCCTTGCCGATGTTGCGGTCACCACCGCCACCGCGTTTCTTGCCACCGCCGAACATGCCGTTCAGGCTGTCCTGCAGCTTGCGGAAGGCCTCGTCGAGATCCGGTGGTCCCTTTTTGTCGCCACCACCGCCGCCGCCACCGCGACGACCGCCCCAGGGATCTTGATTGTTCGAGTTGCCACCCGGCTCATTCCAAGCCATAGCGCTCTCCATCTGATAAAGCAAAGACGCGCCCACGGCGCGCCGGCCAATGCTACAGAATGCCTGTCACCGCTGCCCGGCGACCTCGACGGGCATTTATTGCAAAGTGTGTTGTTCGATGAACACCTGAGGTTCCAGGCCTTCCCGGCTGACCAGACGATTGAGCTCGACCCGTGGCAAACGCACATCCAGCAAACTGCTGCCATGCTCGTCATGGGCCTCGCCGCGCACCGCGCCAAGCGAGAAGAACTGCGCGCGCAGGCGTGCGTACTGCTGCTCAAGGCGCAGTGTGCCAACGAACAGGTCATCTCCCAACAACTCGGCAATCGCCTGGCCCACCAGCTCCAGGCCGCGTCCGTCACGCGCCGAGACCCAGACCCGCTGCGGCTTGCCATCGGCATCGCGCTGAATCTGAGGCTCGACCTCTTCAAGCAGGTCGAGTTTGTTATAGACCTCCAGGATCGGCAAGCCTTCCGCGCCAATCTCGCCAAGCACGGCCAGCACCTGCTCGATCTGCTCCATGCGCTCGGGCTCATGGGCGTCGATCACGTGCAGCAGCAGATCGGAGTTGCTCGATTCCTCGAGCGTGGCGCGAAACGCCTCGACCAGCTTGTGTGGCAGGTGGCGGATGAAGCCCACGGTGTCGGCCAGCACGATCGGACCGAGGTCGGCCAGCTCGAGCCGGCGCAAGGTCGGGTCGAGGGTGGCGAACAGTTGGTCGGCGGCGAACACGTCGGACTGGGTCAAGGCGTTGAACAGCGTCGATTTGCCGGCGTTGGTGTAGCCCACCAGGGACACCGACGGAATATCGGCACGGCGTCGGCCACGACGCGCCTGCTCGCGCTGGCTGCGGACCTTTTCCAGGCGCGACTTGATTTGCCGCAGACGAACCCGCAGCAGACGCCGGTCGGTTTCCAGCTGGGTTTCCCCCGGGCCACGCATGCCGATCCCGCCCTTTTGCCGCTCGAGGTGGGTCCAGCCACGTACCAGGCGCGTGCTCATGTGCTCGAGCTGAGCCAGCTCGACCTGCAGTTTGCCTTCATGGGTACGCGCGCGTTGCGCGAAGATGTCGAGGATCAACCCGGTGCGGTCGAGCACCCGGCACTCGAACACACGTTCGAGGTTGCGTTCCTGACTGGGGGTGAGGGTGTGATTGAAAATCACCAGATCGACGTGTTCGGCCTTGACCAGGTCGCGCAGCTCTTCGACCTTGCCGCTGCCGATCAGGAACTTGGCCGTGGGCTGATGGCGCGAGACCGTCGTCAATTGCACGATGTCTGCACCGGCCGAGAGGGCCAACTCCTGAAACTCCTGCGGGTCTTCGCGCGCCTCAGGGTTCTGTCCTTCCAAGTGAACGAGCAGCGCCCGTTCACCACCACCGTGGCGCTCAAAGAACAATACGGACTCCTATCAGGCGTTGCCTGGTTCGCTGTCACCATGATCGGCGTCGGATGGGCTAGGCAAACGCACCGGGCGAGCAGGAACCACGGTGGAGATCGCGTGCTTGTAGACCATCTGGCTGACGGTGTTCTTCAGCAGCACGACGAACTGGTCGAAAGATTCGATCGAGCCCTGCAGCTTGATCCCGTTGACGAGGTAGATGGATACCGGGACCTTTTCTTTTCTCAAGGTGTTCAAGTAAGGGTCTTGTAGCGAATGCCCTTTTGACATATGCCGCACTCCTGTAAGGATCAATAATAGAAAATCAGAAAAAACAACGAATTCCGCCGACCTTTCGCAAGAATAGACGGCAATTGGCAGGGACTCAGCTCAATATGGAGACGCGTCCCAGGTATTTCAAGGTGCGAGACAGATTGTCGCAAGCCAGGCTGTCGAGCCACTGAACGTCGGACCAGCCGCGCAACCAGGTGAACTGCCGTTTGGCCAGTTGCCGTGTTGCGATGATGCCGCGTTCGCGCATCTGCGCCTCGTCCAGTTCGCCATCCAGGTACTCCCACACCTGCCGGTAACCCACTGCCCGTATGGACGGCAGGCCAGCATGCAGATCGGCCCTGGCTCGCAACGTTCGGACCTCGTCGACGAAGCCCTGTTCCAGCATCTGGGAAAATCGTAACGCAATTCGCTGATGCAAAATGTGACGATCTGTAGGAGCGATCGCCAAACTCGCCACAGTATAGGGCAAATGGCCCGAAGCGCCTGTGTCTGGATCGCGACTTTCAGCCAATTGACGCTGGCGATGTTCGGTCATGCTCAGGCCGCTGACCCGCTGCACCTCCAATGCGCGAATCAACCGCTGTGGGTCGTTGCGATGGATACGTGCGGCCGACACCGGGTCGACCGACTCGAGCAAGCGGTGCAGCTCACCCAGCCCCTGTTCGGCGGCGATGGCCTCGAGCTCGGCGCGCACCTGCGGATCGGCCGCCGGCATGTCGGCCAGGCCTTCGAGCAACGCTTTGTAATAGAGCATGGTGCCGCCGACCAGCAGCGGAATGTTGCCGCGCGCGGTGATCTCGGCCATGGCCTGCAGGGCGTCATGACGAAACTCGGCGGCCGAATAGCTCTGCGCGGGGTCGAGGATGTCGACCAGCCGGTGCGGATGCGCGGCCAGCACCTCCCTGGAGGGTTTGGCGGTACCGATGTCCATGCCGCGGTAGATCAGCGCCGAATCGACGCTGATCAGTTCGCAAGGCAGATGTTTGGTCAGTTCGATGGCGAGATCGGTCTTGCCCGCCGCGGTCGGGCCCATCAGGAAAATTGCCGGGGGCTTGCCACTCATGTCATCGACCGCGCAGGAAAAGTTTGTCCAGATCATCCAGGCCCATCTGCGTCCAGGTCGGACGGCCGTGGTTGCACTGGCCGCTGCGCTCGGTGTTTTCCATGTCGCGTAGCAGGGCGTTCATCTCGGGCAGCGCCAGACGCCGGTTGGCGCGTACCGCGCCGTGGCAGGCCATGGTCCCGAGCAGCTCGTTGAGGTGCGCCTGGATACGGTCGCTGGTGCCGTACTCCATCAGGTCGGCAAGCACATCCTGCACCAGGCGATTGGCTTCGGCCTGCTTGAGCAACGCCGGAATCTGCCGGATCGCCAGAGTTTCCGGCCCCAGGCGCTGCAACTCGAAGCCCAGACGCTGGAACCACTGCGCATGTTCCTCCGCGCAATCGGCCTCGCGCTGGCTCAGTGCCAGTGACTCGGGCACCAGCAACGGCTGGCCACTCAAGCCTTCACTGGCCATGGCGATCTTCAGCCGCTCGTACATGATGCGTTCGTGCGCCGCATGCATGTCCACCAGCACCAGGCCGACCGCGTTTTCCGAAAGGATGTAAATACCCTTGAGCTGCGCCAAGGCGTAGCCAAGCGGCGGAATGTCACCCTGCTGTTCGGGCAAACCAGGTGCGGCGGTATTGCCCAGCGGCGCGAAATACTCGCGATACACGGCCCGCGCCTCAGCGGCCGGCACTGGCTGCGAAGGTCGCGGCGAGTAGTTGTACTGATAGCCCGCACCGCTGCCACTGCCAGGCGCTGCCTGCGAGGGCGCGACCTGCATCGGTTCGAGCAATGACGCCGACAGGCGCATCTCGCCCTGGCCGCCGAACTCACCGGCCTGGGTGCCGCTGGGCCTGGGAGCCTCGGGGGCCGCGGCGGGCGCAGCGAGCTGATCGTCCGGGCGTACATCGGCCAGGGCGCGGTGCAAGGTGCTGTAGAGAAAGTCGTGGACCATGCGCCCCTCGCGGAAGCGCACCTCGTGCTTGGTCGGGTGAACGTTGACATCCACCCCGCTCGGTTCCAGTTCGAGGAACAGCACGAAGGTCGGGTGACGGCCGTTGAACAGCACATCACGGTAGGCCTGGCGCACGGCGTGGGCGACCAGCTTGTCGCGCACCGCACGGCCATTGACGAAAAAGTACTGCAGGTCGGCCTGGCTGCGCGAAAACGTCGGCAAACCGACCCAGCCCCACAGGCGCAAACCGTTGCGCTCGACATCCACCGGCAGCGCCTGTTCGAGAAAACCCGGGCCGCAGATGCTGCCGACGCGACGCGCCCGGCTGACGTCATCGGGCGCTTCATGCAGGCTGAGCACGCTCTTGCCGTTGTGGCGCACATGAAAGCCGACATCGAATCGCGCCAGGGCCAGGCGTCGGATGACTTCCTGCAGGTGGTCGAACTCGGTCTTCTCGGTTTTGAGGAACTTGCGCCGCGCAGGGGTATTGAAGAACAGGTCACGCACCTCCACCGAGGTGCCGACCGGATGCGCGGCAGGCTGTACCCGCGGCGCCATGTCACGACCTTCGGTTTCGACCTGCCAGGCTTCGCCGGCCTCGACGGTGCGCGAGGTGAGGGTCAGCCGCGACACCGAGCTGATCGAGGCCAGGGCCTCGCCACGAAAACCGAGGCTGAGTACGCCTTCGAGGTCTTCCAGCTCACGGATCTTGCTGGTGGCGTGACGGGCCAGGGCCAGTGGCAGGTCGTCGGCAGAGATGCCGACACCGTCGTCGCGCACCCGCAGCAGCTTGACGCCGCCCTGCTCGACATCGATATCGATGCGCCGGGCACCGGAGTCGAGGCTGTTTTCCAACAGTTCCTTGGCCACCGACGCCGGCCGTTCGACCACCTCGCCGGCAGCGATCTGGTTGGCGAGCCGCGGGCTGAGCAGCTCGATGCGTGACCCGCCACTCATTGTTGCGCAGCCAGCGTGGTCGCCGGAATGTTCAGGTGCTGGCCGACCTTGAGCTCATCGCTTTTCAGGCCGTTGGTGCTGCGCAGGCTGACCACACTCACCTGATAACGCACGGCGATCATCGCCAGGGTTTCACCCGGTCGCACAGTGTGATCCCGCGGCCCCTGGGCGATCTTGCCGCTGTCGCGCAGCCAGGCGATGTAAGTGCCAGGCGGCGGGTTCTGCTGGAAGAACTGCCGAACGCCGGTATGAATCGAGCGCGCGAGCGCCTGCTGGTGACTGCGGGTGGCGAGCTTGGCCGCCTCGTTGGCGTTGGAGATGAAGCCGGTCTCGACCAGGATCGAGGGAATGTCCGGCGACTTCAGCACCATGAAACCGGCCTGCTCCACACGCTGTTTGTGCAACGAGGTGATGCGGCCCATGTTGCCCAGCACCTTCTGCCCGACATTGAGGCTGGAGCTGAGCGTGGCGGTCATCGACAGGTCGAGCAGCACGCCTGCGAGCATGCGGTCCTTGTCGTCGAGGCTGACGTTGCCTGCACCGCCGATCAGGTCGGAGCGGTTTTCCGTGTCGGCCAGCCAGCGCGCGGTTTCCGAGGTGGCGCCGCGATCGGACAAGGCGAACACCGAGGCCCCGAAAGCGGCCTTGGACGGCGCGGCGTCAGCGTGGATCGAAACGAACAGATCGGCGCCTTTCTTGCGGGCGATCTCGGTGCGCTTGCGCAGTGGAATGAAATAGTCGCCGGTACGCGTCAGCTCGGCGCGAAAGCCCTTCTCGGTGTTGATCTGGCGCTGCAGTTCCTTGGCGATCTGCAGCACGATGTCTTTTTCATGCTGGCCGCGTCCACCGGAAGCACCCGGGTCTTCGCCGCCGTGTCCGGCGTCGATGGCGACGACGATGTCGCGCTTGCCACTGGGCACCGGCGGCAGCTTGATCTGCGGCTGGCTCGGCGTGACCGGCACCGCGGGCGTGGTCACCGGTGGCACGACAGGCGGGGTTGGCGCGACCGTCGGCGTCGGCGTGCTGGCCGCCACGGCATCGGCTTCCTGGTCGTACAGATCGACCACCAGGCGGTTACCGTACTGGGCGTTGGGCGCGAGGGTAAAGCTCTTGGGCGTGACCGATTTCTTCAGATCGATGACCACCCGCAGATCGGTGGGCGTGCGCTGGGCAGAGCGCACGCTGGTAATCGGAGTATTGGAGGTCGAGGCGTTCAGCGAGCCACCCAGGGTTGCGCCGTTGATGTCGATCACCAGACGATCAGGCGCGCTCAAGGTGAACACGCTGTGCTGAACAGGGCCGGAAAGGTCGAAGACCAGGCGTGTGTTGTCTGGCGCGCGCCACAGGCGCATGCTCTTGACCTGCGTGACAGCCCACGCTTGCAGGGTCACCGCGCTGAGCAGCAGCCCGACAACGGCGACCAGTGCGCGTCTGCGCATACCTACCCCACTTGCTGATTATTGTTGGCGGCCAGAGCGGCACACCATGCTTCGCCGCGAGAACCCTGCGGCGACAGGACCAGGGAGCGTCCGCCCGCCTGGGGGCTCATGGTAATGGTCAGGTCAGGCTTTGGCAAAACGCCCGCACCCTTTTCCGGCCACTCGAACAGACACAGTGCGTCGCCCTCGAAGTAATCACGGATGCCCATGAACTCTAGCTCTTCCGGATCGACCAGGCGGTAGAGGTCGAAGTGATAGGCGCGCAGGGCACCGATTTCGTAGGGTTCGACCACGGTGAAGGTCGGACTTTTCACCGCCCCGGTGTGCCCCAGACCGCGAATCAGGCCGCGGGACAGCGTGGTCTTGCCCGCGCCCAGGTCCCCTTCGAGAAAGATCACGCCATGCCCGCCGGTGACCGCAGCCAGGCGCGCGCCGAAGGCCACGGTAGCCGCTTCATCGGCGAGAAAAAGGGTTATGCCTGACACGCTGAATGTTCCTCCAACAACTTGCGAATGACGGGAATCAGATCACTGGCAGCCAGGCCTCGGCCCTGCACGCCCAGGCGTTCCCCGGCGCAGGCATGCAGCCATACGCCCAACTGAGCCGCCTGCCAGGCATCCAGCCCCTGCGCCAGCAGCGCGGCCAGCACCCCGGTGAGGACATCGCCGAAGCCCGCGCCAGCCATCGCTGAATGACCACGGTTGCACAGCGCCAGTTCCCCGTCAGGCCCTGCGATCAGCGTTCCAGCGCCTTTGAGCACGCAGATACTGGCATGCCGGCGGGCCAGCTTGCGCGCAGCCCAAGGTCGATCGGCCTGCACCGCTTCGGTGGAAATGCCCAGCAGGCGCGCGGCCTCGCCAGGGTGCGGGGTGAGAATACTGCCGGCTGCCAAGGCCAGCGGCTCGCCGTCGAGCAGGTTCAGCGCATCGGCATCCCAGACCTGCGCCTGCGCGCCGCGCGCCACCACCGACAGCAAGCTGCGTCCCCAGGCGGCCTGACCAAGGCCCGGGCCGACCACCACGACACTGGCGCGCTCGAGAACACTGACTAACTGATTGGCCGAATTCACGCCCAGGCACATGACTTCCGGCAACCGCGCAAGGCCGGCTGCGACGTGCTCCGGGCGCGTCGCCACGCTGACCAGGCCGGTGCCGCAACGCAAGGCGGCCTCGGCGCTGAGCAGTACCGAGCCGCCGGTGCCCAGGTCGCCACCGACCACCAGTGCATGGCCGAACTCGCCCTTGTGGGCGTTCGGCTGGCGCGGGGCGAGGCCGGCGAGGTCGCGGGCAGTGAGGGCGCGGGCGGGGTTTGTAGGACGTTTGGTCTGGGGCATGGGGTCAAGGGCTCCGATGTCTGGCAGAATTATACGCACCTGAGCCCGTATTGCCTTACCCATCCATGTCCGCTTGCCTCCCCGACCTGCCCACCCTGACCCAGTCGATCAAAGACTGGGGCCGTGAACTCGGTTTTGCCCACGTTGGCATCGCCGGGATCGAGCTGGGCGAACACGAACAGCACCTGCAGCGCTGGCTCGACGCCGGGTATCACGGTGAGCTGGACTACATGGCCGCCCACGGCAGCAAGCGCTCGCGCCCTGCCGAGCTGATTCCCGGCACCTTGCGGGTGATTTCGCTGCGCATGGACTACCTGCCCGGCGACACGCAAATGGCCAAACGCCTGGCGCAACCGGAAAAGGCCTATATCTCGCGCTACGCCCTGGGCCGCGACTACCACAAGCTGGTGCGCAAGCGCGTGCAGCACCTGGCCGAGCGCATCCAGCAGGCCATCGGCCCGTTCGGCTACCGGGCCTTCGTCGACAGTGCGCCGGTGCTGGAAAAGGCCATTGCGCAACAGGCCGGCCTGGGCTGGATCGGCAAGAACACCCTGCTGCTCAATCGCAAGGCCGGCAGCTATTTCTTCCTCGCCGAGCTGTTCGTCGACTTGCCGTTGCCGGTCGACGAGGCCCAGGCCAGCGAACACTGTGGCCGCTGCCAGGCCTGCCTCGATGTGTGTCCGACGCAAGCCTTCGTCGGGCCATACCTGATGGATGCGCGGCGCTGCATTTCCTACCTGACCATCGAACTGAAGAGCGCCATTCCGCTGGAACTGCGCGCGCTGATCGGCAACCGCGTGTTCGGCTGCGACGACTGTCAGATCGTCTGCCCGTGGAACCGCTTCGCCAAGCCCACCCAGGAAGCCGACTTCATGCCGCGCCACGGCCTGGACAATGCCAAGCTGGCCGAGCTGTTCCTGTGGGACGAAGCGCGCTTTCTCAGCCTCAGCGAAGGCTCGCCGCTGCGCCGCGCCGGCTACGAGCGCTGGCTGCGCAACCTGGCGGTGGGCCTGGGTAATGCACCCTCGACCATCCCCGTCCTGGAAGCCCTCAAGGCACGCCGCGAGCATCCTTCGGAACTGGTCAGGGAACACGTCGAATGGGCGCTTGCCGAACACCAGCGCCGCTCTGGCGGCGAGTCGCTAGGCTCTGTCTGAAAAGCCCTGATACTTGCAGCTAGCCACTCGCGACTTGCAGCTCGCCTCACTGCTGATCGTTGTAGTGAAACTTGGGCATTTCCCAATGAAAGCGGATCGCCAGCAGGCGCAGCAGGAAGCCACCGAACAGGGTCAGCAACATGCCTTGCTCGGCGGGCAACTTGAAGTACACACAGCCCAGGTAGAACCAGGCCGCGGCGAAGGACACGCTGGCGTATAGCTCGCGGCGAAATACCAGGGGGATGTCGTTGCAGAAGATGTCACGCAGAATGCCGCCGAACACCCCGGTGATCACCCCACTGATCGAGGCCACCAGCATGCCGTGGCCCATCTCCAGCGCAGTCATGCAGCCAATCAAGGTGAAGGCCACCAGGCCCAAGGCGTCGAGCACCAGAAACAGCGAGCGCAGGCGGCGCATCAGCGGTGCAATGACAATGGTGACGATCGCCGCCAGGCTGGTCAGCACCAGGTATTCGGGGTGCTTGACCCAGGTCAGCGGGTAATGCCCGAGCAACATGTCGCGCACCGAACCGCCACCGAGTGCGGTGACGCAGGCGATCAGCACCACACCGAACCAGTCCATGCCGCGGCGACCGGCCGACAGCGCGCCGGTCATGGCTTCGGCGGTGATGGCGATCAGGTAGAGCATGAGCAGCATGGCGGCAGGTCCGGGGCGCGAAAGGCGCGCAGTCTAACCAGTCTGCCTGCGCACCAGAAGGGGGCGGCGCGACAATCGCTGCCGCCAGGTTTCAGACCTTGATGAAATGCTCGCGATAATGACGCAGTTCTGCGATCGACTCGCGGATGTCATCCAGCGCCAGGTGCGTGCCGCCTTTCTGGAAACTGTCGCGCACATGCGGTGCCCAGCGCGCGGCCAGCTCCTTGAGGGTGGAAACGTCGAGGTTGCGATAGTGGAAGTAGCCTTCCAGTGCCGGCATGTGGCGGTACAGGAAACGTCGGTCCTGGCAGATGCTGTTGCCGCAGATCGGTGACTTGCCGCGCGGTACCCATTGCTCGAGGAAGGCCAGGGTCTGCGCCTCGGCCTCGGCCATGCTGACGCGGCTGTCGCGCACGCGCTGGGTCAGCCCGGAATTGCCGTGGGTGCGGGTGTTCCACTCGTCCATGCGCGCCAGCACTTCATCGCTGTGATGGATGGCGATCACCGGGCCTTCGGCCAGGGTGTTGAGCTCGCTGTCGGTGACGATGGTGGCCATCTCGATGATGACGTCGGAATCCGGATCCAGACCGGTCATTTCCAGGTCGATCCAGATCAGGTTCTGTGGGTTGGACATAAGCGCTCCTCGAATGATGCGTCATAGTAGCCTAGCCGCCCGTGCCACCAAAGCTCACCGGGCCGCGCCAGACAGGCCGTGCCCTGCGGGCCGTGCTAGACTGCCGGCTGTTTTCCAGCAGCCACCACCACGGGAAGTTCATGGCCAAACGCCAGCTCAATCGCCGCCAAAACTGGCGCATCGAAAAAATCCAGGGCGAACGCGCCGCGCGCGCCGCCAAGCGCGAGCAACAGACGCTCAAGGAACTGGAAGGTGGCGACCTGGGGCCGGAACAGCTGGGTCTGGTCATCGCCCACTTCGGTGTGCAAGTGGAAGTCGAAGCACAGGACGGCGACAGCGCCGGGCAAGTGTTCCGCTGCCACCTGCGGGCCAACCTGCCGGCGCTGGTCACAGGCGACCGTGTCGTGTGGCGCGCAGGCAACCAGGGCATCGGCGTGATCGTCGCGCAGATGCCGCGCAGCACCGAGCTGCGCCGGCCGAACAACCACGGCCAGCTCAAACCGGTGGCTGCCAACGTCGACCTTATCGTCATCGTCTTCGCCCCGGCGCCCGAGCCACACCCCAACCTCATCGACCGCTACCTGGTCGCAGCCGAGCATGCCGGCATTCGCCCGCTGCTGCTGCTGAACAAGGCCGACCTCATCGACGAAGACAACGGACCGGCGCTGAACGCCTTGCTCGAGGTCTACCGTGACCTCGGCTACCCGCTGCTGGAAGTCTCGGCGCACCACGGTGACGGCATGCAGCGTTTGCAGGCGATGCTCGCCGGGCACATCAGCGTGTTCGTCGGCCAGTCCGGGGTGGGCAAGTCATCGCTGGTCAACAGCCTGCTGCCACAGGCGCAGACCCGTGTCGGCGACCTCTCCGAGTGGTCCGGGCAAGGCACCCACACCACCACCACCGCGCGGCTGTACCACTTCCCCAACGGCGGCGACCTGATCGACTCCCCCGGTATTCGCGAGTTCGGCCTGGTCCACGTCAGCCGTCACGACGTCGAAGAGGGCTTCATCGAGTTCCGCGACCTGTTCGGCACCTGCCGCTTCCGCGACTGCAAGCACGACCGCGAACCGGGTTGCGCCCTGCTCATGGCCCTGGAAGATGGCCGCATCAAGCCGCAGCGCATGCACAGCTACCGGTCGATCATCGCCAGCCTGCCGGAAGACAGCTACTGATCCGCCGAACAGCTTGAAGCACGCATAAAAAACGCCCATGACTCGCTCATGGGCGTTTTTCGTGATGCGTGCTGCCGGTTATTCCTGGCTGTCTTCCATGCGCAGGGTGCCGTCCTCGAAGATGTTCAGCTTCTGGCGTAGTTCGCGGTGCTGCATCGGCACCTGCTCGGCTGGCCCAGGCGTTGCGCCGCTCGGCGCGGTACCGCCGGCAGGCGCGGCACCTTGGGGAGCGCCGCCGGACGGCGCCTGCTCAGCCGGCGCGGCAGGGTTCTGCTGACTGCCCTGCTCGCCTTCAATGTCGCGCTGGGCCTTTTTGGTCAGCACGACGATGTCGATGCGCCGGTTGACCGGGTTGAGCGGGTCCTTGCGGTCGAACAACGACGATGAAGCGTAGCCCACCACCCGCGCCACTTGATCGTCCGGGTAGCCACCGGCCACCAGCGCCCGCCGCGCGGCGTTGGCACGGTTGGCCGACAACTCCCAGTTGCCGAAGCCGCCGCTACCGGCGAACGGCTTGGCGTCGGTGTGGCCACTGACGCTGATCTTGTTCGGCACGGCCTTGATGGTGTCGGCCATGGCCAACAGGATGTCCTCGAAGTACGGCTGCAAGCGCGCGCTGCCCAGATCGAACATGGGCCGGTTCTCGGCATCCATGATCTGGATGCGCAGGCCATCCTGGGTGATCTCGAACAGAATCTGGTCCTTGAACTTCTGCAGTTCAGGGTTCTCGTTGACCTTGTTCTGCAGCTCCTGCAAGAGCAACTCCAGACGCTCGCGCTCGACCTGCTCGGCCATGCTCTCGACCTGATCCTTGCTCACTTCAGGGGTGACTTGCGGGGTGGTCTCGAATTTCTCTTCCGGGTTGATGGTCTTGTCCGGGGCCATCTCCGGCGTGCCGCCGAGGTCGATGACATACGGTGTACCGCTTTCGGCAAAGCCGATCGGGTCCTGGAAATAGCCGGCAATGGCGATCTTCTGCTCCGGGGTTGCGGTGGACAGCAGCCACAACACCAGGAAGAACGCCATCATCGCCGTGGCGAAGTCGGCGAAGGCGATTTTCCAGGCACCGCCGTGGTGGCCGTCGCCGAAGCGCTTGACGCGCTTGACGATGATGGGCTGGTTGTTCTCCATGACTCAGCGACCGCGCACCGCTTGTTCCAGCTCGGCGAAGCTTGGGCGGTGCCCCGGGTAGAGCACCTTGCGACCGAACTCCACCGCAAGCGACGGCGGCATGCCGGAGGCCGATGCCACCAGCGAGGCCTTGATCGCCTCATATACGTTGAGCTCTTCCTTGGCGTCGTGCTTGAGGCAGTTGGCCAGCGGGCCGAAGAAGCCATAAGCGGCGAGAATACCGAAGAAGGTCCCCACCAGCGCCGCACCGACGTGCATGCCGATGGCCGCCTGGTCGCCATCGCCCAGCGAGGCCATGGTCACCACGATACCCAGTACCGCCGCGACGATACCGAAGCCCGGCATGCCGTCGGCGATACCGGTCACGGCATGGGATGGGTGTTCGAGTTCTTCCTTCATGTTCAACAGTTCCATGTCGAACAGCCCCTCCAGCTCATGGGGCGCCATGTTGCCGGTGGACATGATGCGCAGGTAGTCGCAGATGAACGCCGTCATCGCGGCGTCGCCGACGATGGTCGGGTATTTGCTGAATATCGGGCTGGCGGCGGGGTCTTCGATGTCCGCCTCGATGGCCATCATGCCTTCGCGGCGGCTCTTGTTGAGGATCTCGTAGACCAGGCCGAGCACTTCCAGATAGAAGGCGTGGTTGAAGCGCGAACCGAACATCTTCAGCGACTTCTTGAACACATGCATGGTCATGTGGCCGGGGTTGGCCTGAATGAATGCACCCAGCGCAGCGCCACCGATGATGAGCACTTCGAATGGCTGAATCAGTGCCGCGATCTTGCCATGGGAGAGCACGTAACCGCCGAGCACGCTGGCGAATACGATGATGATGCCGATAATTTTAGCCATAAGTTCAACGCATTAGCGGATGTGATCAAGGACCGGGAGGGGTGCTCTGAAACTCTTCTTCTACTTATCGGCAGAACTGCGCCAGACTATAGGCACTCCTAGCGAAAAGCCAGTTCGGACTGATGTCAAAATGCCAAGTGAAACCAAGGTGCCCGCTCAGATTCCCTCGACGCTAGAGGCCTGGGTCAAGCTGCTCGACGGCGTCCGTGTACCGGTGCCCAAGGACAGTCACGACCGCGTACTGTCGGCCATCAACGACAGTCGCCGCTCGATGCGTGACATCGCCGAACTGATGCAAGGCAGCCCCGCCCTGGTGCTGTCGGTGATGCGTGAGGCCAATCATTCGGCCAATGCCAGCCAGGCCGAGCCGGCTGAAAGCCTGGAGGTGGCGCTCAACCGCCTGGGCCTGGGTCGCTGCGCGCAATTGCTCGGGCGCCTGCCCGCGCTGCCCAGGGACGACATGCCGCCGGTGCTCAACCAGTTCATCCAGATCAGCCAGCACGCCAGCCAGCAGGCCAGTGGCCTGTTCGCCAGTCGCCTGGCGCGCCTGTGGCAGGAAATCCACTGGGGCAGCCTGCTGTTTCTTTCCCCGCTATGGCCGCTGGCGCTGGTCTACCCTGCGCTGCTCGATGCCTGGGAACTGCGGGTGATTCACAAGGGTGAGGTAGCCGCCGAGGTCGAGCATGAGCTGTTCGGCGTGCGCATTCTGGAGCTGTGCCGCGCCGTCGCCGAGCACTGGCGTCTGCCGGAATGGGTGACCCAGGGCTACCGCCTGCTGCTCGAAGAACGCGAGCTGCTGGCCCAGGTGCTGAGCATCGCCCGGGCCCAGGACCCGCTGGAACAACAGCACCGCCTGGACGCCGAAGCCGGACTGCGGCGCTGGTTCAACCAGCCGGCCAATACCGTGCTGCTGGCCAACAACCTGGCCCTGGCCGCGCAGGTCGGTTGGGACAACCCGCACCTGCTGCGCTGGCAACTGCTCACTGCGCTGTACCTGCAAACCTCGCTGGAAGATGTGCAGAACCAGGTTCACCAACAGGCCGCGCAAAGCGCCCGGCGCCATGCCCGCGCCGGCCTGTTCCACCCGGCCGAAGCGTTGCTCTGGCCATGGCAGCAACGCCGCCAGCATCCCGACATGCAGGCGCCACCGCCGCCGGCCGCCGATGAACTGGAGCGCTGGCGTGAGCTGTGCGGCGATCTGCTGGCGCAACCCAGCCGCTTCAGCAATGCCGTGCACCTTTCCACCCAGGCCCGCGAAGCCCTCACTGCCTGCGGCTTCAGCCGGGTGATGCTGCTCTCGGTCGATCGCCTCAACGAATGCCTGCGCGTGCAGCAGACCGCCGGACTACCCAAGGAGGCCATGGCGCTGAGCCTGCCCATCGTCGGCAATCGCCTGTTCGAACGCCTGCTAAACCAGGCCGCGCAATTGCGCCTGACGCCCGACAACCACCGCCAGTTCAGTGCGTTGATGCCAGCCCCGCTGCGCGCCCTGCTGCGCAGCGAGCATCTGTTGATCCGCTCGCTGGCGGTCAACGGCCAGGTGCTGATGGTGCTGCTGGCCGACCAGAACGGTCGTCCGCTGGGCGATCTCAGCGTGCAGGCGTTCGCCAAGACGGCGCAGTGCATCGAGCGCGCCCTGGCCACCTTCGGCAACCGCAGCGCCTGACGCGTTGCGCCAAGGGCTCGTCTCGGCTGGCGCGATAACGCCGTTTGCGCTGAAACGGGAACAGCCCCTAGACTGGCCGCTCTTTTTCCCCGGAGACCGTGGATGACTGACTTTTCCGGCTTGCCCCTGGTCATCGAGGCCGCAGACCTGTTGCCGCGCCTGGATTGCCCGCAGTTGATTCTGGTCGATCTGACCAGCGCCAATCGCTACGCCAGCGGGCACATCCCAGGCGCACGCTGGATCGACGGCAAACGCACCCAGCTGGGCCAGGCGCCAGCGCCGGGCCTGCTGCCGTCGATGGCCGATCTGCAGCGACTGTTCAGTGAACTCGGTCATCGTGACGATGCGGTGTACGTGGTCTACGACGACGAAGGCGGGGCCTGGTCGGGGCGCTTCATCTGGCTGCTCGACGTCATCGGTCATCGTCACTATCACTACCTCAACGGCGGCATCCAGACCTGGCCTGCCGACGCCCTGAGCACCGAGGTGCCGGCCACCGCCAACACCCCGGTGACCTTGCAGTTGCACACTGAACCCACTGCCACCCGCGAATACCTGCAAAGCCGCCTGGGCGCCGCCGACCTGGCGATCTGGGACGCGCGAGCGCCCGAGGAATTCAACGGCAGCAAAGTGCTCGCCGCCCGCGGCGGACACATCCCCGGTGCGATCAATCTGGAATGGACCGCCGGCATCGACGCCAATGATCAGCTGCGCATTCGCGCCGATATCGCCGAGCTGCTGCATGGCCTGGGCATCACCCCCGACAAGGAAGTGATCACCCATTGCCAGAGTCATCGCCGTTCCGGCTTCACTTACCTAGTGGCCAAATCCCTCGGTTATCCACGGGTCAAGGCCTATGCCGGCTCTTGGGGCGAATGGGGCAATCACCCGGACACGCCTGTAGACGTTTAAGGAAACTCAATGAAATCCCGCTTGTTCATCCTCAGCCAGTACCTGCTGCCCCATCACCTGCTCTCGCGCCTGGCCGGCTGCGTGGCCGAATGCCGGGTGCGCTGGTTCAAGAACGCCTTCACCGCCTGGTTCGCCAAGCGCTACCAGGTGAACATGTCCGAGGCGCTGGTCGAAGACCTCAGCGCCTACGAGCATTTCAACGCCTTCTTCACCCGCGCACTGAAAGCCGATGCGCGCCCGCTCGACACCACCCCAGGTGCCATCCTCTGCCCGGCCGATGGTGCCGTGAGCCAGGTCGGCCAGATCGAACACGGCCGCATCTTCCAGGCCAAAGGTCACAGCTTCAGCGCCCAGGAACTGCTGGGCGGTGACCCGGCCCTGGCAGCACCGTTCATGGGCGGCGAGTTCGCGACCGTGTACCTTTCGCCGAAGGACTACCACCGCGTGCACATGCCGCTGGCCGGCACCCTGCGTGAGATGGTCTACGTGCCCGGTCAGCTGTTCTCGGTCAACCAGACCACCGCGGAAAACGTCCCGGAGCTGTTCGCCCGCAACGAGCGCGTGGTGTGCATCTTCGACACCGAGCGCGGGCCGATGGCCATGGTGCTGGTGGGCGCGATGATCGTTGCCTCGGTGGAAACCGTATGGGCCGGTCTGGTCACCCCGCCCAAGCGCGAACTCAAGAGCGTGCGCTACGACGAAGCCAGCCGCGCACCCATCCACCTGGAAAAAGGCGCCGAGATGGGTCGCTTCAAGCTGGGTTCGACGGTAGTGGTGCTGTTTGGCCCCGATCAGATGAAGTGGGGCGATGTCGGCGCGGGTTCGGCCGTGCGCATGGGCCAGTTGCTGGCCATGCCTGCCCAGGCGGTAGCGCCTGGTGTTGCGGACGACCTTTCCGCATGATGTGAAAAGCCCCGCGGATGCGGGGCTTTTTCATGGTGCAATGCCGATCAGGCGCGAGTCTGGCGGTCACGCAGGCCCAAGAGGTACAGCACGCCATCCAGCCCAAGGGTAGAGATGGCCTGCTTGGCCGACTGGCGCACCAGCGGCTTGGCGCGGAACGCCACACCCAACCCGGCCAGGGCCAGCATCGGCAGGTCGTTGGCACCGTCGCCGACGGCGATGGTCTGCTCCAGCTGCAAACCTTCCTTGCTCGCCAGTTCCTGCAACAGCTCAGCCTTGCGCTGCGCATCGACGATCGGCTCGACGGCAACGCCGGTCAGCTTGCCGTCGACCGCCTGCAGCTCGTTGGCGAACACATAGTCGATCCCCAGACGCGCCTGCACCTGCTTGGCGAAGTAGCTGAAGCCGCCCGATAGAATGGCGGTCTTGTAGCCCAGGCGCTTGAGCTCGGCGAACAGGTTCTCGGCGCCTTCGGTCAGGCGCAGCGAGGCGCCGATCTCTTCCAGCACGCTGACGTCCAGGCCTTTGAGCAACGCCATGCGCTCGGTGAAGCTGGCGCGGAAATCGAGCTCGCCGCGCATGGCCCGCTCAGTGATCGCCGCCACCTGCTCACCGACTCCGGCGGCCTTGGCCAACTCGTCGATGACCTCGGCCTCGATCAGCGTGGAGTCCATGTCGAACACCGCCAGGCGCCGGTTGCGGCGGTACAGGTCGTCTTTCTGGAAGGCGATATCGACGTTCAACTCGCTCGACAGGGCGAAGAAATCGGCACGCAGCGCCTGCACGTCGCTCGGCTCACCGCGCACGGAGATCTCCACCGCAGCGCGGCTTTTGTCTACCGGTGCATCGAGGGTCACCCGTGCCGAGAGGCGTTCGATGCGCTCGATGGTCATGCCGTACTGGGAAATCACCGCACTGGCGCGCTGCAGTTGCTCGGGGGTGATCTGCCGGCTGAGCAGCGTGACCACATGGCGCTGGTCGCCATGGCCCTCGGCCCAGTGCTGGTAGTCGGCCTCGGAAATCGGCGTGTAGCGGGCCTGCAGGTTCAACTCGTGGGCTTTGCTCTGCACGCTTTGCAGCAGCTGGGTGGCGACTTCGTTGTCGGGGATATCGACGAGGATGCCGAACGACAATGTGCCGTGCATCACCGCAAGGCCGATGTCGAGAATGTTCACACCGCCCTGGAGCAGGACGCCGGTAAGGGCAGCGGTGAGGCCTGGGCGGTCTTCACCGGTGATGTTGATCAGGACGATTTCGCGCAAGACCTGGCTCCGAAATGATGAAAAATGCGCATTCTACCGATTTTCCATGACCGCCGGGCACATCGCCTACTTTGCCGGCAAAACACCTGTCGCTATACTCCCCCGCACACTTTTTGCCATAAAGAGCCGCGCTCTGTGATCCGGCCCACGCCTGTTAAACCCGACAACTTCTTCGTGATGCTCTTCCGCGCCCTGCGCCAACGTCGCGTCCCCCTGGTTCTGCGCATCGCCAGCCACACCGTGTTCATGGTGGCACTGGCGCTGGTGATCTACGCCTGCGTGATGGGTCTGCAGTTCAAGCAGGCCATGCACGACCAGGCCGATGCGGTTGGCCAGAGCCTGACCATCCAGACCGCAAGCTCGGCCACCGAACTGCTGGTCGCCAACGACATCCTCAGCCTCAACGTGCTGCTGGGTAACCTGGTGAAGAACCCGCTGGTGGCCCACGCGGCGATCTACAGCGTCGACAACCGCATCCTCGCCGAAGCCGGACAGCGGCCGAAGAACACCTTGCTGGGCGAGGCCGAAGGCCTGTACCAGAGCAAGATCACCTTCCAGGACGTGACCGCCGGGCAACTGCGCATCAGCCTGGACATGGGCCAGTTTCAGCAGCCGATGCTGATCAGCCTGCAAAGCATGGGCATCATGGCCGCCATTCTGCTGGCCCTGGCGCTGACCCTGAGCCTACGCCTGGGCCGCTACATCACCACGCCCCTGCTGCAACTGCGGGTATGGCTGCGTGACCCGCACCATCTGACCCCAGGCACCGACCGCCAGGACGAAATCGGTGACCTGGCCCGCCAACTGCACGCCCGCCTCGCCCCGCCGCCGCCCCCGGAACCGGAACCTGAGCCGGAAGCCGACTACGACGACGAAGCCTTCGAAGACGAGGGCGACGCCCCGCTGAGCCTGCGCGAACGCGCCGCGATTCCCGAGGCCAGCCAGCGCTCCAAGGCCTCTGCGCAGAATGCCGAGGACGACGATGCCGCGTTTGCCGGGCTGCTCGACGATGAACCGCAGCCGGTGGAAGTGGAAGAATCCGGCGAGCCGCAATTCAGTGCCGTACTTGCCGTGCAACTGGGCTCGCAAGAGCAACTGCGGCGCCTGCCGCGCACCCGCCTCAGCGAGTTGCTCGACCGCTACCGCGAATGCCTGAACCAGGCCGTGTCGCTGTATGAAGGCGAGCTGCATTCGCTCAACGATGGCAGTGCCCTGCTGCTGTTCCACAGCCGCCAGTGCGGTGACGATTACCTGACCAACGCGATCTGCTGCGGCGAACTGCTGCGCGCCCTGGGTCATGCCTTGCAGATCGAGGTGGCCGACAGCGGCATCACCCTGCAGCTGCAACTGGGCCTGACCCTGGACGACGACCTGTACGGCCTCGACCAGGTCGATCTGCTGATGGCCGAAAAAGCCCAGGATGCGCTGGCCTTGTCGCAGCACAGCCGCAACCTGTTGCTGGTCGAACGCCTGATCGGTGACGACGACCTGATCCGCCAACGCGCGCGCATTCGCCCAATCGCAAGCCCGGAAGGTGCCTGCTGTGTCGAACGCCTGCTCGAGCCCTACCCGTCGATGCTCGAGCGCCAGCTGGCACGCATGCACGAACGCCGCAGTTGAACGAACGCCAGCCATGAAAAAGCCCGCATCGCTGCGGGCTTTTTCATGGGCGCTGACTCAGAAGCGATAGACTTCCATGTCGGTGCGAATCGGCGCCGCCATGGGGATTCGCGATTTCTCGCGCTCCTTCCTGACCTGAACCGGTGTCGAGGACTTCTTCGGCACCGGTTCCTGGGCCAGCGCGGGCTGGTTGGCAAGCGGCTTGATGGCGGTGCTGAGCTGCTCGGCGAGCTTTTGCAGCAGTTGGCCCTGGGCCTGCACCTGAGCGCTTTCACTGCCTTCATGTGGCTGCTCGAGGTGGACGATGCGGTTGTCACGCACCTGGCCACGGCGGTCGAGTACCCGCCACTGGGCGTCGAGAATGGCCGGCTGCTTGGTGCCCGAATCCAGGCGGGTAATCGACAGCAGCACCTGCACGTCCGGGCTGAAGCCGGCCCCGGCCGGAGCCAGCACCACGCGCTGGCTGTCCAGGCGCCAGGCCAGCTGACGCACCAGCAACTGGTCGATGTCTGCCGACAAACTGCCCGCCCAGCGACCATCGGTGGCGGCACTCAGGCTGCCATCGGCCTGACGCTGAAGGAAGGTTTCACGCTGCAGGTAGTCGGCCACCGATACCGGGCCGACCACCACTGCCATACCCGCAGCCTGCGACGGCTGACCGGGTTGACCACTGTCCAGCTGATACAGGGCGACCGGCTGATGCATGGTGCATCCGCTCAGGGCCAACAAGCCAGTCATCAACAACGTCAATGGAAGGCGTGGAAATCTCATTCATCCCATCCAGGCGGCTGCACCAGGCAGGCCGCAGTGATACTCGGTAAAGTCGCTCGGGCGCACAGCCAGGCTGGCGCCGCGGGGGCACTATCATCCGCGAAATGGGCGCCCGACTCCAGCTTTTAAAGCGGCGTCAATCAGGAAATAGCCCCATTGCACCGGGAAATTACCCCGGCACATCCACCTTCAGTGCATCGACCCGCTGGAAGCCACGTGGCAATTTGCTGCCACGGCGTCCGCGTTCGCCCTTATAGTGCTCCAGATCATCGGCCTTGAGCGACAAGGTACGCTTGCCCGCATGCAACACCAGGGTCGAGCCTGCACCGAGCACGGCAATGTCGGTGACGTACTCTTCGCGGCTGGCGACCCGCTCACCGGGCACGCCGATGATCTTGTTGCCCTTGCCCTTGCCCAACTGCGGCAGGTCGGCGATACGGAACACCAGCAGACGGCCTTCGGTGGTCACTGCGGCCAGCCAGTCGTTGGCGCGGTCGGCGACCGGCCGCGGCGCCATGACCTTGGAACCATTGGGCAGGCTGATCAGGCCCTTGCCTGCCTTGTTCTTGGCCTGCAGGTCTTCACCCTTGACCACGAAGCCATAGCCGGCATCGGAGGCCACGACGTACAGTGCCTCGTCATCGGGCAGCAGCACGCAGTCGAAACTTGCCCCCGGTGGCGGCGTCAGACGGCCGGTCAGCGGTTCGCCCTGGCCGCGCGCCGAGGGCAGGCTATGGGCCGCCAGGGAATAACTGCGCCCGGTCGAGTCGATGAGTACCGCGAACTGATTCGAACGCCCCGCCGCCGCGGCCTTGAAGCCATCGCCGGCCTTGTACGACAGGCCCGTGGCGTCGATGTCATGGCCCTTGGCGCAGCGAATCCAACCCTTCTCGGACAGCACCACGGTGACCGGTTCGGCCGGCATCAGTTCGTTTTCCGACAGCGCCTTGGCTTCGGCACGCTCGACGATCGGCGAGCGCCGCGCGTCGCCATAGGTCTCGGCATCCTTGAGCAGTTCGCTGCGCACCAGCTTGCGCAACTTGGCTTCGCTGCCGAGCAGGCCTTGCAGCTTGGCCTGCTCCTTGAGCAGCTCGTCCTGCTCGCCGCGAATTTTCATCTCTTCGAGCCGCGCCAACTGGCGCAGACGGGTTTCGAGAATGTAGTCGGCCTGGATTTCACTGAGCTCGAAGCGGGCGATCAGCGCCTGCTTGGGGTGTTCTTCGGTGCGGATGATGTGAATGACTTCATCCAGGTTGAGGAACGCGGTCAGCAAACCTTCGAGCAAGTGCAGGCGCTTTTCGACCTTGTCCAGGCGGAACTGCAGACGCCGGCGCACGGTGTCGGTGCGGTATTGCAGCCACTCGACCAGCAGCGCGCGCAGGTTCTTCAGTTGCGGCCGGCCATCGAGGCCGATGATGTTGACGTTGACCCGGTAGCTGCTTTCAAGGTCGGTGGTGGCGAACAGGTGCTGCATCAGCTCGGCGGCATCGACGCGATTGGAACGCGGGATGATGACGATTCGGCAGGGGTTTTCGTGGTCCGACTCATCGCGCAGGTCGGCGACCATCGGCAGTTTCTTGGCCTGCATCTGCGCTGCGATCTGCTCCAGCACCTTGGCCCCGGAGACCTGGTGCGGCAAGGCGGTGACGACGATGTCGCCGTCCTCGAGGCGGTACACCGCACGCATGCGAATCGAGCCCTTGCCGGTTTCGTACATCTTGAGGATGTCGGCACGTGGGGTGACGATCTCGGCTTCGGTGGGATAGTCCGGCCCTTGGATGTGCTCGCACAACTGCTCGACGCTGGCCTTGGGCTCGTCGAGAAGACGAACGCAGGCGGTCGCGACTTCACGCAGGTTATGCGGCGGCACATCGGTGGCCATTCCCACGGCGATGCCGGTGGTGCCGTTGAGCAGAATGTTCGGCAGGCGCGCCGGCAGCACCGACGGCTCCTGCAAGGTGCCGTCGAAGTTCGGCACCCAGTCGACGGTGCCCTGGCCGACTTCGCTGAGCAGCACTTCGGAATAACGCGACAGACGCGCCTCGGTGTAGCGCATGGCGGCGAACGACTTGGGATCGTCTGGCGCACCCCAGTTGCCCTGGCCGTCGACCAGGGTGTAGCGGTAGCTGAACGGCTGAGCCATCAGCACCATCGCCTCGTAACAGGCCGAGTCGCCGTGGGGGTGGAACTTGCCCAGCACGTCGCCGACGGTACGCGCCGACTTCTTGTGCTTGGAGTCGGCGTCCAGGCCCAGCTCGCTCATGGCGTAGACGATGCGCCGCTGCACAGGCTTGAGGCCATCGCCGATGTGCGGCAGGGCGCGGTCCATGATCACGTACATGGAATAGTTGAGGTAGGCGTGTTCGGTGAAGTCAGCCAGGGAGCGGCGCTCGACGCCGTCGAGACTGTCTTTTAAGTCGCTCATGCGAGCCTCGTCATTTCAGGTTCTGGCGCAGCAGCAAGGTGCCGCCGCGTTGGGTAAATTCAAGTTGTCTCAGGGCACTCATGCCCAGCAGCACCTGCTCGTCATCGAGTCCCGGCACCACCACGGCGCGCACATTGCGCAGGCGGATATCGCCCAGTTGCAGTTCATCGAGACGGGTGCGGTAGCCTTCGGTGCGGCCATTGGCGGTGCTGAGCATTACCGGCGCACCGCGTTCCAGGCCCCACTGCCGGGCCAGGCTTTCGGGAATCGCCACATCGGTGGCGCCGGTGTCGAGCATGAAATGCGCCGTCTGGCCATTGATCAGGCCGTCGGCGACGAAATGCCCATGGCCATTGCCGAGCAGGCGCACTTCGATGAACCCGGCACCATGCTCGGAGCGCACCTGGGTGTTGGGGTTGTCCTGGCGCGCCTCCCACTCAGCGAAAAAGCGCGTGGCGAGAAACAGCGCGGCGGCCCAGGCGATGATCATCAGCACCTTGCCTGCGCGTTTACCGGCAGGCTGGCTCATGGCTTGGCGCTCGAGCCACCGGCCGGCGCGGCGAAGCGCCAGACGATCGGCCGGCGCTCGCCATCGGCACGCTTGCCGTCGTTGTTGTCCAGGCCGATCCAGGCGCCGCTCTTGTCGATCACCAGCGCCTCGGCCAGGCCGAACGGCTGATCGTAGCGGCGTGGCTCAGTCAGGGCATCGGCGGCGAACGACCAGCAGCGCTCGACCGCGCCAGTAGCGCTGTCGCGGCGGCAAATGCGGTAGGCATTGCGCTCGAGGGTGAACAGTTTGCCCTGGTAGTAGGCAAGGTCGGAGAAGTCGCGGGTACGCTCACGCGGATGAGCCATCTGCGCTGGCTGCATCTCGACCCCGGCTTCGCTGAGCAGTACGCAGCTGTGTCCGCAGTTCCACACCGACTGCTGACGCTGCACCAGCACCAGGCCGCGCCGCTCGCGCTCGGCAGCCAGCCACAGGCGGTCGCCGGCCGGGTTGATCGCCACCCCTTCGAACTGTGCGTTGAAGTGCAGCAGCATGCCGCTGGCACGCGCCTGACGGACCATCGCCTGATCGATCTTCAGCCACTGCGGCTCGCCCTCGGGCGGCAATTGCAATACCGCGGCGTGGGCCTCGCTGACCAGGTACAGGTTACCGGCGTCATCGCAAGTGACACCTTCGTAGTCGAGCTCGCCGCCGCGCCACCAGGACACCGCCCAGTTGCGCACTTTCAGGCCGAACGGCAGGCCGCTTTCCGGCACCGGGGGCGGGGTGAACTGCACCGCTTCTGCGCGCCACACCGACGCCTGTTGGTCGAAGCGGTAGATGCGATCGTCGTCGCGGTCGGACACACCCCACAGCGCGCCGCGGCACGACGCCAGGCCCGAGAGGTTGCCACCGCGCATGCCGTCGATCGGGTGCTCGCTGAGCAAGCGCAGTTCAGACCAGTCGCCGGCCAGCACTGGCGCCGGCAGCAGGCCCAGCAGCGAGGCCAGCAGCCGACGCTTCAAACCATGACCTCAGCGAGGTTACCTTTGCTCTCCAGCCAGCTCTTGCGGTCACCGGCGCGTTTTTTCGCCAGCAGCTTGTCCATCAGTTCGCAGGTGCTGTCGACATCGTCCAGGGTCAGTTGCACCAGACGACGGGTATTGGGGTCCATGGTGGTTTCGCGCAACTGCGGCGGGTTCATCTCACCCAGGCCTTTGAAGCGGGTGACCTGGGGTTTGCCACGCTTCTTCTCGGCCACCAGACGGTCGAGGATGCCATCGCGTTCGGCATCGTCCAGGGCGTAGTAGATTTCCTTGCCAAGGTCGATGCGGTACAGCGGCGGCATCGCCACATAGACATGACCGGCGTGCACCAGCGGGCGGAAATGCTGGACGAACAGCGCGCAGAGCAACGTGGCGATGTGCAGGCCGTCGGAGTCGGCGTCGGCGAGGATGCAGATCTTGCCATAGCGCAACTGGGCCAGGTCGCTGGCGCCTGGATCGACGCCGATGGCCACGGCGATGTTGTGCACTTCCTGGCTGGCCAGTACCTCGCCGCCATCGACTTCCCAGGTATTGAGGATCTTGCCGCGCAGCGGCAGGATCGCCTGGAATTCCTTGTCGCGCGCCTGCTTGGCCGAGCCACCGGCCGAGTCACCCTCGACCAGGAACAGCTCGGCGCGCATTGGGTCCTGCCCGGCGCAATCGGCCAGCTTGCCGGGCAGCGCCGGGCCTTGGGTGATGCGCTTGCGCTCGACCTTCTTGCTCGCTTTGAGGCGCCGGCCGGCGTTGCTGATGGCCAGTTCGGCCAACTGCAGGCCCAGTTCCGGGTGCGCATTGAGCCACAGGCTGAAGGCATCCTTGACCACCCCGGAGACGAACGCGGCCGCCTCGCGCGAGGACAGCCGCTCTTTGGTCTGCCCGGAGAACTGCGCGTCCTGCATCTTCATCGACAACACGAAGGCGATGCGCTCCCAGACGTCTTCCGGCGCCAGCTTGACCCCGCGAGGCAGCAGGTTGCGGAACTCGCAAAACTCGCGCATGGCATCGAGCAGGCCCTGGCGCAAGCCATTGACGTGGGTGCCGCCCTGGGCGGTGGGGATCAGGTTGACGTAGCTTTCCTGGATGCTGTCACCGCCCTCGGGCAGCCACAGTAGCGCCCAGTCGACCGCTTCCTTGTTGCCGGCCAGCGAACCGCAGAACGGTTCATCGGGCAGGCGCGGGAACTCGCTGACCGAATCGACCAGGTAGGAGCGCAGGCCATCTTCGTAATGCCACTCGACCTTCTCGCCGGTGCCTTTGTCTTCGAAGCTGATCGACAGCCCCGGGCACAGCACGGCCTTGGCCTTGAGCACGTGCTTGAGGCGGCTGATGGAAAACTTGGCGGAATCGAAGTACTTCGGATCGGGGCTGAAATACACGCTGGTGCCGGTATTGCGCTTGCCGACGCTGCCGACCACCTCAAGCTCCGTGGCCTTGAAGCCATCGGTGAAGGTCATCTGGTACTCGTTGCCGTCACGCTTGACGCGTACCCGCACCTGGTTCGACAGGGCGTTGACCACCGAGATGCCAACCCCGTGCAGACCGCCCGAGAACTGGTAGTTCTTGTTCGAGAACTTGCCGCCGGCGTGCAGCTTGGTGAGGATCAGCTCGACCCCGGACACGCCTTCTTCGGGGTGAATGTCCACCGGCATGCCGCGACCGTCGTCGCTGACTTCCAGGGAGTGATCGGCGTGCAGCACCACCTGGATGCTGCGTGCGTGCCCGGCCAGGGCTTCGTCGACACTGTTGTCGATGACTTCCTGGGCCAGGTGGTTGGGCCGGCTGGTATCGGTGTACATGCCCGGGCGCTTGCGCACCGGGTCAAGGCCGGAGAGGACTTCGATGGCGTCTGCGTTATAGGCGCTAGCGCTGGGATTGGCCATGGGGTCTCGTCGTCAGTCTGGTGAATGCAGGAATCAAAGGGTGGCAAGGTCGACAGCGGCGATCCGCTCGGGGTCGACGCCGGCGTAGCCGAGCAGCGCAGGAATATGCGCGGCGAAGTGCTGGAAACCGTGGTCGCCACCTTGCTCGATACGCAGGTCGCAGTGCTGGTAGTAACGTTCGGCGTGGCGGTAGTCGAGGGTCTCATCGCCGGTCTGCAACCATACCTGGAAGCGGTGACGGTCTTGCGGCGACGGCACCTCCAGCTCAGCCAAGGCCGCGATGTGGTCGTGGGTCAGCTCCCAGGTTTCATCGCTGTAGTAGTTGCGCTGGGTGCCCAGATAGCCGTCGAACAGTCGGTGCGGCGCCACTGCGGGGTTGATCAGCAATGCCTTGAGGCCGTGCTGTTCAGCCAGCCAGGTGGCGTAGTAGCCGCCCAGCGAGCTACCGACCAGCAACGGCGAATCAAGCTCGGCAATGGCCGCCTGCAACTGGGCTATGGCCTGGCGCGGATGGTGATGCAGCGCCGGTACGCGCAGTCGCTCGGACAGCCCGAGCTGCTGCATCACCTTGGTCAGTTGGCTGGCCTTGAGCGACAGCGGCGAGCTGTTGAGCCCGTGTATATAAAGGATCGAACCCGACATCGTAGCCTCGGCATCTGCAACGCGGCGCCCGGTCAGCCGGGCGCGGGGAAACGCGCAGTGTATCGTGTTCGCCGACGTTTGGCGCAGTCGCAGGTTTCGCAAGGTGTTGCCCGGCGTCTGCCAAGCGGCTCAATAGCCTGGGCTGTCGAAGTCCAGGGTCACCACGAAGTCCTCGGCGCGCTCCACCGCGGTGTCGATCGAGCCGTCGTCGTGCAAGCGCAGCCAGCGGTAGCCGGGCGACTCTTCGCTGACCTGAAACGCTTCGCTGGCGGCAGCGAACTGAATGCAGGTCGAGGGCGTTGCCAGCAGGCGCACGCCGTTGCGTCGTTCGTCCCACGGTTGGTGGATGTGCCCCCACAGCAGCGCACGCACCTGAACATGGCGAGCCAGCACCGCGAACAACTGCTCGGCGTTGCGCAGGCCGATGGGCGCGATCCACGCGCAACCGATGTCGACCGGCTGGTGGTGCAGGCACACCAGGCAGTGGCGATCGCCGGCCGCGCCCAGGGCCTGATCGAGCAACGCCAGTTGATCGTCGGCCAGCAGTCCATGGGTGGCGCCAGCCACGGCCGAATTGAGCATCAGCACGCGCCAGGCGCCGATATCGGTGACCGCCTGGATCAGCGTGTGCTGGCCGATCGCGGCCATGACCTGCGGTGCATCGTGATTGCCCGGCAGCCAGCGGCTCAGGGGTGCCAGGCCGTCGGTCAGCTCGGCAAACGCGGCATACGACGCCGCACTGCCGTCCTGGGACAGATCGCCGGTACACAGCAACAGGTCGATCTGCGCCTGCTCGCGGCGCACCTGCTGCACCACGTGGCGCAGGGTGTCACGGGTATTGACGCCCAGCAGGCCGCCGGCCGGATCTGCGAACAGGTGCGGGTCGGTGAGTTGCACGACATGGACGGGGGAGGCAGAGCGGAAGGGGGCTGGCGTTGACAACGGCCGTCTCCTTGAGCGGGTGTGGCGCAATTATCGTCAGCGCCGGGCTGGACGCAACCGGCAGAAGCCGACCGGGTTCACATTTCAGCGAACCGCCGCCAGTTCATGGCCCCAGGCCAGGCAGTGGCTGAGCCACTCGCCGAGAAACAGGTTGAGCTGGGCCTTTTCATCGGGCTGGTGCATGGCCTCGTTGGGGTACGGATAGATGCTGCGCAGACGCCGCGCATGCTCGGCGCTGACCACCTCGGCCATGCGCGCATCGTGGTACACCTGCACTTCCATCTGCGGCACCGGCAGCCATGGCAGGCTGTGTTCCTGGCGCACGCGCAAGGTGGTGGTGTACGGGCAGGCTTGCAGCACTTCCAGCGCCAGCACGCCCAGGGTCTGGTCACCCTGGGTCATGCCGATGCGCCGCTCGCTCTGGTTACTGCGCATCTCTGGCAGCAGGCGCATCAGCCGCGCATAGTTGGCCTCGCAGGCAGCCTGCAGGCCGATCAGATCGACCCGGTAGCGTTCGCGAGCCGGGCTCACGACCACATCCCCCGGACTTCGGCGCGGTTCAGCGCCAGCCATTGCAAGGCGATGATGCTGGCAGCATTGCAAATGCGTCCGTCGCGTACCGCCTGCAGGGCATCTTCGAACGACCAGACCTGCACGCGGATGTCTTCGCTTTCTTCTTCCAGGCCATGCACGCCGCCGGCGCCTTCGCTGCTGCAACGGCCGAGGAACAGGTGCACGAACTCGTCACTGCCGCCCGGCGAAGGGAAATAGCGGGTCATCGGCCACAGCGCTGAGAAGCTCAAACCTGCTTCTTCCTCGGCCTCACGGTGGGCGACCTGTTCGGGTTCTTCGTCCTTGTCGATCAGCCCGGCGACCAGCTCGATCAGCCAGGGGTTGCTCGCCTTGTCCATGGCGCCGACGCGAAACTGCTCGATCAGCACCACTTCATCGCGCTGCGGGTCGTAGGGCAGCACGCACACGGCGTCGTGGCGCACGAACAGCTCGCGGCTGATTTCCCGGCTCATGCCGCCGTCGAACAGCTCGTGGCGCAGGTGCACGCGGTCGAGCCGATAGAAGCCCTTGAAGCAGTGCTCACGCTTGACGGTCTCGACGAGCCGAGGCTCGGAATGTGAAGGGTTGGCCATGGAAATTCCTCTACAGCAACGACTACATCGCGCCATCCTACTCTGCGAAACGTCGTGTTTCATCCCTTTCCCGCGACCGCCCAGGCGGCCAGGACAGGCCGCAGCGACTCTGTTAGCTTAGCGGCGAACCGAACCTTTCGCCGACGGTCGAAGACCGATCATCTTGTCTTGCAAGGATCAACATGACACTTGTCAAACTGACCTCCGTTGCCGTCCTGGCCCTGGCCCTGGGAGCCTGCCAGAGCGTGTTCGCGCCCAACTACCGCACACCGCTGGAGGTCAAGCGCGACGCCTGGGAGCACATCAAGCCTGGCTGTAGCGAAAGTGACTGCCCGTTGGTGAACATCGACACCGTGTCGTTCCCGGCGCTGCCCAAACTCGACGGCATCGTCGAGCGTCGCCTGCTGCAACTGACCGAAGACAACGAGCGCAGCACCCCGCCCAGCTCGCTCAAGGCCTATGAACAGCAGTACCTGGCCACGGCGCAGAAGCGCAACAGCAGCTACCTGCAAGCCAAGGTACGCGAGCAGCATGACGGACTGGTGATCGTCGAGTTGTCGAGTTATCTGGACACCGGCGGTGCCCATGGCATGCCGGGGCGTGACCTGATCAACTATTCACGCCAGCAGGACAAGGTGCTGACCTTGCAGGACATGCTTCTGCCCGGCCAGGAAGATACCTTCTGGAAGACCGTCGCCGAATCCCACCGCGCCTGGCTGATGAGCGTGGAAATGGACAAGGACGCAGAGTTCATCAAGACCTGGCCCTTCCGCAAATCGCCGCACATCGCCCTGACCTACGGCGCGATGATCGTCAAATACGAGGTCTACGCCATCGCCCCTTACTCCATGGGCCATGTCGAGCTGAAGATCCCCTACCCGCGCCTGAACGGCATTCTCAAGCCTGAGCTGTTCCCGGGACGGGGGTGAGCGCTGGGAATCGAGTGATTGGGCTTTACGGCCCTTCGCGGCTAAAGCCGCGAAGGGTCCCCAAGATCAAAGCTCCCGAACCCACTTACACCTTGTGATACAGCTGGCTACCTTCCTGACGGAAGCGCTCCGCCTGCTCGCGCATGCCCTCTTCCACCGACACCTCGACCGCATCGATACGCATATTGGCGGCGTACTCGCGCACTTCCTGGGTGATCTTCATCGAGCAGAACTTCGGCCCGCACATCGAGCAGAAGTGCGCCACCTTGGCCGACTCCTTGGGCAAGGTCTCGTCGTGGAAGGCGCGCGCGGTGTCCGGGTCGAGGCCGAGGTTGAACTGGTCCTGCCAGCGGAATTCGAAGCGCGCCTTCGATAGTGCGTTGTCACGAATCTGCGCACCCGGGTGGCCCTTGGCGAGGTCGGCGGCATGGGCGGCGATCTTGTAGGTGATGATGCCGGTCTTGACGTCATCCTTGTTCGGCAATCCCAGGTGTTCCTTGGGGGTGACGTAGCAGAGCATGGCGCAGCCGAACCAGCCGATCATCGCCGCACCGATGCCCGAGGTGATGTGGTCATAACCCGGCGCGATGTCGGTGGTCAGCGGGCCGAGGGTGTAGAACGGCGCTTCGTCGCAGCACTCGAGCTGCTTGTCCATGTTCTCTTTGATCAACTGCATCGGCACGTGGCCGGGGCCTTCGATCATGCACTGCACGTCGTGTTTCCAGGCGATCTTGGTCAGCTCGCCAAGGGTTTCCAGCTCACCGAACTGCGCGGCGTCGTTGGCGTCGGCAATCGAGCCCGGACGCAGGCCATCGCCGAGCGAGAAGCTGACGTCGTAGGCCTTCATGATTTCGCAGATTTCCTCGAAGTGGGTGTAGAGGAAGTTCTCCTGGTGATGCGCCAGGCACCACTTGGCCATGATCGAGCCGCCACGGCTGACGATGCCGGTGACGCGCTTGGCCGTCAGCGGCACATAGCGCAGCAACACGCCGGCGTGGATGGTGAAGTAGTCGACGCCCTGCTCTGCCTGCTCGATCAGCGTGTCGCGGAACAGCTCCCAGGTCAGGTCTTCGGCCACCCCGCCGACCTTTTCCAGCGCTTGGTAGATCGGCACCGTGCCGATCGGCACCGGCGAGTTGCGGATGATCCACTCGCGGGTTTCATGGATGTGCTTGCCGGTGGACAGGTCCATGACCGTGTCCGAGCCCCAGCGGATGCCCCAGGTCAGCTTGGCGACCTCTTCTTCGATGGACGAACCCAGCGCGCTGTTGCCGATGTTGCCGTTGATCTTCACCAGGAAGTTGCGGCCGATGATCATCGGCTCGAGTTCGGTGTGGTTGATGTTGGCGGGAATGATCGCACGACCCCGGGCGACTTCCTCGCGGACGAACTCGGCAGTGATTTGCTTGGGGATGCTGGCACCGAAACTGTGCCCGTCGTGCTGCTGGTCGAGCAGCCCGGCGGCGCGGGCCTCTTGCAGCTTGAGGTTCTCGCGGATCGCCACGTATTCCATTTCCGCGGTGATGATGCCCTGACGCGCGTAGTGCATCTGCGAGACATTGGCGCCGGCCTTGGCCCGGCGCGGGTTGCGCACGTGGCTGAAGCGCAGGCGGGTCAGCTCGGGGTCGTTGAGGCGTTCCTGGCCAAAATTCGAACTCAGCCCGGCCAGACGCTCGGTATCACCACGCGCATCGATCCACGCCGAGCGCACATCGCCCAGGCCCTTGCGCACGTCGATGATCACGTTGGGGTCGGTGTAGGGGCCGGAGGTGTCATAGACCAGCACCGGCGCGTTGGCCTCGCCGCCGAAGTCGGTGGGGGTGTCATCCAGGCTGATCTCGCGCATTGGCACGCGGATGTCCGGGCGCGAGCCTTCGACATAGATCTTGCGCGAACGGGTGAAGGGCTGCACCGATTGCTGATCGACCTTGGCCGACTCACTCAGGTGAATGGATTTTTCTTGTTTGCTCATCACGGCTCTCCAGACGATTTCCTGCGGGCGGAATGTCGGGGAAGAACCTGAAAGACGCGGACGCACTCATGGACGAGTGCGGTGTCGGATGCGGGGCGTGGTGCAGTTGAGCTGCGACGATCCCGGATCTGACACAAGATCTCGCCGGGAAAGCGAGCAATCTTGTTCCCTACGCAGGCGCTAACCTGATCAGGTTCAACGGGATCCGGAACTATCCGATCTCAGCCTTCGATTCAAGGCACCCCGACAAGAACGCGTGCAGTCTAGACTCAACCACTCGGCAAAGCCAAGCCTGCCGGCACTGGCAGGACGAAAGGCGCAAGAGGGAATTGTTGCCGAGCGAGTCCAGCCGTACACTGGCCACTTTTCAATACTCAACAGTTCAGAAATTCAAGGATCGACTCCATGCTGCGCAAACTATCGCTGGCACTCGCCGTGTCCTGTGCGTCCCATGCCGCAGTTGCCGCAGTGGAGACGCTGCCAACGGTGAAAACCGACCTGGTCAGCGTCTATCAGGAAGCGGTGGGCAACAACGCTGACCTGGCCGCGGCCCGTGCCGACTACGGCGCCCGCCGCGAGATCGTGCCCCAGGCGCGCGCCGGCCTGCTGCCCAACCTTTCCGCCGGTGCAGAATCGATGAACACCCGCACCAGGCTCGACGAGCCGGCGATCACCTCCACCCGAAGCGGCAACTCGTGGAGCGCGACCCTGTCGCAGCCGCTGTTCCGCGCCGATCGCTGGTTCCAGTTGCAGGCTGCCGAGGCGGTCAACGAGCAGGCGGCGCTGGAGCTTTCGGCCACCGAGCAGAACCTGATTCTGCAAAGCGCCGAAAGCTATTTCGCGGTGCTCCGCGCCCAGGACAACCTGGCCTCGACCAAAGCCGAAGAATCGGCGTTCAAGCGCCAGCTCGATCAGTCCAACGAACGCTTCGACGTCGGCCTTTCCGACAAGACCGACGTGCTGCAATCCCAGGCCGGCTACGACACCGCACGGGCCAACCGGATCATCGCCCAGCGCCAGGTCGATGACGCCTTCCAGGCCCTGGTAACCCTGACCAACCGCGAATACGGTGCACTGCAAGGGGTGGTGCACAGCCTGCCGGTGCAGGTGCCGAGCCCCAACGATGCCAGGGCCTGGGTCGATACTGCCGCGCGGCAGAACCTCAACCTGCTGGCGACCAACCATGCCGTCGATGCCGCCCAGGAAACCCTGCGCCAGCGCAAGGCCGGCCATGCCCCGACCCTCGACGCGGTGGCGCGCTACCAGAAAGGCGACAACGACAGCCTGGGCTTTAGCAACCCGGCGCCACAACCCGGCGTGCGCTACGGCGGCGACGTCGAGCAGACCACCATCGGCCTGCAACTGAACATCCCGCTGTACAGCGGCGGACTCACCAGCTCGCAGGTGCGCGAGGCCTACCAGCGCCTCAGCCAAAGTGAACAGCAGCGCGAAAGCCTGCGCCGTCAGGTGGTCGAGAACACCCGCAACCTGCACCGCGCGGTGAACACCGATGTCGAGCAGGTGCAGGCGCGCAAGCAGTCGATCATCTCCAGCCAGAGCGCCCTGCAAGCCACCGAAATCGGCTACCAGGTCGGCACGCGCAACATCGTCGATGTGCTCGATGCCGAACGCCAGCTGTACAACTCGGTGCGCGACTACAACAACAGCCGCTACGACTACATCCTCGACAACCTGCGCCTCAAGCAGGCCGCCGGCACCCTCAGCCCGCAAGACCTGCAAGACTTGGGTCGCTACCTCAAGACCGACTACAACCCGGACAAGGACTTCCTGCCACCGGACTTGGCCGCTGCCGCCGCGAAGAACTTCGAGCGCCGCCCCTGAACGCAAACAGCCCGTCTGCCGTGAACACGACAGACGGGCTGTGGCCCTGCCAATGGCTCAGCGCATCAACGCATCGATGCCATCGAGCAGGCGCTTGAGTGCGCCCTGGTTGGCCTGCATCACTTGCCTGCCGGCCTCGCCCATGCGTTTGGCATCCTGGGCCAGCTCGATCAGACGCCGCACTTCGTTGCCCAGGCTTTCGGCATTGTCGAGCTGCAGCAGGCCACCGGCTTCGCGCAGCAGGTTGCTGATTTCCAGAAAGTTGAACACGTGCGGGCCCATCAGCACCGGCAAGGCCAAGGCGGCAGGCTCAAGCGGGTTGTGCCCGCCACGCGGCACCAGGCTGCCGCCTACGAAGGCGATGTCGGCCAGGGCGTAGAGAAACAGCAACTCGCCCATGGTGTCGCCGACCAGCACTTGCGTCTGCGCCTGTACCGCCTCGCCGGTGGAGCGGCGCACACTGTCGAACTGCTCGCGGCACTGCTCGTACACCGTGGTGAATCGCTCGGGGTGGCGCGGCACCAGAATCAGCAAGGCATCGCTGTGCACGGCCAGCAACTGACGGTGCGCGGCCAGCACCTGCGCGTCTTCGCCCTCATGGGTGCTGGCCGCGATCCACACCGGACGCGCCTGCGCCGCCCACTGCTCGCGCAAGGCCTGGGCGCGGGGTTGCAGTTGTGGGTCGAGCTTGAGGTCGAACTTGATCGAGCCCGTGACCTGCACCGCCTCGGTACGCGCGCCGAGCTGACGGAAGCGCTCGGCTTCGGTTTCGGTCTGCACGGCGATCAGGCTCATCTGCGCCAGCATCGGCCGGGTCAACCCGGCGAAACGCCCATAGCCGCGCGCCGAGCGCTCGGACAACCGCGCATTGGCCAGCACCACGGGAATGTTGCGGCGTGCACATTGATCGATGATGTTCGGCCACAGCTCGGTTTCCATGATGACCCCAAGCTTGGGCTGCACGCGGTCGAGGAAACGCCGCGCCGCCCAGGGCAGGTCGTACGGCAGGTAGCAGTGCTGCACCCGCGGCTCGTCGGCGAACATCGCGCGAATGCGCTCGGAGCCGGTCGGGGTCATGCAGGTGACGGTCACCGGTAATTGCGGATACGCCGCGAGCAGCGCACGCACCATGGGCGCTGCGGCGATGCTCTCGCCGACCGACACGGCGTGTACCCAGATTCCGCCCGGGCGCAGTTCGGGCAGCGTCCAGGCGAAACGTTCGCCGACGCGCTGGCCGTAGGCCGGTGCCTTGCGCGCACGCAGGAACAGGCGCAGCGCGACCAGCGGCAGGCCCAGGTGAAACAACACGGTATAGAGAGTTCTGTTCATGGCAGCAGAGTCTACAAGGAACCGTGCGCAGGGACATCCGCCAAACGTAACGACAGGCTGGGGTAGGAATAGTCCTGCGTATGACTGGACGCCGTCCCACGCAAGCCTAAGAATGCTCGCCATTTCCCTGAGGACGCCCCCTTGAACGCCTACACCTACCTGGCCATCGCCATCTGCGCCGAAGTCATCGCCACTGCTTCGATGAAGGCCGTCAAAGGCCTGAGCACCCCGCTGCCGCTGCTGTTGATGGTGGTCGGCTATGGCATTGCCTTCTGGATGCTCACGCTGGTGGTGCGCACGGTGCCGGTGGGTATTGCCTACGCCGTGTGGTCGGGGCTGGGCATCGTTCTGATCAGCATCGCGGCCTTGGTGATCTACGGGCAGAAGCTCGACCTGCCGGCCATGCTCGGCATGGCGATGATCGTCGGCGGTGTGGTGGTGATTCAGGTGTTCTCCAAGACCACTGGGCATTGAACGGCCCGGCGCGCTCGGCCCGGCCAAGCAGACCTGTATACTGCCCGCCTTGTCTTGAATCCGAGGTCTTTGCATGCCAACCGCCATTGCCACCGACATTCTCATCGTCGGCGCCGGAGTCGCCGGTCTCTGGTTGAACGCCAGGCTACGTCGGCTGGGCTACTCGACCGTGCTGGTGGAGCGGGCCAGCCTCGGCGGCGAGCAGACCATCAAGTCTCAGGGCATCATCCACGGCGGCACCAAGTACGCGCTGCACGGCGCGCTGACTGGCGCCTCGGAAGCCATCTCCGACATGCCGCGGCGCTGGCGCGAAGCGCTGGCCGGCGACGGCGAGCTGAACCTCGGCCACACCCGTCTGCTGTCCGAGGCCCACTACTTGTGGTCGCCCGGCACCCTGGCCGGCAACCTCACCAGCTTCTTCGCCAGCAAGGCGGTGCGCGGCCGGGTCGATCAGGTCAAGGGCGAGCAACTGCCCCCGGCCCTGCAAGACCGTGCCTTCAAGGGCAAGGTCTACCGCCTGGCCGAACTGGTGGTCGACGTGCCCAGCCTGCTCGCCAACCTGGCCGAGCTTGCCGGTGACAGCCTGCTCGCCGGCGAGCGCATCACCCCGCTGCGCGACGGCGATACGCTGGTCGGGCTCGAGGTCGATGGCCGCGAGATCCGCGCGCAACGCATCGTCCTCAGTGCCGGTGGCGGCAGCGAAGCCTTGCTCCAGGCCCTTGGCCTGAGCCAGCCAGCCATGCAGCGCAGGCCGTTGCACATGGTCATGGTCAAGGGTCCGAACCTCAAGCCGTTGTACGCCCATTGCCTGGGCGGTGGGCCCAAGCCACGGGTGACGGTGACCAGCCATCCCGGCGCGGATGGCCAGTGGGTCTGGTACCTGGGCGGCGATCTGGCCGAGGCCGACGGTGTGGCGCGTACGCCAGAGGCGCAGATCGCGGCGGCGCGCAAGGAAATCGCCCAGTTGCTGCCGTGGGTCGATCAAACGCCGTTGCGCTGGGCGACCCTGCGCGTCGAGCGCGCCGAGCCTGCGCAGTCTGGGTTGGTGCGCCCCGACAACGCCTTCCTTGCCGAGCAAGACCGCTTGCTGGTCGGCTGGCCGACCAAACTGGCCCTGGCTCCAGATTTCAGCGACCGCGTACTGGCCACGCTGCAACGCGACGGCATCCGTCCAGGCGCCCAGCCCGACCTCAGCGACCTGCCGCGCCCTGCCATGGGCGTGCCTGCCTGGGAGCAACTGCTGCCATGAGCCTGCCAACATTGCACGGCCACCATCGGCCACTGGGCAGCACCGGGCTGAAGGTCTCACCGCTCGGTCTGGGCACGGTCAAGCTGGGGCGCGATCAAGGGGTGAAGTACCCCACCGGCTTTACCATTCCTGGCGATGACGAGGCGCGCCTGTTGCTGGCGCAGGCGCGCGACCTGGGCATCAACCTGATCGACACCGCGCCGGCGTATGGCCGCAGCGAAAAACGCCTCGGCCCGCTGTTGCGTGGCCAGCGCGACGCCTGGGTGATCGTCAGCAAGGTCGGTGAGGAGTTCGAGGCCGGTCACTCGCGCTTCGACTTCAGCGCCGCGCACACCCGGCGCTCGGTCGAGCGCAGCCTGCAACGCCTGGAAACCGATCGCCTGGAACTGGTGCTGGTGCACTCCGACGGCAACGATCTGGACATCCTCGAACACAGCGAGGTCTACCAGACCCTCGCCGCGCTCAAGCAGGAGGGCAAGATTCTCGCCTTCGGGCTTTCTGGAAAAACCGCCGCCGGCGGCCTCAAGGCGTTGGAACAGGGCGACTGCGCGATGGTCACTTATAACCTGAAGGAACAGGATGAGCGCCCAGTCATCGACTATGCCGCACGCCATGGCAAGGCGATTCTGGTGAAGAAGGCCCTGGCCAGCGGGCATGTCTGCCTGGCACCGGGTGTAGATCCGGTTCGGGCCAGTTTCGAGCTGCTGTTCAATCACCCCGGCGTCAGCAGTGCAATCGTCGGCACCATCAACCCGCTGCACCTGGCCCATAACGTGGCCACCGTGGCCCGCATCCTGGGCCCGCACTGACCCGCCCATCCGGGCGCACCAGGCAAGGAGGCGCACGTGGCGCGAACGCTGATCCGCAAGAACCCGAGCAACTTCAAGACCCTGCCCTTGCAGGTCGAGGCCAGCCCCGAGGGGCTGGCTTACAAGAGCCTGGGCATGCCGCTGAATTTCAGCCAGACCCTGCAACGGCGCAAGCCCATCGAACTGCCCGACACCCAGCGCTTCAGCGTGGAGCTGGCCAACCTCGGGGTGTCGGTGCGGCTGACCTTGCAGTGGCAGAACCGCGAGTACTGGGTACTGGTGCGCCAGCGTCGGCAAGACCGCGGCGACGTCGTGCTCAAGCTGATTTCAGGCTACGTACCGGCCCACGAACTGAACCTGCCGCTGCACACGGCGATTCAGGAAGTCGCCGAGGAATGCCTGCTGGAAACCCCCGAGGGCTGGCTCGGCGGACGCTTCAACGACACCTGGCTGCCGACCCCCTATGCGGCGGCCTTGCAGTATCGCGAGTCAGCGCCCTTCCTGCTCACCCCTGCCTCGGGTGCGGCCTTGCCCGTGCAAAGCGCCAACCTCACCCTGCTGGAACGTCCGCGGGCCTACGTGCACCTGCCCACCGCCTCGCTGCAGCTGATCTACGACCTGCGCCTGCAAGTCCCGCGGGAGGCCAAGTCGCTGAGCCTGTTCCACGTCGATGAGCGTTTGGAGGGTGATCAGTTGGTGGCGCGGCTCAACCGCAAGCGCCCCGACCTGTACCTGATGCCGGTGGTCGACGGCAAGCCGCTGGCCGAGCTGTACACCTTGAACAAGGATCGGCTGATTCCGGCCAGCACCCGCGGCCTGTACCTGGCCGAAAGCTTCGCGGCGCAGGATGGCTGGGTGGTGAGTCAGGAACGGATTCGCTGGAAAGACTGGCTGCGCCAACAGGGCCTGGTGGAGAACAAGCCCCGTTCACCGCTGCAACGCCTGACCGGCAAGGCCAAGGCGTTGATCACGCGGGCGCGGACGAAGCTGCGCCCCTAGAGGCGTCAGTGCTTGCGAATTTTCTCGACGATGGCGGTGGTCGAGCTGTTCTCGACCAGGCCCAGTACCTTCACCGTACCGCCATAGGCGCTGACGATATCGGCGCCGACCACTTGCTCGATGCCATAGTCGCCGCCCTTGACCAGCACATCCGGCTTGACCTGACGCAGCAGGTTTTCCGGCGTGCCTTCAGAGAAGCTGATCACCCAGTCGACCGCACCCAGCCCGGCCAGCACCGCCATGCGCCGGTCGACGCTGTTGATCGGCCGACCCGGCCCTTTCAGACGGCTTACCGAGGCATCGTCATTGACCGCGACGATCAGGCGATCGCCCTGGGCTCGTGCCTGCTCCAGGTAGGTGACATGGCCGGCGTGGAGGATGTCGAAGCAGCCGTTGGTGAAGACGATGGTCTCGTTGTGGGCACGGGCGTCATCGATCGCGACCAGCAGTTGCTCAAGACCCAGCACACCACGCTCGGAGCCCTCTTCACGCTGGATGGCGCGACGCAGCTCAGGTGCACTGATAGCTGCGGTGCCGAGCTTGCCGACCACGATGCCGGCGGCAAGGTTGGCCAGCGCCACGGCCTGAGGCAGTTCTTCACCCGCCGCGATGGCGGCCGCCAGGGTGGAGATGACGGTGTCGCCGGCACCGGTGACATCGAACACTTCGCGGGCCCGCGCCGGCAGGTGCAGCGGGGGATGATCGAGGCGCAGCAGGGTCATGCCATGCTCGCCGCGGGTCACCAGCAGTGCGCCGAGGTCAAGGTCACGCAGCAGTTGCAGGCCTTTTCCAACCAGCTCGGCTTCATCGGCGCAGCGGCCAACGATGCCTTCGAATTCGCTGAGGTTGGGGGTGATCAGGCTGGCGCCACGGTAGATGCTGAAGTCGCTGCCCTTGGGATCGGCAAGCACTGGAACGCCTTTGGCCCGTGCCACTTGAATCAGGTGCTGATGGTTCTTCAGCGCACCTTTGCCGTAGTCCGACAGCACCAACACCTTGATGCCTTCGAGCAGCGCGTCGACTTCTTCGCCGAGCGACAGCGGATCGGTGGCGAAGGGCTCTTCGAAATCGATGCGCAGCAACTGCTGGTGACGGCTCATGACCCGCAGCTTGACGATGGTCGGCTGGTGGGCGATGCGCTGGAACACCGAGCGCACGCCGGCCGCATGCAGGCTGTTGGCCAGGCTGTCGGCTGCTTCATCCTGGCCGGTGACGCCGACCAGCGACGCTGGGGCGCCAAGGGCTGCGATGTTCAGGGCCACGTTGGCCGCGCCGCCGGGACGGTCTTCGATCTGATCGACCTTCACCACCGGCACCGGGGCCTCGGGGGAAATGCGAGAAGTACCGCCATGCCAGTAGCGGTCGAGCATGACATCGCCGACCACCAGAACCGGGGCTTGATCGAAACGCGGCATGGACAACTTCATGGACAACCCATATGTGAAAAATGAACGGGGGCAGGATATTAGCACAGGGCCCAGAGCGGCTTTAACGCCGCATCCAGTGTGGGAATTTCCTGGTGACGACCGGGGCCGCGCGGGCCCCGACCGGTGAGGCTCAGGTGATGTCGGCGTGGGCCGATTCGTCCAGGCCCATGGCATGCAGGCGCGCGTAGTGACCATTGGCCGCAAGCAGCTCGGCATGGGTGCCACGCTCGACCAGGCGGCCCTGATCCATGACCAGAATCTGGTCGGCCTTCTCGATGGTCGACAGGCGGTGGGCGATCACCAGCGTGGTGCGCCCTTGCATGACGTGGTCCAGCGCCGCCTGGATGTGCCGCTCCGACTCGGTGTCGAGCGCCGAGGTGGCTTCGTCGAGAATCAGCAGTGGGGCGTTCTTCAGCAGCGCCCGGGCGATCGCCAGACGCTGGCGCTGACCACCGGACAACAGCACGCCGTTCTCGCCGACTTCGGTGTCGAAGCCTTGTGGCAATTGGTCGACGAACTCCTTGGCATAGGCATCGGCTGCAGCCACTTCGATATCTTCGCGCGGCGCCCCGGCCAGATCGCCATAGGCGATGTTGTTGGCCACGGTGTCGTTGAACAGGGTGACGTGCTGGGTCACCTGCGAGACATGCTGGCGCAGGTTGCGCAGGCGGTATTCTTCGATCTCCACGCCGTCGAGCAGAATCTGCCCGTGGTCGTGGTGGTAGAAGCGCGGAATCAGCGCGGCGAGAGTCGACTTGCCACTGCCGGAGCGGCCCACCAGGGCGATCATCTGCCCAGGCTCGGCGGTGAAGCTGATGTCGTTGAGTACCTGACGCTGGGTGCCGGGGTAGGTGAAGCTGAGGTTGCGCACCTCAAGACGACCCAGCACACGCTCCTTCTCGACCGTGCCGGTGTCGACCTCGGGCTTCTCGTCGAGCTGTTCGAAGATGCTCTCGGCGCCGGCCAGGCCCTTCTGGATGGTCGAGCTGACTTCCGACAACTGCCGAATCGGCTTGGGCAGCAGGCCGGCGGC
This sequence comes from Pseudomonas cremoricolorata DSM 17059 = NBRC 16634, assembly GCF_000425745.1. Lineage (GTDB taxonomy): Bacteria > Pseudomonadota > Gammaproteobacteria > Pseudomonadales > Pseudomonadaceae > Aquipseudomonas > Aquipseudomonas cremoricolorata. The sequence continues at coordinate 31,444 of NZ_AUEA01000008.1, read as the reverse complement.
GGTGATGTAGGCCACCAGGTCACCGGCGGAGGAATCACCGCGCAGGTACAGCACCAGGAACATCAGCACCGCCATGGCGGTGTAGATCACCAGCTGCAGCATTGGCGTGTACAGTGCGCCGGTCTTGGTCATGCGCAATTGTTTGTCGGTGTTGCTCTGGCTGGCGGACTCGAAGCGGCGCTGCTCGTACACCTCGCCACCGAAGCTGCGCACCACCCGGTAGCCCTGGATGGTTTCCGAGGCCACGTGGGTGACATCACCCATCGCCACCTGGATTTTCTTGCTCTGCTTGCGAAATTTCTTGCTGGCCGTGCTGACCATGACCGCGATGATCGGCAGGATCGCCAGCATCACCAGGGTCAGTTGCCAGTTCATCCACATCAGGTAGATGAACAGGAACACCACGGTCAGGCCCTCACGAATCACAACTTTGATGGCATCGGTGGCGGCGCCGGTGACCATGGTCACATTGAAGGTGATGCGCGAGATCAGGTGCCCGGAGTTGTGGTTGTCAAAGTAGCGGTTGGGCAGTACCAGCAGCTTGTTGAACAACTCGACACGCAGGTCATGCACCAGGCCAAGAGACACCTTGGCCAGGTAGTAGTTACCCAGGAACGAGCCCAGCCCCTGCCACGCGGCGATGAGGATGATCAGCAGCGGCACGGCCTGCAGCAATTGCAGGTCACGCAGGTAGGGCACGTTGGGGAAAAGGACGACTTCGGGGTTGCTCAGGCCATCCACGAAGTACTTGAGGATGCCTGCCAGCATGGGCTGGGTCGAGGCAAAGATCACGAAGCCGACGATACTCAGCAGGAAGATCCCGATGTAGGGCTTCACATAGCTCAGCAGCCGGAAGTAGATCTTCAGGCTGGAGTCGTGCTCCGCCGGGAGCGGTGTTTCGGCCATCATCAAGCTCGCTGTTCAGGTTGAACGGGAAATTTTACCACAGCCATCGTTTTCGGCAGTCGTCCACGGCAGCAGCAGCGCCATGGCGACCGGCAGCCAACTGATGAACCATTCGGCACGGGGTGTATCGGTCAGGCTGGCGGCGTCGAACTGCATGGCGAAGGTGGCGAACAGCCACAAACCGAGGACCATCTTGCCGAACGCGGTGTGTCGTGCGCGCAGGATGTGCATCAATGCCGCCAGCCACACGCCGCTCCACAGCAGCATGCCGGGCAGGCCCAGTTCGATGGCGATGTGGGTGAACATGTTGTGCGCATGGTCGAAGCGCAAACCCTGCGCCTGCAGATCGTACGGCGCGCCGAGGCCAAGACCGGTCAGCGGGTGCAGGCTGATCATTTCGGTGGCCGCAGCGAAGATTTCCGGGCGGTACGAGGCGCCGCGGCTGGTGATCATCTGATACACCAGCGCGAAGGCCAGGCCCGAGGCCAGCAGCGCGCCTACAGCCAGCACACAACTGGCCCGGTTGCGCTGCCAGAGCGGCGCGGCAATGACCGTCAGCACCAACCCGAGCGCGGCACCGCGGCTCTGCGTGGCAATGACGAACAGCCCGAGAAACGCCAGTGCCAGCGCCCAGGCCAGGGTGCTCGCGGCCTGGCGCGGAGGGCTGTACAGCAGCCACAGCAAGGCCGCTGCAATGACGTACGCGCCAAGGATCGGGTGGGAGATTTCGCCAATACCGTACAGACGCTCGAACCATGGATGACCCATGATCGCGTAGAACTGCACCAGCGACAGCAGCGCGCCCAGCCCCAGCAACAGCCCCGCCACCAGCAACAACTGACGGATGCGTGCCAGGCCGGCCTGAGCCAATAGCGGGAACGCCATGAGGAACACCAGAATGTAGAGCAGGCGCTTGCCGTCGCGCGCGCCCTCTGGCGAGGTTGACCACAACAGGCTCAGCGCGCCCCAGCCCAGCAGCAGCAGGATGCTGCCCCACAGCAGCGGCTGTCGTCGCCAGCCTTCGGCATACAGGCCGCGTGCCGACCACGCCAGCAACAGGGTTGGTAGCCAGAGAAAGAGGATCATGCCTTGCTGGAACAGCTTGTTGCTCGGTGCCAGGGCAATGCCGGCAAGGAACCAGACAAAGCCCAGACCCAACCAGGCCTGAGCCCAGCGCTTGCTATACGACATCGATCCCCCGGAATGAAACTGACCACGGCAACATGGTGCTCATGGATTAATTTCGGCATTATTGCCGGTCACTTGCTTGCCAGAAGACAAGGCTCATTCATGCACTGCTCACGACTCGCCCAGGTCGACTTCGACGCGCTCACCCAAGGCGCCAGGATTCTTGAGGCCGACAGTTACGGCGCCAAAGTCTACCTGCTCGAGGGTGGAAACATCCTCAAGGTTTTTCGTCGCAAGCGGCTTATTTCATCTGCGCTGCTGCGTCCGTACTCGCAGCGCTTCGTCGACAATGCCGGACGTTTGGCGCAGATGGGCATCCCAACGCTGGAAGTGATCAGTCATCACAAGCTCGAAGCGCCCGGCAAGACCGCGGTGCTGTACCGCCCCCTGCCAGGCGACACGCTGCTCGATCTGTCGCGCGAGTCGAGCTTCGACTGGGCCGACTACCTGCCGCGCCTGGTCGAGCTGATCAACCGTTTGCACCACGCCGGCATCTATTTCCGCTCGTTGCATCTGGGCAACGTGGTGGAAACGCCCGAAGGCCAGCTGGGCCTGATCGACGTGGCCGACATGCGCTTTCTGCGCGCGCCCCTGCCCTCGCGCATGGTGCGACGCAACCTGCAACACATGGAGCGCTATATCGCCCGGGAAAACCTGGCAGCGCAATTTCCCCTGCAAGCGTTCCAGGCGGCTTTCGCAGACGCCTGATCGCTCAACGCAACAGGTCCTGAGCACGCTGCTGGAAAGCGCGCCAGGCCTGCTCAGGGGCAAGCACCCGATACTGCTCTGCCGCCACCGCCGGCGCCGAGCGCAGTGCACAGCCCTCGATGGCCTTGGACCACGCCTCGCCTTGGGCGACGGGCAAATAGCACCCCGCCTCCTTGAGCTGCTCACGGAACACCGGCAGATCGCTGCTGATCACCGGCACTCCGGCCATCACCGCCTCTTGCAGCACCAGCCCCAGCCCCTCCGAACGCGACGGCACCAGCAGCCAGTCGAAGGCGCGGTACAGGCGCGAGAGGTCATCGCGGTAACCGCAGAGCTGCACCGTGTCGCCAAGACCAAGCGCCTTGATGCGTGCCTCCAGACGATCACGGTGATTGCCCTCGCCGAGGATCACCAGCCGCGCGCGCTTGTCCTGGCCGTGTACCTTGCCGAATGCCTCGATCAGCATTTCAAAACCTTTGCTTTCCACTAGCCGCCCGACCGCGCCGAAGATCGGCCGCTGATCGTCCTGCAAGGCCAGTTCACAACGCGCCTGCTCGCGCGACAGCAGATGCTCGACGAACCACTGCGGCTCCAGTGCGACCCGCAGGGTATGCACTGGACGGCCGAGGGTCTGTTCGAGGGTAAAGGCGAGGGTATTGGAGACCGCGACGATGTTCAGCCGCTCTGCCGGCAGCGAGCGCAGCAGGCGAATATCGCTGTCGCGCAGCCGGGTGGAGCCGTGGAACAGCACAGAGGCGTGCACGTGATGCAGATCGCGCAGCACCGGCAGCACCAGTCGAGCCACGCCCAGCCCGTCGAGCAGCAGCACGTCGGCGGCCGAGGCCTGAAGCTCCTTGCGCACCCGCAAGCGCAGCCAAGGCAGCATGAACCGCCACAAATGGCGGCCTTTTAGCGCCCGCGACGGCATGTGCCATTCGCGGATGCTGCCCACGCTACAACAGGTTCCGGTACCCAGCAGCAGCCAATTGCTCACACTGGCCTGAGGCCCGGCGTGAGAGAGAATCTGCCGGTGCACCTTGTGCACCGAGGTGTACGGGGAGCCGCCTGCCCACATCACGTTGACGATGTTCATGGGGTGCATGAGCCCCTGGTAAGCAGACTGGCCGCCAGTCCCGCGAATTCATTGAGCAAGTAATCCGATTCCCGTACCGATCAAGAGCCCCGTCAGCAGTACCGCGACAAGCTTGAGCCGGTCGCGTTGACGGCGGCGGCTCTTGCGCTGCACTTCCTCCGGGAGGGTCACATGGTTGCCGAAACCGGTGTGCAGCACTGCATCACCTTCGAGGGTGACACCGGTCAGGTTCAATTCAGCGTAGCGCCTGGACAGCGCCTTTTCACCCGCATATGCAGCAAAGGGTGCACAACGCTGATAATCGCTGAGGCGACGCAGCCCTGGATTGAGCGAAAAGCTCTGCCATTCGGGCTTGTCGGAGATCAGCGGGTAGCAAGGCACGCCGTTGATGAGCTGACGATCGCCCAAACGAATGTAGGGGCTGTGAATGGCCAGGTCATGGGCGTGACTGCGCAACCAAACCTGAAGGATATCCCTCTTGACCTCAAGAATGTTGTGGGAATCTTCGACAAAACCTTGCCGATAGAATTGCCAGTCATCCTCGCAATGGAAGATGTAAGGCGTCTTGACCTGGCCGTAGGCGAGGTCGATGGACGGCAACTGGCCCAGCTTGGGTCGGTTGACGAACACCGTGCAATGGCCCTTCCAGTGCTCCGGCACGGCCTGATGAACGGCATCGTCGCCGGAGTCTTCGGTAATGAAAACCTCGCGAATGGGCGCGGTATTGAAGCGGTCGAAACTCGCCAGGGTGTCTTTGAGCAGGTCGAAGCGACCGCAACTGGTCACCACCAGGGTGATATCACTGTTGTCCGAGAAGCGCACTGGGCTTCCTCCGTTGTACGGCGGTCATCTGTTTCGGCTCCATCCCTGTGCCAGGAAACGGAAAGTTTCAAAACCCCAGCTTCAGGCGCAGCCGTTGCCAGGCGCCGAGCGGCGGGCGCGGCCGCAGCGGGGGTGTCATGTGGTCGACGATGCTACGCCCGACCTGAGCAAAACTGAAATGCCCGAGCGCCAGCCGCTGGCCTTGTTCGGCAATGCTGGCCGCAAGCGCCGGGTCTGCACGCAACGTGCGAAGCTTTTCCTGCAACACCGGGATACTGTCGTACAGCACCACGTTGCGCATGTCCTCCAGCCCCAGCGCCTGGTTCTCTGCGCTGCCCTGATCGAAGGCCAGCAACACGCAACCACAGGCCATGGCTTCGAAGTTCTTGATCATGTATTCGCCCATGCCGACATCGGCACTGACGAAGAAACGAATGCGATTGAGGGTATTGCAGTAATCGGCACCGGAATTGGTCTTGGTCACCACCAGTGGCTCGACCTGGGCCAGTTCGTCGAGCAGCGCCTTGCGCCCGCTGTAGGCGACACTGCGAGTGCTGCCGACGAAGGCCAGCTCGATGTCCCGCGCCTGCCCCTGGTCAGTCAGCAGCTGCTGGTCGTACCCCTTGGGCACGAATACCGCATCGAAGCCTTCCTCGCGCAGGCGCTGGCTGACCATGAAGCCAGAACTGATTACCCGTGCCCATGGCATATGTCGATAATGCGCCGAGAATTTGCCGGTGTATTTGCAGGGAATGTAGTTCTGGTAGGCGTCGTGTTCGAGGATCACCAGGTTGGGCAAGGTGCGGATGAAGCTGGCCTGACGGATCTCCTGCTTGAAGCGCAGGAACAATACGATGCGCTCGTAGCGGCTGACGTCCACCTGCTGGCGGAAATAGCGCCGCAGGTTGCGTTGTTCATCGCTGCTCAGCCAGCGCAGGTCGCAGTCGCAGTGGGCCGCGACACCGTCATAGAGGCGGTCGAGAATCGCCCGCTGCTCTTTCTGCACCAGAAACAGGACTTTCATAGGATTCCTTGGCCGTTCGGCGTTCGCTCGATCAGACATCCGCCGCGCTCACAGGTCGCGACGCCAAAACAGTTCATGCCGCCGCACCGCCTTGCGGAAGAATTCGTTCTCGCCATAAGGCGACCCGCGGCGACCCGCCAGCCAACGTTGCAGGAACCGCCGCAGCCGTCGCTTGAACGGTGCAGGCGGTTGCAAGTCGTGCATCATGCCCAAGGCCATGGCCTTGTCGCGCTGGGTTGCAAGGTCGAGCTGCAGGCTGCACGGCGTCCAGGCCTGCTCGGCGTGCATCTGCGGCGGCAAGGCCACGCCATCACCGCTGTCGCCCATGGGCCAGCGGTCGTTGTCGTGCAGGTGATTGGCGTAGCAGAGCAGCGTCTGGGGCTGCCAGGCCAGCCCTTGCAGCGCTTCGAGCAGCGCCAGCTGGCCATAGTGGTGATCGGGGTGCGGATCAAGCTGCGGATGGGGCATGACCAACACCTGCGGCCTGGCTTTTTCCAGTAACGCGCGCAGATCGGCCACCAGGTTCTGCCAGCTGGGCACGCCATCGGCATCACCGGGCAGGCTGAAGCCATTGAAGCGGCGGAACAGGCGCGTGTCGTCCATCTCGGCTTCGCGCGAGCCCACGCCGCGGCTCGGCTCGGCATGCATAGCGGGCAGTTGCAGGCAGAAGTAGCCCAGTTGCACGCAGCGCGCCTCATCGACCCCGGCCCAGCGCGGCACGGCGATGCTGTCCCAGGCGCGCAAACGCCCCTTGAGCTGCGCCGCCTCTGCCCGGCCCAGGCCCATCCGCTGGTAATGCTCGGCTTCGATTTCACCGGCCGTGAGCGTGACTATCCACGCCTCCTCTGCCTGGCTATACAGCCCGAAAGCCGCCAGCTCGGCATCATCGGCATGGGGTGCAATGACCATCACCCGCCGCTGACGCAGCTCCACCGCCGCTGTCAGCCAAAGCTGTGGTTCGCCCAGCACACGGCAGTGACGGCCCTTCAGGCGCAGCCGACCTTCACGCAGCGGCGTGGCGAGCCCGCTGAGGTTGATAAAACGCACACCATCGACGCCACGCTCGAAGGTCTGCCGGTCGAGCCGCGAATCGCTCCACAGCTCCACACTGGGGTCGAGAAAGCGCCCGAGCCAACTGGCCCTGACCTGCACCTGAAGAATCAGCGTGTCGTCATCGCCGCACTCGCTGCAACCGCTCAGCACGCCGCCCTGCAGATCGAGGACGTGGCTACGGCTCTGCTCACCGAAGCGGTAGGCGTAATCCTCATCGGGTGCGTAGAACAGGTGATCGGCGAACCATGCCTCGTGCCCGGCCCAGACCAGTGGCAGCAGCAGCAACGGCAGCCACCACCAACTGAAGATGCCGAGCACCAGCAACAGCAGCACCATCACCAGCACGCCGATCCGCTTGTTGCGTCGGTGACGCCTGAGCAACGCCTGCTTGCGACTCATGCCTGCAACACCGGGACGGGCGTGCACCAGCGCTCCTTGTACTCGCGGTCGGCGCGGCCGAAGGAAAAGCGCAGCGCCTTGCCGCGCGCCCGGGCGTCTTCCCAGGCGGCCTGGGTATTGAGGAAGCTGAGCACGCTGCCAGGGCTGAAGGCCTTGGTTTCAGGGTCGACGCCGCCGTTGACGTACTCGACGCTGATCCACTCCGGCGCCTCGACCCGGTACACCAGCTGGATGGCGATCGGCTTGCCGTCGAGCAGCAGCACCGAACCGATCAGCAGTTCGCGCAGCCGCTCGATGACCTCACCCATGTGCGCCGCACCGGTAGCGGCAAAGCCCCAGCGGCGCTGGAACAGGTCGCAGTAAATGGCGGCGATGTCGGCCGAGCTGTAATCCTGGATCGCCCGCACTTCACCGCCCGCCTCTTCCAGCAAGCGCAGTTCACGGCGTTGGTTGTAGCGGAATTTCTTCGACAGGTCTTCGTGGGCGCGGGCCATGGCCAGTTGCTCGGGCTGCGCCTTGAGGCCGGTGAAACGGCCGTGGCTGAGTTCCGATAGATAGCGCGCGGCATGGCGCAACGGCGCGGCGGCATCGGCAGCCGCCGGCAGGATGATTTCGGCATTGCCCAGGTCGAACAGGCCTTTCTTGCCGTGGCGCTTGAGCACGTCCTTGGACAGGGCCAGGTGACGCCCCCAAGTGGGAATCGCCGCCTTCAGCTCGCCGTGCTGATACCAGCCCAGGTAACGCACCGGGATCTGCGCCAGCTCGGCCAGTTGCGCCACCACCTGCGGGTGGGTGGCGACGCTGCCACCGTAGCGCTGCCAGGCATCGGCGTAGGTGGCGGCGTCGATGCAGGTCCAGCCGCGTTCGCGCCACGCTTGAATAGAATTGAGCATCAGCGCTGACCCTCCAGGGCCTGCACCTGCGGCAACTGCCAGAAGGCCTGAGCAACCGCGGCGTCAGAGAAGCGCTGATGAAGGCGCTGCAGCATCGCTTCGGCACACGCCTGACGCTGCGCGGCATCGAGCCTCGACACCTGCACCAGGCCTTGGCCGAGCAATTGAGCGTTGCCCAGCGGGAACAACACGCCTACCCCCTCGACCACTTCGCGCGCACCGCCACAGGCAGTGGCCAGCAGCGGCACGCCGGCGACCATCGCCTCCAGCAGAACCATGCCGAACGGCTCGTGATCGGAACTCAGGGCAAAGGCGTCGAAGGCCTGGAAGTAACGCCGGGCGTCGACGACCTGGCCGAGGAAATCCACCCGCTCGCCGATACCCAGCTCAGCGGCCAGGGCCTTGAGCTGCTCTTGCAGCCGGCCCTTGCCGAGAATCGCCAGGCGCGCACCCGTTGGCAGGTCAGGCAATGCCTGGGCGAAGCCGCGCAGCAACGTGGCCTGGTCCTTGTCGGGATGCAGGCGTCCGACGTTGCCGACGATCCACGCCTGGGCGTCGAGGCCCAACGCCTGACGCGCAGCGGCCTGCGGCAGCAATGCACCCTGCAGCGCCTCGACGTCGATGCGGTTGTACAGCGTCTGGATGCGCTCGCCCGGCCAGTTCGGCAGGCAGCGGCGCATGTCGTCACGTACCGCATCGGACACACCGAGCAGGCTCAGGCGCTTGCGCATCAGGTTGGCGAACAGCTGACGGCCCTTGCGCTGGTAGTCACCGAAGGCATGGTGCACGCCAATCACCGGCAGGCGGGTGGCCAGCAAGGTGATGTAGATCGGCTTGAAACGGTGGGCGATGCAGAAGCTGAAACGGCGCTGCGCGGCGATCTTGCGCAGCGCCGCGATGGCGCCCAGCTTCAGGCCGCGCACGGCCTTTGAGCTGAACTCGAGAAACAGCACTTCGTCCGAAGCGCAGCCGGCTGCCACGGCCGGGTCGGCACGGCCGGTGAGAAACACCGTGGTGACCCGATAGCCGCGTCCCTGAAACAGGCTTGCGTACTGGCGTGCGCAATCGAGGAACGGCCCGTCATAGCCATGGCAGAACTGCAGGACGTGACGCTCAGCGTGGCTGGTCATACGCGGCGGCGCCGTCCTTGACCACGAGGATGTCTTCCATGATCAGGTACTGCAGGTCAGAACCGAAGAACATGTTCAAGGCGTCGGTGGGCGAGCAGATCATCGGCTCGCCGCGACGGTTGAGCGAGGTGTTCAGCGACACGCCATTGCCGGTGAGGTCTTCCAGCGCCTTCATCATGTCGTAGTAGCGCGGGTTGTATTCGCGCTTGAGCACTTGCGCGCGCGAGGTGCCGTCTTCGTGGACGACTTCCGGCACGCGAGTCTTCCACTCCTCGGCCACCTCGAAGGTGAAGGTCATGAACGGCGCCGGGTGATCGATCTTGATCATCTGCGGGGCGACGGTGTCGAGCATCGACGGGCAGAACGGTCTCCAGCGCTCGCGGAACTTGATCTGGTGGTTGATGCGATCAGCCACCCCGGCAACGCTCGGGCAGCCGATGATCGAACGCCCGCCCAGCGCACGCGGACCGAACTCCATGCGGCCCTGGAACCAGGCCACCGGGTTGCCGTCGACCATGATCTGCGCGATCTGCCGCGGCATGTCGTCGAGCTTGCGCCAGGCAGGCTGGTTGGGATGGCGCGCACAGGCGGCGATGACGTCTTCGTTGGAGTACGAAGGGCCGAGGTAGACGTGCTCCATCTTCTCGACCGGCACGCCGCGGGCATGCGACACGTAGGCCGCAGCGCCCACCGCAGTACCGGCATCACCGGACGCCGGCTGGACGAACAGTTCCTTCACATCGGAGCGGGCGATGATCTTCTGGTTGAGCTTGACGTTCAGCGCGCAGCCGCCGGCGAAGGCCAGCTTACCGGTTTCGCGCAGGGTATCGCCCAGGTAGTGGTCGATCATCTGCAGCGCCAGCTTCTCGAACAGCGCCTGCATGCTCGCGGCGTAATGGATGTACGGCTCGTCGGCGATATCGCCTTCGCGTTTCGGGCCCAGCCACTCGATCAGCTTGGGCGAGAAATAGAAGCCCTTGCCCTGCTCTTTATGGCGGCGCAGGCCAATGACGTTGGCGTATTCGGTGTTGATCACCAGCTCGCCGTTTTCAAAGCTGGCCAGGCGCGAGAAGTCGTACTTGCTGGCATCGCCGTAGGGCGCCATGCCCATGACCTTGAACTCGCCGTCGAGCATCTCGAAGCCGAGGAACTCGGTGATCGCGCCGTACAGCCCGCCCAGCGAATCGGGGTCGAAGAACTCTTTGATCTTGTGGATCTTGCCGTTCTCGCCATAGCCAAAGAAGGTGGTGGCGTACTCGCCCTTGCCGTCGATGCCGAGGATCGCGGTCTTTTCCTTGAACCCTGAGCAGTGGTAGGCGCTGGAGGCATGGGCCAGGTGGTGCTCGACCGGCTCGATCTTGACCTTTTTCGCATCGAAGCCCAGTTGCTCCAGGCACCAGACGATCTTCTTGCGATAACGCTTGTAGCGACGGTTGCCCATGAGGATGGCGTCGAGCGCACGATCAGGGGCGTACCAGTAGCGCTTGGCATAGTGCCAGCGCGCCTTGCCGAACAGGCTGATGGGGGCGAAGGGAATGGCCACCACATCGACGTCGGAAGGTTTGATACCGGCCTGTTCCAGGCAGAACTTCGCCGACTCGTAGGGCATGCGGTTCTTCGCATGCTTGTCACGCACGAAGCGTTCTTCTTCGGCGGCGGCAATCAGTTTGCCGTCGATGTACAGAGCCGCGGAAGGGTCATGGCTAAGGGCGCCGGACAGGCCAAGAATCGTCAATGCCAAGGGATTCGCCTCTTGATTCGGTAAAGATGCGCCGTGGGCCGGGTGGGCTGACGGCGGCTAAAGCGCGGGATTATAACGCAAGGCACACAGGTACGTATGTACCACCGCCGCGCCGCCTGGGGGCGCGGTGATGGCCCGGCCTCACTCGGCGATGAGCCAGTCGAGGCGGTAGCTGCCGGCGGTCTGCGCCAGCTCTTTGGCCAGCCACGGCAGCAGTTCGCGCAGCTCGTCTTCCAGCCCCCACGGCGGGTTGGCGATGGCCAGGCCCGAGCCGTTGAGGCCCTGCGGGCTGTCCTGATGGTGAACATACAACTCTGCGCGCAGCAGCTTCGGTGCACCGGTGCTGGTGAGGTCCTGGTAGAAGCGGGTCAGGGCGCGCTGATCCTTGATCGGGTACCAGATCGCGACCACGGTCTGGCGCATGCGGCCGATGGCCTCCTTCATGGCCAGGGTGCAGCGCTTGAGCTCATCGGCCTGCTCGAACGGCGGGTCGATGAGCATGATCGCGCGCTTTTCCGGCACGGGCAGCAAGGCCCGTGGCACATGCCAGCCCTCACCGAGATGGACCGCCACGCGCGGGTCCTTCTTCATGTTGTCCTTGAGCAACTGACCGTCTTCGGGGTGTTTCTCGTTGAACTGGGCGCGGTCTTGCTGACGCATCAGGCGCCGAGCCAGCTCCGGAGAACCCGGGTAATAGCGCAGCTCGCCATCGGCATTCAGGCGCTTGACCACACGCAGGTAATCGGCGGTGATCGCGGGCAGGTCATCGCGTCCCCACAGACGGGCGATGCCTTCGAGGTATTCACCGGTGCGGCTCGCCTGGTCGCCGTGCAGGTCATACAGACCCAGGCCGGCATGCGTGTCGAGGTAGGCGAACGGCTGCTCCTTGCGCGACATCAGGGCGATGAGGCGGGTGAGCACGATGTGTTTGAGGACGTCGGCGTGGTTGCCGGCGTGAAAGGCGTGACGATAGTTCATGGCAACTCCTGCGCGGGCGGGAAGTTTACCCTGTCGAATCGTTGCAGTCAGGTGCGCGACGCACCTGGCCGATGAACCCGCAGTCGCGGGCCCAGCGGCCAGACATGTCAGTTACTTGTCGGCGTGATAAGCAGCATCAGCCGTTTCGAAACGCTGGACCATGCTGCGCGACGGGCTGCCCAGTTTGCTCACCAGTACGATGGCCAGGGTAGCGAGCAGGAAGCCAGGAATGATCTCGTACAGGCCCCACGGATCGATCTGTTTCCAGACGATCACCGTCACCGCACCGACCACGATGCCGGCCAGGGCGCCATTGCGGGTCATGCCCTTCCACACCACCGACAGCAGCACCACCGGACCGAACGCAGCACCGAAGCCGGCCCAGGCGTAGGCGACCAGGCCCAGCACACGGTTGTCGGGGTTGGCGGCCAGGGCGATGGCGACCAGCGCGACGGCCAGCACCATCAGGCGGCCGACCCACACCAGTTCAAGCTGCGAGGCGTTCTTGCGCAGGAAGGCTTTGTAGAAGTCTTCGGTCAGGGCGCTGGAGCACACCAGCAACTGGCAGCTCAGGGTGCTCATCACTGCGGCGAGAATCGCCGACAGCAGTACACCAGCAACCCATGGATTGAAGAGGATCTTCGCCAGCTCGATGAACACCCGCTCGTGGTTTTCGTTCACAGGGCCGGCCACTTCCGGGTTGGCCGAGAAGTAGGCGATGCCGAAGAAGCCCACCGCACAGGTGCCGACCAGGCAGAGGATCATCCAGGTCATGGAGATGCGCCGGGCACTGGCGATCGACTTGACCGAATCAGCGGCCATGAAGCGCGCCAGGATGTGCGGCTGGCCGAAGTAGCCCAGGCCCCAGCCCATCAGCGAGATGATGCCGATGAAGGTAGCGCCCTTGAACATGTCGAAGTTGGCAGGGTTCTGCGCCTCGATGGCGAGAAATGCGGTATCGACGCCACCGGTGGCGAGCACCACGAAGATCGGCGTGAGGATCAGTGCGAAGATCATCAACGAGGCCTGCACGGTATCGGTCCAGCTCACGGCCAGGAAACCACCCACGAAGGTGTAGGCGATGGTTGCCGCCGCCCCGGCCCACAGCGCCGTTTCGTACGACATGCCGAAGGTGCTTTCGAACAGACGCGCGCCGGCGACGATGCCCGAGGCGCAGTAGATGGTGAAGAAAATCAGAATGACCACGGCCGAGATGATCCGCAGCAGACCGCTTTGGTCTTCGAAGCGGCTGGAGAAATAGTCCGGCAGGGTCAGTGCATCGCCGTTGTGCTCGGTCTGCACACGCAGCCGGCCGGCGACGAACAGCCAGTTCAGGTAGGCGCCGACGGTCAGGCCGATGGCGATCCAGGCCTCCGAGAGACCCGACATGTAGATGGCGCCTGGCAAGCCCATGAGCAGCCAGCCGCTCATGTCCGAAGCGCCTGCCGACAACGCCGTCACGACGCTGCCGAGGCTGCGGCCGCCGAGAATGTAGTCGGAAAGGTTGTTGGTCGCGCGGTAGGCGGCAAAGCCGATAAGGACCATTGCAGCGATGTAGATCACAAAGGTGATCGTGATTGGATTGCTCATGTTGTGTCCTGGTGTTTGTTGTTATGAACCGCGACCGTGGCAACACGGTTGCACCCAGGCGTCGCATCCTATGACACAAGCAGAATCAGGTGCAACCGTTTTTCACTTGACAGTTGCACCTTGGGAATTTTCCGCCAATTTATCAGGACATCCGCCTCATTTTCGTGCAACCCGCTGCTATTCATGCCCCTTAACGACCTGTATATGCCGTTTTCAGACACCTGAAAACGGCATCGGACGAACTGCGCTGCAACCTGCGAAAAAACGGGTTGCACCCGGTTGCACCTTGAGCCGGAGCAGCGCTAATCTTGCGCCCAGCTAACGCCACGCCGTGGCAATAACGAGGACAAGAAATGGCGACGACCACCCTTGGGGTCAAACTTGACGACCCCACTCGCGAGCGACTCAAGGCAGCTGCGCAGTCCATCGACCGCACGCCGCACTGGTTGATCAAGCAAGCGATCTTCAATTACCTGGAGAAGCTCGAGGGCGGCGCCAGCCTCAACGACCTCAATGGCCAGGCGGCGAACCTTGCCGATGACATCGGCGATGTGCAGGCCGACCACAGCCACCAGTGCTTCCTGGAGTTTGCCGAAAGCATTCTGCCGCAGTCGGTGCTGCGCTCGGCGATCACCGCCGCCTACCGCCGCCCCGAGCAGGAAATGGTACCGATGCTGCTGGAACAGGCGCGCCTGACCAGCGCCCAGGCCGAGGCGACCAACAAGATGGCCGCCGGCATCGCCGAAAAGCTGCGCAACCAGAAGAGCGCCAGCGGCCGGGCCGGCGTGGTGCAAGGGCTGCTGCAGGAATTCTCGCTGTCGTCCCAGGAAGGCGTGGCGCTGATGTGCCTGGCCGAGGCACTGCTGCGCATCCCCGACAAAGGCACCCGCGATGCGCTGATCCGCGACAAGATCAGCACCGGCAACTGGCAGCCGCACCTGGGCAACAGCCCGTCGCTGTTCGTCAACGCCGCGACCTGGGGCCTACTGCTGACCGGCAAGCTGGTCTCGACCCACAACGAATCCGGCCTCACCTCGTCGCTGACGCGCATCATCGGCAAGAGCGGCGAGCCGATGATCCGCAAGGGCGTCGACATGGCCATGCGCCTGATGGGCGAGCAGTTCGTCACCGGCGAAACCATCGCCGAAGCCCTGGCCAACGCCAACCGCTTCGAGTCCAAGGGCTTCCGCTATTCCTACGACATGCTCGGCGAAGCGGCCTTGACCGAGCACGACGCGCAGAAGTACCTCGCCTCCTACGAGCAGGCCATCCACTCCATCGGCAAGGCGTCCAATGGCCGTGGCATCTATGAAGGCCCGGGCATTTCCATCAAGCTCTCGGCGCTGCACCCGCGCTACAGCCGCGCGCAGTACGAGCGGGTGATGGAAGAACTGTACCCGCGCCTGCTCAGCCTGACCCTGCTGGCCAAGCAGTACGACATCGGCCTGAACATCGACGCCGAAGAGGCCGACCGCCTGGAGCTGTCGCTCGACCTGCTCGAACGCCTGTGCTTCGAGCCGACGCTGAGCGGCTGGAACGGCATCGGCTTCGTCATCCAGGCCTATCAGAAGCGCTGCCCGTACGCGATCGACTACGTCATCGACTTGGCCAAGCGGAGCCGCCACCGTTTGATGATCCGCCTGGTCAAGGGTGCCTACTGGGACAGCGAGATCAAACGCGCTCAGGTCGAAGGCCTGGAGGGCTACCCGGTGTATACCCGCAAGGTCTACACCGACGTCTCGTTCATTGCCTGCGCGCGCAAGCTGCTGGCCGTACCGGAAGCCATCTACCCGCAGTTCGCCACCCACAACGCCCATACCCTGTCGGCCATCTACCAGATCGCCGGCCAGAACTATTACCCCGGCCAGTACGAATTCCAGTGCCTGCATGGCATGGGCGAGCCGCTGTACGAGCAAGTGGTGGGCAAGCTGTCCGAGGGCAAGCTGAACCGTCCGTGCCGGGTCTACGCCCCGGTCGGCACCCACGAAACGCTGCTGGCCTACCTGGTCCGCCGACTGCTGGAAAACGGTGCCAACACCTCGTTCGTCAACCGCATCGCCGACCACTCGATTTCCATCCAGGAACTGGTCGCCGACCCGGTCGCCAGCATCGAACGCATGGCCGCACAGGAAGGCAGCATCGGCCTGCCGCACCCGCGCATCCCACAACCGCGCGACCTCTATGGCAGCGAGCGGGCCAACTCGGCCGGCATCGACATGGCCAACGAACATCGCCTGGCGTCGTTGTCCTGCGCGCTGCTGTCGACCGCCCACCACGACTGGAAAGCGCTGCCGATGCTGGCCTGCGCCAGCAGTGAAGAGGCTGCGGCAGACGTGCTCAACCCGTCGGATCAACGCGATGTGGTAGGCAAGGTGCAGGAAGCCACGGTGGAAGACGTCGACAACGCCGTGCAGTGCGCGATCAACGCAGCGCCGATCTGGCAGGCCACGCCGCCGGCAGAACGCGCCGCCATCCTGGAACGCGCCGCCGACGCCATGGAGGCTGAAATCCAGCCACTGATGGGCCTGCTGGTGCGCGAGGCCGGCAAGACCTTCGCCAACGCCATCGCCGAAGTGCGCGAAGCGGTGGATTTTCTGCGCTACTACGCCTTGCAGGCGCGTACCGACCTGAGCAATGCCGACTGCCGCCCACTGGGCCCGGTGGTGTGTATCAGCCCATGGAACTTCCCGCTGGCGATCTTCTCCGGACAGGTGGCCGCAGCGCTGGCTGCCGGCAACCCGGTATTGGCCAAGCCCGCCGAGCAAACCCCGCTGATCGCCGCCCAGGCCGTGCGCCTGCTGCTCGAAGCCGGTATCCCCGAAGGTGTGCTGCAACTGCTGCCAGGGCGCGGCGAAAGTGTCGGCGCGCGGCTGGTGGGCGATGAGCGGGTCAAAGGCGTGATGTTCACCGGTTCCACGGAAGTGGCGCGACTACTGCAACGCAATGTGGCCGGTCGCCTCGACGCCCAGGGCCGGCCGATTCCACTGATCGCCGAAACCGGCGGGCAGAATGCGATGATCGTCGACTCCTCGGCGCTCACCGAACAGGTGGTCATCGATGTGGTGTCGTCGGCCTTCGACAGCGCCGGTCAACGCTGCTCGGCCCTGCGCGTGCTGTGCCTGCAGGAAGACTGCGCCGACCGCGTCATCGAAATGCTCAAGGGCGCCATGGCGCAGAGCCGCCTGGGCAACCCGGAACGGCTGTCGGTGGACATCGGCCCGGTGATCGACGCCGAAGCCAAGGCCGGCATCGAACAGCACATCCAGGGCATGCGCGAGAAAGGCCGTGCGGTGTATCAGGTAGCGCTGGCCGATGCTGCCGAGGTCAAGCGCGGCACCTTCGTCATGCCGACCCTGATCGAGCTGGACAGCCTCGATGAACTCAAGCGTGAAATCTTCGGCCCGGTGCTGCACGTGGTGCGTTACAACCGCCGCAACCTCGACGGGCTGATCGAGCAGATCAACGCGTCGGGCTATGGCCTGACCCTGGGCGTGCATACCCGCATCGACGAAACCATCGCCAAGGTGGTGGACAACGTCAACGCCGGCAACCTGTACGTCAACCGCAACATCGTTGGCGCCGTGGTCGGCGTGCAACCGTTCGGCGGCGAGGGGCTGTCGGGCACCGGCCCGAAAGCCGGTGGCCCGCTGTACCTGTACCGCCTGCTCTCGACCCGCCCGGCCGACGCCATCGCCCGGCACTTCCAGCGCGTCGACCGCGACGGCAAGGTCGAAGGCGCGCTGCGCGAGCAACTGCTGCAACCGCTGCATGCGCTCAAGAACTGGGCTACCGGCAACCAGCACAGCGAGCTGGCCAGCCTGTGCGAGCAGTTCGCCGAACAATCGCAAAGCGGCGTGACCCGCGTGCTGCCCGGCCCGACCGGCGAGCGCAACAGCTACACCATCCTGCCGCGCGAGCACGTGCTGTGCCTGGCGGACGGTGAAGCCGACCTGCTCAACCAACTGGCTGCGGTGCTGGCGGTGGGCAGCTCGGCACTGTGGCTGGACGCCGAACCCGGCAAAGCCCTGCGCGCGCGCCTGCCCAAAGAGGTGCAAGGCAAGATCGCCCTGGTAGCGGATTGGCAGAAAGATGAAGTGGCCTTCGACGCGGTATTGCACCACGGTGATTGCGATCAGTTGCGCGGCGTCTGCCAGCAAGTGGCGCAACGCGGCGGTGCCATCGTTGGGGTTCAGGGTCTGTCGTCCGGTGATAGCAACATCGCGCTGGAGCGTCTGGTGATCGAGCGCGCAGTGAGCGTCAACACCGCGGCAGCGGGTGGGAATGCGAGTTTGATGACCATCGGTTGAAAATCGCACCCCCAGAAAAAAGAGAGCTTCGGCTCTCTTTTTTTTGCGCCAACAGATTCCCACCGCTCTCCATGTTGCACGACCCACTGGACGGCCTTCCAACTGCAACGCAATCGCGTAAGCGAGAAAACTGCGAACGGCACAGGCAGTCGTGAGCTGTCTGCGCAAACCAGCAGCCCGTGTGGCCAGCAGCCGCATTGGGGCCCCCATCCTGAACAAGTGAGGCTACACCATGAAAAAGCACTATTACCTTCTGTCGTTCACCATTGACGGCGGCGATGTAAAAACGAAGTATCTCGGCGTTGACCAGCCGCGTATCACCATGGCCAACATTATGGAAACAGCCACTAAGAACGATAACTATCTCGGATATTGCACCGCCGTCTGCTATCTCGGCGAGATGACCCACGAAGAG
Organism: Pseudomonas cremoricolorata DSM 17059 = NBRC 16634; assembly: GCF_000425745.1. Taxonomy (GTDB): domain Bacteria; phylum Pseudomonadota; class Gammaproteobacteria; order Pseudomonadales; family Pseudomonadaceae; genus Aquipseudomonas; species Aquipseudomonas cremoricolorata. The sequence goes on along the minus strand of NZ_AUEA01000008.1, from coordinate 13,197 downwards.
TTCAACAACTGGTCCCCGAACTGAATACTCTGCATCGAGGAACCTGCGGTTGACATGCTGGTTCCCCCCTTCCATCCCCCGAAAGGAGAGCCCACGCTCTCCTTTTTTGTTTCTTCACTCCGGTATTCGTCTTGCGCCGGAATTCGTGGACCCTTACAGATATCCAATAGAGTCATCGGCCCGACGCGCAGGTCAAAGTCTGGCGCTGCGGGCACAGCTTGCCGCTGAGCACTTGACGCCCGATTCCGCCGCAACCCTGCCCTTCCAGCAGATCGCCCGTCGACCCAGGCGAAAGCCCAGGTCTTCTGCCGAGTGGGCTGATTGCAAGAAACTCATTGCCCAAGCCGAGGACCCCCATGCCCGAACGCGCCCCGCTGGACCCCACCACCGCCCGCTGGCTGCCCTGGGTGGTCGCCATCGCGTTCTTCATGCAGTCGCTGGACGGCACCATCCTCAATACCGCACTGCCGTCGATGGCCCGCTCACTGGATGAAAACCCGCTGCGCATGCAAGGGGTAATCATCGCCTACATGCTCACCGTGGCACTGCTGATTCCGGCCTCGGGGTGGATCGCCGACCGTTTCGGGACCAAGCGCATATTCTTCAGCGCAATTTTGCTGTTCAGTTTCGGCTCGTTGCTGTGCGCGGTGTCCAACACCCTGCCGATGCTGGTCGCAGCGCGTATCGTTCAAGGATTGGGCGGGGCGCTGATGCTGCCAGTGGGTCGCCTGGTGGTGCTGCGCGCCTATCCGCGCTCGGAGCTGGTGCGGATCATGAGCTTCATCACCATTCCCGGCCTGCTCGGGCCGTTGCTTGGCCCCACCGTGGGCGGCTGGCTGGTGGAAATTCTCAGCTGGCACTGGATCTTCCTGCTCAACCTGCCGGTCGGTGCGCTGGGTTGCTATGCGGTGTGGCGCTTCATTCCCGACCTGCGCGGGGCCGAGCGCACCACGTTCGATGGACCGGGCTTTCTGTTGTTCGGCGCAGCGATGGTGCTGATCACCATCGCCATGGAAGGCCTGGGCGAACTGCACTTGCCGCACCTGCGGGTGATGCTGCTGTTGTTCGCTGGCATGGCGTGCCTGGCCGCCTACTGGCTGCGCGCCGGACGCGACCCCGAACCGCTGTTCTCGCCCAGCCTGTTCCGCGTGCGCACTTTCGCCATCGGCATCCTCGGCAACCTGTTCGCCCGCCTGGGCAGCGGCGCCCTGCCCTTTCTGGTGCCACTGCTGTTGCAGGTGGCGCTGGGCTATTCACCGTCCCAGGCGGGCATGAGCATGATTCCCCTGGCGGCAGCAGCGATGCTGGCCAAATCGGTGGCGCGTCCGCTGATCGAGCGGCTCGGCTATCGCATCATCCTCACCGGCAACACCTTGATTCTCGGCCTGCTGCTGGCAAGCCTGGGCCTGGTCAACGAGCAGACGCCGTACGCGCTGCTGCTGGTGCAGCTGTCGCTGCTCGGCGCGGTCAACTCGTTGCAGTTCACGGCGATGAACACCGTCACCCTGATCGACCTCGACGACGCCAGCGCCAGCAGCGGCAACAGCCTGTTGTCGGTGGTCGCGCAGCTGTCGTTGAGCCTGGGCGTGGCTTGCGCCGGCGCCCTGCTTGGCGGTTTCACCACTGCTGGCAATGGCGATGGCGTGGAAAGCACCTTGGGCGCGTTCCAGCTGACCTTCTTCACCATCGGCCTGATGGCCATGCTGGCAGCAGCGATCTTCCTGCAACTGGCGCCGACGGACGGAAGGCGTGCCCGTCGTCCGGAACGAGACATCGAGTCGTAGGGCCAAGGGCCACGAGGCTGGTAGACTGTGCGGCATTTTTCGCTTCGCAGCACAGGCCCGTCTCGTGACCACCCAATCCTCCGCTTTCGCCACCTTGCCGTTGTCCGCCGCCATGCTGGCGAACCTCGACGCCTTGGGTTATTCCGCCATGACCCCGATCCAGGCGCAAAGCCTGCCGGTGATCCTGCGCGGCCTCGACCTCATCGCCCAGGCCAAGACCGGCAGTGGCAAGACCGCCGCCTTCGGCATCGGCCTGCTCAACCCGATCAACCCGCGCTACTTCGGCTGCCAGGCGCTGGTGCTGTGCCCGACCCGCGAGCTGGCCGACCAGGTCGCCAAGGAGTTGCGCCGGCTGGCCCGCGCCGAGGACAACATCAAGATCCTCACCCTCTGCGGCGGCGTCTCGCTCGGTCCGCAGATCGCTTCGCTGGAGCACGGCGCGCACATCATCGTCGGCACCCCTGGGCGCATTCAGCAGCACCTCGACAAAGGCACGCTGGTGCTCGATGGCCTCAACACCCTGGTGCTCGATGAAGCCGACCGCATGCTCGACATGGGCTTCTTCGACGCCATCGCCAGCATCATCGGCAAGACCCCAGCACGCCGCCAGACCCTGCTGTTCTCGGCCACCTACCCGGCCGGCATCGAACAGCTGGCCGCCAAGTTCATGCGCAAGCCCGAACAGGTCAAGGTCGAGAGCCAGCACAGCGACAACCAGATCGAGCAGCGCTTCATCGAGATCGACCCGCAGCAGCGCCTCGACGCGCTGACCCGAGTGCTGGGCCACTACCGCCCGCAATCCTGTGTAGCGTTCTGCTTCACCAAGCAGCAGTGCGAAGACGTGGTCGCCCACCTGACCGCCAAGGGCATCGTCGCCCAGGCCCTGCATGGTGACCTCGAGCAACGCGACCGTGACCAGGTGCTGGCGATGTTCGCCAACCGCAGCAGCTCGGTGCTGGTCGCCACCGATGTCGCCGCCCGCGGCCTGGACATCGATGGCCTGGACATGGTCGTCAACGTCGAACTGGCGCGCGATGCCGAGATTCACGTGCACCGCGTGGGGCGTACCGGGCGTGCCGGGGAAAAAGGCCTCGCTGTGAGCTTGGTGGCGCCGGCCGAAGGCCAGCGCGCCCAGGCCATCGAAGTATTGCAGGGCCGGCCACTGCGCTGGGAACAGCTCGATAGCCTCAAGAGCAAGGGTGGCGAACCCTTGCTGCCGGTGATGAGCACGCTGTGCATCGCCGCCGGGCGCAAGGACAAACTGCGCCCAGGCGACATTCTCGGCGCCCTGACCGGCGATGCCGGCATTCCCGGCAAGCAGGTCGGCAAGATCGCCATCTTCGACTTCCAGGCCCTGGTTGCCGTGGAACGAGGGGTGGCCAAACAGGCCCTGCAGCGGCTCAACAGCGGCAAGATCAAGGGCCGGGCGTTGAAGGTACGGATTCTCTGATCGTTCGCCAGCCCACAGTTCAAGGTTCCCAACGTGCTTACCTCTGACGTCATCGTTCTCGGCGCCGGCGCTGCCGGCCTCATGTGCGCCCAGCTCGCCGCCCGCCGTGGGCGCAGCGTGCGGGTGCTCGACCACGCCAACAAACCCGGCAAGAAGATCCTCATGTCGGGTGGCGGGCGCTGCAACTTCACCAACCTGTACACCGAGCCGGGCAACTTCCTCTCACACAACCCACACTTCTGCAAATCGGCCCTGGCCCGCTACACCCAGTGGGATTTCATCGCCCTGGTGAGCAAATACGGCGTGCCGTACCACGAGAAAAAACTCGGCCAGCTGTTCTGCGACAACAAGTCCAGCGACATTCTCGAGCTGCTGCTGGGCGAGTGCGCCGAGGCCGGCGCCGAACTGCGCATGCTCACCGATATCCTGCAGATCGACGCGGTCGAGGGTGGCTATCGGTTGCAGACCAGCGCCGGGCCCATGGCCTGCCAGTCGCTGGTGATCGCCACGGGCGGGCTGTCGATTCCCACCCTCGGCGCCACGGGTTTCGGTTATCAGGTGGCGCGCCAGTTCGGTCATCAGCTGCTACCGACCCGCGCCGGCCTGGTGCCGTTCACCATCACCGAGCCCCAACTCAAGGCACTGTGCAGCGAGCTGTCGGGCACCTCGCTGGACTGTACGGCGAGCTGCAACGGCATGCTGTTCCGCGAGAATTTGCTGTTCACCCACCGCGGCCTGAGCGGCCCGGCGATCTTGCAGGTGTCGTCGTTCTGGGAGCCGGGTGATGTGGTCGAGATCAACCTGCTGCCCGACCGCGATGCCCTCGACTGGCTGCAACAACAGCAACGCGAGCGCGCCAACACCGAGCTCAAGACCGTGCTGGGCGAGGTGTTCACCCGCAAGCTGGCCACGTTGCTGGCCGAGCAGTGGTTCGAGTCGCGCCCGCTGAAACAGTACACCCCAGCGGAACTGGCGCAGATCGCCGAGCGTCTGAGCGCTTGGCAGGTGGTTCCGGCCGGCACCGAAGGCTACCGCACCGCCGAGGTCACCCTAGGCGGCGTGGATACCCGCGAAGTCTCGTCCAAGACCATGGAATCGCTGAAAAGCCCGGGGCTGTATTTCATCGGCGAGGTGCTCGATGTCAGCGGCCATCTGGGCGGTTTCAACTTCCAGTGGGCGTGGGCCTCGGCCAATGCCGCCGCACAGTTCGTGTGAGTCCGGCGCTGTAGCCCAGTTGGTGTAGAGTAGGGCCCCGCAGCAGCACGGAACGCTTCTTGCTGAACGCAACGTTTTCGATCTCAGCCCAGGGCCATCATGTCATCGAGCTCATTTCGCCATTCTCTGCGTCGCCTTTGGGGCCAGGACAAGTTCAGCTACAGCATCAGGGTCACGGTCGCGCTGACCGGCAGCATGGCCTGGTGCTGGTATCAGGACGAAATGAGCCTGCTGATTCCGTTGTTTCTCGGCATCATCGCCAGCGCCCTGGCAGAAACCGACGATGGCTGGCGCGGGCGCCTCAGCGCCCTGCTGGTGACCCTGGGCTGCTTTGCCATCGCTGCACTTTCGGTGGAACTGCTGTTCCCCTACCCCTGGCTGTTCGCTGTCTCACTGGCCGTAGCCACCTTTGCCCTGACCATGCTCGGCGCGCTAGGCGAACGCTATGGCGCGATCGCCTCGGCCACGTTGATTCTTTCGGTGTACACCATGATCGCGGTGGATCAGCGCGGCGGTCAGCTCAGTGATTTCTGGCACGAACCGCTGCTGCTGGTGACCGGCGCCGCGTGGTATGGCTTGCTCTCGGTGCTCTGGCAACTGCTGTTCGCCAACCAGCCCGTGCAGCAGAGCCTGGCCAAGCTGTTCTTCGAACTGGGCCGCTACCTCAAGCTCAAGGCCGCGCTGTTCGAACCGGTGCGCAACCTCGACCTGGAAGCCCGTCGGGTCGAGCTGGCGCATCAGAATGGCAAGGTGGTGGCCGCGCTGAACGCTGCCAAGGAAATCATTCTGCACCGGGTCGGCAATGCCCAGCCCAACTCCAAGGTCAGCCGCTACCTGAAGCTGTACTTTCTCGCCCAGGACATCCACGAGCGCGTCAGCGCCTCGCACTATCCGTATAACGCCCTGGCCGAGACCTTCTTCCACAGCGACGTGATGTTCCGCTGCCAGCGCCTGCTGCGCCAGCAAGGCTCGGCCTGCCAGCGCCTGTCCCATTCGATACGCCTGCGCCAGCCGTTCGACTACGACACCCAGTTCGCCGAAGCCCTGGAAGACCTGCATGCCTCGCTGGATTTTCTGCGCGGGCAGAACAACCCGGCCTGGCGCGGCCTGCTGCGCTCGCTGCGGGCGCTGGCGGCCAACCTGGCGACCCTCGACCGCCTGCTGGCCGCAGCGAGCAACCCCGACAGCCTCGCCGATGCCAGCGACAGCAGCCTGCTGGACCGCTCGCCGCGCACCTTGCAGGACGTCGGCAAGCGTCTGCGCACGCAACTGACCCCAACCTCGCTGCTGTTCCGCCACGCCTTGCGCCTGTCCCTGGCGCTGCTGGTGGGCTACGGCATGGTGCATCTGATTCACCCAAGCCAGGGCTACTGGATCATCCTCACCACGCTGTTCGTCTGCCAGCCCAACTACGGCGCCACGCGGCGCAAGCTGGTGCAGCGTATCTTCGGCACCGCGGTCGGCCTGACCGTGGGCTGGGCGCTGTTCGATCTGTTCCCAAGCCCGCTGGTGCAGTCGATGTTCGCCGTGGTCGCCGGGGTGGTGTTCTTCGTCAACCGCACCAGCCACTACACCTCGGCCACTGCGGCGATCACCCTGATGGTGCTGTTCTGCTTCAACCAGATCGGCGATGGCTACGGCCTGTTCCTGCCGCGCCTGTTCGACACCCTGGTCGGCAGCCTGATCGCCATCCTCGCGGTATTCCTGTTCCTACCTGACTGGCAGGGCCGCCGGCTGAACAAGGTGCTGGCCAACACCCTCACCTGCGCCAGCCTGTACCTGCGCCAGATCATGCAGCAGTACGCCGAAGGCAAGCGCGACGACCTGGCCTATCGCCTGGCCCGGCGCAACGCCCACAACGCCGACGCCGCGCTGTCTACCACCCTGGCCAACATGCTCATGGAGCCGGGGCATTTTCGCAAAGAGGCGGACGTCGGCTTCCGCTTTCTGGTGCTCTCGCACACCTTGCTTGGCTATTTGTCAGGCTTGGGCGCGCATCGGGAAACGGCACTGCCGGCCGAGGTGCATGAGCAACTGCTCGACGGCGCCGGACAGTCGCTGGCCGACAGCCTCGACGAAATCGCCAACGGCCTGGCGACGCGCACCTCGGTGGCGATCCACAGCGACAGCGAAGACGCCCTGGCGGCGACGCTGGAGCAGATGCCGGAAGAACTCGACGAACACCAACGCCTGGTGCAAACCCAACTGGCGCTGATCTGCCGTCAGCTCGGCCCGCTGCGCACGCTGGCCGGGCATTTGCTCAAACCGGCGTCCCGCACCGCTCAGGTCGAGGGATAGCCGAGCACCTCGCGCAGGGCCGGCAGGTGCTCGACGATCCATTGCCGGTCGATCGCGCCCCAGTCACGGATGCAGTACTGCCCGGCGTGGTTGCGCGCGCCAGCCTGCTGCTCGAATTCGCAGACGATGTCCAGGTCGGCCAGGGCAGCGATGGTGTCCTGCGCCGTACGCCGCGGCATGCCGGTGGCGCTCATCAGCGCCGGCACACTGGCGGCGGTGCCGCTGTCGATCAGCCAGGCGACGTACAACCGGCGATAGAAACTGCTCTTGGTCTTGCTTACCTGCATGGGGTGGTTTTCCTTACACGGTGCCCGGCAGTTCCCGATAGGTCAGGTACACGCGCAGGTCGAATTCCAGTTGATGGTAGTCCGGCTCCATGTGCTGGCAGAGCTGGTAGAACGCCTTGCTGTGGTCACGTTCCTTGAGGTGCGCCAGTTCGTGGACCACGATCATGCGCAGGAACTGCGGCGCCGCGTCCTTGAACAGTGAAGCGATGCGGATTTCCTTCTTCGCCTTGAGCTTGCCCCCTTGCACCCGCGACACCGCAGTGTTCAGGCCCAGGGCACGGTGAGTGAGGTCGAGGCGGTTGTCGAACAGCACTTTATCGACCGCCGGCGCGTTGCGCAGGAATGCCTGCTTGAGTTCCTGCACGTAGGCATACAACGCCTTGTCGTTCTGCACGGCGTGCTGTTCGGCATAGCGCTTCTGCAGGTAGGCGCCTAGGCGATCGCTGGCGATGAGCTGGCGCACCTGCTCTTGCAGGTGCGGGGGGTAGGCTTGCAGGTAGCGCAATACGGTCATGGACGGGGCTTTGAAGGACGTTGCGTTCGCTGGAATGATTCGGGGCTGCTGTGCGGCCCATCGCCGGTGGGCATCAACCCCCGCGATGGACTGCACAGCAGCCCCGATGTGTCTCGCACCTGACATCGACGAACACCCTTGCGCATCACTGCGCGCGCCGAGCCAGGGGCTGTATCAATTGACCTTGGCGGCCAACTCACCACTGGCGTAACGCTGGAACATCGCCTCGAGGGTGATCGGTTTGATCTTCGAAGCGTTGCCGGCAGTGCCGAAGGCTTCGTAACGGGCAATGCACACGTCACGCATGGCCTTCACGGTTTCGGCGAAGAACTTGCGGGGGTCGAACTCGCTCGGGTGCAGGGCCATGTGCCGGCGCATGGCACCGGTGGACGCCAGGCGCAGGTCGGTGTCGATGTTGACCTTGCGCACGCCGTACTTGATGCCTTCGACGATCTCTTCGACCGGCACGCCGTAGGTTTCTTTGATGTCACCGCCGTACTCGTTGATGATCTTCAGCCATTCCTGCGGCACCGAGGAGGAGCCGTGCATCACCAGGTGGGTGTCGGGGATGCGCTTGTGGATTTCCTTGATGCGGTCGATGGCGAGGATGTCACCGGTCGGCGGCTTGGTGAACTTGTAGGCGCCGTGGCTGGTGCCGATGGCGATGGCCAGGGCGTCGACCTGGGTCTTCTTGACGAAGTCGGCGGCCTCTTCCGGGTCGGTCAGCATCTGGCTGTGGTCCAGCGTGCCTTCGGCGCCGACGCCATCTTCTTCACCGGCCTGGCCGGTTTCCAGGCTGCCCAGGCAACCCAGCTCGCCTTCGACCGACACGCCGCAGGCGTGGGCAAAGGCGACGGTCTGCTGGGTGACACGGACGTTGTAGTCGTAGTCGGCCGGGGTCTTGCCGTCTGCCTTCAGCGAGCCGTCCATCATCACCGAGCTGAAGCCCAGCTGGATCGAACGCTGGCAGACGTCAGGGCTGGTGCCGTGGTCCTGGTGCATGCACACCGGGATATGCGGGAATTCTTCGATGGCCGCCAGGATCAGGTGACGCAGGAACGGCGCGCCAGCATATTTGCGTGCACCGGCAGAGGCCTGGACGATGACCGGAGAGTCGGTCTTGTCGGCGGCTTCCATGATGGCGCGCATCTGCTCGAGGTTGTTGACGTTGAAAGCTGGAACGCCGTAACCGAACTCGGCGGCGTGGTCCAGCATCTGGCGCATGCTAATGAGTGCCATTGTGTATCTCTCTCCCGACAAGCGTCGTTATATCGTGCAAACCTGCCGCGTGGGGCGGTTGCTGTTCATGTTGTGTGGGCCGCGTGCAGTATGCCAGCCCGGCCATTCACGGTGCCTTGCAGCCCCGCCCAATCAGATCATCGGTGGCGACCCAGTACACCAGGCCTTCATCACCCTTGGTGTGCATCGCCAGCACACCGTCGCTGTACAACGTGCCCGAGCCGCTGGGCTCGGCCTGCAAGCGGTAGGCGCGACTGCCCAGGCGTACATCCATGGCGTTGCGCGAGGCGTCGGTGAAACGCCACAGCACTTCGGTCTGGCTGTCGCAGACCCAGCGGGTCCAGTTATCCGCCACCGAAGGTGCGGACGGTTGCAGCAGCGAGCAGCCCGCCAGTGTCGCCAGGGCCGTGGCGGCCATCAGCGCTTTCATCAGCCTTTCCTCTTGCAGCTCGTCCAAGCCGGTTGCCCTGAATCGCTCAGGGGCACCCGGGCGCCTGACGTTGATGTTCGTCGTCGTACTTTTCCAGCCCATCAGGGCCGAGTCGTTTGTTGATCACCGGTACCGTCTCGGCCTGCCACTGCGACTGATAGCAGCCACCCTTCGGCTTGCCAGCCGGTTCAGCATCAGGCGCGGCGCTGCTCGAACAACCGGCGAGCAGTCCGAGCAGGATCATCACAGGCAATTGCTTGACCATCAGGTCGCTCCCTTTGCCAGGCGCCAACCGCCTCAGCCCTTGGCCCGCTGTTCCAGAACCTCGACCGCCGGCAGCACTTTGCCCTCGACGAATTCGAGGAAGGCGCCGCCGCCGGTGGAAATGTAGGAGATTTCAGCACTGACGCCATATTTATCGATCGCCGCCAGGGTGTCACCACCACCGGCAATAGAGAATGCCTGGCTATCGGCGATGGCCTTGGCCAGCACCTCGGTGCCCTTGCCGAACTGATCGAACTCGAATACGCCGACCGGGCCATTCCACAGAATGGTCTTGGACGATTTCAGCAGTTCGGCGAAGTGCGCTGCAGTCTGCGGACCGATGTCCAGGATCATGTCGTCGGCAGCCACGTCGGCGATGGCCTTGACCGTGGCCTCGGCGCTCTCGGCGAATTCCTTGGCGACCACCACATCGCTGGGCAGCGGCACGTTGACCTTGGCGGCGATGGCCTTGGCGGTCTCGACCAGGTCGGGCTCGTACAGCGATTTGCCCACCGGGTGGCCGGCAGCGGCGAGGAAGGTGTTGGCGATGCCGCCACCGACGATCAGCAGGTCACAGACGCTGCTCAGGCTGTTGAGCACGTCGAGTTTGGTCGACACCTTGGAGCCGGCGACGATCGCCGCCATCGGCTTGGCCGGCGCCTTCAACGCCTTGCCCAATGCATCCAGCTCGGCGGCCAGCAACGGGCCCGCAGCGGCGACTTTGGCGAACTTGGCCACGCCATGGGTCGAACCCTCGGCGCGGTGTGCGGTGCCGAAGGCATCCATGACGAACACATCGCACAGCGCAGCGTACTGCTGGGCCAGCTCATCGGCGTTCTTCTTCTCGCCCTTGTTGAAGCGCACGTTCTCGAACAGCACCACTTCACCCGGCTTGACCTCGACGCCGCCGAGGTAGTCGGCCACCAGCGGCACGTCGCGGCCCAGCGCCTTGCTCAGGTAGTCGGCGACAGGCTTGAGGCTGTTCTCGGCCGAGAATTCACCTTCGCTCGGGCGACCCAGGTGCGAGCAGACCATCAGCGCCGCGCCTTTTTCCAGCGCCAGCTTGATGGTCGGCAGCGCGGCCTGAATGCGCGCGTCGCTGGTGACCACACCGTCCTTCACAGGCACGTTGAGGTCTTCGCGGATCAGTACGCGCTTACCGGTCAGGTCGAGGTCGGTCATCTTCAACACGGTCATCAATGCGGTCCTTCAGGGATGTTGAGTGCAGGTTGGGTGGACGACGCGCAGAAAGTGATCGGCGACGTCGAGCATACGGTTGGCAAACCCCCATTCGTTGTCGAACCAGGCCAGCAGGTTCACCAGGCGTGGGCCTGAAACGCGGGTCTGGCTGGCATCGACGATGGCCGAATGCGGGTCATGGTTGAAATCGCAACTGGCGTGCGGCAGTTCGGTGTAGGCCAGCAGGCCTTGCAGCGGGCCGCTCAGGGCTGCATCACGCAGCACCTGATTGACCTCGGCAGCGCTGGTATCGCGCGCGGTCTGCAAGGTGATGTCCAGGCACGACACATTGACCGTCGGCACACGTACCGCTTTGGCCTGGATTCGCCCGGCAAGTTCCGGAAGCAGCCGCTCGATACCGCGGGCAAGGCCGGTGGACACCGGAATCACCGACTGGAATGCCGAGCGGGTACGGCGCAGGTCTTCATGGTGATAGGCGTCGATCACCGGCTGGTCGTTCATCGCCGAATGGATCGTGGTGATCGACACGTACTCGATGCCGAACGCCTGATCCAGCACGCGCAACAGCGGCACGCCGCAGTTGGTGGTGCACGAGGCGTTGGAGACCAGCCGCTCGCGGCCGGTCAGGCAATCCTGGTTGATGCCGTAGACCACCGTGGCGTCGACGTCGGCCTCGCTGGCCATGGGCTGGGAGAACAACACCCGCGGCGCGCCGGCATCGAGAAAACGCTGGCCGTCGGCGCGCGAGGTGTAGGCACCGGAGCACTCCAGCACCAGGTCGACATCCAGAGCCGCCCAGTCGATGCCTTCGGGGGTGGCGCTGCGCAGCACTTTCACGCAGTCACCATTGATATGCAGACAATCGCCATCGACCTTCACCTCGCCGGGAAAACGGCCATGGGTGGAGTCGAAGCGCGTCAGGTATTCCAGGCTGGCCTGGTCGGCCAGGTCATTCAGGGCCACGATCTCGAAGCCCGCCTTGGCCCCCCGCTCGAACAATGCGCGCAGGACACAGCGGCCGATGCGGCCATAACCGTTGAGTGCAACTTTGTAGGGACGCTGGTGGGACATTGGAAACTCACGGGGTTGGCGTCTGGTGGTGCGAGGCCCCATCGCGGCTAAGCCGCCCCAGCAGGGCCCCACACGGACTCGACAAGAGGCGGCAGCGTCTGAATTGGGACGGCAAACGCCGCCCCAACAGGGCCTCAGTCTTCCAGCAGTTCCTCAGCCACCGCCAGCACGTTGTCCAGGGTGAAACCGAACTCCTCGAACAGTGCGCTGGCCGGGGCCGATTCACCGTAGGTGGTCATGCCGATGATGCGACCGTCCAGGCCGACGTACTTGTACCAGTAGTCGGCGTGCGCCGCTTCGATGGCGATGCGTGCACCGACTTCTACCGGCAGCACCGACTGCTTGTAGGCAGCGTCCTGGGCGTCGAACACGCTGGTGCACGGCATCGACACCACGCGGACCTTGCGGCCCTGGGCGCTGAGGGCGTCGAACGCCTGCACCGCCAGGCCGACTTCCGAGCCGGTGGCGATGAGGATCAGCTCCGGCTCGCCGGCGCAGTCGCGCAGCACGTAGCCGCCTTGGCTGATCTGCGCGATCTGCTCGGCGCTGCGCGCCTGATGCTGCAGGTTCTGCCGCGAGAAGATCAGCGCCGACGGGCCGTCGTTGCGCAGCAGCGCCTGCTGCCAGCACACCGCCGATTCCACGGCATCGGCCGGGCGCCAGGTGTCGAGGTTGGGGGTGGTGCGCAGGCTGGTCAGTTGCTCGATCGGCTGGTGGGTCGGGCCGTCTTCGCCCAAGCCGATGGAGTCGTGGGTGTAGACGTGAATCACCCGCTGCTTCATCAGCGCCGACATGCGCACCGCGTTGCGTGCGTATTCCATGAACATCAGGAAGGTCGCGCCGTATGGCACCAGGCCGCCGTGCAGGGCCAGGCCGTTCATGATCGCGGTCATGCCGAATTCGCGCACGCCGTAGAACAGGTAGTTGCCGCTGGCATCAAGGGCCTCGACGCCCTTGCAACCTTTCCACAGGGTCAGGTTGGAGGCGGCCAGGTCCGCCGAGCCGCCGAGCAGTTCTGGCAGCAGCGGGCCGAAGGCGTTCAGGGTGTTCTGGCTGGCCTTGCGGCTGGCGATGGTTTCGCCCTTGGCGGCGACTTCCTGGACGTAGGCGGCGGCTTTCTCGGCGAAGTCGGCCGGCAGCTCGCCCGAGCTGCGGCGCTTGAACTCGGCAGCCAGCTCAGGATGGGCCTGGGCATAGGCGTCGAAGCGCTGGTTCCACTCGGCTTCGGCCTTGGCGCCGGCGTCTTTGGCGTCCCACTCGGCGTAGATCTCGGCGGGAATCTGGAAAGCCTCGTGGCTCCAGCTCAGGCCTGCGCGGGTCAGCACGATCTCGTCGGCACCCAGGGCGGCGCCGTGGGACTCTTCCTTGCCCTGCTTGTTCGGCGAGCCGAAACCGATGATGGTCTTGCAGCAGATCAGGGTCGGACGGTCGCTCTTGCGCGCGGT
>NZ_AUEA01000007.1 GCF_000425745.1 Pseudomonas cremoricolorata DSM 17059 = NBRC 16634 | reverse complement strand
AAGCGTGAACGCTTTGCCGCCCGAAGGAGGCTGCGCAGAAAGGGAATGGGAGGCTGGCTGAAAAAACAAAAGGCCCATTCAATATTCGAATGAGCCTTTGAAGTCTCGCAAAACGCGAGTAAAAATGGCGTCCCCTAGGGGACTCGAACCCCTGTTACCGCCGTGAAAGGGCGGTGTCCTAGGCCACTAGACGAAGGGGACATGTAACCTTCGTGCAGATGCTTGTAACGCATCCTGGCAGAAATGGTGGAGCTAAGCGGGATCGAACCGCTGACCTCCTGCATGCCATGCAGGCGCTCTCCCAGCTGAGCTATAGCCCCGAAAACAAAAGGCCCATTCAATATGCGAATGAGCCTCTTTAAGTCCTGCAAAACGCAGGTAAAAGTGGCGTCCCCTAGGGGACTCGAACCCCTGTTACCGCCGTGAAAGGGCGGTGTCCTAGGCCACTAGACGAAGGGGACATACAACCTTCGTGCAGATGCGTTAAACGCATCCTGGCAAAATTGGTGGAGCTAAGCGGGATCGAACCGCTGACCTCCTGCATGCCATGCAGGCGCTCTCCCAGCTGAGCTATAGCCCCGGATTTCTAGCCTCTCGGCCCAGCGAAGAAGTGCTCATCGCTTGTGCAAAACTGGCGTCCCCTAGGGGACTCGAACCCCTGTTACCGCCGTGAAAGGGCGGTGTCCTAGGCCACTAGACGAAGGGGACGAACCTTCTTACCTTCAAGACCCGGTTGCTGGACCCGGTCTTGCTTGCTGGCCGTGGCCATCAAGCGGAATGTGGTGGAGCTAAGCGGGATCGAACCGCTGACCTCCTGCATGCCATGCAGGCGCTCTCCCAGCTGAGCTATAGCCCCACAATGTCGCAATCTACCGAACCGCTGGCTGGGTGCCTGGCGCTTCATCTTGGCTGATCGCTGTGGACGGGGCGCATATTAAGATTGGATTGCGAAGCTGTCAAACTAATTTTTGAAAAACTTCAAAAAAATTTTCACAGATAACAATCACTTACCCCTACCCTTCGCGCCCCCTGAAACAAGGCGGCAGAGGCTCGCCTTGCTCAAAGGTATCGCGGTTTATTTCAACCTCAGGCAATGGCTGCCAGAAGCTTTTCCCACTCTTTGTTTTCTTTCTTCGAAACGCCGCCGAGCAGGTCGAGTGCCTGACGAAGACGATAACGGGTCAGATCCGGACCCAGAATTTCCATGGCATCGAGCACCGACACCGAACTCGATTGTCCGGTGATGGCGGCGAACATCAGCGGCATGGCATCGCGCAGCTTGAGCGACAAGGCGTCGACGACACCCTGGATGCAGCCAGTGATGCGTTCCTTTTCCCACTGGCGCAGCCCTTCGAGCTTCCACAAGATCAGCTGAATGACCTGACGCACCTGGTCGGCGCTGAGTTTCTTGCTCTGCAGCAGCGCTGCATCGAGCTTGACCCCACCCTCGAAGAAGAACCCACCCAGCGGCACCACTTGGCTGAAGGTCTCGACACGGCCCTGAACATGGGGCGCGATCTGCATCATGTAGTGGCTGTTGAACGCCCATTGTTGCAGGCGCGCTGCGAACTGCTCCACCGGCAGCTCACGCAACCACTGGCCATTGAGCCACGACAGCTTCTCGATATCGAAGATCGGCCCGCCCAGCGACACGCGGGACAGATCGAAATGCTCGACCATCTCGGCCAGCGAGAACTTCTCACGCTCATCGGGCATCGACCAGCCCATGCGACCGAGGTAATTGAGCATCGCCTCGGGCATGAAGCCCATACGCTCGTAGAAGGTGACCGAAGTCGGATTCTTGCGCTTGGACAGCTTGCTCTTGTCCGGATTGCGCAACAGCGGCATGTAGCACAACTTGGGTTGTTCCCAGCCGAAGTATTCGTACAACTTGATCAGCTTGGGCGCCGACGGCAGCCATTCTTCACCGCGCAGCACATGGGTGATGCCCATCAGGTGGTCATCGACCACGTTGGCCAGGAAGTAGGTCGGCAGGCCATCGGCCTTCATCAGCACCTGCATGTCCATGCGATCCCACGGGATCTCGACATCGCCGCGCAGCATGTCCGGCACGATGCACACACCTTCACTGGGCACCTTCATGCGAATCACGTGCTGCTCGCCGGCGGCAAGGCGCTGTTGCACTTCAGCCTCGCTCAGTTGCAGGGCACGGCCGTCATAACGCGGGGTTTCACCACGGGCCATCTGCTCGGCGCGCATCTGCTCGAGCTCATCACTGGTACAAAAGCAGTAGAACGCGTGTCCGGCATCGACCAGTTGCTTGGCGTAGCGCGCATAGATGTCGCCACGCTCGCTTTGCCGATACGGACCGTGCGGACCGCCGACATCCGGACCTTCGTTCCACTCGATGCCCAGCCAGCGCAGCGCGTCGAAGATCTGCTGCTCGGACTCGCGGGTCGAGCGCAACTGATCGGTGTCCTCGATGCGCAGGATGAATTCACCGCCATGCTGCTTGGCGAAGCAGTAGTTGAACAAGGCGATGTAGGCAGTGCCGACATGGGGGTCGCCGGTGGGCGACGGCGCGATGCGCGTACGAACGGTGGTCATGAAGGGTCTCGGATGGCAATGAAACAAAGCCGCGATGGTAGCAGGGAGCAGGCCTGCTGCTCCAGCAATGGCGCGCCCGCAGCGTGATCGCAGGCGGGCGCTAGCTGGATACGGCCTAACTGGTGATCAGACGATCGCGCAGCTTGCCCACTTCATCGCGCAGCTGCGCTGCGGTTTCGAACTCAAGGTCACGGGCGGCCTGGAACATCTTCTCTTCCAGCTGCTTGATGCGCTTGGTGATATCGGCCGGGGTCTTGAGCTCGGCTTCGGCACGCGCGCTTTCCTCTGCCGCCTTGGCCATGCCTTTGCGCTTCTTGCTGCGCGAGCCTGGCACCGTGGCCCCCTCGAGGATATCGGTGATGTCCTTGACCACACCTTTGGGGACGATGCCATGGGCCTCGTTGAACGCAATCTGCTTCTCGCGGCGACGCTCGGTTTCATCGATGGCGCGCTGCATGGAGCCGGTGATCTGGTCGCCGTACAGAATGGCGCGGCCATTGAGGTTACGGGCAGCGCGGCCGATGGTCTGGATCAGCGAGCGATCGGAGCGCAGGAAGCCTTCCTTGTCGGCATCGAGAATCGCCACCAGCGACACTTCCGGCATGTCCAGGCCTTCACGCAGCAGGTTGATGCCCACCAGTACATCGAAGGTGCCCAGACGCAGGTCGCGAATGATCTCGACCCGCTCGACGGTGTCGATGTCCGAGTGCAGATAGCGGACCTTGACGTCGTGATCGGCCAGGTAGTCGGTCAGGTCTTCGGACATGCGCTTGGTCAGGGTCGTGGCCAGCACCCGCTCACCAATGGCCACACGCTTGCGAATCTCCGAGAGCAGGTCATCGACCTGGGTCAGCGCCGAGCGCACCTCGACGGGTGGGTCGACCAGGCCGGTGGGACGCACCACCTGCTCAATCACGCGTCCGGCATGCTCCTTCTCATACGGGCCAGGGGTTGCCGATACGAAGATGGTCTGCGGGCTGATGGATTCCCACTCATCGAAACGCATTGGCCGGTTGTCCAGGGCCGAAGGCAGACGAAAGCCGTATTCGACCAGGGTTTCCTTGCGCGAGCGGTCGCCTTTGTACATCGCACCCACCTGCGGAACACTGACGTGGGACTCGTCGATGACCAGCAAGGCGTCTGCCGGCAGGTAGTCGTACAGCGTCGGTGGCGGCGCCCCCGAGGGGCGACCGGACAAGTAGCGCGAGTAGTTCTCGATGCCGTTGCAATAACCCAGTTCGAGCATCATTTCCAGATCGAAACGGGTGCGCTGCTCGAGGCGCTGGGCTTCGACCAGCTTGTTCTGCTTGTGCAAGTACTCGAGGCGGTCCTTGAGCTCAACCTTGATCCCTTCCACCGCTTCGAGCAAGGTGCCGCGCGGGGTGACGTAGTGGCTCTTGGGATAGAAGGTGAAGCGCGGCAATTTGCGGATGACTTCGCCGGTCAGCGGGTCGAACGCCGCGATGTTCTCCACCTCGTCGTCGAACAACTCGATGCGAATCGCTTCAAGGTCGGACTCGGCCGGAAACACATCGATGACATCGCCGCGCACGCGGAACGTGGCCCGGGCGAAGTCGATCTCGTTGCGGGTGTACTGCAGGTCTGCCAGGCGGCGCAAGAGTGCACGCTGATCGAGCTTGTCGCCGCGATCGACGTGCAGGACCATCTTCAGGTATGTCTCGGGACTGCCCAGACCATAGATGCAGGAAACGGTGGTCACGATGATCGCATCGCGGCGCTCGAGCAGCGCCTTGGTGGCCGACAGGCGCATCTGCTCGATGTGGTCGTTGATCGAGGCGTCTTTCTCGATGAAGGTATCGGAAGACGGCACGTAGGCTTCGGGCTGGTAGTAGTCGTAATAGGAAACGAAATACTCGACGGCGTTGTTGGGGAAGAACGCCTTGAACTCACCGTACAGCTGCGCAGCGAGGGTCTTGTTCGGTGCCAGCACCAGAGTCGGGCGCTTCACTTGGGCAATGACGTTGGCGATGCTGAACGTCTTGCCCGAGCCGGTGACCCCAAGCAGCGTCTGGTGGGCAAGACCCGCCTCGATGCCCTCGACCATCTGGCGAATGGCCTCGGGCTGATCGCCAGCAGGCTCGAAGCGGGTAACGAGCTGGAACTCGGACATGAACAACCTCGCATACCTGTAAATTTAGCCAGTAGTCTATACCTGATCCGGCAGCCCGGCGACCCCTGCTCCGGCAACTGCCGCCTGGCCTCTGGCAATGGACCCGGGCAATCGACCGATGGTTGGAAAAATTTGCGCAAAAGCGCGCAAAAACCTGCGCCAGACTGTCGCAGTGCGCAGGCGCTATCACTATACTGACTCCCCGTTTGCACCGCTTCAGTGCATGTGGGCTGAAGGGTGCGTGTTCTCTCATTCTTCAATCAGAGCCAAGGTAAAATGAGCCTGTTTTCCGCTGTCGAGCTGGCACCCCGCGACCCTATCCTGGGCCTCAACGAAGCCTTCAATGCAGACCCTCGGACCCACAAGGTCAACCTGGGTGTCGGCGTCTACTCCAACGAGGAAGGCCGAATTCCCCTGCTTCGCGCAGTGATCGAGGCTGAAACCCAGCGCGCAGCTCAGCACGCTTCCCGCGGCTACCTGCCCATCGACGGCATCGCCAGCTACGACCAGGCCGTGCAGAAACTGCTGTTCGGCGCCCAATCGCCCCTGCTCGCGGCGGGCCGCGTGGTGACCGTCCAGGCAGTGGGTGGCACCGGCGCACTTAAAATCGGCGCCGATTTCCTCAAGCGCCTGAGCCCCGGCGCCGTCGTGGCAATCAGCGATCCCAGCTGGGAGAACCACCGCGCCCTGTTCGAGACCGCGGGCTTCCCGGTCCAGAACTACCGCTATTACGATGCCGCCAGCCACGACGTGAACCGCGCCGGCATGCTCGAAGACCTCGACCAACTGCCTGCCGGCTCGATCATCGTGCTGCACGCCTGCTGCCACAACCCGACCGGCGTCGACCTGAGCCTGGACGACTGGAAGAACGTGCTGGACGTGATCAGGGCCAAAGGTCATGTGCCCTTCCTGGATATGGCTTACCAGGGCTTTGGCGACGGCATCGACGAAGACGCCTTCGCCGTGCGCCTGTTCGCCGAATCGGGTCTGGACTTCTTCGTCTCCAGCTCGTTCTCCAAATCGTTCTCGCTGTATGGCGAACGCGTCGGCGCACTGTCGATCGTGACCGCATCCAAGGATGAAGCCACCCGCGTGCTGTCGCAGGTCAAGCGAGTCATCCGCACTACCTACTCCAACCCGCCCACCCACGGCGCCAGCATCGTCGCGGCGGTCCTCAACAGCGCCGAACTGCGGCAGATGTGGGAAACCGAACTGGGCGAGATGCGCACCCGCATCCACGGCATGCGCAAGCAGATGGTCGAGCTGCTGGCCGAATACGGCGCCCAGCGCGACTTCAGCTTCGTCGGTCGCCAACGCGGCATGTTCTCGTACTCCGGCCTGAGCGCCGAGCAAGTGGCGCGCCTGAAGGATCAATTCGGCATCTACGCCCTGGACACCGGTCGTATCTGCGTGGCGGCACTCAATCAGGCCAACATCCACGTGGTCACCAAGGCCATCGTCGAGGTGCTCTGATCCACCCTGGGGAGGCTTGACTTCCCCTTTTGAATCAGTAAGATACGCGCAAATTCCGCGATAGCTCAGTCGGTAGAGCAAATGACTGTTAATCATTGGGTCCCTGGTTCGAGTCCAGGTCGCGGAGCCAAACACAAAACCCCCAGATGCGTGAGCACTGGGGGTTTTTGCATTCTGCGCGAGTCAGTCCGCGGTTGACTGCTGCGGGCTGCTGCCATCGATCGGGTAGAACTCACCGTGGCTCCACACACCCAGTCGCTCTTGCCCTTCGACAAGCCGTGACACGGCCAACTCGACCAGTTGGTAGAACACACTGCGATTGATCAGCGCATGCAGATTGCCGCGCACGCTCAGGTAAGGCGCCGGGGTGTCGGTCAGCGGATCGACCGTCACCCACAATGGATGCTCAGGGCCAGCTTCAATGTCATCCTCGACGTTAGAAGTGAAGCGCAGGCGCTGCTGCTCACCCTCGCCTTCGACCTGCAGCAGGACTGCCACGAACGGCGCGTCATCGACCTGAATGCCGACCTTCTCGACCGGCGTCACCAGGAAGTAGTCATCGCCGTCGCGTCGCAGGATTGAGGAAAACAGCTTGACCATCGGCTTGCGGCCGATAGGGCTGCCCAGGTAATACCAGGTGCCATCGCGCGCGATGCGCATGTCGATGTCACCGCAGAACGCCGGGTTCCACAGATGAACCGGCGGTAATCCTTTGCCGCCGGGAATGTGCGCCAGCAAATCGTTGGCCTTGCCTGAATCGGTCATGTCTAGCCTCAGCGACTCATACCCACCAGGCTTCGAGCGTACTCGCGCATGGGCGCTGCGAGCAAATCGGCCGGGGTCGTGTCATGCAGGGTCAACAGGCCACCGCGGCTGCGAATGCGGACGGTGTCGATCAGGTAGCGAGTACTGGTTTCGATGAGCATCATCTGCACCACGCCGCTGTCCCAGCCGAGGCGATCGACGGCCTGCTCGTCATACCATTGATCGCCGTTGCCAATCCGGTCGTCGGTGCGCGCGTAGCGGGTATACAACACGTAGTGCGCGCCCAGAGACCGCGCCTCGGACAGCGCCTCTTCGAGCCCCAGCGGGGCCTGGGCGCGACGCACCAGCGGGAAATATTCGATGAAGGCCTTGAACGCCTCTTCGGCGACCACGTTCTGCCGCGGCACCGGGCCTTTACCAGGCGGGACGAAGGCGCCCTGGCCGATCAGGATGAACGAGTCAGGCTGCAGGCGAACCGACAGGGTTCGCCGTGTATCGCTGTGATCGAGCAGGCCGGCGTCACTCATGTGGTAGCGCACGCCCTCGCCCATGTCGCTCACGTTCATGCAACCACCCAGCGTCATCAACGCGAGTAGCAAACCCAGGCTGCGCATCCTTCCTCCTAATGCCGGTGACGAAAAACCGACGTTCAGACGCCAGATGCAGCTTTTGCGCCAGTTCGCTCCAGCCTGCGTGGATCAGTGGGCGGGCTCGGAATCTCGCTTGCGCTTGTTGCCCATGCGTACGCCGATATCCATGAGGAACTGGAAGAAACCTTCCTGATCCTCCAGCACGTTGCTCCAGAACGGCGAGTGATAGAGCGCGACCGCGCCATGCACCAGAGCCCAGGCGGCGCAGTAGTGGAAATACGGAGGGACGTCCTCAAGCTTGCCTTCACTGATACGGCCTTTGATCAGCAAGGTCAGGCGCTCGAAGTTGGAGGCGCGAATGCGGTGCAGCTCTTCCACCAGCTCAGGCACCTGATTGCCCTTGACGACCTTTTCTTCAAGGCGGTCGAACAGGCGATAGCGCTGCGGATCGCGCATGCGGAACTCGAAATAAGCGCGCGAGAGAGCTTCCTGGTCGCGGTCGACATCGTCGGAGTGCAGCAGCGTGTTCAGGTCGCGCTCGTAGTCGAGCATCAGCCGCAAGTAGATTTCGGCTTTCGACTTGAAGTGCTTGTAGATGGTGCCTTTGCCTATGCCGACGGCGTCAGCGATCATCTCGACGGTGACGCTGTCTTCACCTTGCTCGAGGAACAATTTGAGAGAGGTATCAAGAATTTCCTGTTCGCGACGACGGAATTCACGGACCTTGCGAGGTTCTTTCTGCATGGGAAGGACTGGCTGACAATCGAAGCGGATTATTATGCCCAAATGGCGGCAAAATGCACGGAACATCGAGCATATGTCTGTTTCACCACTTCGCACAGGGCAGCAGCGAGGCGTCGCTCGAGCCTTGCGATGAGTAGCGGCAGCGACCGTTCGGCGGCGCAAGCGGTAACTGTGCAAAAAATGATCAGAGGACACTGGCACTGTGCGGATCCTGGCCAATACTTGAGGTGTTGACGCGCCGCCCTCCCCCTGGCGGTTCGTCGATAGGGGCGCAAAGGACCAACCGCCCTTGTTTGACTCCTAATGGTCTTGACCCGGATTCCCTCCCCCAGAACCCGGGTTTTTTTTACCTGCGCAGCCGCGCCCGATCAGGCGACCCGAGCCAGGGGGAACAGACGCTTGAAGTTGTCGGTGGTTTGCCTAGCCAGGTTCTCGTAGCTTTCGCTGCGAACCGAGGCGATGAATTCCGCCACCTCGCGCACGTATTGCGGCAGGTTGGGTTTGCCACGATGTGGAATGGGTGCCAGGTAGGGAGAGTCGGTTTCCACCAGCAAGCGATCAGCCGGCACGCGCCGGGCGACATCGCGCAGCGCTTCGGCATTGCGGAAGGTCACGATGCCCGAGAGTGAAATGTAATAGCCCAGATCGAGCGCGGCCCTGGCCATTTCCCAATCTTCGGTGAAGCAGTGCAGCACGCCTGCCTGCGGCAGGCTGGCTTCGCGCAACAATGCAAGGGTGTCGGCCTGCGCGGCCCGCGTGTGCACGATCACCGGCTTGCCGGTCTGCCGCGAGGCTTCCAGGTGCAGACGGAATGAGTCCTGCTGCACCTTGGCCGCTTGCGGCTCGTAGTGGTAATCAAGGCCGGTCTCACCGATCGCCACGACGTGGGGATGCGCCAGCTCGGCAAGCAGCCAGTCCAGGACAGGCATCTGGTTCGGGGCAAGGTCCAGCGGGTGAATGCCCACTGAACAGTCGACATCGACGTAGCGCTCGCTCAGCGCCTTGACCGCCGAGGCGTTGTCGGCGCTGACGCCAATGCACAGAAAGTGACCGACGCCGCGATCACGCGCCGCCTGCAAGGCAGCATCGAGCGATCCCTGATGGACGCTGAGATCGAGTCGGTCTAGGTGGCAATGGGAATCTACGAGCATGAGAAGCCTTACATCGTGTTCAATGGGAAATCAGCGCGAGCCGGGCAACTGCGCCCACTGCGCCAGCAGTGCTTCAAGTAGCAATGCGCGGTTGAGGTTAGCCTTGCCGAGCACTTTCTGGCGCTGCTCCAGCACCCAGTTCTGCGCCTGCAGAACACCGGCCTGCGGGCTCTTCTGCCCCAGGTACTGAACCACCTTACGCATGTCGGCAAGGCCTAGACCTTCCTCGTCCTGGGTCAGTTGGTAGCGCAGGATCAGGTGGGTCCATTCGAAAAACCAGTCGAACAGCCGCAGCAGCGAGATCGCATTCCAGGCCTCGGCCAACTGGCTGGGGGATTGCTGCTGCTTGAGCAGTTTCTTCACCCCTTCGACCACCAGAGCACGTTGCTCGAGCACGCTTTGTTCGTGCAAGGCCAGGGCCGACAGCGGCGATCCACTGGCAAGCGTCAACAACACGTCGCGCTGCTCAGGCTCGCAGTCCGGCAGCGCCGAGGCCAGCCAGGCCTGGCTCTGAACGGCAGTGGGCTGCGGACAGGCGATCTGCTGGCAGCGGCTCTTGATGGTTGCCAGCAAACGGCTGGGCTGGTGAGTGACCAACAGCAGCACCGTGTCACCGGAAGGCTCTTCGAGGCTTTTGAGCAGTGCGTTGGACGCGTTGATATTCATCGCCTCGACCGGCTCGATGAGCACCACCTTGCGCCCCCCCTGCTGAGCAGTCTGCACCACGAAAGTCACCAGTTCGCGCACCTGGTCGACCTTGATCGGCTTGTCCGCTTCCTCGGGCTCGAGGACGAAATGGTCGGGATGGCTACCGGCCTTGAGCAACAGGCACGACTTGCAGCGCTGGCAGGCGTCGGCACCTTGCGGTTGCTGGCACAACAGGCGCGCCATCAGGCGCTCGGCCAGCGCCCTTTTGCCAATACCCTGGGAACCGTGCAGCAAGTAAGCATGGGCATGCTGAGTACGCCCCGCCACTTGCTGCCACAGGGCTGTCTGCCACGGATAGACGTCAACCACCACAATGCCCCCACAGGCCACTGGACAGGCCAGCGAACGCCAGAGGATCGTGGTCATGCCGCCGGGTATCTGCACAACGTGACCGTGCAAACAATTGCGCCATCAGACTGTTACGCACCTCTTCCACTCACCCTACCCTTTACATTCATTGGTTATGCCAAGAAAATCGCAGCTTTGAGCCTGACTATGCCTACCATCATTGGTCTCGCCGCCATCGCCAGAAGCGGCAAGGACACCGTCGCCTGCATGCTCCTCGAGCATCCTCAAGTGGCCGCCTACGCCCTGGCTGATCCATTGAAACTCGGCTGCCAGGCACTGTTCGGCCTGAGCGATGAGCAGGCCTGGCAAGACGCCTACAAAGAGTTGCCGATCGATCTGTGGGGCACTTCTCCGCGGCAAATGTTCCAGCGCGCAGGCACGGAATGGATGCGGCATGATAATCCAGACCACTGGCTGCTGCGAGCGGATCGACAGCTCAACTACCCTGCCCCCCCTCACCTCTGCGCCACCGCCGAGCAACTGGCATCACCCGATGCAGCGCTCTGGCTGGCTGTGCAGGCCTTCTGGGGGCTCAACCATGAGCAGACCTGGAGCAAGGCCTGCAGATGCGAGCCCGACACTTATTGGGGAAAAACGCCGCATGCGATGTTCGCCATTCTGACCGCGTGCGTCGAACGTGATGTACCCGACTACGTGAGCAAGCGAGCCCGTCAGCCGATACTGGAGGGCACTCGGCGTCTGACCGATGCTGCCGGCAAATCGGTTTTCGTCATCAAGGATATTCGCTACGAAAACGAAGCGGCGTTCTGGCGCGCCCATGGAGGGGTGATCTGGCACATCACCCGCGATGACGCAGTCAGGGTTCACGCCCACTCCTCGGAACTTGGCATCGCCCGCGCCAGCGGCGACGTGGTCATCGAGAACAATGGCTCACTGGCAGCGCTGAAACAGACGGTGCAAGGCGCTTGGGAGCGGTTGGTCGAGCATCAGCACTGACCTTGCGACGAGCCAGGCTGCGTGTTAAGGCGCAGCGGCTGGCTTGTCGGCCGCTTCAGGCGTTGAAGCGTCTGGACCGATACCTGCGGGCGCGTCGCTGTCGCCGCCCTTGGGCACTGTCTCGGGCTTGTCGGGCACTGCGTCCTGCGCGGCAGGTGTGGCAGTGCCACGCGGCGCCGGGCTTGAGCGGTAATCGGCACGGCGCTTGATCTGGTATTCACGTACCGCAGAATTGTGATCGTTCAGGTCATCCGAGAACACATGACTGCCATCGCCGCGGGCCACGAAATACAAACTCGTGCCGGACGAAGGATTGAGCGCCGCATGAATCGCCTCACGTCCAACCATGGCGATCGGCGTTGGCGGCAGACCGACCATGGTGTAGGTGTTGTAGGGGGTCGGTTCGCGCAGATCGGCGCGGGTGATGCGGCCGTTGTAGCGCTCGCCCATGCCGTAGATCACGGTGGGGTCGGTCTGCAGCATCATGCCGAGGCGCAACCGGCGGATGAAGACGCCGGAAATCTGCCCGCGCTCTTGGGGAATGCCCGTTTCCTTCTCGACCAGAGAAGCCATGATCAGCGCCTGATAGGCATCACGGTAGGGCAAATCGGTGGCCCGGGCCGCCCATTCCTGGGCCAGTACGTCGTCCAGGCGCATGTAAGCCTGCTGCAGCAGCTCGACATCGCTCATGCCGCGCACGAAACGATAGGTATCAGGGAAGAAGCGGCCTTCGGGAAACACGCCTGAATGCCCAAGCTTGTCCATCACCTCGGCATCGCTCAGGCCATCGAGGGTGTGCTGCAGGGTGTCATGCCTGGCAAGCGCTGCGCGCACCTGGCGGAAATTCCAGCCCTCGACCAGGGTGAGGGTGTACTGCACGACATCGCCACGGCGCCAGGCATCGAACAGCTCACCCATGGTCATGCCGGGCGTCAAGCGATACTCGCCGGTGTGCAAGGCCGTGCCGGCCATGTTGAAGCGCCAGTACAAACGCAGCCATACAGGGTCGTCGAGCAAGCCGTCCTGCTGCATTCGATAGAACATGCGATTGGGCGTGGTACCGCTCGGCACCTCGAGCATGCGCTCGGCGCTGAGCTGGATGGGCTGATCGACCACGGAATGCACTTTCCAGGCCGCCCAGCCGAACGTCAGGCCCGCCAGGACCAGGCCAATTTCAAGCAGCAGGAGGAATTTACGTCTCACGAATCAGGTATCCAGTAACGTACGGGCAACGGTCTGCAGTTTACGGGTGACTGGCCCTGGCGACCAGTTCAGCGCACCACAGGCACGCACCGGCCAGATGCCATACACGCTATTGCACACGAATACTTCATCGGCCCTGGCCAGATCATCGCTTGCGAGGTCAGTGATACGAACAGCCATGTCGAGCCGTTTCGCCTGCTCGATCAGCGCTGCGCGCATCACGCCCGCCACGCCACACCGGCTAAGGTCTGCGGTATACAGCTCAGCACCGTGAACGAGGAATAAGTTGCTGTAGACGCCCTCGATCACCCGGCCCTGGGTATCGCGCATCAGGCCTTCGGCGTGCTCGGCATCCTGCCATTCCGCGCGTGCCAATACCTGCTCGAGCCGATTGAGGTGCTTGAGCCCCGCCAGCAGGGGCTGTTCGGCCAACCGCGTCTGGCAGGCGAACAGGCGAATGCCCTGCTCGGCGTGCGCTGCCGGGTAAGCAGGCAAAGGACCCGCCTGGAGAATGCGCCGCGCCGGCGATGCCGGGGCGAAGGCATAGCCTCGCTGGCTATCGCCGCGGGTAAGGATGAGTTTGACGACGCCTTCGCCAAGCTGGCTGGCGAAACGTTCGACCTCTTCGCGGACCAAGGCCGGGTCGACCTCGATCAGAAGACGTGCACAGCCCAGCGCCAGGCGGGCGAGATGACCGTCGAGCAAGCTCGGCCGACCGCCGCGCACGGCGATGGTCTCGAACAGACCATCGCCGTAGGCCAGCCCGCGGTTCTGCACATCGAGCACAGAGGCCGGCTGACCGTCCACCCAGCCTTGCATCAGCCTTGGAACCGGCGGAATACCAGCGATCCGTTGGTGCCGCCGAAGCCGAAGGAGTTGGACAGTACGACGTCGATAGGCATGCTGCGCGCCTGATGCGGTACGAAGTCCAGATCACACCCTTCGTCAGGTTCGTCCAGGTTGATGGTGGGCGGCGCCATCTGGCTGTTGATCGCCAGGACACTGAAGATCGCCTCTACCGCACCCGCCGCACCCAGCAGATGGCCGGTCATCGACTTGGTCGAGCTAACCGCAAGCTTGTAAGCGTGCTCGCCAAACACCTGCTTGATGGCTGCCACCTCGGCGATGTCGCCGGCTGGGGTCGAAGTACCGTGGGCGTTGATGTAGCTGACCTGCTCAGGGGCGATACCCGCATCGCGCAGGGCGTTGGCCATGCAGCGGGCGGCACCTTCGCCGTCTTCAGGGGGCGAGGTCATGTGGTAGGCGTCGCCGCTCATGCCGAATCCGACCAGCTCGGCATAGATGGTGGCTCCGCGCGCCTGGGCGTGCTCGAGTTCTTCCAGAACCAAGGCACCTGCGCCGTCGGACAGCACGAAGCCATCGCGGCCTTTATCCCAGGGACGGCTGGCGCGGGCAGGCTCATCGTTGCGCGTCGACAATGCCCGCGACGCGCCAAAGCCGCCCATGCCCAGGCCACAGGCGGCCATCTCGGCCCCGCCGGCAATCATCACATCGGCTTCGCCGTAGGCAATGTTGCGTGCCGCCATGCCGATGCAGTGGGTGCCCGTGGTACAGGCAGTGGAAACCGCATAATTGGGGCCCTGCAGGCCCAGGTGGATCGAGAGGAAACCGGAAATCATGTTGATGATCGAACCCGGCACGAAGAACGGCGAGATCCGCCGTGGCCCCTGCGCATGCAACGTGCGACTGGTCTCTTCGATGTTGGTCAGGCCGCCGATGCCCGACCCCATCACCACGCCGATGCGCTGACGGTTGTCATCGCTGATGTCCAGCCCGGCATTTCGCACCGCCTGGAAACCGGCCGCCAGACCGTACTGAATGAACAGATCGAGCTTGCGTGCTTCCTTGGCTGACAGGTACTGCTCGACTTCAAAGCCCTTCACCGAGCCGCCAAAACGGGTGGAGTAGGCAGTCAAGTCGGTATGTTCGATCGGACCGATACCACTGCGTCCAGCCAGAATGCCCTGCCAGGTGCTCGGTACGTCAGTACCCAGGGGCGACAGCATCCCCATACCGGTGACTACGACGCGTCTACGCGACACAGTACTCTCCTTTTCAAATGACTACGGCTCTTGCAAAGAAAAAACCGCACGCCAGTAACGGCAGTGCGGTTTTTCCCGACAAGAAGCGTCGACTACTGAGGTCTTAAGCCTGGTGGCTGGTGACGTAGTCGATTGCAGCTTGAACGGTAGTGATCTTCTCGGCTTCTTCGTCCGGAATCTCGGTCTCGAATTCCTCTTCCAGAGCCATCACCAGCTCAACGGTGTCAAGCGAATCGGCACCCAGGTCATCGACGAAGGACTTATCGTTGGTCACATCCTCTTCTTTGACGCCCAGTTGCTCGGCGACGATTTTCTTGACGCGTTCTTCGATGGTGCTCATACCTAGTTTTCACTCCTAATGGACATATGTCAGGCAGCTGACCGGTGGGTAATTTTATAGAAAGACGCCCGCTTTTCAAGCGTAAAGCGTTTTCAGGTGAATTACCGCTCAGTTACCTGGAATCTGGTTGCAGCTTTATAACGGATTTTAGGCTCGCAGTATGACTGTTTTTTGAAGCAGTCCGTCACATTTGCCAGCAGGTTACATGTACATACCGCCGTTCACCGGAATGGTGGCACCGGTGACGTAGGCTGCGCCTTCAGAGGCGAGGAACCCCACCACCTTGGCGATTTCGTCAGCCTGACCCAGACGCCCCAGAGGAATCTGCGACTGCAGACTCTCACGTTGCGCCTCGGGCAACTCACGGGTCATGTCGGTATCGATGAAGCCCGGCGCTACCGAATTGACCGTGATACTACGCGAACCGACTTCACGCGCCAGGGCACGGCTGAAGCCTTCAAGGCCCGCTTTGGCAGAGGCATAATTGACCTGGCCGACGTTGCCCATTGCACCGACCACCGAGCCGATGCTGATGATACGGCCCCAGCGGGCCTTGGTCATGCCGCGCAAAACGCCCTTGGACAAACGGTACAGGCTATTGAGGTTGGTATCGATCACGTCGAACCACTCGTCGTCTTTCATCCGCAACATGAGGTTGTCGCGGGTGATGCCGGCATTGTTGACCAGAATGGTCGGGGCGCCAAACTGCTCGGCAATGGCTGCCAGAACGGCCGTGACCGACTCGTCGCTGGTGACATTGAGGGCCATGCCAGTACCGCTGATGCCGTGTTCCTTGAGGGTTTCGGCGATACGCTGCGCGCCGGAATCGGAGGTGGCGGTACCGATGACGGTGGCGCCTTGGCGGCCCAGCTCAAGCGCAATGGCCTGGCCAATACCACGACTGGCGCCAGTGACGAGTGCAACTTTACCTTGCAGGCTCATGCAAGTTTCTCCTAAATCAGGCCAGTGCCGCGTGGGTTGCGGCAACGGCGTCAGGGGTGTTGAGGTTGTAGGTGGTCACGCCGTCGGCGCAGCGCTTGTTCAAGCCAGCCAGGACCTTGCCCGGGCCACACTCGACCAGATTCACAGCACCTTGCGCCGCCAGCGCCTGCACGCACTCGACCCAGCGAACCGGCTGATACAACTGTGCCAGCAGGTCTTGCTTGAGCGTTTCCAGGTCCGCGGCCACGCCTGCGGTAACGTTTTGCACCACCGGAATGGACGGGGCCTTCCAGTCGATGGCGTTGACCGCCTCGGCGAAGCGTTCGGCAGCAGGCTTCATCAGTGCGCAATGGGACGGTACGCTGACCGCCAGAGGCATGGCACGCTTGGCGCCGGCAGCCTTGCACAGCTCGATGGCGCGATCAACCGCGGCCTTGTTACCAGCGATCACCACTTGGCCCGGAGAGTTGAAATTGACCGCGCTGACCACTTGGTCTTCAGCCGCCGCGGCGCAGATTTCCACGACCTTGGCATCGTCCAGACCGAGAATCGCCGCCATGCCGCCATGCCCTGCCGGCACAGCATCCTGCATCAATTGGCCGCGGCGCTCGACCAGGCGAACGGCATCGGCGAGGGACAGGCTGCCCGCGGCGACCAGCGCGCTGTATTCGCCCAGGCTATGCCCGGCAACCAACGCAGGGCGGGCGCCACCCTGTGCCAGCCATAGACGCCAGAGCGCAATCGAGGCGGTGAGGATCGCCGGCTGCGTCTTGTCGGTCTGATTGAGTTGCTCCACCGGGCCATCCTGAACCAACGCCCAGAGGTCGTAGCCCAGGGCGGCAGAGGCTTCCTTGAAGGTTTCAATGATGAGCGGCTGCTCGGCGCCAAGCTCGGCGAGCATGCCCAGCGACTGGGAACCTTGCCCAGGAAAGACGAATGCGAGGGATGCAGACATGGAACGAGCCCTTATGATCGTGTCATCGATGAGGTGCGCCGGACCCTGGCCCGACGCGCAGTCTGAAGACTTGGATGAAAACCCCGACCAGCCGGTCACATTCAACCGCCCGGGGTGCCTGTAGAGCGCGGCAGCAGGTCTTCGAGGTGACTGCGCAGGCGCTCGGGCACGTTGTGCCGTATCTCGCTCAGCGCACGCTCGATGGCGCTCTGAAAACCTTGCATGCCCGCAGAGCCGTGGCTCTTTATGACGATCCCTTGAAGCCCGAGAAAACTCGCGCCGTTATGCCGCGCCGGAGCCAGATCCGCGCGCAGGCGTCTGAGCAAGGGTAGCGCCAGCACGCCGGCGAGGCGCGCGAGCAGCCCCGAGCGGAACAACACCTGCAGACGCTCGGCGATCATGCTGGCCAGACCCTCGCTGGACTTGAGCACGGCATTGCCGACGAAGCCATCGCAGACCACTACATCCGCCTCGCCGCGGTACAACCCATCGCCTTCGACGAAACCGATGTAGTTCAAGCCGCGCGACTCGGCCAGCAGTGCCGCAGCCTGCCTGACTTGCTGATTGCCCTTGATCTGCTCGGTGCCCACGTTCAGCAGGCCGATCCGCGGACGCGCGATACCCAGGGTCTGCGCAGCGACCGCCCCCATGACAGCGAACTGATACAGATGCTCGGCACTGCAATCGACATTGGCGCCCAGATCGAGCAACTGGCAAAAACCCGAACGTGTCGGAATTGCCGCCACCATGGCCGGACGATCAATACCTGGCAAGGTCTTGAGCACGAATCGCGACAACGCCATCAACGCCCCGGTATTGCCGCCACTGACACAGGCCTGGGCCTTGCCATCGCGGACCAGCTCAAGGGCCACACGCATCGAGGAATCGGGCTTGCCGCGCAGTGCCTGCGCAGGCCGCTCATCCATGCTGATCGCTTCGCTGGCCGCAACGATGGACAGGCGCGAGCGCTCGGCAGCAGAAACACCGCTGACAAGTTCTTCGAGAAGAGGGGATTGACCAACAAGAATGAGGTGAAGCGAGGGAGTAGCTTTAAGGCAGGCGATGCTTGCCTGAACAATGAGACGGGGACCGAAGTCCCCGCCCATTGTGTCGATCGCGATGATCTGGACGGACAAGGATTACTCGTCAGCGCCCTTGTCGATCACTTTGCGACCACGGTATACGCCTTCTGGCGAAACGTGGTGACGCAGGTGAACTTCACCGGTGCTCTTCTCTACCGACAGCGCGTTTTCCGACAGGGCGTCGTGCGAACGGCGCATGTCACGGGCAGAGCGGGATTTTTTGTTCTGCTGAACAGCCATAATTGATTAACTCCTAAACGTTTGGGTCACGCTTTAACTGCGCCAAAACACTGAACGGGTTGGACCGCGATACCTCGTCCTTGCTCGGCTCGGGCTCATCTGCGCCCGCCGGCTGCTGGCATTCTTCCGGATGATGAGCAGGCACGATAGGCAGAGCGAGCAATAGCTCTTCTTCGATCAGCGCCTGCAGATCCAAAGGATCTTCGCCCAGTTCCAGCACGTCATAGCCTTTCGGCAACGACTGGGTATTCGCACCCTCCTTCACCACGGCGTATGTACATTCGCTGTGGATCGGCAGGGTGACCAGCTCAAGACAACGCTGGCAAACCATTTTGACTTCGACATCCAGCTCGGTGTGGATAACCACGGCGTGCTGTTCATCTCGTTCAAAATCGAACTTCGCCTGCACCGTACCGACATTGTCGGAAAGCGGGTCGCAGAGTCTTTCCAAATCAGCGAGTTGCAGCGAACCCTGGAGGGTTACGCCACGATCGGCCAATTTGCGCGGGTCAACGTGAGGTGGAATCGGGTCATTCAACATAGGCGCAGCATTCTAGGGATGCACCCCGCACCTGTCAAAGGAAATTAGGCGGGGCTGCGTATGTTAAGGTTGCGCACAATCGTCCGGAGTCCATGATGCTTCCTTTATTACTCGCCTCCAGCTCACCCTACCGCCGCGAACTGCTGCAACGCCTGCAGTTGCCGTTCACCTGCGCCAGCCCGAACATCGACGAGCAGCGCCTTGAGAACGAGTCGCCAGAAACCCTGGTCAGGCGCCTCGCCATGGACAAGGCCAAGGCACTGGCAGCTCGCCATCCCGAGCACCTGATCATCGGCTCGGACCAGGTGGCAGTGCTGGACGACCAGGTCCTAGGCAAGCCCCACACCGCCGAACGCGCCTGCGAACAACTGCTGGCCGCCAGCGGCAGGTCGGTGACCTTCCTGACCGGCCTGGCCCTGCTCAACACACGCAGCGGAGAGTGCCAGGTCGACTGCGTGCCGTTCACGGTCAATTTCAGGGCCCTGGACCGAGCCCGCATCGAACGCTACATCCAGGCAGAACAGCCCTTGGACTGCGCGGGCAGCTTCAAGGCCGAAGGTTTGGGCATCAGCCTGTTTCAAAGCACCTCAGGCAACGATGCCACCAGCCTGATTGGCCTGCCTCTCATTCGCCTGGTGGACATGCTGCTGCACGAGCAGGTGCGCATCCCCTGAACGAAGCGGGGCGAGTCGACCGCTCGACTCGCCCCGCTTCGTTCAGGCCGCTTTAATCAGCGCAGCGCAGGCCCTTGCAGGCCCATCCACAGTGCCAGACGCTCGGCCATGCTGGCGCCGATGCGCTTGGAGAAGCGATCGAACGGCGACTCCTGCACAGTGAAGTCGACCAGAGTCTTCTCGCCAACGACTTCACGCGCCACATAGCTGGCACTGCCAAGCCCATCGACCAGACCCAGCGCCTTGGCCTGCTCGCCCGACCACACCAGGCCACTGAACAGCTCAGGATGCTCTTTGTCTTTCAGGCGATCACCCCGGCCCTGCTTGACCATGGAGATGAACTGCTGGTGCGTGGTGTTCAGCACACCCTGCCAGAACGCGGTCTCGTCTGGCTTCTGCGGCGAGAACGGATCGAGGAAGGTCTTGTGTTCGCCCGCGGTGTACAGGCGCCGCTCGACACCCAGCTTCTCCATCGCTCCGACGAAGCCGTAGCCTGCCGCCGTCACACCAATCGAACCCACCAGACTGGCTTTGTCGGCGTAGATTTCATCTGCGGCACTGGCGATGTAGTAGGCGCCCGACGCACCCAGATCGGCGATCACCGCGTACAGCTTGATGTCCGGGTATTCGCCACGCAGGCGACGGATTTCATCATAGACATAGCCAGACTGCACCGGACTGCCACCCGGGCTGTTGATACGCAGCACCACGGCCTTGGTTTTCGCGTCTTTGAAGGCTTCGCGCAGGCTTTTGACCAGATTGTCGGCACTGGCCGACTCCTGATCGGCGATCACCCCGCGCAACTCAACCAGTGCCGTGTGATTGGTGCTGCGGGCGGCAGAGGTGTCCATGTCCATTAAAGGCGAGAACAGCAACAGCAGACCGAACAGATAGACGAAGGTCAGCAGCTTGAAGAAAATCCCCCAGCGCCGGGCGCGACGTTGCTCCTGAACACCCGCCAGCAGGGTTTTCTCCAGCAGTTTCCAGCTCTTGCGGTCTTCTTCATCTCCCGTTTCGGGAGCCTTCCATTGATCCGCCATGCTCACCTACCTTGGAGTGAAACCGGCGCGCGACCGTCGAGCCAGTCGCGCAATTGAGAAAAATGACTGATGCATAGCTGTGGCCCGAACTCTGCGAGCGCTTGCAGCGACATGGCGCCATAGCCTACCGCCACCGAGTGCATGCCGGCGTTGCTGGCCATCTGCAAGTCGAACGCCGAGTCACCCACCATGAGCGCCTGCTCCGGCGCCATGCCGCAATGGGCGAGAATCTCTTCGAGCATCAGCGGATGCGGCTTGCCGCGGGTCTCGTCAGCTGCGCGCGTGATATCGAAATAGTGCTCCCAGCCATTGGCCTTGAGCACCCTGTCGAGACCGCGACGAGCCTTGCCAGTGGCAACCGCCATACGATAGCCCTGGGCACGAAAGGCTTCCAGCGACTCCACCACCCCGTCGAACAGCGGCGAGGGTTGGCGGTCGAGTTCAACGTATACCTCGGCGTAGTGCCTACGGAAGGCCTCTACCTGCGCAGCATCCAGATGCGGGTAGAGCGTGGCGATGGCCTCGTCCAGGGCCAGGCCGATGATGCCCTTGACGGCAGAGTCGGCACTGCGCGGCTGAGCGGCGCGATCTGCAGCCTCAGCCATGGCCTGGACGATGCGGCCAATGGAGTCGGCCAGGGTGCCGTCCCAGTCGAAAATCAGCAGCTCGTAGTCAGGTCGCACTCAAACGCTCCACCGTGGCCGCCCATACCTCATCGACAGGTGCTTCGAGCTTGAGCTCACCGCCATCGGGCAGCGGCACCGTCAGGGCATAGGCATGCAGGAACAGGCGCTTGCCGCCCAAATCACGAATTTCCCGCGAGAAATCTTCGTCGCCGTACTTGCTGTCGCCCGCGATCATGTGCCCGGCGTGCAGGGCGTGAACTCGAATCTGGTGGGTGCGACCGGTGATCGGTCGGGCCTCGACGATGGTGGCGAACTCACCGAAGCGGCGCAGCACGCGGAACAGGGTCAGCGCCTCCTTGCCTTCGTCGTTGACCTCGACCATGCGCTCGCCGGAACGCAGGTTGCTCTTGAGCAGCGGCGCATTGACCTGCTTCTTCGAGGTGGGCCAGTGGCCACGCACCAGCGCCATATAGCGCTTGTCGACGCCATCACCGCGCAAGGCCGCGTGCAGGTGCCGGAGCATGCTGCGCTTCTTGGCGATCATCAGCAGCCCGGACGTGTCACGGTCCAGGCGATGCACCAGTTCGAGCTCCTTGGCATCGGGACGCATCTGACGCAGCGCCTCGATGACGCCGAAGCTCAGGCCGCTGCCACCGTGCACGGCGATTCCGGCCGGCTTGTTCATCACGATCAGCGCCTTGTCCTCATGGACGATGGCTGCCTCGAGGCGCTGCAGCAGGCCTTGAGCGACCGGCGCCGGCGCATCGCGCTCGGGCAGACGCACAGGCGGTACGCGAACGATGTCGCCGGCCTGGAGTTTGTATTCGGGTTTGATGCGCCCCTTGTTGACGCGCACTTCACCTTTGCGCAGGATGCGGTACACCAGCGTCTTGGGCACGCCCTTCAATGCGGTAATGAGGAAATTATCGATGCGCTGGCCGGCAAGCTCCGGCGGAACTTCAATCAGCTGGACGCCGGAAGTTGGGGGGGTATGGGTTGTCATCCCGCGATGATAACAATTTTTGATGCAATTGAAGCACTTAATCATTGCTGCTATAGTCGCGAACGCCGCCAAAAGCGGTAGGTCAGCGGCATATGGCTCAATGCAAGCCCCTGATCTACGCAATTCTCGAGGACGCGAGGCCGTCCTACGGGGTGTTTGCCAGCTACATGAACTGCCTGGAATCGCCGCCAGCGCTGAGTAGAGAAGACCGAAAAAAAACGACAAGTTCGGTGTCATGCCTGCTTCCCGATTATTTTCGCCCTATCCCCTCTGCCCGCCGCGTCACCTCCCTGCAGCGTCCGGCCAACGCTTCGGAAATACCTGCCTTGGACATGAAATGGCGTCAGCTCTCGAACTTGAGCTGGCGAAAAATGCAACCCGTTGCGGATTCAGCGCACGGCAGCACCCGAACTTTCAGGGATACGTGCAGGGTGGAGATGCATAGCCGCCGGACTGTGTAGCAGATGCCTAGGGTTTGTACGCAAAGTCGTCGAGCGACGATCAGGCAAGGCGAAAACAGGCGAGGAAGCGGAGTTTGCTGGTTGCAAATGAGCA
Source organism: Pseudomonas cremoricolorata DSM 17059 = NBRC 16634 (assembly GCF_000425745.1). GTDB lineage: Bacteria > Pseudomonadota > Gammaproteobacteria > Pseudomonadales > Pseudomonadaceae > Aquipseudomonas > Aquipseudomonas cremoricolorata. The sequence goes on along the minus strand of NZ_AUEA01000007.1, from coordinate 311,677 downwards.
TTCCGAGCCTGCTTTCAACGCAGCGTGATCGTCGCGCAGGCACTTTTCGTACAAAACCTATTGGCGTCCACGGCCGACGGTTGATTCCTCCTCCTGACTGAGTGCACAGGGTTTGTTCGAGACGTCGCCCAGCAACGATCCGGCGAGTTGGAACCAGGCAACAGAACGCGATTTCGCAGGCCTCCCCTGTGTTTCGGGCCTGGCTTCAATGGAGCCTGATCGACACGCAAGCACTTATCGCCCATGCCCCGGCCTGTAGGGTTGAACCTGAGACCCCAGGCCAAGTGGCACCACAGCAATCAGGACGCGTCGTCGCGATCACGGCAGGCTGGGCAACCGGCTGGTGCCGAATATCGCTGGACACGGGGGTAGCTCGCTACCCCTGTCGCACCTTGGCACCGACCATGGAAAGTCGTGTGTGCCGAACGCCGTTTCCGGCAGCCCGGAAACCGACGGTACAACATGAAAAGAATGCTGATCAACGCAACTCAACCCGAAGAGTTGCGTGTAGCTCTGGTAGATGGCCAGCGTCTGTACGACCTGGACATCGAGTCCGGTGCCCGCGAGCAGAAAAAGGCCAACATCTACAAAGGCCGCATCACTCGCATCGAACCCAGCCTCGAAGCCGCTTTCGTCGACTTCGGCTCGGAACGCCACGGCTTCCTGCCTCTCAAGGAAATCTCCCGCGAGTACTTCAAGAAGTCCCCAGAAGGCCGCGTCAACATCAAAGAAGTCCTGAGCGAAGGCCAGGAAGTCATCGTCCAGGTCGAGAAAGAAGAACGTGGCAACAAGGGTGCGGCCCTCACCACCTTCATCAGCCTGGCCGGCCGCTACCTGGTGCTGATGCCCAACAACCCGCGTGCCGGCGGCATCTCCCGTCGCATCGAAGGTGAAGAGCGCAACGAACTGCGTGAAGCCCTCAACGGCCTGACCGTTCCGGCCGACATGGGGCTGATCGTGCGCACTGCAGGCCTTGGTCGCAGCAGCGAAGAAATGCAGTGGGACCTCGACTACCTGCTGCAACTGTGGACCGCCATCAAGGAAGCCTCCCTCGACCGCAACGCGCCGTTCCTGATCTACCAGGAAAGCAATGTCATCATCCGCGCGATTCGCGACTACCTGCGCCAGGACATCGGCGAAGTACTTATCGACAGCATCGAGGCCCAGGAAGAAGCCCTGACCTTCATCCGCCAGGTGATGCCACAGTACGCCAGCAAGGTGAAGCTGTACGAAGACAGCGTGCCGCTGTTCAATCGCTTCCAGATCGAAAGCCAGATCGAGACCGCCTTCCAGCGCGTCGTCGAGCTGCCGTCCGGCGGCTCCATCGTCATCGATCCTACCGAAGCCCTGGTGTCCATCGACATCAACTCGGCGCGTGCCACCAAAGGCAGCGACATCGAAGAAACCGCCCTGCAGACCAACCTGGAAGCAGCCGAAGAAATCGCCCGCCAGCTGCGCCTGCGTGACATCGGCGGCCTGATCGTCATCGACTTCATCGACATGACCCCGGCGAAGAACCAGCGTGCCGTGGAAGAGCGTGTCCGTGAAGCCCTGGAAGCCGACCGCGCTCGTGTTCAGGTAGGACGCATCTCGCGCTTCGGCCTGCTGGAAATGTCCCGTCAGCGCCTGCGCCCTTCCCTGGGCGAAAGCAGTGGCATCGTCTGCCCGCGCTGCTCGGGCACCGGCATCATCCGTGACGTCGAGTCGCTGTCGCTGGCGATCCTGCGCCTGATCGAAGAAGAAGCCCTGAAAGATCGCACCGCTGAAGTGCGCGCCCAGGTGCCGATTCCGGTTGCGGCCTTCCTGCTCAACGAAAAACGCAACTCGATCACCAAGATCGAACTGCGCACTCGCGCACGCATCATCATCCTGCCGAACGATCACCTGGAAACTCCGCACTTCGAAGTCCAGCGCCTGCGCGACGACAATCCGGAAGTGCTGAACAACCAGTCCAGCTACGAAATCGCCACCAGCGAGACCGAAGAAGTCCAGCCGCAAGCCGCCACCCGCACCCTGGTGCGTCAGGAAGCTGCGGTCAAGACCGCTCCGCCACGCACCAGTGCGCCGGTGCCGAGCACCCCGCAAGAGCAGCCGGTCGCCCCCGTCGCGGCCGCCCCCGCAGCGCCCGAGCCAAGCCTGTTCAAAGGCCTGGTGAAGTCGCTGGTCAGCCTGTTCGCCGCCAAGGAAGAGCCCGCACCAGCGCCGGTCGCCAGCCCGGAAAAACCGGCCGCCAGCGAGCGTAGCCAACGTAACGAGGAGCGCCGCAACGGTCGCCAGCAGAGCCGCAACCGCGGTGGTCGTCGCGACGAAGAACGCAAGCCGCGCGAAGAACGCAGCGAGCGCCCTGCCCGTGAGGAACGCCAGCCGCGTGAAGAGCGTCAGCCACGTGAAGAACGCGCCCCGCGTGAAGAACGAGCAGCCCGCCAGCCGCGCGAAGACCGTCGCGGCAATCGTGAAGATCGCCCGGTCCGCGAACTGCGCGAGCCACTGGATGCCGCCCCTGCCGTTGCAGCCAGCCGTGAAGAACGTGCCCCTCGCGAGGAGCGTGCACCGCGTGAAGAACGCGCACCGCGTAGCGAGCGCGCCCCACGGGAAGAACGCGCTCCACGCGAAGGCCGTGAAGAACGTGCCCCTCGCGAAGAGCGTGCACCGCGCGAAGGCCGTGCCAGCCGCGAAGAACGCGCACCCCGCGAAGAGCGTGCACCTCAGGAAGCCGTTGTCGCCTTGAGTGAAGTCGTGCCAACCGAAGTGCTGTCGACCGAAGTCGTACAGAACGACGCTGCCCAAGTCGAAGCGGCCGCTACCCAAGCACCTGCCAAGCAGGAAGAGCGCGCGCCTCGCGAAGAGCGTCAGCCACGTGCCCAGCGTGAAGAGCGTCAACCGCGCGCCGCCGAGCAGGCTGCCGAAACCAGTGACGAGCAAGCGTCTACCGACGCCGCCGACGAAGCCCAGGCCGATCAGGACAACGGTGACGACGAGCGTCCGCGCCGCCGCTCCCGTGGGCAGCGTCGCCGCAGCAACCGTCGCGAGCGTCAGCGCAATGCCAATGGCGAGCTGATCGAAGGCGAAGAAGAAGGCAGCGAAACGCAAGCTGCGGCCTCTTCCGAGCAGCCCACTGAACAGCACCAGGCCTCGCCGCTGGGCGCCGAACTGGCCGCCGGCCTGGCAGTCACCGCAGCTGTCGCCAGCAGCCAGGTCAGTGCCGATGCCGAAGCTCAGGCGCAACAGCAAGCTGAGCGCGCGACCGAGACCGTCGAGCAGACCCTCGAAGCGCCGCAGGCTGCAGAAGTGCCGCCACCGGCTGAAGCCGCGGCCATCGCCCCGGTGGTCGAGCAAGCACAGCCCGAGCCGGTAACCGAGGTTGTCGCCGATGCCACGCCAGTGGTCGAGCACACTCCGCAACGCAGCCGCGAAGCAGTCGAAGCTGCCCCAGTCGCCGAGGGTGGCGAAATCGAGCCAGCGGTGCGGGCAGAGCAGCCAGCACCGGCTGCCGAAGTCGCCGAGGTCGAGCCAACTGCTGCCACCGCAGTAGTAGAGGCGCCCGCAGCCGAGCAAGCGCCCCAACCGGCCCCTGTGGTAATCACCGAGCAAGCGGTATCGGCACCCGAGCCTGCAGTCGCAGCTCAGACCGAAGCGACCGCGCAAAGCGCCGAGCAAGCGCCTGAGCCAGCCGAGCCCGTTGCAGAGCAGGCACCTGCTGCCGAGCCTGCCACGGTGATGCTGTCCAATGGCCGTGCGCCGAACGACCCGCGGGAAGTGCGTCGCCGCAAGCGTGAGGCCGAAGCTGCTGCCGCCGCCGCCGCTGCACAGGCCCAGGCAGACCAACCGATCGATGCACAGAAACCGCATCACGATTGATTTGACCGCCTGAACGAAAAGCCCCGCCAGTGCGAACTGGCGGGGCTTTTTGTTGGGCGTCTGTAGATCGATGTCTCGATTTGGGTTACGGCATCAGTAGAGATTGGGCTCCATTTCCAGCTCGACGCCGAAGCGCGCGCGTATATCGGCCTGGATCTTGCCGGCCAGCGCGTGCAGTTGGGCACCTGTGGCCTGGCCATGGTTGACCAGCACCAGGGCCTGCTGCTGGTGAACGCCAGCGTCGCCCTCGCGATAGCCCTTCCAGCCAGCCTGTTCGATCAGCCAGCCAGCGGCGAGCTTGACCCCCGCACTGCCCTGCGGGTAAGCCACCAGCCCTGGGTGAGCGGCACGCAGACGCTGGGCGCACTCGGCGGACACCACTGGGTTCTTGAAAAAGCTGCCAGCGTTGCCCAGCACTGCCGGATCAGGCAGTTTCTCGCGGCGGATGCTGCAAATGGCCTCGCTGATGGCCTGGGCAGTGGGCTGTTCGCAGCCTTCTTCCAGCAAGCGCTGGCGCACAGGTCCGTAGTCGAGGTGCGCATCGAGCGTACGGCTCAATGCGAAGCGCACCCGCAGGATCAACCAGCGACCAGGATTGGCCTTGAACACGCTGTCGCGATAGGCGAATGCGCAGTCTTGCAGGCTGAACTCACGCACCTCGCCGGTCTGGCGGTCCAACGCGCTGAGCCCTGCAAATACATCCTTGATTTCCACGCCATAGGCGCCGATGTTCTGCATCGGTGCGGCGCCCACCGTGCCCGGTATCAGGCTGAGATTTTCGAGGCCACACAAACCCTGGCTGATACTCCACTGCACGAAAGGATGCCAAGGCTCCCCCGCCTCGGCTTCGACCACCACGCGCTGATCAACGTCACCCAGCACACGCCGGCCACGGCTGGCGATCTGCAGCACCAGCGCATCGACATCACGGGTCAGCAACAGGTTACTGCCGCCGCCCAGCACCAGCACCGGCAGATCGCGCTGCGCTGCCGCTGCCAGGGCCTGGCGAATATCATCGTCGCTGCTGGCGCGCACCAGATAGCGTGCGGCGACATCGATGCCAAAGGTGTTGAGCGCCTTGAGCGACGCTTGCTCCTGCCAGGTCGCGGTCATGACCGCCCCTTGATTTCGTCGAGCAGGCTCGCGCAGGCCGTCTCGATCAGATCGAGGACCTGCTCGAAGCCGTCAGCGCCGCCATAGTACGGATCAGGAACGTCCTCGACTGAGGCGCCATAGCGGCGCAGGAACAGATCGAGCTCGGCGCTGGCGTTGGCCGGTCGCAAGGCTTGCAGATCACGCAGGTTGCTCGAGTCCATCGCCAGGATCAGATCGTACTCGGCGAAATCCTCTGCCTTGACCTGCTGCGCGCGCTGGCGCGACAGGTCGTAGCCACGGGCCATCGCGGCGCGACTGGTGCGGCTGTCAGGGGCGTTGCCGACATGCCAGTCGCCGGTGCCAGCCGAGGCCACCTCGACCCGCTTGGCCAGCCCCGCGCGCTCGAGCTGTTGGCGCATGACGCCTTCGGCGGTGGGCGAACGGCAGATGTTACCCAGGCAGACGAACAGAATGCGCATCAGTGCTCCAGCAGGCGCCGAACGCGCTCGAGATCTTCTTGAGTGTCCACACCCACCGCTGGTGCTTCGAAGGCGTCGGCCACGTGGATACGCACGCCATGCCACAGGGCGCGCAATTGCTCCAGCGACTCAGCCTGTTCGAGCCAGCACGGGCCCCAGCTCACGAAATCCTGCAAGAAGCCAACACGGTAGGCGTACATACCGATGTGGCGACGATACGGCACGCCTTCAGGCAACTGTTCACGGTTCTTGGCGAACGCATCGCGCGCCCAGGGCAGCGGTGCCCGGCTGAAGCTCAGCGCCAGGCCGTTCTTGTCGCTGACCACTTTGACCGCATTGGGGTTGAACACGGTCTGTGGGTCTTCGATCGCTTCGGCCAGGGTGGCGATGCCCGCTTGCGGGTGGGCTGCCAGATTGGTCGCCACTTGGTCGATGATCACCGGCGGAATCAACGGCTCGTCGCCCTGGACGTTGACCACGATGGCGTCATCTGCCAGGCCCAGCAGCGCGGCCACTTCGGCCAGGCGGTCAGTGCCCGACTCGTGATCGACGCGGGTCATCACGGCCTCGGCGCCGAACGCCAGGCAGGCATCGAGGATGCTTTGGTCATCGGTGGCGATCACCACCCGCGCCGCGGCACTTTTGCATGCCTGTTCCCAGACATGCTGGACCATGGGCTTGCCAGCGATAAGCAACAGCGGCTTGCCTGGCAGGCGGGTGGAACGCAGGCGAGCAGGAATGACGACAGTGAAATTCAGGCTCATTTGTCCAGGCGCTCCTCGTCGGTCAGCGTGCGGGCTTCGCTTTCCAGCATCACCGGAATGCCGTCGCGAATCGGATAGGCGAGGCCCGCGCTCTTGCTGATCAGCTCGGTCTTGTCGGCGCTGAGCTTGAGCGGGCTCTTGGTGATCGGGCAAGCCAGAATGTCGAGCAGTTTGGTGTCCATGAAGGGGTCCTGGGGGCGTTGGCCGGAAAAGAAAAGGGATTCACAGCAGGCGTTGCAATTGGGCATCGAACCAGTCGGTGAAGGCCGCACTGGGTTGCGCTTCGACCGCCAGATACCACCAGTCATCGGCGGCGAAGGCCTGGCATTTGACCGCATCCTTTTCGGTCATGACCAACGGCAGCGAGGGGCTGAAGCTCAGCGCCTGGCGGCTGAACTGGGCATGGTCGGCGAAAGGGTGCGGCAGTGGCTGCCAGTCTAGCGCCTGCAAGGTATTGAAGAAACGCTGGGGGTTACCGATACCGGCCACGGCGTGCAGCGTCTGGCCAGGGGGGAAATGATCGAGGCTCTGACGCTCTGCGCTGAGCAGATTGACCAGAGCGCTTGGCCTGAGCTGGAAGGCAAAGCCCCCCGTCGAATCCGCGCTGGCACCGTTGTACAGCACTGCATCGACCGAAGAGAGACGCTCGGCCGGCTCGCGCAGGGGCCCGGCCGGCAGGCAGCGGCCGTTGCCCAGGCCTCGCGCGGCATCGATCAGCACCAGTTCAAGGTCACGCGCCAGGCGATAGTGCTGCAGGCCATCGTCGCAGAGGATCAGGTCGAGCGGTTGCGCTGCGAGCAACGCTTGCACGGCCCTGGGGCGGTCAGGGTCGATCATCAGCGCGACGTCCGTGCGGCGCACGATCAGCAATGGCTCATCACCAGCCTGCTCGGCGCTCTGCCCGGCTTCCACCCGCCAGGGCAAGGACGGCGGCTTGGCGCCATAACCGCGGCTCACCACGCCCACGCGCAGGCCGCGGCGGCGGCAGTGTTCGATCAGCCAGAGAATCATCGGCGTCTTGCCAGTGCCGCCAACGGTGATATTGCCGACCACGATCACCGGCACCGGGGCACGGTAGCTGGGGCGCTCGCCAGAGATGAAGACTGCGCGCTTGCGGGTAACGACGCGGCGGTACAACGCCTCCAGCGGGCGTAGCAGCGCCAGCGCCGGGTGCCCGCTGTACCAGGCTTGCAACAAGCGCTCGGTGAAAGCCATCACGGCGTCTCCTGAACCGCCTCGACCGTGGTCATGCGCAACTGGCTGAAGCCCAGCTTGCCGGCTGCATCCATCGCAGTCACCACGGCCTGATGCGGAGTCTTGCCATCGGCACTGATCAGCAGCGGCAAGGTGTTATCACCGGCCGAGGCACGTTGCACGGCTTCGGTAAGGGTGGCCAGATCGCTCTTGGGCAGCAGGTTGTTGTTGACCGAATACACACCCTCGGCGCTGATGGTGATTTCCACCAGACGCTCCTGCCCCGCCGGCGCCGCACTGGCGCTGACCGACTCGGGCAATTCGACACGCAGCTGGTTCTCGCGGGTGAACGTGGTGGTGACCACGAAGAACAGCAGCAGCACAAAAACCACGTCGATCAGCGAGGCGAGATTGATATCGACATTCTCGCGCTGGCGGTTGCGCCGGAACTTCACGCTTTGGCTCCGCTGATTTCCACTTCACGATCACCCTGCAGCACTTCCACCAGCTTGATCGCTTCCTGCTCCATGCCCACTACCAGTTCATCGATCCGGCGCAGCAGGAAACGGTGGAAGAACACCGCAGGAATACCCACCATCAGACCGGCTGCAGTGGTGACCAGCGCCTTGGAGATACCGCCGGCGAGCACCGAGGCATTGGTGGTCATCTGCGAGCCCATGAAGGCGCTGAAGATGTCGATCATCCCGAGCACCGTGCCCAACAGGCCCAACAGCGGTGCCATCGCAGCGATGGTGCCGAGGGTGCTGACGTAGCGCTCCAGTTCATGGATCACCCGCGACGCCGCTTCCTCGATGCACTCTTTCATGATTTCCCGGCCATGCCGGGAGTTGGCCAGCCCCGCCGCGAGAATTTCCCCCAGCGGCGAGTCGGCACGCAGCGCCTTGAGCTTGTCGCTGGTGAGCTGTTTATCCTTGATCCACATCCACACCTGACCCAGCAAGTGAGGGGGCGTGACGCGACTGGCGCGCAAGGTCCACAAACGTTCCACGACAATCGCCATGGCAGCGATGGAACTCAGAATGATCGGCAGCATCATCCAGCCGCCCGACTTGACCAATTCCCACACGTTAGGCACCCCCTGAAAAAAGGCCGCCACTTTACCATAGGTAAATGTGCCACTGGCCTGCCGGAAGTCGTGGCAGCGCCCTCGCCTGCGCAGGTTCGCATCAGCGCGGTTCGTCGCTGCCCTGCGCTGGGTCGCGCCAGAAGCGTCGCTGCTCGCGCTGCCCACTGATGCGCCCATGCTGGCCCAGGCGAAGCCGCAGCGCGCCGTCCACTGCCGTATCGCCGATGGCCAGGCCCAGATCGCGATAACGCGCCAGCACCTGCGGATGGGGGTGACCGAAACTGTTGCCGCGACCACGGGAAATCAACACGCCGCGCGGCGACAACGCCCGCAGGAATGCGCCCGTAGAAGAGCTGCGACTACCATGGTGAGGCGCCTGCAGCCAATCGACGGTGGGCCGCTGCGGCTGCGCCAGCCACGCCTGCTCGGCGCCGCGTTCGATGTCTCCGGCCAGCAGCAGGCGCTCCCCCGACGCTTCGACCAGCAACACGCAGGAGCGCTCGTTACTGCTGTCGCCGCCCGCCCACTGCCAGAGGGAAAAGCGCACACCGTCCCATTCCCAGGCCTCATCGCTCACGCAAGGCTGCGCTGCCAGGGCTGGCGCCACTTCTGTCGGCTCACCGCTGACCACTCGTGCCACGGGCAGCCCGCGCCTGACCGCCAAGGCGCCGCCGGCATGGTCGGCGTGGGCGTGGCTGATGAGCAGCAGGTCGAGCCTGTCGACACCGAGTTTGCGCAGGGTCGGCAGCACCACCTGCTCGCCCAGATCGACTTCGCCGAAAGCCGGCCCTGCGTCATACAGCAGCGTGTGATGGCGGGTGCGCACCAGTACCGCCAGCCCCTGGCCGACATCCAGGTGCAGCACCTCGGCTTCGCCCAACGGCACTGACTCCAGACGCGGCCAAAGTGCCAGCAGCATGAGCACGCCGGGCACACGCAGGGGCAGCCCACGAGGCAGCAGCATCAGCAATACGGCGAGGGCGAGCAAGGTCCAGTTGCTCCACGGCAACGCCGGCGGCAGCCAGGCCGGGCGCCATTGGGCGAACTGGGCAAGGGTTTCGAACAAGCCCAGCAATGCGCCGCCTGCCAGCCACAAGAGCGCCTCGCCAACGACGGGCAACCAGAGCAAGGCGGTGCCAAGCAAGGTCAACGGTAGCACCACCAGGCTGACCCAGGGCACGGCCAGCAGATTGGCCAGCGGTGCGCTCAGGCTCACCGGCAGCCCCAGCGCCAGCAGTAGCGGCAGCAAGCCCACGGCAATCACCCACTGCGCACGGGTCCAGGCCTGCCATGGTCGCCAGCCACCCAGACGCCCGGCAAAGCAATAGATCAGCGTGGCGACAGCGGCGAACGACAGCCAGAACCCTGGCAGCAGGCTGGCCAACGGCTCGATCAACAGCACACCGTTGAGCGCAAGCAATAGGGGGAAGCTTGCCGGCAACTGTCGAAAGCAGAAACGCCAGAGCAACACCACGGCAAGCATCAGGCAGGCGCGCTGCACCGGCACTTGAAACCCCGCCAGCCAGCCGTAGCCCAAGGCCGCGACCAGTGACAGGGCGCAGGCCCAGGTCAGCCATGGCAGGCGCGCCGGCCACAGGCCAAGGCGTGCCAGCAGCGCGACCAGCCCATACACCAATCCGGCCAGCAAACCGATGTGCTGCCCGGAGATGACCAGCAAATGCACGGCGCCAGTGTCGCGCAGCACCTGCCATTGCTCAGCACGGATGCCGCTGCCGTCGCCCAGCACCAGGGCGCTGAGCAGTGCTTGCTGACCCAGTGCATCGACGCTGAGCAAACGCTGGCGCAGGGCGTCGCGCCAGCTACCGGCCTGAGCGCTCAGGCGCTCCCCAGCCTTGACCGTACCGGTAGCACCGATGCGTCTGGCCAGCAGGCTGGCCTCGCGGTCTGGGCCATGGGGATTGAGCAAGCCATGCGCACGTTTGAGCGACACCGCCAGACGCCAACGCTCACCCGGGATAACTGGCGGGCCATTGAACCAGCTCAGTTGCAGCCGGGTGGGCAATTGCGCACGACGTGATTGCGGCTGCTGGACCTCGAAGCGAACGCCGCTTTGCGTGCGCGCGGGCAAGCCGACCACCGTCGCTTCGAGCCATAAGGTGCGGCCATCGAGTTCTGCCGACAGGCGGTCGAGCATGGCCTGCTGGGCCGACCAGCAGGCCCAGGAAAACCCCAGCAACACGCAGGCGGCCACGGTGTGTCGACGCCAGAGGCACAGGACGGCGATCAGCACCAGGCCGACTAGCACGCCACTTGCAGGCAAAACGGGTAGAAAGCGCAGGCTCAACAGACCTGCGGCCAGCGCCAGCATCCATGTGCGCATCAGCTAGGGCTCCTCGACAAAGCCCTTCAGCAATAGCCCATGCGGACGCAGTGCCTGCTTATCAATTGTCACAAACTCTGAACGAGGCCAGCGCAGGATGTCGGCATACTGGGCCACTTGCCTGCCGGGAGCCCCCATGCCGCGTCGTCTGTTCAAGCGCTACATGCCAGATCCGACCAGCATTCGCGAACACAAGAGCTTACGGTTCTTCGGTCGCCTGCTGCACGATCCCAACCTTTGGCACCTCAATCGCCATAGTGTGTCTCGTGCCATGGGTGTCGGGCTGTTCGCGGCGCTGATACCCATGCCGCTGCAAATGCTGCTGGCCGCAGCCCTGGCGATACCGCTGCGCGGCAACCTGCCGATTGCGGTCAGCCTGGTATGGCTGACCAATCCGCTGACCATGCCCCCGGTGTTCTTCGTCACCTACATGACCGGCACCTGGCTGCTGGACGTGCCACCGCGCACTCTGCCTGATGAAATCACCGTCGACTGGGTCAGTAGCCAGCTTGCAACGCTCTGGCAGCCGTTTCTGCTCGGCTCGCTGGTCTGCGCCGTGGTGCTCGGCCTGTTGGGCTATTGCACCACGCTGCTGTACTGGCGCTGGTGGGTGGGCCGGCAGTGGCGCCGGCGCCAGGGCAGAGCGTCACGCACGCATGCCACGTCCGCCCACCAGCAGGCGGATGCACAGCACGTAGAGCACCACGGTCGCCAGCAGCATGAAGGTGATGGCTGTGCTGATCTGGATATCGGAGACACCAAGGATGCCGTAGCGGAACGAGTTGACCATGTGCAAGACAGGGTTGGCCAACGACACGGTCTGCCAGAACGGCGGCAATAGCTTGATCGAATAGAACACCCCGCCCAGGTAGGTCAGGGGCGTCAGCACGAAGGTAGGAATGATCGAGATATCGTCGAAGTTGCGCGCGAACACGGCGTTGACGAAGCCGAGCAGCGAGAAAATGGTCGCCGTCAGCAGCACCACGACAATCGTCACGCCCAGGTGATGCACCTGGATATGAGTGAAGAAGAACGATAGCAAGGTGACGATGACGCCGACCGCCAGCCCACGCAATACACCTCCCAGCACATAACCGATGAGGATGGTGTGCGGCGAAACCGGCGAAACCATCAGTTCTTCGATCGAACGCTGGAACTTGCTGCCGAAGAAGCTCGATACCACGTTGCCGTACGAGTTGGTGATCACCGACATCATGATCAGCCCCGGCACGATGTACTCCATGTAGGTGAAGCCGCCCATGTCACCAATTTGCCGGCCGATCAGATTGCCGAAGATCACGAAGTACAAAACCATGGTGATCGCCGGCGGCAGCAGCGTTTGTGGCCAGATGCGCAGGAAGCGGCGCACTTCGCGATAGACGATGGTATTGAGGGCGACCCAGTTGGTGCGCAGTTCGATATTCATACCGCCACCTTCGACAGGTTCTTTTCCACCAGTGACACGAACAGTTCCTCGAGGCGATTGGTCTTGTTGCGCAGGCTCTGCACTTCGATGTTCTGCAGCGCCAGCTGGCCGAACAGTGCGGTGATGCCAATGTCTTTATCGACCTGCACTTCCAGGGTATGCGGGCTCACCAGCCGGCATGGATAGCCATGCAGCGTCGGGGCCACGGGCAGGTCCTGCTTGAGGTCGAGCAGGAAGGTTTCGACATGCAGCTTGCCCAGCAACTGGCGCATGCTGGTGTTCTCGACGATGGTGCCGTGGTCGATGATGCCGATGTTGCGGCACAGCTGTTCGGCCTCTTCCAAGTAGTGGGTAGTGAGAATGATGGTCACGCCCTTTTGGTTGAGTTCGGTGAGGAAGGTCCACATCGAGCGACGCAGTTCGATGTCCACCCCGGCAGTCGGCTCATCCAGAATCAACAGCCGCGGCTCGTGAATCAGCGCACGGGCGATCATCAATCGGCGCTTCATGCCACCTGAAAGTTCGCGCGACTGCACATCGCGCTTTTCCCACAGGCCGAGTTGAGTGAGGTACTGCTCGGCGCGCTCCTTGGCGATTTTTGGCGCGATACCGTGGTACCCGGCCTGGGTCACGACGATATCGAAGGTCTTCTCGAACTGGTTGAAGTTGAACTCCTGCGGCACCACGCCCAGGTTGCGCTTGAGCGCAGCCGGTTGCCGGTCGAGGTCATGACCGAACACGTTGACGGTGCCGCTGGTCTTGTTCACCAGGGTCGAAAGAATGCCGATGGTGGTGGATTTGCCGGCGCCATTGGGGCCAAGCAATGCGAAGAAATCGCCTTCGGCAACGTCCAGGTCAATGCCCTTGAGGGCCTGGAAGCCGTTGCCGTAGGTCTTGGTCAGCTGTCGGATGGACAGGGCAGAACTCATAGCAGGCCGATACCAAATCAGGAAAAAAAGAAGGCGCCAGGCAAGTGGCCGGCGCCGTGAGTGCGAGCATGGTGCTGTGCCATGTCGCGCAAGTACAGTCACGCGTATCGATAGTGACTATCGAACTGGCCGAGGTGTTCGATCAGGTCAGCTCGGTCATTACCGCCGCGCGATAGGCCGGGCGCTCTTGCAGACGCTGGTACCAGGCTTCGAGGTGAGGCATGCAGGGGCGCTCGATGGGCAGGCCGAACCAGGCGTAGGCGAAACAGCCCAGTGGAACATCCCCCATACCGATGCGCGCACCCGAGAGGTATGGCTGCCTGGCCAGGGCCTGATCAGCGATCGCCAGCAGGCCAGCGCATTGCTCACGCGCGGCATCGATCGCCCTCCAGTCACGCAGCTCTGGCGCGGTGCGCAGCAGGCCCCAGAACAGCGGCTTGAACGGACCGGCCAGGCTGGAGGTGGTCCAGTCCATCCATTTCTCGGCCTGCGCCCTTTGCGCAGGACTGTCGCTGTACCAGCCTTGCTCGCGACCATACTGCGCACAGAGGTAACGCACGATGACGTTGGACTCCCATAGCGTCAGATCACCGTCTTCGAGCATCGGCACCAGGCCGTTGGGGTTCTTGTCGCGGTACTGGGGATCATCGACCACTCCGAACGCACCGCCCGCATCGATGGACTGAAACGCCAGGCCCAGCTCATGGGCGATCCACAGGGCTTTGCGTACGTTGCTCGAATTCTTCCGACCCCAGATCTTCAACATGGCGACTTCCTTTCAATGGGCAGGGCTGCGAGTGTAGCGCATCGGCAAGCTCGATCGCTGACGGCACCCGACACCTCGGGCAAAGATTGGGAACGAACTCCCCGATACACAACCTGTCACTGCACTGATGACGGTCGTCCACCACAAGCGGGCTAAGCTCTGTGGTTTCGGCTCTACGCCCTGGTTCCACGGAGGAAAGACGTATGTTGCTGTTGTGGCTGGTTGTACTGGTGCTCGGCACCGCCTATCTCGTGCATCGGCGGTTGTCGCCTCTGCAGGTACTGGCCGCAGTGGCCGGGTATACCGTGCTGATGGGCCTGTTCAGCACAGCGCCCGGATGGCTGCTGGTGCTGCTGTGGGTACTGATCGCTGCGGTGGGTGCACTGTTGTTGCTGCCGGACTGGCGCCGCAAAACGGTCAGCGCGCCGACCTTCAAGTGGGTGCAGCGCACGCTGCCGCCGATGTCGCAGACCGAACGTGAAGCCATCGACGCCGGTACCGTGTGGTGGGATGGTCAGTTGTTCAGCGGCCGCCCCGACTGGAACACCCTGCTCGCCTACCCAGCCCCAACCCTCACGGCAGAAGAACAGGCTTTCATCGATGGCCCGACCGAAGCGCTCTGCGCCATGGTCAGCGACTGGCAGATCGGCCAGGACATGGACCTGCCACCGCAAGCCTGGCAGCACATCAAGGAAAACGGCTTCTTCGCCCTGATCATTCCCAAGGAGTTCGGCGGCAAAGGTTTCTCGGCCTATGCCCACTCGCAAGTGGCCATGAAGCTGGCCACCCGCAGCGGTGACCTGGCCTCCACGGTGATGGTGCCCAACTCGCTCGGCCCGGCCGAACTGCTGCTGCACTATGGCACCGAAGCGCAGCGCAACCACTACCTGCCGCGCCTGGCCCGCGGCGAAGACATTCCCTGCTTCGCCCTCACCGGTCCGCACGCAGGTTCCGACGCCGGCGCCATGACCGACACCGGGATCATCTGCAAAGGCCAGTGGCAAGGCGAAGAAGTCATCGGCCTGCGCCTGACCTGGGAAAAGCGCTACATCACGCTGGGTCCAGTGGCCACCCTGCTCGGCCTGGCGTTCAAGGCCTACGACCCTGAGCACTTGTTGGGCGACCAGGAAGAACTGGGCATCAGCCTGGCGCTGATTCCCACCGACACCCCGGGCGTGGAAATCGGCAAGCGCCACTTGCCGCTCGGCGCGGCATTCATGAATGGCCCGAACAGCGGCAAGGACGTGTTCGTGCCACTGGACTTCCTCATCGGCGGTCAGGAGATGCTCGGCAAGGGCTGGATGATGCTGATGAACTGCCTGTCAGTGGGCCGCTCCATTTCGCTCCCGGCCGTGGGCACCGGCGCGGCCAAGTACACCAGCCTGGTCACTGGCCAGTACGCCAACATCCGCGAACAGTTCAATGTGCCCTTGGCCGCATTCGAAGGGATTCAGGAATCGCTGGCGCGCATCGGAGGCAACGCCTGGCTGATGGACAGCGCACGTCTGCTGACCGCCAAGGCCGTGGATCTGGGCGAAAAGCCCTCGGTGCTGTCGGCCATTCTCAAGTATCACCTCACCGAACGTGGCCGCGAGTGCATCCAGCACGCCATGGACGTGCACGGCGGCAAGGGCATCATCATGGGCCCGAACAACTACCTGGGTCGCAACTGGCAGGGCGCGCCGATCTTCATCACGGTCGAAGGGGCGAACATTCTGTCGCGAAACCTGATGATCTTCGGCCAGGGCGCGATCCGCTGCCATCCCTATGTGCTGAAAGAAATGGCGCTGGCCAGCCGTGAAGACCACGAGGAGGCGCTCAAGGAGTTCGATCCGCTGCTGATGCAACACGTCGGCTTCGCCATCCGCAATGCCGCCAGCAGTCTGGTCCTGAGTCTGGGGCTGGGCCGCTTCGAGCGCGCGCCGGGGGATGCGCTGAGCCAGGGCTACTTCCGCGCCCTCGACCGCCAGGCTGCCGCATTCGCCATGCTCGCCGACCTGTCGATGATGCTGCTGGGCGGCTCGCTGAAACGCCGCGAGCGTCTGAGCGCGCGCCTGGGCGATGTGCTGAGCTACCTGTACCTGTCTTCGTCTGCGCTCAAGCGCTATCACGACCTCGGCTCACCCGAGCACATGCAGCCGTTGCTGCGTTGGGCCATGGAAGAGAGTCTGGGCAAGGCCGAGCACGCGCTCGATCAGTTGCTCGACAACTTCCCCAATCGCTTGGTCGGTGGCGCGCTGCGCGTGCTGGTGTTCCCCTTCGGCCGTTGCCACACCGGGCCGAGCGATGAGTTGGATGCCGAAGTGGCTGCGTTGATCGGCCGCAGCAAAGGTGATCCTGCCTTGGAAGAACTCCTTGCCGGTTGCTACAGACCGCAGGCCGAGGGGGATCCGGTGGCAGCGTTGCAGCGGGCCAGTGACCTGCTTGATCAAAACGCATCTGTGCATAAGTCGCTGCGTCAAGCCGTCAGGGACGGCACTGTCAAGGCGCTACCTGGCCAGGCACTGATTGATGCAGCAGTGGACAGTGGCGCCCTCTCAGCGAGTGAGGGCCAGCGCCTGGAACAGACGGAGGCGGCACGCAGGGTTGTCATCGACGTCGATGCGTTCGACAAACAGGCCATTGCCCATTCCCCTGGGCAGGTGCGCTGACCTGAAAATTGCAGAGGGGCGCGGCTGCGGCCCGCCCCTCAGGAGTTGATGTACTCCGCCATCCTTTCAGGCTCCAATGCAGGCACTGCCATTACCAGATATGCCCAGTACAGGTAGTTCGCGTCGGGATCCTCAGCCATCACTACTGTGTAGGGTGTTGGCTGACTGGCAGCAGCGGTAAACACACCGCCTGCATCCACGCTGCCATTGCCGAATTTCACCGTCCACCTAACCTTTTCGGCAGGAACTTCGGTCGCCTGGCCTGCGAAGCTGGTGTACCACAGCGCCAAGCGTATCTTGCCAGCCTGCACATGGGCCTTGAAGTAATGCGTAGGCTGCGTATAGATCGTCAGAAATGAAGAATTCGCAGTTCGGGAACCGCTCCTGGCAGTGACGACGTCCACGGCGAGTGGAAACGCCTTCGACGAGCGGATCAATGCAGGGACATTGGTCTTGTTGTTCACTTCAAGCATGGCTGCCGAGACCGAGGCATGCGCTGGCTGATAGAACCATTGCCCTGATACGTTCTCAAGCACTCCCACAGCTCCAGCCGCCAACGTGCACTGAGCCACGACTCCAGCAGGCTCGAAGGCCAGCGTCTGCCTCTGAGCACCGGCACTGACCACCCGGAAGGCAGGAGTGATGGTCAATGGAAGCTGCTCGATCTTGCTATCGATCGGCTGGTGCCGCGACGCGGTGCATTCATAACCGGCAACGAAGTATCCGGTAACCGGCCAGAACGCGCCGTATGAGTACCTCGCTGTCGATGGCGGTACGAAAAGCTGCCCAACCCAATGTCGTTGCAACGGCGCCATACCGGGTAAAAGAACCTCGGGAAAAATCAAGGCCAAGAATGAAATAACGATCTGATCGCTGACTACAGTGGCCGGCGGCATATCGCCGCTAATGGCGTGCGGAAGGGAATCGAGTAGGTTGAAATGGATGTCAAGTTCCCCCGCGCGATTCACGAAGTCACCTTGCAACTGATGAAGCAATGGACTCGAAGAGGGAGGCATCGGATAAAGCACGGAGCATTTGCTACGGTTGTAGTACTCGATGAGTGCGGACCAGCTGTAGTTTCCGTCTGAGCGTTCGTAAGTGGGCCGACCTGACCAATGCAGTTTTAGCGCAGGCGGCTCGTTGCGCTGAGTGGCTTCATTCAACTGGTAACGCAAACAGCTGTCAGCCAGTGGCACTTTGATCGACAGGCGAGTACCGGCAGGGGGCCAAGTGTCGCGCATCTCCTGAATATGTCGCCCGCCATGACCGAAGTCTCTCTTCAGGGTGAAAAGGCTGTCTTGAAGGATCCGCTTGCGCAGCGTCACTTCATGCTGGCCGTATTCCATCATGCTGACACCGACGGCGATAGAGCCCGCTTGCCAGGTACCATTCTCGGAGGTTCGGTAATACTGAACCCGCTCGGTAACCTCCATGGCGTGTTGCGAAGCATACTGAGCCCACGCACGGGCGAGCATATCGCGCGTGACTGTCACATAGATGATTGGCAGCCCTGAAGCTGTCGTTGAACTTGCCGATTCGTGCTCAGCGTTATGTTTTGCCATGGGCTGATCCCCGAGGAAGGAGCTCCAAGCAAATCAGGCATGGCACTGGGCGACAACTGACAGAACAGCCAGTTGACAATGGCGACCTTCACGCCCCCCCTTTTCCTACGTATACTCGAGGGTTTTCTCGCAGCAGAGTCTATGTCGATGCTCACTCCCAACCTCGAATACCACATGCAATTGCTGCAACACCTGCGCACTATTCTCGTCGCCCTCGACGATGCGCAGCCTATACCCGAACAGAGCCACCATCTGTTTCTCGAACGCTTCGACGAACTGTTGGCCCTTTTGCCAGGCGACCCGCTGGATTCGCAGTACCTGGGCCAGGAACTGATTTGCCAGATATTCCTACGCTATCCGCAAATTGCTCATCTGGTGCCGCGCGACCTGCTGTGGTTCTTCGGTGGCGATTGCCTGCACTTCATGCCCGATGAAGAGTTGGATCTCTACCAACAACTCGAAGAGCGCCGCCATGAGGCCGAGCAACAAGGGGAACCTTTTGACTGGCAACAAGAGAAAGCGCTGCTCGGGTCTGTATAAACAGTACTGAGACGCCGGTGAGGCAAGGCCGACGGCGGCCTCGCCAAAACAGGCGAACAGCGGAGCCTACTGCAGCACGTGAGCATTTCGATCGGGCTAGGCGCCCCCGCTAGGTGCCCCCGGCTTGGCGCCCCCGGCTAGGTGCCCCGCCTAGGCGCCCCCGGCTGTTTTCAACAATGTATCACCAAGTATCAAAGTTTTTCGTACAAAACCTAAGTCGTTACACCACGCCATAACGCCCGTGCCATCCAAAGATCCCCTGGGTCCTACTGACTATTCCTACATAACACTCAGCCTCCCCTTCGCTACTGTGTTCGCCGCTCCCTAACTCGCATTGCCTGGCCTTCCGGAGCGATCAATCCAACCGGGCGTGCGCGAACCAACACGAAGGAAATTCCTCATGAAATGGACTGTACTCACACTCGCTCTGGGATTGGCGAGCAGCACCGCATTTGCAGCGGACGAATCTGGTCAAATCAACTTTTACGGGACTGTATACGCTGGCGGCACATGCCCGATCGAAGTGGTCAATCCTGGTGGGAGTGTCATTCCGCGAGTGACGCTCGGTAATTTCACCAGCAAATACTTCTCCAAAGTGGGCGTCTCTACCCCGGAAGTCAGCTTCGCCCTGCGCGTCACCCCTGATGCGACGTGCGTCATTCCACCCAACAGCAAAGCCAGCATCACCTTCACGCCATTGCATGGTTCGGTCGGCACTGACCTCTACGCGATCCGTCAGGGCGGTGCGTCCGGGCTGGGCATGTCGATCAAAGACGAGCTGCACGCCAAGATCACCCCAGGCGCCGCATCCAAAGACTACGATCTCTACGACAATCGCCCCACCGACCTGAGGTTCTATGCGGCCTACGAGTCGTATGAAGCATCCGTCGGCGACGGTCTGGCGGAGGCTGAGGTCAGCTTCGTGGTCTCACTGCCATAACCGCATCACCAGGTGCATACGTGCGCCTGGTGTCGATTTACCCATCGCTTCGGTCGATTCCCATGCGCCCCATGCCCCCCATTTTCAACAGCCTCGCCTGCGGCTTGCTGCTGCTCGGCAGTGTGTCGAGCGCCCATGCCGCGCTGACGATCAGTCACACTCGAATCATTCACGACAGCGCCAAACGCAGCGCGTCGGTGATCATCGCCAACCCATCGGACAGGACCTTCGCGGCTCAGGCGTGGGTCAATACCGAGGCGGACGACCAAACCACTCCAGTAGCGCTGGTCGCCTCCCCCAGCCTGTTCCGAATCGATCCAGGCAAAGAACAGAGTGTGCAGATCAATGCCCTGCCCAATGACTTGCCACAAGACCGCGAATCACTGTTCTACTTCAATCTGCAGGAAATTCCGCAGAGCCAGCCTGGCGATGCACAAAATGCCCTGACCATTGCCCTGCGAACGCGCATCAAGCTGTTCTACCGTCCAAGCATGCTCGGCAAGACACCCCAGGACGGACTCAAGGATCTGACCTGGTCGGTGCAAATGGTGGAGGGCAAAGCGCATCTTGTGGTGGATAACCCTACGCCGTACCACTACACCTTCAACAATGTCGTCGTCAGCAGCGCCAGTACCAGTGAAAGCGTCAACGCCAACAACATGGCGCCACCACTGGGCAGGCAGTCGTACCCCCTGCGCAGCTTCAGCGCTGCGGACGACCTTGAGGTCAGATTCACCACGATCAATGATTACAGCGGCACCTCGGCCGAGCTCACCAGTCCCGTAGCCCGGCAGTGATCGATCGACCTAGATCAGTCGCGCAAGGTCAGGTTCAAGACAGGGAATCTGACCCATGTGGCGCCGTCATCGAAACTGACTTGCGCGACCGTGGTAAAGCGCTCGAGACGCTTCAGGCCGGCCAGGAACGCCTTGGACACGGTAGCCTCGTTGCCCAGGCCGATTCCCTGTTCAGCCTGCAGCTCGGTCACTGCATGGGCCACAAGAACGTGATAGGGCGGCGCTTCAGCGCCATTCGCAAGCACACCCGTGACGCTGATGGAAACTCGCTGCCCGACCTGTATGAACGGCCAGGTACCTAGGGTGATCGGCACGTTCGCAGGTGCCGTCGCCAGGCTGAAGCCGGTTGCGCTGGCACCCGTCAGGTTGGGTTGGGGCAAGCCTCGGGACAACGCCTTGACAGTCAGCTCGATTGGGGTGGAAACGCTGGTACGCCCATCCTCGACCAAGGTGTAGTCCAGGCGAATTGTCCGCTTGCTTTGCGCCAGGACTTTGTCCAGGGGAATTTCGTACTGGCGCTCACCATTGGGATGCTCGGTGCGCGTGCAATAGTAATCGGCACTTCCGGGCATGCCCCACTCCACCGTGAGGGTCTCTTCAGGATAGATGACCACGCAGGCTGGCACCTGGACGAGCAATGGCGGGGAGAAGTCATCCAGGTTCAACGTGAGCCGATCGCCTGCTCCGGCTGCCTGTGCTACATCCAGTCCGGGCAGGATCCGTGGGGCCGGTAGCGCCGCAACGCTGAGTACGGCAGGCCTTGAACGTGGGCTCAGGTTTCCGGCGCGATCGCGGATCTGGTAATGCACATAGCGCTCACCGT
The DNA here is from genome assembly GCF_000425745.1 of Pseudomonas cremoricolorata DSM 17059 = NBRC 16634. Classification (GTDB taxonomy): domain Bacteria; phylum Pseudomonadota; class Gammaproteobacteria; order Pseudomonadales; family Pseudomonadaceae; genus Aquipseudomonas; species Aquipseudomonas cremoricolorata. Next base: position 290,425 of record NZ_AUEA01000007.1, on the reverse strand, counting down.
CTTCGCGTTCACGGATCAGCTCACCCTCGAAGGCGATGAACAGCGGCTTGCCAATGTCGCGGATGGTCAGCTCGCGCTCACCGGCCTTCTGATTGGCGAACGGACGCGCGTCCCAGTAATAAATCAGCGTATCGCCCGCCGAGGCCTGTGCGTAAGCCGGTACCGCGCCCAGCAGGATGTCGTCATGTTGCTCCAGGTATCGTTCCGTTACCTCATGAGTGTCGAACTGCAGCTGGCCCTCGTCCCCACCCAGTGTCGGTGCGATCCGATCAACAGTCAAAAGCAATGGCTGCGACGGAGTCACCACACCGTTGTAGATTTGCACCTCATAGGTCACGGTGGCCTGGCCATCGACGAGATAGCTTACAGGGACATCAATGTAGAGATCGGCGGGTCGTATGGTGTCATCCCAGCTCTTCTCGCCCACTGGCTGATCGTTCCAGTACAGCGTGAGCCGTTCGGGCGTATCGGGTGTAGGACGTGAGTTGAGCCAGGGCAGCACGTTCAAGCGCAAGGGCTGGGACAGCGCGGTCACGGGCAGGAGATTGACACTACCACCGGGAATATCCGGTAGTGCGTCGCCAGAAATTGCTGGCGCAAGCGCCAGCGTGCTTGTCGCATGATTGCTCGACGCTTTGCTCATGATTATCCACCCTCCAGGCACAAGCGCTATCGAAAAAGCAAAGGCGCTGGGCCGATGCCAGTCAGTCAAGAACATGCAGAAGCCGACGGTCCGGCGCTACGCTGAGCCCGCTTCTGCACTGCTGACTGGGCAGCATCAGGCATTGGCCTTGATGTATTGATTCGCCTGACCTGTACACCCGTCAGGGTCCCTTGGCAGCCATCGCAGGTCAGCCTGAGCCGACGATGGGCGCAGGCTGAGATGCCGTTCGCTCAGGCAAGCCGCAGGATCGGCCATGGCTCAAGCTCATTACCGCACATGGCCGTGCAGTCGAGGTCTGGAGGTCCAAGCGGCTTCAGCATGGCGTGACAGTGGGGCTGCAGCGACTGCCCAAGCGAGTCGAGGCAAGTACGCACTTGTTTTTACGCCTTCTACCAGCGGTACTGCAGGCCAAGGTTTGCCCCCCACGGCTGCTCGATCTTGTCTCCGTTGGCGTAGTCGAAATCAGCGTGCAGTTGCAAACGCTCGGACAACCCCACTGCGATACCGGCCCCGACCTCACCGCGAGAGCCGGACAAATCGTTGTCGAACCGATTTTCGTTGACCTGAATCTCGTTGTCTTTGACGAATTCGTGGGCATAAGCAAGGCGTACGTACGGCTGGACGAACTGCCCGCCGCCAAGGTCGAGCGTGCGTCCCAGTGTGGTGCCTACCTTGCCCAGCACTGACTGGGTATCGTCGCCTTTGGCCTGCAAGCCGTTGTCCAGATGGTAATCCTTGCCACCGATCGTCACTGCCGACCACTGTGTGAACGGCTCTATGAAATAGCCATCACCGAGCTCGATGTGGCGGCCCAGCTCCAGCGAGACGCCCACGCCGAGGTTGCTGTACTCGCTCTTGGTCCGCTGACCATCGCTGAGCGATACCTTGGCACTGTTGTCGAAATGGTTGAATTTGATCGTACTGTCGAAGTAATAACCGGTCTGCGCATCCAGCCAAGTGCCGTACAACCCTATATAGGAACTCTTGACCTGCGCGGTAGCACCGCGAATCAGGTCGAGCTCCGACGAACTGTGCCCGGCCATCACCCCCAGCAGCCATTGCCCATCGCCTGCGCGCAATGGCGCATCCGCTCCCAGTGAAAATCCTTGTTGCACCTGCTGGTAAGGACTGCCAGCGGCATCGGAAACGTTGTATTTGTTGCCATACGCCCTGGCCCAGGCACCTGCCTTGCCCTGATCGCGACGAACTTCGCCCATCCGTCCGCGCAATGAAGTCAACTCGCCATACCACACGGTAGGCGCGGTGTTGAACAACGCGAGGACCGAGGCTGTACCTGGGCTGATCACCTTGCTCGAGCCGTCGAGGAACCAGCCATTTCCACGTTGCACCAGTTCATAGGAAAACGCGCCCAGATCGACTGGACCGTTCAGCAAAGAGAACTGGGCATCACCTGCCCCAACACGGACCACCTGCAGCTGGCTTTCAGCGACTGGATCGGCCCCGCTGCTGCCGACCAACAACGCATGATTCCCGGTGGCAGTCCCGGTCACGTCGAGAAAATCGGTCTGCCCAGTGCTGAAGTCGGCGTCCATGATGAACGTACCTGCGCCTGCCAGCGTGCCAACGGTCAGGCGTTGATACTGACCAGGCTCGCCGAATCGGATGGAGCTGCCGTTGATCGCCAGGCTACCGATTTGGCTGTCCTCGACCATCGTCCACTGCGAATCGTTGGTCAACGTCAGGCCCGCGACGTTGTCGAGGCGACCGACGAGACTGGCACGGTTATCCAGAACCAGATTGGCAGTGGACCCAGCCTCGGCGCGTACGTCACCGGACAGCGTACTGTTATCTACCGTCATCAGGGCGCTGGAGTTGCCTACTACTTCGAGCAGTACGCCGTTGCTGCCAATTAAGGTCGAACCGTCCCCAACCAGGATTTGCGCTTGAGCCGGACCAATCAGCGAGTTGCCCACCAGGATGGCCGAGCCATCCTTGCCTTCGACCTGCGAGCCAAGCAAGTTCACCTTGGCAGACTCTGCGAAGTCACTATCGGCGAACAGGTGCAGACCCTCGCTGGCGCCGGTCAGTTTACTGCCCTCTGCCTCCAGGCGGGCATTGCCGAACAGAACGGCCGATGCCGTCGTGCCCGAGCCAATGAGCTCACTGTTGCGCAGCGTCAAACTGGACGCTGCGGACACCAGCGCCCCCCCTGATCGGCCCTCGACGTGGCTGTCATTGATTACCGCTTGCGAGCCGACTGCAGCGGTACGGCTCAAGCGGATTCCATAACGATCACTGGTGACACGCGTGTCGCCGCCAAGCGTAGCCTCGGCTCCTGTAGACAGTCTGATGGCATCCGTACCTGTCGCGCTGATGGACGCCTTCTGAGTAACCAGGCGGCCCGTAGCATCCACTTGGATCTGTAGCGTGGTAGCGCCATTGGCCGTCAGCGTCGAACCTGAAGTGACTCGATAGCTGTCCGTGGACGTGGCCGCAGTGATGGTCTTGCTGCCCTCGACGTTAGTGAGGCCATACGCCTGACAGCAAGTGACGAGCAGCGCAGGTCCGACGAACAGGCAATGTGCCAACGGATTGAATAGAACGAATCGGGTCAAAGGCATAGATGGCTACCTCGGTCATGCCACGTGGAAATCATGACCGGCTAGCCAGTCGCGGGGGAGCTTACAAACATCAAAAGCAGCTTCATGTAGGAAAAATCCCCACTTCCTCAAGCTGCGCCTGAGCCCCGACGGAGCGATATCGTTTTCCTCAGGGCCGCAACGGACAACTGCCGCTGGCATCGTGCATGGAAACGATGGCCTCGAGCTGTTTCGATACGATGGTCTTGCCATTGAGGTCGAAGCGGTAGGTGACCCTTCCTCGACCGTCGTGGTCGGTCGCATGGAAGGCGTAGATCGGCAGCACATGGTCGGTGTAGGGCACTCGCCAGACAAAGCCCTTGACGGTCGTGGCATCGAGCTTGATCGAATCGGAGAAGCTCGCGTCGGGAATGGCGGTTTCACCCACGAAGCCGTGCACCGCGCTCCATTCCATCGTCAGATCGGCACCGGCCGCGACGCCATATTCCGTCAGATCCGGAACCTCGACCCTGATCGCTGGGTCGCCTGGATGAACCGGGTCGGCATACAGCGCCCTGCAGGTCAGCCAGCCCACTGGGGCGCTCGTGTTGGCCCCGAGAAACTCGGCGGCTTCAGGCCTCAGCACGTTCGCGTCGACCGTGACATCCGTGCTCGGCGAATGCACCGAGTTGGGATTGCCGGCACGAGCGACGGTGTAATGAACCTTGAAGTTACCATTGCCAACCGCGATGTAGGACCAGGGAATCTCCCGCTCGACCTGGTTACCCAAGTCGCCGCTCCTGACGACGTAGTCCGCTTCACTGACAGGCGTATCGGCCCAATGGAACGAGAGGGTATCACCCTCCTTGAGCGCAGCGTCGACAGTGACTTTCAGCGTTGCAGGCTCATTCTCGTCAGCATCGGTCAATTCATTTTTAAGGGTCGGGGTGGACTTGCCGTAGACCTCGGCCAATGCCAGCCGCGGGTTCACCGGATCGGGCCATTCCGGATCAGGGTCAGGTCCTACCGGACCCAGTCGCTCAAGATTGACTTCAATGTCGATCGTCTTGGTGCCTTGAGCCACCGTTCCGCGGCGCACCTTGTATTGCACCGTAGTGGTGACATTGCCGGTGCTCGCGGCGCCGTACTGGTCCCACAACAAACTCGGCGCCAGATCGAAGACCAGGGGAAACTTGGCGTTGCTTCCGATCTCGCGCCAATCCAGCACGTGTGAGCCCCACGTCACCTGGATCTGGTCGGTGGACTTCCAATGATCGAAAGCCGGAATCTCGACCGTCACACCCGCCCAGGCATCCGCCTGATCGATCAGACCATCGCTGGCCAGGGGTACTTGCGGGTCTTGCAGGTTGTCCGGCAGCGCTCCAAGTGCAACGCCGACCGCCGTAGGCAGCGAGGGAAGGCTGCTGTTGCCTGCCTTATCGATCAGGACATAAAACGCCATCAGTCCACCGTCACCGCCACTGTCGATGACACTCGCCGGCACCGTCAGGTTCTGCGGCAATGTCCCTACTGCGGCAACCCCTGCCGGGGTCAGGCCGGTCAAGTCTTCCGGAAGGCTTTCGAGCCAATACCAGGCAACCTGATCGCCCGCAGCCTTGTCAGGGTAATCCGGCAAAACCACCGTGACCGCATTCTTGTTCGCATCGGTCACATCACCCACGTCTGGAAACTTGACCGGAAAGTTACGCGGTGGCGAGTTGGCGCCGTAGGGCGCTATGCGGTCGAATATGAGTCTCAGGTGTTGTGAATCGTTCTCGGAGCCGTTGTAGGTCACCACGGTGTAGTGAAACGCATGTGCGCCCTCACCCCAAGACTTTATGCTGTCTTTATCAACGGTATAGGCCAGCGGAAACGAACCTGCATCGCTTCGATCGTAAGTATTGGTGAACAGCACTTCTTGAACGCCACTGGCGGGCGTATGAAAGATCGTCAGCTCATCCGTCATGCCCGGTGGCGCGAACGACCAGCCCGGAATATGAATGATCAGCGCCTTGTCGTCGTCACGCAATACCGCACTCTTGACGGTGTTGTCCGATTGGTCAGCGAGTAAATCGCTATCGATGCTCGGAGCATCGACAGCCCTACCTGCGCTGCGCTGCGCACGGGCCTGCCGCTGATTGCGCCGCGCCTGTTCGGCGCTGACGGTCGCTTGCATACTCTTGTTCATGTCCTGATCCTTGCGTAATGGTTACGTCCAGGGGGAACGCTATTCATTGCGGGGCGAAGTCGGGGCTTGACGCATTGAATCGTTGGCAGACGATCGTCACAACTGGCATTTTTATCAGGTCGACAGCGCGATCATCGCTTCGCAATGCAGGGCCCGGAAGGCCTGCGCACGCACAGGCCTTCACGTCCGAATAGCGAGCGGAACTTCAGGGGTTGACGGATCTGCTGTGCATGTCCGATGACAGATCGAGGCCCACTTGCGTGGCCAGACGGTCCAGGGGGTCGTAGCCATAGGTCGCGCCCCGCGCCTCGGAGCTATCATCGACACGAACCAGACGGCCAAGGGCATCGTATTCGAGCACCCGCGCCTGATCGTCACAGGTCATGTTGCCGTCGGCGTCATACTCGAGTGCCACCACGCGCGGTTGTGCCTCCAGGCCGTTGATGATGATGCTGGTGAGTTGGGCCGGATCATCGGCATTCTCGAACTGATAACGGGCGTCGACCGTGCCGCCATCGAATAGCGTGCGCACGCGAGTGATGTTGTCCAGAGCATCCAAGGTGAAACGCTGGCCCTGTATTGACTTGCCGAACGGATCGACGGGCCGGTAATCGTCTTCGCCTTCGCAGCGGTAGTCGACCAGTCGACCGCGTTTGTCGTAGCTGTAAGTCTCCTTGCGCAGCAGCCGATCACCTTCGCAGAGCGTCTTGGTCTCCATCGCATCGACCGCGTCGTAGGTCTGGCTCAATGTCTGGACGCAATCTGTGAAGTCGAAACGACGAAGCGTTTCGCGCTCGAACTCGTCATATTCCAAGGTCGTTTCCAGGCTGCGGCGGCTGCCGTCACCATCACAGGTCTCGGTGAAGATGCGCCGGGTGCGGCCCAGCTCATCGTACTCGAAGGTGCTCGCCACAGTACCCAGCGCGGTTTGCACCAGTTGTCCCAAGGGGTTGTAGTGGTAAGACTGAGTGCTGCCTAACACATCGGTATAACTCAGCAAACGCCCTTGCAAGCTGTGCAGGTAATGCATGGTGTAGTCGGTGTCGCCTTGCCCACGCATTTCTTTGCGAAGCTGGCCAGTACTGAAGTATTCCCGCTCCAGAACCTCATCCTGCTCGACACAGCGAAGCAGTCGAGCGTTTTGCGGATCGTATTCATACTCGGCCTCTACACCTGAATCGATCAGTGCACGCTGCAGCGGCTCTTCGCCCAATTGCGGGAGATAGACGTACTTGATCGTGTTGCCGCGCGGGGTGATGACCTGCTGCGGTTGGCGCTGACCTTGAGCATAGAGGTAGGTACGCTCACGCCCCCCTGTGATCGACGTGACCATACGGTCCAGGCCATCGAATCCCTGCTCGCCCAGGACGCTATGGACGCCTTTGTCGACCACCTTGATCAATACAGGAAGATCATCCGGGCTATGGGGGGCATAGTCGCGGTGAACGACGGCGGCATCGGCGAGCGTGTGATCGCTCAATCGGTCGAATTCGTCGTAGGTGAACGAGGTTTGCGCCCCGCGCCCGTCGACTTCCCGCGCCGTACGGCCGAAACCATCGTAAAAGTACTGGTGCAAGCTGATACGTGGGACGTTGTCGTCCCAGCTGAAGCGCTCGACCTGGCTGGGCTTGTCGAAACGGTTGAGCCAGGTGACGGTTTTCCCGGTTCGCAGTTGACCATCTGCCGAACTACGCCATTGGGTAAGGATGGGGCCGTTGGAGTCGACGGTGCCGATCGGATCGTTCTGCGTATAGCTACGAACGCCATCGGCGCCGATCTCGCAATACTGCTGCCCCCAACCGTCGTACTCGAAGGCGCGGCGCAATGGCAATTCACTCAGCGCCAGCCAGTCATGTTCGGTTTCTTCGGTCAGTCGACCCAGGGCGTCGTACGCTGCGGTATAGACAAGGCGTTGTGCCTGTCGGGCCTGCGCCGTCAAGCCGTAGTCAGGGTCCTGACGGGTGCGACGGACCACGCGATTGAGCCCATCGACGTAGGTCCAGCTGGTGACGCCCTTGACGTCTTGTTCGACCTGCACGGCCTGGCTGCCATCAGTGGACAGATGATAGCTGTAGTGACGCGTAGCCGTGTAGCGCTCATCGTTAGGGGAAACCGTTTCGCGGATGACCCGTCGCAGCTCGTCGTAGGCATAGGCGATCTGCACTTCATTATCGTCATGGTTGAGCAGTGGCAGGCCTGTCAGTACGCACGCTTGCAGGGTAGTGGTCTTCTGCGCATGACGCTGAGTGCCGTCAGCCTGGGCGGTATCGTGGTCGAACCCAGAGACCGTCATGCGTGTCTCGACCGCGGTACGCCCCTCGACCTGGACAAGGTCATACGCATATTCGCTGAGGGTGCGCAAGCCGCCAATGGTGCGCGCTTCGGACAGGCTACGGCCATAGCGCAGCGGATCGCTCACCTCATTCGCGTACTGGGTCTGGATGTGCGTCAAGCACAGGTCGTCGCTGACCCGGATCAGCGATTGGCTGCTAAGCAGCAGCGTGCCACGCCCGCCATCCAGACCAGGCAGCGCCTCGTAGGTATAGTCGGTGCGTAGTGCTTCAGTGCCCCCCTCGCCCTCGCTCGACGGCACCAGACTGCGAGACTTCAGCTGACGAACGAACCCCTCGGGATCGGCCGGACATCCCTCGCTGGACTCTTTTGGATAGTAGCTCAACACCTCCTTGACACCGCTTGGCTCTACCTGCACCAAGAGGTTGCCGTGGCGGTCGTAGTCGGTGCTGACTTGCTCGTCGCGGCGCAGGCCAGTGCCCGATTGGGTCCAGGCGGTGTTGGCCAGCTGCGGTAGCTGGAAATGCTCAGGCTGATCTTTGAACGCAAGGTTGGGGACCTCGTGGTAGGTCGTCGTGTTGCTAAGGATGCAACCGTCTTCGCGGGTGACCTCGGAGGTGGTCAGGTGGAAGCGGTTGAAGCTGCGCTCGATGGTCCGTGCCGGCTGTTCGTCGCGATACTGGGTTTCGGTCGAGCTGTAGACATAGCTTGTGCCGGTGAATGCATAGAGGTTGTCCAGGCCATTGTCCTGCCAGCTGATGCCCGTTCCGTAACCGAGGAAATTGTTCGAGCTGAAGCTATAGCGGGTGTCTTGCACTGGCATGCCTTGGCCAGGCTCGAGTCGATGACGCTTGACGTAAGGCACCGACCTGCCCTGGCTGCCCGGCAGTTTATGACCTTGCTCCTCGTACTCGATGCGCTCGACCGCGCCCACCGGCGTCTCGACGGTTTGCAGGCAACGCAGCGCACCGATGGGGCGGTAGGTGAAAGTCCAGCGTGCCCGATCCTGGCTGGGCAGAATGACTGCCGAAAGAGCATCGCCATCGCGCTCCAAGGAGTAGCTAGCGGACGCTGCCGAGTTCGGATTCAGGTGTATCAGCGCTCTGGCGTTGCTGCTGTAGTCGATATGCAGCAAGGTGCGCGCCGGCGCACTTTCCTCAACCATGGTGGCCAGGCACGCAACGCCCTTGACGACCTCGTAGGTCAGGCGAATGCCATGCCCCGAGGGGGCCAATACCCGAACGGGCAGCGCCACCTTGTAGTCCGGGGCCTGAGGCTGAAGCAGTTCGACCAGGCCGGACTTGTGCGCGATGCGATAACACAGGGTTTGCTCGTCGCTGACGTTTTCGAACTTGAAACTTTCGATCTTGCGCTCAGGAATGACAGCCGCATGGCCGGGGCCATTGTCGGAGACCCTGAACTGTTCACCTGTGTGCAGAGCGAGCATGCCACTGGACGGCACGAACTGGGTCAGGTTCAGGCTCCAGCCGATGCCGAATCCCGAATCTTGTATGTTCAAGGGATTGAAGCCCAGGCGCAGCGGCAGGTCAGGACCATTCAACTGGTTGGCGGGCAACTCTGGCAACTCGATGGCCAGGGTGTACTGCCCGGTTCGCGGGTCGACCCCGCCGGCGACGAAGCTGAGAAAGTTGAAGGCGTTGGAATGCAAGTAGGAAGTGGTTGCCATGGTATCACTCACGCTTGTCAGGCAGCGCTGCGCTCCGGTGCGTATGGGGCGAGCGCCGGAGGATTTACTGGAGATTGAGGGTCAGCGAATTTCGACTGTCGGGGACATTGCCGAAGGTGACCTTGAGCCGGTGTCGGGAGCCATACGTATCGATCAGGGTGAACGACAAGGCTTTATCGAGTTCCAGTCGATAGTTATCGCCATCGCCATCCTGGTATTGCCAATGGCTCAGGTTCGAGGTGCGTTCAAGACTCAGTAGCACGGTGCCTTCGGCGACACTCTCCTGCCCCTTGAAACGCCGATCCAGCCCATTCGATTTGACGCGATCTTCGAGCAACAGCAATTCCAGCGAAGCGCCATACTGCATCTCGCGCGAGGCGGGTGCTGCATCGGGATGGCGGCGCGGCTTGAAGGCATAGCCGGTATAGCTACAGTAGGTCTCGTTCTTGTTTTCGCTTTCCCAGCGAATCATCGCCGAGTTGTCCCACTCGATTCCGGCAAACACGATCTGCCTTCCGTACAGGGTCCAGTAATCCGTGGTCGAGTGCCAATAGTTGAAGGTATCCCCATTGGTATGATCGAAACCTTTAAGGCTCTCGACTCGTTTTGCCTGCAACGCGTAGTTGCCCAGATCGACCGCCGGCGTTGGCACGCCTTCGAGCTCGAGCACCCCGCGCCCCTGGTCCTTTATGTCCGAGTAATGCCAACCGTTTCGCTGGTCCTGAAACTTGGCCTTGAAGCGCCTGACCTCCGCCTCGGTCGAGCAGACATAGAAGGTCACCGTACGCCTGGCGTCGGCAGGTGCCACACTGGACTCGAACGGCGGAGCGCCAGAACCGGTGGGCAGGTAGTCATAGCGATTGCGTTGCTTGCTGACTGCCCAACTGTCACGGTTGGCAGGCAAGTCCGGGTCCAGACCCTCTACGCCCACCGGCAGCACTGGTACTGGCGTACCGTCTTCGTACAGCAACACCAGCGTAGAAAGCTCAAGGTCGCTGACCGGGTCCCACACGGAACCCTCCGCGCCTTCGAATTCTTTGGTTTCCAGGACGATATCAATCCCCACCTGTTGCAAGCCGTTGGCCAGAACCCGGTTGCGATTGGCATTGTTGCGCTTGACGTCGAACAGGTTCAGCTCTTTCCAGCGCTCTTGCGCAGCAGCGATTTGAGCGGGTGGGTTGTTTTGATGCTCGATGACGGCAATCCCCGCAAAGCGGTCGTATACGCCAATGACCACGGTGACATCACCGGGATCGCTACTCGGCGCGGTATAGACACCCGTGTTGGCGTCGATGTGACCTGTACCGACCAGTTGCCAGGTTGCCTGGCCGGGGTACTCAGAGAGGCTGAAGGTCTGGGTGCCCGACGCACCGATGCGCGGCACATGAAACGGCTCGACTGACAACGGTGAGCTGTAGTTGAGGATAACCACTGTCGCATAGCCACTCTCGGAACCTTTGCTGACCTTGATACGCTGAAGCTCGAACGGCGCAGCCGCATCCCTGACACTGGGTGTGAACAGCGCTGACTGCGGATCATCGGGATCTCGTTGCAGTTCGCCAAAGCGGGTGCCTTGCAACGACCAAGCCACTCCCTCGGCCGACGAGGCAGTAAGACGCACCGGCGCCTCGCCTCTGTTCCACAGAAGGACCTTCGGCGATATCGACACGCCTTCGACCGCCTCCACTACCACGGCCGAGCGGACCTTGCGCGTGCCGCCCTCGGTCGACTCCGCGCTGATCACCACCACCTGCTGGTCGCCGGTAAAGTCCTGCAGTGCCGAGGCGGTGTAGCGCCCTTGGTCCATCTGGCCGTGGGCGAGTGGGTAGGTCACATTGCGTGCCGACCACTGCCCGACCGCGTGCAGGGTACTCTGCAAGTTCAGTGACTGCCCCGCACTGAGCCCCTTCAACGCCGGCTGCAGCTCAGCGGTGGCCTCGCTGGGGACCACGTCGGCGAACAGAATCAGGTCGTGAGGACTGTGCCGCTCGGTAGGCGCAATCTGATAGGCCCCAGGCAGAATCACGTGCTCCAGGATCCCGGCGTCGAGCCCTTCGACCAAGCTCGAACGCCTTCTGCCAAGCAGCAATGCTGCGTCGTGATGGCCACTGCCATCGTCTTTGTCAGGCAGCAGGTAAGGCAAAGCATGGGGCGCCACGCCGGCAGTAGGCGAGCCGCGCAGTTGCGCGAGAATCAACAGGGCACCGTCGTCTTCGCGAGCGCCACCATTGCCGATATCGGTCGGGGCCTTTTGCACCTGTATCGAGTACTGCGCGATCGACAACGGATCGGAACCTTCGTGCGAACAGCTCAGCAATGGCACCAAAGGATCACGCCCCCACTGCGTTCGCACCTGATCCAGCAGGAATTCGCCCATTTTCCGTTGCGCCACTTCGGTGCTGCCCAAGGTGCAGCAGGCAGCGGACGCCTGCTGCAGATCAAGCACAACTTGAGTCTGGTTGGCGAACGACATCGTTTGCAGCGTGAGGGGCAGTGTCACTTCCAATCGATAGCCCATACCCTGATGCAGGCTATGGCTTCTCCTGAGCCGCTTTGGCTCGCCTGGCCACTGCGCAATGGAGCTGCAACGGCCTGCGATCAGCTCCAGAGTGACGGTCAGCTCCCTGGTACTGCCTGAGGCGTGCTTGAACGACAACTGCAATGGGCCGAGCAGCAACTGATCGAATACAAACTTTTCGCTCAGGTTGGCATCCAGGAACCCTTCACCACTGATGGGTGGAATGAACGTCTGTGCGGCGAACCCTTCGACATAGCGCGTGAGCAGGCGTCGATTGAGCGCGTCACGCCCCAGCGCGATGATCGCACCCCAGCCGTGCAGGGCGTCGCCTTTGGCCAACTGGTTGATAAGGTCTTGTTTGGAATGGGTGACCATGCTCAGTACCTCACTGTGGAACGAAGTTGCACATACTTCAGCAACTGTTCGTAGTTCAGGTCGTAGGGCAGCGGCAGGCTGATATAGCCCCAGGTCAGAACGTTGGACGTTTTATCGGCAGCCGCCAGGACGGTGTAGTCGCCGGTGTCGCCTGGGGGGTAAACGCCAGTGGCAGGATCCACGGCTTTACTGCCGACGATCGTGAACCACATTGTATTGGCCACAGGCACCTCGACTTCTCCGCCGGTCCAGGAGGCTACCCACAGGCTGAGCTTGAGTCCTGCACCCTGCTTCACCACCTTGATCGTCGCGGTGGGACTTTGCCAAGGCACCAGCAGGTCGATCCCGGCAGTGGCGCCATGGCCGGTCACTTCCACGCGATCTCTCTGGATCATCATGCCTGCAGTACCTGGAGCGCCTGGGGAATGCACCGGCGCTTCATAGACACGCACGTCCATGCCCTGAGGAATACTGAGATCCGCATCCCGGCCATAAGGCTCGGCTGGGCGGATCTTGCCCTTGAAGCCGTCAGTGGTGCGCCATTGCAGCGCCGCATCCAACGCGCCGCCTACCAGCACGTGCCGGGGCGGATTGCTCGGAACAGTGGCGAAATTCACTGTTTGCAGGAATGGGAACACCGCGATACTCTTGGGCACGACTGTGACCAGGCTGTAGGCGACCTTGTCGCCCACCTTTGCACTGATCAGGACGCGTAGTGAAGTGCCTGATATTTGCGCGCTGGTCGGTGGAGTGTAGAGGCCATCCTCGATACTCCCCTTCTCACCCTGCCCCCCGGGCAGATGTTCGACGGCCCAGGTCGGCGTGCCCGCGGGCGCAGGCTTGAGCTCGAACGCCTGACGGGTGGAAGCGGCAATCGTCGGATTGAGCGGTTCAATGGCGAAAGCGGTCAGCTTTGGTGCCAAGGTGCCCAACAGCGACAGATCGCCAGGTGCGCGCACACTTTCAGGAGTCACGGCGTTATCGCTGCGGAACAGCAAACCATTGAGGCGCAGCACATCGATGGAAGGTCCGGCCTTTTCGATGGCTCCGGTGAAACTGTCGAATTTGCCCTGTATCTTGGTTTCGAGGACCGGCAACACCTGATCGGTGTAGAAATTCTGGAAGATGTGCCGAACGTCCGTTGTGTCGTCATTGCTCAAGGAGTGCTCCAGCTGGCTGGCGCCCGCCTGCAGCACTACACTGCCCGTCGCCCCCACGGCCAGCGTGTACGCTTTCTTCAACACGAAACCGCTGCGATAACTGCGCGTGCCTTTGATGACCATTCCACTCCACTCGAATTCACACTCGACAGTGGCCGGCACCGTGCACCGCCACTCGAACGCTATGGTGTCGTCGGCAAATCTGAAATGCGCCCGACTCAGCGCCGGGTCCGCTATCAGGCTGGTGCCAAGCAATTTCCCCCAGTGGAAATAACCCTCGCCCGTGCGATGTACTTCGTCGAAGGTTTGCGCCAGATGACCAAAGTTCGCCTGGACCACGAACCTGCCTTGTTGTTCGTACTCCGGGGTGAGCCCGGCGAACTCCGGAATGGACTTGATCATCTTGACCAGCAGGTTCTTGACCCAGTGTTCATGCTTGATGATGATGTTTGCCGAGTATGCCTCGGGGCTGCTCGACGCGGTTTCAGGAAGCAAATAGGGCAAATCTTTGTCGGCGGTCGGGAATGTGCCGCCGGTTTCGTCGTTGAAGGCAATGCCTACCAGCACCGCACCCTCTTCCAGTTCCGCTGGATCCTCGCTGGCCAAGGTCACTCCTGCCCGGGCCAGGGAGTGGGTGCGCACGGTGAACGAAGTGGGCTTGAGCTCACCTTCCACAGGTTTGAGCGTGTTGATCACCCAGACACGTTCTGCGAGAGGGCGTTTCTCGAATTCGCTGCGGATGGCAGCGCCGACCTTGTCGTTCAAGTCCTTCCAGGGAGACACGACGAAGCTGTATCCCGAACCATTGCTCAAATCCAGGACCACCCGCCCCTCTCCGCTGATCGAGCCACTGCTTTCGGTGTCCAGCTTGATATTCATGTCCAGACGCGGCGCGGTCAGCGGGTCCAGGGTCGACAGGCCGGTCAACTCGATCTGAGAACTACCAGGCCGCTGACGCAAGGTCTTGATCTTGCCGCCAAGCATGGGAATGCTCAATTTGGCCGCCGACCCGCCAATATTGGAGTTGATGAACGACAAGAGCGGTGAACCGCTGGTGAGATCGGACACATCGGTCCAACTGCCGGTTTCAGTTTCCTTGCGCACATTGACAGGTTTGATCCAGTCGCCCCCCTGGAAACGTGCGATGTATTCCTGCGCCAACAGCCGGTTGGTTTTATAGCGGTCGTACACTAACAAAGCACCCCATTCATAAGTTCGCGGTTGCTGTTTCATGTACGTCAGGTATTGCGTTAACGTTGGTCTGGCCATGGACAAACACTCCGGTAATTATTGCATTGGCTTCGCCGTCATTGACCACCGTGCACGCAGGCCACTGCGTGGCACGCTCATGGACGGTCCGACGAAAGCTGTTTAGATACGCGTCTTTTCAGCGAGACAGCGTCAACGTGCTGCTGCGCATCGGTGTGAAGTAATCACCGCCGTCATAACTCACACTGGCGCGCAGGGTGAAAGAAGTGCCAATGCTCAATTGCTCGAGCACTTGTTTCGATAATGTGGCCTTCACCCCAGTACTGGCTTGTTCTGCGGTCACCGCTACACGGTCGCAGATAACGGCCTCCAGAGTGCCCCCGGCACTCACGCCGGACAGAGACACCGTCAACAATTGACCCGGTGCTGCCAGGTACCAGGTACCCAGTGTCAGATCGGCGCCTGTGGCTGGCACTCTGGCGAGGGACAGGACAGAACCGCTCGCCTGCAAACAGGTGATCTGCGGATACGCGCTGCTGGCGAAAGGTTTGATGCGCAGCCTGTAGGACGGCGAATCGACATGGTCGCCACGCGCAGTCAATCGATAGAACACATCGAAGCGCTTGCTTTCATCCCGCTCACCACGGCCAAGATTGGCCGCCACGTACTGTGCGGGTATGAAGAAACGCAGCGGGTTCTCCGGTCTGACCGGTGTTCTGGCGATGTAATGACCGTGTGGCGGCTTGCCCGCCCAATGCACCTCGAGGCCCTCGCCAGGCGCCAGCGTATCGGCAGGCACATTGATGTAGACCCCATCGACTGCGTTCAATGCCGTCAGAGTGCCCCAAGCGGGCGTCGAATCCGGCTGCGCGCCGCCGACATCCGGCACACGCAAAGTACGTGGCATGACCACATCGACCTGCAGCGCTTCGGCACTCAAGCTGGCGTTCTCGCGTCCATACAGGTAAGACAGCCGAGCGCTGGTGCCGCCGCTCAGCGTGAGCACCTCGGCGGGCAGCCGGAACAACACCGGCCCCGCCACCAGGGTGCTGGGATCGACGCGAAGCGGCAGGAACGTGTCGCTGGCAGCGCTGCGCCAACGCACCAGGATGCGATCGGACACTGTCATGTCCGGGTAAGTCGGTACCTGAATCGTCAGGCCGTCGCGGAACTTGGCGGGATCGAGCGGGGTTCCTTCGGCATGACCCACGATCGTCGGCTTGGGCAGATACGGGGGAAGCGCTGCGCTGGAGTCGACCTCGAAACGCTGCTCTGGCGCGTCGAGCTCCATCCCGTCCGCGAACTTGATACGGTAGCCGGCGCGGACATAGCCCCCCTCCAGGTAGCTGAACCAATACTTGGGTACATCGACCGACAGCGACTGCCCTTGCATGTGAGCTTTGCTCACCACGATCACGTCGATTCGGTCGTCATCCTCGACCCCGTCCTCATCGTAACCCACCAGTTTGACGGTGATGGTGTCGCCGATTTGCATGGCTTGATAGGGCGCAACGACCAGCGTCACCCCGACATCAGGGAAGTCACTGCGCCGCAGAACCAAGTCGTGCGAGGGTAACGCATGAATCACCGACAATGCCTCACTCGGCGTCCGCGGACGAACACCGATGAAGCAAAACCTGCGCAGTGATTCGACTCGACCGTCCACGGTGTAGGAAAAGAATGCCCAACCACCGGCCGCGCTGTGAACGGCAGTATTGGTAATTTCGATGCGTTTGCCATCGGCCAGATCGGCCGGCACGATCGGTACCTCGGCACCAATATCATCGAACACCACGCCTTCAGGCGACGCGCCGATCCAACGTGGCCGGACCAGGTTCCCCGGTTGCATGCCTGTGAACTTGATAACTGCGGTTAATGGCGAGCTTCCCAACTTTTCCAGATCGACTTCCGCCGCATCATTCAGGTCGGGAATGAGGGGTTTCTCATAATCGACCTTTGCTAGTTCGTTCATTCTTGCATCCTCGAAGTTCGACACACGCTGCCTACGCTCCTGCGCAAGTTGCAGGACCATGGCGCATTCACAACGACGCACCCGCTGTGTCATGACTTCAAGTTATAGGCGGCTGGTGGAACCGCAGACAACTGGCAGAATTGTCAGGTCGCTGCCCTTGCGCGTACGACCACGAGGCAAATCGCGGCCAGCGGCCTACCTGATATATCTGCCAGGTGCGCCACAACACCGCTTGCCCTAGCCTCGGTGACACTGCACATCTGTCAGTCAACGGCAAGTCGACAGGCACGTCGATGTCCTGACATGCCTGCACTTCACGCGTTTCACGAGCGCACTGCGCGAGGCCAACTCAATGACTCATTCAGCAACGCCACAGCAATCAGGCAGCATCATCATTAGCAATCCCGACGGTAAGTTCGCGTCGCTCAATATTCCAACCGACGGCTGGGGCAGGACGTACACGCTCACCGTCGGCAGCGGCGGGAACAAACTCGACAAGCCGCGAAAGATTCAAATGGACGATCTGCCCTCAGCGGCAACGGTCGTATTGACCGGCAAAGGCGGCTGGTCAATGACGCTAAAGACTACCCATCAACCGGCGAAGTTAAATAATTACGACGTTCATTATTTCGTCAACAGTTATGCCAAGGAAGATTTTATTAAAGAGGGGTTGGGCCTGGAGGTGATCGATAAACAGGGATCGGCGCAGGCGGATTCACTCGACGTGGTCACGGTCAACGTTTCTCCCCGTGGCGGTACCCGCTGAAGCCTTCTCATTTCAATCGAACGTCCGAGGAACATCATCATGTCTCTGCATTCCAACGCTCTTAACTTCCTGGGTTTCATCAGCGGTAGCGTCGATCAACGTACAGGGCAGTTTTCCGTTGGCATTGAACTGCCTCAGATGACAGCCAATATGCTCTGCGGCCCAGAACTACCCTTACAGCTGACGTTCAATCCCATGGATGAGAGCAACAGCGGTTTCGGTATTGGCTGGGCATTGCAACTTAGCCACTTTTCGCTCTCCAGCGGCATGCTTTCCCTGCACACGGGTGAACGATTTCGGGTAGCGGACAATGGTCCGGGACAGGCGGCCGCGATTGCCGAACGCAAACTGGAAAGCTTCCAGTTCAGCAACATCGGCGAGGCTGACAGACCACGCTGGCGGGTTGCGCATAAAGCCGGCCTGATCGAGATTCTCGAACCCCAGGGCCCACAGCGCGAAGTGGCCATGCCAGTGAGGGTAATGGCGCCCTCAGGTCACGGCATCAACTTGGAGTACACCACAGTCGATAGTCAGGCACGCCTGTCCACGATCATCGACGACACCCACCGCACCCTGCTGAACATCGACTACAGCAGTAATGCGCGAGTCGTGCTGGACCTCGATCCTGGCACAACCGTGGCCAAGCGGTTCATCTTCGAGCTGGACAATCAGGAATTGCGCAGGCTCGAGCTCCCAAGTGACGAAAAGCCCAGTTGGCACTTCAGTTACGCCCGGTTCGGCAACCTGCGCTATGTCACACGCCTGGCCAATCCGATTGGCGGGATCGAGACGCTGACTTACAACGAACACGGCCATCGCTTTCCCGGCGTCGCCAGGACTCTGCCCTACGTCATCGAGCATTTACGTCAGCCCGACCCGCTGGACCCCGCCACCCACATGAAATCGACCTATGCCTACAGCCAGAACAACTTTCTGGGTTACGGCACAGGTGTCCAATGGACAGACGATGGGCGCGACAATCTCTACAAGTTCACCGGCAGCAGTTACAACTACGACTCGACGGTCAGCCATTACCTGCAAGACCAGGTGCTGCGCACGGTCAAGTGCACCTATAACCGCTTCCATCTGTTGACCGAGAGCCTCACCACTCAACAAGGCTGCATCGAAACCGTCACCACCGAGTATCACGAAGTGCCGAATACGGCCTTCGATGACCAGCCGAGCTACTTCCAGTTACCTAAACGAATTACCAAGAGCAAAACCCTGTCCGGCGACTCGAGCAAGCGTCGCGATGAAACCTTGCAGATGACCTACGACACAGCGGGCAACCTGCTGGTGGAAACTCAGGCAAGCGGTATACGCCTGGTACGCGAGTATTACCCCAAGGAAGGAGGCGATGGCTGCCCTGCAGACCCCGAAGGTTTTCTGCGCAACCTCAAGAGCCTCACCGAGTACCCGGCGGCTCACTTGCCTGGCGCCCCGATCAAACGCACGCGGTATCGCTATGCGCTACAGACCGCGCTGGCGCAGAGCACTGCCAGGGCGCTGCCCGGTGGCTGGCTGGCGATCGAGCAGGAAGACACCTGCGAGGTGACTGCAGGCAGCGCTGCTTCGGGCGGGCGGCAGCCAGGCGAATCAGAGGCCGAGGCAGAAACGCTCCTGCGCAGGTCGGTGCATGCCTACCTCGACAAACCTGACACCCCGCGCCTTCACGGCCGCCCTGACTGCCAGCAGGTCAGCATCCACGGCCAGACGTCTACCACGCGCTTTCGCTACGACTTGACCGATGACCCCGAGGGCGCACCGACATGGCTGCGAACCCGGCAGACATTCAGCGGTGCAGGCGGTACCGCCGAAGCCACAATGGTCGAAATCCACTCGATCCACAGCGGTCAGGTGGTGCAAACCGAAGACCTCAATGGGGTGGTCACCCGTAGTCGCTATGACGCACTCAATCGCTTGCTCGAGCAGACCAGCTCGCCCGACGATGCACACTACAGGGCCAGCCGTGTCTATGCCTACCCGACGCTCACGGAAAACGGCCGTACCTATGCCTGCGAGCAGGTCACCGACGTCAAGAACGTCATCAGTCGCGTCGTATACGATGGCCTCAACCGCGTGATCCGAGAGGAGCGACAGGATTGCTCAGGGTGCTCGAGGACGACCGCAGAATACCAGTACGACAGCATTGGACGCCTGGTCAGCGAAACTGCCTACGACTATCGCGCAGAGTCTGACGCAACCAGTCCAGCGCCCCAGACTGATGTGATCCTGGTCACTCGCTATGCCTACGATGGCTGGGGCAACCGCTGCGAGGTGATCGGGCCGGACCTGGTCAAGTCGGTGACCGAAACGTCTCCCTTCGGCGAAGGCGGTGATCTGATCACGCAGTGGACCGTCAGTCCTGCAGTTGCAGGCCAGCAGCAGGCCGCTACAAAGGCCCCTGACATTCGCCAGAACGTGCAGGTGACTCAGCTCAACGCCCTGAACAAGCCTGCCTATCAGTACCGCTTGATGGAGCAGGCCGGCAATGACTCGCATCAGGTCGGTCGCACGGATTTCGAGTACGACGGTCTGGGCCGTTGCATCAAAAGTACCTTTACCTTCGCAACGGTCAATAGCAAGGCCGTGACGCAGGTCAACACCTACACCTATGACCTGTGGGGCCGGATGACGGCGACGCTGCGCCCGGACGGCACCGAGGTGCTGCGCACATTCGCGCCGCACAGTCTCAATGAACTGACGACACGGCTAGAGGTGCGCAGCCGCGGCAGCGAGCGCTGCGAAACGCTGAGCGAGCGCGTTTTTGACGGACTCGATCGCCTGCTCAAGGTCAAAGTTGGTCCGCGGGTAGACGAATATCGCTACAAAGGCGGAACGTTGCTGGTCGATACCCGCACCTCCAGCAACACCGCTCAGCCAGGCAAAGCCGCGCGCAAGCGTGTGCTGAGATATACCTACGAACCTCGACTCACCCCACTACCGACCCAGGTCAAGGCAAGTTTCGTCGACGGCGAGGTGGTCAGTGCAGACCTGGAGTCCAATTTCGACTTCGCTGCGGACACCGGCGTCATCGTCAGCGCCGGCAACAGCAACGGTGCGCGTGCCTATGGCTATACCGATCAGGGGTATCTGGCCAGCGAAACCTGGGAGGTGGATGGCACCGAGCAGCACAGCACCGAGTACCGTCACTCACTGCAAGGGCGCATGTACTACCGCAAGTACTCGGACAGCCCGATTGCCTGCGAATACGCCTACGATAGTATTGGACGACTCACGGCCATCAGCCAGGGCGCGTTACGCAGTGTGTTGACCTACAACGATGACGGCCTGTTGCATACCACCTGCACCACCGACAGCGACGGCGGCCGCGAAGCGCTGTGTACGCAGCTGTACGACGCGCTGGGACGTGAAGTGCAACGCACGCTCAGTGTCGACGGCCAGCACCAACAAGTGCTCGACTTCACCTGGCGTGACAACGACACCCTGCACACCCGAACGCTGCAGCGTGACGGCAAGCGGTTGCGCATGGAGACCTTCACCTACGATGAACTCGATCGCCTGGTGGAACACGACTGTCAGGGCGAGTTGCTGCCCTGCAACGCCAAAGGCCGTGCGATCAGCAACCAACTGTTCCGTTTCGACGACCAGAACAACATCACACGCTGCCAGACCCGCTTTGCCGACGGCAACTCCGACAGGGCCGACTTTACCTACGCTACCGATGGCAGTTTCCAACTGTTGAAGGTGACTCATCGCCTACTCGAGGATTACCCTGCCGAACAGACGTTCAACTACGACGACTACGGCAACCTGCTCACCGATGACCAGGGTCGGGCGCTGGAGTACGACAGCTTCGGACGCTTGCAACGTGTCACCGCAGCCAACGGCGCAGCGCTCGCCGAGTATCGGTACGACGGTCATGATCAACTGGTGGGTGCTGTGTATGCGGGGAGCCGCCAGGTGCACCGACGCTATTTGGGCCACCGCCTGGACTGCACCCGAGAGGGTGATGTGCTGACCCAGTACTTGTACGGGGCTGGCAGACCACTTGGCATCCAGCGAGCGGGCGATGCCGCCGCCACGCAACTGCTGCTGACGGACCCATCCGGCAGCGTGATCGGCGAATGCGACCGCCAGGGCGTTCGCGATGCCCAGTACAGCGCCTACGGCGAGCGCGCCGAGGACAATGGACTGCATGGCCTGCTGGCGTTCAACGGCGAAGCGCGAGAAGAGGCCATCGGCTGGTACCTGCTGGGCAGCGGTTACCGCGCCTACAACCCCGCGCTGATGCGCTTCCATAGCCCCGATTCGATGAACCCTGAAGACGCGGGCATCAACCCTTATGCCTATGCCCTGGGCAACCCTGTCAACTGGCATGACCCGACCGGCCACCGAGCGGAAGGCATCTACGACCGCGACCCGCCGGAGCTGATCGATCAGCCCGAAAAGCCCAAGACACCTTGGAGTGCCTGGATAAGCGTGGGCATAGGCGTCGCGATGTTCGTGGCCGCGGCAGTGACGATGCCATGGTCGGCACCGGCCACCATCGGCTTGACGGTGAGCTATATCAAGGGTGTGGTAGGCGTGGTCGCCCTGGGCGCTTCGGCCGTCACTGGCGCGATAGCGGTCATGGTTGGACAGGACAACATCGAGCTTTCCAACACCATGAGCGGCATCAGCTACGCCCTGTCGTTCGCCGGCGGTTTTCTGGCGTACTCGGGTGCTGCGGCGGTCAAGAGGGCTGTCACAACGGCGCAGGCAGCGAGCTCGAGCGGGCGCTCCGTTGCCCAGCTCGCCACCGGCATTCAGAATTTGATGGGAGCCACAATGAGTGTTCGCCGTCCACGGACCCCGGCGGTCAGTCGAGCGGCATCGGTCGTCAGCGCCCCCCGCGCTTCTATCGCCGCGACTCCCCCAGCCTCTCCGGCATTGTCCAGGTTACCGTCAGTTTCCGCAGGATCCAGCCCACGCGGCTCTCAGATCGGCAGTAAGCTTGAAGCCTCGACTCCCAGTGCCCCTCCGAGCTTGAGCGGTTCCATGTCGGATGTTTCAGCCGGGTCAGCGTCCGTGCGGGGGGGAGAATCATCTTCTGCGCAAGTCATGCCACAACCAAGCTTGCAAACGACTGCATCCGGAAGTGCTACGCATCCAGGCAGCGGGCTAATAGACTTAACTCTGCTGGGCGAAGGAGGAGCGCCAACTTTCGATAAACTCACAGGCAGATTCAAGCGCCTCTAGGCAACCCGTCTCAGACACCGACCTATCACCGCCCGCTGCCCAGCAGCGGGCTTTCTTGCAATCTCCACCCCTGTCGATTCCGACACCCCGCACTACAGACTCTTCCTACATTCCCCGTCCCCTCAGGCCCCTACCCTAGCGGCCTTGAATCCGACGTTTCCGGTGGTTCTCGCCGCCGCGTGCGTCAATGCCCATCAGGCTCCAGCCATGCGTTGCCGATCCTGCCCGCGCGGTCGATCGACAGTGCAGCTCAGGACACTGCCAATGCTCCAGCTCGACCCTCTCAGGCCCCCGCCGTTGTGTGCGCGCTTCGCTCTCCTGCCGCCGTTGCTCAGCGGTTATTTGCTCTTGACCATCTCCAGTCCGGCGCTGGCCGAAACCGCGAAACCGCAGTTCGAAGCCGGTTTCATGCGTCAGCCCCCTGGTCAGGCAGCGGATGCCGGTGTCCTGGCACTACAGGCGCTGGCGCCCCACACGCCATTGCAACCGGGGCGCTACCGGGTCGCGGTATGGGTCAACCACACGCCCATCGAAGAGCAATCCATCCTGTTTCACCTGGCCCCCGGCGGTGATGCCCTGCAGGCCTGCCTGACCGGCGAACTGCTGCGTAGCCTCGATCTACGTGAGCAAGCCCTGGAAGCGCCACTGCCCAATGATGAAAGCTGCGTCGACCTGGCTGAGCTGGTTCCACAGGCGCACGTCGACTTCGACTCTGCGCAACTGCGTCTCTCGCTGTCGATACCGCAGATCGCCCTGAGCCAGGATCGCCGTGGCAGCGTGCCCGAGCACCGTTGGGACTCAGGCATCAATGCCGCGTTCGTCAACTACCAGGCCTCGACCCAGCACAGTCGCAGAAGCGATGGCCGCAGCGAACGCAGCCAGGACCTTTACCTCAATACCGGGCTGAACCTCGGGGGTTGGCGTTTGCGTAGCAATCAGACTTATCGCGAGAATCCGCTCGGCGAGCGCCAATGGACCCGCAACGACACCTACGCCCAGCGTGATCTGCCCGGACTGCGCGCCAACCTGACCGTGGGTGAAACCTTCACCGGCAGCGAGATGTTTCGTGGCTTCGCTTTTTCCGGCGTGCGTCTGGCCTCGGATCAGGACATGCTTTCCGATGCCCAGCAACAGTACGCTCCGGTGATCCGCGGCGTGGCTCAGACCCGCGCCAAGATCGAAGTGCTACGCAATGGTTATCCGATCTACTCCACCTATGTAGCACCCGGCCCCTATGCCCTGGATGACCTCAGTGTCGGCTCTGGGCATGGCGAACTCGAAGTCGTCATCACTGAAAGCGACGGCCAGGTCAGCCGCTTCACGCAACCCTACTCCTCACTGGGCAGCCTGCTGCGCGACGGCGTGTGGCGCTACAGCGCGACCGCTGGCCGCTACAACGGTGCCGAGGAGCTCGACAGCCCGGCATTCTGGCAAGGGACGCTGGCCCGAGGTGGCGTCTGGAACAGCACGCTGTATGGCGGTGTGCTGTCGAGTGACTACTATCGCGCGGGTGTGGCGGGAGTCGCCCGTGACTTCGGTGAATTCGGCGCACTATCGATCGACGTGACCCGCGCTAGCAGTGATCTGGGTGGTGCGCTCGGACAGGTCCAGGGGCATAGCTACGCCGTGCGCTACGGCAAAAGTTTCCAGAGCGGTACCAACCTGCGTTTCGCCGGCTACCGCTACTCCACGCAAGGCTATCGGGATTTCCAGGAAGCCATTCAGCAACGCAATTTCGATACGCGCTATCCGGGCAACCGCCGCAGTCGGCTGGAAGTGTCGGCATACCAGACGTTCGCCCAGAGCAGTTCGCTGAGCCTGACCCTGTCCCAGGAAGACTACTGGACCAGCGGCTACCAGCGCCGTCAGTACCAGTTGCAATACAGCACCCGAATCGGCGAGGTGGGCGTCAACCTGTTCGCCTCTCAGGCCCTGAGCAGCCGCTACACCGACAACCGCCTGCTTGGCTTGAGTCTGAGCTTTCCGCTGGAGTTCGGCCGCCCACACCGAGCCGCCTTCGATATACAGCGTACCAACGGCCAGTACAGCGAACGTGCCAGCGTGCAAGGTGCGGCTCTGGACAATCGCCTGAGCTATCAGACCTCACTGGCCAACGACGCCAGCCAACGCAAATCCGCCGCGGTATCGCTGGCCTTCCAGAGTGGCCAGGCCAACTATGGCGTTGGCTATAGCGCAGGCAGCGGCTACCGGAGCCTGTCGCTCAATACCAGCGGTGCAATGGTGCTGCATGCCCAAGGCGTCACGTTCGGCAGTTATCTGGGGGAAACCATGGCGCTGCTGCACGTTCCCGATGTCGAGGGTATCGGGTTACAGAATGCGACTTCGTCGCGCAGCGACGCTGAAGGTTTCCTGCTGATTCCACACCTGCGTCCTTATCGGATCAATCCAGTGGCACTCGACACCGACGACCTGTCGCCCGAGATCATCATCGACAATACCAGCCTGCAGTTGGTGCCACGCCGAGGCGCCGTGGTGATGAGCCGCTTCGATACACGGCATGTGTTGCGCATGGTCCTGACCCTGCTTCAACCCGATGGCCGGCCATTGCCCTTCGGCGCGCAAGTCAGCGATGAACACGAGCAGATTCTGGGCGTGGTCGGCCAGGCTGGGCAAACCCTGCTGGCCAGCAGCCAACCAGGTCTTCAGCGGCTGCAGGTGCGATGGGGGGTAGCTGGCTCGCAGACCTGCCACGTCACCCTCGACCCCAGCGTGATGCCTGAAGACAGCGGGTATCGCATTCAGACATTCGAATGCTCGCCAGGAGGCGCGCACGATGACCTGTCAACTTCTACCACTGATTCTGAAGGCTCCCGCCCATGACCCGCTTGTGTCGCCGCCGTGTACGACCCACTGCTACCTTGATTTCTCTGCTGATGCTGCTCTTGGCCTCGACTGTGGTACAGGCCGAATGCAGGTGGTGGCCCGGCAAACCCACCTACATGACCTTCCAGCGCGACATGGGCTCGTTCTGGGTAGCGCGTAACGCCCCGGTAGGTACGGTTTTCGGCAAAGCCCCGCTGTACTCCGCGAACGTGGAAGGCTCGCAACTGACCTGCTTTTACAGCGCCACCGATCCAGTCACCGCACGGCTGCCCAACAGCGCCCCGATATTCGCCGGCTACATCCCCCCGATCGATGGCAAGCCGGTCGATGGCCGGATACTGCAGACCAATGTGCCAGGGGTAGGTGTGTACATAAACCTGGGCTACCCCTATGAAGGCACTGCGACCAACAACTTCACACCGGACGACGGCACGGCCATTCCTTATACGGGCGTGATGACGCAAAACACCGCCATCGGTATGCCGTTGGAGCATATGTTCGGCGAGTTATCGTTCGTCAAGATCGGCGAGATCGCTGCCGGCCCCCAGCGCGTCCAGGGGGAAATGTTCCACGGTATCTACCACACCGTGGGCAAGGCCATGGATTACTCGATCTCGGCGACGATCAATCGCGCCCAGTGCTCCGTGCTGGGTAATCCCGTGAGCGCCGACCCGGTACAACTTGGCGATCACAAGACCGACGAGTTTACCCATGTCGGTGCAACGACAGCCGACGTGCCCTTCCATATCACCCTGAGCGATTGCGCAGACGACAGCACCCCGGGTGCCACTCGAGCGAACGTACATGTCTACCTTGAAGGGGGCGTGAACGGCTCGACCCCTATCGACGCCAGTCAAGGCCTGTTCAGCCTCAGCAGCAGTTCTACTGCCAGCGGTCTGGGCATCCAGATATTGCGCAGTGATGGCACGCCGATTCCGCTGCTTTCCCATGAGCGGGTAACGTCCATTGACTTAGGCACGACGCGCCTGGATTTTCGTGCCCGCTACTATCAAACCGATGCAAAAGTCACCCCTGGCGTGGCTGAAGGCGCTTTGAAGTTCACTGTCACTTACCGCTGAAGGCAACGTCTGCCCGGCCCTAGGTGCCGGGCGGCTCGCGCCAGGTGCTCGAAAGTAGAAATGCCCACAACGCAAAAAGGGACCCGGAGGTCCCTTTTACGTGCTGCGATTTGGAGCGGGAAACGAGACTCGAACTCGCGACCCCGACCTTGGCAAGGTCGTGCTCTACCAACTGAGCTATTCCCGCAATGTGAAGCTTTACCACTGTTGGTGTGAAGCGTCTTGACGACCTTCACCACCGCTGTACCGCATAGACGCCACAGTTTGAAAACTGGAGCGGGAAACGAGACTCGAACTCGCGACCCCGACCTTGGCAAGGTCGTGCTCTACCAACTGAGCTATTCCCGCAATGGCGTCCCCTAGGGGACTCGAACCCCTGTTACCGCCGTGAAAGGGCGGTGTCCTAGGCCACTAGACGAAGGGGACACACTACACTGTTCAGTACAAGACCTTCAGCGCACCAGACCTGAACCTCGCGATTCACCCTGGATTTTCTTTTCCTGCCGCGCCGCGAAGCGTTGCCGGAGAAACTGGAGCGGGAAACGAGACTCGAACTCGCGACCCCGACCTTGGCAAGGTCGTGCTCTACCAACTGAGCTATTCCCGCAATGGCGTCCCCTAGGGGACTCGAACCCCTGTTACCGCCGTGAAAGGGCGGTGTCCTAGGCCACTAGACGAAGGGGACACGCTGCAAGCATTTTCATGCCGCTTTCACTACCCGAAGCGTTTCGCTGTGTGCTTTACGCTGCAAGTGGCGCGCATTCTAGGGACGCCCATGGAAGTCGTCAACACCTTTGTAGAAATTTATTTAAATCAATGACTTCCCGCTTACCGTCAGGCGGATCGAGCGGCAGTCGAAACACTGGCGTTGCTTTTCTGACGACGGCTCGGCAAGCTCATGCCATTGCGCCATACCTGGCCAATAGATCTTCTCCTATATAGAGGCATTCGCGGTGACCCCACTTCTGATCACCCTGCTCATCGTCGCCGGAATCGCACTGCTGATCGTCATTGGCTACCTCAACAATGTGGTCGAGAACACCAAGGTCGAGCGCACCCGCGCCAAGGTCGAGCTGGGCGACCGTCTGCGCCGCTGCGAGGACATCAACGAGACCTTCCCCGGGCAACTGATGAGCACGCCGCTCAAACTCCTGCTGACCCGACTGGAACTGAACCTCAACCAGCGGCTGCTCGCCGTGGAGCGCAACAACGCGCAGTGGCAGGCGCGTATCAAGGCGTTGCAGGCACTGATCGACATGGGCGATGACATTCCGATCAACAACCCCCCTGCCCCGATCCTCACCGAGACCAAGGCCAAGGACGTGCGCTTTGTGCTGGAAGTGCTGCACAACCAGGTGGTGCGCGCCACCGCCGAAGGCTTTTTGCAGAACACCGAGGGCAAGCACTGGGCCAAGGAAATTCGCCACATCCTGGTGCTGCTGCACATCGAGTTCTTCAACAACCTCGGCCAGCGCGCCCTGCAACAGCAGCAGCCCGGCCAGGCACGCCTGGCGTTCGAGCGCGGCGTGCAGTACCTGCGCAAGCAGGCCGAGCCGAAACTCTATGAAGAACAGCGCGTATACCTGGAAAAACTGCTGGCACGCGCCGATGCGCAAGTGTTGGACCAGATGGAGCCGGCAGCCGACGAGGAAAACCAGCTGACCGAAGGCCTGAAGACCGACGACGAAGAAACCTGGAAGAAAAAAGCCATGTACGACTGATTCATCGAGGCCCGGCCGACAATGACCGGGCCTTGTTGTTTCAGCAGTCGGTCAAGCTCAGGAAGATGCTGGCCAGACGCTCCAGCCCAGCTTGGTCAGCCTCGCTGAAGCGGCCGATGCGCGGGCTGTCCAGGTCCAGCACCCCTATCAGCCGACCGTCCTTGAGCAGCGGGATCACCAGCTCACTGTTAGATGCACTGTCACAGGCGATATGCCCAGGGAACGCATGCACATCCTCGACCCGCTGGGTTTGCCGGGTGGCTGCCGCAGCGCCACAGACACCGCGGTCGAAGGGAATACGCACACACGCCACCTGGCCCTGGAACGGACCGAGTACCAGCTCTTCGTTGCGGTTCAAGTAGAAGCCGGCCCAGTTGAGGTCATCGAGCTGGTGAAAGAGAAACGCGGAAAACTGCGCGGCATTGGCGATGAAGTCACGTTCATCGGCAAACAGCGCCTGCACCTGCGCGGCCAGCAAGTCGTAGCCATCGAGGCCGGCACCACTGGCATTCAAGTCGATCATTGATTCTGCTCCAACAATTGCAGCCCGACCCAGTAGCGGGCGAACTGGTAGGCACATCGGCCATTACGGTTGCCGCGCCCGGTGGCCCAGCGCACGGCGAGAATATCCAGCGCGTCATCGCGCTGCCAGGAAAGGCCAGCCTGGATCGCCAGTTGGCTGATCCAGTGCTCGACCACCTCCAGGTAATGCTCCTGGGTGAACGGGTAGAACGACAGCCACAGGCCAAAGCGGTCGGACAGCGCGATCTTGTCTTCCACCGCCTCGCTGGGGTGCAGCTCACCGTCGACCCGCTTCCAGTTTTCATTGTCGCTCTGTTGCTCGGGCACCAGATGGCGACGGTTGGAGGTGGCATACAGCAGTACGTTGTCTGGCGCCTGCTCCAGCGAGCCATCGAGCACACTTTTCAGCACCCGGTAGTCGCCCTCGCCGGCCTCGAACGAAAGGTCGTCGCAAAACAGCACGAAACGCTGCGGCAAGGTGTGCAGCAGCTCGACCACCCTTGGCAGATCGGCCAGGTGATCGCGCTCGATTTCGATCAGGCGCAGGCCCGCGGCGGCGTGCTCGGCGAGCAAGGCGCGTACCAGCGACGACTTGCCAGTGCCGCGCGAGCCCCACAGCAGCGCATGGTTGGCCGGCAGGCCGGCGATGAACTGTTCGGTGTTGCGACCCAGTTGCTGGCACTGCTTGTCGACGCCGATCAAATCGGACAGGCGCATGTCCAGGCTCACCTGCAACGGCTGCAGATAGCCGCTGCGACCGTCGCGCTGCCAGCGTGCGGCCAGCGTGGTGTGCCAGTCGAGCGTGGGGCGCAGGGCTGGCAGCAACGGTTCGAGGCGGGTCAGCAGCGAATCGGCACGTTCGAGAAAGGCGGTCAGGCGGGGGTCCATGATGGCTCCTAAGGTGTTAGACGACGCAACGGCCCGCGCGGCGGACGTTCGTGGCACAGTGCGGCTGGGCGCGCATAGCGTAGCGTTGGTTGACCCACGCGAGCCGCATTGCGACTACCATCGCAGTCACAGGCGCAACCCCATCCACTTGCTCGGGGCCTATGGATATCAAGTTCACCAACCGCCTCTCCTACAAACAAGCCCGGCTCACCGTGCTGGTGGGCTTCGTGCTGGGCACCCTGCTCAGCCTGGTGCAGATCGGCGTCGATTATGCCAGCGAAGACGCGGCCATCAACCGTGAACTGCAAACGCTGCTGCAAATCAGCCATGACACCGCCTCGCGCATCGCCTACAACATCGACGCCGAGCTGGGCGAGGAGCTGACCGGCGGCCTGCTGCGTGCCCCGGCGATAATCCGCGCGCGGCTGGTCGATAACAATGGCACGGTGCTCGCCGACAGCCAACGTACGCCCATGGAGAGTGATTACCGGCCGCTGTCGGACTTTCTGTTCGGTGAGCAGCGCCAGTTCCAGGATCGCCTGTTCCTCGCGCAGATGCCCGATGACTACCTGGGCACGTTGTACCTGGACGTCGACACCTATGCCTTCACCAGCCGTTTTCTCGAACGTGCCGGGCTGACCCTGCTCAGTGGCTTCGCTCGTACCCTGGTGCTGACCGGCATTCTCCTGACGCTGTTCTACCTGATGCTGACCAAACCGCTGGTGACCGTCATCAGCGCACTGAGCAGCGGCCGGCAGAACCGCGTGGACTGCCCGCCCGGTCACGAGCGCGACGAAATCGGCGTGCTGGTGAAGGTGGCCAATCAGCAATTCGTCAGCATGGCCACCGAAATCCAGCAACGTCGGCATGCCGAAAACCGCCTGACCCAGTACCTCAACGAGCTTGAAGACATGGTTTCGGCGCGCACCGAGGCGCTCAAGGCGAGCAACGATCGCCTCAGCCAATCCAACCACGAGCTACAGATCGCTCGCGCCCAGGCGCTGGACATGGCTCAGGCACGCTCGGCGTTCCTGGCCAACATGAGCCACGAAATCCGCACCCCGCTCAATGGCCTGCTGGGCATGATCGCCCTGACTCTGGACACCCCCATGGCGACCGAGCAGCGTCAGCAGCTGTCGATTGCCCACGACTCGGGCAAAGTCCTGGTGGCGCTGCTCAACGATATTCTTGACCTGTCCAAGTTCGATGCCGGGCAGTTGCAACTGGAACGGATCGCCTTCGACCTGGGTGGTCTGGTAGAGGACACCGCCAGCTTGCTGTCGCAGAATGCCGCGGCGAGTGTCGAGCTGACCTGCCTGATCGCTCCTGACCTGCCAGCGCTGGTGCTGGGTGATCCGACCCGGGTGCGGCAGATCGTCAGCAATCTGCTGTCCAATGCCCTGAAGTTCACCCGCTTTGGTCGGGTCGATGTGAGTGTTGTACCCATCGTCGGTGGCGTGCGTCTGGTGGTGCGTGACACCGGTATCGGAATCGCCGAGGACGCCCAGACGCGGATTTTCCAGCCTTTCACCCAGGCCGGGGCCGGCATCACCCGGCAATATGGCGGCACCGGCCTGGGCCTGGCGCTGACGCGCAACCTGTGTACAGCCATGCAAGGGCAACTGCGCGTACGGTCTCAGGTAGGCTTCGGCAGCCAGTTCAGCGCCGACCTGCCGCTGCTTGCGCACGGGCCCGCGCTGGCGATGCCCGCACTGCCGGGGCGGGTCGATGCCATCAGCCGGGCCGGCAGCGGCCTGAGCGAGTTGTTGCAGACGCTACTGCCGGCCTGGGGGCTGGCCTATCAGCGCCACGACAGCGTCGAGCAGCTCGATGTCAGCGCGCTGCATGTGCTGATCACCGACGACCTGCCCACCGTCGAGACGCTGCGCCCGCTGTGCTCGGCGGTCATCGTGCTGGTAACGGCGTACGGCCGCTTCGTATCCATCGAGCAGTCCACCGCCCTGGCGCCGCTGCAGCAGTTGGCGCGTCCGCTGTCCAGGCACAAGCTGCATGAAACCCTGCAGCGTGCGTTGCAGGGCGCGCGCACCGAGCCTGGGTCGGTGCTGCCCGGGGAAGCGCTGCCATCGCAACGTGGGCGAATCCTGCTGGTGGAGGACAACCCGGTCAATCAGCTGGTGGCTCGCGGCATGCTGGGCAAGCTCGGCTACCCGGTGGAGGTGGCGGGCAATGGTCTGGAAGCGCTGGAGATGTTGCAAAGATGCCCCTTCGACCTGGTGCTGATGGACTGCAACATGCCGGTGATGGATGGCTACCAGGCGGCGCGAACCATCCGTCAGC
Source organism: Pseudomonas cremoricolorata DSM 17059 = NBRC 16634 (assembly GCF_000425745.1). Taxonomy (GTDB): domain Bacteria; phylum Pseudomonadota; class Gammaproteobacteria; order Pseudomonadales; family Pseudomonadaceae; genus Aquipseudomonas; species Aquipseudomonas cremoricolorata. The sequence goes on along the minus strand of NZ_AUEA01000007.1, from coordinate 258,500 downwards.
GCGGCAACTGGCCTGACTTGCCGATCATTGCCCTGACCGCCAACGCCATGCCCGAAGAACGCGAGCGCTGCCGCGCCGCAGGCATGGACGATTACTTGGCCAAGCCGTTTCGCCGCGAGCAGTTGCTGGCGCTGTTGGAACGCTGGTTGCCAATCAGCGATTGAGCAACCTTTCGATGTCCGCTTGCAGTGCCTGCGGCTTGGTCGCCGGCGCGTAGCGGGTGACCTGGCCGCTCTGCGGATCGACCAGGAACTTGGTGAAGTTCCACTTGATGCGCTCGCTGCCCAGCAGCCCCGGCGCGCGTTTTTTCAGCTCGCGGAACAACGCGTGGGTCAGCTCACCGTTGACCTCGACCTTGCGAAACAGCGGGAAACTGACCCCGAAATTGCGCTCGCAGAACTGCGCGATTTCAAGCGTATCGCCCGGCTCCTGCTTGCCGAACTGATTGCACGGGAAGCCAAGCACTACCAGACCTTGGCCACGGTACTGCTGCCACAGTTGCTCCAGGCCCTTGTATTGCGGGGTAAAGCCGCATTGGCTGGCGGTGTTGACCACCAGCAGCGCCTTGCCGGCAAAATCCGCCAGGCGCTTGTGCTCGCCGCCCAAGGTCAGGCAGGAAATCTCCAGCAGCGGGTCAGTCATGGCTGGCCTGCGCAGGTTCGAAGTTCAGGCACACCGAGTTGATGCAGTAACGCAACCCGGTGGGCGCCGGGCCATCCGGGAAGACATGCCCCAGGTGCGCATCACAGCGCGCGCAGGTGACTTCGGTACGGATCATGCCGTGGGAGGTGTCGCGGATTTCGATCATCGCCGCCTCATCGATCGGCGCGCTGAAGCTCGGCCAGCCACAGCCGGCGTCGAACTTTGTGGCGGCATCGAACAGCGGCAGGTCGCAGCAGATGCAGTGATAGACACCGGGGCGGGTTTCACCGTTGTACTTGCCGGTGAATGGCCGTTCGGTGCCCTTGAGTCGACACACCTGGTACTGCGCCGGATCGAGCATCTCACGCCACTCTTCCAGGGATTTTTCAAACTTTTCCATAGGTAACCTCGGCAGGCTAATTTCACCGTGCGCCGGCTTTCTTTCTGGCGCCGGTGACACGTATATTAGTGGGCTTATCTTGCCAGCCAGTCTGGCATGCGCCCCGTCCTTCTCCAATCCTCGAGCGTGGCGCGCAGCGACTTCTCAACCGGGATCACATCATGCAGTTCAGCAAATCGAACAAGCTCGCCAATGTCTGCTACGACATTCGCGGCCCAGTGCTCAAGCACGCCAAGCGCCTGGAAGAGGAAGGCCATCGCATCCTCAAGCTGAACATCGGCAACCCGGCGCCGTTTGGCTTCGAGGCGCCGGACGAAATCCTTCAGGATGTCATCCGCAACCTGCCCACCGCCCAAGGCTACAGTGACTCCAAAGGCCTGTTCAGCGCACGCAAGGCAGTCATGCAGTACTGCCAGCAGAAACAGATCGACGGTGTCGGCATCGAAGACATCTATCTGGGCAACGGCGTGTCCGAGCTGATCGTCATGTCCATGCAGGCGCTGCTCAACAACGGCGATGAAGTGCTGATTCCGGCACCCGACTACCCGCTGTGGACCGCTGCGGTGAGCCTGGCTGGCGGCAAACCCGTGCACTATTTGTGCGACGAGCAGGCCGATTGGTTCCCTGACCTGGACGACATCAAGGCCAAGATCACCCCCGACACCAAGGCACTGGTGATCATCAACCCCAACAACCCCACCGGAGCGGTGTATTCCCGCGAGCTGCTGCTGGGCATGCTGGAGCTGGCTCGGCAGCACAACCTGGTGGTGTTCTCCGACGAGATCTACGACAAGATCCTCTACGACGAAGCCGTGCACATCAGCACCGCGGCGCTGGCCCCCGACCTGCTGTGCCTGACCTTCAACGGCCTGTCGAAGTCGTACCGCATCGCCGGGTTCCGTTCCGGCTGGCTGATCATCTCAGGCCCCAAGCACAACGCGCAGAGCTACATCGAGGGCATCGACATGCTCGCCAACATGCGCCTGTGTGCCAACGTGCCGGCGCAACATGCGATTCAGACGGCGCTGGGCGGCTACCAGAGCATCAACGACCTGATCCTGCCCCCGGGCCGCCTGCTCGAGCAGCGCAATCGCGCCTATGAGCTGCTCAACGACATCCCCGGCGTCAGCTGCGTCAAACCAATGGGCGCGCTGTACGCCTTCCCGCGCATCGACCCGAAAGTCTGCCCGATCTACAACGACGAGCGCTTCGCCCTCGACCTGCTGCTGTCGGAAAAACTGCTGATCGTTCAGGGCACCGCCTTCAACTGGCCATGGCCCGACCACTTCCGCGTGGTGACCCTGCCGCGGGTGGACGACCTGGAACAGGCGATCGGGCGCATCGGCAACTTCCTGCGCGGCTATTCGCAGTAAGCCGGGTTCAGAACGCGTTCCTACGGCAGTTGGCCTGCTTGTAGGAACGCCGGTTCGACGATCCTACCCCCTCCGGTAACACTTCTTACATCCTGCAACGCTCTATCCCACGAGCCGGCCGATTTCCTCTGGCATACTCCGCCTACACAGTTTGAAATAGTCCGTCGGTTGAATCCCGCCGCCCTCCCCCTTATATACCCCCGCAGAACGCCACTCTTTCATCCGTCAGGAGAACGTCACAACCATGATGCGCATCTTGCTGTTTGTAGCCACCAACCTCGCGGTGGTGCTGGTTGCAAGCATTACCCTTAGCCTGTTCGGCTTCAACGGGTTCATGGCCGCCAACGGGGTCGATCTCGACCTGGGCAGCCTGCTGATTTTCTGCGCTGTGTTCGGGTTTGCCGGCTCCCTCGTATCGCTGTTCATCTCCAAATGGATGGCGAAGATGAGCACCGGCACCCAGATCATCACCCAGCCACGCACTCGTCATGAGCAATGGCTGCTGCAGACCGTCGAAGAACTGTCCCGTGAAGCCGGCATCAAAATGCCTGAGGTCGGTATCTTCCCGGCCTATGAGGCCAACGCATTCGCCACCGGCTGGAACCGCAACGACGCTCTGGTCGCGGTGTCGCAAGGCTTGCTCGAGCGCTTCTCGCCCGATGAAGTCAAGGCGGTGCTGGCCCACGAGATCGGCCACGTCGCCAACGGCGACATGGTCACCCTGGCGCTGGTCCAGGGCGTGGTGAACACCTTCGTGATGTTCTTCGCCCGCATCATCGGCAACTTCGTCGACCGGGTGATCTTCAAGAACGAAGAAGGCCGCGGTATCGCCTATTACGTGGCGACCATCGTCGCCGAGCTGGTGCTGGGCATTCTCGCCAGCATGATCGTCATGTGGTTCTCGCGTCGCCGCGAGTACCGTGCCGACGAGGCCGGCGCGCAGTTGGCCGGCACTGGCGCCATGATCAACGCCCTGCAGCGCCTGCGCTCGGAGCAAGGCATGCCGGTGCACATGCCCGATACCCTCAAGGCGTTCGCCATCAATGGTGGCCTGAAAGACGGCCTGGCCGGCCTGCTGATGAGCCATCCGCCGCTGGAAGACCGTATCGACGCCCTGCGCCGCCGCGGTTGATCGAGCAGCAGACACACGACAGGGCGACTTCGGTCGCCCTGTTGCATTCAAGCCCCCTTACCGGCTCAGCCGATACACCCGCTCGCGCAGGCTGCTGACCCCCGCCGCGACGAAACGCGGGCTGTCCTGGCGAATGTCGCAGCGCTCGATTTCGCTGACCTGCCACTGCTTCAGCCCACGCTGCACTTCTTCTGCGCCAACGCTGAAGGGCGGCCCGTCGATCAATGCCTGATCGTATTCCAAAGTGACCAACAGGCCTTGGCACGGCGACGGCAGCAGCTCACTCAGGTGAGCCAGGTAACGCTCACGCATGGCCGTCGGCAAGGCGATGAGTGCAGCACGGTCATACAGCGCCGAGCAGTCCTGTACCTGCGAAGGGGTCAGGGCGAAGAAGTCGCCACACCACACCTGCAGGGCGTCGTCCTGCCAGACCTCGAACTCACCTTCCCGGGTGATCTGCGGGGTCAGTCCATGCTCGCTGAACAGCGCCGCCACGGCCTTGCGCGACAGCTCGATGCCCAACACGCGATACCCTTGCTGCAGCAGCCAGAGCAGATCCAGGCTCTTGCCACACAGCGGCACCAGCACCCGCGCCTGTGCCGGCAGCCCAAGGCCCGGCCAGTGCCGTTGCAGGTACTCGTTGACCTGCGGCTGATGAAAGCCAATCTGTTGCGCGGCCCAACGCTGATGCCAGAATGCCGGCTCCATGATCCCTCCAGTTTTTCGATGATTCAGGCGCAAAACTTATATTGGATTACGATCGTTACCTGATCGAACATGGCCACCATGTTAACTCCAGGAGCCGCCTTCATGCTGCCCAGCCTGTTCATCTCCCATGGCTCACCCATGCTCGCCCTGCAACCCGGTGCAAGCGGACCGGCACTGGCCGCACTGGCCGGATCGTTGCCGCGCCCGCGCGCGATCGTGCTGGTTTCCGCGCACTGGGAAAGCCGCAAGCTGTTGCTGACCAGCGGCCCGCAACCGCGCACCTGGCATGATTTTTCCGGCTTCCCGCCGGCGCTGTACCGGGTCGAGTACCCTGCCCCGGGCGACCCCGCTCTGGCCCTGCAAATTGCCCGGCGCCTGCGCGCGGCCGGGCTGCCAGCGGAGCTCGATGAGCAACGCCCCTTCGACCATGGTGCCTGGGTGCCGCTGTCGCTGATGTATCCGCAGGCAGATATCCCGTTGCTACAGCTGTCGCTGCCAAGCCACCTGGGCCCGACCCAGCAGCTGCGCATCGGCGCGGCACTCGCCGAACTGCGTGCAGAGGGCGTACTGCTGATCGGCTCGGGCAGCATCACCCACAACCTCGGCGAGTTGAATTGGCAGGCCGGGCCCGAGGTCATCGAGCCATGGGCCAAAGCCTTTCGCGACTGGATGGTAGAGCGCCTGCAGCAAGGCGATCAGCAGGCCCTGCTCGACTACCGTCAGCGTGCGCCCTACGCCGTGCGCAACCACCCAAGCGACGAGCATCTGCTGCCGTTGTTCTTCGCCCTGGCGGCGGGCGGCGAGTTTGCCCAGGTGCACCACGGCTTCACTCTCGGCGCGCTGGGCATGGACATCTACCGTTTCGGCTGAGCGCAGTGGTAAACGCCAGGCAAAAAAAATCCCCGGCATCAACCGGGGATTTTCTTCAGCGCACCAGGATCAATCTTCGCGATAACGGCGCAGCTTGAGCTGTTTGCCGGCGACGCGGGTGTCCTTGAGCTTGGTCAGCAGACGCTCCAGACCATCCTCAGGCAACTCGACCAGGCTGAAGCTGTCGCGTACCTGGATACGGCCGATGGCGTCACGGGCCAGGCCACCTTCGTTGAGGATCGCACCCAACAGGTTCTTGGCCGCGATGCCGTCACGCGCGCCCAGCGCGGTACGGCAACGTACGCGACCTTCGCCCAGCGGCATCGGTGCACGACGCTCACGATCACCACTACGCTCACCGCTGCGCTCGGTACGCTCGGTGCGCTCACGCGGGGCACCGTTCGGAACCAGCGGTTGCTCACGCTCGACCGACGCCAGGCTCAGGGCCTGACCGTTGGTGGCCTTGCGCAGCAGGGCCGAAGCCAGCGCACGTGGCGAGCAGCCGAGGTCGGCGGTGAGGCGGTCGAGCAGTTCGCCGTGGCTTGCCTCCGACTCGGCAACCAGCGGCGCCAGGCTGGTGGTGAGCTTCTTGATACGCGCATCGAGCACGGCTTGTGCGCCAGGCAGACGGGCTTCAGCGACCTTCTGCCCGGTGACACGCTCGATCAGTTGCAGCATGCGCCGCTCGCGCGGGGTCACCAGCAGCAGTGCGCGACCTTCGCGACCGGCACGGCCGGTACGGCCGATACGGTGCACGTAGGACTCAGGGTCGTACGGCATGTCGACGTTGAACACGTGGGTGATACGCGGCACGTCCAGACCACGAGCCGCGACGTCGGTGGCGACGACGATGTCCAGACGGCCATCCTTGAGCGACTCGATGACCCGCTCACGCTGGTTCTGGGCGATGTCGCCGTTCAGCGCAGCAGCCTTGTAGCCTTTGGCTTCCAGGGCGGCGGCCAGGTCCAGAGTGGCTTGCTTGGTACGCACGAAGGCGATCAGCGCATCGAACTCTTCGACTTCCAGCAGACGCAGCACGGCCGGGATCTTCTGGTCGGCGTGGACCATCAGGTGAGCCTGGTCGATGGCGGTGACGGTCTGGGTCTTGCTCTGGATCTTGACGTGCTTGGGGTCACGCAGGTGACGCTCGGCGATCGAACGGATCGACGACGGCAAGGTGGCCGAGAACAGCACGGTCTGACGGGTTTCGGGAATGGCGTCGAAGATGACTTCCAGGTCATCCATGAAGCCGAGCTTGAGCATCTCGTCGGCTTCGTCCAGCACCAGGTACTTGACCGTGGACAGGACTTTTTCATCGCGGCGCAGGTGATCGCACAGGCGACCCGGGGTAGCGACGACGATCTGTGCGCCATTACGGATGGCTTTGAGCTGTGGGCCCATCGGGGCGCCACCATAGACGGCTACCACGTTCACGCCCGGCATCTGCTTGGCGTAGGTTTCGAAGGCCGTGGCTACTTGCAGCGCCAACTCACGGGTTGGCGCAAGGATCAGGGCTTGCGGTTCGCGCTTGCTCACATCGATGCCGTTGAGCACCGGCAGGGCGAAGGCAGCGGTCTTGCCGGTGCCAGTCTGCGCCTGGCCGATCATGTCGTGACCGGCGAGGATGATCGGGATCGATTGTTGCTGAATGGCCGAAGGCTCTTCGTAGCCGGTGGCGACTACGGCAGCAACGATATTCGGATTGAGATCGAGAGCGGCGAATCCGCCGGTTTCCTGGGTCATGGGTCTGCCTCTAGAGTGCATCCGCAAAGACCCATGCTCCAAAGCTGCACATTGCCTTGAAAGACCAGAAGGTCACCCAGGCAGCTTTGGCGGCGGGGATTTGCGAAGACGATTGAAAAAGGAACGTGTGAGAAGGGTCCGCCTAGCGGACGTACAGCCGAAGCTGGACTCGGAGGATTTGCACCGCCTGATTTTGCGGTCCGCTAAAAGACCGGCGCGTACTATATACGAATTGGCGCGATGACGTGAGGAAAATTTTCACCCGGCAAGCCCGGCAGGCAAACGAGCTGAATCGTTTCCTCCCGGGTCGCGTCTTTGCGCTCAGGAGGCCGGGCGAATTGCCCGCAGCAGCGCTTCCAGGCTGTAGCCCAGGCGCGGTGCCAGGGCCTCGGCGCGGGCCTGCAGCGCTGGCAGATCGAGGGTTTGCTGGATATCGGCCGGTACCAGCACGATGACATTGCCTTCGTTGACCGGCAGCTCCCAGTAGTGTCGGTGGTACAGACCGCGCAGCAATGCCGCCCCCAGTGGCTTGCCGTCATCCCCCGCCCACTGATTGATGACCAGCCAGCCATCGGGGTTGAGCTGCTTCTGGCAGTCTTCCAGAAAACGCCAGGCCAGGTGCGCGACGCCCGGACCATGATCGGTGTACAGGTCGACGAACAGCAGGTCGGTCTTCTCGGCGCTGGGCAACAACTGCATGGCATCGCCAATGCGCACGTAAAGGCGCGGATCATCGTCCAGCCCCAGGTACTCCATGGCCAGGCGCGGCACATCAGGGCGCAGCTCGATGACCTCGACGTCCTCCAGCGGCAGGAACTTCAGGCAGGCCTGGGTCAGGGTGCCGGCGCCCAGACCGAGAAACAGCGCGGTTTCCGGCTGCGCATGGCACAACGCGCCGACCAGCATGGCGCGGGTGTAGTCGTATTCCAGCCAGGCGGGGTCGGCGGTGAAGGTACAGCTCTGCTCGATGGCATCGCCGAATTCGAGAAACCGGTAGTCATCGACTTCGTACACACTGATGACGCCAAAGGCATCCTCGACCCGGGCCAGCAGCCGCTCCTCACGCTCGGTGGTCATGCTCGCTCCTGTTCGCCCCGGCAAAAGCCGGCATTGTCCGCCAATGCCGGCAGTGCAACAAGCGCGCAGGCAGCTGATAGGATGGCAGCCTGATCTTCAGCCACCCGACCGAGCCTGTACATGAGCCAACCCTGGAGCCCCGATAGCTGGCGCGCCCTGCCGATCCAGCAGCAACCGATCTACCCCGATGCCGCCCATCTGGCGCGCGTCGAGCAGAGCCTGGCGAGTTACCCGCCGCTGGTGTTCGCAGGCGAAGCACGGGAGCTGCGCAGGCAGTTCGCCGAGGTCACCGAAGGCCGCGCGTTCCTGCTGCAGGGCGGCGATTGCGCCGAGAGCTTCGCCGAATTCAGCGCCGCGAAGATTCGCGACACCTTCAAGGTGCTGTTGCAGATGGCCATCGTCATGACCTTCGCCGCCGGTTGCCCGGTGGTGAAAGTCGGGCGCATGGCCGGGCAGTTCGCCAAGCCGCGCTCGAGCAATGACGAAACCCTCGGCCAGGTCACCCTGCCCGCCTACCGCGGCGATATCGTCAACGGCATCGGCTTCGACCCGGTCAGCCGGGTGCCTGATCCCGAGCGCCTGCTGCAGGCCTATCACCAGTCCACCGCCAGCCTCAACCTGCTGCGCGCGTTCGCCCAGGGCGGCTTCGCCGACCTGCACCAGGTGCACAAATGGAACCTCGACTTCATCGCCAACTCGGCGTTGGCCAACAAGTATCACCAGCTGGCCGACCGCATCGACGAGACCTTGGCGTTCATGCGCGCCTGCGGCCTGGACAGCGCCCCGCAGTTACGCGAAACCAGCTTCTTCACCGCCCATGAAGCGCTCTTGCTCAACTACGAGCAGGCCTTCGTGCGCCAGGACAGCCTCACCGGTGATCACTACGATTGTTCGGCGCACATGCTGTGGATCGGCGACCGCACTCGCCAGCTCGATGGCGCCCATGTGGAGTTTCTGCGCGGGGTGCACAATCCGATTGGGGTCAAGGTCGGCCCAAGCATGCGCAGCGACGAGCTGATCCGCCTGATCGACACGCTCAACCCGAGCAACGACCCTGGGCGACTCAACCTGATCGTGCGCATGGGCGCGGGCAAGGTCGGCGAGCACCTGCCGCGGTTGATCCGCAGCGTCGAGCAGGAGGGGCGCAAGGTGCTGTGGAGTTGCGACCCGATGCACGGCAACACCATCAAGGCCAGCAGCGGCTACAAGACCCGTGACTTCGCGCAGATCCTCGACGAAGTGAAGCAGTTCTTCCAGGTGCACCAGGCCGAAGGCAGCTATGCAGGCGGCATCCATATCGAGATGACCGGGCAGAACGTCACCGAGTGCATCGGCGGCGCACGGCCCATCACCGAAGATGGGCTGTCTGACCGCTACCACACCCACTGCGACCCGCGGCTCAATGCCGACCAGTCGCTGGAACTGGCCTTCCTCATCGCCCAGACCCTCAAGGACGTACGCCGCTAGCCTGGCGTACCCGCCGCTGCCGCGCCACGCGGCAGCGGCCCTCAGACCTCCAGCGCGAGCATCACCGCGCACACCAGCAGAAAGCCGCAGAACAGCCCGCGCAGGAGTTTTTCCGGCATGGCGTGGGCCAGCTTCACCCCCCAACTGATGCTCAACAGCCCGCCAATGGCCATGGGAATGGCGACTGACCAGATCACGTTGCCATGCAGCGCATAGGTCACCAGGGTAACGAAGGTGCTGGGCGCCGCCAGCGACAGCGACAGACCCTGGGCCACCACCTGCGTGGTGCCGAACACGCTGGTGAGGATGGGCGTGGCGACCACCGCCCCACCGACCCCGAACAGGCCGCCCATGGCGCCGGAAAAACTGCCCAGCGCCGCCAGCCAGGGCCAGCCATAACGCAGTTGCGGGCTCGGGGTAGCGCTGCGCATGAACAGGCGCAAGACATTCCACACCGCCAGCACCAGCAGAAAACCGATGAAGCCCAGGCGCATGGACTGGGCGTCCAGACCCACCGCCCAGATCGAGCCAAGCCAGGCGAAAACGAAGCTGCACACGGCCAGCGGCAGGGCGTGGCGCAGCTCGATGCGGTTGCGCTGGTGGTAGCGCCACAGGGCCAACAGCACGTTCGGCACCACCATGACCAGCGCCGTGCCTTGGGCCATCTGCTGATCGAGCCCGAACAACACCCCCAGCGCCGGGATGGCGATCAAGCCGCCGCCAATACCGAACAATCCACCTACGGTGCCCAGCCCCGCGCCCAATATCACGTACATCAGCCACTCGAACATCACACGACCTGCTTCTTCGGATGAGCGCGCATGCTACCAGCCCGGCATCCCGAGGAAACGTTTGGCAACAAATACTGGAGTGCCAGACGTGGATAGACGCCGATTTGATCACGCACGTGATTAGCCCGCATCAGAGTTCGACTGCGCTGACACCGTCGTGCAAGTCCGCCATGGCACAGACCCCCCACAGGTCGACATGAATTTGAAACGAACTCTCGCGCACCTTCGCTGCTCGAAATTGCTAGAGCCGTTCTAGACCGGTGCCGGCGTGTATCTGGCCCTGCGTGACGAGCTGCGATGGCCACCAGCCGCCTCGAGCCTGCTGGGTATTTCCGACATCTCGATTTCAAGGACCTGCATGAACGCCGATATCAAAGCCCCCCGAGATGAATTGCTGCTGGATAACCAGGTGTGCTTCGCCCTGCACTCGACCTCGCTGATGATGACCAAGGTCTACAAGCCACTGTTGCAGAAGCTCGGGCTGACCTATCCGCAGTACCTGGCCATGCTCGTGCTGTGGGAACAGGATGGGCTCACCGTCGGGGAAATCAGCCATCGCCTGCTGACCGACCCCGGCTCGCTGACCCCGTTGCTCAAGCGTCTGGAAAGCGAAGGGCTGCTCAAGCGCACGCGCAGTCGTGACGATGAACGGGTGGTCATCGTCGAGCTGACTACCCGCGGCCGCACGCTGCGCGACAAGGCCCAGCACATGCCGCAGTCGATCACCGAGGCCAGCGGGCGCACCGCCGAACGGCTTCAGGCGTTGCAGGCCGAGCTGGTGGAGATTCGCGCCAGCCTGCAAAAAAATCTATAAACCACGGACATGAAAAAACCCGGCCTGAGCCGGGTTTTTGCGGTTGCAAGAAGATTTACTTCTTGGAACGGCCTTTGAAGCTGCCATCACGAGTGTCGATGTCGATCATTTCGTCGATCTCGATGAAGTCGGCAACCTGAACCTCAGTGCCGTTTGCCAGTTTGGCAGGCTTCATCACTTTGCCAGAGGTATCGCCGCGCGCCGAGTTCTCGGTGTAGGCGACTTTACGGCTGATGGTGGTCGGCAGCTCTACCGATACCAGACGCTCCTCGAAGAACACGGCTTCGCAGATGTCTTCCATGCCTTCTTCGATGTACGGCAGAACGGCTTCGATATCCTCGGCGTTCAGCTCGTACATGGTGTAGTCAGTGGTGTCCATGAAGGTGTAGGAGTCACCGCTGATGAACGACAGGGTGGCTTCCTTGCGATCGAGGATCACATCGTCCAGCTTGTCGTCGGCACCGTAGACGGTTTCAGTCTTGTAGCCGGTCAGCAGGTTCTTGAGCTTGGTCTTCATGATCGCGCTGTTGCGACCCGACTTGGTGAACTCGGCTTTCTGCACCAGCCACGGGTCGTTGTCGATCCGCAGAACGGTGCCGGGTTTCAGTTCTTTACCAGTTTTCATTACGCAATTTCCGAATCTGGGGGGATTTGTAAAAATCGAGGCCGCGTATCATATCCAATTTCGGTAAAACTGCACCAGCGCCGTGGCAAGGTCCGGGCGCGCCGCCTGCTGCGCACTCCATTGCGCGGCATGCGCCTGCAACTCAGCCCAATGGCCTTGCAGCCGCAGCCAGGCCGCAGCCATGTCGCGATCCATGTTCCACGCCCGCCACAACCCCCGCAGCGCCGCCTCGGAATCGGCCGACAGGCCCTGACAGTAGAGCCCCAGGAACGCTTCGAGCTTGTCCCAGTGCGCGTTCTCTTCCTGCACGTAGATGTGCCACAGCAACGGCGCTGCGGCCCACTGCCCGCGAACGAACGAATCCTCGCCGCGAACCGCGTTGAAATCACAGCTCCACAGCAGCCGGTCGTAGTCCTCCTGGCTGACGAACGGCAGCACCTGCACGCTCAGCGCACCGCGTTGGCGAACCTCGCCTGGCGCCAGCGCCGTTTCACCCAGCCAAGCGCACAACCCGGCGACGATACGCCCCTCGGGCACCAGAACCTGCCAGGCTTGATCACCTTCAGCCATGGCGCTCAGCCAGGCGCCGAGCTGAGTGTTCTCGTAGGCGAACAGGGAAAGCAGCCGTGCATCGGGCCGCACCTGCACCCCCAACTGGGCGAGAAATGCCTCGCGCGTTCGTGGGTCGGCCTGAAAAGCGCTGCGTCGCGCCAGCAGGTCACCTTCGCGCAGCAAGCCGCCGGTGCCTTCGGTAAAACCGGGGAAGAAGAACCACCTGCGCAGCCCATTGGCCTGCGGCGACGGCAGGCCGTGACAACCTTCGACCCACTCTTCCGCGCTGAGGTACTCAAGGTTCAGCCACAGCACCGGGTGCGGCTGCTGGGCCAAGGCGTCGACCAACGCCGCGGGCAACGCGCAGCCAAACGCGCCGATCACTACCTCGCCGGGTGCCTCGGGCAGCCAGGGCGCGGCCCAGCGGCGCACCTGCACGCCCTGCAACGTCTGGCGCTCGGCCCGACAATCGGCCTGCGGACACAGACGCTCGAATGCAGACAGATCGTCAACCCACAGCCGCACCTCCAGGCCATGTTCGGCGGCCAGCTGCCGGGCCAGCCGCCAGGTCACGCCGATGTCGCCATAGTTGTCGACCACGGTGCAGAAGATGTCCCAAGTGGGTTTCACGATGGCTCCCGGTGAAAAACCGCTGATTTTGCGGGCAAAGCGCCAGTGACGAAAGCGCGACGCTGAAATTTCCTGCCACTGCATGCGACAATGCCGACCACTTTCCCGTCAGGCCAGGAGGCCAGCATGGCCCACGAGCGCACGTCGAACGCCCCCCTCTCCCCGGCTCGCCTGACCCTGTGCGTGGCCTTGGGCATCTGGCTGGGCGGCATCGCCCTGGCCTGCACCCTGGGCCTGGCCGTGCATCTCTGGCCACAGGCACTGCTGCCCAGCACGGCGCTAACGACAACTACCGGCACTCAGCCAGCGCCGGCCATGCCGGCTGACGCCCAGCAAGCGATGTTCGAGCGTTACCAGCAGCGCCTGCAAGCGCCGCCCGCTGCTGATACCGGCCAGCCCTCGGCGCCCACGATGGGCAAACTCAACGACCCCAAATGCCAGTTCTGGCTGGCACAGCAGCGCACTGCCGCCACTGAAAAAAGCCAGGCCCTAGTACGAGAGTTCTGTTACTGATCATGGACAAGTCCACCTTGCTGGCCCGCATCATCGGCGCCCTCGCCGAAGATGCAGAAACCCTGCGTCGCGCTGCGCAAAGCGCCTACGAAACGGCCACCGCCGAAGAGAACATCGCCGAGAACAAGTACGACACCCTCGGCCTGGAAGCGTCGTACCTGGCCACCGGCCAGGCGCGGCGGACCGCAGAGATTCGTCAGTCACTGCTGACCTACCAGCAGCTGCAGCTGCGCGACTACGACCCGGGGGCAGGCATTCAACTGAGCAATCTGGTGGTGCTGGAAGATCAGCGAGGCCAGCAGCGCACGCTGTTTCTTGGCCCACACGCGGCAGGGCTGAAAATCATCGAGGGCCGTCAGTTGATCACGGTGATCACCCCGCTCTCGCCCTTGGGCCAACAGTTGCTTGGCAAACGCGTCGATGACGAGGTGTCGGTCGCAGGTCAGGACCTGCTGGTAATCAGCGCCCAATGAGCGCGACCAACCGCGCGCACCCGCTTACGGTTTTCCCTTTTTCTGCCCAAGAGCCCTGCCATGACCTCTACTCCGCCTAGCCGCGCGCTGATTCTGCTGATGGCCATTGCCGTCGGTCTGTCGGTGGCGAGCAACTATTACGCCCAGCCTTTGCTGCACAGCATCGCCGAACAGTTCGGCCTGACCACGGTCAGCGCCGGCAGCATCGTCATTACCGCGCAGCTGAGCTATGGCGCCGGGCTGTTACTGCTGGCGCCACTGGGCGATCTGTTCGAGCAGCGCCGGCTGGTGGTGAGCATGATCGGCATTGCCACCCTGGGCCTGGTAATCAGCGCCTGCGCGCCCAGCCTTGCGTGGCTGATCGTCGGCACCGCACTCACCGGGCTGTTCTCGGTCGTGGCGCAGGTATTGGTGCCGATGGCGGCGGCCTTGAGCGACCCGGCCCAGCGCGGACGCACGGTGGGCACGCTGATGAGCGGCCTGTTGCTGGGCATTTTGCTGGCGCGCACCGCAGCGGGCCTTGCCGCGGAACTGGGTGGCTGGCGCACCATCTACGTGATCGCTGCGGGGTTGATGATGATCATCGCGGTGACCTTGCAGCGTTGCCTGCCGCGCCACCACAGCCCTGCCGGGCTGAGTTATCCGGCGCTGATCGGCTCGGTGTTTCGGCTGTTCATCGAAGAACCGGTACTGCGCCTGCGCTCGCTGCTGGGCATGCTGGCGTTCTGCCTATTCGCGTTGTTCTGGACCCCATTGGCCTTCCTCCTGGCGCGCGAGCCCTACCAGTATTCCGACGCGGTGATCGGCCTGTTCGGCCTGGCGGGCGCCGCCGGGGCGCTGTCGGCCACTTGGGCCGGGCGCCTGGCTGACCGCGGCAAGGGCGGGCTGGGCACCACCGTGGGGCTGGTGGTGCTGTTGCTGTCTTGGATTCCTCTGGGCTTTGCCCACACCTCACTGGTTGCGTTGATCGTCGGCGTGCTGCTGCTCGATCTTGCGGTGCAGCTGGTCCACGTCGGCAACCAGAATGCCGTGCTGGCCTTGCGCCCCGAGGCTCGCACCCGGCTCAATGCCGGCTACATCACCTGCTATTTCATCGGCGGTGCTGCAGGCTCCTGGCTGGGCTCGCAGCTGTTCCAGTGGCGCGGCTGGGAAGCCATCGTCTTCGCCGGCCTGCTGCTGGGCGCGCTGGCGCTGGGGGTGTGGTGGCTGGCGGTGGGCCGCGCCAGGGCGGCACGTCCGGCGCTCTGAGTTCAGGACGGGCTGACACTGGCGCTGGCTTGCGCCGGGCGCGCTGCGCCTTGCGCATCGGCCAGACGGTACAGCTCGATCTGCCCGTCCCAGTGCTCGATCAAGGCTGTGCACGATTCCACCCAGTCACCGCAGTTGAGGTACTCGACCTCACCGACCTGGCGGATTTCAGCATGGTGGATATGCCCGCAGACCACACCGTGGAAGCCGCGACGCGTGCATTCGTGGGCGATGGCGTGTTCGAAGTCGCTGATGAAGTTCACCGCACCCTTGACCTTGTGCTTGAGGTACGCCGACAGCGACCAATAGCCATAGCCATAGCGGGCCCGCCAATGGTTGAGCCAGCGGTTGAGCACCAGGCTGATCTCGTAGGCGCGGTCGCCAAGAAACGCCAGCCAGCGGTGGCAGCGGGTGATCACATCGAACTGGTCGCCATGCACCACCAGCAAGCGACGACCGTCGGCGGTGAGGTGCTCGGCTTCGTCTACCAGATGGATGTTGCCCAGCATCAGCTTGGAATAACGCCGCAGGAATTCATCGTGGTTGCCGGTGACGTAGATCACCTCGGTACCACGCTTGCTCATGGTCAGCAGACGGCGGATGACATTGGTATGCGCTTGCGGCCAGTAGATGCCGCTGCGCAGCTTCCAACCGTCGATGATGTCGCCGACCAGGTAGATGCGGTCGGCATGATAGGCCTTGAGAAAGCGCGACAGATGCTCGGCCTGACAGTCGCGGGTGCCCAAGTGCACGTCGGAGATCCACAACGTGCGCACCCGCTGTTTGTTCGAGGGACGGCAGAATTGGGCTTGGTTCATGGCAGGCTCCGGCGATTTTGCAGGAGACTGGCAGGTTGACATGACTCAGCCGTGACAGCGCTGTGACCACCCGATTGCCAGCAGGCTGGTGACGCTGGCGCAAGCCCTCAGCGATCGTTATGGCCCAGGTCGCGCTCTGGCTCGATCACATCACGCACCCGCTGCTTGAGCACCTTGGCTTCCGGAAACCCGCCGTCGGCCTTGCGTTCCCACAGTTGCACGCCGTCGCAGCGAATCACGAACACGCCGCCGGTGCCCGGCTCCAGCGCGACCTTGCCCAGCGAATCGGCGAAGGTACTGAGCAGTTCCTGGGCCAGCCAGGCGGCGCGCAGCAGCCATTGGCACTGGGTGCAGTAGGTGATGACGATTTCTGGTTTGTTCGAGGACATGGGCCCCTCCCTTCAGCCAGGCTCAGATGATGTAGCCAGCACTGTGTTCAAGGACGTTCAAGGTTGCCGAGAATCTTCGCATGAACGCGCATGGATACTTCCAGCTCGGCCTCATCCACCCCCTCGAACAGCTCGGCGCGCAGTGCATTGGCGATGGTTTCGATCTGCTCGATCAGCGGCTTGGCCGGTGGGCAGAGCAGGATCTTCTTGGCTCGCCGATCTTCCATCACCGCCTGCCGGCTGACCAACCCCTGGGCTTCGAGGCTGTCGAGCAGCCGCGCCAGGGTCGGGCCTTCGACGCCCACGCTCTGCGCCAGCTCACGCTGGGTGGGCGGCGCTTCGAAGCGGGCCAGGTGCAGCAGCACCAACCAGCGGGCCTGGGACAGGTTGAGCCCCGCCAGACGCCGATCCAGCTCGGCACGCCAGCCGCGCGACATCTGCGCCAGTTGCATGCCGAAGCGGTGTTGGTTGTCGGTCAAAGGCATAAGCAAGAAGGTCCATAGAACGATTTGTCAGGCAGAAGAGCACGCCAGGCGGTGCCAGGCAATACTCGCCCAAAGATGCCGGGCGCTGATCGCCCGCAAGCGATCAGCTTCACAGCTCGAATTCGGCCGCCAGCGCGGCGCGTACGCAATACAGCACGCCTTCCGGAACCCGCGAGGCGAACAGCGGCGAGATGGTTGTCACCGGCGGTAATTCGCCTTCGCCGTCGAGGAAGGCATCCTGGATTTCCATCAGCAGATCTTCCGGCAGATCGAGCGCCTGCTCAAGGCTCAGCTCCTGGCGGCCCAGGGCTTCGGCGAGCAGGCTGTAGACGTTCTTCTCGCTGCAGTCGAGCTGACCTGCGATCTGCGCCGGGGTCATCCCGGCCCGGGCCAGGCTGATGAGTTCGTGGCGCAGATCGGTCACAGGCACGGGCGCGGTGCTGGCCTCGCCGGCGTTGAGTACCTCGAGGAAAGCCTGGCCATAGCGTTCCAGCTTGCGCGCACCGACGCCGCTGACCTGGCCCATTTCGCTGAGGCTGGTGGGCTGGCTGCGGAGCATTTCCAGCAGCGTCGAATCGGGGAAGATGACGTACGGCGGCACGCTGTGTTCTTCTGCCAGCTTGCGCCGCAGCACGCGCAAGGCCTCCCACAGCTCGCGCTCTTCGGCGCGCACCAACTGGCTTGCCGGGCTGCCGCCGGAGGTCTTGGCGACGGTTTGCGGCTTCAAGTCGCGGCGCAATTGCAGGGTCACCTCACCGCGCAGCAACGGCCGACAGGTGTCGGACAGGCGCAGCCCGCCATAGCCTTCCAGGTCGATGTCCACCAGCCCACGCGCCACCAACTGGCGGAACAGCGAGCGCCACTGGGCTTCATCGGTGCCTTTGCCGACACCGAACACCGCCAGGCGCTCGTGGCCGAAACTGCGGACCTTTTCGTTGTCCTTGCCCAGCAGCACGTCGACCAGATGGCCGACGCCATAGCGCTGGCCGGTGCGGTACACCGCCGACAGCGCCTGGCGCGCAGGCTCGGTGGCATCCCAGGTCTGCACATTGTCGACGCAGTTGTCGCAGTGGCCGCAAGGTTGCTCGAGGATCTCGTCGAAATAGGCCAGCAGCGCCTGACGCCGACAGCGGGTTTCCTCGCACAGCGCCAGCATGGCGTCGAGCTTGTGCTGCTCGACACGCTTGTGGCGCTCGTCGCCTTCGGAGTTCTGCAGCATCTGCTTGAGCATCACCATGTCTTGCAGGCCGTAGGCCATCCAGGCGTCGGCGGGCAGGCCGTCACGCCCGGCACGGCCAGTTTCCTGGTAATAGGCCTCGAGCGACTTGGGCAGGTCGAGGTGGGCGACGAAGCGCACGTTGGGCTTGTCGATGCCCATGCCGAAGGCGATGGTGGCAACCATGATCAGCCCTTCCTCGTTGAGAAAGCGCTTCTGGTTGGCGGCGCGGGTCTCGGCGGGCAGCCCGGCATGATAGGCCAGCGCCGGGAAGCCCTGCTCACACAGGTAGGCCGCGGTTTCGTCGACCTTCTTGCGCGACAGGCAATAGACGATGCCGGCGTTGCCGCGGCGCTCGCCGAGAAACGCCATGAGCTGCTTGCGCGGCGACTCCTTGGGCACGATGCGATAGAAGATATTGGGCCGGTCGAAGCTCGACAGAAAGCGTTCGGCGCCTTGCAGGTGCAGGCGCTGGACGATCTCTTCGCGGGTGCGCATGTCGGCCGTAGCGGTCAGGGCGATGCGTGGCGTGCTGGGGAACAGCTCGGCCAGTTGACCGAGCTGCAGGTACTCGGGACGGAAGTCATGCCCCCACTGCGACACGCAGTGGGCTTCATCGATGGCGAACAGGGAAACGTCGAGGCCACGCAAAAAATCCAGCATGCGCGGCTGCACCAGGCGCTCGGGGGCCAGGTAGAGCATCTTCAGCTCACCGCGGCGCAGGCGCCCGGCCAGCTCACGCTGCTGCTCGGTGCTGAGGGTGGAGTTGAGCGCAGCCGCAGGCACGCCAAGTTCGTCGAGGGTGGCGACCTGGTCGTCCATCAACGCGATCAACGGTGACACCACCACCGTCAGCCCCGGGCGCAGCAGGCCTGGCACCTGGAAGCACAGCGATTTGCCGCCGCCGGTGGGCATCAGCACCAAGGCATCGCCGCCATTGGCCACGCACTCGATGATCGCGGCCTGGCGACCTCGGAAGCTGTCGTAACCGAAGACGTCCTTGAGGACGCGCTGAGCCTGTTCGAGCATTTGCCACTCCAATAGATCGCTGTACCATCCGGCCCACAGGCTGAACGATAAACCCGCCACTTACACCTGCGAATGCGTAAGCAGCTTTTGCCTGGCGCCGACAATCGGCACGCAGGCATGAAAAACGGCAGATTATACCCCAGCGCTGCACTGGGCAGGACAGCTGGTGACAGACGTCTTGCTTTGCCTGCAACGGCGCGCATGGTGCTAGAATTCCGTCATCGTTTATTCCCCCAAGGTAGCCTTTCCAATGTCCTTCGCCGAGCAACTCACCCGCCTGCAAGCCTTCCTCGATGCCGATGAGCTGCACGAAGAAGCACTGGACTACGTCGCCGCCCATGGCTACCTGACCGCGCTGTCGATCAGCGCCGAAGACGTGCCGGAGCGCGAATGGATCGACGCGCTGTTCGCCGAAGAGCCGCACTACGCCAGCGAAGCCCAGCACATCGAAGTCGAGGCCACCCTGGTCGCCCTCAAGGCACACATCGCTCGCCAACTGGCCAGCGAGGAAGATTTCGAACTGCCGTGCGAGCTCGACCTGACCGACGAGCCGGACGACTCCGAACTGCGCGGCTGGTGCATCGGCTTCATGGAAGGGGTGTTCCTGCGCGAGGAAATCTGGTTCGAAAACGCCGAAGAAGAAGTCAGCGAGATGCTCTTGCCGATCATGGTCGGTTCGGGCCTGTTCGACGAACAGCCCGAGTTCGCCGACATCGCCAACAACGCCAACCTGCAGGACGACATGATCGTGCAGATTCCCGAAGCGTTGACTGCCCTGTTCCTGCTGCTGCACGCACCTGATGAGAAGCCGGCGCTGCTCAAGCC
This sequence comes from Pseudomonas cremoricolorata DSM 17059 = NBRC 16634, assembly GCF_000425745.1. Lineage (GTDB taxonomy): Bacteria > Pseudomonadota > Gammaproteobacteria > Pseudomonadales > Pseudomonadaceae > Aquipseudomonas > Aquipseudomonas cremoricolorata. The sequence continues at coordinate 238,680 of NZ_AUEA01000007.1, read as the reverse complement.
CCGCCATCACTGATCGCAGCCGTGCGCTACCTGCTGCTGGCCATCGGCTGGCTGAGTGTCGCGCTGGGGGTGGTAGGCATTTTCCTGCCGGTGTTGCCCACCACCCCGTTCCTGCTGCTGGCCGCAGCCTGCTTTGCGCGCAGCTCACCGCGCTTCCATCGCTGGCTGGTCGGTCATCCGCGGCTCGGCCCGTGGATTGCCGATTACCTCGGTGGGCAAGGCATTCCGCGCAAGGCCAAGGTCTATGCCATCGCTTTGATGTGGACGAGCATCGCCCTTTCCTGCTACCTGGTACCGCTGTTCTGGGCCCGCGCCTTCATGCTCACCAGCGCCGTGCTGGTTTCGCTGTACATCCTCAAGCAGAAGACCCTGCAGCGCGCTGATTGAGTTGCGCCGATCAGTTCGGCAAATCCCTGGGTATTTCCCACCCCCTCAGACTTGAACCGACACCACTCGCACGCTATCAAAGCCAGTCTGTCCATCAGAGTTGCCCACGGCACTTCGATGCTGCCCACCTCCTCCTCCGCACAAGGACCCCACCATGTCCCATAGCAACCGCCGTTTCCTGCTCGCCAAGCGCCCATCCGGCGCCGTGCGCCGTGATGACTTCAGCTTCGAAAAGGCCGATATCCAGGCGCCTGCCGAGGGTCAGGTGCAGGTGAAGAATCTGTACCTGTCCCTCGATCCGGCCATGCGCGGCTGGATGAACGAAGGCAAGTCGTACATTCCACCCGTAGGCCTGGGCGAGGTCATGCGCGCACTGGGCGTTGGCGAAGTGGTCGCCTCGCGCCACCCGGACTTCGCCGTCGGCGACCATGTCGGCGGCACGCTCGGCGTGCAGGATTTCTTCACAGGCGAGCCCAGCGGCCTGCAGAAGATCGACCCGTCGCTGGCGCCGCTGCCGCGCTACTTGTCTGCCCTGGGCATGACCGGCATGACTGCCTACTTCGCCCTGCTTGAAGTGGGCCAGCCCAAGGCCGGCGATACCGTGGTGATTTCCGGCGCTGCCGGCGCGGTCGGCAGCATCGCCGGACAGATCGCCAAGCTCAAGGGCTGCCGCGTGGTCGGCATCGCCGGTGGCGCGCAGAAGTGCCAGTACCTGAAAGATGAGCTCGGCTTCGATGGCGTCATCGACTACAAGGCCGAAGACGTGCTGGAAGGCCTCAAGCGCGAATGCCCGAAAGGCGTCGATGTGTATTTCGACAACGTCGGCGGCGACATCCTCGATGCCGTGCTGTCACGTATCAACCTCAGGGCGCGCATCGTCATCTGCGGCGCCATCAGCCAGTACAACAACAAGGAAGCGGTCAAAGGCCCGGCCAACTACCTGGCGTTGCTGGTCAATCGCGCGCGCATGGAAGGCTTCATCGTCTTCGACCACATCCATAACTACCCCAAGGCCGCCAAGGAAATGGCCGGCTGGCTGGCCAGCGGCGAGGTGAAGAGTAAGGAAGATGTGGTCGAGGGTCTGGAAACCTTCCCCGACACCCTGCTCAAGCTGTTCAGCGGCGAGAACTTCGGCAAGCTGGTGCTGAAAGTCTGAGGAAACAGCCGGGGCGCCAGAGTGCGCGCCCCGCTCTGCATGCCTGGTATTAGCCGCGAATCTCGGCGACTACCGCTGCCAGGGCCTGGGCCGGATCGGCTGCCTGGCTGATCGGACGACCGATCACCAAGTAGTCGGAACCGGCTTGAAGCGCCTGACGCGGAGTGAGGATACGCCGCTGGTCGTCCTGGGCACTGCCGGCAGGACGAATGCCCGGTGTCACCAGTTGCAACGAAGGATGCGCAGCCTTCAGCGCCGCAGCCTCGAGCGCCGAGCACACCAGACCGTCCATACCCGCCTGCTCGGCCAGTGCGGCCAGGCGCAACACCTGTTCCTGAGGCTCGACATCCAGGCCGATGCCAGCCAGGTCATCACGCTCCATGCTGGTCAGCACGGTCACACCGATCAGCAGTGGCTGCGGGCCGCTGCGCTTGGCCAACACTTCGCGGCACGCCGACATCATGCGCAAGCCCCCCGAGCAATGCACGTTGACCATCCACACACCCATCTCGGCCGCGGCCTGAACCGCCATCGCCGTGGTGTTGGGGATGTCGTGGAACTTGAGGTCGAGGAACACTTCGAAGCCCTTGTCGCAGAGGGTCTCGACGATGCCCGCAGCGCTGCTGGTGAACAGCTCCTTGCCGACCTTGACCCGGCACAGTGCGGGATCGAGCTGGTCAGCCAGCTTCAGGGCAGCATCACGGGTAGGGAAATCCAGGGCGACGATCAGGGGCGTCTGGCAGGCGGACATGGTCAGGTCTCTTGGCAAGTCGAAAACGGCGCGCATTGTAAACGAACTGGCCTGGGCATGGGGCGCCGCGAGTCTGCAATCGCGCGCAGCCGCCTATAATGGAACCATTGCCCGCCGCCGCCGCTCCACATGGCATGGCAAGGCCCACCCGTCTGATGGAGAACGACAATGCCCTGGTATGCCTGGTTGATCCTGATCGTCGCCATTGGCTCGATCGTTGGCGGACTGATGATGCTGCGCGACACCGCCAAGAAGGTGCCGCTGACAGAAGAACAACTGAAGAAGGTTCATGAACGCAACGCCCAGGCTGACGCCCAGGACGCCCGTGACCGCTGAACACCTTCGATGAAAACGGGCCGCTGAATGCGGCCCGTTTCGTTTACACCGGCAAGTACCGGGCCCGCCTACTGCACGCCCAACCTGTCGCGGTTGCGCTCCAGCAACGCGCTGCCGATGCCCTTGATTTCCAGCAGCTCATCCACCGAAGTGAACGGCCCGTGGGCGTCACGGTAGGCGACGATGGCCTCGGCTTTGGCCTTGCCGATACCGGCCAACTCCTTCTGCAGGGTCAGCGCATCGGCGCTGTTCAGATCCACGCGTGCCATGGACACCCCCTCGCGGCCAGCCACTTTCGTGGTTTGCAGGTCTTGCACGGGGTTGATCTCGGCCTGCATGGCCACCTCCCCACTCATCGAGGTCGGCTGCGCCGCTGGGGTAGCAGCGCTGGCCCCTACGGAAAACAGCAGGCCGGCGAGCACAGGCATGAGGGTTGCGAAGACGGATTTACGCATGGGATCACTCCTTGTGAGATCGAATAAGCAGCCGTTTCAAAAAAGCTGCCCCCTCAACCTAGCGGCGTCCGGCACAGGCATTCAACGGCTTTTGCGAGGGAATGATTACCAGATCGGACGTCCCGCCGAGCAGGTCGGATAAACCCCACCCGAGAAATGAATTCGCCGATTGCTAAGTTGCTTTCAGGCTTGTGAATGGGGTGAAAGCGGGTTGGACCGGAGCGACGGCATGGGTTGGGCCGCTCCGCTTCACTTCATACCCTTGTCATCAGCGACTTTTCACGTATCAAGTCGATCAGGCCCCGGAGCACTTCGTAACCTGCGGCATCAGAGCGCTCACAGCCGCACAACCGGCTGAAATGGGTAAGCAAGCGTCTCTACCAGCACCTCGTCCAGTGGAACCAAATATTTTCTGCCCAGCCACTTGTGCATTTCACTGTTTATACATACAGTAATTTCGTGCTATTCCCCAGGTCTCGGCACACGTCAACGCACCAAACATCCCTACCCAAAGCACGCGTTTCAAGGAGTGAAAGCACCGCATGCATCATGAATTAAATACGAATCATAAACGCCGCTGAAAGCTCCGGTGTCCTGCCTTTCGACCTATCAATTCGCAGAAGCAGGATTGGCACAACTTTGCCGATTTATAAATACCCATATTCACAACCAACTTGTGCGACAGCGGCTGCGCACAAAAAATAGATCTGAACGTGTTGATAACATGTTTCAAGCGATGAAACACTGAGCTGCTTGAAGCTCCGAAATATTTGGGTGAGTTCAGTACACACAGGCAATGCACGATCACGTCCTATTGGCCAACCTGTTCTGCGAGCATGAAGTGCAATCAAGCCAGCGCTTGGAATATGTTCAAATTTATGCCCCCAAACGCCTGAGCGATGCAAGCTGATAAATCCCCCACGCCCTAGTATTGGGGCCTTCAAAGACTGGAGAAAACATGTCAGAGAGTACCAGCGAATCCAACGCGATCGACGATTACGATCAGCAGTTTCAGAATTTTTTATTATCATCTGGTTACATTGACGCGGGCGACTATGCCGCAAATCTCACTCTTACCGCGCGCAATCAGATCATTCGAAAAGACGGAGAGTTCTATATTCCGACGGCGGTCGTTGATTTGCCCTACATAACGTCCGGTAACTGGTCAACAGAAGAAGCGCTTTTCTCACCCATCGGAGATCGAGCGCTTCGTCAGCAACTGGCGATGCCGACTGGCTCAAGTCTGGTGATGTTCCGCCAATACGACACCGTGCCGGAAGCTATCGTTCGTCCCGTTTTGAGCAAGCTACGCGACACTCTGAGCGTGTTCGACTTCCTGACAGCGGAACAGCGGGAAGATGCATTCATGCGGCGGGCCTCTGTGGATACAGGGCCCCGCTTCCAGATGGCGCTGGACTTTGCCAAACATGGCAAGTTGATCGTTCAACCAGGGTGCGTTTTTGCCACCAGCCAGGAGATCATTGCACGCTACGCGACCCGATTGGAGGGCGGCGGCCGGGGTATGGTCATGTACCCGTTCGACAAGCGCAATATCCCTAACACGCAGTTGCGCACATTGGGTGATGGTACGCTTTACAAAACAGTCAAGACACGTCGTAAGTATCGCGGCAGTGCCTCTGACCCCCAGGATGATCCGATCTCGGCAGTACTGAATATTCAGCATCAGAATTTCAACATCGGCCACTTGAATGTGCATATCAGTTACGACGAGACCCGAATCTATTCTGAGCCAAACTACCTTGGTGATGACTGGGATACGGCGATCTTCGTAGGCTGCCGACTGCATTTCAAGATCAAGGATTCAGCAGCAACTGGATGCGCACGAGTGGCGAACATTTATTACGATGTTACGCGCGGAAAGGGGCTACCTGAGTTGAAAGGTTGGGACGGTATTCGTCATCCTGTGGACAATCAATTTGGCGGTGATGGGGCCACGATTGAGGACGTGGTCACTTGGGGTGGGCGCTGGGGACTTGTCATCCTCGGAGCCTCGCCAAAAGAGGGATTGATCAGCTATGGCAGGGATTATACGGTCAGGCTGACAACTACCCTTGTCTCGCAGCCTCTTAACGGTGACACATTAACCTATGGTGACCAGGTCTTTACCTTTGTCAATGAGCCGCCTGCCCTTGGCCAGGTGCAAATAGGTGCAACCACTACAGAGACCGCACAGCGACTCGTAGAGGCGGCGACGATTGTTAGCGATTCGCAATTGCCAGTGCCTAAATTCCGTACCGCGTTGTTCTTGGCTAATGCCAATGAAATTCTTGCCCTAGAGCGTGAAGCGGGCACGAACAGTTTCCAAAATACATTCAGCGCTTCTGCATCTTCGTCAGCCAGAATTGTGCTGTCGGGCAACACGCCCAATGTCACGGCCGATCCAGCACCGTATTATGACGAAGAGTTGGGCACCACCGTACCCGACACGCGTGGCAGCTATGGGTTTTCTGATTTCGCCGCACTGAATAATCAATTTTTCGGTAGCAACCACCCCACGGCAACCGCTCGAGTGACGATTCGATCTGACAAGAACTGGATACTTGAAGGGCTCAGCGCTGGATCTGTCTATATTGATGGCTTGGCGGGCAACTCCTCTCGGAAGCTGCAGGGACATCGGTTTTTCAACAACAGATTCGATGGGAAATATGACCCATTCAACCTCAGGCTAGGACGCACTCATCGAGACGAATTTTTCGGCAATCACTGGGACGGCACGGCAACCACCGGCTATAAAAATCCGGATGGTACGAATGTTGGTCAGAGCGCACGCAACTTCAAGTACGGCCCTACCACCAAGATTCCTGGGATCACTCAGCGCACCAGGCTCTACAGCATGGACAGTATTCCCTGGGCAGACTATTTCACGTGGGAATCAGGCGACGGCAGCGCGCTGGATCGCAATGGAGGCCTAATCGCCACTGGCAGCGTACAGATCGAACGTGCTGGCAACTTACTGATGAACAGCTACTACTCAACGACGGGTACAAGTGAAATCGTTGCCAACTGTGGGACCAATGGGTACATCGTTCAACGTTACCGATCTGGCGGCGCGGCGCTGACCCTTGCGTCCATTCGATATGGTGCCGCGACTGGGGTTCTAGAGGTTAACTCACGGTACGAGCTTGTTCAGTCTGGTAACCTGGACCCCTCTTCAACGAATGGATCTTGGATCAGGTGGCGGCTTGGCTCGCAATCGATGATGCGACATACAGCGGACGAATTCATCATCTACTCTAACTTCCGCGCCACGACGACAGGTAAGAATCTTGGCACTGCGAGTGTCCCTTGGGAAAACGGTTACATTAAAAACGCGTGGACTGTAACGTCTGATGCCAGCCGCAAGACAGCCGTACGCCCGCTAAACGAACAGGAGCTCCGTGTAGGATCTCGGCTGGCCAGAGAGCCTGGCGTATTCCAATGGCTGGCGAGCATCGAGGAAAAAGGCGCCGAAAAAGCGAGGTTGCACCATGGAATGACCGTCCAGAGGGCTGGCCAGATCATGGTTGAGGAAGGTTTGGATCCTGCCGCATACGGCTTCTACTGCCATGACGAATGGCTGGATGAGTGGGATCAGGAGCCTGACACGGAACAGCCCTCGGGTCAGCTAGACGAGGAAGGCAACCCCCTCATGCACGTCGTGCCTGGCGCACGGGTGTTGGTACGGGCGGCTGGAAGCCTGTTCGGTTTCAGGGAGGGTCCGTTGCACATGCTTTTAATTAGAGCCTTAGCTCACGAACGCGACATGGACGCTCATCGTCTCGACTTGCTGGAATCACGCCTCGCTGCCATTGAGAAAAAGTTTTAAAGAACCGCTCTCTTCTGAACATGACGTTCTTAAAAACCCGAGCAGTTTTCCAACTCAGTGGATCGGTAAGGAGGAAGCGCACTTGACACGCCTGAGCGCTGGATCTGATCTTCGACAGCAACGCCATGCTGCGTGAGCTTAAATTGGAAGGTCCAGTGTACAGGCAGTCTTTCCGGCGCCGCATACCGAGTGAAAGTTCAAGCGTAGGTAACGCTCGACAGATCACCGAAGCTGAGTCATTGCTATCGTGCAGGACGAAAATCCGATACCAGGAATCTGGTATCGGATTTCGCAAAGCCAAGTTCAGAAAGCAAGGAGCAAGAAGCTAAGCAATCATCGCTCGGCCTTTTTCTCCTTGATGTACTGCACCACTTCTTCGACTTCGGCGACGCGATCGAGGCCAGGGTGGAAATAGCGGCTGCACTCGATATAAGCGAAGTGGAACAAGTCCTCCAGGCTACGCTCGCGGGTCCGTCGCTCCAGCTTCTTCTGGTCGACCGTCAAGCCCCATCCGGAATAGAAGGGCACACCGTAGCAGTGCACGGTCTTGCCCGCCATCAGCGCCTCGAAGCCCATGCCGGAGGTCACCACGTAGACCTCATCGACGATGTCGAACAGCGCGAACGGGTTGATATCGAAGAGGATCGGGTAGACGTTGTCCATGTACTGGGTAATGGCCAGCCGCTCGTTGCTGAAATAACTCGACTTGCCGCCCTTGATGGCATCCGGGTGCTGCTTGATGAGAATGTCGCAGTCCGAGCGGTGGGTTAGCACGTCCTGAAGCATGTACTCGAAGCTTTTTTCGTCACCCAGACCCGAAGCCACCGACTGGTCACCGAAGCGCTGGTCGACCAACAAGACTTTCTTGCGCCCCTTTTCACCGAGATTGAATGGCACATCAGGCGCATGGTTGTACTTCGACACACGGCTGCTGACGATCAGATCGATCGCACTGCGGGCTCGGCTGACCTGCCCTGCACTGAGCTGCGGACCGAATTCATACAGTTGTTCTAGGCGCGAAGGCTTGGTGGCGTCGTAGTAGGAGGTCTTGTCGTCCATGATGATCGACATGCCCGGTTCCTGCGACAGACCGATGTCCAGCGAGCGGATGAAGCCGTCTTCGATGTAGACGATAGGTTTGCCGAGGCTTTTCGCCCAGTCGCGCTGGCGACTCTTGCGCGTCGACTCGGTAATGCCCCACTGGAAGAAAATATCCACACCTGAGAACTTGTCGACCGTTGCCTCGTCGGCACGGGTGCTGAGCAGTGTGCGAGCACCAAGCATGGGCTGCACGTACTTCTGGATACCGGTGATGACACCGTTGTGACTGGGAATGGCGACCACGTCGATGGGTTCGCGGCGGAACAGGCGCTCGACCGCCGAGCTGCGTAGTTGCAACGAATGCGGGTCGCGCGCCAGCGCGCTCAAGTGGGCTTTGATTCGCCCGGCAGCCCCACCGTCGAATGCTCCCACCCCGAACATGTGTGCGGCCCACTGCATGCCTTCTTCGGTGCGCTGCCAGTCGCCGTTCAACAGCTGCCCAACGCTTTCGCGCAGACCTGCAATATCGACCACCGCAGGAATGCCCGCGTCCGCCCAGATCTGCTCGAACTCGAAATACTTCAACGACAGCGCGGGACGGTTCATCAGCAGCGCTTCGAATAGCATCGTGCTGTTGATCGAGGACACCAGCGCACTGTGGTAGAGCGCCTCCTCAGGCGGCACCGAGTAGTAGGCACCGTCGTCTATTGCGCCGCCAAGCCTCGAGAACTGCTGACGCAACTCGTCATCGAGAATGTCCATCTTGTTCGGCGGCATGCGCAGCAGTACCTGCGCACCCAGCTCATCGGCAACGCTGAGCAGATCACCGATGGCGTTACGCTGCAGTTGCTGCCCGGCGCGCATTTCGACTTGTGAGTCGAGCGGTTGCGACGCGAACAGGATGATCTTGCGATCAGGGTCCAGGCCAAAGATCTGGCAGAACTGCGCGCGACTGAGCACTGGCGAGTAGGTCGCGTGACCGTCGAATTTCGGTGCTCCGACGGTCAGGAAGCGATCTTCAGGGTAGCCACGCTCACAGAAGATCTCCTTCTGCAAACCACCCCAGCCCAGCACCTGATCGGCCAGCGGCGTGCTGGCGTGAGTGGCGCTGTCCCAGTAGTACTTGGAGCGGTCGACGAACACCGACTCGTGGGGAATCAGGATGCGCGGAATCTGCAGCTCTTCACACACCGACGAGAGCATGCGCATGGCAGGCAGCCAATCGAAGGTGAACAGCATGCAGGTGATTCTGTTACGGATCGGCACCAGGCGGTTGATCAGCATCTTGCGAAACACCGCCGGATGCTTGTTGGCAAAGCGCATGACATCCACTCGCACGCCCGGTGCATCGACGTTGGGCACGATATCCAGGCCGGCCATGACATAGGCTTCTGGATTGCGCAGTTTTTCCAGCAGCGCATCGCCGTGGCCAGCGATCCAGGGCATGTACAGGAACAGCGGCTTGTCCTGTTCCAGCGCGGCGCGCAACTGCGGGCCCGGACGAGGGTTGAACCACGGCGTGACGCTGTCGGAGTGCGCAATGGCAGACGATGGTTTCTTCTTCGCCGCCGCCTGGGTAGCAGGTGCTGCGGCGGTCGAATCACCGCTGGAAATCGAGCGTGGAATGCCACCCATTTCCTTGGCGATGGCCTGCACCACATCTTCGTGCTGTACCTGCTGACCGGTGGTCAGGTCGTAATACTGCGCGTAACGCAAATAGGCGATGGCGAAGATCTCTGCGACGGTGAGCTTGCGGGTGCGCCGCGAGTTGGGCTGACGATCGTCGGTCACGCCCCAGCCCGCATAGAAAGGGCAACCAAACGCGGTGACCTTGATGCCTCTGAGCAGAGCCTCGAACCCGCCCAGCGAGGTAATGGTGTAGACGTGGTCGACCTCATGGAACGACAACGGCATCGGCACGTCCTTCTTGACGATCAAGGCGATGTTCTTGACGTCCGCTGGGTCAGACTGCATCGCTCGCTTGCCCGACAGCACATCCGGGTGCGGCTTGTAGATGATCTGCGCGCCAGGGTTTTCGCTGTGGGCGAGCCGGACCAGATCGTTGTTGGTGATCTTGCGCTCGCACCCCAGCAGGATCGACGCATCGTCTTCGACCTGCCCCAGAACCAGCACGCGCTTGCCCTGCTTGGCCCCGTAGAGCTTGTGCATATCGACCGAGGGCGCGCTGTTGTACTTGCTGATGCCGAGCCGGAGCATTTCGACGATGGCTTTCTTGGCCCGCTCGAGCAGGGCCGGGTCAGCGCTAAAGTCATAATTCTGCAGTAGCTCTTCCAGTTCCGAAGGCGCTTGGGCATTGAAATATGGGGTGCGTTTGTCCAAGGTCAGCGAACGCGCCGGCGCCAACGACGCCCCGAGTTTTACTGAACGAATGAAACCGTCTTCGACGTAGGTCACCGGCTTGCCATGCGCGGCGGCAAAATCGGAAATAAACTGCGGGGCTTTATATCCCCAGACAAAGAACTCGGCGTTGGCGCGCTTGAGGATTTTTTTCGACCACTGCTCGCTAAAGCCTTGCGCGGTGATTTCCTTGGGCAGGAAATGAAACTCTCGGTCAGGAAAATAAGACCTCAGATACTGCTTCCAGTTACTGAAACCCACCACGTAGGTATGGGTAATGCCAGAACCCTGACGCGCGCTACGCAGTGCGTTGAGAATCAGTCTTTTCGGTGCAGTGTATAACGTCGAGCCAATGCCCATTTGAAGCATCCCTTTTCTCTGATGCGCTACTGTGATTAACGCGCCTAATCAGCCATCTTAAAGGCTGCGTTGTGACATGGTCTAGCGCACGTGAAGCGCGAAAACCAGGACATACTGCTTGGAGCACCCGCGACCGAATGGCGGTCCGGGCTTAAAGCAACGCCATATCGCTCTGCAAAAGCGGCGGACAACGTACCGTGACCCAAGACAACGAAGACACAAAAACGTTCTGACCCAGCATGGTATCGGGCGGGTTGACCAGACATGCCAGCGCACCATCGGTCGCGTTTCCGAACCAAGCCCCAACAGATGCCTGCCACAACGAGCAAGCCCCATTTGGCTCTTTTGCTGGAATCGTTCTCTCGACTCAGGCCAAGCCGCCTCGGCTGGTAAAAAGCACAAACCCTGAAGGATTCGAACACACCAGAAACTGCCACCATCACATACCCTACCCGCCATGTTGGCAAATAGAACGATCGAGACCTGATCCACCATAATCTGCAGATAGAGACATCAGGTTGGCACTGCAGCAGTGCGGCTTGGCGAAGACGACGGCTTCGTGTAGAGTCCTCACATTTTATCGAAACCAGTTAAGTCGAAGGGATCACGATGCTTGAAGTTGCCGCAATTAAAAAAGACATTGTCAGGTATACGATAAATAGTGAGCTCCTGGAACTGCTCGAAAGCTTCTCCATATTCCAAAGCCGAGACTCTAGCGACAGGCAGGACAAATTTAACAGGCGCTGGAAAATCGGCGGCGCGGTAATGAGCAAAAAAAATACCGAAATAGAGCCGTTCAGTGTCAATGGCGCAGGAAATATTCTATATGCTGCGGGTTCGTTTTGCGACGTCGTGTCAGCGTTTCCTCTAGACGCTAAAATCGGGCGCTATTGTTCGGTTGCGGGCGGCCTCACAACTATGGGTTTTCGTCACCCGATCGAGGCAGCGGTGATGTCGTGCGCCTCGTTCCGCTGGAAACGTGAAATCATGCGAGCGCACTCTGTTAAGGAACTGGGCCTCAAGGGTGAAACTCCGGGCTTCAATCCGGTGCCTGTACCTCAAAAAATTGATCCCATTGAGGTTGGACATGATGCTTGGATCGGATCAAATGTTGTACTCTCCCCAGGCATCAAGATCGGCAATGGCGCTGTAGTGGCTGGGAACTCCGTGGTTGTTAAAAACGTAGCACCCTACGAAATAGTTGGCGGCAATCCTGCAAAGCATATTAAATTCAGATTCCCTGAAGAAGTCAGGATTCTCATGGAGGAATCGAAATGGTGGGAGCATGCACCTGACATCATTCATCAGTTCGACATGAGTAAACCTGAAAAATTTGCCGCCTCCATCTGTGACTCGAAAAATGAATTACCGGTGTTTCAACCCTCGCGACTGAGGCTATGGGACTATACTGGCTCTCAATAAAAGACAACGACAGAATTGACAAGACACACCAACATGATTTGTTTGCGCTCCGCGCCAAGCAACTGACAGCTAGAGATCGACTACTCCATGTGCTCGGCCAAGTCATGTTGCCTTTAAGCAGATGCCAAGAACTGAAATGTCTCACAGAGCATTTCAAGGCACTGTACGAGAACTCTTGAGGCGCCGGTGAGGCAGGACTAAAGCTGGCGAAAATGTTGAGTTCATTGGGCGCATGGTTATTCCAAGCTTTTTTTAACGCAGCCTTTGCGGGACGGGAACTCTCCAGACAAGGCCTAAATTCAGACCCCATAGACCACACGCAGACAACGGGTTGTATTTGGACTTACTGATGCTCGGACTCGACGTTCCGAGCAAGCACATGCAGGTTGGCGAGCGCAGGTCTGCCACATAGCGCTCGCCGGGCGCTACCCCTCTCCGATAAAAGCGCAGCGAAGGCTCGGCAGAACCGCGGCACTTCTTGACGATCCCAATGTCAGAGGCTTAACCTCACGGGCCTTAGCACACGGAAACGTCCTGTAATACCTGGTTGGCGCCAGTGAAACAGGGGGTTATCTGAAGATGAATCCTGGCGTGCTTAAGGCGCGCTACCTTGCATCGCGGTACGCATCTTGAAGCCTCGCTCCCCTCTGCAAATACAATTTTCCGTCCTGTTCGCACTCGTCCTTAGAGAGACGCGTGCGCGCTTCGGCGCTCGCCGCATGGGTGCGGCATGGACACTAGCCGAGCCCATTTGCCACCTGCTGGTTTTCACTCTGCTCTGGTCACAGATTCGCAACCGTACGGTTGCCGATGTGGAGTATCCCGTCTTCGTGCTGATTGCCCTGTCCCCGTTTCTACTGTATCGCAACATCGCTCTGCGACTGATGGACAGTCTGCGAGAAAACCGCTCGCTCTTCGGCTATAAGCAAATCAAACCGCTCGACACCTACGTTGCCCGAATGATCGTCGAGACCTGTCTCAGCATTACGGTCTACGCAATCCTGGTATTCCTGTTCGCCTGGTTTGGCTACGACATGAGGGTCAGCAACCCGCTGGAGTGGGTGGCCGTGTTGACACTCGGACTGGTCTTTTCTTTCGGGCTCGGCATGCTGCTCGCGCTGATCACCCACGCGATGCCCAGCCTCAAATCCGTTATCAGACTGGCATTTCTGCCTCTGTTCTTCATCTCAGGCGTGATGATCCCGGCGTCTTACCTTCCACAATGGTTGATGCCGTATCTGATCTATAACCCGTTTCTACATCTGACTGAGCTGATCCGCTTTGAAGTGGTGCCTTACTATCAGACGGTAGACGGCATCTCTGCAAGGTATGTCATCGAATGGGCAACCATTTTGGTATTCGTATCGCTCGGCGGGTACCGCGCTCGACGCTTGCACCTCATTTCTACTAAAAACGGGTGAGAACCTACCTGTGTTCGAACTAAGAAACGTCACAAAGTCCTATCTGACACCCAAAGGACGCCGGTACGTCTTCCGCGACCTCAGCCTCGCTCTGCCGCCAGGCAAAAATATTGGTCTCATAGGTCGTAATGGCGCCGGCAAGTCAACCTTGATGCGCCTGCTGGGTGGAGCAGACATCCCTGATTCGGGCACGATCGTCACGGACCGCAGCATCTCCTGGCCCGTCGGGCTGTCGGGGGGATTCCAAGGCAGCATGACCGGCAGAGAAAACATCAAGTTTGTTTGTCGCGTCTACGGAGCGACAGGTGAGGCAATGCGGGAGAAGGTTCGCTTCGTACAAGACTTTGCGGACATCGGCAATTGGATAGACGAACCCATCAAAACTTATTCTTCGGGTATGCGCTCGCGGGTAGCATTTGGCCTGAGCATGGCCTTCGACTTCGACTACTACCTCATCGACGAGGTGATGTCAGTCGGTGATGCCCAGTTCAAAAGCCGCTGCGAGGAAGTATTCAAGGAAAAGCTCCAACGCTCGAACATCATCGTAGTAACTCATTCGATGTCGGAGATCAAGAAGCTCTGCGACATCGTACTTTTCGTCAATAACGGAAAGATCGATATCTACGAAGACGTCGCAGAAGGCATCAAGGCGTACAAGAAATGATCTGCGCCTTTCATCAGCTTCATCGTTTCATCCATAGGATCTTGCAGGCATGAGCAAAGTGGGTAATTTCAAGGGCTGGCGTTTAGCGATCATCATGGTCGGCATCCCGATGATCTTGGCGGCGATCTACTACTTCGTATTCGCTGCCGATCGGTATGTCAGCTATGCGCAGGTAGTCGTCCGCCAGGACTCAAATAACGCAGCCGCGCAAGCGCCGGGATTGGCGATGCTGCTTTCCGGGACCAATCCGGTTTCCAGAGAAGAGACGCTGTACCTGCGAGAATTTATCGCATCTACAGAAATGATGATGCTTCTGGAGAACCGCATTCACTGGGTGGAGCAGTACTCAGAGCAGCACGGCGACATGTTCTTCTGGCTGGAAAAGGATACGCCGCGGGAAGAGCTGCTCAACTACTACCAGCGTATGGTGATTCCGCACTTCGACGAGCTGACTGGCTTGCTTCGCGTGGAAGTGCAGGCATTCAGGCCCGAACTGTCTGAGCAGATGCTCAAGGTCATCCTTGAAGCGAGCGAGCAGTTTGTCAACGAGGTCAGCCACAGAATCGCTCGTGAGCAGATGAGATTCGCCCAAATCGAGCTGGGCACTGCGCGCAAGCTGTATTCCGAACGCAAGACGGCACTGCTTGACTTCCAAAATGACAACAAAGTACTTGACGGGGCAACCACTGCAACCAGCCGAGCAACGATCATCGCTGAACTGGAGAGTCAGTACACCAAGGAACAAGCGATCCTGACACAAATGTCCTATAAGCTGAACAAGGATGCGCCTCAGGTCCGTCAGCAGCAAGCCAAGGTCAATTCACTGACTAATCAATTGGCCAAGGAAAAGCGAACACTCGTCTCATCTCCTGACGGTGCTCAGCTCAACGTCGTCGCCTCACGCTATGAACAACTGATGCTCGACACAGGCATGGCTGAGGAAAGCTACAAGACTGCGGTCGCAGCGCTGGACAATGCTCGCATCGAGGCGAGCAAAAAAATTCGTACGCTTGTTACGGTCGTCAGCCCCAACACACCTCAACTGGCGATCTACCCCGAGCGTTGGTACAACTTGGCGACTATTTTGCTGGGCCTCTTGATGCTCTATGGCATCACCCGCTTCATTCTGGCTTCGATCGAGGATCATCGTGACTAACTCCCTCAATATGTTTGGAAAGCTCAATCGTAAGTGGGCGGCGTTTTCCCTCCTCACGCTAGCCCTGACCGGCTGCGGCGGCACGCTCTCCGGCGCAGGGCCGACAAAGGGCACGATCGAGGACAAGAACCCGACCTACTCATTGATCGATATCAATGCCTCGACGATCGCTCCTTATATGCAGGCTGCAGCTGCGCCTGCCATCGCCAGTGTCGCGAAGCCGCTGTCACCTGAAACACGCCTGATGCCAGGTGACACCCTTAACGTACTGATCGCTGATACGGCCCCGGAGGGTGCGGCTTTATTCGCACCATTGGCGTCCGGGGGAACTCAGCTCAAGGCACGAATCGACTCTCAAGGGATGATGTCACTGCCCTATGTAGGTCGTGAATTTGTCGCCGGCATGACACTGAATCAGGTCGAAGACATGGTGCGCCGCAAGTTAAAAGGCGTTACCACAGACGTACAAGCACACATCGAACTGGTTGGCGACTTGTCTGGTTCTGTTCTGGTGGCAGGCGCCGTCAAGACACCTGGGCGCTTCAGTACGCTGCAGGGCCCTTTGACCCTGCTCGATGCAATCAACCAGGCCGGCGGCCCGCTGATCGAACCGCACCTAGTAAACGTGACAGTGCGTAACGGTCGCGAGGTCAAACAGTACAACTACGAGCAAGTCCTGGCGGGCAACAACATGCTTCTGCCGCCTAACTCAGAGGTAGTGCTCGACCGCGCTCAGCAGCGCTTCGTTGCAATGGGCGCGGTTGGGGAGCCTGGACTCAAAGACCTACCTAGCCAGAACACGAGTCTGCTCGACGCGCTCGGGACCGTGGGTGGCTTGAAGGAGTCCAATGCCAATCCTGAGGGTGTGTTTATCTTCCGCATGGATAAGCGCCCTAATGCAAAGCCGCTTGTGCTTCGCCTGAACATGCGCGATCCGGCCGCCATTTTCTATGCACGTCAGATTGCCATAAAACCGGATGACACTATCTACGTCACCAACGCTGCAGTGTACGAATGGCAAAAAATCATCGCCCCTATCGTACAAACTCTGGTGCTTGGACGTACCGTCAACGCGCTTTAAGGGCCTTTCGAGCCGATTTAAGCCGCAGACCTCACATGGATATGGGCCGAGCGACCCCTCGGCCCTGGACGCTACAAAAAGGCATCAGCATGAGCTCACTGAATACGCTTCTCTCTTCGCCAGGTTCATTCTTCAAAAGCCTCAAGTCAAAAAAAGAACAATCTCCCACTACTTACGTAGTGGGCTTTGGCACATGGAAGAAATACCTGCGCAAGTATCTACCTGACCGTAATCTCTCCTTTATCGACGCGACGATTTCCAAACAGGATTTCGACGCCAATTGGAAAAGAAAGGTTTTCGACAACCCCAATGCCGATCTCCTGGTGTGGAGCAGCAATGCGCCCGCCTTCATCGTTGAAGAAGCGCGCAAATCAGGCAAAGCCATCGCCTACGTTGATGAAGGCTTCATACGCTCAGTGGACATTGGCGCAAAAAAAACCCCTTCGCTTTCGCTGACGTTCGACCGCCACAGCCCCTATTACGATGCACAGACCGCCTCTGAGCTCGAACAGGTACTGAGCAGCCATGATTTTCAGGCGGATACTGCACTGATGCAAAGCGCGACCAATGCGCTTGACTCAATGCTCGAGTTGGGTATCAGCAAATACAATGGCGTGGGTGAGCACGAGATCACTGCACTCTACGGCGCCAAGATCAGAAAGCGCATCTTGGTACTGGGGCAAGTCGAAGATGATGCCAATGTGCGGCTTGGCTGCACCTCAGCGATCTCGAATATGGACCTCATCCGCCTGGCCCACCAGGAAAACCCGGACGCCCAGATTATCTATAAGCCTCACCCAGACTCGGCGAGGTACAAGCTTCAGCCCTCCGATGAGGCGGAAGTTGAGAAAATCTCCACAGTCCTCAAAGCAGACACGCCCCTTCCACCAGCATTTCTGGACGTAGACCATGTCTATACCGTTACCTCGCTGGGCGGATTCGAAGCTCTGCTGCGAGGCATTACAGTCACAACCTTGGGCTGTGCGTTCTATTCCGGCTGGGGGTTGACCGATGATCGCCAGGCCAACCCACGTAGAACGCGAAAACTCACGGCGCTGGAAGTGTTTGCAGCTGCGTATATTCTCTACAGCAAGTACTACGATGCCGAAGACGGCACACCTCTGAAGATTGAAGACGCCCTGGTGAAAATGGCGCAAGCGCGAGATGCTGAAAAACTCGCTCTATCAGAAGCCAAGGCGAAGTCGTCTGCCGCCGCCGCTCGCGCAATTGCCAAGGCTCCGACTGGAGCGGCGACTAAACCAGCGAATGACAAACCCGCAGCCAAAGCCAAAGCTGCAACTCCGGCTAAGGCCCCTGCCAAACCAGCTGCCAAGCCTGCCGCTAAAGCACCTGCTAAAGGCCCAGTAAAAGCACCTGCCAAAGCACCTGCCAAAGCCCCAGTGAAAGCACCTGCCAAGCCTGTTGCGAAAGTGGCAGAAACGGCTCCCGCCAAACCACCTGTGAAGCCCGCCGCGCCGGCTGCTGCAAAAGCCTTGGTGCCAGACTGGTTCAACTCCTATCCAGGCGCTGAACTGAAAGCCGCACTGAGTGATAGTAAGCCCATCTTCCTGTATGTACCGTGGATCAAAGGGCATGGCGATGCGCTGATTCAAAAAGTGACGAACAGTGAGCATTATCAGTTTGCCCCCCTGGACTTCATCCGGGGCATTGATGAACAAGGTGTTCGGCAGTCTGTACTGCGCATGACCCGAGAAGACCCAGCGCTGTATCGGCGCATGTTGATCAACCGCCTGGTACCTCTTCGCGGCAAAATCAAGGCCGTGGTCTTCACGTTCGATTGGTCCGCAGCCATGCGGATCATCGCCGACGTATGTTCAGAACTCGATATCCCAAGAATCCTGATTCCTCACGAATCCGTGTTTGTTGATCGCGAAAAGTATTACTGGGACATTACCTCCAAAGCCTCTGTCCCCTCTGCTGATCTAATTTTGGGCTGGGGCGGCATGCAGCGTGAAATCTTCACCGAGCGCGGCTATCCTGATCAGCTGTTCAAAAGTGTTGGTGCACCGAAGTTTGATATCTACACGAGCTATCAACCGGCATTGTCACGTGCACAATTCTGTCGCCTGTACGGCTTGAAGAGTGATAAGCGCACCATTCTTTTCGCGACACAGCCTCTCGATTCGCAACTGGATAAAAAGATCGCACTTCTTTCGCAACGCAAGGCCATCATTGATCTTGAGGCAGTTACCCGTAAACTCGGTATGCAACTGCTGGTGCGCCTACCTCCTAACAAGGAAGACATCTTGGGCGGCGCAACACGAAAAGTGCTTTCAGATGCTGAGCACGTGGCGATCGACGAGGGTCACTGCTACCTCACCTCTCCAGAGGAAACGCTCTACCATTCAGACATCATTACTTCGATCAACAGCACCATGCTGTTTGAAGGGCGGCTGATGGGCCGACCTGCGCTGTCAATCAAATATATCGATTTCGATCAGATCTGGGAGAAAGCGGGCATTCCTGCGGCAAAAGACGTCGCTGCCCTCGAAAGCTACATCATTCAGTTCAATGACGGCACGTTCACCTTTACGGATGAAGGCATGCAATGGGCGTCGAACATGTTCGGCATCGGAACGTTTGACGGCCAGGCCACGAGCCGGATCATCAGTGAACTGGAGCGCGTTGCTGAACACGGACTGGTACAACGAAAACCCGATGCGCTTGACCGGCTGTTCGCCAAGGCACCACTGGATGTGGTTGCTATCCCTTCGAGTGCGGCCACGCTGCGGACCACCCAGCTGCATGTTCAATCAATGCTCCGCGCGAGAACACTGATCAGCACTACAAGTAAAGACGTCACCATTCAAAACCTGGCGTCTACCGAGATCTTCTTCCAGTGGGGGATCACCGAAAACGTCGGGAAAAGCAAGCAGCGCGCGATGGCGCATACTTTGGCTCGGCCTACTGTCTATCTTGAGGACGGCTTCATCCGTTCTCGCGACATCGGCTTGGCTCAGGAGCCAGGCCTGTCGGTGATCCTTGACGACACCACCGCCTACTATGATGCGAACAAGATCTCCAGGCTCAGTCGACTATTGGAAAACGGTCCTGAGTTGACACCGGCCCAATTGGAGCGCAGTCGTAATGCCATCGATTTGATTGTCAAAGAGCGGATCTCGAAGTACAACCACGCACCCGACATCCCGATGCTCGCAGGCACGCCTGGGCGAAAAAAACTACTGTTGGTAGATCAGCGCTTTGGCGACCAATCGGTAGCCTCCGGACTAGGCTCGGAAGAAGCATTCAATCGCATGATCCATGAAGTCTGCCGTGAGCGTAGCGACTGCGACATCCTTGTCAAACAGCACCCTGATGCGATCAAAGGCGGCAAATCGAGCTACTTCAGCAATGAGAAGCTCGCGTTCACGCAGCATATGAGCAATGTCTACCCGATTCTCTATGACATCAACCCATTCGCGCTGTTTGATGTGGTTGATGAAGTGTATGTAATGACCTCCGGCATGGGCTTCGAAGCGCTGATGGCCGGAAAAATTGTTCATTGCTATGGTATGCCCTTCTATGCTGGATGGGGGGCAACGGCCGACCAACAGTCACTCACCTCTCGAACGCGTCGCCGCACGGTCGAGGAGTTGTTCCATTTCGCGTACATCGAGAGCAGCCGGTACTTCAATCCTGAGACCAACGCTGCAGCAGAAGTCGAAGACGTGGTTCGCTACATCGCTGCAATGAAAAAGAAGTAGAATTGTCGTACGGGCGCCCTCAAAGGCGCCCTTTTTTAAAGCACAGGGAACGCGATGAAAGTTATCAATCTTGAGGGCAACGAAATTATCGGCACCCCCATCACTAATGATAAGTGTGTAATTCAGTTCAAGGGTACAGGCGCCAAGGTCGTGATTGGCGAAAATGTCAGACTTGCCAATTTCAAACTGATCTTCTCAGAATCTGGTGGCACCGTGATTCTGGGGGACGGTTGCAAACTGACCGGAGACCTCAGGGTTATAGGCAAGTCTACGCTTAAGATCGGCGCTCGGACGAAGTTCAACAAACCTTGCTGGATTCTCGCTTCGGACGGCACCTCGGTTACCATCGGCGAGAGATGCCTGTTCGCTAACGTCCGAATCCGAACGTCTGACATGCACTCGATCGTCGACCTCACGACCAATAGCCGGATCAACCCCGATGCCGGAATCGAGGTCGGCAATCGTGTATGGCTTGCAGAAAACGTCTACATCTACAAGGGAGTATCGATTGGAGATGGCTCTATCGTAGGGGCAGGCTCCATTGTCACCCGCAGCGTCCCTGAAAACTCGTTGGCAGCAGGCATACCAGCAAAAGTGCTGAAGTCGAACGTGTCGTGGAATGAAAAACGTCTGTAACCATTCCCAAGCACGCTTGGAACGATCGTGTCCCATCGAGTGACGATCGAGGCTATTTTTGCGCTAACAGACGCTAATGTCCGCATGCCTTTGCGTATCGCAAAGGCATGCGGAGTGTGTCAAAGCATCGATATCCCGGCGCTTGACTGGGCTGGTGAACTAGCCATCAGCCTGTCATGCGCCAACAATTTTATCTAAATTGAATGCCGTCACACTTCTCGATCCCCCCGGGTCGGTTGCTGCTGTCATCCAAGACATTTCCCTTGGATACGGAACCGTCGGGCTTGGGACGTTCGGCAAACGGAATCAGTACCGTTCGCTTGGTGGCAATGTCATACATGTTGCCGGCCAAGCGGTTATTATCCCCCTCAATGCGCACCGCCGTTTTCACACTGCAGAAGAAATTGTCGGTAATTACATTATTGTCTGCATAATCCCGATAGAACTTTCCTGCGCCATCGACCGAGGGATCTCCGCACTTAAGGCGACTTAAATCCTTGCTCTGCCTGGACGCGACCCACACCCCTATCTTTTCATGAGAGAACGTATTTCTGGTGATCAGATTGTCATCAGCTGGCTGCCATCTTAGCTTGAGCTTTGCCCCAGGACGGCGACTGTATTCGCCGCAGTTTTTGTAGAGAAATATCCCACCTGCGGCGTTACCCACAAACTTGTTATCCCTGATGATGTTACGTGCCGATGAGTCCACCGCAACGGCCTCGCGCTGCTTGGCTTCATTCACGCCACCGTTCATCGAGAATACGTTGTTCTCCAACGTGATGCCCCGAGTGCTGCCACCGAGGTAAACCGCCACTCCACGCGATCCGATGATCTTCGAGTTTTTTAAAACAGAGTTGTTGACGTAGCCATTAAAATGCACCGCATTACCTCGGGTGCCTTCGATAGTTATCTTGTCCAGCACGACATTGTACGGAGCCCGCAGAAACCCCTCTTCACGCATGTCTGACAGGACATCGCTTTTTTCGCCGCTCATGATCATGATCGGCGTGGTGTCATAACCCAACAGCCTGCAATTCGAGACCTTGATGTTGTTGATTCCCGTCCCTTTGATCATGATGCCAAATTTATCCCCCTTGTCACCGACGAGCGTTGCTCCGTTGCAATCCAGAGAAGTGTTGCTCTGTCTGATTTGCAGCCCACCGTGATAAGTACATTGGCCATTGAGCTTGACTTCACCCTTGACTGAAATCGTGCTGAGGTCGCACGCGTCGTTGGCGACGGCGGGCGCGGAGAGGCCCGACAACGCCAGCACACCTGCAGAAAGAGCTAAAGCGGTAGACATCTTGCGCATTTCCAATTTCTCCAATCAGCTCATTACTTGTGCGAGTTCAGCGAGGCCAACTGCCACACCTGAGCCCGAATTGTAGGACTATCGCCCAGGGTGATATTCTCCCGGTCTGGTTCGAACCTTTTGCGTTTGTCACCCTCCAATCAGTCGATTTTTTCAATCCACTTACTCAACATACAGTGTCCCTATGATCAAAATTTCGCCGACTATCCAGTGCTCCAATTCCGCGCCCTTCGTTCTGTTCGGCGGGATCAATGTTCTCGAATCGCTCGATCTGGCACTCACCGCCTGTGCTGAATACGTACGGGTCACCGAGAAGCTCGGCATTCCTTACGTCTTCAAGGCCAGCTTTGACAAGGCCAACCGGTCTTCGATCCATTCCTACCGTGGTCCAGGCATGGAGGAAGGGCTGCGCATGTTCGAGAAGGTTAAAGCCGAATTCGGCGTCCCTGTCATCACCGACGTACATGAAATTTATCAGTGCGCGCCGGTTGCCGAAGTGGCCGACGTTCTGCAGCTGCCTGCCTTCCTTGCACGCCAGACCGACCTCGTCACTGCTCTGGCCAAAACCGGCAAGCCGGTCAATATCAAGAAACCTCAGTTTCTCAGCCCCTCGCAAATGCAGAACATCGTTCACAAATTCAAGGAAGCCGGTAACGACCAGCTCATTCTCTGTGACCGCGGCACCTGCATGGGCTATGACAACCTCGTTGTCGACATGCTCGGCTTTGGCGTAATGAAACGCACCTGTGACGATCTGCCGATCATCTTCGACGTGACCCACGCATTGCAGCAACGCGATCCGTCTGGGGCAGCCTCGGGCGGCCGTCGTGAACAGGTCGTGGATCTGGCACGCGCCGGTATGGCCGTGGGTCTGGCCGGCCTGTTCCTGGAGGCACACCCGAACCCTGAGCAGGCCAAGTGCGATGGCCCGAGTGCGCTTCCACTGGCTCAGCTCGAACCATTCCTCGCACAAATCAAGGCCTTGGATGACCTCATCAAGTCGTTCGCCCCTCTGAACATCGCTTGATTTCTGCACGGAAAGGATTGTGAGCATGGCTAGTGAACAACCACGTATTGCCATCGTAATTCCCGCACGCTATGGGTCTACACGGCTGCCTGGCAAGCCGCTTGCGGACATTGCCGGTAAACCGATGATCCAGCATGTCTACGAGCGCGCGCTTGAAGTTGCAGGCGTTTCGACAGTCGTCGTAGCAACGGACGACCAGCGGGTAGCTGACGCCGTGACGCAGTTCGGTGGGAAGTTCGTCATGACCTCAGCCGATCACCCTTCAGGTACCGACCGCCTCGCTGAAGTCATGCAGCATGTCGATGCAGATGTGTATATCAACCTTCAGGGTGATGAACCCCTAGTGCGCCCCGGCGACATCGAAACACTCGCAGCAGGCATGGCCAGTGATGTGAGCGTGCAGATTGGCACGCTGTGCCATGCGATCGATGGCCAAGAGGCCAACAACCCAAATACCGTGAAGGTGGTGCTTGCTGCCAACGGTAACGCGCTGTACTTCAGCCGATCCCCCATCCCCTACCCGCGCGATGCGCAATTCGCTCAGTTTCTCAAACATGTCGGTGTCTACGCCTATCGGCGACAGGTGCTGGCCGAATACTCGAGCCTTGAGCAGCCGATGATGGAAGGCGCCGAAAAGCTGGAGCAACTGCGTCTGATGTATGCCGGCTATCGTATTCGCGCATACCAAGTGGAGCCCACCGGTCCTGGCGTCGATACGCCTGAGTGTCTGGAGGAAGTCAGAGCGATCATTTCGGGCCTTGGCAGGCCCGCCAAGCCTTCCCTGGCGGATATACGCCTGGTCATAACGGATGTCGACGGCGTGCTCACCGATGGTGGCATTTTCTACGACGGCAGCGGTGAATGCCTGAAGCGTTTCCACGTCCGCGATGGCATGGGAATGCGCATGCTCGAGGAGAACGGCGTCCGCGTTGCGGTGCTGTCCGGCCGAGACTCGGCGACACTGCGCAAGCGAGTGGCTGACCTGGGTATTGAACTATGCCAGTTTGGTGTCAAAGACAAACTTGCCGCTTGCGAGTCACTCATTGCTCAGGCCGGGGTCACGGCGGCGCAAACCGTTTGTATTGGGGACGACTCGATCGACCTTCCCGCTTTCGCCGCTTGTGGAATGTCCTATGCGGTCGCCGATGCGCCATCCTACGTGAAGGCCGCCAGTACCAACGTACTGGCCACCGCCGGGGGGCATGGGGCATTCCGAGAACTTGCTGACGCGATTCTCACCGCTCAAGGCAAGGCTTCGGTGCTGAGCACGGCCTCGGGATATGCCAAGGTCATGGCAAAGATGGCTCAATAGCAGTCTGGGACACAGGGGCATTGCCGACACAGTGCTGGCCTCAAGAACAGCTCAACCGCTGTTACTGGGCCAGCGAAGTGTCTACAGCTCTGGCTCATAAGCGGTTACGCACAGTCGGCATTGGGTCGAAGTGGCCACCTCCAGCACTACTGGTCATGAGAGAAGCAGTGAACTAACCTCATGCGTCCGCTTTCTCTCCAAGAGTACGACCTGGGGAGACTCCAACGGGCTTTATCGACCATGCTACTGGCAGTGACTCGAGTGGCGAGACGAGGACCAATACAATGACGAGCGCTGTACCTCGGGATCGCTGGACCGCCCAGGCAGCCTCGTTGGCGGGATTCTCGACCCGATCCGGACCGTCATCTCAGCCCGATCGCGAGCACATGGACTTCGCGAGCTCGGAGCAACTGGCAATCAAAGTTTTTAGGGATATGCAATGACAAAAATAGCTGTGTGCTTGAGTGGTCACCCAAGGACGTTTGCGCGCGTCGCATCAAAAATGAAACAGGCACTGGGTGACGCTGACTTCTACTTTTCGACTTGGCACAGCGACTACAACGACACCCTGCTCGCCACCTTCGAAGAGCATGGCTTCAATCTTGTGGGCTACGAGTTCATTTCTGAGCCTGAGCAGCTGGAAAACGAGCGAAACATCCTCACAGATTTCACCGATAGCTTCCCGGACTTCTTCATCCTCAACCAATGGTACGGTGTCAAACGTGCCATTCAGCTGATGCAGGACTGCTCTGTGGCGCTGCAGAAGCACTACGACTTGGTGGTGCGCTGCCGATTCGATCTTGACTGCAGCTTCACCCTCGAAGAGCTCCACAACGCTACTCAGCAAGATGCGATGAACTACGTGAAGGCATTGAGTGGCGGCAGCGATCAGTTTATCTTCGGCAGCCCGGACACCATGGCGCACTTCCTGACGCTGGAAGACTGGCTGTTGAACTTCTCGCGCAAATTCGGCAACAGTCACGGTTTCTTCGCCAGCCCACTGATCAGGGCGTTTTTTCTGGACCAAGGCATTCCCACCAACCGTGTGGATCTCAAGGTCAATGTGGCGCGCCAGGACAGAACCTCTGCAAGTGCAGCACGCGAGCAACGCACCCGAGATTACATCGCCAAGCATTTTCCTGAATTCGAAGGCAAGGCGTGGCATGGCCCACGCAACGTCGACCACGTCGTGCGTCCGGCTCCGTGGGACCTGAACTTTGGAAACAACCGCTCCCTGGTCTACATCAATGGGAAGCGTGGCTAGCTTCTGTCGACTCTCAATCTAGAGCCCTTTTATGAAACGAATCATCATGGACCTCGACGAAACCATCTGCTCCAAAGGAGCCGGTAGCTACGCCGATGCCGCATTGCGTCCCAATATCCGCGAGAAGCTGCAGTCCTACAAACAGATGGGCTTCGACATCGTCATCTCCACCAGCCGCAACATGCGCACCTATGAAGGCAACGTTGGCAAGATCACCGCCAACACCCTGCCGATCATTCTGGCGTGGCTGGCCAAGCACGAGATTCCCTACGATGAAATCTATGTCGGCAAGCCCTGGTGCGGTAACGAGGGGTTCTATGTCGACGACAAGGCCATCCGCCCCGATGAGTTCGAGCGGCTGTCCTACGACGAGATCAAATCACTGGTAGGCATCAAATAATGATCATCATCAACTCCGGTGCCTACGTCATTCCCGAGCTGCAGGCTGAATACGGCAAGATTCCTCCGTGCATGTTGCCACTGGGGAACAAACGGCTGCTGGAGCATCAGATTGTCGCCATTCGCGAAACACTCGACGATATCAACATCGTCGTCTCGCTTCCGGAAAGTTACGAGCTCAGCCTCGGCGACAATCTGCTGATCGAAACCGCGGGCGTCAAAGTCGTGCGCGTGCCCGATGGTTTCACCCTGGCCGAGTCGGTGCTGTATGTGCTGAACACCCAGGACGACTACCAGATCGAACACGTTGTGCGCCTGATGCACGGCGATACCTTCATCAAGGGTATTCCGGCAGATGCCGATGTCATCGGCGTGAGCACCACCTCCGATGACTATGGCTGGGAGTACGAGGCGTCCGACGCCGATGACAAGCTGATCTGGTGTGGCTTCTTCTCGTTTTCATCGCCACGCCTGCTGACGCAATCGCTGAGCCTGGCGCGGGGCAACTTCGTCGAAGCGATCCGCCGCTACGGCCAGAAAACACCTTTGCAGGGCAAGTTGGTGGGTGCCTGGAACGACTTGGGCCACGTCAACACCTATTTCAAGTCCAGGGCTTCGATCACTACCCAGCGTGCCTTCAACTCGCTGGTGATCGCCGACGGCCTGGTGACCAAGAAAGGTCAGCCCAACCGCAAGATCCAGGCCGAGGCACGCTGGTTCAAGGCGCTCCCCCCTGCGCTGAAACGCTATACCCCGCAACTGATCGACTACACCTTCGACGATCAGGGCGGCACCTTTTACTGCCTGGAATACCTGTCGTTATCGCCGCTCAATGAAGTGTTCGTACACGGCCGCAACCCGGCGTTCTTCTGGAAGAAAGTCTTCGATATTTTCCAGGACCTCTTTGCCCGTATGCGTCATGCGCTGCCTGCCGACCTCGATCGTCAAGCGCTGGCCAACGACGCCGAGGCGCTGTATGGGGCGAAAACGCGTCGGCGCCTGGAGGAAACGGCTGCACAAGGTCTGATCGACCCACAGGCCCCCTTCACCTACGCCGGCAAGCCCATGCCATCGCTGGCCGAGCTTGCCGAAACGTGCATCGACAAGGTGTCCGGCCTGCCGATCATCGATTCGGTGCTGCACGGTGATGTCTGCTTCAGCAACGTGCTGTACGACTCGCGCAATGAAACGATCAAGATTCTCGACCCACGCGGCATGACCGAAGCGGGTGACTTCTCGATCTTTGGCGACCAGAAGTACGACCTGGCCAAACTGGCTCATTCGGTCATCGGCTTGTACGACCTGATCATTGCCGGACGTTACGAGCTGCTCGAAGACGCGTCTGGAAGCGTCACACTGGACTTCCACATCGACGCTCGCCTGCAACAGATTCAGCGCTCGTTCATGGGCACGCAATTCGCAGCTTCGGTCTCGGTGAAGCAGATCATGCCTTGCGTGGTGCTGCTGTTCATCTCGATGATCCCGCTGCACGCCGATCGTCCCGATCGTCAATTGGCCATGCGCGCCAACGCCTATCGAATTTTCCTGAGCTACTGTCACGAAGAGATTTCTGCATGATCATCATCCCCATGGTTGGAAAAAGTAGCCGGTTCTTCAAGGCAGGCTTTACCCGCCCCAAGTACGAACTACTGGTCAATGGCGAGACGGTGTTCTCACGCGCGGTCAGGTCATTCGAACACTATTTCAAGACCGATCACTTCCGCTTCCTGGTACGCAACGATTACGAGGCGCCGCAATTCGTCGAGGCGGCAGTCAAGGCACTGGGCATCAGCGATTATTCCATCGTCGTGTTCGAAGCCGACACCCTGGGCCAGGCCGATACCGTGTATCAGGGGCTCAAGGACATCGACAGTCCGAGCCCGCTGTACATCTTCAATATCGACACCTTCCGTCCTGATTTCCGCAAGCCCGAGTGGGTCGAGCAGTGCGACGGTTATCTTGAAGTGTTCCGCCATGGCGGCAGTCACTGGTCGTTCGTCGAGCCTGGCGAAGATAACGCCGTGCTGCGCACTACCGAAAAAGTGCGTATCTCCGACCTCTGCTCCGATGGCTTGTATTACTTCAAGAACAAGCTCGATTTCGATCGGATTTTCCGGCAAGCCTTCGAGACCCAGGACACGGCGCAGGGCGAATACTACATTGCGCCTTTGTACAACAACCTGATTCAACAGGGCCAAGTCATCAAATACGAGCTGGTGCCCATCGAAGATGTGATTTTCTGCGGTACGCCTGACGAGTACGCGCAGTTGCTGGATGACCCTCGCGTACAGTGAGTATGCAGGCGCCGACCAGGCTGTAGCGGGTCGGCGTCACTGACGCAGGTTGCAACCGGCCAATAAAAAGGGCTGTTACCGATCCCTCGGTAACAGCCCTTTTTCATGACGCTCCAGTGTCAGTCGAAGATCTCGACCACACCGACAACATTCTTCTCGTCATCCGACACGGCCAGTGCACGGATCTTGTTTTCGCGCATGTAGCTTTCGGCTTCGGACAGTTGCGCAGCCTCATTGATGGTATGCGGGTCGATGGTCATGAACTGTGCGACCAGGGAATTGATGATGGTTTCATCTTCCAGCAGGGCACGGCGCAAGTCGCCATCGGTGACGATACCGACCAGTTTGTCTTCATCCATCACCACGGTCAGGCCCAGACGGCTGCGAGTCATGACCAGCAGGCAATCGTGGAAGGTGGTGTCAGGCGTGACCACAGGGGCTGGCGAGTGCATGACATCACGCACACGGGTCAGCAGTTTGCGGCCCAGGCTGCCACCGGGGTGGTAACGGGCGAAGTCCATCGGCTTGAACTGGATCGCTTCGATCAAGGCGACGGCCAGCGCATCACCCATGGCCATGGTGGCCAGGGTGGAGGTGGTCGGTGCCAGGTTGTTCGGACACACTTCGCGCTCGACCGAAATATCCAGCCAGATATCGGCATGCTTGGCCAGGGTCGATTGACCATTACCGGTCATGGCAATGATCTTGTTACCGAATGATTTCAAACTTGGAATAAGTTTGATCAGTTCGTCAGTTTCACCGCTATAACTGATCAGAATAAGTACATCGATCGGTTTGAGCATACCCAGATCGCCGTGGAAGGCTTCAGCCGGGTGCAGGAAGAAACTCGGTGTACCGGTCGAGGCGAAGGTGGCGACCATTTTCTTGCCGATCAAACCGGATTTGCCCATGCCGCAGACAACCGCTCGGCCCTGACAACCCAGCAACAACTCGACCGCACTCTGGAATTCGCCATTGAGGCGATCAGCCAGCAGATTCACGGCTTGCGCCTGGGCAATAAGGGCTTCTTTAGCGATGTTAAGGTGATTCATGTTCGTCCCTGAAGACTGTCTAGGATTTAGCGAAGCCGCGGATGTTAAGGTTTTTGTTTCACCGAGCAAAGCACAAGCGTTCAATTCTGACTGGTGGATCACGCTGCAGGCCCTCAGTTAGTCAACGCACACCCACGCATACGCGACCTCACTGTATATACAGTGAGTGCTGTTACCTGCAGCGCAGCGGAATGTAGCGCGAGATAGGAAAACGTCTGAACGGATTACCTTTACGCCTGGCGTATTACGCCGGAGTGTTGCTGTGACGGCGCTGTTCGAATTAGGTTCATTTTTTTTCGTCGATCACTTCACATATCGGAATTCTTCCGCTCATTGTTCATTGGTGATTGCCGTAATTGGGGCGCTGCGCCAGAATGCCGGCCTTTTTCCAACCCCGTCCAATCGTCAGGAGACCAGCGATGCCCAGCCGTCGTGAACGTGCCAATGCCATCCGCGCCCTCAGCATGGATGCCGTGCAAAAGGCCAACAGCGGCCACCCCGGGGCCCCGATGGGCATGGCGGATATCGCCGAAGTGCTGTGGCGCGACTACCTCAAGCACAACCCGAGCAACCCGCACTTCGCCGACCGCGACCGCTTCGTGCTGTCCAACGGCCACGGCTCGATGCTGATCTACTCGCTGCTGCACCTGACCGGCTACGACCTGTCCATCGATGACCTCAAGGGCTTCCGCCAACTGCACAGCTGCACCCCGGGCCACCCGGAATTCGGCTACACCGCAGGCGTCGAGACCACCACCGGCCCGCTCGGCCAGGGCCTGGCCAACGCGGTCGGCTTCGCCATCGCCGAGAAGGTCATGGCTGGCCAGTTCAACCGCCAAGGCCACGACATCGTCGACCACCACACCTACGTGTTCCTCGGTGATGGCTGCATGATGGAAGGGGTTTCCCATGAAGTCGCCTCGCTGGCCGGCACCCTGGGCCTGAACAAGCTGATCGCCTTCTACGACGACAACGGCATCTCCATCGATGGCGAAGTGCACGGCTGGTTCACCGACGACACCCCGAAACGCTTCGAAGCCTACAACTGGCAGGTGATCCGCAACGTCAACGGCCATGATGCCGACGAGATCAAGACCGCCATCGATACCGCGCGCAAGAGCGACCGTCCGACCCTGATCTGCTGCAAGACCATCATCGGTTTCGGCTCGCCGAACAAGCAGGGCAAGGAAGAGTCCCACGGCGCCGCCCTGGGTGCCGACGAGATCGTGCTGACCCGCGCCGGCCTGAGCTGGAGCCACGAGGCTTTCCAGATTCCCGCCGAGATCTACGCCGAGTGGGATGCCAAAGAGGCCGGTGCCAAGGCCGAAGCCGAGTGGAACCAGCGCTTCGACGCCTATGCCCAGGCCCATCCTGAGCTGGCTGCCGAGTTCAAGCGCCGCAGCTCGGGCGAGCTGCCGGCCGACTTCGCCGAGAAAGCCGCCGCCTACGTGCAGGAAGTCGCCGCCAAGGGCGAAACCATCGCCAGCCGCAAGGCCAGCCAGAACACCTTGAACGCCTTCGGCCCGCTGCTGCCTGAACTGCTCGGCGGCTCGGCGGACCTGGCCGCCTCCAACCTGACCCTGTGGAAAGGTTGCAAGGGCGTCGAAGCCCTTGATGCCAGCGGCAACTACCTGTTCTACGGCGTGCGTGAATTCGGCATGACCGCGATCATGAACGGCCTGGCCCTGCACGGCGGCCTGGTGCCATACGGCGCGACCTTCCTGATGTTCATGGAATACGCACGCAACGCGGTGCGCATGTCGGCGCTGATGAAGCAGCGGGTGATTCACGTCTACACCCACGACTCCATCGGCTTGGGCGAAGACGGCCCGACCCACCAGCCGATCGAGCAACTGACCAGCCTGCGCACCACCCCCAACCTCGACACCTGGCGCCCGGCCGATGCCGTGGAGTCGGCGGTGTGCTGGCAGCAGGCGCTGCTGCGCAACGACGGCCCGTCGGCGCTGATCTTCTCGCGGCAGAACCTGCAGCATCAGGCGCGCAGCGCCGAGCAGATCGCGCAGATCAGCCAGGGCGGCTACGTGCTGCGTGACTGCGCCGGCGAGCCGGAGCTGATCCTCATCGCCACCGGCTCGGAAGTCGGCCTGGCCGTGCAGGCGTTCGACGCCCTCAGCGCCCAGGGCCGCAAGGTTCGCGTGGTGTCGATGCCATGCACCAGCGTGTTCGACGCCCAGGACGCCGCCTACAAGCAGTCGGTGCTGCCGGTGCAAGTCGGCGCACGCATCGCCATCGAAGCGGCGCATGCCGACTACTGGTACAAGTACGTCGGCCTGGACGGTCGCATCATCGGCATGACCACCTACGGTGAGTCGGCCCCGGCCAGTGCACTGTTCGAGGAGTTCGGCTTCACCCTGGACAACGTGCTGGCGGTGGCTGAGGAGTTGCTGGAGGACTGAGCCTGAGTGCTGGGCTCGTTTACGGCTAAAACCGCGAACGGGCCCGAATGCTCAGCCTGACCGTTGAACTTTCCACCTCCAGCGGCCTCCCTAAGACGCAGCCTGCTGCCCCTCCTGATCGCCACAGAAAAGGACCGAATCGGCTCTGCCGGACTGGACGCCATGACTGCCCTTACCCTGTCGCCGGGTCGCAAGACCCTGTTCCGCTGGCAAAGACCCTCGCTCGAAGACCGCCTGCGCGCATTGATGCCCCACTGGGGTGATCTGCCGCTGAGCATCAGCAGCGAGGACCTCGACTCCAATGCCTCGTTCGTCGACTACGTGCGCCACCACAAGGTCATCGATCCGCTGACCGGTGAGCCACTGGAACTGGTGGAAAAGTCGATTCGCAAAGTGTTGTTCATCGGCAGCCAGGAAGCGCGCTTTCACCGCGCCACAGGCCTGCTGGAAGGCAGCACACACTTCCGTCACCCGGCTTGCCTGGGGGTCATCGACACGCCCTGGGAGAGCCTGATCTTCACCACCTACCTGCGCGGCAAGCCGCCACGCATGCAGGCCATCGCCAAGCCGCTGGCGCTGGGCATCGCCGAGCAGGAACTGCTCAGCCACCGCTACTTGCAAGCCCAGTCCAAATCCCGCGCGCCGCTGTTGTGGAGCATGGATTTCTACCGGCCCTGGTTCCTCTTGCGCCCACGCTTCAACTTCGCCCGCTACCTCAGCGAGCTGCAGCGCCTGGGGCAGGACGATCCTCGCTTCGCCGGACTCGCCACCCGCTTCAAGGCCTTCGTGCCCAAGCTGCGCGACATGGCCCGCCAGGCCCGACGCAGCCCACGCTGCATTTGCCACATGGATTACCTGCGCAAGAACCTGTTCCTGATCAAGCAGCAGTTGCATGTGATCGACTGGAGCGAGGTCAAGGTCGGACGCATCGGCTTCGACGGCGGGGCCTACCTGGGCAGCCTTTTTCGCCGCAAGGACATGAAGATGTTCCTCACTGCACAAAGCGAATTCATCGACGCCTACCGCGCCGCCCTGCCGCCTGAATTTGATTCCGAACAAGCGCTGCACAACCTGCGCTACATCTTCCTGCTGACCGCGCTGTACCACTGTCTGCGCCCGGAAACCCTGGCCGAGTACCGCGAGCGCGAGCGCATGCCGCTGCTTCTGCAAAAGTACGAATATCTGCTGACGTGCCTGGATTGATGAACATCCTGTAACAAATTGCCTTGTTTTGTAGGAAGAATCACACCATACGGTGGGGATTTTTTGAGTTTGGTGTAGGACCTTTCTGAATTTGTATTAATATTCGCGGTCTGAAACATTCCACAGAAACCTTAGGGCGTCGTCCTTTGGCCACTTCCTCGAACGGATAGTCGCAGTACGTTTATGGATGAAGCTTTGCCTCGCCCACGCTTGCTGGTGATGTCGAAAGGCGCCCAGCAAATTCCTACCCTTCCCGCTCTCCTGCCCGACTACGCCCTGCGCAATGGCGTGGCCAGCGACGCCGGTGGCGTCGATTGCCTGCTGGCCTGGGGGCGCAAGCCCAGCGCAGCGAAAGCCATGGCGGCCGCCCAGGCTGCCGGCAAACCGGTGCTGACCGTGGAGGATGGTTTTCTGCGCTCGGTCGGCCTTGGCGCTGACGAGCCGCCACTGTCGCTGATCGCCGACGACGTCGGCGTGTACTACGACGCCAGCCAGCCATCGCGCCTCGAACGCCTGATTGCCCAGCCGCTCACTGCCGAGCAGCAGCAGCGTGCCATGGCGCTGCAACAGCTGTGGCAGCAGCACAAGGTGTCGAAATACAACGCCGCGCGCATTCAGCAGCCGGTGCTGCCCGATGACTGCGTGCTGGTGGCTGACCAGACCAGCGGCGACGCGTCGTTGCAAGGCGCCCAGGCCAGCGATTTTGCCGAGATGCTCGAGGCGGCCCTGCAGCGCTACCCGACCAGCACCGTGCTGCTCAAGGTGCATCCCGATGTGGTGGCCGGACGCAAGGCCGGCCATTTCGATGTGTCGGTCCTGGCGACCCACCCGCGGGTGGCGATTCTGGCCCAGGACATTCATCCCGCCGACCTGCTGCCACGCCTGCGCGCGGTGTTCGTCATGACCTCGCAGTTGGGCTTCGATGCGCTGATGTGGAACGTGCCGGTGCACACCTGGGGCATGCCGTTCTATGCCGGCTGGGGCCTGACCACCGATCGTCTGCCGGCACCCGAGCGGCGCGGCGCGGCGAGCCTGGCGCAGTTGATCCACGCAAGCCTTGTGGACTACCCACGCTACCTGTGCCCGGAAAGCCAGCAGCCGTGTTCGGCAGAAACCCTGATTCGCTGGCTGGGCCTGCAGCGCAAGCACCGTAGCGTGCTGCCCGAACAGGTGCAGGCGCTGGGTTTCAGCCGCTGGAAGGAGCCGCTGGTCGAGCTGTTCTGCAACGGCGCCCAGGTGCAACTGGTCAAGCCCGAGCAACCGCTGAGCAGCGATCTGCCGGTGGTGACTTGGGGCTGCAAGCACGACGAACAATTGCGTGACCATCCGCAGCCGGTGTTTCGCATCGAAGACGGCTTTCTGCGCTCCGTTGGCCTGGGCGCCGGCAAGGCGCGGCCGCTGTCGTGGGTGGTGGATGACTTGGGGATCTACTACGACGCCACCCGCCCCTCGCGGCTGGAGCGTCTGCTGGCAGACAGCACCTTCGATGACGAGCTGTTGAGCCGCGCCGACGCTCTGCGCGAGGCCATCTGCCGCGCGGGCCTGACCAAGTACAACCTGCCCGGCCCGAGCTGGCAGCGCCCGAGCGAGGCCAACCGGGTGATTCTGGTCACAGGCCAGGTCGAAGACGATGCCTCGATTCGATATGGCAGCACAGACATCCGCAGCAACCTGCAACTGCTGCAGGCGGTGCGCGCCGCCAACCCTGACGCCTGGGTGCTGTACAAGCCGCACCCGGAAGTGACGGCCGGCACCCGTGCCCGCGGCGACGATGAAGCACACACCGTGGAATGGTGCGACCAAGTGATCGGCGACACGCCGCTGCAACAGCTGCTCGAGGCCGTGGATGAGGTGCACGTGCTGACCTCGCAGTCGGGCTTCGAAGCGCTGCTGCGCGGCGTGCCGGTGACCACCTACGGGCAGCCGTTCTATGCCGGCTGGGGCCTGACCTGCGACCTGCATCTGTCTGCCCAGGTGCAAGCCCGGCGCCAGCGCCGCCTGAGCCTGGCGCAATTGGTGGCCGGCACCTTGCTGCTCTATCCCACCTACGTCAGCCGCATCACCGACCGTTTCACCAGCGCGGAACAGACTCTTCACGAACTACAGAATTGGCATGCGTTCTCGCAGCCAGGAGCGACCTCTCGATGGCAGGACTTGATTCGACGCTTGTGCAACTGGTTGGGCATGAAGCGCCCAGCCCGTTGATGACAAGCCAGGCGGGTCGTCCTCTGCTGGGTCGACCGCGCAAGACGTTCCTGCTCTTGCAGGGCGTCAGTTCGCCATTCTTCATGACCCTGGCCAAGGCATTGCGCGGTGCCGGGCAGGTGGTTCACAGCATCCGTTACAACGTCGGCGACCTGCTCTACGGCGCCGGCTCGCAGCACAGCTGCCGCTGCCCGCTGGATGAGCTGGAGGGCTACTACGCCGAGCGCTTCGCGCAATTGCAGGTCACCGATATCGTGCTGTTCGGCGATTGCCGCCCAGTGCATCGCCCGGCCATCGTTCTGGCCCGGCGCCTGGGCCTGGGCGTGCATGTATTCGAAGAGGGTTACTTCCGCCCTTACTGGATCACCCTGGAGCGCGATGGGGTCAACAGCAATTCGCTGCTGCCGCGTGACCCGCAGTGGTACCGCGAAGTCGGCAAGCACGTGCCGCGCTACGACAACGGCGAAGGGTTCAGGCTGTCGTTCATGGCCCGCGCCAGCCACGACGTGATGTACCACGTCGGCGGCGCGCTGAACCCTGTGTGCTACCCCAACTACCGCACCCACGCCCCGTTCAGCGCGGCCGCCGAGTACGCCGGTTTCATTCGCCAGGGCGTGCGCCTGCTGCGCGCGCGTCAGCGCGACAACGCCCTGGTGGCGCAGGTCGCGCAAGAGCGTCAGCCGACCTTCCTGCTGCCCTTGCAGCTCGACAGCGACGCGCAGATTCGCGACCACTCGCGCTTTGCCAACATGAGCGAGGTGATCGCCCATGTCATCGCCTCGTTCGCCGCCCATGCGCCGAGCGATGCGCGTCTGTTGGTCAAGAACCACCCGCTCACCCCGGGGCTGCTCAACTACCGCGCGATCACCGCGCAACTGGCCCGCGAGCACGACGTAGCCGAGCGCGTCGAATTCATGGAGAGCGGCTACATGCCGACGCTGCTCTCGCACATTCAGGGGCTGATCACCGTCAACAGCACCGCCGGGGCTTCGGCACTGTTCCATGGTCGTCCGACCATCGCCTTGGCCGAGCCGATCTACGCCCTGCCGGGGCTGACCCAGCAGAGCAGCCTGGATGAGTTCTGGGTCGAGCCGCAGGCGCCGGACATGACTTTGTTCAAGCGCTTTCGCAACACCGTCATCCATACCACTCAAGTCAATGGCGGCTTCTACACCCGCAGCGGCATAGACCTGGCAGTGGCCAACTGCGTGGACGTGCTGCTGGCCCCAACCAGTCGAATCGAGCAGTACCTATGAGCACCCTGACCTCCCCTCGCTGCATACTCATCACTGGCGCCACAGGCGGTATCGGCGGTGCCCTGGCACCGGAGTATGCCGCGCCCGGCGTCACCTTGATTCTTCAGGGCCGCCGCGAAGATCGCCTGCACCAGTTGGCCGAACAGTGCCGCGCCCTGGGCGCACGGGTGTTGCTCGAAGCCCTCGACGTGCGTGACCTCGACGCCCTGCGCAGCATGGTGCGACGGGTCAGCGAGGCCGAGCGACCCGACCTGATTCTGGTCGGCGCCGGGCTCAACACTGCGGTGGGCAGCGACGGTTCGGCCGAACAGTGGGACGACAGCCGCGCGCTGCTGGAAGTCAACGTGCTGGCCGCCATCGCCACCGTCGAAGCCGCCCTGCCGGCCATGCGCGCCCGCGGTGCCGGGCAGATCGCGCTGTTCAGTTCCCTGGCCGGCTGGCGCGGCCTGCCGGTAACGCCGACCTACAGCGCCAGCAAGGCGGCGATTCGCGTGTATGGCGAGGCGATTCGCGACTGGCTGGCCGCCGAAGGGGTGAAGATCAACGTCATCCTGCCGGGCTACGTGGAATCGAAGATGTGCTTCGAGATGCCTGGCCCCAAGCCCTTTCTGTGGACCGCCGACAAGGCTGCGCGGCGTATCCGCCGCGGCCTTGCGGCCGATCAGGCGCGTATCAGTTTTCCGTTTCCGCTCAACCTGGGCACCTGGCTGCTGGGCGTGATCCCGCAGCGGCTCTCTTCGATGATTCTGCGTGGGCTCAAGTACAGTGATTGAAGTGTCTTTGCTGACCGTTGCGCTGGCAGGCCTGGCGCTGACCGTGCTGGTCGAACGTTTTCTGCTGCCGCGCCCGGCGCTGCGTCGTCCGCTGAGCTGCTGGGCGCTGCATGCGGGCCTGTGGTGCGTGGGCCTGGGGCTGCTCTATGCACTCACCGGGCGGGCGCTGTTCAGCGGCGTCAACGTGCTGCTGGTGTGGCTGCTGATCGTGCTGGTGAGCAACTCCAAGTACCACTCGCTGCGCGAGCCTTTCGTCTGCGCCGACTTCGAATACTTCAGCGATGCGGTGAAGTTTCCCAGGCTTTACCTGCCCTTCTTCGGCTACGGCAAGGCGGCCGGCCTGGCGCTGGCGTTCGTGATCTACCTGTGGGCCGGGCTGAGTTTCGAAGTGCCGGGTTCACGCTGGGCGGCCTTGCTGCCGGCGCTGCTCGGGCTGGCCCTGCTGCGCCTGGGCCATCGCCGCGAAGTGCCAAGCTTCGATGCCGAGGCCGACGTGCGCCGCTGGGGCCTGGCGGCCAGCCTGTGGCGCTATTTCTGGGCCGCACGCAAGCCGGTCGACCGCGCAGCGCTGGGTTCGCCCTTCGCCGCACCTGTGCCCGCCGCAGCTGCGGCGCTGCCCGATATCGTCTCGATCCAGAGCGAATCGTTCTTCGATGTGCGCAGCCTGTGGCCGGGCGTACGCAGCGAGGTACTCGGCGAGTACGACCAGTTGCTGGGGCAATCACTGGCCCACGGCAAGCTGCAAGTCGCCGCCTGGGGCGCCAACACCGTGCGCACTGAGTTCGCCTACCTCACCGGCATCGATGCCGAGCGCCTGGGCGTGCACCGCTTCAACCCCTACCGCGTGCTGGCCCGTCAGGGCCTGCCGAGCATCGCCGCCCGGCTCAAGGCGCAGGGTTATCGCACCGTGTGCATCCACCCGTATGCCGGCAGCTTCTACGGCCGCGACAAAGTGCTGCCGGCCTTGGGTTTCGATGAGTTCATCGATGTCAGCAGCTTCTTCGAAGCGCAGAAAGCCGGCCCGTTCATTGGCGATTGCGCCGTGGCCGAGAAGATTCGTGGCCTGCTCAACGCCCAGGGCCGGCAACAGCCGCTGTTCATCCATGCCATCACCATGGAGAACCACGGCCCGCTGCACCTTGAGAGCGTCAATGACAGTGAGCTGCCAGCCTGGTTCGACCGCCCGCTGCAGCCAGGCATGCAAGACCTGGCCCCGTACCTGCGACACATCGTCAACGCCGACCGCATGCTCGGCATGCTGCGCGAGACCTTGCAGGCGCAAACGTCCGAGGCTTTGCTGTGCTTCTTCGGCGACCATGTACCGATTCTGCCGCAGGTGTATCAGGCAGTCGGGGCGCCGGCCGGCGATACCGACTACCTGATCTGGTCGAACCGCCGCCAACCGGGCAGCCAGGCACAAGCGTTGCGCGTCGAAGCGCTGGCCAGCACCCTGCTCGACCAGGCCAGCGCTGCGCACGGTGCGGCCAGCCAGACCCACGTGACCGGTGTGGTCTGAGGCCATGCTGCGCATCGTCCTGGGCTCGACCCTGACTGCGGCGCAGACCGCCGACCCGGGCCTCCAGCGCCTGATCACCCAGGGCCGCGGCTCGTTGGCCGTGCTGTTGGGCGATGGCGCCTGCCGCTACCGCCTGCTGGGCAAAGACCTGCACTGGGACCGTGTGCTGATCGCCTTCGACGGCGAGCGCGCACTGGGCTTCGCCTCGTTCCGCTACGCCCGTCGCGGGCCCTTCGCACTCAACTGGCCACCGTTTCGTCGCGAGTTCGGCGTGCTCGGCGGCAGTTGGCGTTTCGCGGGGTTCTGCCTGAGCGAGTGGCGCGAGTGGCACTACCCGTTCCTGCTCTACGGCCTGCGCGTGGTCAAGGCGGCGCGCAATCATGGGGTCGGCTCGGCGCTGGTGCAGGCCTGTTGCGCCGAGGCGCTCAAGCACGGCGTGGGCGCCATTGACCTTGAAGTGCCGCTGGGCAACACCCGTGCGCAGCAGCTGTACCGCAAGCACGGCTTCGTGCCCCGCCGGCGTCGCTGGCTGGCACCGCTGCTGGGCATGCGTCGGGCGCTGGGCAGCGGTACTCGGCCATCGCAGAGCGCGACACCATGAGTGGGCCATTGGCGCCCCTGGTCGAGGGACCGGGCTGGATCGGCATCATGTCGCAGTGGGTGGCCTTCAAGATTTTCCACCTGCCGCAGTTTCTCGGCCCCGAAGGCTCGCCGTGCTGGCTATGGCACCGTGGCAAGCGGCCACCGAAGGGCCTCAAGGCCATCGCCGGTATCGGCTACAAGACTTCGTCTGCGCGGGCGCGGGTGCTGTGCCAGCGCTGGAACCTGCCCTATATCGCCCTGGAAGATGGCTTCCTGCGCTCGTCGTCGCTGGGGGTGGAAGGCGATACGCCGATGTCGCTGGTGATCGATCCGGTGGGCATCCACTACTTGGCCGATCGCCCGTCCCTGCTGGAAAACATTCTGCAAGCGCCCGAGCAGCTAAACGCCGCTGAACTCGCCAGCGCCGACGCGCTGATCGCGCTGATGCGCCGCAGCGGGATCGGCAAGTACAACAACGCCCGCGACCTGCCCGAGGATGATCCGCTCGGTCGCGAGCGGCCGCTGGTGCTGGTGGTCGACCAGACCGCCGGGGACTTCTCCATCCCAGGTGGCGGCCTGTGCGAGGCCGATTTCGTGCGCATGCTCGATGT
This sequence comes from Pseudomonas cremoricolorata DSM 17059 = NBRC 16634, assembly GCF_000425745.1. GTDB lineage: Bacteria > Pseudomonadota > Gammaproteobacteria > Pseudomonadales > Pseudomonadaceae > Aquipseudomonas > Aquipseudomonas cremoricolorata. The sequence continues at coordinate 198,682 of NZ_AUEA01000007.1, read as the reverse complement.
TGCCCTGGCCGAGAACCCCGACGCCGACGTGCGCGTGCGAATTCACCCCGATTGCGTCGGTGGGCACAAGCCCAGCTGCCTGCTGGCCGCAGCGCTGGAACGGGGCGTAGCGCTGGAGGCGCGCGAGGTGTCGTGGGCGTCGCTGGCGCGGCGCGCGAAGCGGGTCTACATCGGCACCAGCCAGGCCGGGCTCGAAGCGCTGATCCAGGGCGTGCCGGTGACCTGCTTCGGCTTGCCGTTCTATGCCGGCTGGGGCCTGACCGACGACCGCATGGCGATTGCCAGGCGTCAGGCGCGGCCCGACCTGCGCCAGTTGGTGGCCGCCGCCTACCTGCGCTACTGCCGCTACGTCGACCCCCTGACCGGCCAGCTCAGCGACGCCCTGACCGTGGCCGATCTGCTCGCACTCAAGAAAGCCTGCGACAGCGAGTTCGCCGGCATCACCACGGTGATCGGCGTCAAGCGCCACAAGCAGCACAACATTCGCCGCTTCTTCAGCAGCCGCTGGGGGCAACTGCGCTTCGCCGAGGATTCGCCGCAGTTGCTCAGCCAGGTGGCCGCCGAACAGGGCCGCGTACTGGTCTGGGCCGCGCGCGAGCCGGCCGACCTGCAACGCCGCGCTGACAGCGCCGGAGTGGCGGTGTGGCGCATCGAAGATGGCTTTCTGCGCTCGAGCGGCCTGGGCGTGAACAACCGCCCGGCACGTTCACTGGTGCTCGACCGCAGTGGCATTCACTACGACGCCAGCCGGCCCAGCGACCTCGAACAGATTCTTCAGCACAGCCCGTTCAGCCCCGCCGAGCTGGCCGAAGCGGCGCGGCTGCGCGAGACCACCGTGGCGCTTGGGGCAAGCAAGTTCAACCTGCGTCAGGGGCCACTTGGGCAGGTCAAGGCAGCCCCGGGGCAACTGCGCGTGCTGGTGCCCGGGCAGGTCGAAGACGATGCCTCGGTGCTGCGCAGCGCTGGCGAGATCCGCAGCAACCTGCAGCTGTTGCGTGCGGTGCGCGCGGCGTTGCCAGAGGCGTGGATCGTCTACAAGCCGCACCCGGATGTCGAAGCCGGCAAGCGCCGCGGACGCATCACCGCCGCTGAACTGGCGGGGCTGGCCGATCAGGTGCTGCACGGGGTGGATATCGTCGCCCTGTACGGCCAGGTCGACGCGCTGCACACCTTGAGTTCCACCGCAGGCTTCGAAGCGCTGCTGCGCGGCGTGCCGGTGGTGACCTACGGCACGCCGTTCTATGCCGGCTGGGGCCTCACCAAGGACCACCAACCGCTGCCCCGGCGCAGCCGCCGCTTGACCCTGGATCAGTTGGTGGCCGGCGCACTGTTGCGCTATGCGCGCTATGCCGACGTCCAGCACGCGCTGCCCTGCGATGCCTGGCACGCCCTCGCTTGTCTGGCCAGCCCGCGCCGTGCGCGGCTGCGCGAGCATGGGCGAGTGGCGCCGTTGCTCAACTACACCTGGACCATGCTCGGCCGTAGCCGGCCGCTGGCCCCCGCAAAGGACTAGACCATGCCTGTATCGATCAAGGACATCGGCCGCTGCGCCGCGCTCCCCTGGCATTTCCTGCAGCTCGCCACCCACGCAAAATCGTTCGAGAACAACCCGGTGCTGGGCAGCGCCCGGCTCAATGCCCTCGGTCTGCACGTGCAGCGCCGCCAGTTGGCCATGGCCATGGCCGGCTGTCGCCGCCAGGCGCTGGGCAAGCGCCTGGACCCAGGCGAGCGTGAGCACTTCGAGCAGAACGGCTTCTTCATCCGCGAAAACGCTCTGCCGGCCGAACAGTTCGCCGCCTTGCGCGCCGAGCTGGGCGCACTGCGCAGCACCGGCTGGGAGATGCGCCAGGGCCGCGCGGTGACGCGTCGGGTCAGCCTCGACCAGGATGTACTGGCGCACAATCCGGCCAGCGCGGCGTTCGTCGCCGACCGCGGGGTGCGCGACCTGATCGCCTACGCCTCGTCCAACAGCGGCGGTATCACCTATCAGTTGCAGTCGATCATCATCGACGCGGCCAACGCCGATCACGACCCGCAGACCCGTCTGCACGCCGATACCTTCCACCCCACGGCCAAGGCCTGGCTGTTCCTCGATGACGTTGCCGACGACCAGGGGCCGTTCAGCTATGTTCCCGGCTCCCACCGCCTGACCCCGGAGCGCCTGGCCTGGGAATACCGCCAGAGCCTGGGCGCTGCGCGCTCCAGCGAGCAGATGCACCGCGAGGGTTCGTTCCGTATCGATGAAGCGCAGCTGGCCGAACTCGGCCTGCCGCAACCGCGGCGCTTCGCCGTGCCGGCCAACACCCTGGTGGTGGCCGACACCTCAGGCTTCCACGCCCGTTGCGCCAGCCGCCACGCCAGCCACCGCGTGGAAATCTACGCAAGCCTGCGACGCAACCCGTTCCTGCCCTGGCGCGGCGCGCACCTGTTCGCCCTGCCCTGGATCGCCAACCACCACATGCGCTGGGATGTGCGCCTCAAGCGCATGATGGGCTTCGACAAGAAGAGCCACTGGCGCTTCATCGACCAGCTCAATGCGTATGAGCCGGTGCATATCTGAAGGTGCCTGGACTGGGCCGGCAGAGCCGGCCCGGTTCCGCCTGCTTAAACGCGCCGCTCGGCATACTGCAACACCACTTCCAGCGGATGGCGCAGCTGTCGGTCGGCCAGGCGCTTGACCTGGCTGCGGCACGAATAGCCGGTCGCCAGCGGTTCGCCGGCTTGCTCCAGCTTGCCGGCCCAGGACTGGGCGAAGATGGTTTTCGAGGTGTCGTGGTTACGCGCCTCGTGCCCATAGGTGCCGGACATCCCACAGCAACCGGTGGCCTCGGTGGCAAGGCGCAGGCCCAGACGGGCGAAGACCTTCTGCCATTGGCCGCTGCTGGCCGGCACGTTGGTCTTTTCCGTGCAGTGCGCCAGCAGGCGGAAATCGCCGGCATGGGTCACCGTCTGTTCGGGCAGCGCGTCGATTAGCCACTCTTGCGGCAGCAGCACCTGCGGGCACTGCTCGGCACCGGCCACGTGGGTGTATTCCTGGCGGTAGACCAGGGTCATCGCCGGGTCCAGCCCCACCAGTGGTACACCGCAATCAGCCAGGGCCTTGAGCTGGCGGGCATTGCGCACTGCCGCCTTGGCGAAGGCGCCGAGGAAGCCTTGCACGTGCAGCGGCTTGCCGTTGGCGCTGTAGGGCGCCAGGAACACCCGGTAACCCAGGCGATTGGCAAGGTCGATGAAGGCTGCCAGCAACGAGGTCTCGAAGTAGCGGGTGAAGGCATCCTGCACCAGCACGATGCTGCGCGCGCGTTGCTGCGGGCTCAGCTCGCGCAGGGTCGGCACATTGGCCACGCCCACCTGGCAGCGGCTCAGGGTGGCCTGGAAGTTGAAGCGGCTGAGCAGCGGGCTGTCGACCATGCCTACGCCATTTGCCAGCAGGCGGCTCATCCATTTCGAGCCCATCACCGCGTTGTACGCCGCCGGCGCGTGGGCCAGGTAGGGAATGCTGAACTCCAGCGAGCCGATCAGGTAGTCACGCAGCGGCCGCTGGTAGCGGGTGTGGTACAGCTCAAGGAAGCGTGAGCGGAAATCCGGCACGTTGACCTTGATCGGGCATTGCCCGGCGCACGACTTGCACGCCAGGCAGCCGGCCATGGCTTCGTACACTTCATGGGAGAAATCGGCCTGGCCCTGGCGCTGCGACCAGCGGTTGCGCAGGCGCTGGGGCAGGCCCTTGAGCCAGTCGAGCCGGCCGCGGCTGACCGCCAGCACATCGATGTTCGCCGCCCCTTGCAGGCGCAGCCATTCACGAATCAGCGAAGCGCGGCCCTTGGGCGAGTGCTGGCGCTGACGGGTGGCCTTCCACGACGGGCACATGGCGTCGTAGGGGTCGTAGTTGTAGCAAGCGCCATTGCCGTTGCAGTGCACCGCACTGCTAAAGCTTTGCCAGACCCGCTCGTCGATGCTGCGGTCAAGGTCACCGCGCAGGGTCACGCCGTCGACTTTGGTCAGGCCTTCGGCGCTGTCCGGTGGCGTGCAGATCTTGCCCGGGTTGAGCTGGTTGTAAGGGTCGAAGGCGCCCTTGAGGCGTTGCAGCGCCGGGTACAGCTCACCGAAGTACTCCGGTACGTACTCCGAACGCAGACCCTTGCCGTGTTCACCCCAGAGCAGCCCACCGTAGCGCTTGGCCAGCGCCGCCACCGCATCGGAAATCGGCTTGACCAACGCCGCTTGGGCCGGGTCCTTCATGTCCAGCGCCGGGCGCACGTGCAGGACCCCGGCATCGACATGGCCAAACATGCCGTAGGCCAGGCCATGGCTGTCGAGCAGGGCACGGAACTCGGCGATGTAGTCGGCCAGGCGCTCGGGCGGCACGGCGGTGTCTTCGACGAACGGCTGCGGGCGCACCTCGCCGGCGACGTTGCCCAGCAGCCCCACCGAACGCTTGCGCATCACATACACCCGGGTCACCGCCTCGGCGCCCTCGGCCAAGGTGTGACCCAGGCGCTCGACGCTGGTGTCGCTCTGCAGGTGATCGACAAACGCTGCGACCCGCGCGTTGACCTCGGCCGGGTCGTCGCCGCAGAACTCCACCAGGTTGATGCCCAGGGTCGGGCGTGCCGCCTCTTCGGGGAAATACTCGGCGACGCTGTGCCAGACGATGTCCTTCATCGCCAGCAGCAATACCTTGGAATCCACCGTTTCGATCGACAGCGGCTTGTGCGCCATCAGCGCATTGGCATCACGCAGGGCGTCCATGAAGCTTGAGTAGCGCACATTGACCAGCACCGCGTACTTGGGAATCGGCAGCACATTGAGCTTGGCCTCGACCACGTAGCCCAGCGAGCCTTCCGCGCCGCACAGCACGCTGTTGAGGTTGAAGCGGCCCTGCTCGTCGCGCAGGTGCGCCAGGTCGTAGCCGGTCAGGCAACGGTTGAGTTTGGGGAAGGTGCGCTCGATCAGCTCGCGCTGATGCTCGGCGATGTCCGCGGCCATGCGGTACACCTCGCCGACCCGCCCGGGCTGGGCGCAGGCCTGTTGCAGGGCGGCGGCGTCGAGCGGCTGGCTGTGCAGACGCTCGCCGCCGAGCAGCACCGTATCGAGTTCCAGCACGTGATCGCGGGTCTTGCCGTAGGTGCAGCTGCCCTGGCCGCTGGCGTCGGTGTTGATCATGCCGCCGAGGGTGGCGCGGTTGGAGGTCGACAGCTCCGGGGCGAAGAACAGCCCGTGGGGCTTGAGCGCGGCATTGAGCTGATCCTTGACCACCCCGGCCTGCACCCGTACCCAGCGCTGCTCGACGTTGATTTCGAGAATCTGGTTCATGTGCCGCGACAGGTCGACGACGATGCCGTCGGTCAACGACTGGCCGTTGGTGCCGGTGCCGCCGCCGCGGGGGGTCAGGCGAATCTCGCGGAAGCGCTCATGGCTCATCAGCGTGGCGATGCGTGCTACATCTTCGGCATCGAGCGGAAACACCGCAGCCTGGGGCAGGCGCTGGTAGATCGAGTTGTCGGTGGCAAGCACCGTGCGGGTGCCGTAGTCGGCGCTGATCTGGCCACGAAATCCGCTGCCGCGCAGGGCATCGAGGAAAACGCTGTAGTGGGCGGCGGGAGCCTTGGCGGGCAGCTGGGCGATCATCGGGGGATGGCCTCGTAAGAATGGCGTGGTCACGGTCTACGGGGCGTCAGGCAACGACCCGGAATTACGATCAATTGTCATTTGCGCATGAGTAATGCGGGTGCGGATGACGAGGCCGCCAATGTTCCTGTAGTTTCCAGGCCAGGGCAAACGGATATTCCGTTGGCTATGCATGAGTTTTATGAATGAATTACCGCCACCTCACCCCCTCGATGTCACTGCTGCTGGCCTTCGAGGCCGCCGCGCGCCACGAAAGCTACACCCGCGCTGCGGTGGAGCTGTCGCTGACCCAGAGCGCCATCAGCCGCCAGGTGCAGGCTCTGGAGCAGCAGTTGGGGCTGACGCTGTTTCGCCGCGAGGGCCGCCAAGTGCAACTGACCGACGTCGGCCGCCTGTACCAGCGTGAGCTGAGTGAGGCGTTGGGGCGCATCCGCAGCGCGACCTTGCAGGCCTTGGCGCATCAGTCTGGTGTCGGCACGCTGCGCCTGGCGACGCTGCCGACCTTCGGTTCGAAATGGCTGCTGCCGCGGCTCAACACCTTCTACGCGGCGCATCCCGGCATGCTGGTGCACATTCATTCACGTATCGAAGCGATCAACTTCGACACCAGCGAAATCGATGCCGCCATCGGCGTGGCCAGTCATGACCTGCCGGGGCTGATCTGCCATCGCCTGCACGCCGAGCAACTGCTGGTGATTCTTCCCGCCAATGCGGGCGAGGATGCGCAACCGTGGACGCCGGTGCGCATCAGCCAGCAACTGCTGCTCAACGTCGCCAACAACCCGCATGCGTGGGGCGAGTGGTTTTCCCACCACGCCCTGCCCCACCGCACCATGCGCCTGGGGCCGAGCTTCGAACTCACCTCCCACCTGATCCAGGCGGTGCGCGCCGGTATCGGCATTGGCCTGGTGCCGCGGGTGCTGGTCGAAGATGAACTGCAGAACGGCGAGCTGTGCAGCGCTGGCGAGCCGTTCGCCAGCCAGCGCAGCTACTACCTGATCTACCCGCCGCGCAACGAGAACCTGCCCTCGCTGCGCGCGTTTCGCAGCTGGTTGCTGGCCCAGCTGTAACGACAAGGGGCCGCAGTGCGGCCCCTTGTGGGTGGAGTGGTGCAGCGTTGCACGTGCTTAGCTGCGCGGCGGCGACACCGTTGCGGCAGAGGCCACCTGTTTTTTCAACTTCGCGCGATAGAAGACGAACATCACCAGCAGCCACAGCGGGATGGCGAATACCGACTTCTGGATGCCCGGAATCATCAGCATGATGCCCAGAATCAGCACCACGAAGGCCAGGCACAGGTAGTTGCCGTAGGGGTAGAACAACGCCTTGAAGCGCGGCGTCTGCCCGGTGGCGTTGAGGTGCTGGCGGAATCTGAGGTGCGAGTAGCTGATCATCGCCCAGTTGATCACCAAGGTTGCCACCACCAGCGACATCAGCAATTCCAGTGCTTGCGCAGGCATCAGGTAATTGAGCAGCACGGCGATCAGGGTGAAGGCTGCCGAGGCCAGCAGCGCCCGTACCGGCACGCCACGGCGATCGATCTTCGCCAGCGCGGCAGGCGCATCACCCTGCTCGGCCATGCCATAGAGCATGCGGGCGTTGCAGTAGGTGCCGCTGTTGTACACCGACAGTGCGGCGGTCAGCACCACGAAGTTGAGCAGGTGCGCAGCCACGTCACTGCCCAGCAGCGAGAACACTTGCACGAACGGGCTGCTGCCATAGCTGCCGCCCGAGGCGTCGATGCTCGCCACCAGGGTGTTCCACGGCGTCAGCGAGAGCAGCACTACCAGGGCGCCGATGTAGAAGATCAGGATGCGGTAGATGACCTGGTTGATCGCCTTGGGGATCACCTTGCGCGGCTGGTCGGCCTCGGCTGCGGTAAAACCGAGCATCTCAAGGCCACCGAACGAGAACATGATGATCGCCAGGGCCATGACCAGGCCGCTGACGCCATTGGGGAAGAAGCCGCCATGCTCCCAGAGGTTGCTGACCGAGGCATCCGGGCCACCGTTGCCGCTGGTCAGCAGCCAGGCACCGAGGGCGATCATGCAGACCACGGCGGCGACCTTGATGATGCCGAACCAGAATTCGGCCTCGCCGAACACCTTGACGTTCATCAGGTTGATCGCGTTGATCAGCACGAAGAAGCCGGCGGCAGACACCCACGTGGGGATTTCCGGCCACCAGTAGTGCACGTACTTGCCCACTGCCGACAGTTCCGACATGCCGACCAAAACGTACAGCACCCAGCAGTTCCAGCCCGACAGAAAGCCTGCGAAGCCGCCCCAGTAGGTGTGGGCGAAGTGGCTGAACGAGCCGGCCACCGGCTCTTCGACGATCATTTCGCCGAGCTGGCGCATGATCAAGAAGGCGATGAAGCCGCAGATGGCATAACCGAGGATCATCGACGGGCCGGCCATTTTCATCACCCCGGCCGAGCCGAGGAACAGGCCGGTGCCGATGGCGCCGCCCAAGGCGATCAGCTGGATATGGCGGTTTTTCAGGCCACGCTTGAGTTCGCCTGACTGCGAGTTGTGTTCACTCATGAACGAAGTCACCTGCACTGTTTTTATCTGTGACGGAATCGGACCCATCACGCTTGTGGCGCGATGGAATGGGCAAGGTGGTTACCTTGATGCCGGGAGGCGGCGACGCGAGGCGATCGACCGAATGTCAGCACGGGTGCGCGGAGCGCGATGGGTCACAGGTAAAACGCGGCGCCCTGTATACCCTTGCAAGCGCGCAGGCGTCAACGCGGCGGGTCAGTTCCGGGTGGAAAAACGCGCAGAGCTGCGAGAGGGATGTCTGGTTTGGCAGGAATTCTTTACAGAATCGGGAAGGAGGCCTGAATTCGGCGGGAAACGACGATTGATTTCGTAAGAAAATCTTTACAGGGCGGATGCGTACTGTGTTTTCCAGCAGGGCCATTCGCGGGTGAACCCACTCCTACGGACGTACCGTGGGTTCACACGCGAAAGGCCAGCCCTGCGATCAGCCGCGCGGCTTGCCGCGGCCACGGCCTGCCGGCTTGTCACCTTCAGGCTTGGTGCCGCGCTTGCGCATGTCGCTCGGGCGCTCGGCGACGGTGCTGCTGCGGCCCTTGCGTGGGGCGTCGTCCTTGGCCGGACGCTGCGGGCGCTCGGCTGCACCTTCCTGGGCCGGACGCAGGCTGCGCACGCGCTCGTTGCGGCCCATCGGGCGGCTCGACTTGCGCTGCAGGCGCTCGAGCTTTTCCTTGGCCTTGAGGTTGAGCGTCGGCAAGGCGACGGGCTTCAAGCCCACTTCAGCGGCGAGGATGTCGATTTCGCCCTGGCTCATTTCCCGCCAGCGACCCATCGGCAGGTCGGAGTTGAGGAACACCGGGCCGAAACGCACGCGCTTCAGACGGCTGACCACCACGCCCTGGGATTCCCACAGGCGACGCACTTCGCGGTTGCGACCTTCCATCACCACGCAGTGGAACCAGTGGTTGAAGCCTTCACCACCGGGGGCTTTCTGGATGTCGGTGAACTTCGCCGGGCCATCTTCGAGGGTCACGCCGGCCTTGAGGCGGTCGAGCATGTCGTCGTCGACCTCGCCACGCACACGTACCGCGTACTCACGGTCCATCTCGTAGGAGGGGTGCATCAGCCGGTTGGCCAGTTCGCCGTCGGTGGTGAACAGCAGCAGGCCGGTGGTGTTGATGTCCAGGCGACCGATGTTGATCCAGCGCCCTTCACGGGGCTTGGGCAGGCGATCGAACACGGTCGGACGGCCTTCGGGGTCGTCACGGGTGCAGATTTCGCCATCGGGCTTGTTGTACATGATGACCCGGCGGGTCGCCTCGGCGGCTTCCTCACGCTTGATCAGCTTGCCGTCCACGGCGATGGCATCGTGCAGGTCGACGCGCTGGCCAAGGGTGGCGGCTACGCCATTGACCTTGATCCGGCCTTCGCTGATCCAGGCTTCGACGTCACGGCGCGAACCGACACCGATGCGTGCGAGCACCTTTTGCAGTTTTTCGCCGGATGGCGGGACGGGTTGGGGTTGTTGCAGGTCGTTGTCGCTCATTCAGGCACCTCCCGGTGTAGTCATGACAATCGAATTGGCGGCGGATGCGCCAAAGGGGTCGCGCACTATACGCGGATTGGTGGGGGAACGCACGGGGGCTTTTCTGGGGCGGTTTGGCGGCGGGGCGGCTGGAGCCTTGTTCTGTAGCGTGCGCGTTGAGGGCGTTGTCGGGATTGATTGGCTTGGCTGGCTTCACGGCAGCTTTTCGCCCTTACGGCGAGTTACTTTTGTTTGCGGACAAAAGTAACCAAAAACCGCCTGCTCCAAGATCCGGCCCTACGCTGCGCTCCGGGTCCCCTGCGCTCCGGTGCTCTACGGGGCGCCGCGGGCAAGGGTTGTTGCGCAACCCTCACACCTCGCGTCCTCGGCTACGCCTCGGGTGCGCTGCGCGCACGCCCCTACGAACACCTCCACTCCGGCCGGACCCAGTCGCGCTCTGCGTCGCCTGAACTGTCGCATACGAAGATCAAGAACAAAGGCAAAGGCAAGGGCAAGGGCAAGGGCAAGGGCAAGGGCAAGGGCAAAACTTTGTGCAGGTTTACCCGGTATAAGCACAAAAAGGGCGACACGTTGGTGTGTTTTTCGCACATCTAGCTCGCTCCATTCAGGCCAGCAATTCCAGGCTATTTCGCTCGTGGTCGCTTGTGTACAGAGCGCGCTTTTGATCTTCATACGCGATAGTTCAGGCGACGCAGAGCGCGACTGGGTCCGGCCGGAGTGGAGGTGTTCGAAGGGGCGTGCGCGTCAGCGCACCCGAGGCGCAGCCGAGGACGCGAGGTGTGAGGGTTGCGCAGCAACCCTTGCCCGCGGCGCCCCGTAGAGCACCGGAACGCAGGGAACCCGGAACGAAGCGAAGCGTAGTGCAGGGTCGGATCTTGGAGCAGGCGGTTTTTGGTTACTTTTGTCCGCAAACAAAAGTAACTCGCCGTAAAGGCGAAAAGGTGCCGTGAAGCCAACCAGGCCAATGAATCCTGACAATGTCATCAAGGCGCACGGAACCGAGCCAGCGAGTCTTGGAAAGACTAACCCCCCCACGAATCAGGACCGCGACTCCTCCTCTGGCCCCGACCCCACCTCACGCAAATCATCGAAATCAATCTTCAACCCTTCCTCCATCGCATCCAACTCGACCAGCAACGACCGGAAACTGGTTTCTTCCTTCGGCTCGGCGCCATCTTCACCCTCCTCACCCTCGGCCAGGCTGGCGTCGGCCAAAGCTTGCAGGTGCGCCGGCACCGGCGCGTCGTCGGGGTCGAGGTCGTCGAGCAGGGGTGCCGGTTCCAGGTCGCGCAGTTCGGCCAGCGCGGGCAATTGCTCAAGGCCGCTGAGGTTGAAGTGGTCGAGGAACGCCTTGGTGGTGGCGAACATCGCCGGACGCCCCGGCACCTCACGGTAGCCCACCACCTTGATCCATTCGCGCTCGACCAGGGTGCGCACGATGTTGCTGTTGACCGCTACACCGCGCACGTCTTCGATTTCACCGCGGGTGATCGGCTGGCGGTAGGCGATCAGCGCCAGGGTTTCCAGCAAGGCGCGCGAATAACGCTGCGGGCGCTCTTCCCACAGCCGGCCGACCCACGGCGCGTACTGCTCGCGGATCTGCAGGCGATAGCCGCTGGCCACTTCCTTGAGTTCGAAGGAACGCCCGGCGCAGGACTTGCCCAGCGCCTCGAGGGCCTTCCTGAACACCGAGGGCGCCGGCCGTTCGGCTTGCTCGAACAGCTCGTACAGGCGCTCGAGCGACTGTGGCTTGCCGGAGGCGAGCAGGAAGGCTTCGATCAGTGAGGCCAGCTCACGCGGGTCATTGAGGTTCATGGGGTTCTGCGAATTCCGAATCGGCGGCACTGCGCACGCGTACGTGGATGGGGGTGAACGGCTCGTTCTGCACCAGCTCGATCAGCGATTCCTTGACCAGTTCGAGGATCGCCATGAAGGTCACCACCACGCCCAGCTTGCCCTCCTCGGCCGTGAACAGCTCGACGAACGGCACGAAGCCGCCGCCGCGCAGGCGTTCGAGTACGTGGCTCATGCGCTCGCGGGTCGACAGTACCTCGCGGGTGATCTGGTGGCTCTCGAACAAATCGTTACGGCGCATGACCTCGGCCATGGACATCAGCAGCTCCGGCAGGCTGACCTCGGGCAGCAGCTTGCGCACCTTGGCCAGCGGCGCTTCCAGCCGCGGCAGGTAGAAATCGCGACCTTGGCGCGGCAGCTGGTCGAGGTCCTCGGCTGCGGCCTTGAAGCGTTCGTACTGTTGCAGGCGGCGAATCAGCTCGGCACGCGGGTCGCCCTCCTCGGCCTCGACCTCGGCAGAGCGCGGCAGCAGCATGCGCGATTTGATTTCGGCGAGCATGGCGGCCATCACCAGGTATTCGGCGGCAAGCTCCAGACGCACGTTCTTCATCAGCTCGACGTAGGTCATGTACTGACGGGTGATTTCCGCCACGGGGATATCGAGGATGTCGATGTTCTGCTTGCGGATCAGGTACAGCAGCAGGTCGAGCGGGCCTTCGAAGGCGTCGAGAAACACCTCCAGCGCATCGGGTGGGATGTACAGGTCGACCGGCAGCTCGGTCAGCGCTTCGCCGTAGACCAGCGCCAGTTGCAACTGCAACGGCGAGGGCGGCTCAACGGCCGCTGCGGCCTCCTGCTGACTCACGCCTGGGCCAGGAACAGCGAGGGATCGCCGCAGCCTTCACGGATCAGCAGCGGTTCGTCGCCCGACAGATCGATCACGGTCGAGGCCTTCAGATCACCGTAACCGCCGTCGATGACCAGATCGACATGGTGCTCGAGGCGCTGACGGATTTCGTAGGGGTCGGTCATCGGCTCGTCGTCGCCCGGCAGAATCAGGCTGACGCTCATCAGCGGCTCACCCAGCTCTTCGAGCAAGGCGCGCACGATCGGGTTGGCCGGCACCCGCAGGCCGATGGTGCGGCGCTTTTCGTGCATCAGCAGGCGCGGCACTTCGCGCGTGGCGTTGAGGATGAAGGTGAACGGCCCGGGAACGTGGGCCTTGAGCAGGCGGAAGTTGGCGGTGTCGATTTTGGCGTACAGGCCCATCTGCGAAAGATCGCAGCACAGCAGGGTGAAGTTGTGCTGTTTGTCGAGCTGGCGCAGACGGCGGACCCGCTCGATGGCGGACTTGTCGCCGATCTGGCAACCCAGGGCGTAGGCTGAATCGGTGGGGTAGATCACCACCCCGCCCTTGCGAATGATTTCAACGGCCTGCTTGATCAGCCGCATCTGGGGGTTTTCGGCGTGTATCTGGAAAAATTGGCTCACGTAGTCGTCCTGTGCATCACGCAATAGGCTGTTCATGACGGAATCGACGCCACAACGGTGGCAGGTCCTCGGGCAAAGGCCGATAGGCGCCTATCTCGCCCCAGGCGCCGGGGCCGTGGAAGTCGCTGCCAGCGCTTGCCAGCAGACCGAACTCACGGGTGAGAATCGACATCGTGCCCACCTGCTCGGCAGGCATCATGCCGTTGACCACCTCCAGTGCCTGCCCGCCCGCCTGCAGATAATCGGCGATCAGCCGCCTGCGCTTGCTGCGGGTCAGGTCGTAATGCATGGGATGCGCCAGGCTCACCCATGCATTGGACTCGCGCAGTGTCGCGACAGTTTCCTCAAGGGTCGGCCAGTGCTGCTTGACGTCGCCCAACTTGCCGGCGCCCAGCCATTTGCGAAATGCCTCGCCACGGTCCTTGGCGTGTCCGGCCTGTACCAGGTACTCGGCAAAGTGCGGCCGCGCCGGGGCGTTGTCGCTTGCGCCCTGGGCCTGCTGCAAGGCGCGCGCACCCTCCAGCGTGCCGGGCATGCCTTTTTGCGCCAGGCGCCGATCGATTTCTTCGGCGCGCAGCCAGCGGCCGCGGTGCAGTTTTTCGATGGCCGCGAGCAACGGCGCGGCATCGAGGGGGAAATCATAGCCCAGCACATGGATCGTCGCGCCGTTCCAGGTGCACGACAGCTCGACCCCGCTGATCCAGCGCATGCCCAATGCCGCGCAGCCGGCGCGCGCCTCGGCCAGGCCGTCGAGGGTATCGTGATCGGTCAGGGCGAAGGTCTGCACCCCATGCTCGTGGGCACGGGCGACCAGCGCCGAGGGCGTCAGGGCGCCGTCGGAGGCCGTGCTGTGACAGTGCAGATCAACATTCATGGTGCAGCGCTTTCCCGGGAAACGATGTTTGATATTATGCCGCGACATCCCGCTTCTGGCTGCCACCGTGAAACAATTCATCGATTTCATCCCGCTGTTGCTGTTCTTCATCGTCTACAAGCTCGACCCACGCATGATCGACCTCGCCGGCCACGACTTCGAACTGGGCGGTATCTACAGCGCGACGAAAATCCTCATCGCCAGCTCCGTGGTGGTCTACGGCGCCCTGTTCATTCGCCAGCGCAAGCTGGAAAAGAGCCAGTGGCTGACCCTGCTGGCGTGCCTGCTGTTCGGCGGGCTGACCCTGGCCTTCCACAGCGTTACCTTCCTCAAGTGGAAAGCACCGGTGGTCAACTGGCTGTTCGCCCTGGCCTTCGCCGGCAGCCACTTCATCGGCGACCGGGTGCTGGTCAAGCGCTTCATGGGCCACGCCCTGACCCTGCCCGAGCCGGTCTGGCTGCGGCTGAACCTGGCCTGGGTGGTGTTCTTCCTGTTCTGCGGCGCCGCCAACCTGTACGTGGCGTTCACCTTCGAAAGCTTCTGGGTCGACTTCAAGGTGTTCGGCAGCCTGGCCATGACCGTTATCTTCATGGTTGCCCAAGGTATTTATCTGTCGCGCCACCTGCGCGATTCCGACAATTCCACCCCTAAACCCAAGGACTGACATGCTCTACGCCATCATCGCCAGCGACGTCGAAAACTCCCTGGAAAAACGCCTCGCAGCGCGTCCCGCCCACATCCAGCGCTTGCAGCAGTTGCAGGCCGAAGGCCGCGTGGTGCTGGCCGGTCCTCACCCTGCCATCGACAGCAACGACCCAGGTGCTGCCGGCTTCAGCGGCAGCCTGATCGTCGCCGAGTTCGATTCCCTGGCCGCCGCCCAGGCCTGGGCCGAAGCCGACCCCTACGTGGCCGCCGGGGTCTATCAACAGGTACAGGTCAAACCCTTCAAACAGGTCTTGCCGTGACCTTTGGCGCGATGGGGTTGTCTGTAGCTCAGAGCCTGTTGCCCCAACCCTGATTCGCGCCGAGTAGACCATGAGTGAGCTGTTACTGATTGATGATGACCAGGAACTCTGCGAGTTGCTCGGCAGTTGGCTGAGCCAGGAAGGGTTCGTGGTCCGCGCCTGTCACGACGGCCAGAGCGCCCGTCAGGCCCTGGCCGAGCAGCCGCCGGCGGCGGTGGTGCTGGATGTCATGCTGCCGGACGGCAGTGGTCTTGAGCTGCTCAAGCAGCTGCGCACCGAACACACCGACCTGCCGGTGCTGATGCTCTCGGCCCGTGGCGAGCCACTGGACCGCATCCTTGGTCTTGAACTGGGCGCCGACGATTACCTGGCCAAACCCTGTGACCCCCGCGAGCTGACCGCGCGCCTGCGCGCGGTGCTGCGCCGTAGCCATCCCACCGCAGCCACCACCCAGGTCGAAGTGGGTGATCTGGTGTTCAGCCCGGTACGCGGTGTGGCCAGCATCGACCAGCGGGAAATGACCCTGACCCTTTCGGAAAGCCGCATCCTCGAAGCCTTGCTGCGCCAGCCGGGCGAGCCGCTGGACAAGCAGGAACTGGCGCAACTGGCCCTGGGCCGCAAGCTGACCCTGTACGACCGCAGCCTGGACATGCATGTCAGCAACCTGCGGCGCAAGATCGGCCCACATGCCGATGGCCGCCCGCGGGTGGTGGCGCTGCGCAGTCGCGGCTACTACTACAGCCTGTGACGCAGCGGTGCAGGCGGCAGGCAACGGATGATCTTTACCCTGCCTTTACCCTGCCCTGACTGCGCCTGACTTCCACCTCCCTAGACTGGCCACATCCGGTAAACGCCGGCCCATGACAGGAGAGACACCATGCGCAAGACCCTCATCGCCCTGATGTTCGCCGCCGCCCTGCCCACCGTCGCCATGGCCATGCCAGAAGGCGGTCCGCGCCATGACGGCCCGCCGCACCGCGGTGGCGCACCCTTCGCCCAGCTTGACCTGACCCGCGAGCAACGCCAGCAGATCGACCAACTGATGCGCGATCAGATGCATGAAGGCCGCGAAATCCAGAAACGCTACCTGGAAAAGCTGCCGGCCGCCGAGCAGAAGGCCATGCACGACGAGATCAAGGCCCGTCACGACAAGACCGACAGCGAAATCCGCGGCCTGCTCAAGCCTGAGCAGCAAAAGCGCTTCGATGAGATGCAAAAGGAGCGCGCAGCACGCGCCGCCGAATGGCAAGAGTTCCAGACCTGGAAAGCTGAAAAAGCCAAGAAGGCCCAGTAAGCTGTCAGCCCCACGCCCGACCCTCTAGGGGGTCGGGCTTTTTTCGTTGACTGGAGGTAGCCCGTCTTGCGATCCCTGTTCTGGCGCATTCTTGCCAGTTTCTGGCTGGCCATCGCCCTGGTCGCCGGGCTGTCGCTGCTGCTTGGCCACATGCTCAACCAGGACGCCTGGATTCTCAGTCGCCATCCAGGCCTGAGCGGGCTGGCCAGTGAGTGGACCGAACGCTACGAGCGCGACGGCATCAACGCCGCGCAGCGTTTTCTGGAGCGTCGCAAACAGCGCTACAAGGTCGACGTGCAGGTGCTCAATGACAGCGGCGAAGCCGTGGTGCCGGGCACCTTCCCGCGCCGCGCCGCCGACTTCGAGGCGCGTCAGCACAACGACGACCGGCGCCTGCCGTGGCGGCGACTGACTCAGGAATACACAAGCCCGACCAGCAACGAAACCTACCTGCTGATCTACCGCATCCCACACCCCGAACTCGATGCCTGGCACCGCGACAGCCTGCTCTGGCCGCTGAGCGCGCTGGGTATCGCGCTGGTGGTGCTGACCTTGTTCAGCCTGCTGGTGACGCTGTCGATCACCCGTCCATTGAGCCGCCTGCGTGGCGCCGTACACGACCTCGGCCAGACCAGCTACCAGCAGACCAGCCTGGCGCGGCTGGCCGGCCGGCGCGACGAGTTCGGCGTGCTGGCCAACGACTTCAACAAGATGGGCGCGCGCTTACAGAGCATGATCGCCAGCCAGCGGCAGTTGCTGCGTGACGTGTCCCACGAGCTGCGCTCACCCTTGGCGCGCCTGCGCATCGCCCTGGCGCTGGCCGAGCGGGCCGACGCCGAACAGCGCCAGGCGCTGTGGCCGCGCCTGGCCCGCGAGTGCGACCGCCTGGAAGACCTGATCAGCGAAATTCTCGAGCTGGCGCGGGTCGATGCCGAACAGCCCCACGCCGAGCCGGTCGACCTCAACGCGTTGCTCGGCAGTGTGCGCAAGGATGCCCTGCTCAGCGGCGATGAGCCGGACATTCGCCTGCAGGCCGAGCCAGGCCTGACCCTGCAAGGCTGGCCGGTGCTGGTCGAGCGGGCGCTGGACAACCTGCTGCGCAACGCGGTGCGCTTCAACCCGCCCGGGCAGCCGGTCGAGGTGCACGCCACCGGCGAGCAAGGGCGGATCATCGTCAGCGTGCGCGACCATGGCCCCGGGGTGGCCGAAGAGCATTTGCCGCGCCTGGGCGAGCCGTTCTTCCGCGCCCCAGGGCAACAAGCCTCAGGCCATGGCCTGGGCCTGGCCATCGCCCGCCGCGCAGTGGAGCGCCACGGCGGCCACCTGCATTTGCGCAACCACCCCAATGGCGGCTTCGAAGCGCGGTTGGAGTTGCCGCTGGTGCCGGTGTAGGCGCGCTAGGTTGGGCCGGCGTTGCCGGCCATCGCGACTAACGTCGCTCCTACGGGGATGTGGACTGCCTCACGAGAATTGGACACCTATCCAAGTTTTGAGGGGCAGTCCAGGTGTTGTAGGAGTGAGCGCGCGGTCGACTGCCCCCTCACTCGCCCCACACCTGAACGAAATCGGCCGTATCGAGCACCGGCGCCTGGCGTGGTTCGTTGACTGGGGTGCCGAGGTACAGGTAGCCGATGACTTCTTCGTTGGCGGCCAGGCCCAAGCCCTGATTGACGTGTTCGTCGAAGGCCAGCTCGCCGGTGCGCCAGACCGCGCCGATACCCTGGGCGTGGGCAGCGATGAGCATGCCGTGGGCGGCGCAGCCGGCGGCCAGACGCTGCTCGGAGGCCGGTACCTTGGGGTGCTCGTGCAAGGTGGCGATCACCACCACCAGCAGCGGCGCGCGCAGCGGCATGGCGCGGGCTTTTTCGAGCTTGGCCGGGTGCTCTTCACCCTTGACCTGCAAGGCCTCGGCGAACAACGCGCCGAGGGCGTCGCGGGCCTTGCCCTCGATGCTCAGAAAGCGCCAGGGCCGCAGTTGGCCGTGGTCCGGCGCGCGCAGTGCGGCCTGGTACAGCGCTTCGCGCTGGGCGTCGTTGGGGGCGGGGTCGGTCAGGCGTGCCACGGACACACGGTTGAGCAAAGCGTCGAGAGCCTCCACGGGCTACCCTCCTGGCTGATAAAGGTGTGGGCATTCTGCACCATGCGCCGCCCGCCTGCAGCGGCGCCGTTTACTTCGATCCACCCGCAGGTAGAATGGCGCCCTTTTCCGCGTCCAGTCAGAGCACATCACATGGCGTTGCCGACCCTGCGCATCCTCGGTTTCATCATCGGCATTTTCCTCATCACCCTTGCAGTCAGCATGACCGTGCCGATGGCCACGCTGGTGATGTTCGAGCGCACCGAAGACCTGCCCTCGTTCCTCTGGTCGAGCCTGATCACCCTCGGCGCGGGCCTGGCCCTGGTGCTTCCGGGCAGGCCCGAAGACGTGCATCTGCGCCCGCGCGACATGTACCTGCTGACGGTCAGCAGCTGGGTGGTGGTGTGCATCTTCGCTGCGCTGCCGTTCCTGCTGACCCAGCACATCAGCTACACCAACGCCTTCTTCGAAAGCATGTCCGGCATCACCGCCACTGGCGCCACGGTGCTCAGCGGCCTCGACCACCTGTCGCCGGGCATCCTTATGTGGCGCTCGATGCTGCACTGGCTGGGCGGCATCGGCTTCATCGCCATGGCCGTGGCGATCCTGCCGCTGCTGCGTATCGGCGGCATGCGCCTGTTCCAGACCGAATCGTCGGACCGCTCGGAAAAGGTCATGCCGCGCTCGCACATGGTCGCCAAGTCGATCGTGCTGGTGTACGTCGGCATCACCGTGCTTGGCAGCCTGGCCTTCTGGTGGGCCGGCATGAGCCTGTTCGATGGCATCAACCATGCGATGTCGGCGATCTCTACCGGCGGCTTCTCCACATCCGACCTGTCCCTGGCCAAATGGGACATCCCCGCGGTGCACTGGGTGGCGGTGGTGGTGATGATCTGCGGCAGCCTGCCCTTCACCCTGTACGTGGCGACCTTGCGCGGCAATCGCGGGGCGCTGCTGCGCGATCAGCAGGTGCAGGGTTTGCTCGGCCTGCTGGTGGCGACCTGGGTGGTGCTCGGCACCTGGTACTGGGCCACCACCGACCTGCACTGGCTCGACGCCCTGCGCCACGTGGCGCTGAACGTCACCTCGGTGGTCACCACCACCGGCTTTGCCCTGGGCGACTACAGCCTGTGGGGCAACTTCTCGCTGATGCTGTTCTTCTATCTGGGTTTCATCGGCGGCTGTTCAGGCTCGACCGCAGGTGGCATCAAGATCTTCCGCTTCCAGGTCGCCTACATTCTGCTCAAGGCCAACCTCAACCAGCTGATTCACCCGCGCGCGGTGATCAAGCAGAAGTACAACGGCCACCGTTTGGACGAAGAAATCGTTCGCTCGATTCTGACCTTCTCGTTCTTCTTCGCCATCACCATCTGCGTCATCGCCCTGCTGCTGTCGCTGCTCGGCGTCGACTGGATGACTGCACTGACCGGTGCGGCAGGCACGGTGTCCGGCGTGGGGCCAGGGCTTGGCGAGGTGATCGGCCCGGCCGGCAACTACGCCAGCCTGCCGGATGCGGCGAAATGGATTCTGGCAGGCGGCATGCTGCTGGGCCGCCTGGAAATCATCACCGTGCTGGTGTTGTGCATGCCGGCGTTCTGGCGTCACTGACCCGCGCGCGGTATTCACTGGGGGTGACGTCGAACCAGCGGCGGAACGCCCGGTAGAAATTGCTCGGGTCGGCGAAGCCAAGCAGGTAGGCGGTTTCCAGCAAGGTGGTACCGGGCTGAGCAAGGTACTGCTCGGCCAGCTCGCGGCGGGTGTCGTCGAGCAGCGCCTGGAAACTGGTGCCCTCCTCCTGCAAGCGCCGTTGCAAGGTGCGCTGAGACAGATGCAGGGCCTGGGCCAGGGTTTCGCGTTTCGGTTCGCCCTGGGGCAGGATGCGGCACAGCACCTGGCGCACCCGGTGAGTGACACGGCTGCCGGAAAAACGCGCCAGGTACTCGCCGGCGAAGCGGTCGTGCAGCAGCGCCATGGCCTCGTTGGCCGTGGGCAACGGCAGTTCCATGTCGACGGGGTCGAAGATCAGCGCATCGTGTGCGGCGCCGAAGACCAGCGGCGCGTGGAACGCCGCCTTGTACGGCTCGATGTCCTTGGGTTGCGGCCCTTGCACCAGCACCTGGCGCGGCTCGATCGGCCGCCCGCTGAGCCAGCGACACAAGGCCAGGGCACAGGCCAGCGAGGCTTCGGCACTGTGCCGGGTAGGGATCAGGTGGTCGCCATGCACAGTCAGCCTCAGGGCATAACCTTGTGTACCCAGGGTAAAGGTGAGGTCGGAGCTTTCGGCGATGATGCGCTGGTAACGCACCAGTCGCTCGAAGCCCTCGGCCAGGGTGCGGCTGGACATCAGCGCATAGCCCACCACGTGAAACGAGGCCGGGCGCACCACCCGGGCCATGTTCAGGCCAATGGCGGTGTTGCCTGACAACTCCACCGCCAACTGCCACAAGCGGGTCATGTCATCCTGCGGAAAACGCGCATCGGGGTCATCGAGGGCGGCGAAATCCAGGCCCAACCTGCGAAACATGGCCGGACAGTCCAACCCTTCCAATTCCAGTGCCTTGACGATACCCGAGGCCCAACTGGCCGATGTGGTTCTTTCACTCATAAACGACTGGCCGCGGTTGCGATGATTGCAAAGGATACTCAATTGGCGCTTATTGTCACTGGCCCCTTTGAACAATGACTCTAGACTGCATTCGCGGCGCTTGCCGCATGGACCAGGAGTGCACCGATGGGCACTGCCACGCGTTTTCGGAGTTTCAAAGAGTTCTACCCCTATTACCTCGATGAACACCGCGACAGAACGTGCCGGCGCTTGCACTTCGTCGGCACCACGCTGGTCATCGCCCTGCTCGCCTATGGCATTGGCAGCGGCAACTGGCGAGTACTGCTGGCCGTACCCGTGGCCGGTTATGGCTTCGCCTGGGTCGGGCACTTGTTCTTCGAAAAGAACCGACCGGCCACCTTCACTTATCCCTTCTATAGCCTGATAGCGGACTTTGCGATGTTTCGCGATATCCTGCGCGGCAAAGTCAGCCTGTAGTCATCGGTTTAATGAGTTTCTCCGCTTCTCCCGCAATGGCCCACTACCGCTATGAGCCGCTCGCGCAAGCGCATCGGCGTCTGCTGCAGCAGTTCTATCGCGCCCACGGCTCGGCCATGCGCCCGTCGGGTGAGGCGCAGTTATGGGTCGCACGGGGTCCGCAGATCATTGCCGGGCTCAGCTTGGCAGCGCTGGCCGAGGGCCACTGGCTGACCGGGCTGTTCGTCGACCCGGCCCGGCGCGGCCAAGGCATCGCGCGGGCGCTGATCGGCGCTGCACAGGCGCACAGCCAGGGGCCAACCTGGCTGTTCTGTGATCCAGATTTGCAGGGATTCTATGAAGGGCTGGGTTTCGCCATGGCCGGCACGCTGCCCGAAGCGCTGAACAGCCGTCTGCAGCGCTACCAGCGCAGCAAGGCACTGGTAGCGCTGCATCACCCAGGGGCGTGAGCGGCGCGGTCACTCCCCTGGCTCAGCTCAATGCGCAGGACGGGGCGGTTGGGCTTGCGCAGGGGCCTGCGCTTCGACCTTGTCCTGGGCGTCGACCTCGTCATCGACCTTGCGCGTATGGCCCAGCACGGTGACGTGCTCGGCATCCTTGCCTTCGTCGAACTCCTTCTCGCCCGGGTCTTTGCCCTCGGCCGACATGTGCTCGATCACCGCGTTCATTTCCGCGCCCAGCAGCAGCACGGCAGAGGAGATGTAGAAGTACAGCAACAACACGATGATCGCACCGATGCTGCCGTACATGGCGTTGTAGTCGGCGAAGGTCTTGACGTAGTAGGCAAAGCCCAGCGAGGCGATGATCCACACCACTACGGCCAGCACCGAGCCTGGGGTGATGAAGCGAAACTTCTGTTTCACATCGGGCATGACGTAGTACATCAACGCCACCGCGACCATCATCAGCAGGATGATCACTGGCCAGCGCAGGATCGTCCACAGCACCACGATGAACTCCTGAATGCCGATCTGCGCGGCGATCCACTCCATCACCTGCGGGCCCAGCACCATCAGCGCCGCTGCGGCCAGAAGCATGCCGGCAATCCCTATGGTGTAGAGGATCGACAGCGGAATACGCTTCCAGATCGGCCGGCCTTCGGGCACATCGTAGGCGGCGTTCATCGCGCTCATCATCAGCCGCACGCCGGCAGACGCCGTCCACAGGGCAATGACGATACCCACCGACACCAGCCCACCTTTCGATTGCTGCAACTGGTCGATGACCGGATTGATCGACTCCAGCGCCTGCGGCGGCAGCACCAGTTCGGTTTGCAGGCGCAGCCAGGAGAAGAAGTCCGGCAGGTGCAGGAAACCGATCAGGGCGATCAGGAACAGCAGGAACGGGAACAGCGAGAACAACATCTGGTACGCCAACGCCGAGGCGTAGGTTGGCATTTCGTCGTCAAGAAATTCATTGACCGTGCGGATCAGCACGCGGTGCAGGGGCAGGCCTTGCAGGACGGGGAAAATCATAGCGTCTCCTTTCGTCGCTTGATCATCATGGGGCAGACCCACCGGATGGCCTGATAATAGGTAACAGGGCAATAGACAGCGCGCAGGCTATAAGTGCTCAGCTCAATGCGACGCCGGCTTATGCCAGATACGAACAAGGGCCGCAATGCGGCCCTTGTTCAGTGAAGACTACGACGCTTACTTCTTCACGGCGTCCTTGACGTCGCCGACGACTTTCTGCGCCTTGCCCTTGGTTTCCTGGGCAGCGCCTTCGACTTGCATCTTGTCGCTGTCGACAGCCTTGCCGACGCCTTGTTTGACTTTGCCCGCAACTTCATTCGCCGTGCCTTTGATTTTGTCACCAGTACCGCTCATGGCAGATCTCCTGAACATTAAAAGACACGCTCACCGTGTCGACAATCAGTGGACTTGGCCGCGTTTGCAAAGGTTTCATGTTTTTTTGCCCCACTGCGCGAGCGGTTGTTTCAGGCCGTTGCAGCGGCGCTTGCCGGGCCAGAGCCAGCCCCGCACAATGCCGGCTCTTTGAAGCGTCAACCCGCAGGAACATGCATGAAACTCGATAAACCCGCTGCCATCGAACGCCGCAATGCCGAGCTGACCCGCCCGGTGCTGACCCGCGACAACACCCTGTTCGCCATTCTCGACGGCAAACGCAACCTCTGGTGGTTCGAAGTGCCGGTGGCGCTGTTGCGCAAAGGCCAGCCTGACTGGGTCAACCTGCTGCTGCACTCCCCCGAAGACGACACGCTGCAGCACATCAAGGTGCCGATCAACTACCTGCGTGCGCACCTCGAGCAACTGGAAGTGCGCAAACCGGGCAAGCGGCGCTCGACCATCAGCCTGGCGCTGAGCGCCGACCGCGATTCACGGTTGCGCGACACCCGTCCGGGTGGCGAGCAACTGGACTTCAGCGGTTTCGTGCAGGACTGATCAGGCCTTCTCGATGCGATCGTCATGGATGACGATCAGGCCCTGCTTGAACAACGCGCCGATGGCTTTCTTGAAATTGCCCTTGCTGACGTTGAACAGCTGGCTGATCACCTGCGGGTCGCTCTTGTCGCAGACCTCGAGCATGCCGCCTGCGGCCTCGAGGCGCGCCATGATCTGCGCCTGCAAACCGTCGGCCAGCGCCTGACCGACCGGTTGCAGGCTCAGGGCGATCTTGCCGTCACCGCGCAGTTCCTTGATATAGCCCTGCTCGCGCATGCCCGAGCGGAGGAACTTGAACACCTCGTTCTTGTGGATCAGGCCCCAATGACGATTGTTGATGATGGCTTTGAAACCCATCGGGGTTTCCCCGGCCACCAGCAGCTCGACGGCCTGGCCGACCTGGTAATTGGCCGGGGTGAGATCGAGGTAGCGGTCCAGGCGGGCGGTGGCGGTGATGCGCCGGGTGCGCTTGTCGAGGTAGGCATGCACCACGCAATACTCGCCGATTTTCAGCGGCCGCGACTCTTCCGAATACGGCATGAGCAGGTCCTTGGGCAGGCCCCAGTCGAGGAAGATCCCTGCGCCGTTGATGTCCTTGACCTTGAGGCTGGCGAACTCGCCCACCTGCACCTTGGGTCTTTCGGTGGTGGCGATCAGCTTGTCTTCGCTGTCCAGGTAGAGGAAAACGTTGAGCCAGTCTTCCTCCTCCGTGGGGGTGTCCTTGGGAATGTAGCGCCGGGGCAGGAGGATCTCGCCGTCCGCGCCGCCATCCAGGTACAGGCCAAAGTCAGTATGTTTAACGATTTGCAAGCTGTTGAAGCGGCCAAGCAGAGCCATTTTTCGCTGATCCTCGAGACAAGGCGCTCATTCTAGCACCGCAACCCGTGGCTGCTGCCAATCGGCCCTTGCACGGAACCTGCGAGCGAGCGACGCCTCTACCACCCTGTCAGCCATTGCAAGGATCGCCCCCATGCCTGAACGCCTGCGCACGCTGCTGGTATCGCTGCTGCTGTTGCTGCTGTGCAGCGCCTGCACGCGCATTGACCTGGCCTACCGCAACCTCGACGTGCTGGTGCCGTGGTCGCTCGACAGCTACCTGAACATGAACCGCGAGCAGAAGCGCTGGTTCGACGAACGGCTCAAGCAGCACCTGGCCTGGCACTGCCAGACGCAACTGCCGGGGTATCTGCAGTGGCTCGACCAACTGCAGCAAATGGTCGCCGACGATCAAGTCACCGAATCGAACCTGCGTCAGCGCAGCGACGAAGCGCGTGAGGCTATCGCTCGCCTCAGCGAAGCGGTGACGCCCTCGGCGGTCGAGCTGCTGACAGGCATGAGCGACAGCCAGGTCGAAGAGATGCGGGTGGCGTTTGCCAATGACATCCGCGAACGCCAGGCCGAATACGTCGATACGCCGCTGGCCGAACAGGTGAGCAGCCGCGCACAACGCATGCAAAAGCGCCTGAAACCGTGGCTGGGGCCGCTCAGCCCGGCGCAGCGGGCGCGGGTGACGCAATGGTCGCAGGCCCTGGGTGACCAGAACAGCCAATGGATCGCCAACCGTGAACACTGGCAGCAGCAACTGCTACGGGCCGTGCAGGACCGCCAGCAGGCTGATTTCCCGGCGCGCGTCGCGCAGCTGCTGCAACACAAGGAAAGCCTGTGGACACCGCAGTACCAGGCCGCCTTCGAGAACACCGAACGCGAGGCGCGCAGCCTGATCGTCGACCTGGTGCAGCAAAGCACCCCGGCCCAGCGTCAGCAGCTGCAGAACAAACTGGGCCAGGTGCGCCAGGACTTCAGCCAACTCAAATGCCTGAAGTCCTGAGCGCCGCGGCGCCTCAACCGGCGGCCAGCGCCGCCGGCCGTGCCCGCCCCGAGTGCTGCTGTTCAAGCTGCATGCAGCATTCAAGGAACTGGAACATGCAGTCGTAGCTTTTGCAGATGGCCTTGCGCAGTTCCGTGCGCAGCGCCTGCGAGGGTTGCTCGCCAACCAGGGTGCAGATGATTTCCAGCGCTTCCCACGGGTGCGCATCGTCGTACTGGGCGTGCATCTTCAGCCACTTCATGGCGCGCTTGCGTTGCTCTTCCGGGAAGCCTTCGGCATACACGCCCTCGGCGCAGACCACTGCCGACCACTCACCCGTGGCACCCTCGATGGCGTAGTTGGTGGCGGCCATGGCCACGGCCAGCGACTCGGTGGTGCAGACTCGCCAGCACCAGTCGTTGAGCGCATGCAGCTGCGGCGGCACGTCCTGTTCCTGCAAGTCGTGCAGATGTACCCCGTGGGCCTGGCACCAGTTCACCCAGTAGTCGGCATGGTTGAGTTCGACGCGAATGTTGCGCATCAGCCAGCGCCGCGCCAGGTCTTCACCGGGGTGGCGAGCGTAGCGGGTCTTGCCCAGGTTGTGCGCCATGTACAGGGAGAACTGCTCGACCACCGGCCAGCCGCCGATGAGGAACTGGCGCACCGTGCTGGCGCGCAGGCTGCCATCGCGCAAGCGTCGGTAGAACTCGTGCTCGACCACCCGGCGTTTGCTTTCCCGGCAGTCTTCAAGCATCTGCTGGGCCCAGACTGGATAACTGGTGGGGTCCATCAATGGCCCAACCCGAACGAATCCGTCGATCACTTTCAGCTCCTTGGTTGCCAGAGGCATAGGTATACGCAGTTCAACGCAAAGTGCCGGGGGCACGTTGGATCGCCGGGCTGGCGGTCTTGCGCTGACGCTGCAGAGTGTCGCAGGTGAACGCCTGCGGCCGTTCGATCACATAACCTTGTGCATAATCCACGCCGATATCCTGCAAGGCCTGCTCGATCAGCGGTGTTTCGACGAATTCGGCGATGGTGCGTTTGCCCATGACATGGCCGATGTGGTTGATCACCTCCACCATAGCCCGGTTGATCGGATCATCAAGCATGTCCTTGACGAAGCTGCCATCGATCTTGAGGAAATCCACCGGCAAGTGCTTGAGGTAGGCGAACGACGACATGCCGGCGCAGAAGTCGTCCAGGGAAAAGCGGCAGCCAAGCCCCTTGAGGTCATTGATGAAGCGAATCGCGCTGCCCAGGTTGGTGATGGCCGTGGTTT
This sequence comes from Pseudomonas cremoricolorata DSM 17059 = NBRC 16634, assembly GCF_000425745.1. Classification (GTDB taxonomy): domain Bacteria; phylum Pseudomonadota; class Gammaproteobacteria; order Pseudomonadales; family Pseudomonadaceae; genus Aquipseudomonas; species Aquipseudomonas cremoricolorata. The sequence continues at coordinate 171,969 of NZ_AUEA01000007.1, read as the reverse complement.
CGGTGATCTCGAAGCAGATCATCTGCGGCGGCACGCGGTATTTGGCGAACAACTGCTGCAAGTAGTCGAGGAACTGCTCATCGCCAATGCTCGAACCCGACAGGTTGATCGCACACATCGCCAGCGCTTGTTTGGGGGAGGTGTGCATGCATTGCTGGATGACCTTGAACACGTTGAGCACCACCCAGCGGTCGAGGGCGGTGATCAACCCGTAGCGCTCGGCGGCTGGAATGAAGCTGTCGGGCAGGATCATGCGCCCGCTTTCATCGCGCAGGCGCAGAAGGATCTCGATGTGGCCCGGCCCATCGTCGGCCTTGAGCGGGGCGATTTCCTGGGCGTAGAGAGTGAAACGGTTTTCTTCCAGCGCCACGTGCAGGCGCTGGATCCAGGCCATCTCGCCGAAACGCAGCGACAGCTCGGTGTCGTCGGCGTGGTACACATGCACGCGGTTGCGGCCCTTTTCCTTGGCCATGTAGCACGCCATGTCGGCGGCGCGCAGCGAGGCTTCCAGGGTGCCGGGCAGCGCCGTGATGTGCACCAGGCCAATACTGATGGTGGTCTGAAAGGCCCTGCCCTTCCACACGAACTGCAGGCTCTGTACGGCCTGGCGCAGCTGTTCGGCGATGCGCTCGGCCTGCTCGGGCGGGCAGTTCTCCAGCAACACACCGAACTCGTCGCCGCCCAGCCGGGCCAGAGTGTCGCCCTCGCGCAGCCCGGCCTGCAGCACCGCGCAGATATGCCGCAGCAGCTCATCGCCGGCTGCGTGGCCACTGGTGTCGTTGACCAGCTTGAACTGATCGAGGTCGAGGAACATCAGCGAGTGGCGCCCGCTTAGCCGCGCCTGGGCGTTGAGGATCTGCTCCAGGCGGTATTCGAACTCGCGGCGGTTGGCCAGCCCGGTGAGGGCGTCATGGGTGGCCTGCCACGAAAGGTTGGCGATGTACTGGCGCTCCTGGGTCATGTCATGCAGCACCAGCACGATACCGCTGACCTGCCCGTCGGCGATGATCGGCGAGCCGACCAGGTTCACCGACACGCTGCTGCCATCGAGCCGCTGCACCAGCCGTGCATGTTCGCCGCCTGCCAGCAGGCTACCGCTGAGCACTTGCTCGACCAGACTGCGGCCATCGTGTGCAGCGCTTTCGTCGAGCAGGCTGAACAACGCGGCCAGGGGCAGGCCCTGGGCCTGTTCGGCCTGCCAATGGGTGAGCTGTTCGGCTGCCGGATTCATGTAGGCGATCCCGCCCTCGACATCGGTGGTGATCACCGCATCACCGATCGAGGCCAAGGTGATCTGCGCCCGCTCCTTCTCAAGCTCCAGGGCCGCCGCGATCATCTGCCGCTGGCGCAGCAGCTTGCTGGAACGCCGCCAGGCCATGGTGATGAGGAACAGCGCGGTCACCAGGTTGGTGATCAGCAGGCCGCGCAAGAGCATGCGCGAGCCCTCGCCCAGCGCATCGCTGAAGGCTTTCGCCGCCGGGGTGACGCCTTCGTTGAGGGCGACGATGCGGTTGCGCCAGTAGGCCTCCTGCTCGGCGCTGGGCGGGCCATCGGCGAAGGCGCTGCGCATGTCCTGGGCGAGGGTGTCGAGCTGGCTCAGGTAACGGTCGCCGGTGTCCCAGTAGTCCACGGCGCGCTGCATGTAGCTGATGCCGCTGAAGTACTGATAGAACCAGATGATGCGGGTGACATCGTCGGGGTGGTTGCCGCCTTGCAGGATGCCCTCGCGAGCCGCCCTCAGGTCGGGCGGCGACAGATCCAGCGCCGCGCGCATGGCGCGGTCGCCGCGCGGCACCACGGTTGCCTGGCGGTAGCGTTGCAGATGACGCGGGTCGCGGGTTTCGACATACAGGCTGAGGTAATAGATGGCATCTTTCTGCGCCTTGGACCACAGGCTTTCCCCGGCCACATAGGCACGCATCGCCGACATGGCATAAAGGCTGGCGCTGCCCAGCAGCACCTGAAACACCACCACGGCGATGAACGGCCAGATGATGCCCAGCAGCTTGCTTGCCCCCTGCGTGCGATTTCCTTGCATATCGCTTCCCACTGCGGCCGCCAGGGCGCGGAATTGGCCTGACAGGGCACAGCGTAGGACATTTGCAATCGCCGCGAGCAATTTCGCATGGGCCGCGCGGAACCTGCCGCTACCGCCCCCTGCACGGCGCAATCAGCCTTCAGCTCTGCTGCAAATGCCCATACAGCTTGGCATACAGCCCGCCTTCGGCGATCAGCTGCTGATGGTCGCCATCCTCGGCCACCCGCCCGCCATCGAACACCAGCACCCGATCAGCCTGTTTCACCGCCGACAGGCGGTGGGCGATGATCAGCGTGGTGCGGCCACTGAGGAACTGCGCCATAGCCAGGTGCAGGTTGTACTCGGTGGCCGCATCCAATGCCGAGGTGGCTTCGTCGAGAATCACCACTTTCGGCTGGGCAAGAATCATCCGGGCAATCGCCAGGCGCTGGCGCTGGCCGCCAGACAAGCGCACGCCAGAACGGCCGACCACGCTGTCCAGGCCATCGGGCAAGGCGGCGATGGTGCTGTCGAGCTGAGCGATCTGCAGCGCCTGCCAGCAGGCCTGGTCGGTGCAGTCGCGGCCCATGGTCAGGTTGGCGCGCACGGTGTCATTGAACAGCGAGGGGTGCTGCAACACCACGGCGACGTTTTCGCGCAGGTTATCGAGGCCGATCTCCTGCAAGCTGGCGCCGCCGAAGCGAATGCTACCGGCCTGGGCGCTGTACAAGCCCAGCAGCAGCTGCACCAGGGTGCTCTTGCCGCCGCCGCTGGCGCCGACGATGGCCACTTTCTCGCCCGCCGCGATGGACAGGTCGAGGTGGTCGAGCACCGGCTCGCCGGCGTAGGCGAAGCGCAGGTCACGCACCTCGATACCGACCGTGTCGCGGTTGGCGAACGGGTCGCTGGCGGCGGCGTACTGCGGTTCGTCGGCACGCGCCAACAGTTCGTTGACCCGGCCCAGTGCGCCATCGGCGGCGTAGTAGGCGTATTGCAGATTGAGCAGTTGCTCGACCGGACCGATCATGAACCACAGGTAGCTGAACACCGCCAGCATCTGGCCGATGGACAGGTCGGAGAAGACCACGGTGAGCATGGCCGCGGCGCGGAAGATGTCGATGCCGAACTGGAACAACAAGCCGCTGGCGCGTCCGCTGGCATCGCTCTTCCACTGCGAAGCACTGGCAAAATCGCGCACTTCCCGGGCGCGCACGCCGAGGCGACCGAGGAAGTAGCCCTGTCGGTTGCCGGCACGGATTTCCTGAATACCTTCCAGGGTTTCGGCCAGCGCCTGGGTGAAGCGCCCGGTGCTGTCGTTCTCCAGGCGCTTGAGGTGCTTGACGCGTTTGCCCAACTGCACGGTGAGGTAGATCACCAGGGGGTTGAACAACAGGATCAGCAGCGCCAGCTGCCATTGCATCCACACCAGAATGGCGGCGATACCGACCAGAGTGACCGTGGCGACCAGAAAGCGGCTGAGGGTCTCGCCGACGAATTTGTCCAGGGTGTCGAGGTCGGTCACCAGGTGCGTGGTGACCGTGCCGCTGCCCAGGCTTTCGTATTCCTTGAGGGAGATCCGCTTGAGCCGTTCGATCAGGCGTATACGCAAGCGGTACACGATGTCCTTGGCCAGCCCGGCGAACAGCTTGGCCTGCAGCACGTTGCAGGCCAGCGCTCCCAGGCGCAACAGCGCGGTCAGCAGTAGCATCAGGCCGATATAGCCGGCCGCCACCTGCCAACTGTCGGGCAGCAGTCGGTTCATCCACTGCAGCGCGGTGTCGCCGTTGTGCAGCAGCACTTCATCGACCAGCAGCGGCAGCAGTAACGGGATCGGCACGCTGCAGCAGGCTGCCAGCACCGCCACCAGGTTGGCGGTCCACAGACGCTTGCGCCGCAGCAGGGCTAGACGGCGGATTTCCTTCCAGCTCAGCCGGTCAGCGGCGGGCGGCGCGGGCGCGACGGGCTCGGGCGAGCCGGGCAGGTCAAGCACAGGCAGCCTGTTGCAGCCAACGGGCCAGCAGCGGGGCCAAGTGTTCGAGGGGCTGATAGCCGTTGGTCAGCAAGGCCAGTTGGCCATTGCGCTCGGCCAGCAAGGTGGGAAAGCCGGCGATGCCCAGGCTCTGTACCCAGGTGAAGTCGGCTTCGGTCGCGGCGCGGATGGCGTCGCTGTTGAACGCCTCGGCAAAGCCGCTGCGCTCGAGCCCCACCTGCTCGGCCAGCTCCACCAGTTGCGGGGCGCGGGTGATGTCCTGGCCCTGCTGGTAGAACGCCTGCTGCATGGCTGCCAGCAACGGCCAGACCCAGCCCGGCTCGATCGCTCGGGCAGCGACCAGCGCGCGGCAGGCAGGCTCGGTGTCGTACACGAAGCCGTCGGGCATGGCGCCTTCGAAGCGGAAGGTCTGTCCGGTGGCGTCACTCACCGCCTGCCAGTGTTCGAGGATATAGCCGCGGGTGGCGGCATCCAGCGCGCCGGCGCCGCGGCGCAGCCCTCCGGGCACGATGTGCGTCGACACGCCTGCGGCCGCGGCCTGGGCGATCAGCGCCTCGGCCACCGGGGCGAAACCCCAGCACCAGGAGCACATCGGGTCCATCACGTAGAGCAGGCGTGCAGTCATGGCTCAGGCCTCGGCTTTGTAGTTGAAACCAATCGGGTGCGGCAGGTTGCGGGCCTTGGCCAGCTCGATCTGCTTTTGCCGGTCGATGGCGCTGCGTCGGGTTTTCTCGCTCAGGGTGTCCCAGCAATGCGGGCAACTGACGCCAGGTGAGTAATGCGGGGACTCACGGTCGGCGGCGTCGACTGGATGGCGGCAGGCATGGCACTGGTCGTATTCGCCTTCGCTGAGGTCGTGACGCACCGTCACGCGGTTGTCGAACACGAAGCAGTCGCCTTGCCACAGGCTGTCTTCCTGGGGCACTTCCTCGAAGTATTTAAGGATGCCGCCCTTGAGATGATAGACCTCTTCGAAGCCTTCGCCGAGCATGTAGCTGGAGGCCTTCTCGCAACGAATGCCGCCGGTGCAGAACATCGCCACCTTCTTGTGCTTGCTGGGGTCGAAGTGGGCCTTGATGTAGTCGGGAAACTCGCGGAACGATTCGGTCTTGGGGTCGACCGCGCCCTGGAAGGTGCCGATGGCCACTTCGTAATCGTTGCGGGTGTCGATCAGCAGCACTTCAGGGTCGCTGATCAGCGCGTTCCAGTCCTTGGGCTCGACGTAGGTGCCGACCGTATGGTTGGGGTCCACGCCCGGCACGCCGAGGGTGACGATCTCTTTCTTGAGCTTGACCTTGGTGCGGTAGAACGGCTGCTCGTCGCAGTAGCTTTCCTTGTGGTCGATGTCGACCAGGCGCGGGTCGTTGCGCAGCCAGGCGAGCAGGCCATCGATGCCTTCGCGGCTGCCCGACACCGTGCCATTGATGCCTTCCAGGGCCAGCAGCAGCGTGCCCTTGACGCCATGCTGATTCATGCAGGCCAGCAGCGGCTCACGCAACTCGACGTAATCTTCCAGGGTGACGAACTTGTACAGCGCCGCCACGACGATAGCTTGGGACATGCTCTTGCTTCTCCAGGTGGTCACCCTCGTAAGGGGCGGACCGGATTGATGAACGGGACACGTGAAAACGCCACCAGCGGGAGCTACCCGCTGGTGGCGTCGATAACGAAGGCGCGAATTCTAGCAGAACAGCCCGCGTGAATCAGTGCCCGCCGCCGGCGCACACCGGCGAGGCCGGCGCTGCACCGACCTTGGCCCATTCCTCGGGGGTGTAGGTATGGATCGCCAGGGCGTGGATCTGGCCCATCAGCTCGCCCATGGTGGCGTACACCTGCTGGTGGCGCTTGACGCTGTTCAGGCCAGCGAACTGCTCGCTGACGATCACCGCCTTGTAGTGGGTTTGCTGGCCACGGCTGTGCATGTGGCTTTCGTCCAGCACATCAAGGTACTGCGGGGCCAGCGCGGCCAGTTGCTGCTCGATGCGTTGCTGCATGCTCATCGCGCGTTACTCACTTCTTCGCCGGGGCTGCGGCCTTGCCGGCGTTGGGGTCGAGTTCCTTGGTCATGTCTTCGAGCAGCTTGTTCACGGTAGGCACCGCAGGCTCCAGGCTCTGCTGGGTCAGCTGCGCCGACTGCTGAGTGACTTTGGGCATTTCACGCAGCACTTTGCGGCCCAGGGGCGATTCGTAGAACTTGACCAGGTCTTTGAGTTCGGCCTCGGTGAAGGTGGCGGTGTACAGGTTGACCATCTTCGGCTTGAGCTTGTTCCAGCCGATGGCGTTGTCCAGCGCTGCGTTGGCCTTGGCCTGGTAGCTGTCGAGCACCGACTTCTTGGAGGCAGGTGCCTTGGTCTGCTCGAAGCGTTGCGCGAACATCTGCTGAACCTGCATGTACACCGGAGTGCCGAGCTTGTCAGCGTTGGCCAGGGTCAGGAATTTCTCGGCAGCCGCGTTGTGGCTGGGCGTGGCGGCGAGTACCTGGCCACTGACACAAACCAGGGCGACGGCGGCACAGAGGGCGCGGAGACGGGTCATCGCATTTCCTTCAATTGGACGGGGGTAAAAAGCAGAGCATTCTGCGCCGCAAACGGCACGCTGCTCAAGTGGGACGAAGAGCGATTGAACCGCTCATTCGACAGAGGGCCTAAACTGCGGTTTCGCACGACAAAGGAGTGAACGCAGCATGAGCCGTATCGAGACAGACAGCCTTGGCCAGGTCGAAGTTCCTGAACAGGCCTACTGGGGCGCGCAGACCCAACGCTCACTGATCAATTTCGCCATTGGTCAGCAACGCATGCCGCGTGAGGTGATCCACGCCCTGGCGCTGATCAAGAAGGCCGCCGCGCGGGTCAATGACCGCAACGGCGACCTGCCGGCCGACATCGCCCGGCTCATCGAACAGGCCGCCGACGAAGTGCTGGCCGGCAAACACGATGATCAGTTCCCCCTGGTGGTGTGGCAGACCGGCAGCGGCACGCAGAGCAACATGAACGTCAACGAGGTGATCGCCGGACGCGCCAACGAACTGGCCGGCAACCCGCGTGGCGGCAAGAGCCCGGTGCACCCCAACGATCACGTCAACCGTTCGCAGAGCTCCAACGACTGCTTCCCCACCGCCATGCACATCGCCACGGCCCAGGCGGTGTATGGCCGGCTGCTGCCGGCGATCGCCGAACTGTCGGCGGGTCTGGCCGAACAGTCGGCGCGCCATCACGACCTGGTCAAGACCGGTCGCACGCACATGATGGATGCCACACCGATCACCTTCGGCCAGGAGCTGTCGGCTTTCGTCGCCCAGCTCGACTATGCCCAGGCGGCGATCCGCGCCAGCCTGCCGCCGGTCTGCGAGCTGGCCCAGGGCGGCACGGCCGTGGGCACCGGGCTGAACGCCCCGCAAGGCTTCGCCGAAGCCATCGCCGCCGAGCTGGCGGCATTGTCCGGGTTGCCGTTCGTCAGTGCGCCGAACAAGTTCGCTGCGCTGGCCGGGCATGAACCATTGACCAGTCTGGGCGGCGGTCTGAAAACCCTGGCCGTGGCCCTGATGAAAATCGCCAACGACCTGCGCCTGCTCGGTTCCGGTCCCCGTGGCGGCCTGGCCGAAGTGCGCCTGCCGGCCAACGAGCCGGGCAGTTCGATCATGCCCGGCAAGGTCAACCCGACCCAGTGCGAGGCGCTGTCGATGCTCGCCTGCCAGGTGCTGGGCAACGATGCCACCATCGGCTTCGCCGCAAGCCAGGGGCACTTGCAACTGAACGTGTTCAAGCCGGTGATCATTCACAACCTGTTGCAATCGATCGAACTGCTGGCCGATGGCGCGCGCAACTTCCAGCAGCACTGCATCGCAGGCATGGAGCCCGACGCCGAGCAGATGGCCGCGCACCTGGAGCGTGGGCTGATGCTGGTGACTGCGCTGAACCCGCACATCGGCTACGACAAGTCGGCGGAAATCGCCAAGAAGGCCTATGCCGAAGGGCTGACCCTGCGTGAGGCGGCGCTGGCGCTGGGCTACCTGAGCGATGCGCAGTTCGATGAATGGGTCAAGCCGCAGAACATGCTCGCCCCTGGCGCCAAGGGCTGAGTGGGCCGGGCGGCCATCTGGCCGCCCTCCTCTACCTTCACGACCGCGCCATACGCACCCGGCGCGCTCGCCAACCCGCGACCAGCGAAGGCCCCAGGGCCACCAGCGCAGAGCCTGCGACCACCGTCATCGCGCCCAGATAGCCCAGCGCGTTGAGCTGTTCGCTGTGCACATAAGCCGGCCACAGCTGCGCCGCAGCGGCCACCGCCAGCAATGTCACCAGTGGCGTCAGCGCCAGGGTCGCGCTGACCCGCGACGCCTGCCAATGGGCCAGGGCCTCGGCGAAAGCGCCATAGGCCACCAAGGTGTTCAGGCAACAGGCCAGCAGCAGCCATTTTTGCAGGGTATCGAGCTGCAGCATCTCGAGCGGATGCGCCCAGGGCGTGAGCAGCGCCGCGCAGCCCAGGTAGATCACCAGCATCACCTGCTGGGAATTCCACACGGTCAGCAGCTGCTTTTGGCTCAGGGCGTAAAACACCCAGATGCTGGTGGCCAGAAGGATGGTCAGCACCCCACGGGTGTAGACCCCGAGCGAGGTCAGCAGCTCGTCCAGGCGCTGGTTGAAGAACAGCCCGAACCCGCCCAGCAGAATCACCAGGCCCAGCACTTGACCGACACTGAAGCGTTCCTTGAACACGAACACGCTGGCCACCAGCAACAGCACTGGGCCGATCTGCACCACCAGTTGCGCGGTGCCGGGGCTGAGCAGGTTGAGGCCCACCAGGTACAGCACGTAGTTGCCCAGCAGACCGAAGATCGCCAGGCCCACCAGGCCCAGCCGCCGACGCCCCAGGCCGTGGAAACTCGGCAGCCGACGCTGGGCCGTCAGCCACAGCAGCAACAGGCTGCCGGAGACCAGCAAGCGGTACCAGGTGACGGTGATCGGGTCCATGACGGTCAGCACTTGCTTGAGCTTGATTGGCAGGATGCCCCACAGCAGCACGGTCAATAGCGCCAGGAACAGGCCGTGCAGCCAACGGCCCGAGGTGATGTGCATGGTGGCCTCGATGAGCGATATGAGCGAAGAGAACGAGCAGTCTACGCCCTGGGCTGGTTGGCTGGGGGGGAAGTGGCCGGAAATTAATTCGCTTGGTTATTCCGCTGGAGCATGTAGGAGGTGTGTAGGCGGACGGTAAACACACCTTGCGAATCTGTCGTCCCCTCCGGCTTCGATGGCACCTTGCTTCGGCTATGCTTCTCGACTCATGTGTAAGGATCGGAGTAGGTTTGACGGCATGGAAGCAGATAAATCTTGTCCTGTAGTTTTGCGAGGCCGAGAAACTTTGGAAATCTTAGCGTTCGAGCATCCATTAGCAGGCTTTCAGCTGGTCAAAGGCAGTGTCGAGCCAGGTGAGTCAACCGACCTGGCTGCGGTTCGAGAGCTGAAAGAAGAAGCAGGGATTCAGTCGATAGCTGGGAGACATTTGGGAGCGCGGCGCTCCATCGTAACTGGGCACACATGGGCATTTCATGAATGTCATGTTGCCCAAGACCTTCCAGATAGTTGGGTGCATTTTGCAGAAGATGATGGAGGCCATGAATTCAGATTCTTTTGGCATCCTCTCATGAGCGAGCCTTCTGAAAATTGGCATCCGCTTTTCAAGGATGCTTTGAGCTTTCTTCGGAAAAGGCTCACTGAAGCCTAAGTGCGCTTACAGCTTTTCCTGGATAGTGAGGCCGGCATCCACTGATGCGGTAGCAAGTGCCCGATTTCACTGGCCCGCTGCGTCGGCAGCCGCATCAGAACGTCTTTGAGATAGACGTACGGATCGTGCCCATTCATGCGCGCTGACTGGATCAGGCTCATGATTGCAGCCGCCCGCTTGCCACTGCGCAGCGACCCGGCAAACAGCCAGTTCGACCACCCGAGTGCCCATGGCCGTATCTGGTTCTCGACCTGGTTGTTATCGATGGGCACAGCCCCATCGTCCAGATAGGGCGTCAGCGCTACCCAGCGTTTCAGGCTGTAATCGAGGGCTTTGGCCGTGGCTGATCCGTTGGGCACCAGATCGCGCTGGGCAAGCATCCACTCATGCAGTGTTTTGCTGATCGGTACCGCCAACTCCTGACGTATTCGCCAACGGTCTTCGTTGCTCATATTCCGAGCCTGGCGTTCAACCTCGTACAAACCGCCAATCGAGTGCAGCGTCTGTTCGGCCAACTGACTTTTGTTCGCGACATGCAGGTCGAAGAACTTGCGGCGAGCATGAGCCATGCAGCCGATATCAGTGATGCCTTGCTCAAAACCGGCTTTGTAGCCAGCGAAGTCATCGCAAACCAGCTTGCCGTTCCAGTCGCCCAGGAAGTTACGTGCATGTTCGCCGGCACGGCTTGGGCTGAGGTCGTAAACCACCGCATCAAGCGCCGAAAACGGTGTCGTGCTGTAGGCCCAGACATAGGCCCGGTGGGTTTTCTTCTTGCCCGGCGCAAGCATTTGCACCGGTGTTTCATCGGCGTGGATTACGCCCTTGCTCAGCACCGCTTCACGCAGTGCATCGACCAGTGGCTGGAGTCGCACGCCAGTTTGCCCAACCCACTGGGCCAAGGTCGAGCGAGCGATGGCCAGCCCGGCGCGACCAAAGATTTTCTCCTGCCGGTACAGCGGCAAGTGATCGGCAAACTTGGCCACCATCACGTGGGCCAGCAGGCCTGCGGTCGGGATACCTTTGTCGATCACCTGCGCCGGCAGCGGCGCCTGGATTAGTGTTTCGCACTGACGGCAGGCCCACTTGCCACGCACGTGTTGCTCGACGGTAAATACACCCGGTGTGTAATCCAGCTTCTCACTGACGTCTTCGCCGATGCGTTGAAGTTGGCAGCCACAGGCGCACAGGGTGTTGTCGGGTTCGTGACGAATCACCGCGCGTGGAAACTGCGGCGGCAATGGCGCACGTTTCGGAGATTGCCGTGGTTCAGACTGTGGCGCAGCTGGAAGGAGCTGCTTTAGCTCGGCCTCATAGCCTCAACATCTGTGTCGAGCAGGTCATCCAGCAAGCTGCTTTGCGCCGGGCTGATTTGCTCGCTGCGCTTGGCAAACTTTTGCCGTTTGAGCAGAGCAATTTCGTAAGTGAGCTGCTCAATGACGGTTTGATCGTTCTGGATCTTCTTGCTCATCGCCTCGACCTGGGACTGCAACTGCAACGCCTGTGCCGCCAAGGCACGAAGCTGTTCCGGAGTCATCTGGTCGAGGTTGGGCGAGGAAGTCATGCCGCCGATTGTTCCAGAGCAGGCACGGGACGACGACACGTAGACCGGCCAAATGCACGGCGGTTACAGCATGCTGATCACACCGCCTGCACCAACGCGCTGCCACGGCAGGCCCAGCACCAAGGCCTGGAGTTGTTCGCTGTCGAGTTCAACCTCACTGCCATGGCGAATGCCGGGCCAGTGAAACTTGCCTTGATTCAGTCGTCGCGCTGCAAGCCAGACGCCCACGCCGTCGTGCCCCAGCACCTTCATCCGGTTGGCCCGGCGATTGGCGAACAGGTAAGCGCAGTGCGGCTTCGCCGCACCGAACACCGCGATCACCCGGGCTAATGCGGTTTCGGTACCAGCGCGCATGTCCATCGGCTCGGTGGCCAGCCAGATCGCGTCGATGCGGATCATTGAGCGACAGCACGGATAAATTGCGCACAGCCCTCGGGATCTGAGATTGGCCATTTCACTGTGATCACTTGGCCGGCCATGGGCAACTCGATGATCACTGACGCCTCGGCCGGCCGTTTAGGGGCGGCTTTTAGTGGGACGAATGCCGGTAGTGAAGCCGCTGAGGGCTGATCTCGATAGAGCGGCATCCATTTGCGGATGACGTTGGCATTGATGCCGTGGCTGATGGCAACACTGGAAATGGATGCGCCAGGTTGCAGGCATTCCTGAACGACCTGGGCTTTGAACGGTTTCGGATAAGAGCTTCGTTGGCGCATGGAAATCCTAGCGATAAGGGCGATCACGTCCGCTTAAAAATACGCGGACACCATCGCCCTTAATGCTGGAGTGCGGAAGGTGATTTCGCCGGACGCTTACGGAGGTGTGGTGGCTTCGAGCCGAGTGGTCGAGTGCCGGAACGCTTGGATTTAATGAGGCCGTATGGCTCGACTGGCGAAAACCTGTAAGGGGTTGGTTGTTTCTCGGGCCGGTTTCGCCTGGCGGCGACCTACTTTTTTGGGAAAAAGTAGGCAAAACCCTGTGCTCCACTAGCCGGCCCTGCACTGCGCTTCGCTCCGTTGCGGGTCCCCTGCGCTCCGGTGCTCTACGGGGCTGCGCGGGCAAGGGTTGCTGCGCAACCCTAACACCTCGCGTCCTCGGCTCCGCCTCGGGTGCGCTGCGCGCACGCCCCTTCGAACACCTGCGCTCCGGCCGGCTACAGTCGCGGTCGGTGGCGCCTGAGACATCGATGTACGAGAAGCGAGCCAAGAGCTAAGAGCTAGAAGCTAGAAGCTAGAAGCTAGAAGCTAGAAGCTAGAAGCTAGAAGCTAGAAGCTAGAAGCTAGAAGCTGAGAGCCAGCAGCCTGCGGCTGGTCAATTCTTTTGCTTGGCGAACGCCGCCTCCAGCGCCTCGTTGATGGTGCGTAGCACCTTGACTCGGGCCCAGCGTTTGTCGTTGGCCTCGACCAGGGTCCAGGGGGCGATTTCGGTGCTGGTGCGGTCGACCATGTCGCCGACGGCGTCGCGGTAGACATCCCATTTGGCGCGGTTGCGCCAGTCGTCTTCGGTGATCTTGTAGCGTTTGAAGGGAATCTGCTCGCGTTCTTCGAAGCGTTCCAGCTGGGTTTGCTGGTCGATCGCCAGCCAGAACTTGACCACCACCACCCCGGCGTTGCTCAGTTGCTCTTCGAAGTCGTTGATCTCGCCGTAGGCACGCATCCAGTCGGCCGGGGTGCAGAAGCCTTCGATGCGCTCGACCAGCACCCGGCCATACCAGGAGCGGTCGAAGATGGTGAACTTGCCGCGCGCCGGCACGTGCCGCCAGAAGCGCCACAGGTAGGGTTGTGCGCGTTCTTCCTCGGTTGGCGCGGCGATCGGCACGATGCGGTACTGGCGCGGATCGAGCGCTGCCGCCACGCGGCGGATCGCCCCGCCCTTGCCGGCTGCGTCATTGCCCTCGAACACCGCCAGCAGCGCATGCCGGCGCATTGCCTTGTGCCGCAGCAGGCCAGCCAGGCGGGCCTGCTCGGTCACCAGCTGTTCCTGGTAATCGGCCTTGTCCAGACGCTGACTGAGGTCGAGAGCGCCGAGCAGGCTCATCTGGTCGATGCTGCGCCCAAGCGGCGCGACGTTGGTCTGGCGTTTGCCTTTCGGCTCGTTGGCAAGCGCCGCCTGCAGGCTTTCCAGCAGAATTCGCCCGACCGCCAGGCTGCGGTAGTGCGGGTCGACGCCTTCGATCACATGCCAGGGCGCGTAGTCACGGCTGGTACGCCGCAGCACGCGCTCGCCGAAGCGCACGAAACGGTCGTAGGTCTTGGACTGCTGCCAGTCAAGCGGGCTGATGCGCCAGCTGTGCAGCGGGTCGTCACGCAGCGCCTTGAGGCGGGTCTTCATCTGCTTTTTCGAGAGGTGAAACCAGAACTTGATGATCAGCGCGCCTTCATCGCAGAGCATCTGCTCGAGGCGCTCGGCACCGGTGATGGCCTGGTCGAGCACGGCGTCCTTGAACTGGCCATGTACCCGGCCCTGCAGCATCTGGCTGTACCAGTTGCCGAAGAACACGCCCATGCGCCCTTTGGGCGGCAAGGCCCGCCAGTAGCGCCAGGCCGGTGGCCGGGCCAGCTCCTCGTCGGTCTGCTGGTCGAAGGTACGCACCTCGATCAGGCGCGGGTCCATCCATTCGTTGAGCAGCTTGACCGTTTCGCCCTTGCCCGCACCTTCGATGCCGTTGATCAGCACGATGACCGGAAAGCGCGCCTGTTGCTTGAGTTCGTACTGGGCATCGAGCAGCGCCTCGCGCAGTGCAGGCTCTTCGGCGTCATAGGTTTCCTTGTCGATGCAGTGGCCGATTTCAGCGGATTCGAACATTGAGAACTCCTTGAGTAGACGGTGAAGACTAGCGGATCGGCGCGCAGCATTAGCGCGGCCAGATCAAGGTCAGGGAAATCAACCGTGCAGATGGCATAACATGGGCGTTCTGCCACCGCTGAGCCGATCATGTCCGACACCCTCCCCTACGCCCAGCTCGACTGGGACGACCAAGGCCGCCCGTATTCACGGCGCTACGACGATGTGTATTTCTCCCGTACCGAAGGGACCTTGGAAACCCACTATGTGTTCATCGAAGGTAATCGCCTTGAGCAACGTTTCGCTGCGCTCAAGGGCCATGAAAGCCTGCTGATCGGCGAAACCGGCTTCGGCACTGGGATGAACTTCTACTGCGCCTGGCAAGCCTTCGCCGCCCATGCCCCGAGCACGGCGCGACTCCACTTCGTCAGCGTGGAAAAACACCCGCTGAGCCACGCCGACCTCAGCCGCGCGGTGCAGCTGTGGCCGGAGCTGGCCGAATTCTGGCAGCCGCTGCTGGCGCAGTACGTGGCGGTACACCAGGGCTTCCAGCAGTTCAGCTTCGCCGATGGGCGCGTCACCCTGACCTTGCTGATCGGTGACGCCATCGAGCAGTTGGCGCAGCTCGATGCGCCGGTCGATGCCTGGTTCCTCGACGGCTTCGCCCCGGCGAAGAACCCGGACATGTGGAACCCCGAGCTGTTCGCGCAACTGGCGCGCTTGTCGGCCCCAGGCACCACCCTGGGCACCTTCACCACCACCGGTTGGGTGCGCCGCGGTCTGGCCGAGGTCGGTTTCAAGCTGCACAAGGTGCCGGGGCTGGGCAAGAAGTGGGAGGTCGCCAGAGGCCATTACCAAGGCGAGCCTGCCGCCCCTGGCGCACCTTGGTACGCGCGCCCGACAAACGTTGGTCAAGCGCGTCAGGCGCTGGTGATCGGCGCCGGGCTTGCCGGCAGCGCCAGCGCCAACAGCCTGGCCCGGCGGGGTTGGCAGGTCACGGTGCTGGAGCGTCACGCCGCAGTTGCACAGGAAGCCTCGGGCAATCCGCAAGGGGTGCTGTACCTCAAACTCTCGGCCCACGGCACGGCGCTGTCGCAGATGATCCTTGCCGGGTTCGGCTATACGCGGCGCTGGTTGCAGCAGCTTCAACGCGGCCACGACTGGGACGCCTGCGGTGTGCTGCAACTGGCCTTCGATGCCAAGGAAGCCGAGCGCCAAGACAAGCTGGCCGCAGCCTTCGACGCCAGTCTGTTGCAAACGCTGGATCAGCAGCAGGCGCAGCACCAGGCCGGCATTGCCCTGCCCTGCGGCGGGCTGTTCTACCCCGAGGGCGGCTGGGTGCATCCGCCAGCGCTGTGTCGGGCGATGTTGCAGCATTCGGGCATCGATCTGCTAACCCACAGCGAAGTGCTGCAACTGCGCCGCGCCGATGGCCTGTGGCAGGCCTGGGCCGGCGAGCGGCTGCTGGCCAGTGCGCCTGTGGTGGTGCTGTGCAACGCCGCCGAGGCGCAGCGCCTGCTGCCCGAGGCGGTGCTGCCGCTCAAGCGCATTCGCGGGCAGATCACCCGCCTGTCGGCGACGGCGGCCAGCCAGACGCTGGGCACGGTGGTGTGCGCCGACGGCTACCTGGCCCCGCCACGTGAAGGCGAGCACACCCTCGGCGCGAGTTTCGACTTCCACAGCCAGGACCTCGCCCCCACTGAAGCCGAACATCGAAGCAATCTCGAGCTGTTGCAGGCGATCTCGCCCGACATGGCCGAACGGCTGAACGTTGGCGCACTCGACCCCGCTCACCTGCAAGGCCGCGCGGCGTTTCGCTGCACCACCCCCGACTACCTGCCGCTGGTCGGCCCGCTGGCCGACCCGGCTGCGTTCGACGTGGCCTATGCCAGCCTGCGCAAGGATGCCCGGCAAGTCCCGGCCATCCCCTGCCCCTGGGTCGACGGCCTGTACGTCAACAGCGGCCATGGCTCGCGCGGGCTGATCACTGCCCCGCTGAGCGGTGAACTGATCGCTGCCTGGGCCAGCGGCGAAGCGCTGCCGCTGCCCCGGGCAGTGGCAGAGGCGTGCCACCCCAACCGCTTCCTGTTGCGGCGGCTGGTTCGCGGCAAGTGAGCGCGACGACTAGCGGACTGGCCAAGCGCTGCGTCTACCAGCGATAGGTCACGGCGCCAATCAGGCTGCGCTCATCGCCATAGCGACACGTGGTGTTGCAGAAGATGTAGCGGGTATTGAACAGATTCTGCGCCTTGGCCTGGACCTGCCAATGCTCGTCGACGTCATAGCTGACCAACGCATCGACCAGCGTGTAGGCCGGAATCTTTCCGCTGTAGGCACTGGGCGTGGTACGCGTAGTGCCGGTGTAGCGCGCCCCGGCACCCAGGCGCAGGCGTTCCAGGCCAAAGCCGGCCAGGCGATAGCTCGCCCATAGGCTGGCGCTGTGATACGGCACCCCTTCGATGCGTTTGCCGACATTCGCGGCGGTCTGGTCCTGAAGCACGTGGCTGTCGGTGTAGGCGTAGCCGGCGGTCAGCGCCAGATCGTCGGTCAGGTTGCCTTTGGCCTCCAGCTCGACACCTTTGGAGCGGGTCTTGCCATATTGCACGTAGGTATTGCTCAGGGTATCGAGGCTCAGCGAGTTCTTCTGGTCCAGTACGTAGGCTGCGGCACTGAGCAGCAGGTCGCGACCGGCCGGCTGGTAGCGCACTCCGACCTCGTACTGCTCACCTTCGAGCGGCGCGAAGGCATTGCCGAACGCCGGGTTGCTGACGTTGGCCGGCTGGAACGACTGGCTGTAGCTGATATACGGGGCCAGACCGTTGTCGGCCAGGTAGACGAGTCCGGCACGACCGGTGGCCTTGCGGTCACTGCGCGTCGCACGGGCGTCGCTGGCGAAGCTGGTGGTAACGCTGTCGGCCCAGTCCTGGCGGCCCGCCAGCAGCAGAACCCAGCGGTCATCGAAAGTGATCTGATCCTGCAGGTAGACCCCCACCTGCCGGCTGTGCAGGTCAGAGCCGCTGTCCGCCGCGGTATTGGCACCGACACCGGTGTGCACCGGGTTGGCCAGGTCCAGCGGCGGCGCCAGTTGGGCCAGCGTGGCGCTGATATAGCGGTGCGAGTCGTAGGTCTTGTGGTAGTAGTCGACGCCCAGCAGCAGCTCATGCTGCCAGCGCCCTTGCTCGAAGGTGAAATCAAGGTTGTTGTCGGTGGTCCAGCCGGTCGAGCGTTCGTCGCGCTCACTGTAGCGACGCAGCAGTTGGCTGCCGACCACGGCCTGAGGGATCAGGTAGTCCCAGTCGGTGTTGGCCTGGAAGTAGCGCAGGCTGTGATTGACCGCCAGATGCTCGTTCAGGCGATGCTCGAACAGATAGCCCAGGGTATCCATGCGGTTGTTGAAATGGTCGTAGCCCGGCTCGCCAACGAACTGGTCGCGCCCGATCTTGTAGCCGGGCGTATCGCTGTAGCTGCTCAGCCCGTAGCTCATTGGCGGGGAGAAACCGGTGTAGGTTTCCTGATGGCTCGCCAGCACGGTCAGCGAGGTGTCCTCGTCGGGGCGCCAGGTGAATGCCGGGGCGATGTAGCGCCGGTCATCATCGACGTGATCGACCTGCGTCGCGCTGTCGCGCCATAGGCCGGTCAGGCGATAAGTGAACTGGCCCTGATCATCGAGAGGCCCGCCGAGGTCGAAGGTGTACTGGCGCCGATCATGGTTACCGATCTCGACGCCCAGCTCATGCAGCGGCTGCGAGGTCGGGCGCTTGCTGACGGTGTTGATCAGGCCACCGGGCGAGATCTGGCCGTACAACACCGATGCCGCGCCCTTGAGCACCTCGACGCGTTCCAGGCCATAGCCTTCGACACTGCCATCGTAGGGATTGGACTGCAGCTTCATGCCGTCGCGCAGAATACCGCCGGTGCCTGCGCCGACGTTGAAGCCGCGCAGGGTGTAGTCGTCTGCGGTGCGGCTGAAACTGCTCGGCTGGCTGCTGAAGCCGGGTGTGTACTTGAGCGCATCGGAGAGGTTGTCACTCTTGCGCTCATCCATCTCGGCACGGGTCACCACCGAGACCGACTGAGGCGTTCTCAGCAGCTCGGTATCGGTCTTGCTGCCGGCCCGGCTACTGGTGGCCAGATAACCCTCAGCTTGCCCCTGCGCCACGCCCGCATTGGCGTCGATGCTGGTGGCCGCGAGGGTCACGCCTTCGGCGTCGGCCTTTTGAATGCCAAGCGCGCCGCTGGCGGTGACCAGCACCGTCAGGCCGCTGCCGCGCAGACTGCGCTGTACCGCTTGCAACGCTTGCAAGTCGCCGCGTATCGCCGGCGCCTGTCGGCCCTCGACGTCAGCGGGTACGAACAGTACCTGCCGACCGCTGGTGTGGCCGATGGCAATCAAGGTGCGGGCCAGCGGGCCGGAGGGCAGATCGAAGGTGTAGGGAACATCAGCGGCATACGAAACGACGCTGGCCGCGCAGGCGCTGATCGCCAGCGGCAGCAAAGGAATGAGGCGCATGGAAATGGCTCGACAGTGTGCTGGAAGAATGCGCGAATGGCGCGGGTCTGCTGGGTATGTGGCGCGACCCGCGGAAATTTTCAGGGTCATGGCAAAAAAACTTCAGGCGTGTTCGATGCGCGTCCAATACCCCAGGTAGTGGGTAATGCGTAACGGCAGCATGTCGCGCAAAGCGTGCAGCGCAGCGCGGCTGTCATCCAGGCTGAAGACCCCGGAAATCCTCAATTCGGCAACCTCGGGGGCGACCTGCAAAATCCCCCGGTGATACGGGCGCAGGTGCTCTATCACGCTTGCCAGCGACTGATCATGCACCTCTAGCAGCCCGCGCACCCAACTGCGCTGGTCGATATGTCGAGGTGCGATGGGCTGCCACAGCTGACCGTCGAAGGCTACGCCCTGCCCCGCCTGCAGCGTCGTTCGCTGCAGCGGCGCCTGTAGCTCCAATGGGCCATCCAGCGCCCACAGCTGCGGTTGCCGAGCCTGCATCGAAAGCACACACGCGCCGCCGTACAGGCGGCTTTCACCCCATGGACAGGCGAGCACGAAGGGCCGCGCCAAGTCCTGCTGCACCGTCGCCATGAGCGCCCCCCGCAACAGCGACACGCGGCGCGCAGTGGCGTGCACGTCGATATCGGCTGAACTCTCGGCGTTGAGCAGCAGACTTGAGCCATCCTCGAGCCGGAAAGTCTTGCGCTGTGCACTGGCCGTGCGCAGATCAGCACCCCAGCGCGCATGCAGCGGCGCACCCGGCACGGTCAACAGCTGAGTGCCGACGGCCAGCGCGCCCAGGCCCAGGGCGCCGCGCAGCAGATGACGGCGACCATGACTGGCGCGCAGCGCCTGAGTCGTGCCCTGACGCTCTGCCAGCGGTCCGAGCGTGCGGGCAAGACGTTGCTGCAACGCCACCCAGGCCTGCCGATGACTGACATCAGCCGCCAGCCACGCCTCGAGCGCCCGCTGTGCGGATTCATCGAAGTGGCCGGAGGTACGCTGCGCATACCACTCGATCGCCTCGGTCACCGCGGGTGGAAGATCGCTCACGGGTCGACCTGATAGCAGGCCTTCAGACCCTGCACGACATATTGATGAACACGCGTCACCGACACCCCAAGCTCAGCGGCGATGGTCGCGTAGGTCAGGCCGTCGAGCTGACTGTAGAGAAACGCCGCACGGGCCTTGGACGACAAACCATCGAGCAGGCGATCGACCTCCATCAGCGCTTCCATCACCAGCCAGTGCTCCTGCGGTGAAGGCGCGGTGGCTTCACCCTGTTCAGCGATGGCCTGCAGGTAGGCCCGCTCGATATCGGCACGCCGCCAGCGGGCGTACAGCAGACGCTTGCCGATGGTGCTCAACAGCGCGCGTGGCTCACGGATGGCGGCCGGGTCAGGCATCGCCACCACCTGCGCGAAGGTTTCCGCCGCGATGTCCGCGGCATCGTCACGGCACCTCAGGCGCAAGCGCAGGCGGTCGAGCAACCAGGAATGGTGTTCGCCGAACAGCCTGCGAAGCACGTCGTTACGCTGCAAGGCATGGGAGGACGTCGGAGGGGTCACGTGCAGGCTGTCATGTGTTAATGGGAATTGTTATCGATGATGTAAGGGTTTTCCTACAAAAGCAATGCTCCCCTGCCAACACCCAATCAAGTCCCACGACGTAGTGAGACCCGTCGAATTTTGAAACGCTACGCCCGCCTGCTACATGCGGCAAAAGGTGGCTGCCCCGACACAGCCAGACGATCACTCGTTCAAGGACATGGGTCTGGTCCCGCCAGGCGGCAATCCGAATAGTCTGCGTACCCCGTTGAGGAAGGCGCCATACGGACGCCCCAGCAGCAGCATGATCAACGCTGCACCGACCACGCCCTTGACCAGGCCCTCGGCAGAGGCGCCACTGAAAGCGATGATCGCGGCGTAGATCGGCACCTGAAAGCTCACCAGCGCCAGGCTGTCCCACAACAGCTTGGACAGGCGCCCTGTACCGGAGAATGTCAGCAGCCAGTCTCGCCAGAGCCCATAGGGCCGGGCCACCGGAATCATCAACGCGGCACCGATCAGGCGCGCGTTGATGACCTGATCCCATTGCATACCGGCGACGAAACGCTCGTTGAGCGCTCCAGTGAGGGTGAAGAAGATCAGCAACGCCGTGGTGTCGGCGATGAACGGGCGATGCTTATGCCAGAAAGTTCTGCCTGAAGGCACGGGTCGTTGCTCCGGGAGCGCTCGGCATTGGATGAAAGGCGCAAGGCGACGACCTGCAGTCATATCAAAGCAAGCATGCTGGCGCCTTGCGGTTAGATCGCATCAAGTCGAGAAATTCACCGTTTCTCACGCTGATCCTGTGGCAGGCCCACCCTGTCACCCACCTGCCGAGCCGGACGACCTCGATGCCTTATAACAGATCGTTCTAAAACTCACACAAATCCCTCCGGTCACTACCTAGGTGCCCAGAATTGGCACACCTCCCCAACGGCAACACCGGTAAGGACTTATGTGCGGATTAGCAGGCGAGTTACGTTTCACCCCCTTTGGCCAGGCGCCACGTCCCGCGGACCTCGCGGCCGTCGAGCGCATCACCCATCACTTGGCCCCACGTGGCCCCGACGCCTGGGGCTTCCATAGCCAGGGGCCGATTGCCCTCGGCCACCGGCGGCTGAAGATCATGGATTTGTCCGATGGCTCGGCGCAGCCGATGCAGGACAACACTTTGGGCCTGGCGCTGGCCTTCAACGGCGCCATCTACAATTTCCCCGAACTGCGTGAAGAGTTGCAGGCGCTGGGCTACAGCTTCTGGTCCGATGGCGACACCGAAGTGCTGCTCAAGGGCTATCACGCCTGGGGCGAGGCGCTGCTGCCCAAGCTCAACGGTATGTTCGCCCTGGCCATTTGGGAGCGCGACAGCCAGCGGCTGTTCCTCGCCCGTGACCGCCTCGGCGTCAAACCGCTGTACCTGTCGCGCACCGGCGAGCGGCTGCGCTTCGCCTCGACCCTGCCGGCGCTGCTCAAGGGCGGCGACATCGACCCGGTGATCGACCCGGTCGGCCTCAACCACTACCTCAACTTCCATGCCGTGGTGCCCGCGCCGCGTACCTTGCTGGCCAACGTGCAAAAGCTCGAGCCGGGCACCTGGATGCGCGTCGACCGCCACGGCGAGATCGAACGCCACACCTGGTGGACCCTGCAATACGGCCCCAATGCCGATGAACAGAACCTCACCCTGGACGACTGGACCAGCCGCGTGCTGGACGCCACCCGCGACGCCGTGGCGATTCGCCAACGGGCTGCGGTGGATGTCGGTGTGCTGCTCTCCGGTGGCGTCGACTCGAGCCTGCTGGTCGGCCTGCTGCGCGAGACCGGCGTCGAAGACCTGTCGACTTTCTCGATCGGCTTCGAAGACGCTGGCGGCGAACGTGGTGACGAGTTCCAGTATTCAGACCTCATCGCCCGCCACTACGGCACCCGCCACCATCAGTTGCGCATTGCCGAACACGAGATCATCGACCAGTTGCCGGCCGCCTTCCGCGCCATGAGCGAACCGATGGTCAGCCACGACTGCATCGCCTTCTACCTGCTCTCGCGGGAAGTGGCCAAGCACTGCAAGGGCGTGCAAAGCGGTCAGGGCGCCGACGAACTGTTCGCCGGCTACCACTGGTATCCGCAGGTGGACGGCGCCGCCGACCCCTACGCGGCCTACCGTGCAGCGTTCTTCGACCGCAGCTTCGAAGAGTACCGCGACACCGTGCAGGCACCCTGGCTGCTCGATGGCGATGCCGCCGGTGACTTCGTGCGTGAGCACTTCGCCCGCCCCGGTGCCAGCGCCGCAGTCGACAAGGCCTTGCGCCTGGACAGCACGGTGATGCTGGTCGATGACCCGGTCAAACGCGTCGACAACATGACCATGGCCTGGGGCCTGGAAGCGCGCACGCCGTTCCTCGACTATCGCCTGGCCGAACTCTCGGCACGTATTCCGGCCCGCTTCAAGCTGCCAGACGGCGGCAAACAGGTGCTCAAGGAAGCGGCGCGACGGGTGATCCCAAGCGAGGTGATCGACCGCAAGAAAGGCTATTTCCCAGTGCCTGGCCTCAAGCACCTGGAAGGCGCCACGCTGGACTGGGTGCGGCAGTTGCTGACCGACTCGAGCCAGGATCGTGGCCTGTTCAACCCGGCTGAAATCGACCGCCTGCTGAGCAATCCACACGGCCAGCTCACCCCCCTGCGCGGCTCCAAGCTGTGGCAGCTGGCAGCGCTGAACCTGTGGCTCAGCGAACAAGGAATCTGATTCGATGAAAGCCCATGAAATCGCCTATGGCCAGCGCCTGCTGCGCGGCCAGGCGCCCTCCTACGAACGCCTGCAGGCGCGTCTGGCCGGTGACGGCAGCGAGCCCCATGACCAGCCGCGGGCCTTGCATTGTGGCTGGGGGCGACTGCTGATCGGTCACACCTACCCCGACCCACAGAGCCTGGCCGAAGCCTTGCAGCAGGAATGCCCCGGCGAGCGCGACATCGCCCTGTACGTGGCCGCGCCGCAGCAGGTGCTGGCGCAGGCGCCGCATCAGTTGTTTCTCGACCCCTCCGACACTTTGCGCCTGTGGTTCAGCGACTACCGCCAGGCGCAGCGAGTGTTCCGCGGCTTTCGTATCCGCCGGGCACAGAACGAGGCCGACTGGCAGGCCATCAACGCCTTGTACCAAGCCCGCGGCATGCTGCCGATCGATCCCGAGCGCCTGACCCCGAGGCACCTGGGCGGGCCGGTGTACTGGCTGGCCGAAGATGACGACAGCGGCGCGGTGATCGGCAGTGTGATGGGCCTGAACCATCACAAGGCTTACGCCGACCCCGAGCATGGCAGCAGCCTGTGGTGCCTGGCGGTCGATCCGCAGTGCAGCCGGCCTGGCGTCGGCGAGGTGCTGGTGCGCCACCTGGTCGAGCACTTCATGAGCCGCGGCCTGGCGTATCTCGACCTGTCGGTGCTGCACGACAACCGCCAGGCCAAGCGCCTGTACGAAAAGCTTGGTTTTCGCAACCTGCCGACCTTCGCCGTCAAGCGCAAGAACGGCATCAACCAGCCGCTGTTCCTCGGCCCCGGGCCACAGGCCGAGCTCAATCCCTATGCGCGGATCATCGTTGACGAGGCCCACCGCCGCGGCATCGAAGTGCAGGTCGACGACGCCTCGGCCGGGCTGTTCAGCCTGAGCATGGGCGGGCGCCGGGTGCGCTGCCGCGAATCGCTGAGCGACCTCACCAGCGCCGTGAGCATGACCCTGTGCCAGGACAAACGCCTGACCCAGCACGCCCTCGAGCAGGCCGGCCTGCACGTGCCGGTGCAGCAGTTGGCCGGCAGCGCCGACGACAACCTGGCGTTTCTCGAAGATCACGGCGCGCTGGTGGTCAAGCCGGTGGACGGCGAGCAGGGCCAGGGGGTGGCGGTCAACCTGAGCACCTTCGACGAGCTGACCCAGGCAGTGGAACAGGCGCGGCGCTTCGACAGCCGCGTGCTGCTGGAAAGCTATCACCCAGGGCTGGACTTGCGCATCGTGGTCATCGCCTACGAGGTGGTCGCCGCGGCCATCCGCCATCCGGCGCAGATCATCGGTGACGGTACCCACTGCATCAAGGCGTTGATCGAAGCGCAGAGCCGTCGTCGCCAGGCCGCTACCGGTGGCGAGAGCCGCATTCCGCTGGACGAAGAAACCGAACGCACCCTGCACGCCGCAGGCTTTGACTACGACAGCGTGCTGCCGGCCGGACAGACCTTGGCCGTGCGCCGCGCCGCCAACCTGCACACCGGCGGCACGCTGGAGGACGTCACCGAACGCCTGCACCCGACCCTCGCCGATGCGGCCATCCGCGCCGCCCGCGCCTTGGATATTCCGGTGGTCGGGCTGGATTTGATGGTCGCCGACGCCAGCCAGCCGAATTACGTAATCATCGAAGCCAACGAACGCGTGGGCCTGGCCAATCACGAACCGCAACCCACTGCCGAACGCTTCGTCGACCTGCTGTTTCCGCACAGCCGCGCCCTGACTTGAACGCTGTACAAGGAGACCTGGACATGTCCGAACGACATCCCGAGCCCGATCTCGACTACATGAAACGCGTGCTGCTGGAGATGCTCGCCATCCCCAGCCCCACCGGCTTCACCGACACCATCGTGCGTTACGTGGCCGAACGCCTGGAAGAACTCGGCATCCCCTTCGAACTGACCCGGCGCGGCACCATTCGCGCCACCCTGCGTGGGCGGCAGAGCTCCCCGGACCGTGCCGTTTCCGCGCACCTGGACACCATCGGTGCCAGCGTGCGCCAGGTGCAGGACAACGGCCGCCTGGCGCTGGCCGCGGTGGGCTGCTGGTCGAGCCGTTTCGCCGAAGGCAGCCGCGTCAGCGTCTTCACCGACACCGGTGTGCTGCGCGGCAGTGTGCTGCCGCTGATGGCCAGCGGGCACGCCTTCAACACCGCCATCGACCAGATGCCGGTGAGCTGGGATCACATCGAAGTGCGCCTGGATGCCTACAGCACCACCCGCGCCGATGCCGAAGCGCTGGGCATCAATATCGGTGACTTCGTCGCTTTCGACCCGCTGCCGGAATTCACCGACAGCGGCCATATCAGCGCCCGCCACCTGGACGACAAGGCCGGCGTCGCCGCCTTGCTGGCAGCGCTCAAGGCGGTGGTGGAAAGTGGTCAGCAGCCGCTGATCGACTGCCACCCGCTGTTCACCATCACCGAAGAGACCGGTTCTGGCGCGGCGGGTGCATTGCCGTGGGATGTCAGCGAATTCGTCGGTATCGACATCGCCCCGGTGGCCCCGGGCCAGGCCTCCAGCGAGCACGCGGTGAGCGTGGCAATGCAGGATTCCTCAGGGCCGTACGACTATCACCTGTCGCGTCACCTGCTGAACCTGGCAGCCGAACAGGAACTGCCGGTGCGCCGCGACCTGTTCCGCTACTACTTCAGCGACGCCCACTCAGCGGTGACGGCCGGGCATGACATTCGCACCGCACTGGTGGCGTTCGGCTGCGATGCCACCCATGGCTACGAGCGTACCCACATCGACAGCCTGGCAGCCTTGAGCCGCCTGCTGACCGGCTACCTGCTCAGCCCGCCGGTGTTCGCCAGCGATTCGCAGCCGGCCAGTTCGTCGCTGGAGCGCTTCAGTCATCAGCTCGAGCACGACGCGCAGATGGAGAGCGATACCCGCGTGCCGGCCGTGGACAGTCTGGTCGGCAACAAGGCGTGATTCCTACGCGGTGATTCGGGCTTTCGCGTACGATGGCCCGAATCTTCACTCACCGCTGCTGACCTATGCTGATTCCCTACGAGCACCTGCAAGCCGAAACCCTCACCGCGCTGATCGAGGACTTCGTCACCCGCGACGGCACCGACAATGGTGACGACACGCCGCTGGAAACCCGCGTACTGCGCGTGCGCCAGGCTCTGGCCAAAGGCCAGGCGTTCATCCTTTTCGACGTCGAAAGCCAGCAGTGCCAACTGCTGGCCAAGCATGACGTGCCACCAGAACTGCTGGACTGAGCGCTCAGCGCCGCGAGCGCTCAGGCCCCGAACCGTCTGACTGCTCGCGCTGGCGCTGCGCGCGGATGCGCTTGAACACCTCGCAGCGGTGCACCTCGACATGCCGCGGCGCCTCGACCCCCATGCGCACCACGCCCCGGCGCAGGTCGACCAGCTTGATGGTGATGTCGTCACCAATGACGATGGACTCGCCCACTTCCCTCACGAATACCAGCATGGCGCACTCCCGCAGCGGTGAAAAAGACCGCAGACTGCCGGGGAGACGTTGCCCTGCCAATGGCATTGGTCGATTCAGGAATCTTCCTACAACGGCTGGTAATTTGCCTTACGTCCGAAGCCTACAGCCCCTCGCCTCCACGCCCCTTGCCACGCATCTTCACCGCCATGTCAGCCATGTCCGCATACAACCGCTCGGGCGCCTGGCGTTTGAGTTGCCAGGCGGCGCGGCCGGCTTCGTGGGGCAGGATGAGGAATTCGCCGGCCTGGACGGCCGCATGGATGTAATCGGCCACCTGCGCGGCGCTGATCGGTGAGCTGTCCAGCAGTTTGCCCACCTGGGCCTTGAGTGATGGATCGGGGCCGCGGAAGGAGTCGAGCAGGTTGGTCTGGAAGAACGATGGGCACACCACGTGCACGTTCACCGACAAGGACTCAAGCTCGACCTTGAGGCTTTCCGACAACGCCACAACCCCGGCCTTGGCGACGTTGTAATTGCTCATGCCTGGCCCCTGCATCAGCGCAGCCATCGAGGCGATGTTGATGAGCGTGCCGTGGCTGCGCTCGAGCAGCGGCACGAAGGCCTTGCAGCCCTTGACCACGCCCATCAGGTTGACCGACAGCTGCCAGTCCCAGTCGTCCAGGCTGAGTTCGGTGAAAAAGCCGCCAGAGGACACACCCGCGTTGTTCACCACGCAGTCGATGCCGCCGAACAGCGTTTCACAGCGCTGCGCCAGGGCCATGAGCTGGCTGTAGTCGCGTACGTCGCAGCGCTGGCAGAAGCCGTCTGCGCCGAGCTCGCGCACCTGCTGCAAGGTCTGCTCGGCGCGGGCCTGATCGATGTCGGCCAGCGCCACACGCCAGCCCTCGCGGGCCCAGCGCAGGGCCATTTCGCGGCCAAGTCCCGAGCCTGCGCCGGTGATCATGATTCGTTTGTGCATGAAAGGCCTCTGGCTGCTCGAAGGGTGCGCGGCAGTCTAGCCAACATCGACGATGCGCCTGCGATCGATCAGAACGGTGAATGCGCGGACATGAAAGCCAACATAGTGCAAAGCAAATAAAACTTTGTTCATGCCCCGCCAGTCGGAATTTACAAGCGGCCAGCAGTGGGGTGGATACGAAAGGTCGCCGTGCAGTGTGAACACTGTTCGCCGACCTTTCGTACCCACCTGCGACCGCCGGACGTTCCACGCTCATTACCTATTCGCTCACGCAAGGATTCTTCCCATGACTACGATCCTCATCATCGTTCTGATTCTGCTGCTGGTGGGCGGCCTGCCGGTCTTCCCACACTCGCGTTCGTGGGGCTACGGTCCGTCCGGCATCATCGGCGTGATTCTGGTTGTTCTGCTGATCCTGCTGCTGCTCGGCCGCATATGACCGTCGCCCCCGACCGCCTGGTCGGGGGCCAGTCACGGCGTCGCCCCTTGCGCAGCCTGCTCTGCCAGGCTGCGTTCAAGGTCTTCCATAGCCTCGGCCAGCGCCTGCACCGCACCGTGTAGACACTCCCACCCTGCCCCTTCTGCGCAACTGCGCTCGACCAGCTCGCAGAGCATGGCCAGATGCTGCGCCCCGGCAATTCTCGCCCCGCCCTTTATACGATGGACCAGATCGGCCAGTGCCGAGCGGTCGTGTTCGCCCAGCCGTTGCAATCGCTGCAAGTCATCGCGATTGCTTTGTCGCAAGTCGCGGGTCAGCGCCTGCAAGGCCGAGCGATCAGGCCCCACCAACTGGTGCAGATGCGCCATGTCGAACGACACTGGCGTGGCGGTTACCGGCGCCTGACTCGCCCCAGCGACCTGTCCTGCGCCCAGCGCCCGCACCAGACTGCCCAGTGCCAAGGGCTTGAACAGGCAATCATCCATCCCCGCCGCGCGGCAGCGCAGCCGCTCTTCAGGCAACGCATTGGCCGTGATACCGAGCAAGCGACAGGCCGGCAGCGCGCGTCGGCGTTCGTGTTCACGCATCGCCCGCGCCAGCGCGTAACCGTTCAGCCGCGGCATGTTGCAGTCGCTGATGACCACATCGAACGGCTCCTTGAGCCACACCCGCAAACCTTGCGCACCGTCCTCAGCCACCCGCGCCTGGTGCCCGAGGTAATCGAGCTGCTGGGCCAGCAACAGGCGATTGGCCGGGTAGTCGTCGATCACCAGCACCTTGAGCGGCGCCGCAGCGGCCGGCTGCGGCTGCACGTCGCCGGCTTCGCTCGATGACTGCTCGGCCAGCCAGGGCAGATCCAGGCAGATGCTCACTTCAGTGCCCTGCCCCAACTCACTGCGCAATTGCAGGTCACCGCCCATCATCTGGCACAGGCTGCGGCTGATGCCCAGGCCCAGACCGCTGCTGCAACGCGGCGACTGCTGCTGGTTGCTGGCCTGGCGAAACGGCTGGCCAAGCTGCGCCAGTTCATCGGCGGCGATGCCCACGCCGCTGTCGCACACCTGCAACTGCACGGCCAGGCGCTGGTGCTCGGGCAGCGCCCGCAAGCGCACCTCGACCCAGCCGCGTTCGGTGAACTTGATGGCGTTGCTGAGCAGGTTGGCCAGCACCTGCTTGAAGCGCACCGGGTCGAGCAGTACGTCGCTGTCGACCACACCCTGGCAATGCAGTCGCAGTTGCAGGCCCTTGCTGCGCGCCTGCTGCTCGAACAGCTGCAGCACCCGCGTCACCTGCTCGCGCAGGTTCACACGCTGCGGCGCCAGTTGCAGCTGTCCCGCCTCGATGCGCGAGACATCGAGAATGTCGCCGATCAGCTCCAGCAGGCTGCGTGCGGCCTCGGCCGCGACCTCCAGCGCCAGGTGGTCGAGCGCGCCTTGCTCAGCCTTTAGCTGGGCCAGTTCAAGCATGCCGAGCATGGCATGCAAAGGCGTGCGTATTTCATGGCTCATGGTGGTGAGAAAGCGCGTCTTGGCCTGATTGGCCCGGTCGGCGGTCTGCTTGGCCTTGCGCAGCTCCACTTGCAGGCGCCCCAGGTAACGAATCCAGGCAATCGCCAGCGACAACAACGCCAGCACCGTGGCAAAGCCCAGCACGATCCGCCCACGGTAGCGCGGCCACAGGCCGTCGCTGACGATCAGCGGATTGCGCCAGCGGCGCACCAGCAGTTCGCTGTCGCGCGGCGACAAGCTCAGCAGCGCCTTGTTGAGGATGCCTTGCAACTCGACCGCGCCACGCCCGCTGGCCAGGGCGAAATGCGCCGGGGCCATGGGCAGGCTGGCGCTGATGCGCAGTCGCCCCGGATACCAGCGGGCGATCAACGAGCGGGCATCATCGTAGGTCAGCACCGCGGCGTCGACCTGCTCGCGGGCCACGGCGTGCAAGGCGGCCAGCGGTCCGCCAAAGGTGTGCAGGGCGAGCGTACCGCCCTGCTCTTCGAGCAACGACTGCACGGCGCTGCCCCAGACCACTGCCAGGTTGCCCCCGCGCAGTCGCTCCAGGCTGTCCGGAGCCTGAGCTTCGTCGCGAGTGACCAGCACTCGCGAAGCACTCAGGTAGGCACGGCTGAAGGCCAGGCGCGATTCCAGCGCCGGGCTGCGCGGCACGCCGGCGATCAACTGCGCCTCGCCTCGGGCCAGTGCCTCGCTCATCTGCCGCAACCCGGTGCCGGTCTGGACCTCGAACTGCAAACCGCTGCGCTGGGTGATCAGCTCCAGCACATCCAGGCTCAGGCCACGCAGTTGGCCGTCGCCATCACGAAAGCTCAGCGGCACCATGTGTTCGTCGACCAGCACCTTGACCCGAGGGTTGGCCTGCAACCAGCGCTGTTCGGCAACGCTCAACTGCACCGGCGGCGGCAACGCTGTCTGGCCCGCCGCCGGACTCCAGCGGTCGCGAATCTGCGCCTGCTGCTGGTCATCGATGCTGTTCAGGGCCTGGTCGACCAGCGCCGGCAGCGGCGAATCCTCATCGAGCATGGCAAAGCCGATTTCTTCTTCCGGCAGCCGCGCAGCGCCAGCCTCCTGCACGCCGTCGAGTGGACTGCGCGCCAGCAGAAAGCGCGCGTTCAGGCCACTGCCCAGATAGGCGTCGGCCCGCCCCAGGGCCAGTGCGGCCAGGGCGCTGAAGGCGGACGGATGGCTGCGCACCTGGGCGTTGGGGTAATAGGCGCTCAGTTGCGACAGCGGTCGATAGCCGTCCACCGTCACCAGACTGAACGGCCGAGCAGCAGCGATCGACGCCTGCGCCGCAGAGCCGCGGGTGATCAACAACGGTTGGTCACGGGCGTAGCCACGCGACAGGCGCAAGCCGGCCTGACGAGCCTGGAAGGCTGACACCGACGCCAGCAGGTCGAGCCTGCCGCCATGCAGCGCCTCTACGGCAGCGTCGAAGCTGTCGAACACTTCGACGCGCATTTCCATGCGCAGGTGCTCGGCCACCAATCCGGCGTAATCGGCGCTGATGCCCTCGTATGCCTGACCAGGGCCGAGAATATCCAGCGGTGGGTTGTCCTGCGCCACCACACCCAGACGCAGCGGACCATGGGCCCACAGCCAGCGCAGCAGCTGCTGCTGCGGCTCGCTGTGGGGGCCTGCGAAGCTGGCCCGCGCATGCAGCCAGGGTGAACTGCCGGCCTGCACGCTGCACGCCATGCACAGCAGAGCCAGCAGCAGGCAGACACAGAAGCGTTTCACGGGTCTGCGTCAGACCAGTTGATGGCGACGGGCAAAGTCCGCCAGGTCGATCAGCGAACTGACCCGTAGCTTTTCCATGAGCCGGCTCTTGTAGGTGCTGATGGTCTTGTTGCTGAGCAGCATGGTGCTGCCGATTTCCTTGTTGCTCAGCCCCCGGGCCAGATGTTGCAGCACCATCAGTTCACGGTCGGTAAGCGCCGCGATGCACTGCGCTTCGCTGCTGCGCAGGTCATGGCTGTTCACCGAACTGAGGGTCACTTCGGGGAAATAGCTGTAGCCCGACAGCACAGCACGAACCGCCTTGAGCAGCTCGCCCAGATCATCGGTTTTCGCCACATACCCCGCAGCACCGGCTTGCAGACAGCGCAGTGAGTAGGCCTCGGGCAACAGTGAGGTCAGCACCACGGCCTTGGCCGGGTTCTCCATGGCCTTGAGCCGAGCGATGACCTCCAGGCCATCGAGCCCTGGCATGGCGATGTCCAGGATGATCACGTCCGCAGCCTGTTCACGGGCCAGACGCAGCGCGTCGATGCCATTGTCCGCCTGACCGACCACCTCGATACGGTCCTGGCGCAACAGCATGCACACCGTGGCGCGAATGAAGGGATGGTCATCGACCACTACAGCCTTGTACATGAAGCCTCCTCGCTGCAGCAGTGGTCTCAGAGTTCGGCATCGAACATCAGCGTGACCTTGCCGCTATAGCGTTCCCCGGCCCGCTCGAGCATCGGCCGAAGGTCGGCCTCGACCACTTCGAAATGCACCTGGCCCGGTCCATTGCTGGTATAGACGATCGGTTCCAGCTCCAGCGCGGCGCTGCTCCCGGTCGGCACAGGCACGCGATTGATGCCCTGCCATCCTCCCTGGCGTATGCCCCAGGGCATGGTTACCCGCACCTCTACCGGCACGTCCTCACCGCGACGATTACGAATCGCGCAGCGGTCACCAGCGTCGAATTCACAGAGCTTGTAAACCCGGAACGGACCGGACGACCACAACCGCAACGACTGATCGCTGGCAATCCTGGGGGGCACTCGGCCACCGTCGAGCCAGGAGCTCCAGCCGCCTGGTGGCTCGAGCACGGCGTGCTCGAAGTTGGCGCCGAACTCCACGCGAAACCCGTGCTGTACGTCGACCACGAGGTTGACCACCAGCTCGTTGTCGCTGAGGCTGCTGACCCGATCACCGAAGTCGAAATCGCCTCCCACGCCAAAGGAGTAACGCACGGTGCCGGTGTAGCGTCCGGATTTGAAGCGGTAGGGAGGCGGCAGGCTGACGGTGTAGCCCAGGTTCAGCTCTGACACATCGACGATTTCCTCCTGGCCATAGGTGCTGTAGCGCGGCCGCGTAGCGCACGTCCCAGGAGGTTGGGTGTAGTACCAACGGGTAATGTATTCGTTGCTCGTTGACCATACCCCCGGCTGTATGTTGCAGGTGCCCGCGACTCGAGTGGCAGCCACAGCAGGATTCTTGTCCCGGTCAGGACTGCTGACTCGCTGCCCAATCCGTGTGAAGGTCAGCTGTACAGGCTGCTGCTCACCGCTCTGCTCATGCACCAGATAAGCCTGGCGCGGGCCTGGCAACGTGCCATAGAACTCATCGCGCGGCACGTTCCGGGAAACGATGGTCAGCTTGGTGTAATTCATGGGCGCGCTGAACGTCGTCACAT
Source organism: Pseudomonas cremoricolorata DSM 17059 = NBRC 16634 (assembly GCF_000425745.1). Taxonomy (GTDB): domain Bacteria; phylum Pseudomonadota; class Gammaproteobacteria; order Pseudomonadales; family Pseudomonadaceae; genus Aquipseudomonas; species Aquipseudomonas cremoricolorata. The sequence goes on along the minus strand of NZ_AUEA01000007.1, from coordinate 139,338 downwards.
TTCGACAGAAGGCCGGCATGAGCGTGCAGGCAGCGGCCGGCACGGTGGTATGCGCGAACTGAGCGGCCTCGCCCCCCCTGTACTCCAGACTGACCGTGGCCTCCACCGCCTGGGCCAGGGAAAGCGGTACCAGCGACAGCAGCACGATGAGCAGCGTCAGCCCGCGTATCACCAAGCGTTTCATGCCTGCACCGTGACTTGCTGACGCTGCTCGCCTTCCTGCAGCTCGAACTGAAACACGCCCCCTGGCTTGCCTTCGATGACCCGACTACGCCCGGGCAGCACGTGATGCTTGGTGGCCGGGCCGCATGCCTCGTTCGCCGTTTCACAGGCGCGCAGGTGATCGAGCACGACAGTGCTGTTGCCACCGTTGAACACCGTCAGCCTGCCTGCGGCACCCGTGCTGCGTGTGGCATAGCGCGGGTTGGCCGGACGCACGAACAACAGCGAGCCGTATCCGGCCAGCACGTTGACCCCGGCTTTGAGGCTGTCACGGTAGGCCTGGGCCTGGGCCTGATCGACCGAGAAGCCGTCGTCGACCTCGGGCAGTACCGGAATGAAACGTACGCGAAAGTAGCGCTCTGCCGTGCGCTCGCCACGGTAGAGGAAACGCACCGACTGCAAGCCGCGCGCCGGCACGATCAACCGCGCGGGACTTACCACCAGCCCGCGTTGCTCCAGGGCCAGCGTATCGAGGTTGACCTCGCGGGCCTTGCCGGTTTCGTCGTAGACCAGTTCGGCGGCGCTGATCTTGACGAAGGCGGTGGTGTCGCCACCATTGCGCACACGCTTGAGCAGGGTGCTCTTGTCGTGCTCGATATAGTTGTACAAGCCGCCGATATTCAGCTCTGGGCCGGCATACGCCGACATCGGCAAGCAGGCGGCCAGCAGCAGGCAACGGACAGTTCTGAGCATCATGACCTCAATGGCTTTGATAGTGGCTAATTAGTATCAACGGTTACGGATGGATAAATACTTCCAAACTGCGAACAAGAACCTTCCTACGCCGCGAACAGAAACGTCTGACGGACGCCCCCCAGTTGTGCCCTGTCGCCACGTGCACACCCGTGCCACTCACGACCCCTCACGAATGCGGCTCACCTGCGCACCGGCCAGGCCATCGCTGACGCAGCGCTGGTCACCGGCCATCAGCACGTCGTTCTCGCGGGTCAGGCGCTCGGGCGAAAGGCTCAGCAGGCACAACGCATTACCGGCAAGGCGCACCTCCAGCACCGGGGTCGACTCGCTCATTTCCACGGCGAAGTAGCCGCCCGGCTCGGTGACGCTACGGCTGGCGTGGTTGATCAACTGCGCACCGGCAAGCCCGGCGCCCTGTTCATCGACCAGGCGGCCCAGCACGGTCACGGTGCGCATCACCCTCAGTTGGCGGTACTCGACGCCGCCACGGTTGAGGTGATAGTCGAAGCCATTGGGCTGGATCACCGCCGAAGGCGCCTGACTGTCCATGAAATCGACCTGCACCAGGCCTGGGCGATACGCCGCCACCGGCAGCACGTTGCGCCCGGGGTGCAGGTAGGCGCTCATGCCCTGGAAGTCATCGGCGCGCAGTTGCAGGTCGTCGATATCGGTCTCGACATCGACGATCAGCCCGGCCTCGTGGCCCAGTTGCTGGCCACTGGCAGCCAGCTTGCCGGCGCCCACGGCGACCACGCTCTGCAGGTTCAGGCCGGCACTCAACTCACCGTTGTAGGACGACTGCTGCACGTAGGCATCGCCATTGAGTTGCTGGCTCTCGAATTGCGCATTGCCGCCGAAGCCGGCGCCATAGCGGTCGACGCTGGCGGTGGCGCCCAAGGTGCGCACGGCGCCGTAGTCGACGTCCTGCTGATAGGCCAACGACAGATTCTGGTCACGCCCGCCACTGCGCGACGTACGGCTGCCCATGGTGGCCGCCAGTCGCCGCCCGGAGCTGCCCAGGCTCATGCTCAGGCTCAGGTTGACGCCGCGATTGCGCGCGTCCCCGGTGCTGGCGCTGCCGGGACGGTCGAACACCGAAAAGCGCCAGTTGGCGTCCGAGCCACCCAGGGTGCCGAACTGCGTCCAGCCAAGGTCCACGCCCAGGCCGTCGGCAGTGCCGCTGCTGTGCGACAGACGCAGGGTCGCGGTGCTGCGTGCGCTCAGGCGCTGGCTCAGCGACAGCGACGATTGACTGACTTGCTCCTGACGGGCCAATGGCCCTCGCTGGGTGCGGCTGGGGCTGGTCCAACTGCGACTGTGGCTAAGCACCACCGAGCCGGCGTCGTGGTTGAAGATGCCTTGCAAGTCGTAGCCATTGCCCAGGTCATCGGTCTTGTTGAGGTTGGCATACACCTTCAGTCGGTCGCGCACGTCCCAGTCCAGCGAGGTGGCGTACTGCATGTGGTCGTCCAGGTGCTGGGCCGACCAGCCGACCACTGCGCGCGGATGCAGCAGGTAATTGAAGATCGCCCCGCCGCTGAGGCTGTCGTGCTCGGTATCGTCCCAGTTGCTCAGGGCACTGGTCTGTTGGCCGACGAACAGGTTGTAGCGCCAGCGGTTCTGGCTGTTGCCCCAGTTCGACGGCTTATAGATGAAGGCCTCGCTGCGCGAGGTTTCCTGGCCATCCTCGATCAGCCGCACTTCGACCTGGTAGATACCGGCCGGGAGCACGCGAGTGTCCAGAGTCTGCAGGCCCGGCTGTACCGGCTGACTGTTGATCAGCACCCCGTTTCGATAGATCTCGGCAATGCCCTGGCGGTTGGGGGTGACATACACAGGCGTACTGCTGGGCTGACCATTGTCGACCAGCAGACTGTCGCTGCTGCCCAGCATCAGCCCCAAGGTCGTGTCCGGGCTGTTGCCCAACAGCCGCGGCTGGCGGGTCAGGCCCTGGGCGCTGGGGGTGAAGTAGCCCAGGCGGTAGAAGCGCTCGTCCACCAGGCGCTCGGCGTACAGCTGATCGAGTCGGTAACGGGTCGACTCGCGCTGATCGCTGCCACGGTCGAACTGCGCATCGGCCAGAGCCGTCCAGTTGCCGACGCTGCCTTGGCCCTGCAGCGCATAACGGCCGCTGGTATCGCCGCCGTTACCGACAAGATTGAGCTGGTTGCGCAGCAGCAGGCCGTAGCTGCCGCGTTCCGGCAAAGGATGGTAGAGCGCTGCTGCCCCTTCCTGCTCGACCGCGCGGGTGAGCAGCGACAACTGTGAGTTGACCAGGCTGTAGTGAATGGCGGTCAGGCCATCGGGACACTCGACGTGGCACTCGCCCAACGGCAGGCCCTCGGCCAAACGAGCCTGCCAACGGCGACGCTGCGCGGCAGGTTCACGGCTTTCCTGAATATCGGTGAACTCCAGCAGTTGCACCCGCTCGTCACGGCTGAGCACCACCATGGCATCGCCCAGGTAGCGGCCGTCGAGTTCGACCCGGACTGCCAGTGGAACCTCGAAAAAGTGGGCTTCGAATTCGCGCGGCAGCCCTTGAGCTTGCGCCAGCGTGCCCAGCGTCTTGGGCGCATCGTTGCCTGAAGCTGATCCTGCATACAGCCCCAGGGCGACGGCCAGCAGCAACCAGCCAGTCGTGACGAAGGAGAGGAATCGGCTCATGACCTTGCCTGCAAGCAATGCCCTCCCCCACCTGTGGACGATGGCCGCAGGTGAGGTTGGACACGGGGGATTGAAAAAGCGTCGTGCGGTAGCAGGTCAAGGCGTGTCGGTTTCGAACATCATGCTCACCAGACCCTGGTAGTTACCTGGGGTGAACGTCCCATTGGCCGGCGTCTTGGCAGTGATGACGAAATCCATCGTCGTGCCAGGGAGGGCCTGAGCAGCGGTGAGAATTTCTTTCGAGGTGGTTTCCAGGTCAGTGGTGCCTACCCTGACATTCAGGTCGATGGCATCCAGACCACTGGTCAGTACCGGCGCATTGAGCAGGTAGCCGGTAATCGGTCCGACAGAGCTCTTGGCCTGCAACTGATGCCGAATTTCACCGAAGGTGGAGCGGGTCGGGTTCCATGGCAGTTCCTGAGGATCGTTCATCCAGTCGCTGACCGGCTCGACGTAGAAGGCGGCAGTGGGTACGACGGCCGTGACCATGACCTGTTTGTCGATCGGGTCAACAGCGAAGGCAGATCCAGTGACCATCAGCGCCAATGGAAGGGCAAGCAACGAACGTTTCACGAATGTATCTCCTTGGGTAAAACCGGAAGGCTCCGGCGAGCAAGGAGAGTATTCAGGCTTGGGTCGAGGGGATGAGTCAGACCGCTCCGACAGGGCTTCGGAAATTTCCCAGCGTAGGCCGCCGAATATACCCAGACACGACAACGCCCCGGCAAGCGGGGCGTTGTCGTCCTAGGATGTCAGCGGATCAGTGCGATACCGCCCCACTGGCCCCAAGGCCGGTCTGCGAGCGGACGAACTGCGGGTAGAACAGCGCACGTTCGTTTTCTGCAGCCGCCGACTTGTCGGTGACCGAGAAGAACCAGATGCCGACGAAGGCGATCAGCATCGAGAACAGCGCCGGGTACTCGTACGGGTAGATGGCCTTTTCATGACCGAGGATCTGCACCCAGATGGTCGGGCCGAGCACCATCAGGCCCACTGCGCTGATCAGCCCCAGCCAGCCGCCGATCATGGCGCCGCGGGTGGTCAGCTTCTTCCAGTACATCGAGAGCAGCAGTACTGGGAAGTTGCAGCTGGCGGCAATCGAGAACGCCAGGCCGACCATGAAGGCGATGTTCTGATTCTCGAACAGAATGCCCAGGCCGATGGCCAGCACGCCCAGCGCTACGGTGGTGATCTTCGAGACGCGGATTTCATCCTTGTCGTTGGCCTTGCCCTTGCGCCAGACGCTGGCGTACAGGTCGTGGGACACCGCCGAAGCACCGGCCAGGGTCAGGCCTGCGACCACCGCAAGGATGGTGGCGAAGGCCACCGCCGAGATGAAGCCGAGGAAGATACTGCCGCCCACGGCATCGGCCAGGTGCACCGCCGCCATGTTGTTGCCACCGAGCAAGGCGCCTGCGGCGTCCTTGAAGTCGGGGTTGGTGCTGACCAGCAGAATCGCGCCGAAGCCGATGATGAAGGTGAGGATGTAGAAGTAGCCGATGAAGCCTGTGGCATACAGCACGCTCTTGCGCGCTTCCTTGGCGTCGGAAACGGTGAAGAAGCGCATCAGGATGTGCGGCAGGCCAGCGGTGCCGAACATCAGCGCCAGACCCAGCGAGAACGCCGAGATCGGATCCTTGACCAGGCCACCCGGGCTCATGATCGCTTCACCCTTGGCGTGCACCTTGATCGCCTCGGAGAACAGCGTGTTGAAGTCGAAGCCCACGTGCTTCATCACCATCAGCGCCATGAAGCTTGCGCCGGAAAGCAGCAGCACCGCCTTGATGATCTGCACCCAGGTGGTAGCGAGCATGCCGCCGAACAGCACGTACATGCACATGAGGATGCCGACCAGAATCACTGCCACATGGTAGTCGAGGCCGAACAGCAGCTGGATCAGCTTGCCGGCACCGACCATCTGCGCGATCAGGTAGAAGGCCACCACCACCAGCGAGCCGGAGGCCGACAGGGTACGGATCTGCTTCTGCCCGAGGCGATAGGAGGCCACGTCGGCGAAGGTGTACTTGCCCAGGTTGCGAAGGCGCTCGGCGATCAGGAACAGAATGATCGGCCAGCCGACCAGAAAGCCGATGGAGTAGATCAGGCCGTCGTAGCCGGAGGTGAACACCAGCGCGGAAATACCCAGGAACGAGGCTGCCGACATGTAGTCGCCGGCAATCGCCAGGCCGTTCTGGAAGCCGGTGATGCGCCCGCCGGCGGCGTAGTAGTCGGCCGCCGACTTGTTGCGTTTCGAGGCCCAGTAGGTGATCCCTAAGGTGAACAGCACGAAGGCCAGGAACATGGCGATGGCTGAGACGTTCAGCGGCTGCTTGTGCACTTCGCCGGTCAGGGCATCGGCGGCCAACAGTGCCGGCGCGAACAGCCCGGTGCCCAGCAGCGCGAGTGATTTGCCGTAGCGCATCATTGCTGGGCCTCCTTGAGGATGGCGTTGTTCAGGTCGTCGAATTCGCCGTTGGCGCGACGCACGTAGATGGCGGTGAGCACGAACGCCGAGACGATCAGGCCGACCCCGAGCGGGATGCCCCAGGTGACGGACGAATCAGGGCTGATCTTGGCACCCAGCAAATGCGGGCCATAGGCGATGAGCAGGATGAAACCGCAGTAAAGGCCGAGCATGATGGCCGAGAGAATCCAGGCAAAACGCTCGCGCTTGCGCACCAGCTCCTTGAACCTCGGGCTGTTCTGTATCGATAGGTAAATGCTGTCGTTCATTGTTTTTGTCCTAGCAGCACAAAGTAGGGAAAACCCGATTCAACTTTAGGCCCGCCGCGCCAACCAACCAGACGACCTTAGTCTTAGATGAAACAGTGTCTTGCACGCTGAGTAACAAAGCGCAGCGCCAAATGCCCACGGCATGCACCCTGTGGCGGCTCTGGACTGCGACGTCTCGCCACTGCGACCATGGTCGGAACTGACGTCGATCGTGCGACCTGCCAGACTTCGCTGATCGCTTCAAACGCCCACTTCTGCCCCCGGAGTCGTCATGTCGTTGTCCAGCGGGCTGATCGCCGTCGTCGCCCTGGCCTATATGGCCATCATGTTCGCCATCGCCTTCTACGGTGATCGGCGTAGCACGCCGCTGCCGCCGCGCCTGCGCGCGTGGGTGTACAGCCTGTCGCTGGCGGTGTACTGCACCAGCTGGACATTCTTCGGCGCGGTGGGCCAGGCCGCTGAACAGCTGTGGGCGTTCCTGCCGATTTACCTGGGGCCGATCCTGCTGCTGATCTTCGCGCCCTGGGTGGTGCAGAAGATGGTGCTGATCAGCAAGCAGGAAAACATCACCTCGATCGCCGACTTCATCGCCGCGCGCTACGGCAAGTCGCAGTCGCTGGCGGTGGTGGTGGCGCTGATCTGCCTGGTCGGGGTGCTGCCGTACATCGCCTTGCAGCTCAAGGGCATCGTGCTCGGCGTGAACCTGCTGATCGGCGCCAACGCCGATGCCACCGGCACCCGTGTGCAGGACACCGCGCTGGTGGTGTCGCTGGTGCTGGCAGTGTTCGCCATCGTCTTCGGCACGCGTAGCCTGGATGTGACCGAGCACCACCGCGGCATGGTCCTGGCGATTGCCTTCGAATCACTGGTCAAGCTGCTGGCGTTTCTCGCCGTGGGCATCTTCGTGGTGTTCAACCTGTACGACGGCTTCGACGACCTGTTCACCCAGGCGCGCCAGTCGGTGCAGCTCGACAATTACTGGCAAGAGACCATCAACTGGCCGTCGATGGTGGTGCAGACCTGCGTGGCGATGATGGCGATCATCTGCCTGCCGCGGCAATTCCACGTCACCGTGGTCGAGAACATCGACCCGCAGGATGTGCGCATGGCGCGCTGGGTATTCCCGCTGTATCTGGCGCTGGCGGCGCTGTTCGTGGTGCCGATCGCCCTGGCCGGGCAGATGCTGCTGCCCGGCACGGTGATGTCCGACTCGTTCGTCATCAGCCTGCCGCTGGCCGAAGCGCACCCAAGCCTTGCCCTGCTGGCGTTCATCGGCGGCGCCTCGGCGGCCACCGGCATGGTCATCGTCGAGGCGGTGGCGCTGTCGACCATGGTTTCCAACGACATGCTGTTGCCCTGGCTGCTGCGCCGCAACAACGCCGAGCGCCCCTTCGAGGTGTTCCGCCACTGGATGCTCTCGGTGCGCCGGGTGACCATCGTGGTCATTCTGCTGCTGGCTTACGTCAGTTATCGCCTGCTCGGTTCCACCGCAAGCCTGGCCACCATCGGCCAGATCGCCTTCGCTGCGGTCACGCAGCTGGCGCCGGCGATGCTCGGTGCGCTGTATTGGAAGCAGGCCAACCGCCGCGGCGTGTTCGCGGGGCTGGCGGCGGGCATCTTCCTGTGGTTCTACACCCTGGTGCTGCCGATCACCGCGCACAGTGCCGGCTGGTCGCTGGCGCTGTTCCCCGGCCTGGACTGGCTGCACGGCAACCCGCTGAACCTGCCGATCAGCCCGCTGACCCAAGGCGTGGTGCTGTCGCTGGCGGGCAACTTCACCCTGTTCGCCTGGGTCTCGGTGCTGTCGCGCACGCGGGTTTCCGAACACTGGCAGGCCGGGCGCTTCATCGGCCAGCAGAGTAGCCCGCGTCCGGGCAGCCGCTCGCTGCTGGCGGTGCAGATCGACGACTTGCTCAACCTGGCGGCACGTTTCGTCGGTGAAGAGCGCGCGCGGCACAGCTTCGAGCGCTTCGCCGACCTGCAAGGTAAATCCTTCAACCCCAACCAGAACGCCGACGGCGACTGGATCGAGCACACCGAACGGCTGCTGGCAGGGGTGCTCGGCACCTCCTCGACCCGCGCCGTGGTCAAGGCCGCCATCGAAGGCCGCGACATGCAGCTCGAAGACGTCGTGCGCATCGCCGATGAAGCCTCAGAGGTGCTGCAGTTCAACCGCGCGCTGCTGCAAGGCGCTATCGAAAACATCAACCAGGGCATCAGTGTGGTCGACCAGAACCTGCACCTGGTGGCCTGGAACCGCCGCTACCTCGAGCTGTTCAACTACCCCGACGGGCTGATCAGCGTCGGTCGGCCGATTGCCGACATCATTCGCTTCAACGCCGAGCGCGGCCTGTGCGGCCCTGGCGAAGCGCACGTGCACGTCGCGCGTCGGCTGCACTGGATGCGTCAGGGCCGCGCCCACACCTCCGAACGGCTGTTCCCCAATGGCCGGGTGATCGAACTGATCGGTAACCCCATGCCCGGTGGCGGCTTCGTCATGAGCTTCACCGACATCACCCCGTTCCGCGACGCCGAGCAGGCGCTCAAGGACGCCAATGAAAGCCTCGAACAGCGGGTCGCCGAACGCACCCACGAGCTGTCGCAGCTGAACCAGGCGCTGTCGGAGGCCAAGAGCCAGGCCGAAGCGGTCAGCCAGTCGAAGACGCGCTTTCTCGCCGCCGTCAGCCACGACCTGATGCAGCCGCTCAACGCCGCGCGGTTGTTCTCGGCGGCGTTGTCGCAGCAGGAAGAGGCCTTGAGCGACGATGCCCGGCAACTGGTGCAGCACCTGGACAGCTCGCTGCGCTCGGCTGAAGAGCTGATCAGCGACCTGCTGGATATCTCGCGTCTGGAAAACCGCAAGATCACCCCGGACGCCAAACCTTTCGCCCTGAGCGAGCTGTTCGACACCCTGGGCGCCGAGTTCAAGGCGCTGGCGGCGCAGAAGCAGCTGGAGTTCCGCCTGCGCGGCAGTCGCCTGCGGGTGCACAGCGACATCAAGCTGCTGCGCCGGGTGCTGCAGAACTTCCTGACCAACGCCCTGCGCTACGGCAAGAGCCCGATTCTGCTCGGTGCGCGGCGGGACGGCGAGCGGCTGTGGCTGGAGGTGTGGGACCGCGGCCCGGGCATCGCCGACGATAAACTGCAGGTGATTTTCCAGGAGTTCAAACGCCTGGACAGCCACCAGACCCGCGCGGAAAAGGGTCTGGGCCTGGGCCTGGCGATTGCCGATGGCCTGTGCCGGGTGCTGGGCCATCCGATCGAGGTGCGTTCGTGGCCGGGCAAAGGCAGTGTGTTCCGCGTCGGCGTGCCGATTTCCCACGCCCCGGCGGCGCTGGCCAGCACCCCCGGCGAGCAGGCCGGCCAGCCGCTGGCCGGTTTGCAGGTGCTATGCGTGGACAACGAAGAGAGCATCCTGGTGGGCATGACCAGCCTGCTCAGCCGCTGGGGCTGCACGGTGTCGACCGCCGCCAACCGCGCGCAATGCCAGACCCTGCTGGCCGATGGCCTGCGCCCACACCTGGCGCTGGTGGACTATCACCTGGACGACGGCGATACCGGCACCGAACTGATGGCCTGGCTACGCACCCGTCTGGGCGAGCCGGTGCCGGGGGTGGTGATCAGCGCCGACGGACGCAGCGAGACCATCGCCCAGGTGCATGCGGCGGGCCTTGACTACCTGCCCAAGCCGGTCAAGCCGGCAGCGCTGCGGGCGTTGCTCAATCGCCATCTGAGCTTGGTGCACTGACCCCTTCGCTGGACAGCGCGCGCTCGAGCAGGTCAGCCGGCAGGCTCTTGCTGGCGCGTGCGCCGAGCAGCTTGAGCTGCTCGCTGCGGCTGACCAGGTTGCCACGCCCCTCGCAAAGCTTGTTGCGCGCTGCCGCGTAGGCTTTGTCGACCTGTTGCAGACGATTGCCCAGTTCGTCGAGGTCCTGGATGAACAGCACGAACTTGTCGTACAGCCAGCCGGCGCGCTCGGCGATCTCGCGGGCGTTCTGGCTTTGTCGCTCCTGCTTCCACAGGCTGTCGATGACCCTCAGAGTGGCCAGCAAGGTGGTCGGGCTGACGATGACGATCTGCCGGTCGAAGGCCTCTTGGAACAGGTTCGGTTCGGCTTGCAGGGCGGCGGAGAACGCCGCTTCGATGGGGATGAAGAGCAGCACGAAATCGAGGCTGTGCAGGCCTTCGAGACGGTTGTAATCCTTGCCGGACAGCCCTTTGACGTGATTGCGCAGCGACTGCACGTGCTGCTTGAGCGCAGCCTGGGCGCTCTTCTGGTCGGGGTCGCTGACGTATTGCTGGTAGGCGGTGAGGCTGACCTTGGAGTCGACGATCACTTGTTTGTCGCCCGGCAGCATGATCAGCACATCGGGCTGGAAACGCTCGCCATCGGCGCTCTTGAGGCTGACTTGAGTCTGGTACTCGCGCCCCTTTTCCAGCCCGGCGTGCTCGAGCACCCGTTCGAGAATCAGCTCACCCCAGTTGCCCTGGGTCTTCTGCCCTTTGAGCGCCTGGGTGAGGTTGGTGGCTTCATCCGACAGACGCTGGTTGAGCTGTTGCAGACGCTCAAGTTCCTTGCCCAGCGAGAAGCGCTCGCGGGCCTCTTGCTGGTAGCTGTCCTCGACACGCTTTTCGAATGCCTGAATGCGCTCCTTGAGGGGGTCGAGCAGTTGCCCGAGGTGCTGCTGGCTGGTCTGAGCGAAACGCTGCTCGCGCTCGTCGAAAATCTTCGTGGCCAGCTCGGCGAACTGCGCACGCAAGGTATCGCGGGCCTGCTGCACGTCCTCCAGGCGTTGCTGATGGTTGTCCTGTTGCTCACGCAGCTCGGCTTCCAGGCGCGCGGCCTGGGCATCCAGACGACGTAGCTCAGCCTCGCGGTTGTTGCGCTCCAGGCTCCAGGCGTGGGCGGCGTCGCGGGCGTTGTCACGCTCGATCTGCAGCAACTCGACCTCGCGCTGCTGGGCGGCCAAGTTGGCCTGCTTCAGCGCATTGGCTTCACTGAGGTCGCTGATTTCGTCGCGGCTGGCCTCGAGCTGCGCCTGCAAGCCCTCCTGGGCCAGTTGCGCCGCAGCCAGACGCTCTTGGGCGAGGGTCTGCGCGGCCTGGGCGCTGCTCAGGCGGCGTTGGCTCTGCCAGGCCCAGCCCAGGCAAGGTAGTGCGGCGACGATCAAGCCCAGCAGGATGCTGGCCATATCCACTGCCATGACGACTCCGAATGCAGGTTGGCAAAAGCCGCCAGCTTATCAGGTGCGTTGCTGCCCTGGCCGGGGTGATCAGTCCTCGCGCAGCTCGGCGTAGACCCGCTGCGCCTGGGCATCGCCCGCACGGGCGGCCTGGCGCAGCAACTGGTGGCCAATGCGCCGATCGCGCGGGCTGCCGCAATCACGGCACAACAGTTGCCCCAGACGGCTCTGCGCCACCACCACACCCTGGCGCGCGGGCTGCTTGAGCAGGCGGCCGGCCAGGTGCTTGACCTTGGGTTTGTGCCCCAGGTGCGGGCTATCGAGCAGCCACAGGGCAACCTTGAGGGAAAAGCGTTTGCGCACAGGTGCAGCCGAGGCTGCGGGGGACGGGTGTTTATCGCGGGAGATCATCAGCGCACAGCGTTGGTCATTTCGAAAAGCGCGCCACTCTACTCTTTTTTTTCCACGAGGGCCCGACTGGATTCGATGAAATTTTGCGAAAGGTCTGATGATCTTTTCTTGACGTTTCCGCGATTGCCTCGCATCGCTGTCAAGGTGAAGCTCAACCCCTGCCCTGTCATGGAACGGTCAAGGTGCCCGTCCTAGAGCAAGCGCACGCGACAATCCACAGAAGCTGTGGATAACTCAGTGGACAACCCCCCTGAAGACCCCGCAAACCCTTATGGGCTGGGGCTTGCAGTCAAACTGACGATTTTTTCACCAGCCAAAAATAGTGTTTTTATTCATTGACTTAAGCAGGCAGTCAAGTCATTGGCGATGGCGCCAGGCGCTGTTGCAGGGCTTTTACAGCCTGCACAGCCAATGTGTACAAGTATTGACTGAAGGCAGCACAAAGTGCATTGCACGGGCGCTTGCTGCAACCAGGCGACACGGGGCGTGACTTCCCAACAGCGGGTTTTGCCGGCATACTTGCCGGCTTGCCTGAACGGGAAAATAATCCTTGCAGGGCAACGCTTCCTGTTGTAAGGTGCGCCTCGTTAGTACCTAAGCAGAACGTCAATTCCCGCCATATCGTCCACACGACGATGTCCTTGCGACCACCTGTCACCTTAGACAGCCTCGCTGAAACCAGGACAGGCCCACGATGATTCGCCAACGCAGCCAACGGCCTCGCCAGCGCGAATCGAATGAACAATTGATCGGGATCTTCTCCAGCGGCCTTTACCTGAGCCCTGATGTGTTGCCCGCCTTCCGAAGTACCTACCAGTCAGTCCAGCGCACACCTATTTCAGCGCCCAGCTGACTGCTCTTTGTTCCAGCCAGGTTTTTCGCCGTTTAATAATGGCGTCACTGGAACGTTTCTATAGTGCACGGATCGAATCCCGTGTCTTGAGCAGGAACCTCAAAAAAATGACAAACCATCACCATATCCAATCCGCCTTTGGGACCCTTTCCCAGGCATTCGCACCCCTCAAGTGCCTGATCGTTGCACCGCGCAAGGACAGCTTCAGCTTCACCTTGGTCGACGAGAACGGCATTGCTTGCCATAGCGAGCGCCTGTACGCCGAGCAATACAGTCAGGCTGCGCCGCTGCAGGCCGTGATCGAGCGTACGCGCCAGTCGCTGACCGCATGATCCGCCTATATCTGGTCATTCACCCCCTGAATACCAGCCTTCGCTAACTGCCTGATGCATCGCGGGTTAATCGCCAGCGGGCATATACCCCGCAGCATCGGGCAGCAATCGATTTAAAAACAGCCCTTTACCTCATGATTCTCACACTACACTTCAACTCGAGCGGTGCTCGCCGCTTCCGACGGGCCTGACTCTTCTCCTGCTGCCAAGCCCCAGCGCCCGTCGGTCATTATCCAGTGCGAGGGCATCATGGGTATCGCCGCCAAAGAGCTGAGCCAGTACGTCATCCGACCGACCCTAGTGTACCTCGACCGTCATTGCGCCAGCGCCGAAGCCCTGCTGCTGGGCGTCGCTGCAAGCCAATCGGCACTCGGTGCAGCCCTGCATGGTCGTCGCGGCCACGGCCTGTACCGAATCGACGAGAGCCGCCACACCACCTTGTGGGACCACTACCTCGCCGAGGATCCCGAGCGCGCCAGCCTGGTTCGCGGCCTGGCCAGTCAGCACGCCTTTCTGCGCGGTCCGCACCTGGAACTCACCGTCAACCTGCGTTACGCCACTGCCATCGCGTGGATGCTCATCGAGGAGCAGGCCACGCCCCTGCCGGCTGCCGACGACATCGCCGGCCTGGCACGCATCTGGCGACAGACATTCAACCCCCACGGCCGCCTGCGAGACTTCGCCGAGGCGTGGGACAGTTGTGTAAAGAAGAAAGCATCACCCGTACTTTAGGAAGCGTCCTACAACCCAACAGGAACGGGGTGTCTTCTGGTCGGATTGTCCTACAAAAATAGCCTAACTTCCGCGATATGAGCGCTAGCGCGGCCTGAGTTTTGTTGGTAGCTTTTCGCCCCGGAGATCCCTAGGAGTTAACTAATAATGAAAAGAGTAATGCTCAAAACCTCCCTCGGCATGGCAGTGGCATTGGCCTCTACCCAGCTGTTCGCCGCCGGCTTTGCCCTTAACGAACAAAGCGTCAGCGGCATGGGCACGGGGTTTGCGGGTCGTTCTTCTTCTGCCGAAGATGCCAGCACCGTCTACGGCAACCCGGCCGGCATGTCGCGCCTCAAGCGCCAGCAGGTCACCGTCGGCGGCGCCGCGGTCATCGCCAAGACAGACATCTCCGGCCCAGGCAGCAACTTCGGTGGTGAAACCGACGGCGACATGGTGCCGGTAGTCGGTGTACCGATGGGCTACTACGTCAAACCCATCGACGATCACTGGAGCGTCGGTTTCGGCGTGTACGTGCCTTTCGGCCTGGTCACCGACTACGGTAGCGATGACGCTGCCCGCTACTGGGGCAAGAAAAGCCACGTCGAAGTGGTCACCTTCCAGCCTACCGTCAGCTATGCCTTCAACGACCGCGTGTCGATCGGCTTCGGCCCGACCATCAACCGTATCCGCGGCGAACTGGGTTCCAGCCTGCTCTCTCCGCCCGTGCCGGGCACCACCGACGGCGAAGTGAAGATCAAGGGCGACGACACCGCCGTGGGCTACAACGTCGGCCTGTTGGTCCAGGCCACCGATCGCACCCGCGTCGGCCTGACCTACCACTCGATGGTCGACTACAAGCTCGAAGGCAAGACCCGTGTCAGCACGCCGCTGATCGGCCCGTTCAACGGCAACAAGTTCGACGCGTCGTTGAAGATCAAGACCCCGGAATCGGTCGACCTTTCGGTCACCCACGAACTGGATGATCAGTGGACCCTCTACGCGGGCAGCACCTGGACCCGCTGGAGCCGCCTGAAAGACATCACCGTGCAGAACGATGTCCCAGGGCCGTTGGTTGGCTCCGCGTTCGAGACCATCAAGGAAGATCAGAACTGGCACGACACCTGGGCCCATGCCATTGGCGCGTCGTACAAGGTCAACAAGGAGTGGGTACTGCGTACCGGCTTCACCGTCGACCAGTCGCCGACCAACAACCACGACCGCTCGCCGCGCATTCCTACCGGTGATCGCAAGATCTTCAGCGTCGGCGCCGGCTGGAGCCCGACCGAAGACATGACCGTCGACGTCGCCTACTCCTACCTGTGGGAAGAAGACACCAAGGTCAACCAGGTCAGCGCCACCAAAGGCAGCTACCAGGCCAAGTACGAAAACAGCGCCCATGGCGTAGGTGCATCGCTGACCTACCGCTTCTGAGTCACCGCCGCTGATGATCAAGCCGCCCACAGGGCGGCTTTTTCATGCCTGTAGCACCCAGGCCGGGTCGAGATTGGCCTGGAGAAAATCCCGCAGCGCCTTGACCTTGACGTTCATGGCGAAACGATCTGCCACGCACAGGTACACCTGCATGGGTTCAGGCTGCGCGTAGGCCTGCCCCGGCGCCTGCAGGGCGAACAACGGCAGCAGGCGTCCCGCCTTCAGGTGCGGTCGGGCGAGAAATTCGGCCAGCCGAGCAACGCCGCCATCGTTGACGGCCATCTGCGTCAGCGCGTCGATGTCATCGCTGATCAGCACACTGCCGAACTCGGCCTCGAAGCGCTTGCCGTCGCGCACGAACCCCCAGCGCAAGAACCTGCCATCGACCGGGTAGCGAAAGGCCAGGCAACGGTGGTCACGCAGGGCCTCGGGAGACGCTGGAAAGCCCGCCTCGGCCAAATAGCCTGGCGAAGCGCAGCACACGAACGGTATGTGTGCCACCGGTCGCGCCAGCAGGTGATCGTCCAGTTGCGCGTCGATGCGCAGGCTGACATCAACCGATTCGCGCGCGTGATCGACCTTGCGATCATTCGTTAGCAGCTCTATGGAAATCCCTGGATAGCGCGCCGCGAACGCCGGAATCAGCGGCGCCAGCACATGACGACCGAACGCTGAGGTAGAGGCGATGCACAAACGACCCTGAGGTTCGCTGTCAGCCGTGGTCAGGGCCTGTTCGGCCAGCGTCAGCTCACGCTCGACCTGCCGCACCCGCTGGTAGTACTGCCAGCCGGCTGCCGTAGGCGCCAGGCTGCGGGTGGTGCGAGCCAGCAAGCGGGTGCCGAGGTGCCGCTCCAGGCGCGCCACGGTCTGGCTGACCGCCGCTGGACTCACGCCCAGGCTACGCGCACCGCCGGCGATACTACCCGCCTCGACGACTTTGACAAAACTACGGATGGCGTTGAGCAGATCCACGGTAACCCCGGCAGCATTCGTAAGTTTTGCTTTATAGAGAACTGCGCGCTGCGCGTCTACCGAGGCTCCAGCGCGCTGGCTAAGCTGCCGACTCCACTGCAAATGGGAGGTTTCATGAACGAGATTCCACAGGCCCGCGGTCGCAAGCTGCGCCCCAAGGCCACGCCGTATGTCTTCGCCTTCTACATGTCATCGATCATGGCGCTGCTGATGTGCTTCGTCATCACCGCCGCCAACTCCGGGGTCGATCAGGCCTACCTGAGCAATGTGCTCAAGGCCTATCAGCTGGCGATGCCGGTGGCGTTCTTCTGTGTGCTGGGCGTGCGGCCGCTGGTGGTACGCTTGGTAGCGCTGACCGTGCACCCGCACTGAGCGACCGGCAAAGACTCAATCAAGGCTTGGACGCGATGGCCTGCTCGATGGCGGCCCTGAACTTGGCGTCGTCGGGCTTGGTCAGGCTGGAGAACTGGCCCACCACCTTGCCCTGGCGATCGATCACGTACTTGTAGAAGTTCCACTTCGGCGCGGCGCTCTGCCGGGCCAGTTCGGTGAACAGTGGAATGGCGTCAGCGCCGCGTACCGGCTGCGCTTTGCTCATGGTGAAAGTGACGCCGTAGTTGGCGTAGCAGACCTTGGCGGTCTCGCCGCTGTCGGCGTCCTCCTGCTTGAAATCGTTGGAGGGCACGCCGAGCATCTGCAAGCCCTGCCCGTGATACTGCTGATAGGTGGCCTCCAGGCCCTGGAACTGCGGAGCGAAGCCGCAGTAGCTGGCGGTGTTGATGACCACCAGCGGCTGACCGGCAAAGCGCTCGCAGAGGTCGATCTGACCCTTGCCACGCAGCTCCGGCAGGCTGCCCTGCAACACCGCCGGGCAGTTGCCGGCCATGGCAGAACCGAAGGCGCTCAGGGTCAAAATCGGTATGGCGATCCAGCGCAAAGGTTTCACAGGTGTATTCCTCGATAGTCATCAGCCAGCAGCCTAGCACTGCCCCATGCCCAACTGCAGCAGCGCCATGCCACCGCGCTGCCACCCCCACCACGCCAGCATCAGCACCAGCAATGCGCCTGCCGCCAGCAACCACGCCACTGCCCGGCCGCTCACGAGGCCGCCTGCAAGCGCGCCACCGGACGTTCGCGCACCGGCCAGTTCAGCGCCGCCGCCATCAGGCTGAGCAG
The DNA here is from genome assembly GCF_000425745.1 of Pseudomonas cremoricolorata DSM 17059 = NBRC 16634. Lineage (GTDB taxonomy): Bacteria > Pseudomonadota > Gammaproteobacteria > Pseudomonadales > Pseudomonadaceae > Aquipseudomonas > Aquipseudomonas cremoricolorata. Next base: position 121,951 of record NZ_AUEA01000007.1, on the reverse strand, counting down.
GATCGACAACTGCCAGACCAGCTCGTAACTGCCGGTGCGGTCATACACCATGCCGCCCAGCCAGCCGCCAAGGAAGGCGCCCAACTGATGGAAGAGGAAGACGATACCGCCGAGCATCGACAGATTGCGCACACCGAACAGGGTCGCCACCGTGCCGTTGGTCAGTGGCACGGTCGACAGCCACAGCAGGCCCATGGCGATGCCGAACAGGTAGGCGCTGGTGGTCGTCACCGGCAGCCACAGGAACGCGACGATCACCACCGCGCGCAACAGGTACAGGGCCGTGAGCAGGCGCGGCTTGGACATGCGCCCACCTAGCCAGCCGGCGCTGTAGGTGCCAACGATGTTGAACAACCCGACCAGCGCCAGCACCGTGGTGCCGGTGGCCGCCGGCAAGTGCTGGTCGACCAGGTAGGCCGGCAGGTGCACGCCGATGAACACCACCTGGAAGCCACAGACGAAAAAGCCCAGCGCCAGCAACCAGAACCCCGAGTGCGAGCAGGCCTCACGCAGCGCTTGGCCGAGGCTCTGTTCGACGCCGACGCTGGGTAGCGGACGGTCGCGCAGCATGCCCACCAACGGCACGATCAGCGCCACCAGCAGGCCCAGCACCAGCAACGCCGCCGACCAACCCAGGCCCTGAATCAGGCTCAGGGTGCCCGGCAGCATGGCGAACTGGCCAAACGAGCCGGCCGCGCTGGCGATGCCCATGGCCATGCTGCGCTGCTCGGCCGGCACCGCACGGCCCACCACACCGAGGATCACCGAAAACGAGGTGCCCGACAGCCCCAGGCCAATCAGCAGCCCGGCACTGAGCGACAGTGACAGCGGCGAGTCAGCCATGGCCATCAGCAGCAGGCCGGCGCTGTACAGCACTCCACCAATCAGTACCACCCGCGCCGCGCCAAGGCGGTCGGCCAGGGCTCCAGCGAACGGCTGCGCCAGCCCCCAGATCAGGTTCTGCAAGGCAATGGCCAGGGCGAACGTACCGCGGCCCCAGCCGAAATCGGCGCTCATCGGCGCCAGAAACAGCCCAAAGCCGTGCCGCACGCCCAACGACAGCGCCAGAATCAACGCCGCACCCAGCAACACCCAGCCGCTGCTGCGCCAGAGGGAAGTCATTGTTGTTATCTCTTCACCGGGGAAAGGCTGCACTGTGGCATAGCTTGGGCGCGGCTGACAGAGCGCCAGCCAGGCTTATGGCGCCAGACGCCGCAAAATCGGCTCGAACAGCGGCGTCGGGCCGCGGGGCAGAGGGTCGGGTTTACCCTGCTCCAGCGCCTGCCAGTAACGCCACGGCAGCTTGGCGTCGCCCAGTTCGTAATCCATACCGTCCCAAGTGTCTTCACGAAAGCTGTAGAACGCCCAGTGCACGGGCGTGTCATCCAGCACCTGGAGCACGTCGTTCAGGTACTGCCGGCAGCCTGGCAACTGGCGCATGCAACCGAATTCCCCGACCACCAGGCGGTTGAGCGGCAGACCCACACCCTTGGCCCATTGCATGGGCTGGCGCAAGTACTCGGCCACCCGTACGGCATCCCACGACTGCATGGCGCCGCCGAAGGGCACACTGCCAGGATAGGGGTAGGGTTTTTCACGCTTGAGGTTAGGCGCGCTGGTGGCGGTGTAGGGCTCGTACATGTGCACGCTGTACAGCGCGCGTGCATCGCTCAGCGCTCGTGGCCAATAGCTGAAGGCATCGGCGGCGGCGTACCAGCCGGCGTCGAGCATCACCGGAGTCAACGTGTCGACTTCGCGAATGGCCTTGAGCACCTGCTCATAGAAGGCCGGCAAATCTCGCGTGCCGCCGGCCTCGCGCGCGTACCAGGCCGCCATGTCGGCCGGCGAGGCGTGCTCGGCCAAGCCGCCGTGCTTTTCCGGGGCCGGTTCGTTGATCAGGTTGTAGGCGGCAACGGCAGGATGGTCTTTCAGCACATCGGCCAGATCGCGCCAGAACGCCGCCGCCTGCTGCCAGTACTCGCGGCTTTGCCACAGACGATCGTCGAACGTACCGCCGTTGTTCTGCGACCAGCGCATGCCCGGCAAGGATAACGGCGCAATCACCACCTTCAATCCCGCGGCGTGGGCGCGGTCGAGAATGGTCTTGAGCTGGGCCACGTCGCGCGCCTGCAAGCCCTGGTAGTGATCGGCATCGCCGAGCAGAAAATCCCGTCGCTCGGGCTGCCATTTGTCGTATGAGAGGCGCACCCAGGTCGCGCCGTAGCGCGCCAGGGCATCGAAGTAAGCCTGCTGTGGCGGTGCGGTATTGAAACTGTTGCCGCCCTTTTGCGGGCTGCTCCAGAAGTGCATGAGGTCGGCCGCAGAAGCGGTACTGGCAGCCAGCAGCAGAACGCTGGCGAGAAGGAATCGGAGCATGGCAAGCGCCTGGCTGAAGGGTGGGCGCTGGAGCATAGCGGCGACCAGCAGGGAATCCTTCCTCCGCAGACCTACACTAATCGTCAGATTAATCCGTAAATGGCATCGGATTTTTCCAGACAACTACAGGCACAGTGCCAGGACCAGCACACAGACCAGCTCCAGCAGCTCTAACAGCGCCCCGGCCGTATCGCCGGTGGTGCCGCCCAGTCGCTGGCACATGGCCCTGCGCAGCAGCGCAAACGCTATCGCCACCCACACCAGCGCCCATAGCGCGGTGGCCCCACCGAGCAGCAGCACCAGCGCGGCGCATCCGAGCAGTATCCAGCGCGCCTGCTGGCGCGGCAGATGCTCGGCCAGCACCGCCCCTAGCCCGCCCTGGCGCACATAAGGGGTGCTCAGCAACAGCGCGAGCAGCGCCGCGCGGCCCAGCACCGGCGCCAGCAGCAACCAGGCCCCGGCACCGCGCTCGAGCAGCACCCACAACGCGCAGAACTTGAGCAACAACACCAACACCAGGGTGACCACGGCGATCGGCCCGCTGCGCGGGTCTTTCATGATCTGCAAGGTGCGTTCGCGGTCGCCGAAACCGCCCAGCCAGGCGTCGGCGCTGTCGGCCAGGCCATCCAGATGCAAGGCGCCGCTGAGCGCCACCCACAGGCTCAGCAGCAGCGCGGCCTGCAATGGCGCCGGGGCGCCGTGCAGCAGCGCGCTGGCGCCCCACAGCAGCAGCCCGAACAAGCCGCCGACCAGCGGATAGCACAGCACCGAACGGCCCATCCGCTGGGGTGTGGGCATGCCGGGCAGGCGCACCGGCAGGCTGCTGAGAAATTGCAAGGCGATCCACCAGGGCTGCATCAGCTCGGCGCTCTCTGTTGATTGAAGGCAGGCAGGTCGAAGGCATGCTGGTCGAAGGCAGCCAGGTCTAGAGGCAACAAGGCGCCATGGCCGACCTCCACCTGCAACAATTGCTCACGCGGCAGACCGCGGGCCTGGGCCAGCAGCAGGCGCATCACCCCACCGTGGGTCACCACCAACACGCGCTGCCCGGCGTGTTCCTGGCGCAGCGCAGCCAACCCCTGGTGCACCCGCGTGGCGAATGCCGCCACTGGCTCGCCACCCGGCGGCGTGCAACTGTAAGGGTCAGCCCAGAAACGCCCCAGCGCTTCGGCATCGGTCTGCATCAATTGCGCAGCGCTGCGCCCTTCCCAATCCCCGAAGTGCAGTTCGCGCCAGGCTGGCGCCAGTTGCACCGGCAGTTGCAGACGCTCAGCCAGGGCCTCGGCAAAACGCGCGCAACGTTGCAGCGGCGAGCTGAGCAGCACGTCCCACGGCCCGGCAGCGGCCACCGCATCGTGCATCTGCTGCCAGCCGCGCTCGGTCAGGGCATCGTCGAGGCTGCCGCGCAGGCCGCCGCCCAGCTCGGTTTCGCCATGGCGCAAGAGCTCGAGGATCATGCCGGACGGTCCGCCACGGCGGCTTCGGCGAAGGTCGCCATCTGCCCGTGCAGGGCACAGGCCAGACGCAGCAGCGGCACCGCCAGCGCCGCGCCGCTGCCCTCACCCAGACGCAGGCCCAGCGCCAGCAGTGGCTCGGCCTGCAGCGCGGCCAGCACCCGCTGATGACCCGGCTCGGCGCCCTGGTGGGCAAACAGCAGCCACGCCTGACACTGCCGATTGAGGCGCACGGCGAGCAACGCGGCAACGCTGCAGATAAAGCCATCGACCAGCACCGCGATACCCGCCTGGGCACAGGCCAGGTAGGCGCCGGTGAGCGCAGCGATCTCGAAGCCGCCGACACAGGCCAGGGCGCGCAGCGGCTGCTCGGCACTCAACCCATGCAGCGCCAGCGCCTGCTCGATCACCCGCGCTTTGTGCGCCACACCAGCATCGTCAAGGCCAGTGCCCGGGCCGCTCAGTTGCGCCGCGGGGCAATCCAGCAGGGCGCAGGCCAGCGCCGCGGCGGCAGTGGTATTGCCAATGCCCATCTCGCCGCCGATGAACAACTGCGCGCCGTCCGCCTGAGCGCGGCGCACGCTCTGTTGCCCAGCCTCGAGCGCGGCGTGCAACTGCGCCTCGCTGAGCGCCGGGCCGCGAAGGAAGTTGGCGGTGCCAGCGCCGAGCCGAAGGTGGTGTACCCCGGGCAGCTCCAGGCTCGCATCGACGGTGCCCAGGTCGACCACCTCGAGGGTGGCCTGCAACTGCCGGGCAAGCACGCTGATGGCCGCCCCGCCATTGACGAAGTTGTGCAGCATTTGCCCGGTGACCGCCTGTGGATAGGCCGAGATGCCCTCCTCCACCACGCCGTGGTCGCCGGCGAACACGGCGATAGCCACGCGCTCCAGGCTCGGCCGCTCGCAGCCTTGCAGACCGGCCAGGCGCACCGCCAGCTGTTCCAGCTGGCCCAGCGAGCCGGTGGGTTTGGTCAGTTGCTGCTGACGGGCCAGGGCCTGCTCGGTGGCAGCCGGGTCAGGGGCTTGGCAGGCATCGAGCCACCAATGGCGATTCATAGGGCAGGTCCTTTCAGGGTCAGGGGCAGGCCGGCGACGCTGAGCACCACGCGTGTGCAGCGTTCGGCGACGGCCTGGTGCAGCCAGCCGGCAAGGTCGACATAGCGGCGGGTCAGCTCGCCCATGGGCACCACGCCAAGGCCGGTTTCGTTGCTCACCAGAATCACTGTGCCCGGCAGCTCGGCCAGGCAGTCGAGCAGCGCATCGCGCTCGGCGACAAGGCGGGTGTCGTCTTCGAGCATCAGTAGGTTGGTCAGCCACAAGGTCAGGCAGTCGACCAGCAGGCAGCGCTCGGCGCCGGCCTCGGCGCGCAGCACGCGGGCCAGGGCCAGCGGCTCTTCGATCAAGGCCCAGTGGCTGGGGCGCCGCTCACGGTGCAGTTGCACGCGCTGGTTCATTTCGCCGTCCAGCGGCTGACTGGTGGCGATGTAGGTCACGGCCAGGCCGCTGGCGACGGCCAGTTGCTCGGCCAGGCGGCTCTTGCCCGAGCGGGCGCCGCCAAGGATCAGGCTATGCATGCTCAGGCGACTCCGCAAAGCTCGCGCAAGTGCGCGGTGTTCAAATGGGTTTCGACAAGGTCGGCGAGCCGCTCGATGTCACGTTCGCGCAACGCTTCGTAATCGATGCGCTGCACCTCGGCCAGGCCCGCCCAGCGCAGCAGCGCGGCGCACGAGTCGCTGCCCTCGAACAAGCCATGCAGGTAGGTGGCGAGCACCTGGCCATCGGCGCTGATCGCGCCGTCGTCGCGACCATCGGCCAGACGCACTGCCGGCTGACGCAACGCCGCGCCCTCGGTGACCCCGGCGTGGATTTCATAGCCGCTCACCGCAGCCTGCTCCAGGCTCAAGGTGCCGTGGACATTGCGCAGTTGCTTGTCGGCCTGCAGCACCGTGCTGTAGTCGAGCAAGCCCAGCCCGGCGCTGCTGCCGGCCGAGCCTTCCAGGCCCAGCGGGTCGTGCACTTGGGTGCCGAGCATCTGCAAACCGCCGCAAATGCCGATCAGCTTGCCGCCATAACGCAAGTGACGGTCGATGGCCTCGGCCCAGCCGCGCTCGCGCAACTGCGCAAGGTCGGCGCGCACGCTTTTCGAGCCAGGCAGGATAATCAGGTCAGCGGCTGGAATCGCCTGGCCAGGGCCGATGAACTGCAAGTCCACTTGCGGGTGCAGACGCAGCGGGTCGAAATCGGTGTGGTTACTGATGCGCGGCAGCACCGGCACGATGACTTTCAGCACCTGCTCATGCTTGGCGCCCTGGCGGCGGTCGAGGCCGTCTTCGGCCTCCAGGTGCAGATCGCTGACGAACGGCAGCACGCCCAGCACCGGTTTGCCGGTGCGCTGCTCGAGCCAGTCGAGCCCCGGCTGGAGCAAGGCGATGTCACCGCGAAAACGGTTGATGACAAAACCCTTGACCCGCGCCTGCTCGCTCGGCGAAAGCAGCTCCAAGGTGCCGACCAGATGGGCGAACACCCCGCCACGGTTGATATCGGCCACCAGAATCACCGGGCAATCGACCGCCTCGGCAAAGCCCATGTTGGCGATGTCGCCGGCGCGCAGGTTGATCTCGGCAGGCGAGCCTGCACCTTCGACCATCACCACCGGGTAGGCCGCGCTCAGGCGCTGGTGCGATGCCAGTACCGCCTGCATGGCGATGGCCTTGTAGTCGTGGTAGGCCACCGCGTTCATGCTGGTGACCGCGCGGCCATGGATGATCACCTGCGCGCCGGTGTCGCTGTTGGGCTTGAGCAGCACCGGGTTCATGTCGGTGTGCGGCGCCAGGCGACAGGCTTGCGCCTGCACCGCCTGGGCGCGGCCGATTTCGCCACCGTCGGCGGTGACCGCGCTGTTGAGCGCCATGTTCTGCGGCTTGAACGGCACCACCGCCACGCCCTGGCGCAGCAGCCAGCGGCACAGCGCGGTGACCAGCGTGCTCTTGCCGGCATCGGAGGTGGTGCCCTGCACCATCAACGTGGTCATGCAAAGTCCTTGTGGTAAGCCGCCAGGGCCTCGGCCAGGCGCTGTTCATCGGCAGCGTTCGGCGGCAGGCCGAAGCGCAGCGCAGCGGGCTGCTGGAACAGGCGCACGAGAATGCCGCGGCGGGCGAGAAAGTCATGCAGGCGCGCAGCCTCGGGCATGCGCAGGTACTGGAACAGGTCGCAGCCACCGCTCGGCGCCAGCCCGGCGTCAGCCAACAGCGCGGCCAGGCGCGCGCTGGCCGCGGCGCAGCGGGTGGTCTGCGCGGCCTGGGCGGCGCGGTCACTCAGGCAGACCTGGCCGAGCACCCGTGTTGGACCTGCGACGGTCCAGGGCCCTAAGTAGTCGGCCAGGCGCTGCAGCAGCGCAGCCTCGGCAAGGACGAAGCCCAAACGCACGCCAGCCAGGCCGAAGAACTTGCCGAACGAGCGCAACACGATCAGCCCCGCACGCCCGGTGCAGTCGGCCAGGCTCTGCATGGGCTGGTTGTCGATGAACGCTTCATCGACCACCAGCCAGCCACCTCGCGCCGCCAGCCGCGCATGCCACTCGAGCAGACGCTGACGGGTCAGCAAGCGCCCGGTGGGGTTGTTGGGGTTGACCAGCACCAGCACATCGAGGCTATCGAGCGCCGCGTCGACCTGGCTGTCGTCCAGCTCCAGCAGGCTGTGCCCGGCGCGCCGCCAGGCATGCGGATGCTCGGCGTAGCACGGGCTGAGCACCCCGACCCGGCTGCGTCCGCGCAGCAGCGGCAAGGCCTGGATCGCCGCCTGCGAGCCGGCCACCGGCAGCAGCTGAGCAGCGTCGTAATAGCTGCGCGCGGCCTGCTCGAGGCCGTCTTCGTTTTCCGGCAAGCGTGCCCAGGCATCGTGGGCAATGCTGGGAATGGCAAAGGCCCAGGGGGCGATGCCGCTGGACAGATCCAGCCACTCGCTGCGGGCGATGCCGTAATACTGGCTGGCGCGCAGCAGCCGTCCACCGTGTTCAAGCATTCAGGTACGCCCCCACGCAGATCACCAGCAGCCACAGCCACACGCCCCGCTGCACCAGGTTCCAGCCGCGCTCGATGGCCTGGGCATCGGCCACCGGCCCTTCGCCCAGACGCGCACGCTCATGCAGCTCGCCGTGGTACACCGCCGGGCCGCCCAGCTCGACGCCCAGCGCACCGGCCCCGGCGGCCATCACCGGGCCCGCGCTGGGGCTGTCCCACAGCGGCGCCTGTCGCCGCCAGCAGCGCAGCGCCAGGCGGGTCTTGCCGAGCACCGCGTAGGTCAGCGCCACCAGCCGCGCCGGTACATAGTTGAGGCCATCGTCGATGCGCGCCGCGGCCCAGCCGAAGCGCTCGAAGCGGGCGTTGCGATAGCCCCACATGGCATCGAGGGTATTGCTCAGGCGATACAGCACCACTCCCGGTGCCCCGGCGACGATGAACCAGAACAAGGTGGCGAACACCGCGTCGCTGCCGTTCTCCAGCACCGACTCGGTGGCGGCGCGGGCCACTGCCGGTTCATCCAGCTCGGCGGTTTCACGGCTGACCAGATAGCCCACCCGGCGCCGCGCCTCGGCCAGATTCCCCTGGCGCAGCGCCTGGGCGACGGGCAGCACATGCTCACCGAGGCTGCGCATGCCCAGGGCGCAATACAGCGCCAGGGCATCGACCAGCCAGCCGATCAGCGGCAACCACGACAGCAGCAGCGCCAGCAGGGTCAGCGGCACTACGCTGATCAACCAGGCGCTGACGCCATGGCTGCGCCAGCCGCGGCCGCCGGCGTTCAGGCGACGCTCGACGGCACTGGCGAAATTGCCGAAGGCCACCAGCGGATGACGCCGCTGCGGCTCGCCGAACAACGCATCCAGGGCGACCCCAGCCACGCACAGCAAGGCCATGCTCATGGGCGTTGCTCCCAGGCGTTTTCGAACAGCAGGTCATCCAGCGGGCGCTCTTCGGCCCACTGCTCCTGCACCAGCATCGGCGCCTCGTAGAAGGCCTGCACCGGCCCCAGGCACAGCACCGCCACCGCCTTGGCACCACTCGGCATGCCCAGCAGCTGGCCAAGTGCCTGTGGATCGAACAGCGACACCCAGCCCATCCCCAGGCCTTCGGCGCGGGCCGCCAGCCACAGGTTCTGGATGGCGCAGGCCAGTGAGGCGAGGTCCATTTCCGGCAAGGTGCGGCGGCCGAAGATGTGCGCTTCGCGCTGATCCATCAGCGCTGCCACCAGCAGCTCGGCGCAGTCGTGGATGCCTTCGACCTTGAGCTGCATGAAGTCATCGGAGCGCTCGCCCAGGGCCTGGGCGGTGCGTATGCGCTCCTGCTCGACCAGCGCCTGGATGTCGTCGCGCAGCTCGGGGCGGGTGATGCGAATGAAGCGCCACGGCTGCATCAGGCCGACGCTGGGCGCCTGGTGCGCAGCGCCGAGCAGACGGCGCAGCAGCTCAGGGGCGACTTCACCGCCGGCGAAGTGGCGCATGTCGCGGCGCTCGCCGATGGCGCGGTACACCGCGGCGCGTTCGGCCGAGGAAAAGGCATGTTCGTTCATGGTCGCAACAGCGCCGCCGCCGCCTCGGGACTGGAAGGGAAATAAAAGTGCACGTACGAGGCGGTCAAGCGCCCGAGCCGATACACCGCCTCGTTGCCGCGCCCGCCATTGGGGCTCAGGCCGCGGGCGATCGGCGCGTGCTCGGTGGTGGTCAGCGAGTGGTGATAGGTGTGCCCGCGCAAGGTGCCTTCGGGCAACTCGACCGCCTGCAAGGCCAGGGCCGCCAGGCGTTTCTGCATGCTCGCCTCGCCGGGCAGCAGGCCGAGCAGCTCGGCGCGCTGGCCATCGACATCGGTCAGGCCGTCGAGCAGGTAGAGCATGCCGCCGCATTCGGCCAACAGTGGTTTGCCTTGAGCGTGGTGCTGGCGAATCGCGGCCAGCATCGAGGCGTTCGCCGCCAGCGCCTGGTGATGCAGTTCGGGGTAGCCACCGGGCAGGTATAGGCTGTCGACCGCGGGCAGCTCGGCGTCGTGCAGCGGCGAGAAGAACACCAGTTCCGCGCCTTGGGCACGCAGCAGGTCGAGGTTGGCGCCATAAAGGAAGGCGAAGGCTTCATCACGGGCCACGCCGATGCGCACGCCGGCAAGGCTCTGCGTCACGGCAAGCGGTTGCGGAGAACTGAACGTCACGGCCGGCGGCAAGGCCGCATCGCAGCTGTCGCCCAAGGCCTGCGCGGCCGCATCCAGGCGCGCATCGAGGTCGTTCAGCTCACTGGCCTGGACCAGTCCCAGATGGCGGCTGGGCAGCTCGATACCGCGCTCGCGGGACAAGCCGCCGTACCAGCGCAGGCCCTCGCTCAGGCTGCCTTCGAGCAACTGCGCGTGGCGCAGGCTGCCGACACGGTTGGCCAGCACGCCGGCGAACGGCAGGTCGGGCTGGTAACGGGCAAGACCCAGGGCCAGGGCGCCGAAGGTCTGCGCCATGGCGGTGCCGTCGATCACCGCCAGCACCGGCACACCGAAGTGACGGGCCAGATCGGCGCTGGAAGGCGTACCGTCGAACAGGCCCATGACCCCCTCGATGAGAATCAGGTCGGCTTCACCTGCCGCTTGCCACAGCAAGCGCCGGCTCTCGGCCTCGCCGATCATCCACATGTCGAGCTGATACACCGGCGCGCCGCTGGCGCGTTCGAGGATCATCGGGTCGAGAAAGTCCGGGCCACACTTGAACACCCGTACGCGGCGGCCGAGATTGCGGTGCAGCCGCGCCAGGGCGGCGGTGACGGTGGTCTTGCCCTGGCCCGAGGCCGGGGCGGCGATCAGCACCGCCGGGCAGGCACGGCTGTCGCTCACAGTTCCACGCCCTTCTGCGCGCGGATACCGGCCTGAAAGGCGTGCTTGAGCATGCCCATTTCGGTGACGGTGTCGGCCAGCTCGATCAGCTCGGGCTTGGCGCCGCGGCCGGTGACGATCACGTGTTGCATCGGCGGGCGCGCCTGCAGGTCGTTGAGCACCTGCTCAAGATCGAGGTAGCCATGCTTGAGGGCGATGTTCAGCTCATCGAGCACCACGAATTGCACGGCCGGGTCTTGCAGCAACTGCCGCGACACCGCCCAGGCGGCCTCCGCGGCGGCGATGTCGCGCTGGCGGTCCTGGGTTTCCCAGGTGAAGCCCTCGCCCATCACGTGGTAGCTGACCTGCTCGGGGAAGCGCCGGAAGAACAACTCTTCGCCGGTGCTGTTGCGGCCTTTGATGAACTGCACCACGCCGCAGCGCATGCCGTGGCCCATGGCCCGGGCGAGCATGCCGAAGGCCGAGCTGCTCTTGCCCTTGCCGTTGCCGCTGAGCACCAGCAGCAAGCCGCATTCGTTGGGGGAGTTGGCGATGCGCTCGTCGATGACGGCTTTCTTGCGCAGCATCCGCGCCAGGTGACGTTCGTCGCGCTCTGGGGATTCGCTCATGGGGGTCTCCGCGGGCTGTGGGCGGCAAGGCAGCCGCGCCGACAGATCAAATAGGCAGGCAGGCACGGGGGCGCGCAGCAGCCATGGCCTGAGCCACGGAGCACCGCGCATCACCCTCCGTGATGCCGTTTGGCAGTGACAGGCCGGTCTCCGGGCTTGTGAGTGGGCGCCATGGCCCTGTCCGCCGCGCGCCTTCCCGGGGTCGACCCAGTGGCTCTGCGCGAGGTTTGACTCACCTACCGTTGCGGGGGCAGCGCCGGACTCGCGCCCGCAAGGCGGCCACCGGCTTCCCAGTTTCACCCCGGCTAGAAATCGTTCCACGGGGCACCTGAAACACGCCGCGAAGGTTAGAGGGTTGCACCCGGAGCGTCAATGTAATGGACCGCAGGATGCGCCCGAGTGAACCACCTTGGTGATCGGCGCCTCTTAATTGCTAGTGGTGTCCTATTCCCGGAGGATCGCGGCATGTCCCCACTGCGTATCGGTGTACTGCTGGCCGTCAGCGCCAGCCTGGTTGCCTGCGGCGAAACTGCCCGGCTGAGCGTGGCCGATGGCACCGGCCCCAACCCCAACCTGCCGCCGCCGAACAAGACCCTGATCCCGACCCTGAACATCGCCCCGGCGATTGGCTGGTCGGACGGTGCCAAGCCGATTGCCGCCCCAGGCACCCAGGTGCAGGCCTTCGCCGACGACCTCGACCACCCGCGCTGGCTGTATGTGCTGCCCAACGGCGATGTGCTGGTGGCCGAAACCAACGCACCGCCCAAGCCGGACGACAGCAGCGGCATTCGTGGCTGGGTGATGGAAAAGGTCATGAAGCGCGCCGGCGCCGGCGTGGCAAGCGCCAACCGCATCACCTTGCTGCGCGATGCCGACCACGACGGCGTCGCGGAAATTCGCACGACCTTTGTCGAGGGCTTGAACTCACCGTTCGGCATGGCCCTGGTGGGCAATGACTTCTATGTCGCCGACACCGACAAGCTGCTGCATTTCCGCTACGCCGACAACGCCATGCAATTGCGCGATCCGGGTGAGAAGGTGGTCGATCTGCCGGGCGGGCCGCTCAACCACCACTGGACCAAGAACATCCTCGCCAGCCGTGACGGCAAGAAGCTCTACGTCACCGTCGGCTCCAACAGCAACGTCGGCGAAAACGGCCTGGAGCAAGAGCGAGGCCGCGCAGCGATCTGGGAAGTCGACCTCGCCAGCAAACAGCAGCGCCTGTTCGCCACTGGCCTGCGCAACCCCAATGGCATGGACTGGGAACCGCACACCGGCGCGCTGTGGACCGCGGTCAACGAACGCGACGAAATCGGCAGCGACCTGGTGCCCGACTACATCACCTCAGTCAAGGACGGCGCGTTCTACGGCTGGCCCTACAGCTATTACGGCCAGCACGTCGATGCGCGGGTCGACCCGCAGGACCCGGCCAAGGTCGCCAGCGCCATTGCTCCCGACTACGCCGTTGGCCCGCACACCGCATCCCTGGGCCTGGCCTTCGCTCAGCCAGGCATGCTGCCGGCGCCGTTCGATCGGGGCGTGTTCATCGGCCAGCATGGCTCGTGGAACCGCAAGCCACTAAGCGGCTACAAGGTGTTGTTCGTGCCGTTCGGCAACGACGGTAAACCCCAGGGCGAGCCACGTGACCTGCTCAGCGGCTTCGTCAATGACGACGGCAAGGCCATGGGCCGGCCGGTGGGCGTAGTCAATGACAAGCACGGCGGGGTTCTGGTGGCCGATGATGTGGGCAATGTGATCTGGCGGGTGACGGCGGCAAAACCGTGATGTTTCACGCGGGGTTGGGCTGACGGCTGCTATTGAGACTGACCGAAGCGCCATTGCAGCGCTTCGGTCGCTGCCCAATCAGGGGTTCTGCGCCAGGTGTCCGGCCGGAATGATGCGCTTGGCCTGCAGGTAGGCTTTGGACCAGTAGCTGTTGGACAGGTAGTCCAGCCGCACGGTGCCACCGGTGCGCGGCGCGTGAACGAAGCGCCCTTCACCGACGTAGATGCCGGCATGGCTCACTTGCGAACCGCCGTTGGTGGCGAAGAACACGATGTCGCCTGATTGCAGGGCGTTGATGTTCACGCTCGGCGCCTGCATGACGATCATTTCCCGTGTCGAGCGCGGCAGGCTGATGCCGGCGGCGTCGTTATACACGTACTTGATCAGACCACTGCAATCGAAGCCCGAATCCGGGGTATTGCCGCCCCAGCGATAAGGCGTGCCGACCAGACCAATGGCACGAAACAGCACATCGGAGGCCACTGGCGAGAAGCTTGGCTGGGTGTTGAAGACCACCTGCGGCTTGGGCGCCGGGGCGGGAGCAGGGGCAGGCGCACGGCTGGAGCACGCCGTCAGCAAGGCCACAGACATCAGGAAAGCAAGGCGCACCATTGTCTTCATGGTCGGAACGTCCTGTCAGGAACGGGTCGGCCGCAGCCGAAAAGAGTTGAGAAATTAGATTAGCTTGTTTCTGTAAACGCGCACGGCGGTTAGCTTTTCAGCTAACCGCCGTGTGTACTGACAACAGCGATGTGCAATCAGTTGCGTGCGATGTTGGTCGTCGGTGCCATGGCCAATGCACGTTTGGCCTGCATGAAGGTTTTGCTCCAGTAACGGTCACCGAGGCTGTCGATGCGCACGCCGCCGCTGCGGCTGCTGCTGGAGTGGATGAACTGGTTGTCACCCAGGTAGATGCCGGCATGGCTGACGCGGCCGCGACCGTTGGTGCTGAAGAACAGCAAGTCACCGGGCTTGAGCTTGTTGCGCGCAACCTTGGGGGCGTCGACGTTGATCATTTCGCGGGTCGAGCGTGGCAGCGACATGCCCGCTTCTTCGCGGAACAGATAGCCGATGAAGCCGCTGCAATCGAAACCGGATTTTTCCGAAGTGCCACCGAAGCGGTAGCGGGTGCCGATCAGCGCCATGCCGCGTTCGAGGATGCTGTCAGCCAGGCCAGGCATCTGGTAAGGCTTGCTGGCGCTGGAGAAAGTGGGTTGCTCTTCGTCTTCGAGAATTGCCAGGTCTTCCTCGGTGAATACGGAAGAGGCCGATGGTTTGGCCTTGGCAGACGATTGAGCGGTGACCTGCGGTTGAACCTGCGGCTGGGTGACAGTGCTTTGCGAAGCACAGCCGAACAGCAGGGTCACAAGTGCTAGGGGCACGAGGGGTGCGAAGCGATTTAGCATGAGCACGACCGTGGCATGGGTTTTGGAAGGTGGAAACTATGCCGCCTATCAGACCCATTTGCAAATTTTATGGAAAAAAATGTGACTTTTCCGTTTTGCCAGGTTCAAAGGCATGCTTCGATCGTTAACACCCCAAGTATTACCAGCCCAACGTTTCCTTCAAAAAGGGAATGGTCAGCTTGCGTTGAGCCTGCAGCGAGGCCTGATCGAGGCGTTCGAGCAGGTCGAACAGCGCGCTCATGCTGCGAGTGCCACGGGTAAGGATGAAATGCCCGACCTCGTCGGTCATCTGCAAACCGCGACGCGAGGCGCGCAGTTGCAGGGCACGCAGTTTGTCTTCGTCGGAAAGGCCGCGCATCTGGAAGATCAGCGCCAGGGTCAGGCGCGATTTCAGGTCGGGCAGGCGGATAGGCAATTCCCGTGGTGAGCTGCTGGCCGCCAGCAACAGACGCCGACCACTGTCGCGCAAGCGGTTGAACAGGTGGAACATCGCCTCTTCCCAGTCCGCTTTGCCGGCGATGACGTGCAGGTCATCGATGCACACCAGCTCGAATTGCTCGAGGTGGTCGAGCAACTCGACGCCGCGATCAAGCAGTTGCGCCAACGGCAGGTACACCGCCGGTTCGCCCAATTGCTGGAAACGATGGGTTGCGGCCTGCAGCAGGTGCGAACGCCCTACCCCTTGCTTGCCCCATAGATAGATGAGGCTTTCGGTCCAGCCCGCGTCGGCTTCGCACAGCCGCTCGACATAGCCAAGCGCCGCCGCATTGGCGCCTGGGTAGTAGTTGATGAAGGTGGCGTCGTCGCGCAAGCGCACACCCAAGGGCAACTGGATCGGTTTCATGCTGGCGGGCGGTCACAAGGACCAGAGGGGCCTTAGGTGAAAAGTCGGCAAAGTCTATACCCGCCAGACAGGCCGCACAATCACAGCGCCCGGCAGCTCAAGGAAAATCAACGGCTTGCGTAGCGCGCAGGGTGAGCACTGGATGTTCGCCCTTCTATTAATGAAGGGCATAGACCCTTGCCTAGCCATTCACCAGCGCATCAACAACCCCTCGAACGGTGCCTGCGCCCCAGGTGCCGGCGGCGTGCCGCTCGGCGCGGGCTCGACCTGCACCTCGTGCAGTTGCGCAAGACCCAACTGCGCGCGCAGCTGTTCACGACTGCCGCTGACGTTATAGGTGAAGGTATCGCTCTGGGCCAGTTGCAGGCGCGCGGCGAAGCCTTCGAGCACGCGATCGAGTTCGGCATAGCGGGCCAGAGTCATGCCTTCGACGCGCAATTGCACACCACTGGCAACCCCGGGACGACTGACATAGCGCGGCGCCAGGCGGTTGCTCACCGCCAGCATCACTGCATCGGCCAGCGCCGCCGGATCGTCGCCCTGCGCGCTGCCTTGCTCATGCTGCTTGCCCAGCCATAACTGCCACGTGCCCTGCCAATGGCCATCGGCCTGCTGCGCGTGCACCGCCAGCAACGCGTTGGCGCCATAGCGTTCACCCGCTTCGCGCAGGGCTTTTGGGTCCTTGCCCTCGAGCGCCTTGGCATCGGCCAGCAGCTGTTCCTGCAAGTCCGCCAAGGGCAGGCGCAGGGGCAGGCCGCGGTGCTGAGCGGCGCGGCGCAGCGGTTCGGCGGCGCTTTGCCCATCACCGACCAGCGTGCTGCCTTCAGCATCGTCGAACAGCCACCAGCCGAGAATCGACGGCCGGTTGCTGCCCCACAGCGCAAGCCCGGCCTTGCCCAGCGCCCGCTCGGTGCTGCCGGGGTCGAACTCCACCTGCACGGTCGGCGGCGATCCGCCCTCGAAAGCGAACTGGCTGATGATCGGTTGCGGGTCTTCGCGCAGGCTGGCCAGCGCCGCGCTCTGCGCCGCCTTGGCGTCACCGGTCAGGCGTAGCACCAGGGTGTCGAAGGCTTGCCGCGTGGCCTGGCTGCGCGCCTCGCTGCCTTGGCCGTCGACCACTTCACGCACGTGGTACAGCCCGGAGACGCTCTCGCCGTGGGCGAGGCTCGACAGCATGGCCAGGCAGGCCACGCTCAGGGTAGGGATCAGGCGCATGAACGATTCCTGTACAGATATTCGGTACCGGCGCACTCGCAGGGGCCTTGCCCACAGCCGACGCACGCCGCCGACTACCTTATAGAGGCTGCCCGCCCGGTGCACCCGGCAGACGGGGTTTTTCTGCTTTTCCCGCCCTGCCCGTCGGCCTGAGGATGGCCGCTGCCGGGCAACCCTGATAAAATCGCGCGCCTTCGCAGACCGCTGACCGGTCAGGCAGCCGACACCTTCGCAGCCGGCCCTGGTCGTCGAGGTCGTTTTCCCGAATCCCTCCCTCCTAAAGGCCTGGATCAATGAGCAAGCAACCCTCCCTGAGCTACAAAGACGCCGGTGTAGACATCGACGCCGGCGAAGCACTGGTCGAACGCATCAAGGGCGTCGCCAAGCGCACCGCACGCCCTGAAGTCATGGGTGGCCTGGGCGGCTTCGGCGCCCTCTGCGAGATCCCGGCCGGTTACAAACAGCCGGTGCTGGTGTCCGGCACCGACGGCGTCGGCACCAAGCTGCGTCTGGCGCTGAACCTGAACAAGCACGACAGCATCGGCCAGGACCTGGTCGCCATGTGCGTCAATGACCTGGTGGTGTGCGGCGCCGAGCCGCTGTTCTTCCTCGACTACTACGCCACCGGCAAGCTCAACGTCGATGTCGCCGCTACCGTGGTCACCGGCATCGGCGCCGGCTGCGAACTGGCCGGCTGCTCGCTGGTCGGCGGCGAAACCGCTGAAATGCCCGGCATGTACGAAGGCGAAGACTACGACCTGGCCGGCTTCTGCGTCGGCGTGGTGGAAAAGGCCGAGATCATCGACGGCTCCAAGGTCGCCACCGGCGATGCGCTGATCGCCCTGCCGTCCTCCGGCCCGCACTCCAACGGCTACTCGCTGATCCGCAAGATCCTCGAAGTCTCGGCCACCGACATCGACAGCACCCAACTCGACGGCAAGCCGCTGGCCGACCTGCTGATGGCCCCGACGCGCATCTACGTCAAGCCGCTGCTCAAGCTGATCAAGGACACCGGCGCGGTCAAGGCGATGGCGCACATCACCGGCGGTGGCCTGCTCGACAACATCCCGCGGGTACTGCCGAAGAACGCCCAGGCGGTGGTCGATGTGGCCAGCTGGCAGCGTCCGGCGGTGTTCGATTTCCTCCAGGAAAAAGGCAACGTCGATGAACACGAAATGCACCGCGTGCTGAACTGCGGCGTGGGTATGGTCATCTGCGTGGCGCAGAATCAGGTCGAGCGCTCGCTGGCCGTGCTGCGTGAAGCCGGCGAGCAGCCGTGGGTCATCGGCCGCATCGAACAGGCCGCAGAGGGTGCTGCACAGGTCGTGCTGAACAACGTCAAGGCACACTGATGCCGGGCGATACCTGTGATGTCGTGGTACTGCTGTCCGGTTCTGGCAGCAACCTGCAGGCGCTGATCGACAGCAGCGCCGCCCCAGGCAGCAAGGTGCGGGTTCGGGCGGTGATCGCCAACCGCGCCGATGCCTACGGCCTGCAACGGGCCGAAGCGGCCGGTATCGCCACGGCGGTGCTCGACCACAAGGGCTTCGACGGCCGTGACGCCTTCGACGCAGCGCTGATGGCGCTGATCGACGGCTTCGCGCCGCAGCTGGTGGTGCTTGCCGGCTTCATGCGCATCCTAAGTGGCGGCTTCGTTCGCAACTATCAGGGGCGCCTGCTCAATATCCACCCTTCCCTGCTGCCCCTGTACAAAGGCCTGCACACGCATCAGCGTGCCCTCGAGGCGGGTGACGCCGAGCACGGCTGCAGCGTGCACTTCGTCACCGAGGAACTCGATGGCGGACCTTTGGTCGTACAGGCAGTGATTGCGGTTGAACCTGACGACACTGCGCAGAGCCTGGCTCAACGCGTGCACCGCCAGGAACACCAGATCTACCCGCTGGCCGTACGCTGGTTCGCTGAAGGGCGCTTGCGTCTCGGCGAAGAGGGTGCGTTACTCGATGGCCAGCCACTTCCGGCCAGCGGTCATTTGATTCGACCTTAGGAGAACGTATGCGTCGTGCCCTGTTCCTGGCTCTTGCCGTGCTCGCCCTGCCCTTGCAGGCCGCTGATCTGAAGCCGTTCTCGGCCAGCTACACCGCCGACTGGAAGCAACTGCCGATGAGCGGCACCGCCGAGCGCAGCCTGGCGAAGAATGCCAACGGCACCTGGGACCTGAACTTCAAGGCGTCGATGATGATCGCCAGCCTGACCGAGCAAAGCACCCTGCGCATGGAGAACGATACGCTGCAGCCGCAGACCTATCACTTCGAACGCGGCGGGCTGGGCAAGGCCAAGAAAGTCGACCTGAACTTCGACTGGAACGCCAAGAAAGTCACCGGTAGCGACCGTGGCGATGCCGTCAACCTGCCGCTTAACCGCGGTGTGCTCGACAAGTCCTCTTATCAGCTGGCATTGCAACACGACGTTGCCGCTGGCAAGAAAAGCATGACCTACCAGGTGGTCGATGGTGACGAGATCGACACCTACGACTTCCGCGTGCTGGGCACTGAAAAAGTCGCGACCAAGACCGGTAGCGTCGACGCGATCAAGGTCGAGCGCGTGCGCGACCCGAGCCAGAGCAAGCGCATCACCGAGCTGTGGTTCGCCAAGAGCTGGGACTACCTGCTGGTGCAACTGCGTCAGGTCGAGACCGACGGCAAGGAATACGTGATCGTCCTGCAGGACGGTTCGGTGGATGGCAAGCCGGTCAAGGGCAACTGATGCAACGCGGCTAACGCTTGGCGTTAGCCGCCCCCCCTCCTCAAGTCTGATGATTACGCGCGAACGTCTGCGCGCCCATCGCCTCGATCTGCCCCTCGATCAACGCCTCGAATGGCCTGAGCAGTTCATCGAAGCTGCCCTCTCCCTCCAGCGCGTTCAGCGCCTGCACCACCGCCTCCACCGTCGACAACGCTCCCGGCTGCGGTGCCTTGCGCACGCGGTAGCGCGATTCCCTCACCTCAGCCAGCGTCACCCGCGGCAGTTCGGCCAGTGCCGGGTTCAGGTGCAACAGCTTGCGTGCCTTGCGCCAGGTGCCGTCGGGGACCACCAGCAACAGCGGTTTGTCGCCCGATGCCATCGACGAATCCAACGCGCAGGCCTGCTCGCCAGGAAACAGCAGCACCGGGCGATAAGCATGGTCGCCTAGCCAGAGCGGCAGATCATCGAACACCTCACCCACCTCCAGCTGCGCATTGGCAAGCCCGAGTGCCGCCAGCCGCGCGGTATTCAGCGCATGGCCGGCCTCGCTGGCATGCTGCAACAACAGCACCCGCGTACGGCTGGGCAAGTGGGGAATGAGTGCGCAAAGGCAATGGCTGAGCGGGCGCTGACAGCGCCCGCAGTGGGGTCTGGACATGGGCTTCTCCTGGGCCGGCGCAGTGTGCCACAGGCGCAAGGAAAAGCCTTTACCGTGTAGGGGCAGACGATCCGCCGCTGCGGTTTACCCGCGAACAAGCCCTAAAGGCTAAACCCAAGCGTGCAGGCAACCCTCATAAATCAGACCCCTCCACAAAACCAAAAGGCCGACACTCCTGTGGAGCATCGGCCCTGATCGGTCAACGACGCCGAGGTTGGCGTCTGCGCGAATCTTCGTCGCTGGGAATCGGCACCGGCTGCAGCGGCGGCGGGATCAAACCGAGCGCGACGGCCAGATCATGGAACCAGTTGTACATACGGTCGTTCATAGTGCCCCCTTTTACGGGTAAGCCTCACGGCAAATCTATCCTGCGATGCTTCGTACAGATCATAGTTGTTACATCCGTACCGTGCATGCGACTTATCTTACAGATGGAGGTAAGTTTGCCTTGGTTCAAGCCTAGCGGGCCAGTTCCGACCGTCGGCGAACTGTTTCGCCTTGTTGCAACTTGCCCAGCCGTCGACTAGCCCAGCACGCGACGCAATTGCCGCCGCACCCACGGCTCGGCGCTGACGAACACCACCCCTGCCAACACCAGCAACGCCCCCAGCACGAAGTTGGCGGTCAACCGCTCACCCAACAGCAGCACGCCGAAACTCACCCCGAACAATGGGGTGATGAAAGAAAACACCGCAAGGTTCGAGGCCAGGTACTTGCGCAACAGCCAGAACCACGTCAGGTAGCTGACGAACGACACCACCACGCCTTGGAACATCACGCTGGCAAGCGCCGTTGGCGTGAAGCGAACGTCCAGCAGCTGCCCGCTCAGGGCGGCGATCAGCAACAGCCCGAAAAAGCCCACCAGCAGCTGATACAGCAGCGTCAGCGACGCCGGCGCCTCGGACAGCCGCGAGCCACGCACCACCACCGTCGTGGCGCCCCAGGCAAGGCCTGCGAGCAGGCCCAAGCCATCACCGAGCAGCACACGGGTGTCCATTTCAGCCCACGACACGCCGCCGGCGAATGCCGTGGCAATGCCGCCGAAGGCCAGCAGGATGCCCAGCCACTGCAAGCGCCGCAGCCGTTCGCTGGGCAACGTCAGGTGCAGGCCGAGGGCAGTGAAGATCGGCGCGGTGTAGAGAAACACCGACATATGCGCAGCGCTGGTCAGCTTCAGGCCTTCGGCGATGAACAAAAATTCAAGGCCAAACAACGCACCCGCCAGCAGACCCGGCCGCCACGTGCAGTTCAGTTGCGTCCACTCCCGGCGCCAGCACACCAGCGCCGCCACCAGCAGCGCGGCGATACCAGAGCGCAGCGCCGCTTGCATCACCGGCGCGATGTCCACGGCCGCCCATTTGATCAACACCTGCTGGCTGCCCCAGATCAGGCACAGCAGCATCATCAGCTGAAAGGCGAAGGCATCGGGTTGCTGGCGGGTCGCGCTCATGGCCGACGCTGCTCAACGGAGTGATTCACGGGCAAACCCCTATCGGTTGCGGTAAGCCCGCGGTTATCAAGTGCTGAACATCGATGCGCCAGCGCGGGGCCAGGTCAGGCGATCTGCGCCTTGCTGGCCACTTCTTCGAAGGTCGCTGCATCCAGCGCGTCGGGCTGCTCGTCGAGAACCTGGCGCGGGTGCTCGAAGCCCGGGATGCTGCTGTCGATCACGCTGAGCAGCCGCGAGCCGCGGGGCGTGAGCACGAAGTTCTCGCCATTGCCGCCCTCACTCTCGGGTCGGCTTTCGATGAAGCCGCGATCGAGCAGCAGTTTTTCGTACTCGCACGCTCGGGTTTTCAGGCTGTCGACGTCGCCCACTGGCTCGCCGTTGGCGGCAAGCTCTGCGGCATGCTGCTCGGCGTAGGGGCGCGGGGTGAAGTTCTGGTCGGCACCGTTTTGCACTTCGTGGAGCAGGCGTTCGATCAAGTTCCAGTCATAAGTGGGCATGGCATTGGCCTCGCAGGCTGCAGGATGAGTACACGACTTGGGACCCGAGCGTGGCGCAAGGTGTTCAGAAAGATCGCTCGGCGCCAGCCCGGCCAGCTCGGCTGAACTTCGCGCCAAGGCTCTGTTCCACCGCTTACATCGCCACAACCTGAGGACGTGCCATGAAGCCATTGATGCAAGTGATCTGCGCTGCCAGCCTGCTGTGTGCTCTGCCAAGCTGGGCCTGCAGCCTGGAAGAAGCCACCGCCAAACGCGAGCAACTCGCCGGGCTGGTCACCCAGCTCACCGAGCAGGACCCGCAAAAGGCCAAGGAAATCAACGAAGAGCTACAGGGCATGCAGCTCGACAGCGCCAGCAGCGATTTCTCCAGCCAGTGCCAGCTCATCGATAAACGTATGCAGGAATTGAAAACCGCAGAGAAAAAGGCCGGCTAGGCCAGGCGCTGACGGCGCAGGTGCAAACTGGGCCGTCAGCCTTGCCGCGAGATATTACTCAGCCGCAGGCGCACGCTTTTTCAGCGGCGCCATGCCGTCGGCACTGGCCAATGGCGCGTTGCGCGGCGCCTTGGCCGCTGGCTTGCGCTTGGCCGCGACCTTCTTGTCACCGGCCTTCTTGTCGGTGCTTTTCTTCTTCTTCACCCCGGCAGCCTTGCCCGACGCCTTGACCTTCTTCGGCCCGCTGTAGGTGCCTTTGACCTCCTTGATGACGCGACGCTCGAACTGCTGCTTGAGGTAGCGTTCGATGCTCGACATCAGGTTCCAGTCGTTGTGGGTGATCAGCGAAATCGCCAGACCCTCGCCGCCGGCCCGGCCAGTACGGCCGATGCGGTGCACGTACTCATCACCGCTGCGCGGCATGTCGAAGTTGATCACCAGGTCCAGGCCGTCGATGTCCAGGCCGCGGGCCGCCACGTCGGTGGCCACCAGCACTTTCGAGCCACCTTCCTTGAAGCGCTCGATGGCCTGCTTGCGATCTTTCTGGTCCTTGTCGCCGTGCAACACGAAGGCCTTCACCTCTTTGGCCACCAGGTGACCGTAGATGCGGTCGGCCATGGTCCGGGTGTTGGTGAAGATGATCGCCTTCTTGAAGGTTTCGTTGCTCAGCAACCACTGGATGATCTGCTCTTTGTGCTGATCGTGGTCGGCGGTGATGATCTGCTGGCGAGTGCCTTCGGCCAGTTGCGAAACGCGGTTGAGCATCAGGTGCTCGGGGTCGTTCAGCACCTTGCCGATCATGTCGCGCAGCGCCGCGCCACCGGTGGTGGCCGAGAACAGCAGGGTCTGCTGACGGTTCGCGCACTCTTTGCACAGGCGCTCCATGTCTTCGGCAAAGCCCATGTCGAGCATGCGGTCGGCCTCATCCAGCACCAGCACCTGCACGTGGGACAGGTCAAGGTTGCCGGCATTGAGCTGCTCGAGCAGACGGCCCGGGGTGCCGATCAGCACGTCCGGCACCTTGCGCAGCATGGCGGCCTGTTCCTTGAAGTCTTCACCGCCGGTGACCAGGCCCGCCTTGATATAGGTGAACTGGGCGAACAGCTGTACTTGCTTGAGGGTCTGCTGGGCCAGCTCGCGGGTCGGCAGCAGGATCAGCGCACGGATTTCCACCCGTGGGCCTTGCAGGTCGACCAGACGGTTGAGCATCGGCAGCACGAAGGCGGCGGTCTTGCCACTGCCGGTTTGCGCGGTTACCCGCAGGTCACGTCCTGCGAGGGCCAGGGGAATGGCCGCCGCCTGCACCGGAGTCGGCTCGACAAATTTCAGCTCGGCCACGGCTTTGAGCAGGCGTTCGTGCAGGGTGAGTTGGGAAAACACGGCGTAACCTCAGACAAGTAGCGGGAATTCGGCTGCATAGGGTAACGTTTTCCCCGGTCGGAGCCGAGTTTCTTTTGCTCCCCTCACCCGCGTGCCCTCGCCGCACTCAATTTCGCTGCACAGGTTTTGCCAACGCTCATGAATTTCCAACAAATGTGGACCGACGCCCTGGATGTCTGGGGCACCCTCGACCAACACCCGATGCTGCACGCCGCCCTCGGCCTTGCCGTGCTGCTGCTGGTGTCCTTTCTGCTCGGGCGCCTGGCGCGCTTTCTGGTGCTGCACGGCGCTCGCCTGCTGGCGCGCCAGCCGGCGCTGCGCTGGGTCGACGACCTGCGCCACAACAAGGTGCTGCACCGCCTGGCGCAAACGGTGCCATCGCTGGTCATCCAGTTCGGCCTGAAGCTGGTACCGCAGCTCAGCCCCACCGCCCTGCACTTTCTCGACAACGTCGCCCTGGCCACCACGCTGCTGTTCCTGAGCCTTGCGCTGTCGTGCCTGCTCGACGCCCTGCTGGCCATCTATGCGCGCAGCGAACACGCCCGCACCCGCTCGATCAAAGGCTACGTGCAGTTGGCGAAGATGGTGCTGTGGGTGTTCGCCGTCATCATCATCGTCGCCACCCTGATCGACCGCTCGCCGTTGCTGCTGCTGTCGGGTCTGGGCGCTATGTCGGCGGTGCTGCTGTTGGTCTACAAAGACACCCTGTTGTCGTTCGTCGCCAGCGTACAGCTCACCAGCAACGACATGCTCCACGTCGGCGACTGGATCGAAATGCCCCAGGTCGGCGCTGATGGTGATGTGGTCGACATCAGCCTGAACACGGTGAAAGTGCAGAACTTCGACAAGACCATCGTCTCGATCCCCACCTGGCGCCTGATGAGCGAATCGTTCCGCAACTACCGCGGCATGCAGCAATCAGGCGGGCGGCGCATCAAGCGCAGCCTGTTCATCGACGTATCCACCGTGCGCTTCCTCACCACCGAAGAAGAACAGCGCCTCGGCGCCGTACGCCTGGTCGGCGAGTACCTGGCTACCAAACGCAAGGAACTGCACGAGTGGAACGAGGCCCAGGGCCTGGGCGAAGAACTTGCCGCCAACCGCCGCAAACTCACCAACATCGGCACCTTCCGCGCCTACGCCCTGGCCTACCTGAACAACCACCCGGACATCCACCCCAGCATGACCTGCATGGTCCGCCAGATGCAGACCACCGCCGAAGGCGTGCCGCTGGAACTCTACTGCTTCACCCGCACCACCGCCTGGGCCGACTACGAGCGGATTCAGGGGGATATCTTCGATTACCTGCTGGCGGTGTTGCCGGAGTTTGGCTTGAGCCTCTACCAGCAGCCGAGTGGCAACGATATGCGGGTGGGGTTGGCGGGGCGTGTTGCGCCTGAGCAGGAGCTTGAAACAGGGCCGGCGCAGCGGCGGTTGGAGGAGATGAGCGAGGCGTGAGGCGGTAACACGATGCCGGGCGTGCGTGGAAGAAACAGACGCAGCGCCCGGCTTCGATGACGGCAACACGCCGAATGACGCGGGCCTTCGACCTGAACACTGCTTCGCTCAGGCAACGATTGTCTGAGGCCCTCTCAACCGCAGGGCAAATTCGCTTGCGCCCACGATTCGGCACGGGTCACCGGTAATCTGTGTTGCGCGTTGAAGGTCTGCTCCATATCCCACGCCACACCACGGCCCATGGCGAACACGGCGCGGTACTTCAGCAAGTTGTCGTCAGAATGTTGCGCAAGGTCTGTCAGCAACTGCTGCACACCAAGCACTCGACGCTCGACCTTTCGCCCGATGACTCGCTCGACCACATCTCCCAGCGCGCCGTACGTGAGGGTGTCACCCGCGATATAGACCACCTGATCGACAAAGCGCGGACTGTGCAGGACGATTGCGGCGGTGAGTGCGCCGATGTCTTGCGGTGTCGTGACTGTCACCTCTGTGTCGAAGCTGCCCAGCGCACTGACCCGTCCAGCGACCAGGTCAACGACCCCGAATGCCGGTTCGAACAGGAAACTGGTGAACATGCCGGTGGAAATGATCACCCACTCGGTTCGGCTCTGGGCACGCAGTAGGTCGCGAACATCCAGTTGCTCGTCGAACAGATCCTGCGGGCTGCCACGGCCGATAAGGTCGTAGTCGACGCCGAACTGCCAGGGCACGTAGCGCTTCACACCCGCCATCAGTGCCGCTTCGGTCAGCTTGCGCTGAGTGCCACGGCCTGCTGAAAAGCCAACGCAACTGATGACCGTATCAAAGCGTTGCAGCACCGCCGCAAGCTCTTGCACCGATGCCTCGGTGACGTCGGCCGTCTCGATGGTCACCCCGAGGGCGCCGATGGCGCGCAGAGCCTGTTGTTTTTCCACAGAAGCGTCGTGCACGTTGGTCTGACGCAACAGCACGCTGATGCTGATCGACTCGGTCGCCCGGCTGGCCAGCCCTTGCAACACGGCAAGCCCCAGCTCACCTGCGCCCAGGACCAGAATGCGTTGTTTGACCTTTGTATCCGCTGATTGCATGGTGGGCCTCTTTTGACGTACCTAACGTGGATGCAGGGATCCTGTCATGGCCAACGCTGCGCAAAAAGTAGGCACATCAGTGATACCAACGGGTCTGCAAGCGCAGGAGATCATCCGCCTTTCAGAAAACGCCTGCCGCGCGCTCAGCGAGGATGATGACGGCCTCAAGCGCGATATCCTCAGCCACTGCGGCAACCGATGGTCCCTGGGAGTGGTGCATGCATTGGGGGTGAGCAGCCCGTTGCGCCATGCAGAGCTGCGTCGCCGATTGCATGGCGTCACCCAGCGCATGCTCACCCATACCCTGCGACAACTGGAGCGCGATGGTCTGATCTCTCGTCACGATTTTGCCGAAAAGGCCCCGCGGGTCGAATATGCGCTGACCGACCTGGGCATGGGGTTACTGGTGCAGATGATTCCGCTGTGGCAGTGGGTGATCGATCAGTCGGAGGGGTTCAATCAGGCGCGCAAGCGCTATGACGAGCGCTAGTCAGGATGAGGCCCGCCATAGGGCTTCGCCAACCTGCACATAGCGGCCAGTCCTTGGTCGCAGCCGCTCATGTCCTGTAGGACCTTTCTGAATCCAACACCGAATCCTTCAAGATCTACACAGTGGC
Source organism: Pseudomonas cremoricolorata DSM 17059 = NBRC 16634 (assembly GCF_000425745.1). GTDB lineage: Bacteria > Pseudomonadota > Gammaproteobacteria > Pseudomonadales > Pseudomonadaceae > Aquipseudomonas > Aquipseudomonas cremoricolorata. The sequence goes on along the minus strand of NZ_AUEA01000007.1, from coordinate 95,137 downwards.
GAACTATCCTACGCGCCACGCCGAACCTTCGCCGTTGTCGGGGAAATGCTTCAGGACTAACGTCCACCGCGTCGTTTCAACGACCGGGTGTGAGAACCCGAACGCAGCAGAGTTCGGTCGCCGTCTATGGCGGCCATGCGTGGGCAGACTTCGGTCTGGCCGGGTTTCTCTGCTTGCCTCGGTTTCTCACCCCGCGCATGGCTGCCACCCACACCCGTGAGAAGGTTGGGTGGCGGCTGGTCATTTGCAAGCCAGAGACTGCCTTATGAAAACGCCTATCCCCGCACCTGCCAGCTCTCAGCATTCCAGTAACTACTACCTGATCAACCCCGATCTCGACCCCGCCGACGCCTTGACCCACACCCTGGAACTGATGTCCGGCATCAAAACCACCCTGGACGAATACATCTGCGCCAACGCCGGCGAGCCTGGGGTGCCGATGCTGGTCAACACGGTCCATCAGGTGCAGATGATCCAGGCGCTGACCAGCTTCGTCTTGCAGCGTGATCAGCAGGCGCCGTGATGCCGTCCGCGAAGCCAGCAACACAACACGCTTAGAAATCCACCTTACCCCGCCCCGCCTTCACCGAACCTCGCCTGGCTTTACCGACCAGACGTCGCGTCTTGGAGCCGAGGGTGGGTTTGGTGGGGCGGCGTTTCTTCTCGGTTTTGCCGGCCGCCAGAATCAACTCGGCCAGTCGCGCCAGGGCGTCGGTGCGGTTCTGTTCCTGGGTGCGGTACTGCTGGGCCTTGAGAATCAGCACGCCGTCGGCGGTGATGCGCGAGTCGCTCAGGGCCAGCAGGCGCTCTTTGTAGAACTCGGGCAGCGACGAGGCCTTGATGTCGAAACGCAAGTGCACCGCGCTGGAAACCTTGTTGACGTTCTGCCCGCCCGCGCCTTGCGCGCGGATGTAGGACAGTTCGATGTCGGTATCAGGCAGGTGCACTGCATTGGAAATGATCAGCATGAAATGGCCCTTGTGAGTGGGGGCCATTATCGACCTGTACGTCGTACTCACCTAGGACAACGCGACATTTTTCCACTCGGCAGGCGATTGCTTGCCCGCCGAGTGTCAACGCGACAGCCGCTACAGGTTGTGTAAGAACCCTCTACGCATGCAAGCCTAGGCAAATCCGCACGTCGATCACCGCTCCTCGAACACCGGATACGAGGCCTCGTCGATGGCCGCCATGGCCTGGGCTTCGGTCATCACGCCCAGGTCTGCCATGATCGCCAACAGCGATCGCTGCTGCTCGACCGATTGGCGGGCCAACTTGCTGACTTTGGCATAACCCAGGCTGGGCACCAGCGCAGTGGCAACGGCCATGGAGTCTTTCAGGTGCGCAAGGTTGCGCGCTTCGTCCGCCTGGATACCGGCCACGCACTTCTCGCGAAAACGCTGAATCCCTTGGGTCAGCAGCGTGATGCTATCGAACACCCGCGACGCTACCACTGGCTCGAAGTGGTTGATTTCAAGTTCACCGTATTGCACGGCCTGGGCCACCGCGACGTCATTGCCGATCACGGCGAAACTCAGTTGAATCATCGCCATCGGCAGTACCGGGTTGATCTTGCCTGGCATGATCGATGAACCCGCCTGGGCTTCTGGCAGCTTGACTTCACCCACCCCACCCACCGGGCCTGAGGACAGTTTGATGAGGTCGGACGCGATCTTTGCCAGCGATGCGGAACAGGTCCGAAGTTCACCGGAAACACGGGCAAATACGTCCATGTTCTGCATGGCATCGAACGGGTTGGCAGGCGCCAGGTAATGAACGTCGGTAATTCGTCCCAGGTGCTCATATACCGCTGCACGATAACCCGCCGGGGCGCCAAAGCCGGTGCCGATTGCGGTGCCGCCCAATGGCAGGGTGCGCAGTTTGTCGCGCACGGCGACCAACTCCTCGGCAAGCCGCCGAGTCAGTGAGGCATAACCTGAGAACAATTGGCCAAGACGCATTGGCTGGGCGTCTTGCAGGCAAGTGCGACCTAAGTGCAAAACATCAGCGAACTGTTCGGACTTGGCCTCGAATACATCCGCCAGCAAGCGAACCTGCTCGATCAAGCCTGCAAGCATCGAATGCGTGCCGATCTTCAGCGCCGCTGGGTACACGTCATTGGTGGACTGCGAGATATTGACGTGGTCGTTCGGATGCATCACCTCATAGCTGCCGGCTTGATGACCCAGCAACTGCTGGGCACGGTTGGCGATCACCTCGTTGAAGTTCATGTTGGTCGAGGTGCCACCCGAGCCTTCCAGCAAGTCGACGATCAGCGACTCGTCGCACTCGCCGGCAATCACAGAACGACACGCCTGCACGATGGCCTGGGCCTGGGCGCTGGGAATTACCCCGCAGTCGAGGTTGGCGAGTGCAGCAGCCCATTTGCATTGCGCGAAGGCGTCGCGGAACGCCGGATAATGAGCGACTGACAGCGGGGAAACGGTCAGGTTGTCAAAGCCTCGCACGCTGTTGACGCCATACAGTTTGGCCAGTGGAATCTGCACTTGGCCGACGTAATCCTGTTCGACACGCACATCGACACGATCAAAAGTATTCACGGGTATCTCCCTCATCCAGTTTCACTAGATCCTCGACGCCCTTGCCCAACGACTTCAGTCGCGGCAGGAAGGAGTCGAGAATGACGGCACGCGCTGACTCGCAGGCATCTGCGAAGAAAGCGCTGTATTCGTTGCGCCTGGCCACCAGATACAGCGAGCGCTCAGCGCTCAGTTGCGGGGTGAGGTGGGCAGTGACGTCGTCCACCCACGGCATGGCCTGGAGGAAACACATGGGACTGGTGACAGCCCAACCGATGCCCTCGGCGACCATGGCGGTCAGGGCGTCGGCGTTGTCCAGTTCCAGGCGATTGGGCACGCGGACATTCAGGCTGCGTAGATGACGCTCGATCTGCCGCCCCACTTGGGAACTGCGGTTGAAGCGCACCACGGGCAGCACATTCGCCAGCGCGCGAATGTCCTCGATGCTGTCCAGTTTTTGCTGTTGCGACGTTGGCGTGATGACGAAATAACGTTCGGTGAACAGCCGATAGCGAATGACGTCGCTGATATCCATTAACGGGTCGCTGGTGACGATCAAGTCCAGATCGCGACGCAACAAGGATTCGCCTTGCTGTGGGCTGAGTCCGGTTCGTACCGACAATTGCGCGACTTGCCCCAGCAGCCGGCGGGTCAGCATCGAGCCACAGGTCGCGGCGAAGGAATCCACCAGCCCCAGGCGCAGGTCCGGCTTCACACCGCGCCCCGCATCGAGCACCTGCGCCTTGAGATTCATCAGTTCATCGCTGAGCAACGCGCCGCGATTGCGCAGGGCGATGCCGAACGCCGTGAGCGTCAGCGGGCGAGTGGTCCGGTCGACCAGCACCACACCCAGTTCGTCCTCCAGTTGGCGAACCATCTGCGACACACCGGACTGAGAAATACCCATGCGATTTGCCGCGCCCGACATGCTGCCCTCCTCGGACACGGCAATGAATACCTGCACGGCGTGCATGTCGATGAGTCGATTGCTGGTCATGGGTATCTCCTGGCCGCTCAGTGGACGTTGGCGGGTCGCTCGTCGACCGCAGCGCCAGCCTGCGCTTCAGGATGCACGGCTGCCAGCTGTTCCTGACTGGTTTCAGGGCCGAACAGGTGGCAGAAGATCCCACCGAACACCAACACCCCCACACAGATTCCCAAGGCTGAATGGACCCCAAGGTTCTGCACGGCGATTGGCAACATGAAGGTCGCGAAGGCCGAACCGAATCGGCTGGAAGCCACTGCAAGGCCAATCCCGGAGGCTCGAAGGTGCGTTGGGAACAACTCGGGTGGGTAGACGAATTCGAGGTTCACCGCGGCAGCCAGCACACAGGCGAAGAAGCCAAAGGCGAGAATCGTACCCAACGGCCCGAAGCTGCCCCAGGCCAGCACCGCCAGGCCGATGGCACTGAGGTAGAACGTACCGATCAGAAATGCCCGACGTGAAATGCGGTCGATGATCATCAGCCCGAGCAGTGCGCCGGTCATCAGCAAGACGTTGTAGACCAGGCCGCCGACGAACTTGTCCTCGACATTCAGGGCTTCGAGCACGCGCGGTGAGAAGGTCCCGAGGGCAAAGAATGGAATGACCTGGCAGGTATAGAACACACAACCAACCAGCGTGTTTTTACGCCAGCGTTTGCTCATCAACTCGCTGAAGCTGCCACGGGCGGGCCTTGCGGCAGGCGCCGCGGGCAGCGTCACGTTGGCGCCAAACTTGGCGCGAACGATGGCCAGTGCCTCCTCGCTGCGACCCTTGGCCATCAGCCAGATCGGTGACTCGGGAACGCCCAGGCGCAGTGGCAGGATCAGCAGCGCAGGCACGCCACTGAGCGCCAACATCAGACGCCAGGCGTCGGGCCCTGAATCGCGCAGGGCAAAACCCACCAGATACGCCGCCACATAGCCGGCTGCCCATGCCGCTGCCAGCACACTGAGCAGTCGCCCGCGGTAGCGGCGCGGAGCGAATTCGGTGACCAGCGACTTGCTGACCACGTAGTCGAAGCCCAGCACCAGACCCAGCAACAAGCGCAAGCCCAGCAGTTGTTCCGGGGACGTGACGAAGAACTGCGAAGCGGAGATCGCCGCGAACAACAGCATGTCCCAAGCGAAGATCGTGCGACGACCGAACTTGTCGGCCAGCGGCCCGGCAAACAGGCTGCCGAGGAACAGCCCGGCCAATGACGCCGCGCCAAGCAGACCCATCCACAGCGCATTCAATTGCAGAGGGCCTGCCGCCATGCTGACGGCAATGCCGATGATGCCTAGCACGAACCCGTCACTGAATTGACCGCCAGTACCGCTGAACACCGTCCGAATATGAAAACGGCTCAGGGGGAGGTCTTCGAACGAAATTTGCCCGCTCATGCGTTTCTCCGCTTGCTTCTTGTAGTTGTGCCCGGCCTGGATGACCGGATGCCACGAGTCTACGACTGAAGATTTAGAGAAACAGCAGGGGCAATTACAGTATCAGCAGGGCTGATACTAGCGGCCAGGAATAGTGATTGTGTCTGCGCACATGGCGCAACTGAATCAACCGATAGCCGCTGAATCAGCCAGGAATGACCATCCATGATCGACCAGGCGGCACCTAGAGATGCTTCAGAAGATGCAGTTGTTTGAAATTACACAACCGCTCTGCAAGCTTGGATACCTCTGCGGTAAGCCCTAACACCCTATCGACACGGTGCACGGCCGAATACCGGATCAGAGGCAGGCGGGTAGTCGTATTGATGATCGACAGTTGTCCCTGATCGATCAGGAACGACATGCATTCCTTGGGCAGATAGCTGATACCGAGCCCCGATAAGGTCAGTCCAACTTGTGCCACCAAATAATTACTGACAATAGCCCTGTTGAACCTTACATCATGCTGGCTAAACCATCTGTCATAGATCAAACCAGTCCCCGAACTACCACCTTGCGTCAGCACTGTGAATTGCCCCAATGCCTGAAGCTCGATCGGATCCTTGCCGGAATATAAATCAGGCGAACACATCCAGACATTTTCGACCGTTTGTAAAGGCGTCGATTGAAATCTGGCATCATCGAAAATATCGGGAACGATGATCAGATCGAGCTGATCCGCTTCCAGCTTTTTAAAAAGTTCTGTACTCAACTCTACAGACGGCTCGATGGTAACCAGCGGATAAGCATCACGCATACTTTCAATGAGGCCGGGTAGCCAAGTCAAAGCCGTGAGCTCGGTGACCCCTAACCTGAACCGTCGAACGAGAACACGTTTGGCACTTACCCGCTCCAGCATCACATCACGCTGACCCAGCAGGTCAGCGGCGTATTGATAGAGCTCCGTGCCTTTTTCAGTCAGCCTGGCATTACGCTTGGCCCTGTCGAAAATTTCGATATCCAGAGCCATTTCCAGCTCCTGTACACGTTTCGAGATGGCTGACTGAGTCATGTTCAACTTGGTGGCTGCCAGTTCGAAACTGCGCATCTCGACGATCCAGTACAGTGCCTCTAGCTGCTTGAAGGTGATCATGCGCCCTACTCCATGTGCCGCGTGACGGCATCGTCAGTCTTGACGGTAGGTGCCCCCTACCCTCGGCTACGGTACAGAAGAATCATTCCAAAAGGGAATATTGATACATAGATAAATATCGCTAAAACTCTAAAAGTCTTCGTCCTAAGATCAGTTTCCGAACAAAAGAACAAGCATCACGGAGACTCCATGTCCTTCCCCGGCACTCGTATAAATCCGCCAGCAACCTCAGCATCCACCGACCTGATCGCGGCATTTCGCACCGTCGTCACCCCACACATCAGTGACAACATGGGTCGTCACGTGGGTGTAAGGGGACTGACTCGCTACAACAAGAGCGGAAAGCTGGTTGGCACCGCCTTCACCGTGAAAACCCGCCCGGGTGACAACCTTTACATCTACAAAGCCCTCACCATGCTTCGCCCGGGCGATGTGTTGGTGGTCGATGCCCAGGGCGACACTACCAACGCAGTCATCGGCGAGTTGATCAAGCTCTACGCCCTCCAGAGGGGCTGCGCGGGCTTCGTCATCGATGGCGCCATCCGTGACGTTGCAAGCTTCGAGGCGACTCCATGCTATGCGCGCGCCGTTGTGCATTGCGGTCCGTACAAGACAGGTCCAGGCGAGATCAACGTTCCTGTGAGTATCGGCGGGATGGTGATTCACCCTGGCGATATCGTGGTGGGTGACGAAGATGGCTTGGTTTGCTTCCCTCAAGCCGTCGCAGAAGACGTCCTGGGTATGGCTCGAAACCATGAGGCTCTGGAAGAGCGTGTCAAAGCCGAGATTGCCAACGGCTCACCTGAACAATCCTGGATCAATAACGCCCTTTCCAAAGCTGGCCTGTTGTGAGGTGAAGAGCATGACAACTCGGTTCCTGTCCAAACGCGTCTCAAGCATCGCTCCGTCTCCGAGCATCGCTGCCAATGCACTGGTAGCGAAGCTACGGGCCGAAGGTCGCGATATCGTCAACTTCACCGTGGGTGAACCCGATCTCGACACGCCCTCGCACATCCTCGATGCCGCGACCAAGGCAATGGCCGATGGTGAGACCCACTACACCAGCACACTGGGCACTCCTGCTTTACGAGACGCTATCGTCAGCAAGCTTTGGCGCGACAACGGTTTGGAATTCACCGTCGACGAAGTAGTCGCAGGTACTGGTGGCAAACAAATCATCTTCGAGGCGTTGGCCGCCACGCTCGACCCCGGTGATGAAGTCATCGTGCATACCCCTTACTGGGTGTCCTATCCGGACATCACCAAACTCAGCGGTGGCCTTCCGGTTGTAATCGAAGGCCGTGAAGCCAGCGGCTTCAAATTGACGGCGGCGGATCTCGCAAGTGCGATCACACCCAGGACGAAGTGGCTGATCCTCAACAGCCCGAATAATCCAAGCGGCGCCGTTTACTCCAGGAGCGAGCTGGAAGACCTGGCCCACGTTCTGCGCGACCATCCGCATGTGTTGGTGATGTCGGACGAGATCTACGAGCATTTCGTCTATGGCGATAAACGCCATGTTTCGTTCGCGGCTGCCGCGCCAGACTTGAAGGATCGCCTGTTGATCATCAACGGCGCTTCCAAAGGCTACGCGATGACCGGATGGCGGCTGGGCTTTGGCGCGGGGCCAAAATGGTTGATCGCGGCTATCGGCAAATTGCTGTCGCAAAGCACCACCTGTCCCAGCTCCATCAGCCAGGCAGCCGCCGTGGCGGCATTTGCAGGCGATCAGACTCCAGTCAAAGCCATGGCCAGCCTCTATCAGGCACGCCGCAACCTGATGGCGGGTTTACTCGAAAAGATCCCCGGCTTGTCCTTCACCATCCCGGACGGCGCCTTTTACATATTCGTGAACGTACAGGGCTTGGTGGGTAAGAAAACACCCAAAGGCAAGCTGCTCACAAGCGACGCAGACGTCGTCGGTTTCTGGCTGGAAGAGGCCGGTGTGGCCGCAGTGGTGGGCGAGGCGTACGGCATCAGCCCTTATGTCCGATTGTCATTCGCCAGTGGCGACGCAGTCATCCAGGACGGCTGTGCGCGCCTGCGTAAGGCCTGTGAGTCCCTCATTTAAGCCCCACACATAATTACAATGACGAGCGCAAACAGGCGCTCGGCTCACCCACAACAAGATCCTGCCGCTTAATCTGTGAGACGGACATGCATACACCTAGAGTTCCACTCGTCGCCCAAATCCTTATGGGTCTGATCCTCGGTATTGTCATCGGCGCCATACTCAATCATTACCCCGACTCTCGGCCATGGCTGGTCGAGCATATATTGCAGCCCGCAGGCGACCTGTTCATCAAACTGATGAAGATGATCGTCGTTCCAATTGTCTTTTGTTGCATGGTGGTCGGGGTAGCTGGCCATGGTGATAACAAGGCACTTGGAAGAATGGGTGCCAAGACACTGCTCTACTTCTTCTGCGTCACAACGACGGCGATCATCTTTGGCTTGGTCATTGGCAACGTGCTGCAACCCGGATCAGGCACTGACTTGCACAGTCTGAAAGCCGTCGATGTCAATCTGCCGAGCAACGGATCAGGCAACCATGGCGTGGCAAGCCTGATATTGGGAATTGTTCCAGACAACATCGTGAATGCGATGGCAACTGGCAACTTGCTTCCCATTCTGTTCTTTGCGGTCATGTTTGGCCTGGGGCTGTCGAGCCTACCTCAGGAGCGAAAGAAACCGGTGCTGGATGTGTTCCGGGGCGTGAGCGACGCTATGTTCAGAGTCACCTCGATGGTAATGGCCTACTCGCCCATCGGTGTCTTCGGCATGATAGCCGTGACAGTGGCCAACTTCGGCTTTTCATCGCTGCTGCCTCTGGCCAAGCTCATCGTCGTCGCTTACTTCGCCTACATCCTCTTCGCAGTGGTTGTTCTGGGTAGCATTGCAAAAGTCGCGGGTATCAACCTGATTGCGTTGATCAGACATATCAAGGATGAGCTGGTGCTGGCGTTCTCGACGGCCAGCTCCGCAGCGGTCATGCCACAGCTGATGAAAAAGCTGGAAACATTCGGTGCGCCTCGGCAACTGGTCAGTTTTGTCGTACCCGTCGGTTACTCCTTCAACCTTGATGGTGCCTCCCTGTTCCTGGGAATCGGTACGCTGTTCGTTGCCCAGCTTTACGGAATCGAGCTGGATCTGACTCAACAGGCACTGCTGGTCGTGACGATGGTGCTGACCTCGAAGGGCGCTGCCGGGGTGCCTGGCTTCATGTTCGTGATCCTGTCCGCAACCCTGGCCAGCGCCGGCCTGCCACTCGAAGGGATCGCATTCATCGCAGGCATCTATCGCATCATGGACATGGGCACCACGACACTGAACGTACTCGGCAACGCGCTTGCCCCGCTGGTCATTGCCAGATGGGAAGCCAAGCGTAGGAACGCTGACGCAAGCCTGAAGGCAGAGGCAGTCGCAGCGAGGCCTCAGGCAGATCTTGCTAAATGAAAGAGAGTTGGCTGCGTTTTCCCGCTGTTCAGACCGGTTGATCCATTGAGCCGCTGACAGAAGTGACACTGTTCTGACGCAGCTCAGTGTCCAAGGCCGTTACGCAGACGTAGCGGCCTTTTTGATTGTGTGGTTGAACCCGCCGACATGTACGAACCTTCTTCAACCCTGTCAGCCCTGGCACACCTGGCCCGTGTGAAGTCGAGCAGCACGTGCAGGATGCGCGATCAGTCAGGACGCTGGTCGAAGTTGATGCTGTAGCAGCTCCTGCATCCAACTTCCCCCCAATACTCCAGTCAGCCACAATCCCTTCCACTACTCGCACCTGCAGCCGCAGGCCCCCATGCTCTACCGCCGCCTGATCAAGAAACTCGACCTCACCTCCCTGCACCTGCTTTGAGCTGCAACTGGCTGACCCAGCAGCGCAATAAGCTCTCACCTACATCGAGGGATCTTGCGGCCTCGGGACAACTGTAGCCTTGGTCGAGCACCAGGCTGGCAGCCTCACGCTTGAAAGTCGGGGTGAAGGTACGTCGTCGTCTGATCATCGACCACCTCTGTATGGCGAGGATTCTCGCCTAAAAGGTGTCCAGGGTTAGTAGACCCGTACAACCATTCCGTTAGGTCGTCACGCATGCGTGGCCATTATTCGTATGCGCATCTCAAATATATTCTGATGCGTTGGCCTGCAATAGGGCTCAGAGTTAGGAAAGTCCTCTACAGCTGATGATGACGCTCTGAATCGCGCCCTATGAATTAATCGGGGCTTCACATCTAGACTCAGCTGAAAGCCAACGATTTGACGCCATATTTATTGCACGCAAAAAATATTGACAGCAATAGCTAAAAGCCACTACAAACAGCAGTGCGGTCGTATTCGCACGCCAACAATCCCATGAAAGGAACTCGCAATGGCCGATATTTTAGTGACGTGCATTACAAAGCCCAATGTAAATAGCACTCATGAGCATATCACGCATCTGGGCAACCCCGCTGCTGGTTGGAAATGGACAAGAGAACAGGTAATTAGAAGTATTGATGAAAAATCAAATAATTTTTTTGTTCAAGACCCGATTAGCGCGAAAAAAGCTTACATCGGTGTAGTTAGGGAAAACGGCAAAGCCGCGTATCTGCGAACCCATGCTGATGGCTCGTGGAACAATAATCTGCTGTCTTTAAACCAGTGCCCCCTAAGCTAACCTCACACAATGATACAACGCTGGACTCCACTTCGGCAGCTCACTAACGCCATAAGACGGAGTCCGGCTTGTTGCGTCATTTTCAGACGCCAGCCTCCCCTAATAGCCCTGAAACCAGGCAAGGGGGAATACGCGGGTGGTGGGATTAAACCCTAAAAATTCCAAATTATATACTGCGAATTCAATTCACCCACCTTTGGATGCTATTTCCACTTGCTTACTAGCCACCGCGACTACAACACAACCTAAGCTCAAAAAATACAGAAACTCTTTTATAGTTGTTTTCAGAAAGCTGAAAAGTACAAAACTGATAATATATTTTTATATGAAGCCGAGCAGATGACCAGCTAAACCTGGGAAGCTCGATCTACACGCATGCGGGCCCAGACAATCGCCTGGCGTATAAAAATAAAGCGCGTATGCCAGCAAACTCTTATCCCCACTGCGCTCGTCTTTACGACGACTGCTTCGATGTAATTGAATAACAGACAACCATAGTGCCTAATAGGTATTTTTTGATTTGTACATTACCCGAAGACGCCGACATGCAGTCAAACTTAGAACTGAGAATAAAAAATTCAAGCTCCGCTCAAATTCACCACTGATCATTTAATACCGACTCCAAGTGCAATACTGACGGTATCCGAACTGAGCGCATGCAGTATCCGAGCAGGAATGATGTTAATGTAGATCGAATTGGTTATAAACAACTGCTGAAGCAGCCTTGACTTAAAAAGATTGCGCATCGAATGGTTATTGAAATAACTCGACATTAAAGGGTATTAACTTGCATTCTTGACTCGCCTAAGACGTGAGCGCAATGCAGCTTCCTCAACACCTCAAGAGTTAAGTCTGCGGAATAAAACCGACAACTGGTCTTAAAATCCGAATTTCGAGCCGGAACTTCGCTAACTTCGCCTATAACGGACGCGTTCGGCGCTCATTTCTTCATAGCCACAATAATGCCGCGTAGCTTTAAGTCATCACCTGTTTCTCTGACCTCCTCAGCGTGCACATCCTTGCTAAACTTCGCTGCCGCACATCAATCCTGTAAGAAATTTCTGAATCCACCGCCGAATCCTTCAGGCTTCGCACTGAGGCGAACTATCCTACGCGCCACGCCGAACCTTCGCCGTTGTCGGGGAAATGCTTCAGGACTAACGTCCACCGCGTCGTTTCTACGACCGGGTGTGAGAACCCGAACCGAGTAAGTTCAGCTGCCTTTCATGGTGGTCATGCGCGGGCAGACTTCGGTCTGGCCGGGGCTCCTTGCTCGCTCGGTTTCTCACCCCGCGTATGACCGCCACCCAAACCCGTGAGAAGGTCGGGTGGCGGTTTTTCTCTGACTTCGCAAGGACTTATCCGATGAAAAAGCCGATTCCTGATCCACCCTGCATCCGGAACACCTCCCACTACTACCTGATCAACCCCGATCTCGACCCCGCCGACGCCCTGACCCACACCCTGGAACTGATGTCCGGCATCAAAACCACTCTGGACGAATACATCTGCGCCAACGCCGGCGAGCCTGGGGTGCCGATGCTGGTCAACACGGTCCATCAGGTGCAGATGGTCCAGGCGCTAACGACTTTCGTGTTGCAAGGTGATCAACTAACGCCGTGATGCCGTCGGCGAAACCCAGAAAGCGCCGACCCTAGAAATCCACCTTCCCCCGCCCCGCCTTGACCGAACCTCGCCGGGCCTTGCCTTCCAGACGACGCGTCTTGGAGCCAAGCGTAGGTTTGGTGGGGCGGCGTTTCTTCTCGGTTTTACCGGCCGCGAGGATCAACTCGGCCAGCCGTTCCAAGGCGTCGGTGCGGTTCTGTTCCTGGGTGCGGTACTGCTGGGCCTTGAGAATCAGCACGCCGTCGGCGGTGATCCGCGAGTCACGCAGGGCCAGCAGGCGCTCCTTGTAGAACTCTGGCAGCGACGAGGCCTTGATGTCGAAACGCAAGTGCACCGCGCTGGAAACCTTGTTGACGTTCTGCCCACCCGCGCCTTGCGCGCGGATGTAGCTCAGTTCGATGTCGCTATCGGGCAGGTGCACGGAGTTGGAGATGATCAGCATGAAATGGCCCTTGTCAGTCGGGCCATTATCACCGCCTTGGCCGCGCTTCCATAGCGCCATGCGTGACGCCTCAGATTCACACGACCGTTGCATCCCCCCGCCTGACGCCGCTTACACCTGGCAGCATCAAGCGAGTCGAGCGCTGTGCCACAGGCACGAACCCTTACTGCCTGGCAGCCCACGCATTGAAACGCTGCTCCAACTGATCGCCATGATCAGCCCAGAACGATGCGCTGATGGCGACTTGGTGCGCCAGGTTGGCCTGGTCGGTGGGCATGTTGTGGCGGCGTTCGGCGTCGACCATCGAGACGGCCTCGCGGTTGACCGGGCCATAGGCGATTTGCTGGGCGTAGGCGGTTTGCGCGGCCGGTTGCAGCACCGACTGGATGAAGCGTTTGCCTTCTTCGCTGTTCTTCGCGCCTTTGGGAATGGTGAAGGCGTCCATGTCGTAGATACCGCCGTTCCAGACGATGCGCAGGTTGCTTTCGTTCTGCACGGCGGCGATTCGACCGTTGTACGCCGAGCTCATCACCACATCGCCAGAGGCCAGGTACTGCGGGGGCTGAGCGCCGGCTTCCCACCACTGGATATAGGGCTTGAGGGCGTCGAGCTTGGCGAAGGCGCGGTCCTGGCCGGCTTTGGTTTCCAGCAGCGCGTAGACATCCTTGGGTTCGACGCCGTCGGCCATCAAGGCGAATTCCAGGGTGTACTTCGCGCCCTTGCGCAGCCCGCGCTTGCCGGGGATCTTTTCGATGTTCCAGAAATCTGCCCAGCCAGTGGGGGCGACCTTGAGTTTGTCGGCGTTGTACGCCAGCACCGTCGACCAGACGAAGAAGCCGACCCCGCAAGATTGAACCGCGCCGTCCAGCAGCTGTGACTGCAACTGTTGGAAGGCCGGATCTTCGCCGATGGGTTCGAGCAGCCCTTCATCGCAGGCCCTGGCCAACTCGGGCATTTCCATCTCGACCACGTCCCAGGCCACGTTGCGGGTGTCGACCTGTACTTTGACCTTGGCCATTTCGCCGTTGAATTCGTCAGCGATGATGCGGGTTCCGGTCTTTTCGCTGTAGGGCTGGTAGAACGCCTTGACCTGCGCGGCCTTGTTGGCGCCCCCGTGGGAGACCACGGTGAGGTCGGCATTGGCCGTCAGCGCGGCAGTGGACGTGATGAGCAAGGTGAGCGAGGAACTGAGGAATTTAGACATTATTATGGCCTCTGCGGAACATCGATTATCGAAGACGATGCGGCACCTGCACTGCTCGAGCAGCTTCGTCGGGCACCTACAGAGGTTTTTAGAGGGCGGCCTGCGCCGCTGCAATCAGCCGTTGCGACAAATCGGCGGGGCGCGCTCATACGAAACGATGAACCCCTGGGCGTGTGACCTGAAGCGGCCAGTCGCGGCCTTCAATCAGGCCGCAGACCGATGGCGATGTCCATCGAGCGCAGGGCAATCCACAGCGCCACCACCCCTTCGGTGTCGTCGAGCGAACGGCCGGTGATTTCTTCGATGCGGCGAACCCGGTAGACCAAGGTCTGCTTGTGCACATTGAGCAGCAACGCCGATTTCTGCCATGAGCGGTTGTGTTGCAGGAACACCCGCAGCGTGTGGATCAACTGGCTGCCGTTGTGCGCGTCGTAGTCGGCCAGGCTGCCGAGCACGCGGCGGTAGGTGCGCTGGGCCTGCTCCAGGTCGGCCGGCAGCCAGAAGGTTTCTTCCAGAGCGTTGGCGTAGTCCACCACCCGCCGTTCTGGCGTTGCGTGGGCCACCGCCAGCCGCGCTTCGCGCAGGGCTTCGGGTACGCGCAACCCGGCGCCGAGCACGGCGCTAATGCCCAGGTGGCAGTCAAGCAGGGCCTGCAAGGGTGCGTACGACTCAGGTTCGTCGAGCAGGATCACCAGCTCATCGCCCACTTGCCGGGCCAGCACCCGGGTGCTCTGCCGGCTCAGTTGCAGTTGCCAGTCTTTCGGTGCGGCGTGGTCGAGTCGCGCCACCAGCAGATGGGCGGTGTGCGGCGCACAGTTCAGTTGTTGCAGGCGAGCACTGGCCGCGCGCTCGCTCAGGCGCATGTTGAGCAGGTCGTCGAGCAGCTCGGAGCCCAGGCGCAGCATGCGCTCGTGCTCGCTCTGCAGGCGCTCCAGCTCGATGGCGAGCACCGAGGCGATGTGATGCAGGATGCCGTAGTCGAGCAGTTGCCCACCGGTGGCAAGAATCGCGCATTCCGGCATCGCCGGCAGCGCCATGACGAACGCTTCGTGGTCGCCGTCGTGACAGCGCGCCAGGTCATAGTTCGCCCGCACGCGGGCCTTGAGCACCTCACTCCAGCGCGCGGGCAACGCCGCCAGGCCTTCGTGCCAGACGCCCAGGCTGCGTGTGTCGAACAAGTACAACTCGCCGCCGACATCTGCCGACAAGCGCTGCAGCAGCCCCGGCAAGCCCAGATGACGCAGGCCGATGCGGGCGCTTTCATACAGCCGCACGACAGCGCGGCGGCGCTGATCCTCGGTGTGCTGGCGGGCGTCGAGAATGGCTTTGGTGACCGCCGAGAACGGCACGGAGTAATGGGTGATCAGCACAGGAAAGCCCAGCTGCTCGGCCTGCGCTTGCAAGGCGGAGAGATCGCCCGGTGCCTGCATGTTCTCACCGATCATCAGGCCGCTGACCTTGGCCTCGACCAGGCGGCCTATATACGCACGCTGCGCCGCTGCCTCGCGCGGGATGCCGATGCCGGTGGTCATCAACAGATCGCCCTCGCCCAGCCATTCGCTGGGGTCGGGCAGCTCGCAGACGTGGGCCCAGCGCAAGGCGCGTGGTGTGCCCGCTGCGCCGGTCAACAGGCGGCTACGCAGCGAGAGGTTGTCGATGATGTCCTGAATGCTCAATGACATGGGACGCACTGCCAGAATGAAGAGGCGAAAACGCGTAAAGGCGCTGGTAGCCGATTGCCACCAACGCCGTGAGCTGCGCCGCAACCCTAGCAGTCAGCGCTACGCAACGTCGAGCATGACCGAGGGCCAGGCGCCGCTCAGCCCGTCGCGCCCAGTGAGGCCGATTCCTGCAGCGACTTGCCTTTGGTTTCCGGCGCCCAGGCCAGGCAGACGAAGAACGCCAGCAGGGTGACCCCGGCGCCGATCATCAAGGTCGCCTGCAAACCGATCGACTCGATACCGATCGGCATCAGGTAGGTGCCGGTCGCCGCACCGATGCGGCTGAAGCCTACGGCCACACCGACTGCGGTGGCGCGCACCGAGGTGGGGAACAGCTCGTTGGGATAGATCCATTCGAGGATGCTCGGCCCGCCGGAAACGAAGGCATAGAAGGCGAACGCGGCGATGATGAACCAGGCCGGAGCGTCTGCCCACAGACCCAGGGCGAACAGGGGCAAAGCCATCAGCGCGAACGGCACCAGCACCATTGGCCGGCGACCCCAGGACTCCACCAGTTTCAGCGCAGGCAGCACCCCGACCGCGAACAGCGTGGCGATCAACAGCTCGCCCAGGGTCGAGGCGTTCACGCCATGGATGCCGGCCGAGACCAGAATCAGGCCGCCGAAGGTGTACAGCACGTACTGCGGGGTGATCTGGGCGAAGTACAGCACGCCGCACATGATGGTGCGCTTGAGGTAGCCGCCCGAGGCGATCATCTTCAGATCAGCCAGCATCGAACGTTGGCGACCGCCATCGTTGAGCTGGTCGATGTCCTGCTGGGTGATCTTCACGGCCTGGCCATACACCTGCAGAATCACCGCCTCGGCCTCCTGCACACGGCCCTTGCTGGCCAGCCACCGCGGCGATTCGGGAATACCGCGACGCAGAATCACCACGATCAGACCCACCACCGCGCCGCTGAACAGCATCCAGCGCCAGAGCGAGTGGTCACCGCTGAAGTTGACCACCAGGTAGCCGACCACGAAGGCGGTCATTGCCCCCACCGACCAGGCCAGCCCGGACAGACCGATCATGAAGCCGCGACGCTTGGATGGGGTGAACTCGGTCAGCAACGAGGTGGCGATTGGATAATCGGCGCCCACGGCCAGGCCGATGACGAAGCGCAGCAGAATCAGCTGCCAGGCATCGGTGACGAATGCGCTCAGTCCGCAGGCGATGATCAGCACCGTCAGGTCCAGCGCGTACATGGTTTCCCGACCGATGCGGTCGGTCAGCGCACCGAACACCGTGGCGCCGAAGAAGATGCCCAGCAACGAAGCCGCGCCGATCAGGCCGGTTTGCACCGGGGTGGCGGAAATATCCTGGGCGAAGCCGACCAGCGCGATGCCGATCAGGCTGAGGATATAGCCGTCCAGAAATGGGCCACCGCAGCAGGCAAGCAGGAGTTTGCGGTGGAACCGGGAGACGGGCGAATTTTCGATGACATCGAACACGCTCATGACAACAAACCTTTCTTATTGAAATTGTGGAAGGCGCAACGGGCTGGGGTCAGCCGATGATGAAATAGTGCTTGGTGACGGTTTCCTCGATCTGCCAGACACCGGTGGTGTTGGGCGCGAAGTACAGGGCATCGCCCGCCTGGAAACTGATCGCTTCACCCTCGTCAGGGGTGAATACGCCTTTGCCGCTGATGAAGTAGCTGTATTCGGCCTGCACGACCTGACGGCGCCAGGTACCGGGTGTGCACTCCCACACGCCAAGGGCGAAGCGTGGATCGTCCACCACTTCATCCAGGGCCAGACGGGTCTGGGCCACTTGATCGCCGAGGGGTTGGGCCACCGCCACAGCCGGTGAAAATTGGCTGTCGGCAGTCAGGCGTTTGCGGATCGGGGTCATGTCGTTTGGCTCCTCTGGATTCAGGCTTTGTCTTCGAGACCAGCCGGGGCAAGCCCGGCCAGCAGGCGGTCGAGGGCACGCGGTTGTTCACCACTGATTTCCGCACGTTCCTTGCGGATCACGGCGTTGCGTACCAGCGAGCCGCCCAGATAACGCAGCGGCTCGGGGGGGAAGGTCTTGCAGGTACGGCCGACCAGGGCGCATTGGCTCCACGGGTCGGGCGTATTCAGGGCCAGGCTGGCGAGGATGCGCCCGCCCAGGCGGCTTGGGCCGACGCCGTTGCCACTCCAGCCGATGCCGTAGTGGATGTTGTCGCTGCCGGCCAGGGTGCCGAACACCGGCAGGCTGTCGTAGGTGCGGTCGATCGGCCCGGACCAGGCGTCGGTGATCTGCTTGTGCGCAAGGCTGGGGTAGGTCCGGCGCAGGTCTGCTGCGGTCAGATCGATACTGGGCTGATGACGACTGAAGGTGTGATCGATGCGCGAGCCATAGGCCAGCGCCCCGGTGCCTTTGCCGAAGGCGATGCGCCCGTCGCGGGTGGTGCGGTAGTAATCGACCATCAGTTGCGAATCGGTGATCGACTGCTGGCCGGTCCAGCCCAGCGTGCGCAGGTCGTCAGGGATCGGTTCGGTGACCACGATCGAGCTGTTGACCGGCACGATCAGCTTGCCCAGCTCGGGGATGCTCGCCGCCCAGGCGTTGCTCGCCAGTACCACGGCGCCGGCATCGAGGTGGCCCTTGGCGCAATGCAGGCGCACGGGACGGCCGGGGTCGATCTGCGTTACGGCGCTCTGCTCGAAGATACGCACCCCAGCCTGCTCGGCCACTCTGCGCATACCGCGCACCAGTGCGCCGGGCTGTACCGTGGCGTTGCTGGCCTCGAAGACGCCGGCCAAGTGCACCGCGGAGCCAGTCGCGGCCGCTACCTGATCGGCTGTCCAGCGTGCGAACGGTGCAACGCCCAGCCGCTCACAAAGCGCCAGCGTGCCGTTCCAGCTGTCGATGTGCGCAGGTGTGGTGGCTGTCCACAGCCAGCCGTTGCGCACGAAGTCGGCATCGATCCGGTGCTCTTGGCAGAACGCCCCCAGCTCGGCGATAGCCTGCTCGGCGGCATGGGCGAGAAACAGTGCTTGCGCCTGGTCACAGAAGCCCAGCAGGGAACCGATCTTCGGCCACCACGACATGACGAAGCCACCATTGCGCCCTGATGCGCCGCCGCCGCAGATGTCCTGCTCGACGATCACCACGTCCAGCTTTGGGTCGCGCTCCTTGAGGGTCAAGGCGGTCCACAATCCGACGAAGCCACCGCCGATGATCGCCACGTCGGCGCGCTGTTCGCCGCTCAGGGAACGGCTGGGTTGCAGAGAGTCCTTGAGGCTGCGCAGCCAGTAGCTACGCGCCAGAGGTGCCGAAGAGGCCAGGCGCATGGGAGTGATTCCACTGTGTTGTTTTGCCACAGTGTCCCGTGCCGGCGGACGGTGAGGTATCGAGCAAAGTTAAGAATGCACAGGCGGGCGTTCATATCATCGAACGAAGCGACGCCCAAGGTCATTGCTCGTTCACACAGGGGCCGTACCGCGTGGCGACAGGCTGCACTGCGACTTCCAGCCACCCCGCCACTGCGCCACAATCGCTCCACCCTCTCCAACTGCGAACACGGGCACCCCCCATGCTCTACCGCCACCTCATAAAAAAACTCGACCTCACCTCCCTGCAGCTGCTGGTCTCGATCCACGAAGAAGGCTCGCTGACCAAGGCGGCCGAGCGGGAGATGCTTGCGCTGTCGGCGGCGAGCAAGCGCTTGCAGGAGGTCGAGCAGGTGCTGGGCATTGCCTTGTTCGAGCGCAACCTCAAGGGCATGAAGCCGACCGCAGCCGGGGAAACCTTGCTGTTCTATGCGCGGAAAATCCTCATGGATGTTGAGAAGATCAGCATCGATGTCGGCGAATATCTGGAGGGCATTCGGGGGCATGTGCGGATGATGGCCAATATCTCGGCGATCATCGAATTTCTACCTGAGGACTTGCAGCGTTTCATGTCCAGTCATGGGCAGGTCAAGGTGCACCTTGAAGAGCGGCCCAGCGCCGGGGTGGTCAAGGGGGTTGGCGAGGGGGCAGCGGACCTTGGCATCTGCTCGGCCGACACCGACCTCGGTGAACTGGTGGCGGTGCCCTACCGTCACGATGAGCTGGTGGTGGTCATGCGCCAGGATCACCCGCTGGCCGCGCATTCTCACGTGCCGTTTCGCGAAACGCTGGAGTTCGATCAGGTGGGGCTGCATACCGACAGCTTCATCAACCTGCGCACCCAGGCGGCGGCGCGCAGTGAGGGGAAGATACTCAAGCAGCGCATTCAGGTGCCCGGTTTCGACGGTGTGTGTCGCATGGTCCAGGCCGACCTTGGCATCGGCGTGCTGCCGCGCAAGGCCTTCGAGCTGATCGGCAAGCCGCTGGGCCTGTACGCCGCGGGCATCGACGACGACTGGGCGCGCCGCACGCTGTCGTTGGTGGTGCGCAATCGCGAGGGGCTGTCGCCGGTCAGTCGCCTGCTGTACGAGCATTTGTTGCACGATCAACCCTGAGCCTTCGCGTTTGACGAAGGCCTGTCGAAAATTGGCGATTAGCCCACGCGCAGGTGCATCACTAGGATTGGCCGAAATTCCAAGAAACTGAGGCCATACCCCATGACTGCATTGACCGGACTCCGGGTCATCGAGATCGGCACCCTGATCGCCGCGCCATTCGCCGCCCGCCTGCTGGCCGAATTCGGCGCAGAGGTGATCAAGATCGAGTCCATGGGCAGCGGCGACCCCCTGCGCAAATGGCGCAAGCTGCACGAGGGCACCTCGCTGTGGTGGTACCTGCAATCGCGCAACAAGCAGTCTCTGGCGCTGAACCTCAAATCGGCCGAAGGCATCGACATCATCAAGCAGTTGGTCGAGAGCGCCGACGTGCTGATCGAGAACCTGCGCCCCGGCGCCCTGGAAAAGCTCGGCCTGGGCTGGGATGTGCTGCACGCGCTGAACCCCAAGCTGACCCTGGTGCGCATCTCCGGCTACGGCCAGACTGGCCCCTACCGTGATCGGCCGGGTTTTGGCGCCATCGGCGAGGCCATGGGCGGCATCCGCTACACCACCGGCAGCCCGGACAGCCCACCAGCCCGCGTGGGCGTCAGCCTGGGCGATTCGCTGGCCTCGATGCATGCGGTGATCGGCGCGCTGATGTCGGTGCTGCGGGTCAAGACCGGCCAGGGCGACGGGCAGATCGTCGATGTCTCGCTGGTGGAAAGTGTGTTCAACGTGATGGAAAGCCTGGTGCCGGAATACGCCATGCTCGGCCATGTGCGCGAACGCACCGGCGGCGCCCTGCCGGGCATCGCGCCGTCGAACACCTACCCCACCCAGGACGACGCCTTCGTGGTGATCGCGGGTAACAGCGACCCGATCTTCACCCGCCTGATGCGGGCAATCGGCCGGCCGGATCTGGCCGAGCGCGAGGACCTGCGCCACAACGACGGTCGCGCCCCGCAAAGCCAGATGCTCGACGAGGCCATCAGCGCCTGGACCCGCAGCCACTCGATCGAGCAGGTACTGGCCGAGCTGGAGCAGGCTGAAGTGCCTGCCGGGCGTATCTATTCGGTTGCCGACATCGTCGCCGACCCGCACTACCAGGCCCGCGAGATGATTCTCGACACCACCCTGCCCGGCGGCGCCGAGGTGAAGATGCCCGGCATCGTGCCCAAGCTCTCGGACACCCCCGGCAAGGTCAACTGGCAGGGTCCGCAACTGGGCCAGCACACCGACGCGGTACTGGCCGAGCTGGGCCTGGACGCCGAGACCATCGAGCGCCTCAAGGCTGCGGGGGTGGTGCAATGATCGGTGATTACAGCGAGCGCCTGATCGTCCAGGAAGTCTCGCCCCGCGACGGTTTGCAGATCGAGCCGCGCTGGGTCGAGACCGCCGACAAGATCGCCCTGATCGATCGCCTGTCCCTGGCCGGTTTTTCCCGTATCGAAGCCGGCTCGTTCGTCTCGCCCAAGGCCATTCCGGCGCTGCGTGACGGCGAGGCGGTGTTCCAGGGCCTGACCCGTCAGCCGGGGGTGATCTACGTGGCCCTGGTGCCCAACCTCAAAGGCGCCCAACGGGCTATCGCCGCGGGTGCCGATGAGCTGAACCTGGTGATGTCGGCCAGCCAGACCCACAACCGCGCCAACATGCGCATGAGCTGCGAGCAGTCGCTGCAGGCATTCAGCGAGGTGGTCGCGGTGGCGGGCGAAACTCGCCTGAGCCTCAACGGTTCGGTGGCGACGGCCTTCGGTTGCCCATTCGAAGGCGCCATCAGCGAAGACCGCGTGTGCGAGTTGGTGGATCACTACCTCGAGCTGGGCATGACGGGCATTTCCCTGGCCGACACCACCGGCATGGCCAACCCGCGCCAGGTCGGGCGGCTGGTCAGGCGCGTGCTCGAACGGCTGCCGGCAGCGCAGTTGACCCTGCATTTTCACAACACCCGGGGCCTGGGCCTGTGCAACGTACTGGCGGCCTATGAGGCCGGTGCGCGGCGCTTCGATGCCTCGCTCGGCGGGCTGGGCGGCTGCCCGTTCGCACCCGGGGCGTCGGGCAACATCTGCAGCGAAGACCTGGTCAACCTCTGCGACGAGGTCGGCATCGACACCGGCATCGACCTGCCCCTGCTGCTCGAGCTTTCCCGCACCTTGCCCGCGTTGCTCGGCCACGACCTGCCCGGGCAGGTGGTCAAGGCAGGGCGCAACTGCGACCTGCACCCGGCGCCGAACTTCGACGCCTGAACCGTATGGGCCGCCCCGCCGCGGCCCAACGGCACCATCCAGAACACAACAACAATCAAGCTCGAACATGGGCTGATCTGGAGATTGCACATGAGTCTGACTGCGACTGCTTCCACCGATTTGACCGACGATTCAACAAGAGAAAAAGCCCTCGTGCGCCGGGTCGCCTGGCGCCTGATGCCGTTGATCATGGTCTGCTACCTGTTCGCCTTCTTCGACCGCATCAACATCAGCTTCGCCAAGTTTCAGTTGCAGGCCGACCTGTCGCTGAGCGACACCGCCTATGGCCTGGGCGCGGGGCTGTTCGTGGTCGGTTACGTGCTGTTCGAAGTGCCGAGCAACATGATGCTGTACAAGGTCGGGGCGCGCCGCTGGATCGCGCGGATCATGATGTCGTGGGGCATCGCCACCGCGCTGATGATGTTCGTCACCCACGAATGGCAGTTCTATGTGCTGCGCTTCGTGATCGGTGCGATGGAGGCCGGTTTCGCCCCTGGCGTGCTGTACTACCTGACCCTGTGGTTCCCACAGAGCTACCGTGGGCGCATCACCTCGACGCTGTTCCTGGCCTCGGCCTTCGCTGGCCTGCTCGGCGCGCCGGTGTCTGGCTTCGTGCTGGGGCACATGGATGGCCTGCTCGATCTGCGCGGCTGGCACTGGCTGTTCCTGGTCGGCGGCATTCCCTGCCTGCTGCTCGGTGTGCTGGTGCTGAAGATGCTCCACGACCGCATCGACGACGCGCCGTGGCTGAGCAGCGATGACAAGCGCTTTCTCTCCAGCCGTATCGCCCGGCACGAAGCCAACAGCCACGGCTCGCTGCTGGCCGCCATCCGCCTGCCCGGTTTCCTGCTGCTCGGGCTGATCTACTTCCTGATCCAGGTGGCCTCCTACGGCCTGAACTTCTGGGCACCGCAGCTGATTCGCAGCTCGGGTGTGGAAGACCCCCTGGAGATCGGCTTCATGACCGCCGTGCCGTACATCTTCGGCGCGCTGACCATGATCGTCGTCGGCCGGCTGTCCGATGCCAGCGGCGAGCGGCGCAAGTTCGTCTGCGCCCTGGTGGTGGCCGGTGCGCTGGGCTTCTTCAGCGCCGGGGTGTTCGCCCAGCACGTGTGGCTGTTGATGACCTCGCTGGCCCTGCTGGGCGGTGGGGTGATCGCCTCGATCCCGGCGTTCTGGGCACTGCCGCCGAAACTGCTGGCCGGTGCCGGCGCAGGGGCTGCAGGCGGTATCGCACTGATCAACACCATGGGCCAGTTCGGCGGCATCGTCAGCCCGGTGATGGTCGGCTACATCCGTGACATGACCGGCAGCACCACGCCTGCGCTGTATGTGATCGGCGGCGTCGGCCTGTTCGCCGCGGCACTGCTGTACTGGGCGCTGCCTGAGCGGTTGCGTACCAAGGATATCGCTCAGAACGGCTAAAGCGTCTCACGTGAGGTGCCGATAGACAGAAAACCCCTGCATCGGCACCTCACCATGAAACCATCGCTGCTGTCGTTGGCTGTACTCCTGGCCGCACTGGCAACTCCCGCCATCGCCCTGCAAGGTCCGGTCAGTAACGATCAGGTGGCGCAGCGCATCATCGACCAATCCATCGCTGCCTACCCCGGCCCCTGCGCCTGCCCCTACAACCGCGCCCGCAACGGCAGCAGCTGCGGCCGACGCAGCGCCTACAGCCGGGCAGGCGGCTATGACACGCTGTGCTACCGCGAGGATGTCAGTGATGAGGACATTCAAGCCTATCGACAGCGCCATGAGCTCGCCCCAGGGTCGGGTGCCGGCAAGCGCAAGCAGTAAAGCGCTTCTACCCTCGACCTCGCACGCTTGAAAAGCTGGCCTTCGCCAGCGCAAACAAGTTGAACCATCGCCCGCCTCCCCCGCCCTAACCCTGTGCAACTTATTCCCCGCTCAGGCCAGCCCTGAGCCGTCCATCCATGCACAGAGGTTCAATCATCATGAAAACTGAACAGGTCGAAGGCACTGTAGAGAAAGTGGCCGGCAAAGCGCAGAGCGCAGTGGGCAAACTGTTCGGCGACTGCAAGCTGCAAGCCGAAGGTGAAGGCCGTCAGGCCTCCGGGCAACTGACCCAGGCCTATGGCGATGCGTTGGACAGCGTGTCGAGCTTCGTCAAGGAAAAGCCGGTGGCCGCCGCCGCAATCGGTGCCATCACCCTGCTGGTGCTGGGCCGTCTGCTGCGCCGTTGAGGCCAGCACTACGGCGCGTGCCTGACGCGCTGCCGTTAACCCCGTGCTCCTGATCGGGACTCGATCGTGGAGCATGGGCACTTGTACACCGCTGACGTCACCGCCCCCTTTCAAAGTCGCTCATGGATCGATGCGTCTGTGCTCGCGATGGATCAGCCCCGCACATGACCTACCCACCGAAACGCTTCTGCACATCATCGCGCTGTGCGGGTCGGCCATCGACCTGAGATAAGCGTCACCAACCAACGCCAAGACCCCACTCGAACAGATCCAGAGCTGAGCACTTTGCGCATGGCGGCGCGCGCACCTGGGCGAGTTTCGAACGCTCACCAAGACGCTGCCGTTTTCTCAGCCAGCTCAAGCAATGCGCGCTCGATCCCTACGCGGGTGTGCACGGCAACTGGATCGTGAAAGACTCACTGTTATTTAGTGCCAAACCCTCGCGGCTTTCAAACCGACGTAGTACAGGGATGTCGCAGAATGTTTTATTCCACGCTGTTGAACGGTGAACCGTTGTCTGAGCAACCGTCACGAATCGTCGTCCCGTGGTGGAGCTTCACCAAGCCGGTGCTGGCTGCAGCGGCGCTTTCTCTTGTTCGTGATGGACTGATCCAGCTTGATGATCCGGTTAAGGAAGGTCACTTCACCCTCCGTCAACTGCTCAAACACCAGGCCGGAATTGCGGACTACTCCGAGCTGCCGGAGTACCACGCAGCCGTTGCCCAGTGCCAGACGCCATGGTCAGCCGATGAAATGATGCACCGCCTTGACGGTTACAGGTTGCGCTACCCGCCAGGGACCGGCTGGCGGTACTCGAACGTTGGCTACATGCTCGTTGCCCGACTGATCGAGCGGGTCACGGGACTAGGTATTGAGCAAGCACTGATCCAACGGGTGTTGTCGCCACTGGGTTTGACACAGGCCCGACTGGCAAAAACGCCGGAGGACCTGGCTGAGGTCTATCCGCAAGGCCTGGCGTTCTATGATCCTGGCTGGGTTTATCATGGTCTGCTGGTGGGGCCGCTCTCTGAGGCCGCTGCATTGCTGGACCGATTGCTGGGCGGAATGCTTCTCCCTCGTTGGTTGCTCGGGGACATGCAGGATGCATTCGTACTCGGCGCCCCACTACCGGGAAGGCCGTGGGCAACTCCGGGTTACGGGCTGGGGTTGATGATCGGCGAAAGCAAATGTGGACACAGGCTTGCTGGACACACCGGGGTCGGACCTGGCGGTGTCATCGCGGTGTTTCATTATCGCGCTGGCAATCAAGCGGCAACGTGCGCTGCATTCAGGGCAGACAGCGCCGAAGGGGTGGTTGAAGCAGACGTTCTGGAACACCTTCTGGCCGCTGTTGGAACCGGTGATCGTCGGTGACTGCACTGGCGCCGGCGCTTTCGCAGCGCAGGTGTCCGAAGGAGACGCTCAGGCTCAACGAGCCATGTTCAGCATTTGCCCACCCACCCACAAACCCCTTAGTCTGCCCCTCCCGACGCAAGCGATTCCCATCCCGCGTCACGGCTGCGAACAGGTACGCCATGCAGATCGACGAAGAGCTCACCCTGAAGAAGCTCGAAACCTTCCTGGCCTTCATGCACAGCGGCAACCTGGCGCGTGCGGCCAGTGCGTTGAACACCAGCAGCGTCAGCGTGCACCGGGCCATTCATTCGCTGGAAAATGCCCTGCGCTGCCCGCTGTTCAAGCATCAGGGGCGTACGCTGATACCGCTGGAAAGCGCCTATGTGCTGGAAGAAAAAGCCCGCAAGCTGATCCAGGACACCAGCGAAATGGTCCGCGCCACCCGTGAGGCGGCGGGCTTTTCCGCCGAGCGTTTCAAGCTCGGCACGCTGTATTCGTTGACGGTCAAGACCGTGCCGCAGTTGATCATGGGCCTGAAGCTGCGGCGCAGCGAGCTGAACATCGACCTGACCCTGGGCTCGAACGTCGACCTCATGTACCGGCTGAAGAACCTCGAACTGGACGCCATTCTGGTGTCGCTCAACGACAGCACCTGCGACCCGGCCTGCGAGCAGTTGCCGCTGTTCTCCGACGACATCTTCCTGGCCGTGCCGAACGAATCGCCCTTTGCCGAGCAGGCCGAGGTCGATCTGGCGGATCTGGCCAGCGCCACGTTCATTACCTTGAGCCAGGGCTTCGCCACCCACAGTGATGGCGAGCGGGTGTTCGAGCAGGCCGGATTCGAGCCGAACGTGGCGATGCAGGTGAATGATATTTTCACCCTGCTCAGCCTGGTCAGCTCAGGCGTCGGCTACGCACTGCTGCCGGGGCGGATTTCGGCAGTGTATGAAAACCGCATCCGCCTGATTCCGTTGCAGGCGCGTTATCGCTCGCAGCAGCACATCGGCGTGCTGTTCCTGAAAACCCGTGAACGCGACCCGAACCTGCTGGCGCTGGTCGCCGAATGCCGCATGTACAGCCTGCAACGCGAAGCGTCCGGCCCGGCAGACTGACCCCGGGCCGAGCGCTGTGGGCGGCTCAGCCGACCAGGCCGCGCACGCAGAAATACAGCAGCGAAGGCCCGAGCAGGCAGCCCAGCCCGGTGTGGAAGGTGGCGGTCAGTGCGCCATACGGCACCAGGCGCCGATCGGTCGCCGCCAACCCTGCAGTCACGCCGCTGACGGTGCCGGCCAGGCCGCCGAAGACCATCGCCGAGCGCGGGTTGTCCAGCGCCAGCAGGCGAGCCGAGACCGGGGTGAAGACCATCACCAGAATCGCCTTGATCAAGCCGGTGGCGATCGACAGGGCCATGACATCGGAGCTTGCGCCCAGCGCCGCGCCGGTGATCGGCCCGACGATGTAGGTCACCGCGCCCGCACCGATGGTGGTGATGCTCACCGCATCGCGGTAGCCGAAGCTCCAGGCCACCAGGGCGCCAACGATGAACGGCAGGATGGTGCCCAGCAGCAGCGCCACGGCGCCGATCATGCCGGCCTTGCGCGCTTCGGTGGCCTGCACTTCGAAGGCGGTGGCGACGATGGCGAAATCGCGCAGCATCGCCCCGCCCATCAGCCCGATGCCTGAGAACAGCGTGAGGTCGGCCAGGCCTTTCTGCCCGCCGGTAACGGTGCCGCCGACCCAGGCCAGCACCAGGCCGATGACGATGGCGATCGCCGAACCGTGTACCCGGCCGAAGGTCAGGCGCTTGGACAGCACCACGGAAATCCACATCACCGCACCGACCACGGCGAACGCGGTGATCAGGCTGTTGTGCTCCAGTGCATTAAGGATCAGTTCCATGTCAGCGCCCTCCTGCCGGGCTGGCCGTGACTGCGGCCTTGCCTGCGGTGTTGGCCGCCACTTCGCCGTCGAGCACGGCTGGCTCCAGTGGCTCGAGCGGCTCGCCGCGGTGGGTGCGGCTGATCAACGCGATGGTCAGGCCGCACAGCAGCACCGAGCCGACTGCCGCCACCAGAGCCACCGGCCCGCCATGCAGGGCGGTGACTACGTTCTGCTGCGCCGCCATGGCCACCACGATGGGGATGTACAGCGCGCCCCAGAAGCCCACGCCCAGCTCGCATTCCTTGCTCATGCCGCCATTACGCTGCATGTACAGGCGGGCGACGATCAGCAGGATCATGGCGATGCCCACCCCGCCGACGTTGGATTTCACCCCCAGCAGCACGCCCAGGAAATCCCCGAGGATGACCCCAGCGAGGGTGCACAGGGCCAGTAAAGCCACACCATAGATAATCATTGTCGTTGTCCTCGTTTTCAGTCGAAGTTGCTTGTTGTTGTTCTTCGAAATGCGGGGGATCAATGGGTGGCGTTCACCTCCCGCCGGATCAGGGCTGCCAGGGTATCGGGGCGGGTGCCTTGGCAGGCGACCACGGTGCCGTTCTCGAACACGCGCCGGGCCAGGCCGCTGAGCACGCTGCCGGGCGGCAACTCCAGCAGCAGACGCACGCCGCGTTCGTGGGCGTTGCATAAGGTGGCGTACCACTCGACCGGGCGACACATATTGAAGGCGAGATCATCGCGCAGCGCTTCAGGGTCGTGCAGCTGGCGCGCGCGGGTGCTGCTCAGGTAACCGATGCGTGGGCGGCGCAGCGTCACTTCAGCGAAGGCCTCGGCCAGCGTCCGGGCCGGCGCCTCGAGCAGCGCGCAATGCGACGGTACGCTGACCGCCAGGCGCTTGGCCGCGCCCGCCCCTGCCGCCCGCGCAGCGCTGGCGAAGGCGGCCATGGCGTCATCGCTGCCGGCGATCACGTGCTGGTTGCCTGCGTTGATGTTGGCGAGGAACACCGGCAGCGTCGCCTGCGCTATCAACCGTTCCACGGCGCTGCGCTCGAGGCCGAGGATCGCGGTCATGCCGTAGCCGTGCGGGTAGGCCTGCTGCATCAGCGTGCCGCGCAGGGCCACCAGGCGCAGCGCATCGCTATAGTCCAGCACGCCTGCGATCACCGCAGCGGGGTAAGCACCGATCGACAGACCGCTGACGTAATCGGGCGGCGGGTTGTCTTGCAGCAACAGCCGCGCCTGAGCGGTGCCGGCGATCAGCAGGCACAGTTGCACCGCACGGGTATCGGTCAGCGCTTCGGGAGTGTCGAGGCTGGTCAGCGATTGGCCGAGCACATCGCAAGCCTGCTCCAGGCACTCTTTGACCACGGGCGCAGCGCCCACCGCCTGCAGCATGCCGGGGTATTGCGCACCTTGGCCGGGGAAGGCGAACAGAATGCTCATGGCTGCACGCCCTCCACCGCCCAAGGGTTTTGCACCAGACACGCACCCTCGGCACGCTTGAGCAGCACCCGCGGCGCCACGCCCGCCCAATCGGCCAGGGCCACGGCGCCGTTGGGCGTTTCCAGTTGCAGGTCGATGCGGCACGGCTGGCTGGCGAGCGCCTGCAGCAGCGCCTGCGCCTGCGCGCGGCTCCAGGGCGTCGGGGTGCGCAGCACCAGGTCGAGGTCGCTGCCCGCATGCAGCACCGTGACGGCACTGGCCAGCTGATAACCCACCCCGCCGGTGGGCCCCCAGGGCAGGCCCAGGCCGTCGAGCAGCGGGGTCAGCGCCTGTAATGCACGCAGCGCCGGCAGGTCGAGCTGCATCGCCACGCGCAGTTGCTCGGGCCGGCACCTGCGGGTAACCGCCGTCAGCGGCAGTTGCGCCGCCAGGCGCTCGCTGCGCCCTGCCCCACGTACGCCCACCGCCACCGACCCGCTGGCCACCTGCGCCCGGCGCACCACCACCGGCCGCCTGGCCAGCAGTACCTGGCGCGCCCACTCGGGGGCCTCGGCCGGCAAATGCTCAGGGCGCATGCCCCACAGCAGGTCGTGGGCGTTCATGGGCTTACCACTGCGCACGCAGGCGCTCGCGCACCTGGCTCGACAGTGCGCGGTTGCTGGCCCCCAGCCGGCTGCGCAGGTCGCGGCTGTCGCCGATGTCGCGCAGCGCGCGGGTCAGCACCTCGCGCACGCTGGCCGTATCGGCTTCGCCAGGCTGCTCGATGGCCGCCACCGGCAGCCGTTCCCAGAGCAAACCCAGCGAGGCGTAGTTGGCCAGGTCGTAGGCCATGGGCGGTACCTTGGCCGCCAGCGCTTCGAGTTCCTCGACGCTGCGCAAGGTAATGCGCGCCGCCGCTGTCTTGCCCATGGCATGCACCATCACCCCCGGGTCATCCAGGGCGATCAGCCGTTGCGCCTGATAGCCGTGGGCGAGGAACGCCCCGGACATCGCCTTGCCCACCAGCAGGCCGATCAGCGGATGGCCGGCCAGGCGCGCACGGGCATAAGCGTCCACCGCGCCGGCCAGGGCCTGATGGATGCCCAACGCTTCTTCGCGGCGGCCATAAGCCTGGCTGGGCACATCGACCACGGCGACCAGCACCCGAGGTTGTCCGCCCTTGTCGGCTTCGATGGCCTGCTCGACCGCCTTGGCCAGGCCCCAGCCTTCGAGCACACCGACCTCACCCTGGCGCGCCCGCGGGAAGGGATTGTGCGGGTCGGGCACCACGGCGATGAAACGCGCCGGGCGATTGTCCAGCTCGCCATCGATGACCTTGACCGAGGCGGGAAACCCTGCCACTTCAGGCCCCTGCGCCAGCGCGTGAATCCACTGCAAGCCACGGCTCATTGCAACACCCCCTTGTACAGCGCGCGGGTCTGCGCCGCGTCCAGTTGTGGGCAGTTCTCGCCCAGCCCACCGAGCAGGCCGAGCATCTGTTGATGACGCCGGCTGCGCGGCTGCACCGGCTCGCCTGCGGCCAGGGCCGCGCGCAGGGCGTCACGCATCTGCTGCAGATCATCGGCGACGAAGGCATCGGCCAGGCCACAGGCGTAGCGCTGCTCGCCGCCAGTGAGGCCCCAGATGAAGGGACGATCACGCGAGTCGTATTCCTCGATGCCGGCCTCCTGCTCGATGACCTGCGGGCCGTTCAGGCCCAGGCGCGCCTCACGGGTGACGATCAGCCGGCTGCACAGCCCGGCGGCAATGGACATACCGCCAAAGCAGCCCACAGCCCCGGCGACCAGGCCGATCACCGGGCGGAACTGGCGCAGCTCGACGATCGCTGCCTGAATCTCGGCGATGGCGGCCAGCCCAAGGTTGGCCTCCTGCAAGCGCACGCCACCGGTTTCCAGCAGCAAGACGGCGGCGGTGGGGATGCCATTGCGGTTGTCTTCGACGGCCAGCTCAAGCGCCCCGGCGATCTTCGCGCCGCCGACCTCACCCATGCTGCCGCCCTGGAACACCCCTTCGATGGCGGCCACCAGCAGCGGCTGGCCATCGAACGTACCCTTGGCGATGACCACGCCGTCATCGGCCTGGGGCACGATGCCCTGGGCCTGCAACCAAGGCGACATCAGCCGCTCGAACGGGTCGAGCAATTCACGAAAACTGCCGGCGTCGAGCAGGCCTTTGGCCCGTTCGCGGGCGCTGAGCTCGACGAAGCTGCGGCTGTGCAGCAACTGCGCGACATCAGTCATGGTTGACCTCCTCAAGGCCTTGCTCCAGGCGCAGCCGGACCACGCCCGGGGTGGCGCCGAAATCATGGATATCGATACTCAGCGCCGGCCAGGTCTGGCCGCTGAACAGGCGCTGGAACAACTGCTCCCAGCGCGGACCGCTGCCGTTGACCGAGGTCAGCACCTTGACCGTGAGCACGCCGGCTTCACCGGGTTCGAGCAAGGCTTCGAGATCACCCGAGCCGACACAGCCGACCAGCGCCCGCCGCTTGGCCGCGGCGCCGGCAGGGAATGTGAATGACAGACTTTCCATGATCAGTGGCTCCCGAGGGGGTCGAGGAACAGGCAGGCGGCGAGCAGGTCGGCCGCACCGCCCGGCGAGGCATTGCAGGCGCGCAGGTGGGTGTCCAGTTCCCGCAGGGCGCGACGCCCGGTAAGGGTCGCGCTGCCACCTGCGGCGAGCACCGCCTGGGCGCCCTGGTGCATGGTCTGTAGCCCCTGCCGGCCAGCGCGCCAGAGCACGCAGGTGTCGTCCAGCCGGGCCATGATCGCCAGCAGCGCATCGAGCCGCGCCGACGCTTCGCTGCTGCCTGCGGCGCGGCTGCGGCGCAACTGCGGCAGGCCATGCAGCACCACGCAGGGAAAACCCAACTGGGCTTCTTCACGCGCGCCGCGTGCGCCGTAGCGGCGCTGCACCTGCTGGCCATGGCTGGGCGCTTGCGCCGGGGCGAAGCGGTCGTCGATCAGGGCGATGCGTCCAGCCCGTGCAGCGATGCTGGCCGGCTCGAGGTCATCAGGCGCCAAGGCATGGGAGGCGACCAGCAGGCCGAGCGCCCAGATCGCGCCGCGATGGGTATTCACCCCGCCGGTGGTCGCCAGCATGCCCGCCTCACCTTCGCGGCCGATGCGCCCCAGCGCTTCGCGCAGCGGCTGGCCGACGCCCCCGAAAGCCTGGGCGGCATCGGCCATGTCCTTGAAGCACGGCCACAGCGACAGCGCCGAGGCGTGCATCAGACGCAGGTCGAGGTCGCTGTGCGCGCCACTGCCGCGACGGTCGACCAGCGCCGGCTTGGGCGATAGATCGGCTTCGTCGATCAGCGCCTCGACGGCTAGGTCGGCCAGGCGATAAGCCAGCGAAGGCGCTGTGCAATGTTCGGTCTGTGCAGTCATCACCAGCTCCTGAAACGTGCAGGCGGCGCGTACAGGCCGCCGGACCATTCGACCAGCTCGGCGATGCTCTTGGCGGCGAGCAAACTGCGCGAGGCCTGGGTGCGCTGGATGCCGAGGTCTTCGGGCAACGCGATCAGCCCCTCGCGGCGCATGCGTGCGGTGTCCTTGGGGTCGTGGCGCAGGCCGATGGCCGTCACCCCGGCCACAGCGGCGATCATCGCCTGACGCTCTTCCACGGTGCGCGCCTTGTACAGGTAGGCGATGCCTTCCTCGGTGAGCAGGTGGGTGACGTCGTCGCCGTAGATCATGATCGGCGCCAGCGGCATGCCGGCCTTCTTCGCCACCTCGACCGCATCGAGGGTTTCCACGAAGGTCGGCTTGCCGCCCTCCTGGAAGGTTTCCACCATCTGCACCACAAGCTTGCGCCCGCGTTCGAGCAGGGTCACCGGCTCGGTCATGTCGAGCCAGGCCGGGGTCGCGTGGCGCCGCCCGCGTGGGTCGTGGCCCATGTTCGGCGCGCCGCCGAAGCCGGCCAGGCGGCCACGGGTGACGGTCGAGGAGTGGCCGTCGCCATCGACCTGCAAGGTGGCGCCGATGAACAGGTCGACGGCGTACTGCCCGGCCAGTTGGCACATCATGCGGTTCGAGCGCATCGAGCCGTCGCGGCCAGTGAAGAACACGTCCGGGCGCTGGGCAATGTAGTGCTCCATACCCAGCTCGGTACCAAAGCAATGCACGCTCTGCACCCAGCCGGTTTCGATGGCCGGGATCAGCGTCGGGTGGGGGTTGAGGGTCCAGTTGCGGCAGATCTTGCCCTTGAGCCCGAGCGATTCGCCATAGGTCGGCAGGATCAGTTCGATGGCGGCGGTGTTGAAACCGATGCCATGGTTGAGCGACTGCACGTTGTGTTTTTCGTAGATGCCGCGAATCGCCATCATCGCCATCAGCACATGCACCGGTTTGATGTGCCGCGGGTCGCGGGTGAACAGCGGTTCGATGTAGAACGGCTGGTCGGCGACCACCACGAAATCCACCCAGGACGCCGGGATATCGACCCGCGGCAGGTCACGCACATCGTCCACCAGCTGGTTGACCTGGACGATGACGATGCCGTCGCTGAAGGCGGTGGGCTCGACCAGCGCCGGGGTGTCTTCGGTGCTCGGCCCGGTGTAGATGTTGCCCTCGCGGTCGGCCATGAACCCGGCCACCAGGGCGACGTTGGGGATCAGGTCGACCAGCAGGCGCGAATACAGCTCGATGTAGGTGTGGATCGCACCGACCTCCAGCAGCCCGTCTTCGAGTAACTGGCCGATGCGCAGGCTCTGCGGCCCGGCGAAGGAGAAATCGAGCTTGCGCGCGATGCCGTGCTCGAACAGATCGAGGTGCTCGGCGCGGCTGACGCTGGGCATGATCATGTGCAGGTCGTGCAGCACGTTAGGGTCGGCCTTGGCCAGCGAGCGGGAAAGGAAGTCGGCCTGCTTCTGGTTATTGCCCTCCAGCACCACCCGGTCGCCGGGGGCGATCAGGCGCTGCAGCGCTTCGACGATGCGCTCGCTGGGCAGCACTGCGCCATCGGCCAGGCTGCGTACCTGCTCCAGGCGCCGCTGCTTCTCGGTGCGCCTGCGTGACCACTGCGCGGGGGGTGAGGATGTTGTTGTCATTCTGGGCTCCACGGATGCGCTTGCGTGGGGGTCATTTAAGGAGGGTCGAGGGCATGCGATCAATCAAGGCGATGGATTGATCGTTACGGTTAGGTTAATGATTGCGTAGCGCGGGACATTCGCTAACTAGGTGCACCACATGCGAGATCTGTAGATTCGCGTTGCACCCACTCGGACTCAAGCGGACTGCCAGACCTGTCACATCCACAGGGTTTGTAGCAGCACAGCTTTTGTACATAGCCCGTACAGGCGACACCGACCGCGACTGTAGCCGGCCGGAGTGGAGGTGCTCGTAGGGCCGTGCGCGCAGCGCACCCGAGGCGCAGCCGAGGACGCGAGGTGTTAGGGTTGCGCAGCAACCCTTGCCCGCGCAGGCCCGAAGAGTGCCGGAACGCAGGGGACCCGGAACGGAGCGAAGCGCAGTGCAGGGCCGGCTAGTGGAGCATGGGGTTTTGCCTACTTTTGCCCACAAAAGTAGGTCGCCGCCAGGCGAAACTGGGGACGCGCGAAGAACCTGGTTGCTCAGGTTCCAGAACTGGCCGTCCGGCGTTCGGACCTCTACATTTCCAGCACCCGAACATGTCGCCCATCGGACAACCCCATGCCCACACAGCCCCCACCGCTACACCGCTTGCTCGAGCTCATCGCCCGCCACTTAAGCCACCACAGCGAGCACCAGACGCTGGTCCAGCGCCTCGGCCAATCTCCGGATGAATCACAACCCCCAGCCCCCAGCGCCCTCCCCGCGCTGGTCCAGCAGCACTTCCCCCAGGCAGCCGCCAACGCCAGCGCCGCTGACGCCAACCTGCACAGGCTGGTGGCGACCGTGGCCGAACTGCTCAGCGCGCTTCGCTGGTACCAACGCGCAGACGATGGCCGCGACCCGGCGTTCGCCGAGGGGCATCGCAATGCCATCCTGCTCGGCCCGGGCGGGCTGGCTGCGGTGGACGGGCTGGTGCTCGGGCTGACGCTGATGGCGCCGGGGGTCAGCTACCCGGTGCATCGCCATCCGCCGCAGGAGCTGTACCTCGTGCTGTGCGACGGTGAGTGGTGCCGTGAGGGCGAGCCGTGGTGGGCGCCTGGCATCGGCGGCCTGGTGCATAACGCCGGGGATCGGTTGCACAGCATGCGCGCCGGTGAACAGCCGCATCTGTCGCTGTGGCTGCTGTTCGGTGCGGGGGTGGAGGCGTTCAACGCCAGGCCTGCAGGGCAGTGAGCGCCTTCAGCAGAATGCTGCCAAAGCACTGCGAAGCGTGGCGAATGCGCGTCATGCGCTGACTGCTTGGGGGCTGTTCGCAAAGGGCCTTGGGTCAAGCGTTCGCATCGTGGTCAAACCACGGGCGGCGCGCCGTGCACATGATGCTCGAGCATTCGCAGGAACTCGGCCGCAGGCGGCGAGATGCTCTGCTCGGTGCGGGTGATCACACCAATCTGGCGCAGCACACCAGGGTGATCGACCGGCACTTTACACACCTCGGGCCGCCCCTCGTCGGCAGATTCAGGCAACAGCGCAATGCCCTGCCCTTGCCTGACCAGCGCCAGCACCGTGGACATGTAGTTGGCTTCGAGCCCGGCCGCCAGGGGCAGGCGCTCGTCGGCGAACAGCCGCTCGACCAGCGCGCGCACGCTGCTGTCGCGTCCGGTCAGGATCATGGGCATTGCGGCAAGCTCACTCAGGCGCACCGACGGTCGCTGCGCCAGGGGATGATCGCAGGCGGTGAACAGGCATAGACGATCCTCGACGATGGTCTTGAATGCCAGGCCCTGAACCGGTCGCGCCTGTACACCCAGGCCGAAATCCACCTCACGCTCCAGCACCAGATGGTCGATGCGCTGAGCGACCACGTCACGCAGGCGTACCTCGACCCCAGGATGCAGCGCGCGGAACCGCTGCAGCACGTCAGGCAGCAGCCCGGCGCACAGCGACGGCAAGGCGGCGATGCTGACCACACCGCGCCGCGCGGCGGCCAGGTCACGGGCCGCTGCAACGATGTTGTCCAGGTCCAGCAGCAGCTTCTCCATGGGCAACAGCGCGTTCTGCCCGGCAGCGGTCAGGCACAGGTGACGCGGACTGCGTTCGAGCAGGGCGACGCCCAGCCATTCCTCCAACTGCTGCACCTGCACGGTGAGCGCCGAGGGCGAGAGGTTGAGCTGGGCGGCGGCCTTGGTGAAGTTGCCGGTCTGCGCCACGGCAAGGAAGGCACGAATATGCTGCAACGCATTCTTCATTCTGTTTTTCCGAACGAGACCTACCGAATATTTCAATTCACAGAGCATAGCCACGTTGTTATTACTCTTGCAAAACAACAACAGGGCTTCTCGTCGCCACCGCGACCGCAGAGGCCAGAGAGGATCACTCCATGCTCGCCACCCTCGGTGTCGTCACCATCGTCTGCATGCTCGTGAGCATCATGAGCAAACGCATCTCGCCCCTGGTCGCGCTGATCGCCCTGCCCATCATCGCCGCACTGCTCGGCGGCTTCGGTCTGCAGACCAGCGCCTTCATCATCACTGGCATCAAGAACGTGGCACCGGTGGTGGGGATGTTCGTTTTCGCCATCCTGTTCTTCGGCATCATGACCGACGCCGGCATGCTCGACCCGATCATCGACCGCATTCTCAAGCGGGTCGGCACGCGTCCGACGCGCATCGTCATGGGCACGGCGCTGCTGGCGCTGCTGGTGCACCTCGATGGCTCGGGGGCGGTGACCTTCCTGGTGACCATCCCGGCGATGCTGCCGCTCTACACCCGCCTGGGCATGGACAAACGCATTCTGGCCTGCGTCACGGCGATGGCCGCCGGGGTCAACTTCCTGCCCTGGACCGGGCCGGTGCTGCGCTCGTCGGCCGCCCTGCACGTGCCGGTGGCCGAGCTGTTTCAGCCGCTGATTCCGGTGCAGATCGTCGGCCTGGCGTTTGTCTTCGCCTGCGCCTACTGGCTGGGCAAACGCGAAGAACGACGTCTGGGTCTGGGCCCGAACAGCATCGACGCGCAGCCTCATCAACGGATGCTGAGCGACGCCGAGCGCGAGCTGCGCAAGCCGCGGCTGTTCTGGCTCAACCTGTCGCTGACATTGGTGGTGATGGCGGTGATGATCGCCGGCGTGGTCGACCCGGTGGTGATGTTCATGCTCGGCACGGTGGTCGCGCTGTGCCTGAACTACCCCAATGTCGACGCCCAGCGGGCACGCATCGATGCCCACGCCAAGACCGCCCTGACCATGGCCAGCATCCTGCTCGCCGCTGGGGTGTTCACCGGCATCATGCAGGGCACCGGCATGCTCAAGGCCATGGCTGAAGTGGCGGTCGGGCAGATTCCGGCGGGCCACGGCCAGGCGATTCCGGCGGTGGTGGGGTTCCTGTCGATGCCCCTGAGCCTGCTGTTCGACCCCGACTCGTTCTACTTCGGCATCATGCCGGTGGTGGCCGAAGTTGGCCGCGCCCTGGGCGTCGACCCGATGCAGGTGGCCCAGGCATCGCTGCTGGGGGTACACACCACTGGTTTCCCGGTCAGCCCACTGACCCCTGCCACCTTCCTGCTGGTGGGCCTGTGCAAGATCGAACTGGCCGACCATCAGCGCTTCACCATCCCCTTCCTGTTCGCGGCGTCGGTCCTGATGACCCTGACCGCCATGGCCATTGGAGTGTTCTGAATGAAAACCCTACGTATCGGCGCAGGCGCCGGGTATTCCGGCGACCGCATCGAACCTGCGGTAGAGCTGGCCGAGCAGGGTCAGCTGGATTACCTGGTCTTCGAGTGTCTGGCCGAACGCACCATCGCCCTGGCCCAGCAGGCGTATCTGAGCGACCCGGCCAGCGGCTTCGACCCCTTGCTCGGCGAGCGCATGCGGCGCGTGCTGCCCTTCGTCGGCCGTGGCGCCGACGGCCAGCGTCGACGCCTGCGCATCATCACCAACATGGGCGCGGCCAACCCGCTCGGTGCGGCGCGGGAAGTGCGCCGGCTCGCCGCCGAGCTGGGTCTGCCCGACATCAAGGTCGCGGCAGTGACCGGCGACGACGTACTTGCGACGCTGCTGCGCGAGCCCACGCGGCAACTCGACAACGGGCTGTCGTTGCGCGCGCTGGGCGAGCGGCTGATCTCGGCCAACGCCTACCTGGGCGCCGAAGGCATCGTCCAGGCCCTGCAGGCCGACGCCGACGTGATCATCACCGGTCGCGTCGCAGATCCCTCGCTGTTTCTCGCACCGCAGCTGTTCGAATTCGGCTGGCGCAGCGATGACTGGACGCTGCTGGGCAAAGGCACGCTGATCGGTCACCTGCTCGAATGCGCGGGGCAGATCAGCGGCGGCTACTTCGCCGATCCAGGCCGCAAAGACGTGCATGACCTGCATCGCCTGGGCTTTCCGCTGGCCGAGATCGACGCCAGTGGCGCGGCGGTGATCAGCAAGGTGGCAGGCTCGGGTGGGCGCATCGACCGCGCCACCTGCACCGAGCAACTGCTCTACGAAGTCCACGACCCGACGGCCTACCTCACCCCGGATGTCACCGCCGACTTCAGCCAGACCCGCTTCGACTGCGTGGCGGCCGACCAGGTACGTGTGCACGGGGCCGACGGTCATCCGCGACCCGAAACCCTGAAGGTTTCGGTGGGCTACCTCGATGGCTGGATCGGCGAAGGACAGATGTCGTACGGCGGGCCCAACGCGGTGGCGCGTGGGCGTCTGGCGCAGCGGATCGTGCTCGAGCGCCTGGCCCTGTGCGGGGTGGCCCATGAGGACATCCGCGCCGAGCTGATCGGCATCAGCAGCCTGCATGGCGAGGCGCTGGGTAGCCAGGGCGCTGCTGAGCCGTGGGAGGTGCGCCTGCGCGTGGCGGCGCGCTGTGCCGACAAACAGCAGGCGCTGCGCATCGGCAATGAAGTTGAAACCCTCTACACCAACGGCCCTTACGGCGGCGGTGGCGCGAGCAAATCGGTGCGTCAGGTGATGGCCGTGGCCTCATTGCAGCTGCCGCGCGACGCCGTCAATGTGCAGGTCCATCTGGAGAACACCCCATGAGCACGCTTACCGTGGGCGAACTGGCCCATAGCCGCACGGGCGACAAGGGCGATACCTCGAACATTTCGATCATCGCCTACGATATCGACGACTTCCCGCGCCTGGCCGCCAAGCTGAGCGCTGAGCGCGTCAGCGCCTGTTTCGCCGAGCTGCTCGGCGCCGACAGCCCGCCGGTACGGCGCTATGAACTGCCGCAACTGGGTGCGTTGAATTTCGTTCTGCCAGGCATCCTGCGCGGTGGGGTGACACGCTCGCTGGCACTCGATGCCCATGGCAAGGCGCTGGGCGCGGCGCTGCTTGCCCTGAGGCTTGACGAGGGCTGAGCGGCCAGCACCCGCGCGCTGGCTCCGTCCGCTTTGCCCGAGATTTGGTGCTCAAGCGCAAGCGGCCTGCCGGCCGCTAAGGTGACAGCGGGAGGTTGTCAGCACGTTCGCAAGAGGGCCGCAAACTGGGGTGCCGGTCCAGCTCGCTCGAGCGGCACTCGCCTGTCATTCGCAGCATGGGCGCGTGGGTGAAGCTGGCGCGCGCTGGCGAACAGCTGCGCGCGGTCAGGCCCAGGCGCTCGTAGAACTTCACCGCACCGGCATTGCCGGCGTCCACGTCCAGCTGCATGGCGTTGCAGCCACTGCGCGCCGCCTGCTGCATTTCGCGCAGGAACAGCGCCGTGCCAAGGCCTTGCGAGCGAAACGCCTCGGCAATGGCGAAGTTGTAGATGAAGTACGCGCCTTTACCGGGCTTTTCGCAGTGCTGGACCGATTCGACGAGGCGCCTGATCACCGCCAAGCCGCGCACCGGGTTGTAGTGCCTGACAATCGAAACGAGGGTGGCGAGGTCAAGTCTGAGTTTGTCTGCGCTGCGATAGCCTGCGATCACCGCGATGCAACGCCCTTCCAGACGCAGCACACGGTGCCGAGAAAGGCCGAAATGTCCCTGATCGCGCAACAGTGCGTCGAGCAGGTATCCCCGCAGCCTGTGCGCGCCGTAGATCTGTTCAAGCGCCGCCGGTGCGATGCTGCGGATCAGTTCGACGATGGCAGGTGCGTCCTGCGCGCGAGCGATGTCGTATTGCAGGTGTGGCGCAGGTGCCGCCGTCATGACGACAGTACCTGCATCGAGCGCAGCAACTTGATCGCGTTGGTGTTCTGCGACACTCCCTCCTGCAGCCGGTAGCTGAAGCGCAGCGTGGCCTGGTCGAGCGCGTCGAACTCCTCCTCGAAGTAGATGTTGCGCGTGCAATCCGACAGCTCAGGCGCAGTGGCCAACGCCACATTGTGCGTGGTGATCAGCCCCAGCGCCTGGTGCTCGCACAACGTGCGCAGAATCTCGACAATGGCGATGGTGCGTTCTTTTTCGTTGGTGCCTTTGAGCAGCTCGTCGAGCAACACGATCACCGGCGATTCGCAGCGCACGGTGTCGACCACCTGTTTGATCTGCAGCACTTCGCTCATGAAGTACGACAGCCCCTGATTCAGTGAGTCCGCCACCGAAATCGACGAGACCATCTTCGCCAGATTGAACTCGAACGAGCCGGCGGCGACCACCGAGCCCACCTGTGCAAGCCTGAGGTTGAGGCCGATGGTGCGCATGTAGGTAGTCTTGCCGGACATGTTGGAGCCGGTGATCACCACCATCCTGCCTGGACACAGCTCAACGTCGTTGGCCACCGCGTGCTGCGGCTGCATCAGCGGATGACTCACCTGCCTGCCGCGAATGCACAGGTCAGCAGACATCACCGGGAAGTTCCAGGCCGGGTTTTCCTGGGCCAGGGAGGCGAAGGCACAAAGGCACTCCAGCTCGCCCATCGCCTGCAACCAGACCGGCGCATGCTGCTGATGGGCACGCTTCCAGCGATAGGTTGCCCAGGCCGTGTGGAAATCCCAGTTGAGAAAGGCCTGGGCGAAGAAGCTGACCGTCGGATTATGTCGCAGTCGGGCGTAGCTCAGGATCGAGTCCAGGCGTTTGATCGCCTGCACAGGGCCCGTGTCGTGGGCGAACACCTGGCGCTGCAGTTCGACCAGCATGGCACTGGCGTAGCGCTGGCGGCTGAACGCGCCCATCCACCGCGACAACGCGTTCAAGGCATCGGCGGCCTCGTCGGTACCGGCGAACACCGAGTGCAGGGATCGGGCGGTCAGCCCATAGAACACCAGGTTGGCAAGGACGCAGCCTGCCAACAGCATGGCCGGGAGCAGTGACAGCGCCACGGCCACCCCGGCCAGTAGCGTCAGCCCGGTCAGGGCATGACCGATGACCAGCACGTGGGTCGGAAAGCCGTAGCCGCGTTCTGCCTGAACCCAGCCCACCAGATCGGCCAGGTTCAAGTGCCCGGTATTGATTTGACGCGCGTAAGCGCTGAGGGTTTGCCGATGGTCCAGCAACTGCGCCAGCTCGCTGATCGCCTGCTGCCTGGCCCTGATCTGGGGGTAGCTCACCGGGTGGGCGAACCATTGCTCGATCCTGGCCTGCCCCAGGCGCGTGCCTTGGTTGAACAGCAACTGCCCAAGCGAGGCTGGACCATAGAGGTTGAGGTCCAGATCCTGCTGCGAACAGCGCTGCGTGGTGCCGACCGGGCACGCTGGCAGCGCCGCGAAATCACGCTCGAGCCGCGCCAGCGAGTCTTGGTTGACGGCCACCACACACAGGGCATGACGGCGACGCTGCTCAAGGCCAGCGTGGAGCGCGACCAACAGCACGAACGCCAGAACGCTGATGATCAGCGCTGCGACCAGCCAGCCGGCAAAGCCTTCGCTCAAGCCGTGGTAGGCCAGGGTCGGAATGATCAGAAACACCACCAGCCGGGCCGCTTCCACGCCCTTGATGCGGCGGGCCAGTTCAGCGGCCCTGGCCGTGGTCGAGTGAATGCGCGTGGTGAACGCGTTTCTGACATCGAGCGCTTCAAGCCTGGGCCGTTCGTTTGAGCCCACTGCGCTCGGCTGGCTGCTCGACTGCAAAGAATTTGGCAATGTGCTTCCCCAATAGGCCGTTCAACCCAGCATGCCTGAGCCTGATGTAAATAGCGTTCGGCGCAAGCGTGGCACCGAAGTTCTGCTTGACGAAATAGTTGGTGATGCCGAGGTCGATGCAACGCACCTGCGGCCCGGCACAGTGTTCGAGCATTTGCGCATGCAGTACGTAATAGGCATTGACGGTACGACCGGCGTGATAATCGCGCCCGAACAGGAACGGGTTCAACACTGTTTCGCTGACCCCGGTGAGAATGAAGGCTTGCGCCTGGCCTGCGCTGTCGTAGAGCACGGACACGATCGAATCGCAGTCGCTGATCAAACGCTCCAGAAACGCGTAAGGCAACAACTCTCGCTTGAACTCCACGGCCTTGGCATGGGTATTGGCATACAGCGCGTAGAGGCGCGGCAAATCCGCCACCTGCCCGCGGTGGTGCTCGATGGTGAACCCCGACTGGCGGAAGTCGGCCAGCGCCTTGTTGATGATCTTGCGACAGTTCGAGCGCAACGCGGCGCAGTGCGCGTCCCACCCTCGGCCCTGGGTCAAGATCAGGGCCAAGGGATAGTTCGCGGCCTCGGCATAGCCACGCTGGGTCAACGCGTGATGGGCGGCGGCTGCCGACGCTTCGCCATGTTCGATATCCCGATAGACCAGCACCTTGGCACTTGCATGGGCACGTTCGAGCACCACGGCCATGGCCCCATGTATCGAACCTGGCTCCACCCCCGGCGCGATCCACCAATGCCTTCCGGAGGTCTCGTAACACCCCAGCATGGCGACCTTGAGCAGCCCGAAACGCCGGTAGCCGCGGCGAATGGCGCTTACGATCCGCTGGCCGATACCCGTGACATCGGCCAGCGGATCGACGTCGGCCAGGCTGCTGAAGCCCAGTGCGAGCAGAGCGTCGTCGGCGCCGCGCAGCTGCCAGTAGCGGTATTGACGCTGCGGGAAAACCGCCTCGACGGTCGTCATGAAGGCATGCGTGCGATAGGGGTGGCCGTCAGCGAGCGTGGCGTCCCACAGCTGCACGGCGAGGTCGGTGACACTGTCGTAGAGGCTGACGCACATCCCCTGACAATCGAACCGCTCAATCAACATGGTCGAGCACCCCGGTCGCGCGAAGGGTTTGCAGGTACTGGTCCTTGAGTTTGAATACGCTGCGCAGTTCGGGAATGACCGGGTCGGGGAACAACCACGGTTTGCCCAGCCTGAGCAAATGGGTCATCAGCGCCGAACGATGTTTGATGTAGAAGTAACGGGGGACGGACACCGCGCCGATGCTGAACTTGGGCTCGTAGCTGGTCTGGCCCAGTTCGATGTAGGCCAGGCCCTGCTGCTCGGCCTGTTCGACGATCTTGTACAGGCAGTTGAAGTACAGCGACCCAGCCTCTCGGTAGTCGTAGTCGATACCCAGGTAAAGCGGATGCAGTTGCTCGCCCTTGAGAAACAGCTCGAATGCCACCAAATGCGCACCGTCGAAGCACATCAGGGCGTAGGCCGAGCCGCCCAGCCGCTGGTTGACCTCCCGGAAGAACGCTTCGGTCAGGCGCTCGAACTTGGTGTGCGAACGCGCCAGGACATTCAGGTACAACCGATGCATCTGCGCGGCGTATGCGCCGAAATCATCGACCACCCGCCAGACCAGGCCGGTAGTGGCAAAGTCCTTCTGGCGTTTCTTCATGACGTTTCGATACTTGCTGAGCATGTTCTGCTGATAGCTCAACTCCCCCACCGGCGCCGTGCAGACATAGGTGGTATCGGGGCTGCGGCACACCACATAGGTGTTGCCGAACTCGTCCAGCAGGCGCTGGTTGAGCGACGGTGACAGCTCCTTGAGGCAGGTGAAAGCGATGCCGAGGCTGGCCGCCTTGCGCTCGATCTGCGTGGCCAGTGCGCCGATCAGCTCGGCCGGCGCAACGCCTCGTTTCAGGACAGGGATGCCCAGCATGTCGGAACAGGTGGCGATCGGGCTGCCGACCACGAACATCCTGGCCCGCAGGAAGTTGCGGTAGACCTTCTGGATGTTGCCGACCAGGCGCTGCACCTTCTTCGGCGCCAGGTCGGCCAACGGGTACTCCATCACGCAGCACGGCACCAGTCCTGTGGGAACTCCGTCGGCGAATACCTGCAGGTAATGGAACGCCTCGACCATGCCAGCACGCTCCAGCGCCTGCTGGAGCGCGTACGAGGTGAGCGCATCGCTGGCGTCGAAACACCGTTGCCAGTCACTGATGGAGATCGCCTCGAGGGACGCGGACCACTGGAATGAATAACGCATTCAAGCCTGACCGTTCTGGAGCAGATT
Organism: Pseudomonas cremoricolorata DSM 17059 = NBRC 16634; assembly: GCF_000425745.1. Classification (GTDB taxonomy): domain Bacteria; phylum Pseudomonadota; class Gammaproteobacteria; order Pseudomonadales; family Pseudomonadaceae; genus Aquipseudomonas; species Aquipseudomonas cremoricolorata. The sequence continues at coordinate 50,545 of NZ_AUEA01000007.1, read as the reverse complement.
CAACGCGCGGCCGGCCTGGGTGATCTGCGCGATGCTGAAATCGAGTTCTTCGTAGGTCAGGTTCGCGCTCAGGTTGATGCGAATTCGGGCGCGAGACTTGCTCACCGCCGGGTAGGCGATCGGATTGACGTAGATCCCCTGCTCGTGAAGGGCTTTGGCCAGGCCATAGGCGGTGTCTTCGTCATACGTGAGCAGCGGCACGATACTGCTTTGGGTGTTGAGCAAATTGAAGCCTTCGGCGCGCAGGCGTGCGACGAAGTAGTCGGTCTTGCTCTTGAGCTCGGAAATGATCTCGGGCGAAGCCTCCAGCACATCGAGCGCAGCGATTATCGAGGCCAACACCGCAGGGGGCAGCGAAGCAGAAAAAATGTAGGGATTGGAGCCGATGCGCAGGATGTTGGCGGTACGTCGGTTGGTAGCGACGAAGCCGCCGACGCCTGGCAACCCCTTGCTCAGACTGCCGGTCAGGACATCGATCTGCTCGACGAGACCGAAATGCGCGGGCGTGCCACGGCCATTGGGTCCGATGTGTCCGGTGCCGTGGGCGTCGTCGACGATCAGGAAGGCGTTGTACTGCCTGGCCAGCGCCACGATCTGCGGCAAGGGCGCCAGGTCGCCATCCATGCTGAACACGCCGTCCGTGACGATGAACTTGCGTTGCTCTGTGCTCAGGCCCTGCAGGCAGCGCTCGATGCTTTTCACCGAGCCGTGGCGATAAGGCACGACCTTGGCCTCGCTGAGCTTCAGGCCGTCGACGATCGACTGATGGTTGAGCATGTCGCTGAGCACCACATCGCCTGGTCGACACAAGGTGCCCAGCACGGCCAGGTTGGCGGAAAACCCGGACGAGAACGTCAGCACCTCTTCCACACGGAGGAAACGCGCCAGCCGGCGCTCGGCCTCCAGGTGCAGGTCGCAGGTCCCGTTGAGCAGGCGCACCCCACTGGAGGTGGTGCCGTATTCGCCTATGGCCTGGATGGCCGCCTGACTGATCTGCGGGTGTCCGTTGAGGCCCGAATAGTTGTATGACCCCATGTGCAGCACTTCCTGAGGTCGCCGATCGTCGCGCCCCCGGCTGTAACTGACCACGCTGTTCTTGGTGGCCTTGGAGTGAAACACTCGCCCGACCACCTCCATGTTGCCGTTTTCGATGAAACGCTCGTAGCGCTCCAGAATCGAGCCCAGAAAAACATCGTTCCTTGCCAGACTATTAGGCACCGTTGGGTCCTCGACTTCCTGTCAACTTCATGTGGGGGTGTGCTCTGCGCGGGATGGGCTGCGCTGCAACAGTGGATGAATCAGTGCGCCAGCGGCGCTCAACGCCACCGCTACCAGCAAGTAAGCGTGCTCGCTCGACTCCAGCAACAGCAGGCCACTGACCGCTATCTGCGCGAGCGCCACCGCTGCGTTGAACGCGCCATGGGCCCGAGCAGAGCGGTGCTGCAGGCCCGCCGCGTTGGCCGCCAGCAAGAACACGGCGGCGGTGATGACGGCGCTGCTGGTCGGCAACGCCGGGTATTGCATGGCCAGGTAAAAGCCCAGCAAGGTCGGAGCTATGAAACCCACCCAGTGACCGTGGCTGGCGCGGGTCGCGAAGGCGGCTCGCTCGGCGTTGTCGGCAAGCTCGACTCGCTCCGGGCCGCCCAGTAATACCCGCCACTTCGCGCGCCAGCCGACCTGGGCGAATGCCGTGCGCAGATACGGCAGGTAGAGGAACGTGTTCAGGTAACCGGTGGCGTGCTCGTGGATGATCGGTGTGGTGATGCCATAGCTCACCGGCAGGTGCTCGAGTTCGGCCTGGTAGGTGCCGAACAACCTGTCCCAGATGACCAAGAAGCAGCCAAAGTTCTTGTCCAGGTACTGGGGGTTGCTGGCATGGTGAACCCGGTGCTGGGACGGCGTGACCAGCACTTTCTCCAGCACGCCCAGCTCGGGGATCATCGAGCTGTGAATGAAGAACTGGTAGATCAGTTGCGCCGCGACCACCAGCAGGTAGTACTCAAGGGCGATGCCGAGCATGGCCATGGGCAAGAAGAACAACCACACCGTGAAGTTGCCCAACCAACCGATTCTGACCGCCGTGGTCAGGTTGAACGACCTGCCCGAGTGATGCACCAGATGGTTGCACCAGAGTATCGACAGGCGATGGTGGGCCCAGTGATTGATCCAGTACAGCAGGTCATAGACCAGCAACGCGAACAGCAGGTTTGCCGCAAACCCGTCGAAACTCAGGCCCAGGGAAAAATGTTCGTACAGGTAGGTGTAGACCGACAGGTTGACTGCCGTGAACAGCACGCCGACCACCAGATTGGTGATGCCCAGCAACAGATTGGTGACACCCTCGCGGGGCTGCCAATGGGCCGAGCGCCTTGCCGCCAGAATCAGCGCTTCGATCAGTACCGCGCCGACGACCAGCACCAGCAGATAGGCTATGAACGCCTCTTCGGACATTGACCCACTCCTACACACGACCCGTCGCTTCGCCGGGCCAGGCTCGGCCTCGTCGAAGCCGATTTTTCAGCGGGCAAGCCTCTTGCAACGGGCATGCTGGCGCAACTACTTGAACAGGTAGTTGACAATCGGCAAGGCCGCAGCGGGCTGCACGAAGACGGTTCGGCTTAATCCAGGCAGCGTTCGATCGTTCTAATTCAGCGAACCAGGAACACGCGGTACGCAGGCTCGGCAATTGGTGCTATACCTCTGGCCGCAGCACCATGCTGGCACCTAACAGGAAGTTGGGTGGACGTTCATCAGGGAAGGGAGTTTGTCATGCTGTCCAGCGCCTACGATGCTGACTTTTTCGACTGGTGGGTGGCGCTCAACACCGATCCAGTCAGCGAAGACGGCTGGCTCGCCCACATCGATCGGCAGGTCAGGCGAATCGGCTTCGACTGCTTCGCCTACAGCCATCGGCGACCGGTGCCGTTCTCCCAGAGCAATCACTCGATCATCGGCAGCTATCCGCAGACGTGGATTGCGCACTACAACCAACAGTGCTACGGCGCCAGCGACCCCTCGATCGCCACAGCGCGGCAGACAGGCCTTGCCGTCTGGGCCGAGCACAGCGATTTCAACGACTGCGTGATCTTCAATGAGGCGCGTGCCTGCGGTCTTAACATCGGCGCGACCTTCATGATGCGCGGCCTGGACCACAGCACCCACGTGTTGGGCGTCGCCCGCGCCGATGAAGCGGTGCGCGCCGCAGAGTACCTGTCGCTGCAGCTGAAACTTCGCTGCATCACCGAGTGGCTCGAGCGCCAGCAGCGGCCACGCCCCGCCTGCGCCTACCCGGCGATCGACCTGAGTCGACGTGAAACAGAAATTCTCAAATGGATCGCCGATGGCAAATGCTCGAACAGCATCGCCGAAATCATCGGCCTTTCCGAGAACACCGTGAATTTCCACGTCAAGAACCTGCAGCGCAAGTTCGGCTCTGGTAACCGCATATCGGCCGCTGCCTACGCCGCCGCGCTCGGGCTCATCTGACGGCACTGCGGCACCCCCGCATGCCCCAAGGACACCGCTCCGCGCCGGCAGCATCGGCATGGGGCGGTTCATTCAAGGACCGACCGTGTATCACTTCACACTGCAACGCCACGAACACTTGTCTGCCGCCCAGCTCCACGAACTCGGCCTGTTCCGCCATCGGGTCTTCGTCAGTCGGCTCGGCTGGGATCTGCCCGGCGTGCGACGCGACACCCTGATCGAGTTCGATGAATTCGATACCACCGGGACCTGCTATGTGCTGGCCCGCGACGGCAAGCGCAACCTGATCGGCTGCACTCGACTGCTGCCCACCACACGCCCCTACCTGCTCGGGCAAGTGTTCGCCCATCTGTGCGGTGACTCGGTTCCGCACGATCCGCAGGTCTGGGAACTGTCGCGCTACGGGGCGGCTTCCGATCTGCATCCAGGGCTTGGCATCGACCTGTTCAAGGCGTCCTTGCGCTTCGCTGCGCACCTCGGCGCCCGTGACGTGATCGCCGTGACCAACACCTCGATAGAACGCTACTTCCGACGCGAGAAGGTGCAGTTTCGCCGACTCTGCGCACCCGTCGCCCACGCGCGTGAGCATCTGGTCGCCCTGGACTTCTGCGGCAATCAGTACAGCCAGCTCGAGGCCTCGTGAAGCGCCAGCGGCCCACGCCATCCTGGGTGGCGGGCGCCCCAGCTTTTTCCTCTGCAACCACCACAAAAATCATCATTTCGCTGGGTGTGCATTCTGAACACTATGGGGGCAACCCGCGCCGGGCACTCGTCCTGGCCGCTCTCAGACCTGTTCGAAGGACGCAGACATGCCCGCACAGACAACCACCATCGACACCTTGGTGATCGGCGCCGGCCAAGCCGGTATCGCCGCCAGTGAACACCTCGGCAGCCTCGGCGTGCCGCACCTGGTGCTGGAGCGCAAGCGCGTTGCCGAGGCCTGGCGCAGTGGCCGCTGGGATTCGCTGGTGGCCAATGGGCCGGTGTGGCACGACCGCTTTCCGGGCTTGGACTTCGATGACCTCGACCCGGACGCCTTCGCCGGCAAGGATCGGGTGGCCGACTACTTCGAGGCCTATGTCGAGAAATTCCAGGTGCCGGTGCGCACCGGGGTGGAGGTCACGCGGGTGGTGCGCAATGAGGGCCGCAGCGGTTTTCGGGTGGAAACCAGCGACGGGGTGATCGAGGCGCAGCGTCTGGTGGTGGCCACCGGGCCTTTCCAGACCCCGGTGATTCCGCCCATCGCGCCGCACGACCCAAGCCTGTATCAGATCCACTCGGCCGCCTACTTCAACCCGCAGCAATTGCCTGACGGCGCGGTGCTGGTGGTCGGCGCCGGTTCTTCCGGGGTGCAGATCGCCGATGAACTGCAACGCGCCGGCAAGCAGGTGTACCTGTCGGTCGGCGCCCACGACCGGCCGCCACGGCGTTACCGCAACCGCGACTTCTGCTGGTGGCTGGGGGTGCTCGGGGAGTGGGACGCAGAAACCCCGCGCCAGGGCCGCGAGCACGTGACCATCGCCGTCAGCGGCGCGCGCGGGGGCAACACCATCGATTTTCGCGCCCTGGCCCAGGAAGGCATGACTCTGGTCGGCCTCACCGAGTCGTTCAACGACGGTGTGGTGACCTTCCGCGCCGATCTTGCCGACAACCTCAACGCTGGCGACGCCAACTACCTGGCCGTGCTGGATGCCGCCGACGCCTATGTCGAGCGCCATGGCCTCGACCTGCCGCCCGAGCCGCAGGCGCGCCAGCGCCACCCGGACGCGGCCTGCATCAGCCAGCCGATTCTTTCGCTGAACCTGGCCGAAGCCGGCATCACCAGCATCATCTGGGCCACCGGCTATTCGGTGGACTACAGCTGGTTGCAGGTCGATGCCTTCGATGCCAAGGGCAAGCCGCAGCACCAGCGCGGGGTGTCCAGCGAACCTGGCGTGTACTTCCTCGGCCTGCCCTGGCTGTCGCGGCGCGGTTCGAGCTTCATCTGGGGGGTGTGGCACGACGCCAAGCACGTCGCCGGACACATCGCCACGCAGCGCAGCTACAGCGCCTACCGCGATGCCGGGCAGCGCCAGGCCGAACAGTGAACCCCACCCTGCCCCAATTGCATTTGCCTTGAAGGATTTTCCGATGCCCACGCACACCCGTATTCGCATGTTCAACACCAAGACCACCTACCCCAACCAGTCGCTGGACAACGACCTGTGCCAGGCGGTACGCGCCGGTAATACCGTGTACGTACGCGGCCAGGTCGGCACCGATTTCGACGGCAACCTGGTCGGCCTCGGTGATGCCGCGGCCCAGGCCGAACAGGCCATGAAGAACGTCAAGCAACTGCTGGAAGAAGCCGGCAGCGACCTCTCGCACATCGTCAAGACCACCACCTACCTGATCGACCCGCGCTACCGCGAGCCGGTGTACCAAGTGGTCGGCAAGTGGCTGCGCGGGGTCTTTCCGATTTCCACCGGGCTGGTGGTGTCGGCCCTGGGCCAGCCGCAGTGGCTGATGGAAATCGACGTGATCGCGGTAATTCCCGAAGACTGGCCAGCACAACCCGAGGCGCGCCCATGACCTTCTCCATCATCGGCCGCTGCGCCGAAACCGGGCAGTTGGGGGTGGCCATCAGCTCATCGAGCATCGCCGTCGGCGCACGCTGCCCGTGGCTGCGTGCAGGGGTTGGCGCTGTGGCAACGCAGAACGTCACCCTGCCCGCTCTGGGGCCGCAGATTCTCGACCTGCTCGAACAGGGCCAGCTCGACCCGCAAGCGGCGCTGGAACAGGCGCTGCAGGCCAATGGCTGGAGCCAGTACCGGCAAGTGACGGTGATCGACGACCAGGGCCGGGTGGCGCTGTTCAGTGGCGACCAGGCGCTGGGCGTGCACCACGCCGTGGCCGGCGACGGCTGCGTGGCGGCGGGCAACCTGCTGGCCGGCACCGAGGTGATCGAGGCCATGACTGCCGCCTTCGAACAGGCGCCGGGGCAACTGGCCGAGCGCCTGCTCGCCGCCATGCAGGCAGCGATGGCCGCAGGCGGTGAAGCGGGGCCGGTGCATTCGGCGGCGCTGAAGGTGGTCGACGAGCTGATCTGGCCGATCGTCGACCTGCGCGTGGACTGGGCCGAGCACGACCCCATCGGCCAGCTCGACACGCTGTGGCAGGCCTACCAGCCGCAGATGCAGGACTACATCACCCGCGCCCTGGACCCCACCGCCGCGCCCACTTATGGAGTGCCGGGCGATGAATGAGCCGCGCAGCCGCGACCTGCTGGCCGCGCTGGTCGGCTTTGCCACGGTCAGCCGCGACTCCAACCTGGCCTTGATCGACTTCATCGCCCAGTACCTGGCCGGTTACGGCGTGCAGGCCGAGCTGCTGTACAACGAGGCGCGCAGCAAGGCCAGCCTGTTCGCCACCCTGGGCAACGACAACGGCGGCGGCATCGTGTTGTCGGGCCACACCGACGTGGTGCCGGTCGATGGCCAGGCCTGGACGGTCGAGCCGTTCTGCCTGAGCGAGGCCGACGGGCGTTTGTATGGGCGTGGCACGGCGGACATGAAAGGCTTCATCGCCTGCGTACTGGCAGCGGTGCCACGGCTGTTGCGCAAACCGCTACGCCAGCCGGTGCACCTGGCGTTTTCCTACGATGAGGAAGTCGGCTGCCTGGGTGTGCGGCCCATGCTCGACGCCTTGCGTCAGCGCCCCAACCCACCGCGGCTGTGCCTGATCGGCGAGCCGACCGAGCTCAAGCCGGTGCTGGGGCACAAGGGCAAACTGGCGATGCGCTGCCAGGTCAGTGGCGCGGCGTGTCATTCGGCGTATGCGCCGCAGGGGGTCAATGCCATCGAATACGCCGCGCGGCTGATCAACCAACTGGGCGAAATTGGCCAGCGCCTGGCCGAACCTGCGCTGCACGACGCGCGCTTCGAGCCGCCGTTCTCCACCGTGCAGACCGGGCTGATTCACGGCGGGCGGGCGCTGAACATCGTGCCTGCCGAATGCACCTTCGATTTCGAAGTGCGCGCCCTGCCCGGCTTCGACCCGCAAAGCGTGGTCGATGAACTGCACGCCTACGCCGAACGTGAAGTGCTGCCACGCATGCGCGCGGTCAGCGCCGCCAGTGACATCGAGCTACAGCCACTCTCCGCCTACCCGGGCCTGGCCACCGCCGCCGACAGCGAGGCGGCGCAGTTACTGGCGCGCCTGTGCGGCTCGGACGCCTTCACCACCGTGGCCTTCGGCACCGAGGGCGGGCTGTTCGATGCCGCTGGCATCGCCACCGTGGTGTGCGGGCCGGGCAGCATGGACCAAGGCCACAAGCCGGACGAGTTCGTCAGCCTTGAACAGTTGGACGGCTGCGACGCGATGCTTGCGCGCCTGGCCGATTACCTGCAGGCCGAGGCGAGCTAGCGTTTCGTAAAGCCCCTAGGCACCGCCCTGCCCCGACTGACTCAGCGCGGTCAGGCGTTCGCGGCAGAAGTCGACGAACACCTGCACCGGCTTGGTCAGTTGGCTCTTGCGCAGGCGCGCACTGACCAGCCCAGACGGCGTCACCGCCTCGGCCAGCTCCACGGTGGCCAACTTCTGCCCATCGTAGCTGTGGGTGGAGAACGGCCGCGTCACCAGCAGCGAGAAGCCAAAGCCCTGGCCGACCATGCCGCGCACCATCTCGATGGACGGTGAGCCGAAGACGATGTTCGGGGTCAGCCCCAGTTCGTGGAACAGGCTGACGAAATAGGCGCGGCTGGGCAGCACGTCGAGCAGGATCATCGGCTCGTGCACCAGCTCGCGCAGCGAAACCCTGGCCTGACTGGCGAAGCGGTGCCCGGCCGGCAGCAGCACGTAGGGTTTCTGCGCCGGCATCAGCGGCTCGGTTTCGATGGTGTTGTCCAGTTCGTGGTCGTAGAGAAACGCCACATCGAAGCTGCCGGCGGTCAGGCCCTGCACCAGCTCTTGCTGGTCACCGTCGCGCAGGCGGATGTTGACGCCGGGGTATAGCGCGCTGAAGCCTGCGATCAACTGCGGCAGGTACAGCGGCGCCACGGTTTCGAAGCAGCCGATGTCGATCTGCCCGGTCATCACCGCGTTGTCGGCCAGGGCGTTCTGTTCGAACTCATGGGCGATGCGCAGCAGTTCCTGGGCCTTGTGGTAGAAGCGTTTGCCGCTTGGGGTCAGCGACACGCCCTGGGCGTGATGGCGGATGAACAGCTGCACGCCGAAGCTGCCTTCGAGATTCTTGATCGCCGTGGAAATCGACGGCTGGGCGATGTACAGCTGGCGCGAGGCTTCGGCGACGCTGCCGGCCTCGACCGTGGTGACGAAGTAGCGCAACTGTCGCAGGGTGTAGGAAGCCACGGACGCCCCTCGCGGTGAACGGGCCGGCACGCGCCGAGCCGGGGAAATGGTGCTCCACCATACCGCACCTGGCCGCCTGGCCTGGCGAGCTTTTTCATAACCCCGAAGCATATTTTTAATCGTTTTCCTCGCCGCCACAGTGGCGCACCATCGAACCACAACAACAGCGCCGCCGCCCACGCCGCACGGCGCCAGAGCATTCACCCCTTACTGCCTCTCGACCATACAACCATAAAGTAATGAGGGAGTTTCCATGCGTACTCGTAACGTGTCGCTCAGCCTTGCCTTGCTCTCGGCCATCAGCTTTCCGGCGTTCAGCGCCGCCTCCTCCAGCCTCACGGTGATTTCCTTCGGCGGTGCCACCAAGGCGGCGCAGCAGAAAGCCTATTTCCAGCCGTTCGAACAAAGCGGCGCCGGTCGCGTGGTGGCCGGCGAATACAACGGCGAGCTGTCGAAGATCAAGGCCATGGTCGATGTCGGCCATGTGTCATGGGATGTGGTCGAGGTGGAAAGCCCGGAGCTGATCCGCGGCTGTGAATCGGGGCTGTTCGAGAAGCTCGACGCCAACATCATCGGCGCGCAATCGGGCTACCTGCCCGGCACCGTCAGTGAATGCGGGGTGGCCAGCTACGTGTGGTCGATGGTGCTGGCCTACAACCCGAAAAAACTCACCACCGGCCCCGCCTCCTGGGCCGATTTCTGGGACACCCAGCGCTTCCCCGGCAAGCGCGGCCTGCGCAAGGGCGCCAAGTACACGCTGGAGTTCGCCCTGCTCGCCGACGGCGTGAAGCGCGAGGAACTGTACCGCGTGCTGGCCACCCCCGAGGGGGTCGACCGGGCGTTCAAGAAGCTCGATCAGATCAAGTCCAGCATCCAGTGGTGGGAAGCAGGCGCCCAGCCGGCGCAATGGCTGGTGGCCGGTGATGTGGTGATGTCGGCGGCCTACAACGGGCGTATCGCCTCGGCGCAGCAGGAAGGTTCGTCGCTCAACATCGTCTGGCCCGGCAGCCTGTACGACCCGGACCACTGGGCCATCGTGCGCGGCAGCAAGAACAAGTCCCTGGCCGAAGACTTCATCCGCTTCGCCAGCCAGGCCGATGCGCAGAAAACCTTCTCGACGCAGATCCCCTACGGCCCGATCCGCCAGGACGCCCTGGCACAGCTGCCCCAGGAGGTCCAGCAACAGCTCCCCACCGCCCCAGCCAACCTGGCCCAGGCCCAACTGGTGGATGCCGAGTTCTGGGTTGACCACGGTGAAGAGCTGGAAGAGCGTTTCAACGCCTGGGCCGCGCGCTGATTGGGTTGAACTGCACCTCAAATGTTGGACACCCGTCCACTTTTGGGACGCAGTTCAATACCGCCTCGGCCCCAATCGACTCATCCACACCGACGCCAGAATCACCGTGCCGCCCACCAGCAGGCGGCCCAGCGGGGCGTTCTGGTTCCAGATCAGCAGGTTGAGCACCAGGCCCACCGGCACATGCAGGTTGTTCATCACCGCCAGAGTGGCGCCAGGCACCAGGCACGCACCCTTGTTCCACCAGTACAGCCCCAGCGCCGTCGGCACCAGGCCGAGGAAGGCCAGCACCAGCCACTGGGTATCGGTGCTGGGCAGGTGCTCGGCGTTGCCGAACAGCAGAAAACCCGGCAAGGCGATCAGCAAGGCCCCCAGGTAGAAGTAGCCGAAGCGGCGATAGTGCGGCAGGTCGCTGGGGTGGCGTGCGACCAGGTGGCGATACAGCACCTGGCCGGCGGCATAGGTGAAGTTGGCCAGTTGCAGCAGCAGGAAGCCGATGAAGAAATCGCCACTGATGCTGTCGAAACGAATCACCGCAGCGCCAGCCACCGCCACCAGTGCCGCCAGCAGCGCCCAAGGGTTGAAGCGGCGGTTCAGGGCGTCTTCGATCAGGGTCACGTGCAGCGGGGTGAGCACGGTGAACAGCAACACCTCGGGCACTGTCAGCACGCGGAAACTCAGGTACAGGCACACATAGGTGATGCCGTACTGCAAGGCGCCGATCAGCAGCATCGAGCGCATGAAGCGCGGTTCGACCTGGCGCCAGCGCGTCAAAGGCAAGAACACCACTGCGGCGAGCACTACCCGCGCCAGCACGGCGAAGTAGCTGTCGACCTGCCCGGCCAGGTATTCGCCGATCAGGTTGAAGGAAAACGCCTGGATCAGCGCAACGATTATCAGGTAGCCCATGACGCCCTCGTCTCAATCAAGGCGGCGACCTTAGCGGGTTGCGCAGCGCCCGTCCAACAGGCAAAAAAACGCCCGACCATCGCTGGCCGGGCAGGTACACCCAAAGGAGCAAAACAGGGTGTCAGGTTTGGGAATTCCTTAAGGCTCAGGCCACCGCAGCGATACGCGCCTTGGCGTGGGCCATGCCCTGGTCGTGGAAGTCGCCGCTCATGTTCAGGCCTTCGGCGTGGATGAAGTCGACTTCGTGGATGCCGATGAAGGCCATGGCCTGACGCAGGTAGGGTTCCTGGTGATCGCTGACCGCACCGGCATGGATACCGCCACGGGCCGTGAGCACGATGGCGCGCTTGCCGGTGAGCAGGCCTTGCGGGCCGGTCGGGGTGTACTTGAAGGTGATGCCGGCGCGCAGCACGTGGTCGAGCCAGGCCTTGAGCGTGCTGGGGATGGTGAAGTTGTACATCGGTGCGGCCAGCACCAGAACATCGGCGGCCAGCAGTTCATCGGTCAGCAGATTGGAGCGCGCCAGCGCCTGGGCCTCGGCCGTCGAGCGCTGCGCTTCGGGCTTCATCCAGCCGCCAAGCAGGTCGGCGTCCAGGTGCGGCACTGGGTTCACGGCCAGGTCGCGCAGGGTGATTTGATCGTCGGGGTGGCTGGCCTGCCATTGCTCGATGAACTCGCGGGTCAGTTGACGCGACACGGAATCTTGCTGGCGGGCGCTGCTCTCGATAATCAATACACGGGACATGAATGCCTCCATCGGCGAAATGTGTGCTGCGATGGAGGTGAGACTAGCGGTTGACCGATCGATAAAAAAGCGTAAAAACTGGGTTCAATCTATCGAATTATTCGCTTATTGATTCGTACAGGCTACGCTGACCCGCAGTTTCAGCACCTCGCGGTTGAAGCGCACGGTCACGCTTGCCCGCTGCCCCGGGGCCAGGTTGACCCGCCGCACCCGCGGCGCTTCGGGGCCATTGCGCAGGGTCACCTTACAGGCCGCAGGTTGCTGGCCGTAGTTGTTCAACGTTACAGCGCCGAGGTCGGGCGCCGGGTCGTAGGCGGTGAAGTCGACCTTGACCCCTTCCAGGTTTTTTTCCACTTCGATGGGATAGGCCTGCGCGAGCATCGGCAGGCTGCACAACAGCATCAGGCAATAGATCTTCATCAGACGTGCTCCTTGTAGGAGCGCAGCTTAGGACAACAGGAAGCCCCCATGAAAGCGCCCCGCGTCACCCTCGATCAATGGCGAACCCTGCAGGCGGTGGTCGACCACGGCGGCTTTGCACAGGCCGCCGAAGCCCTGCACCGCTCGCAATCCTCGGTGAGCTACACGGTTGGGCGCATGCAGGAACAACTGGGCGTGCCGCTGCTGCGCATCGACGGGCGCAAGGCGGTGCTCACCGAAGCCGGCGACGTTTTGCTGCGTCGCTCGCGGCATCTGGTCAAGCAGGCCAGTCAGCTCGAAGACCTCGCCCACCACATGGAACAGGGCTGGGAAGCCGAGGTGCGCCTGGTGGTCGACGCCGCCTACCCCAATGCGCGGCTGGTGCGCGCCCTCAGCGCGTTCATGCCGCAGAGCCGCGGCTGCCGGGTGCGGCTGCGTGAAGAAGTGCTGTCGGGGGTCGAGGAAGTGTTGCTCGAAGGCGTCGCCGATCTTGCCATCAGCAGCTACAGCATCGGCGGCTACCTGGGCAGCGAACTGAGCGCGGTGGAGTTCGTCGCCGTCGCCCACCCCGAGCACAGCCTGCACCGCAGCGGCCGGCAACTGACCTTCCAGGACCTGGAAAGCCAGTTGCAGGTGGTGATCCGCGACTCGGGCCGGGCGCAGCCGCGGGATGTCGGCTGGCTCGGCGCCGAGCAGCGCTGGACGGTGGGCAGCCTGGGCACTGCGGCAACCTTCGTCAGCAGCGGCCTGGGTTTTGCCTGGCTGCCGCGTCACATGATCGAGCGCGAGTTGCGCGAAGGCGTGCTCAAGCCGCTGCCACTGGAACAGGGCGGCCGTCGTCACCCTCTGTTCTACCTGTATGCCAGCAAGGAAAAGACCCTCGGCCCGGCCACGCAGATCCTCATCGACCTGCTGCGCAACTTCGACACCGCGCCGCTCGACGTGCCATTCGCCGCCCCGGCCCAGGCGTGATCCGCACGCGGTGTCGGAACACCACTGCCCGACACAGTGTCGGAGCTGGTGAGCCCTGTCAGGACAGGCGTCGCACTGGCGGTGATCGACGAATCGCGGCACCCTAGACGCCTCGTTCGACCCCACAGAATCCGCCAGCGCCCTGCGCCGGTGGTCTCAACTCCACAAGGACTGCCTACCCATGCTGAAGAAACTGCTTCTCGCCACCTGCTCGCTGGCCTTCGCTGCCAACCTCATGGCTTCCGACAAGACCCCGCATGTGCTGCTCGACACCAGCTTCGGCGCAGTGGAAATCGAGCTCAATGCCGACAAGGCGCCGCTCAGCACCAAGAACTTCCTCGCCTACGTCGACAGCGGTTTCTACAACGGCACCCAGTTCCACCGGGTGATTCCGGGCTTCATGGTCCAGGGCGGCGGCTTCACCGAGCAGATGGTGCAGAAAGACACCAAAGACCCGATCAAGAACGAAGCCAGCAACGGCCTGCTCAACACCCGCGGCACGCTGTCGATGGCGCGCACCTCCAACCCTAATTCTGCGACCAGCCAGTTCTTCATCAACGTGGCCGACAACGCCTTCCTCGACCCGGGTCGCGACGCGGGTTACGCGGTATTCGGCAAGGTCACCAAGGGCATGGACGTGGTCGACCGCATCGTCGCCTCGCCCACCACCATCAAGAAAGGTATGCGTGACGTGCCGGTCGATCCGGTGCTGATCAAGTCGGCCAAGCGCATCGACTGATCGTCTCGCTGCACAGGGATGTGCAGTCGCTACCCCGCGCGAGTCTTGCCAGGAGTGTTCGTCCCCATGCTGTACCGGCGTTTCGAGCAACTGATCGACATCTTCCGTGAGGCGCCCAGCGAGGCGCCGCCCGGCAAGGTACTGCCCTTCTACCTCTACTACATGCGCCAGGTGTGGCCGAGTTTCGCCGCGCTGCTGGTGGTCGGCCTGATCGCCTCGCTGATCGAAGTGGCGATGTTCAGTTTCCTCAGCCGCATCATCGATCTGGCCCAGGGCACGCCCAACGTCAATTTCTTCAGCCAGCACAGCGGCGAGCTGATCTGGATGCTGGTGGTGGTGCTGCTGTTGCGGCCTATTTTCTTCGGCCTGCACGACCTGCTGGTGCATCAGACCATCAACCCCGGCATGACCAGCCTGATCCGCTGGCAGAACCACACCTACGTGCTGCGCCAGAGCCTGAACTTCTTCCAGAACGATTTCGCCGGGCGCATCGCCCAGCGCATCATGCAGACCGGCAACTCGCTGCGCGACTCGGCGGTGCAGGCGGTCGATGCGCTGTGGCACGTGCTGATCTACGCCATCACCTCGCTGGTGCTGTTCGCCGAGGCCGACTGGCGGCTGATGCTGCCGCTGCTGGTGTGGATCGTCGGCTACATCGGTGCGCTGTGCTACTACGTGCCGCGGGTCAAGGCGCGCTCGGTGGTGTCCTCCGACGCCCGCTCCAAGCTCATGGGGCGCATCGTCGACGGCTACACCAACATCACCACCCTGAAGCTGTTCGCCCACACCGACCATGAGCAGCAATACGCCCGCGAAGCGATCCGCGAGCAGACCGAAAAGACCCAGCTCGCCTCGCGCGTGGTCACCAGCATGGACGTGGTCATCACCAGCCTCAACGGCCTGCTGGTGGTGACCACCACCGGCCTTGCGCTGTGGCTGTGGACGCAGTCGCTGATCAGCGTCGGCGCCATCGCCCTGGCCACGGGCCTGGTGATCCGTATCGTCAATATGTCGGGCTGGATCATGTGGGTGGTCAACGGCATCTTCGAGAACATCGGCATGGTCCAGGACGGCCTGCAGACCATCGCCCAGCCGGTTACCGTACGCGACCAGGCCGACGCGCCGGCGCTCGAGGTCAGCCGCGGCGCGGTGCATTTCCACCACGTCGACTTCCACTACGGCAAGGCCAACAAGGTCATCGAAGGGCTGGAACTGAACATCCGTCCGGGCGAGAAGATCGGCCTGATCGGGCCGTCCGGCGCCGGCAAGTCGACCCTGGTCAACCTGCTGCTGCGCCTGTACGACATCCATGGCGGACAGATTCTGATCGACGACCAGGACATCGCCACGGTCAACCAAGCCAGCCTGCGCGCGCAGATCGGCATGATCACCCAGGACACCTCGCTGCTGCACCGATCGATTCGCGAAAACCTGCTGTATGGCAGACCCGAGGCCAGCGAGGCCGAGATGCGTGAAGCGGTGCGCCAGGCACGCGCCGACGAGTTCATCCCGCAACTTTCCGATGCCCAGGGCCGCACCGGTTTCGATGCGCATGTCGGTGAACGCGGGGTCAAGCTCTCGGGCGGCCAGCGTCAGCGCATCGCCATTGCCCGGGTGCTGCTGAAGAACGCGCCGATTCTGATCATGGACGAAGCCACCTCGGCGCTCGATTCCGAAGTCGAAGCGGCGATTCAGGAGAGCCTGGAAACGCTGATGCAAGGCAAGACGGTGATCGCCATCGCCCACCGCCTGTCGACCATCGCGCGCATGGACCGCCTGGTGGTGCTCGACAAAGGCAAGATCGTCGAGATGGGCAGCCATGCCGAGCTGCTGGCGCACAAGGGCGTGTATGCCCGGCTGTGGCAGCACCAGACCGGCGGCTTCGTCGGCATCGATTGATGCCTGCCGCGGTTCATGGCTGGTTGCTGCTGCCAGCCATGAACAGTCGGCGTCCCTCACTCACAGCGATACGGCAACAGGGTCTGCGCCTGCTCGGCGTAGGCCTGCACGCCCACGCGCTCTTCACGCAGAAACTCGTTCACCGCCTGGCGCAGACCGGGGTGCAGCAGGTAGTGCCAGGAGTGCGTGAGCACCGGCTCGAAACCGCGAATCAGCTTGTGCTCGCCCTGGGCGCCGGCGTCGAAGCGGCGCAGGCCCTGGCCGATGGCGAACTCCATGCCCTGATAGAAACAGGTCTCGAAATGCAGCCGGTCGAACTCGTCCAGGCAGCCCCAGTAACGCCCATACAGGCTGTCGCTGCCCAGCAGACTCAAGGCCATGGCCACCTCACGACTGCCCTGCCGGGCGATGACCACATGAATCGCCTCGGGCATGCGCTCGGCAATCAGGCTGAAGAATTCGCGGGTCAGGTACGGCGCGCGGCGGCGCACCGCGTAGGTGTTGGCGTAGCAGCGGTAGATGAAGTCCCACTGCGCCTGGCTTAGCTCGCCGCCCTGGTAATGCGTGAAAACGATGCCCTGCCCCGCCACCTGCTCGCGCTCCTTGCGCAGCTGCTTGCGTTTGCGCGAGGTCAGCGTGTCGAGGAAATCCTGGAAGTCGCGGTAGTCGCGGTTGCGCCAGTGGAACTGGCAGCCCAGTCGTTGCAGCCAGCCGGGCTGCGCGGCCAGCAGTCGATCGAGGCCTGGGTCGGTGAAGTTGATGTGTGCGCCCGACAACTGCCCCTTGTTCAGGTATTCGGGTAGCGCCTGCAACAGCAACTGGGCATCGGCCTGGTCATGCGCCAGCAGCCGCGGGCCGCTGACCGGGCTGAACGGCACGGCGCCCAGCAGCTTGGGGTAGTAGGCGATGCCGGCCCGTTCACAGGCCTCGGCCCAGCCGTGATCGAACACGTACTCGCCGAACGAATGCCACTTGCGGTATGCCGGCAGCAGCGCGCGCACCTGGCCATCGCGCTCGAGCACCAGGTGCTCGGCGGCCCAGCCGGTGGCGCGGCAGACACTGGCGCTGTCTTCCATGGCGCTGAGAAAAGCATGGCGCAGAAACGGCTGGTCGGGCGGCACCAGAGCGTCCCAGGTCGCTGCGGGCAGGTCGTGCAGGTGGGCAAGGCTGTGCAGGCTGATCACGGGCGCTACTCGGGCATAAAGAGGCAAGCAGTATCAGGGAAGTTGCCGCGCACACTCAAACCTGAAGACGCGTTTTAAACGAAGTGCCATCAACCAGACATGAATCTGTCACCCCCCCTCGCAATACTTGCGCCTGTTTTTCGGAACCTGAGAAACCTGTCTAGTCAGGGCGTTTCCGAAGGCATGCCAACTCAGGGGCGGGCGTTTGGGCCTCCCCACTTTTTCCAACAGGGAGAACTGTATGCGTCTTGTTTCTACACTTACCGGAGTCAGCCTGACCGGCATGGTACTGGCACTGAGCACTCCGGCCAGTGCTGCCGTCGACGCCAAGCTGCTCGAAATGCTGCGAGCCAACGGCTCGATCAACCAGGCACAGTACAGCGAGCTGCAAGCGGATCTGGCCAACGAGACCAAGGAAAAGGCCGCACAGAAAGCTCAGTCCGAGCGCATGAGTTCCTTCGAACAGAAAGTGGCCTGGGCCGCCAAGACCCAGATCAAGGGCGATGTGCGTCTGCGCTACGAAGACGTCAACGTCAACGACCCGAACAGCCGCAGCAACAACCAGGACCGCGAACGCGTTCGCGCCCGTGTCGGCTTCTACAGCGAGATCAACCCGCAGGTCGACGCCGGCGTGCGTATCGCCACCGGCAGCAGCGCCGATGCGCGCTCGACCAACCAGAGCCTGGACAACTACTTCGAGAAGAAATCGCTGTGGGTTGACCTCGCCTACCTCGACTGGCACCCGACCGCCATCCCCAACCTGCACCTGATCGGCGGCAAGATGCAGCAACCTTGGGTGAGCATGGGCGACATCATCTGGGACAGCGACATCAACCCAGAAGGTGTAGCGGCCACCTACAAGCATGACCTGGGCGGCGCCGAGGTGTTCGGCAGCATCGGTCACTACATGCTCAAGGACAACGTCGACGGCAACGGCGTGCAGTTCAAGCACGATGCGCAGCTGTACCACGCTCAGTTGGGCACCAAGTTCGCCGCCACCGACGCGCTCAAGTTCACCGTCGGTGCCAGCCTGTACGGCTACGACAACGACAAGCCATCGGCGGTACTGCGCGCCCTGGGCAACACCACCGACGAGTTCCAGCTGGTGGAAGGCTTCGGTCAGGTCGACTTCACCGGCTTCGCCATCCCGCTGTCGGCCTACGGCCAGTACGTGAAGAACACCGAGAGCACCGATGGCATGGACCAAGCCTGGCTGGCCGGTCTGAAAACCAAGATCGGCACCTGGAGCCTGGACTACAACTACCGCGACGTGCAGCGTAACGGTGTGGTCAGCGCCTTCACCGATTCGGACTTCGGCAACGGCTTCACTGGCTCGCGCGGCCACAAGTTCAAGGTCGGCTACGAGATCGACAAGAACTTCTCGCTCGGCGCTGCCTACCTGATGGCCAAGACCGACTACTCCAACCTGCCTAACAGCAACGCCGACGTCGACACCCTGCAGGTCGATCTGGAAGCGAAGTTCTAAGCCACAGAACGTTTTGAGAAACGAAAACGGGAAGCGCCGATCGCATGCGGCGCTTCCCGTTTTTTCGTGTGCGGGGCGGTGACAGCGCCGTGCGCTCAGCGCTTGCGCAGCACCACGCTGCCGATCGAATACCCCGCCCCGAACGAACTCAACACCCCCACCGCGCCCGGCGCAAGGTCGTCCTGGTACAAGTGCAGTGCGATCACCGAACCGGCCGAACTGGTGTTGGCATAACGGTCGAGGATCACCGGCGCTTCGCTCTCGCTCACCTCTCGCCCCAGCAGCTTCTTGACGATCAGGTGGTTCATGCTGAGGTTGGCCTGGTGCAGCCAGAAGCGTTGCACATCACTGGGCTGCAAGCCGTTGTCGCTCAGGTGCCCGGCGATCAGTTCGGCGACCATCGGGCACACTTCCCGGAACACCTTGCGACCTTCCTGCACGAACAGCTTGTCGACGTTGGCTGCACTGTCTTCGGCAGCACGGTTGAGGAAGCCGAAGTTGTTGCGGATGTTGTTGGAGAACTGCGTCAGCAGGCGCGTGCTGACGACGTCGAACTGATGCGCCGAGGTGGCCTGGTCCTGGCGCTCGATGAGCACTGCGGTGGCGGCATCGCCGAAGATGAAGTGGCTGTCGCGGTCGCGGAAGTTGAGGTGGCCGGTGCACACCTCGGGGTTGACCACCAGCACCGCACGGGCCTGACCGAGCTGCACGCTGTTGGCGGCGGTCTGGATGCCGAAGGTGGCCGAGGAACAGGCCACGTTCATGTCGAAGGCAAAGCCCTGGATGCCAAGCGCGGCCTGCACTTCGATGGCGATAGCCGGATACGGGCGCTGCAGGTTGGAGCAGGCGACGATCAGCCCGTCGACATCGGCGGCGCTACGCCCGGCGCGTTCCAGCGCCTGGCGCGCGGCAGCCACGGCCATTTCGCACAACACCGAAGGTTCATCGTTGCTGCGCTCGGGCAGGCTGGGTTTCATCCGCTGCGGGTCGAGAATGCCGGCCTTGTCCATTACGAAGCGGCTCTTGATACCCGAGGCTTTTTCGATGAACGCGGCATTGGACTCAGGCAACGCCTCGACCTCGCCCCGCTCGATGGCCTCGGCCTGGGCGGCATTGGCCTGACGCACCCAGGTGTTGTACGACTCCACCAGCTCTTCGTTGGAAATGCTCTGCGCCGGGGTGTACAGGCCGGTGCCGCTGATCACGACATTGTGCACGGTCGTTCCTCTGCTCTAGGGCCAGCACCTGCCAGGCACTGGCGAAAATACGGACTGAATGCTGGCACCTTGGTACCAGATTGAACAGGTGCTGCCCCCGGTTAAACCTGGGGCATGGGGTCAAGCGTAGACGGCGGCCAGTGTGCCACAAATCCCCAGGGTCAACCTTCCACCTGGCTCCACTGTTTGCTCAAACGTTTGTCGGAAATCGGCGCCTTGGTGCCCAGCTGCTGGGCGAACAACGACACCCGGTATTCCTCCAGCCACCAACGGTACAGCGTCAGTTGCTCGTCGCGCTTGCCCTCCTGAGCGTGCTTGTCTGCGCGGGTCTTGTACTGCGTCCAGAGGTTGCTCAGTTCACCGCTCCAGACCCGGTCTTTCTGCACCTGCGCACCGAGCTTCTCGAGGCGCAGCTCGATGGCCTTGAGGTAGCGCGGCAATTCCTTGAACCACTGCCCGGGCGTGTCGCGCACGAAACCTGGATAGACCAGATTGCCCAGTTGCTGACGGATATCGTTGAGCGCCACTGCCTGGGTCAGGTCGATCTTGCCCTTGAAGCGCTTTTGCAGGCCATGCCACAGCTTGAGCACTTCGAGGGTTTGCCGCGCCAGGCGTTCGGCGTGCTCGGCCCAGCTGCCGCGCTTGCGCTCGGCCAGCGAGGCCAGGGCCGCGCCATCGCGTGGCAGGCTGCTTTCACCCTCGAGCACGCAACTGTCGAGGCTGGCCAGGAGGATGTCCTCGACCAGCGCATCGACCCGGCCAAGCTCGCGGTACAGCAGGCCCAGCTCGGTCAGCCCCGGCAGCTTGGCGCGCAGGAACTTGGCAGGCTCTGCCAGCTGTTGCAGCAACAGACGCTGCAAGGCGCGGCGATGCTGGAACTGCGCCTCGGCCTGGGTCGAGAAACGCCCTTCGCGCACCGTGGCATTTTCCTCGACCAGCGCCGGATACACCGTCAACGACAAGCCGGCGACCTTCTGCTGGGTAGTCTGCGCCACCTCGGCGAAGGCCTTGGCCTGCACCGGCTGCTCGGCTTTGTCGCTGCGTGGCAGGTCGAGGGCCGCCTGACTGGCGGCGGCGAAGCGTGCAGTCAGCTCGGCCAGGTCGCGGCCCTCGCCGAGGAACTTGCCCTTGCCGTCGACCACCTCGATGTTCATGCGCAAGTGCCCTTCGACCTGGGTCACCGCTTCGGCCCAGGCTTCATCCGCCACCCGCGCCCCGGTCATGCGCAGCAGCTCATGGCCCAGTGCCTGGGGCAAGGCGCCCTGGCCGAAACTCAGCCGCGCCAGCGCGGCCTTGACGAAATCGGGCACCGGCACGAAGTTCTTGCGCAGCGCCTTGGGCAGGTTGCGCACCAGCGCCACGCACTTGGCCTCCAGCAGCCCCGGCACCAGCCACTCCAGGCGCTCGCCCGGCAGGCTCGGCAGCAGCGGCGCCGGCACTCGCACGGTGACGCCATCACGCGGGTGATTCGGCTCGAAGTGATAGCTCAGCGGCAGGCGCAGCTCGCCCACCTTGAGGCTGTCGGGGTACTGCGCGGCGGTGACTTCGCTGGCCTCACGGGCGAGCACGTCTTCCTCGCGCATGATCAGCAAATCAGGCTGCTGCTGGCTGGTCATGCGATACCAGGCATCGAAGGTGGCAGCCTGGTGAATCTCTTGCGGCAAACGCGCTTCGTAGAAGCTGTAGAGGGTTTCTTCGTCGGCGAGAATGTCGCGCCGGCGCGCCTTGGCTTCCAGCTCGTCGAGCTGCTCGAGCAGGCGCTTGTTGGCCGCCAGGCACTTGGCCCGCGACTGAATCTCGCCGCCGACCAGGCCGTGGCGGATGAACAGCTCGCGCGACACCACCGGGTCGATCGGCCCGAAATGCACCGGCCGCCGGCCAATGACGATCAGCCCATAGAGGCTGACCTGCTCATAGGCCACCACCTGTCCGCGCTTTTTCTCCCAGTGCGGCTCGAAGTGGTTCTTCTTCACCAGGTGCCCGGCCAGCGGCTCGATCCAGTCCGGCTCGATTTTCGCCACCATGCGCGCATAGAGCTTGGTGGTCTCGACCAGTTCGGCGGCCATGATCCACTGCGGGCGCTTGCGGCCGATACCGGACGATGGATGCACCCAGAAGCGCCGCTGCCGCGCGCCCTGGTAGTCGCCGTCCTCGGTTTTCTGGCCGATCTGGCTAAGCAGGCCACTTAGAATCGCCTTGTGCATGCGCGGAAAATCTGCCGGTTCCTTGTTCACCGTCAGTTGCAGGTCGCGGCAGATCAGCGCCAGCTGGCGATGGGCGTCGCGCCATTCGCGCAGCCGCAGGTAATTAAGGAACTGCTTGCGGCACCAGGTGCGCAGCGGGTTGGCGGTCAGGGCCTGGCGTTGTTCTTCGAAGCCGCGCCACAAATTCACCAGCGCGGCGAAATCGGAATCGACGTCCTTCCACTGCGCGTGGGCCTGATCAGCCGCCTGCTGACGCTCGGGCGGACGTTCGCGAGGGTCTTGCACCGACAGCGCACTGGCGACGATCAGCACTTCCTGCAAACTGCCCTGGCGCGCGCCTTCGAGCAGCATGCGCCCCAGCCGCGGGTCGATCGGCAGGCGCGCCAGCTGGCGCCCGAGCGGGGTCAGCTGGTTGTCGCGGTTGACCGCCGACAGCTCCTGCAGCAGGTTGAAACCGTCACTGATGGCCTTGCCATCCGGCGGCTCGATGAACGGGAACGCGTCGATCGCGCCCAGGCGCAGATGAAGCATCTGCAGAATCACCGCGGCCAGGTTGGTGCGCAGGATTTCCGGGTCAGTGAAGGCTGGCCGGCCGTTGAAGTCTTCCTCGCTGTACAGGCGAATGCAGATACCCGGCTCGACCCGGCCACAGCGGCCCTTGCGCTGGTTGGCGCTGGCCTGGGACACCGCTTCGATGGGCAGGCGCTGCACTTTGGCGCGGTAGCTGTAGCGGCTGATGCGCGCGGTGCCGCTGTCGATCACGTAGCGAATGCCCGGCACCGTGAGCGAGGTTTCCGCGACGTTGGTCGCCAGCACCACGCGCCGCCCAGGGTGAGACTGGAAAATGCGCTGCTGCTCGGCCGGCGACAGCCGTGCATACAGCGGCAGGATTTCGGTGTGGCGCAACTGCGCCTTGCGCAGCATTTCCGCGGCATCACGGATTTCCCGCTCACCGGGCAGGAACACCAGCACATCGCCCAGGCCCTTGCCCTGGCTGCGCTCGTGGGCAGCGATTTCATCGAGGCTGGCGAGAATCGCCTGGTCGACGGTGAGGTCGTCCTCGACGGCGTTGCCTTCCTCATCCTGCTCGCTGGTGAGCGGGCGGTACCAGGTCTCGACCGGGAAGGTGCGCCCGGACACCTCGATGATCGGCGCATCGTCGAAATGCTTCGAGAAGCGCTCGAGATCGATGGTCGCCGAGGTGATGATCAGCTTGAGCTCAGGACGCCGATGCAGCAGGGTCTTGAGGTAGCCGAGCAGGAAATCGATGTTCAGGCTGCGTTCGTGGGCTTCGTCGACGATGATCGTGTCGTAGCGTTCGAGCAGGCGGTCGTGCTGGGTTTCAGCCAGCAGAATGCCGTCGGTCATCAGCTTGACCAGGGTGTTGGCATCGCTCTGGTCTTCGAAGCGCACCTGATAGCCGACCAGCCCGCCCAGCGGCGTGCCGACCTCTTCGGCAACCCGCGCCGCCACGCTGCGCGCCGCGATGCGTCGCGGCTGGGTGTGGGCGATCAGGCCATGGCGGCCACGGCCCAGCTCCAGGCAGATCTTCGGCAACTGGGTGGTCTTGCCCGAGCCTGTTTCGCCTGCGATCACCAGCACCTGGTGCTCGGCCAGTGCTTTCTTGATGTCGTCACGCTTGGCCGCAATCGGCAGACTGTCGTCGTAGTGGATACGCGGCACGCTGCGCTCACGCGCCTCGACCTGGGCGCAGGAGGCCTGCACCTTCTCCACCCACTGCGCCAGGCGCGCTTCATCAGGGCGCTTGCGCAAGTCGTGCAACTGCCGCCGCAAGCGGTGGCGGTCGGCGATCATGGCGTGGTCGAGGTTCTGGAGCAGGCGGTCGATGGCGTGGTCAGTCATGGGGCTTGGCAGTAGGCTCTATCAGGCGCGGGGGCATCCGCGAAGGCGGCCGTGAGTCTACCACCTCACGGCATCACGCCCCATCACCAGCCCGGCCTCGATCAGGCGCTCTTCTTCACGCCAAGCTTTTTCAGCTCTTCGTCGCGCAGTTCGCGGCGCAGGATCTTGCCGACATTGGTGGTGGGCAGCGAATCGCGGAACTCGATGTGGCGCGCCACCTTGTAGCCAGTGAGGTTGGCGCGCATGTGCTCCATGACCTGCTCCTTGGTCAGGGTCATGCCGGGCTTGACCACCAGGAACACCTTGATCACTTCGCCGGATTTCTCGTCCGGAATGCCGATGGCAGCGCACTGCACCACACCGGGCAGGCCGGCGAGCACGTCTTCGAGTTCGTTGGGGTACACGTTGAAGCCCGAGACGAGAATCATGTCTTTCTTGCGGTCGACGATGCGCATGTAGCCATCGGGCTGGATCAGGGCGATGTCACCGGTCTTCAGCCAGCCTTCGCTGTCGAGGATCTCGGCGGTGGCATCGTCGCGCTGCCAGTAGCCTTTCATCACCTGCGGGCCCTTCACGCACAGCTCGCCGACTTCGCCCAAAGGCAGCTCGGCGCCGCTGTCGTCGATGATCTTGCACAGGGTCGAGGGCACCGGAATACCGATGGTGCCGACCTGATTGGCCTCGGCCGGGTTGACCGCCGCCACCGGGCTGGTTTCGGTCATGCCGTAGCCTTCGCAGATGGCGCAGCCGGTGACATCCTTCCAGCGCTCGGCCACGCTCTGTTGCAGGGCCATGCCGCCGGACAGGGTGATTTTCAGCGCGGAGAAGTCCAGCGAGCGGAAGCTTTCACTGTTGCACAGGGCAACGAACAGGGTGTTCAGGCCAACGAAGCCGCTGAACTTCCACTTGCGCAGTTCCTTGACCATGGCCGGCAGGTCGCGTGGGTTGCTGATCAGCACGTTGTGGTTGCCGATCAGCATCATCGCCATGCAATGGAAGGTAAAGGCATAGATGTGGTACAGCGGCAGCGGCGTAATGAGGATTTCGCAACCTTCGCGCAGGTTGGCGCCCATCAACGCACGGCACTGCAGCATGTTCGCCACCAGGTTGCGGTGGGTCAGCATGGCGCCCTTGGCCACACCCGTGGTGCCGCCGGTGTATTGCAGCACGGCGACATCGTTGGCGCCGGGGTTGGCTTCGACCACCGCCTGGCCTTGACCCTTGGCCAGGGCGTCGTTGAAGCGGATCGCCTTGGGCAGGTGATAGGCCGGCACCATCTTCTTCACGTACTTGATGACGCTGTTGATCAACAGACGCTTGAGCGGCGGCAGCAGATCGGCGACTTCGGTGACGATGACATGGCGTACGTCGGTCTTGGGCACCACTTTCTCTGCCAGGTGGGCCATGTTGGCCAGGCAGACCAGCGCCTTGGCGCCGGAATCCTTGAACTGGTGCTCCATTTCCCGCGCGGTGTACAGCGGGTTGGTGTTGACCACCACAAGGCCCGCGCGCAGGGCGCCGAAGACCGCGACCGGGTATTGCAGGACGTTGGGCAGTTGCACGGCGATACGATCGCCGGGCTGCAAGTCGGTGTGCTGCTGCAGCCAGGCGGCGAAGGCGCCGGACAGCGTGTACAGCTCGCCGTAGGTGAGGGTCTTGCCGAGGTTGCTGAAGGCAGGTTTGTCAGCGAAGCGCTGGCAGGATTGCTTGAGGACTGTCTGGATATTGGGAAATTCGTCAGGATCGATCTCAGCCGCAATGCCGGCTGGGTACTTGTCCTTCCAGAAATCTTCGATCATGGAGCCCCACTCCTTTAGCAACAGCGGATTCTCACGCGTTCATGCGTTTTTTTATGGTTGGGGGTGCAGACCTACCACTGGGCCTCGCACCGAAAGCGCGCCGAGAGTAACAGCTTTGCCAAAAGCCGACCAGAGCCGTACAAAGCCCCTACAGTCACGAATAAAACCAGAAATCAATATTCAGTCACAAAGCTCTATCGTGCCCTCGAACCCTCAACGCCCCGCTCCAGAGCCAACGCTGGGCAAGCGCGGGCCTGGGCGGGGCGTTCGAGGGCAGGTCTCAGGCGAGGTCGCGCAGCTCGCGGCGCAGGATCTTGCCTACTGGGGTCATGGGCAAGGCATCACGCACGATGATCTGCCGCGGCACTTTGTAGCCGGTGAGGTTGGCCTTGCAGTAGGCCTTGAGTTCTTCAATGTCGATGCCGCCCTCGCGGGCCACCACGAACAGCCTGACCGCCTCACCGGTGCGCTCGTCCGCCACGCCGATGGCGGCGCAATTGGCCACCTGCGGATGGCCCATGACCACCTCTTCGACTTCGTTGGGATACACGTTGAAGCCCGAGACGATGATCATGTCTTTCTTGCGGTCGACGATGCGGGTATAGCCGTCGGCGTCGATCACGGCGATGTCGCCGGTTTTCAGCCAGCCCTCGGCATCCAGTGCCTCGGCCGTGGCTTCAGGCTGCTGCCAGTAGCCCTTCATCACCTGCGGGCCCTGAATGCACAGCTCGCCCGGCTGGCCGAGGGGCTGTTCCTGACCCTGCTCGTCGATCACCTTGAACGCCGTGCCCACCACCGGCAGGCCGACCGTGCCCAGTCGCGCCATCTGTCCGTAGGGGTTGGTGCTGGCCACCGGCGAGGTTTCGGTGAGGCCATAGCCTTCGACGATGCGACAGCCGGTGAGGCTTTCCCAGCGCTCGGCAGTGGCTTTCACCAGCGCGGTGCCGCCGGAGTTGGTGACCTTCAGCGCCGAGAAATCCAGTGACCTGAAACCTGGATGGTCCATCAGTGCGACGAACAGCGTGTTGAGGCCGATCAGCGCCGAGAAGCGCCACTTGCCCAGTTCCTTGATGAAGCCTGGAATATCGCGCGGGTTGGTGATCAGCACGTTGTGGTTGCCGGTGAAGGTCATGCACATGCAGTTCGCGGTGAAGGCATAGATGTGGTACAGCGGCAGCGGCGCGATCATCACCTCGCGACCTTCCTTGATCATCGGCTGGCCATCGTCGCCGTGCTGCTGAAAGCACGCCAGCACCTGCAGCATGTTGGCGATCAGGTTGCCGTGGGTGAGCATGGCGCCCTTCGCCGGGCCGGTGGTGCCGCCGGTGTATTGCAGCACGGCGACTTCGTCGCGCTGCCCCGCCACGGGGCTATGGCGCAGGGTGGCGCCGCTGCGCAGCACCTGCTTGAAGGCGATGGCCTGGGGCAGTGCATAGGCCGGCACCATCTTCTTCACTTTGTCGACCAGCAGGTTGACCAGCCAACCTTTGGCGCTGGGCAGCAGATCGCCCATCTTCGCTTCGATCAGGTATTCCAGCCCGGCGTCGCGGTGCACCTCCTGCACGCGTTGGCCGAACAGGTTCAGGTACACCAGCGCGCGCACCCCGGCATCGCGAAACTGATGGCGCATTTCCCGGGCGGTGTACAGCGGGTTGGTGTTGACCACCACCAGCCCGGCGCGCAGGGCGCCGAACACCGCGATGGGGTATTGCAGAACGTTAGGCATCTGCACCGCGATGCGGTCACCCGGTTTGAGCGTGGTGTTGTGCTGCAGCCAGGCGGCAAAGGCTGCGCTGTGGCGTTCGAGGTCGGCGTAGCTCAAGGTCACGCCCAGGTTGCTGAACGCAGGTCGGTCGGCGAAGCGCTGGCATGAGCGCTCGAACACCTCCACCACCGACTGGTAGCGATGCAGATCGAGGGTAGTGGGTACGCCTGCGGGGCGTTTGTCGTTCCAGAAGTCGGCGTGCATTTATTATTGTTCCTTTGCCTGGCCTGTGCGATCGATGGGCCGAGGGGGTAAGCCTCGCGCTGCCTGCGCGGGCTTGGGCCGAGCAGGCATGAATCGACGTTAGCAGCTCTGCACGTCGCGGCCCATCGGACAAGGGCTGCCATTAACATCGTGAATCGTATTTGTGGTTAAGCGGTGTGATGCGCGGGCTGAACAGGCCGTCCTATGGCTCTTATAAGGCACGCGTCGGCGGATATTCATCCGCGACCGCTCATCGAAAGCCGTCACCCGACGGCCAGCGCCGATATACTCGGGGGTCTGCTGCATGCGCTGGAACGAACCCGGCGCGCGATGGATCGCCTACATGAATCTATTGATCAAGGAAACCCGATGACCCAGGTCAGCAACACGCCTTACGAAGCCCTCGAAGTCGGCCAGACTGCCCAGTACGAAAAGTCTGTCGAGGAACGCGACATCCAGTTGTTCGCCGCCATGTCCGGTGACCACAACCCGGTGCACCTGGACGCCGAGTTCGCCGCCAAGAGCATGTTCCGCGAGCGCATCGCCCACGGCATGTTCAGTGGCGCCCTGATCAGCGCCGCGGTGGCCTGCACCCTGCCCGGCCCCGGCACCATCTACCTGGGCCAGCAAATGCGCTTCCAAAAACCGGTGAAGATCGGCGACACCCTGACCGTGCGCCTGGAAATTCTGGAAAAACTGCCCAAGTTCAAGGTGCGCATCGCCACCAACGTGTACAACCAGAACGATGAGCTGGTAGTGGAAGGCGAGGCGGAAATCCTTGCACCGCGCAAGTTGCAGACCGTCGAGCTGGTATCGCCGCCGAACTTCGTCGCCGGTTGATCAGCCGCCGCCCATGACCACCCTGCCCCTTTGCTGCGACCCCATCCAGTTCCACTGGCCACTGCCCCAGGCGATACCGGGGGCGGTGCTGGCCAGTTGCAGTTTCGACCCGGCACGGCTGCACGGCGATGACTTTGCCCGCGCCGGCATCGAGCAAAGCGACAGCCTGCAACGCTCGGTGGCCAAGCGCCAGGCCGAATACCTGGCCGGGCGGGTCTGCGCGCGCGCGGCCTTGCAGCGTCTGGATGGCCGCAGCTACGTACCCACCAGCGGCGCAGACCGCGCACCGGTGTGGCCGCACGATATCCGCGGCTCGATCACCCACGGCCAGGGCTGGGCCGCCGCGGTGGTGGCCGCGCACGGCACTTGCCAAGGCATTGGCCTGGACCAGGAACGCCTGCTCGACGATGCCCGCGCCGAGCGCCTGGCAGGCGAAATCCTCACCCCCGCCGAGTTGCAGCGCCTCGACCGCAGCCAGATCGGTCTGGTGGTGACGCTGACCTTTTCGCTCAAGGAAAGCCTGTTCAAGACCCTCTACCCGCTGACCCTTCAGCGCTTCTATTTCGAGCATGCCGAGCTACTGGAATGGTCCAGCGACGGCTTGGCCCGCCTGCGCCTGCTCACTGACCTTTCCAGCGACTGGCGCCAGGGTTGCGAGGTGCAGGGCCAGTTCTGCCTGACGGACGGTCATCTGCTCAGCCTGATCAGCGTCTGACAGGCTCTACTTCAAGGCACTGGAGCCAATCGCTCGATGGGCCAGGGCGTGCCCCCGAAAAATTCTTTGCCTGAGCGCGAATCGGCAAAAATCGCGGCAAGCTGCTTGGGACAAGGCCTACAGCGAGTGCAGAGAAATCACTCACAAAGTACCCACAAGTTATCCACAGCCGGCCGCCTTGCAAAGCCCCCAATACCGCATTATCTTGTAGCGCAATTTCAGCGAACCACTATATGTTGGGTTTCGCGGTAAATCACAAACACAACTTCCTACACAAACTCAAGTGCTTTTGTGTAGGAAATTAGCGTGATTTCCAGGTACCAACCGCTCCTGCGGAGGGGCCGAGGCAAGCCCGCCAGGGCCTTGTTCGGTCAAGGGTGTTTTCGGCAGCGCCGAGCACCAGACGGCAACGGGTTACGGATCATCCGCAACCTTTGACTTCGGCCAGGGAGCGGCATTGGCATGCCCCTTATTTCCTGAGTCTGTCCCGAAAGTCGGCATTCCCGAATGGGTGGATGCGCGCGTGTCGCGTCCCCCGGACGGTCGCGCAAGACGTGGACAGAACCGGTAGGCGCTCAAAAGGCGCCTGAACACTATAGAAACTGTGGAGACACCCACCGATGCAAACCGACACAACTCGCGAGAACCCGCAGGCCACGTTGCCACAGGACGCCGATTCGAATCAGGATCTGGCCGCCACCGCGCCTGGCCAACTGCGTGTGATCAAGCGTAACGGCACGGTCGTCGCCTACACCGACGACAAGATTACCGTTGCCATCACCAAGGCGTTCCTTGCAGTTGAAGGTGGCACCGCTGCTGCCTCGTCGCGCATCCATGACACCGTCGCGCGCCTGACCGAACAGGTCACCGCAACCTTCAAGCGTCGCATGCCATCGGGCGGCACCATCCACATCGAAGAAATCCAAGACCAGGTCGAACTGGCCCTGATGCGCGCCGGCGAACAGAAAGTCGCCCGCGACTACGTCATCTACCGCGACCAGCGGGCCAAGGAGCGCGCCACCCGCGCCAACGCCGAGAACGTGGTCGAGGCGCACCCGACCATCCGCATCAGCCTGGCCGACGGCAGCAAGGCGCCGCTGGACATGACCCGCCTGAACACCATCATCAGCGAAGCCTGCGAAGGCCTGGCCGAAGTCGATGGCGAGCTGATCCAGCGCGAAACCCTGAAGAACCTGTACGACGGCGTGGCCCTCAAGGACGTCAACACCGCCCTGGTGATGACCGCCCGTACCCTGGTCGAGCGCGAGCCGAACTACTCGTTCGTCACCGCCCGCCTGCTGATGGACACCCTGCGCGCCGAAGGCCTGGGCTTCCTCGAAGTGGCCGAAAGCGCCACTCACCACGAGATGGCCGAGCTGTACGCCAAGGCCCTGCCGGCCTACGTGGCCAAAGGTATCGAGTTCGAACTGCTGAACCCGGCGCTGGCCGACTTCGACCTGGAAAAACTGGGCAAGGCGATCAACCACGAGCGCGACCAGCAGTTCACCTACCTCGGCCTGCAGACCCTCTACGACCGTTACTTCATCCACAAGGACGGCGTACGCTTCGAGCTGCCCCAGGTGTTCTTCATGCGTGTGGCCATGGGCCTGGCGCTGGAAGAGGCCGACAAGGAAGCCCGTGCCATCGAGTTCTACAACCTTTTGTCGTCCTTCGACTACATGGCCTCGACCCCGACCCTGTTCAACGCCGGCACCCTGCGTCCACAGCTGTCGAGCTGCTACCTGACCACCGTGCCGGACGACCTCTCGGGCATCTACCACGCCATCCACGACAACGCCATGCTGTCGAAATTTGCCGGTGGCCTGGGCAACGACTGGACCCCGGTGCGCGCGCTGGGCTCGTACATCAAGGGCACCAATGGCAAGTCCCAGGGCGTCGTACCGTTCCTCAAGGTCGTCAACGACACCGCCGTTGCGGTCAACCAGGGCGGCAAGCGCAAGGGCGCGGTCTGCGCCTACCTGGAAACCTGGCACCTGGACATCGAAGAATTCATCGAGCTGCGCAAGAACACCGGTGATGACCGTCGTCGTACCCACGACATGAACACCGCCAACTGGATTCCCGACCTGTTCATGAAGCGCGTCTTCGACGACGGCCAGTGGACCCTGTTCTCGCCAAGCGAAGTGCCCGACCTGCACGACCTCACCGGCAAGGCCTTCGAAGAGCGCTACGAGTATTACGAAGCGCTGACCGAGTACAACAAGATCAAGGTATTCAAGACCATCCAGGCCAAAGACCTGTGGCGCAAGATGCTCTCGATGCTGTTCGAAACCGGTCACCCATGGCTGACCTTCAAAGACCCATGCAACCTGCGCTCGCCGCAGCAGCACGTGGGCGTAGTACACAGCTCCAACCTGTGCACCGAGATCACCCTGAACACCAACAAGGATGAGATCGCCGTCTGCAACCTGGGCTCGATCAACCTGCCGAACCACATCGTCGACGGCAAGCTGGACACCGCCAAGCTGCAACGCACCGTCAACACCGCCGTGCGCATGCTCGACAACGTGATCGACATCAACTACTACTCGGTGCCGCAGGCGCGCAACTCCAACCTCAAGCACCGCCCGGTGGGCCTGGGCATCATGGGCTTCCAGGACGCGCTGTACCTGCAGCACATTGCCTACGGTTCCGACGCTGCCGTCGAGTTCGCCGACAAGTCGATGGAAGCGGTCAGCTACTACGCGATCCAGGCCTCCTGTGATCTGGCCGATGAGCGCGGCGCCTACGAGACGTTCCAGGGCTCGCTGTGGTCCAAGGGCATTCTGCCGCTGG
The DNA here is from genome assembly GCF_000425745.1 of Pseudomonas cremoricolorata DSM 17059 = NBRC 16634. GTDB lineage: Bacteria > Pseudomonadota > Gammaproteobacteria > Pseudomonadales > Pseudomonadaceae > Aquipseudomonas > Aquipseudomonas cremoricolorata. The sequence goes on along the minus strand of NZ_AUEA01000007.1, from coordinate 18,656 downwards.
ACTCGCAACAGATCCTGATCGAAGCCCGTGGCCAGAAGTACATCGACGTCAATCTGGAAGAGTCGCTGGACTGGGCACCGGTGCGCGAGCGTGTGCAGAAAGGCATTCGCAACTCGAACATCATGGCCATCGCGCCGACCGCGACCATCGCCAACATCACCGGCGTGTCGCAGTCGATCGAGCCGACTTACCAGAACCTGTACGTGAAATCGAACCTCTCCGGCGAGTTCACCGTGATCAACCCGTACCTGGTGCGCGACCTCAAGGCCCGCGACCTGTGGGACTCGGTGATGATCAACGACCTCAAATACTACGACGGTTCGGTGCAGCAGATCGAGCGTATCCCGCAGGAACTCAAAGACCTGTACGCCACCGCCTTCGAAGTCGAGACCAAGTGGATCGTCGATGCCGCCAGCCGTCGCCAGAAGTGGATCGACCAGGCGCAATCGCTGAACCTGTACATCGCCGGCGCCTCGGGCAAGAAGCTCGACGTGACCTACCGCATGGCCTGGTACCGCGGTCTGAAGACCACTTACTACCTCCGTGCCCTGGCCGCGACCAGCACCGAGAAGTCGACCATCAACACCGGCAAGCTCAACGCCGTCTCCAGCGGCGGCGACAGCGCCCCGGCCCAAGCCGCAGGCCCGGCCCCCGTGCCAAAAGCCTGCGCGATCGACGAGCCGGATTGCGAAGCCTGCCAGTAACCGCTTGATGCCACGCGGGATGCCTTGATGGGCATCCCGCGTGGCGTTTTTGTATCCGTCGCCTTGAGAAATCGCTCCCTTTGCCCAGCACTCGCACGAGTCGGTAGAAAGACAGGACCTGCCATCACTGGAAGTCCCCTCATGACGCGGAAAAAAGTGGTAACTCGCAAGATTGGTCGTAACGCAGAAACCGGCCGTTTCACCACGGTCGAGCAAGCCCGTCGACAGCCCAAGACACATGTGGTCGAGACGCTGCGCAGTCGGTGCCTCCAGTAGGACCTGACAGCCGTCCAGGATCGCCCTGAGCAATGAGGCGAGGGTCTCCGCGGCGTGAGCATCACGCTCACGCCATGGCGCTCAGAGCGCCCTTCCTGAGCCTGCGCGGAAATGCCGCGCCCCGGCAAAAACCCTACATGGTGTGCCTGAAAATTTAGACTGGCACTACATATAGGCTTCCACTACACTCCCCTTCCGTCACTCATAGCGTTCGGTCGATGAACCGACGAGCCAGAGATCGGTCGAAAAAAGTCAGCAAGAACTGCCTGACCGGCACGCCGGTTCAAGGTCAGTTCAGGTACAATGCCGCCCCCTTTGACAGGGCCCAATTCAGTGCCCTGGCCCCTCCCGAGGCTTGGCCAGGCACCGCCGCTACAACTTATAAAGATGTATCGAGAGCCTGCCTCTCGCGCTGTGCATCACCTTAGTGGTCTTGCGTCAGGCGTCACATTCTTAAAATCCAACCGGTCGCCGACAGGCGGCCCTCAAGCAGGAGCCAATATCATGCTGAGCTGGGACGAATTCGATAAAGAAGACGGCGAAGTCACCGCCAAGACCGCTACCCCGAGCCAGGCCGCCGCGACCGCCAACCTGGACCGCCTCGACAGCGCCGGCGACGCCGCCGCTCAAGAAGCCCGCGCCGCCACCGCCAGCGACTCCGACGCGGTCAAGCGCGCCAAGGCCTCGCTGAACGACCTCGACATCGCCGAAGGCCTGGCTGAGCTTGAAGGCTCCGCCGCCCGCGTTGCGGTCGATGAGAAGCGCATGATCAACTGCCGCGCCGACCTCAACCAGCTCGTGCCCTTCAAGTACGACTGGGCCTGGCAGAAGTACCTCGACGGCTGCGCCAACCACTGGATGCCGCAAGAGGTCAACATGACCGCCGACATCGCCCTGTGGAAGAGCCAGGACGGCCTGACCGAAGACGAGCGCCGCATCGTCATGCGCAACCTCGGCTTCTTCTCCACCGCCGACTCGCTGGTCGCCAACAACCTGGCCCTGGCCGTGTACCGCCTGATCACCAACCCCGAGTGCCGCCAGTACATCCTGCGCCAGGCCTTCGAGGAAGCGATCCACACCCACGCCTACCAGTACTGCATCGAATCGCTGGGCATGGATGAAGGCGAGATCTTCAACATGTACCACGAGATCCCATCGGTCGCGAAGAAAGCCGCCTGGGGCCTGAAGTACACCCGCGCCATCTCCGACCCGGAATTCAACACCGGCACCCCGGAAACCGACAAAGAACTGCTGCGCAACCTGATCGGCTACTACTGCGTACTGGAAGGCATCTTCTTCTACTGCGGCTTCACCCAGATCCTCTCGATGGGCCGCCGCAACAAGATGACCGGCGTTGCCGAACAGTTCCAGTACATCCTGCGTGACGAGTCGATGCACCTGAACTTCGGCATCGACGTGATCAACCAGATCAAGATCGAGAACCCGCACCTGTGGGACTCGGCCATGAAAGACGAAGCCACCCAGATGATCCTGCAAGGGACCCAGCTGGAAATCGAATACGCCCGCGACACCATGCCGCGCGGCGTACTGGGCATGAACGCCGCGATGATGGAGGACTACCTCAAGTTCATCGCCAACCGCCGCCTGACCCAGATCGGCCTGAAAGAAGAATACCCAGGCACCACCAACCCATTCCCATGGATGAGCGAGATCATGGACTTGAAGAAAGAGAAGAACTTCTTCGAGACCCGCGTGATCGAGTATCAGACGGGTGGGGCGTTGAGCTGGGATTGATTGGCGGGTGCGGGTTTTGCACCTGAGCCTGTTTCAGCGAACTGAGATGGGTTGAGCTATAGCGAACTGATGGGTCACGGGATCCGATGCTTGGGGACGGGCATCGGATTTTTTGTGGGTGTGGGGAAAGTGCTGGGGCCTAGCCGTGAGTGGCGGTGAGGCTGCGCGACCCAATATGTTTCCCATTTTTTCCGTGTCTTTGGCCAGCTTTTATTAACCCAGCCGAGAGATTCTTAAACGATGCGCAGAAGACTCGGGAAAACGGTACTCAAAAATGGCGCAGCTTCCACTACTTTCAGACTTTGAGCCTAGCGGTGTGCGGGCGGGCAGAACCAGGTCTGCAGCCTTCAACAGTGCTGATGGAGGGACGCTGGCGCATGATTATCCTTTTAATAAGAGCAATGGTGTCGACGTAATGTTAGGTGGATAACATCGCCCTTATTAATGGGATGCTGAAGTGTCTTCGATGGCCGCTTACGCTCAGCGTCCGCCTTTGGCCGACAGCGGTTAAACGCGACCGGCTGTATTCGACCCATAGCGGCCATTCGTGAAGGGCAGAAATCGGCCAGAACCGGTCCCTCACATCGGATGCCATACTCGGCAGTTAATAACACCTCGAAAATTCGGTCCGCCCTATATCTGATTGAAGGTTGAAAACTGATGATATAGCTCGTCAAAGGTAACGATAGTCACGTGCGCAGCTACAGCCTGTCTTTGAACCTCAAATGCTTTCAGTTTCTCCTTGTCTCCACCGAAACTTGTGAGGTTACCCACGATGACAAAGCACCTCGGTGAAAAAACCTCGAACACGCTTTCACTATTATACCTCTTAGAGTGAAAATTCATGATGAGTTCGTTTCTTTGATTTAGGACCTGACTGATTGTCCCAGAAACTTCGCTGGATAACGGATAAGTACCGCGATACGTGGCGCCCAGAAGTTTAGTGTTGGGGGTTTTTATCTCAATAAACGTCAAGTTATTATTTAGCCCATCTATCAATGCGAAGTCTGTTCGTTTACTTCCTTTGCCTTCAGCGCTTGTAGTGCCAACATGAAATTCACGCTGTAAAAATAATGCATAACCTCCGATGAGTCGCTCCAATATTCCTTTTCGAGCAGACAACTCCATTTGCCAGAACTGTTCATCGTCCGCCTTTTCAGTTGCGAAGTCTTGCCAGACTGTAATAGCTGAAGCCAAATCTTCGGAATAGATACCTCTCTTGATCAGAGGCACGACATCCTGCTCTAGAAGCATGGAGTTGATATCGGTAAAGGCATTTACGCAAAGTGAGGCAAACTCTTTTGCGTCATTGTCTAGATAGTTTTCTTTCATATACTCAATTAATTTTTCGATACTTTCCTTGGCCCGCTCCCCATTCCTTATGGCTTTTTTGAAGTTCGGGTTTTTTTCGAGTTCATCTTTGAACAACTCAAAACTGTGATGTTCCCCAAGAGCATCCCGAACAGCTTGCTCACTTTGTTCTTTTACCGAATCAAGGAGATCTCCGAGACTTTCCTCCATATCACCTTCAGGATCAAAGTGATGCGAAAGCTTAAAACATAATACATCGCTAATTGCATTCGAGTCTATTGTTCTTGCTTCACGCAGGTCACGCGCAAGCTTTAATGAGTGCATCACCTCTTCGAATAATTTTTCATCTATGCCCATCACATTCCCTCCCCAGATAACCCCATCTACTCGTAAACAAAATTTCTTAAATCTTAACCAGCAAATCTCTTGTTTTTAGTTAACTCTCCGAGCATACATGATCCTTGGCAGGGTACAAAGACCTATATTTTATTCATAGAGGCTACAGGCCGTACCAAAGCTCGCGTGACGATGCTCAGGCTATTTATATGGGCAGCACCGCTGCACTTTGAAGGATCCTGAATGGTGCAGCGCAGACATGCTCCCCACCACTTGGGAAATTTAAACCGTTGGCTGCGCGAATGCTGGAATTATTTTTGCTGGCAGTTTGACGGGCAATTGCGTTGCGTTCGCTTCGGGGCTGCCCGCTTTGGGTCTGCCTCTCCCCTTGACCCGAGGCAGCAAACGACGAAAGTAGCCCCGACCGACCGCTTTGGGGCAAAAGCGGCCATCCACCGCCGGAAGCCTTCGACCAGTAGCGCCGTTCAGCAAGAGATGCAACCGACCAGCAGCTGCTACCAATACGCCTGACCTGAATTGAAGAGGCCTCATCCTCAGTCGGCGTTTTCTAGGCTCCCGTTACAAATCGGGCTCTCGGTGTTTCATAGAGAGTCCACATGCTCTCCGCCAGCGCCGCTGATCTGAGGAGTGCGATTCATCGACTCATCACTGCCCAAAACAAACATTCGGTGTACCCGTTCAAGTGTAAAGAACTGTAGATGCCATTATCAGTTCAGCACATAGGGATAGGTCAGATTGATAAAAAGTAAGCTAATCAACCAACCGCTCTGGCCGCCACTGCAAAAAGCATTCTCCGAAAACCCCTACAAAGATTCCATTGACCGCAAAGCACAACCCCACCTATTTTCCCCGAGCGCCTAAGAAACGCTTACACAGCAGTCCACCCGCTCCCGACAGATGCGGCCTTTTCATGCCTGTGGTCTAATCCTGCGAGCAGGAACCATTCTGTTATGTCGGGAGTGGGCTAATACAAGACCTGTAAGGGGAATATGTCCGGCCTGCTGTGTGAGGTTTCTTAGCTCCCGACACCCAGCCCTAAGAAAGCTGACAACTGACATATGAACTTGGCCGCCATGATTAGTTTAGTTCGCTAAATTTTCAGAACATTCCTACAGCTTTTTTTATTGTTCAATTCACCCGCCAGCAGTACCTTTTCCACGGCGCCTAAGAAACGCCTTCACGTAGCGGTCAATCCGCCCCGACAGATGCGGCTTTTTTGTGCCTGTGGTCTAATCCTGCGCGCAGAAAACGTGTTATGTCGGGAGCGGACTAATACAAGACCCGGAAGGGGAATACGTCCGGTCCGCTACGTGGGATTTCTTAGCTCCCGACACCCAGCCCTAAGAAAGCTGAAATCACGTAGAGGTTCTGAAAATGCCTACAAGATCCATCAGTACCAAGCAGTGCGAAACATGCGTCTTGCCTTCTCGCCAGGCTAGAAACCCCGGAGGCCAACCATGACCAACCTCCACTCCCCCACTCTCTTCACCCGCCACAACCGCCCTCTCCACACCCTCTGGCTCGAATCCCAAGCCTGGTTCTGCGCCCGGGAGCTGGGTCGGCTGAGTGGTCGCTTCTTCGACGAACACTGCCTGCGCAAGCTCGACCCGGATCAATGCCGGGTTGTGCAGTTGCTGCGCTATGGCCAGTGCGCGCAGACGACCATGGTCAGCGAGTCGGGGGCCTATACGTTGCTGGCGCATCACCATGTTCCGGAGAACCGTCATTTGCGTTGGTGGCTGACCCATGAGGTGGTGGCGGTGCTGCGGGGTGGGCAGCCTGAGGGGATGGGCGATGCACCGCAGCTCGGGCGGATGTGCTGGCCTGGCGGGCGCAGCGCGACGTTGTTGTATTGGCAGAGTGAGCCCTGGATGAGGATGCGCGACATGCCGGTGATGCTGGCTGGGGAAGCGGACCTGCCAGAGGCGGTTGGCAAGCATAGATTGAGTTGGCGTGAGTGCGCGCAGCGAGTGCTGCGGATGCAGGAGCTTTAGCGCCGAGGGCGGAGCGCGACGTACTTCCATGATCGATGGTGACGGATGAATAGCTTCAGCCGCTAGCTAATGCGCGTTGCAACGCCCCCGATCAGTTGACTCTCCCGTTAGGGTCAGGCTTTACCCTGCACGTTCATGTTCAGGATGAAGCGACGATGAGCAAACGAGTACTTGTGCTGCTGGGGCACCCGTCGGGCGAGAGTTTCTGCGCGGCGCTGACCGAGGCTTATATCGAGGCCGCCAGCGGTGCCGGCCATGATGTGAGGGTGTTACGACTTGATGCGTTGAGTTTCGACCCGGTATTGCGCAGCGGCTACCGGCAAGTCCAGCCACTGGAACCCGACCTGCTCAGGGCCCAGGCCGATATCACTTGGGCCGAGCATCTGGTGTTCATCTACCCCATTTGGTGGGGCGGTATCCCGGCGTTGATGAAAGGCTTTTTCGACCGTGTGTTCCTGCCCGGTTTCGCGTTTCGCTACAGGGCAGGCAAGGCGTTCCCCGAGCAACTGCTCAAGGGCCGAACGGCGCATCTGCTGGTGACGATGGATACACCGCCGTGGTACTACCGCTGGGTGTATCGCATGCCTGGCATTCATCAGGTGCGCAAGACCACCTTGCAATTCTGCGGTATCCGGCCACTGCGTACGTTGATGTTCGGGCCAGTGCTCGGCTCCAGTGCTCAGCGCCGCGAAGCCTGGCTCGAACGGGCACGCGGCATTGCCGTCTGACCTGCGCTCAGGTGATTCCCGAACCGCGGGTGCCATGCAATGATGCGCCGCTCCCTTACAAGAGGCCGCTCATGTATATCGGCAAAGCCGCGCAACTGTCGGGCACCACGGTAAAAACCATTCGCCACTATGAAGCGATCGGCCTGCTGCCGCCGCCCGAACGCCGAGGGCAGTACCGTGTTTACACTCAGCAGAGTGTCGAACTGCTGACGTTCATCAAGTGCGCGCAGCAGTTGGGTTTCAAGCTCAAAGAACTGCAGGCGATTCTGCTGGGGCATCAAGGTGCTGATCTGCCGTGGGAATTGGCAGGCAAGGCCATTGCCGACAAGAAACACGAAGTACTCGGGCAAATCACTGGCCTGCAACAGATATACGCGGGGCTCGAGGCGTTTGAAGCGAGCCTTGAAAGTGCGAAGTATCAGTGCGGGCTTGAGCGACTGGCATAAGCAACCAGGCGAGCTGCTGGCTTCGATTCGAATGCAATCTTGATTGCTGCTTGGGCAACTGGTGTTTTCCTACCTTTCCCGCTGGGGCGCAGGGTGATCATCGACCGTGCCCGGCCGATTGCTGAGCTACGCGCGCGACGTGAATCTTGCCCTCAGTCTCACGAACAACCCAAAGCGTCATCAGGATCGCAAGCCAGCTGCGGGATCACCTCTTGCAGCTCGTCGACCTCGATCCTGGCGCAGCGCTTGTTGGCCACCTCGACGTCGGACGCATTGCTCACCGCCACACCTGCGCTGCGCGCATCGGCCTGACCGGCCTCGCCGTCGTAATTGCTGTAGATACCGTAGGTGTAAGCACCGCTGGAAAACTTGATGAGGCTGTAGTCGGTCTGGAATCGCACGTAGTGATTGGCTTTGAACTCGCGAAGCGAAAACCTGGCCTTGGGGAACTCGAGTTCAGTAGTGCCATTGCGGGCGAAGCGATATTGCAGGCCTTCGAGCGCATCGCCCTGATAGCTGGCGCACAACGCCAATGTCACACCGCCTGCAACATCGCACTCAAACACAGCGCGTGCTTCGCCACACGCTGAAGCGGACGCAGCGTTGCTCAGTCCAGGGCTGAGCAGGATGAGTGCACTCAGCCAGCGGCTGAGGCGGTAAACCGATTTGGCTGAATTCATCGATGGGCTCCGGTGCAGGCCGTTCAGGCAGGATGTAGGCCGGCTATGGTAACCAACCCTCACCCCACCGCCCAGGCAATCACCGGCGCGGCCAGCACCATCAGCACGCCACTGAAGATCATCGTCAGGCTCGCCACCGCGCCCTCCTCCGGCCCCAGGCCGCGGGCGATGCTCATGCCAAAACCGTGGGCCGCGCTGCCCAGCGGCGCGCCCTTGGCAAGGCGGGTGCGCAGCGGCATCAGGGTTAGAATCATTTCGCCCAGGACGATGCCGAACAGGCCGGTGATGACCACGAACAGGCCGGTCAGCTGCGCGGTTCCGCCCAGGTGCGCGGTGGCCTCCAGGGCGAACGGCGTGGACACCGAGCGTGACAGCAAACTGCGGGTAATGGCCTGGTCCAGGCCCAGCGCACGGGCAGCCAGCAGGGTCACGCCGACCGACACCACAATGCTCGCCACGCTGCCGGCCAGCAGCGCCATCCAGTATCTGCGCACGATGCGCCGGTTGTTGTAGATCGGCAGGGCGAAGGCGACCGTCGCCGGACCCAAGAGCCACACCAGCCAGCGGGTGTCCTGGAAATACAGCGGGTAGCTCGACGAGGTGGCCTCGACCAGTGCGATCAACAGCACCGAGGTGAGGATGGCCGGGGTCAGCCATACCCGCGGATGACGCTTGTAGACGGCTTGGTTGCCATAGAACAGCCCCAGGGTCGCCAGCAGAAACAGTAGAGAGATCAGCGAATCGTTCATCACGACACCTGGCTGCCGAGGGCGGGGCGATCTCTACGCACATCGGTCAATTTGCCGTACCGCCGCTTGCGAATCTGCTGACAGATCAGCTCGACCACGCAGGCCGTCACCAGCATCACGCTGAGAAAGCCCACACCAATCGCCACCAGCAGTTTCAGGCCTTCATGCTCGAGCAGGTCGGTGTACTGCACCACCGACACCACCAGCGGAATGAAGTACAGCAGCATGTTGCCCAGGACCAGCTCGGCCCCCGCCTCCACCCACGCGGGCTTGACCAGGCCGCTCAGCAACAGCGCCACCAGCAGGCCAAGGCCGACGATGCCGCCGGACAGTGGCAGGGCCAGCAGGGTTGCAAGGCGCTGGGCGATCCACCACAGGCCGCCCAGCAGCAGCACCTGTCCCAGCGCTTTTGCCCACGAGGCGGCAGGACGTGGAGGGTTGACCTGCGGATAAGACGACATCGAACGATTCCTGGCATTTCAGCGAATGAGCAGAATGCTACCGACATGCCTTGCAAAGAAAAAATGAATTAAAGTCATGCAAATGATGCACAACAGGAATGCTCCATGGATATTCGTGCGCTGCGCTATTTCGTGACCGTGGTCGATCAGCAGAGCTTCACCAAGGCAGCGAACGCCCTGCACCTCACCCAGCCCACCGTGAGCAAGATGGTGCAGGTGCTGGAGCACAGCTTCGGGGTGCCGCTGCTGGCGCGCGAAGGCAAACGCTTCAGCGTCACCGAGGCCGGCGACATCGTCTATCAGCGCGCGAAGCAGATGATCGCCGTGCACCAGCGCATGAAGCAGGAGGTCGATGCGCTGCAGCGGGTCGAGCGCGGTGTGCTGCGCATGGGCTTGTCGCCTTCCACCCATTCGATTCTGGCGCCGGTGTTCGCGGCTTATCACGCCGCCTACCCCAACATCGAGCTCAAGCTGTTCGAGATCGGCAGTAACGATACCCTCGGCCACCTGCGCGACGGCGTGCTGGAAATGGGCACTGTGTTGGACTTTCCCGGTGCCGGGGATTTGTGGTCGGAGTTCGAGTCGCTGCCGTTGTTCGAATCGCCGATGTGTCTGCTGGCGCCGCGCCAGTCGCCGTGGCAGGGCCGAGCCAGCGTGGCACTCGAGGAATTGGCTGACAGTGAGTTCATCCTTTACGGCGACGCCTTTGCCCTCAATGACATGGTGACCGCCGCGTGCAGCGAAGCCGGGTTCACCCCGAAAGTCAGCGGGCGCAGCGGGCAATGGGATTTCATGGCCTCGCTGGTCGGCCTGGGCGTGGGGGTGGCGCTGTTGCCGAAAGTGTTTTGCGACACGCTGGCGCCTGAGGATTTCACCATTGCTCAGGTCGGCTCGCCGCCGCTGAGCTGGAATGTCTCGCTGGCCTGGCGGCGCGTGGGGCATCTGTCGTTCGCAGCCAAAGCCTGGCTGGAGCTGGCCAGGCGCTCGCTGCAAGCGCGTTGAATGCAAGAAAGCCACCTCGAGCGCTGGGCTCAGGTGGCTTTCAGTCGTTGCTTTCAGGGGTTGCGATCAAACGCTGGCCGAAACCGACGTCAGTCAGTGCGCAGCCTCATCCCCTCACAGCGCCGCGCCGGCCGGACGGCCCAGCACCCGGGCGTATTCTTCACGCGCGGTCTGCTCGGTGAACTCCCCCGACCACTTGGCGACCACCACCGTGGCCACGCTGTTGCCGATGGTGTTGCACGCGGCCATGGCCATCGACATGAAGCGGTACACGCCGAACAGCAAGGCCAGGCCTTCGATGGGCAGCACGCCAATGGCGGTGACCGTGGCGGCGAACACCACGAAGCTGCCGCCTGATACCGCGGCCGCGCCCTTGGAGGTCACCAGCATGATCGCCAGAATGCCCAGTTGCTGTTCCCAGCCCAGCGGCACGCCATAGGCGTTGGCGATGAACAGCACGCACATCGACATGTAGATCGAGGTGCCGTCGAGGTTGAAGGCATACCCCGTCGGCAAGACCAGACCGACACTCTGCTTCGAGCAGCCCAGGCGTTCGAGTTTCTGCAACAGACGCGGCAGTGCGCTTTCCGAAGACGCGGTGCCCAGCACGATGAAGATTTCATCCTTGATGTACTTGAGGAAGCGCCAGAAGCTGAAGCCCGACAACCGGCACACGGTGCCGAGGATCACGAACAGGAAGAAGGCGATCGCCACGTAGAACATCAGCACCAGGTTGGCCAGCGACATCAGCACGGCCGAGCCATTGCTGCCAACGGCGTAGGCCACCGAACCGAAGGCGCCCAGCGGAGCGAACTTCATGATCAGGTTGATGAACTCGAAGAAGCATTCCGACACCCGGTTCAGGCCATCTTCGATCACCTGGCGGCGTTCATGCTTGAGCGCCAGCAAGGCAAAACCGAACAGCACGGCGATCACCAGCACCTGCAACAACTGCCCGCCGGCGAAGGCGCCGACGAAGTTGTCGGGGAAGATGTTGTAGATGAAGTCCATGGTCGAAGTCGGTGCATGGCCCTTGGCGACCGCGGCACTGGCCGCAGCCGACGCGGCGCTGCTGGCGTGTGCGCCGTGCATGCCCGAGCCGATGCCGATCAAGTTGCCCCACAGCAGGCCCAGCGCCAGCGCTGCGGTGGACAGCACCTCGAAGTACACCAGCGCGCGCCAGCCGACCTTGCCGACGCGCTTGATGTCACCGGCCGAGGCGATGCCATGCACCACGGTGAAGAACACCAGCGGGGCCACGGCGGTCTTGATCAGTTTGAGGAAGATGTCCCCGAGAATCTTGAAGCTGGCAGCGACCTCGGGGGCGATGAAACCAAAGGCGATGCCCAGCAGCATCGCCGCGAGCACCTGAAAGGTCAGGTCCTTGTACAGCGGTTTTTTCGTAGTGGACGACATGGTTGCGTTCTCATTGTTCTTGTAGGGAAGCAGCACCAGAGCCCGGCACGCCGGGCCCGAATCGACTCAGCGGGCGACGCTGCCGGGCTGCGAAAGCGCCCGGTCGACCATCTGCGGGGCCAGGCCCAGGTAGTTACTCGGGTCGCACAGCCCTTCGAGGGTGGCCAGATCCAGACGCTCGGTGGCCTCGCCTTGCGCTTGCAGCGCTTCGAACAGGCTGATGCCTTCGTCGTTGGCGCGGCGGCAGGCGCTGTACACCACGTCGTGTGCCACCTGGCGGCCAAGCGCCGGGGCCAGGCCCATCATCACGGCTTCTGCGACGATCAGGCCCTGGGTCATGTCGAGGTTCTTGCGCATGCGCTCGGTGCGCACATCCAGGCCGGCGAGCATGAAGCGCGCCTGACCCAGCGAGGCGGCAGACAGGGCGAAGGCTTCTGGGATGGCGATCCACTCGGCCTGCCACGGACCGGTGGAGCGTTCGAAGTCCTGAATCATCGCATCGAGCATCAGCCCGGCCTGCTGGCGTACACCTTTGGCTGCGGCGTACATCAGTTCGCAGGAAATCGGGTTGCGCTTCTGCGGCATGGTGCTGCTGGCGCCACGCCCTTTGACAAACGGCTCGTAGGCTTCGCCCAGCTCGCTGGTCATCATCATCATGATGTCCAGCGCCACTTTGCCCAGCGAGGCGGTGACCAGGCCGAGGAAGTTCAGGGTTTCGGCAAAACCATCACGGGCCACGTGCCAGGTGGCTTGCGGCACGCCCAGGCCGAGTTCAGCCATCAGAGCGGCCTGCACTTGCAGGCCCTTGTCGCCCAGCGACGCCAGAGTGCCTGCGGCGCCGGCGAACTGGCCGACCTCAACCCGTGGGCGCAGCTCGACCAGGCGCTCGGCGTGCCGGTCGAACATGCTCAGCCATACGGCGCACTTGTAGCCGAAGGTGATCGGCAAGGCATGCTGCAAGTGCGTGCGGCCAGCCATGGGCGTGTCGCGATAGCGCTGCGCCAGCTCGGCCAGCAGACCGCGCACGGCTTGCACGTCGCGCTCGACGATGGCCAGGGCGCTGCGCACCTGCAACACCACAGCGGTGTCCATGATGTCCTGGGTGGTGGCACCCCAATGCACGTAACGGCCCGCTTCGCCGCACAGATTGGACAACTGCTCGACCAGCGGCAGGATCGGATAGCCGACAATTTCGGTTTCATGCTGCATCAGCGCCAGATCCAGCGACTCGTAGCGCGACAGCTCGGCGATCTGCGTGGCGGCTTCGGCAGGAATCACCCCGCACTGCGCTTCGGCCTTGGCCAGGGCCACTTCGACCTCGATGTAACGCTCGATCAGCGCTTTGTCGGAAAACACTTCACGCATTTCGGCGGTGCCGAACATGTCGCGGAACAAGGTGGAATCGAAAACGGTAGTGGACATGGGCAAGATCCTGAAATGTTGTTATTGACCGTACATATTGATAATGTACGTACATAATTCTTGCCCCACCGCTGTTACACTGTCAACCGACGAATTTCCAGGGAACGACCAAAGGCATGAATCAGGCGCGATACGCCAGCGTGGCGAAGGATTTGATGGAAGGTATCGCCACAGGCCGTTACCCGGTTGGCAGCCTGCTGCCCACCGAATTCGAGCTGTGCGACCTGTACGATGTCAGCCGCCACACCGTGCGTGCGGCAATCAATCAGCTGTCGGTGCAGGGGCTGGTGTCGCGGCGCAAGCGCGTCGGCACACGGGTCGAGGCCAGCAGTCCGCGTGGGGGGTATTCGCAATCGCTCGCCAGCGTGGCCGACCTCGCCCACCTGGCTGAAACCCAGCAGCGGGAAATCCAGACCGTGCGCCACTTCGTCGCTGATCTGAGCGAAGCGGCGCGACTGGGCCTGGTGCCGGGCGAGCACTACTTCTGCGTGTCGAGCATTCGTGTCGACCGGGTGCATAACGCAGCGCCGCTGTGCTGGACCGACGTCTATGCGCAGCGCGACTACAGCGATGTCATCGAACTGGCCCATGAGCATCCCGACCAGTTGATCGCCGGGCTGATCGAAGCGCATTTCGGCAGGGCGATCGCCGTGGTCGATCAACAGGTACGGGCGGTGCTGCTCAGCGCCGAGCTTGCCCAGGCGCTGGCGGCCGAGGCCGGTTCACCGGGCCTGCGCATCATTCGTCAGTACCGCGATGAAATCGGCGAGCTGATGGCTGTCTCGGAAACCGTACACCCGGCCGATCGCTTCACCCTCACCACGCAAATGCGTCGAGACCGCAGCGCCAGCTGAGTTCAGGGCCTCATCAACGGTTCGATGCCGATCCAGGTCTTGACCGGTTGATGGCAGAGCTGCAAGGGCGGGATCGGTAACTTCTGGCCTTGCACCTGGAGCGCGCCCAAGTTGATGGTCCACTTCGAATCGGCGGCGAACCGATCGGTCTGGAACACCACGTAGGCCGAGCCATAGTGCTTATTGTTGGTGATGCGCGGGATCAGGCCATGCACTTCGTCACTGTTGATGTCATACGGCGAGGGCCGTGCGTTGCGCGGCGTGATGCGGGTGTAGTCGTAGACATCGCCGTCGCCGAGGTACACCTCGGGCCTGGCCTGCAACCGTGTGCCATCGGCGAAAGTGATGAACGCTTCACGGCTGTCGTACAGAATCGGTACGGCAGGCACCCCGCCGCTGCCACGTTTCACGCGCTGACGGTCCTGGTTGTAGGCAATCAACTGCACGTAGAACTCTGAACGGGGATACTTCTCGCCAGGGTGTTGAACATGCAGCACTTGCTGGAACGGCTGATCGGACCAACGCGCAGCGTGATCGTACAGATAGGCCTGCAGGAAGATGCGTGTCGGCCCTTGCGGGCCCGGCACCTGAAACTCGAACTTCGAGGTACACAGGTCAGCATAGGCCGGGCGTTCACGCTTCCACGGCACGCACGCGCTGCTCAGCACGGCCAAGGTCAGAACTGCAGCGGCTTTGTAGGGTATGGCCATGGCGCGTCCCAAGTGCGTTCAGATGATCACTGATCGGCCAATACTTTACCGGCCACCGCGACCTGCTGTTGTTCCTGCATCCAGCCCAGCACGTTGAAGAACACGTCCATGCTCATGATGCCGGTGGCGATGGTCGACAACACCACTTGGCCATCGTTGTCCTTGATCACCACCTTCTCGGTCCAGTTGCTCATGCTGGCTTCGCGCAACAGCGAAATGGGGAAACGACGGCCGTCCACTTCCAGGGTCTGGGGTGTGATCAACAGTGGCTTGGTCTCCACATTGAGGAAGTTGCCGGTCATCCGCTTGCCCCACACTTGTTTCGTGTCGGCGTAGTTGAACTGCACCGAGCCACCCTGGCTCAAGGTTTCCAGGGCGATGGGCAGACGGGCTTGCACGTGCAGGTCACGCACCAGTTCCATGAACTCATCCAGCTTGGGCATATGCGGGTTGACCCGGCGGAACTGTTCACCGGAGTGGCGGCGATAGGCGAGGTTGTTGATCAGCCCGGCAGTCAGGGTCTGGCCCGACGCGAACAGGTACAGGTCATTCATCTCGACGAAGGGCACGAACTCATCGACGCTCGAAGTGACCTGGCGAATGCCGTGTTCATGCACGTCGTAGCGGGCGTCACGCAGTTTCTTTTGCCAACGCGACAGGGCGAACATACACAGTGCAATGAAGACAAGGAAACCTGCCGCATACAGCAGGACTTCGGGCGGACCATTGAAGCGGGTACCACCCGATGTGGTGGCGCCTGGCGTGGAGAAAATGGAATATCCGTAGGCGAGGAACGCGGCAAGGCCGAGCAATACGGCGATGAAGCCGTAAATGAAGATCAGATAGCCTCTTCCGTAGCGGTATGACTTGATAAGACTACCAGTGCTGGCATCGTGCATGGTGACACTTCCTTTTGAGCAGAGATGAATGCGAGGTTGTTCGCTCGGATCAAATCTGCTCGACAAGGTTCATACGTACAGAGGTATTTGTGGGGGAGTTGGCAACTTCAACTAGGCGTTTGCTGCCGTTGAAAGCGATACAGCCCACGCACCGATTCCAGCACCTGCGGCACGCACGCCTGCAGTTGTTCGCGGCTCATGGTATCGAGCAGCTCGAAGTTGTCTTCCAGACCGTGCAGGGAAATGGCCTTGAGCTGTTCGTTCTGCGCGGCGGGCAACTCATCCCATCCGGCGATCTGGGTACCGCGCATATAACCGAAGCACCACTCTTCCAATACCACGATGCTGCCGTGTTCATCTTCACTGTGTTCGAACAGCGGCTGGTAGCTGTCCAAGTCATCGGCCAGCGACTGCGCCACCTGATCGGCGTAGCGCAACATTAGCGCGGTGTAGGCCTCTTCATGGGCCGGCTTCTTGAACTTGGGTACTTTGCCGCCGGCGACCGCGGGCAGCCATTGTTCAGGTAATACCCGCACCGGCGAACTGGCGAGCGCTGTGAAAAAGCCGTTGAGCTCGGCCAGGTTGAGCACCGAGTAGTCATTGCCGTAGGTGATGAGCAGGTCTTCGAGGCGAAGCAGTTCTTTGTCGCTTAGAGAGGGGAGCATGGGCTGACTGTCCTGAGGCACACGTAGCCATGCACCCTAGCACAGGCGCAGGGCAACGGCTTGGATGGTGTGGATCAGGAGTAATCAGGCCAGGGCCGCTACTGTGCCAGTAGCGACCCGGTCTAGCGGCTTAAACGCTCAGCGCGCGCTCACGCAGCTCGCTGTTGAGGATGCGGTCGTTTTCGCTGTAATCGACCGGGCAGTCGATGACGTGAACGCCTGGGGTGTCGATGCAGTGCTGCAGCAACGGCAGGAAGCCTTCGGCGCTTTCCACGCGATGGCCATTGGCGCCGTAGGCTTCGGCGTATTTGACGAAGTCCGGGTTGCCGTAATCGAGGCCGAAATCGGTGAAGCCCATGTTCGCCTGCTTCCAGCGGATCATGCCGTAGCCATCGTCACGCAGAATCACCACGGTCAGGTGCATGCCTAAGCGCACGGCGGTTTCCAGTTCCTGGCTGTTCATCATGAAACCGCCGTCACCGCACACCGAAATGACCGGGCGATCCGGGTGCACCAGATGCGCGGCCATGGCCGATGGCAGGCCTGCGCCCATGGTCGCCAGGGCGTTGTCCAGCAGTACTGTATTGGGCTTGTGGGCCTTGTAGTTGCGGGCGAACCAGATCTTGTAGATGCCGTTGTCCAGCGCGACGATGCCCTCAGAGGGCAGCGCACGACGGATGTCGGCGACCAGACGCTGGGGGTAGACCGGGAAGCGCTCGTCATCGGCGCCTTCGACGATCTGCGCTTCGTTGGCTTCACGAATGGTCATCAGCCGGGTGAAGTCCCAGTGGGTAGTGTCGGTGAGCGCTTCGCCGATCTGCCACACGGCGTTGGCGATGTCGCCGATCACCTCGATCTGCGGGAAGTACACCGCATCGACTTCGGCAGAGCGGAAGTTGATATGGATGACTTCGGTGCCGCCACGGACCATGAAGAACGGCGGCTTCTCGATCACGTCGTGGCCAATGTTGACGATCAGGTCGGCCGCTTCCACCGCGCGGTGCACGAAGTCGCCGGACGACAGCGCCGCATTGCCCAGGAAGCGAGGATGACGCTCGTCGACCACGCCTTTACCCATCTGCGTGGTGATGAACGGGATGCCGGTCTTGTCGATCAGCTGCTTGAGCACCTTGGCCGTCATCTTGCGGTTGGCACCGGCGCCGATCACCAGAATCGGGCTGCGGGCGTTCTGCAGTTTCTCGACAGCGGCTTCGATCGCCTTGTGCTCTGCCAAGGGGCGGCGGTGCAGGCTTGGCGGAATCGGCATCGAGTCGGTTTGTTCGGCCGCGATGTCCTCAGGCAGTTCCAGGTGCACGGCACCGGGCTTCTCTTCTTCAGCCAGGCGGAACGCTTCGCGCATACGGGCCGGGATGTTGTCGGCCGAGGCGAACTGATGGGTGTACTTGGTGATGGGGTCCATCATGCCGCAGACGTCGATGATCTGGAAACGGCCCTGCTTGGACTTCTTGATCGGCTTCTGGCCAGTGATCATCATCATCGGCATGCCGCCGAGGTAGGCGTAGGCGCTGGCGGTTACCAGGTTGGTCGCGCCAGGACCGAGCGTCGAAAGGCTGACACCGGTCTTGCCGGTCAGGCGTCCGTAGGTGGCAGCCATGAAGCCGGCAGACTGCTCGTGACGGGTCAGCACCAACTTGATCTTCGACTTACGCAGGGATTCCAGCAGGTCGAGGTTTTCCTCGCCAGGAATACCAAATACATACTCGACACCTTCGTTTTCCAGGCATTGCACAACGACATCGGCGGCCTTGGCCATCTCGCTTGTAACCTCACGTGATATTTCGGTGGTAGATCCAAAATTCGCCTGGAGTCGACACTCCTAGCGGTCATTTCCTGGCGCTGTTGAAACGGCAAGAACAAGGTCTTGACGCCGTTAGCGGCCAGGCAAGTCACGTAGTTTGCCTACTTTCGTGGTAAATGAGGGGGAAATCTGCGAGAGCAGAGTCAGGGCCGCGTCTGGTTATGAGCCAGAAAAGACAAAACCCCTACCTGCTCGCGCAGATAGGGGTTTTGCGAAATGAATCTTGACGATGACCTACTCTCACATGGGGAAACCCCACACTACCATCGGCGATGCATCGTTTCACTGCTGAGTTCGGGATGGGATCAGGTGGTTCCAATGCTCTATGGTCGTCAAGAAATTCGGTAGCCGGTGCGTTCTGTGAACGTGCCAGCGAATTCGGATATGTGATGTTCGTGAGCTGCGAAT